>NZ_FNZG01000021.1 GCF_900109195.1 Pseudooceanicola nitratireducens | reverse complement strand
CGGGTGACGGTGCGGGTGTCGCGGGGACGGCGCAGCGTGCGGGTGAAGCGGACCTGGGCCACGCCGCGCTCGATCTGGTTCACGGACTTGATCACCACCTCGATCTTGGCGTCGCGGCCATAGACGGTGATCGGGTAGTCTTCGTTGGTCGAGGACCAGAGATCGCGCAGCGTGCGGGCGGCATCGCCATCGGAACGGTTGAGCACCGAGTTGATACGCTGCTCGCCATCGGTCAGGTCATAGGTTTCCCGATCATCGACATAGGCCACGAGATTGGCCTGGATGATGGCGTCGCTCTCGGAAAGCGTCAGCGCCTGTACGGCGGCGACCCGGTCCATCTCTCCGGTTTCCTTGTCGACCACGACGACGAAGGTCTCGGTCGATTTGAGTGGAAAGAGGCTCGCGCCCGCGACCATGCCGGCAACACCAACCAGCACGCCTGCCGCCGCAACGAACCAGGCGAAACGCTCACGCCGTCTTGGCCCGTAGATGAAATCCGCCTCGAAAGCGTCGCGGTCAGGCGCGGAGGAACTGGTCACAAGCTTCTTCAAAGTCGTCGTCTTTCACATCAGGGTTTGCGGAAGGCCTTGGCGGCGGAGAGAAGCGCGCCGGGGCTTTGCCGGATCAGCTCGCCGGTCTTCACCACACCCGCATTGGCCATCTGGTTCAGCTCATGCGGGGACTTGCCGGTGACGAGGCGCGAGGTTGCGCCCGCGCCATACTCCCGTGTGTTCACGAACCCCTGGCGCGCAAGGCCCGTGAGACCGACGGCATTGGACGCGATGCCGACGACACCGGTGAGATTGGAGGCGATGTAGGGCACCGAGGCCATGATCCCGGCGCTGAGGATCAGAATGACGAGGAAGGGCAGGATCAGGCTGACGGTTTCGACATCGCCCGGATCGGCGGAGGCGTCCCCGATCGCTTCGGCGATGGCGACGATGATGCCCGCGGCGCCTGCTGCGGCGACCGGCATGAGCGCGTAGCCAATGGTGGCGCGGGTCCAGGCCTCGAAGAGGGACTGGGTCGGTTTGAACAGCGAGGTCACGATCATGAAGGGGGCGATGACGATCATCAGCGCGAAGACGATGCGGGCGAAGGCGATGATCCCTGCGGTGACGGCGGCGAAGACGGCGGAGAGGACGAAGAAGATGGCACCCAGAACCGCGCCGAAGACCCAGCCCGCGCGGTCGCCGATCGTATCGCCATAGGCGGTGATGCGGGCGACCATATTGTCGAGGCTCTCATAGACCCCTGCCTCGTCGCCCGAGCCGGTAAGCGCCAGGATCGAGGCGCCCACGGAGTCGGGCACGCGCGTGACGATGTCATAGATGACGCTGAAATTATCCCAACTCTGCGCGAAGATCCCGACCAGGGCCACTTTCATCCCGAAGGCAAACCCGGTTCCGAAGGGCAGGGGGCGGAGCTGCATGACCGCGTTGATCCCGAGGAGCACGACAAGGAGCGTCGCGCCCGCCGAGATGACATTACCGACCGAGGCCGCCGAGGAGATAAAGCCGTCCTGCGCCACGGTGTTCACCGCGGCGTCGACTTGGCCAAGGATGTCGCGAATGACCCCCATTTACTCCGCACAGGCCTCCACAACTTGCGCCTCGAGCGCGTCCGCCTTGGCGTAGAGCTCGAGCACGTTGAAGGGCAGGCGCGGGTTGTCCGAGGTCTGGAACCGGGGCAGGGCGGCAAGCGCCTGATCCCAGGCGAACTGATCCAGCAGGCAGGTGCAGCTCTCCGAGGCGAGCGCCTCTTCAGCGATCAGGATACGCAGGATGGCGCGGTAACCATTACGGAGATAGGCGGTCTCGGCGAGGTCTGCGGGCGGTTTCGGGACGCGGCAGTCGTCGGCCTCGTCCCGCGCGATAGCCATCGAGCTGAAGGGCGTGTCGCCGGATGGTTCGGTGTTCGGGGTCTGGGCCAGTGCGGCACCGTGAAGTGCGGCCAAGACAAGCGCCGCGAGACCAAGAGATCGAAAAGTTCTCAAGCTGTGGGTCATGGGGCGCCTTATGGATCCACCGCCATCGAACGGAACTTGCGCTCATCCGCGAGGGTGGCGGCATCGACGACGCCAAGCTGGCCGGCGCTCACGCCCTGGGCGGCTTCCAGCCGCCAGATCTGGGTCAGGATGATACCAAGCTCGGCGGTGACACGAGTGTTGAGATCGACGGCAGCCTTCAGGCCGTCCTGATCGTCGATGAGCCCGACCATGGTCTCGAGCCGTTCGAGGCTCTGGCCTGCCTCTTCATGGCTTTCTTGCGCTGCGACCGACAGCATGGCACTGGCCCCGGCTGAGGTGGCGATGCGGTTGTCGGCGGGCTCATCCGAGCCAGAAAGCGTGCTGAGGCGCTCCGAGGTGAAGCCACTGCCCGAAAGAACCCGCTCGACCGAGGCCGAGAGTTCCGCGCCGGGATTGAAGCCGCTGAGAAAATCGCCGCTTGCCAGCGATTGTGCGGTATTGAGGGGCGCGATCAGCTTGCCGCGCAGCGCTCGGAATTCTTCGACCGTGGCAAAGAGTTCTCCGAGCCCGCTGCCTTCAATGAGCGAGGTCAGTTGCGCCTCGAGGTTGGTGAGCTGCGACAGCTGGGTTTCCAGTTCCAGCCGCATGGTGGCGAGCTGCTGCATCTGGACGTTCAGGTCCTCGGTCATGTGTTCGAGTTGGGCCACGAGCTGACCAAGCTGCGATCCATCGAAAGTCGGAACGCCTTGGGCCGTGGCGGGCGAGGTAAACCCGAGTGTAGCGACCGCTGCGGCGGTCAGGAGAAGGTGTCTCATTCGGGAACTCCCATTTGCATGAAGTCGCGCTCAGCCAATCGGTCGACGACGAGGTGCTGCGCATAGGCCGCCTCGCGCTGCTGGTTTGCAGCCATCAGCCGGACGCGGAGATTGAGGATGCGGCCGATCTCGGCCTTGGCGTAGGTGTTGAGCTCCCAGGCCGCCTTGGCATTGGGTTGGGCATCAATCTGCAGGATGATGGCGCGCAGACGATTGATGACCTGTTCGGTCGTGGCCGAGCTGTCGGCGGCGTAATAGACGCCGGCCGCGGAGATGCTGGCATATTCGGCGAGCGCAAAGTCCGAGGGCGAGAGCGTGCCGAGCGCGTCGGCACCGCCCACGACAGCCAGGTATTCGTTGTAGAACTTCGAGATGTTGCGCACGTAACCTTGGGTCTCGGCGAAGGGCGGCACGCCGCCATATTCGATGACCCGTCCGGGTCCGGCGTTATAGGCCGCGAGTGCGTGAGGGATATTGCCGAAGCGGCCCAGCTGCGTGGTGATATAACGCGCGCCGCCGCGCAGGTTGTCATTTACGTCATAGCGGTCGACGCCAAGGTCGGAGGCGGTGCCGGGCATGAGTTGGGTCAGACCATAGGCCCCGACCGGGCTTTGTGCGGCGACGTTGAAGCGGCTCTCCTGTTTGATCAGCGCCTGGAAGAGGCAGCGCCACTGGGTGGCCGAGAGGCCCGCGCGGGCCACACCGGGGGCGCTTGCGAACTCGCCCGCGACTTCGACGATCATCATCTCCACCGTCTCGCGTCCCTCGCCGAAAAGGCGGCTGTTCATCGGGCTCGGGTCGATATTGGGATAGACGGCCGCCACCCCGAAATCCGCATTGCCCTCGAGCGCGCGGATATCGAAGCCGGGCCCGGTGATCGCGGCGGTCATCTCCTCGAGGACGCGCAGCTGGTCGGCCTGCACGTCCGCCAGTGTGGACTCGGTGCGATCCTTGTCCTGCTGGACGCCCAGATCCTCGGCGAGCGCCGTCACGCGCGCGATGGCGCGGCCGATCGCGGAATTGTCCTGCGTCGGCACGCCTTGGGCATGCGCGGGCAGGGCGCTGAGGCCGAGGCAGAGCCCGGCGGATATGATCGCGACACGGCTCATTCCGGACGGGGCAGGGGCTCGAAGGTGCAGTCGGTTTTGGCCGTTGCGTGAGCCGGTGCGCCCATGGTCGAGACCGAAAAAGCGGACCGCGTCACCTGCGGCTCGCCATTGCGTCCGAAGCAGGGGGAGGTTTTCTCGGTGTATTTCTCGCAAGCGGCGAGAAGGCTCGCGGCGGCGCAAAGCGCGAGGAGGGGTTTCGAATTCATATCACATGTCTCCAGAAATCGGGATTAGCGCGCCAATCGGCGGGCACGCGGGCCTCGCCGGTGGCGCCACCGCCAAGGATGGGGAGAAGGGTGCCGAGCGCGGAGAGATCGGCATCGACGAAGACGCTGTCGCCCGCAGAGCGAACAAGCGCGATGCGCTGGCCGATGGTGGGCTGAACGAGAAGGGCGGCCTCCTTGGCGTTCACGCGCAGGAAGTCGTAATCCGAGACGGTGGCGCGGTCGTTCGGGAAGAGGATCTGGGTCGGGACCGTCTCGACGATGGTCTTACCGACGCGGCTGTCGCGCAACTGGCTCGGGTACTGCGTCATCATGATCACGACGCAGTTCATTTTCCGAAGTGTCACCAGCCAGTTTTCGAGCCGCGCCCCGAAATACGGATCGTCCAAGAGCTTCCAGGCCTCGTCGAGCACGATGATGGTGGGGCGGCGATCCTCGACCACGCGTTCGATCTGGCGGAAGATGTAGGAGAGCACCGCCATGCGCTCGGTGGTCATGTCGAGGATCTCAGTCATATCAAACCCGACGATGTCACCCGTGAGCTTGAGGCCAGCGCCGCGCTCGGTTTCGTCGAAGACCCAGCCATAGCGGCCACCGGGTGCCCATTCGGCAACGCGGGACTGCAGCTCGCCATCGTCATCGAGCGACTGGAACAGGGTTTCGAAACTGGCGAAGCGTTGCAGCGCCGCGCCCGCATCGGCGTTCTGGCCGACCGCGCTTTGGATATGGCGCGACTGTTCGCCCGTAAGTGTGCCATTGCGCGTGAGAAGGGTCGCAAGCCAGTCAGAGAGCCAAGCGCGGCCACGTTCGTCGGTCTCGGTGGCGAGCGGGTTCAGACCTGTCGGCACACCGGCCCGGATTTCGTTATAGCGGCCGCCAAGGGCGCGGACCGCCATTTCGAGGCCGCGATCTTTGTCGAAAAAGAACAGGCGCGCGCCGACCCGCTGCGCCTGAGCCGCAAGGAAGGCGGTGGTCAGCGTCTTGCCGGTGCCGGTCCGACCCAGGACGAGGGTGTGGCCAACGGTCGGTTCCTTGCCGGGGCTGCCTGCCTCATGGAAGTTGAAACGGTAGCCCGAGGTGCCGACCGTGGGCAGCACAGAGATAGTCTCGCCCCAAGGCGACTGGTCAGGCCTGCGCCCCTCGACGCTGCCATGTAGGGCTGCGAAGTCGGCGAAGTTAATCGAGGAGATCGGCGTCTTGCGCGCCCGGTAGCCGAAATTGCCGGGCGATTGCGCGAAGTAGGTGGCTTTCAGCGCCATGTTTTCGCGGACGATCACCGACATGATCTCTTGGCCCACGCGCTTGATCTGGGCGGCGGCGCGCTCGAGCGTGTCGCGGTCCGGGGCATAGACCGCGATGGAGAGGTGATGGTCTCCGAAAGCGATCCGTCCCGCCTCCTGGTCGTCGGCGGCTTGTCCGAGCTGTTCGCGCAGGGAGACGGCGGCATCGTCGGAGGCATGCATCTGGCGGATGATCCGCTGGATGCGTTCGGCCATGATGTTGTTCGGGATCGGGCTGAAGGAGTTCGTCAGTACGATGTCGAGGGGCAGGTCGAGCGCGTCGAGGAGCGTGACGTCCGTGAGCGCTGGATAGGATTTCATCGAGAAAAGCGCGCCGTATTTGACGCGACCGGTCACGGCGTCGGTCAGGGTGACGACGTCGCCATCAAAGGTCGCGCGGCAGTTGCTCAAGGTATGCGAGAGGGGCAGGGCGCTCTGACCAAAGGCGATGGGAGAAAAGCTGCCCGCGTTCAGCGTGTTGAGATAGCCCAACCATTCGCCGCCGGCGCGGGTCAGGCGGACGGGATTGGCCGAGGCAAGCGCCACCTTGAAAAAGCCCATGACCTCGTTCAGCTCCTGCAGGCGTGTCGCGCGATCCTTGACCCAGGCCTTGCGCGCCAGCGCCCGCAGGAGTGGAATACGTGCGGAGATGTCGGGGCGCCGGATGACGCTGAGATAGAGCTGGCGCTTGGCCGGGCGCAGCTCTTTGACATGGGCCTGCCAGCGCCCGTCGATCGCGGCGGCGAAGCTGTCCCCTTCGATGGGGCGCATCCCGAGATCCCGCGGCACGGAAATGCGGTGGATGTAGAAGCCAAAGGCGTTGCCCGTCTGGGCGACTATGGCGGCGACCGCACGTTTGAGCGCATCGAGCCGGGCGTCCTCACTGGTCATCGGGTTCAGACCATCAAGGCGCAGGGTCGCCAAGAGGTCGCCCTCGCGCAGTACAATGACATCATCATCCGCGAGCGCGAAATACGGTAGGTGCTCCGCGAGGTAACTCTCCCGCGCGAACTCACCTCCGCCCGCTTGGAGCAGGGCTGTTCCGTGAGTGGAAAGAGTGCCTGCATCAAGCGCCAAAGCTGTCCCCTCCATGCAGGGCCCGATTCTTCGTCGAACGCACCGATCCATAAGAGACGCGCAATACCTCGAAGAAATGCGGCTCGCGGTCGGCGACGAACCAGAGGATCGGATAGGCGACAAGGCCGATCAGGAAGAACACCATCGATTTGGTCCAGATGAATGGCAGAACGACCCCTGTCGCCAGCACCACCAGGTATCCGACGGGGAGGCCCAGATACTTGGGCGGACGGGCGAGGCCGAGAAAGAGGGGGGATCGTTCTGCCACTGCTCGGGCCTCTTCTCAGGAGAAGCCGTCGACGATGGTGCCGGCCGAGAAGATCAGCACGATCCCGATGATGACCGAGGCGAACCAGCCCCAGTTCAGCCGTCCCATCATGCA
>NZ_FNZG01000020.1 GCF_900109195.1 Pseudooceanicola nitratireducens | reverse complement strand
TGCATGATGGGACGGCTGAACTGGGGCTGGTTCGCCTCGGTCATCATCGGGATCGTGCTGATCTTCTCGGCCGGCACCATCGTCGACGGCTTCTCGTGACATTCCGGCAAAATAGCGTCCTACGAGCGACCCGAACGCGTTGTGCTACGCAAACGCTGCCTCGGGCCCCTCTCCGGACACACATTTCCTTCTAAGCCGGAATATCACCCAATGGCAGAACGATCTCCCCTCTTTCTGGGCCTCGCCCGTCCGCCCAAGTATCTGGGTCTCCCTGTCGGATACCTCGTGGTTCTGGCGACCGGGGTCGTTCTGCCGTTCATCTGGACGAAGTCGATGGTGTTCTTCCTGATCGGGATTGTCGCCTATCCGATCCTCTGGTTCGTCGCCGACCGCGAGCCGCATTTCTTCGAGGTCCTGCGCGTCTCCTACGGCTCTGTGCGCGCGACGAAGAACCGGGCCCTGCATGGAGGCGACAGCTTTGGCGCGTGATGCGGGCACCCTTTCTTCCTTCGGGACCGCCTTGCATCACGCCGGCGGCGGCGAGTTCGCGCGGGAGAGCTATCTGGCCGAGCACCTGCCGTATTTCGCGCTCACGGATGACGATGTCATGGTGCTGCGAGAAGGCGATCTCCTCGCAACCATGCGCCTCGATGGTCTCAATCCGATGACCACTGAGGACGCCCGGCTCGACGCGCTCAAGCGCGCGGTTGCCGCCATCGTCGCCCAGACCGGCAATGCCTTCGGTTTCTACATACACCGGATCTCCGTGCCGCAAAATCTCGGGATGCGCCCCATCGAGGGCGACAGCTTCGCCGCCGCGATCGATGCGCGGTGGCAGTCCCATGTGAAAAACCTGCGCCCCGCCAAGCGCCAGCTTTATCTCAGCGTCATCCGGCGGCCCGACATCTCGGCGCGCATTCCGCTCCTTCGGGCACTGGCCCGCAAGGCCTGGGTCAAGGACCGCGCGACACGGATGCAGGAGTTGAACGAGGTCATGGGCTTCTTCGAGGTGGCGCTTGCGTCGGCCAATCCGGTCAGACTCACGAAAGCTGGCGGCGAATGGCTGGGCTATCTCAATACGCTGAACGCCGGCAGCTTCTCCCCCATCGCCTTCGGGCAAAGTGCCTTGCCCCTCTCGCACACCCTGAGCAATTGCCGCGCGACCTTTGATGGCGACGTGGCCACCCTGACCGATGCAGTGACTGGGCGGGTCAAATACGGCGCGCTCTTCTCAATGAAGACCTATCCCGCACTGACCGACGTCACGCTGCTCGACGCGCTCGACCTGCCCCTCGACATCGTGCTCACGAACTCCTTCAGCCCGATCCCGAACAACATCATGGCCGAACGCATCCAGCGGATCATTCGTCAGATGCACGCCTCAGACGATGCCGCCGTGTCCCTGCGCGAACAGCTGGGACAAGCCGCCGATGATCAGGAGGCAGGACGCATCGCCTTTGGCGACCACCACCTCTCCATCGCGGTCTATGCGCCCGACCGCGACACGCTCGAACGGGCCGCCGCCCAGATCAAACGCGTGGGCCAGGAAATCATGTCGGTGATCGTCCGCGAAAACATGGCGCTGAAGGCGACGTATTTCGCGCAGTCGCCCGGCAACTTCGGCTACCGCGCCCGCAAGACACCAATCTCCTCGATTAATTTCGCTGACTTCGCGGCCCTGCATGGCAGCGTCGAGGGGCGCAGCCCGGACCAGTCGCCATGGGGTCAAACCATCACGGTCCTGCCCACGGTCGGCACTTCTGGCTATCGCTTCAACTTCCACGAGGCGGGAGCCCCAAGCAAGGAACCCACGGTCGGCCATACGCTCGTTCTGGGGCGCACCGGCACCGGCAAGACACTGACCACCGCTTTCCTCGCAGCCCAAGCGCAACGGGTCGGCGCGCGGCTTTTCTTCTTCGACAAGGACCGCGGCCTCGAAATGGCGGTCCGCGCCCTTGGCGGGCGCTATAACGAAATCCGGGCTGGCGTACCCACGGGCCTCAACCCGCTTGCCACCGAGACCGACGAGCGCGGCCGCGCCTGGCTCTCGGACTGGCTCGCGACCCTGCTCACACGGAATGGCACGCTCTCGGGCGAGCAATCCCGCCACATCCAAAGCGCGGTCGGCCAGAACGCCGATGCGGGGGCAGGCCTGCAGCGCTTCGCCAGTTTCGAGACCCTGTTCCAGTCGCTCGATGACGATGGCGAGCTGCAATCTCGCGTCGCCGAATGGGCGCCGGGTGGGCGCTATGGCTGGGTGTTTGACGAACCCGAGCGCGGTGCGGGCCTCAAGCTCACGGGCGACATCGTCGGGTTTGATATGACCGAGATCCTCGACATGACCACCGAGCGAATGGCGGTGCTCTCCTACATCTTCCGCCAGATCGAACGTGTGGTCGAGGATCGCCGTCCCACCATCATCGTGCTCGACGAAGCCTGGAAGCTCTTGGACGACCCGTATTTCGGGGCGCGGCTGGAAAACTGGCTGGTCACGCTTCGGAAGATGAACTGCGTCGTGATCATGATGACGCAATATCCAAGCCAGCTGCGCGACAGCCGCGTTGGCAAGACCATCGTCGAAACAGTCCCGACCCAGATCCTCTTCCCGAACGATCGTGCCACTGTCTCCGACTACGACTTCCTCCGCGTCAACGCCAAGGAGGCGGCCCTTCTCGTGCAGCCCACCATCGGCCAGCGCATCGCGCTCGTTCGCTCGGCGGGCGACAGCGTCTTCGTCGATGCCGATCTCTCTGCGCTCGGAGAGTTGCTGCCCATCCTTGGCGGCGGCGCCACCGGCGAAGCCCGCGTGCCTGCCGATTGGCGCGCCAATCCCGATTTCTGGAGACATGTGATATGAGTTCGCAACCCCTTCTCGCGCTTTGCGCCGCCGCAAGCCTTCTGTCGGCTTGCGAAAAATACACTGAGAAAACCTCGCCATGCTTCGGACGCAAGGGCGAGCCGCAGGTGACCCGGTCCGCACTTTCCTTCTCGACCATGGGCGCACCGGTTCAGGAGACAGCCAAGCCCGACTGTACCTTCGAACCCCTGCCCCGTCCGGAATGAGCCGCGCCGCGATCATATCCACCGGACTCTGCCTCGTCCTCGGTGCCCTGCCCGCGCTCGCCCAGGGCGTGCCGACGCAGGACAATTCCGCGATCGGGCGCGCCATCGCACGGGTGACGGCACTGGCCGAGGATCTGGGTGTCCAGCAGGACAAGGATCGCACGGAGACGACGCTCGCCGATGTCCAGGCCGACCAGTTGCGCGTCCTCGAGGAGATGACTGCGGCGATCACTGGTCCCGGCTTCGATATCCGCGCGCTCGAAGGCAATGCGGATTTCGGGGTGGCGGCGGTCTATCCCAATACCGATCCAAGCCCGATGGTGAGCCGCCTTTTCGGCGAGGGACGAGAGACGGTCGAAATGATGATCGTCGAGGTCGCGGGCGAGTTTGCAGGCGCCCCCGGTGTGGCCCGCGCCGGTCTCTCGGCCACCCAGTGGCGCTGCCTCTTCCAGGCCCTGATCAAGCAGGAGAGCCGCTTCAACGTTGCCGCTGAAAGCCCGGTCGGAGCCTATGGCCTGACCCAACTCATGCCTGGCACCGCCTCCGATCTCGGCGTCGACCGCTATGACGTGAAAGACAACCTCCGCGGCGGCGCGCGTTACATCACCACGCAGCTCAACCGCTTCGGCAACATCCCCCATGCACTTGCGGCTTATAACGCAGGCCCCGGTCGGGTCATTGAATATGGTGGCGTGCCGCCCTTTGCCGAGACCCAAGGTTACGTGCGCAATATCTCGAAGTTCTACAACGAATACCTCGCCGTGGTGGGCGGTGCCGATGCGCTTGGCACGCTCTCACCTTCAGACTTTGCGCTCGCCGAATATGCCAGCATCTCCGAGGCGGGCATCTATTACGCGGCTGATAGTTCGGCGACGACCGAACAGGTGATCAATCGCCTGCGCGCCATCATCCTGCAGATCGATGAGCAACCCAATGCCAAGGCGGCCTGGGAGCTCAACACCTACGCCAAGGCCGAGATCGGCCGCATCCTCAACCTTCGCGTCCGGCTGATGGCGGCAAACCAGCAGCGCGAGGCGGCCTATGCGCAGCACCTCGTGGCCGACCGGCTGGCCGAGCGCGACTTCATGCAGATGGGAGTTCCCGAATGAGACACCTTCTCCTGACCGCCGCAGCGGTCACTACACTTGCGCTCGCCTCGCCCGCTGCTTCCCAGGGCGTACCAACCTTTGATGGCTCGCAGCTTGGTCAACTCGTGGCCCAGCTCGAGCACATGGCCGAGGACCTGAATGTCCAGATGCAGCAGCTCGCGACCATGCGGCTGGAACTGGAAACCCAACTGTCGCAGCTCACAAACCTCGAGGCGCAACTGACTTCTCTTATTGAGGGCAGCGGGCTCGGTGAACTTTTCGCGACGGTCGAAGAATTCCGCGCGCTGCGCGGCAAGCTGATCGCGCCCCTCAATACCGCACAATCTCTGGCCAGCGGCGATTTTCTCAGCGGCTTCAATCCCGGCGCAGAACTCTCCGCCTCGGTCGAGCGGGTTCTTTCGGACAGTGGCTTCACCTCGGAGCGCCTCAGTACGCTTTCGGGATCGGATCAGCCCGCCGACAACCGCATCGCCACCTCGGCCGGGGCCAGCGCCATGTTGTCGGTCGCCGCGCAAGAAAGCCATGAAGAAGCTGGACAGAGCCTCGAGCGGCTCGAGACCATGGTCGGGCTCATCGACGATCAGGACGGGCTGAAAGCTGCGGTCGATCTCAACACCCGCGTCACCGCTGAACTTGGCATCATCCTGACCCAGATCTGGCGGCTTGAAGCGGCGCAAGGCGTCAGCGCCGGCCAGCTTGGCGTCGTCGATGCAGCGACCCTCGCGGATGAGCGCAAGTTCCGGTCGATGGCGGTGGATCCATGAGGCAAACCATGACCCACAGCTTGGCACCAATTCGGACGCTTGGTCTCGCCGCACTTGTCGTGAGTGCCCTGCCCAGTGTTGCGTTGGCCCAAACCCCGAGCACGAACCCTTCCGGCGACACGCCCTTCAATTCGATGGCCATCGCGCGGGACGAAGCCGACGAATGTCGTGCTCCGAAACCCCCCGCCGATCTGGCCGAGACCGCCTATCTGCGCAACGGCTACCGCGCGATCCTGCGCATCCTGATCGCCGAAGAGGCGCTCGCCTCGGAAACCTGCACCTGTCTGCTGGATCAGTTCACCTGGGATCAGGCCTTGGGCGCGCTGCCCCGGTTCCAGACCTCGGACAACCCGCGTCTGCCCTTCAAGGTGCTCGAGCTCTACGCCAAGGCGGACGCGCTCGAGGCGCAAGTTGTGGAGGCCTGCGTAGAGTAGATGGGCGTTATTCGCGACATCCTGAGCCAGGTCGACGCCGCGGTGGATACCGTGGCACAGGACGGCTTTGTCTCTTCGGCAGGCGTTGTCGGCGACGTGATCTCCGCCGGGGCCGCGCTCCTCGTCGTGCTCCTCGGGATCAACGCGGTCATGCAACTCCGCCCCCTGCCCTTTGGCACCGGGTTTGCCTTCGGCATGAAGGTCGCACTTGTGGGGATCTTCGCGCAGAGTTGGGATAATTTCAGCGTCATCTATGACATCGTCACGCAGGTGCCCGACTCCGTCGGCGCCTCGATCCTCGCGCTCACCGGCTCGGGCGACGAGGCCGGGGTCTATGAAAGCCTCGACAACATGGTCGCCCGCATCACCGCCTATGGCGACACGATCGGCGACCGCGCAGGCTGGGTCTTTGGCGCGGTCCTGGGCGCGATCTTCTTTGTCCTCTCGGCGGTCTTCGCCGCCGTCACCGCCGGGATCATCGCCTTCGCCCGCATCGTCTTCGCGCTGATGATCGTCATCGCCCCCTTCATGATCGTGACCTCGCTCTTCAAGCCGACCCAATCCCTTTTCGAGGCCTGGACCCGCGCCACCATCGGCTATGCGCTCATGCCGGTCGCCGCCGCAGGCGCGGCGGGCATCATCGTCGCCATCGCCGAGGCCATAGGGGACGCCTCCGCCGATCCGGGCGATGTCGAGACCGTCAGCCTCATCCTGCCCTTCCTCGTGATCCTGATCCTCAGCGCCGGGATCATGGCCTCGGTCCCCTACATCGCCTCCAACCTGACCGGCGTCGTTGGCATTGCCTCCAATGCCGTGGGCCTGACCGGCCTCGCGCGTCAGGGCTTCGTGAACACGCGGGAATACGGCACGGGTGCCGCCTCGCGCCTCGTCACCGGCAAGTCTCCGCACGAGCTGAACCAGATGGCCAATGCGGGCGTGGTGAAAACCGGCGAGTTGATCCGGCAAAGCCCCGGCGCGCTCCTCTCCGCCGCCAAGGCTTTCCGCAAACCCTGATTTGAAAGACGACGACTTTGAAGAAGACTGTAGCCAGTTCCTCCGCGCCTGACCGCGACGCGTTTGAGGCGGATTTCATCTACGGGCCTCGGCGGCGCGAGCGTTTCGCCTGGTTCGTCGCAGCTGCAGGCGTCCTGGTTGGCGTCGCCGGCATGGTCGCGGGCGCGAGCCTCTTTCCGCTCAAATCGACCGAGACCTTCGTGGTCGTGGTCGACAAGGAAACCGGCGAGATGGACCGGGTTGCCGCCGTACAGGCGCTGACCCTTTCCGAGAGCGATGCCATCATCCAGGCCAATCTCGTGGCCTATGTCGATGATCGAGAGACCTATGACCTGACCGATGGAGAGCAACGCATCAACTCGGTGCTCGATCGTTCGGATGGCGATGCCGCCCGCACGCTGCGCGATCTCTGGTCTTCGACCAACGAGGATTACCCGATCACCGTCTATGGCCGCGAAGCCAAGATCGAGGTGGTGATCAAATCGGTCAATCAGATCGAGCGCGGCGTGGCCCAGGTCCGCTTCACCCGCACGCTGCGCCGTCCCCGCGACACCCGCACCGTCACCCGATCCTATGTCGCTACCGT
>NZ_FNZG01000019.1 GCF_900109195.1 Pseudooceanicola nitratireducens | reverse complement strand
GCGAGGAAAGACCCGCAGGGTCAGGGGAAAAAGATCGGCGACAACCTTTGTGGACGGGACGACAGCTGCGACCAGCATGTCATGCAACTCAGACAAAAGGAGAAGTGCGGTGGCCGCGAAGGAAACTGGGTGAACAGCTGATGGAACTGCCGGGGGCGGTGTCTTTTCTGCCCTCTCACCCCGAGCCGCAGCCGGACGGGTTTGCGCTTTGCCGAGCCTTGGCTATCGTGGCGCGACCTCGCGTATCCATGGCGAGCTGGTTGAGTGCGGTGCCATCTGGCTGAGCGATTTCAAGCTGACCGTCGAGGCATCTGCACCGCGCGCGGTTCATCCCGATTTCGAAAGACCACTCTTCGGCAGCCCAATCGTTTGCGATTTCTTGCATCGCGCTGATCACCAGCCCTCTGCCAGCTGCAGCCAAAGCAATCCCGCGGGCGTCGAACATCGTTTGCGGTCAATGATGGCTTAACAGCGTGTCCGGCAATGCGAGGAGTAACGCCGGCTGAGGCGCGCGGTCGACGAGACCATTGAGGCAACCCGCCCGCCCCAGCGACCGTTACCGAATGGCGGAGATGAAGCGTTGCCACGACCATGCGACGGCTGGTCGGGCTGGCTCTGGAAGAGACTGCACGGCCAGCGATACGTCGCAGGGAGAGGAAGCGTTTCAGCTCGGGGAGGCCGGCTGCGCGCAGCCGACCGAGTAGGGCGCGGTCCTGACCAAAGGGCAGGAGGGGCCCAGATCATCAAAACCTAAACTTTGCACAACACAAAAACCTAAACACCGCTCGAAACTCCCGGCAGTCCGCGACAAAGACGGGATCGGTTTGAAAACCGGTTTGACGTGCTTCGTTTTTGCTCACCATCAGTATGCAACAAGGCCAGGGGCTGAACCTTCTGATGATTACAATGACGCCGACAGCCAGCAGCGTGCCCCACCTCGCTCAGGACGCTTATTGGCCTGATCTTGAAGATCCATCAGACGGGCCATCAAGTCATCGAAAGCGATGGAGTCTGACTGAAGCAATCCCGCTTCCTGCATTTTCCGATAGTCTTGCGCGAGTGCCTCCAGGGCCTTACCCTCTGGGATCAGGCAAAGCGATCCTGAAACGGCGTCAGCATAGTTTATCGTCGCACCCGCACGATCTGTTTCGCGGAAAAAGTGCTGTTTGTGCTTCGCTACGTCCTGGGCAAGCGTCTTATCCTCCAGCGCCCGCGCAGCGATGCCTACAGCCTGCAAGCGGCCAAGATCGTACCAGTGACGCGCATAGCGGTCGCCGCCTCGAAACGCGCCTCGCAAGCAGTAGGCGTGGATGGCCGTCGCTTTCTCCCAAAGCTCTGAGGCACAAGGCGGCTAATCATGACCAACTGGGTTCACGCAGCCGGCGACAAATGCGGCCCAAAGCAGACATCCGAGCCCTGTCTGTGCCGCTTGGCGATACCGATAGCTGACACCCAACTCTTGCGGAACGGAAAAACACCCGATCCGTAAGACGGCGGCCACCGTCGGCGGATGCGTGCGGTTCAAGCTGTGCAAAGCGCCGTTCTCTCAGTATCGTTGGCCAAAGGCGGAAGGGATAATCAATAGTGCAAATAAGTCGACTTAAAATATCAAACTTTCGCTCTATCAAAGAAGCAGACATTCAGTTTGGCGCGGTTACGGTCCTAATAGGGACCAATAACGCCGGAAAGTCGGCGATATTGGAAGCGATCCGCATTGCGCTTACAAGACGGTGGGGACAGCGCGGAACCGGATTCACCGAATATGACGTGCATTTGTGCGACGGTAGGCCAGATCCAAAAGTTGGCGATCCCGTCGTTATCGAGGTCGAGCTGCAGGAAGCTGCTGCCGACGAGTGGCCCGAGGACCTACACGGCGAACTCGAAGACATCATCCAGCTTGACCCAGTGACTGGCCGCGCGTCCATCATCATGCGCGTGAGCTGCTCATGGGACCCGGTCGAAGAGAGTTTCGTTCCGCGATGGGAGTTCCTGAACGTCGATAGGAACCCACTCGCCGGTCGCGGCGCCCGCGCCGTCAATCTCCAGGAATTCTTCCAGTTTCTACCAGTCTTCTACCTTGAAGCGCTCCGCGACGCCTCGGACGAGTTTTCCTCAAGGAGCCAGTTTTGGGGCAAGTTGCTTCGAACGGTGCAAATACCCGAACCTCTCGAGCAAAAATCAAAGCGCATCTTCGATCTATTGAACCGGCGCTTACTCGACGCCGATCCGCTTCTGGCCAATCTTGCCAGCGGACTTTCCGATATCAGCCGCGTCGCCGCCACTGACGTCCCAGGCCAGGCGGACTTGCGGCTGCTGCCCCTCAATACATGGGATATCCTCTCGAAGGCGGAGGTGATCTATCAGACGGAGGGCGGCAAACCGTGGCTACCGTTGGCGCGGCACGGTCAAGGCGTGCAGAGCCTTTCCGTCATGTTCCTTTTCAAAGCCTTCGTTGAGCTGATCTTGAGCGACCTGTACCGGCCCGAAAGCACCGCTGTTCTGGCCCTGGAGGAACCGGAGACACATCTCCATCCTCAGGCGGCCCGCAGCCTTTGGCGACATATCACTGAGCTCCCAGGCCAGAAGATCGTAACGACACATTCGCCGTACTTCCTTCAGCATGTTCCGTTTCGCGATATCCGCGTTGTCCGTGTCGAGGCCAACGGCACAACTGTAAGCTCTCTCCCCCGTCAGTTCCGCGCGACCGTCCCGCACGTTCCCCAGATTGACGCCATCATCGCAGGCTCCGCCGGCCTCATCACTTATGACCGCAGTCTCAACGAACTCGTCCTGTCCGGCGCTCTGCCGCAAAACCAGTATCGCGATCTCCTCATCGCCTACGGCGGACGCCCTGACACACAGACCATCCACGCCGCGCTGCGTAAGGCATCCGATGCATCGCAGGAATTCATATCGGACGCGGAACTGGAGCAACTGGAGACATTTGCTCGGCGGATCCGTGGCGAAATATTCTTCGCACGCCGCTGGCTTCTCGTGGAGGGCCCGTCCGATTACCATCTGGTTCATGGCATCGCCAAGGGCCTTGGCTACGACCTTGACGAACACGGCGTCGCCGTCATCGATTTCCAGAACAATGGAAGCCCAGAGATTTTTGCGGTACTTGCAAGAGCGCTCGGTTATCCTTGGCTCGCCGTCGTCGATGGAGATGCCGCCGGGCTCGGCTACATCGCCAGGATCACCGCACGAAAGTTTTCCGCAGCGGAAATGGCTCGCCGCACCTTCTCGTTGCCGGTCGGTTATCTCGAACAGCAGCTCATAGCAGATGGACTGCAAAACGAACTAAAAGCAATTCTCGTCTCTTTTGGAAATGCAGAAGCAGCGAAGTTTGACGATGCGAGTTTGATTGCGGCTCTTGAAAACGACAAGAGCGGCTATGCAGCCGTTCTCGGAAAACAGTGCGCCGAGAACCCGGCGCTGGCCCAGCGCATGCCTGCAGCATTCCGCAATGCAATCTCGGCACTCAGAGGCCTCACATGAATGATTCCGCCCTCAGCATCGCATTGTCGGAACTGACCGAGGCGCAAAGCGTCGCCGTCGCTTGGCGTGATGGCCCGATGTTCGTTCTCGCCGGCCCCGGCTCCGGTAAGACCCGCGTCCTGACAACGCGCGTTGCCAAATTGCTCGCAGACACGCCAGATCGTTCGTTCCGCGTGCTGGCTCTAACCTTCACCAATAAGGCGGCTGACGAAATGTCCGCCCGCGTCACTGCATTGGTACCTGAACAGGAACGGCGCGCTCTAATCGGGACCTTTCACTCCTTCTGCATGCAGATGCTGCAGCAGCATGGCTCCCACATTGGCATCAATCCTGATTTTGCGATCTACTCACTCGACGTCGATCGCCAGGAAATTCTGCGCGACGCGATCAAACAGGCCGGCCTGAGCCAAGACGACATTCGGCTTCTGTCTACCATTGACAAACTTAAGTCGCAGCTCATCCAGCCGGCAGGCTCGGCCCGATACTTTCGCGATCAATCTGATGGCGCCCGTGTGGAGCAGGTATACACTGCTTATGAGGCGGCGCTCTCCCAAGCCAACGCCTTGGATTTTGGTTCGCTCATCGCCCAAGCCCATCGCCTTGTCACGGAGTTCCCCGGCATCGCCGGACGCTATCGCAAGACCTATGCCTACTGGATGTTTGACGAGTTTCAGGACACTACTGATGGGCAGTACCGATTGATCCGCGCGCTCGCCGGCGAAAATTTCAAGAATGTCTTCGCCGTCGCAGATGATGACCAGATCATCTACCAGTGGAACGGCGCGAGTTACAAACAGATACAACGGTTCCGAGCCGACTTTTCTCCGCAGGAGCTGCAGCTCCCTACAAACTACCGTTGTCCGCCCGCAATTGTTGCAGCCGCGAACCATCTTGTGGTCCATAATCTGCAACGGACAGTCGCCAAGCAACCGCTGGAGGCTGGAAAAACTTCGCTGAAATATCCCGATGAACAGCACATCCGCGTCTTACGCTACTCCACCGACGAGGTGGAAGCTGCGTCGATTGCGGAAGGCATCGCCAAAATTGACCACACTCGATGGGGAGAGGTCGCAGTGCTGGCCCGCACGCGCTATATGCTCGAAAAACTTCAATCCGCCCTGACGCAAAAGCAGGTCAACGCGGTCATTTCTCAGCGACGCGATGATTTCAGATCACCTCAATTCCTATGGCTCGCTGCCGTACTTCGCCAAGCGCTGCGTCCGCTTGATAGGCGTGCGTTGGAAATCCTGACCGGCGCTTTCAATCGCTGGTTTGGCACGGACGCGAGTGTCGATCTCATCGTTACCGCCACCGAACTGACCGAACGCTCCCTGCTCGATGAATGGGCATTAGCGGTCAAAGCCGGGCTTGGAGATGACGTCAATGGCAATGCTCTCGTCGATCTAGCCGCAACCTTCGCAAACGAGCCCGCACGGTTCAGGCAGTTTGTTGATGCAGTCCTCGCCATGATCCCGGCGCAGGACGACGAAGCAAGTGACATTGCGGAAGACCGTGCGGCTTGGTCCGATCTTGTGAGAAGTATCGGTAAGACCATCGGCCGCGATGCGCCGCTTGAACAGTTTCTTCAGGAATTGGCAATCCGCTCGAAGGAGGCCCCAGTCGGCAACAATACCGTGACTCTAATGACGATCCACGGCGCCAAGGGGAAGGAATTCGATCACGTTTATGTGGTCGGACTGGCAGAGGACATCTTGCCGAGCTTTCAAAGCCTGAAAGCAGGCGAGAACAGCGCTCAAATGGAGGAGGAGCGGCGCAACTGCTTCGTTGCCATCACGCGCGCGCGAGAGTGGCTCTGCCTCTCCTATGCCGACAACTATCGGGGATGGAATAAGCAGCCGTCACGTTTTTTACTTGAGATGGGTTTCTCGTTGCCCGATCAACCATCTCAATGAAGTCTTGATCAATTCAGCACCAAAAGGCTGGCACGCAGGACAATGATAGAGGCCCTAGGAATGTCCGCTCAGGTCATTCCACCGAAGCTCCGGCGCAGAAGCACCGAAAGCCAGTTCCGACCAGAACGACCAGGAGGGAATGCCTTGTCGCAAAAAAATGCACGATGCTTCCTCCAGAAATCGTGAAACGATTCTCATATTGCAATCATGCGACTTTCTCGGCGTGCGAATGAATCGTTGCACGGCAAGTGAAACGATAAGCAGAACGGTGAACTTCACGCTCCGCATCGCCAACGCGTTATTCGAAATCGACTTGTGGCGCCGCGCCCACAACGCCCGCGTCCTGCAACTGCTCGCGATCGGGCAGATCGCGCAGGCTATCCAACCCAAACGCGACAAGAAACTGCTCTGTGGTGACGAAGGTATAGGGCGCCCCGCGTCGCGGCGATCGAGGCCCGGTTCCGATCAGGTCGCGCGTATGCAGCCGACCGATCAGATCGCGACTGATTTCCTTGCCGAAGATATCCTTCAGTGCGTCGCGGGTGATCGGCTGGTGGTAAGCGATGGCGGCCAGGACCGCGACGTCGAATTCGCTCAGGTCCAGCAATTGGTCCCCGATATCTGCCGCCGCGCGGATCGCGGGGGCGTAGGTGGCGCGCGTGCGGAACATCCAGCCGCCAGCGACCTCGGCGATCTCGAAGGCCCGCCCCTGCAGATCGGCAGCAAGGTCCTCGACCAGAAGGTCGACCGAAGCCCCCTGCCCCACCACGCGCGCCAGGTCGTCGCGAGCGACCGGCGAGGCCGAGGCAAAGAGCACCGCCTCGATCCGGCGCATCCATTCCCGCCAGCGCAGCTCTGGCGGCAGGTCGGGCAACTCGCGGTCAAGCTCGAGGGAGGAGCGATCCTTTGCCATCGCTACACCCCGTAGAGCCGGAAGGTGTCGCGTCCGGTCAGTTCGCGCACAGCGCCGAGATCGACCAACCGGTCGCAGAGCCGTCGCGCGGCGCGATCCGGAAGGGGAAGCGCCGAGGGAGCAACAGCATCGCGGGTCAGGAATATCTCGACCGCGTCGCCAGCGCCCTTGGCCCGCAGCTTGGGCGCGACGGCTTTCAGATGCGCCGCTCGACGCGCGAGATCGACGGCCTGCCGCACAGCCTCGACCGCTGAGGCGATAAGCGCGCGATGACAGGCGAAACGAAGATCATCGCCTTGCTTGCGCAGGTCGGCGCGTTTCAGGCCCGCGCCGAGTAGCGGCACAATTTGATCCCAGCCAAGCGCCTGCGCAAGCGCCGCATCGGCAAGGATAAGCGCTGGCACGTCGGCGCGCGGCGCATCTGTCAGCACTGCTTCCAGCACCATCGCGGCACGGGCTACCGGCGCGCCCTGCCCCACATCGAGCCATGCCGCGATCGTGGCCTGCTCGAGGGTCGGCACAGCGCGACCCAAAGCCTTGATCGACAGTCGCCGTTCCACCGCACGCTTCCAACCGACCAGCACCGCACCCGCCGGCCCGGGCAGATCGCCGGGGCGCAACAGGTGCACCGCGTCGCGCAATTCCCCTGCCCGCTCCGGTCGGCCAGAAAACCCAACGCAAACCTCCGCCGCGCGCAGCGCCATCCGCTCCCGCAACAAGGCTTGGGGCACCTCTGCGCGTCCTAACACAACATGCAGGTAGTTGAGTGCCGCACCCGACAAAAACGCAACATCTTCAAGGGTTTCAGCACGCGTGGTGGTGACCCAGGCAGGCATCCTGGGTAACGTGTCGAGGTCGCTGATGTGATCTGGCCGGTCAAAAGTCATGCCTGAAGCCTAAATCCGTGCGGCGCTTTCTGCCAGAAAATAGCACATAAACCGCCCCGCCTTGCCACATTTATCTATGTCCAATAAGTTTGCATTATCGGACACCAAAGAATATGCTCAGCGACATGTCAGAAAACAACGAGAAATCGATCTCAAAGCCGCCAAATGGGC
>NZ_FNZG01000018.1 GCF_900109195.1 Pseudooceanicola nitratireducens | reverse complement strand
GACCGGGATGTGGTGATCTACGGGGGTTCCGGTTCACAATGAAAAAGAAGCATCAGGTTTCGCGTTCGAGCCGCAGGCGAGAGGCAGCGAAACCAGGTTCAATATTACCGGAATCACCGAATTGATGGATCAGGCCTCGCCAGCCTCATACCTCGAGCGTTATCTCGACCCGTTCCGCGATCTCCTGCGGCGTGACGACGTGGTCGAGATCGCGATCAACCCCGACGGCAAGGTCTGGCTCGAGGTCGCGGGGGATGCCAGCATGCGCCACGAAGGTCAGACCGTGGATCGGACCACAGCCCTCAACATGGCCCAGACCATCGTCGGCGATGCCAAGGCCCGCGTCTCTGAAAAGAACCCGCTCGTCTCCGGCAAAGTAGAATACGCGGGCCGCCCGCTTCGGGTCCAGGTCGCCGTGCCGCCCGCCATCGACCGCGGGGCCTCGATCACCATCCGTCTCTTCGCCTCGGGCAGCGTCCGGGACTACGCTCCTGCCTATCTCTTCGGCAAGGCCGTCTCGCTCGACGCGCTCCGAGCCGAGAAGATGAAGAACATTTCCAGTCTCGCCGAAGAGAACCTCGAAGCTGCCCTACAGACCCTGGTCGAGACACGGCTTAACGTCCTGATCAGTGGCGGCACCTCGACCGGCAAGACCACCTTCGCCCGCCACCTTCTGACGCATGTAAACGAACACGAACGCCTGATTACCATCGAGGACGCCTTCGAGCTCTTTCCTGGCCAGCCGAACACCGTCGCCCTACTGGCCGACCGCGGGGCCGGATCGCAACGCGGCGCCAACGCTCTCCTTCAAGCCTCCCTCCGTATGCGACCTGACCGGATCATCGTCGGCGAGCTGCGCGGCGCCGAGGCCCTGACCTATCTCGAAGCCATCAACACCGGTCATGGTGGGTCGGTTTCCACCATCCACGCCGAAACCGCGGAACTGGCCATCGACCGGCTGGCGATCATGGTGCTGCAGGCTGGGACGCCGCTGACATTCGCCGAGGTGCGGGAGTATATCCGCAAGTCCATCGATGTGATCGTGCAGCTTGGGCGGGACGATGGGAGGCGGGGGGTTACGGAGTTCTATCTGCCGGGACGTTGACATCTCGCGGCAAAGCGAGTCCCGAAAACAATCGCTTCGACCGATCTCATGGTGCAACTTGGTCTGGACGTTGGTCTTTCCGGTTGAAAACTCATTCGACGCATGGGACTAGTTTGGCTATTGAACGCTCCCCGAGGCTCGATCCGTGCAGCAAATTGAAATTAAAGTCGAAAATGATCATATCCAGCGGGTTACCACCGCGAAACCGCTGGCAGCCATCTCTGAGCTCATTTGGAATGCCTATGATGCGGACGCGCGCGAAGTAAAGGTTGAGCTAGAACAGGGTCAACTGACAAAGCTTGGTGTCATTCGAGTTGTCGACGATGGAACCGGAATTCCCGTAGACGAGGTCGAATCCTTCTTCCAATCTTTGGGTGGCTCTTGGAAGAAGCGCGCGATCAAAACCGATGGCGGCAGGTCAATTCATGGGGAGAAGGGTCAGGGACGTTTCAAGGCATTTGCACTCGGCGAGCGTGTAACTTGGGTATCCCATCATGCCGGAAAGAAGTTTTCGATCAGCGGTGAAAAGTCGGATCTGAAGCGCTTCACGATTTCAGATACAGTCCCATCAGGAAACACTGGCTGCACAGTAGAAATTGAGAATGTCGTTCGCGATTTCGAAATATGGTCGGCAGACGGGTTCGCCGAGCAAGTCCGGAATGTGTTCGCACTCCAGCTATACGAAGACCCAGCTTTCCGCATCATCTATGATGGCGAAGAAATTGACGCGCGGGATGCAATTCGCGACGTGACGCCATATGAAATTTCGGCGATCACCGAGGATGGCCATGAGTACAAAGCCACGCTCGACATTATTGAGTGGAAAAAGAAAGTCGAACGGAAGTTGATGCTTTGCCTACCAGGCAGATTCAGCTTCCACGAAATGGCGCCGGGAATTCATGCGCGCGGGTTCGACTTCACTGCATATTTGACCGCAGACCATTTTCAAGACCTTGTAGACGATAACACTGAAGGACTCGTAGAGCTCGACCCGCCTTCCATGGCACTTGTCGAGACGACAAAAGCCAAGTTGCGCGAGCACTTTCGCGAGCGCGAAGCAGAGCGTTCTCGTGGCAAAATCCAGGAATGGAAAGAGGCCAGGATATACCCCTATGAAGGGAAAACATCTGATCCAATCGAGATTAACGAAAGACAGGTCTTTGATGTCGTCGCATTAAATCTTGCCGACTATAGCCCTGACTTCGATAAGGCACCGTCGAAGCAGCAAAAGCTTATCCTTCAGCTTGTCAAAGCAGCAATTGAAACTGGGCCAGGCGCCCTGCCTGCAATTCTCGAGAGTGTCGTAGACCTTCCCAAGGCTAAGCAAGAGGAACTGGCAGACCTTCTTCGAAAAACCTCGCTTACAGCTGTTATCAACGCCGCAAAAGCCGTCACCGATCGTCTCGAATTTCTGCGTGCCTTACAGATTCTGGTGTTTGACCCAAAGTCCAAACGTCAGCTACTCGAACGGTCTCAACTTCACCGGATTATCGCCCAAGAGACATGGATTTTCGGAGAACAGTTCAACCTGATGAACGACGACGAGGATCTATCCGCCGTTTTACGCAGCCATATCGAATTGCTGGGCAGTGACAGTGACGATGGCACTGCTCGGGAAACACTCGCGCCAAGTGGACCAGTTCTCGACGCCGAGGGCAAAGCCGCTATTGTTGATCTGATGCTGTCATGCCGGATGCCTACCGCTACCGATGAAGAGCGCAAACACCTCGTCATAGAGCTAAAGCGCCCAAGCCAAAATCTCAACGAAGACGTCATCAACCAGATCAAGAAGTACGCAAAGGCCGTGGCGCTCGATGACCGTTTCAAGCACTCGAACGTGGAATGGGACTTCGTCGCAGTGGCCAACCGCTTCACAAAAGACGCAGAGTTCGAGGCACGGCAAAAAGACAAACCTCGTGGGCTGGTCCTCGAAATCGATGACCCGATCAAAATCCGTGTCTGGGCCAAGACCTGGGGAGAGATAATTCAGGAGGCAGAAGGGCGGCTAACCTTCTACAAACGTCGCCTAGAGTATCAGGCAAACGACAAAGAAGCTTTGCGGTATCTGCGTACGATCAACGCAGACTACCTGAGTGAGGAGGTCAAGGAACGGATCTCGGCCCTTGATGCAGAAGAAGGCGTGGCCGCAGAGTAAAATCCGAACAGAGCTTTGTTCAGCTGTACCAGGACCTATCGTCGAAATGATGCGCAACCAAGGTTAGCTCGGTAGGCTTTTCAACTGGCGCTTCGAACCTCAGCCAGAATGGAAAGTCGTGTTGGATTTCCGCAGCGTCGTGCTTGGAGCCATAGTGCAAGGTGACATTTGCAACACCAGAAAAGCGCACAACGATCGCCTTTGAACGCAATGCTTCAACTTCGATTTCCGCATCGTCGATCCAAGGGTCGATTTCGTATCCTTTACCTGCCAGAATATCGATGTCGTCGAAGGTCTGCTCGATCAACGCGTCCGACATTGCGCGATAGACATCATCAACCAACGCCTCTTTGACTGCGCTTCGTCCTTCAGAAAACGAAACAAGTAGTCCCTCAAGCGCCGCCAAGGCTTCATCAATAAATGAACTGATGGTCGCCGCGTCGTTGACCAGCGTGTCGGGCCGAACATGTGTTGCCTTATTCAGGGCTTCTATCGATCGGATCGCCTCGCGATGCAAGTCGTCGACGTCCAATCCCAACTGTTCGACGAATTCGTCTGCTAGGCCGCCCTGCGTGGAATATATGGCCTTCTGGCGCCGTGTTACCGTCTTCGTGTTTGGCTCTTGTTTGAACCAACCGCATGCGCGCACTTCATCATCCGGCGCGTCCGCATGCAGGATATGCCCGAACAATTCTCGCATGCCGGCCGCTGCAAGGTGCAATCGGACAGGATTGTTCTGATCGTTTGCAACCATGAGACTGCCTGCAAGCAAGTCCCGGGAAAACTGATCCGGAAGTCGATCCTCGACGGCCACGAATTCACCTTTCTAGAGTAGAGCATGAACATGCGCCCAATGCCTCGGCGTTATAGCGTCCCTGATGGGATCTGACAGTACTGCGACAAAAAAGTTCGAGCGATCCCAATCGCTACCCTATGACCTGACCGTTTTCAGCCTCATACCACTCGGCAACACGCTGACATAGCAGGCCGAGGAAGACATCAAAGATGAGGGGCTCGGTCGCGCCGTCAGGAAAGAAGGAAGGATGAGCGTTTTCATCCATCGTCCAGGTGCCAATGATTTCCCCATCCTTGGTAATCACCGACCCATCCTCACAGAGGTTGATCTTAAATCGCAACGGTTCACTCAGTGAAACGCCATAGGCCTGCACCAACCCAGCCGCTTCCTCCTCGGTCCACTCGACCGGCTCAAGTGCGATTTCCGGTTGCCTTGGCGGCTTGCTTTCGGTTTTCCGACGGGTCTTTTTGACCGCCCATGGCGGCTCGGAATTTTGCGCAGCGGCGTCGACTTGGCGTCGCAAGTTCTCGGGGTGAAATGCCCCGCAGTCGCTCTTCTGATCTTGGAATACTGCGGCGCTGCCAACCACCTCCGGCATTCGGGACAAACTCTTGGCGATGCTCGGGAGAGATGTGTTGAAGCGGGGTGCGTAGGTACGGATCGCGGTGCTTTCTAGTTCGTCCATCTCGTCCGGAGAGCAAGGCGCGAAAGCAATCGACCAAGGCAGTTTCGTGTCCGCCACCCTGTGGTAGTGGTTGCCCAGGCTTTCGATTGAGCGCCTGACCAAGTCCCAGGATTGCCCAACATAGACGATCTCACCCGCGCAGCCGATCAGGTATATCCCGGACGAAAAGCGTCTCGTGGCAAGAAGTCGATCAAAATCTTGATGCCGATTTCTCAAGAACACCTGACGTTTCCATAGATGGTAGAGAGCACTGCTTTTCATTTGCATTGAGAGATGATGGCCATTACTGAAAAATAGGAATGCGGTGTTTGTTTCGCAATCTATAGCGGGCCACCTATCTCAACTCCGCCCTCACAAGCCCGGCAAATCCGCCCTCCTTGAGATTACCAGTTCTGGCCAGACTCGGAAAGTCTGGCAGCCGTTCCAGGTCAACCGAAGGCAGGAATATTGTCGCGGAACAGGCCGGCAACTTCGCACATCGCGCTTCCAAATACATCTTGGATAGTGCGCGAGCCACAGCATAGGCACCAGCTAGGTCGATTTTGGAAACGCGGGTTCGGTTAATCGGCATCAAACTACCCTTTTGAACAGTAGGCCCGACTTCGAAATAGATCAGTTGGCCGACCACCCCGAGACGGACAACGTTCCACCTATTCCCTCGTGAAATCGAGACCATCGGTACGAGATCACGCAGCCAGACCTTGTTCTGATCGCACCACTCCAGAGCTCGTTTCAGCATCAGTACGCCGCCAACCTGCTCCTTCCAGATTGGGCAAAGGTGCTGAAACCCCGCGAACCGAACACATGGATCGTCTCTCGCATCGTTCGGAACTAGGTCACCTTCGTATGTCACCCGAGGAGACCACAACGCCTCTTCGAGCCGAGGGGCATCCTCCATGCCGATGTGGAGGCCTTCCACGGAGACCTTCGTCGTCGGGGATATCTCCCGATAGCGCGCCTTCATCAGGCTAACCTGCGGAAGCTCCAGTGTGGTCTGCTCGAAGAGGGATGGCGTGTTGGGCCTGAAGATGGTCTCAGCGACGCCGCGCGGTGCGTCCGCTTTGATATCGTGATCAACCAGCCAACGGAACGGAGTCCCAAGATCCATAGGATCATCGCGCATTAGCGAAAGGTGCGGCAAACCTTTCTTCAGCGCGGCCCGGATCTCGCGAGTGTCGTGCTGCTCAGCCCCCATCACCTGTCCCATCACCGTCTGGCGATCGTGGTCGCTTTGGCGTGTCCGCAACGCAGCTTCTATGCGCTCACGTTCGTCCACTGGCAATTGGCGTCGGTGATAGGTGATGGAAACATCGACATCACCGTAGTCGTCCCGCTCCTGCAAGGCGCTGCCAAATAGCTTCAAGGTGATACGTTGCAGACGATCAGGGTCCGAATTGATGATCTTCGCACGGTTTATCAGCTCCAGGACTGTAGCATTGACCTTTTCAGGATCGATACGTTTTCGCTTCCTTTCCAAGGCCAGCCGATTGCCATTTGGCGTAAGTGTCCAGAAGAGGAGCTGTCCTCGGACGTCCGAGGGTTCGATGTAGCCAGCCACGGCCATCGCCCGTAGTATCTCATCGGCACGAAGCGCGTCGCAGTCAAACGTGCGAATGACTTCTTCCAGACCAATTCCACCGCCAGGCTTCGCGGACCGAAGAACCGAGCGTGCTTCGTCCAAAGAGACACCTTCTATCGGTTCGTGCTTTGGATTTTCCGCGGCCTCAACTCTCAAAACATACGTACCTTCCCGACTAGGAGGATTTTCCCGGAACCACGATAGGTTAGAGGGACCGCCACGTCATTAACCACCCAACAATTCCTCAATAAAATCCTCCTGCCGGTCGAGCGCCGCCGCCCATTCCTTTGGCACTGCCGCTTCCCGCTCGAGCGTCTCGGGCTCTGGCTGCTCGCGCCCGGCCTCCATCGTCCTCACGCTCATCGCACGCGCCTCGCGGCGCTGTGATCGATCCCGGGCAGGCGCGCGTTCGGCTGGTTTCGCCTGCTCGTCTGCGCCGACCTCGTCTTCACCGTCGCCGCCCCAAGGACCCACACCCTGCACGCTTGGCGGATAGGGGAAAGGCTTGCCCTCCTGACGGGTCAGCATCGCCTTGTAGAACGGATCGTCGTAATACTTGATCCGGCTCACCTTGATCGGGTGCTGGGGCGAGGCGAGGATGATCACCTCGTCGGGATCCATCAGGCGCGCTTCGGTCTCGGAGAGCAGCGGTCGTTCTTCCAGCCGCGCCGACGTCGAGGTCGCTCCGAGGAAGCCCTTGTTGCGACCATACATACGGGTCACGGCCTCGCGGGTGGTGCTGCCAACGGCGGCGGAAACTTCCTTCACCGTGCGCTGGTCGCGCGGGGTGATGTAGAGCTTGAGCCCTGCCCCGTTCTCGAGACTTTCGCGGCCTTCGGGGCCATAGATCCGGTCGAGCGACGCCAGCGACTGCGCGATCATCGCGACACGGCCGCCATAGCTTGCCAGCGAATGGATCGCGCGTTCGAGGTAGGGCATCGCCCCCATCTGCTGGAATTCGTCGATCATCATCATGACCGGCCAGGGCTCGTCCGGGCCCGGCTCGTTCAGGCGGATCGAGGCGATGAGATCGGCGAACATCAGGCGCAGGAGTGGGGCGAGGGTCGCGATGTGATCTTCGGAAACGGCGATATAGAGCGACTGCGGGGTCTTCCGAAAGGTCGAGAAATCAAAGTCGCTCGCCTTGGTGGCCGAGCGTACCGCCGGGTTGTCCCATTGTTTGAGACCGGCCGTCATCAGCGCCTGGATATTTGAGGTCAGCAACCGCGACGAGGCTGAGGCCGCATTGGTCCAGAGCTCGCGCAGGATGTCTTCCTCAGCTTCGTCGGCATAGGTCTTGTACTGCGCGTTCTTGTACTCGCCCCCGGCGACGATCTTGTTCACCTCGCCGAGGTTCGGCGTGCCGCGCTGGATCGCCAGTAGACAGGCCGCGACAAAGATCGACTTGCCTGCCTCAGAGAAGGTGTCGAGCGTCTTGTTGTCCTTGTCGAGGAAGAGGTCGGCCAGGATCGAGACCTCGGTGAAGCGCTGCGCGAAGGTGGGGGCCTTCGCGATCCGGGCGAGCGGGTTGTAGCGGTGCGTGGCGTTGGCCCAGTCGAAGGGGCTGAAACGATAGACTTCGTCACCGTTCAGCGCCCGGAGCCGGGCGGTTTTCTCGAAATTCTCGCCCTTCACGTCGAGCACCACGACCGAGCCCGCGAAGCTCAGGAGGTTCGGGATCACGAAACCCACACCCTTACCGGCGCGGGTCGGCGCGACCATCATCACGTGCGGGATGGTGGTCGAGGAAATGAACTCGGCTTTGGAGTGCGGCGCGCCAAGCTTGCCGCAAACGAAACCCTTGCCGGGGGCCTGCAGCATGTCGTTCTTCTTCAGCTCCGCCTTTGTCTGCCAATGGGCCGAGCCGTAATCGTCGCGCTCCTTCTTCCAGGTCCAGGCCAGCGCAAGGGCGCCAAGCCCGATCGCCCCGAAGCCGACGGCCCCAAACCCCACCTTGAAGGCCTCTGGGTGTGCCGCGCGGGTGCCAGCGCTCGCCTTCCAGAGCGCCAACATGTCAAAGTTGCCAAAGCCGGTTTTCAGGGCCAGAGTCAGGTAGAAGGCGGCGACGATGGTGCCGATGACGGCGCCGCAGATCACGCCGAAGAGGAGTGCAGCCCAGAGAGGAAGTGTCTTGGTCATGGTGGTCATCCCCCCTCAGAATTCCATCTCGTCATCGAGACCACGATCCAGTTCTCTGGCACGTCCAAGATCACGCCCCATTTCCCGCGCATCCTGCTGGCCACGCATCCGCGCGACCTCCGTCGCCTTGTCCTGCTGCAACCCGGCGGCGCGGTCGGTGAAGACCTGGTCGCCTGTTTCCTCGAAGGTCATCTCCAGGAACTCCTGCGTGACCGTGATCTGGTCGAGCTTGCTCGGCAGGGCCGCGTCCAGCACCTCGTAGTTGCCACGGCGTAGCTCGGCCAAGCCCTCCTCGCCCAGCTCCTTGAAAAGCTCGGATTGCAGGGTCCGCTCGATGGTCTCTTCCTGTTCCTCGGTGAGCTTGCCGTCCCGCAGCATGTCGGCGAGGTCCTGCAGATAGGGATTGGGCGTCCGGTCGTCCTCGTCGATGAGCGGCAGGATCTCCTGTTCTTCGTCCGCGAGAGTCCGACCGATCCCGACGCCCAGTTCCTTGGCACGCTCCATCAGCGCGTCCATGACCCCGTCGACCTTCTCGAGGGCGGCATCGAGCTGGTCGTCATTGGCGGTCTCGACGCTGAGACCGTCCTTCGCCAGCACCGCGTTCATGTCGCGCTCGACCCAGTCCTGCGCCATACCGTAGTTGCGCGTGCCACCCGCCGCGATCCGCGCCACCAGATCCTCGCTGTCCATCCCGGCCTCGTCGGCACGCTCGAGCACGTCGCGCAACCCGTCGTCATTGCCGGACTGCAGCGCGGCGATCAGCACCTCGCTGCCCGCCCCCGGCGGATAGGGTTCTTCGAGTTGCTTGCCGAAGCGTGCACGCAGGTCCGGGTCCGGCACCATCTGCGATAGGTCCGCAATGATTGGCGCGGCTTTGGCCTCGAAGGCGGCCCTCTCGGCCGGGTCCAGCTCCTCGGCTTTGAGCCTGAGCGCCTCGATCGTGCGCTCGGAATAGTCGATCGCATCACCGACGGTCTTGATGTCCTTCATGTCTATCTCTCCTTCGGTGAAATTCCACGGCGT
>NZ_FNZG01000017.1 GCF_900109195.1 Pseudooceanicola nitratireducens | reverse complement strand
AGGTCTCACCAAAGTCGAAGTGCCCGATCCATTTCATGTAATTGCGTGCGAATGCATCATCCTTGTGCATGCGCAAGAAAAGCTCATGCTGACTTTGCAGTGACGCGGCCTGGGCGACGGGGTCCCTCAGACAGATCAGGATCTGCGCATCCGGGAAAATCCGGGGCAACGTCTTGAGCCGCCCGATATTGGCGTTGTTCTTCGACAGGTAACGACGGGATCGATCTCCCGATGTAACGGCTAGCCGCCGGCTGAGCGCTGTCAGAAACTCTGAAAACTCCTCATCCAGAGGCAGCTGATCCATGGGCACCAGATGATCGCCACGGATGTAGTCCTTGCCGTGAAAGGCGATCCAGGCAACCTCTTCGAAGGCTTCGGGACTATCGAAATCCACGGCCATGCCATCGCCATGACTGCGTTCGATCTTTTCACCGGCCTTGCGCGACCCGCCGGTCAGCTTTTCCCACAGGATCGGTGCCAGAACAAAAGGCATGTGCCGATAGGTGAAACTGGCGAAATCCCCCGACCCCGCAAGGAACTCCAGCAAAAGCGTTGTTCCCGCCCGCGGCAGGCCGGTGATAAAAACCGGTTCCCCCGCCGGGGCTGGCAGGGATTTGGGCGCAAAAATATCCTGATCCATGCTGCCCAAAACCCGTTGCAGGCCGGGATGCAGGAAGGCCACTTTGTGAAGGATCTTGTCGACCCGCGAATAATGCGCCCATTGCGCCGGATCAGTCTCTGCCATGGCTCCGCAGCTTTCCGTAGATCACCAGGGCCACGATCACCCCGATCAGGCCGATCAGGCTGATACTGAAGCGCAGCAACGCATCGAAGCTCCAGCCAAGGGCGGGACCAAGGATCAGACTGACCAGCCACAGCACCGCCGCCGCCGCAGCCGCCGCAATCAGCGTCTTGATCAGCGCCAGTCCGGTTTCGCGAAAGACCAGCCCGCTCATGCGCAGCATGGCCTTCGACTTGTCGTCATCCGACATCTCTTCTGATCGCACGACCGCCAGGCTTTCAGAGCCGGCAGCAGACATGCCGCGGATGTGGGACAAGACACGCAGGCCAAAGAAGACCTCGTAAAAGGCGATCCCCGCCAGGATCAGGGGCAGGAGCATCACGCCTCGGGGTTCCCCTTGTCAGAAGCCTGAGCCGCCTTGCGCTTCTTTTTCATCATGCTTTTGACCGGGTACCAGACCAGCCCCAGGATCGCGAGCAACACAGCCCCGATCCCGCCGATGATCGCACCGATCGTGGCAAGCCCAAGACCGGGACCGACATAGGCCATGGCCGGCCCATTGCTGGCCAGCAACAGCACAAGCCCAAGGGCAACCGGATTAGCCAGGGCAGGCAAAGGATTTCGGATCGTCATTGAAGTACTCCTCAGGCAACCAGACCGAGTTCGCGATATGGGCATTGTGCCCTTTCAGAACCCGATTGTTATATTCAAAGACCAACTCATCAGTCTTGGGGTCTATTTCGATCACCCGGCCTTCATGCGGCACGGTGATGTGCAGGATACCGCCGGGCAGAGACTGATGTTCGCCCATCCGGTCGCTGAAGAACACCGTCTCGGGGCTTTCGAACAGCGTCTGCGTTTGCATGGTCTGGGGATCGACGGTGATGATATTGCTGCGCCGCTCATACGGTGCCGTGAAATTGTTGTTGAAAACCGAGATCCGCCCGTCTTCGGTAAAATCCGGATCATGCTGATGAATCCAGGGCCCCTGCATGCGCCATTTGATCTTATGCGTGATGCGGTCAATGACGGCGATCATGCTGTAGTTACGGAAACTGACCAGCAGATCCCCCGGCTGGAAGTCCGGAAATTTGTCGGCCAGCGCTGCTGGCAGGGCCTCAACGTCATTGGTATGCAAAAGATCGGTGTCCCGCCGTTCCCAGGGGCGGCGCTCCCCTTCGAAATAATAGCTGGGCAGGTTGAGGATCGCCTGGTTTTCAGGGTGCGCCTGCACCAGATCCTTGATCGCCGAAATCCGCTCCAGTTCCTGGCCGGTTTCGGGGTCGAAGCGCACCATGAACTGGTTCTGTGAATAGGCGTCGCGTCCTTCGGTCAACCAGCTCCAGATCCCCTTGACCTCATCCCGGCTCATCAAGTGGTGATAATAGCTGTTGAGAGACCAGACCGGGATGCTGCAGCGATCGTAGCGGGCCAGGATCTTGCTTTCGGCGACCCCGTTGATCACGACATCTCCGCTTTCGAGGATCACCAGACCATGCGGCTGAATCCGGTCCTCACGGGCCGCCTCTGCGCCGGCGGCCGGATCGTCCAGCCGCCAGGTCCAGACCAGATCCCCGGCCGGGTCGAAAAGATCCACCACATAGAGATCGGCCGTCAAATCAAAGCGCATCATCGCCCGATACCCGCGCGGCATGCGGGCCGCATCATGTTCCAGGTAATCCTCTTCCGGGGCCATCTCTGGACGGCGCGACAAAAGGCCCTCCGGGGCGATGACCCCGGTTTCGACGAAACCGCGGCCAACCCGGATGGCCTGTTTGATCTGCGTGCCGGGAAAACCCTTTTTGGTCCCCAGATAGAACCCGGCCCCGACCGCCAGAAGCAACAGCAGGAAGACAGCCGAGAACACAAAGATGACCAGAGATTTGTCGAGCTTCATACCAATCAATAATCCAAATATGCCGTCCGGGGCCGATACCCGGCCTGTTGGCAGTGATAGCACTATATTTTAACACGTTCCGCAAGCCGTGGGAGGCTGGGGCAAGGTGAATTTTTCCCTATATAATTCAATTTACTAAATTCGCGGCGACGATTGGTGGCGCAGTGGAAACACCCCCTCGATCAGGCCCAGACTGTCTCTGCTTCGGAGGCCGAAAACAGCCGATACTCACCCAAAATCCACCCCAACCCCGCTCAGATACCCATAGCCGCTGCCCGCATCGACCGAGAGGCTCAGCGCCAGCTCGCCATCCGCCGGCACCACGACCGGGGCAAAGACCACCTGGTTCGACACCGCCGAGGTGGCGGCGTCCAGTACCAGGCTCTCGCCCCCTGTCAGGGACAAGAGCCCCTTGCGGTTCACCGCGGTCGTGTTGCGCGACGCAACGGCGGTCACCGTCACGGCATCGCCCACGGGCAGGTTGCGCAGGCGCAGGGTGAAGACATCCGTTCCCTGCACATAGATCGACCCGCCCAGAAGTGCCGCATCATGGAAGCGGCTGTCAGGGACGCGGGCAAAGGCCCCTGCCCCGGCACCTTCGGAATTGCCGTTGGTGAACCCGCCGTAGTCGAGCTGAACAAAGGGATCCACATCCGCACCGCTGTCGCGCACCGCGCCGATGCTGACCGGATAGCCCGCCGCATTGGGATAGGCTTTGATCCGGTTCACCGCGCCGGGCAGATAATTCTGCGGCACCCCGGATTTCAGATCGAAGATCAGCCCGCTGCCGGCACGGCTGTCTCCTTGCGTCCGGCCCAGGGCACGGCCGATCAGCCGCGACAGGATATATTGCGCGATCGTATGGCCATAGCCGTGGATGCCGTCGGAATTGATCAGATCCGGGTTCGCCTTCGCAAAACCATAGGGGTCGATATGCGGCCGCCCTGCCCCCATCCAGTCCGGCGCATGGGTCCCAATCCGGGGCAGCAGGATCTGATCGTTATAGGGGGCCGAGCCGTCCTCTTCATTCACGCCCGGGGTGACCGTATTGCCGTAGTGGCGGAAGGTCAGGGGCAGCGGAATGATCCGGTCCCCGCCCTGCTGGGCGGCGGTGATCAGCGCGTCGTAATCGGCCTCGAACCCGGAAGATCCGCCGGGATAGGGTCGATTGGCCGAGACATTGTTGCCGCCCGTATGCACGACGTAAAGGTTCTGCCCCTCGCTCGCCATCAGGTCGCTTTTGGCCAGGGCCAGCTGGCCTTGGGTACCGGCGATCGTATGGCCGGCGACGGCATAGCTTGTCAGAGTGCCGGTGATCCCCATGGCCGCGGCCCAGGCGGCGATATGGGGATGCACGGTGCCGCCGGTGTCAAAGGCCCCCTCCATGATCGAGGCCCCGAGGATCACGATCTGCGGCGCGTCCAGCACATTTGCCAGGGGCTCCAGCCCCTGGGGCTGCGGATCGGGCACGGGCATATCCGCCCCGCCAAGGGCGAGCGATCCAAGCGACAGCGCGGTCGAGATTTCCATGGGCGGACCTCCTGAGACATCTGCCGGGAGGCTCGCCGCGAAACCTTGCCAGGAGTTTAGCGGACCGTTCGGGGGTGTCTCAGGCTCTGCAACAGGCTCTATTCCGCGGGAACCGGCCCCAGATCACCTCTCCCCCGCCCTGCCCCGCGCCGCAGCCGGACCCCCAGGAACAGCAGCGCCGACAGCGGATGCACCGCGGCCATACGCGCCACCAGGACCGGCCCCGCCAGCCCCAGGGCCAGGCAGGGCAGCCAGAGCGCCTCGGCCGTGACATGGGGGAAGGTGGCAAGGCAAAGCTCTCTCAGCCCGGCGGTGAAGAAGACGTGGAAAAGGTAGATCGCATAGGACTGCCGTCCGAGCCGCGCCAGCGCCCGGCTCCGCGGTCGCACCAGCACCAGGGCCAGGCACCCTGCCCCGCCGATCCACAGCGTCATGGCCCGCCGCCAGGTCGTGCCCTGGGCGTCCGGCAGCACGGCCAGAACGCTGCCCGCCAGAAGCACCGCCGCCAGCAGCCCCAGCCCGATCCCCCGCCCCGCCGGCACCGCCCCGAGCGGCGAGCTGCGCCAGGACCAGAGCAGAGGCCAGCGCGCCGCCAGGTAGCCGCCGCAGAAGAAGGGCCCCAGCTTGATCGCCCCGTTAAGGGACATCAGGTCGGGCGCGGCCCTTGGCCCGACCAGCCACAAGACCGCCGCCCCTGCCCCGATCAGCCCGGCGGCCAGCCTGTCCCGCCCGCCAAGCACCTGCGTCAGCCCAAGCATCAGGGCCATCAGCAGGAAGGTCGATTGCAGGAACCAGTAGTGTTCGTATGGCAGAAAGGGGATCGACCAGAGCGGTTGCTGATCGATCCCCATCCCTTCCCTCAGCCCCCAAAATAGCGCCCCCACGCAGAGCATCGGCACCAGCAACCTGCGCGCCTTGGCCCCGACCGCCGCCCCTGCCCCGCGGGATGGGGTCGCTATGAAAACCAGACCCGAAATAAAGCTGAACAGCTGCATCCGCAGATCCATCGGCGTGCGGTTCAGCATCGACAGCCAGTGGTCATAGGGCAGTTCCAACCCCGAGGACGGGGTCGATCCCACCACGTGGTAGGACACCAGCGCGATACAGGCCAACGCCCGCAGCGTGTCGATATCGGTCCTGCGCCCTGCGGCGGCGCGCGACGGGGTCTGAAAGGATGCAGCGGGACCCGGCCAGTCAGCCGGTGAAACGGACGCCATGGGGCAACTTCCCTGGTTGCCCACTCCCACTGGCTCAGGGTCTCATGGGCGTCCGGGGGCTGTCAATCGCGCAGAGGTTAACGGGGGCGGTTGGGACCCCGCCAATCGGACTTGGACGCGGGCAGCAATCTGTCATAGTTTCGCCCAAGCAATTGGTTAACGAACATAAAAACGAAGTCAAAAAACGAGGCGTGCAGGCGTGCTTTTCAGCCAACTCCAGTTCTGGGTCTTCTTTGCCGGTGTCTTTGCGCTTTATGCGGTTCTGCCGCATCGGGCGCAGAACCGCATGCTGCTGGTGGCCTCCTACATCTTTTACGGGGCCTGGGACTGGCGCTTCCTGGGGCTCATCGCCTTCTCGACGCTGGTGGACTACCTGGTCGGGGCAAGGATGGGGGCGGAAAACGACCCCCGCCGGCGCAAGCTGTTGCTGAGCGTTTCGCTGCTGACCAACCTCGGGCTGCTTGGCGTCTTCAAATACCTGGGCTTCTTCGTCGACAGTTTTGTTGCCCTTTCGAATGCCGTTGGTCTTCCGGCGGATCCGGTCGTGCTGGGCATCGTCCTGCCCGTGGGGATTTCCTTCTATACCTTCCAGACCCTCAGCTACACGATCGACATCTATCGCCGTGATCTGAAACCCTGCCGCGACTTTCTGGATTTCGCGCTGTTCGTGGCCTTTTTCCCGCAGCTCGTCGCCGGGCCGATCGAACGCGCCCGCAACCTGCTGCCCGAAATCGCCCAGCCCAGACAGCTGCACTGGGACGCCATCGGCCGGGGGGCCGTGCTGTGCCTGGTCGGGCTGATCAAGAAGATCGTCATCGCCGATGCGATCTCTCCCGGGGTGGATGCGGTCTATGGCAATCCGAACGCAACGGGGGCCGAGATCATCGTCGCCACCTGGCTCTTTGCGATCCAGATCTACTGTGACTTCTCGGGCTATACCGATATCGCCCGCGGCGTGGCCAAGATGCTGGGGTTCGGGCTGATGCGGAACTTTGCCCAGCCCTATTTCGCAACGAATCCGCAGGAGTTCTGGCACCGCTGGCACATTTCGCTGTCGACCTGGCTGCGCGACTACCTCTACATCTCGCTCGGCGGGAACCGGGGGGGCAGATGGCACACCTACCGCAACCTGATGCTGACCATGGTCCTGGGCGGGTTCTGGCACGGGGCGGCCTGGAACTTCGTGCTCTGGGGTTTTTACCAGGGGATGCTTCTGTCGCTGCACCGGGCGCTGACCGGCCGGCGCAAGGGCTCCAAGGAGGGGCGGCGTCACGGGCTGGGTGAATTGCTGCTGCGGATCGCCACGGTGGCCCTGTTCTTCCAGGTGGTCTGCTATGGCTGGCTGCTGTTTCGGGCGCAAAGCTTTGAACAGATCGTCACCTTCACGGGCCGTATCCTGACGCTGAATCCGGCTGATTTCGGCGCACTCGCCATGCCATCCGTGCCGGTTCCGGCGCTGGCGGGCATGCTGGCGCTGCTGGCCTGGGATCTCGGAACGGAAGCCCGAGGCAATGTCCGCTTCTATGCCACCTGGCCCCTGCCCTTCCGCGCCGCCCTTTATGCGGTGGCGATCTATCTTCTGGCTTTCGGGGCGACGACGACCCCCTCGGCCTTCATCTATTTCCAGTTCTGACGGAGGGGACATGCAACGCCAGATCCGGATCATCCTGACAACCCTGCTCTGCCTGGTCGCGCTGGACGCGCTCGTGGCCCTGGCCCTTGCCACCGCCGCCCCCGGATCACTGGTCCGCTTCTTCGACTACGGCACGTCAGTGCCTGGAAAACTGGCAGACTGGCGCGCACATCCGAAACGCCCCGGCAACCTGCAGGACGTCGCCTGGCTTCCGGAAGCTGTCGAAACCAGCGCTGAAGCCTTCGCCGCAGAGACCAGCCAGAACCCGGTGCTTCGGGTCTATGGCATGTCTTTCGTGAACCACATCGCGGATGCCGCCAGCGCCCTGTCCCCCGAAATCGTGTCGGACAAGTTCAGCGGCCCCGGTGCCCCGCCGAATTTCACCTATGCCGCCTTCTTGGATGACCGCGCCAACCGCCGCGCCGGAGATGTGGTTGTGCTGGGCATCCTGTCTTCCGCGCTGGCCCCGATGGCAAGCTTCACCAACAGTTCCTGGGCCTTTGAACAGCCCGCGCCCTTCACCTATCCGATCTTTCGGCCGGGCCCGGACCAGACCCTGACACGTCTCGATCCGCTGGTTCAGAGCCTGAAGGACTACCGCGCGGGTGCCTATGACAGCGCAGACTGGACCGCCCAGAGACAGGCCGAAGACGCGCTTTATTCGCCCGTCGCAACGGCGCTTCCCTTCCTTGATGCCTCGCCTTTTGCCCGGCTTGTGCGCAGGTCCCTCGCCTTGGACGACATCACGCGGCGGGAGGCAGCGGTGCTGTCCGACCCCGAGGGCGCGCTCTACCCCTATGCCGAGGTTCTGCGCCGCATGACGACGGAATTCGCGCGTATCACAAGAGAAGACGGGCAGATCCCGCTCGTCATGCTTGTTCAGGGGCGTGATGCCCGCGACCCGGATCTAACCGCGCTGCTGCGACCGGTTCTGGAAGCCAATGACATCGCCTATTTCGCAACGGTCGATCATCAGACCCCACGCGACCCCGCAGCCTTTGCCTCCGACGGTCACTATCGCAAGAAGATCGACGCCATGTTCGGTGCGAAACTGCGCGAGATGCCTGTCATGCAGGACGCCTTCGGCGGTTAACCCCGCGAAGCCAGCCAATCCGCCAGGTCACGCAGCAGATCGTCGGTCACGCCAGATCCCGAGAGGGTCAGCTTGCCGGCCTTGCCCTTGATGCGGACCTGGCCGTGGGTTTCGTCCCAACCCTCCGAAGCTGTGGGTTTCGCAGCGGCGGGGGAGAGGGTGGAAACAGGCTCTAATGCGGCGGTCAGGATCGCAATTTCAGCTTCGGCGCTGGTGGCGTTGCCTGCGGACAGCAGGGCGCGCAGGCGGGGGGTGAAACCTTCCTGGCGGTCGATCTCTTTCACCAGGGCAAGGCCCAGGCGTTCGGGGATCGCAGAGGGGAAGCGCAGCACGTCGTCCAGGGCGTCATGCAGGCGTACGAAGCTGCCGATCTTGGAGCGCTTGGGTCGGCTGGCGGAGGAAAACAGGCCCGAAAGCGCCGCTTTAGGGTCTTCATAGACGCCTTGCGCGGCGGCGCGGGCGACGATGCGGGCGCGTTCGTAATAGCTTAGCCCGACGCGGATTTCGTTTTCCTCGACCATGGCACAATAGGCCTCGGCGGCGCTGTCGGGGCGGCGCAGGATGGCCAGGACCGTGCCGAATGCGGGATCTTCGTCCGACAGGCGGCGCAGGGCGGACAGGCGCCGCCAACCCGAGATCAGGCCAAAGCGGTTGTCGCCAAGCGCCACGACCTCGATCGGGGTTTGCTGGCCGCGGGCGCGGAGGGAGGTCATCAGCGCCTGCATCTCGTCCTCGTCCGCCACAAGACGGTCGCGCACCAGGTGGTCGGCCTCGATCGCATCAAGGGGCAGGGGTTGGATCAGCCGGCCTTCTTCGCGGGCGCTGCGCAGCGTCTCGGAAAGCTCCTGCAGGGCGGCTTCGGAGGCCGAGGCCCCGGCGACGCTGGCAATGGGCGGCACCTTGCGACGGGCAGGGGAGAGGCCGGGGGCAACAACAGGCTCTGATCCGCTGTTCAGGGTCTGATTTTCGGCGACAACGGGGGCCTCGGCACCTTCACCGGGGGTGTCGGAAAAGACGCGGGCGGGGCCCAGGCGTTTGCGTTTGGCCATGCTCAGCCCTCCTGTTGGTCCGGGGCTGCCCCCCGGTGACACGAGCCAATTGTTTCGCGCGCGAAACGGGGCAAGAAACGGGGCCAGGCGGGGTGTTTCGCGTGCGAAACGCTCATGCCGCGCCCTCCGTCTGCTTCGCGGCCAGTTCGTCCCGCCGCCAGGTGCCGATCAGCAGTTCCTTGAAGGCGGCGTAGGTCTGGTCAAAGGTCGCGCGGCCGCGGGCATAGGTGTCACGGTTGAAGTCGCGGTAATCGGCCTCGTAGATGCCATTCACCGACTCTCCGGCCTGGCCGATCAGCGCGGTGAAATCCTGACGATGCGGCGACAGGCGCTTGCCCATATAGGCCTGGATCAGACCCGCCATTTCCGCCTGCTGGGCGCCGTCATAGCGGGTGATGATCGCCCGCACCGCATCCCATTCAAAGCTGATCTCGGGCCGGCCCAGGGCGCGGGCGGCGATGTTTTCCCCTTCCTCGATCGAGGCAAAGGTGGAGTGCAACATGTCAAAAAACCGCCCCGTAGAGTCGAATTCCAGGAAAGATGCC
>NZ_FNZG01000011.1 GCF_900109195.1 Pseudooceanicola nitratireducens | reverse complement strand
GCGATGATCGGGATATCGTCGCCCGGGAAGTCGTATTCGGACAGCAGTTCGCGAACTTCCATCTCGACGAGCTCGAGCAGCTCTTCGTCGTCGACCTGGTCAACTTTGTTCATGAACACGACCATGGCGGGGATGCCCACCTGGCGGCCCAGCAGTATGTGTTCGCGGGTCTGCGGCATCGGGCCGTCAGCTGCGTTCACGACCAGGATTGCGCCGTCCATCTGGGCAGCACCGGTGATCATGTTCTTCACATAGTCGGCGTGGCCGGGGCAGTCGACGTGTGCGTAGTGACGCGCTTCGGTCTCGTATTCCACGTGTGCGGTGGAAATCGTGATGCCGCGGGCTTTTTCTTCCGGTGCGCCGTCGATCTGGTCGTAGGCTTTGAAGTCACCGAAGTACTTCGTGATCGCCGCCGTCAGCGTCGTCTTGCCGTGGTCAACGTGACCGATCGTGCCGATGTTGCAGTGCGGTTTGCCGCGCTCAAACTTTTCCTTGCCCATGGTAGGCTCCTTTTTCGTCTTTCGGATGGTGGGGCCAGGCCCCACCCTACGGTGATGGGTAGGGCGGGGTACCCCCCGCCACCCGGATTAAGCGTATTTCGCCTGGATCTCGTCCGAGATGTTCTGCGGAACCGGATCGTAGTGGTCGAACTGCATCGTGAACTGCGCACGGCCCGAGGACATGGAACGCAGGGTGTTGATGTAGCCGAACATGTTGGCCAGCGGAACGAAGGCCTCGATGGCGATGACGTTGCCGCGGGGCTCCTGGCCGGAGACCTGGCCACGGCGGGACGTCAGGTCACCAATGATACCACCGGTGTATTCTTCCGGCGTGATCACTTCGACCTTCATCATCGGTTCCAGCAGCTTCGCGCCAGCTTTCCGCATACCTTCGCGCATACCCATACGGGCGGCGATTTCGAAGGCCAGAACGCTGGAGTCAACGTCGTGGAACTTACCGTCGATCAGGGCAACCTTGAAGTCGATCACCGGGAAGCCGGCCAGCGGACCGGAATCCATCACCGACTTGATGCCTTTTTCGACACCCGGGATGTATTCCTTGGGAACCGCACCACCCACGATGCGCGACTCGAAGGAGTAACCTTCGCCCGGCTCGGTTGGGGTGATGATCAGCTTGACCTCCGCGAACTGACCCGAACCACCCGACTGCTTCTTGTGGGTGTAGGTGTGCTCGACCTCTTTCGAGATCGTTTCGCGATAGGCCACCTGCGGCGCACCGATGTTCGCCTCGACCTTGAATTCGCGCTTCAGACGGTCGACGAGAATGTCGAGGTGAAGTTCGCCCATGCCCTTCATGATGGTCTGACCGGACTCGAGGTCGGTTTCGACGCGGAAGGACGGGTCTTCGGCGGCCAGACGGGCCAGACCCTGGGACATCTTCTCCTGGTCACCCTTGGTCTTGGGCTCAACCGCGATCTCGATCACCGGCTCGGGGAAGGTCATGGTTTCCAGAACCACCGGATCGTTGGTGGCGCAAAGCGTGTCACCCGTGGTGGTTTCCTTCAGACCCGCCAGCGCGATGATGTCGCCTGCGAAGGCTTCTTCGATCTCTTCACGGTTGTTGGAGTGCATCATCATCATACGACCGATGCGCTCTTTCTTGCCCTTGGTCGAGTTCATGACCGAGTCGCCCTTGTTCATTTTACCGGAGTAGATCCGGGTGAACGTCAGCGAGCCCACGAAGGGGTCGTTCATGATCTTGAACGCAAGACCGGCGAAGGGCATGTCGTCGTCCGCACGGCGGGCGATGTTACGCTCTTCGTTTTCGTCACCGGGTTTGAAGCCCATGTAATCGACAACGTCCAGCGGGCTGGGCAGGTAGTCGATCACGGCGTTCAGCAGCGGCTGGACACCTTTGTTCTTGAACGCGGAACCGCCCAGAACCGGCACGAAGTGCAGGGCCAGGGTGCCTTTGCGCAGCAGTTTGCGCAGGGTCGGCACGTCGGGCTCTTCGCCTTCCAGGTAGGCTTCCATGGCGTCGTCGTCTTCTTCGACAGCCGCTTCGACCATCTTGCCGCGCCATTCGTCAGCCATGTCCTTCAGGCTGTCGCGGATCGGTGCTTTGATCCAGGACGCGCCCAGGTCTTCGCCCTGCCACAGCCATTCTTCCATGGTGACCAGGTCGATCAGGCCTTCCAGCTCGTTCTCGGCACCGATCGGAATACCGACGGGAACGGCGCGGGCGCCGGTGCGGTCTTCGATCATGCGAACGCAGTTGAAGAAGTCAGCGCCGATCTTGTCCATCTTGTTGACGAAGACCATCCGCGGAACCTTGTAGCGGTCAGCCTGACGCCACACGGTTTCGGTCTGGGGCTCAACGCCGGCGTTGGCGTCAAGAACACAGACGGCACCGTCGAGAACCGCCAGCGAACGTTCGACTTCGATGGTGAAGTCAACGTGGCCGGGGGTGTCGATGATGTTCAGACGGTGCTTGGGGGTGTCAGCGGTTTCGCCGTCCTCGGTGCGTTCCCAGAAAGTGGTCGTCGCAGCCGAGGTGATGGTGATCCCGCGTTCCTGCTCCTGCTCCATCCAGTCCATGGTGGCGGCACCATCGTGCACTTCACCGATGTTGTGGGATTTGCCGGTGTAGAACAGAATCCGTTCCGAGCAGGTCGTCTTACCCGCATCGATATGCGCCATGATACCGAAGTTCCGGTACCGGTCGAGGGGATAGTCGCGTGCCATGATATGCAGCCTTTGGTGGAGGAGTTAAGAAGTAGATTACCAGCGGTAGTGGCTGAACGCTTTGTTCGCGTCTGCCATCTTGTGCGTGTCTTCACGCTTCTTGACAGCGGACCCGCGCGAATTGACGGCGTCCAGAAGCTCACCTGCCAGGCGCTCTTCCATGGTGTTTTCGTTGCGGGCACGCGAGGCGTTGATCAGCCAGCGGATTGCCAGCGCTTCACGACGCTCGGGGCGCACTTCGACGGGAACCTGGTAGGTGGCACCACCAACCCGGCGGGAGCGAACCTCGACCGACGGTTTGATGTTGTCCAGCGCTTCGTGGAACAGTTCCACGGGGGCGCGCTTGACCTTGGCTTCGATGCGGTCGAGAGCGTTGTAAACGATCTTTTCCGCGACCGATTTTTTGCCATCGATCATCAGGTTGTTCATGAACTTCGTCAGAACCCGGTCACCATACTTGGCGTCGGGCAGAATTTCGCGTTTTTCAGCGGCGTGACGGCGGGACATCTATAAATCCTCTTACTTCGGACGCTTCGCGCCATACTTCGAACGGCGCTGCTTACGGTCTTTGACGCCCTGGGTATCCAGCACGCCGCGGAGAATGTGGTAACGAACGCCGGGAAGGTCTTTCACACGACCGCCACGGATCAGGACAACCGAGTGCTCCTGAAGGTTGTGGCTTTCACCCGGGATGTAGCTGATGACCTCGTAGCCGTTGGTCAGACGCACCTTGGCCACCTTACGCATAGCCGAGTTCGGCTTCTTCGGCGTGGTGGTGTAGACCCGGGTGCAGACGCCGCGTTTCTGCGGGCACTGTTCCAGGTGCTGGGACTTAGAGCGTTTTACTTTGGGCTGCCGGGGCTTCCGGATCAGCTGTTGGATCGTTGGCATTGGGCGTTGTTCCCCATTCTTCACATATGTGTGCACCAGCAACGGTGCGGTTTCCTGACTAACGCTGCGCGCGTCCACGCAACGCAAATACCGCATGCGTCCCCTCGTTCGCGGGGAACGACGCGGCGGGTGTTCCAGAGGATCGGGGCGCTGCACCCGGATCTTGACCACTTCGATTCTGATAGCCGGCGGGAAAACCCCTAGGCCGATTGGCGCGCGTATACGCAGAGTCGCAACCCTTGTCAACACGCCCACCCCGCCGCTTGGCTTCGCGACGGAGACAGTGCAATACTCTGCCGCAGCGTCCCATACAAGGGTTCATGCGGGGTTCAGGCGGGGGTCACGAAGCGGGCACGCCCCCGGACTCGTCCCCCCGATGCCCCGTCCCGGCCAAGTTACCCACAGGGCGGACCGGGCCGGGCACCGGCGACACACGGCGGGCACCAGACCCGGACAACAGGGCAGAGAGTTCATGCAGGTCATCGGCATTTGCCGCTTTTCCTATCCCGCGCTTGGCGGGTTCCAGGTGGAACACGACAGCCAGGCCGCCCGCGCCGCCTATCTTTACGACCCCGCCCGGATGGAGGACCGCTTTCGCACCTTCGAGGGCTTCACCCTGCCCGCCCTGCGCGCCCAGACCGACCCCGACTTCACGCTGGTGATCGTGGTGGGCGACGACATCCCCGACACCTATGGCAACCGCCTGTGGGATCTGACCCAGGACCTGCCCCAGGTGGTGATCCGCCAATACCCCCCTGCCCCGCACCGCGAGGTCATGCAGCGCGCCATCAACTCGGTCCGCGACATGGGGCGCATCAGCCTGCAGTTCCGCCTGGATGACGACGACGCCGTGGCGGTGGATTTCGTGGCCCGCCTGCGGAGCGAGGCCGCCGCCCGCCGCGACCAGCTGAAAGGCCAGCGGCACATGGCGCTGGACTTCCGCGACGGATATATCGCCGCCCCCGGCCCCATGGGCATCGCCGCGCGGCCCACGGATCAGCGGCTGATGACCGCAGCACTGGCGGTGGCCTTTGAACCCCGGGTGCGCAGCACGGTGATGAACTTCAGCCACGTCCGACTGCCCCGCTTCATGACCTGCCACGACATCCGCACCGATGCGGCCCGGCCGATGTACGTCCGCGGCCACAACCTGTGGAACGACAGCCGCCAGGGTGCCGGGATCGCCCCCGAAGAACTGGCCCCGCTGGACGCAGACGGACGCGCGCTGTTCCGCAACCGCTTTGCCATCGACGAGGATCACATCAGGCGGCTGTTCACCGCATAGAGGGCACCCGCGCCGCGCGCTTGACCTGAAGTTCGCGGTAGAAGGAGAACAGCCCCGACCCCACGACCACCGCCGCCCCGATCAGGGTCAGATCGGTTGGCCAGTCTCCGAAGACCACGAAGCCCAGGATCAACGCCCAGATCAGCGCGGTATAGCGGAAGGGCGAGACAAAGCTGACCTCACCCAAACGCATCGCCTGAACCGACGCAAGGTAGGCCCCCATCACGACAAGCGCCGCCCCCGCGATCAAGCCGCCGGAACGGGGCGTCAGCGCGATCCAGTCGGACCCGATGCCGGTGGCCCCGAAGCACAGGCAGACCATGGCCGAGGTGATGGCCGAGACCAGCAGCGCAGGCGCCTCGCGCGACAGCTTCCGCGTGGTGATGTCCCGCACCGTGATGCAAACGACCGAGATCAGCACGTAAAGGGCGTAGAGGTTGAACCCCTCGGGCCCCGGGCGGATGATCAGCAGCACGCCGGAAAAGCCCGCGACAACCGCCAGGATCCGCCGCCAGCCGATCGGTTCCTTCAGGAAGATCGCGGCGGCGACCATGACCATCAGCGGGGCCGATTGCAGCACCGCCGTCACATTGGCCAGCGGCATGTTGAACAGGGCAGTCAGGAAGAAATAGGCGGTTGCGACCTCGGCCGCGCCCCGTACCGTGGCCAGCATCAGGTCCCGCCGCGACAGCCCGCGCAGAAGCGCGCCACTGCGATAGGCCAGCGCAAGGAAGGCCAGGGTTACCACGCCGTTGCGGATGAAGAGGATCTGGTAAAGCGGCACCTCTCCGGCCAGGGATTTCATGAAGACGTCGTTCATCGTGAACAGCGCCATGGACAGCATCATCAGTGCCGCGCCGCGCAGGTTGTCATTGGTTGCGGGATCAGAGGTCATGGGAATTGGACCATGGGATCAGACTTTCAAAGCGCGCAGCGCATCCGCATCCAGCCCGAAATGGCGGCGGATCTGGCGGGTGATGCGGGTCTCGGACATTTCGCCCCGCCGCGGCTCCAGCTGCGGGGTCGAGGTGTTGTTCGGGTGGATGGACCGGATGAACCCCGGCTGGGTGATATCCGAGTAGCAGTTGTAATGCGCCGCAAAGTTCTTGTGGTTGTAGCGATAGGGATTGTGCCCGTCCCCGTGCCGGTGGATCAGCACATTGCCGATCGCCAGCGGCGCGCGCAGATGGGTGTCGGTCAACTGGTTCTGCCCGTCGTCGCCCACGTCGAGGTAAAAACCCTTGTTCCAGCACAGGATGGTGGGGGTTGCGTCTTCCTGCCATTCGACCACGCGGCGGGCGATGGTCTTGGCGCGTTCCACCATCTGCAGATCGACGGCGTCGTCATCGTCGATGCGGAAGGACAGCCGGTGGCCCGCGCCATCCGGCGCGACCCGGTCAAAAGCCTGGCGCAGCAGGGGGTAGTGTTTGTCCAGCGGCGCGGCCCAGACCTGCACGCCGGGATGGCCGGCGGTCAGATCGCGCAGTCGATCAAGGTAAGGTTTCGGCATCTCTTCCGAGGTCAGGATCACCAGCTGGAAATCCATGTCGGACTGGCGCGACAGGGTTGGCCATGTCAGCACCTCGAAGAGGCGAAAGCGAAGCTCCATCGGGGCGGGCTGGTAGATGCGGTTGGCGATGTCTTCCGGGGTGCCCCGGCGCTGCGTGGTGAAATCCGTGGTCAGCACCGAAAAGCGGCAGACCCCGACCATCTGAAACCCGTTGTAGCCTGACGCCATGCCTGCCCTGCTTTGCCCGTTTGTCTAAGCACATTTGTCTGTGCACGTTTGTCTGATTTCTCTGTGGCATGCGGGCCCGCACAAATAAAGAGCGCGCGCTGCAACACCGGGTGGAGCCGGGCGGGGGCTTTGCCCCCCTTGAGCGCCAGGGCGCTCAATTCCCCCCAGGATATTTGGGAAAACCAAAGAGGGGGCGCGTTTTTGCGAGGCGGTGAAGGGGGTGCCCTGCCCCGGGGCTTCGGGGTCTGGGACAGGTGTGGGAAACGAAAAAGGCCCCCGGGGTGCGGGGGCCTTTTCCAATCTTTCGTGATCGCCTGGATCAATCGCGGCTTTCCGGCGTTTCGACCAGGGTGTCGAATTCGTCACCGCCAACCACGTCGTCCATGTCAGGCGCGGCCAGGGCGGCGGCCTGTTCGGCCTCTTCCCGGCGGGCTTCGAGAACCACGTTGTCACGTTCCGAGGCGATGCGGCGCACGCGCTGCGTGGCACCACCGGTCCCGGCGGGGATCAGGCGACCCACGATGACGTTTTCCTTCAGGCCGACCAGCTTGTCGCGCTTGCCCTGCACCGACGCCTCGGTGAGGACGCGGGTGGTTTCCTGGAAGGACGCGGCCGAGATGAACGACCGGGTCTGCAGCGAGGCCTTGGTGATCCCCAGCAGGATCGGCTGGCCTTCGGCCGGGCGACCGCCGCGGGCATGTGCCTTGGCATTGGCTTCGTCGAACTCGATCTTGTCGACCGTTTCGCCCTTGAGAAGCGTCGTGTCGCCGGAGTCCGAGATCTCCCACTTTTGCAGCATCTGGCGAACGATCACCTCGATGTGCTTGTCGTTGATCTTCACGCCCTGCAGTCGATAGACGTCCTGGACCTCGTCGATCATGTACTCGGCCAGAGCCTCGACACCCATGATGGCGAGGATGTCGTGCGGTGCCGGGTTGCCGTCCATGATGTAGTCACCCTTCTGGACGTAGTCACCTTCCTGGACAGGAATGTGCTTGCCCTTGGGCACCATGTATTCGACCGCTTCGGCATTCTCGTCCGAGGGCTGGATCGCGATGCGGCGCTTGTTCTTGTAGTCGCGGCCAAAGCGCACGTAACCATCGATTTCGGCGATGATCGCGTGGTCCTTGGGACGACGGGCTTCGAACAGTTCGGCCACACGCGGCAGACCACCGGTGATGTCCTTGGTCTTGGCGCCTTCACGCGGGATACGCGCGACGACGTCACCGGCCTTGATCTCCTGACCGTCTTCGACCGACAGGATGGCATCCACGGACATCGGATAGGTCACCGGGTTGCCCGCATCGTTGCGGACCGGTTCGCCATCTTCGCCCACGACGATGATCTCGGGCTTGAGTTCGTTGCCCTTGGGAGAGCCGCGCCAATCCGCCACGATGCGCTGAGTCATGCCCGTCGCTTCGTCGGTTTCCTCGCGCACGGCGATACCCGAAACCAGGTCGACATAGCGTGCCTGGCCGCCCTTCTCGGCGATGATCGGCAGGGTATAGGGATCCCATTCGAACATCTTGTCGCCGCGCTTGATCTTCTCGCCTTCCTTGACGAACAGCTTGGTGCCATAGCCCAGCTTGTGGCTGGCGCGTTCCTCGCCGGTGTCGTCCATGATCCGGAGCTTCATGTTCCGGCCCATGACGAGCGTTTCGCCATTGGCGTTTTCCAGAAGCTGCGCGTTCTCGTAGGCCACGGTCCCGTCGACCGAGGCTTCGAGGAAGGACTGCTGACCACCCTGCGCAACGCCGCCGATGTGGAAGGTCCGCATCGTCAGCTGCGTGCCGGGTTCACCGATGGACTGTGCCGCGATGATGCCGACGGCCTCACCCTGGTTGACCATCGTACCGCGGGCCAGGTCACGGCCGTAGCACATGGCGCAGACACCGTCTTCGGCTTCACAGGTCAGCGGCGAGCGGATGCGCATCGTCTGAACGCTGGCTTCCTCGATCGCGTCCGCCATGCGTTCGTCGATCAGGGTGCCCTTGGCGCAAAGCACGTCGTCGGTGCCCGGGAAGAGCACGTCTTCGGCCGCAACACGGCCCAGGACGCGTTCACCGATGGTCGCGACCACCTCACCGTCGTTGACGGCGGCTTCGGCGGTGACGGCACGGTCGGTGCCACAGTCGACTTCGCGCACGATGCAATCCTGCGCCACGTCCACCAGACGACGGGTCAGATACCCCGAGTTCGCCGTCTTCAGAGCGGTATCCGACAGACCCTTACGGGCCCCGTGGGTGGAGTTGAAGTACTCCAACACGGTCAGACCTTCCTTGAAGTTCGAGATGATCGGCGTCTCGATGATGTCGCCGTTCGGCTTCGCCATCAGGCCGCGCATCCCGCCCAGCTGTTTCATCTGCGTGACCGAGCCCCGCGCACCGGAGTGGGCCATCATGTAGACCGAGTTCGGTTCCTGTTCGGCCCCGTCGATCGTCTCGACAGCCGAGATGGTCGACATCATGGCCTCGGTGACCTTGTCGTTACACTTGGACCAGGCGTCGACAACCTTGTTGTACTTTTCGCCCTGGGTGATCAGGCCGTCCATGTACTGCTGTTCGAAGTCTGCCACCTGTTCGCGGGTTTCTTCGACCAGGTCCCACTTGTTGTCGGGGATGACCATGTCGTCCTTGCCGAAGGAGATCCCAGCCTTGAACGCTTCGCGGAAGCCCATGGTCATGATCTGGTCACAGAAGATGACCGATTCCTTCTGACCGCAGTAACGGTAGACGGTGTCGATGACCTGCTGCACTTCGCGCTTCCGCAGCAGACGGTTCACCAGGGCAAAGGGTGCCTTGGTGTTCATCGGCAGCAGCGCGCCCAGACGGACACGGCCCGGGGTGGTTTCAAAGCGCACCATGACCTCGTTGCCTTCCTCGTCGATCTGAGGAATGCGGGCGTGGATCTTGGCATGCAGGTGAACCGCACCGGTGTCCAGCGCGTACTGCACCTCTTCGATCGAGGAGAAGGTCATGCCTTCGCCCTTCATGCCGGCGCGTTCGATGGTCGTGTAATACAGACCAAGGATCATATCCTGCGACGGAACGATGATCGGCGCGCCGTTTGCGGGCGACAGAACGTTGTTCGTCGACATCATCAGCACGCGGGCTTCCAGCTGGGCTTCCAGCGACAGCGGCACGTGAACGGCCATCTGGTCACCGTCGAAGTCAGCGTTGAACGCCGAACAGACCAGCGGGTGCAGCTGGATCGCCTTACCTTCGATCAGCGTGGGTTCGAAGGCCTGGATGCCCAGACGGTGCAGCGTGGGGGCGCGGTTCAGCAGAACCGGATGCTCACGGATGACCTCGTCCAGGATGTCCCAGACCTCGGGACGCTCTTTCTCGACCAGCTTCTTCGCCTGTTTCACGGTGCTGGACAGGCCCTTGGCCTCCAGACGCGAATAGATGAACGGCTTGAACAGTTCCAAAGCCATCTTCTTGGGCAGACCACACTGGTGCAGCTTGAGTTCCGGGCCGGTCACAATGACCGAACGGCCCGAGAAGTCGACGCGCTTACCCAGAAGGTTCTGACGGAAGCGACCGTGCTTACCCTTCAGCATGTCCGACAGCGACTTCAGCGGGCGCTTGTTCTGGCCCGTGATGACGCGACCGCGACGGCCGTTGTCGAACAGCGCATCCACGGATTCCTGCAGCATCCGCTTTTCGTTGCGGACGATGATGTCGGGCGCGCGCAGTTCGATCAGGCGCTTCAGACGGTTGTTCCGGTTGATCACGCGGCGGTACAGATCGTTCAGATCCGAGGTCGCGAAACGGCCGCCATCCAGAGGAACCAGCGGACGCAGTTCCGGCGGGATCACGGGGATCACGGTCAGGATCATCCATTCCGGACGGTTGCCGGATTCCAGGAAGGACTCCACGACCTTCAGGCGCTTGATGATCTTCTTGGGCTTCAGTTCACCGGTCGCTTCGGCCAGATCGGCGCGCAGCGTTTCGGCCTCAAGCTCAAGATCGATCTTGGCCAGCATTTCGCGGATCGCTTCGGCACCGATGTTCGCCTGGAAGGCGTCCATGCCATAGGCGTCCTGCGCGTCCATGAACTCTTCTTCCGTCAGCATCTGGCCTTCGGTCAGGTCGGTCAGACCCGGGTCGATGACGACGTAGTTTTCAAAGTACAACACGCGTTCCAGATCGCGCAGCGTCATGTCCAGCAGCAGGCCGATCCGCGACGGCAGCGACTTCAGGAACCAGATGTGTGCGACGGGCGCGGCCAGTTCGATGTGGCCCATGCGTTCGCGGCGAACCTTCTGCAGGGTGACTTCCACACCGCATTTCTCGCAGACGACGCCGCGATACTTCATCCGCTTATATTTGCCGCAAAGGCATTCGTAGTCTTTGATCGGGCCGAAGATACGAGCGCAGAACAGGCCGTCGCGCTCGGGCTTGTAGGTCCGGTAGTTGATGGTCTCGGGCTTCTTGATCTCGCCGTAGGACCACGAAAGGATCCGTTCGGGCGATGCCAGCGAGACTTTGATTTCGTCAAAGACCTTCTGGGGGGCCAGAGGGTTGAACGGGTTGTTGGTCAGTTCCTGGTTCATATGGTGTCCTTTCCAGGTTCCGGGCACGAGAAGGCGTACATGACGCCAAGGCCAACGGCAGTATCAATGCGAAACTTCAGACTGTCTGCGAGGCGAGTTCCAGGGATTGGAAAGCGCAGGCCGCATGTGCGACCTGCCTTTATCTGACCAACCCAAGGCGCGGCGATATTGAAAACCAAGGTGCCGATCGAGCCACGATTGACGTCTTTTCGGTAGTCCACATATGTGAATTTCCAGCTCAAGACAGCCAAGACCGAGACCGGCACCAAAGCAATCAATATTCCCAATTTCACTCTTCACCCTCTGCGTCCAGGAGTTCCATGTTCAGGCCGAGGCCACGGACTTCTTTCACGAGAACGTTGAAGCTCTCGGGAACGCCCGCCTCAAAATTGTCCTCGCCCTTGACGATCGATTCATAGACCTTCGTCCGGCCAGCCACGTCATCCGACTTCACGGTCAGCATTTCCTGCAGGGTGTAGGCGGCACCATAGGCTTCCAGGGCCCAGACCTCCATTTCCCCGAAGCGCTGACCACCGAACTGCGCCTTACCACCAAGCGGCTGCTGGGTGACGAGCGAGTACGGACCCGTGGACCGGGCGTGGATCTTGTCGTCCACCAGGTGGTGCAGCTTCAGCAGGTACTTGACGCCGACGGTGACGGGACGGGCGAATTGCTCACCGGTCCGGCCATCGAACAGGATCGACTGACCGCTTTCGTTGAACCCGGCACGCTTCAGCGCGTCGTTCACGTCCGCCTCTTTCGCGCCGTCGAAGACGGGCGTGGCGATCGGAACACCGCGGGTGACGTTGCCAGCTGCTTCCAGCATCTGGTCGTCGTCCATGTTGGCGAAGCCTTCTTCGTAGACATCTTCACCATAGACGATCTTCAGTGCGTCCTTGACCGGGGTCATGTCGCCGGACCGGCGGTATTCACCCAGGGCCTCGTCCACCTGGATACCCAGACCGCGTGCGGCCCAGCCCATGTGGGTTTCAAGGATCTGACCGACGTTCATACGCGACGGAACACCAAGCGGGTTCAGACAGAAGTCGACCGGCGTACCATCTGCAAGGAAGGGCATGTCCTCCATGGGAACCACGCGGGAGATAACACCCTTGTTCCCGTGACGACCGGCCATCTTGTCGCCCGGCTGAAGCTTGCGCTTCACGGCGATGAAGACCTTGACCATCTTCATCACGCCCGGGGGCAGATCGTCGCCGCGGCGGACCTTTTCAACCTTGTCCTCGAAGCGTGCGTCCAGGGCACGTTTCTGGATCTCGTACTGCTCGTTCAGGGCTTCGACGATCTGGGCGTCCTGGTCTTCGGCCAGGGCCAGCTGCCACCAATGCGAGCGCGGCAGCGAGGCCAGCAGGTCTTCGGTGATTTCCGAGTTCGCCTTGACCCCTTTCGGGCCCTTCACCGCGGTCTTGCCGAGGATCAGGTCACGCAGACGGGCATAGATGTTCCGATCCAGGATGGTCAGCTCATCGTCCCGGTCACGGCCCAGACGCTGGATTTCCTCACGCTCGATCTGCAGCGCACGTTCGTCTTTTTCCACACCATGGCGGTTGAAGACGCGCACTTCGACGACCGTGCCGTAATCGCCCGGCTTCACACGAAGCGAGGTGTCACGCACGTCGGAGGCCTTTTCCCCGAAGATGGCGCGCAGAAGCTTTTCTTCCGGCGTCATCGGGCTTTCGCCCTTCGGAGTGATCTTGCCGACAAGGATGTCGCCCGGTTCGACGTCCGCACCGATGTAGACGATGCCAGCCTCATCGAGGTTGCGCAGCGCTTCTTCACCGACGTTCGGAATGTCGCGGGTGATTTCTTCCGGCCCAAGCTTGGTGTCACGGGCGGCCACTTCGAATTCCTCGATGTGAACGCTGGTGAACACGTCATCCTTGGCGATCCGTTCGGAAATCAGGATCGAGTCTTCGTAGTTGTAGCCGTTCCAGGGCATGAAGGCGACGATGACGTTCTTGCCAAGCGCCAGTTCACCCATGTCGGTCGACGGACCATCGGCGATCACCTCGCCCTTGGTCACGGTGTCACCCACCTTGACCAGCGGCTTCTGGTTGATCGTCGTGTTCTGGTTCGAACGCTGGAATTTGCGCAGACGGTAGATGTCCACGCCGGCGTCGCCCAGTTCCAGATCCTCGGTGGCGCGCACAACGATACGCTGCGCATCGACCTGGTCGATAACACCGGCGCGTTTCGCCATGATCGCCGCGCCGGAATCCCGTGCCACAACTTCTTCGATCCCGGTGCCGACCAGCGGTGCCTCGGCCCGCAGCAGCGGAACCGCCTGACGTTGCATGTTCGAGCCCATCAGGGCGCGGTTAGCATCGTCGTTTTCCAGGAACGGGATCAGCGAGGCCGCAACCGACACCAGCTGTTTCGGCGACACGTCGATCAGGTCGACGCTTTCGTTCGGAGCAAGGGTGTATTCGCCCGACTGACGGGTGTTCACCAGCTCGTTCACGAAACGGCCGTTTTCGTCCAAGTTCGCGTTGGCCTGCGCCACGGTGTGACGCATTTCCTCGGTCGCGGACATGTATTTGACTTCGTCGGTGACCTGACCGTTTTCGACGCGGCGATAGGGGGTCTCGATGAAGCCGTACTTGTTCACGCGCGCAAAGGTGGCGAGCGAGTTGATCAGACCGATGTTCGGGCCTTCCGGCGTTTCAATCGGGCACATCCGGCCATAGTGGGTCGGGTGAACGTCGCGGACCTCAAAGCCTGCGCGTTCGCGGGTCAGACCGCCCGGCCCAAGCGCCGACAGACGACGCTTGTGCGTCACTTCGGACAGCGGGTTGGTCTGGTCCATGAACTGCGACAGCTGCGACGAGCCGAAGAATTCGCGGACAGCCGCAGCCGCCGGTTTCGCGTTGATCAGATCCTGCGGCATGACCGTGTCGATCTCGACGCTGGACATGCGTTCCTTGATCGCGCGCTCCATGCGCAGCAGGCCGACGCGGTACTGGTTTTCCATCAGTTCGCCGACCGAACGTACACGACGGTTGCCGAGGTGGTCGATGTCGTCGATGTCGCCCTTGCCGTCGCGCAGTTCCACCAGCGCCTTGATACAGGCGACGATGTCTTCCTTGCGCAGGGTGCGGACGGTGTCTTCGGCGTCCAGGGCCAGACGCATGTTCATCTTCACGCGGCCAACGGCGGACAGGTCGTAACGCTCGCTGTCGAAGAACAGCGTGTCGAACAGGGCCGAGGCCGCTTCGACGGTCGGCGGCTCACCCGGACGCATCACGCGATAGATGTCCATCAGCGCGCTGTTGCGGTCCATGTTCTTGTCGGTCGCCATGGTGTTGCGCATGTACGGACCGACGTTGACGTTGTCGATGTCGAGAACGGGGATCTCGGTGATGCCGGCCTCGAGCAGGTCCTGCAGGGACCCGCCGATGATCTCGCCATCCTTGTCGTATTCCAGCGTCAGCTCATCCCCGGCCTCGACGTAGATCGCGCCGGTTTCCTCGTTGATGATGTCCTTCGCGACGAACTTGCCCAGGATGCGGTCGAAGGGAACCAGCAGGTTCTTGACGTTGCCCTCGTCGATCAGCTTCTTCACGGCGCGCGGGGTGACCTTCTTGCCGGCTTCGGCAATCACTTCACCGCTGTCGGCGTCGACCAGATCATAGGTCGGACGGGTGCCGCGCACACGCTCGGGGAAGAACTTGGTGACCCAGCCCTGGCCGCGCTGCAGCGTATAGTCCACGGTGTTGTAATAGGCATCCATGATGCCTTCCTGGTCCAGGCCCAGGGCGTAGAGCAGCGTGGTGACGGGCAGTTTCCGGCGACGGTCGATCCGCGCAAAGACGATGTCCTTGGCGTCGAATTCGAAGTCCAGCCAGGACCCGCGGTAGGGAATGATGCGGCAGGCGAACAGCAGCTTGCCCGACGAATGGGTCTTGCCCTTGTCGTGGTCGAAGAACACGCCCGGCGAACGGTGCATCTGGCTCACAATGACGCGTTCGGTGCCGTTCACGATGAAGGTGCCGTTCGGGGTCATCAGGGGCATGTCGCCCATGAAGACGTCCTGTTCCTTGATGTCCTTGACGGACTTCGCGCCGGTGTCTTCGTCGACATCGAACACGATCAGGCGCAGGGTGACCTTCAGCGGAGCCGAATAGGTCATGTCGCGCTGCTGACATTCCTCGACGTCGTATTTCGGCTTCTCAAGCTCGTATTTCACGAACTCGAGGATCGAGGTCTCGTTGAAATCCTTGATCGGGAAAACCGACTGGAAGACACCCATGATGCCTTCGCCATCCGTGGGATCAAGCTGATCGCCGGACTTCAGGAACAGATCATAAGAGGCTTTTTGAACCTCAATGAGGTTCGGCATTTCAAGGACTTCACGGATTTTACCGTAGTATTTCCGAAGACGTTTCTGACCGAGGAAGGTCTGAGCCATGACGTAAGTCACCTTTCGTTTCACATCGAGGAACAGTTGCCGTCGGGCCCCGGCACTGTGCCCTTTTCGAAACAGGGGGTTCGGATCCATGCCTGGCCACCCCCCGTCAGGTAGCCTCCCGATCCGCTGAACCGCGCCTTAAAGAACGCTTTTCGCAAAAAGCCCTCTCTGAGACAGGTTCGGCTGAACCCGGATTTCCCGGGTTCAGCCCTGAAATCGTGTCGCAAGACAGGGAAGTCCCCTGCCCTACGCACCGATTACTTGAGTTCGATCTCGGCGCCAGCTGCTTCCAGCTTGGCTTTGATCTCTTCGGCTTCCGCTTTGGATGCGCCTTCTTTGACAGCCTTGCCGCCGGCTTCCACCAGCTCTTTGGCTTCTTTCAGGCCCAGGCCGGTGATGCCGCGGACTTCCTTGATCACGTTGATCTTGGATGCGCCTGCCGACTTCAGGATGACGTCGAATTCGTCTTTTTCCTCTTCGGCTGCGCCACCGGCGTCGCCTGCGGGGCCGGCAACCATGACAGCGCCGCCAGCTGCGGGCTCGATGCCGTACTCGTCTTTCAGGATGGTTTTCAGTTCTTGTGCTTCGAGAAGCGTCAGACCAACGATCTCTTCAGCCAGTTTCTTCAGATCAGCCATTTTACTGTTTCCGTATTTAGATGTGTTCCAACGTTAAGGTGTTCAACCCTACGCCGTCTCAATGGTTGCTTACGCCGCCTTGTCCTCGATCGTGGACAGGATGGAGGCGATGTTCGAAGCAGGTGCGCCGATTGCGCCAGCGATGTTCGAAGCGGGTGCGCCGATGCAGCCGACGATGGAAGCGATAAGCTCCTCGCGGGACGGCATCTTCGACACGGCTTCAACGCCGGCACGGTCAAGAGCGGTCTCACCCATTGCACCGCCGAGGATCTCAAACTTTTTGTTATCCTTGGCGAAGTCCTCGGCCACCTTTGCTGCTGCAACGGGGTCCTCGGAATAGGTCAGAACGGTCATCCCCGTCAGGAGCGAGCCGATGCTTTCGCAGGGCTTTCCATCCAGGGCGATCTTGGCAAGCCTGTTCTTGGCGACGCGGACGCTTGCATCGGCTTCACGAGCCTTTGCGCGCAGTGTCTGCATCTCAGCAACCGTGAGGCCGGTGTAGTGGGCAACCACGACAACGCCAGAGCTTTCGAAGATCTGGCCGAGTTCCTCGACCACTTTCTCTTTCTGGGCTCTATCCACAGTTTCACTCCAAGTAGTGGAGGGTCAGACCCTCCGGCTCAGTTAAGCCGGGACGTTGGTCCCGACTATTCGGGTCCTTACGGGTCCGTCCAATCTCGCCCCGGGCGCTCTCTGGAACAGGTCCATCGGGCATCCGAAGAAATCTGGGTCTTTCCCGTCTCAGGAAGGAATTATGGCCCGGCATGTTCCGCACCACCCTCCGTCTCGGACGAATCGCCGAACGCCCCAACAAGGGGGCTTCCGACAGGCGGCTTCTAAGACAGTTGCGGGGGGATGTGAAGGGTAAAATGCGACACAACGCAAAAACGGCGCAAACCTGACCGATCTTTGCCAGGTCGGACATCTGAGCCAAGCAGGCAAGACGCTGCATTTAAACCCTTATACTCCAATCCGGCGTAAGATACCAGTCCCCTGCAATCCTACCAGCGGTGCAACGCGGATGACCAACCCCAAGACCATGCCCATCCAGACAAGGTCCGCCCTGTGCGACCGCCTGAACAGGGCCGCCCCCGATACCCTGCCCGAGAGTGTCGCGACCCGCGCCCGCGCCCTGCTGGCCCCCGATCCGGATACCCCCCTGCCGCAGCAGCTGGACGACCTGAGCGCCGGGGCCGAGTCCGTGCGCATCGCGACAAACACGCGCGCAGATCTTCCCGCTTTTGATACGCCCCTTGCCTGCGCGCCGGGCTGCGCCTTTTGCTGCTTGATCCCCGACGGCGATGGCGGGCTGATCACACAGACCGAAGCTGAACGGATGCACAGCGCCCTTGCACCGCTGGCCGGTCAGCCGGACGGCCGCGCGTGGCACCCTGACGCCTGTGCCGCGCTTGACCCGGAAACCCGGCTGTGCCGCGCCTATGACGCTCGCCCCAATATCTGCCGCGCCTTCTTTTCCTTCGACGCCGCGGCCTGCGAAATCATCGCAGATGGCGGAGATGCAGACGGATCGGCCATCACGGGCGACCACCTGGATTACCTTGCGACACTGGCAATTGCCCGTTCGGCATTGGGGGATGTCCCGACCTATGCGCTGCAGCAGCTGACAATCGCAACCGTCGAAGGGGCCGACTGCGCCACGGCACTTGCGGCTGCCCGTCACGACGATGCGGAACTGGACGCCACCTGCGACGATTTCTTCTACGACATCGCCTGACCCTGTCGCGGCAGCGCATCCCTGTCTGCAAAGGGACAAGGCTCGCAATCGCCGCCGCTTAACTCCAAACCTACGCCACGGGCTTCAGCGCCAATGGCAGCGGGCTTCTGGTCAACGATCCCGAGCGCTGCAAGGCCACACCCGCGCCCCAGTCCTACAGGATCGCAATGGCACCGCAGGTGCCGCTACCGGCGTCGAACCTTCTGCTGCCCATGGCCATCGGCGGGTTGGCGACGCTGCTTTGCCGTCGCAAGGCCGCCTGACACAGCCAAGACCCCAACAGACAATACGAAAACGGCGGGGCATTTCTGCCCCGCCGCCAATCTCTCACTGTCCCGAAGGGATCAGTTGCCGGTCGCGCTTTCGATTACAACGGAGATCCTGGGAACGGACTCATTCGTACGCGCAATCAGCCTTGCCGTTTGGAAACGATCGATCAAGCCTTGCGACGTGCGCGCAGGAAGCCGAAAGCACCTAGACCGGACAACACCAGCGGCAGACCGGCCGGCAGCGGCACGGCAGGCGGCGGCGTCACAACGATGTTCAGCGGAACAGTTGCCGACGAGAAGCCCAGGCCATCCCAATGGGCGTTGTTTGCAAAAGTGCTCAGAAGGACAGAGTTCGAGCCAGACGAAATGCCCAGGCCGGCGAGTTCGGTGCTGTTGAGCGTGACGGACGCATACTTACCATACGTGTTGGAAGAATAGCCCGAGGCATGAAGCACACCGTCGAGATTCAGAGCATCCCAAGTGGAATCACAAGCACCGGTCAGCAGCCCGCCCGGGCCACTGCAATCATTCAGGTTCACGACCGAGCCATTTTCAAAACCAATGTTCGAACCATTGATCACGAAACCGGCCGGGTTGGCCGAAAAATCGTCGACAGTTCCAGAACCACCGACGGCACCCCCGTGGTAGCTTACACCGTAGAACGTAAGCGAGCCGGCGGTGGATTTCCAACCGATGTTCCAGACGTGGGCAGATGCCGGCGCAGCCACACCAAGAGCGACAGCAACGCCAAGAGCAAGTTTTTTAAGTTTCATGGGACCCCCCATACAAATACAATAAAATGTTCATCGCAAAATCACCGCGACAGATCGAAAATCTCCGTCATACGATTCGATCCTACGGATACCTGCATACACCAGATCACGGAAAATTGCAGCAAACATTAACCCAACGTTAACCACCCACAAAAGCCGCAAAAAAGAAGGCACCGTTTCCGGTGCCTTCTTCAAACTTCAAATTCAACGCTGTCCCGAAGGGATCAGTTGCCGGTCGCGCTCTCGATCGAGACGGTGACGCCCGGGCCCATGGAGGACGACAGCGACACTTTCTTGATGTAGGCACCTTTGGCACCCGACGGCTTGGCCTTGGCCACGGCGTCGACAAATGCCTTCACGTTCTCGACCAGCTTGGCTTCGTCGAAGGACGCCTTGCCGACACCTGCGTGCACGACACCGGCCTTCTCGGCCTTGAACTGGACTTCACCGCCCTTGGCTGCCTTGACGGCATCCGCGACGTCCATGGTCACCGTGCCGACCTTGGGGTTCGGCATCAGGTTCCGCGGGCCCAGCACCTTACCCAGACGGCCGACGATCGGCATCATGTCCGGGGTTGCGATGCAGCGGTCGAAATCGATCTTGCCGCCCTGGATGGTCTCCATCAGGTCTTCGGCACCAACGATGTCTGCGCCAGCCGCCTGGGCTTCTTCAGCCTTGGGGCCACGGGCGAACACGGCGACGCGGACGTCTTTACCGGTGCCGTTCGGCAGGCCGACAACGCCACGGACCATCTGGTCCGCGTGACGCGGGTCGACGCCCAGGTTCATCGCGATCTCGACGGTTTCGTCGAATTTCGTCTTCGAGTTCGCCTTGATCAGTGCAACGGCTTCTTCAACCGTCAGATCGTCTTTGCCAGCAAAGGCTTCACGGGCAGCGCGGGTACGTTTTCCAAGCTTTGCCATATTACTTCACCTCGATGCCCATGGACCGGGCCGAACCCAGGATGATCTGCATTGCCGCGTCAATGTCATTCGCGTTGAGGTCCTTCATCTTGGCCTCTGCGATTTCCTTGACCTGAGCGACGGTCACGGAGCCAGCGGTTTCCTTGCCGGGGTTGTTGGCACCGGATTTCAGCTTGGCAGCCTTCTTCAGGTAATAAGACGCGGGCGGCGTCTTGATTTCCATCGTGAAGGATTTGTCCTGGTAGTACTGGATGACGGTCGGGCAGGGTGCGCCGGGCTCCATGTCCTGCGTCTTGGCGTTGAACGCCTTGCAGAATTCCATGATGTTGATGCCGCGCTGACCCAGGGCCGGACCAACCGGCGGGGACGGGTTTGCCTGACCGGCAGGCACTTGCAGCTTGAGGCTGCCGACGAGTTTCTTGGCCATTGGCCTTCTCCTTTTCAACACCCCGCGGACGCGTCCGCCGGGCTTCGGTCGATGTGGTCAGGTCCGGACCGCGCGCGGCCCTCGCCTCCCACAGGGATGTCCGGTCATGTGGGGCCGACTACCGGGGACGATGTGCACAAGGCACGGGGCCCCGGGGCGATTCCACCCGGACAGGGCGGCCGGATATACGCAATGCCCCAAGATTGCAAGCCGCGCTTCAGGACCTGCCCCGGGCCCTGTCCAGGGACCAGCCTTCGACCCTGCCCCGCAGCTGCCACCATAATTGCCCCGCCCCGTCATACCAACGCCTCATTACCCCATATTAACCAAGGGAACTTTTTGGTTTTTCGGACGCTAGGTTCACATGACACAACTTGCTTCGCTATTCCCGGCCCACATTCTGGCCGCCGCCCCCGTCCCCGCACGGATCATCGATGCCTCTGATTACCTGGATTACCTGCTGGACGAACGTCCCGACCTGCACAGCGCCGCCCTGCCCCACGCCCGTCATGCCGACCTGGCCGACCTGATCCTGCGCCGCCACTGGTCGAATGCGAAGACCACCGACATGCAGGCGCTTCTGGATATCGCCGACCACCCGGAATGCGATTTCTGGATGTCCCTGGCAATTCTTCTGCGGATCTTCCCCGATGCCCAGGCCGCGCCTTCCGTCACCACCCTTGCGCGCCGGCTGGTGACGCGAATGAACTCCGGGGCCTGCCTGCTGCGCCATTCCGATACGCCGCTGATTTCCCCGCGCGGCCTTCAGCTCTATGCCCGCGTGGCCGAGGACCAGCCCGACCTCCAACTCCTCCCCGAGATCGAGGATCGCGCCCTCCGTCACGCCAGATGGCTGTCGCGCCGTCAGGCCAACGCCCCGCGCTATGCGATGTTCAACGGCGCGCCGATCTGGGCTGCCAACATGCCGGACGACTGACCGTCCGGCCGCCCCCATCATCCGCACAGCAAAAAGGGGCCCGCGCGGCCCCTTTTCCAATTCCGTAATGCGAAGACTTTATCAGCCCTGCTTGGTCACCTGGGTGTATTCCAGTTCGACCGGGGTTTCGCGGCCGAAGATCGACACCGACACCTTCAGGCGCTGGTTGTCGTCGTCCACTTCCTCGATCATGCCGGTGAAATCCTCGAAGGGCCCGTCGTTGACCTTGACCTTCTCGCCAACCTCGAAATGGATCAGCGTGCGCGGCGTTTCCTCGCCCTCGGCCACGCGGCCCAGGATCGCGGCCACTTCGGCATCGCGCATCGGCATCGGGCGGCCCTGCGGCCCCAGGAAGCCGGTGACCCGGTTGATCGAGTTGATCAGGTGATAGCCGCGGTCGGACATCTCCATCCGCACCAGCACGTAGCCGGGCATGAAGCGCCGCTCGGTCGAGACCTTCTTGCCGCGCCGGATCTCGATCACTTCTTCAGTCGGAACCAGAACTTCCTCGATCTCGTCCTGCAGGCCGTTTTCCTCGACCGAGGTCCGGATCTGTTCGGCGATTTTCTTCTCGAAATTCGACAGAACACTGACCGAGTACCACCGCTTCGCCATCTCGTTGTGATCCTTCCTGCTCCGGCCGCGCCGGGAAATTCCAAACTCAACGGGCCTTCAAGCCCACCCCCAGAAACAATTCGACGCGCGTCTCGAATCGCGCGCGTCATGTCGGGGGGATAGGGGTCACCTAAAGGCTTGTCCCCCGCAAGGCAAGTACGTCGCGCGCGAAACGGCGCCCGCGACGCGCCGGATCAGCCGAAAAAGCTCAGCAATCCCTGCAGGCCGGACCGGATCAGCAGATCCACCAGCGCAAAGAAGACCGCCGTCAGGGCAGCCATGATGAAGACCATCACGGTGGTCAGCAGCACTTCGCGGCGCGTCGGCCAGGCGATCTTCGAGATCTCGGCGCGGGTCTGGTTGATGAACTGAACAGGGTTCGCCATGTCGTAAATCCGTCTTCTCTCTCGGATCGGACCACACATCACGCCGGACCAGCCGGCCCGTGGGCCCTCGTTAGATCGCTCACATAACCGGGCCACGCCCCGATTTCAAGCCAATGCGCCGCGCGCCCCCTCTTTGGTTTTCGAAAATATCCTGGGGGTCAGCGTCTTTCTTTGAAAGACGCGAAGGGGGCAAGGCCCCCTTCGGGTCGGCGGGCCTGCCCGGCGACCCGCGCCACAAGCCCCGGCACACGGCAAAGGCGCACCCGCGCCAAGCGCGCAACACGAGAACCGGCACCCGAAGGCCGGACCACGTGAAAACCACACTATCTGGAAAACTGGCAGGGGCAGCAGGACTCGAACCCGCGACCCTCGGTTTTGGAGACCGATGCTCTACCAACTGAGCTATACCCCTAGGCCGTGCTGTGGGATAGGGCAGCGCGCGGGCAAGATCAAGCGGGTTTTGCACCGATTGCCAAAGACTTTCGCCCTTCCCTGTGAACTGCCCCCGAACCTGCCCCTGCGGAATGCACGCCCCGGCCCCGAAGGCAGCCCGATCTACAGCCAGCGCGCCCGCCGCAGGATCCAGATCTGGATCAGCACCACCACGCTCAGCCCGCCGCAGACGATCCAGAAGGCCTGCGGGTTCTCGGCCCCCGGCATGCCGCCGACGTTGATGCCCAGAAGCCCGGTCAGGAAGCCAAGCGGCAGGAAGATCGCCGACAGGATCGACAGGATATACATGTGCCGGTTCAACCGGTCCGAGATCTGGCCCGACATCTCTTCGCGAAGCACGGCAAGACTGTCCTTCATCTCGTCCAGGTTCTCGACCAGCCGCACCAGTTTCTCCCGCGCCTCGCGCATGTGGCGGCGGTCGTTTTCGTCCAACAGGGCAATATCGTCGCCCTCGAGACGCTGCAGGGCCTCGCGTTGCGGCGCGGCGTGGCGGCGCAACTCGATCACCTGCAGACGCATGGCGACGATGCGCTGGCGCAGGTCCTGGTCCGGCTCTCCGATCACCTGGGTCTCAAGCGCGTCGGTCTCGCTGTCCAGATCAGCGATCATCGGCTCCAACCGGGCGTTCAGCCGCTCGGCCAGGATAACCAGGAATTCGCCCGTGCTCTGCGGCCCCTCGCCCCGGGCGATGTCGGCGGCGATATCTTCCAGCGCGCGCACCCTTTGACGCGACAGCGTGACGATCCGCTCGGCCTCGGCCCAGATGCGGATGGCGACCATGTCCTCGGGATCGCGGCCCTCGTTCAGGTTCACGCCGCGCAGCACCGCCAGCACCCCCTGCCCGATCCGGCTGGCCCGGCTGCGGGTCGAGGCCTGGGTCAGCGCCTGGGGAATCGTATCGTCGAGATAGGGCATATGCCCGGTGATCCAGGCCTCGGCATGGGCGTGATCGGCGGACAGATGCACCCAGCCAAGCGCGGCCTCTTCCAGCACCTGATCAACTGCGCCCCCGTCCAGCTTCTGCCCGGCCAGTGGCCCGGTCAGCGCATAGGAAAACAGCACCGGGCTGTGCGCGCCCTGCCCGGTCGCTAGGTCTTTGTCGGTCTTGGTCGGCGGCTGCGGCATAAGGTCTGGTCCGGCTATCCCGTTGATCTTCCCCCCGACATTAGGGCTTTGCCCGCCGGGGGGAAGACCAAAGCGTCACGCGGCGGCCTACCAGGCGGCCAGCGCGTCCCGCAGCGCGGGTTCATCCCGACTGGCCAGAAGCGGCACCAGATCGCGCACCTCCTCGGGCGGCAGGTCCCACCAGGCCAGCGCATCCAGCGCGTCGCAGATGTCATCGGCAAAGCGGCGGCGGATCACCCGGCCCGGGTTGCCCGCGACCAGGCTCCAGTCCGGGATGTCCCGCGCCACGACCGCACCCGCCCCGACGATGACACCGTTGCCGATCGTCACCCCCGGCAGGATCATTGCATTATGCCCGATCCAGACGTCATGGCCGATCCGCATGTCCTGCCCGCGCCCGAATTCCTCGGCAAAATACGGCATCTGTTCGGGGTCGAAGACGGCAAAGGGATAGGTTGTGAACCACTCCAACGGGTGGTTCGCGGACGAGGTGATGAACCGCGTGCCATGGGCGAACTGCCCATATCGCCCGATATGCAGATGTTCGGGCGCGCCGGGATGCAGATAGGGGGCGATCCTGGCGGCGTAATCCTGCACCGGATCGAAATCGTTGTAATAGGTGAAGTCGCCCACATGGATGTTGGGGTGGTCAATGACCGTCTTCAACCAGACCGTGTTGGGATAAATCTGCCCGTCGGGCAAAGTGATGGGATGCACTCTTGATGCATCCAGAAAGGGTGTCGTGCTGTTGCGCGGCATACTGAACTCCTGTCGAAAACATTCGAAATTGGAAATTCAGTTACTGGTCCACGTCACCCTCCATCGGCTGGGCGCACTATGCCCGCAGCCCCTGCGCGGGTCAAGGAAACGAAAAACGCCGCCCCGGTCAGGGCGGCGTTTAAGATGTCTTACCGGCAGATCGGATCTGCCGTCATCTGCGATGACTTAGGCGACGATCTTGGAGACGACGCCCGAACCAACGGTCCGGCCACCTTCACGGATTGCGAAACGCAGGCCGTCTTCCATGGCGATCGGTGCGATCAGCTCGACCGCGAACTTCAGGTTGTCGCCGGGCATGACCATCTCGGTACCCTCGGGAAGGGTCACGGTGCCGGTCACGTCGGTGGTCCGGAAGTAGAACTGCGGACGGTAGTTCGCGAAGAACGGAGTGTGACGGCCGCCTTCTTCCTTGGTCAGGATGTAGACCTCGGCTTCGAACTTGGTGTGCGGGTTCACGGAGCCCGGCTTACACAGAACCTGGCCACGCTCAACGCCTTCACGGTCAACACCGCGCAGCAGGGCGCCGATGTTGTCGCCGGCTTCACCACGGTCCAGCAGCTTGCGGAACATTTCCACGCCGGTGCAGGTCGTCTTGGTGGTGTCTTTGATGCCGACGATTTCGATTTCGTCGCCAACGTTGATCACGCCACGCTCGACACG
>NZ_FNZG01000016.1 GCF_900109195.1 Pseudooceanicola nitratireducens | reverse complement strand
TTCACCGAAGGAGAGATAGACATGAAGGACATCAAGACCGTCGGTGATGCGATCGACTATTCCGAGCGCACGATCGAGGCGCTGAGGCTCAAGGCCGAGGAACTGGACCCGGCCGAGCGCGCCGCGTTCGAGGCCAAGGCCGCGCCGATCATCGCGGACCTCTCGCAGATGGTGCCGGACCCGGAGTTGCGCGTGCGCTTCGGCAAGCAGCTCGAAGAACCCTATCCGCCGGGGGCGGGCAGTGAGGTTCTGATCGCCGCGCTGCAGTCGGGCAATGACGAAGGGCTGCGTGACGTGCTCGAGCGGGCCGAGGAGGTCGGGATGGATAGCGAGGAACTGGTGGCGCGGATCAGTGCCGGCGGCACGCGGAACTACGGCATGGCACAGGACTGGGTCGAGCGGGACATGAACGCGGTGCTGGCCAAGGACGGTCTGAGCGTGGAGACCGCGAGTGACGACCAACTCGACGCCGCGCTCGAGAAGGTCGACGGCGTGATGGACGCGCTGATGGAACGCGCCAAGGAACTGGGTGTCGAGATTGGTCGGACCCTCGCGGACGAGGAAGAGGCGACGCTGCCGCTCATCGACGAGGACGACCGGACGCCCAATCCCTACCTGCAGGACCTCGCCCACATGTTGCGCGACGGCAAGCTCAGCGAGGAACAGGAAGAGACGGTCGAGCGGACCCTGCAATCCGAGCTCTTCAAGGAGTTGGGCGAAGAAGGCTTGGCCGAGCTTCGCCGCGGCAACTACGAGGTGCTGGACGCGGCGCTGCCGAGCAAGCTCGATCAGATCACCGTCACGCAGGAGTTCCTTGAGATGACGTTTGAGGAAACCGGCGATCAGGTCTTCACCGACCGCGCTGCCGGGTTGCAGCAGGATAAGGCGACCGAGGTGGCGCGATTGCGCGGCCAGCAGGAGGTGCAGGAGTTGGGGCGTGATCTCGGTCGGGACCGCGGTCTCGATGACGAGATGGAATTCTAAAGGGGAGATGACCACCATGACCAAGACACTTCCCCTCTGGGCAGCGCTCCTCTTCGGTGTGATCTGCGGCGCCGTCATCGGCACCATCGTTGCCGCCTTCTACCTGACCCTGGCCCTGAAAACGGGGTTTCAGAGTTTCGACATGTTGGCGCTCTGGAAGGCGAGCGCCAGCACCCGCGCGGTACATCCCGAAGCCTTCAAGGTGGGCTTCGGGGCCGTTGGCTTTGGCGCGATCGGTCTCGGCACCCTGGCGCTGGCTTGGACCTGGAAGAAAGAGCGGGACGATTACGGCTCGGCACACTGGCAGACCAAGGCGGAGCTGAAGAAGAACGACATGTTGCAGGCGCCGGGCAAGGGCTTTGTCTGCGGCAAACTCGGCGCGCCGACCTCGAAGGCTGAGTTCATCTCTTCGACCACGATCCCGCATGTGATGATGGTCGCCCCAACCCGCGCCGGTAAGGGCGTCGGCTTCGTGATCCCGAACCTCCTAAGCTTCGCGGGTTCGGTCGTGGTGCTCGACGTGAAGGGTGAGAACTTCGAGAAGACAGCGCGGTTGCGGGCGCTGAATGGCGACGAGGTCTATCGCTTCAGCCCGTTTGATTGGGCCAATGCCACGCATCGCTACAATCCTCTGGCCCGGATCGCCAAGGCCCCGAGCTTCGCGCAGCGCTTCACCGAGGTCTCGATCCTGGCCGACCTCTTCCTCGACAAGGACAACAAGCAACTCGACACCTTCTCCGAGGCCGGCAAGTCGATCTTCGTCGCGGCCTGTCTGCTGGCGATCCAGCGCGGAACGCCGAACCTTGGCGAGGTGAACAAGATCGTCGCCGGGGGCGAGTACAAGAACGCCCAGTACAAGACCTATGCCGATGAAGCCGAAGAAGACATCCTGCGCGAGCTCTGGACCAACGCGGCCTCTGCCTCGTCGCGGCTGCTGACCTCAAACATCCAGGCGCTGATGACCGCGGGCCTCAAGCAGTGGGACAACCCGGCAGTGCGCTCGGCCACGCAAGCCAGCGACTTCGATTTCTCGACTTTTCGGAATCAACCGCAGTCGCTCTATATCGCCGTCTCCGAAGATCACATCGCAACCCTCGCCCCACTCCTGCGCCTGATGTTCGCCGATCTCATCGCCTCGATCCGCCTGAATGAACCGGGCCCCGACGAACCCTGGCCGGTCATGATGATGATCGACGAATTCCAGCAGATGGGTGCAATGCCCTATCTCGAACGCGCTATCCATTCCTTGGCAAGCTATGGCGGCCGCGTCGCGATGATCGCGCAGTCTCTGGCTTCGCTCGACCGGATCTACGGGCCCGAGGGCCGCGAAAGCCTCGAGAACGGGGCAGGGCTCAAGCTCTACATCACCCCGCGCGACCAGCGCACGGTGAAGGAAGTCTCGGCCGCCGTCGGCAGCACCACCCGCGAGGCGGTGACCAAGATGTATGGCCGCAACAAAGGTATCCTCGGCGCGACCTCGACTTCGGCGCGGCTGGAAGAACGGCCGCTGCTTTCCGAGACCGAAGCGCGCCTGATGGACCCCGACGAGGTGATCATCCTCGCCTCGCCCCAGCACCCGATCAAGGCGAGCCGGATCAAGTATTACGACGATCCCTTCTTCAAGCAGATGCTGGCCCGCCAAGAAGGTAAGCCCTTTCCCTATCCGCCGAGCGTGCAGGGTGTTGGGCCTTGGGGCAGCGAAGGTGGCGATGAGGCCGGCGCAGACGAGCAGGCGAAACCGGCCGAACGCGCGCCAGTCCGGGATCGCTCGCAGCGCCGCGAAGCGCGCGCGATGAGCGTGAGGACGATGGAAGCCGGGCGCGGGCAACCAGAGCCGGAGATGCTCGAGCGGGAAGCGGACTTGCCGAAGGAATGGGAGGCGGCGCTCGACCGGCAGGAGGACTTCATTGAAGAGCTATTGGGAGGGTGAGCGCGGTCTTCGCGCGACTGTCCCTTGTTAATCTTCTGTGTTGTGCGCGGAGGATGACTGTTTGTAGCCTCTGCCAGTCAGACTGCCATCGTAAAGCATGCGTACTCTTGACGTCTCCACTGCTGCTGTTCGCCAGCGTTTTTCAGCAACCAGAAGGTCTCCCGTGCGGCCTTTGGCGTAAGGGTACAGAGCCGAAACCCAAATCAATCAGCGTTCAATCAAGCCGGTTGTGTTTTCAGATTGCTCCGCCAGCTTGCCGAGCAACACCTTGCTAGACTTGTGTTCATATGTGTTTGACAGGCAGTTCGTCCAGATTCTCAATGGGTTGCTTTGCAAGCGACGATACGCGATCTTATTCGAAATAATACAATCATAGATTTATGGGGGAGTTGTCGGCAGGCATGGGCTTACTTGACGATATAGCGGGCGAAACTGGGAGCGCGACTTCAACTGACCCAGTTTCTGCCGTTGGGGTTAGATATCGTGACGCCTTGCGGCTTCTCTTCATTCTAGCGGCCGGTTCCGATCCTGCTGACGATCCTGCTGAAGAATGCGTGAAAGTCTTCAGGGCCGAAAAACGGCTAATGGCTATGGATTTCTTGGTGCGCTATCCAGACTATCTGGCTGACGCGTTACTGGACGTGGTCGAAGCCGAGGGTGATCTCGACCTGCTTAAGAAGGTCGAAGGCATTTTTGATGCTGATGAACCTTCTGTCAGGCTAGTGCGCATGGTCAGGTGGAAGCGAGGAGCTTACGAGAACATCGCGGATGCACTTGCCTTGCTAAGCTACTACGGACTCGTCCGATCGATGCAGCTTAAAGGCGAAGATGGCAAGGTGCGTCGCTATGAATACCAGATATCATCGAAGGCAATGGCTTTCTTGGACCAGTGTGTAGCCGATCATCCGGACTTGGTGTGGTACCGGGACCGGATGACGCTAGTGATGCGGGTAGCTTCCGGTAAAAGCGGTTCGAAGCTTAAGGACTGGCAATACGAGCATCCCACCTATGGCAAGACACTTCATGGCGATCTCATCCCGAGCATTCGTGTGGAAGTCGAGAAGCGCCTACGCGCGATTTCGGAGAATCTGAAATGAGAAAGTCTGCGCCAATTCAATCCACCGAGAGTGGCTGGCTCCGCGCCATTGCGGAACGTTCAGGCACTGAGGAAAGCACAGCCAAGTCTGTGCTACAGAAATACAACATCCAGCCGCAGCCTACACCTCCTCGAGCGAAGTCATTGCGGTTCAAAAGCATAAGAGTTGCAGGTGCCCGTGCAGAGTCCGACTGTGACGGGCCGTTTGATAAGACTTGGGCCAACCTCGGCGCTGGATTGTTTGCGGTAATGTCGGACCGCAACCTCCGCGGCAAGTCTTCTATCCTAAATCTGCTATACGCTGTCATCAGGGGCGAGTTCCGGGGAAGGGTTAAGGCGGACGTCTGGAAATGGCTGGAAATCGTCGATGTGACTTATGAGATCGACGGCATTCTCCACCGTACTGAATTGCGGAAAGATGTCGGAGAGGAGGATCCGGCGAAAGCGAAAGCCCGCGTCAGCCGTTCGGGCAGCGACGGGAGCTGGGTGCCATTATACGACGGTGATGGCGGCGAAGGGCTGAAGTCGCAAACGGAACAGCTAATGATGGCTGAACTAACCTTCTCGCCGATATATGCACACAATTCCAAAACCGGTGGTCATGCTCATGGCTGGCCACTGATTTCATCGGCACTCTTCTTGTCGAGTTCGACGAACGCCAAGGCACTTTTCGGCGACGTCACGATCGATGGTATCCCGTTACGCCTACTGCAACTATTCATCGGTTTGCCGTGGGTCTCGACGTATAGCGCGGCCCTCACAGCGCAGAAGGAGGTCGAGGAATCCCGCGCCGCTCGTCCAGACCAGTCTGCGCTGTACAAGGGCCTTGCGAAAAGGTTGGAGACGGTCAACGCCAAGCTGGAGACAGCAAGGGAAAGCGTGAAGAAGGTTGACGATCGCTCAAGGAAACGGGTCGAGTTGAACGATTTGGACCAACAGATGGTCACTCTGCGCGAAGTTGCGGATTCCACGCGGGCTGCTTTCGAAGTGGCTGATGTCTCGCTGCAGAAGATTGCGGAGAGCTTCGAGAAAGCCCGTCAAAGGGTACAGCAACTGGAGGACGAGAAGTCAGCCGGCTATTCGTTCCGCAAGCTTAGCCCATCCTGCTGCCCAGCCTGCGAAGCCAAATACAAAGAGGTCGTGGCGGCGCCTGGGTCAACTGGCGATGGAAGCACCTGTCTGCTTTGCAAGAACGATATTCCCCAGGGCACAGAGGATTTTGAAGAAGATCACATTCAGCTTGCGAAAGATGAAGTCGACGCCCTCGACGCGTCATTGAAATTAGCTAGGGAGAAGCAAAAAGCCGCGGAAAAATCTGCAAACAACGCTGCAATCGAACTTCGAAAAGCAAAGGATCGGGTTTCCGCGTTGCAGGTCGACCTTGCTGCCAAGGTCCCTGATACAGAGCTGGAGATCGTCCAGCTGGAAGCCCAGGCAGCTCAACTTCGCGACCTCATGGGTGATGGAGCGACATCTACAAGCTCGGACGCCAATACCGATGCTGCGGATAAGGTTCTCAGGGCAGCCACTGACGTCACCAAAGAACTTATGGTTGATATGCAATCTGAGATTCTGAAGCAGATATCGCAATCGGTGATGCTCCTTTCCCGGAAGTTTGGCATGCCCAACGCCACTGAGATGCAACTGGACAACGGAGGTCGGCTCAAAGTCAAACAAGGTGGAGCTATCGAATGGTTTAGCAACTTGACCATGGGTGAACGGCTGCGCATCAAGATTGCCGTGGCGCTCGCTGCGGTCGAAGTCGCAAGGGAACGGGGTCACGGCCGCCACCCCGGTTTGATGGTGATCGACTCGCCGGCGTCCGAAGAGGTCGTGGACAAGGATTTCGAGGCGATGCTCGATAGCGTTGCAACCGCGGCCTCGGAGATAGGCGGTGTGCAGATAATCATCGGCACGACAGCGCGTCCTTCCGTTGAAGCCGTTGTGCCAATCGAGCATCGTCTCCATGCCAAAGGCGACGACTACGTTTTCTAAGCGGTGAGTCATGGAATATCTTATCGAGTTGTTACGCGCCGATGCTGACGGATCCAGTGATCCGGGCTCCGTTTCAGCGGAGCGATTGCTTTCTGCAGTACAAAAACTCGCGCCCGGTTCAGACCGAGCCGATGGCTTTTGCTGGCTGACCCGATGGATATCCGAGACCTCTGTCCAATCCGTATTGTTGGAAATGCTGGCGTGGACTGACGACGCTCCAGCACTGGCCGAGATGGTCGATTGTCTGGAGCGGATCGAGATACCAGCCGGGTTCGCCAAGCCAGCGTGGACAAGTCTTTGTTCCCATTTCGAAGATGAAAGCAATCATTCATGGGGGCGTTCCCATGCACTGAGAGGTGCGATGCTGCTCTCGCAAGAGAACGCGGTTCTCGTGCGTAGGCTACAGGCCAGCATCCTCGACGTTTCGACAGAGGACGATCCACAATTCCTGCGTCACGTCGCCAAGGTGGTTGGCGCTATTCTACGTCGATATCCGGATACAGACTTTATGTTGCTTCTCGAACAATTGGCGACGCTGGATACTGTCGCAGACGAAGCGTGCATGGAAATTGGGTTAGCTAAGCTTCGCGAAGGACTGGCCGCACCCACCGAGGAAGCCCTTTGGTCGGCGCTTGCGTCCGCAAAAAAATGGTTCGAGCGATCCCTCGAGAACAGCGAGCGTCGTCCGGATGCAAAACTCTATTTGCTTTGCACGACCTTCCTGCTGTCAGTACGGGAAGACGGGCTCCGAGCAGATTTGAAAGATCGTTTACCTGAATTGGAAATTGCTGCCATCGAGTATACTGCGTTTTCACAGGCGCGCCACGCGTCTCACTCATGGCTGGCTGTTTCCTCGAGGGAACGCTTTCATTGGTTGTCAATGGCAACAAAATTAGCTGCTCTGGCCCACTCCCTAGGCAAAGAAATTTGGTTGAACGTTGCAATTGTGATTGAGGATGAGCTTCTGTCAATTTTCTACCCTGGAAGCGAAGTTTTTGGTCTGCCATCTACGCCCGGCCTCGATGCGTCAATGCAGGATGCTACCATCCGTGGAATGCGCGAACGCAGGTACTACCTTCAAGCGCTGGAGGAGTGGCTACAGGTCAACATTGACCATGGAAAAGCCGGGGCTGTAGCGGAGCTGCGCGAAACGCTCAAGCGGTCGATGGAGGACTCGCTTAATCGCCGCCCTTTCGACGCCACGACCACTAGCCGGCTGGTTGAGGTACTAGAAGATGCCGGCTTCAGCGAAGCCGCGGCCAAAATGGGTGTTTCGGAACTCCGCATGCATGGGGACGCCAATGTTATGGTTGCTCAGCTTTGGCAACAGGTAATCGAACAGTTTGCAACTCAGCCAGACTATTCACGTTTCCCCGACGCGCGGATGCTCGTGGAGTCTCTTGTCGGCCTATTACTGAAGTTTTTGGCTGCCCGGTCAAACGTCGGTGTTAGCACCGATCCTGTCGCCTCCTATTTGTTCCGGCGAAGTGGAAAGCTACCGGTAGAACATGATCTGCAGCTGGATTTTCTGAAATTCTTGCAGACCGGGGGAGCGCCAACCTTCCAAGCAGAGGCGCGTGATCGTGGTGGTGGGAGAGCCGACATCGACGTCCAGTTTCGCGGTGTAAGTTCGATTATCGAGGTTAAGAAGGATGACAACGTACCGGACAACGCTACCTTGGCCAAGCGCTACGCCGGACAAGCGACAGGATATCTCACTACAGGCGTCCGCTTTGGATTTCTGTTGGTCCTCGATCTGACAGATAGGAACGGACACCAGCAACACATTTCGGAGCGGATAACCATAGAGCGTAAAACGCCCGTTGGATCTGATACCGAATACCTTATCGTCGTAGCCCGAGTTCAAGCCCTCCGGAAGACGCCGCACGACCTCAAGTAATACGGCATCATGAAAGTTGCTCCAGGTTACTCCATCAAACCGATTTTTGGGTCTGTGGCGTCGCAGATTTCGATCTTCCTTTCAACCGCCTACCAATATCTGAATTGAAAATGAGGACAATGGCGCAATGTCTGAGCAAACCTTTAGTCCGTGGTTGGCACCGGCGTTGGTTGATCCAGTCAAAAAGACGCTGAAGTCACTTCCGGGATGCGGTAATCTGCGGATCTACCGTTCCACCCTTATCGACAACAAACAGTGGCAGAAGCTCGCCGGACGCGTGGCACCGCCGCCGACTGTGCCCTAGTAGCGTAAGTTCTTTCCCTTAAATGCCTTATTATCACGCGTCCGATTGTCGAGAAAGTAATTCTACGTTGCTTTTTCGGCCGACACCAAAAGACAGCTTGCCTCGGCCCAATAGCGGCTATTGACGAATACAAAGCGAACAGCAGCGCTCGCGCGCTGCTGCCATTCGTAGCCTAAGCAAGTTATTTTGCTCGACGCCTGCTGTGTCGGAACGTCTCACGACCCCGGCAGATAGAACTCCGTAATCCCCCGCTTCCCCTCGGCTCGCCCGAGCTGAACGATCACATCGATGGACTTGCGGATGTATTGCCGGACCTCGGCGAATGTCAGCGGCGTCCCTGCCTGCAGCACCATGATCGCCAGTCGATCGATGGCGAGTTCGGCGGTTTCGGCGTGGATGGTGGAGACCGATCCGCCATGGCCTGTGTTAATGGCCTCGAGATAGGTCAGGGCCTCGGCCCCGCGCAGCTCGCCGACGATGATCCGGTCGGGTCGCATACGGAGGGAGGCCTGAAGGAGGGCATTGGCGCTGCGTTGCAAGCCGGAACCACGGTCGGCCAGGAGGGCGACGGTGTTCGGCTGGCCGGGGAAGAGCTCGAAGGCATCCTCGATGGTGATCAGCCGCTCGTGTTCACTGACATGGGTCAGGAGATGGCGGGCGAAAGTGGTCTTGCCGGTCGAGGTGCCGCCACTGATCAGGACGTTGAGCCGCGCCTCGACCAGGGTTTGCAGCGCGGCCTCGAGGTTCACTTCGGCGAGTGTGGCGATGTTCTTCATCTTCTCGGCGCGGAGCGCATCGAGCGAGACGGCCTTGCCGAAGAGATAGGTGGGTGCGTAATCCCTGACGCTGCCGGAGGCGAAGAGACGGATCGTGATCGAGGCACCGCGATCGATGGCGGGCGGTACGGCAACCTGAACTCGGAGCGGGCGGCCTGCATATTCCACCTTGCCAGAGACAAGGGGGTTCTTTTCAGAGACGCGGGCCTTGGCGTCGCCGACGATGGTGTGGGCCATGTTGAGGGCGGTGGTGCGATCCACGGTTTGGCCTTCGTGGCGCATGGTAGCGTCGCCCGCGACCTCGATCCACACCTTGCCGTCCGGATTGATCGCGATCTCGACCACGTCATCGCGTCTCAGCAGGTCGCGGAACGGGTCGAGATAACGCTCGAGATAAGAGGTTGGTGATGCTGCCTCAGTCAATAAATCACCACATCCCGGTCGACGAGCACGGTGACCGAGGCCCCCTGATCGACATAGATCGTGGGTGCGATCGAGACCTGGTCGGCAATGACCGATCCGACGGCATCCTGAAGATCGCTGCCGACATCGCCCAGAACGATGCTGGTCGTTTCGTTGTTGGCACTCTCCGCCGCCACGGCAGGCGCCGCCCCGATCACGGAAATCAGCGCCGCCCCGCCGAAACGTTCGGCGAACTTGGTGTCGACGAGACCGGTCAGGCCTGAGCGACCGAGCTGGTCCCCGCCCACGGCGGCGATTTCCATCGAGGTGCCGTCCGGGGTCAGGACGCGGGTCCAGAGGATCAGGATGCGCTTCTGATGCATCTCGATCCCGGAGCGGTATTGGCCAAAAAGGCGGGAGCCGCGGGGGATCAGGATCCGATCCCCGGAAAACGCCGGAACCGGCTCGGAGACGACCGCGACCACGGAGCCCGGCAGATCGCTGTTGATGGCGGTCTGGAGCGCGGCCTGGATGACCGAGCCTTGGGTCAGCGTGCGCTCAGGATGGGTGAGGCGGGCGGCCTCCTGCACCTCGAGCGGTCGCGCGCTTTGCAGGAACTGCTCATTTCCTGACAGGACCGGACCCCCGGTGCCAGGGGCCGCCGGATCAGCGACTGCCGCGCCACTTTGGCCACCCCGCGGACCATCGGCATAGACAACGGCGGGGGATTTGATCTGCGCGGTCAGAAGCTCCTCGGCGACCCGCTCGGCCTCGCGCTGGCGCTGTTCCTCTTCCTGCCGGCGGCGTTCTTCGAGCAGGCGCTGATCGGCGATCAGCCCTTCGCGGTCGAGCTCGGCCTCGAGCCCCTCGCGCTGCGCACGTTCGGCGTCGAGCATGGCCTGCAGCCCCTCGATACGGGTTTCGGTCTGGCGCTGCAGGTTGGCCAGCTCGGTTTCCTTTGCGGCGAGTGTGGCTTCAAGCGCGGCCTTTTGTTCGTCGAAGGCTTCGCGCAGGTCGGCGACGGCGGATTGGATTTCCGAGTTGCGGGCGGCCTGGCTGACGGCGAGGGCCTCGCGAAGCTTGGCGATCTCGGCCAGCACCTCGGCGCTTGGTTCCGGGGAAGGGGCTGCGGGCACGTCCAGCGCCTCCTCGACAGCGATCAGCGCGTCATTCACCCGCTGCTCTGTCTCGTCAGGAGGAAACTCCAGCCGCCCGCCGGTGCCGGGCCGGCGGTCCTGGAAGGTCTCGACATCGGAGGTCTCAAGAGCGCTGTCCCCCTCTTGCAGACTGGTCGCCAGGAAATACGCGACCCCGGCCCCGCCGAGGGCAAGGGCAGCGGCGAGCGCGCCGACCCCGAGGCTGTTGCCGCGGCGTTTGGATTTGCCGCGCTGGCTGAACTGATCGAGGCGGTCCTGCAGGTCGGGAGGGGTTTGATCGGCCATGGTCAGTTGCTCACGTAAATCGCGCTCTCGTCGCGCCAGGCACAGATCGCCTCGTCGCCGATGCGCAGCGTCCAGTAGGTGTTCACCCCGAGCACCCGGACCGTGTTGCCCTGCTGGGTCCAGTTCACGGTGCGCTCACGGCCCTGGTCATCGGCCTTGAAGAGGGCGGGCTGACGGGCGTTTTCCGGGAAGACGAAGTAGGTATAAAGACCGTCGTCGTAGATATGGCTGGGTCGAAAATCCCCTTCACCCGAGACCCGGTAGTTGTAGTTGCGCGGGGCCTCATAGCCCTTGGGCTGGGTGGCACCCGCCGCGCGGCGTTCTTCGTCGGGGTAGCGGAAGCGGACCTCGAAGAACATGCCGGTGCGGTTCGGGATCGAGCCCTCGCGCAGATGGAAGGAATAGGTGCGCCGGTTGGTGATCACCGTCATGTTGGTCGAGGCATTGGCCACGTGCGGTTTGATTGTGAGCACATTGCCAAGCTCGGGGATCGGATCGACCTGGAAGCTTTCGGTGTCGCCGACAATCACCGCCTCGAACCGCTCCCCGGCCCCGAAATGGATCGTCGTCGAATGCCGCAAGTCGGTTTCGATCCGGTAGACCTGGTTTTCATCATAGACGGCGGTGCGGATGCGGATGTCGAGCGGGCCACCTTGCGGGGTGGCTTCGGCGGATGCGGCAACAGGAAGGGCAAGCGCCAGAAGGAGCGCGGGCAGGGATTTCATCTTGGTCAGTTCTCCAGGGTCTCGGCGTCGACGCGGTAGGAGGTCACCACGAAGCCCAAGGGGTTGGCCCAGACGTCCTGAAGGCGCTGGCGGGTTTCAGGTTGGAAGTCATA
>NZ_FNZG01000025.1 GCF_900109195.1 Pseudooceanicola nitratireducens | reverse complement strand
TGTCACTGTACCCTCATTAATCAGAATTGCCTTTAAAATTATCGTTTGTTTTCAGCGGCACGATGTACCCTTAATTTTCATATTGTACCGTTAATTGCCATACTGTACCCTTTATTAGCATACGGTCAGTTCTGTGGATAAGTGCTGACAGGAATAGGGCAGGGATTGGCGTGGTCAGCGAGCGTCTTGCAAAACATCGAGCAGCAGTCCTCCGTCCGATCCTGGAACTTGAGAAGAAGGGTGAGCCGATCAGTGCGGCAATCGGAGATGCTGCTTGGGAACTAGGTTTGGCGAAGAGCCACACCTGGTCGCTTTACCGCCGTTTGCGCGAGAACGATGGGCGGGCCGCAGCACTGGAACTCAGTCGCCGGGGGCCGAAACCGGGGTCGAAACGGATCGCGCGAGAAGTCGAAGACCTCATCGATGAACGCCTACGGCGCTATTATCTGGTCCGCGAACGCTCCAGCTTTCTGCGAATTTGGCGTGAGATCCGTTCGGAATGCGAGGCAAAGGGCTTCCAGCCACCGGCACGAAAAACGCTGAAAGCTCGGCTCGATGCAATGGACGAGAAAGAGATTGTTAGAAAGCGCCGTGGTGCCAAGGAGGCGAACAAGACTTTTGCGGCACGTCCGGGCCGGCTTGCGGTTGGAACGCCACTGGAAATTGTTCAGATCGATCACACCTTGGCCGACATCATTTTGGTCGATCACGTGGATCGGCGACCGCTTGCGCGCCCATATTTGACGGTAGCCATCGATGTTGCAACCCGGATCGTTCTCGGGGTCTTCGTCAGCTTTGATGCACCATCAGTTCTTTCGATCGCGCTCTGCCTCGATCATTGTGTGCGTCGGAAATCGATCCACGTCCCAGGGAAGCTGGAAGAATTGGTCTGGCCGACATCCGGCATCCCGAAGGCGATCCATGTCGATAACGCGCAGGAGTTCCACAGCGACGCCTTCTCATCGGCCTGCGAAGATTGGGGCATTGCCGTCGAGTACCGCCCGCCTGGTGCAACGCACTTCGGAGGTCATATCGAACGTTTGATCGGAACGGCCATGGGGGCTGTTCATGTTTTGCCCGGGACCACGCAATCCTCCGCTGCCGAGAAGGGCGATTATGACAGCGAGAAACATGCGGCTCTGACCCTGGCCGAGTTCGAGGACTGGCTTCATCTGGAGATTTGCCGCTACCACAATACCCGCCACGAAGCCCTCGGGCGAACGCCGCTGGCCGCTTGGGCTGACTTGGGCGGAGACACTGCGGGGCGGCAGGTTGTCGATGTCGAAGCCTTCCGGACAAGCTTCCTGCCTTTTGAGTTGCGCCAGCTCGGGCGCACTGGGATCACTCTCTTTGGGGTGCACTACTGGAGTGATGCCTTCGCGTCGTTGGTCGGACGGGGCAGCGGCAAGGTGCAGGTGAAGTACGACCCGCGGGACCTGTCGCAGGTCTGGGTTCTCGTCAATGATGGCCGCATGATCCCGGCTCGGTATCGGGATCTGAGCCACCCTCGGATATCGCTTTGGGAAAGTCGTCGGGCGCGGAAGGAATGGCAAGACAGGCATGGCGGTCGGATCAACGAGAAGGCCTTGTTCCAGGTGATCGACGCGCAGAGACGACTGGCCGAGGCGGCGCGTCAGAAGACAAGGACCGCCCGTCTGGAGAGCGAACGCGAGACGCGGCTTCCCAAGCACCAGCCGCGCCGCGATCCGTCCCGAGAAATGTTCGCCATCGACACTGGTAACCCAGACCTCCCCACTTATCCGATTGAAGAGTTTGATGACCCCAGAAGAAAGAATTGACCGCATCCGCAGCGATCATTGGATCGCATTCGACCGTGCCACGATTGTTCTCAACCGATTGACGTCCCTGATGGAAATGCCGCAGCAGAGCCGGATGCCTGGCCTGATGGTCTATGGCAGTTCCGGTATTGGCAAGACGATGATCGCCAAGCGCATGGCCAGCAAGTATCCGACGCAGTACAACGCAGAACTGGGCATCACGAAGACCCCCATCCTGCTGGTTCAGGCGCCGCCAGCGCCGGACGAGCGACGCTTCTACCAGCACATCCTTTCGACGATCGGGGCGCCGATGTGGGGGCGGCATACCGTGTCCGAACTTGAGGTCCGCGCGCTCAGTCATCTTCGGGATATGGACCTGAAGATGCTGATGATCGACGAGGTGCACAATCTGCTTGCCGGTAGTTACCGGGAGCAACGCCGGTTCCTGAACATGCTGCGGTTCTTGGCCAACGATCTCTGTGCCTCGCTTGTCGTTTTCGGTGTCAACGAAGCGCTCGAGGCCGTCCGCGGTGACGACCAACTGGCCCGTCGCCTGGACGAACACTACCTGCCGCTCTGGGAGGACGACGTGGAGTTCTCTCGGCTCATCCAAACGCTGATTGCCGCGATGGCACTTGAGCAGCGGTCGGGCCTCACGGTTGCGTCGCTTCGGACAATCCTGAAAGTGACGGGCGGTGTGACCTCGCGCGTGTTCATCATGATCAAGTCCTTGGCCATCGATGCGATCGAGACGGGTGAGGAGCGGATCACCGATGAGGCCGTTCAGGCCTGGCAGCCGGTATGGGCGAAGCATGCTTGGAGCATTCCGCGCCAACCCATCGCGGAGTTCGGGTGACCGTGAACCCATTGCCGCGTCGACCGCCACCGGTATCCGACGAGCTTCTCTCGAGCTGGATCGGGCGGTTGGCCCGGGCCAATCATTGTTCCGTCGAAGAGCTTTGCGGCTATCTCGGTTTGGGGCAGGGCAGGGTGCCGGAGCATGCGGGTGACCTTGGGCATGTGAACTGGGCTCGGCTATGTCCGGCGGTTCAGCAGACCCGGGATGAGATCGCGGCCATGACCCTCCCGGACACGACGCATCATCCCGCTCAATGCGTATCTAGCGATGACTTCCAAAGTTGCGCAAACTGCTCGAAACAAACCTCGGGACTGGTCCTGCGCCACTGGCGCTTCGCCTGGTCGCTGACTTGCGAAAACTGTGGTCGACCTCTTGTGGCGAGGCATCCGGCCGATGGTCTATCAAACAGGCTACGTGTCCGCGCCGCTCGGGGCGCGGCATTGCTGAAGACGGCGGTTGCCGCCGCCGATCTGAGGCACATGCAGCGGATCAGCCATACGCTGTGCCTCTTACAAGTACTTGAGTTGGTATACAGCGTGCCACTCACGTCGCGGTGTCAACTGGAGCGGTCAATAGCACTCGCAGCTGTCGATGTCTGCTCAGCCCGTCCATTATTGGGAGTGGCCATCTTGCTGCGCGGAAATGAACAAGCATTCTGGGATCTCCGACGCGCCTTTCCTCAGCGCAGACGTTTGATTGAGAAGGTGCGCAAGCTGTCGATGAACCTCGATATGCGACTTCCGCGAAGACGTCGGCAGGAAAGCAGTCCCGTTGACCGATCTGCCAGGGCGACGTCGCCCAAAAAGACGTCTGCGCAGGCCCTAGACGCTGCCCGTCAGGCCATCTCCGAGCTCGGTGCCGATGCAGATCGTCAAGCGCTTCTGGCACGAGCCGATGCAATCTGGAAGCGCCAAAGCTGTGTCAGCCACTGACGCAGCGCCCTGTGGATATATTGCAATTAAGGGTACAGAATCTGCCGAAAACGCTTCCAATCCGCAGAATCTGATTAATTAGGGTACAGTGACAG
>NZ_FNZG01000014.1 GCF_900109195.1 Pseudooceanicola nitratireducens | reverse complement strand
ATGCAACATGTAAATGTCATTTTGGAGACGCGGGGATCGGCGGCCTGGTTGCGCCTGAACAGACCCACCGAGTTGAACGCTCTTTCGCGGGACATGGTTTTGGAGCTTGGGGAGGCGCTTGAGTGCATTCGTCGTGACGAAAAGCTGCGCGTTGTGGTGCTGACCGGCAGCGGCCGGGCGTTCTGTGCGGGCGCTGATCTCAAGGCGGTGCAAGCTGGTCTGTCAAAGGAGCGGTCCGAAGACGGCGATTTCCTTGATGCCGTAGCGGAGGTTTTTCAGATTCTCCGCGATTTTCCCAAACCCGTCATTGGTGGCCTGAACGGCGTGACCGTCGCCGGCGGTCTGGAACTGGCCATGTGCTGCGACGTACTGATCGCCGCAGAAAGCGCGAAGATCGGTGATGCGCATGCCAATTTTGGGGTCTTTCCGGGGGCCGGTGGCGCTGCTGTCCTGCCCTCTCGGATTGGCCTGCCGAACGCTAAATATCTGCTGTTTTCCGGCCGAAGTCTGCCGGCGCGCGATTGGTTGCGCATGGGGCTTGTGCAGGAAGTTGTTGCCGATGATGCGCTTGAGGCTCGTCTGGACACGTTCGCAAGTGATCTGGCTGACAAAAGCCCGCTCGTCCTGTCGCGCATGAAAGCGGTCGCCAACGCGTCAGTAGATATGTCGCAAGCCGAAGCTCTGGTCTGGGAATTGTCGGTCCTGCGCGACCACCTGACATCAAACGACGCTGCCGAAGGGCTGGCGGCGTTTTCGGAGAAACGCAAACCGGTCTTTGCCGGAAACTGATGAGGACCAAGATGGACAAGGTTTACATAACCGGCGTGGCGATGACGCGCATGGGACGCCTGGACGGGGCGACTGTGAAGTCGCTGTCCCGCGAGGCCGTCACCGGGGCCCTGGCTGATGCCGGGATTTCCGCCGGTGCGGTCGAAGCCGCCTATTTCTCGAACGCCACCCAGCGGCATCTGGAAGGCCAGTTGATGATCCCGGGCCAGATCGCCCTGCGCGATATGGGGATCGAGGGCATTCCGGTTGTGAACGTCGAAAACGCCTGTGCCAGCGGATCAACCGCCCTGAACCTGGCGGCGCAGTTTCTGAAGGCAGGCGAAGGAGACGTGGCGTTGGCCGTCGGGGCCGAGAAGATGTGGACTGGTGACAAGGCCAAGATGTTCAGCTTTTTCGACTCGGGCTGGGAACTGGCGACTGCCGAGGAGAATGAAAAACAACTGCTGGCGCTGGGACATGGGATCGATCTGCCGGAAGGCAGCGAGTCCGAAAAACCCTATTCCGTTTTCATGGCCGTCTACGCCGCCTTTGCCCGCGCGCATATGCGCCTCTTTGGGACGACACAGGCGCAATTCGCGGCCATCGCGGCCAAGAACCACATGCATTCGGTGGAAAACGACAAGGCGCAGTTCCGCGATCCCTACACTGTTGGCGACGTGCTGGGCGCGCCGCCGATCACCTATCCGCTGACCCTGCCGATGTGCGCCCCGATGAGCGATGGCGGTGCTGCGGCGGTGCTGATGACCGAAGCGGGCATGAAGCGCCACGGCATTTCCCGAGACCGCGCCATCGAGTTGCGTGCCAGCGTGATCCAGACCGGTTCGGACCGGGATGGCGACGACTTTGAAAACCATCTGACCGCTAAGGCGGCCCGGCGCGCCTATGAGAAGGCCGGGCTTGGGCCCGAGGACGTCTCGGTCGCCGAGGTGCATGACGCCACTGCTGTGGGCGAGCTGATCCAGATCGAAAACCTTGGTCTTTTTCCCTTTGGTGAGGGCGCGGCAGCCTCCGAACGTGGCGAGACCACGATTGGCGGGCGTGTGCCGGTCAACCCGTCGGGTGGGCTGGAGTGCAAGGGCCACCCGATCGGCGCCACCGGTCTGGGGCAGGTCTATGAGCTTGTCAGCCAGCTGCGCGGCGAATGCGGCACGCGCCAGGTCGAAGGGGCAAAGGTGGCAATTGCAGAGAACGGTGGTGGGCTGATCGGGATCGAAGAGGCCGTGGCCTCGGTCCTGATTCTGGCACGATAGGAGAGCGAGATGTTCAAGACCGAAGAACAGACAATGGCCTGCGACATGCTGCGTCGCTTCCTCGATGACCAGATCGAACCGGAATACCTGAAGGTCAAGGATGCGCCGTTTGAAAAAGAGGTGATCCAGGGGTTCCTCACGCAACTGTCCGAATTCGGCCTGACCTCGGCCCCCCATCCCGAAGAGGCGGGTGGCATGGGGCTCGATTGGTCCACGCACCTGATGCTATTCGAAGAGGTCGGCGTCACGGCGATGGACATTGCGTTGCCGATCCTAATCAACGTGGTGGGCGCCGACCTTTTGCTTCGCCTTGGAACCGATGAACAACGCGCGCGCTATATCCCACAGCTTCTGGCGGGTGAGACATCCGTGGCCATCGGCATCTCTGAGCCGGGTGTCGGCTCGGACGTGGCGGCGGTCAAGACACGCGCCCGCAAGGATGGCGGCGATTGGGTGATTTCGGGCGAAAAGACCTGGATTTCGAACGGGCGTTTCGCCGATTTCCTGATCTGCACCTGCAACACCGGCGAGGGGTTGACGCATATCCTGGTCGACCGCAAGGAACACGGGTTCGAAACCCGCGACATCCCCAAGATCGGCCTCAATGCACAGTCGACCTCGCAGGTCTTCCTCGATGAGGTGCGGGTGCCCGTTGAGAACACCATCGGCGCCGAAGGGCGCGGGTTGCAGCAGACGCTGGTCGTGTTCGAACGCGCGCGGGTGCATATGGCGATGTGGGGCATCGCGCTGGCGCGCCGGGCGCTTGAGGAATCGATCCGTTACGCGCAAGAGCGCAACCAGCATGGCAAGCAGATCGCCGGGCATCAGATGATTGCCGACAAGATCGCCACCATGGCAACCGAGATCGACGCCGCGCGCCTGCTGACCCATCGTGCCGCCGGCATGATCGACCGCGATGAACGCTGCGACACGGAATGCGCCATGGCCAAGTGGTACGGCACCGAGATCGCGGTGAACGCCACGCGGCAGGCGGTGCAGATCCATGGCGGCAACGGCGTGACCCGCGAGTTCATCGTCGAACGCCTGGCCCGCGAAGCCATCATCGGGCCGATCCCGGACGGGACCACAGAGATTCAGAAACTGCTGATCGCCCGGTCCCTGACCGGTGTGGCGGCGTTCAAATAGGGGCCCAGGTCATGAAGATAGAAGGCAAGACCATTATCGTGACCGGCGGGGCCTCGGGACTTGGTGCTGCGACGGCAGAATACCTGCACGGGCTGGGTGCACAGGTGGCCATGTTCGACCGCGACATGGAACAGGGCACCGCGCTGGCCGACCGTTTGGGCGCGGACCGGGCCATGTTCCGGCAGGTGGATGTGACCAGCGACGAGCACGTGTCCGAGGCCATCTCGGCTGTGGTCGACCGCTTTGGCGCGCTGCATGTCGCCATCAACTGTGCCGGTGTGGTCAGCCCGATGAAGGTGGTCGACCGCGAGGGCGCACCTGCGTCTCTCGATGCCTTTCGCCGCACGGTCGAGATCAACCTTGTGGGCACGTTCAACGTGATGAGCCAGGCCGCCGCGCGGATGCTGGAAAACCCGCCCGAAGACGGGGAAGAGCGTGGCGTGATCGTCAACATCTCGTCCGGGGCGGCCTATGAAGGCCAGATCGGGCAGACTGCCTATGCCTCGTCCAAGGCCGGTGTGATAGGGCTCAACCTGCCTGCCGCGCGCGAGCTGGGGCCGAAAGGCATCCGTATCAACGCCATCGCGCCGGGACTGTTTGGCACACCGATGGTGATGAGCCTCGGAGATGAGGTCGTCGCCTCGCTCGAAGAAAGCGTCGAGGCCCCCAAGCGGGTGGGCCGGATGGAAGAATTCGCCCATGCCTGCGCTTTTCTGATCGAAAACAGCTACATGAACGGCGCGACCCTGCGTCTGGATGCCGCCACGCGGCTGCGGGCGAGGTGACGAGATGCTGACACGCAACGGTCCCCTCAAAGGTGTTCGGGTCATCGAAATGGCCGGGATCGGGCCTGCGCCCTTTGCGGCCATGCATCTGGCCGACATGGGCGCCGAAGTGGTGCGGATCACGCGCCCCGGTCAGGCTTTCCCCTTGCCGATCGATGAGAAACACAACCTGTTCAATCGCTCGCGGCGCAGTCTGGTGCTCGATCTGCGGCAGGCAAATGATGCTGAAAAGCTCTGGGGGCTGATCGAGCGGGCCGAGATTCTGATCGAGGGCTTCCGCCCCGGCAAGATGGAGAAACTCGGATTCGCTCCAGAGGCGGTTCTGGCACGCAATCCGGCGCTGGTCTATGGCCGCATGACCGGATGGGGACAGACCGGGCCGCTGGCACAGGCTGCCGGGCATGATCTGAACTATGCCGCGATCACGGGCGCGGTTCATGGGCTGGGCGAGGCCGACCGGCCCCCGCCCGCGCCAATGAACCTGATTGCCGATCAGGGTGGTGGCGCGATGATGCTGAATGTCGGCATCCTCGCGGCCCTGACCCATGCGCGCGCAACCGGCGAGGGTCAGGTGGTCGACGCGGCCATGTGCGATGGGGTCAACCTCTTGATGACCATGCAACACGGGCTGGCGGCCGGTGGGGCCTGGAGCGGCGAGCGCGCTGGCGATTTCATCAATGGCGGGGTGGCGTGGTATCGTTGTTACGAAACCGCCGACGGAAAGTTCATATCCATCGGCTGTGTCGAGCCACAGTTCTTTACCGAATTCCTGCGCCTGACCGGGCTGAGCGATGATCCGCGTTTTGCCGACCAATATGCGCCCGAGGCGCAGCCGGCCATGCGCGAGGCCCTGACCGAACTGTTCCTGACCCGGACACAGGCCGAATGGTGCGAGGTGCTGGAAGGCAGCGATGCCTGCTTTGCGCCGGTGGTGCCACTGGCCGAAGCTGCCACACACCAGCACAACCGGGCACGCGAGAGCTTTGTCACCGTGGACGGCATCGAAATGCCCGCCCCGGCCCCCCGATTCTCACAAACCCCGCCAGACATTCCGACAACCGGTGACGCCGGTTTCGTCGAAATGAACGAAATCCTAGAGCATTGGAGGGCCGCCATATGACCGGTCTGAGTTTCGCCGACGCCATACAGCTTTTGCTGGTCGGCCTGTCACAGGGCTGTCTCTACAGCCTGATCGCCATCGGCCTGGTGCTGGTCTACAAGGCTACCGAGCAGGTGAACTTCGCCCAGGGCGAGTTCATGATGCTGGGGGCCTTTGTAGGCTATCAGTTCATCGTGCTTTGGGGGTTGCCTTATTGGCTGGGGGCCTTGCTGACGCTCGTGTTCATGGGCGGGTTCGGTTACGGGGTCGACGCGCTTGTTGTGCGGCGGCTCACCGGGCAGCCGGTGTTCACCGTTTTTATCCTGACGCTGGCGCTGGGAATTGCACTGCGCGCCGTGGCCGGGATTGTATGGGGCTTTGGCAACTATTCGCTGCCTGCCCCGGTTGAGGGCAATCTGACGCTTGGGTCGGTCATCATTGGCTGGTCCAGCGTTCTGGCGATCCTGGTAACCGCCATCGTGGCCAGCGGGCTTTACGCCTTCTTCCGCTATGCCCGCCAAGGCGTGGCGATGCAGGCCTTGTCCCTGAACCAATTGGCGGCCTTTTACATGGGCATCCCCGTCAAGCGCCTGACCTCGTCCATCTGGGCCATGTCCGCAATCTTCGGCGCCATCGCCGGCCTGCTCCTGGGCCCGGTCACGCTGGTCTCGACGCAGATGGGATTTGTCGGCTTCAAAGCCTTTGCCGGCGCCATTGTCGGCGGGTTCGGATCGATCCCCGGCGCCGTTCTGGGCTGTTTGCTGATCGGCGTGACCGAGCCGTTCTTCGACATCATGTTCCCGACGTTCAAGGGCATCGGCGCCTATCTGATCATGTTCGTCGTGCTGCTGATCCGGCCCGAAGGGCTGCTGGCACAAATCTACGCAAAGAAGGTATAGGCTCATGCGCGTTCTTTTCCGCAAATCCTACAAGCAGGACATCCGCCTGTTTCGCGACCGCACACAGGCTTTCTGGTATCTGCTGTTCTTGTGTATCGCGCTTGCCGCCCCGCTGTTCCTTGACGGCTACTTTCTGGACGAATTGTCGTTTGTCTACATCTATGCCATCGCCGGCCTGGGTCTGATGATCCTCACCGGATTCTCGGGACAAGTGAGTTTCGGGCAGGCCGCCTTTGTTGCCATCGGCGCCTATGCTCATACCATCCTGCTCAGCCGCTACGGCGTGCCGTGGATCCTGTCGCTGCCCCTGGCGGCGCTGATCACTGGTTTGGTCGGGCTGGCCATCGGGCGCATCTGCGGGCGCATGCATGGCTTGTATCTCGCCATCGCTACGCTTTCGATTGCTATCGTGACCGAACGGCTGATCGGCGGCGGCGGCGATTTTACCGGCGGACATCGTGGCCTGCCGGTTCCGGGCATCGACATCTTCGGCATCGCCATCGACCAGAGCTGGAAGACCTACCTGTTAAATCTCGCCCTGTTTGTCGGCGCCATTCTGATGACGCGCAACCTGTTGCGCACACGGTCTGGCCGCGCCCTGATCGCGATCCGCGACAGCGAAGTTTCGGCCCGTTCGCTGGGCACGAATGTGGCCTTCTACAAAGCCTATGCCTTCTTCCTGTCGGCGGTGTTCGCCGGTCTGGCTGGTGGGCTTCTGGCGCATGCGTTCTACTACATTACACCGGAAACTTTCGGCATGGGTGAGAGCATTCGCCTGCTTCTTATGATCGTTGTCGGTGGGATCGGCACCATCCACGGGGCCATCTTCGGCGCGTTCTTCATCGTGCTGCTGCCCACCGTCCTGAGTTGGGTCAAGGTGCTGCTTCCCGGGGCCATAGCCACATCCGGCGGGTTCGACAGCCTCGCCTTCGGGATGATCCTTCTTGGCTTCATCCTGTTCGAACCTGATGGGCTCTATGGCCGCTGGGTCAAAATCCATCACTATTTCAACGTCTTCCCGATGTACAAGCGCCGCAGCTTCCAACGTCAGAAGACCTTCCTCAAGACGGAGCGTCTGAAATGAGCTGGCTTGAAGTCGAAAACGTGTCGCTGGCATTCGGTGGGCTGAAAGCCGTCGATAACCTGAGCTTCTCGGTGGAACCGGGCAAGGTATTCACCATCATCGGTCCCAATGGTGCCGGCAAGAGCACGGTGTTCAACCTGATCTGCCGCATCTATGACCCGCTGGAAGGCGATATCCGCTTTGGTGGCGAAAGCCTGCTGGGGGCCAGGCCCCACGAAGTGATCAACCACGGCATCGCCCGCACCTTCCAGAACATCGAATTGTTCGAGCATGCCTCACTTCTGGACAACCTGTTGATCGGCCGGTTCCGGCATGGGCGGTTCTCGCCGCTGAGCGAGCTGTTCTTCCTGCCCGGCCAATTACGCCAGGAACTGGAGCACCGCCGCAAGGCGGAAGAGGTTATCGAGTTTCTCGATCTCGAAGGCTACCGTCACGCCCGCGTCGCCGACCTGCCTTACGGCGTGCGCAAGAAAACCGAGATGGCGCGCGCGCTGGTCGCCAGCCCCGAGATCCTGTTGCTGGATGAGCCCTCCAGCGGGCTGACCACCGAGGAAACCGACGACACCGCCTTTGTGATCGAAGACATCCGCGAGGATCTGGGCATCACCGTGGTGATGATCGAGCACGACATGAAGCTGGTGAACAAGGTCTCGGACAAGGTTCTGGCAATCAACGAAGGCCGCTTCCTGGCCACCGGCAGCGCCTCGGAGGTGCAGGACGACCCGGATGTGCAGGCAGCCTATCTAGGGGGGGAAGCGGCATGAGCGAAGTTCTGAAAGTCCGCAATGTCGAAACCATGTATGGCCGCGTCATGGCGATCCGCGGTGTCAGCCTTTCGGTGCGCGAAGGCACCGTGGTCACGGTCATGGGATCGAACGGCGCTGGCAAGACCACTATCCTGAAAACCATCTCGGGGGCGCTCGACCCGTTCAAAGGTGAGATCACATTCAAGGGTAAGGCCATTACCGGCCTGGATCCGGATGTGATTGCCCGCACCGGTGTGGCCCATAGCCCCGAAGGACGCGAAGTGTTTGCGCTTTTGTCGGTGAAAGACAACCTGATGATGGGTGCCTATTGCCGCAAGGACCGCGACGAGGTGGCGCGCGATTTCGAAAAGGTGCTGGGCTGGTTCCCGGTCCTGCGCGAATTTCTCGACAAGCAGGCGATCTACCTGTCGGGCGGGCAACAGCAGATGGTGGCCCTTGGACGCGCCTTCATGGCACGGCCCAGCCTGATGCTGCTGGATGAGCCGTCGCTGGGTCTCTCGCCCCGGCTGATTTCCGAGATTTTCGCAATCATCAAGCGGATCAATGTCGAGGAAGGCATGACGATGCTGCTGGTGGAACAGAACGCCAGCGTCGCGCTTCCGGCCGCCGATTTCGGCTATGTGCTGGAAACCGGGCGGATCGTCATGGAAGGCGAACGCGACGTGCTGATGAACAGCGCCGATATCCGCGAATTTTACCTTGGCATCAAGGCCGACAGCGCGCGGGGCGACCGCCGCTGGAAAGCAAGGAAGACATGGCGATGAACGACATCTCTACACAAAACTGGACCCCGCCCGTCTTTGAAATCGACGGCTGCGACACACTGCCCAAGCTGTTTCGGCAGAACTGCCGGAAATTCGGGTCTGCGATCGCGATCCGCGAAAGGGATTTCGGCATCTGGGAAGAATACACCTGGACCGACTACTATCACCGGTCCCGGCAGGCAGGTTGTGCGCTGATGGCCTTGGGGGTCGATGCCGGCGACGTCGTGGCGATCATCAGCGAAGACAACAAGGAATGGGTGTTTTCCGATCTCGGCATCCAGTGCATCGGCGCGGTCACCCACGGGCTCTACCCGACCTTGCAGGAAAAACAGGTCGCCTATCAGCTCAACGACAGCGGCGCCAAGGTGTTGTTCGTCGAGGACGAGGAACAGCTCGACAAATACCTGCTGGTACAGGACGAGCTGCCGGGGATTGAAAAGGTCGTTGTCTACGACATGGAAGGCCTGCGCCGGTTTTCTCACGACAAGGTCATGGGATGGGAGGCGTTTCTCGAGCTTGCCGCGGACGGCGCCCCCGAAATGCACGCCGCCTTCGAAACCCGAATTGATGCCGGCAAGGGCGAGGACATCGCCACGCTGATCTATACCTCGGGCACCACCGGCGCGCCGAAGGGCGCGATGATCTCGCACCGGTTCTTTCTGGCGCAGGCCGACAACCACCCGGAAATGCCGCTGGGCCCGGGCGACGAAATCCTGACTTTCCTGCCGCTGTGCCACGCGGCCGAGCGCATCATCTCGGTCGCAACCCCGATCCGGCATGGCATCACCATCAATATTGCCGAAAGCGGTGAGACCTTTAATGCCGACATTCAGGAAGTGGCCCCGACTTTCATCTTTGCCGTGCCGCGGGTGTGGGAAAAGTTTTATTCCCGCATCTCTTTCATCATGAATGACGCCACCGCCTTTGGACGCTTTGCCTATACGCAGGCGCTGAAAGTGGCCGAACGCCGGGCAGATCTGCTGGCTGCGGGCAAACAGGTGCCGCTGGGCCTTTCCCTTTTTCACCGAGCGATCGATTTCCTTGTCCTGCGCAACATCCGCGTGGAACTGGGTCTGGCACGGGCGCATACGATCGTTTCGGGCGCCGCGCCGATCTCGGCCCGACTGCTTCGCTGGTTCAATGCGCTCGGCGTCTCTGTGCAGGAAGCCTATGGACAGACCGAGACTGGCATTGTCACTGCCACGGTTCCAGGCCAATCGCCCATCGGCTCGATCGGGCGGGCCATGCGCGGCGTCGAAGCCAAACTGGCCGAGGATGGCGAGATCCTGATACGCGCGCGGTCAAACTTCTCTGGCTACCTGAGCCAGCCGGAAAAGACCGCCGAGACCATGGTGGATGGCTGGGTGCATACCGGCGATGTCGGCAAGATGGACGACAATGGCGATCTGACCATTCTGGACCGCAAGAAGGACATCATCATCACCGCCGGCGGCAAGAACATCACGCCCTCGCAGCTGGAAAACGAGCTGAAATTCTCGCCCTACATCTCGGACGCGGTGATCATTGGCGACAAGCGCAAGTACCTAACCGTGCTGATCATGATCGACCAGGAAACGGTCGAGAAATACGCACAGGACAAGCGCATCCCGTTCTCGAACTACAAATCGCTCTGCGAAAGCGAGCCGATCATCGAGTTGATTGGCAACGAGGTGGACCGTGCGAATTCCGGATTTTCGCCGGTGGAACAAGTGAAGAAGTTCCGCCTGATCGACGTGCTTCTGACGGCTGAGGATGAGGAACTCACTCCGACGATGAAACTCAAACGCAACGAGGTCGAGCGTAAATACAAAGACCTCATTGAAACTATGTACTGAAACTTGAAAGGGAGGAAATCATGAAGAATTTTGCAACTGCACTGGCGCTCTCCGCGCTGGTCACCGGGGCGGCCATCGCTGGTCCGCAGGGCGTGACCGAAGATAAGATCACGCTTGGCAGCTATACCGATCTCAGCGGCCCGCTGGCTGTCTGGGGTGTGCCCGAAGCCAACGGCCTGCGGATGCGCGTGGACGAGATCAACGCCGCCGGCGGCATCCATGGCCGCCAGCTTGAGATCGTGATCGAGGACATGCAATATCAGGTGCCGCGCGCCATTCAGGCAGCCAACAAACTGTTGCGCCGCGACAAGGTCTTTGCCATGGTCGGCGCGCTGGGAACACCAATGAACCTCGCGGTCATGCCGCAGCAGTTGGAGGCCGGCGTTCCTAACCTGTTTCCCATGACCGCGGCGACCGAGATGGCCGAGCCGCTGCATCCAATGAAATACGCCTTCTTCCGCAGCTATACCGAGCAGTTCCGAGCGGCGGTTGCCTATTTTCATGAGAACGGCGGGTTTGTGACTCCCTGCGTGTCGCAGATCGCCAACGAGGCGGGCGAGTCGATGACGCTTGGCGTCGAACAGCAGCTACATGAATACGGCATGGAGATCGTTGCAAAAACCGAGCATGCGGCCACAGAGACCGACATGGTGTCTTCGGTCACGACCTTGAAGAATGCAGGCTGCGACATCGTCTTCAACGCCGGCAGCGTCAAGGACACGATCTTGACCGTTGCCACCTCAAAGAAGCTCGGTTTCGAACCGATCTTCGTCACGGGCATGATCCCCTACATGGATGCCGTGGCCAAGGCGGCAGACGGTGCAATGGAAGGGCTCTATCTGGTTTCGCCCTTCGTCTTCGCCGATGTCGCGACTTCGGAAGGCGAGGCCAAACGCATCCTGGAAACCTATGCAGAGACCTATGGGACAAAAATGGAGCCGCAGGCGCAGTTGGGCTATATTTTCATCGATTTGCTGGCCGAGGCGCTTGAAGCGGCAGGCCCCGAACTGACCACCGAAGGCTTCTTGGCTGCGATCGAGGCGATCAATGGCTATGTCGATCCGATCGGCGGCCAAACAATCAGCTTTGGCCCCGAAGATCACCAGGGGGTGGAAACGCTGATTCTGGCCAGGGTTGAAAACGGCGCCTGGACAGTTGCAGCCCGGGGCCTCGACTACTAAACTTGGTAAGATGCCGGGCGGGAAGAATTCTCGCCCGGCGCACAATTTCAAGCGAGGGTCATGTGCCTGCAATCCAGTGGCATAGAAAGACAAAAGACGTCGAAGAGCAGCAGGAACTGAAGCGCCGTGCCGTGTTGGACGTTGCGGCGAGACTGTTTTCGACAGTCGGTTACAAGAAAACCTCGCTCGATGATATCGCCGCCGAACTCGATCTGACCAAGCCTGCACTCTATTACTACGCCCGCAACAAGGAAGACATCCTGATGCAGTGCTCATTGGTGTCGCTGGAAGGGGTCAAGCTTTGCTTTGACGCGGCCCAGGTATCAACTGGCAACGGCCTTGACAGGTTGCGCGTGTTTTTTCGTTCTTACGCCGCATTGGTTGTGAGTGATTTCGGTTCCTCATTGATGCGCGAGGCGCGCCGCAACCTCACGGGCAGAAACCAGGACAAACTGCGCCAGACCCTGCGCGATGGTCAGGATTTCCTTGAAGAGATCATCAAGGCCGGCATTGAAGACAAATCGATCCGCCAAAGTTCAACAAAAAGACTGGCGCAGGTGCTGTTCTCGGCCTTCAACCAGATGCCGGAGTGGTACAACCCTGACGGTTCGGAACCTCCTGAGGTTATTGCCAACCAGATCCTTGAACTTGTCAGCGATGGAATACGAGCCTAGCGCACCCAATGCTGTGTTTTTGCGCTCAATTTCGGCATACAACCAGACCAGTCACAGTCGGGATTTCGGAATGCCGGTTGATTGGGGGGCAATTCATTCGGTGAAATCTGACGAAGATCGTTGCCCTGCCCACATATGCACAGGAGTATCCGCTACCGGCCATTTGATTATGCCGAGGAATGCAAGACGTTTGATGCTTGGTTCAATAGGGATAGGATTTCCGGTCGTTCCGCTTCACGAGGGATGGCGTTCAGGTTTCGCGGCGATTTCCGGCAGTACCGAACGACCACATATCCCTGTCATGGAACGCGGTCTCAATTCGCCCGAACGTAGCTTCCCGGTGCCGGCTCGATGGATTTGTACTTTCCGCGGTTGACGGGCTTTCGAGGCTTGACGGTCTTGCCGTCTTTGGCCTCGAGCCAGTCCGCCCAGTAGGGCCACCACGACCCCGGCATTTCCGTGGCCTTGGTCAGAAAATTCGCTGGTTCTGGCGGATAGGTGTCGCTTTTTCTGAAACCGTATTTGGCACGTTCGGTCGGGGGGTTGATGACTCCGGCAATATGGCCCGAGCCGCCAAGGACAAATTCAACCTCGCCGCCGAGTATCTGCGTCGCTGGATAAATCGAGGTCCAGGGGGCGATGTGATCCTCGGACGTGGCAAGTACGAAAACCGGCGTTTCGATCTTGCTCAGATCGATCTTGACACCGTTCATTTCCAATCCACCGGGCTGGCGCAGCCGGTTCTCTAGATAGACCTCTTTGAGATACCAAAGCAGCATGGCCGCAGGCAGTCGTGTGGAATCCGAATTCCAATACAAAAGGTCGAAAGCCCGGGGTTTCCGACCGCGCAGGTAATTGGCCTCGAAGAACGACCAGATCAAATCGTTCTCGCGAAGCATCGAGAACATGTCCTGCAAGTGATAGGCTTCAAGATAGCCTTTCTCTTCCATATGCGCACGCAGGACTTCCAGCCGGTTTTCATCGACGAAGACGCCGATTTCGCCCACGTCCTTGAAATCGACCATGGTGGCCAGTGTCGTGGCGGAATTGACCCGGTCATCACCAATGGCTGCGAGGTAAGCCAGCGTTGCCGTCACCAGGATGCCACCAATGCAGAAACCGAGGATATTGGCCTTTTCTTCGCGGGTGATGTCGCGAATGGCATCAAGCGCGGCCAGCGGTCCGAGTTTCATGTAATCAGCAAAATCCTTGTCCGCGTGATCGCTGGTCGGGTTGACCCAGGAAATCACGAACACGGAATGCCCCCGATCCAGCATGTAGCGCACCAGGCTGTTCTTCGGCTGCATGTCCAGAATGTAGAACTTGTTGATCCAGGTGTCACTGTACCCTCATTAATCAGAATTGCCTTTAAAATTATCGTTTGTTTTCAGCGGCACGATGTACCCTTAATTTTCATATTGTACCGTTAAT
>NZ_FNZG01000015.1 GCF_900109195.1 Pseudooceanicola nitratireducens | reverse complement strand
TGTCGGCGCTGGTGAATTTGATGCAGTTCGTGGTCATTGCTCTTCTCCTTGTTTGCGTTGCAATGATGGTCACCTTGCAGCTGGCCAAGGCCCGGTCACACCGAAGGCGAAGCGTAGCGGAGAGGGGCAGGCGCCGGTCTATTTGCTCCGCGCGGAATGGCCCGCAGGGACAGGGGAAAAAGATCGGCGACAACCTTTGTGGACGGGTCGACAGCTGCGACCAGCATGTCATGCAACTCAGACACCAGGAGAAGTGCGGTGGCCGCGAAGAAAGGAGGGTGAACAACCGAATGAGAGAAATGCCTGTGGTGGCGATATTTCTGTCCTCTCGCACCGAGCCGCATCCCGGCCAGTCAGAGCTTTGCTGACCCTGCCTCACGTGCCGCGACGGCTGGTTTCCGTGGCAACCCGATCTGTGTTGTCTGGAAGAGCTGCAGGGAGATCGTCGAAGCCTCGACACCGTTCCGCCCCCCCCGGATTTCGAACGGTCCCTCCACGGCACCCCGTAACGTGCGATCCGCGCAGCACGACCATCACCGGCCTGATGCCAGCTGCGGTCAAGGCAATCCGGCGGTCGTAGAACGCCGTTTGCGACCTATGATGACGGGGCGGCACGGCACGTCCGGCAAAGCAAGGAGCAACACCGGCCGAGACGCGAGATACGAGATCGATGTTGTCACGCGCCCGCCCAAGCGACCGTAACCGGAACGGCCGAGATGAAGCGTTGCCACGACCATGCGACGGCTGGCCGGGCTGGCTCCGGAGGAGACTGCACCGCCAGCAGCACGTCGCAGCGAGAGGCGGCGTTTCAGCTCGGGGCGGGCGGCTGCGTGCAGCCGACCGAGTAGGGCGCGGTCCTGACCAAAGGGCAGGAGGGGCCAATGTTCCCCTTGAATGCTTCAACTTAAGAATCAAAAGTTACTTCAACGGCAGGGCCATTGAGACAGGCGGAACACATTTTGATTGAGCTGAAAATCGAACTTGTTGGCATCAAACCACCCATCTGGCGCCGGATCCTCGTGCCGAATGACATCAGCTTGGACATCCTGCATTCCGTTCTCCAGGGCGCTATGCCTTGGCAAGACTATCATTTGCATGAATTCGAGATTGGCGAAGACAGGTTCGAGGCCCGCGACGAAAGTGACGACAGCTGGGACCCAAACGATGGCCGGAAGGACGAAAAGAGCTTTACTCTTGGCGAGCTGGTCAAGAAAGGCAATCAGTTCATATACACTTATGATTTCGGCGATGGCTGGCGGCACCTCGTCACTGTCGAGAAGGTTAGCAAACCAACCGGAAGACCAGATCTGGACTTTCCCGCCTGTGTTGCCGGAGCGCGAGCGTGCCCGCCAGAGGACTGTGGAGGGCCCTACTCTTACGAAGAGTTTCTCGACGCGCTGACCGACAAACGCCACCCGGAATATCGTGATACAAAGCAATGGGCCGGCGCGTTCGAACCGGAAGTGTTCAGCGTGCAGCAAGCCAATGCTGCCGTCGGTGCGATGTTCGTTTGGGCGAAAGAGTGTCGCGGTCTAAAGTGACTCCTGACGCTGGCTTGGCGCGCGATCCATATGGCGAACCTCGCAACCATTTTGAAGAACTGAGATCGAGGTACCGACGTGACCACAAGCTCGACCATCATGCAGCCGTTGGTGAAAGCATGGGTGGATCAATTCGAAGAAGCGGACCGGGCGGATGCCGCGATCCTCGCGTCCCTCATCCGGCTTGTCCCTGGTGATGCTTTTCGCCGCGATTTGACGCGGGTCCTTGAAGACCGCCTGAGGATCGGTCCCAACCCCGTGGCGCTTTACAACGAAACAGAGCGTAAGAAATGGAAAGGGCAACCCAACCGTTTGTTTCCCGAGACGTCCCGCGCGAGTAAAATTCAAAAAGGGAAGAAGACTGTGCGCGCATATGGCCGCGTCGGACCGCCGCTGGTGCCTCGTCAGCGACAGGTCGCCGAAGAAATAGGCAGTGAAGGGGTTGTCGCCAACGTCCTGACCCAGTTGCACAAGCGCCATCGAAGGTCGATCCTTCTCAACCCTGGGGCCGACATAATTCGCGAGAAGCGCGCGCGCCGGTTCGTTCTGGTAACGGACTTCATCGGAAGTGGAGATCGCGTCATCAACTATCTCAATGCCGCATGGAGGCTGCGGACAGTGCGCAGCTGGTGGTCGAGGCGCAGTCATTCCGGCCTTTGTTTCGAAGTGGTGGCCTACGCAGGGACAGAAGCTGGGGTCGAACGCGTAAAGGATCACGCCTCATCGCCCACCGTCAGCTTGGTGACACGATGCCCAACAATTCAAACGGTCTTTCCCCGAGGAAAAGTCAGGCGGATGGAAGAGCTGTGTCGTCGCTATGCGCCACCAGGGTCCAAACCCCTGGGCTATGGCGAAGTGGGGGCGCTTTTGGCGTTTGATCACGGCATGCCGAACAATGCACCTTCGATGTTCTGGAAGGATGCAAGAAGATGGTCGGCGCTGGTACCGGAGCGTGCATCCAGTACAGCTGGTTCCCCCTACCAAGAACCGCACACGCCAGAGAAAGAAAGAGCGCGTATTGAAGCGTCTGCCAAGGCGTCGGATACCGGGGCAATTCTGCGCCCGACGAGCTTGGAAACGATCATCCTGTCTGCACTGCGCCGATCTCCCCGTCATTCCGAAGCGATATCGGGTCGTCTCGGCATGAACATCGATGATGTGTGCGAAATCCTTGACCGCTTGAAAGGTTGGGGTTGGATAAACGCGTCGCATCAACTGACCGAACGAGGGCGGATGGTTGCGTCACGACTGATTCGCCAAGACCGCAAGAGCCCCCTTCCCCAAGGCGACGACACGATGTACTTTCCGAATGCGTTGAGAGCGCCACGCGATGTCTAGTGGTTGCCGGGGTAACGACCGGCACCGTTGGTGTCACGTCCTGCCCGCAGGAGGTGATGCCTGGGCCGTCGATTGCGATGGGCTCACGGTCAAGCTTTCGCTTGATGCTCAACTTGATCGAACCGCACGACCTTGCGGTCGCCGCAGCGGTAGGCTGACTTGCGATCCGATCAAGCTCACCCTGAAGGGTGGATAGTAGATGCGAACGTGGAACTCTCAACGCTACTTCGCCGAAGGCCTTGCGGCAGGAGTGGATGAATCCATCCTCAATAATGCAATCGCGACAGCTGAACACACATTGCGGCAGCCAAGTCCCGGCCCGCCGATCCTCACCCTTGGCCATCTGGGGCATTTGGCGGGCGTCGATGTCGGTATTTTGAAAACATATGCCTCAAGGCAGGATGCGGACCCTTATCGGGAGTTCTCGATCCGCAAGCGCCCGATCCCGGGCCAACCTCCGCGCTATCGAACAATTGCCGTGCCTGAGCCGCCCTTGCTGAGAGTCCAGACTTGGATCGCGTCCGAAGTCCTGCGCCACGCACCCTGCCATTCGGCGAGCACGGCGTTTGCACCAGGGTCTCGGTTGGCCCAGGCCGCGGCGCGCCACTGCCGCGCAGTTTGGATGGTCAAGATTGATCTGCGGAACTTCTTCGAATCGCTGACTGAAATCGACGTGCATCGGGTGTTTTTGGAGCGGGGCTACCAGCCGCTGGTCGCGTTTGAGCTTGCGCGCTTGTGCACCCGTCTCCGCGACAAACATCGCAACGATACTGCTGTCTTGCCTCAGCGACGAACGCCCAAGTTTCGGCACTCGTCCTTGACATCGCTTTATCCACGAGACCTGCTTGGCGTCTTGCCGCAAGGCGCACCAACCAGTCCAATGTTGGCCAATCTCGCAGTGCGCGACCTAGATGAAAGACTGACTGCTATCGCGAAGACCTTCGGCGTCCGATACTCGCGCTATGCAGACGATCTCACCTTTTCAACGACACGAAAGTCGTTTGGAAGATCCCGCGCACATGATCTGGTAGGGCGAGTCTATGAGACCCTGGCTGCTCGAGGACTGGCGCCGAACCAATCCAAGACGACGATTGTTTCTCCGGGAGCACGGAAAGTCGTGCTCGGCCTTTTGGTGGACGGAGACACGCCGAAGCTGACCCGCGATTTCCGCTCGCGGCTTCGAAAGCACCTGTATCACATAAGCGCTCCCGATCAGGGGCCGGTTCAACATGCAGCGCGGCGCGGATTCGCCTCCGTTGAAGGCCTCCGCCAACATCTGTTGGGCCTGATCGCGTTCGCCGGTCAGATCGATCCGGTCTATGCGGCGAAATGTCGGGCGATTTTAGACTCGTCAGATTGGTCGCAGACAAGGAGGTGAATTTAATCTGTTCGATGGGCGTCTTCTACCTACGGATTTTCATCAATTTGGAGAAGCTTCTGAGCTCAAATCACCACCGGAGAACCTAGAAGGTCTTTCCAGCCTGAGATCGCACTGATTTTGAACCGGTCCTGTGAATTAAGTGTCGGCCTTCTGCGTTGCTCCAGTATCTCTGAAATCCCAGTCACTTCATCAGACTGTTCGGGCCGCTATATCACCGCGCGTTTGGCCAAATAGGTGCAGACCGCGCAGGCTACACTGACAACCAGCTCGGCCTCTGGCGTATCAACCTGCTGTCCTTCCAACCCGTGACGAGCGTTGTTGGACGCATAGCCCCACAGTTTCTCGGCTGCGGTATCAAGAGGTTTTGGAAGGTCCAATCGCTTTACAAGCTGGCCGAATGTTGCTTTGGAATCGCCGGCCAGATCCCGCGCGGTCGCTTCCATCGCTGCGCAGGCATGCTGGATTGCCCCGGTCACATCCGGCTCTGGCCGCCGAGAAATATCGCGCAGCGCTTCGTGGATCTCGCGTGCGGCGGCACTGCGCCCGGTATGTTCGAGGATTTCGACGGCCTCTTGTGTCGCGCCGGTAAATGCTTCGGAGCCGCGATAGACTATCTGGCCGTCGTTCATATGCCAGCCGATGCCATTTTCGACAAAAAACTGGTTCAGCCGGCCATCGAACCTGCTTGCATTGTCGTTGAACCCTTGCGCGAGTGCCGTATGGAACGCTTCAGCAATGTCATAGACCTTGTACCAAGGACAGTCGGCAAGTAGCCCAACGACCTCTTCCCAGATGTTGGGGTGCTCCGACCAGTTGTTCCGGTCAGGCGGGACGAGCAACACCTGACAGATGATCCGGCGCATGGCGGACGGGCTCATGCCGATGTCCTGCCCAATCAGCGGGATCGCATAGCGCAGGTTTTCGGGCGCGTCCTCGTGAACGGTTATCTCCGCGGCTGCGCTGCGGTAGCCGTGCCGGTTCGAAAAACTCTCTGCCATTCTGCCAATCCCCTACGCTATCGGCACTGTGTGCAAATGGGCTTCGATCGCCTTGATCGCATCCGCGGTCAGCGGCAGGTTTCCCTTTTCGGCCTGCCAGTGCTCATGGAAGCGCGCGACAGTCTCGCGTGCGGTTCCCAGAACCAGCTTCTCGGATAAACCGGCGTTTGCAGCCAGGTGCGACAGCTCGTCCTTCGAGAACCCGGAGAACTTCTTGGTGCGGCTAAAGGTGAGCGCCGCCTTGTCGTCGTCTATGTAGGCAATGGTCGAAACAAAATCGTAACACGGCGCGAGCGCTGCCTGCCTACGATCCGGATAGATCAGCGACCAGTTCTTGAGGTGCATGTCGGCATTGCCGATCAGCACATTGAAAGTCAGCCGCCGGATAAACTCGGCGATGTCGGCCTCTCCGCATTCAGCGGCCAGTACCTGTGCGATGTTGCGCTGGCTTGCCTTCTCGTACTTGTCCTTGGGATAAACGCGAAAGACCTGCGCGAAGTCTTCAATGTGAACAGCGCTGCCATCACTTAGACGGTCAAATCTTTCGACCGCCAGCGCCTGACCGCTGACCTTATCCATGCCCTCGGGCAGGTTGCCGATGTCGGCAACATCGATCAGCCTTATCGGCGGAACATCCATGCCGCAGAGACGCGCGAGCGTCATCATCGAGAATTCATTCTCGGGGACAGCATCGAAGCCTTGCGCTGGCAACTTGACGATCCAGGAGCCGCCGACCCCCTTGGCCGGAATCGCAAGACCGCCTTGTTTGTCTCCCAAAGCCGAGAACTTCAACTGAACGCCTGCCAGCGAGAACCTCAGCGCCTGATCTCGATGATCATCGTGATGATCTTCACCATCATCAGCGTCGGGGGGCCACGCCTCACCATCGGCGGGCCGAACAGTGACCGCACCGGGAAGGTCCTCGCCGAGAACCCAGAGCAGGAAAAATTCACGGACGGGCTTCACGCCCGCGCGCTCGGCGAGATAGTCTCGCATGTGACCTTCGGGCAGAAGATTGGAGAAGAAGGGCAGCAGGTGCATGTTCTGCGTACCGAAATCAGTGGTCAGTTCCCCAAGCTCATTCTTGAAACCGAGGCTCAGAACCGGCCTGCCCGCATCGGCGACATAGCCTTCAGAGAAAGCAAAGAGCGAGGTATCACCGCTGACCCGCGTCAACGTACCTATCGGCTCTCCGTAGAGCAGGACTTCAAGGACACTGACATCAGCCATGATCGTCACCATCCAGACGATAGGCCGGACGCGGTAAGGATGGTGCAGATACACCCGCCCCATGGGCGAGTGCGTTGCGCAGCATGCGCAACTGGCTCTGCGCCTGCTCGACCGCTTCCAGATTGCGCGGATCGCTCAGGAACTCCTGCATGGCAGCAGACGCTTCTTGCAACTGAACAACATCATCGGCTGAAAGCTTGAAGTGCATCAATTCGCGCGCCCGGCGCTGCAACTCCTGAACGACAATCTCAGAGAGCGTTTCACTGGGAAGCGCTGCTATCTGGTCATCAAGGCGCTGCAATAGGTTCGTCGCCTTACGCGCGCTCTGAACGTCACGGTGACCATCATCATCACCGCGAATGATCGCCCGAACGGCAGGCAGCTTCTTGCGCGGGACCAGAGTCAATTCCAGATCAAGTACACGTGCAAGCTCGACCAGGCTGGACAGACGCAGATCGACCGCCCCGTTCTCGATCTTGGAGATGTGGCTCTGTGGAACCCCAGCCTTCGCACTGAGCGCGCGCTGAGAGATCCCTTTGCGTTCCCGCGCGGCTTTGAGCGACTCTGCGATGTGCTCTATTGCGTAACTCATGATCTATCTTGCTGCTTCGTTTGCCATCTATGATATTCATAAACATATCACTCACTGAAGCAGACTTCAAGATTGATGTAGAATTCTACATCAAGGCATGCGCGTGATGTTCTTTTATGTATCAAACGCCAGAGAAGTCACTTGCCGAAAAAAGATCCGCTGGAAACTTGGGAGCTTCGAGGATCGACGATCAGATGCTCTTAACAGCAGCCACGGAGCCGACGGCGTGCTCCGTGTGCAGCTTCTAAATGTACTTCCGATAGTCACTGCTGACCTTTTGCCCCGAGGGAACGTATTTCAACACGTCACCAACCTTACGGGCTGCTCGGATCGGAATCGGCAAGCGTTGGTTCATCTGGGTCGAGTTCCAGTTCACCTTCGTGAGGCTGAAAACTTCCTTCGCAATCTGTTCGATCGTGCTCTCGCTTTGCGGGTGCGGACAGAGCAACAGGGGGTTCGGGACATAGAGGCCAGGATAGGTCCCATAGTAGGGAATGCTGCCGTTGGTATAGAGCAGCCCATTGCCGTCCAGTTCAACGAAGGTGCCGCGGAGGACAGGGAAGTCGCCGTCGCGCAGCACCTTGACTGAATAGCTCTCATGAATCCAAACGAGATCGCGCAGTTCCACACCTGCCTCGTCGAGCGCCTTGCCAACACCCTCGGCCTCGTCCTCGCGAAAGCGCGACGTCTTCATGACGATCACGCGTGCCGGCATCGTTCTATGGACCGACTTGTAGGCGGCCAAGGCGCTCTCGGTAAGCTTGTGAGCCTCATCGATAGTGAGGAACGGGTGGCGACCCCGCGACTCTGACTGCGCAGGACCGCCTCTAAGAATGAACCCTCTGCCCCGCTCGTCGAACATTTGCGCAGCACTGGTCCATATCTCGTCGGTTTCGGCATCCTTGAAAAAGCTGATGCCAATGTAACAGGCGGTGAACTCGCCTTCTTCCGGCAATCTGCGCCAGGGCACCTTGCCGCTGCCCTTGTAGTAGAGCGTCGTCATGAGGTTCCATGCGAGGTCAGCTCGATCTTGGGTTTGGCGGTCAGAGTTCTCCTTGATCTTGCGAGGGATCTTGGCATCGGGGTTGATGACATCCTCCCAGACAATCTGAATTGAGAATCTGAGGTCCATCGCTCTGGCCTTGAGCAAGCCACGGAAGTTCGGAGAGGTTTCTCTGCCAGCTTTCGCGTCGGCCGCTTCGCCCTCTATACCTTCGTCATCGCGCGCCCGCTCGTTTCTCCAGACCCGTTCGATCAACTTGACAGGGAGAGAAACCATGACCACGTCCGGCCGTTCATGATGCGCCTCCAACTTTTCCAGTTGCGCCATAACTGCGTCGACGGCTATCTCCACAGCACGCGCATCGCTCGGTTCCTTGGCAATCTTCTCGATCTGACCTTTCGTCAGCACTCCATCTTCGGCAGCCACCATTTCAAACCGGCACCGATAGGGGTTCTGGTTTCTCAACCCAGGGAAGTCCGGGTGCAGGTTCGGGTGCTTTTCGGTCTTACCCTCGAACCCATCTTCGATCGCATTCAGAAACTCGCCTGATTTTTCGACGGTCAGAGCGCTGCCAACAACGCCGACTTTGATCGTGTCCCCCAGGTTCGTTTGCAACGGGCCCGCCTGTAGCAACCCCAATCGTGGATCAGGATGATGGTGTTGGTCACCAAATTCCAGTTCAGGCTCCGGGAAGATCTTTGTCTTGAAGTCGCTCATAGGTCAAAGCTGCCTTGTTCATTCGAGCCGGACGGCTTCTTCGACTTCTGCGCCTTCGCGCCCCACACGTCCTCGGGCACACTCTTTGGCAGTTCGATGGAAGGCGGGTCACCAAACTTGATGATACGATCCGTCTTGGTGTCGGGTGCCAGCAGTTCGCCGGCATCTTCAAATTCCATACCTGACAGCAATCGATGCCACATGATCACCTGGCCTCGAACGGTGTTGTTTGTGTCGAGGCGCTTCTTCCCGGACAACAAGGCATCCGGATAGTTGAGCGCGCGCTCTCCATCCGAAGTGAAATAGTAGGATGGGTTGATGATCAGGTACCATTGGTCCGCCAAGCGCTCGAACCGGGGATGGAATGAATGGTGCCGCACATAGTCGATGGGCCCCTCCCCCTTCGACTTCTGATAGACGCTGACAACGTCTGCCTGTGTCTTCTGCTTCGCACCAAGATAGCGAAACTTGCGCGCGACGCCTCCAGGTGTTGGCAAGAAGTAGAACTGCTTTTTCTTTCGGTCCCATCCAAGCAAATCCCGAAAGTCATGGCCCAGAGTATGTCGCAACAGACCCGCAAATTTGTATTGCTGATCCACTGCGTCGTGTTGTGCCAGAAAGTCGGTTTCGATCCGTTCGACCTGATCCCGTTCGACCAGGTCGCGAACGGGTGTGGTTAGTGGGTCGCAGAATGTCCAAAGCGAGGTTTCATCGACCATCCAATCGTACCGCTGGCCGTCCCGGACCTTATTCATCCGGGCGAGCGCCTTCTGGGTAGAGAGCTGTGTCTGTGCGACGAAGATTTCCTCAGGAAGCTGCAATGGCACCATGTTGATGATCGCTTCCTCCCCTCCCCCAAGTGGCGGGACGTAGTAACCGTGTCCTTGCTTGGCGACGGTCAGGGCAGCGAGGTGATTCTTCGCACGTCCGTCCAAGACGTCGCGCTCCTTGTCGAACTGCAATGTGCGTTCGGCCTCGCCAACGAGGTTTTCGAGCGATTTCCAGAAGAACGTGTCATCTGATTGCCTGTAGAGAACAAGGATCACGGGTAGGTTGGAGCCGCGCCAGTAGTCGAAATCTGAAGCGCGGACACGATAGGTGAAACCGGCGTCCGTCTCGCCGACATAGCTGCCACGCTCAGTAGCCTTGACCTGAACGGCAATCATCTTCGCTGTCGGCTGATCATCGTCCATCACCTCAGCGATGCCGTCTATCCCCGCTTCCAGCCGTGAACGCCCATCGAATTGGAACCCAATTCGCAAGAATTGAAGATTAGCCGCCTTCTCCCCGATTTCGCCAATGCGCTGACTGGCAGTAATCTTCTTGTTCACGCCAATAACCCGTACCTTCCATATGAAAGAGATAGCACTTCAATCAGCGTTTCGTAAGGCCTCGGATACTACATGTAGGCCATGATGGATTGAATGATCGCAGATGAACTGGGTAGGCGACCCTTGGACTGACCGGTCAATAGGTCTATCAAGCTTTCCCGACCAGATTTCAAAACGACTGACGTTGTCCTCACGATGGAATTCGTTGCTGCCGACGATGATGCCCAGAGGTAGATTCCGCGAGAGCAAAGTCGGGATGAATTCTATGCCGAGGATTCCAGTTCGTCAGCCGACGCCCACTTGAAGCAGCTACCCCACAACCCCCGCATCCTCCAACTGCTCCCGATCGGGAAGATCGTGCAGACTCTCCAACCCAAAAGCGACCAGGAACTGCTCGGTGGTGACGAAGGTATAGGGGGCCCCTCGCCTGGGCGACTTTGGCCCGGTCCCGATCAGGTTGCGCGAATGCAGCCGCCCTATCAGGTCGCGGCTGATCTCCTTGCCGAAGATGTCCTTGAGCCCGTCGCGGGTGATCGGTTGATGGTAGGCGATGGCGGCCAGGACCGCGACGTCGAACTCGCTCAGATCCAGAAACTGGTTCCCGACATCTGCCGCTGCGCGGATCGCGGGCGCGTAGGCGGCCCGCGTCCGGAACATCCAGCCGCCAGTGACCCGAGCGATCTCGAAGGCCCGCCCTTCCAGATCGGCGGCAAGGTCCTCGACCAGCAATTCGACCGAAGCCGCCTGCCCCACCACGCGGGCAAGGTCTTCGCGCGGCACTGGCGAGGCACTGGCGAAGAGCACGGCCTCGATCCGGCGCATCCATTCCCGCCAGCGCAGCTCGGGCGGCAGATCGGACAACTCGCGGTCAAGCTCAAGTTCGGGGCGATCCTTGGCCATCACTATACCCCGTAAAGCCGGAAGGTGTCCCGCCCGGTCAGCTCGCGCACAGCGCCGAGGTCGACCAACCGATCGCAGAGCCGCCGCGCGGCGCGATCCGGCAAGGGCAGCGCCGAAGGGGCAACCGCATCGCTGGTCAGGAACAACTCGACCGCCTGCCCTGCCCCCTTGGCCCGGAGTTTCGGCGCGACGGATTTCAGATGCGTCGTTCGGCGCTCGAGGTCAGCGGCAAGGCGCACGGCCTCGACTGCCGATGAGACGAGCGCCCGATGACAGGCGAGACGCAGGTCTTCGCCATGCTTGCGCAGGTCGGCGCGTTTCAGGGCTGGGGCCAGAAGCGGCACGAGATGATCCCAGCCGAGTGCCTGAGCGAGGGCCGCATCCGCGAGGATCAGTCCTACTACATCTGCGCGCGGCACCTCGTGCAGTACCGCCTCCAACACCTTCGCGGCCCAGGTTACCGGCGCCCCTTTCCCCACATCAAGCCACGCGGCAATTTGGCGGAGGTCGAAGCTGGGCAAGGCTCGACCCAGAGCCTTGATCGATACCGGCCGTTCCACAGCGCGTCGCCAGGCGAGGCTAGTTTCGCCCGCCGGTCCGGGCAGATCGCCGGGTCGCAGCAGGTGCACCGCGTCGCGCAGCTCCCCTGCCCGCTCCGGCCGCCCAGAGAACGCGATACAAGCCTCGGCCGCGCGCAGCGCGAGCCGGTCCCGAAACAAGGCTTGGGGCACCTCCGCGCGTCCCAACATAAGATGCAGGTGGTTCAGCGCCGAACCCGACAAAAACGCAACATCTTCAAGGGTTTCAGCGCGTGCAGAGGTGACCCAGGCGGGCATCCGGGGTAACGTGTCGAGGTCGACGATGTGATCCGGCCGGGCAAATGTCATGCCTGCAGCCTATATCAGCGCGGCGCTTTCTACCAGAAAATAGCACATAAACCGCCCCACCTTGTCGCTCGCAGTCATGTCCAATAAGTTTGCATTATCGGAC
>NZ_FNZG01000031.1 GCF_900109195.1 Pseudooceanicola nitratireducens | reverse complement strand
ATCCGTTGAGCGATGGCCCTCCCACTTGGGACCACCGGATCACTATGGCCGTCTTTCGACTCTGCTCGACTTGTCAGTCTCGCAGTCAGGCTGGCTTATGCCATTGCACTCAACGAGCGATTTCCGACCGCTCTGAGCCAACCTTCGCGCGCCTCCGTTACGCTTTAGGAGGCGACCGCCCCAGTCAAACTACCCGCCACACAGGGTCCCGGAACCCGATAAGGGATCGCGGTTAGACATCAAGCAGAACAAGGGTGGTATCTCAAGGATGACTCCACCGAAACTGGCGTTCCGGTTTCAAAGTCTACCACCTATCCTGCACATGTTGTGCCTGATGCCAGTGTGAAGCTGTAGTAAAGGTGCACGGGGTCTTTCCGTCTAACCGCGGGAAGCCTGCATCTTGACAGGCAATTCAATTTCGCTGAGTCGATGTTGGAGACAGCGGGGAAGTCGTTACGCCATTCGTGCAGGTCGGAACTTACCCGACAAGGAATTTCGCTACCTTAGGACCGTTATAGTTACGGCCGCCGTTTACCGGGGCTTCAATTCGGAGCTTGCACCCCTCCTTTTAACCTTCCGGCACCGGGCAGGCGTCAGACCCTATACGTCGTCTTGCGACTTCGCAGAGCCCTGTGTTTTTAGTAAACAGTCGCCACCCCCTGGTTTGTGCCCCCAGCCACTAGTTGCCTAGAAACTGGGCCTCCTTCTCGCGAACTTACGGAGGTATTTTGCCGAGTTCCTTCAACATCGTTCTCTCAAGCGCCTTGGTATTCTCTACCAGTCCACCTGTGTCGGTTTCGGGTACGGTCCTACGGAGGGCTATTTCCAGGGACCACGGAGCAGCCCAATCAATCCGATAAGATTGAACTACCTTTGTGATCCGTCACCATCTCCTGGCCCAGGAATATTAACCTGGTTCCCATCGACTACGCCTTTCGGCCTCGCCTTAGGGGCCGGCTTACCCTGCTCAGATTAGCTTTAAGCAGGAACCCTTGGACTTTCGGCGACAGGGTCTCTCACCCTGTTTGTCGCTACTCATGTCATCATTCTCGCTAGTGATCTCTCCACCGGATCGCTCACGCGCCGGCTTCATCGAAAACACCTCGCCTCCAATGTCCCCGAGGGGACTAAGGAGGCATGGTGTTATGTCACACTACGCTCCGCTACCATGCACTACGTGCATCCTCAGCTTCGGCTCATGGCTTGAGCCCCGTTACATCTTCGCCGCAGGACAACTTGATTAGACCAGTGAGCTGTTACGCTATCTTTAAAGGATGGCTGCTTCTAAGCCAACCTCCTGGTTGTTTTGGTCGTCCCACCTGCTTTCCCACTTAGCCATGAATTAGGGGCCTTAGCTGGAGGTCAGGGTTGTTTCCCTCTCCACCACGGACGTTAGCATCCGTGGTGTGTCTGCCATCTAGTACTCCCGGGTATTCGGAGTTTGGTTAGGATCAGTAAGCCTGTGGGGCCCCATTACCCATCCAGTGCTCTACCCCCCGGGGTATTCGGATGACGCTCTACCTAAATAGATTTCGCGGAGAACCAGCTATCTCCGAGTTTGATTGGCCTTTCACCCCTAGGCACAACTCATCCCGACCTTTTTCAACAGGTGTGGGTTCGGACCTCCAGTTAGTGTTACCTAACCTTCATCCTGGTCATGCCTAGATCACTCGGTTTCGGGTCTGATCCATCTAACTCATACGCCCTATTAAGACTCGCTTTCGCTGCGCCTACACCTAACGGCTTAAGCTTGCTAGATAGACCAAGTCGATGACCCATTATACAAAAGGTACGCCGTCA
>NZ_FNZG01000013.1 GCF_900109195.1 Pseudooceanicola nitratireducens | reverse complement strand
ATGCAACATGTAAATGTCATTTTGGAGACGCGGGGATCGGCGGCCTGGTTGCGCCAGTGCGGCGCACGCCAGGTTGACGACGCAAACGTGGCAATTGCCGAAAATGGTGGTGGGTTGATCGGGATCGAAGGGGCTGTGGCCTCGATTCTGATTCTGGCGCGATAGGAGAGCAGGATGTTCAAGACCGAAGAACAGACAATGGCCTGCGATATGCTGCGCCGCTTCCTCGAAATTGATACAAAGGACTAACCATGAATTCCTATGCCACGCCTATCGTCCCTGACACCTCCATCGACGATCTCAAGGCGCTTTTCACCTGCCAGAAAGCCGCCTCCAATGCCAACCCCTACCCGTCCTACGAAGAACGGTGCGGCAATGTCGAAAAGCTGCTGAAACTGACCGAGAAACACAAGCACGACATTTGTAATGTCATCGACAAGGATTTCGGCAACCGCTCGGTGCGCGAAACCACGCTGAGCGATTTGTTCCTTGTCATCCAGGGCGCCAAACATGCCCGCCGTCACCTGCGCAAATGGATGCGCCCGCGCCGGGTGGGCACAAGCCTGCATTCGCTGCCGGCCACATGCAAGGTGGTGCCGCAGCCCCTAGGAGTGATCGGTAATATCGCTCCCTGGAACTATCCCTATGCCATCGCGCTTCTTCCGGCGGTGCATGCGCTGGCCGCAGGCAACCGTATGATGATCAAGCCCAGCGAGGTCACGGTACATACAACCGAACTTCTGGGCAATCTCGTTTCCGACAATTTTGACGAGGACCTGTTGGCCGTCGTCACCGGCGGGGCCGAGCTGGGCAATGCGTTTGCCGAACTGCCTTTTGACCACCTGATCTTTACGGGGTCCACCGCCGTGGGGCGCAAGATCGCCCAGGCCGCGGCACCCAACCTGACGCCTGTCACGCTGGAACTGGGGGGCAAGAGCCCCGCGATCATCGACCATTCCTATAATCCGGCCAAGGCGGTCAGCTCGATCCTGCGCGGCAAGGTGCTGAACTGTGGCCAGACCTGCATCGGAGTGGACTACGTCTTTGTGCCCACCGAAAAGCTTGATGGGTTCGTCGGGGATATGAAGAAGGGCTTTACCAAGTTCTTTCCCAACCTCGATGGCAACGTAGACTACACTACGATCGTTTCGGACCGCCATTACGACCGGCTGCGCAATCTGGTCACCGATGCCCGTGACAAGGGGGCAAAGGTGGTGACGGTCAACCCCGATGGTGGCGAGGGCAATACCAACAACCGGATTCTGCCGCTGAATATGGTGATTAACCCCAGCGACGACATGGCAGTGATGCAGGAGGAAGTGTTCGGCCCGGTTCTCTCAATCAAGACCTATGACAGCCTGGATGAGGTCACGGGCTATATCAACAGCCATGACCGTCCGTTGGCGCTCTATTGGTTTGGCCATGACCGCGCCCGTGAAAAACACATGCTGCAAAACACCTGGGCCGGGGGGATGTGCGTCAACGAAACCCTGTTCCACGTGTTCCAGGAAAAGTTGCCCTTCGGCGGCATTGGGGCCAGCGGCATGGGCACCCATACCGGCAAGGCTGGGTTTGACAGTTTCAGCGCCCACAAGCCGGTCTTCCGGCAGGCGCGGCTGAACTCGGCCAACCTTCTGAATCCGCCCTACAGCAGGCTCACCGACACGCTCTTGGCGGTCATGAAGAAAATCGTCTGACACAGACACAAAAAATGGTAACAGGGAGAGTAACAATGGCAGATTATGTAGTCATTGGTGGAGGATCTTCGGGAGGAGTGGTTGCCGCGCGGCTATCCGAGGATCCGAACACTACCGTCACGCTTCTCGAGGCAGGGGGTCCGGGTAACTCGAAATTCGTTTCGATTCCCGGCATGTTCGCCGGGCTGATCCAGAACTACAAAATCAACAAGCTGAACTGGCGCTTCAACACCACGCCGCAGAAAAATCTTAACAACCGCGCGCTTTATAACCCGCGCGGCAAGATGCTGGGCGGTTCGTCCGGCATGAACGGCATGGTCTATATCCGTGGCGAATCCGGCGACTATGACCGCTGGTCCGAACTCGGCAACGAAGGCTGGAGCTATGACGAGGTGCTGCCCTATTTCCGCAAGGCCGAAAACAACGAACGCGGTGCGGATGACTATCACGGCGACAGCGGTCCCTTGCATGTCAGCAACGGCGATGCCTCGTTTGATTTCTACAACGCCTTCCTCGCCTCGGGCGAGAAGCTGGAATACCCCAAGACCCCGGATTTTAACGGCGCCAATCGCGAAGGGCTGGGCATCTACCAGTTCACCACCAAGAACGGCGAACGCGCCTCGGTCAAGTTCTGCTATCTCGACCCGATCACGGACCGCAAGAACTTGGATATCCAGGTTAAGGCCACGGTGCGCCGGATCGTCATGGAAGACGGGCGCGCGGTGGCCGTCGAATACGACCAGGGCGGCGAAACCAAGCGGGTCGGGGTGAACAAGGAGGTCATCGTCAGCGGCGGGGCCTTCGGCTCGCCGCAAGTCCTGATGCTCTCGGGCATCGGACCCCGGGCCGAGTTGGAGAAACATGGCATCAAGGTGCAGCATGAATTGCCCGGCGTGGGCGAAAACCTGCATGACCACCCGGACGTGATGTTCGTGTTCAAATCTAAGAAACGCACCGGAATTTCCCTTGGCCCACTGGGCACGCTCAAGAACCTTGGTGCCTTCTACCAGTATTTCACCAGGCGCAAAGGTTGGCTCGCCAATCCGCCCACAGCGGCGGGTGGCTTCCTGCGGTCCGAGCCGGGTAAGAACAACCCGGATTTCCAACTTCACATGGTGCCGTTGCCCTATCGCAACCATGCCCATGACTACATGTCGATGATCAAGTGGGGCTTTACCATGATTGTCAATATCGGCCACCCGCGCAGCCGGGGGCGTTTGACGCTCAAGAACGCCAACCCGGGGTCCGAGCCCAATATCGACCTGAACCTGCTGGATCACGCCGATGACCTGAAGGACATGCGCAATGCCTTCAAGGTGACGCAGGACATCCTGCACGGCTCACCGCTGAAGGATATGATCGCCAAGCCGCTTTACCCAAAGCGTTATCTCAATACCGATGCCGAGATCGACGACTACCTGCGCGCCGAGGTCAACCATGCGTATCACCCGGTCGGCACCTGCAAGATGGGCCGCGACGACATGGCCGTGGTCGATGCGCGGCTCAAGGTCAAGGGACTGGCCAATGTGCGTGTCGCCGATGCCTCAATCATGCCCGAGATCATCAACGGCAACACCAATGCCACCTGTATCATGATCGGTGAAAAAGCCGCCGACATGATTAAGGAGGACGCAGCCGCAACCTGATCAATTCGCCCGCAAAGCCAAGGATGCCGAGCATCAGCAGAAGCTGAAGCGCTGGGCGTTGCTGGATACGGCCGCGCACGAGTTCACCACCAAGAGGTATTCGGAAACGTCAATTGGCGAATTGGCCGACCTGTTCGATGTTTCCAAGCCTGCCCTCTGTTACTATGTGAAGAACAAGGAAGACATCCTGCTGCAGTGCACAATCGAATCTCCTTCTCGAAGGTGCGCAATAAAGCAACCGAACTCGTCCGTCACGTCCTGCAAGCGGATTCCGTCATACCGCGAGGTCGCCATGTCAGCGACGCGCAACAGATTGGCAGCTTTTGAGAAAGTCCATTTGACAGCCTCGTATCCGGTTTGCATTTGTAGCAACATCGCGGCATGACAATCTCTGTCATGCTGGCACATTGAAATTAACCAGCACACCCGGGAATCGACTTTCAGTTTTCGAGAGTCCATATCCTGAAGCGCCCCTGCCCTGTCACCTCGCGGATCAAACCGCTTTCTTCCATCCACGCCAGATTGCGTTGAATGGCGGCGCGACTGGCTCCGGTCACGGATTCAGCCATTGGGGCAGAGACCAATGGCCACTGAGAGAAAGCTTTACGCAAGGCGACCGGCGTGCGACCCGACAAATGCGCCATGACGTTTTCTGCCCGACCCGTCCACGCTTCAATATCGTCAAGTGTTCGCATCGCCGTCAGAATTGCGCTGTTCATCCCATCCAACCAGCGTGCCAAGCGTTCGGTTGGCAAACCCGAGACACGCAGCCCCCCTGCCCCGCCCATAGCGAGCGGTGCGAAGATGGCGCCGCTTCCGTCGCTGGCCGCGACCCTGGACGCGGTGACGGCGGCTTCCATCTGGTCGCCGTGCTGTCCGAGGCCCGCCAGGCTCCAGAGATGAAAGCCCATGCAAGCCCGCGTGATTGGATGTAAGTCGCCCGCAGCCGCCATGACGTCCAGCCATCCGCCCGCGCGATCTTCGAAACGCTCAGCACTGTCTTCAATGTTCTCGGGATCGCGGCGATCCAGGAAGGCGGCCAAGTCACCGTTTGGTCCGGGACCGCCTGTCAGGCGTCGAACAGCCCATCCAACTCTTGCCAGGGCATTTGGGTCATCCTGTGCACCTGACAGCCGCATCGATATCCAGAGCGCCAGACGATCAGAACTCACCCGATCCCCTGCGAACCAGCTGAGGTCCGCCGCCTCGATAAGAGCGAGGCGATGCCGCCAGCCTTCCGGGCCACGCAGCAGCCGGTCATCCAGAGCTCCTAAGCGTCCAGCCACTTTTGCCAGTCGCGCAGCGTGAACGCCTTCTGCCTTTGCCCAGTCGTCGATGACAGCAGTGTCTGGCGGTTCTGCCCGTGGCCCGGGAAGCAAATCATCCGGTTCTTCCTCGAGTGGCCCAGGCAGAAACCAGAGATCCTCTTCGTGAGCCTCTTCATCCTCCTCGATTGTGATGAAGGGGTCATCGAAATCATCAGTCAAAGCGTATACTTGGGGCTTCATATGTGCAAAATACTAATCTTTTGGACATTACCCAAGTGATTTTGTGGCGGTTGCCGACGCTCTTTATATAGTACGCGCACGCGACTGCCGGTGGAACCTCTCAGATCGCGTTCAGCGCAAGGAAACCAAGGGTTTTTGGACGAGCACGACGAGAGAGCACTTACTTGCATTCGTTTACAAACGGTCGATTGCTGACGTGTTTCGCAATTGCAAAGAGCCAGAGAAAGGGAAGCCCGTGTGCCGGGCTTGAAAGGAAAGAGAGAGCCTCTTCCGGGTCCGGCGCGACAAGGATCCTGACCATGGCCAAGACCAAAACCACGACGCGTTCGAAACCCGCCACCTCAAAGAAAACCGAAACCGCCGGATCGGCTGCGCCTGACGGCGCCGCCGACATCCGGATGATCCCGCTCGACCAGCTGGAGCCGAGCCAACTCAACGTCCGCAAAGTCGCCGCGAGCGCTAGCGACGACGCCGAACTCCTCGCCAGCATCCGCGAGACAGGCATCAAACAGAACCTAGTGGTTCATGCGCTGTCAGAGACACGTTTTGCTGTTGACGCCGGTGGCCGTCGCCTCAAATCGCTGAAACAGCTGGCCGAGGACGGTGTGATCCCCGCAGACCACCCGGTGCCCTGCCTCGTCGAGGACGAACGCAACGCCATCCTCACCTCCGCCACAGAAAACCTTCAGCGCGCAGCCATGCATCCGGCGGACCAGTTCGAAGCTTTCGACAAGATGATTGGCGAAGGGCGCAGCGAGGACGAAATTGCGCTGAAATTCGGTGTCTCCGTCGACCTGGTACGCCGTCGGCTGAAACTCGCCCGTGTCGCGCCCGAAATCATCGAGCGATTTCGCGCGGGGGATCTGACCCTCGAATGCGTGATGGCGTTTACGCTGACCGACGACCACGATCGGCAACTGGCGGTCTGGAACGCGGTGAAGGGCGGCTATCACATCCACCCGCAAAGCATCAAACGCCAACTGACCGAGACCGCGCATTCTGCGAACTCGGCCTTGGGGCGTTTCGTCGGCATCGAAGCCTATGAGGCGGCGGGAGGCGTTCTGCTGCGCGACCTCTTCGACGATCGCGCCAGCGCCCATATGGAAAACCCTGAGCTCCTCGAGCGTCTCGCCATCGAGAAGCTGCAGGCCGCGGCCAAACCCTTTGAAGGGACATGGAAATGGGTCGAGGTGCATCTCTCTGTGGATTACGGGGCGTTTCGCAGTTTCGGGCGTGTCTATCCGCAGGATATCGAACCCGATCCCGATCTGCTCGCCGAGGAAGAGCATCTCATCGCCCGCGAAGAGGAATTGGCGGCGCAGAATGACGGCGAGGATTGGACCGACGCCGAGACCGAAGAATACTACGCCATCGAGCCGCGTTTGCGCGAGATCGAAGCCCTGCAGCGCGAGCGGCAACCTTTCGCGGACGCAGATCGCGCCATTGCGGGCGTGGTTCTGACCATCGGTCATGACGGTGCGCTACGTGTCGAGAAAGGCCTGGTGCGGCCAGAAGATATCCCTGCTGCGGCCATGCCGGACGAAGATAGTGCTGATGCGGGTGATGCCTCCTCCCCCGCCCGCCCACATGTGACGCCGCCGACGTCCTCCACGCCAGTGCCGACCTCTGACCCCGCGGCCACGTTGCGCAAGGCGGACGGCATTTCGGCGAGCCTGGCGGATGATCTGCGTGCCACGCGCCAGCACATCCTCAGGGCGCATCTGGCGGCTGATTTCGAGGTGGCCTTCGATGCGATGCTCTACGCGCTCTGCGAACAGGCTTTGGGGCGGTCCTACGGCAACGAGGCACTCGACATCTCGATCCGGCCCTTCCAGGCGCAAGACCGCGAAGTGCTGCACGCGGACACCGTCGCCCAAAAAATGCTCGAGGCGCTGGAACAAGACCTCGCCACGGACTGGATGAAGCTTCAGAAACCCGAGGACTTCCGGACGATGTCGGCGTTGCCCATTGCGGACAAGCAGGCGCTTTTCGCCTGGGCGACGGGTCTCGCGGTCAAACCCCAGCTTTCCTCCGACAATCGTCCTTCCCCGATCATCGAGGAGATCGGCGCGCGGCTCGATGTTGATGTGGCTGCCTGCTGGCGCCCGACTGCCCAAAACTACTGGGGTCGGGTCAACAAGGGGCATGCGGTGGCCACGGCGCGCAAGCTGATCGGTGACGACTACGCCGAGGATCGCAATCGCGAACGCAAGGGCGATATCGCGGCCGCGATGGAGCGGGCGTTCGCAGAAGCGGCGAGCGAGACGGAAGGTTTCGACGCCGCGACGGTTGCAAAGACGACGCGGTGGCTGCCCGACGGGATGGTGTTTGCCGGTGCGACGGAGGCTGGTGCCGACACGGCAGGCGCTGCGCCGGAGACCGAGGAGGGAGATCTGTCCGCCGAAGATTCTCTGAGCGACGCTGAGAGCAATGAACCGTCGTCCTTGCCCGCCTTCCTGAGCGAGGATGCGGCCTGACGCGGCGAAAACCGATCCGATCATGACCTAAGCCTTGGGCCGTCCTCGCGCAGAGGGCGGCCCTTTCCCGCTGACGGGTTTCACGCAGCCGGTGTCTGATCGGCTGGCCCGTCCCGGAGAATTCTCATGACCACCACACTCGATATCGATCCCGTCAAGGAAACCGAATTGATCGCCGGGCAAAATGATGCCTTTCGTCGCTCCATTCTCAGGACCACCCCCGTCGCCGATGCGCCGCAGGGCCAGTTTGTCATGACCCGTGGTGTTGCAGCACTAGGGCCGGACGCCCAGCTCGCTCTCACCCGCCGCGTCGCTTCGTTTGACGCGTTCAACGCTGACAGTGACCCCCATGGTTGGCACGAGATGGGGGTCATCGACTTCGACGGGACCACGACCTGGTTCAAGCTCGATTTGTACGACGTCGACTATCAATATGGCTCTCCCGAGCCATCCGATCCCGCGCAAACCCGCCGCGTCCTGACCCTGCTTCTGCCGTCAGAATACTGACGCCCCTCTTCTTCAACATCACCTCGGATCGCCCTTGCACAAAGGGCGGTCCTTTCGCGCTGGCGGGTTTCCATGGGGCGCGATGGTCGCGTTCCGCCCGCCGCAGGAGACCAGAGATGGCCAAGACACTCGACTATCAGATCACCCTCTATCCCGCGCACCGCGACGGCGCCTTCGTCGTCACACAGTTCCAGATGATGGCGAATTACCCGGAAAAGCGCATCCAGGCCGCGGGCATGGACGACCTGATCGACCAAGTGACGCAGTTCGCGATGGAGCATGGCGAGAGCTGCAGTGCCTCAGTGCGCTGCCTCGCCCCGCGCAAACCGCCGGGGTTCAAGCGCGCGACTGAGAATCTGTATTTCAACCTGGTTGACCGGACGGGTGACGAACGCGGCGACGCCGCGGCTTGAAGCCCCCCGCAGGAAACCTCCTGGGCGATCTGATGCAAAGGTCGCCCTCCCCTTCCCTCAATTCCAAAGGATCGAAGACATGACACAAGTGAATGATTTTTACGCGCAGATGCTGGAAGCCCAGAAACGCGCCGCCGAACAGAGGGTTGTGACCCGCGTGGCCCTTCTCTCCGAACTGCGTGCCGTCGGCGTGACGAAGATCGAGGTGCAATACGAAGGCTACGGCGATTCCGGCAATATCGAAGATGTCGTCGTGACGCCAGACACGATCTCTCTCTCAGAAGAGTTGCGCCGCCGGGTCGAAGATTTCGGCTGGGACTTCGCCTATGCGCTCAGCCCCGGGTTCGAGAACAACGAAGGTGGCTATGGCGAACTGACCTGGGTGCTCGCGACTGACAACATCGATGTCAGTCATTCGAACCGCTACATCGCGACCAATACCACCGAACATGAGGGGCTTTGATATGGCACATCCCCTCCACCACGCCGAAAGCTCGGCCCGAAAGTTCGGAGGTGTTCCAGATGATTACCAATATGTGCACGATTGGTTCGACTCATCTAAGGAACACCTCGCACTTTTCACCCACCGAGCACATCGGCACCACACGCTCGGGATCTTCGAAGCTGAGCGTTTGTTTGGGCGAAGCCTGACCAACAGCGCGGGCCGGGTCGTGCCGATCCGCTGGATCGGCGAACAACATGTGCGCGAAGACTGCCAAGGGCGCATCCCGTCGCTGGCCGACTGGCTTGGACGCATCCAACCGGAACCGTGGATGGCCAACGGCCGGATCGACAACGACCCGACGCAGATCGGCAGCGATCCGCGCGCGGTCTGGAGCCACGCGGTGGCAAATCACCAGACCATTCTCGGCTTCGAGGAATGGCTGCTGAAGGTCTCGGTCGAACACGTTCAGCACCGCCAGAACCGCGCCGCCGCCTGATCCGACGGGCGGCAACCTCACCAACCAACTCATCACAACCAGATCGACTCGCCTGCGCCCAATCGGCCTGGCGAGTCGATTTCGTTCCAAGAAAGGACATCGACATGCACGACCCTGTCTATGAGGAGGCCTATCACGGCCACACCATCAAGATTTTCCATGACCCCGATCCCGAAAGCCCACGGGAGTGGTCGAACCTCGGCACGCTGATCTGCTGGCATCGGAGATACCGGCTGGGCGAAAGCCACCATTTCGCAAGCCCCGAGTCGTTTCTGCGCGATCTCGCGGGTGTCTCGGATCAGTGTGATCTCTCAATGGACCAGTTGCGCGAGCGCGCCGAGCGCAAGGCGATCCTTCTGCCGGTGTTTCTCTATGACCATTCCGGCCTCGCGATGAACACCATCGGGTTCCACTGCCCGTGGGATTCCGGCCAGGCCGGTTACGTCTATGTGTTGCTTGAGGCGGTTCGGAAGGAGTTCGATGTGAAGCGCGTCACCAAGGCACTGCGGGAAAAGGCAGCCGACATCCTGCGCGCTGAAATCGTCAGCTACGACGCCTATCTTGGCGGGCGGGTCTATGGCTATGTCATCGAGCGTGACGGCGAGGAGCTCGACGCCTGCTGGGGCTTCTTCGGCGACTATGAGCTGGACTGCCTGTCCGAGGCACGAGCGTTTGTAGACCATCTCGTTTTACAGGCGAGATCCAGAGCCGTCGCCGCCGAAGAACTGGGCGCAAGCCCACCTCCGAGTTGAAATGCGTGAAGTACTCATATATGTTATTCATGCGTATTTCGGAGGTGAACATGGCAAGCACAAGCGTCACACTGGGCCCCCATTGGGACGAATTCATTGCCCTGATGTTGAAGGAAGGGCGCTACGGGTCAACCAGCGAGTTGATCCGCGCCTCCTTGCGCCTGATGGAAGAACAGGAAGGTCAGCGGGCGCGGCTTCGCGTTGCGTTGATGGAGGGCAAGCAATCCGGCGACGCTGGTCCGCTCGATATGGATGCGATCAAGCGCGAGGCGCGGAGCCGCTCCGGCGCTTCTGATGCGTGACATCCATCTCTCTGAAGCGGCTAAATCCGATCTCGTCGATATCTGGGTCGAGACAGACCGACAGTGGGGCGCGGCGCAGGCGGACCGCTATCTCTACGACATCGAGCGTGCCCTGAAGGGGCTGATCGCCAATCCTCAAATGGGGTCGGACTGCTCCGATCTCCTGCAGGGTGCGCGTAAACTGATCACGGGCCGGCACCTCGTGTTCTATGAGGTGGACCCGGACAGGATATTTGTGATCCGGATCCTGCATCAATCGATGGACGTGCCTCGCCATCTGCGGCCGTCCTGACGCAGGGCAAATTCGCACCAGGGCTTTGCCATGAAAGAGCGAGAGACAGGGCGGGAGGGGTGACCCCTCCCGGGTGCGAGAGTGCGCGCGGGGCCTGGGGCCAACCCTCAACTCCGGAGATTGCCGATGAACGCTCACCCCCATTCCGTCCCGCTTGCATGTCTTTCAGAGGCCCCTGCCCTGCCCGAGGCTGCAGGCGTTGCTCAAAACCTGATGCAGGCTGCAAATGCCCTCGTCCCTTTGTTCGAGGCTGGCAAACCCATTGACGCCGCCGCTGTTCGCGCCGTGATGGAGGAGGCCTTCGGTGCCAGCGACACGAGCGGCGCCTGGGTTTGGAAGGACGCCTACGAGGCCGTCGAGGTTGCGCAAATCCTGATGCTCGCGCGCTATGGCGCGCTGATGCAGCGCCAGGCGGCCTCGCCGCAGGCCTTCCTCACCATGATCGAGCGGCTGGCCAGTCTGGCGCCCTCGCACACACGGCGTTCTGAAGATAGCGTCCGCCTGCAACAATTTTCGACCCCCCTGCCCCTTGCGGCGATTGTCGCGCAGGCGGCGGGGTTTCGCGAGGGCGACCTGGTGCTCGAGCCATCCGCTGGCACCGGCATGCTGGCGATCTTCGCCCGGACTGCAGGCGCGCGGCTTGTTCTCAATGAGCTTGCGGAAACGCGCCGTGCCTTGCTGGAACAATTGTTTCCGGATGCTGTTGTCTCGGATCACGATGCCGCCTCGATCGACGACCGTCTCGACCGCGCAATCACGCCCTCGGTCATCGTGATGAACCCGCCGTTTTCGGCTGCGAACCATGTCGAAGGTCGGTTTCGGCAGGCGACCAGTCAGCATGTTCTGTCCGCGCTGGCACGTCTTGCTCCGGGTGGGCGGCTTGTCATCATCACGGGCGAGAGCTTTCGGCCCTCCACCAAGAGTTTCCAGCCGACGTTTCAACGCATAGGCCAGAGCGCAGACGTGGTGTTTTCCGCCGCGATCGACGGCAAGGTCTTCGCGCGGCATGGGACCACGATCGACACGCGGCTGACGGTAATCGACAAGCGCGCGGCGGGCGAACGCGAGACCGCACCTGTCGAAATCGAGGCCGTCTATCATCCCATCTGCGCAACCACGGGCGATCTTCTCTCCGCAGTGCTCACCCATTGTCCCGCGCGCCGCAACCCCCCGCCCTGCCCTACCAGCGCGGCATTGTCTGTGCCGAACCGCCAGTCCCGCACCAACCTGTACGCTCTGCGTAACGCCGCCCGCAAGGAAACCCGCGCCCGCGCCGAGGAGCGCGCCCGGCATCCCTTTGATGATGTCGTGACGGCCCCGCTCGACTACCTGCCGAAAGCCTGGAGCGTACCGGGCGTCGCGCTGCAGGACACGGTTTACGAGACCTATAATCTTCAGGCGATGCGGATCGGCGGCGCAGCGGAGCACCCGACAGCACTTGTCCAATCCGCAGCCATGGCGTCTGTCCCGCCGCCCGTGCCGACCTATCGCCCAGTCTTGCCGAAGTCCCTTGTCGCTGACGGCCTCCTCTCCGCTCCGCAGCTCGAAAGCGTGATCTACGCGGGCAATGCACACGAGGCGCACCTGAAAGGCTGGTTCAAGCGCGGGGAGATCGAGGGTCAGCTTATGGCCGCGGCGGAGGGTGACGAAGGTGCCTTCCGTCTGCGCAAGGGCTGGTTCCTGGGCGATGGCACCGGCTGCGGCAAGGGGCGGCAGGTGGCGGGCATCATTCTCGACAACTGGCTCAAAGGGCGCCGCCGGGCCGTTTGGGTCTCGAAGAGCGACAAGCTCATCGAAGATGCGCGGCGCGACTGGATGGCCCTCGGGGGGCGTGAAAGCGATATCGTGCCGCTCTCGAAATTCCGCCAAGGGAGCGACATCCGCCTGCCCGAAGGCATCCTCTTCGTCACCTACGCCACGCTGCGCTCCGCCGAGCGGGAAGGCAAAGCCTCCCGTCTCGACCAGGTGACGTCCTGGCTCGGCGCAGGGTTCGACGGGGTCATCGCTTTTGATGAAAGCCACGCCATGGCCAATGCTGCTGGCGAAAAGTCCGACCGCGGCGACAAGAAGGCCTCACAGCAGGGCCTCGCTGGCCTCGCACTGCAAAACGCTGTGCCTGATGCACGCGTCCTCTATGTCTCGGCCACCGGGGCCACGGTCGTCGGCAATCTCGCCTATGCCTCCCGCCTCGGGCTCTGGGGCACTGGCGATTTCCCCTTCGTGACACGTGCAGAGTTTGTCGCCGCGATGGAGGCCGGGGGTATTGCCGCCATGGAGATGATCTCGCGCGACCTGAAGGCGCTCGGGCTATATCTGGCACGCTCGCTCTCCTACGCCGGGGTCGAATACGAGATGCTGGTGCACGACCTGACGCCCCCTCAGATCGCGATCTACGACAGCTATGCCGATGCCTACCAGATCATCCACACCAATCTTGAGGCCGCGCTTCAGGCGTCTGGCATCTCCTCCGAGACCGGCACGCTGAACGCCCAGGCAAAATCCGCCGCGCGTTCGGCCTTCGAGAGCAACAAACAGCGCTTCTTCAACCATCTCATCACCGCCATGAAATGCCCCTCGCTTATCCGCGCGATCGAGGCGGATCTGGCGGCGGGGCATTCTGCAGTGATTCAGGTCGTCTCGACCAGCGAAGCGGTGATGGAACGCCGTCTCGAGGAGATTCCGGCCTCGGACTGGGACGATCTGCAGGTCGATTTTACACCGCGTGAAAACATCATGGACTACCTGATGCACAGCTTCCCGACGCAGCTTTTCGAGCCCTACACCGACGAGAACGGCGATCTGCGGTCGCGCCCCGCCCTCGATGCTGACGGCAATCCCATCATCTGCCGCGAAGCGGAGCGGCGGCGGGACGATCTGATCGAGCACTTGGGTGCCCTCGCCCCGGTGCAGGGCGCGCTCGACCAGATCCTCTGGCATTTTGGCGGCGATGCGGTGGCCGAGGTCACGGGGCGCAAGCGGCGCATCGTGAAAACGCGCGAAGGGCGGCTCAAGGTCGAGAACCGCCCCGCCTCCTCCAACCTCGGCGAGACTCAGGCCTTTATGGATGACGCCAAACGCATCCTGATCTTCTCAGATGCAGGTGGCACCGGGCGCAGCTATCACGCCGACCTTGGGGCAAAGAACCAGCGCCTCCGGGTGCATTACCTGCTCGAGCCCGGTTGGAAGGCCGACAATGCCATCCAGGGGCTCGGGCGCACCAATCGCACCAATCAGGTGCAGCCGCCGCTGTTCCGGCCGGTGGCCACCAATGTGAAAGGCGAGAAGCGGTTCCTCTCCACCATCGCGCGCCGCCTCGACACGCTCGGGGCGATCACCAAGGGGCAACGCGAGACCGGCGGTCAGAACATGTTTCGCGCCGAGGACAACCTCGAAAGCCCTTACGCACGCGCGGCGCGGCGCCAGTTCTTCTACAAGCTGCGCGCGGGCAAGATTGACGCCTGCTCCTACGCCAAATTCCAGGAGATGACCGGGCTGACGCTCGATGACGCGGACGGCACGATGAAGGAAACCCTGCCGCCGATCCAGCAGTTCCTGAACCGCTGCCTTGCTCTGAGGATTGACGTGCAAGACGCAATTTTCGAGGCCTTCGGCGGGTTCCTCTCGGCGATCATCGAAGACGCGCGGCAGGCGGGCACGCTGGATGTCGGCCTCGAGACCCTGCGCGCGGAGAAGTTCGAGATCGTCGATCGCAAGGTCATCTTCGAGCATGAGGCGACGGGGGCGACGGCCACTGCGCTGACCGTGGAGCGCACAGACCGCAACGATCCTCTCGCCCTGCCCCGGGTCAAATCGATCTGCGCAAACACAGAGGGCGCGACGCTCTGCTGGAACACGACCTCCAAACGCGCGGCGCTGATGGTGAAGGCGCCCGCCTTCATGGACGAAGACGGTGTGCCGATCCTGCGGGTGAAACTGCTGCGGCCCATGGGAACCGAGATCCTCGCGGCCAGCGAATTTTCGACCTCGCATTGGGAGGAGATTGATGACTCGATGTTCGAACATCTCTGGCAGACCGAAGTCGCCGCCGTGCCGGAGTTCACCACCTCGAAGATCACGCTGATCTGCGGGCTGCTCCTGCCGATCTGGGATCGGCTGCCCGCTGACAACATGCGCATCTATCGCCTGCAGACCGAGGATGGGGAACGCGCCATCGGCCGTCTGGTCAGCCAGGATCAGCTTCTCAATGTCTACGCGCGCCTCGGTCTCGATTGTCAGATCGAGATGGCACCGCAGGAGGTGTTCGGCGCGGTGATGGACGCAAAGACGACCCTCAGCTTGCTCGGCGGTTACCAGTTGCGCCGGTCGCTCGTGATGGGGCAGCCGAGATGTGAGCTGATCGGCGCGTCCGGTGCGGCCCTGCCCGGTTTGAAGGCTTTGGGCTGCTTCACCGAGGTGATCCAGTGGAAGACGCGGGTGTTCATCCCGGTGGACGGCATTGACGTGCTGGCGCGCGTGCTCGGCGAGCATCCGGTTGGCGCAAACGCTGCGAATGCCGCCGCATGAACGCGCGGCGCAGCATCGCAGACCTCTCGGCCGATCTGGCAGATCGGGCCGAGAGCTTCTGCCGCCAGTATTTCCCCGAGGGGCGCAAGCAGGGCAACTATTGGCAGGTTGGCGATACCTCGGGGGCCAAAGGTCAAAGCCTCGCCATCCGGCTGCAAGCTCAAGGTGGGCGCAAGGCCGGATCCTGGGCCGACTTTGCGACGGGGCAATATGGCGATCTGATAGACCTGCTGCAGGAACGGCTTGGTTCGGTCACGCTCAAGGAAACGCTGAGGGAGGCGCAGTCCTTTCTCGGCGAGGCCCCCTGCGCTGCCGTACCTCGTGAAACCCGAAAGGCTGAGCGCCCGGATGCAGCCTCCAGCAAACGCATCGCGCGGGCGCGGAAGCTCTTTGCCGCAGGCAAGCCGGTCCTCGGCACTCTGGCGGCCACCTATTTGCAGGGGCGCGGGATCTCGCGCTTCGGTCCAGCGCTCCGCTATCACCCGCAGGTCTTCCTGCGCCACGGCGAGGACGGGCCTGATCCGCCGCACAGAGCCCCTGCCCTGCTGGCGAAGATCACGGACAATCGGGGCCAGATCACTGGCTGCGCGCGCACCTATCTCGACCCCTCCACCGGCGGTCTGGCCGCGATCGAGAACCCGAAGCGGATCCTTGGGCAGCTTCATGGCCATGCCATCCGCTTCTGGTCTGGCACCGGGCGCACTGATCTCATCGTCGGCGAAGGTCTCGAGAACACCCTTTCGGTTGGCACGGCTCTGCTTGAGTTCGACCTCGCGTCTTGTCTCACCGCCACCCATCTCGGCCTCTTCATCCCGCCGCCGGGGATCAAGCGTATCTGGATCGCGCGGGACAATGATGAAGCAGGACGCAATGCATCAAAGAGATTGCGTAACCAACTGGAATCGCGAGGAATTGCCTGTGGTGATCTCGTGCCGGCAATGGGCGATTTCAACGACGATCTGCGGGCACTTGGCAAGGATGCGCTGCGCCGGTCCCTTTTAGAGGCCATGAAAGCGCAAGGTCTGGAGATTGGGGGCGGATGACCGCCTGCCTACCCATTGATGTCCGACAGGGCAAAGGTTCCGCCGGTTCGATCTGATCCCGTTTGGACAAGGGGAGCGATGGACCAGCGGGTCGGGGCTGAGTGCCCCTCGCCCGGGCAGCAATGCGCCCGCTACCCGGAAAATTCCCCTCCCCTTTCAGGGCATTCCTCGCGGGACCAATTTTCCGGTCCGGGTCACATTCTCCGCTTCGCTCCGATCCTGACGGATGCGGCCCGGTCGCCGCCGGTCCTGACATCGCCCCATCCAAATCGGGTCAGATCAAACAGAGGAACCAGACAATGCCCCATCAGACAGACATCCAAGAGGAGACCGGCGTGACCTCCGCCATCCTCGACCACCTCGCACTTCACGGCGCAACACCGGGACCCGGCGAGACCGATCATCGCCCCCTGCCCCAACCCGACGAGGTCGAACTCGCCATGGCGACCCTCTTTGAGACCACCATCGGCCTCCTCACCGGCAGCCAGTTGGAGGACAATATTGAAGAGATGCTCTGGTCCCTCACCTCGATCTTCCATCGCCGGCTGACCCATATCCAGAAGCTTCTCGACGACAACGAATTCGAGGTCCGGGAAAGCCTCGCGATCCAGGACGGCTCTGAGGTCGCCTCGGTCGAGCTGGAACGCCTCCAGATGATCGGGCTGAAGCTCTGGGACCATCGCGACGCTTTCGAGCAGATGCGCGATCTGGCCGTGGACCATTTCTCGGCCGCCACCGGTTCGCCCTGGCTGCCCCGCACCGGATCCAAGGTCTCGCATCGGGGTCTGATCTCCGCCGTGGTGGACAGTCGGGCCTATCTCTCGGCCAAGCGCCGCAAGGAGACCGAGGTGCACTGCCCCGAAGGCACACGGATCGCTTTTTCGGGCGGCGACTATCAGGCCTACGACCTGATCTGGTCCGTCCTCGATGCCACCCTTGCGAAATACCCCGACATGGTGCTCTTGCACGGTGGCACGCCCAAAGGCGCCGAGATGATCGCGGCCCGCTGGGCAGATACCCGAGGTGTCACCCAGGTGGTCTTCAGGCCCGACTGGAAGAGCCACGGGAAGGCCGCCCCCTTCAAGCGCAATGACAAGATGCTGGAGACCATGCCCCAAGGGCTGATCGCCACCCCAGGTTCGGGTATCACAGAGAACATCGTCGACAAGGCCCGCAAGCTCGGGATCCGCATCAAGAGGATCGGGGCTTAGGCCCCGGTTCTACAATGACATCAGTCAGAGCGCCCAGTGCGGTTCGCACTTTGAGTTCGCGGAGGTGCGCAGTATTGCAGGATTTGGTCTGTCAGACTGCTGAGTGTGTGGATGAGTATTTCTAGTTTGTCGCTGTCGCGGGACTTCCAAAAGCCTCGTGACGCTCACGTCGTCCCGGGATCAGCGGGATGTTCGCCGAAAGGCGCCCCATTTCGGCCAGGAAACTGACCAATCCGACGATCGTCTTGAACTCGCGCAATTTGAAGACGCTGCGGCTCGTGACAAGCATCTTCGCGTCCTGGCCGTCCTTCGTCACCGCGTGCACGATCCACGCGCCATACCAACTGTTATGGCGCTTCTCGGCAGTCTGGTTGCAGATCACCTCGATGAGGTAGCCATCTGAGAGCAGATCGCGCAGGCCATCCTCGGTGACCACATTCTGTGTTGCGCCGTCCAACTGCTTATCCTCTTCACTCATCCCGACACGTGTCGGGATTGGAGCGGGCTCGGGCGTTTGCCTGATCTTCCGAGTCGCACACGTCGTTTGCTCAGTTTTGCGCTGCCATACGGGACATCTTCGAAGTTCGCAACGCGGCCGGGATTGAAGCTGTCGGGAAAAGATGTGCGCGTCCTCGCCTGGGCATTTCAACTTCTCCAGCCTGTGAGATCACTTTCTGCTCTAGGCCATTGGTAACTCGACCGAGGACCTCAAGACGGGCCGGTGTTGCGTTGCGACGGGTCGTGGTATGTATCGAAAGATCAGGTGTGACTGTGAAAGGATCGTTTCGGCGTTCTTAGTTGTCGGCAGTTCACCCACCTTCCTTCGCGGCCACCGCACTTCTCCCAATGTCTGAGTTGCATGACATGCTGGTCGCAGCTGTCGTCCCGTCCACAAAGGTTGTCGCCGATCTTTTTCCCCTGACCCTGCGGGTCTTTCCTCGC
>NZ_FNZG01000012.1 GCF_900109195.1 Pseudooceanicola nitratireducens | reverse complement strand
CGCAGCGCCCTGTGGATATATTGCAATTAAGGGTACAGAATCTGCCGAAAACGCTTCCAATCCGCAGAATCTGATTAATTAGGGTACAGTGACAGCTGAGCTCCCGGGCGCCCCGTGCGCCGGACAGGCTCGTGTCTGCTACATGGCACAAACACTCGCGCGTGCAGTCGTCGATCACCGCCAGAATCCGGAACTTCCGCGAGGTGCCGAAGCTGTCGGACACGAAGTCCAGGGACCACCGCGCATTGGGTTGTCCCGCGATCGGCATCGGCGTCCTCGTCCCACGTGCGCGCTTGCGACCGCGCCGCCTTTTCACGGACAGCCCTTCCTCGCGGTAGATGCGATACAGCTCTTGTGGTTCATGGTCATGCCCTTGCGCTCCAGCAGCAAGCCGATCCGGCGGTAACCGAACCTGCGCCGCTTACCGGCGATCTCCTGCATCTCCTTGCGTATCTCGGCATAGTCCGGCGGGCGTTCACGCCGAACTGTTTTGGGATCGACACCGACCAGCCGACACGCCCGGCGCTGCGAGATCTCATGATCCCGCATCACCCGGAGCGCTGCCTCTCACCGCTTGATCAATGTCGTCAGTTCTTTCCCAAAAGATCTTTCAACACGACATTATCCAGCATGGTGTCCGCCAGCAGGCGTTTGAGCTTGGCGTTCTCATCCTCAAGCGCTTTCAGCCTTGCAGCCTCGGACACTTCCATCCCGCCATACTTGGCCTTCAGTTTGTAGAACGTAGCGGTGCTCAGGCCATGCCTGCGGCATACCTCGACCGTCGGCATTCCGGCCTCCTGCTCTTTGATCATCCCAATGATTTGCGCCTCGGTGAAACGGCTCTTTCGCATGTGTCTGCTCCTTCAGAGTTGGCGCAGACTCTACATCACGGTGAGGGATTTCGCGGGGGGCAGGTCATGTCGAATATCTCCTCATTCAGAAGTTCGTCACGCAGGCTGCCGTTGAATGACTTGATGAACGCATTCTGTCGTGGCTTGCCGGGGTCAATGTAGTGCAGGGAATGGCATTGTGGTCGGCCCATCTCAGGATGGCCCGGCTGGTGAACTCCGTTCCGTTACACCTTCGGAATAGCGCTGATTGAAGGCTATGATTGCCTGCGGAGCCCACAGATTGCGCAGTAGGCGATCATAGCCGGGTTTCAGGTCCCTACAGTGGTTTTGCACAAACTACACCGCAAGGCAGACCGACCATGGCCGGTAACAGTATTGCACAGGCCGAGCCCGTTTTGGCGGTGATTGATATTGCCATGCCCCGCCACGAAGTTTTGACAACTATTCCCGGCAGGAAGCGACACCAATCCTCAACATACCTCGCCAGGGTACTAGTGAGACATAAAAACCGGAACTTTACTGGTCCTCGTTGCCTCATGCGTGACACCACCAAAAAGGTCTTGAGAGAACTTGCTATGTTCGTACGCCCCCATCACGATTAACTTTGCGTCCAGTTCTCTGGCCGTCTCTTGAATAACCTCGGCGATACCGCCCTTGCTTTTTGGACGGATAACATGCTCTGCGTCGACATTATGACGCTTCAGATGCGTCAAGATATCCGCCCCCTCCGGCATTTTCGGAAAGCTAGACCCAACACTTAGTATTGTCACCCGACGCGGCTTTTCCTCGAGGATCGTCATTGCATCGTTGAGCGCCCGGGCCGCAGAACGCTTTCCGTCCCATGCGACAAGTGCATGCGATGCAAGCTGATCCGTAGAATATCCATTCGGAACCACAAGAACGGGTCGGCCGCTCTGCAATGAGATCATATCCGGGCTGACGACCCGAAACTCATCTGTTGGTAGGTTGGAATGATAGCCGGTAACGACAAAATCGAAATTTCGCGCCAGCTCTGGCAAGTTCATTTTGCCAATCTCATTCGGCATAATAAAGCGGGACCGCTCTGCAAGGCCTGCCTCGGCAGCCGCCTGTTGGAACAGATCACGTGCTGCTGCAATTTTCTCGTTTCTTGCACTGCCAAGCTTGTCGAGAAGATCTTCTGTCAAACCAAGAACATGCTCGAAATACGAGGATGCGTTCCCATAGACACAAGTCAGCCATGCATCGTGCTTTGCGGCGATTTTTGCCGCGTGCTTAACGCTGCTTGGGAAGCCTGCGCTACCGGAATGTGCAATAAGGATGTTCTTGATGCTCATTTTATCCTCACAATTCGAACTTCATAGGCAAACTAGCAATCACAATCTTAGAAGTCTATGATTTTATGAGGAACAGTACACGCCCTGCATCCCGACAAAGAAAAGACTGGGCAAGCAAGCTGCCCAGTCCCCTGGTGATACAAGCCCTACATTCCGCTTCATGAGGAGTGCAGGATGCTTGATCACCCTTTCTTGTTCGCTTCAATCTCGTCGAGGAACGGAATGTCTGACCTGAGACCCGTTTCCTCCTCCGTTTTGAGGTAGAATCCGTCCCAACGAAGGAGACGGAAGAATGAAGCGATCACGGTTCAACGAAGAACAGATCATCGCGATCCTGAAGAAGCAGGAGAGCGACATTTCGAAGGCGGTTGTGTGCCGAGAGCATGGGATCAGTTCATGATCAGCCCCACCTGCGTGGTCCGGTTTGATTGTTAGTGCATGACCGGTCTCGGGTCCATCAGAGCGATGGTTTCCGGGGCGGGTGGGCGATATCAAGGCACTATGTGGTCGTTTGGTATTGTAGTGTTTCCTCCATTGCTCGATCAGGATTTCCGCTTCCCGAAAGCCGTAGAAGACTTCTCCCGTGAGCAGTTCATCGCGGAACCTGGCATTGAAGCTTTCGCAGTAGCCGTTCTCCCAAGGTGACCCGGGCGCGATGTAGGCAGTCTTGGCGTCGGCGGCCCTGATCCAATCCTGAACGGCCTGAGCCACGAACCCCGGGCCGTTGTCAGACCGGATGTAAGACGGCACACCCCGCATGATGAACAGGTCGCTCAAGGCATCGATCACGTCATCCGAGTTCAGCTTGCGCTTCACCTTGATCGCTAGGCATTCCCGGCTATGCTCGTCCAGGATGTTGAGCGTCCGGCAGTGGACAAAGTCATAGCTCCAGACGTGGTTGCGATACTCAGGGCGCAGCCGGACACGGGATCCGTCATTCAGCCAGAGCCGTCCCTTCTTCGGTTGCTTCATTGGCACCTACAGCCCCTCTCGCCGCCATACGCGCTCGACCCGCTTGTCGTTCGCCTCCCAGCCCGCATGTCTCAGAAAAGCGGCGATCCGACGATAGCCGTAGCGGCCATACTGCCGCGCCAGTTCGATCATGTCCGCGACCAGACGCTCCTCATCGGCACGGCCATGCGGCACTTTCCTCTGTGTGGATCGGTGCTGCCCCAGGACACGGCAGGCGCGTCTCTCTGACAGATGGAACCGGGTGCGGACGTGATCGATGCAGGCACGGCAGCGAGCGGGGCTCAGAAGTTTTCCTTTGGCGCCTCCGCCAGGATCAGCTTGTCCAACGTCAGATCCGAGACGGGTTTTCTCAACCGTTCGTTCTCTTTCTGGAGGCGCTTCAGTTCCCTGAGCCGGTCGGTTCCCATACCCCCGTACTGCTTGCGCCAGCGATAATAAGTCTGCTCTGTAATGCGAACCTTGCGGATCGCATCCACCCGGGACATGCCTTGCCCGACAAGCACTTCAACCTGCCGCAGCTTCGTGACATTCTCTTCCGGCTTGTGTCTCTTCGTAGCCATTCTGATCCTCCATTTTCCTAAACATAACGGCGGACCACTTCAGTGTGCGAGGATCAATGCAGGCGGCCCGCCTTGCAACAAATCAAGCATCCCAGGGATTTGACGAAGACGAACTTACCGTCTTCTTTGCGGCGATGGACAAGCTGATCAGCAACCTTTCACATAGCTGACCGTCCCTCGGCGTTCACTCAAGCGTCGGAGCAATCGCAAGGATGATGACCCCCGTCGCAGCCAGAGCAGCCGCAATGTAGAACCTGGGGCCAGGCCGTCTTTCGGTTTTGAAGATATGCCCAGCAAGCCAGGCTGCAAAGAACATCTCGATAGATGACATGATGGCAACGACGGTCACACTGGTGAACATCAACGAGAAAAACAGTGCGACTTGTCCGATTGTCATCGCACCACCAGCCAGCAATTGCCACCCGCTTGGCTTATGCAACCTCCATGAAAGCCCTACCCGGCCACGCAATCGAAAAAGCCCCCACCCAACGAACCATACCAATCCCGTCAACGCACCAATGAACACCCCGGCCAGCGGATCAGGCAAGGTCTGCATCGCGAGTTTGCGCGCTACGAAGGAGCCACCATAACCCGCAGCAGAGCCAAGCGCCAAAACCCGACCCTTGGTCCTGTCCTGTGGCGAAGGTTCCGTAGAGACCAGGGTCGATACCGCCTTGGCGGACTTGCGAGTCATCATGATCAACACGCCACCTGTCACCAGAATAAACGCAATCACAATAGAAGTCGTAATCACCTCTCCAAGCAGGAGAAATGCGAAAATCGCTGCAAAAACAGGAATCAGACGCCGGATGAAGCCTGTCTCGATCGCGCCAGCCAGCTCCACCGACCGAAACAACGTCAGGCGGCCAACCACATTCCCCAGAACACCCGCCAGCACAAAATAGGCCACCCCGATCAGTACGGGCTGGCTAACAGAAGGCAGCTCTGGCCCCCAAACCAGCCAAAGGGCACCGGAAACGAAACCTGTCATCAACACTGACAGCAGAACATCATTCCCGCGCCCTTGGGCGGATTGAGAGCTTTTGGCAATTGCGACCGAGCTAAGCGCATAACAAAACGCACCAAACGCGGCCATCAGACCACCAAAGCCAGCAGTCATTGGTCTAATCGGGCAACAAGAGCGGCGCTATTCATCCGCGACAAGCTGATCCAGGAAGCGTTCTGCCGACATGATTTCACGCATGGGCAGCTTTTCCTGCTGCTGCATAAGCTCTGTCGTGTATGTCAGCCCCTTGCCATCCCAGAACCACCAGTAAATGATCTCGCCCTTCTTATCCCGAATGGGCATTCTGAAAATTGGGAACTCCCTTTCAGCACGGGGAATTTCAACCGTACCCACCCGGGCGTGTTTCAGCCCGAGCTTTTTCAGAACACCACTCAAAGGCACCATCGCGATGGGCGAGGCCTCGCGTGCCAGAACGGTTACAGCTTCGGGCCGTTTCTGGAATGGGCCTTTCAAGAACTTCACGACCGGGGGATAGCTGGGATGCGTATGCGTAAGCTGCACATAAGCCAAACCAGCAGATGTTTCGATCTCAACAATGTCGCCAGGTTGATAATCTTCCATTCTCGGCATTCCTCTTACAGGCTATAGGCTTCCAGGGTCGACGGATGGAACAGCTCTTCGATCTCCACACGGCGCGGCGACAAGCCCTGGCTTACGTGGTAGTCCAAAAACTTGTTGAGCACATGCGCATTTCCACTGACGCCATAGCTCCAAGGGTCATCCCCCATCAGCGCGTGGACACGGTTGAGATTGTCCTCCACGAAGGGCATCGTCACCTTGGTGGCAGATGTGTCCGAAAGGGCCTCTTCGGCCAACCGTTTTGACTGCGTAAATGCCTTGAGCAATGCCGCGGGCAAGAACGGGTATTCTTCTGCCAGGCTCCGGCGTACGCCCAGTACGTGCATGATCGGGAAGATTTTGGTTTTCTCGAAGTAATATTCCGCCGCTGTAATGCTGTCTGCGAACAGTCGCCCAACATGCGGATGACGTTCAGCAAAGCAACGCGGCCAGCGCGGCCCGATAAAGCCATCAATTTCACCCGCTTCAAGCATGCTGTTCAGCGTGCTACCTTCTGGGGCTTCCTCCATACGAATGTCATCGGGCAACTGAACCTTGATTTTTTCAGGCCGGCCGGGTGTGTCCATGCCGCCGCGCACCCAGATGATATCCGAGGGCTTAACGCCATATTCCTCTTCCAGGATACCACGCACCCAAACGTTAGCTGAAAGCTGATATTCGGCGATACCGATACGTTTGCCCTTCAGGTCTTCTGGTTTGTTAATCCCTTTGTCCGTGCGGATATAGACAGAGGTGTGACGGAACGCACGGCTCAGGAAGACCGGGATTGCCACATAATGCGGATTCCCTCGGGCAACCGAAATCGAATAGGACGACAGCGAGATCTCGCTGATATCGAAAGCCTCGTGGCGGAACGCGCGAAAGAACATTTCTTCCGGCGACAACAGCATCGGAACCGGGTCTACTCCGTCGATCTGAACACGCCCATCCACGATTGCCCGTGTGCGGTCATAGTTACCCATTGCAAGGGAAAGTTTGAGATTGCTCATCCTGTCGGCTCCTAGTGATTTGTTTTACATTGCCGCTGAAGATCGACCGCTTGTCCGGTCTCTGCGGATTGCAAGATCGCGTGGCAAACCTCCAGGCTTGCCAGCCCCCATTCCCCTGTTTGGTCGGGGGCCTTGTTATGACGCACGGCATCCACCAGCGCATCCAGAACGGTTCTGCGTGGTGCCGGTCCGAATTTGGCTTCGATAAAGCCGCGTTCGGTGTCACCGAACACTTCTATCCCATCCGGGGTCAGTCGCAGATCGGCACGGTCACAAAGCGCGATCACCGGACCGAAATGTTCGTTATGTTCAGCCTCAATCGTCGTGCCGCTGCCGAATGTTCGTGTAGTTTTCAGCCGGACCTCGTCATCAGGGTTGAGATCCAGCAAAGCACGCCTTGCTCCACCGTAAGCCCCTTCTGATTTACGCTGTCCAAGCTCTCCGACATTGTTCATCCAGATATCACTGTCGAAATGCGCATAGCCCGAGTACGTCATGTTCGCGACACACCCCCCGGCAAAATTCATCAGTGCAGTGAATGCGCCCTCGGTCGGGCGCTTGGGATCCCATGCGCCCGTCATGGCATAAATTTTTTCGGCCATGCCGCCGGCAAGCCTGCGAACCACATCAATCTGGTGGATCGCCTGACTGAACAGCACGCCCCCACCCTCTTCGGTTCGCAGCTCTTCCGGGCGACGCGGACGATAGAGGAAGTCCGTATAGTTAAAGGCCTGGATCATGCGCAACTGACCGAACTTTCCGCTGGAAATAAGTTGCGTGGCCAATTCAACCGGCGGGTCGAAACTGTGACTCGGCCCAACTATCAAATGCACCCCAGCCTCCTTGGCTGCGGACACCATTACTTCGGCATCCTCCATCGAAACGGCCAACGGCTTTTCGACAAGGATATGTTTGCCCGCGCGCGCCGCAGCTAACACATGATCCACATGCATCTGGTGCGGCGTCGCAATGTAAATGGCCTCAACGTCAGGGTCTGCGCACAATTCCTCGACGGTGGCATACCCTGTGCCACCGTACTCTTTTTCGAATGCGTCGCGGCTTTCCTCCCTTGGGGCGGCGGCAGCCGTCAGCTTCACACGGGTGTCGGCATCAAACGAAGGCACCATGAGCATGAAAGCACGCCCAAGCCCCGCCACGCCAAGACGAACGGGATCAGAGGTCAAGAACCAGCCTCCCGGATTTGGCGCGCGAAACGCAAATCATGATCTGGCTGCCTTTTTCTTCTTCCATCAGCACCATATCACGATGATCTGCCTCGCCTTCCAGTAGGCGGGTTTTACAAGTACCGCACGTGCCACTTTCGCAAGAACTGCTTGTTGCGAAGCCAGCATCACGCAGTGCTTCGAGGATAGAACGATCCTCAGGAACAGTAACCGTTTGGCCGCTTTTCTTCAGCTCGACTTCGAAAGCAACGTCATCCTGACGAACCACATCAACAGGCTTGAAATCCTCGAAGTGGACACGGCCTTCGGGCCAGTGACCCGAGAAAGCTTTGATTTCTTCCATCAGCGGTTTGGGTCCGCAGCAGAAGACATGGGTCGCGCGCGGCGTCACCAGATCGTCCCAGAAATCATAGACAGCGTTCGGATCGCCGTCATCGTGGTGCACGATGATCCGGCCTTCGAAATCTTTCATCAGCTCATCAAGATAGGCCGATTCTTCCGCGCTCCGGCTTACGTAAATGATCCGAAGCATCTTACCTTTCTTATCCAGATAACGCGCCATCGAATAGATTGGCGTGATACCGATACCGCCGGCAATCAAGAGGTATTTCTGCACATCCGTCAGCGGGAAATCGTTTTCCGGGTGCTCGATATTCAACTCTGTCCCGACAACAGCTTGCTCATGCATGGAGGCAGACCCCCCGCGCGACTGCGGCTCTCGCTTGATGGCGACCACATATTCTTTTGGGTCGCTCCCATCATTTACCAGAGAGTATCGGCGCATAGCACCCGATGGTGTCTCGATCGTGATATGTGCACCTGGGTTGAACTCTGGCAGGGACTCGCCGCCAACCGGAGCCAAAGTGAATTCTGCAATAGTAGGTGTCAGATCGCGCCGTTTTTCGACGCGCATTTTGATCTGCTCCATGGGGTCCTCCCGTCCGTTCGCTTCCGAAATATAATTAGATAGCTAAGTTCAAGATGTCAACTGGACGCACCGCCCAGCCACGCGCTAATTGTGTCTAGAAATCACATATTTGGCCCTAAACGGTCTTCTCGTCCGCCAATATCCTTGGCCGACATGACAACCCCTGCTTCAGACAGGTCCGAAACGCCATGACATCCCGTAAAAATCATGGTCCTGCGCATCTCGTCTTCGAGAATCGAAAGCGCGCTGGAAACCCCCGCACGCCCCCGCGCCGCCAGGCCGTAAAGAGGTGCCCTGCCCAGCAGCACAGCGTCCGCCCCCAACGCAAGCGCCTTGACGATATCACTGCCGCGCCGAACACCACCATCAAGCAAAACTGTCATATGTTGGTCCAAGACGGACACAATCTCTGAAAGAATTTCAATCGTCGCCGGAGCTCCATCAAGCTGCCTGCCACCGTGGTTGGAAACAACCACCCCATCAGCGCCTTCGCGTTGTGCGGCCATTGCATCCTCAGCACACATGATCCCCTTAATCACAAGTGGCTCCTGCCACAGCTTCCGAAGACGCCTTACATCGTCCCAGGAAAAATTCGGGTTTCGTTGCGCCCGCGTAAATTCGGCAAGCGCCTTGTCGCTGACATCATCCCCCTAAAAGGCCGCCAGATTTTGCAGTCGCGGCCTATGTTGGCTCAGCCATACGGATTTGAACCATCTCGGATGCAACAATCCGTCCAATACGACAGAGGGGCTCATGCGGATTTCATGCGCGAAACCATGCCGCAAATCCCTCTCTCTTTTGCCACCCACCAACGAGTCGACAGTGATTACAAGAACACTGTAGCCCGCAGCCGACGCCCGTTCGATCAATGCATTGGAAAATGCTTCTTTGCCCCATGGGTACAGCTGAAACCAAAGTGGCCAATTATTTTTCTACGCGATTTCTTCCATAGTCGTGTTTGACGCTGTCGAAACCGTAAATGCGACCCCGGCCTGCTTTGCTGCGGCTGCAAGGTGCAAGTCCCCTTCTGGCCAATAAAGCCCGTTCAGGCCGGTTGGTCCGATTTGGAAAGGCGCCGCATACTTCTGACCGAACAGCGTGACAGAGAGATCGACATCCCCACCCTTGAGAATACGTGGCTTGAGTCGGATATCATCAAATGCGCTACGGTTCCTGTGCAGCGTGATTTCGCTCTCGGCACCACCATCCAGAAAATCAAATACCACACGGGGCAAACTCCGCCTGGCTCGGGTGCGAAAATCTTCGATGTTTACTTCTTGCCGCATCCGGCCTCCTGCCTCCTGCCAATTTCAACATGGCCACCAACCATGCTCAGGGCCAGAATCAAAATCCGCCCAAGGTCTATGCGGCCCCGGGCGGATCTGTTTGCAAACGTCGGACCGGTTATTCAGCTGCGGCTGTTTTGCCCGAAGTATTCAGCAAGGTGCGCCAATCCACATCTTTCGGATAAACGCCTTCATGAGAGTTGATCATGCTTTGCGGGATTTCATAATCGGTGCCGATTGCTTTGCCACCCTCTGCCACTTTCTTGGCGGCATCCGCCATCAAGCGACGGAACTCGACGATAGCCAGGTCCGAAGCACCAAGCACATCGGTATGGCGCTGAACGCGCGCGCCCATCGACACCCACATGGCGATATCTTGGTTCGGAATACCTTTGATCCCAGTGAAGTTACCTTCTTTCATGGCATCACGGTCTTGCAAGAAGTCGTTCTCGACAGTCCGCAGGCAGCGCCACTTGTCGTCAACATCCACTCCTGGAACAGCATGGGTAAACTTGCGCCATTCTTCGGTCGACGGCACATTCGGGCCATCCCAAGCGATGAAGTGGAACGCGGTCTCTTCATCATTGATCGGCACGATAACGGCCGCCACACGATAGTTGTTGTTCGGTGGGATCAACGAATAGTAGGGCGCAACAAATTCGGTCACACGGATATAGTTATGGGTCGCCGCGTTTTTGATCGGCGTACGGATTGCAGCATAGTGGAACCCGTAGCTGGTTGTCTCTGTCTGCATACGCGGAGACTTGTCCGTCGAGGGACGGTACCAGGATTTTTCATCGGCAGCAGCACCTTCCACGCGGGCCGGAACCATGTCCGACGAGTGCAGCGAGGACGAGTGGGCACTGTCGATCTGACCTTCGTGGATCTGCGCCCAGTTTGCGGGAATGCGGATTTTAAGGATAGCGATCGCCGAATCCTCGCGCGGGGCAAACGCCGGCGGCTGGAATTCAGGCATATCTTCTTTGTCACCCAGCCAGGCCCAAACGAAACCACCCCATTCTTTCACAGGATAAGAGCGATGCTTCACCTTATCCATAAGGGGGCTACCTTCGGGTTCGGAAGACATGGCAACGACATTGCCATCAACATCCATTTTCCACCCGTGATACAGACACCGCAGCCCGCATTCTTCGTTCCGGCCATAGACCAGCGATGCCTTGCGGTGCGGGCAAAGTTCATCAAGCAGGCCAAGACGCCCTTTGGTGTCGCGGAACGCTACATAGCTTTCCCCGAGCACCTCAACACGAAGCGGCTTGCCGTCGGGCTCTTCCACTTCTTCAATCAGGCATACAGGGGTCCAGTGCTGACGCATAAGACGTGCCATCGGTGCATCACCGGTCACGCGCGTCAGCAGTTCATTTTCTTCAGGTGTAAGCATTGAATCTCCTCCACAGGTCGCCGCATCAGAATTTGCGAAATTTTATTGGGAAACGCCATTATTCTTAGCTCTCTAAGTTTAGTCTGTCAATGGTCAGAGCGATATTCCCTTCACCTCACAAGTAAGAAAAACCCACGTAAATAAAACTACTTATGGGTTTGCGAGCAATTGGTATTATTCCGCGCATGATCGGGCCTTGTGTTCATACAGATCTGCTCTGCCGGTTCCTCTCTGGTTGTTCTATGGCCTCGGGATTCGTACACCCCGCTTGCGCAGCTCCCTGCATCGATCAGAATCACCGAAGTGTATTTTGATCAATAACCTCTTGGGCAAAAAAGCCCGCAGACAGTCATCCGAACAGACCGCGATTGGAACCAAAGACGCGGCCTGAAACTTTTCCGTCTCTCAGTCAAAACGGCAAGTAGCCGCCAAACCTGGCGGCCACTTTGGATTCGCATTCAGCACATTACACGTGGCTGACGTTACCCGCTTGCGGGGACTTCTTCCTTCAACAAGGCCTGTCGTCCAACCAGAGCGATGATAAGCAAGGTACACACAATTGAGACCGCGAAGTACGGGCTAACCGCGCCAATTGCAAAAATCGTCAGGAGACCTCGCTCCAACGAGCTGAGCTGGGTTTTGATAAAGCCTTCCATTGACGCCGAGACTGCAAGAGCACCAGCAACGGCACCAATAACAGCAAGCGTATTTGCCAACGGACCAAGCTCAAGAACGATGCCGGGGTTCCAGACAAAAGCGAACGGCAGAAGGAAGCCAACAATTGCAAGCCGCACAGCCGAGAATGCGATCTTGAATGGATCGTCATCAGCAATCGCAGACGCTGCGATTGCAGCCACAGCGATTGGCGGCGTCAGAGCAGACAGGATTGCATAGTAGAGCAGGAACATCTGGCTCGGCAGCAGAGGGAAACCCAGCTTGGAAAGAGCGGGGCCGACAAGCACAGCCGCCAGAATATACGCACTCGGAGTCGGCATACCCAAGCCCAGCACAATGGTCACCACAGCAGCAATCACTAGCGTCAACAGCGGCTGCGCATTACTGACCGTCAGGATCACGTTAGCCGATTTCATCCCCAATCCTGTCATAGACAGGCCACCAATAACCAGACCAGCAGCAGCACATGCCCCAGCGACAGGCAAAATTTGCAGGGTGGTTGTGCCAAGGCCTTCCACCATTGCCCACAACGACATCCGCGTTTGCTTGAGGATCATCGACGCAAGGATTGTCACCAGAACACCGACACCTGCGGTGAAGGTCGGCGAATAGCCAAGTATCAGCGCCACAATGATCCCGATAATGGGCAGCAAGAAAACCCAGCCGGTTCTGAACGTTTCCTTCGTCGTCGGGATTTCATCCTGAGAAGGCCGCAGATCGTATTTCACTGCGCGGAAGTGCACCTGGGTAAACACGCCCATATAGTACAGCAACGCAGGAATAAGCGCGGCAAGCACGATCGCATTGTACGAGATACCCGAATACTCTGCCATGATGAAGGCAGCCGAACCCATAATCGGCGGCATGGCACTGCCCCCCGTGGACGCCGCAACTTCAACCGCACCCGCAAACCGGGCCTTATAGCCCAAGCGCTTCATCACCGGGATCGTGATGGACCCCGTGGCCACAACATCCGAGGTTGGGCTACCAGACATGGTTCCATACAGACCCGACGAAATGATGGCGATCTTTGCAGGGCCGCCTCGTGCGCCCCCGGTGACCAGAGCCGCCAGGTTGAAAAAGAAGTCCCCTCCCCCAGCCTTGGCAAGGAAAGTCCCGAACATCACGAACAGGAAGACGTAACTTGCCACAACCTGAAGCGGGACACCGAACAACCCATCTGTGGTGAAGATCAGAATATCGAGCAGATAGCTGAACTCGCTGACGCGATGCCCGAACGGCGGCGGCAGAAGATAGCCAAAAAGGTTGTAAATCAGGAACAGCATCACAACGCCTGTCAGCCCCAAGCCAGTTGTCCGGCGCGTGGCTTCGATGGTCAGGAACAGCAGTGACGACCCAAAGAACAACTGATCCGTCGTGAACTGGTCCAGCAGGCTGATACGGTCCGAAATCTCGCCAGAGCTTACATAGAAGTAAATCCCGCAGGCCAAGCTGAGCGCAGACAACATCCAGTCATAAAATGGAATGCTATCTGGCGCTTTCGCGGTTGCACCAATCGCCAAGAAGAGAATCGTGAAAATCCCGGATACGAACAGGATCCCCTGAATGAGCGGGTCTGCGATAATGAACAGATTAGAGTGAATCACCCATGCCGCGAACGCCGCGGCCAGAACCATGACGACGGTCCGCATGGGTGGCTCTAGCTTCCGACGGCGTCCAGTTTCGGTAAGAGAAGGGAAATTCATGCTGGCACCATTTCCATGTTTGTGAGGTTTGGTCAGCTTTGAGTGCGCAAAATCATCCTACTGCCCGTGATCAGCACGGCCAGAGCACGACAGAGGCACTCTTGCAAACGAATCCGGTGCGCTTTGGTCAGCGCACCGGCATTGTTTTCCGAAGGCTTACTTGAGAAGCCCCAGCTCCATGTAGGCGCGCTTCGCGCCCGGGTGGAACGGCAGCGTTCTCTGCGAAACCAGCAACTCAGTTGAGAGCTGTTTCATTGCGTTATGAACGCCGCGGATTTCATCAATGTTCGAGGCAATGCTCTTGGCCAGCATGTAACCGGTTTCTTCGGGCAAGGCATCAGAGGTGATTACCATCGCGCCAAGTGCCAGCGTGATAACATCGGAAGTCTGGTTCTTATAGTTTCCGGCGGGAATGACGTAGGTCCCGGTGCCAAAACGCTCATTGGTCTTTTCGATGATATCCTGAGGCACGCTCAGCAGAACAACGTCGTTGCCTTCATCAACCTTGCGGAACGACGAGTGCCCAACGAAGATACCGTTGATCACCATATCCGTACGGCCATCGCTGATCAGGTCTGCCTGCTGGGACGAACCGCCACGCACCAGAACGCCGCCATTCGCTTCAATCGTTCCTTCGTCATAGCCTGCTTCTTCCAGCATGAAAGTGGCAATATTGGCCACGATGTTACCTGCGTTGTTGTTCGCCACACGGATTGCAGCGCCCGACTTCGCCAAGTCGTCGATGCTGTCGATGTTATACTCTTCGGCAAGAGACTTCTTGATGAAGAAATGCATCGGGGCCCAGTTGTACATGTACCCGATTGCCTGAAGGTTCTCGATGGGCGCCTTGAACGGCTCATCACCCGCTAGCGCCAGCTTGATTTCTGCATCATGGGCCAGACCCAGATCGGTCCGGTTTGCACCCAGCAGACCGATATTTGCGAAACCGCCACCAGTGGCCTGGTAGGTCACGACACCGCTTGCATCGTCAACCTTCACAGCCCGGTCGATCCCTGCGCCCAGCAGCGACCAAAGACCTGACGGACTCCCCCCGGACAACGTGACGTTGACGCTGTCCGCCATGACGCCGGTCCCGATAACGGAGATGCTCAGCGCCGCAACGGCAGCCTTGATTTGCTTTTTCATGGTTTCCTCCCTGTCATATTATCATAGATTTCTAAATTTAGATATCTATCTTATAGATCATTATTAAAAACCGAACTTTGCGTCAACCATGATCGAAACCGAGACACCGTCCAAAAATTTAGGTTAAGAACTGCGAATGGCTTGAACGCTCTCGCAGAGCATCCAAACCCCTACTCACATAAGGTTGCAGCACGCCCAAGGCCTAGCACAAGACTATTCCGAACTCTCTCAGAGCTTCCCCAAAACCATACATCTCAGCGGAAGTAGCCCAACGGAATCACCCGAGCCTAAAAGGCCCGGCTATCGCAGATGAAGCTAAAGAGACCTTCAGGATCCAAGGTTACTTCTGGTCGGTGGGACGCGGACACCGCTCAAAGCAGCTTTTTCCTCATCATCTTCGAGGTTTCGAATCATTACAGCAAGGGCCTTGCGCAATGTTTTCTCTTCGGCACCACTCAGGCCTCTGATGGCGGCGTTATTCACTTCGTGTGCCAAAGGCTCCAGGAGCTCCCGCAACTCCCAACCTTTTTCCGTGAGGAAAGCATGCTGACGACGACGGTTCCCAGCCACATTGCGGCGTTCAATATATCCAAGCTCTTCCATTCGGCTGAGTGCAGTATGCGCAGTAGGCTCTGTCAGATGTGCTCTTTCGCTTAACTCTCGTTGCGACAAACCATCTTCCTGCCAAAGGATTCGAAGGAATATCCACTGCCCGAAAGTCACATTTTGCGTCTGTAACCGCAGCTGCAACGCACGGTTAAACCCTCTTGCCGCAAGACGTACCAAGCGAGCAATGCGCTCGTTATATTGGGTCAAACCGTCGTCTTTCAACGCGGAATCAGATTTTTCGTTCATGTATGCTCAGACCACAAACATCTATTGCCCAAAATCAGTTCTGGGCTTCTACAGGTCCGAGACTATCCCTGTCATCTTACGAAGATGCAAGCCTCAACAATGTCACTACTTTTACAGCTAGTGACATGCGGTGCGCGCAAACCGACGTAAATCTTGCAGCAAACCCTGCTTACAACTTTTCGATTTTTTCTCTCCATATTTTTCGATTTGGGGGTTTCTGCGCGCTTGATGCGTGTTGCGTTTTCGACGAAGATGTCGGGCAAGACGGTGTAGAGCTCAATGGTGTGTCCCGGGATATGCGGGGGGAGGATCACCCGGTCGAAGCCGCGCAGCGGGCGGGCAGCGGTTCGGTTTCCGTCACGCCTAGCCTAGCACCGGCTAGGTGTCCTGCTGTCATCACCCGCACCCGCGCATCCTCATCAATGAAACCCCGCGCGAGGTGTTGATTAACACCGCATCCGGCTTCATCATGCGCAGTTCGGCCTCGCAGATCATTCCTCGTGTCAGCGCGTTCAACGGCACATGGAGGCTCACCAACATCACACATGGCCAGAAGCTCAGCGCGTTTCACCAGCCCCACGCCCGTAGGTGCGGTGTCCGGTATCAGGAACGGATCGTGCACCAGTATCTGTGCCGGATCTGTGCCGGCTCGAACGCCAACTGTCGCTCGATCACCCGGTCCTATCCGCCCCGAATCGATCAATCCGATCGCCCGGCCTCGCACCATCCGCGCAAATATCTGTTGCGGTCGGCCCGCATTCTCGCGCAGCAGGCGCTCGGATTCATGCAGCCGGTACAGCAGCACCAGCATCAGCATCCCTATCGCTTCGGGCATCCCCAAAAAGTTCTCGGGCGTTACACCATTCGTCACGATCAGACCGCGCGCGGCACAGGCCTCCCAGATCTCCCGCACCCACCCCGATCGTTGGAAGTACTAGCGCCCGCAGCCGTGGCGAGGCGTCCAGATCCGCGTCGCTCAGCCCCGACCGCGAACTGACCACGATGATAGCAACGTCCGACAGCAGCGCCTGCCGCTGTTCCTCCGTCAGCCGCAGCGGAACACCTAGGGTGATCTGGGGGCCGCGAACGACCTCCCAGCCTTCGGTCCGCAGACGATCCGAACCCTCGAAGTCCAGTGGGTGACGGAAGTGCCACGCCTCGCCCGCCCAGCCCAACGGCAAACACACAAAGCTGGCACAGACACCTTCCAGACCTTCGCCAAGCGCCCCGGCCTGCGTCATGATATCAAGCTCAACCTCTGCATCGGGGGCGTTCAGCGCAGGTTTGATCGGTAAATCACCGGGCATCTCGCCCGCCCCTACACCCAGAGCATCGGCAATCGCATGCATCGCAACATCCGGACCGCAGGCAGCGCTTGATGCTCCATCCCCCAGCCATTGTGCAGCTGATAATCCAGCGACGCCTGGATCACCTGCGCCTTCACATCGCCCGCCAGTTTCAGCGTGCCCGCGACATCCAGCCAGTCCAGGCTCAGGATCACATCCGCCTCGCGCAGCACCGCGCCCGCCGCATCGTCAATGAAGAAGGCCGGTTTGCCGCGATGCTGCGGGTGATCCGTCGGGAAGGACGCCCCGTTCCGGATATCCGTCAGAACCTTCGCCCCAGCGCCTTGGCGTTCTTCGGCAGATCTGCCGCCCGCGCCACTCCTTCGGCCGAGGGTGCCGCCGGAGGCGACGGCTGGTAACGCGCAAAATCTGGCAACTCCGGTGCCTTCTCGTGCTGCTTTTCCTGGATCGACACGTCGAAGTTCACATAGGTCGGGCCTTTCGGTTCGCTCCACGCGATTACATCCGCACGCAACATCGATTCCAGCGCCGCATCAACCGGCCCCGTCGCCCCATAAATCAGAACCGGCACACGGTCGCAGCACACGTTGAAGATCGCCATCGTACCATGCATCAGACCCACGTTGCTGTGCAGGATCACCGCCAATGGCTCCCCCGCCACCTTCGCATAGCCATGCGCAATCGCAACCGCATGCTCTTCGTGCAGACACAACAGCATCTGCGGATCTTCATTGCCAAGGTGGTTCACAAGGCTGTCGTGCAAACCCCGAAAGCTCGACCCCGGGTTCAGTGCAACATACTTCACTCACCCCCAAACCTCGCAATATATCCGCAAATACATCGCTACCCCACACCCCCAAACTATCCGACGATACTGGGCGCTCAACCTGATACAGCCTGTGGTCTGTCATGTGTCTTGACCTTTCCTTATGAAGTGTTGATGCAACAGCGCCCCATTTTGAAAGGCGTACGCAATAGGTATCCATTGCCCGCCGAAAGGGCGGGCATTTTGCATTTCAGACGGTCTGGAGCGGCTCAGAGGATCAGAAATCCAAACCGAAATCGACGGTTCCCGCCGAATGGGTCAAAGCACCGGAGGAAATATAATCCACATTTGCCGATGCGATTTCGCGCAAACGGCCAAGGGTCACATTCCCGCTGGCTTCGGTCTTCGCCCGCCCGTCAATGCGCTTTACAGCTTCGGCCATGTCTTCGGTCGACATATTGTCGAACATGATGACATCTGCGCCCCCGGTCTGAAGCACCTCGTCCAACTGATGCAAACCGTCGATCTCGATCTCTACCACGACCATGTGACCCACATTTCGTTGAACGGCTTCCAGCACCTGTTTGATGCCACCAGCCGCTGCGATATGGTTGTCCTTGATCAGGATCGCATCGGACAGGGAAAACCGATGATTGTGGCCGCCGCCATGCAAAATGGCGAGCTTTTCGACAAGTTTCAGCCCCGGTGTGGTTTTGCGTGTACAGGTGATACGTGTCTTGGTACCCGCAAGCTCCTGAACATAGGACGCTGTCAAGGTTGCCGTCCCAGACAACCGTCCGGCAAAGTTCAGGGCAACACGCTCTGCGGCAAGGATCGACGCCGCCGATCCCTCTATACGCATCAACGTATCGCCCGCTTTGCAGGCCGTACCATCCGCCACGACAGTCTCGACCACAAGATTGGGATCAATCAGCCGAAACGCGAGAGAGGCCACCTGCATCCCAGAAACAACCGCGTCCTGCCGTGCACGCATTTGCGCCTTGTAGCGCGTGCCTTCAGGCAGAACGGAACGGGTTGTCACGTCGCCTGCGGCAC
>NZ_FNZG01000001.1 GCF_900109195.1 Pseudooceanicola nitratireducens | reverse complement strand
TGAGCCCTGAGCCCTGAGCCCTGAGCCCTGAGCCCTGAGCCCTGAGCCCTGAGCCCTGAGCCCTGAGCCCTGAGCCCTGAGCCCTGAGCCCTGAGAATGCATGCCCCGCGTGCACCCTCACGGCAACCCATAAAAAAAGCCCTCTACGCACATTTCACATACAACGTTCTGCAACCGCCCACCCAACGAAAACGCCACCAGAAACTTAGCCATTCCCCTAACCAATTATCAATGATACTTAGCCCCATGACTAAGCAAGACCCCACCCTCGACGCCCTCTTCCAGGCCCTTGCCGATCCGACCCGCCGGGCGGTGCTGGCCCACCTTGCCTCCGGCCCCGCGCCGATTTCGGACCTCGCCGCCCCGCACGACATGGCGCTGCCGTCCTTCCTGCGTCACATCACCGTGCTGGAAGAGGCCGGGTTGATCACGTCGCGCAAGTCCGGCCGCGTCCGCACCTGCAAGCTCGCCCCCGCCCGCCTGCGCGAGATCGAGGCCTGGCTCACCCCCTACCGCCCGCTCTGGACCCGCGAGAAACCGCGCTACTCCCAACTGGCCAAGTCGCTCTACGCCAAACCCTCTGGCACCTGATCCGCCGTCCCTTCGAAGCCTCACCCGCCGCATCCGCAGAACGCCCTAGTCCAAGCGCAACGCTCAAAAGAAAAGCGCCGCCCGCTCACTCCGAAGCACAGCCCTCACCCTCTTTGGTTTTCAAAAATATCCCGGGGGATCGGCGTCAAAGCTTCAGCTTTGCCGCCGAGGGGGCAGCGCCCCCTGCTACCTTCGGCATCTGCACTCTTCCTTGGGATGGGGAACGAAGTCCAAACGGGCCGCAGCTTTTCGCGTTAGGGGCACAGTAGGCCACGGTTAGACTGGGCTCCCTTCCTGCTGCGCCGTTTGCATTTCCCCAGGCTAACGGACCGCCGCCCGCAACCGCGGCGCATCTCTTCGGGAAAATCCCCCAGCCAAGTTGGGATCTTCATGTCCCACATTCGTTTTCAAAGTTGACTGAAGAATTCTGGCAGGTCCTTCAATCCTCTCAGGTCTGCGCAAGCATTGCCCCCAGAAAAATGCCAATCAGACCCCGTGCCTCCCGCTCCGTCGACACGCCCAAAGCGGAAGCCTCGCCACTGCCTGACCACCGCCCCAAAGCCTCACCAGATCGCCGCCCCGCTCCCGGGCCCCTAGCCGAAAACGCACAGACCTTTCCACCTGCGCCCCGCCCGCCGCAGGCGCGATTGCCTCTGGCAATCTCTACCGGCGCCGCACCCGACACCGGCACCAATCCGCCCCGTTTCACGAAACAAAAACCAATTCGCAAGGCCCCCCTTGCCCCGCGCCCTGCCCGGGACTATCTGGGGATCAGGCGGGTGCTGCCCTTCTCGTGAACGGGTACATTCCGGTGGCCTTAAGCAAATCCGAGGGAGCTGGCTCTGTCCGGACCGTGGTCTGGTTACCCGGTGCCCACCTGTAGATACAGGTCCTCGGGAATGCGTCACCCAAACGGCTGCGTGCGGGCCCGCCGTTTCCTTCCCTGGAAACACGTTGCATTTGGAAGCGCTGGATTTGTTCAGCGCCACCCCAAAAAGCAGCTGAACGAAATACCGTCACACTCGATAGCGGCCGCAGTCAGAGTGGCCGCGCGGCCAGCAGCGCGTTTCCAGACGCGCGGGCGAAGGCCCGTCAGCGCCGTACGCGAGGTGTGGCAGAGTTGGCGCGGACCGGGGCGGGAATGCGGGTTGCCAAAGGGGCGCGGGTGCCACCGCGCGGGGTGTCGTCCCTCTCTCTCAGCGCCATGACGGCAAGGCCGAACTGAACGCCCGCAAAGACGATGCCATTGGCGAACCACATCATGGCGATGGCCATCCAGCCCGCGCTTGATCCCAGCATCAGGTGGCGCAGACCGGCCACGTCAAACGCGATCAGGGCGGCCACGAAAATGGCCGAGATCCCGAAACCGATCAGGACATTGCGAATATACAGACGGATCAGCTTGGGCATGGTCATATCCTTTCCTGCGGGGCGATACCCCGCAAGTACCAGGATCATATCGCAGGAATGCGATGTGTCACGCCCTTCTGCCGCGCCCTGCTGTCGCAGGCGGGTCTTCGCCCAGGACCAGGGCAGCCGGTTCGCGTGATCTGCGAGTGCCGGGCGACATGTTTACCAAAGCAGAAATAGGCCAGAGACAGAAGCTACCCGATGCAGAGCGCCGGGCAACTAAAGACCCCAGCCAATCAGAGATCCCGATATCAGTGCAGCCGCCCGGCCCGACCGCCGCGCCGGCCCTGGGGCATCAGCGCATTTTGGCCTTCCTGAAGAAGCTGCGTCATCGGGTGGTCCGGCGTCTCGGCCCCGTAACGGGCCACCAGGTGCTGCAGCGCCTGCTGCTGGGATGCGCCGTCGGCCAGGCTCAGCGCCCAGTCCATCAGGATCGACCGGCATTCCGCATCGCTGATCCCGTCGATGCGATAGGCTTCGCGGATCAGACCCTTGGGGTCGTTGTCGTCCCGGGGGCCCCGGGTGCTTGTCGTCTCAGCCATCGTCTTCTCCGTCTGGGTCGGTCCCGTCTGCCAGGGCCGCATCGATCACTGCGGCGGCCTTGATGGCCTGCTCTGCCAGATCGGCGCCGAGGCGGTCAATATCATCTGCCTGCAACTCGCGCAGCAGAAGCTCACACCCGCCTTTGCCCAGGGTCTCGGGGGCAAGCTGCTGATCCGTCAGCAGTTTGGCGGTCAGGTTCATATACCAAAACCGGGTCCAGGCCTGGGTCAACTGCCCGGCGGCCTCTTCCGTGATCCAGCCCTGGGCGGCGGCGCGGGACAGGCCCGTCGCCACATCGGACCCCGAGGTGCCCGAGGCCAGTGTGCCCGCCTGGGACAGCAGTTCGATGTCCTGCATGCGGCCGCGCCCCAGCTTCATCTCCCATTGGCCGCCTTCGCCCTTGGCCTGGGCGATGCGGGCGCGCATCTCGGCCACGTCGCGGCGCAGGGCATCGGTGTCGCGCGGGCGGGACAGGACATCGCAGCGGAAGGCCTCGACCTGGTCGGACAGGGCCTTTGGGCCGGCGACCGGGCGGGCCAGCGTCAGCGCCAGGTGTTCCCAAGTCCAGGCCTGGCTTTCCTGGTAGTCCCGGAAGGCCGTCCAGGAGGTCGCGACCGGCCCCTGGTTGCCCGAGGGGCGCAGGCGCATGTCGACCTCATATAGCCGCCCCTCCGCGGTCGGGGCCGACAGGGCCGTGACCAGCGCCTGGGTCAGGCGGGCGTAATAGGCACGAGTCGGCAGCGGGCGTTTCCCGTCAGAACTGTCCACGTCTGCCGGGTCGTAGATCACGATCAGGTCCAGATCCGACCGCGCGTTCAGCCGCCGTGCGCCCAGGGAGCCCATGCCCAGAACGATCGCTCCGTTACCCGGCGGGGGTCCGTGACGGCGGGCGAAATTGTCCTGCACCACGGGCCAAAGCGCCCGGATCGCCGCATCGGCAATGTCGCTGTACTGGGCGGCGGCGGCGGGCGTGGCGATCAGCCCGCGCAGGTGATGCACGCCGACGCGGAAATGCCATTCGCGCTGCCAGCGGCGGGCGGCGTCCAGGCGCAGTTCGTAATCCTCTTCCGCCGCCAAAGTGACCGAAAGATCCGCGGTCAGCGCATCGCCCCCGGGCCAGTCGCCAAAGAAACTGCCACCGATCACCGCATCGAAGACCGAGGCATTGCGCGACAGATAGCGCGCCAGGTCGGGCGTGGTTCCGGCGATGTCGGCAATCAGATCGATCAGTTGCGGATTGGCCTCGAAGAGGGAAAAGACCTGAACCCCGGCGGGCAACCCGGCGAGGAAGCCGTCGAAGGCCTGCAGCGCCTCGTCAGGTTTGGCGGCGCGGGACAGGGCCTGGATCAGGCGCGGCCGCAGTCGGTCAAAAATCGCCTGGGCACGCGACGACCGCAGCGCGGGATAGCTGCGCCAGCGGGTCACAAGCTCGGCGGGAACCTCGGGGGCGTTCTGGGGGATCGCCTCTCTCTCTGGTTCTTTCTCGCGGGCGAAGAAGCCTTCGCACAGGGCGTGGACCTCTTCCAGCCGGGCCTGCAGATCCTTGCGGAAACTGTCGAAGTCCTGCCCCGACAGATCGGCGATGCGGCGGATGCCGTCGTCGCTTTGCGGCAGGGCGTGGGTCTGGGCGTCGTTGACCATCTGGATGCGGTGTTCGACATCGCGCAGCACGCGGTAGTGGTCAGCCAGCTTTTCGGCGATGTCGCGGGGGATCCATTTGCGTGTCGCCAGCATGTCCAGCGCCTTGCAGGTCGGGCGGATGCGCAGATCGGGGTCACGGCCGCCGGCGATGATCTGATGGAACTGGGCGAAGAACTCGATCTCGCGGATGCCGCCGCGCCCCAGTTTCATGTCATGCCCGGGCAATGAGATCCTGCCGTGGTGCCCCTTGTGGTCGCGGATCGCCTGACGCATGTCGTGGGCGTCCTGGATCGCGGCATAATCCAGGTGCCGCCGCCAGACGAAGGGGCGCAGGTTGGACAGGAACGCCTCTCCGGCGGCGATGTCCCCGGCGCAGGGCCGCGCCTTGATATAGGCAGCGCGTTCCCAGGTGCGGCCCAGGCTTTCATAGTAGCGTTCGGCCGCATCCATCGACAGGCAGACCGGCGTGACCGAAGGGTCGGGCCGCAGCCGCAGATCGGTGCGGAAGACATAGCCCTGGTCAGTGATGTCCGACAGGGTCTGCGCCATGGTGCGGGTGGCGCGGATCAGGGTGGCGCGGGCATCGCCCAGATCGTCCGGGTCGAACTGGCCATCGTCGAACAGGCAGATCAGGTCGATGTCCGAGGAATAGTTCAGCTCTCCTGCGCCCATCTTGCCCATGGCCAGAACGACCATTCCAGCGCCTTTATCAAGGTCCGCTTCGGTTTTGCCGGGCAGCTTGCCACGACGGATCAACGGGGCCAGCGCGGCGCGCAGGGCCAGCTGAACGGACAGATCGGCAAATTCCGTCAGGCGGCCGGTGACCTCGGCCAGGGGCCAGACCCCGCCCAGATCGGCCAGCGCGGTCAAAAGCGCGACACGGCGCTTGCCCTGGCGCAGGGCGGTGCCGATCTGTGTCGGGTCGGCGGCGCGCAGGCGGTCGAATTCCTGCGCCAGGGCCGTTTCGGGATCACGCAGCGCGGGGGCGATCCACTCGGCCTCTTTATGGATCAGCGACAACAGATAGGGGCTGGACCCGCCGGCCCCGCCGATCAGCTCGCCCAAGGGCCCCTCCAGCGGCAGCGCCGCGCGCGCGTCGGCGGCGCGTTCGGGATCATGCGGGCGGGGTATGCGGGTCAGTCTATCGGCAAAGCTCATGCCCGGACATTCGCGCCCCCGCGGGGTCTGGTCAATGGGGATCGGATGGGTCATGCATGCCCCATGAGCAAGAGCATGAAACGCGTGGCCCGCGCGCTGACCGAAGCCGGGATCGAAACCGAAATCCAGGAGCTGGGTGCCGCCCGCACTGCGCAGGAGGCCGCGGATGGGGTTGGCTGTCACATCGACCAGATCGCCAAGTCGATCATCTTCGCCGGAGAGACCAGCGGCGAGGCGCTGTTGTTCCTGACCGCCGGAGGCAATCTTGTGGATGCCGACAAGGCCAGCGCCGTGGCGGGTGAGCCTCTGACCAAGGCCGATGCGGCGCTGATCCGGGCGCAGACCGGGTTCGCCATCGGGGGAGTCGCGCCCGTGGGACACATCAATCCGATCCGCGCCTGGATCGATCCCCGCCTGCTGGAATTCGACCGGATCTGGGCCGCAGCGGGCACCCCGCACCATGTTTTTGGTATGGATCCCGCCGATCTTCCGGAAATTTCCGGCGCGCAAGCTGCTGATTTTACGCAGTAAATACGATTAATGTTAAAAACTTTCACATAACCCCTTGCGGGGCGGGGTCGCAGTGCCAATCTGTGTAATGTGAAAAGCATTCACATTGACACGCAAAGGAGCACAAACATGACCCCCGCCACCGCAACTGCCTATCAAGGTCAGGACACCCGCCACATGGGTTGGCTGGCCAAGTCCGAGGCATGGCTGGACAGTAAGGGCAAAGGGGCCTGGATCGCCGCAATGGTGCTGGGTTTCATCTTTGTCTGGCCCGTCGGCCTTGCCATTCTTGCCTATATGATCTGGAGCAAACGCATGTTCAGCAAATCCTGCCGCCAATCCCGCCACGCCCGTGGCTATGAAATGCGCCGGTCCGGGATGGCCGCGATGAAATCCAGCGGCAACACCGCCTTCGACGCCTACAAGGCCGACACGCTGCGCCGCCTGGAAGAGGAACAGGAACAGTTCGAAAGCTTCCTGGACCGCCTGCGCGAAGCCAAGGACAAGGCCGAATTCGACCAGTTCATGGACGACCGTGCGAAAAAGGCCCGCGATCAGGCCGAAACCCGTGAAGAAGAAGACGCCTGATCCCATATCATGACCGCCAGGGGCCGCAGAGTGCGGCCCCCAGCCCTTCCGATGCCAGCCAATCCCCCGTTCAACCCGTCCCAAGGACAGGAGAGAAAGAGACACACCATGACCGCCGAGACCTGGACCATTCCCGATCCCTATCACCAACCCGAATTCTACGCCGACATCCCGGTGAAGCGGCTTCTGGCCTGGGTGGTGGATTGCATCGTGATCCTGGGCGTTGTGCTGCTGGCCCTGCCCTTCACGGCCTTCACGGGGATCTTCTTTTTCCCCTTCCTCTTCCTGGTGCTGGGCTTTCTCTATCGCTGGATGACCCTGGCCAGCGGATCGGCCACCTGGGGCATGCGCCTGATGGCGGTCGAGATGCGCGACGGCTACGGCCGCAAGTTCGACGGCGCGACGGCCTTCCTGCACACGCTTGGCTATACCGTGTCGCTCGCCTTCCCGTTTCTACAGTTTGTTTCGATCGTGATGATGCTGATGGGCGCGAAGTCCCAGGGCCTGACGGACAATGTTCTGGGCACGGTGGCAATCAATCGCCGCGCCGCCTACTGATGCCGATTCTGAAACAATAAACCACTTTACACGCCCGGAACCTGCCCGGGCGTGTCGCATTTCATCCTATGCGTGTGCGCCGAACGGTCGCATCCCTTGGCAGAACGGGGTGTAAGCTGTGGAAAACCGTAGATTTCCGCCTTAACCCAATTGCATCCCTGCTCTTCCTTTGACATGCCGGGCGCACTATGTATCGTCTTTGACAAAGACTCTGCCAACAATCCTGCCCCTATGCGCCATACGCTTCCGCTGACCCCGCAGTTCTATGTAACTGCCCCGCAGCCCTGCCCTTACCTCGAGGGCCGGATGGAAAGGAAGTTGTTCACATCTCTGACCGGAGAAGGCGCGACGCAGCTGAACGACACGCTGTCCAAGCAGGGGTTCCGCCGGTCACAGAACGTGTTGTATCGCCCGTCCTGCGCGGATTGCGCGGCTTGCCTGTCCGCCCGCATCGACGTCGAAGCCTTTGCGCCGACGAAAAGCCAGCGCCGTGCGATCAACCGCAACAAGCGTCTGGTGCGTCAGGCGACCTCGCCCTGGGCGACCGAGGAACAATACGACCTGTTCCGCACCTACCTGGATGAACGCCACGCCGATGGCGGCATGGCGGACATGGACGTCTTCGAATTCGCCGCCATGATCGAGGAAACCCCGATCCGCAGCCGAGTCATCGAATACAACGACCCGGAAAAGGACGCCGACCGCCGGCTGACCGCCGTGGCGCTGACGGACGTTCTCGATGACGGGTTGTCGATGGTCTATTCCTTCTACGATCCCGACCGGACTGCGGACAGCCTGGGCACCTACATGATCCTCGACCATATCGAGATCGCGCGCGAAGCCGGCCTGCCGTATGTCTACCTGGGCTACTGGGTGCCCGGATCGCCCAAGATGGGCTATAAGGCCAAGTTCAAAGGGGTTGAGCTGTACGTGGGCGGCCAATGGGTGCCGATGCGCGACCCGGCCGATTACGACACCGAACGCCATCCGCTGAAGACCGATCCGATCGCGGAACAGGTCGCCAATATCTCGCTTCCCGATCTGCGGTCGCCGCGCCGCTAGGGCTATTGCCCGGCAAAGGACCATCATCGGAATGACAAAAGGCCCCGGAGGATCCTCCAGGGCCTTTCGCGTTTGCAGGTCCCCCCGGCCCTTCAGGGGCCAGGGGCGGCCTGATCGGGTTACTTCCCGATCAGGTCCGGCACGATGGTGACGATCGACGGCAGGAACCACAGCAGCGCCAGACCCAGAACCTGGATCAGCACGAAGGGAATGATGCCGCGATAGATGTGGCCCGTGGTGACCGACGCCGGGGCGACACCGCGCAGATAGAACAGCGCGAAGCCAAACGGCGGGGTCAGGAAGGACGTCTGCAGGTTCACCGCGATCATGATCGTCACCCATTTCGGATCGAAGCTGCCGCCATAGATGACGGGGCCGACGATCGGAACGACGATGTAGATGATTTCGAGGAAATCCAGCACGAAGCCCAGGATGAACAGCACCAGCATCACCAGCAGGAAGACGGTGAATTCGTTGTCGAACGACCGCAGGAACTGCTGGATGTAATGCTCGCCCCCGAAGGAGATCACCACCAGGTTCAACAGCTGAGAGCCGATGAGGATGGTGAAGACCATCGAGGTGACCTTGGCCGTTTCGCGCACGATCGGGGTCAGAACCCCGTTCCGATACAGCACGATACAGGCATAGATCAGCGCGATGGCCGCCAGAGTGTAGGCACCATAGGCGACCACGAAGGCGACGCTGTCTTCAAAGGTCACCTCGGCCTGGTTCATCCGCAGGTCAAAGTTGACGCCTGCAAGGATCAGCACCGCCAGGGCAAGGGTTGCCCAGATGATGATCTGACCGGATTTGCCTTCGTCCTTCAGCTTGCGGTAGGCCGCCAGCATCAGCGCACCACCGGCCCCAAGCGCCGCGGCGGGCGTCGGGTTGGTGATGCCGCCCAGGATCGACCCCAGCACGGCGATGATCAGAACCAGCGGCGGGAAGACCACGCGGATCAAGTCATTTTCGGCCATGCGGGCCACGGCGTGACGCATGGACCAGAAGCACATGGCCAGCGGGATCGCCAGGATCAGCACCTTGGTGCCGCCCGTGGCCTGCGGCCCGATGAACATGGCATCCAGCACAAAGGCCAGGGCCACGCCCAGCACGCCGATGGCCAGCGGACCAACCGGGGCCGAGGGCTTCACGCCCCGGGCCACCGCCAGCGTCAGCAGGACCATGCCAAAGAGCGTCGCAACACCCGACCCGATCGGCGCGGCCGATGCGATCTTGGCGGCGCGTGCGGCCTCAAGTTCCTCGGGCGTCAGTTCGCGGGTTTCCTCGCTGCCGCCGCTGTCGGCCAGCGCCTTGCGGGCGGCGACCGATTCATCCCAACGTTCCTGACCGTGCAGGTCGATCATCGCCGCCTGACACTGTTCGTTCACGTTGGTGCGCAGGGCATCCAGACGCTCGACCTGGGTATAGGCCGAAACCGTGGCGTCCTGTGCCCCGATCAGACCGGTCTGCCCGGCCCCGACAAGGCCCGCGATGATGATCACCGGAACCGCAAGGAACCAGGTCAGCCCCTCGGCGCGGGTGATGACCTCACCGTCGGTGTCGTCGATATGGACGGCTGGCGCCTTGGACGGGTTGAACAGCGCATAGCCGAAGGCATAGGCCCCATAGAGGAAGGCCAGCAGAATGCCGGGCAGCAGCGCCGCCTGGAACAGCGTCCCGACCGAGACCACGGCCGGACGGCCCAGGTAAGTCAGCGCATCGGTACAGCCAAAGCTCTGTGCGCGGGTTTCCTGCGCGGCGGAATACAGATCCCCCGCCAGGGTACCCAGCAGAACGATCACGATCGACGGCGGGATGATCTGCCCAAGCGTGCCCGACGCGGCGATGACGCCGGTCGACAGTTCGGGCGAATAGCCGTTGCGCAGCATGGTGGGCAGCGACAGCAGGCCCATGGTCACGACCGTGGCGCCGACGATGCCGGTGGATGCGGCGAGGAAGGCCCCCACGACAACAACCGACACGGCCAGGCCGCCGGGCAGCGGGCCGAAGACCCGCGCCATGGTGGTCAGCAGGTCGTTGGCGATCTTCGACCGTTCCAGCGTGATGCCCATCAGGACGAACATCAGAACCGCCAGCAGCGTCTCGATCGACTGGCCCGCGAAGACCCGTTCATTCATCCGGTTCACGATGAAGCTGATGTTCCTGTCCATCGCGACTTCCCAGCCGCGGTCAAAGACCGGCACCCCGACCGTCGGAAGTTCAGGATATCGGAAGTGCGATATGGCATCGCGGTGGATGCCCGAGTTCACCAGCTCCTTGTAGGCCGCCGACCCCTGGTCGATGGCCTGGTGGATCAGCAGTCCCTGGCTATCCAGCCAGGCGATGACCGCAAATGAGATCAGGCCCGCACCCGGAATGGCAAAAGCCACCGGGAAGCCCGAGAGAATTCCTGCAAACAGAGACAGGAATACGATGATCAGGCCGATTTCGACGCCGTCTAGTCCGAACAACATGCCCCTGCCCCCTTAGTGTGTGCCTTCATAGGCTTCTTCACCTGCGCCCAGGGTGTCCCGGTCGAGGTATTTGTCCTGGGCTTCCTCGCCCTCGATGAACTCCAGCAGCGACCGGTAGAAGAACGCGATGCCGTGCAGGAAGACGAGTGCGATGAAGGACAGGATGAGGATCTTGAAAAGGAAATAGGCATCGAAGCCATCCGGGCTGAACCCGGTGCGTTCGACGTTCCATTTCACGATCTTGGATTTGCGCAGCATCAGCTCAAGCTTGTCGCTGGCCGAGACCTTGGGCGTGATCAGGTGCCGCCACAGGAAGTACCAGGAATACATCCAGGCCAGCACCGCAAAGGGGATCATGAAGAACAGCGATCCGAACATGTCGATCACCTTCTTCGCCCGGTGGCTGACGCCCGAATAGATCAGGTCGACGCGGACGTGGCTGCCCTGAACAAAGGCATAGCTGACGCAGAGCCCGACCACGATGGCGTTCCAGAACTTCAGCCCTTCACCGTACCAGGTGACGGAATGGGCAAAGCCGATGCCGAAGGGCGACATGGTGATCTCGCCCAGGCGGAAGATGGATTGCAGGAAGATGATGATGATCTGTTGACCGACCATGATCAGACCCGCCCAGGCGGCCGCGCGCCCGACGAAGTTCGCAAACCCTTCGAGCACCCGGACCATGCCCCACATGAAGCGGCGGAAGATCACGCCGGCAACTGTAAGAACCAGGAATATGTCGAAGAGAACAAAGAAGAATTCAGTGGATCCGCCGTAGTACACGAAGCGGAGCAGGCTTTCCTTGTTCGACCAGTCCAGCCAAAGCCCAGGATGGGTCACGGCGTAGAAGAAGTGGTAGAATCCCAGCCCGATATGGCCAAACAGCCATGAAAGCGCGTCAATCATGTCCCATCCCCCGGAACGTCAGATGCGCGCGGAATACGCGCGCATCCTTGTTAGCGATGTTACAGCCGATCAGGCGCCGGTCACACGGGCGCGCTGTGCGGTGTAGGTGCCGTCGGACTGGGACACCCAGCCTGCGGTCGCTGCCATCGACTTGTCGACCGAGTTGCGGATCTTCGCGAACAGCTCATCATCCATGGAGCTGTCCAGAACCGCCTTGGAGGCCGCGCCGAAGGCATCCCACACGTCGTCCGAGAACTGGTGGATCTGCGTGCCGCCGTCCTTCAGACGCTGCAGCGCCGGACCGTTGTTGGCGATGAAGACCGCGTAGTTGTGCTGATGCGCATCTGCCGCGGCGACCTTGATGATCTCCTGGTGCTCGGCCGACAGGCCGTTGAAGACGTCGAGGTTGCAGCCGACGGACAGCGCCGCGCCCGGCTCGTGGAAGCCGGCGGGGTAGTAGTGGTCGCAGACTTCCTGCAGGCCCAACTTCTCGTCCGACCAGGGGCCGATCCACTCGGTGCCGTCCAGCGCGCCGGTGGACAGCGCTTGGTAGATCTCGCCGCCAGGGATGTTCTGCACGGATGCGCCCAATTCGGCCAGCGCCTTGCCGCCAAGGCCGGGCATACGGAACTTGAGACCCTTGAAGTCTTCTGCCGACTTGATTTCGTTGCGGTACCAGCCGCCACCCTGTGCGGCGGTCTGACCGGCAATGAAGCCCTTGATACCGAAGACTTCGCCCAGCTCGTGGTGCAGCGCCATGCCGTCCTGAGCGTAGTACCACACCATCATTTCCGGCGCGGTCATGCCAAAGGGAACGGCGGTGAAGAAGGCCCATGCGGGGTGCTGGCCAACCCAGTAGTAGTCTGCACCGTGGTACATGTCGGCCTGACCCGAGGTCACGGCGTCGAAGCTTTCCAGCGCGCCGACCAGCTCACCTGCGCCCTTGGGGTCGATGGTGAGGGTGCCGCCGGACATGGTGTTGACGTTATTGGTAAAACGCTCGACCGAATCCCAGACGCCTGCCAGGCCGCGCGGCCAGGTGGTGACCATGGTCAGCGTGGTGTTGCCCTGTGCGATCGCAGGCGCGGCCAGCGTGGTCGCGGCAGCTGCAGAGCCACCCAGAGCAGAAGTTTTCAGAAAAGAACGACGATCCATCTTGTTTCCTCCCAACAGATCAATCTGGCCGGCTCTCCCCAAACAGGTCTCCCGGCCTTATTTAGTGGCCCAAACCTACAGATGCCGTGAGCGAGCGCAAACATTTTCTTTGACGCTGCCGTATGGTTAGCCGCCGCGGGTGACCTGGAATAGCTTTTGCCCCTTATTTATTGAGACTATGGGAAAAATACGTGTCGGTTTCATCTTTTGGAAAGGACTTGGGGATAGGCTTCTCCTACCTACCCGAAAGAGGAGGATCGGATGATCCCGCCCCAGATTCTGTCGCAACTGTCGGTACTTGCCCTGATGCTGTCCTGTCTCCCCCTGCCGGGCCTCGCGGCCGGGGATACGCCTGCCCCCGCCCCGGTGTCGGAGGCCGCGCCGGGCGCATTGTGCCAGGGGTTCGGCCCCCAGACGCCGCGCGATATCGGGAACGCCCAGGGACGAAATCCCGTCCGCTTTCCCGCCGCGCCGCCACCTGACCAGATGAACCTGTGCAATATCCACATGCACACCAACGCCGAACATCGCGGCCCCGGCTTCATGACTGCTGCCGTGACGGATGGCTCCTCCGGGGCCGGCGGTTACATCTGCAACAACGCCGATCAGCTGACCCCGGCCGAACTTGAGGATCCCGCCTTTGGTCACGGCACCTTTGACGGGGTGAAACCCGGCGACACGATCGAGGTTCATTGGGTCTATTCCTCCTGCGATGTGTCACCCGGCCCAGGCCTTGGGTCCTGCCTGTCACCGGCCTGCGCCAATCCCACGTTGCGGGTGGAATCCCAGGTCTTCCTGGTGGTGAACGATCCCCATGCGCTGGACTTCATGGCCTTTGCCCATGGCGGCCACCAGGTCGAGGGGCGGTCGCAGCCGCGCAGCCTGCCCTTGGATACCGGCACGCCCGTGGTCTTCGCCGGATCGACCACGGGGCCCAAGTACGATCAGGCGACCTGCTCCCCCCTTCAGGTGACATGGTCGGTGCGCCCCCGCTGTGCGCGGGTCGATATCACCTCGATCTACGAATGGGCGCTAGAGGGGAACGTCTTCGAAGAAGACCACTCCCACGGGGTGCGCGCCCTTGTCACCGCGCCCGAGCTTCTGTCGCCGATCGACTGACCCCGCCAGCATCCGCCCCGCCGGGACCATCGGGTCCGCGGCCAGCCGCTGCGCCATGATCGGGCCGGGCACTGCCCTGCCCGATCAGAGACTCCCCCAAAGCCCCGGCAGATTGCCCAAAGGTCAGGCAGACAGCGGGCCGAACCACGCAAATTTCCATTTCCTTCGCAATGCCGCCACGTCACGCAACTTTCGCAAAGATTTTGACCGATACGCGACATTTTAGCCGCAGAATTGCGGTTGACCTTGGTGCACCAAGGCCATAATCATCCATTACCAATGATCAGGAGGCCCTTCGGGCATGGCAACGCTAGTCGTCATCGTAGGAGTAAGGCGCATGGGCCGGTAACACCGGAACCTGATTAGGACCCCATGCGCCCCCGGAAAACCACCGGGGGCTTTTTTGTTTGTGGATTAGGCAATCGAAGATGGGCGCAACAGCGCCGCGAGATGGAGAGACACGATGGCACGGCAGATGACTGGTGCAAGAATGGTGGTGCAAGCGCTGAAGGATCACGGCGTCGACACCGTATTCGGCTATCCGGGCGGCGCGGTCCTACCCATTTATGACGAGATCTTTCAGCAGAACGACATTCAGCACATCCTGGTGCGTCACGAACAGGGCGCGGTGCACGCGGCCGAGGGCTATGCCCGTTCGACCGGTAAGCCGGGCGTCGTTCTTGTCACCTCGGGTCCCGGGGCCACCAATGCGGTGACCGGGCTTGCGGATGCGCTGCTCGACTCGATCCCGATCGTGGTTCTGACCGGCCAGGTGCCGACCTTCATGATCGGCTCGGACGCCTTCCAGGAAGCCGACACCGTGGGCATCACCCGCCCCTGCACCAAGCACAACTGGCTGGTGAAGGACACCGACGCCCTGCCCGCCACCCTGCACGAGGCCTTCCACGTCGCCACCAGCGGCCGCCCCGGCCCGGTGCTGATCGACATCCCCAAGGATGTGCAGTTCGCCAATGGCAGCTACACGCCCCCGACCAAGGCGACGCAGCACCGCTATCAGCCGCAGGTCAAGGGCGACATGGAGACGATCAAGGAATTGGTCGAAGCCATGGAGACGGCGAAGAAACCGATCTTCTACACCGGCGGCGGCGTCATCAACTCTGGCCCTGCGGCCAGCCAGCTGCTGCGCGAACTGGTGGAGGCGACCGGTTTCCCGATCACCTCGACGCTGATGGGCCTCGGGGCCTATCCCGGCTCGGGTGACAAATGGCTGGGCATGCTGGGCATGCACGGGCTGTACGAGGCGAACATGGCCATGCACGGCTGTGACCTGATGATCAACATCGGCGCGCGCTTTGACGACCGGATCACTGGCCGGATCGACGCCTTCAGCCCGAATTCGCGCAAGGCGCATATCGACATCGACCCCTCGTCGATCAACAAGGTGATCCATGTCGATATCCCGATCGTCGGCGACGTGGCCCATGTGCTGGAAGACATGCTGAAGGTCTGGAAGGCCCGCGGCCGCAAGACCAATTCCGAAGCTGTCGCCAAGTGGTGGAAACAGATCGAGGAATGGCGCGCCGTCAACTGCCTGACCTACAAGGGCTCGGACAGCGTGATCAAACCGCAGTACGCGCTGCAACGTCTTCAGGCGCTGACCAAGGATCACGACCGCTATATCACGACCGAGGTCGGCCAGCACCAGATGTGGGCCGCGCAGTACCTGCACTTCGAAGACCCCAACCGCTGGATGACCAGCGGGGGCCTGGGCACCATGGGCTATGGCTTCCCGGCCTCGATCGGGGTGCAGATGGCGCATCGTGACGCGCTGGTGATCAACGTGGCCGGCGAGGCCTCGTGGTTGATGAACATGCAGGAAATGGGCACCGCGATGCAGTTCAACCTGCCGGTGAAACAGTTCATCCTGAACAACGAACGGCTTGGCATGGTGCGCCAGTGGCAGCAGCTGCTGCACGGCGAACGCTATTCCCAGTCCTGGAGCGAGGCGCTGCCCGATTTCGTCAAGCTGGCCGAGGCCTTCGGGGCCAAGGGCATCATCTGCAAGGATCCTGCCGACCTGGACGACGCGATCATGGAGATGATCAACTACGACGGTCCGGTGATCTTCGACTGCCTGGTCGAGAAGCATGAAAACTGCTTCCCCATGATCCCGTCGGGCGAGCCGCACAACAAGATGCTGCTTGGCGACGCTTCGACCAAGGACGCCATCAAAGAGGGAGGCGCGGTTCTGGTGTAACGCGCGACGGGCGGGCCTGCCCCGCCCTGCGCCCCATCGAAGGCGCGGCCCAAGGGGCCGCCCTTCCACCGGACCAACGCCCGTCAGCAAGGACGAACCAAAATGAACGCACTACATATCAAGAAGGGCTCGAACAAGCATTCGGCCTACAACCTGCGCCCCAACTTCTCGGACCAGGTCGAGACCCACACCCTGGCCGTTCTGGTCGACAACGAAGCCGGCGTTCTGGCCCGCGTGATCGGCCTGTTCTCGGGTCGGGGCTACAATATCGAAAGCCTCACCGTGGCCGAGGTGGACCATCTGGGTCATCTGTCGCGCATCACCATCGTCACCCGCGGCACGCCGCAGGTGATCGAACAGATCAAGGCGCAGCTGGGCCGGATCGTCCCCGTACACCAAGTGCATGATCTGACGGTCGAGGGCCCCTCGGTCGAGCGTGAACTGGCGCTGCTCAAGGTCGCCAGCGGCGGCGACAAGCGGGTCGAGGCGCTGCGCCTGGCCGATATCTTCCGCGCCAATGTCGTGGACAGCACGCTGGACAGCTTTGTTTTCGAAATCACCGGCGCGCCGGACAAGATCGACGCCTTCGCGGACCTGATGCGCCCCTTGGGGCTGATCGAAATGGCGCGTACGGGCGTCGCCGCCCTGTCGCGCGGGGCCGAGGCGTAAGGTCACCGCACGGGGCCAGCACCTGGGTGAAGGACGCGGGGGACCGGTTCGGTCCCCCGCATCCAGGCCCGGATCCAAGAGAGCCCCCGCCCCTGGAATTCCAGTTCATTGAATTGCCTGAATCAGCTCAGGCCAGAACGGCGCCCATGTGGCGCTGTTGTTGTTTGTCGGACCCGGCCTGATGCGCATTCGGAACAGATCCGCCCGGAAATGGCAGGATTGTTGCCGGTTCGCACACAATTTGACCAGAGGGCGCAGCTTGACGTTGCGTCGCCCTGGAAACGGCATCCACGCCCTCAAGCGCGTCTGCCAGATCCGGTGCGTGCTGCGTTTCTATCACGCATACGTTGCGCGCGCGGCGGATCGACTCTTCCGTAAATAGTTCAAATCGCAAGAGATCTCCGGGCGAGACCTCGGCCGTACCCTCGGCCAGGTCATCCCGCATGTTCATGAAGGCAAGATCGCCCTGGTCCTCACACCAGATCACGGCCTTACCACTGACCCCATTGCTCCACAGAACGACGCCAAACATCTGTTTCTCCGGAAAAATTTTGCTCCCACCCCAGTGTGGTTGAGCGAGTAGCGTCCGCAAATTCCCAATCCTGTTCATTTTACCGGCAAATTGTGTCGTGCATTTTAAGACCTGTCGCTATATGGTGCATCCACTGACGCCAAATAACGTCAATCAGGTTTGATTTTGGCGCTTAATGGCGTCATAAGGAAGGTAAGACAAGAAGAAGCGGAGCGAGGCATTGTCCAGAGCTGCCAATATCAACCGACAGGTTCCGATGGATCCGGCCGGGATCAGGAACATCTTTGGCGCGAACCTGCGTCAGCTTAGTTCGCAATATCCGTCGATCGCGGGCCTGTGCCGCGAACTTGGGATCAACCGGACACAGTACAACAGGTATCTTTCGGGAGAGAGCTTTCCCCGGCCTGACGTGCTTCATCGAATATGCGAATTCTTCAACAAGGATGCGCGGATCCTTCTGGAACCGGTGGATGCCATTCCCGATGGCAACAGCGAACTGCTGAACCATCCGTCGATCCGTGAATTCCTTGGCCAGAACTCGACCAACGTGCCCGAAGAAACGGTGCCCTCGGGGCTGTACCGCTTTTCGCGCCGGTCCTTCGTCGACGACACCGTTGCGATGATGGGCATGCTGCTGGTCTTCCGCGAAGACGGCTACACCTTCCTGCGCGGATACGAGGCAAAGGACGCGATGGAGCAGCAGGGCCTGCCCACGACCGGCCCCGCGCGTGAATTCCGCGGCATTTTCCTGCTGCAGGAAGAAGGGGTTGCCAATATAGCGGCGCGGCGCGGGTCGATCACCTGTTCCTACCAGTTCCTGTCCCGCTATCCGTCGATGGATGGGCATTTCCTGGAAGGCTATTCGGCGCGGTCGGTGCGGGAAACCATCCGCAGCCGCCGGGTTGAACGCACGGTCTATGAACACCTGGGCACCAACCTGTCCGCGATCCGCCATACGGCGCGGAACGGTGGTCTGATCCCCTTTGATCAGCTGCCCAAGTTCCACCAGCGCCTGCTGCGCCTGGACGAACCTTTCCGCTAGGGCCCGACCGGCCCTGGCTGACAGATCAGCGCGCGCGTCGCTCCGTGAACCGGGCGATGCGCGCCATTCCCTCTTCCACATCCGCGGTCGATGCGGCGTAGGACAGACGCCAGGTTGATCCACCGCGCACCGGGTCGAAGTCATGCCCCGGGGTGACGGCCACGCCTTCCTCGTCCAGCAGGGCGCGGGCCAGCGTCAGGCTGTCGTCACCCAAATGGCTGATGTCCGCATAGACGTAGAACCCGCCATCGGGCGGCGCAAAGCGGGTGATGCCGGCCTTGGGCAGCATCTTCAGCACGATGTCGCGGTTGCGGGAATAGGTGGCGCGGTTTGCCTCAAGCTCATCCGCCGCATCCAGCGCCGCAAGGGCGGCGATCTGGCTGGCATGGGGCGCACAGATGAACATGTGCTGGGCCAGCTTGTTCACGCGGTCGATGTGGTTGGGCGGGGCGACGATCCAACCGACCCGCCATCCGGTCATCGAGAAGTATTTCGAGAAGGAGTTGATGACAAAGGCGTTGTCGGTGATCTCCAGCGCCGAGGTACAGCGCCCCTGGTAGTTCAGCCCATGATAGATCTCGTCCGAGATGAAGGCGGTGTTTGACCGCTCTGCGGCCTCGATCAGCGCCTTCAGCGCGTCATGATCCAGCATGGTGCCCGTGGGGTTTGCAGGCGACGCGATCAGCACACCGTCCAGCCCCGCGCCTTCGATCTGGTCTGGGCGCGGCTGATAGCCGTCGGCCAGGTCGGTGGTGATCAGCGCAGGCTCCAGCCCCTGGGCCTTCAGGATCTGGCGATAGGCCGGATACCCCGGATTGGCGATGCCGACGCGGTCGCCGGGATCGAACAGCGACGTGAACGCCAGAAGGAAGCCGCCCGAGGACCCCGGCGTAACCAGGATCCGGTCCGGGTCCAGGTCCACGCCATACCAGTCGCGATACAGGCCCGCGATCCGCTGGCGCAGCGCCGGAAGCCCCAGGCTTTCGGTATAGCCAAGCGATCCCTGCCCCATGGCCGTGCCAAGCGCGGCGCGCGCCACTTCGGGCGCGGGCGTACCGGGCTGGCCGATCTCCATGTGGATCACGTGCCGTCCCGCGGCCTCGGCCTGCGCGGCTAGGCGCAGAATTTCCATCACAATGAAGGGATCGACATCCCCGCGTCTTGAAACCCGTGTCTGCATGTCTGAGACTATTAGCACCTAAGGATCGGAGCACAATGTGAGGCCCTTCCTCCGCCTGTTTATTTTTGCCGTGGCGCTGGCTGCGACCCTGCTGCCGCGCACAGTCGCGGCCGGATCCCTGGTGCGCGATCCCGATATCGAACATGCGCTGACACAGCTGGCCGCGCCGGTGCTGCGGGCTGCGGGGCTTAGCCCGTCGCGGGTCGGCATCTATGTGGTGCAGGACAACCAGATGAACGCCTTCGTCCTGGACCGAGAGGCGATCTATATCCATTCCGGCATGATCCTGCGGCTGACCAAGGCGTCCGAGCTTCAGGCCGTGATCGCCCATGAGGCCGCGCATATCGCCAACGGCCATCTGACCCGCCGCTATGCCAACCGCCAGTCCGCGCGCAACGCCATGGCGCTTGGGGCCGCGCTGTCGGTCGCCGCCGGGGCGCTGTCAGGCAATGCCGGGGCCGCGGGCGGGATCGCCGTTGGTGTCGCGTCCTCCGCGCAGCGGGTGTTCTTTGGCCATTCCCGGGCCGAAGAATCCGCCGCCGACCAATCCGGCATCCGCTACATGGCCGCCGCCGGGGTCGATACCGCCGGCGCCGTCTCGGTGATGGAGCTTTTCGCGGGCCAGGAAGCGCTTCCCACCAACCGTCAGGACATCTACGCCCAGTCGCATCCGCTGTCGCGCGACCGGCTGCGCCAGATCAAGGCGCTGGCCGTCAGCTATGGCAAGGTGGCCAAGCCCGATCCCAATGCCGATTACTGGTTCGACCGGGCCAAGGGCAAATTGTCGGCCTTTATCCGCAACCCCAAGTGGACCTTCCAGCGGATGAAGGAAAGCCCCTATCCGGACGTGCGCGCCATGCGCGAGGCCGTGGCGCTGCACCGACGCAACCAGACCGCAAAGGCGCTGGCGGCCATGGACCGCGCCCAATCCGCCCGCCCTGGCGATCCGCTGTATGACGAATTGCGCGCGCAGATCCTGATGGAAAGCCGCAACTGGGCCGCCGCTTCGCAGACCTATGGGCGGGCGCTCAACCGCGCGCCGCAGAACACGCTGATCATGGCCGGCTATGCCCGGTCCCTGATCGCTCTGGGCGGGCAACAGCGGCTGAAACAGGCCGTCAGCCTGCTTGAAACATCCACCGCCCGCGACTGGCGCAACGACCTTGCGCTGCGCGATCTGGGACAGGCCTATGCCCAGCTGGGACAGACCGGCATGGCCAATATGGTCACGGCCGAACGTCACGCGATGCATGGTCGGCAGAAAGAAGCGAAAATCCTCGCACAGCGGGCGGCAGACCTTCTGCCGCGCGGCTCTCCTGGTTGGCGGCGGGCGCAGGATGTGCTCAATGCTGTAGACGATTGAATGACCCTGATGCTCAAGGAACACGCCATGACCCGCCTCGCCCCCCTTGCCCTGATCGGCCTGATGGCCGCCCCCGTGCAGGCGCTGGACCTGACCAAAATGAGCGATGCCGAACGGCAGGCGTTCCGCGCCGAAGTCCGCGCCTATCTAATGGAGAACCCGCAGGTGATCCTGGATGCGGTCGCGGTGCTGGAAGAACGCAATGCCGCCGCGCAGGAGAACGCCGATCTGACGCTTGTCTCGGACAATGCCGATGCGATCTTCAACGACGGCTATTCCTGGGTCGGTGGCAATCCCGAGGGCGACGTGACGGTGGTCGAATTCCTCGACTACCGCTGTGGCTATTGCGCCAAGGCCTTTGACGAGGTCAAGGAACTGATCACCGCTGACGGCAATATCCGCTTTATCGTCAAGGAGTTCCCGATCCTCGGCCAGGCGTCGCTGGACAGTTCACGCTTTGCCGTGGCGACCAAGATCGCCGCCGGGGACGAGGCCTATGACCTGATGCACGAGGCGCTGATGAAATACCGCGGCTCGACCAAACCGGCGGCGCTGTCGCGTCTGGCCGCCAGCCTGGGTCTGGACCCGGAGCCGATCGTCGCCGCACTGAAGGATCCGCAGGTCGATGCCGCCATCCGTGCCAACCACGACCTGGCGCAGAAGCTGCAGATCAACGGCACGCCGACCTTTGTCTTTGGCGATCAGCTGCTGCGCGGCTACGTGCCGCTGAACGCGATGGAACAGATCGTGGAAGAGCAGCGCGAAGGGTGACCCTTCTATTCAGAACATGGGTTCTGGCGGCTTTGGTCGCCGGATCCGCCCAGGCCGAAGGGCTGGACCTTTCGGCCGCCGACCGCGCGGCTTTCGGCGCAGAGGTGCGCGCGGCGCTTTTGGCCGACCCAACCCCAGTGATCGCCGCACTGCGCCCCGAGGCGGCGCAATTCAGCGAAGAGGCCGCGGCAGATCGCGCCCTGCTGGATCAGCTTGCACCGCTGTTTCAACCGACGGCGCGCGGCATCGGGTCCGACAGCCCCCGCGTCACGCTGGTGGTTTTTGATCGCTTTCCTTGCCCCGATTGCGCGCGCAGCTGGCAGGATCTGACCAAGCTGATCGAAGACATCCCCGACCTCAGGGTCGAGGCGCGCTTTGCCGAGGCCACCGGCCCCGCGCAGCTGCTTCTGTCGCTGCTGGATCGCGAAGGGCCGGACGCCTATCACGCCGCGCGGTTGAAACTTCTGGCGGCACCGGACGAGGACGCCATGGCGCAGGTTCTGACGGAAAACCGCTGGATTCAGGATCGCATGCTGCGCCCCGCCCCGGAGATGGAGGCGCAGGCCTTTGCCGCGCTGGATCTGGATGTCGCCCCGTCCTACGTGCTGCCGGGGCTGATCCTGCGCGGGGCCATGCCCGCAATCGTTCTGGAAAAGCACCTGCGCCGCTAGGGGCGCTGAGGTGACTTATTCGGTCTATTATTCGGCGGCGTCCTGCGCGGCCTCGGCGTCCAGTTGGGCGGCCTTCTTCTCGACCTCTTCGACGATATGTTCGATCATCTGGTCGTTGGACATCTTGTGGCTGGCCTTGCCCGCCAGATAGACCATGCCGGACCCCGCTCCGCCGCCGGTGAAGCCGACGTCGGTCATCAGCGCCTCTCCGGGGCCGTTGACGACGCAGCCGATGATCGACAGCGACATGGGCGTCTTGATGTGCTCCAGCCGTTTTTCCAGCGTTTCCACCGTCTTGATGACGTCGAACCCCTGGCGGGCGCAGGACGGGCACGAGATGATGTTGACGCCGCGGTGCCGCAGCCCAAGGGATTTCAGGATCTCGAAACCAACCTTCACCTCTTCCACCGGATCGGCGGACAGGGACACGCGCATGGTGTCACCGATGCCCATCCACAGAAGGTTGCCCAGACCGATGGCGGATTTGATCGTGCCGGACATCAGCCCGCCGGCCTCGGTGATGCCCAGATGGATCGGGGCGTCCGTGGCATCGGCCAGCTGCTGATAGGCGGCGGCAGACATGAAGACGTCCGAGGCCTTCACCGAAATCTTGAACTCGTGGAAATCGTGGTCCTGCAGGATGCGGATGTGATCCAGCCCGGATTCCACCATCGCGTCCGGACAGGGTTCGCCATATTTCTCAAGCAGGTGCTTTTCCAGCGACCCGGCATTCACGCCGATACGAATCGAACAGCCATGGTCCTTGGCGGCGCGCACGACCTCGGCCACGCGCTTTTCGTCACCGATGTTGCCCGGGTTGATCCGCAGACAGGCGGCCCCGGCCTCGGCGGCCTCGATCGCGCGTTTGTAGTGGAAATGGATGTCGGCCACGATCGGCACCGGGCTTTCGCGCACGATCTCTTTCAGCGCCCGGGTCGCGGATTCGTCGGGCGTCGAGACGCGGACGATATCCGCCCCGGCCTCGGCGGCGCGCTGCACCTGGGCGACGGTGGCCGCCACGTCCGAAGTATCGGTGTTGGTCATCGTCTGGACCGAGATCGGGGCATCGCCGCCAACGGGCACGTTGCCGACCATGATCTGGCGGCTCTTGCGGCGGTCGATGTTACGCCAGGGACGCACGGGATTGTGGGACATTGGGGCCTCGGATCTGCGCTGTTGGCCGAGGCATAGCGCGACAGGCGGTCCGGGGCAATGCGGCGTGGCGGTGCAATGGCTGTCGGGCGGCGGTCTGCGGCTCACGTCCGCGCGAGGAAAGACAAATCCCGGCGACCTTGCGGTGCCGGGATGATGTCTTTGCCTGGACGGGACCGGGCGTTTATTCGGTCGGGACTTCCAATTGGCGTGCCTTGGCCAGCATGACCTTTTCGGCCACCGGATCGGTGGTCAGATCGGCCACGGCATAGCCCTGCGTCACGGCCTCGGAGGTCAGGGCGACGCCCCGGATGGTCGAAGTGCCGGGACCAAGCGGGCCGCGCAGCTCTCCGTTGACCGAGGCGTAGATCGACCCGGACATGCCCGCGCGCAGCAGCGGCGGTTCCTGGGTCAGCGGCACCTGGTATTCTTCGCCCGCGTCCAGGATCTTTTCAAAGATCACCGACCCGTCTGCCGCGCTGACGCGCACCCAGGCGGGACGCACGGCCACAAGGGTAACGCCGGGGCCAACCGCTTCGGTCACGCGGGGCGTGGTGCTTTGCGGTGCGGTGTCTTCCTGCGCCAGGCCAGCCAGGGCGGCGGCCACGGCGCGATCCTCGGCGGTCGAAGTATCCACGGGGTCCGAGGCATCGGCGGTGGCAAAGGCCCCGCCTTCGTTCGGGTTCAGGGTCGAGATCGGCGCATCGCGCGCGACCAGCACCGGCACGTCCAGCGCCTGCGGACGATACAGGCGGTCCAGCCCTTCGTTGGCGCGCGGCGAGGTCGAGACCAGTTCAGGCGCGGTCGGCAGGGTGCCACCGGGCACGGCCTGGATCGGGTCCAGGTCGCTAAGCACATCGGGGGCCTGTTCGACGGGCGCGAATTGCACGCGCTGCACCTCGGTCAGGATAGACCAGCCGCCATAGCCAAGTGCCGCGATCAGGGCGACCAACACGGCGACCGACCCCAGGGCACCGGGTTCGACCCGGCTGAAAAAGCTTTCCTTTTCCGGCAGGAAGGCGGTCGAGGATCCAAGGGCATCGGCCCCGATCGGCTTTTTCTTCGGTTCCGGCGCGCGGGTCTTCACGCCCGAGGCTTCCTCGGACATGCCATGGGCGGTGGCGAAACCGCTTTCGGCACAGAACTGGGCAAAGGCCCGGTCCGGATCCAGCTTCAGATAGCGTGCATAGGACCGCACGTAGCCCGCGATAAACCCAGGGGTTTCAAAGGCTTCGGGGTCACAATTCTCGATCGCAGAGATATAGGAGGCCTTGATGCGCAGTTCCCGTTGAACATCCAGCAGGGATTTCCCCATGGTGGCGCGTTCGCCCCGCATGAGATCCCCCAGCTTCAGCTCATAGTCATCAAAACCCTTCGGCTGGACGTCCGTGTCCACCTGCTTGGGTCTTGCCTTGCGCAGAATCATGCTGCTGCCCCGTCCGATGTTTGCAGAACTCGTTATCTTCCCCGATTCGAGTCATGCACTTTGTTTACACGACCCTAACACGATTCAAGGAGTATTCCAGAAAAACGGGCGCTCATACCACGTATAAGCGCCCATTCGCCGTTTCTGCTATCAAAAGGCCTGCACACAAGGGGTTGTGTGCCCTGCCCCTGGTGACCGCTACGGGCAGTCCACGGGGTGTGCCGCCCTTACCCGGCGAGTTCCTGCCGGTTCAGCGCGCAATGCGACCAGAGCGCATCCATCGCGCGGACCAGTTTGTCGATCTCGTCCGGGCCGTGCACGGGCGACGGGGTAAAGCGAAGGCGCTCCGTCCCGCGGGGGACGGTCGGGAAGTTGATCGGCTGCACGTAGATGCCGTGGTCGTCCAGAAGCATGTCGGACAGCATCTTGGTGTGCACCGGGTTGCCGACGATCACGGGCACGATGTGGGTGCCATGGTCGATCAGCGGCATGCCCAGGCCCTTCAGCCGGGTTTTCAGGATCTTCGCCTGCTGCTGGTGCAGGTCGCGAAGCGCCTGGTCGGTCTTCAGGTGCTTGACCGAAGCGGCAGCGCCCGCGGCCACCGCGGGCGGCAGCGAGGTGGTGAAGATGAAGCCCGGCGCATAGGACCGGATGGCATCGCACAGCTTGGCCGAGGCGGCGATATAGCCGCCCATCACGCCATAGGCCTTCGCCAGGGTGCCGTTGATGATGTCGATGCGATGCGCGATGTTGTCGCGTTCGGTGACACCGCCACCACGCGGGCCGTACATGCCGACGGCGTGCACTTCGTCGATATAGGTCAGCGCGTTGAATTCGTCGGCCAGGTCGCAGATTTCTTTGATCGGGCCGAAATCGCCATCCATCGAATAGACGGATTCGAAGGCGATCAGCTTGGGTGCGGCCGGGTCATCGGCCTGCAGCAGTTCGCGCAGATGTTCGACGTCATTGTGGCGGAAAATCCGCTTGGCCCCGCCGTTGCGGCGCACGCCTTCGATCATCGAGGCGTGGTTCAATTCGTCCGAATAGATGATCAGACCGGGGAACAGTTTCGGCAGCGTCGAAAGGGTCGCGTCGTTGGCGATATAGGCGCTGGTGAACAGCAGCGCCGATTCCTTGCCGTGCAGGTCGGCCAGCTCGGCCTCGAGCGCCTTGTGATACAGCGTCGTGCCTGAGATGTTGCGCGTCCCGCCGGAACCGGCGCCAACAGAATCAATCGCGTCATGCATGGCCTCCAGCACGACGGGGTGCTGGCCCATGCCAAGGTAGTCATTGCCGCACCAGACGGTCACGGGCTGTTCGGATCCGTCGGGCTTGCGCCAGGTCGCATGGGGGAATTGCCCCTTGTGACGCACGATATCGATGAAGGTGCGATAGCGTCCTTCTTCGTGCAGCTGGCCGATGGCCTGATCCAGATAAGCCTCGTAGGTCACGGGCGATCCTCCTTGGTCGACGTCCGGGCCGCGCGGGGCCCGGGCGAGCCGGTGCTAACACCGTCGGTTCCGAATTGGAATGGTTTTAAGTCGCGCTTCCATTCACGGCGAGGTTACAAATTGCCGCCCCCCCGGCCCTTGATCTGAATCAAAGGTGTTCCGAACGCGTATCTTTTTTCCATCCTCCCCTTTTCCCGCGTGCTGACGGCCGCTGTCCGGTCAGCCTGGCAGGATCTGGTCAAGAATGAATTAACAAATGCGAATATGTCAACCTAGACTTTCGTCTCTGGACCTTTGGTCGGCCCCTGATAGGGTCGCGCAGCCCAAGATCAGAGTATCCGACATGTCCTCATCCCAAACCGCCGCGCCTGCCCTGTCCCCGACCCTCAGGGCCGCGATCTGGATGCTGGGGGCGATTGCGTCCTTCCTGACCATGGCCGTGGCGGGGCGGATCCTTGCGGCCGAGCTGGACACCTTCGAGATCATGACCTGGCGCAGTTTCACTGGCGTCATCATCATTCTGGGCGTGATCACCCTGCGCGGCAGATGGGACCAGATCAGCACGCGCCACCTGCCCCTGCACGGGCTGCGCAACGTGGCGCATTTCGCCGGGCAGAACCTGTGGTTCTACGCCATCACCGTGGTGCCCCTGGCGCAGGTCTTCGCGCTGGAGTTCACCGCCCCCCTCTGGGTGCTGGTGCTGTCGCCGCTGCTGCTGGGCGAGAAGATGTCGCGCCGGCGGGTGCTGGCGGCGCTGACCGGCTTTGCCGGCATCCTGCTGATCACGCGCCCCGGATCGCAACCGCTCAGCCCCGGTCTGATCGCGGCGGCCCTGGCGGCGATCTGCTTTGCCGGAACGATCATTTCGACGAAACGGCTGACCCGCGACACGCCGACGATCAACATCCTGTTCTGGCTGACCGCGATGCAGGCCGTCTTCGGGCTGATCTGCGGCGGCTACGACATGGACTTTGCCGCGCCTTCCGCCGCGCTCTGGCCGGCGGCGGTGCTGGTCGGGCTGGCTGGGCTGTTTGCGCATTTCTGCCTGACGACGGCGCTGTCGATCGCCCCGGCCTCGGTCGTGTCGCCGATGGATTTCCTGCGCCTGCCCTCGGCCGCCGTGCTTGGGCTGCTTTTGTATAACGAAGCGCTGGATCCCTATGTGCTGATCGGCGCCGCGATCATCTTTGGTGCCAATTACGCCAATATCCGCGGCGACCGTACGGTCCCGACATCACCGTGATTGCACAGGAAACGGGTTGCCGGATCGCCCCGTGCTGCGGCTAATGCTGCCATGACACAGCAAAAGACCATGTCCGGCACCGCCTGGGCGCAACTGATCCTTCTGGCCCTGATCTGGGGCGGGTCCTTTCCTTCCGTCCGCGTAGCGCTGGACGAAATCGGCCCCTTCACGGCGGTGATGCACCGCTGTCTCTGGGCGATGGTCGTGCTGTGGGCCGTGGTCCTGGTGACCGGCAAGCCGGTGCCGCGGGGCGCGAAGATCTGGGGCTATTTCCTGATCATGGGGCTGCTGAACAACGCCCTGGCCTTTTCCTTCCTGGCTTGGGGGCAGCTGCATATCGAAAGCGGGCTGACGGCGATCTTCAATTCCTTCACCGCCGTCTTCGGCGTGGTCGTCGCCGCCATCGCCTTTGCTGACGAGAAGCTGACCGCGCCCAAGGCCATCGGTGTCGCCTGCGGCGTGCTGGGCGTGGCCACGGCTATGGGGCTTGAGACGCTGACGCAGATCGACCTGCGGTCACTGGCGCAACTGTCCGTTCTGGGGGCGACGCTGTGCTATGCGCTGGCGGGCAGCTTTGGCCGGGCCAAGCTGTCGCATCTGCCGCCGATCACCGCCTCGGCCGGGATGCTGACGGCCTCGACCCTGATCATGATCCCTGTCGCCATCCTGACCGAGGGCGTGCCAAGCCTGGATCTGCTGCCGCGCACCTGGTTTGCGATTTCCTATTATTCGCTGGTCGCGACGGGCATCGCCTATCTGCTGTATTATTCCATCCTGTCCAAGGCCGGCAGCGGCAACCTGATGCTGGTGACCCTGCTTCTGGTGCCTGTGGCGATCCTTCTGGGACATGTCTACCTGGACGAGGTGCTGCTGACCCGCCACCTTGCGGGCTTTGGCATCATCGCCCTTGGACTGGTCATTCTGGATGGCCGCCTGCTGCGGGCCCTGCGCCGCCCGAAAGGCCGCGCGCAATAGGCGTTTGACGCACGCCCGGCCCGCGCGTAGCAAAGGCGCGGACCAAGGGAAGATACTCATGCTTTATCAAACGCCTCAGGACTGGGACGCGGCGACGCAGAAACGCGTGATCCTGTTCGGCATGTCGGGTCTGGGCAAGACCTACCTGGCGAATATGCTGCGCGACACCGGGGCCTGGTTCCACTATTCGATCGATTACCGCATCGGCACCCGCTACATGGGAGAGCTGATCGCCGACAACGCCAAGGCCCATGCCATGCAGGTGCCCTTCCTGCGCGAACTGCTGATGTCGGATTCGATCTACATCGGATCGAACATCACCTTCGACAACCTTGCGCCGCTGTCGACCTACCTGGGCAAGCCGGGCGATCCGGAAAAGGGCGGTCTGCCCTTTGACGAATACTGCCTGCGCCAGGATCAGCACCGCATGGCCGAAATCTCGGCCCTGCTAGATGCAGAACGTTTCGCACAGCGGGCCGTGGATCTTTACGGTTACCCGCATTTCGTCTGCGATTGCGGCGGGTCGATCTGCGAGGTCGTCGATCCCGAGGATGACGAGGATCCGGTGCTGGATTCCCTGTCCGATCTGGGCCTGATGGTCTGGCTCAAGGGGGACGAGGCGCACCGGGAAAAGCTGATCCGCCGCTTCGACCGCGCCCCCAAGCCGATGTATTACCAGCCCGACTTCCTTCTGAAGGCCTGGGATGACTACCGCACTGAAACCGGCCTGCCCGACGATCGCGTCAACCCCGACGACTTCGTGCGCTGGACCTATGCCCGCGCGCTGGATCACCGCCAGCCCCGCTATGCCGCCATGGCGCGGCGCGGCGTGACCGTTACCATGGACCAGATGGCGACGGTTACGGATGCGCAATCCTTTGATGCGATGATCCGGAACGCACTTGAGACCCGGTGACCCGTCCCTTATGTGACCAGAACCCCCAGCCAATTCTTCGTACCTGACCCCTGCTTCTGAACAAGGCCAAGCCAATGCCGATCAAGCTTCCCTCCGACCTTCCTGCTTTCGACGTTCTGAACCGCGAAGGCGTGATGGTCATGGGCGACGATCAGGCGGCGCGTCAGGACATCCGCCCGCTGCGGATCGCCCTGCTGAACCTGATGCCCAAGAAGATCCAGACGGAAAACCAGTTCGCCCGGCTGATCGGGGCCACGCCCCTGCAGATCGAACTGACGCTGATCCGGATGTCGGAACACCAGACCCGCAACACCGCGGCCGAACACATGGAAAGCTTCTATCGCCCCTTTTCCGAGGTGCGCGACAGCGGCGAGAAATTCGATGGCCTGATCATCACCGGCGCGCCGATCGAACATCTTGAGTTCGAGGATGTGACCTATTGGGACGAGATGGTCGAGGTGATGAACTGGACGCAAAGCCACGTGCATTCGACCTTCGGCGTCTGCTGGGGGGCGATGGCGATGATCCATTACTTCCACAACGTGCCCAAGCATATCCTGCCGCACAAGCTGTTCGGCTGTTATCCGCAGAAGAACCTTGCGAAATCCTCGCCCTACCTGCGCGGGTTCTCGGATATCTGCGTCGTGCCCGTGTCCCGCTGGACCGAGAACAAGCAGTCTGAAATTGACGCGGCGGGCGGGCTGACCACCCTGCTGGGCGACAAGACGACAGGCCCCTGCCTGGTCGAGGATTCCGTGCATCGCGCGCTCTATGTCTTCAATCACTTCGAATACGACAGTGACACGCTGAAGCAGGAATACGACCGCGACGTCGCCGCCGGGACCAAGATCAACGTGCCGATGAACTACTACCCCGACGACGATCCCAGCCAGCCGCCGCAGAACCGCTGGCGCAGCCATGCGCATCTGCTGTACGGCAACTGGATCAACGAGATCTACCAGACGACGCCCTTCAAGATCGAAGACATCGGCAGCTGATCGATGATCTGGATCCTTGCGCTATTGGCGCTTCTGGCGCTGGTGACCCTGTGGCGCGTGCGGATCCGTTCCCGCCGGGCCGAGGCTGATTTCCCGCCCGAGGGGCTGTTCCTGCACTTCGGCGAGAACCGCGTGCACTATGTCCAGAAGGGCAAGGGCCCGGATCTGGTGCTGATCCACGGGGCGTCCGGCAATACGCGCGATTTCACCTTTGCGCTGATGGATGCGCTGTCCGACCGCTATCGCGTGACGATCTTCGACCGTCCGGGACTGGGGCATTCGCCCCGGCTGGCCCGGCGTGGCGTGACTTTGCGCGATCAGGCCGACCTGCTGGCCGAGGCCGCGCAGCGCCTGGGCGTAAAGGATCCGATCCTTCTGGGGCAAAGCTTTGGCGGGGCTGTCGCCATGGCCTGGGCGGTTCACCACCCTTCGGTGGCTGCGGTGGTCAATGTCTCGGGCGCGACCTACCCCTGGCCGGGGGCGCTGGACCGGCTTTATGCAACGCTGTCCCGGCCCGTGATCGGCCCGGTTCTGGCGCATGTGATCGGGGCCTGGGTCAGCGATGACTATATCGAGGACGCCATCGAAGGGGTCTTCGCCCCGCAAAGCGCGCCCTTCGGCTATGCCGGCCATATCGGGGCCCCGCTGGTGGCGCGGCCGCACAGCCTGATGGCCAATGCCCAGCAGCGCACCGATCTGCGCGCCCATCTTGAAGACCTCTCTCCGGCCTATGCGGGCCTAACCCTGCCGATTGAGATCGTGCATGGGGACGCCGATGACACCGTGTCCCTGACCATCCATTCCGAGGCCATGGCCCGCGATGTCCCCGGCGCTGTGCTGACCCGCCTGCCCGGCGTCGGCCACATGCCGCATCACGTGTCCCAGGATCACGTGATCGCCGCCATCGACCGGGCTGCTGCTCGGGCCGGGCTGGGCCGCGCCTGAGCCTCTGGCCAGGCGGCCATCCCGACCGCTTCAAACATGCCAGCCGTTGCATGCCGGGCCCGCGCCCGCCATATTGGATCAAAGCACATCGGGAAAAAAAGGACCGGGAGACATGGACTTGCCCTTTGACGGCGCAATCAGCGCCTTCCACGATCAGGACGCCCCGAAGGAGGTTCGCAAGGCCATTGCGGACGCTGGCAAGGACGACATCCTCAGCCCCTCCTATCCCTACGACGAAGAGATGAAGAAAAAGGCCTACGAGGATGAGCTCGAGGCGCTTCAGATCGAACTGGTCAAGATGCAGGCCTGGGCCAAGGAGACTGGCGCAAGGGTCGTCTGTGTCTTTGAAGGTCGGGATGCCGCCGGAAAAGGCGGCACGATCAAACGGTTCCGCGAAAACCTGAACCCGCGTGGTGCGCGGGTCGTAGCGCTTTCGAAGCCCACGGAAACCGAACAGGGCCAGTGGTATTTCCAGCGCTACATCGACCATCTGCCAAGTGCCGGGGAAATCGTGTTTTTCGACCGCTCCTGGTACAATCGGGGCGTTGTCGAACATGTCTTCGGCTTCTGCACCGAGGCGCAGCGCGAACATTTCTTCACCCAGGTTCCCGATTTCGAAAAGATGTTGGTGGATGAAGGCATCCACCTGTTCAAGTTCTGGCTGAACGTCGGCCGGGCCGAACAGCTGCGCCGCTTCCTTGCCCGCGAAAGCGATCCGTTGAAACAGTGGAAACTGTCCTGGATCGACGTCGAGGGGCTGAAGAAATGGGATGCCTATTCCGATGCGATCCGCGAAACGCTCGACCGGTCGCACACGGATGTCGCGCCCTGGACGGTGATCCGGTCAGACGACAAGAAACGGGCCCGTCTGGCCGCCATCCGCCAGGTGCTGAGCCATCTGGACTATGCCCGCAAGGACGCCAGGGCCCTGGGCGAGGTCGACAGCAAGATCTGCGGAGGCCCGGACATCTGGGATGCCTAAACGCGGTTATCATCACGGAAATCTCCGGCAAGCCCTTGTCGACGCGGCGCTGAAGCTGATCGAGGAGAAAGGCCCCACGGGCTTCACCCTGTCCGAGGCCGCGAAGGTCGCGGGCGTCACCCCCGCCGCCGTCTATCGCCATTTCGAAGGCCGCGACGACCTGATCGCCGAGGCCGCGCGCCAGGGGTACGAGATCTTCTCGGACGTGATGCAATACGCCTATGACAAGGGCCAGCCCTCGGCGCTGGCGGCCTTCGAGGCCACGGGCCGCGCCTATCTGGCCTTTGCGCGCAAGTATCCCGGCCATTACATCGCGATGTTCGAAAGCGGGATTTCCGTTAACAGAACGCCCGAACTGGCATCTGTCGCCAACCGGGCGAACGCCGTTCTGGAACGCGCGGCCGAGGATCTGTCGAAACATATCCCGCCTGAAAAACGCCCGCCCGCCTCGATGTTCTCGGCGCATATCTGGGCGCTAAGCCACGGTGTGGTCGAACTTTTTGCGCGGAACTCTCCGGGGCGGCATTCGCCTTTCCCGCCCGAGGATCTGCTGGAATCCGGCATCGGCGTCTACCTGCGCGGCCTGGGGCTGATCGACGGCGACGGTTAAAGAGCCTTTGGCCTGCCGCGTTAAGCCCTGATCAAGACGAATCTGTCAAAGCTGCCCGTGACGGACAGATTGCGGGGGCTCTTTTGGGCGCGGACAGGATCGATACGACGGCTTCCACGGCTGCGGCAGGGCATGATCCCGGCACCGCGCGGCCTGCGAAGCTGATATTCAACAGCGACACCCTGGGCGACCGGTTCGAAGCGCACCGCCGTCATGCGCTGCGCCTTGTCGTCTATGTCGTTCTGGTCTCTCCGCTGATCACGATCTTTGCCGCGCTTCTTGCGCGCAGCGGCATGTGGCTGCCCGTCGCCTTTGGATCGCTGCTGATGGCGGGCACGGGCCTGATGGGCCTTCGCATGAAGGGGCGTGCGGCGCGGATCACCGTCGCCCTGGCGCTGATCGGGCAGGTCGTCATGCTGACCGCCGCGCTACGCGGCCATCCGATGCAGCCCGACATGCATATGGTCTTCTTCGTCGCGCTGACAGCAATCGCCACCTATGCCTGCCGCGCCGCCCTGCTTTCAGCCGCGGGTCTGGTTGCGCTGCATCATGCCTCGATGGTGGTTGTCGCGCCGCAATTCCTTTTCCTTTCCAGTGACCTGGGCTTCAACCTTGCCCGCGTGTCCGTGCATGCGGTGACCATCGCGCTGGCCACCGGCAACCTGATGCTGATTGTCTGGGTGCGCCTCGCCCAGACCGCCTCTGCGCAGCGGCACGCGCGACGGCTGGAAGGCACGATGCAGGATGCACGAACCGCCCTGAAAGAAGCCGAGGCCCAGAAGAAAGAGGCCGAGGCCGCCCGCGCCCGCGCCGATGCCGCCCTGGCCAAAGCCGCCACCGCCCAGTCCGAAGCCGAAGAGGCCCTGAAATCCGCGCATCAGGCGGCCGAAACCGCCCGCGCATCGGATGCAAAGACCGCTGCGCTGCGCGACGAACATGACGCAGAGGTCGCGGAACTGCTCGAGTTGCTCAGCAAGAAGCTTGCGGGCCTGGCCTCGGGCGATCTGCGCGTGCGGATCACCGAACCCTTGCCCCCGGGCTATCAACGGCTGGGCGATATCTTCAACGAAGCGGTCGACAGTCTTGAAGTCGCGCTATGCGACGTGCTGGCGGAAACAGACTCCATCCAGACCCGATCGCGTGAAATCTCGAACACCTCCGACAATCTGGCGAAACGGATCGAACAGCAGTCCGCGACCCTGTCCGATATCGCCGGTTCGCTGCAACAGCTGACCTCGCTGATCACCGGGGTGGCCGATGACACCAAGGGCGCGCGCAGCCAGGCGGAAGGCACGCGGCAGCAGGCGGAAACCGGAACGGAAATCATGGGGCGCACGGTCACGGCCATGGATGCGATCGAAACCTCGTCTACGGAAATCCGCAAGATCATCAGCGTGATCGAAAACATCGCCTTTCAGACCAACCTGCTGGCCCTGAATGCCGGGGTCGAGGCCGCGCGCGCCGGCGACGCCGGTCGCGGCTTTGCCGTGGTCGCCACCGAAGTCCGGGCGCTGGCGCAACGCTCTTCCGATGCCGCAAGCGAGATAGACAACCTGATCAATACCTCCGTTTCGCAGATCACCGACGGTGTGCGCCTGGTCAAGGAAACCGGCACGGCGCTGGATGAAATCCAATCCTCGGTCAACACGATCGCCGAACGCATGGGCACGGTCGCCGCCTCGACAGGGGAACAATCGAACGGCCTGGTCGGCGTGCATCAGTCGATCTCGGACCTCGACAATGTCACCCAGGAATTCGCCGCCCGCTTCGAAGAAACTACCGCCGCAAATGCCGTCCTGTCCGAAAACGCGCGCCGGCTGGCGGAGCTCGTGGGCCAGTTCAAGGTCGGCAACAGGACGCAGCCGCTGACCACCCGCGCCGATCCAACGCCAGCCGCCCCGCGCCTAAGATCGGCCTAAGGCACCACCGCCCGAGGCGCGCAGGCCGCCCGCAGGGCGAACGGCGCGACGAGGGCCCCGCCGCGGGGCGTCAGACCCGCAACCGCCCTTTGCGCAAGCAACCGACACCACAAAGATCCCGACACACCCCAAAGGGCGGCAAAAGAAAAGGGTCCGCAATCTCTTGCGAACCCTCGGAATGATACAACGCAGGTGCGTTGGCAGCTTAACGCTTGGAGAACTGGAAGCTCCGGCGTGCCTTGCGGCGGCCGTATTTCTTACGTTCCACAACGCGGCTGTCGCGGGTCAGGAAGCCAGCGGCTTTCAGGGCACCGCGCAGCGACGGATCGTACAGCTGCAGCGCCTTGGAGATGCCGTGCTTGACCGCGCCGGCCTGACCGGAGAGGCCGCCACCGGTGACGGTTGCGTAGACGTCGAATTCGCCTTCCACACCGGCAATGGTGAAGGGCTGGCGCAGGATCATCTGCAGAACGGGACGGGCAAAGTACTTGTCCATCTCTTTGCCGTTCACGGTGACCTTGCCGGAGCCCGGCTTGATCCAGACGCGGGCAACCGCGTCTTTCCGCTTGCCGGTCGCATAGGAACGGCCCAGCTCGTCCCGGACGGGCTCACGCGGGGTTTCGGGTTCTGCGGCTGCGGCCACACCACCGACGTTCTCGGTCACGGCGCCCTTCAGCTCTTCGAGCGAATTGATCTGGTCAGCCATCTATCAGCTCCGCGTGTTCTTGGAGTTCAGGGATTTGACATCCAGCACTTCCGGGGCTTGCGCCTCGTGCGGATGTTCGGCACCGGCGTAGACGCGCAGGTTGGTCATCTGCTTGCGGGACAGGCGGTTGCCCGGCAGCATGCGCTTGACCGCGGCGGTCACGACACGCTCGGGGAAGTTGCCTTCCAGCAGCTGACCTGCGGTGCGGTGTTTGATGCCGCCCGGGTGGCCAGTGTGCCAGTAATATTTCTTGTCGGCGCGCTTGTTGCCCGTCAGCTGGACTTTGTCAGCGTTGATCACGATGACGTTGTCGCCCATGTCCTGGTTCGGGGTGAAGGTCGCCTTGTGCTTGCCGCGCAGGCGCATGGCAACGATCGAGGCGAGACGGCCCAGAACGACGCCCTCGGCGTCGATCACGATCCATTTCTTCTCGATGTCTGCCGGAGTAGCAGAGAAGGTTTTCATATCGGGTGCCCTTTGGAATATGGCAGCCCGGACGGGTATGATGCCGACCGGGCAGATTGATGGGCGGGTTATACAGGGCGCGCGCAGCCAGTCAAGCGCACCGCGCACGGATTACACAAGCAAAAACAACACCTTGCAAAATAGGTATCATATTACCCCACAAAATGCGGGTCACAATGCGAGTCTCTGGGGCAACAGCTTTCCCAAATTTCCCCGGCCGGCTTCTTTCGCGTGGACCAACCCAATAGGTAAAGCAGGACAACGCAAAGCAGGCCCTTCATGCATCGCTCCCAGATTGCCCTTCTGGCCGGTCTTACGGCCCTGGCCGGCTGCGGCTATACGGGACCGATCACCTTCAGCCCGCCGCCCAGCCAGTTTGCGGTCAGCGTGCCGCCCGAGGCCGCGGACCGGGTGCAGAATTACACCTATGCCCGTGTCACCACCACGCTGAACGGTGTTCCGGTCACGGGGGCGGTCTGCGGGTTGCGGTCGACTGAAATCGACAGCGGTTTCGTCACGCCCGCCGTGATCGACCTGCCGGTCTATCACCGGCCGCCACCGCCCGCGACGCTGTTCTGCACCTACCTGGATCATCAGGCCTCGCGCCTGGTGCATGCCAAGCAGGTGGCCGAGATCAAGGGCGATCCCCGCCCCCGCTCCTTCGAGATGATCGTGTCGCTTCTGTCCAACGCCGTCGCCGATGCGCTGGACTTCTGGACCTATGCCGCGCGCAACGAAGAGATCGTGATCGAGCTGGCCGATTGACCCGGTAACGCCGACCTTCCCAACCACCGCCCGAAGCCGGCCAGGTGCCTAGCCCTGCGGTGCCCTTTCAGGCGGGATCGAATAGGTCATCGTGGCGCGGGCCACCGGGGCCTCCTGCCCGTCGGATCGGATCATCACGTCGCCCACGGCCAGCACGCGCCCCAGTTTCAGGATCGTGCAGTCGGCCACCAGATCCGTCGCCGCCGCCGGTTTGCGCATGAAATCCATCGAACAATTGGTCGTCACCGCCAGCCCCTTGGGTCCGATCATGCCAAGCACGCCCAAATAGACCGCCACATCCGCCAGGGCAAACATCGTCGGGCCCGAGACCGTGCCGCCCGGGCGCAGGTGCTTGTCTTCGACCTTCAGGCGCACGCGGACGCCCATTTGGCGCACCTCTTCCACCAGGAAATCGTTGCGGACCTGCGGAAATTCCGCCGCCAGGAATTCGTTCAGCTCATCGGTGGTCATCACCGGGCCTGCTGCGGACATGTGCTTTCCTCTCCCTTGTTCGCGGCCTAGACTTCGCCAAAGCGAGGGGAGGCACAAGATGGCAATTCTGGAACGTCACGACACAAACCGGGTCGCGCACCTGCGGCTGAACACGCCGGAAAAGCTGAACGCGCTCAGCGATGCGATGCTGGCGGCGCTGCAGGATCAGCTGGATCAGCTGCGCGGCGATCGCGACGTCCGGGCGGTGATCCTGTCGGGCGCGGGCAAGGCCTTTTGCGCCGGCCATGACCTGAAGGAAATGCAGGCCGGACGGCAGGCCCCGGATGGCGGGGCCGCCTATTTCGCCGATCTTTTCACCCGTTGCGCGCGGGTCATGCAGTCAATCCGTACCCTGCCCCAGCCGGTGATCGCCATGCCCCACGGCATTGCCACTGCCGCCGGCTGTCAGCTGGTGGCCACCTGTGACATGGCCGTGGCCGCAACCGGCACGCGCTTTGGCGTGAACGGGGTGAACATCGGGCTGTTCTGTTCCACGCCCATGGTCGCGCTTAGCCGCAATATCCCACGCAAGCAGGCGTTCGAGATGCTGACCACCGGCCAGTTCATCGACGACACCCGCGCGCAGGAGCTGGGGTTGATCAACCGGTCCGTGCCCGAGGACGAGCTAATGGCAGAAACCCAGGCCCTGGCCGAATTGGTCGCCGGCAAACTGGGGGCCGCCGTCGCCATCGGGAAAGAGGCCTTCTATAATCAGGTCGAGATGCCCGTGGACGAGGCCTATGCCTACACCGGCGAGGTCATGGTGCAGAACATGCTGCTGCGCGACACCGAAGAAGGGATCAACGCCTTTCTTGAAAAACGCAGCCCCGATTGGGCAGACTGACCGTCCCCCCCGGGCGCAGATCCAGTTCTTTAGGCGGACGCGAATAATCCTGCTGGTATTGGCCATCGTTTCCAGGACCGCGCCACAGTTTTGCCCGATTTGGCATTTTTCGACCGTCCCCCATGGGGTACCAAGGTCACCAGGTATCGAAACGGTACAGCATGCACACTTGGGTCACCGCCGGCTTTCTGTCTCTCCTGGCCACACTCTCTCTGGCTGCCGACCTGCCGAAAGCGGTGACCCAGGCGGACTTCCCTCCGACCGATCCGGCGCTGGTCCTGCTGGGCCGCGACCTGTTCTTCGATCCGATCCTTTCGGGAAATCGCAACATCGCCTGCGCCACCTGTCACCATCCCAGCCTGGCCTCCGCCGATGGCATGTCGCTTGGGCTGGGCGAAGGGGCGGTCGATCTGGGCCCCAATCGCAGGGTCGATCCCAGCAATGCCCCCCAGGCGCGGATCCCGCGCAATGCGCCCGCGCTGTTCAACCTTGGGGCCTATGAATTCGGGTCGCTGTTCCACGACGGCCGGGTCGAGGCCGATCCCCATGCGCCCTTCGGCATGCGCATGCCCGAAGGGGCCGCGTTAGAGCGGCCCGTCGCCTCGGTCCTGACGGCGCAGGCGATGATGCCGCCGACCAGCTTCGACGAAATGGCCGGGCAGGATCAGGAAAACCCCGTTGCCCTGGCTGCGCGCGACAAGCGGTTCGGTGGTGAGGGCGGTGTCTGGGATCTGCTGTGCCAGCGGATCGAGGCGATTCCCGCCTATGCCGACCGCTTCGCCCGCCTTCTGCCGCCGGGGCGAAAGCTGCATTTCACCGATGTGGCCCGCGCCCTTGCGGAATTCGAGACCTATGAATTCCAGTCGATTAACAGCCCCTTTGACCGCTACCTGCATGGCGACGCGGACGCGCTGAACACGCAGCAGATCGCGGGGATGCAGGTGTTCTATGGCAAGGGAAACTGCGCCAGTTGCCATTCCGGCCCGTTCCAGACCGACCATTCTTTCCACGCCATCGGCCTGCCCCAGCTGGGTCCCGGAAAAGAGGCCGGGGGATATGCAGACCGCGGCCGCATCGCCGTCACCGGCGATCCCGAAGACCGCTATCGCTTCCGCACCCCGTCGCTGAGAAACGTTGCGATCACTGGGCCTTATGGCCACAACGGGGCCTATGCGGATCTTGAGGGGATGGTGCGCCACCACCTTGCCCCCATTCGGTCGCTGGCTGGGTACGACCGGTCCCAGGCGCGGCTGCACGCCCTGCCCGATGCGCCCGACTGGCAGGCGATGGAGGACTTCGACGAGGTCCTGCGCATTGCCGAGGCCACAGAAATCGCCCCTGTCAGCCTAAGCGAAGATGAGATCGCCGCGCTGCTGGCCTTTCTCGGCGCGCTGACCGACCCGCAGGCCCGCAGCGGACGGCTGGGCGCGCCGTCCAGCGTGCCCTCGGGTCTACCGATGGATCGCCTGAACTAAGCGCCCTTCCCAAAGTGCGCGCGATCCCCTACATCGCGCCCATGTCAAAACGCGCTGAACACACACCCGAACTGCATATCATCGGTGGCGGCATGGCCGGCTCCGAAGCTGCCTGGCAGGCCGTCCAAATGGGCGTGCCCGTGGTCATCCACGAGATGCGCCCGCAGGTCGAAACCTTTGCCCACAAGACCGGCGACCTGGCCGAGATGGTCTGCTCGAATTCCTTCCGGTCGGATGACGACGAACAGAACGCCGTGGGTCTGCTGCATTGGGAAATGCGCGCCGCCGGCGGGCTGATCATGGAAATGGCCGATGCCCATTCCCTGCCTGCGGGCGGGGCGCTGGCCGTGGACCGCGATGCTTTTTCGGCCGGGGTCACTGAACGTCTGCGCGCCCATCCGCTGGTGCGCGTCGAGGAAGGCGAGATCTCAACGCTGCCCGAGGATGGCCATTGGATCATCGCCACCGGGCCGCTGACCTCTGAAGGTCTGGGTCAGGCGATTGCCGCCGAGACCGGCAAGGACGCGCTGGCGTTCTTCGATGCCATCGCGCCGATCGTCTATGCCGACAGCCTCGACATGGATGTGATCTGGGCGCAGTCGCGCTATGACAAGGGCGAGACGGAAGAGGAACAGAAGGCCTATCTGAACTGTCCGATGACCAAGGACCAGTACGAGGCTTTCATCGACGCGCTTCTGGCCGCCGACAAGACCGAGTTCCACGAAGGCGAGACGGCGGGCTATTTCGACGGCTGCCTGCCGATCGAGGTCATGGCCGAACGCGGCCGTGAAACCCTGCGCCACGGTCCGATGAAGCCCGTCGGCCTGACCAATGCGCATAAGCCGGACCAGAAGGCTTACGCTGTAATTCAGCTGCGCCGCGACAATGCCCTTGGCACGCTCTACAACATCGTCGGGTTCCAGACCAAGATGAAGTACGGCGCACAAACCGAGGTCTTCAAGACCATCCCTGGCATGGAAAACGCGCGCTTTGCCCGCCTGGGCGGCATCCACCGCAACACCTTCCTGAACTCTCCCACGCTGCTGGACAACCAGATGCGCCTGCGTTCGCGCCCGCACCTGCGCTTTGCCGGTCAGATCACCGGGGTCGAGGGCTATGTGGAAAGCGCGGCCATGGGCCTGCTGGCGGGCCGCATGGCCGCCAGCGAGATCCTGGGCCGCGAGCTGCCCGCCCCGCCGCCCGAGACAGCCATGGGCGCGCTGGTGAACCACATCACCGGCGGGGCCGAGGCCAAGACCTTCCAGCCGATGAACGTGAACTTCGGGCTCTTCCCGCCGCTTGACGGTGTGCGCGGCGGACGCCGCGGCCGCAAGGAGCGCTACAAGGGCTACACCGACCGCGCGAAAGAGTTGTGGCAGGGTTGGCTGGACAACGCGAAAGCGGGCGAGCTTACGGAGTAAGTTTAGCTCTCGCACAGGGCTTGTGCCCGCGGAATCTGCAGATCGACCAAGGGGTCCCGGGCATAGGTCCGGGGCCTTTTTCTTTGCCTTTCTGGCGACTGTCGTGGGGGCAAGGTCTCCGCGCCAAAGGCCAACTCCGTACAGGAAACGGCATCACTGGATCCTCAAAACCGGCTGTGCGAAGGCAAGCAAAAACCAAACAGAAATCACGTAAATTCTGACGCTTACAGCCGCCTCTGGACAAATCGGATCACTTTAACTCACCTTTCACTTACCCACTTTCCTCTTCAATCTCCGCTCAATTCGTCCTAGCCCTGCTGCACCCCACAACCCCGTTTGAAATCACTCATGGTTTTTACCACCCGCTTTGCCCCGTCCCCGACCGGCCCGCTGCATCTGGGCCACGCCTATTCGGCACTGCTGGCGCATGATCTGGCGCAGCAGGCGGGCGGGCGGTTCCTGCTGCGGATCGAGGACATCGACCAATCCCGCGCCCGCCCGGAGTGGGAGGCACAAATCTATGACGACCTCGCCTGGCTGGGGCTGACGTGGGAGGAACCGGTGCTGCGCCAGTCCGACCACCTGCCCCGCTACCGCGCGGCGCTGGCCCGGCTGTGGGATGACGGGCTTTTGTATCCCTGCACCTGCCGCCGGAAGGACATCGAAAACGCCCTCTCCGCCCCGCAAGAGGGCGCGCCGACCCACGGGCCGGACGGTCTGATCTATCCCGGAACCTGCCGCGAGACGGGCACGTCAGGGCTCGGCGAGCAGATGCCGCAAGACGCCGTTTTACGGCTGAACATGGGAAAGGCCCTGGCGCGGACCGGGGCGCTGCACTTCACCGAAGAGGGCACGGGACCCAATGGCGAAACCGGGAAGATTCCCCTGCCCGCCGATCAGATCCTGGCGGCCACCGGCGACATCATCGTGGCGCGCAAGGATATGGGGACGTCCTATCACCTGTCGGTCGTGGTGGATGACGCCGCGCAGGGCATTACCCATGTGACGCGCGGTCAGGACCTGTTCGAGGCGACGCAGATCCATTGCGTCTTGCAAGACCTGCTGGGCTTGCCCCGCCCGACCTATCACCACCACCGCCTGATCCGTGACGACCAGGGCAAGCGCCTGGCCAAGCGCGACGACGCGCGGGCCATCGCGACCTACCGGGACGAAGGGCTCTCGCCCGCAGACTTACGCCGTATGGTCGGGCTGTAAAGCCACCAACATCAGACCCCGGCGATCACGCCATCGGGGCCATCAGCTCGACCTCATCCCCGTCCCGGATGGCGGTATAGAAACAGCTGCGGCGGTTGGTGTGACAGGCCGGCCCCTCCTGCCGAACGACCATCAAAAGACAGTCGCGGTCGCAATCGACCCGCATCTCCACCAGCTCCTGCACGTGGCCGCTTGTCTCGCCCTTGATCCAGAAGCTCTGGCGCGAGCGCGACCAATAGGTGACACGGCCGGTTTCCAGCGTGCGGGTCACGGCCTCGGCGTTCATCCAGGCCATCATCAGCACGGCGCCGCCCTCGTCCTGGGCAATGGCGGGGATCAGCCCCTTGTCGTCGAATTTCAGCGTGGCGACATCAAAGCGCATGGGGCATCCTTTCCAAACCGGGTCCTGGGGGCTATCTAATGGATCTAGCCGTCTCGGGCTAGCTATCGGGTCACCCCCCGCAGCACCACCTTAGAAAGGCCGCCATGACTGCCGAAAACGATCTTGTGAAGCTCTATTCGGACCGCATCCTGGCCCTTGCCACGGACATCCCGCACCAGGCCCGGCTGGACGCACCGGACGCCAGCGTCAAGCGCCGCGCGCCGCTGTGCGGATCCACTGTGACGGTGGATGTGACCATGCAGGACGGCAAGGTTACGGGCTATGGGCAGGACGTGAAGGCCTGTGCCTTGGGTCAGGCGGCGGCGGCCGTGGTCGGCCATGCGGTCATCGGCACCACGGCGGATCAGATCGTTGCCGCGCGCGATGCGCTGAAGGCGATGCTGAAAGAAGACGGGCCAACCCCGCCTGCCCCCTTCGACGGCCTCGAGGTGCTGCGCCCCGCCAAGGAATACCGCAATCGCCATGCCTCGATCCTGCTGACGCTTGAAGCGCTGAGCGAGGCGATGGAACAGATCGGCGAAACCCAGGGCGCTTAACCGCTTGTTCTTTATTTAACGCTATTCCTGCCCCGGACGAATTGGGGACGGATCAGCATGCACCACGATCAAAGCGGGTTCCGACAGGGCCAGACCGGCTCTGGACAGGCTGGTTCAGGCCAGGCCGGTTCTGGCCAGGCCGATGCCGACACGCTGAACCGCGTGGCGCAAAGCGCCTCGGCCCTCGGGGGCGAAATCGTCGACGTGGCCGGGTTCCTGGATCAGCTGGAAGAACAGACCGACGAACAATTGCGTACCCTGCGCAGCCTTCGCGAAGGCGCGGGGCATGTGGTTCAGATGAACGCTTCGGTCATGGAAACGCTGACGGCCATGTCGGAAACCATCACCGCCACGCTGAACAAGCTGACCGAAGCCAACGATCTGCTTCAGGACACCGAAGAGAAATCCGCCCATATCACCACCTGGGTCCAAAGCCTGGATGACCGGTCGCAATCGGTGCAGGGCACGCTGGACGCGGTGCAATCCTCGAACAACCAGATCGCCGATATCGCCGCGCAGGTGAACATGCTGGCGATCAATGCCAAGATCGAAGCCGCGCGCGCCGGGGAAACCGGCCGGGGCTTTGCGGTTGTGGCCGATGCGATCAACGAACTGTCGCACCGCACCGGCAAGGCGGCCGAGGATATCAGCACGAACGTCAACGCTCTGATCGCCTGGATTTCCGAACTACAGACGGAATCCGGCCAGGTGAACAGCCAGGCCGGAGAGATGCGCGACAGTGGCACGCTTAGCCGCACGGCCCTGTCCAACGCGCTCGAAGATATGCGCGCCTCGCACAAGCGGACCGAGCTGATTACAGGCGATGCCCGTCAGGCGGACGGGGCCTTGCGGGATTTCCTGCCCAATATCGCCGCGATGGATGGATCCGTGACACAGGGCGTTTCCGGCGTGCAGGAGGCGCATCAAAGGGTGTCCCGGATGATCGACACCTCGGAAAAACTGGTGCAGGATTCCGTTTCCCTGGGTGGCAATACCGGCGATGCGCGCTGGATTTCCGAGGTGCGGGATCGGGCCGCGCAGATCTCTGACATCTTCGCCAAGGCTGTGGCGGATGGACGTATCTCATTGGAAGATCTGTTTGATTCCGACTATCGGCCAGTCGCGAATTCCAACCCGCAGCAGGTCACCACCCGGTTCACCCGCTTCACCGACCAGGTGCTGCCCGCGATCCAGGAACCGGTGCTTGAGATGGATGATCGCATCGCCTTTTGCGCCGCCGTCGATCGGAACGGGTATCTGCCGACTCACAACAAGAAGTTCTCTCAACCGCAGGGGGCCGATCCGGTCTGGAACACCGCCAATTGCCGGAACAGGCGGATTTTCAACGACCGCGTCGGGCTGAAGGCCGGGCGCAATCTCGCCCCCTTCCTATTGCAGGTCTATCGCCGCGACATGGGTGGCGGATCATTCGTTCTGATGAAGGACGCCTCTGCCCCGATCAAGGTTCAGGGTCGCCATTGGGGCGGGCTGCGCCTGGCTTATACGTTCTGACGCCTCGCCCCTTTGGATCCAGGCTCAACGGTCTTTCCCAAAAAAAGAACCGCCGCACATCCGGGGAAGGAATGGCGGCGGCAGGTCAGCATGCTCACGTGGGACACCGGCCTGTCGAACCGGGGATGAGGCAACCCGGAAAGGGGACAGGCAGTCGCAGCTTCCGCATCGGGGAATGCGGGACAGGCCGGACGTGATCATGCAGGCAGAAAAGCAGAAATCGGGGGCAGGTCCTTAGATCAGGCCGGGCAGATGAAGCGCCCCAAGAAGAAGAACGGTCAAGGCAGCAACACCAGCCATGTCTTCGATCAGCGTGCTGCGGGACCGGCGGGCAAGGTCTGAAATCTGGCGGATCATCGTGGGCTCCTGTCAGTGTTCTCTTTGTTGCTCCTTTGTTCTCATATCCTTCAGAACCTGTAAAGAACTTTGTGAGAACATTTGAGAACAAAAATCCTAACCGACTGAAATCAAACGAATTGCCTCATCCTGCCCCATCAGCCACAGAAGAACGCGCACGGACCGGCCCCTGTCGCCTTCCAGCTTGGGATCCAGCGTCAGAAGGGTGCGTGCATCACTTTGGGCCAGGGCCATCAGCCCCGCATCCCTTTCCAGATCGGCGATCCGGAAACGGGGCAGACCGGATTGCGCCGTGCCGATCATGTCGCCCGCACCACGCATCTCAAGATCGGTTTCCGCGATTCGAAAGCCGTCTTCGGTTTCGCGCATCAGGATCAGCCGCTTTTCAGCCGTTTCTGACATGGGCGCGCGATACATCAGCAGGCAGGTGGCCTCGGCCTCCCCCCGGCCGACGCGGCCGCGCAGCTGGTGCAATTGCGCAAGGCCGAAGGTCTCGGCCCGTTCGATCACCATGATCGAGGCATTGGGCACGTTGACCCCGACCTCGATCACTGTCGTGGCAACCAGAACCTGGCGATCACCGGCAACGAACTTGGCCATCGCCGCGTCCTTGTCCGCGGCGGGCATCTGGCCATGGACCAGCGCCACGACGTCTTCGCCAAGTGCTGCGCGCAGGTGTTTGAACCTGTCCTCGGCCGCCGTCAGATCGACCGTTTCGCTTTCCTCGACCAGGGGGCAGACCCAATAGGCCTGTTTGCCTTCGGCAACGGCGGGCCGCAGGTGGTTCACCACCTCTTCCAGCCGGTCGGTCGAAATGAGGGCCGTCTTGATCGGCTTCCGCCCCGGCGGCTTTTCATCGAGGACGGAGACATCCATGTCCCCGTATTGCGTCAGCGCAAGAGACCGTGGGATGGGCGTCGCAGTCATCACCAGGACATCCGCCTGCGCGCCCTTCTTGCCCAACAGCAGCCGTTGGCGCACCCCAAACCGATGCTGTTCGTCGACGATGGCCAGCCGCAGGTCGCGGAAAATCACATCGTCCTGAAAGACGGCGTGGGTGCCCAGCAGGATGTCGATGTCCCCAGCCTGAAGCGCCCGCAGCTTTTCCGCCCGGTCCGCGCCCCGGTCACGGCCCGTCAGGATCTCGACCCGCACGCCGGCGGCTTCGGCCAGGGGCTGCACGCTTTCAAGGTGTTGGCGCGCAAGGATTTCCGTCGGGGTCATCATGACACCCTGCCCTCCGGCCTCGACCGCGATCAGCAGCGCCATGACCGCGACCAGCGTCTTGCCCGCGCCCACGTCCCCCTGCAGCAACCGCGACATCCGCGTGTCACCGCCCATGTCCTTGGCGATCTCCTGGATCGCGCGTTGCTGCGCGCCGGTCGGGGCATAAGGCAAAGATTTCAGAACCTTGTCCCGAAGGTGCCCGGGACCAACCGTGGCCTGCCCCTTCTTGCGCCGCGACTGCGCCCGCGCCAGGGCCAGCGTCACCTGGTGCGCAAACAGCTCATCATAGGCCAGGCGAGCCCGCGCCCTATCCAGAACGCTCGTGTCGTCATTTGGTGCATGCGCCTGATTCAGGGCGTCCCGCCAGGTTGGCCAGGCCCGCTGCGATACAAGCTCTGCATCGATCCATTCCGAAACCTCCGGCGCGCGCGACAGTGCCGCCTGCGCCGCCTTCCCCATAGCCTTTTGGCTAACCCCTTGCGTCAATGGATAAATCGGTTCGAATTCCGGCAGGTCCCGGGCTTCCGCGACCGGCAAGACGTGATCCGGATGCACCATCTGCGCAACACCGTCAAACAGCTCCAACCGGCCCGAAACGATCCGTCTGCTTCCCTCCGGCAACAGCTTTTTCAGGTAATCCCCGCGGGCATGAAAGAAGACGAGCGCGAAACTCTCCTCTGCGTCCTCGACCATGATCCGGTAGGCACCGCCGCGACGGGCCGCCGGACGATGCGCGCCAACCGCGATCTCAACCGTGACCACGCCTGGGATCTCGGCCCCGCGGATCGAGGGCCTAAGCCGACGGTCGATCGCACCGTGCGGCAGGACGAACAGCAAATCCCGGGGCGCAAAAACGCCCATGTTCTCAAGGCTTTTCGCGGATTTCGGGCCGATCCCCGGCAGGGTCTGGACCTGCCCGAACAGGGGAAACAGGATTTCCGGCCGCTCAGCCATCAGCCGCTGATCAGGGCGATCCACCCATCCTCGTCGATGGTTTCGATGCCTAGATCGGCAGCCTTCTTGGCCTTGGATCCTGCCCCCGGGCCCGCGACGAGAAGATCGGTTTTGGCCGAGACCGAGCCCGAAACCTTCGCGCCCAAGCTTTCCGCCGTCGCCTTGGCTTCCGCCCGGGTCATCTTCTCCAAAGTGCCTGTAAAGACGACAGTTTTTCCCGCCACCGGGCTGTCGGACGTCGCCGGAGCAGCCACGTCCTGCACGTCCAGTTCCGCCACCAGCCGGTCGATCGACGCGCGTTCGGCCTTCTGATGGAAGGTCGTGACCAGCGACATGGCCACCGCCGCGCCGATACCGTCAATGCCGACGATGTCGTCCCAGGCGGCTTTTGCGCTGGCCGGCACGTCCTCCCATGCGGCGTTGCGAATCGCGGAAACGGCGGCGCGGCGGCTTTCGGCGGCGGCGGCACGGCGTTCGCGCAGCACGGCTTCTTCCCCGGCGATGAATTGCTGTGCCGCCGGGGCGGCGGCGTCCACGGCGGCGGCAAAGCCCGCCCAGCCGCCGAAATGGCGGGCCAGATCGTTGGCCGCGACCTCTCCGACGTGGCGGATTCCAAGGGCAAAGATCAGCCTGTTCAGAGGGATACGACGTTTTTCGTCGATCGCTGCGAACAGGTTGGTCACGCTTTTTTCGCCAAAGCCGTCGCGGTTCTTCAACTTGGCCAGCTGGTTCGCATCGCGTTTGGCCAGGGTGAAGATATCCACCGGTTCGCGGATCGGCAGGATCTCATCCGCGTAGAACATCTCGATCTGTTTTGCGCCCAGGCCTTCGATGTCGAAGGCCGCGCGTGACACAAAATGTTTCAGCTTTTCAACGGCTTGAGCCGGGCAAATCAAGCCGCCTGTGCAGCGGCGGACAGCGTCACCTTCTTCCCGGACGGCCTCGGATCCGCATTCGGGACAGCTGTCGGGGAAGACGTATGGCGCGGCCCCCTCGGGGCGTTTCGACAGGTCGACGTCGGCCACCTTGGGGATCACGTCGCCGGCCCGGTAGACCTGGACCCAATCGCCAACGCGGATATCCTTGCCGTCGCGAATGGTTTCGCCCTTGTTGTCGCGGCCGGCGATGTAGTCTTCGTTGTGCAGCGTCGCGTTCGACACAACGACACCGCCTACGGTCACCGGCGTCAGGCGGGCGACGGGGCTAAGCGCGCCGGTCCGGCCGACCTGAATGTCGATGGCTTCCAGCCGGGTCCAGGCCAGTTCGGCCGGAAACTTATGCGCAAGCGCCCATCTGGGCGTGGTCGAGCGACTGCCAAGCCGTTGTTGCAGCGCCAGATCATCAACCTTGTAGACCACACCGTCGATGTCATAGCCAAGCGTTGCGCGCTGTTCCTCGATCGAACGGTAGTGGGCGAGCATTTCTTCCGGGCTTTTGCACAGGTGCGTCAGCGGGTTGGTCTGAAAGCCAAGTTTTTCAAGCTGTTGGATAGCGCCGACCTGGGTGTCGGCCAGCGGTGCGCTCAGGTCCCCCCAGGCGTAGGCGAAGAATTTCAACGGACGCGACCGGGTGATTTCCGGATCCAATTGCCGAAGGGAACCGGCGGCAGCGTTGCGCGGGTTGGCAAAGGTCTTGCCCCCCCTCTCTTCCTGGCGGGTGTTCAACGCCGCGAAATCGGCGTGGGACATGTAGACTTCGCCCCTGACTTCCAGCACCTCTGGCGCGCCTTTAAGACGCTCGGGAATGTCCTCGATGGTCAGGGCATTGGCGGTGACGTTTTCACCAACTTCACCATCACCGCGGGTTGCGGCCTGAATCAGGCGGCCGCCCTCGTACCGCAGCGACAGGCTGAGCCCGTCGATCTTGGGTTCCGCCGTAAAGGCCAGAGGCTGCCCGGCGGGAATGTTCAGATAGGACCGCACCCGCGCGTCGAAATCCGTGATGCCCGCATCTTCGAAGGCATTGGCCAGCGACATCATCCGGACCACGTGGCGGATCTTGCCAAAACCTTCGGACGGGGCCGCCCCGACCTGGTCCGAAGGGCTGTCGGCGCGCTTCAGATTCGGGAAACGCTCTTCGATCTCGGCATTCCGGCGCTTGGCGGCATCGTAGTCGGCATCCGAAATCTCGGGCGCGTCTTCTGTGTGATAGGCCGTATTGGCGCGCGCCAGCAGGTCCGCCAGGCGGGCAAGCTCTTCTTTCGCCTGATCCTCTGTCAGCGCGTGAACGGGAATGTCTGACACGAAAGCGCCCCCTGCTTCTGATCCGGCGATATCAGCCTGGAAAAGATTTAGGCGGCACGCCCCCCGGGGTCCAGAGCGGAAACCCGCCCCATCCCGGAAGACACCCGGATTTCAGTTGATCTGCGCAGGGCGTTCAGGCCCCGACGGCCAGACGCTGGTCATCCATTTCCTCCGGCTGCGGATCGCGCAGGACGTAACCACGGCCCCATACAGTTTCGATATGATTGTCCCCGCCCGTGGCATTCGACAGTTTTTTCCGCAGCTTGCAGATAAAAACATCAATGATTTTCAATTCCGGTTCATCCATCCCGCCATAGAGATGATTAAGGAACATTTCCTTGGTCAGGGTCGTGCCCTTCCGCAGGCTCAGCAATTCCAGCATCTGGTATTCCTTGCCGGTCAGGTGAACCGATTTTCCATCGACCTCCACCGTCTTGGCATCAAGGTTAACAGAAACCTTGCCCGTCTTGATAATGGATTGGGAATGCCCCTTGGACCGCCGGATGATTGCATGGATCCGCGCAATCAACTCTTCCCGGTGGAAGGGTTTCGTCATGTAATCGTCAGCCCCGAAACCAAAGCCCTTGATCTTGTTGTCCGTGTCATCGGCCCCCGACAGGATCAGGATCGGCGTATCGATCCGGGAAAGGCGCAGCTGGCGCAGGACTTCGTGTCCGTTCATGTCAGGAAGGCCCAGATCTAGCAAAATCAGATCGTAATCGTAAAGCTTTGCCAGATCGATTCCTTCTTCGCCAAGATCTGTCGTGTAAACATTCAGGTTGGCATGATTAAGCATCAATTCAATGCTTTTCGAGGTAGTTGGATCGTCTTCGACGAGCAGCACACGCATAACCGATCTCTCCATCAGGTTTGATTACCAATTAACTTGCCCACAAATGGTTAACGTAGAATTACCGATCGGAACAATATTTACAACAACTCAAAGTTGTCATTTTCAAGACTTCCTATCGGAATTTCTGAACCGCCGTTGCTTTCAGCGCTTCTTCGCCGTGTTTTGTCACGGCCCAGACCCATTCACGAAACTCATCCGCCGAAAGCGCGTAACGTTCCAGCGCCTGATCCTGGGTGATCAGCCCGTGCATGACGCCCTTCACCACCGCCGCCTTGCGCGAGGCGACCCATCTGCGCGTCTCTTTCGGGGGCAAATCCGCCTGTGTCATGATCGAGCCGTCCGGCAGGGTGATCGCCCTTGGCCCCGAGATTTTCTTAAGGTACATCGCAACCGAACCCCTTTCCGTCCCGAGGCATCCTTGCCTCTCGAGCTTAACGGGGGATGAAATCGCGGGCTGTTATTCGTTCGCATTTTCGATTATGTCGCAATCTTTCGTTCACATACGTCGGAGCCAGAGCCATGGCACTTGATCGGACTTCGGGGCTGAACTCCCTTGGATTTGCAAAACCGCCGTCGGAAACCCGCGTGGTCGTCGCCATGTCGGGCGGCGTCGACAGTTCCGTGGTCGCGGCGCAGCTGGCCGAAGAAGGCTATGACGTGGTCGGCGTGACCCTGCAGCTGTATGATCACGGTGCGGCCCTTGCAAAAAAGGGCGCTTGCTGTGCCGGGATCGACATCCATGACGCCCGCCGGGTGGCCGAGGAAATGGGCTTTCCGCATTACGTCCTGGACTATGAGAACATCTTCAAGGACGCCGTGATCGACGAATTCGCCGACAGCTACCTGGCCGGCGCGACCCCGGTGCCCTGCATCCGCTGCAACGAGAGGGTGAAGTTCAAGGACCTGCTGGAAACCGCCAAGGACCTGGACGCCGATTGCATGGCAACGGGCCATTACATTCAACGCAAGATGGGCGATCATGGCCCGGAACTGCACTGCGCGGCAGATGCGAATCGCGATCAGAGCTATTTTCTCTTCTCCACCACGCCCGAACAGCTGTCCTTCCTGCGCTTCCCGCTCGGGCATCTGCCCTCGAAGGACGCCACGCGCGAACTGGCGGCGAAATACGGGCTGGCGGTGGCGGACAAGCCCGACAGCCAGGACATCTGCTTCGTGCCGAATGGCAATTATGCCAGCGTGATCGAGAAACTGCGCCCCGGCGCGGCCGAACCCGGTCAGATCGTGCATGCGGACGGCCGCGTTCTGGGCGAACATGAGGGTGTGATCCATTACACCATCGGCCAGCGCCGCGGGCTTGGCATCGGCGGGCTTGCCGATCCGCTCTACGTGGTGAAGCTCGACGTGGACGCGCGGCAGGTGATCGTCGGCCCGAAAGAGATGCTGGCCACCCGCCAGGTCCCGGTGCGTGAAATCAACTGGCTGGGCGACGGCAATTTCCTCGACGAAGCAGAGCGCCATATCTCGGTCAAGGTCCGCTCCACCCGCCCCCCGCGCGAGGCGATCCTGCGCCCGATCTCGGCCACCGAGGCCACGGTCGAGCTTTTGACGGCCGAGGAAGGCATCTCTCCGGGGCAGGCCTGCGTCTTCTATGAAACGGGCGGCACGCGCATCCTGGGTGGCGGCTGGATCCACAAGGGCTGACGCGCTCTCTGGCCAAGGGAGGCAGGGGGCTGTCTGCCCCCTGCGCCACGACTGCCAGGGGCAGTCATGGCTACCCCCGAGGATATTTGTAAAAACCAAAGAGGGGGGCTCGGCCTCCCCCGATCATCTTGCCAGAAATACTCCCGCCGGAGGCGTCCTGTCAGAGCCGTGAAAGCACGGCCCGGGCGGCGCGCACCCCAGGGTCTTCCTGGCCTTCTCCCAGCCGCTCCGTCGTCAGGTTCATCGCCTCCAGCTGTTCGCCGGGGGCGTTCAGCAGCGACAGGGCGGCGGGGGCGATGTTGCTGGCCTGGCACTCGGGGCCCAGGAATTCCGGCACGACACGGCTGTCGGTGACGTGGTTCACCAACGTCACCGTATCGGTGATCGCCATGCGCCGGATGATGGCGAAGGTCAGCGGGTTCATCCGGTAGGCAATGACCATGGGCGTGCGCGCGGCGGCAAGTTCAAGCGAGACCGTGCCGGAGGCCGCGATGGCAAGGTCCGCAGCGGCAAATGCTGCGCGCTTCATCGCGGGGGTGGTCGTTGCGGGATCGAGGATGAGGGGCTTCTGGGACCAGGTCGCGGTCTGCTCGCGCACCATCTGGTCCACGGGTCCGGCGGCGGGCAGGACAAAGCGCAGGTCGGGTCGTGCGCGGGCCAGGGCGGCGACGGTTTCGCCAAAGACCGGAGCCATGCGGCTGACCTCTCCGCGCCGGGATCCGGGCAGGAGGAGGACGAAGGGCGTGTCTGTCAGGTCATGTGCGGCGCGGAAGGCCGCGCAGTCGTCAGAGGTGGCGCGGGGCTGGGTCGCGATCGGGTGTCCGACAAAATCGCAAGTCACGCCCGCGGCCTGCATCAGCGGCGGCTCAAACGGGAAGAGTGCAAGGACCTGGTCGATCACGCCGACCATCTTCTTCGCGCGGCCGGGCCGCCAGGCCCAGATCGTCGGGGCCACGTAGTGCACCGTGCGAATAGAGGACTCCGCCTTGACCAGCCGGGCCACGCGCAGGCAGAAATCGGGGCTGTCGATGGTGATCAGAACATCAGGCTTTTCATCCAGCACCGCCTGGGCGGTCTCATGGATGCGGCGCTTGAGGTGGCGGTATTTCGGCAGGATCTCGGCCAGGCCCATGACCGACAGCTCATCCATCGGGAAGCGGCTTGTCATGCCTTCCGCGCACATCAGCGGGCCGCCCACGCCCGAGAACTGCACATCCGGCACCAGAGCCTTAAGCCCCGCCATCAGCGCCTGCCCAAGGGCATCGCCCGAGGGTTCGCCCGCGATCAGGAAGACGCGCATCAGGCGGGCTCTGCGAGCAGGAAGAGGCCCCTGGCCTCGACCATGGAGAGCAATTCCGCCCGGTCGATCAGAAGCACCGCACCGGATTGGATGGCGATGCCGTCAAGGCCGGCGGCGGCGGCGGCTTCCACCGTGGCGGGGCCGATCGCCGGCATGTCGACGCGCAGGTCCTGTCCCGGCTTGGGGCGTTTCACCAGAACGCCGCGCCGGGTGCCGCGCAAAGATCCGGGCGTTTCGCCCACGAAGCGCAGCATTGCGTCGGTGCCCTGCAGGGTCTCGACGCCCAGGCAGAGCCCCTCGGCCACGACACAGCCCTGGCCCACGTCCATGGGGCCAATTGCGGCCAGGATGTCCCTGCCCCGCGCGATGTCCGCGCGGGCGCGATCCGAGGGCGCGGGTCCGGCCAAAAGACCGTCGCCAGCGGTCAGATCGGGCAAAAGCTCATGCGCGCCCACAACCGCGAACCCCTGTTCTTCGAAAACGGTAATCACCAGCCGAAGCAGCGCGTCGTCGCCGCCCTGCATCGCCATCAAGATCCGCGGTGCCAGCGCCATCATCACCGGGTCGAGGGCCGAGGGATCGAGCGCGGGCCGCGACATAGCCCCGGCCATAACCACCCGGCTCACCCCGGCCGCGCGCAGCGCGTCAAAGACGCCGCCCAGCTTCTCGATCCGGTGGCGGTCCAGCCGATCCTCGGGCACGGCGACCGAGGCACCCTCAAAGGCCACCACATGGGCGTCCGGCAGGGCCTGGGCCAGGGCTAGCGGCAGGCCGCCTGTCCCGGCGATGATACCGATCCGGGACATGTCAGCCCTTTCCGGGCGTCAGGAAGGACCGGTCGCTTTCGGCGGTGACAAAGCGGACGATGTCACGGACGTAATCGCTTTCGGTTTCTTCCCCCAGGCGGCGGGCGCGGTCCTGGAAGGCGCCGTCGCCCTGGGCCAGCATCTGGAAGGCGGCGCGCAGGGCGGTGATGTCCGCCCGCGCCACGCCGCGCCGTTTCAGCCCGACCAGGTTCAGCCCGTCCAGCACGCCGCGCGGGGCCTGAACCAGACCATGGGGGATCACATCGTTGGTCACCATGGTCACCGCACCGATGATCGCGCCCCGCCCGATGCGCACGAACTGGTGCACGCCGGAAAGACCGCCGATGATCACGTCATCCTCGATGATGCAATGGCCCGCCAGGGCGGCGTTGTTCACCACCACGACGTTGTTGCCGATCTGGCAGTCGTGGGCCACGTGGCAGCCTGCCATGAACAGCCCGTCATCGCCGACGCGGGTGACGCCGCCACCACCTTCGGTGCCGGTGTTCATGGTGACATGTTCGCGGATACGGTTGCGCGCGCCGACGAACAGCTGGGTTTCCTCGCCCTTGAACTTCTTGTCCTGCGGGATGCCGCCAAGCACGGCAAAGGGATGCACCAGGGTGTCTTCGCCGATCTCGCAGATGCCCTGCACCACCACGTGGCTTTGCAGGGTCACGCCGCGGGCGATGCGCACCTTGGGACCGATGTGACAGAAGGGGCCGATCCGGACCTCGGCACCGATCACCGCCCCCTCTTCGATGATCGAAGACGGGTGGATCTGCGCTGTGGGATCAATGGACATGGTCACTCCTTCGGCAGGTCCATCATGGCGGTGAACTCGGCCTCGCAGGCCATTTCACCGTCGACCGTGGCCACGCCCTTGAACTTCCAGACCTTGCCGCCGGGTTTGCCGCGCACGGTTTCCAGGTTCATCTTCAGCACGTCGCCCGGCACCACCATGCGGCGGAACTTGCAGCCGTCGATGGCCATGAAATAGACCAGCAGGTCCTTGTCGGCCATGTCCATGGCGACGCCCACCATGACGGCGGCGGTCTGGGCCATGGCTTCCACGATGGTCACGCCGGGCATGATCGGCTTGCCGGGGAAATGGCCCTGGAAGTGCGGCTCGTTCATGGTGACATTCTTGATGCCCACAGCAGTCTGATAGCCGTCGATGTCTTCGACCCGGTCGACCAGCAGGAAGGGATAGCGATGCGGAATGATCCGCTGGATCAGGCCAATGTCGGCGGATTTCAGGCTGTCGCTCATGGGATCTCCTATCGGGTCCGGTTCTTTTCGTTTGGTGTTGCGTAGCAAGCCGGGCGGCAGGCGGCAAGAGAGGGGCGCATCCGCCGCACCATCGGGTGACCCGTGCAAAGGGCAATCCGGGCGCGTCTAGTTGCCGCTGACCGAGGGCTGGCCGGCGGTGCTATTCGGGGCCGCAGAGGGCGCTACAGGCGTCTGGATGGACGTCTGGGCGGGCGTTTCGGAAGGCTGGGCCGAGGGATCGGGCGTGCCAAGGTCGAACCCGCCCTCAACGGAGGTATCCCCGGCCATGGCACGATCCAGGCGGGCGATGGCCAACGCGGTCACGTCAATCGCCTGGAGAGACGCCAGAAGGCTGGCCTTTTCCACCACCACGACGGCGCCGGCCTCTTGCATGATGGACACCAGCACGGGGTTGGCGGCGGACAGGATTTCACGCCGGGCGGTATTGGCCTGATCCTGAAGGGCGCGCAGCTTGGCGTCCTGCTCTTCCCGGATGGTCTGGACCTTGTCGTCAAAGGCAGCGGCGGCGGCGCGGAAGGCATCCGCGCTAAGCGTGGCGCGCCGCGTGGTCAGGTCCTTTTCCTCTTCGGTCAGCTCGGCCTCGATCCGGCGGTTTTCCGCGGCCAGTTCGGCACTGCGGTCGGCCAGCTGGGCGTCGATCGCCTGGCCGGTCGCGCTGTCGGACAACAGGCGTTCACTGTCGAGAACAAGGATGGGGCTTGCCGTCGGGCGCAGCCGAGGCTGGGAGGTTGCGGCCGGATCCTGAGGGGCGGTCTGCGCCAGCACGGGGCCGGACGGAAGGCCCAGCAGAACCCCCGCAAGCACGAAGGCCGCCCCCCTCAGGCGCGGCCCTGCGGCCCGCACGCGGCGGGCCCTGTGCACCGGATCAGAATTCCGACCGGATCGATACGTTGAAGAACTGTTCACGGTCGTTCTGTTCTTTCTTCAGCGCCTTGGCGAAGTTGAAGCGCAGCGGGCCGATCGGCGTATCCCAGAAGACCGAGAGGCCGACCACATGGCGGGCCGAGCCGTTGTTGTACAGCAACGTACCGGTGCCGACCGAATTGGCCGATGCGCCCACATCCCAGATGTTCGAGATGTCATAGAAGGCACCACCCGACACGCCGTATTCCTCGGGCAGACCCAGGGGGAATTCGGCCTCGAGGCTGCCAACCATGTACATGTTGCCGTAAAGCGTGTTGTTCGCGGTGCCGTCGATGTGGCGCGGACCGACACCGCCGGCTTCGAAGCCGCGCAGGTCGTCGCCCAGCAGCGCCAGACGGTCGATGGTCCGGGACGAGCCCTTGGAATAGTTCAGCATGCCGCCCTTCACGATGGCGCGCAGGGTCACTTCCTCGTTCAGGATGCGGGTCTCGGCCACCGCGCGGGCGCGGGTCCGAACGAATTGAACGTCTCCGCCAACCGCGAAATCCTGAGCGAATTCAAGCAGAACGCCTTTGGTCGGGTCAAAGCCCGCATCGCGGGTATCGAAGGTGTAGTTGTAGCCGACCACACCGGCATAGACGTTGGCCTGGGCGATTTCGCTGTTGATGATGCTGCCCACGGCGGGGGAACCGCCACCGGTCGGATCGCGCATCGCCGAAGCCTCAAGCCCGAAGCGCAGGCCCAGGCGGGCGCGTTCGCCGACCGGGAAGGTCAGCCCCATGCCAAAGTTCGTGGCCGAGGTGTCGTATTCCGCGTTGTAGGTCGAGGTTTCGACATAGCCGGCGTCAAAGTTGAAGGCCACGTCACGGCCCAGGAAGGCGGGTTCAATGAAGGACAGCGAATAGTTCTGGTTCGATTCCGCGCCCGACAGCGTCAGGTTCAGCGACTGGCCGCGGCCCAGGAAGTTGGTTTCCGTGAAGGAGATCGCCAGACCAAAGCCCGAGTTGGTCGAATAGGTGCCGCCGAAAGACAGCGACCCGGTCGGCTTCTCGGCCACATCGACGTCGACAACGACACGGTCGGGGGACGACCCTTCGCGTGCGTTGACCTCGGCGTTTTCAAAGAAGTTCAGCGCGCGGATGCGCTCGGCCGCTTCGCGGATCTGGCGCGGGTTGAAGGGGTCGCCTTCAACGATCTTGAACTGGCGGCGGATGACCTGGTCCAGCGTGGTGGTGTTGCCTTCGACGTCGATGCGTTCGACGAAGATGCGCGGGCCACGGGTCAGCACGAATTCCACGTCCAGCGTCAGGTCGCGGTCGTTGCGGGTGATCCGCGGCTCGACCCGCAGGAAGTCCAGACCTTCGCGCACGGCCAAGGTCTCCATCCGCGCGATGGCGTTTTCGACATGGCTGGGCGAATAGACCACGCCGGGGCGCAGTTTCAGCACGGTTTCATACAGCTCGGCGTCGGCGGCGGGATAGTCGCTGACCACCGTGACCTCGCCAAAGCGGAATTGCTGACCTTCCTGGACGTTGAAGGTGACGAAATAGGCGTCCCGTTCACGCGCCAGTTCGGCGTCCACGGCGGTGGTGCGGAAATCGATGTAGCCACGCGACAGGTAGAAATCACGCAGAACCTGCTGGTCGAACTGCAGGCGATCCTCCACGAAGGTGTCGCGCTGGATCAGCTGGCGCAGCAGCCCGGCCTGCTTGGTCTGCAGCACGCGGCGCAGACGGCGGTCGGAATAGACGGTGTTGCCGACGAACCCGATGCGGTTCACTTCGGAATTCTTGCCCTCGATGATTTCATAGACCAGGTCGACGCGGTTGTCCGACCGGCGGATGATCTTGGGCGTGACGCGGGCGGCCAGGCGGCCCTGCTGGGCGTAGGCTTCGGCGATCTTGGCGGCATCCGCTTCAGCCTTGGAGGGCGAGAAGACCAGGCGCGGCTTGGACTGCACGATGGATTCCAGCGCATCGTCCTTCAGGCGACGGTTGCCTTCGAAACGGACGCGGTTGACCGTGGGATATTCGGTGACGTTGATGACCAGGGTGCCGCCGCGGGGCGTGATCTCGACGGTCTCGAACAGACCGGAGGCGACAAGGCGCTGGTAGGCGTCGTTCAGTTCGGCGGCGGACAGGGTCTGGCCCCGGGCGATTCCCGCATAGGACAGAATCGTGCCGGTTTCGATTCGGGCGTTGCCCTGCACCTGTACCGATCCGAAGCTGTAGCTTTGCGCGTGGGCCCGATCGGGCAGTGACGGCAGCGCGACGCTGGTCAACAATGCTGCGATCAGAACGCGGTTTGCGATTGTGCGGAAAGACAGGTTGGCAGCCCTGCTCTGCGTTGTTTTCTTCATTGTCCCACCCGGATGGAATGCCCCCAGTTGAGAAAGTGAGTACCGCGTGAGCCGGGGCTTGTCAAAATCATCCGGGCCAGAAAAGAAAAAGGTGCGCAGACCGTGTGGAATGCGCACCGTTCAGTTGAAGACCGGGTTGATGTGCTGCCCAATCCGGTCTTGCTGAGGTCGGCCGCTGCCACGGCCGGGGGGAACTTGTGAAATCAGGGGCTGCGGCGCGAAGGGCCGGGCCCGAAAGGCGGTCGATCAGGCGACCAGCGACGCCATCCAGTAACCGCCGGCCAGGGCCATTGCGATCATGCCGACCGTGAACAGACGATCACGGTTCAGGTCCACCAGAAGGGAAACGCCGGAATAAGAGTTCTGAATCAGTTGCATCCTGCCACCGCCTTGAAGTGCACGCAGCCCAGGGGCCGCCTTTGCGCTTACTCTCGTCAAGGATTGGGGCGGAATTGGGACGGCAAATGTGACGATTTCAGGGCAGCGATTTCAGGGCCGATGCGACGGGCCGCAAAGGCTGTGGCACCCTGCCCCGACCCGGGTTCGATCAGGGACAGAACACATCGTTTGTCAAAGCGAAGATCATCACCGACAGGATCAGCGTCAGCCCGGCCCCCATCAGGATGCGCAGCGCATTGTCCGACGGCGGCTTGCCCGCGATGGCCTCGTATCCGAAGAACACCAGGTGGCCACCGTCCAGCACGGGGATCGGAAACAGGTTCAGCAAGCCCACGGCGGTCGACAGCGCCGCGACGAACCAGATGAAGCTGACTGCGCCCTGGCTGGCCATCGCACCGGATGTCTGGGCGATGCCGATCGGGCCGGTCATGTTGCAGGTGCTGATCGCCCCGGTGATCATGTGATACAGCCCCGAGATCGAGCTTTCCGCGATCCGCCAGGTCGTGCTGACACCGTTGGACAGGGCCGCCAGGGGACCGACGCTTTCGGTGCCCGGCTCGAACGCCATGCCGCCGGCGATGCCGATGCGCCATTCGGTGCGGAACCCGCCTTCGGCTTGGGGTTCGTCGACGCGGCGCGGGGCCAGGACAAAGTCCAGCGGATCCGCAACGCCGTCGCGCCAGACGGTCAGCGCAAGGGGGGCCCCGTTCGAGGCCTCGACCCGGTCCTTCAGCTGTTCGAAGGCAAAGATCTCGGTCCCGTCGATGGTCTCGATCACGTCCCCGACCTTCAGGCCGATGTCATAGGCGGCGGAATTCGGGGCCAGCTGGGTGATCAGCGGCGGATAGGGGTAAGGTCCCGGAACGGTCATTTCGGAACCGCCCCGGATGATGTCATAGTCCAGCGCCTTTTCGCGCGGCAGGGCCTCGTCAAAGCCGTCGAAGCTTGCGGTCTCGTCCTCGGGCAGCGGCACGCCACCGATGCGCAGCACCTGGTCGCCCTGCTCCAGCTGCGCATAGCTGGGCGGCAGCGGGCGCATCTGGTCCACGGTCAGCGGATAGGCCACGTCGCCACGGGCAAAGAACAGCGCCCCGAAGATCAGGATTGACAGGATGAAGTTGAAGACCGGCCCGGCCGCGACGGTGGCGCTGCGCGCCCAAAGCGGCGCGCCATGCATGGTCATGCGACGGTCGGCGTCGGAAAGATGCGACATCGCCGCCCCGTCCTTGCCCGAGGCAGCATCGCTGTCGCCCAGGAATTTCACGTATCCGCCAAAGGGAAGCGCGGCCAGCTGCCAGCGGGTGCCATGTTTGTCGACCCGCGACACGAGCACCGGCCCGAAGCCAAGCGAAAAGACCTCGGCCCGGATGCCGGACAGGCGGCCAATGATGTAATGGCCGTATTCATGGATCGCGACGATGATCGACAAGGCCACCACAAAGGCCAGAAGTGTCATGAAAATGCTGCCGAACTGAGGAAGTAATTCCATGAACCTGCCTATTGCTGTGACAAACTGCGTGCTTCAAATGCGCCGGATTACAGCGCCTGGGCCATGACCTTTTCGGCCTCTCTCCGGGCGAGATGGTCCATTTCAAGGATGTTATCAAGGTCAAAGGCCGCTTCAATCGGTCCCAGGTCGGGATCAAGGCGATCAAGAACCCGTGCAACCACCTGCGCCATGTCGGTAAACCCGATCTGTTCGGCGATGAAGGCATCCAGCGCGCGTTCCTTGGCGGCGTTGAAGGCCGCCCCGGCCAGGCCGCCCCGCTCCATCACACGTTTGGCCAGGGTCAGCGCGGGATAACGGTCGGGATCGGGGGCGCGGAAGGTCAGCTGCCCCAGCTTGGCCAGGTCCAGCCGTTCCACCGGCAGATGCGCGCGTTCGGGCCAGTGCAGGGCATAGCCGATGGCGTGGCGCATATCGGGCGCCCCCAGATGCGCCATCATGCCGCCGTCCACGTGGCCGACGATGGCGTGGATCATGCTTTCGGGATGGATCAGAACCTCGATCTGGTCGGGACGCAGATGGAAGAATTCCTTGGCCTCGATCACCTCGAGCGCCTTGTTGAACATCGAGGCGCTGTCGATGGTGATGCGCTGCCCCATGTCCCAGTTTGGATGGGTGGCGGCCTGCGCGGGGGTGGCAGATCGCAGCGTCTCGATCGGCCAGTCGCGGAAGGCACCGCCACTGGCGGTCAGGATCACACGTTCCACGCTTTCCAGGCCCTCGCCCTCAAGCGCCTGAAAAACTGCGGAATGTTCGCTGTCGACAGGCAGAATGGTCGATCCGGTAGCCTTGGCTCGCTGCATGACCAGCGGCCCCGCGGTGACAAGCGTTTCCTTGTTGGCCAGCGCCAGGGTCGCCCCCTGGTCCAGCGCGGCGATCCCGGGCGGCAGCCCGGCGGCCCCGACGATGGCGGACATGACCCAGTCGGCCGGACGCGCGCCGGCCTCTCTCAGCGCCTCGGTTCCGGCGGCGGCCTCAACCCCCGATCCGTTCAGCGCGGCGCGCAGATCGTCCAGGCGGGTTTCATCGGCGGTGACGGCCAGGTCGGCCTTCAGGCGGATCGCATCCTCGGCCAGGCGGGCGATGTTCTGGCCGCCGGTCAGCGCCACGACGTCATAGGCCCCGGGGTTGCGGTCGATCAGGTCGATGGTGTTCTGCCCGATCGACCCGGTTGCGCCGAAAATCGAGATCCTGCGCATCAGAACGTGCCCACGGGCAGCCCGGCCCAGGGGCCGATCAGCAGCAGAAAGACCGCCCCGCCCAGCATGCCGTCGAAGCGGTCCAGCAGACCGCCATGACCGGGGATCAGGGTGGAACTGTCCTTGGCCCCGACCCGCCGTTTCATCGCGCTTTCCGCCATGTCACCCATTTGGGACGCCATCGACACGGCGATGGACAGGCCGATCAGGGAATAGCCAACCTCGCTTTGCGCGGCAAAGACCGCGCCGACAAGGCCCGCGGCGATCCAGCCGGCAACGGTGCCTGACCAGGTTTTCTTGGGGCTGACGCGGGGCCAGAACTTGGGCCCGCCAATGGCGCGCCCGGCGAAATAGCCCGCGATATCGGTGGCCACGACCACCAGCACCAGCCACAGCAGCCAGCCCATGCCCGAGACCTCGCGCAGCTGGACCATGCCGAAGGCGGCCACAAGGATCATGGCGGTGAATGTCAGGTAAAGCACCCGGTGGCGCGGCACCCAAGCGATGCCCGCCATGGCCGGGGCCAGCAGCAGCGGCAATGCCATCAGCATCGGCAGATACAGCGCCCCCAGCAGGGCCACGCCCGCCGTCCCCGCCATGGCCAGGGCGGATTTCCGCGCCTCGGGCGTCAGAAGGCGGACCAGTTCCCAGACCATGCCGCCCACGACCAGGGCAAAGCCCAGGCGCAGCGCGGTGCCGCCCAGCCAGATGACCGTCAGCCCCACGGCGACCATGGCAACGCCCGAGATCACGCGGGCGGTCAGATCCTCCCAGGAGCGCGCCATGTCAGGCCTTGACCCCGCCGTAACGCCGCTCGCGCCCGGCGTAATTGGCGATCAGCCTGGCAAAGACCTCTTCCGAGAAATCCGGCCAGAGCGTGTCGATGAACTCGTATTCCGCATAGGCCGACTGCCACAGCAGGAAGTTCGAGATCCGCGCCTCTCCGCTGGTGCGGATCACCAGGTCGGGATCGGGCAGCACGCGGGTGTCGAGGTACTTGGGAAGCGTTTCCTCGTTGACCTCTTCGGGGTTCAGCTTGCCTGCGGCCACGTCCCGCGCCAGCCGCTTGGTGGCGCGCGCGACCTCGTCCCGCCCGCCATAGTTCAACGCGATGGTCAGGTTGGTGCCGTCACATTCGCGGGTGGCTTCCTCAAGGTCGTCCATCAGGCATTGCAGCTTGGGATCAAGCCCCGGCCGGTCGCCGATGAAACGCACGCGGACGTTGTTGGCCTTCAGCGCGCGGGTTTCCTTCTGGATATAGCGGCGAAAGAGGCTCATCAGCCCGGCGACCTCGATCTGGGTGCGTTTCCAGTTCTCGGTCGAAAATCCGAAGATCGTCAGGTACTTGACGCCTTGATCCGGGCAGGCCTCAACGATCTCCCGGACGCGTTTCGCGCCGGCGTGATGGCCGAACAGACGTGGCCGACCGCGGGAGGTGGCCCACCTTCCGTTGCCGTCCATGATGATGGCGACATGGCGGGGCCCCCGCCGGATATCCTCGGGCTTGGTCATGATGATCGCAGGTCAGACCTGCATGATCTCTTCCTGCTTCGTTTCAAGCGCGGCATCGACCTTCTTGACATAGGTGTCCGTCAGGTCCTGCACTTCGCTTTCCCAGAATTTCTGGTCATCTTCCGACAGACCATCGGCCTTGGCCTTCTTGATCTGGTCCATGCCGTCGCGACGGATGTTGCGCACGGACACCCGCGCGCTTTCGGCGTACTGAGCGGCAACCTTGGTCAGCTCGCGGCGGCGTTCCTCGTTCAGCTCGGGGATCGGCAGCATGATGATGGTGCCATTGAGCTGCGGGTTGATGCCAAGCCCGGATTCGCGGATCGCCTTTTCGACCTTGTTCACAAGGCCCTTGTCCCAGACGTTGACGGTGACCATGCGCGGCTCGGGCACGTTGACGGTGCCCACCTGGTTGATCGGCGTCGGGCTGCCATAGGCATCCACCATCACCGGCTCCAGCATGGAGGCCGAAGCGCGGCCCGTGCGCAGAGAGGCGAATTCGGTCCGCAGAGAGCTCATGGCCCCGTCCATGCGGCGTTTCAGGTCGTCTGTATCCAGCTCGAAATCGTCAGACATTGGGTTCCCCGTCGGTCTTTGTCAGGTCTCAGGCGTTCTAAGCTTTCCCGCCGCGCTTGTATAGGGACCAATCCTCCGGCCCGAGCCCTCAGCTGATCCAAATGCGCGCCTTTGGCGCGCACGATCCAATTGCGCCTGTCCTGAAGGACAGTCGCGATGCCTCCGGCGGGGATATTTCCGGCAAGAGGATGTTTGGGGACGGACCTCAGGACATCCTCTTGCGATAAATATCCCGGGGGTGAAAGCTCAAAGCCCTGGCTTTGAGCTGAGGGGGCAGCGCCCCCTATTGCGCACCGGCCCCTTGGGTTGGATCGGTTTACGGGATGGCGGGCGGGGCGTCGTGGGCTCCGGCCTGGCGGAGGCCACGCGCGGCGATCCGACCATCCCGGAGGATCAGTCGCGGACGATCGTATAGGTGCCCTGGCCGGCAAGGATGCCGCGGAAGCCACCGGGTTCGTCCAGCGAAAAGACGATGATCGGTTTTTTGTTGTCGCGCGCCAGGGCGATGGCCGAGGCGTCCATGACGTTCAGGTGCTGGGCCAGCACCTCGTCATAGGTCACCTTGTCATAGCGCTTGGCGTCGTCGTGCTTCATCGGGTCCTTGTCGTAGACCCCGTCCACCTTGGTGCCCTTGAAGATCGCCTCGCAGGCCATTTCGTTGGCGCGCAGCGTGGCGGCCGTGTCGGTGGTGAAATAGGGGTTGCCGGTGCCCGCGGCGAAGATGCAGACGCGGCCCTTTTCCAGATGCCGCACGGCGCGGCGGCGGATGTAGGGTTCGCAGACCTGGTCCATCGGAATGGCCGAGATAACCCGGGTGAATACGCCCAGCCCTTCGAGGGCGGATTGCATCGCAAGCGCGTTCATCACGGTGGCGAGCATGCCCATGTAATCGGCCGTGGTGCGTTCCATTCCCTGGGCCGAGCCCGCGAGCCCGCGGAAGATGTTGCCGCCGCCGATGACCATGCAGATCTCGACACCCAGGTCATGCACCGATTTGACCTCGCGCGCGATGCGTTCCACCGTCGGGGGATTCAGCCCGAAGCCCTTGTCGCCCATCAGCGCCTCGCCCGAGATTTTCAGCAAGACACGCTTGTAGGTGGTTTGGGGCTGATCGGCGGCCATGTTGCGCTCCGTATTTGCGGGGGGATAAGTTGCGCGCAAAATGGTCGAAAATGCAGGGCAGTTCAATGCACCTTTGTCACAAAAGCCGAAGCTCGGCGATGATCGGCGGATCGAGATGAGCGGGACACACGCGGATATCCCTGATGGCCTGTCGAAAGACCGGCCCGTGCTGATTGCCGGTCCGACCGCGTCGGGAAAATCCGCGCTGGCCCTGGCCATTGCCGAACGTCACGGCGGGGTCGTGGTCAATGCCGACGCGATCCAGGTCTACGACAACTGGCGCGTTCTGACCGCCCGCCCCCCGGCCGAGGACGAAGCTAAGGTTCCGCATCTGCTGTATGGCCACGTGGCGCGCGATCATGCCTATTCCGTCGGGGAATGGCTGCGAGAAGTCCTGACGCTTCTGGACGGGCCGCGCCCGATCATCATCGGCGGCACGGGGCTTTACTTTGCGGCCCTGACCGAAGGACTGGCCGTGATTCCGGCGACACCGCCCGAGATCCGCACTGAGGCGGACCGGATCCGGACCGAGGACGGGCTGGACGCGCTGCTGAAGGATCTGGATCCGCAGACCCTGGCGCGGATCGACCAGGCCAATCCGATGCGGGTGCAGCGCGCCTGGGAGGTCTGGCGCAGCACCGGGCGGCCGCTTGCCGCCTGGCAGGACGACACGCCGCCGCCCGCCCTTCCCGCATCCGAGGCCGAGACCATCGTCGTCGATGCTCCGAAGGACTGGCTGACCCCGCGGATCGAGGCGCGCTTTGACCTTATGCTGGAGCAGGGCGCGCTGGAGGAAGCGCGCGAAAACCTGGAGGGATGGGATCCCGCCCTACCCTCCTCCAAGGCCATTGGCGCGCCCGAGCTGATCGCCCATCTGCGAGGAGAGCTGACGCTAGACGAGGCCCGCGACCGGGCCACGATTGCCACCCGGCAGTTTGCAAAACGACAACGCACCTGGTTCCGGGCCCGTATGAAGGACTGGCGGCCCTACACACCCAAGGGTTGATTCTTAACGCCAGCCGCGCCCGCATGGGTGTTTATCCCCGAGCTATCCACAAACCATCCCCAAAATGCCTTGGGAGCGGCGGATTTCTGTGGGAATACTGTGGATAAGTCGTCGCGGGCTTTACCAATTGGAACATGAGGGCGTAGCGTTGGTGCATCAACAGGGGTGTGACATGCAGATACAGAACATTCTGGCGCAGACGCCGCATGAGGCGTCGGTGGCCTCTCCTCGTATCCGAAGCCTGGGTCAGCTGACCATGGGGTCGCCCTGGCGGCTGGAGGTACAGCACGCCCGGGCCTCGCATCTGTTCCTGTGGCTGACCAAGGGCCAGGGGCGTGCAACGATCCTGGGCAAGCGCCGGGGTGTCGGCGCGCACAATGCGCTGTTCGTGCCGGCCGGGGCGCTGATGTCCATGGACCTGGGCAAGCAGTGCTATGGTATCGCCATCGACCTGCCCGCCCATGAAAGCGGCATCTGGCCGGAAGAGCCGCAGCACCTGCGGATCCGCGACGTGATGGCCCAGAACGAGGTCAACGCGCTTCTGGACAACATGCAGCGCGAACAATCCACGCACCGCGCGTTCGGGGACGAAGCCGCGCGCGCCCACGCCGGGCTGCTGGCGGTCTGGATGCGCCGGATGCTGGCACAGGAAGACAACAAGCCGAACCCGCGGATCCCTGCGGCGGACCGGCTGATCGGGGCCTTCTGTGCGCTGGTCGAAAAGGATTACCGATCCGGCAAGCCGATGGCGGATTACGCCGCTGCCCTGGGCGTGACGCCGACGCATCTTAGCCGGGCCTGCCGTCAGGTCGCGGGGCTGACGGCGGCGGACATGATCACGCAGCGGGTGCTTTATGCGGCGCGGGACATGCTGGAAAGCGGCGACCTGCCGATCCGGCTGATCGCCGAGATGCTGGGTTTCTCCTCGGCGGCCTATTTCACGCGGTTCGTGCAGAACCAGACGGGCAAGACGCCCTCGGCCCTGCGCCAGCAGGCGCGGCCCTGAGGATAGCGGCACCAGCCCCCGCCGGACCCGCGTGACAGGATGCAAAGGGCGTGCCAGCGGCGCGCCCTTTTTCCATGCCGGTCAAGTGATTTGCAAAGCCTTTGAAATCCTGTTGCAATCTCAAGGTATGTCGTTTCTGCTGGCTGGAAATGTCGGTTTTGGACATAGGCCCGCGTCGCAAACAGCCTGACCGGGCCCAGGGGGGGGAGAAGATCGCCGAAAGGCCAAACCTGAAGGCCAGGTCGCGAGGGGCAAGCCCACGACCGGCCAGAAAGAAACCACGGGACTGCGCCGCCCTCTGGCCTATCTGTTACGCATCCGGCCCCGGGTCGGCGGAGCGCAGGGCCAAAGACGCGATGCAGGATCCGCGCCCGCCCCAAAACCCGAAGAAAACCAGAACGCCGCGAAACAAGACGTGTCACAGGGAGTAGACGATGAGTCTTCACAAGGAAAACAAGCCCGGGGAAGCAACGCCCGTGCACCCGGCCGCCCGGATGTATGCCCGGGAATTCAAGGCCGGCAAGCTTAGCCGCCGCGAATTCATCACCCGCGCCTCGGCGCTTGGCGTTGCCAGCGCGACGATCTACGGGCTGGGCGGGATCACTCCGGCGCACGCCGAAAGCCACATGCAGCCGCAGGCCGGCGGCACCCTGCGCGTGCAGATGCAGACCAAGGCGCTGAAGGACCCGCGCAATTTCGACTGGTCCGAGATGGCGAACTTTGCCCGGGGCTGGCTGGAATACCTGGTGGAATACCAGATCGACGGGTCGTTCAAGGGCATGCTGCTGGAAAGCTGGGACACCAATGACGACGCCACCGAATATACGCTGAACATCCGCAAGGGCGTGACCTGGAACAACGGCGATCCCTTTACCGCGGACGACGTGCTGTTCAACATCACCCGCTGGTGCGAAACCAATGTCGAAGGCAATTCGATGGCTTCGCGCATGGCGTCGCTGATCGACAGCGAAACCGGCGTGCTGCGCGTCGGCGCGGCCGAAAAGATCGACGACCACACCGTGGTGCTGCGCCCGGCCACGCCTGACATCGCGATCATCGCGGGCTTTGCCGATTACCCGGCAGCGGTGGTGCATCCGTCGTATGACGGGGAAGACCCGGCCTCGAACCCGATCGGCACCGGCCCTTTCCTGCCCGAGCAGAACGAAGTGGGCGTGAAACAGGTGCTGGTGAAGAACACCGACCACACGTGGTGGGGCGAAGGTGCCTATCTTGACCGGATTGAGTTCATCGATTTCGGCACCGACATGGCCTCCTGGGTGGCTGCGGCGGACGCGGACGAGATCGACATGACCTACCAGTCCACCGGTGAGTTCATCGAGGTGCTGGACGCCATGGAATGGACCAAGTCCGAGGCCGTCACCGCCGCAACGATCACCGTGCGGTTCAACCAGGCGAATGAACCCTACAATGACCGCGAGGTCCGCAAGGCGCTGATCCAGGCCGTCGACAACGCGGTGATCCTGGAACTGGGCTATGCCGGGTATGGCACCGTGGCGGAAAACCATCATGTCTGCCCGATCCACCCGGAATATGCGGATATCCCCGGCATCCCGACCGACCCCGCCGCCGCCCGCGCCAAGCTGGAAGAACTGGGCCATGGCGATACGGTGTTCGAGCTGATCTCGATCGACGACCAGTGGCAGTCCGAGACCTGTGACGCCGTTGCCGCCCAGATCCGCGACGCCGGGATCAACGTGGAACGCAAAATCCTGCCCGGTTCGACCTTCTGGAACGACTGGCTGACCTATCCCTGGTCCGCGACCGAATGGAACATGCGTCCGCTTGGGGTGCAGGTCCTGTCGCTGGCCTATCGCAGCGGCGTCGCCTGGAACGAAACCGCCATGGCCAACGCTGAATTCGACGGCCTCCTGGATGAAGCGATGGCGATTGCCGATGCCGACCAGCGGCGCGCGGTCATGGCCAAGCTCGAAGCGATCATGCTGGACGAAGGCGTCATGGTGCAGCCCTACTGGCGGTCCCTGTTCCGGCACTACAAATCGAACGTGCACGGCACCGAGATGCACCCCACCTTCGAGATGCATCATTACAAGTGGTGGGTCTCGGCCTGATCCGGCTTTGGGACATCCCCCGGGGTGCCCCGTTTCGCGGCCCGGGCCCGGGGTTTCGGAACCGGCCCTTTCGCATCCGCGCGCGGGCCTGAACCGCGCCCGGCCAAAAGCGGGCCATAGGACCGGAGAGCAATCTTCACCAAAGTTCCCAGGCGCGGCGGTCCCGGCCGCGCGCCCAGGCAGACAGGGATTTCGATGCTCCTTTTCCTTCTGAAGCGGATCGGGACTATGCTGCTGACGGCGCTCTGCCTCAGCTTCGTGGTCTTCTTTCTGACCAACCAGCCGGCGATGCTGGAAAAGGTGGCCAAGTTCGAAGGCAATGCGCGCATGTCCGACGAAGAGGTCGCGCGGTTCCTGGACAAGAACGGCTTTGGCCAGCCCATGGCGGTGCGCTATGGCGAATGGCTGGGCGTGCTGCCCGGCTGGACCCAGGACGACGGCGACAGCATCAAGGGCCGCTGCATCGCGCCGGGTCAGGATGCCGCCACCGCGCCCAGCCATTGCGGCGTGCTTCAGGGCGACTGGGGCAGCAGCCGCGTCTTCCGGGACGAGGTCGGCACGATCATCGGCACCCGCCTTGCGCTGACGGGTAAGATGATGCTGTGGGTGATGATCCTGATGGTGCCCACGGCGCTTGTGATCGGCGTGCTGGCGGGCATGCGCGAAGGATCGCGGCTGGACCGGGGCCTGTCGACCCTGTCGATCGCCACCACGGCGACGCCGGAATATGTCTCGGGCGTCATCCTGATCTCGGTCTTTGCGTCATCGGCCGTGGGGCTGAAATGGTTCAAGGGCACCGCGACCGGCGCGATGGAAAACGCCACCTTCGAGAACTTCTTCCTGCCCGTCCTGACCATCGCGCTTTACGGCATGGGCTATATCGCCCGCATGACCCGCGCGTCGATGGCCGAGGTGATGACGGCGCAATACATCCGCACCGCGCGGCTCAAGGGCGTGTCCTTCCGCAACATCGTTCTGAAACACGCGCTGCGCAACGCGCTGATCGCGCCCTTTACCGTCATCATGCTGCAATTCCCCTGGCTGCTGAACGGCGTGGTGATCGTCGAGACGCTGTTCAACTACAAGGGCCTGGGCTGGGCGCTGGTGCAGGCGGCGGGCAACAATGACATCGACCTGCTCATGGGCATTTCGGTCGTGTCGGTCATCGTGGTTCTGGTGACACAGCTGATCTCCGACATCGGCTATGTCTATCTCAACCCCCGCATCCGCATCAGCTGAGGTCGCCCATGGAAACCCTGTCCTGGGGGGAAATCCTCCTCCGCCTCGCCATTCAGTTCACCCCGGTCTGGATCGCGCTTGCGCTGACCTTCGCGCTGTCCATCGCCTTCAAGCGGCGGCTGGGGCTCTACGGTAAACTCTTCGACAATTGGATCGGCATGATCGGCTTTGGCATCGTCATGTTCTGGGTCTATACGGCCGTCTTTGCCGGGCTTTTCGACTGGATCGCGACGCATGATCCGCTGTCCACGGCCTCGGGAATGAAGAACAAGGTCCCCGGCACGCCCCTGCGCGGGGCCGGAGACGGCGATTACCCCTATTACCTGCTGGGCGGCGACACGCTGGCGCGCGATGTCTTCTCTCGCATGGTGCAGGGGGCCTGGGTGGTGATCCGCATCGCACCGCTGGCCACGCTGTTCGCCTTCATGGCCGGCATCACCCTGGGCCTGCCGGCGGGCTATTTCGGCGGGCGGCTGGATACGGCGCTCTCGTTCCTGGCCAACCTGATCCTTGCCTTCCCGGTGATCCTGCTCTTTTACCTGCTGGTTACGCCGGAAATGGTCGCCTCGGGCATCCCTTCCTACATGGCCGTGGTGCTGTTCCTGCTGCCGATCCTCTTCATCGTGGTGATGATCAACGCGCGCTTCCACACGCAACCGACACGGCGCAACCTGCTGGTGGCAGGCACGCTGCTGATCCTCGGCTGGCTCTACCTCTCGCTGGTCTCTGACGCAGGCACTCCCGTCAACATCCTGCCCGCCACGCTCGACCTCTTCGACATCCCCGGCGGCATCCTCGTGGTCTTCGTCTCGGTGGTCTTCGTCAATGCGCCCACGGTTTTCCGCATCACCCGCGGCCTCGCGCTTGACCTGCGAACGCGCGACTACGTGGCCGCCGCCCAGACCCGTGGCGAAGGCCCATGGTACATCATGCTGTGGGAAATCCTGCCAAACGCGCGCGGGCCCCTGTTCGTCGATTTCTGCCTGCGCATCGGCTATACGACCATCCTTCTCGGGACGCTTGGTTTCTTCGGCCTCGGCCTGCCCTCGGACAGCCCAGACTGGGGCACGACGATCAACCAGGGCCGCAAGCTTCTGTCGATCTACCCGCACCCCGCCATCGTGCCCGCCTTCGCCCTGCTGTCGCTTGTCCTCGGCCTCAACCTGCTCGCCGATGGCCTGCGCGAAGAAAGCCTGAAGGACTGACCCATGCCCCATCCTCTTGCCAGAAATATCCCGGGGGAGCGCGAGGGGGCAGAGCCCCCTCGCTTCCTTCTACGTCGGCACGCCTTCGGCGTGACGGGGCAGCGCCCCCTCGCCCCTTCCACGTCGGCACGCCTTTGGTGTGACGGGGCAGCGCCACCCTCGCCTGCGCAACGTCCGCCAAGGAGCTTTACGTGACCCAAGCTGACACCGCCCCCCCAACCACCGACACCCCCATCCTGGAAATCGACCAGCTCTCGATCTCCTTCTTCACCCGCGACGGCGAAATCCCCGCCGTCATGGACTTCTCGGTCAAGGTTCAGCCGGGCGAGGCGGTCGGCCTCGTCGGCGAATCCGGCTGCGGCAAATCCACCGTGGCGCTTGGCGTCATGCAGGATCTCGGCGTGAACGGGCGGATCACCGGCGGCACGATCCGCTTCAAGGGCCAGGACCTGTCGGCACTCTCACCCCAGGCGTTGCGCGACATCCGCGGCAACCAGATCGCCATGATCTATCAGGAGCCCATGGCCTCGCTGAACCCGGCGATGAAGATCGGCAAGCAGCTGATCGAGGTGCCGATGATCCACGAAGGTATCTCCAGACCCGAGGCCATGGCCCGCGCCCTGCAGGTCGTCACCGACGTCAAGCTGCCCGACCCGAAACGCATCCTGAACTCTTATCCGCACCAGCTCTCCGGCGGGCAGCAGCAGCGCATCGTGATCGCCATGGCCTTGATGTCAAAACCGGCGCTGCTGATCCTGGATGAACCGACCACCGCGCTTGACGTGACGGTCGAGGCGGCGATTGTCGATCTGGTCAAGGACCTGGGCCGCAAATACGGCACCTCGATGCTGTTCATCTCGCACAACCTCGGGCTAGTCTTGGAGACCTGCGACCGGATCTGCGTGATGTACTCTGGCGAGGCGGTCGAACGCGGCTCGATCGGGGATGTCTTCGACCAGATGCGCCACCCCTATACCCAGGCGCTGTTCCGGTCGATCCCCCTGCCCGGCGCGGACAAGACCGCGCGCCCGCTGGTGGCGATCCCCGGCAATTTCCCCCTGCCGCATGAACGGCCCCCCGGCTGCAATTTCGGCCCGCGCTGCGATTATTTCGAACCCGGCCGCTGCGATGCCCGCCCGATCCCGATGGAGGCCATCGCCGGCGATGACCCCCACACAACCCGCTGCCTGCGCCACGCGGAAATCGACTGGGACACGCCCCCGGACCTAGGCGACCGCAAACTCCGCGCCGAGGTGGGCGAGGTCGTGCTGAAGATCGACGATCTGCGCAAGTATTACGAGGTCTCGGCCAATGCGCTGATCGGCTCGGGCATGACAAAGGTGGTCAAGGCGAACGAAAGCCTGTCGTTCGAGGCGCGCGAAGGCGAAACCCTTGCCATTGTTGGCGAATCCGGCTGCGGCAAATCCACCCTCGCCAAGGTTCTCATGGGGCTTGAAACCGCCAGCGGCGGCACGATCACCCTGGACGGGCGCGAAATCCAGAACACCCGGATCGAGGACCGCGGGGCCAAGGCGGTGGCCGATGTGCAGATGGTGTTCCAGAACCCCTTTGACACACTCAACCCGTCAATGTCCGTGGGCCGTCAGATCATCCGCGCGCTCGAGGTCTTCGGCATCGGCGACAGCGACGCCGAACGCCGCGACAAGATGCTGACCCTGCTCGACCTGGTGAAACTGCCGCGCGAATTTGCCGATCGCATGCCCCGTCAGCTCTCGGGCGGGCAGAAACAACGGGTTGGCATCGCCCGCGCCTTTGCCGGCGGCGCGCGGATCGTGGTGGCGGATGAACCCGTCTCGGCGCTTGATGTGTCAGTTCAGGCGGCGGTGACGGACCTGCTGATGGACATCCAGCGCGAAGAAAAGACCACGCTGCTCTTCATCAGCCACGACCTGTCCATCGTGCGCTATCTCAGCGACCGGGTGATGGTGATGTACCTGGGCCATGTGGTCGAACTGGGCACGGTCGATCAGGTCTTCTCGCCCCCCTACCACCCCTATACCGAGGCGCTTTTGTCCGCCGTCCCGATCGCCGGCACCAGCGTTAAGAAACAGCATATCGTGCTGGACGGCGACATCCCTTCGGCCATGAACCCGCCGCCCGGCTGCCCGTTTCAGACCCGCTGCCATCGCAAATCCCAGGTCCCCGGCGACCTGTGCGACACCCAGGTGCCGCCCCTGCGCCAGGTCGATGGCCACCAGATCAAATGCCACCTGAGCGAGGCACAGCTGGCCGCGATGGAGCCGGTGATCAAGCTGGCCTCGGGCTGATCGCCGACGGCACGCCCCATGCAAAAAGGCCCCCGACATGGCGGGGGCCTTTCGCGATCCAGGGCTTTGGATCAGTTGCGGATTTCGGCTTCGTCCGGAAGCTCGGTGATCTCACCGGCGATCGACACGGCGCGGTCTGCAAAGGCATAGACCATCGCCTTGTAGAAATCGTCATTGTCCGGCGAGAAGGCCGGGTACGGCACTTCGGCTTCCATCGCCTCCAGGATGATCGGCTCGGTCCGGATCGGCTGCGGGTTGGCCTCGTCGTAGACGTTCACGATGCCTTCGAGGATGTTGAATTCCCCATCGTCGGTCAGCACCGGGTTGTCGTTCAGACGCAGCGCCGTGACCTGAATGTCCAGGTTCAGCGGGCGATAATCGTCCTCATCGGCCAGATCGGCACGGGCGCGGATGGCGTTCTCGATGTCATTGGCGAGGTCCGGGTAATGGTCCAGCGCATTCGGGTTCTCCATCGCCTGGAAATTCGTATCCGCGTCGATGTCCTTGATCGGGAACGGGCCTTCCAGGGCCAGTGCGGGGGTGGCGGCAATCAGGGCGATGCCCATTGCGGTCATTGTTTTCTTGAACATTGTCAGTCCTTTCCGCCCAAGCGGACACCCCATGGGGAGGGTCCGACATTAAGCATTCGCATCATTTGCGTTTCTGGACGGACAACTTGCGACGGATCGAAAAGGTTCCCGTGACGTCGGGTCGGACGCGGCAGGACTGGACCAGATCGCGCCCAATCGCGGGCAGCTGCGGCTAGCTGCCCCAGATGATCCGGACGTAGTTGGTGGTTTCCTTGTAGGGCGGCACGCCATTGTATTTTTCGACCGCGCCGGGGCCCGCGTTATATGCGGCCAGCGCCAGACGCCAGGATTTGAACTTGCGATATTGCTCGGCCAGATAACGCGCGCCACCTTCCAGGTTTTCGCGCGGATCATGCGGATCGACCCCCAGCTTGCGCGCCGTGGCGGGCATCAGCTGGGCCAGGCCGATGGCCCCCTTGTGCGATCGTGCCTGATCGTTCCAGCCGCTTTCCTGCTGGACGAGACGCAGGAACAGATCCTCGGGCACGCCATGACGGCGCGCGGCGGCGCGAGCGGTGGACAGATGCGGGCCGCGATAGCGACCGCGCCAGGCCTTGACCGTCTCATCCCCCCATTTCGAGGGCGTGACGATCCGCGTCGGCTGCAGCCGGACCGAGTTGTTGTATTGCTGGGACGCCCGGTTATCGAGCACGCCGACCTGGCTGCCGAACAGCTTGGCCCGGTTGCGTGACGACAGAATCTCGGCCTGTGCAAGATCGGGAAGGACCACGCAAACCCCAAGCGCCGCGGCGATCAGCGCGGTGCCACGCCAGGCTTTCCTCTGTGCCAAATTGCTGTCCCTCGGTCCGTTTCTCGCTTTACCGGCCGCAGATTAGGCAGAATTTTACGGATTTTTCCACCCCGTTTTTCCGGCGACTTTGGCAAATTCCCCTTATCGGCAAAGCCTTGCCGCCTGTTGGCGGGCCCGGCGTGGCCAGTTTTGTGCGCTTACCCTTGGGACATACAAAATAGATTTTTGCGAAAACTTTACTCTTCCCCGCCACTCTGGTGTAACCGTCGAAATCTGAGGAACAAGCATGGGGGGCTGCGATGGCCGGTTCTGTCAATAAGGTCATTCTGGTAGGCAATCTGGGCCGCGACCCAGAGGTGCGTTCGTTCCAGAATGGCGGCAAGGTCTGCAACCTGCGGATCGCCACGTCCGAGAACTGGAAAGACCGCAACACCGGTGAACGGCGCGAGCGTACGGAATGGCATTCCGTTGCGATCTTCTCGGAACCGCTTGCCCGTATCGCCGAGCAATATCTGCGCAAGGGCTCCAAGGTCTATATCGAGGGCCAGCTGGAAACCCGCAAATGGCAGGATCAGTCCGGCCAGGATCGCTATTCGACCGAGGTCGTGCTGCGCCCCTACCGGGGTGAGCTGACCCTACTTGACGGTCGCGGCGAAGGCGGCGGCGGTGGTGGTGGCGGCTACGGTGGCGGCTCCTCCTCCGGTGGTGGCTACGACGACCGCGGCGGCAGCTATGGCGGCGGCTACGACAGCGGCCCGTCGGGCGGCTCGGGTGGTGGCGGTGGCGGTGGCCGCGACCTGGACGACGAAATCCCGTTCTGATTGGACGTTTCGCGGGGCCTCGGGCTGAAAAGGCACTGATCCGCGACTGATGCTAATCAAGAGGCCGGGTTTTGCCCGGCCTTTTCTTTGCGAGGGGCTTCTTCGTAGTGAGCGTCTGGCTAGTGTTGTTCTTTGTGCTGAGCGTTTGGCTAGTGTTGAACGTCTATGCTTGCTCGTGAAGAGCCTGACTTGCATGTGCCCAGCCTGTCGTACTTGCGCCAAGCCTGTCCCGACGTGACTGCGAAGTTGGTTTGAACGATGTTACCGCGGTTTCCAAACCAAGGCGTTTGAACGACAGCCCCACAAATTTCGATGATCGCCGCATTTTGCCCCAACCTCCGAAAACTTCTGCCTGAGGCACCTATCGCAGACTTACGCTCTGTTTCGCAGACGCACACATCTCCCTTCTCCTCGCGGCATTCCAATCATTGCGCGCCCAAACCGATCATCCGACGCAGTTCCGCCCAACTGCACGACCAGCCCTAAAGGATCACCATCACAACCCAAACGCTTCCGACCCCGACACTCCAAAGGCAGGACAACGCGACCGCCAGCAGCAGCGCGCCCTGCCAGGTCAAGCGCGGTGCTGGATACTCCGAGGGCGGCGGATCTCTCATGCGGCGAAGGTAGAGGGCAATGCTTGACAAAGCGTTGATGGCCGACGAAATTTATTCGCTGCGCCGTTCATCATCTGTTCAGTGGTTTGCGCGATACTGCGGGAACGATGTATGATCCTGACCTTCTTCCCTTGCAACAATCGCCCGGCTACGCGGCAGCACTGCGGCACCTTGGCCGCGATGTGACGGACATAGACGCCGGCGAAGGGCCGCCGATCCTGATGTTGCGGCGGCGGTTTGGTCCTACGGCGATCTGCTATACCCCCCGCGCGGACCTGAGGGGCGCGCGACGATCCGCGCTTCGCAACCTGCCCCGCAGGCATTTCCGGATCATCATCCCCGAGGAATGCAACCCCTCGGGCCTCAGCCCCTCTCTTCGCAATGGCCTGCCGATCCTGACGCCGCAGCATGTTGCCGAACTGACCCTGTCCGGTCCCGGCGCAGACGACCTCTGGCGTGGCATGCACGGCAAATGGCGCAACCGATTGCGACGGGCACTGGACGGCCCGCTGACCGTCCGGGAAAGTCCCTTGGAATACGCGCGTCACGCCCCCCTCATCCACCTGGAACAGACACAAAGGACAAAACGCGGCTATTCTTCTTATCCCTTGGGTTTTCTTGCCGCCTACGCGGAAACTACCAAAGACCAGACTTGCCTCATCCAGGCGCGTCTGAACGGCGAAACTCTCGCCTTCATGCTGTTCCTGATCCATGGTGCTGTCGCCACCTATGCTATCGGCTGGACGGGGGCAGAGGGGCGCAGGACCCACGCCCATAACCTCTTGATGTGGTACGCCATGACGGGCTTTCGCGACCGGGGCATCCGACGTATCGACCTTGGAAGCCTCGACACGGATCGCGGCAGATCCCTTGCCCGGTTCAAGCTGGGCTGCGGGGCGCGGGCCAGGCCTCTGGGCCCTACACTGCTGATCCCGCCGGGGGTGCGCGCCCTTGCCTGACGCGTTTCAGCATTTGCCTTTTCTGCATTTGCATTGTAGGCGGGCGCAAACCACCTCAAGGACGCCCTATGGATCTGCGCAACATCGCCATCATCGCCCACGTTGACCACGGCAAAACCACGCTCGTGGACGAGCTGCTGAAGCAATCCGGCGCTTTCCGGGAAAACCAGGCCGTTGCCGAACGCGCCATGGACAGCAACGATCTGGAGCGTGAGCGCGGCATCACGATCTTCGCCAAGCCGACGAGCGTTGAGTGGAAGGGCACGCGGATCAACATCGTCGACACCCCCGGCCACGCCGATTTCGGCGGTGAGGTCGAGCGGATCCTGTCGATGGTCGACGGCGTTGTCCTGCTGGTGGATGCGGCCGAAGGCCCGATGCCGCAGACGAAATTCGTGACCTCCAAGGCGCTGCGCCTTGGCCTGCGTCCGATCGTCGTGCTGAACAAGGTGGACAAGCCCGACGCCGAACCCGATCGCGCGCTGGACGAATGTTTCGACCTCTTTGCCTCGCTCGACGCGACCGAGGATCAGCTGGACTTCCCGCATATGTATGCCTCGGGCCGGAACGGCTGGGCCGATGCGGATCTGGACGGCCCGCGCAAGGATCTGAGCGCACTGTTCAACCTGATCGTGAACCACGTGCCGGCACCCAAGCAGATCAAGCACCAGAATGACGATTTCCGCATGCTGGCCACGACGCTTGGCTCGGACCCCTTCATGGGTCGCCTGCTGACCGGTCGTGTCGAAACCGGCAAGGTCAAGGTTGGTCAGACGGTTCAGGCGATTTCGCGTGTCGGCCAGAAGATCGAACAATTCCGCGTCACCCGCGTGCAGGCCTTCCGCGGCCTGGCCCAGGCTGACATCGACGAAGGCGCGGCCGGTGACATCGTCACCCTGGCCGGCATGACCAAGGCGACCGTGGCCGACACGATCTGTGCCCTGGCCGTCGATGAACCGCTGGAAGCTCAACCCATTGATCCGCCGACCATTACCGTGACGTTCGGCATCAACGACAGCCCGCTGGCCGGTCGTGACGGCAAGAAGGTTCAGTCGCGCGTAATCCGCGAACGCCTGATGAAAGAAGCCGAAGGCAACGTTGCGATCAAGATCGCCGACACGCCGGGTGGCGAGGCGTTCGAGGTGTCGGGGCGGGGCGAACTTCAGATGGGTGTGCTGATCGAGAACATGCGCCGCGAAGGGTTCGAACTGTCGATCTCTCGCCCGCAGGTGATCATGCGCGACGGCGACAGCGGCCGCGAAGAGCCGGTCGAAGAAGTCACCATCGACGTGGATGACGAATACACCGGTGCGGTGATCGAAAAGATCACCGGCCCCCGCAAGGGTGAACTGGTCGAGATGCGCCCCGCCGGTGCCGGCAAGACCCGCATCGTGGCCAACGTGCCGTCGCGCGGTCTGATCGGCTATCACGGTGAATTCCTGACCGATACGCGCGGCACGGGCGTGATGAACCGCGTGTTCCACGGCTGGACCGCGCACAAGGGTCCGATCGACGGCCGCCGCGCTGGCGTTCTGATCTCGATGGAGAATGGTGAGGCCGTGGCCTATGCGCTGTGGAACCTGGAAGATCGCGGCAAGATGTTCCTGGGTGCCCAGGCACCTGTCTACACCGGCATGATCATCGGCGAACATTCGCGCGACAACGATCTGGAAGTGAACCCGCTTAAGGGCAAGAAGCTGACCAACGTTCGGGCCTCGGGCACCGATGAAGCGGTCCGCCTGACCACGCCAGTGACCATGTCGCTGGAAGAGGCGATCGCCTATATCAACGACGACGAGCTGGTCGAGGTGACGCCGAACGCGGTGCGTCTGCGCAAGCGCTATCTGGACCCGCATGAGCGGAAGCGGATGTCGAAATCCAGCTGATTGAATTGAAACGGGGGGCGCTGAGCCCCCCGTCTTCGTTTATGGGTCACCCGCCGGTCAGCGCGGTGATATGCGCCGGACCGGTCGGGCGAATACCGTTCGGATTCAAGGCCTTGATCGAATAATAGCCGCGCGTGATGTGGTCCATGTTCACCGTCTCCGCCACGCCGGGCAGGTGATAGATCCTTTCCATATAGGCCTGCAGGCGCGGGTAATCGGCAATCTGGCGGCGGTTGGTCTTGAAGATCCCGTGATAGGCCGCGTCAAAGCGGATCAGCGTGACAAAGGTGCGTATATCCGTTTCGGTCAGGCGATCCCCGAACAGGTAATCCCCGGTCAGCCGGTCCTCTAACCGGGCGAGCGTGTCGAAGACGCCTGTGACCGCCTCGTCATAGGCCTCTTGCGTGGTGGCGAAGCCCGCCTTGTACACGCCATTGTTGAAGGACTGGTAAACATCGGCGTTCAGCGCGTCGATCTCGGGCCCCAGATCGGTCGGATACAGCCGCAGGTCCGAGGGCACGAGGTGTTCAAAGGCGGTGTCCAGCATGCGCAGAATGTCGGCGCTTTCGTTGTTCACGATGGTGCTGGTCTGTTTGTCCCAAAGCACGGGAACCGTGGCGCGGCCGGTGAACTGCGGATCCGCACGGGTGTAGAGTTCGTGCATATAGGCCGACCCAAACAGCGGATCGTCGTCCGCGCCGGGATAGCCGCCAAAGGCCCAGCCCTGATCGGTCAGTGTCGGGTTCACGACAGTGACGGCAATCATCTGGTCCAGCCCCTTCAGCTTGCGCGCCATCAGCGTGCGCGAGGCCCAGGGGCAGATGAAGGCCACGTACAGGCGATAGCGCCCGGGTTCGGCCTTGAACCCCGCGTCCCCAGTTGGACCGGCGCTGCCATCCGGGGTGATCCAGCTGCGAAAGCTGGAGGTCTGGCGCACAAAACGCCCCTTTTCGTCGGATTTCTGCACCGGGTCCCAGTCCTTGGACCATGTTCCATTCACCAGCATCGTCATCTCCAAACAGCTTCGACGCACATATACCCCAGTTTTCCGCGATGTATTTGCGCGTTTGCACACAGAAATGGTGCGCAGCCGGGCGTTCCCTTTCACCGCCATGGCCCTATTCTTGGATCAACGACGGAGGACAACATGCGTAAACTGCAGACCCAAGGGGTTCATCACATCACCCTGACCGGGGCCGACCGGCAGACTAGCATTGATTTCTGGGAAGGCGTGCTGGGCATGCCCTTCATCTTTGATCAACCGAATCTTGATAACCCTGACGAAGGGCACCTGTATTTCGATCCCGGTGACGGGCGGCTGATCACCGTTTTCACCAATGAAAAACGCACGCCCGATCCACGCCGCACTCCGACCGACCCGGGATGCGTGCACCATCTGGCGTTCAACATGTCCAAAGCGACCTGGGATCAGGCCGTCAAACGGCTGGACGAACGCGGGATCAAACATTCCGGCCCCAAGGACCGGGGGTTCATGGATTCGATCTACTTCAAGGATCCCATGGGGTTGCTGATCGAACTGGCTAGCTATCGCTTCGAACCGCCCGTCGGCTGCACCCATGCCGATGTGATGATCGAAGCGCATCGCATCCGCGTCGACCGCGGTGACTACAACATCGCCCAGGAGCACCTGGCCGATGCAATTGAACTGCTTGTGACCCGCCGCCAGCAAACGCTGTCGGGCGACCGATCCCCGCGCAATCCTTACTGAAACGCAAAGGGCACCCCGTGGGGTGCCCTTTCGATCCCCGTGAAGGGGAATTTATTCCGAGGTCTCGACGACCATCAGCTCCCGCTCGCTCGCGCCGCGGGCGTGGTCGAGCGCTTCTTGGTATTCCGGCGAATTGTAGCAATCCACCGCTGCCTCGACCGAGGGGAAGCGGGCCACGACATTGCGCGGACGCTCCTTGCCTTCCAGCTGCACGAAACGACCGCCGCGCGCGACAAAGGTTCCGCCGTGCTTGGCGATCGCAGGACCGGCCAATTCGGCATATTTTCCATAGGCTTCCGCGTCGGTCACTGTGACGTGGGCAATCCAGAGTGCAGGCATCTTATCCTCCCAATACGGCCTCGGCGGCCTTGATTGCGGCGTCGGCGTTGGAGGCATCCGCGCCCCCGCCCTGCGCCATGTCCGGACGGCCACCGCCGCCCTTGCCGCCCAGTTCCGGCACGGCCGCGCGGACCAGGTCCACGGCCGAGATCTTGTCGGTCAGGTCGGCGGTCACGCCGGCCGCCACGGCGGCCTTGCCACCAGTGTCGGCGATCAGAAGCACCGCGCCAGAGCCGATCTGGTCCTTGAACTGATCGATCAGGCTGGGCAGATCCTTGCCGGACACGCCGGTCAGCGCCTGGGCCAGGAACTTCACCCCGTTGATTTCCTTGGCTTCCGCGCCACCGCCCTGCCCGGATCCACCGGACATGGCCAGGTCACGACGCAGTTGCGCCACTTCGTTCTGCAGGGCGCGGCGTTCTTCCAGCATGGCCTTGACGCGGGCCACGGCATCATCGCCGGTGGCTTTCAGCATGCCTTCAATCTGGCCAAGCGCCTGGTCGCGCCCGCGCAGTTCCGCCATGGCGGCCTGCCCGGTCAGCGCCTCGATCCGGCGCACGCCGGCGGAGGACGCGGTTTCGGACGTCAGGGCAAAGGCCCCGATGTCGCCGGTGCGGGTTACATGGGTGCCGCCGCAAAGCTCCAGCGAATAGGTGTTGCCGTCGGTCCCCTTACCGGTGTTCTTCCGCCCCATGGAGACGACGCGCACTTCGTCGCCGTATTTCTCGCCGAACAGCGCCTGGGCCCCAAGGCCGCGGGCGTCATCGGGCGTCATGATCCGGGTTTCGACCGGCGTATTCTGACGGATGAAGGCGTTCACCTCACCCTCGACACGGGCCAGTTCCTCGGCCGAGAGCGCGGCGGAATGGCTGAAATCGAACCGCAGACGATCCGGCGCGTTCAGCGACCCGCGCTGCGCGACGTGATCACCAAGCGCTTCGCGCAGGGCTTCATGCAGCAGGTGCGTGGCCGAGTGGTTGGCGCGGATCGTGGCGCGGCGGGTGTGATCGACCTCAAGCGCGACGGCATCCGAGCCCTTGAAGGTGCCGCGATCAATCTTGACGTGATGCGCAAAGACCTTGCCGCCGCCCATTTTCTGGGTGTCGGTCACGGTTGCGATGTCGTCTTCGTCTTCCAGCCGGCGCAGCCAGCCGGTGTCACCGACCTGGCCACCGGATTCGCCGTAGAACGGCGTCTGGTTGGTGACGATCCAGCCCTCTTCACCGTCCTTCAGCTCGGTCACGGACGCGCCGTCCTTGATGATCGCGATGATCTGTCCCTCGGCCGTTTCGGTGTCGTAGCCCAGGAAATCGGTCGCGCCATGCTGATCGGCGACGTCGAACCAGATGGTCAGGTCAGCACTTTCGCCGGTGCCCGCCCAGGCGGCGCGCGCCTTGGCCTTCTGTTCTGCCATGGCGTTGTCGAAGCCGTCGGTATCGACCGTGCGGCCCTTTTCGCGCAGCGCGTCCTGCGTCAGATCCAGCGGGAAGCCATAGGTGTCATACAGCTTGAACGCCGCCGCACCGGGCAGGGCCTGATCGTCGGACAGGCCAGAGAGTTCTTCGTCCAGCAGCTTCAGGCCACGGTCAAGTGTCTGACGGAAGCGGGTTTCTTCCAGTTTCAGCGTTTCCTCGATCAGGGCCTGAGCCTGGCGCAACTCAGGGTAAGCCTCGCCCATCTGGCGGACCAGTTCCGGTACAAGTCGGTGCATCAGCGGGTCCTGCGACCCCAGAAGATGCGCGTGACGCATGGCGCGACGCATGATCCGGCGCAGCACATAGCCGCGCCCATCGTTCGAGGGCATGACGCCATCGGCAATCAAGAACGAAGTCGAACGCAGGTGATCCGCGATCACCCGGTGGTGCGTCTTGCCCGGCCCATCCGGATCGGTCGAGGTCTTGTGCGCGCTGTCTTCGATCAGTGCGCGCATCAGGTCGGTGGCATAGTTGTCATTGGTGCCCTGCAACAGCGCCGCGACCCGTTCGATGCCCATGCCGGTGTCGATGGATTGCGCGGTCAACTCGCGCCGCGAGCCGTCCTCGAACTGTTCATATTGCATGAAGACGAGGTTCCAGATCTCGATGAACCGGTCGCCGTCTTCTTCCGGGCTTCCCGGAGGGCCGCCCCAGAACTTGTCGCCGTGGTCATAGAAGATCTCGGTGCAGGGGCCGCAGGGACCGGTCGGCCCCATCTGCCAGAAGTTGTCCGAGCCGCCGCCCGGCTTGTCGCCGATGCGGATGATGCGGTCGTCGGAAATGCCCGCGACCTTTTTCCAGATCTCGGCGGCCTCATCATCGGTCTCATAGACCGTGACCAGCAGCTTGTCCTTGGGGATAGCCAGTTCCTTGGTCACCATTTCCCAGGCAAAGGGGATCGCGTCGGATTTGAAATAATCGCCGAAGCTGAAATTCCCAAGCATTTCAAAGAAGGTATGGTGACGCGCGGTATAGCCGACGTTGTCGAGGTCGTTATGCTTGCCGCCGGCGCGCACGCATTTCTGGGCGGTGGTGGCGCGTTTGTAGTCGCGGGTCTCGACCCCGGTGAACAGGTTCTTGAACTGCACCATGCCAGAGTTCGCAAACATCAGCGTCGGGTCGTTGCGCGGCACAAGCGGGCTGGAGGGCACGATTTCATGCCCCTGCTTGTTGAAGTAGTTCAGAAAGGTCGAGCGGATGTCGGCGAGGCCAGTCATGGGATGATGAGCTTTCGGTCAGAATTCCGGTTGGAGCGGGGATAAACCTTGTCGGTCATATGGTAAAGGCATTTGCGGGGGGGACAGGCCGGGCTTTGGGTCGGATTTTCGTCTGCGCCCTGCCCCGGTTTCCCGGTTCCCATTGGTGCGGGCGGGATCACGCGGTCAGATCAGCGAACCAGGCCACGGCCTGACGCGCGGCGGCGCGGGCGGCGTCTTCACTCGGGTACCGCTGATCACCGTAATATCCGATGCTGTACCAGCCGCGCCCATCCTCTGGGTCGCGGCGGAATTCGTCGAACCCATAGCTGCCGTCGGGGCGGCGGAAGATGTCGACGCAGATCGTCTCTCCCTCCAGGTTAACCGACTGAAGAACCTGATTTTCATGTGCCATAGGGCAAACAATCACGGGACCGCGCAAAAGAAAAGCCCGGCGCGCTTCGGGCGCACCGGGCTTTGTTCATCAGATGCCGGGATCAACCGTCCAGAACGTCATCCTCGACCTTGTCTTCGTCGGCCATGTCGAATTCCAACCCGTGGGCGGCGCGGATCTTGTCTTCGATCTGCAGCGCGATTTCGGTGTTTTCCTTCAGGAAGCCCTTGGCGTTTTCGCGACCCTGGCCGATGCGTTCGTCACCGTAGGAATACCAGGAACCCGACTTTTCGACCACGCCGGCCTTGACGCCAAGGTCCAGAAGTTCCCCGGTTTTCGAGATGCCTTCGCCATACATGATGTCGAATTCCACCTGTTTGAACGGCGGGGCGACCTTGTTCTTGACGACCTTGACGCGGGTCTGGTTGCCCACGACCTCGTCGCGTTCCTTGATCGCGCCGATGCGGCGGATGTCGAGGCGGACGGAGGAATAGAACTTCAACGCGTTACCGCCGGTCGTCGTTTCGGGCGAGCCGAACATGACGCCAATCTTCATGCGGATCTGGTTGATGAAGATCACCATGCAGTTCGACCGCGCGATCGAGGCCGTCAGCTTGCGCATGGCCTGGGACATCAGGCGGGCGTGCACGCCGACCGAGCTGTCGCCCATGTCTCCTTCGAGTTCCGATTTCGGCGTCAGCGCCGCGACCGAGTCGACGATGACCATGGAAACCGCGCCCGATCGCACCAGCGTGTCGGTGATTTCAAGCGCCTGTTCGCCGGTGTCGGGCTGGGAAATCAGCAGCTCGTCCAGGTCGACGCCCAGTTTCTTCGCATAGCCGGGGTCCAGCGCATGTTCCGCGTCGACAAAGGCGCAGACGCCGCCCTTTTTCTGTTCCTCAGCCACGCAATGCAGGGTCAGCGTTGTTTTACCCGAGGATTCGGGGCCATAGATTTCGACGATCCGGCCCTTGGGCAGGCCGCCGATCCCAAGCGCGATGTCGAGCCCGAGAGAGCCGGTCGAGGTCGCCTCGATCTGCTGGATGGCGTCCTTGCCGCCCAGTTTCATGATCGACCCCTTTCCGAACTGCCGTTCGATCTGGGCCAGGGCGCTGTCGAGCGCCTTTTGTTTGTTCGTGTCGCGCTTGCTGTCCATTGAGAGAAGATCTGCCGTTGCCATCTGGTTCAGCCCCTTATTTCATACCCGATAAACGGCGGCAATGACCGCCTTTGTTCGCCTCTTGTTCTCATATGAGATCAAAATGAGAACATTTCAAGAAAAATCTTTCCCGCTGACAGTTTTCACCGAAGTGATTAAGGAAGAATGAAGATGTTCGGAGGACATGATGCTGATATTCGCCAAGGCTCGCCTGGTGTTCCTGTCGGTGCCCAAGACGGGCACGACCGCCTGGGAAAAGGCCCTGGCCCCGGTCGCGGATATCGTGGTGAACGACCCGCCCGAACTGAAGCATGCACCAGTCTTTCGCTACAATCGGTTCTTCCGCCCGATGGTCGACAAGTTCATCGGCGAAGAGGTTGAAATCATTGCGACGATCCGCGAACCGATCAGCTGGCTTGGCAGTTGGTATCGCTATCGCAGGCGGCCTTTCATGCAGGACCGACCGAACAACACTTACAACGTAAGCTTTGATGATTTCGTCGATGCCTATTGCCGCGGCGACCGGCCGGATTTTGCCAACGTGGGGGCCCAGTCGAAATTCGTCGAACCCGCCGGGAATGGCACCTGCGTGACCCGGTTCTTCCGCTATGAGGACCAGCCCGCCCTACACGCCTTTCTCGAGGATCGGCTGCAGCAGAGAATCGGGCTGACCCGTGAAAACGTCTCTCCCCAGATGCCGTTAGAGCTGTCAGAGGCCACCGAGGCCAAGCTGCGCCGGAAATGTGCGGCCGAGTTCACGCTTTATCAATCGATCTAAGGTACGCCCTGAACCGTCTGGGTCAGTTCGGCCAGCGAGAAGGGTTTGGGAAGGAAGATCGAATTGGGAATGCGGGCCTGGTCGTCGCCGAAATGCTCCTCGGCATAGCCTGACATGAAGATCACGCGGACATCGCCATGGGTTTTCAGCGCCTCGCTCACCCATGTTGGCCCGTCCATGCCCGGCATGACAACGTCCGTCACGAAGATGTCGACCCGGGTTTCGACATCCTCAAGCAGGGCAAGCGCGTCTTCGCCGCACTCGGCCTCCAGCACCGTGTAGCCGCGCAACCGCAGGGCGCGGGCCGCGAAGGACCGGACCGGGGCCTCGTCCTCGACCAGCAGGACGACACCATCGGCGTGCCGGGCCTGCGGCGCCGGATCAGCTCTTTGGTTCAATGACTTACCCGCGTCCTTCGAGGCACGGAACAACAGGGTGAAGCAGGTGCCCTCCCCCACTGTGCTGTCTGCGAAAATATAGCCTCCGGTCTGCTTGATGATCCCGTAAACCGTTGACAGGCCAAGGCCAGTGCCCTCTCCGACCCGCTTGGTTGTGTAGAAGGGTTCGAACACCTTGGTCAGCTTGTCCGGAGGGATGCCGCATCCGGTGTCGATCACCTTGACCGAAACATAGTCGCCCGGCGGCACGCTGGCCTGATCGCGCGTCTGCGCAGTGTCGAAGTGCAGGCTTTCGGTAATGATGCGGATTTCGCCGATGCCGCGGATGGCGTCGCGTGCGTTCACCACGAGGTTCATAAGCACTTGGTCCAGCTGACGTTTGTCGGCACGGATAGCGTTCAAGACTGGATCATGGCTGAAAGACAGGGTGATCTTTTCACCGACCAGCCGGTTCAGCAGATGTGTCAGATCCGAAATCGTGTCGCGTAGGTCAATCTCTTCCGGGCGCAGGGTCTGCTTGCGCGAAAAGGCCAACAGCTGATTGACTAGGGCGGCCGCGCGGTTGGCGTTCTGGTTGATCTGCATGAGGTCGGCATATTCCGTATCGCCCTGGTCATGGCGCAGCAGAAGCAGATCGCAGTGACCGGAAATCGCGGTCAGCAAGTTGTTGAAATCATGCGCAACCCCGCCAGCAAGCTGGCCGATAGCATGCATCTTCTGGCTTTGTACGAACTGGGCTTCCAGCGTCTTCAGCTCGGTCGCGTCGTTGAGGACGGCCAGCAACGTCGTCTCCTCTCCGATCGTGTAGGGTTTCAGGAGGACTTGGACAAAAACCTCGTGTTCGGCTCCGGTGACACGCAGGAATTCCGGGCTGCCGCCCTTGGCTCCATGGATCGCCTCGTCCAGCCAGTCCTGAAGCGGACGGCCCAGCCCCTCGGTCAGATCACCAAGCCGCGCACCAGGGAGGCAATCGTCGCCGACGAGCTGTACCGCGCTGCGATTGGCCTTTTGCACGATGCCGCCCGGATCCAGCCAGAGTAGCGGTACAGGAAGGTTTTCGAACCCATCCCAATTCGCATCTTCGGCCCCGGCGTAGCGGGGATTGGTCAAGGGAACCAAAGCGATACGCCTTTTTGCCTGCGTGCCCCCCGGCAAGGGAGAAAGCATGACGGTGCCGTGACTTCGGCCACTGCCCAGGCACAGTGTCAAACCGGCGGCATGGCGGGGCAGATCGGCAAAGATCGCGGCCTGCTTGGCGGGTTCGGTTCCAAGCAGCACCGCCGCCCGATTGTTCCATGATATCAGTTTGTTGTTATTGTCCAGCGTGACCACGGGCAGCACAGCTTCGATCGCGGGATCAGGCCCCTGGCCAAGCGGGGTAAGGTGCCATAGGATCGACCGCCGCGACAGAGGGTGCGCCGTGACCTCGTGCGGCGCACCGTCTATGGTCAGGCAACGCGAAATCGGGCTTCGACGCCCAAGCGCACGGTCCGACATGTCGCGCAGCCCCGCCCGATCCGATTTCGCGATCATTGTCGAACTGCTAAGCCAGCGCGGCAGGGTATGACCCAGCAGATTGCGCGCGCGGGTGTTGCCGGACTGAACCAGAAGATCGGGATTGGTGACGACAGCAGGGTCGGGAATCAGCTCAAGGGCGGCGCTGGTCGAAGCCTCTTCGCCGCGCAGGCGGGGGCGGCGTTCGACCATGGACCAGACCCCAACTGCCGTGGCGATGGCAAATAGCGTGGCTGCCGCTGCGGAAAGCACCAGGACCAAAGGCGGGGGCAGCGAAAGCTCTGCCGCGAGGATTCCTGCGGCAAGAAGCGGAAGGGCGACCAAAAACAAGGTGATGGAAATGGTGTGGCGCGGAACAGTGGCCCCGGCCCGCGACGGACGCAGGGACCAGCGCGGGCGTGAAGCCCTGCGCAAAGCATTGATCCGGCGCGCCGACGGGCGCGACCGACGCCGACGCGACGCAGGCGCACCGCTCACATAGTGATCCAAACCTGTCCCCTGTGCCAAAGTGCATGCGAGTTTGCAGGGGAATGGTTAAGATTTAATTAACGCCCGTCGGACCTGTCGTCGAAACCGAGGCGTCAGCCCCGCCGCAGGCAGGCCAGGTAAAACCCGTCGCCGCCCATCTGGGGCAGCCAGCGGCGATCGAAGTCCAAAACCCAGCCCTTTGTTTCAGAAAGGAATTTGGCGATCCGATCCTCGTTCTCGGCCCGGAACAGCGAACAGGTGGCATAGGCCAGCACACCGTCCTGCGCCGTCAGGGCGGCGGCCTTTTGCAGGATCTCGTCCTGGGTGCGGTTCAGATCGGCCAGAGCGTCCGTCGTCAGCGCCCATTTCCCTTCGGGGGACCGGCGCCAGGCCCCGCTGCCGGAACAGGGCACATCGCAAAGCACCAGATCAAAGGGCCCCTTAGGCTGACGGGCGATGGCCACATCCACACCGGCGCGGGCGGCGCGGGCGGGCAGATCGGACAGGCGGCCGGGATTGGCGTCATGGGCCGTGATCCGGGCCTGGACATGGGCCGCCATGGCCAGGGTCTTGCCCCCGCCACCGGCGCAATAATCCAGAATTGTCATGCCGTTGCGTAAAGGCAAGGCATCGGACAGGGCCTGGCTTGCGGCATCCTGAAGCTCGACCAGGCCGGTTTCATATGCGGTGCTGCGGGCGACCTGACGCGCGCCCGAAGTGACCTCGAGCGCGGTCGGAGACAGGGGATGTTCCTGCGTCTCGATTCCGTCACGCAGAAGAGAGGCCCTGGCCGTTTCCAGATCGCCGCGGGCGGTGTTCACCCGCAGGAACACGGGCGCACGCTGGCGCAGTAGCGCGGCGGCCCTGGCGGCATCGGCGCCCAGGGCCTCGGTCAGCAGGGGCCAGATCCAGTCGGGCATGTCGCCCGCCACGGGCGCGGGGGCCTCGGCCAGGGCGGCCTCGACATCGCGGCGCAGCGCGGCGGTCTCGTCCTCGGTCAGCTGTGCGGGGGCATGGCCCTGTCCGGTAAAGGCCTCTTCCGGGGCCCGACCCTGCGCCAGAAGCTGGCCGAACATCAGGCCGCGCCCGGTCATCCCGCCACCAAGCAGCGCATAGGACCGGCGACAGCGCAAGGCGTCGAACACATGATCGCGGATCGCCGCCCGATCCTTGGAGCCCGCAAAGCGGCTGCGCCGCGCCCAGCCGGTCAGAACCTGCTCGGCCGGCTGGCCATCAAGGATACTGTCCAGCAGCTCGGCTGCGGTGGCGATGCGGGCGTCGGGGGTCATGGGCGGCTCCGGTATTTTTGGCGGGCATACAGCGGGCGGGGCGCAAGGAAAAGCCTTCCTCTTGGGGCGTGGAACGATATGAAGGGCCGGATCCGGGGAACATCAGGCGACGGGGACAGGATGAAGGCAGCGGCATTGCTGGGCGATATCGGCGGCACCAACAGCCGCTTTGCGCGGGTGGATCCGGGCGCGGGGTCCGACAGCGCGATCAGGGACAGCCTGTTGATCCGAAACGACGATTTCCCCGACACGCGGGCGCTGTTCGACCATGTTCTTGGGCAGTTCGGCCCGGTCGATCAGGCGGTGATCGCGGCGGCGGGGCCGGTGCGGGGCGGCCGGGTGGCGCTGGCCAACCGGGACTGGCAGCTGGATCAGGCCGAGCTGCAGGCGCGGATCGGCGGGCCAGTCCGCCTGATGAACGACCTTGCGGCGCATGTGCTGGCGGTGCCCGACCTGGGGCCGGGCGATGCCCGCATCCTGCGCGGGCCAAAGGCGGATCAGCCGGGCAACGGGCAATGGCTGGTGGTGAACCTGGGCACCGGGTTCAACGCAGGCCTTGGGCTGCATGTGGCGGGGCGTCCCGTCAGCCCGGCGGCCGAATGGGGCATGACCGCCCTGCCCCGTCCCGTGGCCCAGGTGCTTGAGGCCGAGGGGCTGACCCCGCCCGCGATGCTGGACGATCTGTTCAGCGGGCGCGGCCTGTCCTGGCTGGGCAACCAGGTCACCGATCCGCAGGGCGTGATGACCCGGGCCTTGGCGCGGATGCTGCAGGTGCTGATCACCGGGACGCTGCCGCTGGACGGGGTGCACCTGTGCGGCGGCGTGGCGGCGGCGTTGTTCCCGGCCACGGGGCCACAGGACACGACCCGCCAGCTGATCGGAGCCCTGAACGGCGCGGACTATCGCTATCCCTTCCTGCGCCATGTGCCCGTGGCGATCCTGGACGCGCCGGACGTGGCGCTGATCGGCTGTCGCGCGGCCCTGCCCCGCGACTAGCCGGCGTATCGCCAACCACGCGCGACGCCGGGATCAGGTCATCCGCTTGATCAGGTTGGTCTTCCACCAGAACTGGTGCACCAGAACCGCACCCACATGCGCAACGACCAGCCAAAGCAGCGCGGTCGTCATCAGCTCGTGCCCGCCGGCGGCGGGGCCGACGCGGCCGAACCAGGCGGCAAGCCCGGTCAGGGGGATCAGCACCAGCAGACCGTAGATGCCCCAATGGGCCAGCTTGGCGGCGATGCGGAAGGGCTCGGGTTCTTCCTGCGGGGCGTCGGGGACGCCGTGGCGGGCGCGCAGCCCCAGACGCGCGATGACCAGCAGAAGCACCGCGACACCGATCACCACATGCGCGACCGAGGTCACGGTCCAGGTGGTCACGCCGCTGTCCATCAGGGTGTGGAACATGCGGCCCATGCGATCAAAGACGAAATATTGCAGCAGCAACAGCCCGACGACGGCCCAGTGCAGGACCTTCTGCAGGCGGCTGTAGCCTTCTGGCGCGGTGGTATCGGGAAAATGGGATGCGGTGGCGGACATCGGCGGCCCCTTTCTTGACTGGCTTTCAAGACTGGAACGCAGAAACGGGGCACTTCCGTCGCCGGAATTCGACAAAAAATCCAAACGGTCGGCAGCCATGCAGCGGGGACATGGCCCGGGGCATTTAGGCCCCGGGGGCGAGCGCAAAAAAGGGGCGCAGGAATAATCCCACGCCCCCTTTCCCTGCTCGATGCTCTTTTGATCAGAAAGTCTTGGCCAGGGACACCTTCAGCGTGCGGCCATTGGCGTTGCGGGTCGCCAGGTGCGGCCGGTAGGTGCGGTCGAACAGGTTCTCGACACCCACGCGGATCTCGGTCCCGTCGAGGGCACCGTCCTGCGGGCGGTAGACGGCGCGCAGGTTGTGCACCGCATAGCCCTTGGTCGGGGTGGTGGCGCGGGTCATGTCCGCGGCGGCCACGACCTCCCAGCTGAGGTCGAAGGTCTCGCCCCATTTCTTGCCGAACGAGATCTGCGCAGTATCGGCGGGAATGCCCGACCAATCATAGGTCGTGCCGCTTGCCGCGCCCGTCCCGCGTGAGATGTTGGCGTTGAAATCGACATACAGACCCGAGGTATGGGACCAGGAGGCCTCAAGCTCGACGCCCTTCATGTCGACCGTTTCATAGGGCGCGCGCGTCGGGGTGGTATAGCTGGTCACGTCCCACATGTGGGTGCGATAGGCCACGACCTTCAGCGCCAGCGTGTCGCCGGCCGCGACGACATTGCCGCCATCATAGGAAAACCCAAGCTCGGCCGTGGTCGCCTTTTCGGACTGGGTCATGTAGGCGGGCGTGCCCAGATCGTCGAGGATCGGCAGGTTCTCGTTGTACCAGGCCCCGCCCAGAAGCTTGAAACCGCCGCCCAGGTCGACCGTGCCCGAGACACCGCCCATCAGGGCCGAGTTGTTGTAGGTGCCATAGCCGCTGCCACCGATTTCCTGCGTCTCGTACCGCAGTTCAGGCGACAGGGTGAAATTGCCCATCGACATGTCGTCGACCACAAAAAGCGCCAGCCGCTTGTCGACGCCACCGGGGGCCGAGTTCGCATCCAGACGTTTGCGGTGCGTGTATTCGATGCCGGTGCGCAGTTCATGCGCGATCATGCCGGTGTCGAGATAGGCGGTGTTCTTGATCAGAAGGCCCGTCGTCTCATAGCGGTGATCGGCATTAACCGAGGCAAAGCCGCCGGCCGGGAAACCGCCAGGAAAGCCACAGGGGTTGGTGGGATCGTCACAGGTCGAGCTTCCGGCGACATATTCCTGATCGATCTTCTGGTCGGAATAGCTCAGTTCAACCCGCAGGTTGACCAGTTCGGTGTCGGGCGCATCGAAGTCATAGCGCAACACGGCGGTGCGATCTTCGGTCTGCCGGTCGACGTTGCCAAAGCTGCCGCCGGTGGTGCCGAAAGTGTCATAGGGCACGTCGCGTTCGTCGGTGCTGGTTTCGGACAGAAGCAGGCTGATCTTGTGCTGATCCGCATCGCCAAAGGTCAGGCGGCCGTTGATCAGCCAGGACGGCAGGTCGTAACCGGACGAAGACCGCGCCACCCCGTCGCCGTCGCTGGTGATGCCCATGTGACGGTAGGTGTAGTTGCCCAACACCTCCAGGTTGCCCTGCTGGAACGCGCCGATGGTCGAACTGACCAGCCCATCCCCGTTCGAGGAATATTCCAGCGTCTGACGCAGGCGGAAACCGTCTTCGCCCTTGGTCAGGTCGCTGGCGTGGATCGGTTCCAGCAGAAGAAGCCCGCCAAAGTTGCCCGAGCCATATTCGAAGGTGCCGCCCATGCCGCGCTTGACCACGGCCTCACGATACAGCGTGGGGTCCGTGTAAAGCTGGGTGCCGATGCGATACAGTTCTTCGCTGCCCTTTTTCGCGCCGCCGACCTGGATGCCGACCTTCTGGTCGGTGCCATAGGTGCCGGTTGCGCCAAAGCCGCGGATGTTGATCCCCGATCCTACGGGCGATCCGCCGTTGATCAGGTTCACGCCGGGCACGCTGTCGACCAGTTCGGCGATGGTGGCGGCCTGACGGTCCTTGATTTCCTCTTCGTCCACAACGGTTTCCGAGGTGCTTTCGTCAACCTGAACGGCACGTTTGCTGTTGACGGTGATAGGGGCGAGATCGACGGTCTCCTGCGCCAGGGCAGGCATAGCGATCAGGCCGGCGGCACTGCACATCAGCAGCGCGCGCAGGGATTGCACGGGCATGGGGTCCCCTTCCAGTTTGAGTGGGTGTCTTGCTGGCCTGGGGCTGGCGATTTTTGTAAAGTGTGACCGGGCTTTCGCTCTCGGCTCTTGCGTCGCCTAAGGTGTCCGAGTAAAACTGTCAAGAATTGACGTGGCGATTTTGTCACGCATCCGCCAGCCGCAGCCCGCGCGCCAGCTGATCCTCCCCACACTCGTCAGCACCAAAGGATCACGCATGGCTGTGAACACCCTTCCGCAATCGACCGACCCCGCCACCCTGCGCCAGGCACAAAAGGACGCGACCCTGCGCCCCCGCGACCTGGCCGATCAGCTGGGCGTGAGCGAAGCGCATCTGCTGGCCGCCCGCACCGGTCAGCACGATGGTCACAGCGTCACGCGCATCGACCCGCACCCCGACCGGCTGATGCCCGCGCTGGAAAAGCTGGGTCCGCTGATGGCGCTGACGCGCAACGATTCCATCGTTTCCGAGGTCACGGGCACCTATGGCGGCTACCGCGCCGGCGATCACGCCGCGCTGGTGCTGGGCGACCAGATCGACCTGCGCATCTTCCCCAAGCACTGGGTGCACGGCTTCGCGGTCGAGGCCGAGACCAAGCAGGGTCTGCGCCGGTCCTTCCAGATCTTCGATGCCGCGGGCGATGCGATCCACAAGGTCTATCTGCCGCTGGATGCCGATCCGACCGACTGGCTGGTGCTGCGCGATCAGCTGGCCACCGGGAATACGTCCGATACGCTGGACACTGCCCCCCGCGAGGCAATCGAGGACGCGATCACCGATGCCGACAAGGTCGAAAAGCTGCGCAGCGAATGGGACGCGCTGACCGACACCCATCAGTTCCTGATGCTGACCCGCAAGCTGCGGATCAACCGTCTGGGGGCCTATCGCATGGCTGGTGAGCCCTATGCACGCCGCCTGCCCGCCGCCGCCTTCGGGCAGCTTCTGACCGCCATGGGCGACACCGGCACCCCGGCGATGATCTTTGTCGGCAACCAGGGCTGCATCCAGATCAAATCGGGCAGCTATGGCGCGGTGAAACCCATGGGGCCCTGGCTGAACTACCTGGATCCCGGTTTCGACATGCACCTGCGCAACGACCACGTGGCCGAGGTCTGGGTCGTGACCAAGCCGACACGCCGCGGGCCTGCGGTCTCGGTCGAGGCCTTTGATGCCAAGGGCGGGCTGATCACCCAGATCTTCGGACATCGCACGGCGGATGTGGATCACAACGGGGCCTGGATGGACCTGGTGGCGGGCTTCGCAACCGCGCAGGAGGCCGCAGAATGATCGCCCGTTCCCTCGTTCGCCCGCTTCTTCGCCCGGTCCTGTCGTCGCTGCTCTGTGCGGCGGCACTTGGCGCAGCGCTTCCGGCCCAGGCCGATCCGGCGTCGCGCGTGGTGTCGATTGGCGGATCGGTCACCGAAATCGTCTATGCCCTGGGCGAAGAGGATCGCCTTGTGGCACGCGACACGACCTCGAACCACCCGGCGGCTGTGCTGGATCTGCCCGACGTCGGCTATATCCGCGCGTTGTCGCCCGAGGGCGTGCTGTCGGTGTCGCCCGATCTGATCCTGACCGAAGAGGGCGCAGGTCCCCCGGAATCCGTTGATCTGTTGCGCCAGGCCGACATTCCCTTTGCCGAAGTGCCCGACGGCTTCACCGCCGAAGCGATCCTGGCCAAGATCCGTGCCGTCGGCGCGGCGCTTGAGGTCCCTGAGAAGGCCGAGGCCCTGGCCGAAACCGTCGGCGCGGACATGCGGGCCGCGCTGGACAGCGTCGATGTCAAAGACAAGCGGGTGTTGTTCATCCTGTCGATGCAGGGCGGGCGTATCCTGGCCTCGGGCACGGATACGGCGGCGGCTGGCATGATCCGGCTGGTCGGGGCGCAGAATGCCGTGACCTCGTTCAGCGGCTACAAACCCCTGACGGACGAGGCCGTGGCCCAGGCCGCCCCCGATGTGATCCTGATGATGGACCGTCAGGGCGATCATGCAGCAGCGAACGATCAGCTGTTTGCCAACCCGGCGATCTCGACCACCCCGGCGGCCAAGTCGCGGGCGGTGGTGCGCATGGATGGCATGTACCTGCTGGGCTTTTCGGTGCGCACGCCCGATGCGCTGCGCGATCTTGCGGCGGCCCTGAACGCCGGCCATGGCGACGCCGAAGGGTAAGGCAATGGTTGCGCTGGATCTGTCCTTTGCTGCCCGTGACGGCGACCGCGCCGCACGGGCCCGCGCGGTTACCCTGCTGCTGTCGCTGCTGCTGATCATCGCCGTCCTGATGAGCCTGGCCATCGGGGCCGCGGGGACCTCTTTGTGGTCGACGCTTGGCGCGTTGCTGCGCGGCGAAGAAATCAGCCTGACCGACCGGGTGGTCCTATGGCAGATCCGCGCGCCGCGCACCCTGCTGGGCATGGGCGTGGGCGCGTCACTGGCGGTTTCCGGGGCGCTGATGCAGGGGCTGTTCCGCAACCCGCTGGCCGATCCGGGCATCGTCGGTGTCGGCGCGGGGGCCGGGCTGGGGGCCATCGCGGCCATCGTGCTGGCGGGGCTGCTGCCCGCCGCGCTGGCCGATCAGCTGGGCTATTACGTGGTGCCGGTCGCGGCCTTCCTGGGCGGCTGGGGCTCGACCCTGCTGCTGTATCGGGTGGCGACACGGGCGGGACGGACCTCGGTCGCGGTGATGCTGCTGGCGGGGATCGCCTTGGGGGCGCTTGCGGGCGCGGTATCGGGCATCCTGGTCTACATGGCCGATGACACGCAGCTGCGGGATCTGACCTTCTGGGGGCTGGGATCGCTGGCCGGGGCGACCTGGTCCAAGGTGCTGACCGGGCTGCCGATCATGCTGCCCGCGCTGATCGCCGCGCCCTTCCTGGCGCGGGGGCTGAACGCGCTGACGCTTGGGGAATCCGCGGCCTTTCACCTGGGCGTGCATGTCCAGCGGGTCAAGAATATCGCCATCCTGTCCGTCGCGGCGGCCACCGGGGCGGCCGTGGCCATGTCGGGCGGCATCGGCTTTGTCGGCATCGTGGTGCCGCATCTGCTGCGCCTGGCCTCGGGGCCGGATCATCGCCAGCTGCTGGTGAACTCGGCCCTGCTGGGCGCGTCGCTGCTGCTGCTGGCGGATATCGTGTCGCGCACCATAGTGGCCCCCTCCGAGCTTCCCATCGGGATCGTTACCGCTGTTCTGGGCGCGCCGGTCTTCCTGTGGATCCTGTTCCGTCAGCGCGGGGTGCTGGACCTATGAGCGTGCTTGCCACAGATGTCCGCGTCCGGCTGGGGCGCACGCAGATCCTGCACGGTGTCGACCTGACCGCACGCGCCGGAGAGGTGACCTGCATCGTCGGCCCGAACGGATCGGGCAAGACGACGCTGATGAAGGCCCTGACCGGAGAGATCCCCTATGACGGGCGGATCGAACTGGAGGGGCAGGACGTGGCCCGCCTGACCCCGGATGCGCTGGCGCGGCTGCGCGGGGTGCTGCCCCAGGCGTCCGCCCTGTCCTTCCCCTTCACGGTGCAAGAGGTCGTCAGCCTGGGGCTTCTGGACCGTCGCGATCCCCGCCCGGTGCGGCATGCGCTGGCGCAGGTCGGGCTGCTGGACCTGGCGGCGCGCTTTTACCAGGACCTGTCCGGCGGGCAGAAACAGCGGGTTCAGCTGGCCCGCGTCCTGACCCAGATCGGCACGCCGGTCTGGCATGGCGGCGCGCGCTGGCTGTTCCTGGATGAACCCGTCTCGGCGCTGGATATCGCGCACCAGGTGCAGGTGATGCAGATCGCGCGGGACTTTGCCCTGGGCGGCGGCGGCGTGATTGCCATCATGCATGACCTCAACCTGACGGCCATGTTCGCCGATCATGTGGTTGTCCTGCGCGACGGTGCGGTGCTGGCCTCGGGGTCGGTGGCGCAGACCATCCGGCCCGAGGTGCTGGAGCCCGCCTATGGTTGCCGGATGAGCTTTGGCACCCAGCCGGGAAGCGATATTCCCGTGATCCTTCCGCTGCTTGCGCCACAGGCGGGGGCCGCGGACCGGGCGGGCGCGGCCTGATATCCGCGCCCCGACTTTAGCTCTGCTAAAATTTTGCCTTGACCTTCGCCGGATACGCGGCTCATTTTCACCCGGACTATAGAATTCCCGGAAGGAGCCGCCATGACCCGTCTAGATCGTCTGCGTGACCAGATGAAACGCGAGGCGGTGGATCTGGTGGTCCTTGCCCCCGGCGCGCATATGCTGTGGCTGACCGGCCTGGCCCCGCATGGCGATGAACGCCCCCTGCTGCTGGGCGTGTCCCTGACGGGGGCCGGGTTCGTCATGCCCGCGCTGGAAGCAGAAAGCGCCCGGCGCGGCACCGACCTGCCCTTTGTGACCTGGACCGACACCGAAGGCCCGGATGCGGCGCTGGATCAGCTGCTGTCCGATCTGGATGCGGGCGACGCGGGCGTGGTGGTTCTGGACGAATGCATGCGCGCCGATCACGCCGCACTGGTCACCGACCGCCTGCCCCGCGCCACCCGTCGCTTCACCGCAAGCACCATCGGGGCGCTGCGGATGCGCAAGGAGGCGGGCGAATACAAGCTGCTGAAACAGAATGCCCTGGCCGCCGACCGTGCCATGCAGGCGGCCTGGGCCGCGATGACGCCCGGTATGACGGAAACGGCGGTTGCGCAGGTGGTCCGTGACAGCTTTGCCGCATCGGGTGCGCAGCCGCTGTTTGCCATCGTCGGCACCGGGGCCAATGGCGCCATGCCGCATCACCAGACCGGGGACAGCGCGCTGGCCACGGGCGACAGCGTCGTGATGGACATCGGCGGGCGCATTGCGGGCTATTCCTCGGACATCACGCGGATGGCGGTGCTGGGCAGCCCGTCCGAAGACTACCTGTCGGTGCATGCGGTGGTGGAAGAGGCCGTGCAGGCCGCCCTGGCCGCCGCCCGCCCCGGCGTTCCCGCCAGCCATGTCGACCTGGCCGCGCGCCAGGTGATCGCGGACGCGGGCTATGCCGAAGCCTTCCTGCACCGCACCGGCCACGGCCTGGGCAGCGAGGTGCATGAACCGCCCTATATCACCGGTGCGTCTGACACGATCCTGGACGAAGGCATGGTCTTTTCGATCGAACCGGGGATCTACCTGCCCGGCCGGTTTGGCATCCGGCTGGAGGACATCGTGATTCTGCGCGCCGACGGCCCCGAGATCCTGTCGGACCTGCCGCGAGACCTGAAGGTGATCGCCTGAACCGCCATCCCTGCCCCGCCCAAGCCTGACGCCGCGCCGGTCATCCGGCCCAATCACAGGCCGAACCCTTGGCCGACCCGACGTCATCATCTTTAGCCTGACTGCAAAAGTCTTGACCATCTGGTAAAAGCAGCCTTACCGTTTACTCGTGCTAAAACGACAGGACACCATTCCGACAACGGAGAGACCGCCCCTGGGCGACGCGCTGCGCCAGCGCCGGAAAGAGCTTGGCCTGTCGATGCAGTCCGTGGCCGATCAGGCCGGGCTGTCCGTGGGCTTCATCAGCCAGGTCGAGCGCGGCATCTCTGCCCCGTCGCTTGGATCGCTGACCTCGATCGCGGGGATCCTGGAGATTCCGCTTTCGGCGCTGCTGGACCAGCCGCAGGCCAGCACCGGCCAGACCCTGCGCGCCGCGCGCCAGACCTTTGCCATCGCCGAGGACGAGCTGAGCTATGAGCGGCTGTCGACCCGGTTCAACCATTCCCAGCTGAATGCGCTGATCGTGCACGAGCCTCCGGGCCACCGCTACGAACCCATCAGCCACCCCGGAGAAGAGCTGTTCTACATGCTCTCGGGGACCATCACGATCGAGATCGAGGGCGACCGCCATGTGCTGGGCCCCGGCGATTCCATCCATTTCGACAGTCACCGGACGCATTCTTCGTGGAACCACGGGGATCAGGCGGCGTCCTTCCTGTGGTGCGGGACCGTGGATGTCTTTGGCGACAAGCCATCGGCCATCCCCCCGCTGCATCAGGCCCCGGTTGCGGTGCAATCGGATCACCCGAATTCCCAAGAGCAATGATATGATGGCGCAGGTGCCCACTTCGGTGGTCCATGTGGACCATCATCAGACGGAAGCGAACTGGGATGTTTCGCGGCAGCCGCGACAAGGCTGCCCGGCTTGGGCCCACGCGGCCTAAGGCCGGGGCAAAAGCCACAAGGGGACGCGGCAGCCAAGGATTGCCGCCTTCCAAATCAGACCAAGACCAAATCAACACCAACCAAGTCCAACAGGGAGAATTCCATGAAGACGATGACAGGACTACTGGCAGCTGCGGCGCTTATGTCGACCACGGCGCTGGTAAACGCCGAAACGCTGCGATGGGCCCGTTCGGGCGATGCGCTGACGCTGGATCCGCATTCGCAGAACGAAGGTCCGACCCACACCATCCGTCACCAGATGTACGAACCGCTGGTGATCCGTGACGTCACCGGCGCCTTCGAACCCGCGCTGGCGACCGAATGGGCCCCCAAGGCCGATGACCCGACCGTCTGGGTCTTCAAACTGCGCGAAGGCGTGAAATTCCACGGTGGCGAAGACTTCACCGCCGAGGATGTCGTCTTCTCGTTCGAACGTGCGATGCAGCCGAACTCGGACATGAAGGAACTGATCGGCTCGATCAAGGAAGTGCGCGCGGTCGACGATCTGACCGTGGAATTCGTGACCGACGGTCCGAACCCGATCCTGCCGTCGAACCTGACCAACCTGTTCATCATGGACAAGGGCTGGACCGAGGCGAACAACACCGTGAACGTGCAGGATTTCGAAGGTGGAGAGATCACCTTTGCGACCACCAACGCCAACGGCACCGGCCCCTACGTTCTGACCAGCCGCGAGCCTGACGTGAAAACCGTCATGACCCGGAACGAAGCCTACTGGGGACGTGACCAGTTCCCGATGGAAGTCAGCGAAATCATCTACACCCCGATCCAGAACGCCGCGACCCGCGTCGCCGCCCTGCTCTCGGGCGAGGTGAACTTCCTTCAGGACATGCCGGTGCAGGACATCAGCCGCGTCGATCAGGCCGAAGGCCTGGTGGTCAAGCAGGCCCCGCAGAACCGCGTGATCTTCTTCGGCCTGAACATGGGCGCGGATGACATCGAGGCGGACAACGTCGAAGGCAAGAACCCGCTGGCAGACGTGCGCGTCCGCAAGGCGATGTCGATGGCGATCAACCGCGATGCGATCAAGCAGGTCGTGATGCGCGGCCAGTCCGAGCCCGCGGGCATGATTTCCCCGCCCTTCGTGAACGGCTGGACCGCCGAGATGGACGCCGAAAGCACCACCGACGTCGAAGGTGCCAAGGCGCTGATGGCTGAAGCCGGTTATGGCGACGGGTTCTCGATCCGTCTGGACTGCCCGAACGACCGCTACATCAACGACGAAGCGATCTGTCAGGCGGCCGTCGGCATGCTGGGTCAGATCGGGGTCAAGGTGAACCTGAACGCGCAACCCAAGGCGCAGCACTTCCCGCTGATCACCGACAGCAAGACCGACTTCTACATGCTGGGCTGGGGCGTTCCGACCTATGACTCGGAATACATCTTCAACTTCCTGGTGCACGGCCGCGAAAGCGACATCGGCACCTGGAACGGCACCGGCTTTGACAACGACGAGATCGACGCAAAGATCGCGACGCTGAAGTCGAACACCGACCTGGACGCCCGGAACGCGGATATCGCCGCGATCTGGCGCGTGGTGCAGGATGAACAGCTGTACATCCCGATCCACCACCAGGTGCTGAACTGGTCCATGGCAGAAGGCGTTGGCATCACCGTCGACCCCGAGGACCAGCCGAAAGTCAAATACTTCACCATGAAGTAATCGCGTCCGGGCCGTCCCGCATCCCCGCGGGGCGGCCCCCTTCCAGGGCCCCGACCCGACGCTTTGCGACAAAGCTTCCAGGGCCCCTGACGCCCGCATTCAACCACTCGCGGACAGGGTTATCACACGGTTATGCTCTCCTTTATCCTCAAACGTATCGGTCAATCTGCGCTGGTGCTGCTTGTCGTCGGCCTTGTCGCCTTTTCGATGTTCCGCTTTGTCGGCGATCCGATCGACAACATGCTTGGCCAGGAACGGACCCAGGCGGATATCGACCGGCTGCGCACGCAGCTGGGACTCGATCAGCCCTTCCCGGTGCAATACTACAAGTTCCTGCAAGAAGCGGCCCAGGGCAACTTTGGCGTCAGCTACCGGCAGGGGCGTGAAGTGTCCGAAATCATCCTTGAACGCGCGCCCGCGACGCTTGAACTGGCGGCCGTCTCGGCGCTGATCGCCATCGCGCTTGGCATCGCCTTCGGGGTCTATACCGCGATCCGACGAAACGGGTTCCTGGCGAACTTCATCATGTCCGCCTCGCTTGTCGGGGTATCGCTGCCCACCTTCCTGATCGGCATCCTGCTGATCTACATCTTCTCGGTCGAACTGGGCTGGCTGCCATCCTTCGGGAGGGGCGAGACAGTGCGCCTGGGCTGGTGGACCACCGGCCTGCTGACCGAAAGCGGGCTGAAGTCGCTGATCCTTCCGGCAATCACCCTGGGTCTTTACCAGATGACGCTGATCATGCGGCTGGTGCGGTCCGAGATGCTTGAGGTGCTGCGGCAGGATTACATCCGTTTTGCCCGTGCCCGTGGCCTGTCCGACCGGGTGATCAATTTCCGCCACGCGCTGAAGAACACCATGGTTCCGGTGATCACGATCATCGGCCTGCAACTGGGCGCGATCATCGCCTTCGCGATCATCACCGAAACGGTGTTCCAGTGGCCCGGCATGGGACTGCTGTTCATCAACGCGATCCAGTTCGTCGACATCCCCGTGATGGCTGCCTACCTAATGCTGATTTCGGTGATGTTCGTGGTGATCAACCTGATCGTCGACATCCTTTACGCCTTTATCGATCCTCGCATGCGGGTGAGCGGCTGATGAGTGACCAAACCATGACCAAATCCCCCTCTCGTCTACGCCGCGCGCTGGACAGTGACCTGTACTACGCCTTCCGGACCTCTCCGGTGGCGATGATCTCGGCCTTCGTGTCGATCCTGCTGATCCTGGCGGCGGTCTTCGCGCCGCTGGTCGCGACGACGAACCCCTTCGATCCGTCCAGCCTGAACCTGATGAACGGCTTCACGCCGCCCATGACCGACAACGCCTTTACCGGCGACAGCTTCATCATGGGCACGGATGACCAGGGGCGCGATGTTTTCTCGACCATCCTTTACGGCATGCGGATTTCGCTGTTCGTGGGCGTCGCGGCGGTGCTGTTCGCGCTGGTGCTGGGCGTGATCCTGGGCCTTCTGGCGGGCTATGCCGGGGGCTGGACCGACACGATCATCATGCGCGCCGCCGATGTGCAGCTGACCTTCCCGTCGATCCTTGTGGCCATGCTGGTCTTTGGCATCGCCAAGGGCATCACGCCGGTGGAATACCGCGACCAGATGGCGATCTGGGTGCTGATCCTGGCCATCGGCCTGTCGGACTGGGTGCAATTCGCCCGCGTCGTCCGCGGTGCCACCCTGGTCGAGAAAAGCAAGGACTACGTCGCCGCCGCCCGGCTGATCGGACGTCCGCCGCTGGCCATCATGCTGCGCCACATCCTGCCGAACGTGCTGTCGCCCGTTCTGGTGATCGCCACCATCTCGCTGGCGCTGGCCATCATCGCCGAGGCCACGCTGAGCTTCCTTGGTGTCGGCGCACCGCCCACCCAGCCCTCGCTTGGGACGCTGATCCGCATTGGCCAGCAGTTCCTGTTCTCGGGCGAATGGTGGATCCTCTTCTTCCCGGCCTGCACGCTTCTGGCGCTGGCGCTTAGCGTCAACCTGATGGGCGACTGGCTGCGTGACGCATTGAACCCGAGGCTGAAATGACCGAACCGATCCTTTCCATTCGCAACCTCACGGTCGAAATTCCCACGCGGCACGGCATCTTCAAGCCGGTCGAAAACGTCAGCTATGACATCCGGCCCGGCGAAATCCGTGGCGTGGTGGGCGAAAGCGGGGCCGGCAAATCAATGACCGGCAACGCGGTGATCGGCTTGCTTGATCCGCCGGCGCATATCTCGCAGGGCGAAATCTGGCTGAACGGCCGCCGCATCGATGCGCTCGACCCCGAGGAAAAGCGCCGCATCCGCGGCAAAGAGATCGGCATGATCTTCCAGGATCCGCTGACCTCGCTCAATCCGCTGTTCACCATCGGCGAACAGCTGGTCGAGACGATCCAGCTGCACCTGGGCTTCACCCAGGCCCAGGCCAAGGCCCGCGCGCTGGAACTGCTTGAGGCGGTGTCGATCCCCAACCCGCCCGAGCGGTTCAACCAGTATCCGCACCAGTTTTCGGGCGGCATGCGGCAGCGCGTGGTGATCGCGCTGGCGCTGTGTTCGGAACCTTCGGTGATCGTGGCGGATGAACCGACCACGGCGCTGGACGTGTCGATCCAGGCGCAGGTTCTGGACCTGATCAAGAAGCTGGCCCGCGAACGGCAGATCGGCGTGATCCTTGTCACTCACGACATGGGCGTGATCGCCGATACCACCGAACAGGTGACGGTGATGTATTCCGGCAAGGTGGTGGAAAGCGGCACGACGGATCAGATCCTGGGTGCCCCGACGCATGAATACACCAAGTCGCTGATCTCGGCCGTGCCGCGCCCGCATGAAAAGCAGTACCGCTTCCCGCAGGTCAGTTATGGCGGCCGCGAGACGGTCTTCAAGGTCGAGGATCTGGCCCGCAACTGGCCCAAGACCCAGGCCTCGTCCTCGGGCAAGATCCTGTCGGTGCAGGGGCTGACCAAGCGCTTTGTCGAGAAATCCTCGATCATCCCGTCGCGCCAGACCTATTTCACCGCCGTGGACGAGGTCAGCTTCGACATCCACGACGGCGAGGTCTTTGGCATCGTCGGGGAAAGCGGATCGGGCAAGTCGACGGTGGCACGGATGATCGCCACGCTGCTGCCGGTGGACGGCGGCAAGGTGATGTTCGACGGCAAGGACGTGACCCGGCTGGATCGCGAAGGCCAGGCCTGGTATCGCCGGCAGATCCAGATGATCTTCCAGGATCCGTTTTCCAGCCTCAATCCCCGGATGAAGGTCGGCGACATCGTGGCCGAGCCGCTGTTGCACCACAAGATCCTGCCCCGCAACCAGGTCGAGGCCCGCGTGCGAGAGCTTCTGGACAAGGTCGGCCTGGCCAGCGATGCCTATCGCAAGTACCCGCATGAGTTCTCGGGCGGGCAGCGGCAGCGGATCTCGATCGCGCGGGCGCTGGCGACGCAGCCACGCTTCCTGATCTGCGACGAACCGACTTCGGCGCTGGACGTGTCGATCCAGGCGCAGATCCTGAACATCCTGAAGGACCTGCAGGAACACCTGGGCCTGACCATGCTGTTCATCAGCCACGACCTGCCGGTGGTGCGCCAGATGTGCGACCGGGTCGGGGTGATGCAGCGTGGCAAAATGGTCGAGGTCCAGGAGACCGAGGCGCTGTTTTCCGCGCCCGAACATCCCTATACCCGCGAACTTCTGAACCTGATGCCGCGCCTGGCACAGCTGTCGGACTGATCCGCGCAGACCCCGCATGCGAAACGGCCGCCCTGATCGGGGCGGCCGTTTTCTTTGCTGAGACCTTGGCCTAGGGCTCCAAGCCCTCGGGCAGGTCCTGGGCCTTGCCCCCTGCCCCAAGCTCCAGCGCGGCGTGCCAGATCGCGCGGGCCCGGATCAGCGGCACCTGCCGCGCCGGGGCATCGATCCAACCGGGAAAAACCACCGTGCCGTCCCAATCCGCGTCCCGCGTGTCCCGCCACTCCACGTTCAGATGGATCTGGGCGTGGTCGAACAGATAACGCAGCGCATGGGCCGGCAGGGTCACGGTCATCTCGGGATCCGGGTGCCAGTCGGTTTCTTCCTCGTTCAGGGGGGCGCGCAGATGCTTGACCGCAAGGGCCATGGCGCGGGCCTGAAGGCTGACGCGGGCAATGACCTGCCGCCGCTGCGGGGTCAGGTCCTCATCCCGCAGACCGTTCAAAAGGCGGGCGAAATAGGCTGTGCCCCTACGCGCCAGCAAAAGATCCCCCGCCGGGGCCGAAGGCGCATCGTAACGGGCCCCCGCCCCCTGTCGCGCCCTCAGGGCCTGCTGTGCTGCCGTATCGCTCATGCGGGGTCCGAGGTCTTGCGGCGCATGAAGTTCAGCCTCTCCATGATCGGGGCATCGCTGAAACGGAAGATGTCGAACTGCGTCTCGGCCTGCAGCTGCCACGAAATCCACGAAGGCACCACGAACATGTCCCCTTTGGAAAGCTTGCGGGTCTCGCCGTTCAGAACCACGCTGCCCTCGCCTTCGAAGACCTGGAAGACCGAGGATCCGACTTCATGGGTCAGGGGTGTCTCGACCCCGGCGCGCAGACGGTGGAATTCGCAGCGGATCGTCGACATGACATCGCCGCCGGTGGTCGGGTTGGTATAGCGGATGGCGGCATGCCCTTGGCCTGCGGTGGCGGGCACGCCTTCGTCCTCAAGCAGCAGCTGTTCGGTCAGGGCGCGGTCGGTATATTCCCAACGATAGGCCCCGATCGGCGAAGACACGGTGTCCTGCAGCTGCGACAGGGGCCGCAGGCCGGGATGGCACCACAGCCGTTCCCCGCGCGAATAATTCGGCGTTGCATAATCGGTTACCCGGTCCGATCCGAACTCGAAAAAGCCCACGTCCATCTGCTGACTGAAGGGGATGTCCAGCCCGTCGATCCAGGCCATGGGATGATCGGTGTCGTTGTGGTGGCCGTGGAAATGCCAGCCCGGGGTCAGCAAGAGGTCGCCGCGCGACATGCGCACCGGATCGCCGTTGACGACGGTCCAGACGCCTTCTCCTTCGATCACAAAGCGGAAGGCGTTCTGGGAATGGCGGTGTTCAGGCGCGGTTTCGCGTGGGCCAAGGTATTGGATCGCCGCCCAGAGCGTCGGTGAGATATAGGCATTCGGCGCAAGGCCCGGATTGGCCAGACCAAGCGCCCGACGTTCGCCGCCGCGCCCCACGGGCACCAGTTCGCCGGCCTTTTCGGCCAGCGGAAGCAGGTCGGACCAGCGCCACAGATAGGGCACTGCCTTGGACTTGGGATGTACCGGCATCAGATCGCCCAGCTGCGTCCAGAGCGGCATGATCGAGAGCTTGTCAAAGCTGTCGTATAGCGCGCGAAGTTCGGGCGTATCGTTGGGTTGCATGGAATGCGCGACGGTGTCGTGGGTCAGCTGCTCGTTCATGGTAGTCCTTTCAGATGCGGGCCGGGTGGTGGGGTCAGGCGGCGTCGGGCTGGCGCGGCGGCGCGGCCTTTGCAAAGGCGGGAAGCGTTTCGAGATGTTCAAAAATGGTGCGGATCGTCGGCCAGCGATCCAGCGGGATCGCAAAGCGCCGGTTGTTCCAGACCTGCGCATACAGGCAGACGTCAGCCATGGTCGGCGTGTCCCCGAAACAGCAGCGCCCGCTGCGCGGATCCTTGGCCAGTGCGTCTTCGAGGGCGTCGAAGGTCAGGCTGACCCAATGGGTAAACCACTCTTTCTGGGCTTCGTCATCGGCCCCGAACTGATCACACAGGCGGAACAGAACGCGCAGGTTGTTCAGGGGGTGGATTTCGCAGGCGATCATGTAGGACAGCGACCGGACCCAGGCCCGGTCGTCGGGATCGCGCGGCAAAAGCGGCGGTTCCGGCTGCACCTCGTCCAGCCATTCGATGATGGCCAGCGACTGGGTCAGGTTCACGCCGTCCCCCCGTTCAAGCGTCGGCACAAGCCCTTGGGGATTGCGCCCCAGATAGGCCGGCGTGCGGGTTTCCCCGTCGCGCAGGACGTAAGGAACATACTCATAGGGCAGCCCCTTGAGGTTCAGCGCCGCCCGCACGCGGGTCGAGGTGGAAGAGCGGAAGAAATTGTGCAGCCGGAGATCCATGTCGTCTTAGTCCCGCCCTGCTTCGACGATCTTCTGCGCCAGCCCCTCGGGGTTGGTGGCAAAGGTCGAATGGCTGCCCGGCATGGCGACCAAGCGATACAGGCCCAGCTTTTCCGACAGGCGGGGGTGCCAGGGGTAGGACGCGGGCTGAGAGATATCTTCATTCATCAGAAGAAAGCTTTTGCCGATCTGCATTGCCGCGGGATCGGTCGACAGGACTATCTTGTCGGCCATGGTGCGGAAGGGCTGCGGAACCAGCGTGTCGAAATGGTGCTGACAGTCTTCCAAAGAGGCATCGTTCATAAAGGCTTCGCGGAAGATCGGGAACGGGAAGCCGACGGTGCCGCTCGCATCGCCCATCTCCTGGAACATGGCGGCGTAATGGGGCGGCACCATATCCATCAGGCTTTCGCCGTTGTTGGGCACGAAGGCGCTGTAGTAGACCAGACGGCGGATCCGGCCCGGTGCCAGACGGTCCGCGACGCCGGTGATGACCATGCCGCCCCAGCTGTGCCCCAGCAGCACCGCATCGTCGATCTCTTCCTCCTCGAACAGATCCACGACCGAGCCGATGGCATCGTCGAGCGTGACCTTGGTCGGGTCATCGCCCGCCCGGTTGCCCTTGGTCGTCGGGCACCAGACCTGATGCCCCTCTGTGCGCAGGATCTCTGCGACCTTGTCAAAATGGGCACCCGTGTGGGCCGCTCCGTGTACCAATACGAATTTCATGGTGTCCTCCCTTATAGTGTGGCCTTTGACTATGGCCTTGTTGACACCGGCCCCAGCTGGCCTGTCTGGCTTGCCCGGGGGCGGTGTGCTGCCTGAATGGGGTCAGTCGCGCGGGGCGATCGGTGTCTCGATCCGGCCAAGTCCCGCGATCTCGACCACGCAGGTGTCGCCGGGAACCAGCGGGCCGACTCCCTCGGGGGTGCCGGTCATGATCAAGTCACCGGGGGCCAGCGCGATAGACTGGGACAGGATCGAAATGATCTCGGGGACGGACCAGATCAGCTTGGCCAGGTCGCTGTTCTGCCGGGTCTCTCCATTGACCGACAGGGTGATCGCCCCCGAAGCCACATGGCCGACCTCAGATGCCGGATGCACCGGGCCGATCACGGCCGAGCGGTCAAAGGCCTTACCCCAGTCCCAGGGACGCCCCTGTTCGCGGGCCTGCAGCTGCAGATCCCGGCGGGTCAGATCATTGCCGACGGCATAGCCCCAGACGTGTTCCAGCGCCTTGTCCTCGGTGATGGCGGTGCCGCCGGTGCCGATGGCGACGATCAGCTCGGCCTCGTAGTGGAAGTTCCCGGTTTCGGGCGGATAGACAACCGTTTCACCGCTTTCGACAACGGCATCGGCGGGTTTAGTGAAGAAGAAGGGCGGATCGCGCTCTGGGTCCTTGCCCATCTCGACCGCATGGGCGGCATAGTTGCGGCCCACACAGAAGATGCGGCGGACAGGGAAACGGGCGTCCGTCCCTGCGACAGCAACGCTGGCCTGTTTGGGCGGGTCGATGACGAAACTCATGGGATATCCTTTGTCTTTGGTCGTTCAGGTGTCGGAAACGGGGGCGGCGGCGGGCGACGGACGGGTCCCGGCCATCAGCCAGAGCGCGGCCAGCAGAAGGAAACCCGCACCGTTGATCCACAGGGTATGCGCACCGCCCACGCCGGGCGGCAGCATCAGGGCGACGCCGGCAGCGCCTGTGGCCAGGCGCAGCGGCGTGGCGATCGGGCCCCGCAGCCAGCCGACGAAGGCCGCCGAGACCGCGTAGACCCCGATCACAGCGGTCGAGACCGCAAGCGCGATGTCGCCCGGTTCGCCGATCAGCAAAAGCGCCGGCGAAAAGACGAAGAGGAAGGGCACGATATAGGCCGTCCAGCCAAAGCGCATCGCTTCCCAGGCGGTGGACATCGGGCCGGCCTTGGCGATGGACGCAGCGAAGAACGCCCCGATGCCAATGGGCGGCGTCACCATGGACATCATGCCGAGGTAGAAGATGAACAGATGCGCGGCGATCGGCTCGACCCCGGTTTCGACCAGTGACGGCGCGATCAGCACGGCCAGTAGAAGGTAGACCCCGACCGTCGGCATGCCCATGCCCAGCACCAGACAGACCAGCGCCGAGATCAGCAGAAGCAGGAACAGGCTGCCCTGCCCCAGATCGACCAGCGCAAAGGTGGCGGCAAAGCCCAGTCCGGTCACATTGAGCACACCGATGATGAAGCCTGCGGCGGCCGAGATCATGATGATCTCGGTGATGGAGCGGCCAGTTTCGACAGCAGCATCCCAGAGATCGCGCAGCGCCATGCGGGTTTTGCCGTAGCCCAGGAACAGCCCGATAAAGAGCGCCCCAGCCCCACCCCAAAGCGCGGCCGTCTCGGCCCGCTGGTTCATCCAGAAAAGCGCGATGATGATTGCCGCGAAGGGCAGGATAAAGACCCAGCCCCGGCGCAGGACCGGCCCGGTGGCGGGCATGTCCGACGTGTCCAGCGGCACGATGTTTTGCTTGGCAGCCTGCAGGTCGGCCTGCACGAACAGCGCCACGTAGTACAGCAGCGCAGGCACGATGGCGGCCACGACGATTTCGCTGTAGGGCCGTTGCAGGATGTCGGCCATCAGGAAGGCCACGGCCCCCATGACGGGCGGCGCGATCTGCCCCCCGGTCGATGCGACGGCCTCGACCGCGGCGGCGGTGGTGCGCCGGAAGCCCGATTGGATCATCAGCCGGATGGTGACGACCCCGGTGGCCACGATGTTCGACACCACCACCCCCGAGATCGAGCCGAAAAGCCCCGAAGCCACGATCGAGATCTTGGCCGCGCCGCCGCGCCGGTGCCCCATGGAGGCCATGGCGATATCGTTGAAGAAATCCGCCCCGCCCGAGCGCAGCAGGAGCTGACCAAAGAAGACAAAAGCGACGACCACAGTGGCCGCGACCCCAAGGGTCAGGCCCAGAACGCCGTTTGGATCGAAGGCAAGGTAGACGGCCATGCGCGGGGCCGCGACCTCTCGGGTCTGCAAGGCACCGGGGACAAGGTGGCCGATCAGCCCGTAGCCGACGATCACCAGAACAACGATGACCAGCGTCCAGCCAACGGTGCGGCGCAGCCCCTCAAGCACCAGAAGGAACATCGCGCCCCCGACGATCAGCGCGTCCCAGGGCAGTGACATCGCCCGGCCGACCAGGCTGGGATAGAAGACCATGATGTAAAGCCCAAGGATCAGTCCCAGGCCGGACAGCGCCCAGTCGATCAGGCGCGGGGCGGCAATGCCGCCGGGCTGATCCCAGTCGCGGCGCGGCATCAGGAAAACCAGAGCAAGGCTAAGGCCCAGCACCAGCGCCAGGAATTGTTCTGTATAATAGGAATAGCCCAGACGGGACGGCAGATCCGCCGCCTGCACCACGGCCGCAATCGTCAGCAGACCGGCCAGACCGGCCACAACGGGGCTGGGTCGGGGTCCCTGGGGTCCGATATCGCTCACTTCGCTCACCTTGGCTCCTCCTGGGCGAATGTGCGGGGGGGGCCTGCGGGCCCGCCCCCTTCAGTGTCAGGCGCGGGGCCTTAGTTGGCCGGGGCCATGGTCACGCCGCGCTCTTCGAAAAAGGCGATGGCACCGGGGTGATAATCGACACCGGGATAGGCCTTGTAGGCGGTCTCAAGATTGATCGCGCCAAGCGGCGGATAGGCCCCTGCGATGGCATCACGCTGATCGAAGATCACCGCCATCAGCGCCTTGACCTGATCGTCCGAGACATGCGCCCCGGCGACCAGCACATTGTCCCAGGTCACAAAGGCCATAGGTTCCTTCACGCCGACGCGGACCGGGGCCGGTTCGATATCGGCAAAATAGAAGGCCGGCCGCACCTTCTGGATCGCGGCCAGGGTGTCGTCATTGGCCTCGACCGTCAGAAAGCGCACGCCCCCGACCGAGGCATCCACCTCGGCCACCTTGGGACCGCCGAGGGCGAAGAACGCGCTGTCGACCCGTCCAGACGCCATGTCGTCAGAGCCCCGGATCAGTTCCGGCACAGGCACCTGTTTGACGTCGTCCCAGGTCAGTCCGCCCGCCGCCAGGATCGCCGAGATATGCGCCCGCGCAATCGGGAAGGCATCCCAGCCCGACGGCACGCTTTTGCCCGCCAGATCCGCGACCGAGGTCATGCCGCTGCTTTCCTTGACATACAGCCCGACCGGGAAGGGGTTGATCCGAGCCACCACGCGCAATTCGGGCATGGACATGGTGTATTCGCCGGTGCCGCTGACCGCCGTGATGACGTCATTGACGTCGTTCAGCGAGAATTCGGCCAGCTTGTCGTTCACCGCCTGCATCATCTGGGCATTGCCGCCATAGGGCTGCACGACGAAGCGCCCGCCGCCGCTTTCACGGGCCTGCCCGGAAATCACCGTGGCCATGGTGTTCCAAACCGATCCCTGCGGCGGGGTCGAAAAGGACGAGACCTGCGCCGATGCCATGCCGCCGATGAGGGTCAGCGCGGCGGCGGCCAGTGCGCCCCGGGTGTTGATCTTGATGAATGCCATTGTGGTTCCTCCCTTATGCATCCTCAATTCAGTGACTTATTCGGCGGCCGCGACGGGCCGGATCAGCGCCTGGCGGTCGATCTTGCCGGTGCCGGTCTTGGGCAGTTCGGCAACGAATTCGACCAGCTTGGGCGATTTGTAGGGGGTCAGGACGGATTTGACGTAGTCGCGCAGCAGCTTGACCTGCGGCGCGCCCGCCTCGGCCCCGTCACGCAGCGCCACAACGGCGCGCAGCACGGTGCGCCGATCGGCCTGCTGTTCGGCCAGAACGCAGCATTCGTAGACATCCGCGTGTTCGTTCAGGCAGCGTTCGACCTCGAGCGGCCAGACCCATTGCCCGGAGACCTTCACAAGGTCGTCGGCGCGGCCCTGGAAGTAATAAAATCCGTCCCGCTCGATGAAACGGTCCCCGGTATAGATCCAGTCTCTGCGCATCGTGTCGGCGGTCTTGTCGGGCCGGTTCCAATAGGTCGGAGCCGAGGAATGGCCGCGCACGAACATCACGCCCTCTTCCCCCGATTTGGCGGTCTGGCCTTCGGGCGTTTCCAACCGGATCTCATACCCGGGAACGCGTGCGCCGGCGGCTCCGATCCGGTGATCGTCCAACATGTTCGACAGGTAGATGTGCAACATCTCGGTCGAGCCGAGCCCCTCGGTCGGACCGTGACCCACAAGATCCTTCCAGGCCGAATAGATGTCTGCCGACAGCGTTTCTGCGGCGGACATCGATTGCCGGATCGACGACAGATCGCGGGACGTCACACCATCGGATTTGGCGACGGCGGTGTACAGCGTCGGCAGCCCGAACAGTACCGTGGGCCGGTAGGCTTCGATGGCATCCAGCACCACCTCGGGACGCGGCTGGCCCGGCATCAGCAGAACTGCGGCCCCAACGGCAAAGGGAAAGACCATGGAATTGCCGAACCCATAGGCGAAATAGGCCTTTGGCACGGAATAGCAGATGTCCTGCGGCGTCAGCTTCAGCACCTTCGCGCCAAAGCTGTCCTGAATATAGCCCGCGTCATGGTGCAGGTGGACGATCCCCTTCGGCCGCCCGGTCGAGCCCGAGGAATACATCCAGAAGGCCATGTCGTCCGGGCCCGTGTCGGCGCAGTCCAGCGTGTCGGGGCGGTCGGCCAGGATATCCGCAGCCGCGACATGGCCATCCTGCACAGGCGCGCCATTGACCACGATCGTGGTGGTCAGGGCGGTGCCCGCAACCGTCGCCCCGGTGAAGATCCCCGAGGCATCGGCATCCACCAGCGCATAGCGCGCGCCACTGTCGACCAGAAAATAATTTAGCACCTCGGCCGGGGTCTGGGTGTTCAGCAGCACCGGGACAAAGCCCGCACGCACCGCCCCGAAGAAGGCCGCGGGAAAGGCCGGCGTATCATCAAGGAAAAAGGCGATCCTTTCGCCCCGCGCCAGCCCGAGGGCCGTGAATGCCTGGCCCCATTTAGCGGCCTGGGCGATCAGCTCGGCATAGGTCAGGTTGCCCTGAGGGCCGGTGACGGCCAGCGCATTTGGGTTGCGTGACAGGTTCTGCCACAGGATGTCCGAGCAATTGGCATGCGCCGCGCGATCAAAGCCGATCTCGGCTGCGCCGGGGACATCATCCCCGACCGGGTCCTTGATCGAGGTCGCAAAAACCTGTGCCGTGTTTACCGACATTGAATCCTCCCAGTCCATTTCAGGCCAGTTCATTTCAGGTGATCCGCCATGCGGGCGGATGGCCCTTCAGCCGACAGCGGCCTTTTCGGCCTCGTATCGGGCGGCAAAGCCCGGCGCGATCTGGCGCAGCCTGTCTTCCGTCATCCGACCCGAGCGCATCAGGTAGTCATGCGCGAAATCAAGCGGTTCCAAGTGCATCTTGGCCCCAAAACCGTCGTACCAGCTGGCCGAGGTATTGGCGGCGCGCACAATCTTGTGGGCGATCGGCGGGCGGCGATCCTGATAGGCTGCAAGCGCCGCGTCCACATCGTCGAATTCCGCCAGGGCATCGACCAGGGCGATGGCATCCTCCAGCGCCAGGCGTGTTCCCGACCCGATCGAGAAATGCGCCGTATGGACCGCATCCCCCAGAAGCGCATAGCGCCCCGACACCCAGGTCTCGCACCACAGCCGGGGAAACTGCCGCCACATCGATTTGTTGGTGATCAACTGCGTGCCTTTCAGCACATCGGCGAATAGGTCGCTGCACAGGCGCGCGCTCTCGTCCTCGTCCATGCCGTCAAAGCCCCAGGCTTTGTAGGTCGCATCCTCGCATTCAACGATAAAGGTCGAGCGGTCGGGCGCGAACCGGTAATGGTGCGCGTTCATCGGACCGTGCTGCGTCTTGATGAACGTCTGGGTCAGCGTATCGAAGGGCACCGTGGCCCCGAACCAGGCGAAGTGGTTGTCGAAGAACTCCATCTTCGGGGCGAACTGAGCCTCCAGACTGCGCCGGACCAGCGAATTCAGACCATCCGCACCAACGATCAGGTCACCATCCAACTGGCTCAGATCCGCGATCTGGGTGGCAAAGCGGATGTCGACGCCCAGGCCGCGGGCCCGGTCCTTGAGGATCTCGATCAGTTCAAGCCGCCCGATGGCGGTGAAACCCACCCCATCCAGCGTGACACTGTCGCCCGGCAGGTTCAGCGTCATGTTCCGCCACCGCTCCATATGCGGGAGGATCAGGTCATGGGTCTCGGGATCGTCGGCGCGCAGGAATTCCAACGCCTGATCCGAGAAGACGACGCCAAAGCCAAAGGTCGCGCCTTCGGGGTTCTGCTCGGTCACGCGGACGTTCACATGTGGCATCCGCCGACGCAGCAGGATCGCTGTATAGAGCCCAGCCGGACCCCCACCCAGAATGTCGACTGTCGCGAGCTGTCCCATGGTTCCTCCCCCAGTGTCTCCACGCTTGCTTAAGGCACACTTAACGTTCATCATTACGCAAACACAATCACTATTTGGAACAATCGAAATGCATGAATCCAGCTTTAACGTCCGTTTCGGAGACTGTGATCCAGCCGGTATTTCATTTTATCCCAACACCTTCCGCTGGATTGACGCCACCTTTCACGACCTTCTAAAAAATTTCGAAGGCCACGCAATTTTGTGTGAAAAACTGGATGCGAAGGGGCTGGGGCTGGCCAGTGCGGATGCGCAATTCCGCTCTCCTCTCACCGACGGGGACCTGCTGCGCGTCACGCTTGAGATCGAAAAATGGGGCCCGCGGTCGGTTACGATTCGCTACACCGGCCACGTCGGATCCCGGCTGGCCTTCGAGGCAACCGAGGTGCGCTGCCTTTTCAAGACCGGTGAGCGCGGTGTATTTGCAGCCCCCATGGATGCGGTGCGGAAGATTCTCGAGGAGGGCACAGATGGCTGATGCAGAAAGTAGCGGCCCGGGGCTGAAATCGCTGGATGCGGCACTTGGGGTGCTGGCACAGATGGCGCGGGCCGACGGGGCACAGTCGCTGTCGGATATCGCACGCGCCAGCGGCATGCCCAAAAGCAAGGTGCATCGCTACCTCGCCTCTTTTGTGGCGGCGGGACTGGCGCAGCAGCACGGCCGTTCGGGCCTGTATGACCTGGGCAAAGAGGCGATCCACCTGGGTCTTGCCGCCCTGGCGCGGCATGATTTCGTCAACCATGCGGCCGAAGATCTGCCGGATCTGGCGCGGCGGTCCGGCATGACGGTGCTTCTGTCGGTCTGGGGGAATGACGGCGCGACGGTCGTCAGATGGGAACGCGGGGCATCGCCTGCGGTGACCTCCATGGGGTTGGGAACAACGCTGCCGCTGTTGAATTCGGCCACCGGCCGGGCGTTTCTGGCCTGGGCCCCCGACGGTGCCATCGACCGGATCCGTGAACAGGAATTGCGCCGCGCCGCGCGCAACCCGTCGCTTCTGCCCGATGTCCCCGCCACCCGCGCAGGACTGAGAGAGCTGACAACCAAGGCGCGCGCGGATGGCTATACCTCGGTCGACGGTCAGTTCGTGCCCGGCCTTGTGGCCATCGCCGCGCCCATCCTTGACTGGCAGGACGAAGCGCAGGCCGTGATCTCTTTGATCGGGGTTGCGCCCGAGACGCGGATGCCCGGCTCGCCCGAGTTGAAGATGCTGATGGCCTATTGCGCCGAAAAGTCGGTGCCGACCCAACCCTCGGCCTAGGTGTTTCGCTTGTGCGGGACAGGTATAGGCAAGCAAAAGGCGGCAGCGATCCAGGATCGCCGCCGCCTTTGTCATGACGAGAAACCTGTCGGGATCAGCCGATCCGGTAGTTCGGGCTTTCGCGGGTGATCTGAACGTCGTGCACGTGGCTTTCCTTCAGGCCCGCGCCGGTGATCTGCACGAACTGGCAGTTCTTGCGCATCTCGTCGACGGTGGCACAGCCGGTATAGCCCATGGCTGCGCGCAGGCCGCCGACCAGCTGGTGGATCACCGCGCCGGCGCCGCCCTTGTAGGGCACCTGGCCTTCGATCCCTTCGGGCACCAGCTTGTCGCTGGCGGCGTCCTTCTGGAAATACCGATCGGCCGAGCCGCGCGCCATCGCGCCCAGGGACCCCATGCCGCGGTAGGACTTGAAGGACCGGCCCTGGTACAGGATCACCTCGCCCGGGGATTCATCCGTGCCCGCGATCATCGAACCGACCATCGCGCAAGAGGCCCCCGCCGCAATCGCCTTGGCAAAATCGCCCGAGAACTTGATGCCGCCATCGGCAATGACCGGCACGTCGCCCGCCGCACCGGCGCAATCCATGATCGCGGTCAGCTGGGGCACGCCCACGCCCGCAACCATGCGGGTGGTGCAGATCGAACCTGGCCCGATGCCCACCTTGATCGCATCTGCCCCGGCGGCGATCAGCGCCTTGGTGGCTTCGGCCGTGGCGACGTTGCCGGCGATGACCTGAACCTCGTTCGACAGTTTCTTGATGCGGGTCACGGCCTCGAGCACGCCGGCGGAATGGCCATGCGCGGTGTCGACCACGACGATGTCGACGCCCGCGTCGATCAGCGCCTCGGAGCGTTCAAAGCCCGCGTCGCCCACGCCCGAGGCGGCAGCAACCCGCAGACGGCCCAGGTCGTCCTTGCAGGCGGTCGGGTTCAACACCGATTTCTCGGTGTCCTTCAGGGTCAGAAGACCCGTCAGCTTGCCCGCGCCATCGGTGATCAGCAGCTTTTCGATCCGACGCTCGCGCATCATCTCGATCGCCTTCTGACGGTCGGCGGGTTCGACCAGAACGGCCAGGTTGTCGCTGCTCATCATGACGGAAACCGGGGTTTCGTCCTTCTGGGCAAAGCGCATGTCGCGGTTGGTCACGATCCCCACGACGCGGCGGTTTTCGTCGACCACCGGGAAGCCGGTGAACCCATAGCGTTCGGTCAGCGCCTTGGCATCGGCCAGGGTCTGATCGGGGCGCAAGGTGACGGGGTTGTAGACGATCCCGGATTCGAACCGCTTGACCCGGCGGACCTCGTTGGCCTGTTTCTCGGCGTCCAGGTTCTTGTGGATCACCCCCATGCCGCCGGCCTGGGCCATGCAGATGGCCATGCGCGCTTCGGTCACCGTATCCATGGCCGAGCTGAGAAGCGGAATGTTCAGAGAGATCGATTTGGTGACGCGCGTGCGTGTATCTGCGGTCGAGGGCAGCACGGTGGACGCAGCCGGAACCAGCAGAACGTCATCAAATGTCAGGGCCGCGCGAATCTCCATGGGGTCTCTCCTTGGATGGGATCACTTGGCGCTTCCCTATTACATGGATGCCGGATGGGGAAAAGGGGGGAATCTCGGGCGAACGGCCGCAGGCCCGCCCCATTGGCGCATGTGCGGCCCTGCGCCCCGATCTGGGGCGAAGGCGTCCCGTTCGTGCCCGGGGGCCAGGCCTGTGCAGATCAGGGGGCGGCGGCCTTCAGCGCATGCGACACCGGGGCCAGGGCCACGCGGCTGGCGCGGTCGGCCAGCCCCCAGATCAGCAGCGCCTCGATCGTGTCAGGGCGCAGGCGGGTGACCAGGATCACGCTGCCCTCGACCCCGGCCTTGAAGGCGGAATTGTCCAGGAACCGCCGGATGACGGATGCATTCTGCCCTTCGGCATCAAGGTCGCGGAAGATAGTCGCGGCTGGCACGCCCTTGCGGCTGGCCAGCTTGCGGGTGGTGTCGAGCCCCTGGGGATAAAGCAGCACCCCATGACCCGAGGTCTCGAGGATCGAGGCCAGCTGTTCCCCGATCGCACGCCCCGCCTGCAGGGCCGAGGTGCCCTCTGCGGAGGGGGCCTCCATCACCGCGACGACCTGGTCCATGCGCGCCAGCCAGTCCTGCGCGGCAACGGAAAGATCCTGCGGGGTCGCGCCCCGGGGCAGGTCGACCAGGGCCAGGACCTCGTGCCCTTCGTTGCGATAGCGGCGCATGGCCTCGGGCGCGTCGGGGCGGCTGACCGGCACCGCGATGGACAGCGGATAGGGGAAACTGTCGGGCAGCGGGATGCCGGCAGTGCCATCGTCGATCATGACGATCGACAGGATGGGCTTGCCCTCGGGGTTGTCGAAGGGCGCGGCGAAGCGATCGATCGGGGCGGTATCCGTCGCCGGGGCGGGATCCGGGGTGGGCTCTGTCAAGGCGACCTCGGGGGCCTCGGGCGCGGGATCGGTGCGGTCGATGATGCGAATGCCGGGGGTGCCGGGCAGGCTTCTGGCCACGGGATCCTCGGCCGGGGTTTCCGTCTGGGGTTCAATCGGCGTTTCGGTGGTGGGCAGACGGGGGCGTGCGGGCGCGGCTTCGGTCGTCGTGTCCGGGGCAGTTGGTTGTGGCGCAGGATCAGCGCTGGCCGAAGGGGGGGCTGTCGGTGCCGCGGTCTCTGCGTCGGCGGGGGCGGCTTCGGTCATCGCCTTTGGGCTGGGGGCCTCAATGGGCGCGGTCTCAGACACCTTTGGTTCCGCAGGGGCTTCAGCGCCGGATTTATCACTGGCCTCTGCACTGGCCTCTTCTGTGGGCTGCTCCATACCGGCGGGCTCATCCAGCGCGGCAGGCGCGCTCTCTTCGCCCGTGTCCTGCGCCTTGTCCGCAGGGACATCCCCCGTGGACACCGGCCCCGTGGACACCGGGGGAACCGCCGGGTCGGCGGGGGTCTGCGGCAGCGCCTCGGGGGTGCGGGCGGTGGCGGGCGGCGCGTCGGGCGCGGGCGTCACCGTCATGTCGTCCAGATCGGCCGAAGGAAAGCCGGTGATCGCCGCATCGGGCGCCGCGCGGGGCGGCTGTGGCGTTTCGCGGTCGACCAGGGCAAGCGTGTCGCCTGCCGGGGCCTCGGGCGTCATGGCCTGCGGGCTGGGCAACACCGGCGCGATCGGCGTAGGGGCGGCCACATCGGAGGAAGGCGCGGCATCCGGGGCCTCGGCCAGCGGTGCGACCGGGGCGGCCAGTTCGGGCGTTTCGCCCCCGGTGCGGGTATCGGCGTCCAGCGCGGCGGTGTCTTCGGGCGTGGGGCCCTGCGGCTGGGTCACGGCGCGCCCTTCGGGGCTGACCGGGGCCTCGATCGGGGTCGGAAGGCGGACGGGCAGATCGGCGCGGGCATCGTCAAAGGCCGCGCCCTCGGGCACCAGGGGCAGCGTGGCGGTCGGCGGGCCGGACCGGTGCAAGGGAATGGACAGCGACAGGATCGCGCCGATGGCGAGCGCCAGGGCCAAGCCCCAGATCCCCCCCTGGATGATACCGCGTAGCACGTCTCTGCTCTCCTTCTGCCGGCCGGGCCGGTCTTGTCCTGTCCCCTGCCGGGACCCGCGCACCTGGGATCCCTGCCCCGCACCCGTGCCCCTTCGGGCCCTGCCCCGGGCCCATCTTTTGCACCGCCTGCTCCCGGTCCTTTCCTCGGTCCGGGCCCGGTCATTATTGGCCGCGCCCCATCTAGGGCCGCCCTGCTGCGGGCGCAAGCCAGCGCCGCCTGCCTTGCGGGCGGTCCCCGCCGCCTCCATGCGGCCCCAATGCAGCCCCGAACCCGCAGGGATAACCCCCGGTCGGCAAAGCGATTTGCGCACGCCCGCAGACATGATACCACGTAAACCGCCCCTTGCCAGAGGCCCGTTCGGCTGGCATGGCGGAGGCAGTTGACCCGGGACCGCCCCTTGGCCACGAATAGGCGGCAAAAGCCGCCCCAAGCGGCGGTTTGAACGGGACTTGACGGCGGAAGGACCAAAAAATGAGCGATGCGCTGAAACCGATGATCGCGGCCGCCCCCGAGCGGGCGCTGACACGCGACGAGGCCGAGACCGCCTTTGACCTTCTGTTCGAAGGTCAGGCCACCCCGGCACAGATCGGCGGGCTGCTGATGGCGCTGCGCACCCGCGGCGAAACGGTCGAGGAATACGCCGCCGCCGCCCGCGTCATGCGCGCCAAGTGCAACCCGGTCACCGCGCCCGACGGCGCAATGGACATCGTCGGCACCGGCGGCGACGGCAAGGGCACACTGAACATTTCCACCGCGACGGCCTTTGTGGTGGCGGGCGCGGGCGTGGTCGTGGCCAAGCACGGCAACCGCAACCTGTCGTCGAAATCCGGCGCGGCGGATGCGCTGAGCCATATGGGGATCGAGGTCATGGTCGGCCCCGAGGTGGTGCAAGAGGCGCTGGATACCGTCGGCATCGGCTTCATGATGGCGCCGATGCATCATCCGGCGATCCGTCACGTCATGCCTGCCAGGCAGGAACTTGGCACCCGCACGATGTTCAACATTCTCGGGCCGCTGACCAACCCCGCCGGGGTCAAGCGTCAGCTGACCGGGGCGTTTTCGCGTGATCTGATCCGGCCGATGGCGGAAACGCTTGCCGCGCTCGGGTCGGACCGGGCGTGGCTGGTGCATGGTTCGGACGGCACGGACGAGCTGACGATCTGCGGCGTCTCCTGGGTGGCGGCGCTGGAGGAAGACAGCACCATCCGCGAGGTTGAATTGCACCCCGAGGACGCCGGCCTGCCCGTGCATCCGTTCGAGGCGATCCTGGGCGGATCCCCGGAAGAAAACGCCCGCGCCTTCCGGGCGCTGCTGGCGGGCGAGGCCTCGGCCTATCGCGACGCGGTGCTGCTGAATGCCGCCGCCGCGCTGGTGGTCTCGGGCAAGGCTTCTGACCTGCGGACGGGTGTCGAGATGGCGCGCGAAAGCATCGACAGCGGGGCCGCGCTGCGCAAGGTCGAAGGGCTGGCGGCGATCACCAAGGGCAAAGGCAAGGTCTGATCGTGCCGGGCCTGCCGCCGATCCCCGGCCCCTGGGCCGATCTGCCGTTCTTTTCCGATGCCTACCCGGCGATTGCCGCGCAGCTGACCGGGCCGGACATCCTGCCCCCTGCGGAACAGCGGCTTGCCGCGCTGGACCTGTGCCCGCCCGAGGCCTGCCGCGTGGTGATCCTGGGTCAGGATCCCTATCCGACCCCCGGCCACGCCCATGGGCTGGCCTTTTCGGTGGAACCGGACGTGCGGCCCCTGCCCCGGTCGCTGAACAATATCTACAAGGAAATGCAGGACGATCTGGGCGGCGCGCCGGTCAATGGCGACCTGCGGTTCTGGGCCCGCCAGGGGGTGCTTCTGCTGAATTCCTCGCTCTCCGTGCCCGCCGGTCAGGCCGGGGCGCATGCGAAACTGGGGTGGTCCGCGTTGACCCGGCAGGTGCTGGCGCGGCTGTCGGACCGGCCCCGGGCCTTCGTGCTCTGGGGCGGTCATGCGCAGAAATTCCGCGACGCCATCACCGGGGACGGCCACCTGATCCTGGCCTCGGCCCATCCCTCACCGCTGTCGGCGCGGCGCGGATTTTTCGGTTCCCGACCATTTTCATCGGTGAACAACTGGCTTAGGACACAAGGGGACACCCCGATCGACTGGATAGGCAGCACATGACCGAAACCGTTCTGGACCGCATCAAGGCCTACAAGCTGGAAGAGATTGCCGCCGACAAAGAGGCCAAGCCCCTGTCGGAGGTCGAGGCCGAGGCCCGCGATGCCGATCCCGTCCGCCCCTTTGGCGAGGCGCTGAACCGTGCCATGCGCGGCGGCTATGGGCTGATTGCCGAGGTCAAGAAAGCCTCTCCCTCCAAGGGGTTGATCCGCGAAGACTTTGACCCGACCACGCTGGCGGCGGCCTATGCGGCGGGCGGGGCGACCTGCCTTTCGGTGCTGACCGACACCCCCAGCTTCCAGGGTGCCAAAGACTTCCTGGTGCAGGCGCGCGGGGCCTGCGACCTGCCGGTGCTGCGCAAGGATTTCATGTACGACCCCTACCAGGTGGCCGAGGCGCGGGCGCTTGGCGCGGATTGCATCCTGCTGATCATGGCCTCGCTGGAAGACGGACAGGCGGCCGAGCTTGAGGCCGCCGCCTTCGACTGGGGCATGGACGTGCTGATCGAGGTGCACAACGCCGAAGAGCTTGAGCGCGCGACACAGCTGAAATCGCCGCTTCTGGGCATCAACAACCGCAACCTGAAGACCTTCGAGACGACGCTGGACACCACCCGCGAGTTGTCGCGCCGCGCGCCCGAGGATCGCATCCTGATTTCCGAAAGCGGGCTGTTCACGCCCGAGGATCTGGCCGACATGGCGCAATATGGCGCGCGCTGTTTCCTGATCGGCGAAAGCCTGATGCGTCAGGAAGACGTGGAACAGGCGACGCGCAGCCTTCTAGCCAATCCGGCGGGCGGCATGGGCCAGGGCACGGGTCTTTAAGCGGGGTTTTGAACCCCTCGAACCATCGCTGAAACAGAGAGGAAGATCATGAGCCTGACGCATTTCGACGGTGCCGGACAGGCGCATATGGTCGACGTCTCGGACAAGCCCGACACCGATCGCATCGCCGTGGCCGAATGCCATATCCGCATGTTGCCCGACACGCTGGCGCTGATCGAAAGCGGCAGCGCGAAGAAGGGTGACGTGTTGGGGATCGCGCGGCTGGCGGGGATCATGGGGGCCAAGAAGACGTCGGACCTGATCCCGCTGTGTCACCCGCTGCCGATCACCAAGGTGACGGTCGATCTGGTGCCCGATGCCGCCCTGCCCGGCGTGCGGATCGAAGCCAGCGTCAAGACCACCGGCAAGACCGGCGTCGAGATGGAGGCGCTGAGTGCCGCCTCGACCGCGGCGCTGACCGTCTATGACATGTGCAAGGCCGTGGACAAGGCGATGGAGATCGGCGGGCTGCGGGTCCTGCTGAAGGACGGCGGCAAGTCCGGCCGTTACGAAGCCGCCCCCGACGCGAGCCCTAGAGGGGGAGAGCCCGCATGATCTCGGTCACCGAGGCGCTGGATCGGCTTTTTGCGCTGTCCTCTCCGCTGCCGGCGGAGGATGTTCCGCTGATCCGCGCCTCGGGTCGGGTTCTGGCCCAGGCGATCACCGCGCGGCGTGACCAGCCGCCCTTCGCGGCATCGGCCATGGATGGCTACGCGGTGCGGGGCGCGGATCTGTCGCCTGGTGCCGTGTTCGACGTCATCGGGGAAGCCGCCGCCGGTTCGGGGTTCACGGGTCAGGTCGGCCCCAGTCAGGCAGTGCGGATTTTCACCGGCGCGCCGGTCCCGCAGGGCGCTGATCGGGTCGTCATCCAGGAAGACGTGACCCGAGAGGCCACGCGCATTACCGTGACCGGCGACTATGGCGAGGGCACCAACATCCGCCCCGCCGGCGGGGATTTCCGCATCGGCGATCGGATTGAAGCCCCGCGCCTGATCTCTCCGTCCGATGTGGCGCTGATGGCCGCGATGAACATTCCGCAGGTGCCCGTCACCCGCCGCCCCCGCGTGGCCGTGATCGCCACCGGGGATGAGCTTGTCCAACCCGGAGAGACGCCGGGCCCGGATCAGATCGTGGCCTCGAACTCCTACGGTCTTCAGGCGCTGTTCATTGCCGCCGGGGCCGAGGTGCGGCTGCTTCCGATCGCCCGCGACCGGATCGACAGCCTCGAGACGATTTTTGCCCTGACACAGGACGGCCCTGCCCCGGCGGATCTGATCGTGACCATTGGCGGCGCGTCGGTCGGGGATCACGACCTGGTGGCCCGCGCCGCGCAGGGCATCGGGATGGAGCAATCCTTCTACAAGGTCGCCATGCGGCCGGGCAAACCGCTGATGGCGGGGCGACTGGGCGATGCGGTGATGATCGGGCTGCCGGGCAACCCGGTCTCGGCCATGGTCTGCGGCCATCTGTTTGTCGTGCCGGTGCTGCGGCACATGCTTGGGCTTGGGGCCGCCCCCGCCCCGCGTCTGCGCGGTGTCCTGGCTGCGGATGTCGCCGCGAATGGCCCGCGCGAACACTATATGCGCGCCCACATCACGCCCGAAGGCATCCTGGCCGACGCCCGCCAGGACAGCGCCCTTCTGTCCGTCCTGTCCGGGTCCGGCGCGCTTCTGGTGCGCCCGCCCCATGCGCCTGCGGCCAAAGCCGGGGATGCGGTCGACTATCTGCCGCTTTGACCGCCTGCGCCTGCACGGCGGGGTCCGGGCGGTGCCTTTGACGACAGCCCCCGATCCGACGTCGCCCCGGCGAAACCGGCCCAGGCACCCCCGCAGTTGACACAAAACGTGAACACGTATAGAACAAACGGCAACAAAAGCCGCGCGAGGGAGTAGTGCCGTGCTGACGAAGAAACAACTCGACCTGCTGGAATTCATCCACAAACGCGTGCAGCGCGATGGCGTCCCGCCCTCCTTCGACGAGATGAAAGAGGCGCTTGATCTGCGGTCGAAATCCGGGATCCACCGGCTGATCACGGCGCTAGAGGAACGCGGCTTCATCCGCCGCCTGGCGCATCGGGCCCGGGCGATCGAAATCGTGAAGCTGCCCGAAAGCCTGGGAGGAGAGGCCAGCGGCTTTGCCCCGAAGGTCATCGAAGGCGGTCAGAGCACGGCAAAACAACCCCTTGGCGACACGATGGCGGTCGAGGCCGTGCATGCGCTGGAGCTTCCCGTGATGGGCCGGATCGCCGCCGGCGTGCCGATCGAGGCAATCAACCAGGTGTCGCATCACGTGGCGGTGCCGGGGTCGATGCTGTCCGGTTCGGGCAGCCATTTCGCGCTGGAAGTGCGCGGGGATTCCATGATCGACGCGGGCATCAACGACGGCGACGTGGTTGTGGTGCGCGAAACCACCTCGGCCGACAATGGCGACATCGTGGTGGCGCTGGTCGACGACCAGGAGGCGACGTTGAAACGCTTTTTCCGCCGCTCCGGCCAGATCGAGCTGGTGGCGGCCAACCCCGCCTATGAGACCCGCGTGCTGCCCGACAACCGGGTGAAGGTGCAGGGCCGGCTGGTCGGGCTGATCCGCACCTATTGATCCGCACCTTGGACCGGCCAGCGCCAGATATGGCTGACGCGGATGTCTTTATCATTCCACAACCGTCGGCCCGCCATTGCGCGGGCCGACGTGATTTCAAGGCCTCGCGGCGCAAGGGTCAACGCAAGCGCCCCGGTGTCGCGCAGGGTCTTCGGCGAGAAGACCCTGCAGGGGGGACGGCCCGGGGGATCGTGGTTCAGCACCACGATCTCGCCCTCGGAACAGGTCAGCGCGGCGGCGGCCTTCTTGCCCGTCAGATGCCGGATCGGCAGATCGGGCGGCCAGAGGGCAAAGGCCGCGTCCTGATCCAGGGCGGATCCGTCATTCTCCAGCCAGACCTCGGCCGGGAACCCGGCGCCGCGCCCCCGGCTTAGCGCGCGGCCCGAGGGCGTCATGACCCCGACCAATTGCCCGCCCTCTTCGATCAGCACCTGCGGCCGTGTCGCCCCGGACCAGAGCCAGGCGGCCAGGACCAGGGGCACCAAACCCAGCCAGCGCAAGTGCCCCTGCCACAGGATGACCCAAAGCCCGCCTAGCGCATAAAGCGGCAATACCAGCGGCCCAGGTGCGATCACCCTGCCGACCGCGCCATCCCATGCAGCGACGCTTCGCGCCACCAGCAGGATCCAGTCCAGCCCCAGCCCCATGAGCGTCAGGGGGACGGCCTCGGCCCCTAGGGGCATCAGCAGCACCGCCAGCACCGCGGCCGGCATCACGAAGAGCCCCATGACCGGCATAGCGACCAAGTTCGCCACCAGCCCGTAATGCGCGAATGTGTTGAAATGCGCCGCCCCGACCGGGGCCGTGGCAAAGCCCGCCACGCTTGAGGACACAAGCAGCGCCACCACCGGCCGGGTCCAGCGTGGCCAGGCGCCGCCCCGCCCCCGCAGCGCACCGAAGGCCGCCACCAGCGCCGTGGTCGCGGCAAAGGACATCTGGAAGCCAGGGGACAAAAGCGCCTCGGGGCGGAGGATCAGCACCACCAGCGCCGCCAGGGCAAGGGCGCGCAGGGAAATCGCCCGGCGCCCCGCGATCAGCGCCAGGAAGGCGACGCAGGCCATGACAAAGGCGCGTTCCGTGGCGATGGCCGCCCCCGAAAGCGCCAGGTAGACCGCCCCCGCCGCGATGGCCGCCCCCGCCGCAATGGACCGCACCGGCCAGTTCAGCGCCGCGTGCCGCCACAACGCGCCCCCCAGTCGCAGGGCGGCAAAGACAAAGCCGGTGACCAGCCCCATGTGCAGCCCCGAGATCGCCAGAAGATGCGCCAGGTTGGTGCGGCGCAGGGTCTCGGTCACCTCCTGGCTCAGCGCGGATCGGTCGCCGGCGGTGATGGCGGCGGCAAAGGCCCCGGTGTCGCCTGGCAGCACGGCGCGGATGCGGTCCGACAGGGCCATGCGGGCGGCGAAGACCAGCGTCGCCCCCCGTTCGGGCGGGGCATGGGCCATCACCGGCACGCGGGTATAGCCGATGGCCCCCAGACCGGCGAACCAGGTGTGGCGCTGGAAATCGAAACCGCCCGGTTCGACCGCGCCGCCGGGGGGCGACAGATGCGCGGTGGCCTGGACGGTCAGCCCGGGCAGCGGGGTCATTGCACCCTGTTCCCCATGCAGCGACAGGCGAACGCGGTCGGGCGTGCGGGCGGGGTCGACATCCGGCAGAAGCACCCGGTCCAGCGTCAGCCGCACCGCGTCCGAGCCGGAGCGGTCGATCATCACGATGCGCCCCTGCACCGGCCCGTAGTATCGCCAGCCCAGCACCGGGGCGGCGACCACCTGCGCGCGCAGCGCCCCAAGGCAGAAGCCCGCCAGCACCAGCGCCACGGCCCAAAGCATCGGCCCCGCCAAGGCCCCCGACCGCACCGCCAGGACGCCCGCCGCCAGAGCCCCCGCACAGGCCAGCGCCACCTGCCCGCCCCGGGGTTCCGTGGCGCAAGCAAAATAGTTGGCAATGCCAAGTGCCAGCAGGACCGGAGCCCAAGGAAACAAGGCCCCGCGCTGGTTCAGCACGATCATCGCGGCCCCGCTGGCCGCCCGGTTCACCAGGTGCAGAAGCCCCCGCGGCACTTGTCACCCCCGTTGCGGCCAGATACAGATCGCTCAACTTCAGGCGCAGCTTGCGCCATCTCGGTAAACGAAAGGTTACTCCCCCCGTGAACACGCAGGTCGTCACCCGTTTCGCGCCGTCTCCGACCGGCTTTCTTCACATCGGCGGGGCCCGTACCGCGCTTTTCAACTGGCTCTATGCCCGGGGTCGCGGCGGCAAGTTCCTGCTGCGGATCGAAGACACGGACCGCGAACGCTCGACCCCGGAGGCGACGGCGGCGATCCTGGCCGGGATGGACTGGCTGGGTCTGGACTACGACGGCGAAGCGGTGTCCCAGTTCGACGGTGCCGACCGCCATCGCGAAGTGGCGCTGCAGCTGCTTGAGGCCGGGAAGGCCTACAAGTGCTTCGCCACCCAGGACGAGATCCAGGAGTTCCGCGACGCCGCCCGGGCCGAGGGGCGTTCGACCCTGTATCAATCGCCCTGGCGCGATGCCGATCCCGCGACCCATCCCGATGCGCCCTATGTGGTGCGCCTGAAGGCCCCGCGCGATGGCGAGACGGTGATCCGGGACGAGGTGCAGGGCGACGTGCGCATCCGCAACGACCAGCTGGACGACCTTGTGCTGCTGCGCTCGGACGGGACGCCGGTCTATATGCTGGCGGTTGTGGTCGACGATCACGACATGGGCGTGACCCATGTGATCCGGGGCGATGACCACCTGAACAATGCCGCGCGCCAGATGGCCATCATCGAGGCCATGGGCTGGCCGGTGCCGACCTATGCGCATATCCCGCTGATCCACGGCCCCGACGGCAAGAAGCTGTCCAAGCGCCACGGGGCCCTGGGTGTCGAGGAATACCGCGACATGGGCTATATCGCCGCCGGCATGCGCAATTACCTGACCCGCCTGGGCTGGAGCCACGGCGACGACGAATTCTTCACCGACGCCCAGGCGAAGGAGTGGTTCGACCTGAAGGGGATCGGCAAATCCCCGGCGCGTCTGGACTTCAAGAAGCTTGAGAATATCTGTGGTCAGCACATGGCCGCGGCCGAGGATGCTGCGCTGCTGAACGAGCTGAAGGATTTCATGGCTGCGACCGGTCAAACTCCGCTTTTGCATACAACGGAATACAAAATTTCGCAGGCCTTGCCGTTCCTGAAAACCTCGGCCAAGACCCTACCCCAACTTCTTGAAAAGGCTCACTTCTGCCTGGTCGAACGGCCGATCGAGGTAGAAGAGAAAGCGGCCAAGAACCTGGGTGAAGACGCCCGGGCCATGCTGTCGGATTTGACGCCGCACCTGCAAAATGCTACGTGGACGCGTCAGGATTTGGAGGCCCTATTGAACAGCTTTGCCGAAGACCGCGGAGTGAAGTTCGGGCAATTGGCCGGTCCCCTGCGCGCAGCCCTTGCCGGACGCGCCGCGACACCCAGTGTTTTTGACATGATGACGGTCCTTGGACAGGAGGAATCCTGTGCCCGGATCGGGGATGCTGCCGGCTAGGCAGCGACCGTAACGTTCCGGTTACCCGGAAGCCATAGAAGGGGCGTGCGGCACTGGTTCGTGCGCGACAAGAGGAAGGGAAGAGTATGACAGATACGAACAAAACGGCAACGCTGAACCTTAAGGGGCAGACCTATGAATTGCCGATCCTGTCACCAAGCGCGGGCCCCGATGTCCTGGACATCCGCAAGCTCTATGGTCAGGCCGACGTGTTCACCTATGACCCGGGCTTCACCTCGACCGCGTCCTGCGAAAGCACGATCACCTATATCGACGGCGAAGCGGGCGTGCTGCTGCACCGGGGCTACCCGATCGACCAGCTGGCCGGCCAGTCGCATTTCCTCGAAGTCTGCTACCTGCTGCTTTACGGTGAACTGCCGTCCGCCGCACAGCTGGAAGACTTCGAAAGCCGCGTGACCAATCACACCATGGTGCACGAACAGATGCACCGCTTCTTCACCGGGTTCCGCCGCGATGCGCACCCGATGGCGATCATGGTGGGCGTGGTCGGCGCGATGTCCGCCTTCTACCACGACAGCACCGACATCTCGGATCCCTGGCAGCGTGAGGTCGCGACGATCCGCCTGATCGCCAAGATGCCGACGATCGCCGCCATGGCCTACAAGTACACCGTGGGTCAGCCCTTCGTGTACCCGCGCAACGATCTGGACTATGCGTCCAACTTCCTGCGCATGTGCTTCAGCGTCCCGGCCGAGGATTACCAGGTCGACCCGATCCTGAGCCGCGCGATGGACCGGATCTTCACGCTGCATGCGGACCATGAACAGAACGCCTCGACCTCGACCGTGCGTCTGGCGTCCTCTTCGGGGGCGAACCCGTTTGCCTGTATCGCTGCCGGTATCGCCTGTCTCTGGGGTCCGTCCCATGGCGGCGCAAACCAGGCCTGCCTGGAGATGCTGAAGGAAATCGGCACGCCCGATCGCATTCCCGAATTTATCGCCCGCGCCAAGGACAAGAACGATCCGTTCCGCCTGATGGGCTTTGGCCACCGCGTCTACAAGAACTTCGATCCCCGCGCGACGGTGATGAAGCAATCCGCGGACGAAGTGCTGGACCTGCTGGGTGTGGAAAACAACCCGATCCTCGCCACCGCGAAGGAACTGGAACAGCAGGCCCTGGCCGATCCCTACTTTGCCGAGAAGAAGCTGTTCCCGAACGTGGACTTCTATTCGGGCATCATCCTTGAAGCCATGGGCTTCCCGACTTCGATGTTCACGCCGATCTTCGCGCTGTCGCGCACCGTCGGCTGGATTTCGCAGTGGAAAGAGATGATCGAAGATCCGGCGATGAAGATCGGCCGTCCGCGTCAGCTTTATACCGGCGCGACGCAGCGCGACTATGTCGACGTCGAAAAGCGCTAAGGTCTGATCAGACTGATGAAACCGCCGGGCCCTGCCCCGGCGGTTTTTCTTTGCGCGGATGTCAGGAAAGAAGGGGGCGGCGCGACCGCAGGTTCACAGGGTCATTCGCCCGCAACACCGGGGGCCGAGGGCGCGATGGCGCTGCCGTCATGACTGCGCCCATGGGCGCGGCGGCGGCGCAGCCGTTCGGTCAGCAGGCGCGCCTGATGCCCGCGTGCCAGCACCCGTGCGGGCGGCTGCGCGGCCGGGCTTTGCGAAATCTGCGGCACCAGCGTGTCGATTTCCTCCAGCAGGGCGCGGGGCAGCTTGCGGCGCGCCTCGTCCCCGATCAACAGGCTCTCGGTCTGCAGGCCGTTGGCATAGATCACCTCGTGCCGGTCAAACAGGATATGGCGATAGGTCACGTCGCCCTTCACCCGGGGCTGCTGCACGCGGCGGAGCTTCTCCAGGTGCTTCACGGCGATCAGCATCTCGGACTGGTCGAACATGTTGCGCATCAGGGGGCCGCCGATCAGTACCCGGTGCTGCGGCGACAGAGTGATGTCGCGCAACGGCATGCCCGGCCCGAAGCAATCGGCCTTGATCCGAAAGGGGCGCAGCTGCGGCCGCGCCTCAAGCGTGGCGCGGGGGATCGTGGTGCCGCCGATCCAGCGGATCGGCTGGGGCCCGTGGTCACGGGTCATCACCATGTCGCCGGTCTTCAGCGCGGTGATCGGCACCATGCCCTGCGGCGTCAGGATCATCGCGTCATCGGTGAAACAGGCGACAAAGTTCAGCTCATCGCGCGTGGTCTGGGAAAGCCCGTCATAGCCCGTGCTGTTGACGCTGCTGATCGAGAAACTGGTGACCCCCTTGTCGTCCAGCGTCGCCTGGCTGTCGTAGATCGTCAGGAACAGCGCGCCGGTCTGATCCTGGAAGACCACGAAATTGTCGGTCAGGGTCGCGCCGTCGGCGAAGGTGACCGTGCCCGTGACCAGCGCCATGCTGTCGACCTGGCTGACCACCGGCCCGCCGCCCAGGTCGTAACTGATCGTGTCCGGGGTGCCGGTGTCGGAATGATCCGCCGTCAGCGCGTCATTCGTGTCGCTGCCAAAGCCGTCCAGGGGGCTGTTGGTGACGACATCGGTGCGGTCCTTGTACAGCGGCGCGCCGACGGACCCGTAGGTGCCAATCAGGGCCCCCGGGTTCTCCATGTCGTTGTCACCCTCGAAGGTATCGAGATCCGCGAAGGTCCCGAGATAGAGGGTTGAGATTGTGACATTGGTCGCCATCGCCCAAAGCCGCCCATTGATTTACGCAAACACGTGTATGCAGGTATAAACGGGCGGTCTTTGGTAAGGCCTAGGGCGAAACTGTGGCGAATACGAAAAAAAGACTGCCTTTCCAATGGGAAAGACAGCCTAAATTCAACCATTTTGATTAAAACACTCGGGTATCTGCGTCAGCGGCCTTCGTACTTGGGGGCGCGCTTTTCCAGAAAGGCCATGACGCCTTCCTTGAAGTCGCGGCTTTGGCCGGCCTTGCCCTGAAGCTTGCCTTCCAGGTCCAGCTGGCCGGTCAGGTCGTTGCCCCAGTTCTGGCGGATGGTCTGCTTGATCATCGCATAGGCCGCCGTCGGGCCATTGGCCAGGTGGTCGGCCCGCGCGTTCCATGTCGCCTCGAAAACGGTATCCGGCACGGCTTCCCAAATCATGCCCCAGTCGTCGGCCTGGCGGGCGGTGATCTTGTCGGCGAACAGCGCGGCCCCCATGGCCTTGGGGCCACCGACCGAGCGTGGCAGCCAATAGGTGCCACCGGCGTCGGGGATCAGGCCGATGCGGCTGAAGGCCTGCAGGAAATAGGCGCTTTCGGTGGCGATCACGACGTCGCAGCCCAGGGCGATGTTTGCGCCTGCCCCGGCGGCGGGGCCGTTGACGGCGGCGATCACCGGCACGCGGGCCTCGTCAATGGCGCGCACCAGCGGCTGGTATTCGTCGCGCAGAACGCGTTCCAGGTCCGGGTCGGCGATATTGGTGCCGTCGCTCAGATCCTGGCCGGAACAGAAGGCGGGGCCGTTGCCCGTCAGCACGATCACCCGCGCCTTGCCTTCGGCGGTGCGGATGGCATCCGTCAGCTCGGCCCGCATCTGGCTGGTCAGCGCGTTGTACTTGTCGGGGCGGTTCAGGCGGATCACGGCCTTGCCGCCAGTGATCTCGCTGGTGATGGTTTGATAGTCCGTCATGGGCGTCTCCTCTTCGCCGGTAGATCACTGTCTGGGCAGCAGGGGCGCAAGGGAAACATTGCGTCAGCGGTCAAGAATTTCCTTCAACCGGGCTTCTTCATCCTGGCTAAGTGCGGTTTCGGTCGCGCGGGACCGGCGGCGCAGGTAGATCAGCCCGATACCCAGACCTGTGATCAGCATCACAGGCCCCGCCGCCCAAAGCACCCAGTTTGACCCGCCGGTGCGCGGGTTCAGCAGGACGTATTCGCCGTAGCGGTCGGTGATGAAATCGATCGCCTCGTCGTCGGTATCGCCCGCCACCAGCCGTTCACGCACCAGAAGACGCAGGTCGCGGGCCAGTTCGGCATTGCTGTCGTCGATGTTCTCGTTCCGGCAGACCAGGCAGCGCAGGCCTTTGGACAGGTCCCGCGCGCGTTGTTCCAGAACCGGGTCGTCAAGGATTTCGTCCGGCTGCACGGCCAGGGCGGATTGCGGGGCCAGGGTCATGCCAAGCAAAATGGCCAAAACGGCGGCCCGCCCCATCTGTCGCAAAAGGTCCTTCATTCCGCGGGCACCCCCTGCACGTTGGTCTTGCGCGCCCCTGCGGCCACGCGATAGCGCCGGTCCGACAGCGAAAACGCCCCGCCCAGGGCCATGAGGATGGCCCCGCCCCAGATCCAGTTGGCCAGAGGCTTGACATAGGACCGGAAGGCCCAGCCGCCGCCGTCCTGTGGATCGCCGATCACCACGTAGACGTCGCGCAGGAAACCATTGTCGATCCCGGCCTCGGTCGTGGGCATGCGCGCCACGGGGTAGAAGCGTTTCTCGGGCGTCAGCGTCGCGATGTTTTGGCCGTTCCTCGACAGAAGCACCTGACCCGTGGTCGAGATATAGTTGGGCCCCTGCACGCGCTCGACCGATTGCAGGGTGATGTCATAGCCCGCCAGGGTCAGGCTCTCGCCTTCCTGCATGACGCGGATGTCTTCGCTTTGCCAGGCCAGCAGCCCGGCGATACCGGCGATGGTGACCCCAAGGCCGGCATGGGCGATGACCCGGCCATAGTCAGACCGTTGCAGCCGAAGCAGCCGCGACAGGGGGCTGTTGCCCTTGCGCGCCCAAAGATCGGTCAGCGCGCCGACGACCAGCCAGGTCGCCAGCATCAGCCCCACGGGCCCAAGCGCCGACCGCCCGGTCTGAAGCGCATAGACCAGCGCCAGAACGGCAATCGCCAGCACCGCCGCCGGCAGCAGCTTGCGCAGCACCCGGCCCGCCTTGGCGCGTTTCCAGGGCATCATCGCGCCAATGGGCAGCGCCGCGCCCAGGGCCACGAAGAAGGGCGTGAAGGCCAGGTTGAAAAACGGCTCACCCACGGACAGCTTGCGGTCGAACAACAGTTCACTGACCAGCGGCCAGATGGTGCCGACAAAGACCACAAAGGCCGCGACCGCCAGAAGGATGTTGTTCAGCACCAGCAGGCTTTCGCGGCTGAGCATGGCGAAGACACCCTTGGACGACAGAACCTCGGCCCGCGCCGCGAACAGCGTCAGCGCCCCGCCCATGAACAGCGCCGTGATCGCCAGAAGGAAGACGCCGCGCTCCGGGTCCGTCGCGAAGGCATGCACCGATGTGATGATACCCGAGCGCGTAATGAAGGCACCAATCAGCGAAAAGCCAAAGGCGACGATGGCCAGAAGGATGGTCCAGCTTTTCAGGCTTTCGCGTTTTTCCACCACGATGGCGGAATGCAGCAGCGCCGCCGCGATCAGCCAGGGCATGAACGAGGCGTTTTCCACCGGGTCCCAGAACCAGAACCCGCCCCAGCCCAGTTCGTAATAGGCCCACCACGATCCCAGGGCGATGCCGATGGTCAGGAAGATCCAGGCCGCCAGGGTCCAGGGCCGCACCCATCTGCCCCAGGCGGCGTCCACGCGCCCCTCGATCAGGGCGGCCACGGCAAAGCTGAAGGCCATCGAAAGCCCCACGTAGCCGAGGTAAAGGAAGGGCGGATGGAAGGCCAGGCCGGGATCCTGCAGCAGAGGGTTCAGGTCGCGCCCGTCCAGCGGCGGCATGGCCATACGCAGGAAGGGGTTCGAGGTGAACAGGAGAAACGCCAGGAAGGCCAGGCCGATCCCGCCCTGCACCGCCAGCACCCGCGCCCGAAGCGCCGGAGGCAGCGCGCCTCCGAACCAGGCGGCCGAGGCCCCGAAAAGCGCCAGGATCAGGATCCACAGCAGCATCGACCCCTCGTGGTTCCCCCAGACGCCCGTGACCTTGTAGAGCATCGGCTTGAGGGAATGGGAATTCTCGACCACCAGCCGCAGCGTGAAATCCGAGGTCACGAAGGCATGGGTCAGCGCCGCAAATGAAAAGGCCACCAGCAGGAATTGCGCATTGGCCGCGGGTTCGGCCACGGCCATCCAGCCGGGCCAGCGCTTATGCGCCCCCACAAGCGGAACGATTGTCTGGATCAGCGCCACGAAGAGCGCGAGGATAAGGGCGAAGTGACCGAGTTCAGTAACCATGCCCCGGTTATAGGCCTGTCCCCGCGCTGCGCCAACGACTTCGCGCATCCGGGCCGGATCACATTGTCGCGGGGGTGTCGCATGTCAGGGCGGTGTCAGGGCCGCATCCCCCCGTTGCCGCCGCGCGACGCCCGCCAGTCCTCCAGCGCGGCATTCCCGCCGATCTCGGCCCCCCGGTCTTCGTCGTTGCGGTTTTCGTCGGTGCGGCCCCCTTCGGCATCGCGCAGGGCGCGGGTCGTCTCGATCACCACCGGAACGCGGGCCAGGCTGCGCGCGATGTCGCGCTGGAACTCCTGCCCCTTCAGCTGATGACGTGCCCCGAAATAGAAACTCACCACCGCGCCCATCAGCCACCAAAGCGGCTCGGGCACCAGCGCAAGACCCTGCATCCTTTCGGCAAACCACAGCGGATCGACCATGGCGGCGCAAAACAGACCGATCGATCCGAAAGCCAGCATCGGCCGCGGCAGCCGGTTCAACCCGTCCATCACCTGATCAAAGATCCCGCGTGTCGCGCGGAACTCGGCCCCGTATTGCGCCAGCGCCTGCGCCATCCTCTCCTGATCACGCACAGCCCGATTTTCTGCGTTTTCCCTAAAGACTTCAGCGGTTTGGCGAAGCCCCTCGGCCCCGCCGCCAAAGACCAAATCCAGCGCGCGCCCGATCATCCCCATGCTGCCACCCTGTTGCGGAACTCTCGGTCTGTCATGTGATAACGCGGCGCGATGAACTCTTCCGCCCGGCGGATCCAGCCGCCCTTGCCACCTGCGCGGCTGCGCGCGTACTTCCGGCTGTTCACCCGCGCATCCGCCAGGGCAAAGTAATAATTCCTCCGCGCGATCCCATAGGCGTCGCGCAGATGATCTGGCGCCTGCGCCGCCGCCAGCGCGGCCGCGCGGATCGTCTCGGGTCCGATCACCCCGTCCACGGCAATCGCCTGCCCCATCTCGCCCAGAAGCCGCTGAAGGATCTTCACCGCATGAGTCCCGGCATTGACCTGCATGTCAAAGACCGTGTCCCAAAGAACCTCGGGCAGTTCGGCAATCCGGGGCGCGTGGAAATAGCGGTCCAGATAGATCTCGACCGCGCGGTCGCGGCTTAGCGCGCGCAGATCAGATGTCCCCACAGCCCCATCACCGTCCAGGTCCAGCCCCAGCTGACGCATTGTGCCGATGGTGACGCCAAAATTGGTCGCACCACCGGGATCGTCGGGATCATTTACATAGCCGCCTTCGCGGCTGACGATGGCCTCGGCCATCTGGCGGATCGTCTGCATGGGCCCCTCGCGGATTGCTCAACGCTCCAAGGATCCCCCCGACACCCTAACAAACCCTTCCCGCACCGCACGCAGGGCCGGCGCCCCGCCCCCAAAATCCTCTTGCCGAAAATATCCCGGGGGGTGGCGTCAAAGCTTCAGCTTTGTCGCAGGGGGGCAGCCCCCCCCCCTGCACCGTCAGTCACACCCCATGCCGTCAGACAAATGCACCCACGTCGCCCTGGCTACATAATCCCGCGCAGGGGCGCTGCGCAGAGCCAATCGGGGCCACCCCTTCCCCCGCCCGCCGCAGGCGCAGATCACGTCAGTTGGTCGCCTCGGGCTTCCATTCGCCCTGTTCCTTCAGCGCCTCCACGACCTCTTTCGGCATATAGCTCTCGTCGTGTTTCGCCAGGATCTCATCGGCGACAAAGGTGCCGTCGATAAAGCGCCCCGTACCGATCATGCCCTGGTTCTCGGCAAAAAGGTCGGGAAGGATGCCGGTGAAACTCACCGGGATGGTGGCATTGCCATCGGTCACGGCAAAGGTGATCGCCTCACCCTGGCCGCGGATCAGCGACCCCTCTTCGACCAACCCGCCCAGGCGGAAGGTCTCGGACGGCGGCGGCGGGGCCTCGGCCACCTGGGTGGGCGAGCGGAAGAAATTGATTCCGTCCTTCATCGCATAGCCAACCAGTCCGGTGGCCACGGCCAGGGCCACGAAGGCCAGGACGATGATCTGGATACGGCGTTGTTTCTTCAGCCCTTTCATGGCGTCCTCACGGGAAAAGCGGGGCCATCATCAGCCCCTCGGTTTCGCCCAGGCCCAGCATCAGGTTGGCATTCTGCAACGCCTGCCCCGAGGATCCCTTGCACAGGTTGTCCAGCGCGGTCACCACGATCGCGCGGCCCTGGATCCGGTCGCCCGTCACACCGATATGCACAAAGTTCGATCCCCGCACATCATGGGTCGAGGGCGTCTGCCCAAAGGGCAGCACCTGGATGAAGGGCTCATCCGCATAGGCCTTGGCAAAGGTGTCATGCACCGCCTGCGCATCGCCCGAGACATAGCCCGTGGACAGGATCCCGCGGTTCACCGGCAGAAGATGCGGGGTGAACTGGATCTGAACCGGCCGCCCTGCCAGCAGGGAAAACTCCTGATCGAATTCCCCCTGGTGGCGGTGCGTGCCGCCGACGGCATAGGCATTGTAGCCCTCGCTCAGCTCGGCATGCAGAAGGTTTTCCTTCAGGCTGCGGCCCGCGCCCGACACGGCGCATTTCATGTCCAGAATGATGTCATCCAGCCCGATCACCCCGGCCGAGATCAGCGGCCGCAGGGAAAACTGACCCGTCGCCGCATTGCAGCCGGTGCCGGCCACAAGCCGCGCGCCCTTGATCTCGTCCCGGTAGAATTCGGTCAGGCCATAGACCGCCTCTTTCTGCATCTCGACCGCGGCATGATCGTTGCCGTACCACTTTTTATAGGCCTGCGGGTCGCGCAGCCGGAAATCAGCCGACAGATCGACGATCTTCATGTCGCCGGGCAGTTGGGAAATCACCTCCTGGCTGGTCTTGTGCGGCAGGGCACAGAAGCACAGGTCAATCTGGGTGAAATCAATCTGCTCCCAGGTCACCAGCTGCGGCAAGTCCAGGTGGCGCAGGAAGGGAAAGACCTGATCCATGGTCTGTCCGGCCTTGGAATTGGCCGCCAGCGCCGCGATCTCCATCCCCGGATGGGACGAGATCAGCCGGATCAGTTCCGCCCCGGTATAGCCCGATGCGCCGATGATTGCGATTTTCTTGGTCATGTTGGTCCCCTGCGGGTCGGACGCCTTAGCGTCGAGATAGGAAATCTTCTGCGGGTGCGCCAGTGCGTCAGCTTAGCGCGCCCCCGATCTGTCTGGTCACCCTCTGCGCCTGCGGGTGCACTGGGTCCTTACATCGGCCCCGTGCATGGCACCCGCCGTTCAGGCCGCGGTGAAGGTGATCTTTCGTCGCAGGAACTGCGTCGCACGCGACGACACGCGGGCCGGATCGCCGGTGGTCAGGAACATCTCTTCGGTGCCGGGGCCGATGAATTCGGGCCGCCGGGTCAGATAATCCGCCAGGCTCGACGCCACCAGGTCGGCCTGGGAATAGACCGTGACATCCGGGCCAAGCGCGTCCTGGAAGACTTCCTGCATCAGCGGGTAATGGGTGCAGCCCAGGATCGCCGCGTCGGGATGCGGCATCTTGCGTTTCAGCGCATCCACATGGGACCGCACCAGCGCCTCTGCCAGGATCAGGTCACCGTCTTCGATGGCATCAACCACGCCGCCACAGGCCTGGGCCTCGACATCGACGCCGATCGCGCGAAAGGCCAGTTCGCGCTGGAACGCGCGACTGGCAACGGTGGCGGGCGTAGCAAACAATGCCACGTTGTTCACGGCAACCTGGCGCGGCGGGGAATTGTCGCCCCACTGGCGTTCGGTCAACGCCTCGATCAGCGGCACAAAGACGCCCAGCACCCGCTTGTCCTTGGGCACCCAGCTTTCCTGCATCCGGCGCAGCGCGGCGGCGCTGGCGGTGTTGCAGGCAATGATCACCAGATCGCAGCCCGCGTCGAACATGCGCGCGACCGACCCGGTGGTCAGGTCGTAGATGTCGTCGGCATCGCGCACGCCATAGGGGGCATGGGCGTTGTCGCCGAAATAGACAAAGGGCACCTCGGGCAGGCGCTTCGCCACGGCGTCCAGCACGGTCAGCCCGCCAAGTCCGCTGTCGAATACCCCAACTGCCATCGCCTTCGCCCTCAGTATCTGCGCCGGGGATCGCCCCCGGTCCGGTGCTTATCCTCGAATTCGAAACCATATTCAAAGGATTTGAGAGGCTCGGGCGAAAGCGCATAGGTCTGGCGCCGCAGGAAATCCATCAAGGCGCGGGTTTCGCCGGCAAATCGCGCGATTTCCTCGCGGGGGATGGGATCGCCGATCACCACCTCTACAGGCGTGCCGATGCGCGACCGGAACTCCTTGATCAGAAGCCCCATACGCAGGGTCGAATGCAGGTGAGAGGCCAGCTGGAACAACCGCGAGGTGTGGCCGGCAAAGAACATCGGCACCACCGTGGCCTCGGACTTGGTGATCATCCGGGCGGTGAACCCGCGCCAGCCCGGATCCATGGGCCGCGAAAAGGGCCGCAGGGCGGTGGACACCGTGCCGCCGGGGAAGACGCCGATCGCGCCACCCTCGGCCAGGTATCTCAGGGCGGTCCTGCGGGTCTCGATGTTCTGCTGCACGGCTTCCTTGGTCTCGTCGAAGGAAATCGGCAGGATCACGCGGTTGATGTCCTCGGCCTTGCGAAAGACCGAATTGGCCAGGATGCGGAAATCGCCGCGCTGCTGTTGCAGCAGATGCCCCATCATCAGCCCGTCAAGGATGCCATAGGGATGGTTGGCGACCAGGATAAGCGGGCCCTCGCGCGGGATATTCTCCAGCGCGCCCCCCGCGACCGACAGCGACAGCCCGTAGCGGTCCACCATGACCGACCAGAAATCGCGCCCCGCCGCCACGTCGCGGCCATAGCCGTCGGCCCGCTTGATCAGCCCGGGGCGGCCCGTGACATTCTCCATCACCCGGATCAGCGCGCGCCCCCCCTTGGTGGCGGCCGAATGGGCATAGGAAATATCGCGCGCGATCTGGCGATTGCTGGGGGGCTTGCCGGTTGTCTCGGGCGGGGTCTGTGCTGTCATCGGATCACCAAGGGCTTCCTTCCGATGTAACCCCTCCCCCTTCGCGGATCCAGCCTCGCGCCACCAACCGGCCCAAAATCGCGCGCGCGCCCTTTCCCCCTTCGCGCGCCCCGCCTGCATCATCTTGCCGAAAATACTCCCGCCGGAGGCGCAGGGGGCCATCCGCCCGAATGGCACGCCCGCCCACCAAAAGGCAGAAGGCCGCGCCCGGGATCCCCCCGGACGCGGCCTTCGCTGTCCTCGGCAGGGCGCGCTGGTCCCGCCGCCCTGCCCCGACCTGAACTGCGCCTTACTCTGCGGCGCGGTCCATCGCCCCGCCGGCGCGGAAACTCGCCAGAAGCGCCTCGCGCTCCTTCGCGGCCTTGGCCTCATTCGCCTGTTTCACCGGACCATAGCCGCGGATCTTCAGCGGCAGTTCGGCCAGCGCCACGACGACGTCATGGGTCGCGGGCGTGACCTTCGGCAGCACCTCGGCCATATCGGCCTCGTATTGCTTGATCAGCGCGCGCTCCATCCGGCGTTCCTCGGTGCGGCCGAAGGGGTCCAGCGGCGTGCCGCGCAGCCCTTTCAGTGCGGCCAGCATCTTCAGCCCGCGCTTCATGCCGGGGCCGAACTTGCGCTTGACCGGGCGGCCGTCGGGGCCTGTCTTGGACAGGATCGGCGGAGCCATGTGATAGGACATGCGGAAATCGCCCTCGAACTCCTCGCGGGCGCGTTCCTCGGTGTCCAGCAGCAGCCGCGCGACCTCGTATTCGTCCTTGTAGGCCAGCAGCTTGTGATAGCCCTTGGCGACGGCTAGGCGCAGGGCCTCGTCCTCGATCCCCTCGACCAGCTTGCGATAGCGTTTGGCCAGGCGGCGCCCGGTATGGGCCACCAGCTGTTCGGCGCGGATGTCGATCCGGTCCGACAGGCTGGGCGGCAGGGTGGCCACCTTGGACGACGCGCGTTTCGCGGCCTCTTCGGGGTGCAGCACGGCCCAGCGACCGATGGCAAAGGCCTCCAGGTTCTTGTCGATGGCGGCCCCGTTCAAGCGGATCGCCCCTTCCAGCGCCTCAAGGCTCAGCGGGATCAGGCCGCGCTGCCAGGCCGCACCCAGCACCATCATGTTGGAAAAGATGGAATCCCCCATCACCATTCGCGCCAGCTCCGAGGCATCGAAAAGCGCGACACCCTCGCCCAGCCGGGCCTGAAGCTGCATTTCCAACCGGTCGAACGGGATCTGGAATTCCGTGTCGCGGGTGAAATCGCCGGTGATGATCTGGTGGCTGTTCACCACCGCGCCGGTCGCGCCCTGCTTGGTCAGACCCAGGGTCTTGGACCCGGCGCTGACCACCAGGTCGCCGCCGATCAGCGCGTGCGCCTCGCCGGTGGCGACGCGGATGGCGCTGATATCCTCGGGCCGGTTGGCCAGGCGGACATGGATATGCACCGCACCGCCCTTCTGGGCGAGGCCGGCCATCTCCATCATGCCCGCCCCCTTGCCGTCCAGCTGCGCGGCCTGGGCCAGCAGCGCACCGATGGTGACGACGCCGGTGCCGCCCACCCCGGTGATGACCAGGTTATGGGTGCCTTGGATCGCGGGCAGATCCGGCGCAGGCAGATCCGGCAGATCGATGCCCGATCCGGTCGCCTTCTTCACCTTGGCCCCTTCCAGCGTCACGAAGGACGGGCAGAAGCCCTTGAGACAGCTGAAATCCTTGTTGCACGAGGACTGGTCGATCTGACGCTTGCGGCCCAGTTCGGTTTCCTTCGGCACGATCGAAACGCAGTTGGACTGCACCCCGCAATCGCCGCAGCCTTCGCAGACCGCCGGGTTGATAAAGACCCGCTGATCGGGATCGGGGAACTGGCCCCGCTTGCGGCGGCGGCGCTTTTCGGCGGCGCAGGTCTGGATATAAAGGATCGCGCTGACGCCTTTCACGCCGGTCAGGCTTTTCTGCACCGCGTCCATCTCGGCGCGTTCGTGCCAGCCGACGGATTTGGGGAAATCCTCGCGTCGCGGTTCTTCCTTCTCGTCGAAGACGACCTCGATCCGGTTGACGCCCATGGCGGTCAATTCCCGCGCGATCCGGTCGGCGGTCAGCCCGCCTTCGTTCTTCTGACCGCCGGTCATGGCGACCGCGTCATTGAAGAGGATCTTGTAGGTGATGTTCACACCGCTGGCGAGCGCCGCACGGATCGCCTGCACGCCCGAATGGTTATAGGTGCCGTCGCCCAGGTTCTGGAACACGTGGCAGGTGTTGGAAAACGGGGCCTCTCCGATCCAGTTCGCGCCCTCGGCCCCCATGTGGGTGAACCCTTGGGTCGAGCGGTCCATCCACTGCACCATGTAGTGACAGCCGATCCCCGCATAGGCGCGCGAGCCCTCGGGCACCTTGGTCGAGGTGTTGTGCGGACAGCCCGAGCAGAAATACGGCAGACGCGCCGCGATCTCGGGGGCGTTGTCGTTGCGCTTGGCTTCCTCCAGCGCAGACAGGCCGGCGCGGATGCGGTCGGTGTCGCGGCCTTCGTCGATCAGGATCGCGCCCAGCTTCTGAGCGATCATGATCGGGTCCAGCGCCTGTTTGGTCTGGAACAGTTCTGGCCCGTGCATAGACCCTGCGCCGCCCCCCATGTGCCAGCCCCAGACGCGGCGGCCACGGCGGTCATCAAAGATGGCTTCCTTGACCTGCACCTCGATCAGCTTGCGCTTTTCCTCGACCACGACAATCAGGTCGAGCCCCTCGGCCCAGTCGTGGAAACCGTCCATGTCCAGCGGCCAGACCTGCGCCACCTTGTAGGTGGTGATGCCCAGACGCTCGGCCTCGGCCTCGTCAATGCCCAGAAGCGCCAGCGCGTGGACCAGGTCCAGCCAGTTCTTGCCGGCGGCGACAAAGCCGATCTTGGCGCCCGGCTTGCCCCACATGCGTTTGTCGATCTTGTTGGCGCGAGCAAAGGCCTCGGCCGCGAAGCGCTTGTGGTCGATCATCCGCGCTTCTTGTTCTGTCGGGGTGTCGACCAAACGGATGTTCAGCCCGCCCGCGGGCATGTCGTAATCCGTCGGTAGGATCAGGTTCATCCGGTCCGGGCGGCCATCGACGACCGACGTCGCCTCGACCGTGTCCTTCATGGTCTTCAGCCCGACCCAGAGGCCGGAATAACGCGACAAAGCATAGCCATAGACGCCAAGATCCAGGATCTCCTGCACGCCGGCGGGGCTGACGATCGGCATGTAGCTGTCGACCAGCGCCCATTCGGACTGGTGCAGCACGGTCGAGCTTTCTCCGGTGTGGTCATCGCCCATGGCCATCAGCACGCCGCCGTGGGGCGAGGTGCCGGCCATGTTGGCGTGTTTCATCGCATCGCCCGACCGGTCGACGCCCGGACCCTTGCCGTACCAAAGGCCAAAGACCCCGTCGTACTTGCCTTCCCCACGCAGTTCCGCCTGCTGCGCGCCCCACAGGGCGGTGGCGGCCAGATCCTCGTTCAGGCCTTCCTGAAACCGGACGTCGGCGGCGGCCAGCTGCTTGGCCGCGCGGTTCATCTGCAGGTCGACCGCCCCAAGGGGCGAACCGCGATACCCGGTCACGAAACCGGCGGTGTTAAGACCGGCAAGGCGGTCGCGTTCCTTCTGGATCAGCATCAGGCGAACAAGCGCCTGTGTACCGTTCAGAAGGACCTGGCTTTTTTCCAGATCGAAACGATCGTTCAAGGAAATATCGGCTATGGTCATGATGTTCCTCCCGCTCAAAGTGTAGCCGAAAAAAAGGTCACAACATATGACCAATTTCAAAAAATTGAGCCGGGGGACTTAACGCACAGACGCATAGCCGCTATGTGACCGTTAATTACCAGAAAGCAGTGCGGTTGAGTGGAAAGTTACGGGCATGGATTGGGATAAACTACGAATCTTTCACGCGGTGGCGGACGCCGGCAGCCTGACCCACGCGGGGGATGCCCTTCATCTGTCGCAATCGGCGGTTTCCCGCCAGATCCGCGGGCTGGAAGAATCGCTGAACACCACCCTTTTCCACCGTCACGCACGGGGGCTGATTCTGACCGAACAGGGGGAGCTTCTGTTTGACGCGACCCGCGCCATGGCCAAGCGCCTAGACACCGCCACCGCGCGCATCCGCGACAGCGAAGAAGAAGTCTTTGGCGAATTGCGGGTCACCACCACCACCGGCTTCGGCACGCTTTGGCTGGCCCCGCGCCTGACCAAGCTTTATGAAAAGTACCCCGATCTGAAGATCGACCTGATGCTGGAAGAACGCGTGCTGGACCTTCCCATGCGCGAAGCTGACGTTGCCATCCGCATGAAGGAACCCAGCCAGGCCGACCTGATCCGCAAGCGGCTGATGTCGCTGCGCATGCAGCTCTATGCAACGCCGGAATACCTGGACCGCGAAGGCCGCCCCGAGCGGATCGAGGATATCCGCAATTTCCGGCTGATCTGTCAGAACCCCTCGACCCCGCAGGTCGCCGCCGGTGCCCTGCTGGTCCAGGAACTGATGAGCCATGAGGTCGCATCGACCCTGACGGTGAACAACTACTTCGGCGCGCTGCAGGCGGTGGTCAACAATCTGGGTATTGGGGTTCTGCCGGATTACCTGGTGGAAGATTTCCCGCATCTGGTGCGCGTCCTGCCCGACGTGGAAAGCCAGGAGGTGCCCATCTTCCTCGCCTTCCCGGAGGAGCTTCGCCATTCCAAGCGCGTCGCGGCCTTCCGTGATTTCGTGCAGGAAGAGATCATCCAGCACCGCCGCCACCTGCGCGAGCAGGCGGAAGGCGAGTCGCCGGCCAGCTGAGAGCATTGCGCAAATCGCATAGCGGCTTTGCTGCGACTGCGGCATTTTGATCCTTGCGCGACTCAAAGGCGCCTCATATGTCCACATTCGACGGTGATGCTGCTTAACGCTTCATCACCTTCATACCTCCCTGTTGGACTTGGCCGGACTTTTGTCCGGCCTTTTTTTCTTTCCGCTTGCGTTTTCCTTTGCACCCGCCTTTCGGCGGCGATGCCGCATTGCGGCATGGGCGATGGCGGTGCCGCGCGGATTGACGCGCCGCGGGGGGCTGGCTAACCGGGACCCAGCACAGATTGGGGACAGGCCGATGGCGACCAGCACAGAAACCAAGGGCACGGAGACCGCGGGCGCGCGTGTCTCGGTCGTTGCCGTCGCCTTCAAAAGCTTCGACGTCCTGCCCGCCATGGCCGCCACCCTTCCCGAAGGCACCCAGCTGATCTGCGTCGACAACGGCCCGCCCGACGGGTTGGAGGCCTGGGCGCAGGCCAATGGACATATCTATATCCCCGCGGGCAAGAACCTGGGCTTTGGCACTGCCTGCAATCTGGGCGCGGCGCGGTCGACGCGCGAGTTCGTGTTTTTCCTCAACCCCGATGCGACGCTTCGCCCCGGTGCGGTGGATCTGCTGGTGGCGGCACTCGATCGTCGCCCCGATGCCTCGGCCTCGGGGCCGGCGTTCTTTGCCGGATCGGGCAAGATGTTCAGCGTGCGCCCCTCGATTATCCTGCCGCGCGGTCCCTTTGCGCGCCGCAAGTCGCGGCCGACAGTGGAAACCCAGGTGCCGTCGCTGTCCGGGGCCGGCCTGATGGTGCGGCGCAGCGCCTTTGAGAAGATCGGCGGCTTCGACCCCGAAATCTTCCTGTATTTCGAAGATGATGACGTGACCCTGCGGCTGGACCGCGATGCCGGTCCGTTGCTTTATGTGCCCGAGGCACGGGTGGATCACGCCAGCGGCGGCAGCACCGAGGCCTCACCCGCGCTGAGCGCCTTCAAGGGCTATCACTACATCCGCTCTTATTATCACGTGATGAAGAAGTTCGGCCGCAGCGCCCCGATGGCGCGCACGATCTGGTCCGTTCTGCGGCGGTTCCTGTCGATGCGGATGCTGAAATCCGTCGACCGGCGGCACGACGCCTTTGGCCGTTTGCGCGGCTTGCGGTCCCTTCTGGGGGCAAAGCTGGGGCCGCCACCGCTATAGGCCCCTTTTCCCGCCGCGCGACCTGTCGTAAAGGGGGCGCAGTTGGAACAAGGGGATACCAATGCAGGAACCGGCCATCACCGAAGAGCTGATCGCAAGCCACGGCATCAAGCCCGATGAATATTCGGAAATCCTGCGGATCCTGAACCGCGAACCGACGTTCACCGAACTGGGCATCTTTTCGGCCATGTGGAACGAACATTGTTCCTACAAGTCGTCGAAGAAATGGCTGCGCACCCTGCCGACCGATGGCCCCCAGGTCATCTGCGGCCCCGGTGAGAACGCGGGCATCGTCGACATCGGTGACGGCCAGTGCGTGGTCTTCAAGATGGAAAGCCACAACCACCCCTCGTACATCGAACCCTACCAGGGCGCGGCGACCGGCGTAGGCGGCATCCTGCGCGACGTCTTTACCATGGGCGCGCGTCCGATCGCGGCGATGAATTCGCTGTCCTTCGGTGAAAAGGATCACTGGAAGACCCGCCAGCTTGTGCATGGCGTCGTCGAAGGTGTGGGCGGCTACGGCAACTGCTTTGGCGTGCCGACCGTGGGCGGTGAGGTCCGGTTTGACCCCGCCTACAACGGCAACTGCCTTGTGAACGCCTTTGCCGCCGGTCTGGCCGAGACGGATCAGATCTTCTATTCCGCCGCCTCGGGCGTCGGCATGCCGGTGGTCTACCTTGGCGCCAAGACAGGCCGCGACGGCGTTGGCGGGGCCACCATGGCCTCGGCCGAATTCGACGAGACCATCGAGGAAAAGCGCCCCACGGTGCAGGTCGGTGACCCTTTCACCGAAAAGCGCCTGATGGAAGCCACGCTGGAGCTGATGCAGACCGGTGCCGTGATCTCGATCCAGGACATGGGGGCCGCCGGCCTGACCTGTTCCGCGGTCGAAATGGGCGACAAGGGCGGTCTGGGCATCCGGCTGGATCTGGACAGCGTGCCCTGCCGCGAACAGGGCATGACCGCCTACGAGATGATGCTGTCGGAATCCCAGGAACGCATGCTGATGGTGCTGCGCCCCGAGAAAGAGGCCGAGGCCAAGGCCGTCTTCGACAAATGGGACCTGGATTTTGCCATCGTCGGCGAAACCATCCCCGAAGACCGGTTCCTGATCCAGCACCAGGGCAAGACCTGGGCCGATCTGCCGCTGTCGAAACTGTCGTCGATGGCACCGGAATACGACCGCCCGCATGTCCCGACCGAGGTGAACGCCGACCTGGACGACATTCCAGCCGTCGATCCCATCGACGGGCTGAAGGCGCTGATCTCTTCGCCCAACTACAGCTCTCGCCAGTGGGTCTATGAGCAATACGACAGCCAGGTGATGGCCGACACGATGCGCATCCCGGGCTTTGGCGCGGGCGTGATCCGCGTGCATGGCACCAACAAGGCGCTGGCCTTCACCTCGGACGTGACCCCGCGCTACGTCAAGGCGAACCCGGTCGAAGGCGGCAAGCAGGCCGTGGCCGAGGCCTTCCGCAACCTGATCGCCGCCGGGGCCAAACCGCTGGCCTCGACCGACAACCTGAACTTCGGCAACCCCGAAAAGCCCGAGATCATGGGCCAGTTCGTCGGTGCGATCCAGGGTATCGGTGAGGCCTGCAAGGCGCTGGACATGCCGATCGTGTCGGGCAACGTGTCGCTCTACAACGAAACCGACGGCCAGGCGATCCTGCCGACCCCGACCATCGGGGCCGTGGGCCTGATCGCCGACGCCGACGACGCCATCACTGGCACCGCGCGCGACGGTCACGTGGCGCTGGTCGTGGGCGAAACCAAGGGCCACCTGGGCCAGTCCGCCCTTCTGGCCGAGGTCTTCGGCCGCGTCGAAGGCGACGCGCCCCATGTGGACCTGGCGGCGGAACGCGCCGCGGGCGATTTCATCCTGGCCAACCGCGCCATGATCACCGCCTGCACCGACCTGTCGGACGGCGGGCTTGCCCTGGCGGCGTTTGAGATGGCCGAAGCCTCGGGCGTGGGCGTGGTTCTGGACGATGCGGACCAGGCGCAGCTGTTTGGCGAAGACCAGGGCCGCTACCTGATCGCCTGCAACTTCGACATGGCCGAGGCGCTGATGGTGGCCGCCGGTCAGGCCGGCGTCACGCTAAGCACCGTGGGCAAGTTCACCGGCGACGCGGTCAGCTTTGGCGGCACCTCTGCCCCGCTGGAAGAACTGTCCGGCCTTTACCGCACCTCGTTCGGCGGCCACTTCGGCTAAGGCCTTCCGCGATCCCACCCCGGGCGCTGCTTGCAACGGCCGGGGCTGGCGACTACATTTCCGGAAAGCAAACCAAGACAGGCGCATCATGCCCATTCAGGCCCAGGACATCGAAAACCTTATCCGCGAAACCTTCCCCGAGGCACAGATCACCGTGCAGGGCGATGACGGTCAGCATTTCGCGGCCACGGTCGTGGACGAAAGCTTTCGCGGCAAGAACCGCGTGCAGCAGCAGCGCGCCGTCTATGCCGCGCTGAAAGGCAAGATGGACGGCCCCGCGGGCGAATTGCACGCGCTGGCCCTGACCACCCGCGCGCCCGACTAAGGCGCGACCCCGATACATCAGATCCCGAGCGATCGGATCAGAAGGACAAGACAGATGACTGACGCGAAAACCCGCATCGACGAAATCGTAAAAGGCAATGACGTGGTCCTTTACATGAAAGGCACCAAGTCCATGCCGCAGTGCGGGTTCTCCTCGCGCGTGGCGGGCGTGCTGAACTACATGGGCGTCGATTATGCCGACGTGAACGTTCTGGCCGACGAGGAAATCCGCCAGGGCATCAAGGATTACTCTGACTGGCCGACCATCCCCCAGCTGTACGTGAAGGGCGAATTCGTCGGCGGCTGCGACATCATTACCGAGATGACCCTGTCGGGCGAGCTGGACACGCTGTTCGACGCGAACGGTGTCGCCTATGACAAGGACGCCGCCGAAAAGATCCGCGCCGCCAACGGCTGATCCTTTGGGACAACCGACAAACCGAATGCAGAAAAGGCCGGGGCATTGCGCCCCGGCCTTTTTCAATTGGTGATCAGCCACCAAATGTGACCTTACAGGACCAATTTCGAAGCAAAATCACTGGGCATCAAGATGGTAACGTCCTTCTTCGGAATAACGCCGAACTTTCTCTGTCGGAATGACAAGACGACTTTACCCCGTCGGCGCACCGCAATTTTTGCCAGATTTCATGAACCAGCGATTATCCCCCCATGGGGCAGCGCGATCGGTCCATAGCCTTCCCCTTGGCCTAACCTCTATCACTTTGGCTATTGTGATCTGCAGCATGCGCGGCCCACCCTGTGTCGAGTGTATCGCCACCTCATCGCCCACCTTCCGGGACCTCAGGTACTTTTCTATCGCGTCCTGATCCTGATCGGCTGCAGGATCACCACCCAACTGATTGGGGACATAGGACATGATAAATGCCTCACAATTTGTGGAAATGGTTTTCCGGCAACCAAACGGGCGGCCTGCATAGATCTGGTCCAAATTTGAACGCGTTATCTGGATCGAAAGAAACGCCGACCTCAGCCCGCCTTCGCCTTGTCCTCGACCTCACCTGCCAGGGCCTCGGCCTTGTCGGCCAGGGTCTTCAGCTGGTCGGTCAGACCGGCGGGCAGGCTTGTTGCTGCGGCGGCCTCGTTCGCGCGTTTCAGCGCGGCGTTCAGGCGGTCGACCTCGGCGCGCAGGGCCTCGGCCTCGTCCTCGACCACCTTCAGGCGGTCTTCGACCCCGGCGGTGCGGTCGGCCAGCATCAGGCCCGACATCAGCAGCATCCGCGCTTCGGGGATGCGGCCGGTCTGGGCGATCAGGGTCTGGGCTTCGATGTTCAGCATCTCGGCGGCGGACTGCAGATAGTGCTCCTCGCCCTCCTGGCAGGCCACTTCAAAGGCACGTCCGCCGATCAGGATCTCCAACTCGGGCATCAGGCGTCCTCTTTCTTTTCGGCCAGCAGCGGGGCCAGCGCATCGAGAATCGCCCGCGCTTCGGCTTCGCTGGTGGCTTGCACCGCGCGCAGGGATTCGAGCTCGGCCGCCATGGCGGTGTCGATCTTGGCCGGGTCGCCCAGCTTTTCCTCACCGGCTTCGCGCAGCGCCTGGATGGTTTCGCGCAGGTCCGTATTGGCCTGGCGCAGGCGGTCGGTTTCCTGGCTCATGTCCGACAGGCGGGTCTGCAGAGCGGTGTTCGACTTGCGCAGGTCATCCAGGTTTTTCCGCAAATCTTCAATGGTTTGCGCCGATGACCGGTCTTCCTTCGGGGCTGCCGAAAGGCTTTGCACACCCTGACCGATCCGGTCCAGTGCCGCCGTCAGTCGCCGCTGAAGATCGTCGATTTCACTCATTGCCGGGGCCGCCCCTTCCTAACCTTTGTCCATCCCTTCACGGGCTTTCGGACATCTACCGGACACGGCCGCGCGAATCAGCGACCGTACGCGATATTGCACAACTCTATCCAAAACATGAAGGATTGCCCAAATCTGTCTGTAAAATTGAGATAATTTCCGTCCGGCCGTGTCCCCGGGGACCATGGGTGCGACGGCTTGTGCCCCTGGATGGGCATCGCGTGACTTGCAACTCGCCCTTGTGCTGCTATTCAGCGCTAACACCTGCCCTCTACCGGTCCTCAAGGAGCTGCCTCTTGGATATCGCTGCCCTCCGTTCCGCCCATCCCGATCACTGGTCCAAGGCCACTGCCATCCGCGCGCTGACGCTGGATGCCGTTGCCGCGGCGAACTCCGGACACTCCGGCATGCCGATTGGCATGGCCGACGTGGCCACCGTGCTGTTCGAAAAGCACCTGAAGTTCGACGCCTCTGCGCCCCTGTGGCACGACCGCGACCGGTTCATCCTGTCGGCGGGCCACGGCTCGATGCTGCTCTATTCGCTGCTGCACCTGACGGGCTATGAAGATTTCCCGCTGGATGAGGTCAAGAACTTCCGCCAGCTGGGCGCCAAGACCGCCGGTCACCCGGAAAACTTCCTGGCCCATGGCATCGAAACCACCACCGGCCCCCTGGGTCAGGGGATTTCGAACGCCGTCGGTTTCGCCATGGCCGAGGAAATGCTGCGCGCCCGCTTCGGCAAGAAGATCGTCGATCACCACACCTATGTGATCGCCGGCGACGGCTGCCTGATGGAGGGCGTCAGCCAGGAAGCGATCTCGCTTGCTGGCCGGCATGAGCTGTCCAAGCTGATCGTCTTCTGGGACAACAACAACATCACCATCGACGGCACCGTCGACCTGGCTGACCGCACCGATCAGGTGGCGCGCTTCAAGGCCTCTGGCTGGGACGTGCAGGAAATCGACGGCCATGATCCGGTTGCGATCGACGCGGCGATTGCCAAGGCGAAGAAGGGCAAGCGCCCGCAGATGATCGCCTGCAAGACGCATATCGCGCTTGGCCATGCCGCGCAGGATACATCCAAGGGCCATGGTGCGCTGACCGATCCCGATCAGATGGCCGCCGCCAAGGACGCCTATGGCTGGACCACCGGCCCCTTCGAGGTGCCCTCGGACGTGAAATCCGCCTGGGAAGAAATCGGCCGCCGCGGCACCGAAGAGCGGTTCGCCTGGGAAGGCCGCCTGGCCGAGATCTCGGACCGCAAGCGCGCTGAATTCGAACGCACCATGTCCGGCGAAGCGCCCAAGAAGCTGTCGTCGGTCATCCGCGCCCTGAAGAAACAGGCCAGCGAAAACGAACCCAAGGTCGCGACCCGCAAGGCATCGGAAATGGTGCTCGAGGTGGTGAACCCGGTGATGCCGGAAACCGTTGGCGGCTCGGCTGACCTTACGGGGTCGAACAACACCAAGACCGGCGACATGGGCGTCTTCGACGTCGATAGCCGCGATGGCCGGTTCGTGCACTACGGCATCCGTGAACACGGCATGGCGGCGGCGATGAACGGCATGGCGCTGCATGGCGGCATCCGCCCCTATTCCGGCACCTTCATGTGCTTCACCGACTACGCCCGCCCCGCGATGCGCCTGTCGGCGCTGATGCAGCAGCCGGTGGTCTACGTGATGACCCATGACAGCATCGGTCTGGGCGAAGACGGCCCGACGCACCAGCCGGTGGAACACCTGGCGATCTCGCGCGCCACGCCGAACACTCTGGTCTTCCGTCCCGCCGACGTGGTGGAAACCGCCGAGGCCTGGGAAGTCGCCCTGACGCAGCCCGGCACGCCCTCGGTGCTGTCGCTGACCCGCCAGAACGTCCCGACCGTGCGGAAAGAGCACAAGACCAAGAACCTCGCCGCGCAGGGGGCCTATGTGCTGGCCGACGCCGAGGCCGGCAAGCGCCAGGTCATCCTGATTGCCACCGGCTCCGAGGTCTCTCTCGCCATGGAAGCCCGCGCCACGCTCGAGGCCGAAGGCATCGGCACCCGCGTTGTCTCCATGCCCTGCATGGAGCTGTTTGCGGACCAGCCCGAAAGCTACCGCAAGCGCGTGCTGCCCGCCGGTCCGGTGCGCGTCGGGGTCGAAGCCTCGGTCCGTCAGGGCTGGGACCGCTGGCTGCTGGGCGAACGCGGCCGCGAGGCGAAGTCCGATTTCGTCGGCATGTCCTCTTTCGGGGCCTCCGCCCCAGCCGAGGTGCTCTACGACCATTTCGGCATCACCGCCGACAACATCGTCGCCAAGGCCAAGGCCCTGCTCTAAGCAGCGCCCCCCTAGAACCAACCGGAGGGGCCGCGCCGCGCCCCCTCCATCCTCTTGCCGAAAATATCCCGGGGTGAATTGAGCCCTCTGGGCTCAAGAGGGGCAGCGCCCCTCGCCCCCCGCCGGTTGCCACCGGCAATCGGCCCCCTGGCTTCCCACGCCCCACCAAGCACGCCACATCCCGCCGTCCGGCCTGAACGGACCGCATGTGATTCCCTGCAAATCCACAGCCACAGGCCCGGCGTCGTCGCGCCTTCGGCAACCATGCGCCGCTGTTAGCGCGAACCGTTCACCGGGGTTAGCGCGAACAGCGAAATCCGCCGCCGGTTTATCGCTAACACCTTGGGACAACTGGCATTCCGCCCTTAATTTTCACATCAACCCCGGCTATAGACCGACCAACCCCAATCACTGCACAAGGTTGCCCCCCTCCTCCGGCGACCGACATCAGGAGACACCCGCATGACCATCACGCTCGGGATCAACGGATTTGGCCGCATCGGCCGCTGCACTCTGGCCCATATCGCGGAAAGCGCACGCAACGACGTGCAGGTGGTCAAGCTGAACGCCACCGGCCCGATCGAGACCAATGCCCATCTTCTGAAGTACGACAGCGTCCACGGCCGGTTCGGCGGTGACATCAAGATCGCCGGCAACACCATGGACATCGGTCGCGGCCCGATGGAGGTCTTCTCGACCTACAACCCCGACGAACTGGACTGGTCCGGCGTCGACGTGGTCCTGGAATGCACTGGCAAGTTCAACGACGGCAACAAGGCCGCCGTGCACCTGGAGCGTGGCGCCAAGAAGGTGCTGATCTCGGCCCCGGCAAAGAACGTGCAGAAGACCATCGTCTTCGGCGTGAACCACAACGACCTGGTGGCTGGCGACACGATGATCTCGAACGGGTCCTGCACCACCAACTGCCTGGCCCCGCTGGCCAAGGTGCTGAACGAAGGCATCGGCATTGAGTCGGGCATCATGACCACGATCCATTCCTACACCGGCGACCAGCCGACGCTGGACCGCCGCCATTCGGACCTGTACCGCGCCCGCGCCGCCGCCATGTCGATGATCCCGACCTCGACCGGTGCCGCCAAGGCCCTGGGCGAGGTTCTGCCCGACCTCAAGGGCAAGCTGGACGGCTCGGCCATCCGGGTTCCGACGCCGAATGTCTCGGCCGTGGACCTGACCTTCATCGCCAAGAAGGACGTGACCGAGGCGGACGTGAACGAAGTGGTGCGCGAAGCCGTGGCCGGCCGCATGGCCAAGGTCATGGCCTATGACCCTGAGCCCAAGGTCTCGATCGACTTCACCCATACCGAGGAAAGCTCGATCTTCGCGCCGGATCAGACCAAGGTGACAGGCAAGCGCCTGGTGCGCGTCCTGGCCTGGTACGACAACGAATGGGGCTTCTCGGCCCGTATGGCCGATGTGGCCGCCGCCATGGGCCGCCTGGTCTAAGGACCGGCCCAAGCCCGACGCCCCGGACGACCTGGGCGCGTCACGCAGCATTCACGAAGGGCGGGCCGATTGGTCCGCCCTTTCGCATTCCGGCACCTTCGCGCCCGTCCCCGCCCCCCGCCACGTGAATTTTACGCGCGCAAAGCTTTACGCCGCCGGGTCTTGCCTGTATGACTCAGTTAGCGCTAACGGAACGTCGGCGCGCGTCAGACGCTAGCCGGGAGGGAAGGGCCTCATGACATCTTCATCGACAACGACCATTGCCATCAACGGCTTTGGCCGCATCGGCCGCAACGTGCTGCGGGCCATCGCGGAACAGGGCCGCAGCGATCTTGAGGTCGTGGCGATCAACGATCTTTATCCGACCGCCACCAATGCGCATCTGCTGCGCTATGACAGCGTGCATGGCCCCATCCGGGGCGAGGTCACGGAAGGCGCGGACTGGATCGACATCGGCAAGGGCAGGATCCGGGTCTGTGCCGAACGGGATCCCGCCGCCCTTCCCTGGTCCGGCGTCGACGTGGTTCTGGAATGCACCGGCTTTTTCACCGACCGCGACAAGGCCGCAGCGCACCTGGAGGCCGGTGCCGGGCGGGTGCTGATCTCGGCCCCCGGCAAGAACGCCGATGCCACCATCGTGCGCGGCGTCAACGACAAGACGCTGAACCGCGATCACCGGGTGGTGTCCAATGCCTCTTGCACGACGAACTGCCTGGCCCCGGTGGCGAAGGTGTTGAACGACACGGTCGGGATCGAGCGTGGCTTCATGACCACGGTGCATTCCTACACGGGCGACCAGCCGACGCTGGATACCGGGCACAAGGATCTTTACCGCGCGCGGGCGGCGGCGATGTCGATGATCCCGACCTCGACCGGGGCAGCCAAGGCCGTGGGCCTGGTCCTGCCCGAGCTTGCAGGCAAGCTGGACGGTGTGGCGATCCGGGTGCCGACGCCCAATGTGTCCTGCGTGGATCTGACCTTTGATGCCGGGCGCGACACGAATGCCGAAGACCTCGCCGCCGCATTCGAGGCTGCGTCCAATGGACCGCTCAAGGGCATCCTGGCCGTCACGCGGGAACCGCTGGTGTCGATCGATCTGAATCATGCCCCGGCCTCGGCCACGGTGGCGCTGGACCAGATCAAGGTGATGGACGGCCGCATGGTGCGTGTCCTGGCCTGGTATGACAACGAATGGGGGTTCTCCAACCGCATGGCGGATGTGGCCGCACTGATGGGGCAGCTGGGCTGATCGGATCCTTCCGACCAGGCACCAAGATCACGGGCTGCCATAGACAGGGCAAAAAGACACAGGGCCGCACGGGTTTCCGCGCGGCCCTTTCAGCAGGCTTGAACCGTGCCGCCTGCTCGGGCATAGGCCTTGTGTGACCTAAGGGGAGGCTGAGGTGACCAACCAGATCGCCATCGTGCTGGCGGCGTCGATTCTTGCGCTGCTTGTCGCGGATTGGCAGCTATTCGATCTGTCCAACAGTCTGTTTCTTGCCAGAAAGTTTGCAGACTTGCTGGAATGGGTCGCCTTTTGGCGCTAATGCGTATCAGAGCGACGCGACCCCGAACCATGCACACCCCATGATCGACTACCTGCCGAACCTCATTCTTCTGCTTCTGACGCTCTATGTCCTGATGACACTGGGCTATGTAGCCTATTCCTATCGGAAGGCGAAGAAGTTCGAACAGCTGGTCCCGCCGCGCGGCGCCTTCACGCAGATCTCGACCGGGCGTCTGCATTACCTGGATTGCGGCGACGGGCCGGCGATCCTGCTGATCCACGGGCTTTCGGGCAACCTGGGCCATTTCGACTGTGGCGTGATCGACGACTTGGCGCGGGATTTCCGCGTGGTGGCGATCGACCGTCCGGGGTCGGGCTATTCCGAACGTCCCGACGACAGCCCCGCCAACGTCCGCGCCCAGGCCCGCCTGGTGGCAGAGGCGATCGACCGGCTTGAATTGGACAACCCGCTGGTTGTCGGCCATTCGCTTGGCGGGGCCATCGCCCTGGCCCTTGCGCTTGAGTTTCCGGAAAAGGTGCGCGGCCTGGCGCTGCTGTCGCCGATGGCCATGGGCCTGAAGGAACAGCTGGCCATCTTTTCCGAAATGGACATCAAGTCGGACGTCTACCGCCGCATCAAGGCCTGGACGACCGCCGTGCCGCATATGCTGCGCCATCCCGAACCGGTGCGTCAGCAGGTCTTTGGCCCCGATGCGATCCCCGGCAACTTTGCGCTGCGCGGCGGCGGCATCCTGGCGATCCGCCCGGGGGCCTTCTTCAACGCAAGCCGCGATTTCCGCGCGATGAACGACGACATGCCGGCGCTCAGCCGCGAATACGCGCGGCTCGCCGTTCCGGTGCGGGTGCTATACGGGCGCGATGATCGCGTTCTGGACCCGGAATATCACGGAGAGCTGCTGGTGCGGCGTTACCCGCAGATCGGCCTCAAAATGGTTGATGGCGGGCATATGCTGCCCGTCACCCATCCTCAGGCCTGTGTGTCCTTCATCCGCACCGCAGCCGAGGCGATGAAGGACCGCAAGTTCATTTCCCGAGCTTCGCCCGAAGTCTATCGTTGACCTCAGGGGTCACGAACTTGCGCACGTCGCCGTCGAGGCGGCAGATTTCCTTGACCAGCTTCGACGCGATGGCCTGATGCTTGGCATCCGCCATCAGGAAGACCGTCTCGACCGAGCTGTCGAGCGAACGGTTCATGCCGACCATCTGGTATTCGTACTCGAAATCCGCCACGGCGCGCAGGCCGCGCACGATCACGTTTGCGCCTACGTCGCGGGCGCAGTGGATCAGCAGGTTTTCAAAGGGATGGGCGATGATCTCGGTGCCGGTCAGCTCGGTCAGCTTGGCACATTCGTATTCGATCATGGCCACGCGTTCTTCCAGGCTGAACAGCGGGCCCTTGTCGCGGTTGATGGCCACGCCGATGACCAGACGGTCGACCAGCGTCGCGGCCCGTCTGATGACGTCCACATGTCCAAGGGTGATGGGATCGAAGGTGCCGGGATATAGGCCGATGCGCATGGCGTCCTCTCGCTGTCGCAGTTTCTGCGCACGCAACATTATTGCGCTGCAGAATGCAAGAGGCGCAGTATTTATTTCCCGCCTCTTGCCGAAGTAATCCCGGCCAAGACCGCCGTGCGGCCCCGACCCGTTGCCTGGATCAGTTGCCCCGATCAGTTTCCGGCGATCATGCCTTCCAGCGCGTCGCGCTCCATCGAAAGCTGGCTTAGCCGGGCCTTGACCGCGTCACCGATGGTGATGATGCCGATCAGCTTGCCGCCTTCGGTCACGGGCATGTGGCGGAACCGTCCGTCGGTCATGCGGCGCAGCACCTCGTCCGCGGTGTCGCCGCGTTCGCAGCAGACGGGATTGCGGGTCATCAGCTTTTCCGCCGTATCGGTCAGGATCGAGGCCCCGCGATGCGAAAGGGCGCGCACGATATCGCGTTCAGACAGGATCCCGTCGGCCGTTTCGCCCGATGCGGTGACGATCACGCCGCCGATCCGCTTTTCGGCCAGGATCTGCGAAACCTCGGAAATCAGGGTCTCCGGGGTCACGGTCACAACATGGCCACCGCCCTTGGAATTCAGGATCTGCTGTACGATCATCGCCATTCCTCCTCTGGCTTGCGCGTACGGTTAAGCGTCTGACGCCTGCGACATTTTGTCAAGCGCGGCCTCAAGCCGGGCCACCTCTTGACGCAGCCCGTCGGACAGAAGTGCCGCAAAACGGTTCATCCGTTCCAGCCGGGCATCATCTGCGTGGCGCACGAGGTGGAAACTGCGGGTCAGGGACAGCTGATCGGTCAGGATCCTGCGCAGATCCGGGGCCGAGGGCAGCGCGAAGTCATGCACGATGCCGACACCCCCGCCCTGCCGAAGCCAGTGGAACTGAACCACCACCGAATTTGACGCCAGCGGCACCCGCCCGCCGCCCAGGTCGTTCAGATAGTCCAGTTCCTTGTCGAAGATCATGTCGGGGATATAGCCGATCATCCGGTGATCGCGCAGCGCCGCGACTGAAGGGATCGGGCCGTGCCGGTCCAGATAATCCTGCGACGCAGCCAGGTGCAGCCGGTAGTCGGTGATTTTCTGCACCAGCAGCCGCCCGGCCGAGGGCGCGCTGACAGTCACCGCCATGTCGGCCTCGCGCCGCGACAGGTTGAACAGGCGGGGCAGCGCGACGATCTGGATCTCAAGCTCGGGGTTGTCGTCCTGGATCGCGGCGCAGACCTGCGGCAGAAGGAAGTTCGCCACCCCGTCCGGCGCGCCGATGCGGATCTGCCCGGACAGGCGGCTGGCCTGGCCGGCGATTTCCTCGGACGCGGCCAGAACGGCCTGTTCGGCGCGCAGCGCATGGTCCAGCAGCCGTTCCCCCGCATCGGTCAGCGCATAGCCCTGCGGCGACTTGGCGAATAGCGTGGTGCCGATCTGTTCTTCCAGCCGGGCGATGCGGCGTCCGACAGTGGCCGGATCGATGCGCAGCCGCCGCCCCGCCCCCGACAGGCTTTCATCCCGCGCCACCGCCAGAAACACCCGCAGATCGTCCCATTGCATCGGCTTGTTCCCTTCGCTGCGCGCTTTGCAAAAATGCAAAACAACCCTGCCCTTTTTCCTCTTTTCCGGGCAAAGCTGCAACCGTATCCTTCGGCCAAACTTCAGGAGGATCCTATGCAGGAACTGACACATTACATTGGCGGCGAACACGTCAAGGGCACGTCCGGCCGCTTTGCCGACGTCATGAACCCCGCCACGGGCGAAGTGCAGGCCAAGGTGCCGCTGGCCTCGACCGAGGAACTGGATCACGCCGTTCAGGTGGCCGCCAATGCCCAGCCCGCATGGGCCGCGGTGAACCCGCAGCGCCGGGCGCGCGTGCTGATGAAATTCGTCGACCTGCTGAACCGCGACATGGACAAGCTGGCCGAGGCGCTGAGCCGCGAACACGGCAAGACCCTGCCCGACGCCGCCGGTGACGTGCAGCGCGGCCTTGAGGTCGTGGAATACTGCATCGGCGCGCCGCAGATGCTGAAGGGTGAATTCACCGACAGCGCCGGTCCGGGCATCGACATGTACTCCATGCGCCAGCCGCTTGGCGTGTCGGCCGGCATCACGCCGTTCAACTTCCCCGCCATGATCCCGATGTGGATGTTCGCGCCCGCCATCGCCTGCGGCAACGCCTTCATCCTGAAGCCGTCCGAGCGTGACCCCTCGGTTCCGCTGATGCTGGCCGAGCTGATGGAAGAGGCCGGCCTGCCCAAGGGCATCCTGCAGGTCGTCAACGGCGACAAGGAATCCGTCGATGCGATCCTGGATCATCCGGTGATCCAGTCGATCGGCTTTGTTGGCTCGACCCCGATCGCGGAATACATCTATGGCCGCGGCTGTTCCAACGGCAAGCGCGTGCAGTGCTTCGGCGGTGCAAAGAACCACATGATCATCATGCCCGACGCGGACATGGACCAGGCCGCCGACGCGCTGGTCGGCGCGGGCTATGGTGCCGCCGGTGAACGCTGCATGGCGATCTCGGTCGCCGTGCCTGTTGGCGACGAAACCGCCGACCGCCTGATCGAAAAGCTGGTCCCCCGGATCGAAAAGCTGAAAGTCGGCCCCTACACCGCCGGCAATGACGTGGACTATGGCCCGGTCGTCACCAAGGCCGCCCAGGAAAACATCCTGCGCCTGGTCCAGACCGGTGTCGACCAGGGTGCCAAGCTGGTGGTCGATGGCCGCGACTTCAAACTGCAGGGCTATGAAGACGGCTTCTTCGTCGGCGCGCATCTGTTCGACCACGTGACCACCGACATGGACATCTACAAGACCGAGATCTTCGGCCCTGTCCTGTCCACCGTCCGCGCCAAGACCTACGAAGAGGCCCTTGGCTATGCCATGGACCACGAATACGGCAACGGCACCGCGATCTTCACCCGCGATGGCGACACCGCGCGCGATTTCGCCAACCGGATCAACATCGGCATGGTCGGCATCAACGTTCCGATCCCCGTGCCGCTGGCCTATCACACCTTTGGCGGCTGGAAGAAATCGGGCTTCGGTGACCTGAACCAGCACGGGCCGGATGCCTTCAAGTTCTACACCCGGACCAAGACGATCACCTCGCGCTGGCCCTCGGGCATCCGCGAAGGCGGTGAGTTCAACTTCAAGGCAATGGACTGATCCCAAAAGGCAATCACAGGCCTGTCGCGAAACTGACCTGCGGCAGGCCCATATTGCCAAATTGAAAAAATGTTGAAGGCGTCGGATTGAACCAATCGGTCAAATATGCTTGTCTCGCGGTGCAGCACGCATTTTCTGCACCCGCAATTCCGGAGTATTTGTCCGCCGATGCCTTTGACCTATACGATCATTCCAGACCACAATCTGGTCTATGTTCGCTATTGGGGCTTTGCGCAGCTGTCGGACACGCTGAAGGTCTTTGGCGACTATGCCGCCGACCCCGCCTTTCGTCCCGACCAGAAACATCTGATCGACCTGTCCGAGATCACGGATTTCGAGCGGTCCTTCGTGGATCTCGTGTCGGCGCAGGCGGCCAAGGCCGATGCGATCCTGCAATCCCAGGCCCCGACCATGATGGTCTATCTGGCACCCACGCAGGTTGCACAGGCCATGGCGCGGTCGATCCTGAAGTCCTGGGACGGGCTCGACGTGACGGTCGGGCGCACCGCGCAGGACATGGACGAGGCGCTGTCGATGCTGGGGCTGCCCGCCCGCAGCTTTGCCGATCTGCCGTTCCGGAACGCCTGACGGCCCCACCCCGACATTTTTGGACATCCCCCGGTCACGCCCGCCCGCCGGCTGCGTGACGGGGATGTTCAAGCCATTCAAAGGGAGGAATGAATGGATTTCAGCCTGAGCGAAGAACAAACGGCCATTTTCGAGATGGCGCATGATTTCGGCCAGGACCGGATCGCCCCCAATGCCCGCAGATGGGAGGCCGAAGGCACGATCCCCAAGGATCTCTGGCCCGAGATCGGCGCGCTAGGCTTTGGCGGGCTATACGTCAACGAAGACAATGGCGGTGCAGGCCTGGGCCGGCTGGATGCGACGCTGGTGTTCGAGGCGCTCTCGATGGCCTGCCCTTCGGTTGCCGCCTTCCTGTCGATCCACAACATGTGCGCCAAGATGATCGACGCCTTCGCCGCGCCGGATCTGCGCGACCGTGTCCTGCCCGGCGTCGTCTCGATGGACACGGTGCTGTCCTACTGCCTGACCGAGCCGGGCTCGGGATCGGACGCCGCCGCCCTGCGCACGCGGGCCGAGAGGACGAACGAAGGCTACCGGCTGAACGGCACCAAGGCCTTCATCTCGGGCGGGGGCTATTCGGATGCCTATGTGGTCATGGCGCGCACCGGCGATGATGGCCCCAAGGGGATCAGCACGGTCTATGTGGAAGACGGTCGCGACGGGCTGTCCTTTGGCGGGCTCGAGGACAAGATGGGCTGGAAAAGCCAGCCGACGCGCCAGGTTCAATTCGACAATTGCGATATTCCGGGCGGAAATCTGGTTGGCGAAGAAGGCAAAGGTTTCACATATGCGATGAAAGGGCTGGATGGCGGCCGGCTTAACATTGCCGCCTGTTCGCTTGGGGCGGCGCAGGCCGCGCTGAACTTGACCCTGACGTATATGTCGGAACGCAAGGCCTTTGGTCAGCCGATCAACCAGTTCCAGGCGCTGCAATTCCGCCTGGCCGATATGGAGATCGAGCTTCAGGCCGCCCGCACCTTCCTGCGGCAGGCCGCCTGGAAACTGGATCAGGGCGCGCCGGATGCCACCAAGTTCTGCGCCATGGCCAAGAAGTTCGTGACCGAAACCGGTTCCAAGGTGGTGAACGACTGCCTCCAGCTGCATGGCGGCTATGGCTACCTGGCCGACTACGGGATCGAAAAACTGGTGCGCGACCTGCGGGTGCATGAAATTCTGGAAGGCACGAATGAGATCATGCGCCTGATCGTCGCCCGCCAGATGGTGGCGGCATGAGCGATATCGACATCCGCATCACGGGCCGCGCCGGACGGATCACCCTGACCCGGCCCAAGGCGCTGAATTCGCTGACCTATGACATGGCGATGGCGATTGATGCCGCGCTGAAGGACTGGGCCGGGGACGACCGCGTTGCGCTGGTGGTGATCGACGCCGAGGGCGACAAGGCGTTCTGCGCCGGCGGCGATATCCAGCAGCTGTATGACCACGGGCTTCAGGGCGATTACGCCTTTGGTCAGACCTTCTGGCGCGACGAATACCGGCTGAATGCGCGGCTGGCGGAATATGCCAAGCCGGTGGTCAGCTTCATGCAGGGCTTTGTCATGGGCGGCGGCGTCGGCGTCGGCTGTCACGTGGCGCACCGAGTCGTGGATGACAGCACCCAGATCGCCATGCCGGAATGCGGCATCGGGCTGGTGCCGGATGTGGGCGGGTCGCTGCTTCTGGCGCGCGCGCCGGGGCGTCTGGGGGCCTATCTGGGGCTGACCGCTGCGCGCATGGGTCCGGGCGATGCGATCCGGGCGGGCTTTGCCGACCGCCATGTGCCGCGCGCCGACTGGCCCGCGCTGATCGCCCGTCTGGAAGAAACCGGCGATATCAGCGCCCTGCCGCCCTCGACTGACGGGCTGGAGACCCCGCTGGCCGATGTGCAGGCGCAGATTGATACGGCATTTGTCGGCCCGCTGGATCAGATCCTGACCCGGCTGGAGGGAATGGAGGGCGATTTCGCCGCCTCGGCCCTGAAGGCGCTGCGGCGGAACTCTCCTCTTGCCATGGCGGCGACGCTTGAAATGCTGGACCGGCTTGACGGCGTTCAGGACATCCGCACCGCTCTGACGCTGGAATACCGCTTTACCGCCCGCGCGATGGAGCATGGCGATTTTCTGGAAGGCATCCGTGCCCAGATCATCGACCGCGACAGAAATCCGCAGTGGAAACACACACATGTGACGCGGGATGAGGTGCAGGCGATCCTCGCCCCCCTGCCCCGCGACCTGACATTCGAGGAGGACTAACAATGAAGATCGCATTCATCGGCCTGGGCAACATGGGCGGCCCGATGGCGGCCAACCTGGCAAAGGCGGGACATGAGGTAACCGGCTTCGACACCGCAGGCGTCGCAATCGACGGGGTGGCGCAGGCAGAAAGCGCCGCAGGGGCCGCAAAAGGGGCAGATGTGGTCATCACCATGCTGCCGAACGGTCAGATCCTGCGCGCCGTCGCGGATCAGATCCTGCCTGCCATGCACCGCGGCGCGGTCTTTCTGGATTGCTCGACCGTTGACGTGGAAAGCGCGCGGGCGGTGGCCGATCAGGCGCAGGCGGCGGGGATCCTGCCGCTGGATGCGCCGGTCTCGGGCGGGGTTGGCGGGGCCCAGGGCGGCACGCTCACCTTCATGGTCGGCGGGGCCGAGGACGGGTTCGCCAAGGCCGGGCCGCTGTTCGACATCATGGGCCAGAAGGCGGTGCATTGCGGGCCTTCGGGCAACGGTCAGGCGGCCAAGATCTGCAACAACATGATCCTGGGCGTGACCATGATCGCCACCTGCGAAGCCTTTGCCCTGGCGGACAAGCTGGGGCTGGACCGGCAGGCGATGTTCGATGTGGTCAGCACGTCTTCGGGGTATTCCTGGTCGATGAACGCCTATTGCCCCGCGCCCGGCGTCGGCCCGCAATCGCCTGCGGACAACGGGTACAAGCCCGGCTTTGCCGCCGATCTGATGCTGAAGGACCTGCGCCTGTCGCAGCAGGCCGCCGAGGCCGCGGATGCCGACACCCCCATGGGCCAGGTGGCCATGGACCTTTACGCCCGCTTCGTCGAGGACGAAGACGGCAAGGGCCGCGACTTCAGCGCCATGCTGCCCCGGTTCGAAAGCCGCTCGCGCGGATAACCGCCCGTTAAGTCTGGGGTTTCCGTCACGGCGGGAACCCCATGTGCAAGCCCCGCGTTGATCCGCAAACGAACGGAGTTTGCCATGAAACTGCTGATCCTTCCCATGATGGCCGCCCTTGCGGCCCCGCTTCCCGCCCTTGCCAAACCGGGCAACGGCCCCGCGCACCACGGTGCCGCCCCGGGTCATGCGCAAAGCTGCCCGCCGGGTCTGGCCAAGAAAAGCCCCGCCTGCGTGCCGCCCGGACAAGTTAAAAATCAGGCTAGAAAGATGGTCGAACACACGATGCCGCGCGTCGGTGACAGGCTGGACGGGTCCTATTACGGCAGCCGCTATATCCTTGTGCGCGATCCCGGCGGCTACGGGCTCGACCCCTATGGCACCTATTACCGCGTCGACGGTCAGGTTATTCAGGTGGACCGCGAAACCAGCGAAGTAATCGCGCTGATCGGGGCCGTGTCCAACATCCTGAACTGAGTGTTTCCGTCGAAACATGGGGAAGTGCCTTTGTTCAAAGGCATTTCCCGTGCCATATTGGACCTGTCCCAATAGCACCTTCCGCCCCGTCCGGAGACCCCGCATGCTGCGTCTGACCTGTTCCGCCCTGATCCTGGCCGCGTTTTCGACGCCGGCTTTCGCGCAATGCGCGACGCAGGGGACGAACATCAAATGCCTGTACGTGGGGCCGGACCGCATTCAGGTGCCGCGCGCCGATCTGCCAACGATCGAACCCGAGGCCCCCGCCGCAGAGGAAGAGCCGCGCAACAGTCCCGCCGCGATCGAAAAGCGGTTCAAGCGTGTCAGCGCCCGGCGCGTGCCCCCGATCGAACGCAGCTATGAAGACGGTGACATCCTGCCGGCCGAGGTGATGGTTCTGATGAACCCCGGCCGCTACGGCCTTCCCAGCCCCCGCGATGGCTGGGTCTATTTCACCGTCGGACGAGAAATCTATCGCGCCGATCTTGACGACCGGATCGTGCTCGACTTCGTCAATCCGCATATCCAGACCCGCGTAACGCGCTGATCGCGTGGGTGCCCGGGGGGTTTAGCGGGCGCCCCGCAGGACGCCCGTCACAGGTGCCTATTCGGCGGCAACCTTTCCGGCGTTCAGCATCGGGATCAGGTAGCGGCCGGTATGGCTGCGTTCGACCTTGGCCACGTCCTCGGGGGTGCCGGTCGCCACGACCTCGCCTCCTCCGTCGCCGCCCTCGGGGCCGATGTCGATCAGCCAGTCGGCGGTCTTGATGACGTCCAGATTGTGTTCGATCACGATGACCGAATTGCCCTGTTCGACCAGTTCATGCAGCACTTCCAATAGCTTGCGCACGTCTTCAAAGTGCAGGCCGGTGGTCGGTTCGTCCAGGATATACAGCGTGCGGCCCGTGGAGCGTTTTGCCAGTTCCTTCGACAGCTTGACCCTCTGCGCCTCGCCCCCGGACAGGGTCGTCGCCTGCTGGCCAACCTTGATATAGCCAAGGCCGACACGGACCAGCGCATCCATCTTTTCCCGGATCGAGGGCACGGCCTGGAAGAACTCCTGCGCGTCCTCGACCGTCATGTCGAGCACGTCCGCGATGCTCTTGCCCTTGAACTTGATCTCAAGCGTTTCGCGGTTGTAACGCGCGCCCTGGCAGGTTTCGCAGGTGACGTAGACGTCCGGCAGAAAGTGCATCTCGATCTTGATGACACCGTCGCCCTGGCAGGCCTCGCACCGGCCGCCCTTGACGTTGAAGCTGAAGCGCCCGGGCTTGTAGCCGCGCGCCTTGGCCTCGGGCAGGCCGGCGAACCAGTCACGGATCGGGGTGAAGGCCCCGGTGTAGGTCGCGGGGTTCGACCGGGGCGTCCGGCCAATCGGCCGCTGGTCGATGTCGATGACCTTGTCCAGGTGTTCCAGCCCCTTGATCGTCTCGCAGGGCGCGGGCGTCTGGCGCGCCCCGTTCAGCCGCATCGAGGCGGTCTTGAACAGCGTTTCAATCGTCAGGGTCGACTTGCCGCCGCCCGACACGCCAGTCACGCAGACGAACTTGCCCAAGGGGAAATCGGCCGTCACCTCTTTCAGGTTGTTGCCGGTCGCCTTGACCACGGTGATCTTCTTCTTGTTGCCCTTGCGCCGCGTGGCGGGCACGGCGATTTCGCGCGTGCCGGACAGGTATTGCCCGGTCAGGCTGGCCGGATCGTCGGCCACCTGCTGCGGCGTGCCATGGGACACCACTGCGCCGCCGTGCACCCCCGCCCCCGGGCCGATGTCGAAAACGTAATCCGCCTCGCGGATGGCTTCTTCGTCGTGTTCGACCACGATGACCGTATTGCCCTGATCGCGCAGGTTTTTCAGCGTCGTCAGCAGGCGGCCATTGTCGCGCTGGTGCAACCCGATCGAAGGTTCGTCCAACACGTACAGCACGCCCGTCAGGCCGGACCCGATCTGGCTGGCCAGGCGGATCCGCTGGCTTTCACCGCCGCTCAGCGTGCCGGAATTGCGCGACAGGGTCAGGTATTCCAGGCCCACGTTGTTCAGGAACCCCAGCCGTTCGCGGATTTCCTTCAGGATCGCGCGGGCGATTTCGTTCTTTTGATTGGTCAGGTGGTCAGGCACCGTCTGACACCAGTCATAGGCCTCGCGGATGGACATCTGGACCACCTGGCCAATGTGCAGCAGATCAGGCTTGGAGCCGATCTTGACCGCCAGCGCCTCTTGTTTCAGGCGATAGCCGTCGCAGGTGCCGCAGTGGCGATTGTTCTGATATTGCTCGAATTCTTCGCGGATCCAGTTGCTGTCGGTCTCGCGATAGCGGCGTTCCATGTTGGGGATGACGCCCTCGAAGGTGCGCGACACCTGGTAGACGCGCCCGCCTTCGTCATAGCGGAAGGGGATTTCCTCATCGCCCGACCCGTACAGGAACACCTGCTGCACATGGGCGGGCAAATCCTTCCAGCGGGTCTTCTTGTCGAATTCGTAATGCTTCGCGATGGCCTCGATCGTCTGAAGGAAATAGGGCGACTTGCCCTTGCGCCAGGGGGCCAGCGCGCCGTCGGCAATCTTCAGGGTGGAATCCGGCACCACCAGCCGTTCATCAAAGAACAGCTCAACCCCAAGGCCGCCGCAATCGGGGCAGGCCCCGAAAGGCGCGTTGAAGGAAAACAGCCGCGGTTCGATCTCGGGGATGGTGAAGCCGCTGACCGGGCAGGCAAATTTCTCGGAAAACGTGATCCGCTCCGGCTCGGGCTCGATCCCGTCGTCCCCGGCGCGCGGCGCGGTTTCCAGGATGGCGATCCCGTCGGCCAGGTCCAGCGCGGTGCGGAAACTGTCGGCCAGCCGGGTCTCCATCCCTTCGCGCACCACGATCCGGTCCACGACCACGTCGATGTCATGGCGGAACTTCTTGTCCAGCACCGGCGGCTCATCGAGGTCATAGAAGGACCCGTCGACCTTGACCCGCTGGAAACCCTGCTTCCGAAGCTCTTGGAATTCCTTCTTATATTCTCCCTTCCGGTCGCGGATGATCGGGGCCAGAAGATAGCCGCGGGTGCCCTCCTCCATACCCATGACACGGTCGACCATGTCCTGGACCTGCTGGGCTTCGATCGGGTCGCCGGTGGCGGGGGAATAGGGCGTGCCGACGCGGGCAAAGAGCAGACGAAGATAGTCGTAGATCTCGGTCACCGTGCCAACGGTCGACCGCGGGTTCTTCGAGGTCGTCTTCTGTTCGATCGAAATCGCCGGAGACAGGCCGGCAATGTGATCCACGTCCGGCTTTTCCATCATGTCGAGGAACTGGCGCGCATAGGCCGACAGCGATTCCACGTACCGGCGTTGGCCTTCCGCATAAATCGTATCGAAGGCAAGCGACGACTTCCCCGACCCGGAAAGCCCCGTGATAACAACCAGTTCGTTGCGCGGAATATCCACGTCGATGTTCTTGAGGTTATGTTCGCGCGCGCCGCGCACTTCGATGTTCTTCAGCTCGGCCATGATACCCCCGGCAGTGAGTGCCTAAGAAATAGTTTAGGTGGCCCGCCGTTCCAAGTGAAAATGAAGAACAAACAGGGAACTATCGCAGCACCCCTTCACATTCATGATTTCGAATGTTATGTAGAGCTCAACCGACATGACAGGTTCAAGGAAACGACCATGTTCAATTTTCTCACCCGCTCTGCCCCCGCCGGGCTGACCGCCCGGGATTTCGTCACCGCCCCCGACGGCACGATCGTGATCGACGTGCGCGAACACGCCGAGGTCGCGGCCAGCGGCAAGGCCAGGGGCGCGCTGCATATCCCCCTGATGATGCTTCAGTTCCGCGCCGATCCCCGCCACCCGGACTATGACCCCCTGCTCGACCGCTCGGCCCGGATCGGGGTCTATTGCGCCTCTGGCGGGCGGTCATCCTCGGCCAAGACGATCCTGGACCGGCTGGGATATAAGGACGTGCACAACATCGGCGGCTTCGGCCATTGGTGCCAGGCCGGCGGCGCGGTCGAGCGCGCCTGATTTTTCCGCAGACGCGCCGCCCCCCTGGCCTAGCCCCCTGCGAAGGCCCCCACGAAGGCCCCTGTCACAGCTTCTGCGCCAGGGCCCAGGCCGTCAGCGGGAACTCTGGATCGTTCGTCAGGTCATCCGCCTGCGCATCATGCTCGGGCGGCCAGGGCTGCTCAAGATTGCGCCGCGCCGCCGCCCGATTGCCCCATTGCTCGGCCCGGATCCCTTCGGGGGCAAAGCCCGCTTCGATCAGCAGGTTGGTCAGGCCGCGCGCGGACCAGCGCGAACAATCGACCGGCGCAGCATGGAAGGGAATGAAGAAGGGCGTGGCAATATAGAAATGCCCGCCCTTTCTCAGCATCTTCAATACATTGCGGGTCGCCGCATAGGGGCGGTCCAGGTGTTCCCAGACTTGGTCGGCGATCACCAGGTCGAATTTCCGCACCTTGCCTTCGGCGTCGCGAAAAGGCCCCTCGCAGATATCATGCTCGGGATAGCGAAAGACGTCATAGCTGCGAAACGGAAAATAACTGCCCCATTTGCCGCTGATCTCGGCCACGCGCAGGGACTTGGGACCAAGCGCATTGATCCAGGCGCGGCTTTCGCGCCGCATGACAATCCTGTTCAGACTGGGCATCGCCCCCCCTTCACGTCCCCTGACATCCTCTTGCCAGAAATATCCCGGGGGGCAGCAACAAAGCCATGGCTTTGTTGCAGGGGGGCAGCGCCCCCCCAGCACGTCTTCATCGGCTCGGCTCAGCCTTTACGGCGCATCAGGCCCAGGCCGCCAATGGCTCCGATCAGCAGGAAGCCCGCCGCCGGCAGCGGCACCGCGGGCGCATCGACGATCCGGACGTTGTCCAGCGCCGGCCCGAAAGAGGTGCCGGAATTGTCCGCCGAGAAGGCCAGCGACAGGGTCGTCGCCCCGGCCACGAAGCTTAGCGTCATGGTCTCCCATCCCATGTCGGACAGCGTCTTGCCGGTCTTGTCGAAGGTATAGCTCCCCGAGGTGCCGCCGATGCTGGCGATCAGCTTTTTCACCGCCGGATTGCCCGCCGGGTTGCCGGCCATATCGAACATCAGCGTATAGCTTTGCCCGACGCTGAAGCCAGAAACCGACTGGGAAATCGTTGCGTTGCCGCCGTTCCCCTGCATGTCGATGCTGCGCTGACCTTCGGAGTTCTGCCAATAATTGGTGATGTGGTCGATGCTGGCCCCCGAGATCGTCCAGCCGGTCAAGGCCGTTGATCCGGCCGAATATGTGTTGAAGGAACCAGAGCCGGACGGGTCCTCGAACCCGCCGTTCACGACGGCGACAGCGCCGGCCGTACTGGCGATTGTGGTCATGGCCAATGCGGCCACTATTGTTCTGATACTCATGAAATACCCCCAGGTAACTTGCCGAAGAAACGCCTCCGGCCAGACAGATAACAAATTAACCCTACGTTAACCTTTGCGGATCCCAAAGCGCGATTTTGGAAACAGTCTGGAAACAATAACGCGGCCCCCGGGGGTCGGGACCGCGTTATTCTGAACAATCAGAAAGGAAATCAATCAGATGTGGATCGCGCGCCCATAGGCCGAGAGCACGGATTCATGCATCATCTCGCTTAGCGTGGGATGCGGGAAGACGGTGTTCATCAGGTCTTCTTCGGTGGTTTCCAGCGCCCTGCCGACCACATAGCCTTGGATCAGCTCGGTCACTTCGGCACCGACCATATGGGCACCCAGAAGCTCTCCGGTCTTTTCATCAAAGACGGTCTTCACCAGCCCCTCGGGTTCGCCCAGGGCGACGGCCTTGCCATTGCCGATAAAGGGGAACTTGCCGACCTTGACCTTGTAGCCCTGCTCTTTCGCCTTGGCCTCGGTCAGGCCGACAGAGGCGACCTGCGGATGGCAATAGGTGCAGCCCGCGATCGAATTCGGCTTGATCGGATGCGGGTGGCCACCGGCAGCGAATTCCGCGACCAGAACACCTTCGTGGCTGGCCTTGTGCGCCAGCCAGGGGGCCCCGGCGACGTCACCGATGGCATAAACGCCATCCACGCCGGTGCGGCAGTATTCGTCGGTGACCACATGGGTGCGGTCGACCTTCACGCCGGCCTCTTCCAATCCCAGATTTTCGACATTTCCGACGATGCCCACGGCGGAAATCACCGTATCGAATTCCACTTTCTCAACTTTTCCGCCGGCCTCGATATGGGCGGTCACCTTGCCCTTGGCACGGTCGAGCTGCTTGACCATGGACTTCTCCATGATCTTCATGCCCTGCTTTTCGAACTGCTTCTTGGCGAAGGCGCTGATCTCGGCGTCTTCGACGGGCAGCACGCGGTCCATGACCTCGACCACGGTCGTGTCGGCCCCAAGCGTGTTGTAGAAGCTGGCGAATTCGATGCCGATCGCGCCTGAGCCGATGACCAGCAGTTTCTTCGGCATCCGCGGCGGGTTCAGCGCGTGCTTGTAGGTCCAGACCAGATCACCATCCGCCTCGAGCCCCGGAAGTTCCCGCGCCCGCGCACCGGTGGCCAGGACGATGTGCTTGGCGCTGATCTCTTCCGTGCCCTTGTCGGTCTTGACGCTGACCTTGCCTTTGCCGGCCAGCCGGGCCTCGCCCATGACGACGTCGACCTTGTTCTTCTTCAGCAGGTGCTTGACCCCGCCTTCCATCTGCTTGGCCACACCGCGCGACCGTTTGACCACCGCCGGCAGATCATAGTCGATTTTGTCCGCGCTCAGGCCGAATTCCTTGGCGCGGTGCATCAGGTGGAACACCTCGGAAGACCGCAGCAGCGCCTTGGTCGGGATGCAGCCCCAGTTCAGGCAGATGCCGCCCAGGTGTTCGCGTTCCACCACCGCGGCCTTCAGCCCCAGCTGGGCGGCCCGAATTGCGGCGACGTAGCCACCGGGACCGGCCCCGATGACAAGAAAATCGTAGGTTGCGGCCATGGCTGTTCCCCTTTGTCCGGCAAGATAGTTTGACGTTAAACTATTTTTTCCACGGTCTCAACAACGCAAAACGGCCCCGCAGCTTTTTGCCGGGGGCCGTTGGTAATGTGTCGTTGCGGTCCGGGACCGAAAGCCCCCGGGGGCCATTTATTCGGCGGCCTGAAGCTCCCGAACCGTGCTGCCGTAGCCGCCCTGTTCCAGATAGGCGGCTTCGCCTTCCGTTTCGGTCCGTGACAGCGCGGCATTGCGGTAGGGAAAGCGGCCGAACTGGCGGATCACGGCGCGATGCGCCTGGGCGTGCAGCATGTTCGACGCGCCGGTTTCCGGCATCCGTTCCTTCATCAGCCGCACACAACGTTCCTGATCGCACAGGTTTTCCGAATGCATCAGCGGCAGATAGAAGAACTGCCGGGCCGGTTCGTCGATCTTCATGTCCCAGCAGCGGTCGATCGCCATCTTGGCGGCCGCGCGGGCCAGGTGGTCGGTCTCGAAGGCGCGGCCTTCACCGCGGAACATGTTGCGCGGCATCTGATCGGTCAGGATCAGGTAGGCCAGCGTGCCGGAAGGATAGGTCAGCCAAAGCCCGAAGGACCCGTCGATCGCCGCCTGAAGCGCCGCACCGAACCGCGTCCGGATCGTCTGATCCAGCTCATCCGTGGGGTTGTACCAGCCGGCGGGATCAATCTCGTCCAGCCAGAAGGTCAAGATTTCCTCGGGGCTTACCATGGGATCCTCCGCTTCGCCGCCGCATGTATCCACAAGTGTCGCAAAAGTTTCACAACACGCAATCGCTAATTGGTATCGGTCCGGCCCCAAACGGATGGTTTGGGCGCTATCAGTCCGGGGGCGTGACTTTCATGCCCCATTTTGCGGCTTAGTCCTTGGCTTAGTCCCTGGCTTGCTCGGCGCTTTCCGCCTCGGCTTCGGCGGTTTCGGCGGCCCATTCCTGGGCGGCTTCGACCACGACCGGAGAGGCCGACATCATCACTGGCGTATAGCTGGCGGAATCGTCGGGCGACGGGGCGGCGCGCTGTGTCATCCGGTACAGCGCATAGACCGCCATGGCGAACAGCAGCACCCCGATGAAGACCCAGAAGCCGCCGGGGCCGAAGACCGTCATGATCCAACCGGTGACGATCGGGCCGGAGATCGCGCCCAGCCCGTTCAGGAAGATCATCCCCCCCGAGGCCGAGGCCATGTCTTCAACTTCAAGAAAGTCGTTGGCGTAGGAAATCAGCAGCGAATACAGCGGGTTCGACATGCCGCCCACCATGAAGGCCGCGACCAGCAGACCGGCCTGGGTGTTCACCGCCAGCCCGATCAGCGCGCCGATGCCGCCGACGAAGGACACGATCATGATCAGCTGTCGCCGGTCCATCCGGTCCGAGATCCAGCCGATCGGATACTGCGCCACGGTAGCCCCGATGTAGAAGGTCGCGATGAAGATCGAGATCTGGCGCAGGGACAGCCCCGCCTCGGCCCCGTAGACCGCCGCCATGCCGAACTGCGCCGAAAAGGCCCCGCCCAGCAGGAAGACCCCGACGCAGGACAGCGGCGAGACATGGAACAGCTGGCGCAGCGACATGGGCGTGGTGCGTTCAAACGCCGGTGTCGGCGAAATCGACAGCAGAATGGGCGCGAAGGAGATCGAAACCAGCACCGAAGGAATGATGAAGAGGATGAACCCCGAAGGGTCGCCCACAAGCATCAGCCCCTGTGCCGCCACGATGCCGATCATCTGCACCATCATGTAAAGCGACAGCGCCTTGCCCCGGTTTTCGTTGGACGCCGCGTTGTTCAGCCAGCTTTCCGCCGTGACGTACACGCCCGAAAAGCAGAATCCGATGACCACGCGGCCCAGGGTCCAGGCCACGGGATGCGCAAAGGCCGGATAAAGGATCAGCACTGCCGAGATGAAGGACCCAAGCGCCGCGAAGACCCGCACGTGGCCGACCCTTCGGATCATCTCGGGGGCCATGCGCGACCCGCCCAGGAAGCCAAGGAAATAGGCCGACATGACGATCGACATCTCGAAGGTCGAGAAGCCTTCAAGGTTGCCGCGCACCCCCAGAAGCGTGCCCTGAAGGCCGTTTCCGACCATCAGCAGACAAAGTCCGAGCAGCAGCGCCCATGCGGATCCTAGTACCTGAAACATGCGTCTTCCGATTCCCTTTTGTGGTCCCCTGCTGACACAGGCGGCCTTAAGGGATCAACAAGGAGGCGTCGCCATAAGAGAAAAAGCGGTATTCCTGCCGGACCGCATGGGCATAGATCTTCCGGATCCTTTCCTGCCCGACCAGGGCCGAGACCAGCATCATCAGCGTCGACTTGGGCAGGTGGAAATTCGTCATCAGCGCGTCGGTGACGTGGAAGGTGAAGCCGGGATAGATGAAGATATCCGTCTCGCCCTGCCAGGGTACGATCTGACCGCCGCGCGCGGCGCTTTCGATCAGCCGCAGGGCGGTGGTGCCGACGGGGATGACGCGGCCGCCGCTGGCCTTGGTGGCGCGGATCTGGGCGGCTGCCTCATCGGTGACCTCGCCCCATTCGGCATGCATCTTGTGGGTGGTCACGTCGTCGACCTTGACCGGCAGGAAGGTGCCCGCGCCCACGTGCAGGGTGACATAGGTGATCTCGACGCCCATGTCGGCGATGCGCTGCAACAGCGGGTCGTCAAAGTGCAGCGAAGCGGTCGGCGCGGCCACGGCCCCGGACTGACGCGCCCAGATGGTCTGATAATCGTCCTTGTCCTGGTCATCCGGGGCCCGCAGCGCGGCGATATAGGGCGGCAGGGGCATGGCCCCCGCCTGTGCCAGGGCGGTGTCGAAGTCATCGCCGGTCAGGTTGAACTCCAGCACGCCCTGCCCGCCGTCCTTTGCGATCAGCGTGGCGGACAGCGCGTCGGAGAAACGGATGACCTCTCCTTCGCGGATCTTCTTCAGGGGTTTCAGAAGCGCCGCCCAATGGCCGTTCGGGCGCGGCTCCAGCAGGGTGACCTCGATCCGAGCCTGGGTCGTGCCCTCGACCCCGTCACGCGACCGGGTGCCCGAGAGGCGCGCGGGGATCACACGGGTGTCGTTCAGCACCAGCCGGTCACCGGGGCGCAGCCAGTCGGTCAGGTCGCGCACGATGCAATCGTGGATCGCGCGGCCTTCGGACACCAGCAGCCGGGCCGAGGACCGCGGCCGCGCGGGGCGCGTGGCAATCAGCCCCTCGGGAAGGTCGAAATCAAAATCGCTCAGCTGCATTGGGTCTGCTCCGGGGTCTTTGCGTCGCGCGGCCTGTGCCGCGCTGCGGGGCACCAGTTCGTCTTGGGGCCCAGTTCGTCGTGGGGGCCTAGTTCGTCGTGGGGGCCTAATTCGTCTTGGGGGGTGGGCGGCGGAAAATCTCTCGGAACATGCCGGGTGTAAAGATCGAAAGCGGATTGACCGCAACCTTGGGCTGCGCCGCCGGCCCGGTCAGACGGTAGTTGAAGCCGATCAGCCCTTCGCCCTTGCGGGTCAGGAACTGTCCGATGCCGTTGATCGCATAGACCGGGGACAGCACCCCCTGCATGTCCAGCACCTTGCGCCCCAGATCGTAATAGCCGTCCATGGCGATCCCCATGGAGGCCCCGGTGGCGCTGGACTTGCGCAGGATCACCTGGGTCGGGGTCAGGCGGAAATCGGCGTCCACATGGGTGAACTGGATGCCATTGCCGGACATCTGTTCCAGCAGCCCCACGACCGAGACCGCCGACAGCAGCGACGCCATCGAGGGCGCGTCCTGAAGCCAGATGTTGCGCACCGCCAGAACCCCGTCATAGGTGCCCTTTGCCCCGGTCGGGTTCAGCGTCAGATCCAGCGTGCCGTCACGCCCCTTCTTCATCAGGCCTGCGGCCGAAAGAACGGCCCCGGCGTTGTCGGACCGGATGCGCACAGCGCTTTGTCCATTGCGCGGAACAATCGTTCCGTCGATCCGGGCGCTGCCGTTCAACGCCCCCGTGAACTGGCCCTGCATGCCGCCTTGGGTCGTGAAATCCCCGCGCATGTTGCGCAGGGCCAGCGTGTCCGAGATCGTCAGACGGTCCAGGCTGATGGCAAGCGGCCCGCCCTTGCCCGCCTTGCCGCCGCCCAGGCTAGCATTTCGCAGATCAAGCGTTCCGCCCGTGATCGCCACTGCCGGGCTGGTGCCCTTGCCGCGCCCCGTCAGGGTGACCGGCGCGTCCAGCCAGCCGCCGATCCGGACCCGGTCGAACCGCGCGGCGTCCAGCCCGCCGCCCTCGCGCAGGCTGATCGCACCGCTGGCCGACAACCCGGGGGCCGAAACCGAAAGCGCCTCGATCCGCGCGGGTTTGCCCAGGGTGCCAGTGACCGTCAGCTCTCCGGTCTGTTTCGCGCCCAGGGACCAGTTCAGCGCGGCCAGCGACAGCGAGATGCCCGACAGATCGCTGCGCAGATCGAACGACGGCACGCCCCCCTTGGGCAGGTTCAGCGCGATGTCGGCGCGGCCGGTGCCGCCAAGGGTTCCGGGTTCAAGCCCCAGGTTCAGCTGTGCGGCGACCGCTTCGCTGACCTCGACCCAGCCGTCAACGCGGCTGCCGCCGGGGGCGTCGGGGCCGAATTCCGACGACCAGGTGCCGCCGACGGGGATGCCGCCCAGGTCGGCCTCTCCGGTGACGGCGATCTGGCGGGCGGTGCCTTCGACATGCAGGTGATCGGCCGAGAAGCGGCGTTCGGGCAGGATGACATCGCTTGTCACCTCGCGCAGTTCGGCCTGATAGGTCACACGGATCTGGTCAGCGGGCAGCGGTTTTACCAGGTTGAAGTTCAGCTTTGCGGTCACATCCGCCTGACCCTGCGCCAGGTCGGGACTGCGCCCGGCCTTGGTCAGAATCTTCAGCGGGTCGCTGTCGATAAGGCTCAGGACCTCGGTGATCTCGCCCCGCGCCTTCACGCGGACCTCGGCCGGGCCGCGCTTGATCCGGGTGTTTTCATAGATGAAGGACGTGCCCCCGATCTCGAGCCCTTCGCCCTCAGCAGCATAGATCCGGCCGCTGTCAGCGGTGATGACAAGACGGTCACCGCGCAGCTCTCCGTGGCCGCTGGCGCTGTCGATCGGCGGGAAACCGGGGGCGAAGGTGGTGATCAGGTCGTGAAAGTCAAAGCCCAGCATCAGGTCGGGCCGTGCCTCGGGCTGGGACCGGATGCCCAGCTGCACGTCGCTGACCCGCCCGTCCAACACGTTTTTTGCGACCCAGCCGCGGGTCTTTTCCAGCGCGCCGGGGGGCCAAAGTTCCAGCAGGTCGTCGGCGGTCAGCTCCGGCACGCGGCCCGTCAGGCTTAGATCCCAGCCCTCGGGCTGGGCGGCGACCCATCCGGCAAGGGTCAGCGTCTGGCCCCGGTCGCGCAGGTCCAGCCGGCCCAGGTCCAGGCGGAAGGGATCGAAGGTCACGCGCATGTCGGCCTCGGCCCGTTCCAGGAACAGCGGCGCGGGATAGATCCCTGCGGGGTTCACCATCAGTTCGGTGATCCGAAGCTGGCCGATCATCGCATCGGGAAGCGCGCCCGACACCTCGGTCAGGTCGATGCGGCCCTCGGCCACGGCCTCGATCCAGGCGCTTTTCACCGCGATTTCGGAAAATGTCAGCCGCAGGCGCGCCGGGTCATAGGTGAAATAGGTGCGCGCGCTGTCAAAGGGGATGGGGTCGGCGGTCTGGTCCGGGGCCAGCGCGCCCTGCCCGATCTGGAGCGTGCCGTTCAGCGGGCCGATCACGCCCTGATCGTCCATCGACACCCGCAGCGCCCCCGAGATCGGCGCATCCAGCACCCCCAGCCAAGCCAGGCCCGGGCTTTGCGTTGCGATGTCGCGGGCGGGCGCATCCTGCACGGCCAGCGACAGGGTCGCCGCCGGGCTGTGCATCCGAGCATTGACCGCCAGTTCGATCGTCGTGGCAAAGGCATGGCCGCCCAGCAGGGCGAAATTGCCGTTCAGTTTCAGCGCCTCGCCATCCCGCGACAGGCCCAGCACGCCGCCGTCAACGATCCAGGAGCGGCCCGCCTGGCGGTCTTCATATTGCACGATAAGGTTCGCCCCCTCGATCCGGCGCAGCTTGGCAAAGGCCGGACGATCCAGCAGCGTGCTGATTGCGCCCATGGTCTGCGCCGCGTCCAGCCCCCCGGCCAGGGCGGGCGGGGCGTTCTGATCGGCCCCGAAGGCCACACCGACGCGGCCATTGGCGTCGCGGCTGACATGGATGCGCGCCCCGGTGACGGAAATCACGCGCGGACGCACCTGCCCTTCCAGCAGCGCGGCCTTGTCGAAACTGCCCGTCACATCCGACAGGACGATCTGGTCGCCGCCCGCAGCGGTACGGATGCGCATGTCGGTCAGGTGCAGACTGGGCTGGTAGCTGTCGCTGACACTAAGCGTCAGATCGTCGAAGGCGATGGCCAGATCGGGAAGCTCTTGCGCCAGGCGCGCGTCGATGCGGGCCTTGACCCAGGGCGGGGCCGCGAAATCGGTGCCCCGGGCGTACCACAGCAGCGCCGCGCCCGCGATCACCACCAGCAGGACAAAGGACAGGACGCCAAGGGCAAAGCCCCGCAGCACCCGCCCCGGCAGGGTGCGGCCAAAGCCTTTGCCCGCCTTACCAGTCTGGCCCACTCCGGGCTGGCCGGCCCGGGACTGCCCACTCGCCACGCCCGCATCCCCCGCCTCGGGGGCGGCTGTGTCCTTGGGGCTTTGTGGCGTCTCTCTCACCGGGGTCCTCTTGCGGTTCCGCGTCGGTCAGGGTTTCCCCCTACGTCTCTCGGTCTATTATGGAAATGACCAAACAGGTAGAGGAAAGCCGATCACGATGACGAACAAGATCCCCATGGAAGGCGACATGGCGCCCGATTTCACCCTGCCCCAGGATGGCGGCGATCCCGTGACCCTCTCGGCCCTGCGGCCCGCGCCGGTGGTGCTGTTCTTCTATCCCAAGGACGACACCCCCGGCTGCACGACCGAGAACAAGGATTTCACCGCCATGGGGGCCGAGTTCGAGGCCGCCGGGGCAAAGATCATCGGTGTGTCGAAGGACACGGTCGAGAAGCACGCCAAGTTCCGCGCCAAGCACGATCTGACGACGGTGCTGGTCTCTGATGCCGAGGGCGCGGTCTGCGAAGACTACGGCGTCTATGGTGAAAAGAAGATGTACGGGAAGACCTTCATGGGGATCACCCGCGCGACCTTTCTGATCGACGGCGAAGGCCGGATCGCCCGCGCCTGGCCCAAGGTCAAGGTCGCAGGCCACGCCGAAGAGGTGCTTGAGGCCGTCAAGGCCCTGTGAGATTGATCCGCTGAGATCAATACTTCGATCGGCGGGTGCCCCGGTGCGACCGCCGATCGACCGACACAGCACAGCAAACCGGAGGCTCAGGTGGCACAGACATTGGCAGAGATGGCGGTCGAGGTTCTGACCACGGCGGACGGGCGCGCAAAGACCGCGCTGGCCCATGCCCATGCGGCGGCCTGGCGGGCCTCTCGCGCCGGTGAGGCCCCCGAGATCCCCGTGGGCCGCGCCGATCCGCCCCTGCGCCCGGCCCGCCCGGAGAAGCCCGAACTGCTGGACCCGCGCGACGTGCCGCGCCGCCGGCCCGGCAGCCTGAAGGGCCAGATCGCCATCCTGCATGCGGTCGCGCATATCGAGCTGAACGCGGTGGACCTGCACTGGGACATCGTCGCGCGGTTTACCGACGTGGGCTTTCCGCCCGGCTTCTATGACGACTGGGTGCAATCGGCGGATGAGGAAGCCAAGCATTTCAACCTGATCTGCGACTGCCTGGAAAGCCTGGGGTCGCACTACGGCGCACTGCCCGCACATGCGGGCATGTGGCGGTCGGCCGAGGATACGGTGGACGACATCTTTGGCCGGCTCGCCGTGGTGCCCATGGTGCTAGAAGCGCGCGGGCTGGACGTGACCCCCGGCATGATCGAGGTCTTCGAGAAGGCCGGGATCGACCAGGCGGTCGCGGCGATGAAGGTGATCTATTCGGAAGAGGTCCACCATGTCGCCTATGGGTCCAAGTGGTTCCACTGGCTGTGCGGGCGCGACGGGCTGGATCCCAAGCCGGTCTTTCATGACCTGGTAAAACGCTATTTCCATTCGGCGCTGAAGCCCCCCTTCAACGAGGAAAAGCGCGCCGAGGCCGGGCTGCCGCCGGATTTCTACTGGCCCCTGGCCGAAGAGACCGCCGCCAAGCAGCGCGGCTAAGTCCCGCCTTGGCCGCAGGCCGGGTCCGATCCCCCTTGCGTCAGGAACCCTACGCAGCCGTATTTCCCCCTTCGAAAGGATAGGGAAAGCGTGACCTTTCGGACTCAGCATCGGCAAAAATCCGCCGGATCGGCGAAAAACCTCCTGATTTCAGGGGTTCAGGGCCAAAAACCTTGCCCGCCCCGAATCGCGCGGTTAACAATTCCGCAAACGTGGCCGCGGGGACATAAGGCTGCGTTCGATTGGGGAAACGGGACAGAGGACGCATCACGTGCGGACACGGCTGGCTATTCGTGCACATGCTTTGTTGGAAAAGCATTTTCCGGAACGCAGACTTTTCCTGAGGTCTGATACCGACACGCGGTTCATCCGTCTCAAGCCAGCCACCCAGCTTATCGCCTTCTCGGGATCCGCGGCCGTCGTGGCCTGGACCATCATCGCCACCGCCGTCCTGCTGATCGATTCCATCGGTTCGGGCAATTTCCGCGAACAGGCCAAGCGCGACCAGCGGGTCTATCAGCAACGCCTGAACGCCGTCGCCGGCGAACGCGACATGCGCGCAGAAGAGGCGCTGGCGGCGCAGGAACGCTTCAACTCGGCCCTGGAACAGATCTCGGTCATGCAGTCGCAGCTGCTCGAGGCCGAAACCCGCCTGCGCGAAGCCGAGACCGGCCTGGGCGTGGTGCAGACCACCCTGCGCCGCACCCTGAAGGAACGCGACACCGCCCGCGACGAGGCCGAGGCGCTGACCGCCCAGCTGGGTCAGGGCGACACGCCGGTCCCCGGATCTACCGCCGCGGCCGTCAACAAGGAAGCGCTGCAGTTCATGACCGCAGCGCTGGCCCAGACCGCCCAGGAACGCGACCAGGTGACCGCCGATGCGCAGGATGCGCTGGACCAGGCGGAAGAGATGCAGATCCAGATCGCCAACCTGCATGACCAGAACGACCGCATCTTCCGCCAGCTGGAAGAGGCGATGACCGTGTCGATCAAGCCGCTGGACAAGATGTTCCGCAGCGCTGGCATGAACACCGACCGTATCATCGACCAGGTGCGCCGCGGCTATTCCGGCCAGGGCGGCCCGCTGACGCCGATCAGCCTGTCGACCATGGGGGACGAGCCGTCGCTGGATGCCAGCCGCGCCAACCGCATCATCGATCAGCTGGACCGCATGAACCTGTATCGCATCGCCGCCGAAAAGGCGCCCTTTGCGATCCCCGTGAAGGCCTCTTACCGGTTCACCTCGGGCTTCGGCTATCGCCGCGATCCCAAGAACGGTGGCCGCCGGATGCATTCGGGTGTCGATTTCGCCGGCCCCGTCGGCACCGCGCTTTATGCCACCGGTGACGGTGTCGTGATCCACGCCGGCTGGCAGTCGGGCTATGGTCGGCTGGTGAAGATCCAGCACCAGTTCGGGATCGAGACCCGCTATGCCCATATGTCGCGCATTCGCGTGAAGGTTGGACAAAGAGTCTCGCGCGGGGATCGGATCGGTGATATGGGGGCATCCGGACGGGTAACCGGCCCCCATCTGCACTACGAGGTGCGTGTCGGCGGTAAGGCCGTAAACCCCATGATCTATATCAAGGCTGCTAACGATGTTTTCTAAAAGCAAAATCAACGAACCCGGTCCCAAGGCAGGCGATACGTCCACCCCGTCCAGCCCGGCGGCAATGGACGCACCCAAGGCGTCGACGGATTTCAAACCCTCCACGCCCAAGGCAAAGCCCTCGGCCTCCGTGCTGTCTTCGGATCTGCATGTGACCGGCAACCTGAAGACCACCGGCGATATCAATATCGAAGGCACCATCGATGGCGACATCCGCGCCCATCTGCTGACCGTTGGCGAAACCGCCACGATCCGGGGTGAGGTGATTGCTGATGACGTCGTGATCAATGGCCGCATCGTGGGCCGCGTGCGTGGCCTGAAGGTCCGCCTGACCTCGACCGCGCGGGTCGAAGGCGACATCATCCACAAGACCATCGCCATCGAAAGCGGCGCGCATTTCGAAGGCTCTGTGCAGCGTCAGGACGACCCGCTGTCGGGCAACAAGGCCAAGGCCGCGGCCCCTGCCGCCGCGCCGGCCACTGCCCCCGCAGCGCCGAAGCCCGCCGAGGGCTAAGCCCCCGCCGCACCGCATTTCCGAAAGCCCCCGCAGGTGACTGCGGGGGCTTTTTCGTGAAGCTGGATCCGGCGCGCCGTCCGGCCCGGCTCAGGATCCGGGATGGCACCCCGGGACCTCTAAAAGACACCGCCAGGAATCCCAAGCCCAAGGTTTCGCATCATGCCGCGCAGCTGCGCCTTCTACGCCACCGACACCGATCTTCTGCCCCTGCTGCTGGACATCGAAGCGCAGGCACCGGTCGATTACATCTGCCTGCCCGACATCTGGTCGCCGGACCTGATGCGGTATGCCTCTGCCGGTGACATCCCGCAGCTTCTGGAAACCCCGACCGGCACCCTGTCGCGGCAGATGTTCATCGTCGACCGGGGCCATGCGCCCGAACCTGCGGGCCAACTGCACGCCTCGGGCCGGATGCGATACCGGCTTGGCCCGCCCCAGGTTGGCCGGGGACTGTGCTTTGACGAATACGGGCTGCACCCGGGCGGGGCGCTGCTGCCTTCGCGTCTTTACACCGTCGGAGCGGACGCCGATGTGCTGCGCCGGTTCAACCAGTTCGACCGAAGGCTGCGACGCGTCTTTTACCGCGTGCGGGGCTGGCCGGTCGGCCCGCAGGCGCATCACCTTCTGATGCAGGGCATGCGGCTGACCGCCTTTCTGACCGCACCGCCCGAGGCCGACCTGCGCCCGGAGTGATCCCCCTCTGGACCCCGGGCGTGCCCTGCCCTATCTCTGGGGACAGAGAGAGGACGACCTCCCCCAGACAGGGACAGCACCCGGGACGGCCCGCGACGACAAGAGGCCCCCCAATGCGCACGACCCGCGACCGTATCCGCCATGCCCTGATGTTCGAAGTGATCGGCCTTCTGCTGGCCATCCCGCTTGGCGCTGTGCTGTTCGACAAGCCCGCCCATGACATCGGCGTGGTGGCCATCTTCACCTCGCTCGTCGCGACGGGCTGGACCTATGTCTACAACCTGATCTTCGACCGGGTGCTGCTGCGGCGGCAGGGTCACGCGCAGAAGACGCTGGCCCTGCGGGTGGTGCATTCGGTGCTGTTCGAAGGCGGGCTTCTTATGGTCAGCCTGCCCTTCATCGCGATCTACCTGAACATCGGCCTGATCGAGGCGCTGATCATGGATGCCGCCTTCGTGGTCTTCTACCTAGTCTACAGCTTTGCCTACAACTGGGCCTATGACGCCATCTTCCCGATGCCGACCCCGCCAGTGTCGAGCAGGGGGACGGAGACGGGCGGGGCTCAGGCCTCCAGCTCTGCGTCCCAGTAAAGATAGTCGACCCAGCTTTCGTGGAGGTAGCCCGGCGGGAATTTCCGGCCCATGTTGCGCAATTCTTCCGCGCCCGGCGCGCGGGGCGGCTTGCGCAGGCCCATGCCCGCCCGCCGCAGCGATTTCGACCCCTTGCGCAGGTTGCACGGCGAACAGGCGGCCACGACATTCTCCCATGAGGTGATGCCACCACTGGCGCGCGGCACGACGTGATCAAAGGTCAGATCGCCCCTGGCCCCGCAGTACTGGCAGCGGAATTCGTCCCGCAGAAAAAGATTAAAGCGCGTGAAGGCCACGCGCTTTTGAGGTTTGACATAATCTTTCAGGACAACGACCGAGGGGATCCGTATCTCGGTACTCGGGCTGCGGACATAGGCGTCGTATTCCGCCACGATGTCCACCCGATCCAGGAAGGCCGCCTTGACCGCCTCTTGCCAGGGCCAAAGACTGAGCGGGTAGTAGGACAAGGGCCGGTAATCCGCGTTCAGCACCAAGGCGGGGTGCTGTTTCAGCGCCGCTGGTTCCCTCACGAATTCGGTTCTGAAATCTCCGTCCATCTGCGCAATCGCTCCCGCCCGGTGTGCCATTCTGGCCCCAGGGCGGGGTGTCCCGCCCCTGCCGTATCATCGACTATATATCGGGGATGACCCAAGGCAAGCCCCCGAAATGCAGCTTATCCACAGGGCTAACGGGATTCGGTGACACTGCCGTGACATTGGGCAATGGCGGGCCGGTGGAACAGGCCCAACTGGCCAGGCGCGCCAGTCAAACTAGGTTACCCGGTATGAGCATCGCATCGCCTTTCGACGGCATCCTTGAGGCCGCCCTTTACGCCGAGGATCTGGACGCGGCCGAGGCCTTCTATGGCGGCATCCTTGGACTGGAAAAGATCGCCCGGGTCGAGGACCGGCATGTGTTTTTCCGCGTCGGCCAGACCGTGCTGCTGATCTTCAACCCGGCGCGCACCGCCGCGGGGGGCACCAACCCCGCGCTTCCCGTCCCGCCCCACGGGGCGCATGGGCCGGGGCATCTGTGCCTGCGCGCAACCGCCCCGCAGATCGCCACCTGGGTCCAGACGCTGGAAACCAGGGGCGTCACGATCGAGGCCGATTTCCACTGGCCCAATGGCGCGCGGTCGATCTATTTCCGCGATCCCGCGCATAATTCCATCGAGATTGCCGAGCCCCGGCTTTGGTTCGACGACTAGGGGGTTCGGTGCCTTTGGCATACTGGGGCGTGCGGGTGATCTTTTGCTATGCTCTGGTCCCCCCAAGCCCTGGCATGCAGAGTCTTCGCCCGGAGGCACGCTTTCAAACTCTCCGAAGACTTGGCCGCGACGCCACTCTCGGACTGCCTCGCCCCACTCCCCGGAACGCAAAGACAAAACGCCAAAAACAGAAAACGGCGGGATAACCCGCCGCCTCCTTCGTACGTAACCCGATCGGAAGACCCAATCAGATGGCCAGATCCTTGATCCGGTCCGGCTCGATCAGCTTAAGCTTGCGGTTCGTCACCCCAAGCGGGGCCATGCGTTCGCCATGGGCCTTGAAGTTCGGGTGTTCCGAATGCTCTTTCAGGCAACCCTTGTCTTCCCATTCCTCGTAGACGCGGAACAGGTTGGGTTGGCTGACGCTTTGCCAGAAACGGTATTCGATGCAGCCGCGTTCGGATTTGGCACCTTCGGCAGCAAGGGCGAAATTCTCTTTCGCCTTGTCTTCGTTGCCCGGGGCCACTTCCATCGTGCCGGTGATGATGATCATCGCTATCTCCTCCTTGATCGGGGGCAAGGTTTCACGAACTTACCGATCGGTAAAGAAGATAACGACACCTCCGTGCAGGACCCTGCGGCCCTGCACCTTTCCCGTGCTCAATCGCCGGTCAAACCGCGATCACAGCCCGCATTTGTCGCGCATGAAGGCCAGTGCCACCGACAGACCATCGGGCGCGATGCCATGGGCGGTGCCCTTCATGACGTGGGCGTAGACCTCTTTCCAGCCCGCGCCCTGCAGCGCCTCGGCCGCCTGGGGCAGCGACTGCGGCGGCACTACGTCGTCCTGATCGCCATGCACCAGCAGAACCGGAGGGCGCGATACGACCTCATCCGCCAGCAGCTCGGGCTTTAGCAGCCGCCCCGAGAAGGCGACGATCCCCGCAACCTCGTCCTCGCGCCGGGGGGCGACATGCAGCGACATCATCGTGCCCTGAGAGAAGCCGAACAGCACGACCTGCTCGGGCAGGACGTCTTCGTCGACCATCAGCGCGTCGAGAAAGGCGTTCAGATCCTCGACCGCCTGGACCATGCCACGCTCGGCCTCTTCTTCCGACGATCCGTCCAGCCAGGGGATCGGGAACCACTGATAGCCGAAGGGCGCGCCGGGCACGGATTCGGGCGCATCGGGGGCCACGAAGAGCGTATCCGGCAGATGTTCCGCCAGCGGATCCGCCAGGCCCAGAAGGTCCGCGCCATTGGCACCGTAGCCATGCAGGAACACCACGACAGAGCGGGTGGTGCCGGAAACAGGCTCCTTGCGGCCTGCGTTCAATACTCGGGTCACAGCGTGCCCTCCCTTTGTTTTGTTGCGCGGTAGAGATCCCATAGGTACCGGGCCGCCACGGCCCGCCAGGGGGACCAGGCCTGGGCCATCCGGCGCAGGCCCTTTTCGTCCGGGCGTTGGTCTAGGTCGTAGAGGATGCGCGCCGCCTCCTGCAAGGCCAGATCGCCCGCCGGCAGGACATCCGCCCGCCCAAGCGCCGAAAGCAGGTAAAGTTCCGCCGTCCAGCGCCCGATCCCGGGCAGCGCGGTCAGCCGGGCAATGGCCTGATCATCGGGCAAAGTGGTGAGCGCGTCAAAATCCAGCCCTGCGTCCGCAAGGGCCAGGGCATAGCGGATCTTGGGGCGCGAAAAGCCGACGGCGCGCAGGCCCTCCTCTCCGGCCTCGGCCACCGCTTCAGCCCGCGTCAGCCCCGCCGCCTCGACACGCGCCCAGATCGCCGCCGCCGAGGCGGTCGAGACCTGCTGCCCGACAATGGCCTGCAGCAGCGTCGCAAATCCCCCCGGCCTGCGCCGCAGCGGCGGGGTCAGATGCGCCAGCTGCCTGAACGCCGGATCAAGCACACACAGAGCGGCATGACCCCGGGCGATATCCTCGGGCGTCTCGATGATCACGGGACCAGCCCGCGCGCCCAGTCCAGCGCCTCGGCCACCTCGGTCACCCGCACCATGCCCTGCGGTGCCATGGGCCGGTCGATCATCGCCACCCGCACCCCAAGCGCCCGCGCCGCCGCGATCTTGGCATAAGACACCGCGCCGCCCGCATTCTTCGTCACCAGCCAGTCGATGCGGGCGTCGCGCAACAGCGCCTCTTCCTGCGCCAGCGGAAAGGGCGGCTTTCCGGCGATATGGCTCCACCCCTCGGGCAGATCCGCCACCGGGTCGATGCTGCGGATCCAGGCCCTCTGCGCCCTCAGGCCCGCATAGCGCGCGATCTCCTTGCGCCCGACCGACAGGAAGACCCGGGCCCCTTCGGGCACCACATTCGCCACGTCCTCTGGCGTCGCAACATGGCTCCAGCGATCGCCCTCAACCGCCTGCCAGGCCGCGCGTTCCAGCCGCAGAAAGGGCAGATCCAGCGCCAGACAGACCGCAAAGGACCGCGGCGTCATGACTTGCGCAAAGGGATGGGTCGCGTCGATCACGGCCCCGATGCCGCGTGCCTTCAGATAATCGGCAAAGCCCTCGGCCCCGCCAAAGCCCCCGACGCGCACCGGAATGGGCAGCGCCTCGATCTGCGCCACGGCCCCGGCAAAGCTCGCCTCGGCCGCGATCCCTGCCCCGGCCAAATCGCGGGCCAGCGCCCGCGCCTCCTGCGTACCGGCGAGGATCAGGATCACGCCCGCCCCTCCGAGGATACCTGTCCCACGACCTCGCCCGCCCGGCTGACCGCCACGATGTCGACCGTCACGCCCGGCAGGGCCTCCTCCGCCCGCTTCAAGGCTTCAGGCAACAGCCAGGCCAACAGCGCCGCACCATGGCTCTGCGACACCTCCAGCACGGTATTCGCCCCGGCGACCTGCGGCACCCCAAGCGCCTGCGCCAGGCCCGCAAAATCCACCTGAGACCGCCCGGAATGCAGATCCACCGCCCCCTGCGCCAGCTTGGTCAGCTTGCCCAGGCCACCGCCGATGGTGACCCGTTCGACCGGGTTGCGGCGCAGGTATTTCACCATGCCGCCGTAGAAATCCCCCATGTCCAGCATGGCGATGTCCGGCAGGTCAAACAGTGCCTGCACCGCCTTCTCGGAACTCGCCCCGGTGCAGCCCGCCACATGGGCAATCCCCCCGGCCCGCGCCACGTCGATGCCCCGATGAATCGACGCGATCCAGGCCGCACAGGAAAACGGCCGCACAATGCCGGTGGTGCCCAGGATCGACAGGCCGCCGACGATGCCCAGCCTCGGGTTCCAGGTCTTTTCGGCAATCTCTGCTCCACCGGGGATGGAAATCTCGATCTCCACATCCGCCGCGCGACCTTCCCGCGCCGCCAGCTCCTCGACCACCGCGCGCATCATCTGGCGCGGCACCGGGTTGATCGCGGGCTCCCCCGGCGGGATCGGCAAACCGGGCCGGGTCACCGTGCCCACGCCCTCGCCCGCGCGGAACACCACACCGCCCGGAGACGCGCCAACCCGCGCCACGATCAGCGCGCCATGGGTCACGTCCGGATCATCGCCCGCATCCTTCACCACCGCCGCCTCGGCCCAGCCCGCGCCCCGCGCCCGCTGCGCGATGGCAAAGCCGACCCGCTCGCCCCGTGGCAGGGTGATGCGCACCTCGTCCTCGCGGTGATCGCGCCACAGATCCTCCAGCGCAGCCTTCATGGCCGCGGTGGCACAGGCCCCCGTGGTCCAGCCCCGGCGCAGCTCCTTCGATCCCTCACTCATGCCGTCAGATTACCTGTGCACCATCCCGACACCAGACCGGAAACCGCAAATCCCCATCATCTTGCCGAAAATACTCCAGAGAGCACGAGAGACAGCGTCTCTCGTCGGGTCGCGGCGCGGGCCCCGGCACGGGGTCCAGCGGTGCGACACGCGCCCCTCACAGCGGCGGAATGTCCCCTTCGGCCCGACCCGCATGGAACTCCGCCTCCCAGGCGTCAAACCGCCCCTCGGCGATGGCGCCGCGCATGCTCGCCATGATTTCCTGGTAGTAATGCAGGTTGTGCCAGGTCAGCAGCATGCCGGAAATCATCTCCTGCGCGCGGTAGACGTGGTGCAGATAGGCGCGGGAGTAATTGCGGCAGGCGGGACAGGTGCAATCCTCGTCCAGCGGGCGGGGGTCGTCCGCGTGACGGGCGTTCTTGATGTTCACCACGCCGTGGCGGGTAAAGGCCTGCCCCGTCCGCCCCGAACGCGACGGCAGCACACAGTCCATCATGTCGACGCCGCGTTTCACCGCACCGACGATGTCATCCGGCTTGCCCACGCCCATCAGATAGCGCGGCTTGTCCTGGGGCAGCTGGTCGGGCGCGTAGTCGAGACATCCGAACATCGCCTCCTGCCCCTCGCCGACGGCAAGGCCGCCGATGGCATAGCCCTCAAACCCGATCTTGGTCAGCTCGGCGGCGCTTTCGGCGCGCAGGTCCTCTTCCAGCCCGCCCTGCTGAATCCCGAACAGCGCGTATCCCGGCCGGTCGCCAAAGGCGTCGCGCGACCGTTGCGCCCATCTCATCGACAGGCGCATGCTTTCTTCGATGCGCCGGCGGTCGGCGGGCAACGCGGGGCATTCGTCAAAACACATCACGATGTCGGACCCCAGCAGGCGCTGGATCTCCATCGAGCGTTCGGGCGACAGCATGTGTTTGGACCCGTCGATATGGGATTTGAAGGTCACCCCGTCCTCGGTCAGCTTGCGCAGAGACGCCAGCGACATGACCTGGAACCCGCCTGAATCCGTCAGGATGGGCTTGTCCCAGTTCATAAACCTGTGCAGCCCGCCCAGGGCGTCGATCCGTTCGGCCGTGGGGCGCAGCATCAGGTGATAGGTGTTGCCCAGAAGGATGTCCGCTCCGGTGGCGGCCACGCTTTCGGGCATCATCGCCTTCACGGTCGCAGCGGTGCCCACGGGCATGAAGGCGGGGGTGCGGATCTCTCCGCGCGGGGTCGAGATCACGCCGGTCCGGGCCTTGCCGTCGGTGGCGTTCAGGGAAAAGCTAAAGCGGGTCATCGGATGTTCGTAATCCGAACCGCTGGCCGAGGAAAGGGGGCGCGTCACGGCAGGATCGCGCCTTTTGCAACTGACATGATTTCTTAGCTGGACGCGGTGTAGGAAATCGCTAAAGGCATCGCCTCGACCGGATCGGGGCCTATAGTCAGTCAGACGTCAATCTAACCGGCACCCCCAGGGCACCGGACATCAGGGCCGGGCCACGGCCAACGACAGGCCGGCATGGGTCGGAATAAGGACCTGAACAAGGGGCCAGCACAGGCCGGACTAAGGGCCAAGGACAAGGGAAGGACAGCCGCATGGACGATACGCTACAGGACGACAGCCCGAACGCCCTCCGCCTGGGATGGGAGGAATGGGTGTCCCTGCCGGATCTCGGGCTGCCCGCGCTCAAGGTGAAGGTGGATACCGGGGCGCGGACCTCGGCGCTTCATGCCACCGACATCGAAACCTTTGGCCGGGCGGAAAAGCCCCAGGTGCGGTTCACCGTGCATCCGATCCCCGGGCGCGACGACCTGGCCATCCCCTGTTCGGCCGAGATCATCGACCGGCGCGAGGTCACGTCCTCCAACGGCGAAACCGAGATGCGCTATGTCATCCGCACCAACCTGGCCGTCGGCGACACCACCCGCGAGATCGAGCTGACGCTGACCGACCGGCGCGGCATGCAGACCCACATGCTTCTGGGCCGTCAGGCCTTGGGCGAGAATGTCACCGTGGTGCCCGGCGACAAGTTCTGCCAGCCGGAACTCAGCTACGAGGTCTATCATTCCGCCAAGGTGCGCAAGGCCGCGCCGAACCGGGTGCTGCGCATCGCCGTTCTCAGCCGCGAGGACAATTATTCCACCCGCCGCCTGGTGGAAGAGGGCGAAAAGCGCGGCCATGCGGTCGAGGTCATCGACACTGCGCGCTGCTACATGGCGATCAATGCCCTCGCCCCCGAGGTGCATTACGACGGCAAGCGCCTGCCCCGCTATGACGCCGTGATCCCGCGCATCGGGGCCTCGATCACCGCCTATGGCACCGCCGTGATCCGCCAGTTCGAAACCGTCGGCACCTTTTCGGTCAACAGCAGCGCCGGCATCACCGCGTCGCGCGACAAGCTGCACGCGCACCAGGTGCTGGCTCGCAACAAGATCGGCATGCCCGCCACGGCCTTTGCCAATTCGCCCAAGGACACCGGCAACCTTGTCGGGCTGGTCGGATCCGCGCCCCTGATCGTGAAACTGCTCGAATCGACGCAGGGCCGCGGCGTGGTGCTGGCAGAGACGCGCAAGGCGGCGGAATCGGTGATCTCGGCCTTCCGGGGGCTGCGCGCCAACTTCCTGGTGCAGAACTTTGTCAAGGAGGCGGCGGGCGAAGACATCCGCTGTCTCGTGATCGGCGGCAAGGTCGTGGCGGCGATCAAGCGCAGCGCCGAGGGCGGCGATTTCCGGTCCAACCTGCACCTGGGCGGCAAGGCCAGCCCGGTGCGCATCACCAAGGAAGAACGCGAAACCGCGATCCGGTCGGCCAAGGCCTTTGGGCTGAACATGGCGGGCGTCGACCTGTTGCGGTCCGAAAGCGGGCCCAAGGTGCTTGAAGTGAACTCCTCTCCCGGGTTCGAAGGCGTGGAAAAGGCCAGCGGCAAGGACGTCGTCGCGCCGCTGTACGACCAGATCGAGGCCCGGGTGCGCCCCGCCCCGGTGCCGCGCCGGCGCAGCAGCCGCGCGGACTGACAGCGCGCGCGGCGAGCCAAAGGGGCGCGCGGGGGGCCCAAGGCCCTGCAAGGCGCTGAAAACCCGGTCAAACACGGGCGCGGGATCTGACACAAATCAGATCTCGCGAATGTTTGGCAAAGCAGTTAACCCTGCCAGTTAATACCTTATAAAACTAACGCCTTTAAGCTTCCCGATTGTTCATCCGGTTTCACTGCATACCGCTGAACCACGGGATCTGAAGGTCTGCGCCCTGTTCACCGAACGGGCGCATCAACGATAAGCCGGACAACCGGCCGTGCAGCTGAAGAAGGGCCGGACAAACCGCGCCCCACAAGGATCGAGAGGCAGAGCATCCGGGGGATTCCCTCCTCCGGGTTCATGAACAGGCCATGGCGCGTAGCGTAGATTGGGATGGTACGAATACCGTCACGTCGGGGTCCACGACCTACGACGTGGTTTCGGACGTCTATACGCTGACCCCAGATACCCCGTTCGAGGCCGGGCTGGTCACCAGCAGCACCAGCTATTCGCTGAGCTACGATTTCACCTTCTCGTTCGACAGCTACTTCGGCGATGACGATGCCGGCGCGGATGGCATCACCTGGCTGATGCACGCCGATCCCGCCGGATCGGCCGTCACCCCGGGCCCGGGCGGCGAATTCCTGGGCACCCAGAACATCCAGAACGCCTGGGTGCTGGAATACGACACCTACCAGAACACCGGAGAGGTGTCTTACGACCACATCCAGCTGCGCGGGCAGTCGGATGCGGGCGGCAGCTTTGATCCCGCCTATCGCGCGACACCGGAACTGGCCTTGGATGCCGCCAACGTCGAAGACGGGCTGTGGCACACCAACACCTACACCTGGACGGCCGCGACCCAGACGCTGACGGTCACCTTCGACGGGGTAACGCTTGGCCAGGTCGTCTTTGATGTGGGTGACGCCAATGGCGACGGCTTCTCGGCTAACGATCTGGATACGGTTCTGGGCGGGTCTGACCGGGTCATCTTTACCTTCGGCGGCTCGACCGGCGGGGCGTCGAACGAACAGGCCGTGCGGGACATCCAGATGACCGGCACGATCTGCTTCGTGCGCGGCACCCGCATCCTGACCCCAAAAGGAGAGGTGCCGGTGCAACGGCTTGAGGTCGGAGACCTGGTCGAAACACGCGACCACGGCCCGCAGGTGATCCGCTGGATCGGCGCGACCCGGGCGCTGGCCAAGGGCACGCTGGCCCCGATCCGCTTTGCCCCCGGCACGATCGGCAACCACGCGCCCCTGCTGGTGTCGCCGCAACACCGGATGCTGGTCACCGGCTGGCAGGCCGAGCTGCTGATGGGCGAGCCAGAGTGCCTGGTGCCAGCGCTTGGCCTGGTCAACGACCGCAGCGTCCGCCCCGTCGCCGACGGGCGCGCCGTCGAATACTGGCACATCCTGTTCGACGCGCATGAGGTCATCTTTGCCAACGGGGCCCCGGCCGAAAGCCTGTTGCTGGGCGACATCGCCCTGGCCACCCTGTCCCAGGCTTACCGGGACGAGATCACGCGCCTGTTTCCCCGCCTGGCACAGCAGGGTCCGCACAGCGTCCGCCCGCTGGTGCCCCAGGCCCTGGCACGGGCCTTTGCCCTGCCCCATCCGCGCCGCCTTCCGCGCGCCGGGTGACCGGGATCGGTGGTGCCTGTGGTCTGGACCTTCGGGCAGTGAAATCTTATATAATCGCTCAGGAACAAGGCAGGACGATATGAGCGACCCCCAAGAGCCCCTGGAAGGCGCACCGCTGATTGCACCCTCGACGACGGATCATCCGCTGTACGACGCGGTGGTCGAGGCGTGCCGCACCGTGTACGACCCTGAAATCCCGGTGAATATCTATGACCTGGGCCTGATCTACACGATCGACATCTCGCCCGAGAGCGAAGTCAAAGTCGTCATGACCCTGACCGCTCCGGGCTGCCCGGTGGCCGGCGACATGCCCGGCTGGGTTGCCGATGCGGTCGAACCGCTGGACGGCGTGAAACAGGTCGACGTGGCCCTGACCTGGGAACCGCCCTGGGGCATGGACATGATGTCGGACGAGGCCCGGCTGGAACTCGGCTTCATGTAACGCAAGCGAAAGGGGTTTCATTTCTGCAATGCAAGTGATATGGCTTGCATCATGAATACCCCCCTTTCTTCTACGCACATCATTGTGACCGGCGATCTCGTTGCCTCCCGCACACTGGAGGCGGCGGAATTCGACGCGGCGCAGCAGGCGCTGCGCGACGGGGCCGAGACGCTGACTCACTGGCTGGGGCGTCCCTGCCTTCTGGCGCGCCACCGTGGCGATGGCTGGCAGCTGGCGGTGCCCTGCCCGGCCGGTGCCCCCCCGCTTGCGCCGCTGCGCGTGGCGCTGGTGATGCGCGCAGCCCTGGCACGCGCTGGCGACCGGATCGAAAGCCGCATGGCCCTGGCCACCGGCCCCGCCGAGATCCCCGAGGATGGCGACCTGAACCGCGCCAGCGGCCCGGCCTTCATCACCTCGGGGCAATTGCTGGATCAGCTGAAATCCGGAGGCGAGATGGCCGATGCCGCAGGCGGGGCCGCGGGGGCCGCGACCAGCCTGGCGGATCATATCTCGCGCGGGTGGACACAGGCGCAGGCGCGTAGCGTCTTTCCCATGCTCGCCCCCGACCGCCCGACCCAGGACACGGTCGCTGCCCAGCTAGGCATTTCCCGTCAGGCGGTGCGTCAGGCATTGAACGCCGCCGGCTTTCCCGCCATCGCCCGCGCCCTTGCCCAGCTGGAAGCGCCCCCATGACCGAAACCTTCGCCGCCCTACTTCTGGCCCATGTCAGCGCCGATTTCCTTCTGCAAAGCAACTGGATGGCCGGGGCAAAACAGGCCCGGCACCCCGGTGCGCTGCTGCTGCACGGGATCATTGTCCTGGCCACGGCCACCCTGCTGATCGCGCCGCGGGACGCCACGGCCATGGCCCCGCTTCTGCTGCTGACCGGGGCGCATCTGCTGATCGACCTGGCAAAGACCCTGGCCCCGGGCAAAAGCCTTGGTGCCTTTCTGGCCGACCAGGCGGCGCATCTGGCCAGCCTTGTCGCCATCGCCTGGGTGTTCCCGATGCTGGCCCCCTCGGGCTGGCTGGGCGGGCTGCCCCTGGCCGCGCCCGTGATGGTCCTGCTGGCGGGGGCCGTCATCTCGGTCCAGGCGGGCGGCTATGCGATCGGCCTTCTGGTGCAGCCCTTCGGACGGTCCTTCCGGGCCGAGGGCCTGCCCCGTGGCGGCAAGCTGATCGGTCAGCTGGAACGCGGGCTGATCTATTTCCTGATCCTTGTCGGCCAGCCCTCGGCCGTGGGGTTCCTGATCGCGGCGAAATCGGTGCTGCGTTTCGATGCCTCGCGCCGTCGCCAGAAGGCGGCCGAATACGTCATCATCGGCACGCTGGCCTCGTTCGGCTGGGCCGTCATATGCGCCTATGCGGTTCTCGGGCTGCTTCAGGCCTACCCGCCCCTTGGCTTCCTGGCCCTGGATCCCTAGATTAGTCACAAGTAAGGAGACCCGCTTCATGTTCGGCATTCCCGGCAAACAGGCCGTATCGATGACCCCCCGCGCCGCGGCGCAGATTTCCAAGCTGATGGACCGTGATGGCCGTCAGGGGCTGCGCATCGGCGTCAAGAAGGGCGGCTGTGCCGGCATGGAATACACCATGGATTACGTCGACGCGGTCGATCCCATGGACGAGGTCGTGGAACAGGACGGCGCACGGATCATGATCGCCCCGATGGCGCAGATGTTCCTGTTCGGCACCGAGATCGATTACGAGACCTCGCTGCTGGAATCCGGCTTCCGCTTCAACAACCCCAATGTGGTCGAGGCCTGTGGCTGCGGGGAATCGATCAAGTTCGCGGACCAGTAATGGCCGTCTCGGAAGAGGTCCTGGACCATACCCTGGACCTGTTCCGTGCGCTCGGCCCGATCCGCATCGCCCGCATGTTCGCGGGCGTCGGCCTGTTCGTGGAAGAGGACGTCATGTTCGGCATGATCACCTCGGACGGGACGATCTTTCTGAAATCCGACGACAGCCTGACCCCGCGCTTTCTGGATGCCGGGTCAGAGCCGTTTACCTATAGCCGCACCTCGGGCCCGCAGCGGGTGATGTCCTACATGTCCCTGCCCGACAGCGCCTTGGACGACCCGTCCGAGGCCGTTACCTGGGCGCGCCTGGCCCTGCCCCCCGCGCGCGAGGCCGCCGTGAAGAAACGCGCCGAAAAGGCCCGGAAGGCCGCGCGCAAGGCCGCCAAAGCCGGCGGCTAGAGCCTACCCCGTGATCGCGGCCACCGGCAGATCGATCGTCACCTGCCAGTCGGCGTCCTCATAGTTCCCCAGCCCCTCGAAGCTGAAGACCATGCGCATGGACAGGGTCACGGGCACATGGTCGCCCGTCCGATTGCCAACCGCGATGTGATGCAGGTCCACCGGGTGATGCGCGTGTTCGATATAGACCGACCCGTCCACATAGCCTTCCGCCGGATTGACCGGGACATCCCAGCCCTGCCCCGCCAGCGCCCCCGGATCCGACGACGGCAGCGTGATGCCGTCCAGGCTGACCCGCGTCTCGACCGGCGTGTCATCCTCTAGGTTCAGCTGGAACGGGGCCAGCGCAAGCTCCAGATCCAGGCCGAAGGCGGATTGCTTGTGGCGAATTTCAGTGATCTTCAGGTCTTCAACCGGGAACCGCATGGCCCACCCCTTTCAAGATCCATCCCTCAGGATTTGTCCTTCAGGTGCAGGTAGGTCTCGTTGAAGCGTTTCGCCAGATGCGCCCCGGCCAGAATTTCGCCCTGCCCCTCGGGGGCGACATTGGCGTCATGGTTGGGGTTGAAGAACAGCGGCACGGAAATCCGTTCCTCGCTTGATCCCTTCACCCGGTGCAGCGTGGCCCGCACGCGGCCGCCGGTCCACATCTCAAGCATCTCGCCAAAGTTGATGACGAATTCGCCGGGCCCTGCGGTCACCGGGATCCAAGTGCCGTCGCGGCCCTGAACCTCAAGCCCCGGCACGCCGTCGCTGGCCAGCAGCGTCAGGCAGCCGTAATCCGTATGCGCCGCGATGCCAAAATCCCTGTCCCCCGCCCAGTCGGGCCGTTCGGGATAGAAGTTGCCGCGCAGCAGGGCCATGGGGCGGTCGAACTTGTCGTCGAAATAGGCCGGGTCCTCTCCGATCGCGCCGGCGATGCAGCGCAGCAGGTCCATCGCCACCCCCGTGGCAGCGCGGTAATAGCCGCGCACAGTTTCACCAAAGCCGGGCAGCTGGGGCCAGAGGTTGAGGGCATAGACCGACAGCTCGGACCAGGGGTCGCCTGCGGGCAGCTCGAAGCCGCAGTCGAAGACCTCCTTGTAGTCGGGATTGGCCTCTGGATCGACCTGTTCGGACTGCGGCGCGCCCCAGCCCCGGTTCGATCCGGTGCGGGCCATGTCGACCGCCGCCTTTACCGCCGCATCCTGGTGGAAGAAGGCGCGATAGGCACCGATCACGCCCTGCACGTCCGCAGCCGAAAGCGTGGTGTTGTGCACCGTCAGGAACCCGACCTCGCCCGCGCCGCGGCGCAGTTCCTCGATCTCGGCGGGGTCGCCGGCCAGCAATCGGGACATGTCCAGTCTGGGGATCATCGCTTTGCCTTTCCTCGGTGCCGCTTCCTGCCCGCAGCAGGGGGTAAGCGCAAGCCCCCTGCGAACGCTAACACCGCGAAAACTCTGGTGAACACGGGGCGCGCCACCTTGACGCCACGGGCCAATCTTGAATGATGGCGCGGATCAACAAGCGGAGAAGACGATGCGGCGGAAACTGGCAGCCGGAAACTGGAAGATGAACGGCACCACGCAGAGCCTGAAGGACTTGTCCGCGCTCGGCTCCGCCCATAAGGGCTCCGGGGTGGATATCCTGATCTGCCCCCCCGCCACCCTGCTGGCCCCGGCTGTGCAGACGGTGTCGCGCAGTGACATCCGCATCGGCGGGCAGGATTGCCACGACCAGACCAACGGGGCGCATACCGGCGACATCTCGGCCGAGATGCTGGTGGATGCCGGTGCCAGCGCGGTGATCCTGGGCCATTCCGAACGCCGCGCCGACCACCATGAGACCTCGGAAGACGTGCGCGCCAAGGCCAAGGCGGCACAGGCGGCCGGGCTGATGACGGTGATCTGCCTGGGCGAAAGCCTGCTGCAGCGCGAGGCGACGAATACGCTCGACATCATCGGCGCGCAGCTGTCTCTCTCGGTTCCCGATGGCGCGACTGGCGAAAACCTGGTGGTGGCTTACGAACCCATCTGGGCCATCGGCTCGGGCCTGACGCCCACCCCCGACCAGATCGGCGAAGTGCATGACTTCATGCGCACCCGCCTGGAACGGCGCTTCGGCGCAGGGGTCGGCCGCTCGGTGCGGCTGCTTTATGGCGGCTCGGTCAAACCCGAGAACGCGGCCGAGATCTTTGCGATCTCCAATGTCGACGGCGCGCTGGTTGGCGGGGCCTCCCTCTCGGCCAAGGACTTCTCGCCGATCATCTCGGCTCTTGAAGCCTCCTGAAAATCATCTTGCCGTAAATACTCAAAACGGCCCTGCAGACAGTCAAAGGGCGGCGCGTTCGAATGACGCGCCGCCCTTTTCGTTTGCCAGGAAGGACCGGGATCAGTTGGTGATAATCTCGGGTCCCATGACAAGCGTCGGCAACCAGGTGGAGATCCACGGGATGTAGGTCACCATGATCAGGAAGACGAAGAGCACGGCCAGGAAGGGCGCGGCCGCCTTCACGACCCGCATCATCGGCATGCCCGCGACACCGGAGGTGACGAAGAGGTTCAGGCCGACGGGCGGGGTGATCATGCCGATTTCCATGTTCACGACCATGATGATCCCCAGGTGGATCGGGTCGATCCCCAGTTCGATCGCGATCGGGAAGACCAGCGGCGCGACGATGACCAGAAGGCCCGAGGGCTCCATGAACTGGCCGCCGATCAGCAGGATCACGTTGACCACGATCAGGAAGGTGATCGGACCCAGGCCCGCGCCCAGCATGGCCTCGGCCACGTGCTGCGGGATCTGTTCGTCGGTCAGCACGTGCTTCAGGATCAGCGCGTTGGCGATGACGAACATCAGGGTGACGGTCAGCTTGCCGGCCTCGAACAGGGTCCGCTGCGTGTCGCGGTGGAACCAGGCGGTGACCAGGGCGATCGGCTTGCGGTACAGCGGCACGTTCGGCGCGTCGCCTTCGGTCGCCAGGGGGCCCATGTCGCGGTAAATGAAGACCGCCGCGATGAAGGCATAGACCGATGCCACGGCCGCCGCTTCGGTCGGAGTGAAGATCGCGCCGGTGACGCCGGGGATGCCGTAGATCCCGACCATGATGATGACGATCAGCATCAGGCCCCAGAAGGCATCCTTGAAGGAATGCCAGATCTCGCCAAAGCCCTTCCATTCACCGGCGGGCATGTTGCGGATGCGCGCCATGATGTAGATCGCCGCCATCAGCATGCCGCCGGCCATCAGGCCCGGGATCACACCGGCCAGGAACATCCGGCCAACAGACACGTCGGTCGCGGTGGCATAGACCACCATCACGATCGACGGCGGGATCAGGATGCCCAGGGTGCCGGCATTACAGATCACGCCTGCGGCGAAATCCTTGGAATAGCCGGCCTGGGTCATGGCCCCGATCACGATGGAACCGATGGCCACCACGGTCGCAGGAGAGGAGCCCGAGAGCGCCGCAAAGATCATGCAGGCGAAGACGCCCGCGATGGCCAGGCCGCCGCGCAGGTGACCCACGCAGGCGATGGAGAAACGGATGATCCGTTTCGCCACCCCGCCCGTCGACATGAACGACGAGGCGAGGATGAAGAAGGGGATCGCCAGCAGCGTGAAGTGGCCGACAAAGGCCTGCATCAGCGTCTGGGCGATGGACGCCAGAGAGGTGTCCGAGAACCACAGAAGGAACAGGATGGACGAGGTGCCAAGCGATACGGCGATCGGCACACCGATCAGCATCAGGCCCACGACCATGACAAATAGGATTGCGACGTCCATGGGTTACACCTCACCCCGCTGTTCGCGGACTTCCGCGATTTCGTCTTCGACCTCGTGGCTGGCCACGATTCGGTCCATCTTGCCCTGCCAGATCGCGATTGCGGCCATCACGAAGCGGAACAGAAGCAGCGCCATGGTGAAGGGCAGGATCGCGTAGGGAATGAAGCGGGGCAGTTTTTCATAGGAATCGCCGTCGTTCATCAGCGGCTCGATAAAGCGCAGGAAGTCGGGCATCGGAATGTCGTTGACCTCGTACCAGGCCTTGGGGCGGAACTTCTCTTCGAAGCCCAGGGGGAACCAGCGGCCTTCGGTCTGGGGCAGGTTGGCGAAGTTCGCCCAATAGTCCCAGGCACCTTTCAGCAGCAGGAAGGCAAAGATCATGCAGACGGTGATCGAGATCAGCGCCAGGATGCGGCGCGGGCCGGCCGGCAGGATGTCGATGATCGCGTCGACGCCCAGGTGTGCACCCTTCTTCACCGCGTAGCAGGCCCCGATCAGTGCCAGCCAGGCAAAGAGGAACACGGTCATCTCAAGCGCCCACAGGATGTTGGCGTTGAAGACATAGCGCGCCACGACGTTGGCGAATGTGATCATTGTCATCAGACCGAGGATCACGGCGATCGCCGTTTCCTCCAGCCGGTCGACAAAGGTTTCGGATGGTCCGGAATGCATCTCTTGTCCCCTTCCCCTGCCCGGTCCCGGCGGGATGCGCCGTGATCCGGGTGTGCAAAGGGGCGCGGACGGTATGCCCGCGCCCCGGTTTTACCAATGGTTCACGCGTCGGGCGCGATTACATCTGGTTGTTGATCGCCTGCGCGGCGTCGATGTTTTCCTGGCCCACGTCACCGACGAACTTGTCCCAGACGGGCTTCATCACGTCGACCCATGCAGCGCGCTGCTCGGGCGTCAGTTCGCGCACGACACCGCCGGCGTCGATCACGGCCTGCTTGGCTTCGGCGTTGACCTTGGTGGATTCGGCGTTCCGAGTTGCGGACACTTCGCTCAGGATGGTGGTGAACTGGTCGCGCACGTCGGCGTCCAGGCTGTCCAGCCAGTCAACCGAGGTCACGACCAGGTAGTCGATGATGCCGTGGTTGGTTTCGGTGATGCCGTCCTGAACTTCAAAGAACTTCTGGCCGTAGATGTTGGACCAGGTGTTTTCCTGGCCGTCCACGACGCCCTGCTGCAGCGCACCGTAAACTTCCGAGAAGGCCATTTTCTGCGGCGAACCACCGATGGCTTCCATCTGGGCAACCAGCACTTCGGAAGGCTGCACGCGGAATTTCAGGCCGTTGGCGTCGGTCGGCAGGTTCAGCGGCTTGTTTGCCGACATCTGCTTCATGCCGTTGTGCCAGAAGGCCAGCCCCTGCAGGCCGCGCTTCTGCATGCTGTCCAGCATCGCCTGACCGGTGTCAGAGTTCTGGAAGGCGTCGACGGCGTTGATGTCCTTGAACATGAACGGCAGGTCGAAGATGCGGTATTTCTTGGTGAAGGTCTCGAACTTGGACAGCGACGGCGCGGCCAGCTGAACGTCGCCCTGCAGCATCGCTTCCAGAACCTGGTCATCGTTGTAGAGGGTGGAGTTCGGGTAGACCTCCATGCAGGCCTTGCCGTTCATCTCTTCGTTGACGCGGGTTTCCAGCAGCGACGCGGCGATCCCCTTGGGGTGCTTGTCGGTGTTGGTCACGTGGGCGAACTTGATGACGATTTCGCCGGCGTCGCAGTTGGCCATCGCGGCGTTTGCGGTCACGGACAGCGCCAGAGCCGTTGCGGCAGTGGTCAGGAATTTCATGTCGGGTCTCCTCCCGGATTGGAATTCGAATCGTGAGGTCTTGCCTCTGCCGACAGGAATGCGCTTCGGCGGGGATCGGCTCAAGCGGTCGTGAAGGCCCGACCCATTGAAGCGAATTTTCGGATATTTTTCATAGCCTTGCGCTACACGCATTGCCGATCCGCGATTGCTGCATGGCAGCATTGTGCGAAAAGCCGCACAGGGGCTTAACGGGTTTGTGCGAAAAACCGCACAAATCAGCCGTGGCGGAAATCTTCCGGCTTCAGCCCGTAGCGGGTCAGCTTGTCATAGAAGGTCTTGCGCGGCAGCTTCAGCGACCGGGCGGCGGCGCTGGCCTGACCATCGTGGCGCCGCAGCGCCGTGGCCAGAAGCGACCGTTCGACCCGCGCCATCTGCTCGGCCAGGCCCAGGTCTCCGTCCTGGTCGGGCTGGTCCTTCGCGCCCTCGACCCCCAGCACGAAACGCATGGCTTCGGACATCAGGGCCCGCGCATTGCCGGGCCAATCGCGCGACATGAGATCCGCAATGACTTCCGAGGTGATTTCGGGCGCGGTCAGCCCGGCCTGTTCAGAGGCCTGGGCGACGTATTTGCGGAACATCACCGGGATATCCTCGGGCCGTTCGGCCAAGGAGGGGCTGTGAATGCGCATCACGTCCAGCCGGTAGAAGAGATCGCCGTTGAAGGCCCCGGATTCCACCGCCTTTTCAAGGTTCTGGGTGCTGCCCACGATGACGCGCAGGTCGGTCTTGGTCTCGACCACCTCGGCCAGGGCGAACTGGGTTTCGCGCGGCAGAGATCCGATTTCGTCGATGAACAGCGACCCGCCCTGGGCCTCTTGCACCGCGTCGGCCAGCGCCTCGGGCGTCAGCCCGGCGGCCGAGCGTTTAACAAAGGACAGCCGCGACTGCGCCGAGGTCAGATGCACCACCTCGGCCACCTTGGAAATCCCCGCCCCGGGCGATCCGGTGATCAGCACCTCGGCATTGGTGCGGGCGACCTGCCGCACCCGGTCGCGCAGGGCGTGGCTGGCGGCGGATGTGCCAAAGATCAGGCGGGCGGCTGGGTCGCCGGCCTCAAGCTGCGCCTTCAGGCGGCGGTTTTCCAGGATCAGCTGACGGGTGTGCAGGGCGCGTTCAAGAACGGCCAGCATGTCCTTGGACGCGCAGGGTTTTTCCAGAAATCCAAAGGCCCCGCGATCCATCGCCCGCACCGCCATGGGAATATCCCCTTCGCCGGTCAGAAGGATCACCGGCAGGTCGGGGTCAACCTTGTGGGCATGGTCCAGCAGGAAGAATCCGTCGCGGCCGGGCATGCGGATGTCGGACAGGACGACGCCGGGAAAATCCGGGCCGATGTGGTCCTTGGCCTCGATGAAAGATCCGACGGTCAGCGGCTCTAGATCGGCCAGATCAAGCGTCTGGGCCAGCGCCTCGCGCACGGCGGCGTCGTCATCGACAAGCAGGACTTTGCGGGCGGGTGCTTCGGTCATGTCACCATGATGCGCAGGGGCGCGCGATGGTCCAGCCCCAGATGTCGCCGGGGCGGGAACTTTGGCGGATCTTTTGGGGGCCATCGCGGTTCAGGACCGGATCACGCCCGGCCCAGGGTGGCCCAGGGTGGCGCGGGGCAGAACCCTGGGGCCTCAGAAGGCCTCGGGACGGGCCTCGCGTGCCATGTGGTCCAGCACGGCGTTGACGAAGCGCGCCTCTTTCCCCTCGGGGAAAAAGGCCGCGGCTACGTCAACGTATTCCTTGATGACCACCTTGGGCGGCGTGTCCGATTGCACCAGCTCGGCCCCGGCGGCACGGAACAGCGCCCGCAGCGTCGGGTCGATCCGCGCGATCGGCCATTTGGCCACCAGCGCCCGGTCGGTCATCTGGTCGATCTTCGCCTGATAGCTCACCGCATCGCGCAGGGTGTTGCGGAAGAGGTCGATGTCGCCCTCTGCCATCTCGTCGCCTTCGTAGACCGCGCCAAAGCGGTGATCTTCGAATTCGGCCGCGACCTTCTCGATCGTCTGGGACGAATGCTCCATCTGGAACAGCGCCTGCACGGCATAAAGCCGCGAGGCGGATTTCATCTGGCGCTTCTGGTTGCCCGAAAGGGGCTTGGGCGCTTCTGGGATGGGCAGGTCGTCGGTCATCTGTGCCTCAGGCGGTTGGGGTGTCGGGATCCCCGGCGAGTTTGTATTCCTCGGCAACCGGTTTGAAACCGACATTGCCTTTCGAAGCGCCCCATTTGCGCGAAAGCGCCACCAGATGCAAGGCCGCAGCCGCCGCGCCGCCGCCCTTGTTCTGATCTTTCGGGTTGGCCCGGGCTTCGGCCTGCGGGCGGTTCTCGACCGTCAGGATGCCGTTGCCGATGCACAGGCCCTGAAGGCCCAGCAGGGTGATGCCACGGGACGAATCGTTGCAGACGGTGTCGTAATGGGTGGTTTCGCCCCGGATGACGCAGCCAAGGGCGACGAAGGCGTCGTAGTTCGACATGCGGCCGGCCATGGCGATGGCGGTCGGCACCTCGAGCGCGCCGGGCACCTCGATCAGGTCATGGGTGGCGCCCCAGGCCTCGATCTCGGCCTTGGCACCGGCGATCATGTCGTCGGCGATGTCGCGGTAATAGGGCGCGACCACGATCAGGACCTTGGTCGGGCGGTCGACCTGACCGCGTTCCATCACGTAGTGCTGTTCATTGGCCGCCATTTACGCGCCCTCCCCTTCGTGGTTGATCGCGCGGGTGCCCGTGATTTCAAGACCATAGGCATCCAGGCCCACGACATTGGGGCGGGGCGAGTTTGTCAGAAGCTCGATCTTGTGGATCCCGAGCGAAGACAGGATCTGCGCGCCCAGGCCGTACTGGCGCAGGGTCTGGGGGGACACCTCGTTCTCGGCCGCGATCTTCATGGTCAGGTCGCGCAGCAGCACGACGACGCCGCGGCCTTCCTCGGCCACGACGCGCATGGCATCGCGGAACAGATCGGCGCGGGCTTCGCCACGGATGCCGACCACGTCCTTCATCGGATCCATCGCATGCATCCGCACCAGCACCGGATCATCGCCTTCGACCTCGCCCTTGATCAGGACGATATGTTCCGCACCCTGGGTTTCATCCGTGTAAATGCGCATGGTCCAGTCGCCGCCGAATTCGGTGGTGACGGTTTCTTCCTGCCGGACGCGCACCAGGTTGTCGTGGCGGCGGCGATAGGAAATCAGGTCCGAGATCGTGCCGATCTTCAGGTTGTGTTTCTGCGCAAAGGCGATCAGTTCCGGCAGGCGCGACATGGAGCCGTCTTCGTTCATGATCTCGCAGATCACGCCCGAGGGGTTCAGCCCGGCCAGGCGCGAGACATCGACCGCGGCCTCGGTATGGCCGGCGCGGACCAGAACGCCGCCTTCGCGGGCGCGCAGCGGGAAGACATGGCCGGGGGTTGCGATATCGGCCGGGCCCTTGCCCGCGTCGATGGCCACGGCCACGGTGCGGGCGCGGTCATGGGCGGAAATCCCGGTCGAGACGCCTTCGCGGGCTTCGATCGACACGGTGAAGTTGGTTTCATGCCGCGACGAGTTGGTCGAGGACATCAGCGGCAGGCCCAGCTGGTCCACGCGGTCCCCGGTCATCGACAGGCAGATCAGCCCGCGGCCATGGGTCGCCATGAAGTTGATCGCTTCGGGCGTGGCCATCTGCGCCGGGATCACCAGGTCGCCTTCATTCTCGCGATCCTCGTGATCGACAAGGATGAACATCCGGCCGTTGCGCGCGTCCTCGATGATCTCTTCGATGCTGCTGATGGCGTCCGACCAGCTTTCTTCGACCGGGCCGGGTTGTTCGTAGGTGGTGCTGTCCATCGGTGCTCTCCTTATCCCAGATGCCAGATACGCGCTGTTGCGGGGAAAGACCAGTCCGTCGCTGCGTCCCCGGGGCTGCATCTGCGCAGGGGTCATGTGCGGTGCCGTTTCCGTCCGGGCGCGGCAATGGCCCCTGTGCTGCAAGGCCCGGGCCGGGTGCCGTGCGCCCTGCCCCCGCATCGCCGCCCGGGATCCGCCGCAAACCGGGGCATGCGGTAATTTTATTGCGCGAAATTTAATTCCGCGTCTAGGGTGGCCGTACTGACCCGTATGGGCCAGCAAAGGGAGGATACCATGAATACGTTGAAAACCGGCCTTCTGGCCGGAATTTGTGCTGTTGCAACCGGCCTGGCGCTGCCTGCCCTGGCCGATCAGCTGCCCCGAGGAGAGGCCGAGGCGCTTGGCCTGGACCCCGCGCGGCTGGCCCGCCTGGACGGCACGTTCCAGGCGCTGGTCGACAAGGGCATGATGCCAGGCGCGGTGATCATGCTGATCCGGGACGGCCAGATCGCCCATCTGTCGTCCATGGGTACGCTGACCCCGGACGGGCCCGAGATGACCGAGGACGCGATTTTCCGCATCTATTCCATGACCAAACCGATCGTCTCGGCCGCGGCCATGCAGCTGGTCGAAGAGGGCAGGCTGGTGCTGAACGCGCCCGTGGCGACCTATATTCCCGAATTCGCCAAGATGACCGTGGCCACAGGCGAAACGGACGCCGAAGGCAAGGCGGTAACGGTGCCGGCGACCCGCACGATGACGGTGCAGGACCTGCTGCGCCATACGTCCGGGCTGACCTACGGTTTCTTCGGTTCTGGCCCCGCGCGCGAGGCCTATAACGAAGCCGGCGTTGCCAATTCGGAACTTTCGGGCCTGGAGCAGGCAAAGCTTCTGGCCAGCCTGCCGCTGGAGCATGAGCCGGGCACGAAATGGGAATATTCGCGGTCCACGGACGTCCTTGGCGGGGTGATTGAGGCCGTGACCGGCCAGCCCCTGGGCGAGGTGCTGAAGGCGCGAATCTTCGACCCGCTTGGCATGGAGGACACGGATTTCTACGTCGATGACAGCGCCGATCACGGCCGCATCGCCGAAGCCTATCCCGACCACGCCAAGATTGGTCCCTTCGGCATGTTCGATCCGCGCAGCCGCGCGCCGTCGCAATCCGGTGGCGGTGGCCTGGTGTCGACCGTGCATGACTATGCGCTGTTCGCGCAGGCGATGATGAACGGAGGCGAGCTGAACGGCACCCGCATCCTGTCGCCCAAGACCGTGCAGCTGATGACCTCGAACCACCTCGAGGGGATCGCGCCGGGCAAATACTACCTGCCGGGGCCGGGCTATGGCTTTGGCCTGGGCTATGGCGTGCGGCTGGAGACCGGCAATGCGCCGTCCTTCGGCAGCGCCGGGGAATACTACTGGGGCGGTGCCGCGGGGACCTATTACGTCGCCGACCCGCAGGAGGATTTCATCGCCCTTCTGATGATCCAGTCTCCGACCAACCGCACGCCGGTGCGGCTGACCTTCAAGAACCTGATCTATCCCACGATCATCGACAGCAAGGTTGACTGATCGCTGTGTCACCTGTCCGGGGCCGCGCAATGGCCCCGGATCGCGCCGGGGGGGACTGCTCCTCCGGCCTTTGCATGCCGGCCTCGCCCCGCGAGGCACGCACGTCAGGGCGTGATGAGCCGCGCGGTCAGAATTTCCAAAGCGCCGGGACGAACCGATAGGCGTCCCCCTCGGCCATGACATGGCCGACGCCCGGGAAGGGAAAATGATAGCCCAGAACCGCGATGCCATCGCTGGCGGCCATGTCCAGAAGCCTGCGCCGTGATGCCGCCGCCTGCGGCCCGTCCACGTCGACCGAATGGTACCAGTCCGGCCGGGCAAAGCTGATCCAGCCGTGGGTCATGCTGTCGCCCAAAGCGATCAGGCTGTCGTCACCGTCGCTTAGCCGCACCGACAGGTGACCGGGCGTATGCCCCGGCGTGGCGATGACCGAGACGCCGGGCACGACTTCGTCCCCGTCGTTCAGAAGGGTCCAGTCCACGCCCTCGGCCTGGATGGCGTTGATCGCCCCGACCACGAACTGCTGTTCGGCGGGCGCGACCCGGTCGACCAGACCGTCGCTCAGCCAATAGCCGTGTTCGACCTCGCCCATGAAATACTGCGCCTCGGGGAACAGCGGTTCGTCGAATTCATCGCGGATACCCCAGATGTGATCGGGGTGGGCGTGGGTGATGACCACATGGGTGATGTCCTCGGGCGACAGGCCCAGTGCGGAAAGGTTCGCAACCAGCCGCCCGGCGGTGTCAAAGAACCGATGGCCCGACCCGACGTCGACCAGGATCCGATCCGCTCCCTTTTCGATCAGCAGGTGATTGGTGTGGCTGTAGGTCTGATCCACCGACAGATAATGCGCCGCCAGGAAGGCCTGGACCTCCTTCGGGTCGGCATTGACGCCCAGGCCGGATGCCGGGATTTCGAAATAGCCGTCCGAGACGATCGTCGCCGTGACATCCCCGACCGTGAACGAAAAATGCGCCGGGTTGCCCGCAGCCGGGGCCCCAAGGCTGGCGCGCGCCGGTCCGGCGGGCAGCGCAAGTGCCGGCGCCGCGGCGGCGAGCATCAGAAGATCACGGCGGGACGGACCCGCGCCGGATCTGCCGGTGGAAAGGCGGCCAGAGGCACGGCGGGGGGGCGTGGGATGTGCGGACATGGGTGTCTCCTCCTCGGTTCGCAGCCTAGGAGCGGTGACACCGCAACGCAACAACATTCGCGAATGTGTTCATCTGATGCCCTTGCGCGGGCGCGTCAGGTCCCGAAGTAAAGCTTGGCGTCCAGGAAGGCCCCGAAGCGTCCGGCGGCCAGCCACTCACGCTCCAGCCCCGTGCCGACGACGACCAGCCCATTGGCGGGCAGCCTGCCCTGCGCCTCGGCCAGGGCTTCGCGCATCTTGGGAAAGGTCGTCAGGAACTGCGGCGCACGGTGCACCCGGTCCAGCATCTCGTTCGCCTCGGCCACCTGGGCGGGCGTCAGCGGCGCATGGACCAGCGCGATGCGGGCGGCATCCCGGATCGCCGTAAGCGTTTCAGCCGTGGGCTGGGACACGCGGTGGCGGCCATAGGCCAGGTCCAGCGCGTTCGAGGAAAACAGGAACCCGCAGACATCGCGCCCCGAAGAGGCCTGGATCGCCGCATAGTCGCGATAGCTCAGCCCCAGTTCCTTGGCCCGGGCGACGTGGCGACGGGCGGTGGCGGGCGACAGCTGTGCCCGGCTCATGTTTGCCTTGGCGCGTCGCCAGGCGTGCACCCGCCAGGAGCGCCCCGCATCCATGGCCGGACCGTTGTTATGGCCGATCCCATGCGGGGTTCCTTGCGGGTGTTGGGTCATCACTGCCACTCCTGCAGGCGCGCGACGTAGCGGGCCAGCGTATCAATTTCCAGGTTGATCCGGTCGCCGACGCGGGCATCGCCCCAGGTGGTGACCGATTTCGTATGCGGAATCATGTTGATGCCGAAGGTCGCGCCGTCAACATCATTCACTGTCAAAGAGGTCCCATTCAGCGTGACGGACCCCTTGGGTGCTATAAATTTCGCCAGTTCCCCGGGTGCGCGGAAGGTGGCGCGGGTGCTGTCGCCTTCGTCTTCCAGCGCGATCAGCTCGGCCACGCCATCGACGTGACCGGAAACGATGTGCCCGCCCAGCTCGTCCCCGACCTTCAGGGCGCGTTCCAGGTTCAGGCGGCGGCCCTCGTCCCAGGTGTTGTGCGAGATATTGGTCTTCGACACCGTCTCGGCGCTGATTTCCACGTCGAACCAGTCGGGGCCGGTTTCGATCACCGTCAGGCAGACGCCGTCGCAGGCGATGGACGCCCCAAGGTCAATGCCGGCGGTGTCGTAGGACGTGCCGATGCGGGCGCGCAGATCGCCGCGTTTCTCAACATGCCGGACCTGGCCGACGTCGGTAATGATGCCTGTGAACATGTGAAGATCTCCTTGCGCACTTGGCTACCCCCGCCGCCGCGCCCATGCAATCCCCGATGCTATTCCTTGACCACGCCATATTTTTGGCCGTTTAGATGGGTAGCGTTCCACTCGAGAGGGCCGGAACCGGTCCGAGCAGTCACCAAGGGGCAAAACCCATGCCAGCGCCACGCGCGGAGAACCAGACCAGGGATCAGGTCAAGGACGGGGATACGACCGGAGGCAAGACCGGCACCCGGAGCCCGGCCGACGCCCGGGTCTTTCTGTTCCTTCAGGGGCCGCATGGGCCGTTCTTTCACCGCCTTGCCAAGATGTTGCGCCTGGCCGGATCGACCGTGTGGCGGGTTGGCTTCAACGCCGGCGACCGCGCCTTCTGGTTCCATCGAGACAGCTATATCCCCTATCGCGGCACGCCCGAGGCCTGGGGTGACACCTTCACCGCGCTGGTCCGCGACAAGGGCGTCACGGACATCGTGCTTTACGGGGACGTCCGCGCCATCCATGCCGAGGCCGTCGCCCGCGCTCGCAAGATGGGTCTGGCCGTGCATGTCTTCGAAGAAGGCTACATCCGCCCCTACTGGGTGACCTATGAACGTGACGGATCAAACGGCAATTCCCGCCTGATGCGGATGACCGTGCCCGAGATGCGCCGGATGCTGGAACAATCCGACCTCGACACCGCCCTGCCGCCCGCGAAATGGGGCGACACGCGGCATCATGTGTTCTATGGCGCGCTCTACCATTGGTTCGTGATGTTCCGGAACAGCCGCTATCGCAACTTCCGCCCGCACCGCGCGCTGAGCGTGTCGAAGGAATTCCAGCTGTACCTGCGCCGCCTTCTGCTGATGCCCGCCCATGGGTTCGAACGCTGGCTGGCGTCCTGGCGGATCCGGCGCGGCGGTTTTCCCTATCACCTTGCGCTTCTCCAGCTGGAACATGACGCGTCGTTCCAGGCACATAGCCCCTTTGACACCGTGTCGGATTTCCTGACGGTGGTGATTCGCGGCTTTGCCGAAGGCGCGCCGCGTCACCATCACCTGGTCTTCAAGGCCCATCCGCTTGAGGACGGCCGTGTGCCCGTGCGCCACGACATCCGCCGCCTGGCAAAAGAGGCCGGCGTGCAGAACCGGGTGCATTTCGTGCGCGGCGGCAAGCTGGCCCAGCTTCTGGCCGATGCGCGCACCGCCGTGACCGTGAATTCGACCGCCGCGCAGCAGGTGCTGTTCCGGGGCATCCCGCTGAAGACCTTCGGCAGCGCGGTCTATGCCAAGCCCGAATTCGTCTCGACCCAGCCGCTGACGGATTTCTTTGCCCAGCCCGCGCGGCCCGACCGCAAGGCCTATCGCGATTACCGGCGCTTCCTGCTGGAGACCTCTCAGGTCGCGGGGGGGTTCTATTCCTCGCGCGCACGACGGCAATTGCTGCGCACGGTGGTCGACATGATGCTGTCGGACGAGGACCCCTATGAGGCGCTGAAATCCGGCACCGCGACCCCACGGCAACAGTTGCGGGTGGTGCATTAGGGGCACCCTGTTCACGGGGCTAGCGTTATGACCCGGATTCCGCTAGTTTATTCCAAAAATAAGAACCAGGCAGAGATAGGTCGAGGAGACCGAGCAGTGAATTCCCCCATTTCCAGATGGGCGCGGCCCGTTGTGATCGTGGCAGCCATGGCATCCCTGGCGGCCTGTGACGTCTTGCCCCGGACCGGCCCGAACAAGCGCGAGATCTTTGCCGGATCGGTGCAGCGCGAAGGCGATGCCTTTGTCGTTTCGGTCAACGACCGGGTGACCCGCGCCACCGCGGTGGCCCCTGCCCTGGGCTTTTCCCAGGCCTTCATCCATGCCGCGACCCTGGGGTCGGACACGATCCGCCCGGGCGACACGCTTGGCCTGACGATCTGGGAAAACGTCGATGATGGGCTGCTGGCGTCCGAAGGGGCGAACGCCACCCTGCTGGAAGAGGTCCAGGTGGATGGCGCGGGCTTTATCTTCGTGCCCTACGCTGGCCGCATCCGCGCCGCCGGCAATACGCCCGAGGCCGTGCGCCGCATCATCACCACCAAGCTGGAAGACCAGACGCCGGATCCGCAGGTGCAGGTGCGCCGCCTGGCCGGTGACGGGTCCACCGTCTCGCTGGTCGGTGCGATCGGCGGTCAGGGTGTCTTTGCCATCGAACGGCCCACGCGCACGCTGGCGGCGATGATCGCCCGCGCCGGCGGTGTCACCATCCCGCCCGAGATCGCCCGCATCACCGTGATCCGTGGCAATCAGAAGGGCACCATCTGGTTCGAGGATCTCTACAAGAACCCCGAGCTGGACATCGCCCTGCGCGCCAATGACAAGGTCCTGGTCGAGGCCGACACCCGCAAGTTCACCGCCCTTGGGGCAACCGGCGCGCAGTCGCTGGTGCCTTTCGAAAGCCAGACGCTTTCGGGGCTTGAGGCGATTGCCCAGGTCGGCGGCCTTCTGGCCGGTGCGGCCGATCCCACGGGCGTCTTCGTGCTGCGCAATGAACCGGCCGAGATCGCCAACCAGGTGCTGGCCCGCGACGACCTGATCGGTGCGCAGCGCATGGTCTATGTGCTGGACCTGACGCAGCCGAACGGCATGTTCCACGCCCGCGATTTCGCGATCCGCGACGGCGACACGCTTTACGTCACCGAAGCGCCCTTTACGCAGTGGAACAAGGCGATCGCGGCGCTGACCGGCACGCTGGCCTCGGTCAACACGCTCTCGACCGCCACCGGGAACTGACGCGTGACCTTCGGGTCCGATCCAAATGATGCCGCCGGGGACAGCCCCCGGCGGCTTCGTTATTTCAACGCAGGTTTCCTGAAACAGCCCCGGGTGCGGCGGATCCTGTCGCTGGCCGGCACGCCCCTGTCCCTTGGCAAACCCACGGACGGGGACGGCGTGGCGGTCTGGGGCCGCTCCCCCTATGCCGCGCGGGGCGAAGCCGTGGCCGCGGCCACCGGTGCCCCGCTGATCCGGATCGAGGACGCCTTCCTGCGCTCGCTCCACCCCGGCCGCGAGGGCGAGCCGCCCCTGGGCCTGGTTCTGGACCGGCGGGGCATCTACTTCGATGCGGAAACACCTTCAGACCTGGAACACCTGCTGCGCCATCATCCGCTGGACGACACCGTGTTGATGGACCGCGCCCGCGGCGTCATCGCCCGCCTGCGCGAGGCGCGGCTGACCAAATACGCCGCCCATGATCGCGACGCCCCCGCCCCCGATCCCGGCTATGTGCTGGTGATCGACCAGACGCGCGGCGATGCCAGCGTCACCCACGGCGGGGCCGACGCCAATAGCTTCAAGGAAATGCTCTACTGGGCGCAAGAGGATCACCCCGCCGCCCGCATCGTCATCAAGACCCACCCCGAGACGCAGGCGGGCCATCGCCCCGGCTATTTCTCGGACGCCGATGTGACGGACCGCATCACGCTGGTGACCCAGGCCGTCGATCCCTGGACCCTGATGGAAGGGGCGGTGGCGGTCTACGTCGTGACCTCTCAGATGGGGTTCGATGCGATCCTTGCGGGGCATCGCCCAGTGGTCTTCGGCCGGCCGTTTTATGCCGGATGGGGCCTGACCGACGACCGCCACCCGATCCAGTTCCCCGCCGCGCGCCGGGGCCGCAACCTGTCGAAAGCACAGCTTTTTGCCTGCGCAATGATCCTCTATCCAACCTGGTACCACCCCTGCGAAGACCGCCTTTGCACGTTCGAAGAGGCGCTGTCTTGGTTTGAGGCCCGCGCCCGCGCCTGGCACGAAGACCGCCACGGCTGGCAGGCCTCGGGCATGCGCTTGTGGAAGCGCCCCGCCATCGCCCGAATCTTCGGACAGGAGGCCGGGGTGCGCTTTTCCCAAGCCCCACCCACACCGCCGCGCCGCGCCATGGTCTGGGCCAGCGCCGCCCCGCCGGACAGCACGGCCGTGCGGATCGAGGATGGCTTCCTGCGGTCTCGCGGGCTTGGGGCGCAGCTGGTTCCGCCCCTTTCCCTGGCCTGCGACGATCTGGGCATCTACTACGATCCCAGCCGCGAAAGCCGGCTGGAACGGCTGATCACCGCCCGCGCCACCCTGCGCCCCGATCAAGCCCTGCGGGCCGAGCAGCTGGTCCGGCAGCTCATCGCGCTTGGCCTGACGAAATACAACCTTGCGGACGCCTCTGATCGGGTCCCCCCCTTGGCTCCCTCGCAGCCCGGGCCGCCCAAACCCGGCCCCGCAACTCCCCCTGCTGCGCCTTCAGGCGACACTAGCGCACCACAAACTTTCACCCTGCCGCCCCGCGCCCCCGGGCAATTGCGCATCCTCGTCCCCGGCCAGGTCGAAGACGATGCCTCCATCCGCCTCGGCGCGGGCGAGATCGACACCAACCGCGCCCTGCTGCAGGCCGCGCGCGACGCCCACCCCGATGCGCAGATCCTCTACAAACCGCACCCCGATGTCGTCGCCGGGTTGCGCCCCGGTGTCCTGCCCGAGGCCACGACCCTGGCCGATGCCATCCTCGACACCACCGACACCGGCGCGCTGCTGACGCAGGTCGACGCGCTCTGGACTATGACCTCGCTCATGGGGTTCGAGGCGCTCTTGCGCAATATCCCCGTCACCACCACCGGCACGCCCTTCTACGCCGGCTGGGGCCTGACCACCGACCTGGGCCGCGTCCCCCTGCGCCGCCAGGCCAGGCCCAGCCTCCTCGGCCTCGCCCATGCCGCGCTGATCGACTACCCGCGCTACTACGACCCTGTCAGCCGCCAGATCTGCTCTGTCGAAACCGCCGTCACGCGCCTTTCCAGCGCCTCCGCCAGACACCACCCGCGCCCCCTGCGCCTGCTCTCCAAGGCCCAGGGCCTCCTCGCCTCCACCCCCTGGCTCTGGCGCTGAAGAACCACCCCCACTTCCATCCTCTTGCCAAAAATATCCCGGGGGAGTGTGACGGGCCAGCGCCCCCTCGCCCGCCCAACACCCGCCAAATGAAAAACGCGCAGGATCCCTCCCACGCGCACCATCAGCCATTAAACCAAAAGCTCAGCCGAACGTCGCCCGCCGCCAGTGGTGCAGCACATCCCCTCCCAGGGGCCGCCCCGTGCGCAGGGTGAACCGCGGGGCCTCGGCCAGGCGCGCCAGCCCCATGGCCCCAAGCGATGGCAGACCCTCCGCCCCGATCACCACGCCAGCGCTCATTCCGACAAGCTCATCCACCAGGTCCGCCGCCAGCAGCGATGCCGCCAGCGCCCCGCCGCCTTCGCAGAAGACCCGGGTCAGCCCCTCTGCCCCAAGCGCCTGAAGCACCGAGACCGGATCCAGTTGGCCGCCCACGACATCGCAGGGCAGCAAGGTCGCGCCCAACCCTTCCCAGGCCTCGCGCAAAACCGGGTCTACGTCGCGCCCATGGCACAGCCAGACCGGAACCTGCGCCGCAGTCCGGGCGAGCTGGCCCGTTAGGGCCAAGTCGAGCCGCCGCGACACCACCACCCGGACCGGCTGATGCGAAACGCCCAGATCGCGCACCGTCAAAGACGGATCATCCGCCCGCGCCGTGCCTGCGCCCACCATAACCGCGTCGTGGCGCATGCGCATGGCGTGGACCGCCCGGCGCGCCTCGGGGCCGGTGATCCACTGGCTGTCGCCGGTGGCGGTGGCAATCCGGCCATCAAAGGATGTCGCCAGCTTCAGCGTGACCAGCGGACGCCCCAGTTCCGTGCGCAGGAAGAACCCGGCGTGATCTTCGGCGGCGGCGTCATGCATCAGCCCGGTCGAGACCTCGATGCCCGCGGCGCGCAGCATCTCGAACCCCTGGCCAGAAACGCGGGGATCGCTGTCGGTCAAGGGGGCCACGACACGGGCCACGCCGGCGTCGATCAGCGCCTGGGCACAGGGGGGTGTCTTGCCGTGATGGGCGCAGGGCTCCAGCGACACATAGGCCGTGGCACCACGCGCTGCATCACCGGCCTGGGCCAGGGCGCGCACTTCGGCATGGGGGCGGCCGCCGGGCGCGGTCCAGCCGCGTCCCAGGATGCGGCCGTCCTTGACCAGCACACAGCCCACGGCCGGGTTGGGCCAGGTCCGGCCCTGCCCGCGCCGCCCCAATGACAGGGCCAGCGCGAGAAACCGGCGATCCTGCGCCGTGCTCATGGCTTATTCGTCGGGTGCGGTGTCGGGGCGCAGTTCACTGACGAATTTGTCGAAATCGTCAGCAGCCTGGAAGTTCTTGTAAACGCTGGCAAAGCGCACGTAGGCCACGGTGTCGATCCGGGCCAGGGCCTCCATCACGATCTCACCGATGACTTTCGAGGAGATGTCCGTTTCGCCCATGCTTTCCAGCCGGCGCACGATCCCCGAGATCATCTGGTCGATCCGCTCCGGATCGACGGGACGTTTCTGCATGGAAATCCGGATCGAGCGTTCCAGCTTGTCGCGGTCGAAATCCTCGCGACGGCCCGAGGATTTGATGACGACTAGGTCGCGCAGCTGCACCCGTTCGTAGGTGGTGAACCGTCCGCCACAGGCCGGGCAGAAACGGCGGCGGCGGATCGAAACGTGATCCTCGGCGGGCCGCGAATCCTTCACCTGGGTGTCAATATTTCCGCAAAACGGGCAACGCATAGCCTAAAATTCCCCTATTCCCAGCCGCCTGATGGGGGTTCCCCCAATTTATCCACAGCCACTATAGGGCAGCCGCAAGGGATTGGGTAGAGGCGAATTCAGTTCCCGAAATATGCGGCAACCTGGCGGTTCTGCGGGGCATTTCGATGCTCGACCACGTAGATCCCCTGCCATGTTCCCAGCCTTGGCACGCCCTTTTCGACCGGGATCGACAAGCTGACTGGCATAAGGGCGGATTTGATATGGGCGGGCATGTCGTCCGGCCCCTCGTAGGTGTGGGTCAGGTAGGACATGGCGGGATCGGTGGTCGGTGGAACAAGGCGGTGGAAGAAGGCCGTCATGTCGGTGCGGACCTCTGGGTCCGCGTTCTCCATCACCAGCAGGCTGGCCGAGGTATGGCGGATGAACAGCGTCAGAAGACCGTCGCCCTGCCCCGCGGTCCAGGCGCGGATCTCGCGGGTGAATTCGTAGAGGCCGGGGCCTCTGGTCGGAAGGGTGAAGGTCGTCTGCATAGGGCCGTTATGGCGCTGCGCCTGCCCCGGGTCCAGCGTTGTCAGCGTGGCTGGGTTGGCCAGGCCGGGAGCTCAGTCGGCGCGGGCCTCGACAACGCATTGCACCATCGGCAAGGGCAGCGCGCCCCCGACACTGTCGAAATCATGTGCGTCCGGCGTCATCGGGGCCTTCAGTGGCGCACCCAGCACGTCGGCCAGCGTCGCGCGGCAGGCGTCGATTTCATCGGCCGAGACCTTGATCGTCACGATCTCATCACTCACCGGGGTCAGGATTGGGCTGCGGCTGTTCACGGGATCGGGCGGCAAATTGGCCATGGCTCCGGTTACCATCAGACCCAAGGCGGCCAAGGCCAGACCCGATCGGGCGGCCAGCGATTTCGGCGTGGATGAAACTGGGGTGCGGTACGGCATGGGTCCCTCCTGCTTTGGGGGACAACCCAGGGCCCGAGGCACCGGTTCCCTTTCGCGCCGAAAAAGGGCGCGAAAGGTTTTCTGGTTTACTTCAGTCGCGCTTAGCCGCGACGACGCAGCAGGCCAAGGCCAGCAAGGGCCGTCAGGATCAGTGGCGCACCGGCGGGCAGCGGAACGGCCGGGGCCGTCTGGCCAAGTTCACCAACCAGACGGACGTTGTCGATCACGATACCGCCGTTGTCACCACCCTGATGATCGAAGAAGATCGACCCAAAGGAGCCGTTGCCGATGAAGGAAAACGACAGGGCCGTGTAGGGCTTGTGGACATAGGCCGTGCGCGTGCCGTTCGTCGTCAGGCTGTCCGAGAACCCGCCGACACCAAAGGTCATGGTGTTTGGGTTCCCCTGCATATGCCAGTTCCAGCTGTAGTCAAAGCTGAGCGTGTACTCGACGCCAGCCAGCAGGCTGAAGCTGGCATTGCTGGTCAGACGACCGGCGTTGCCGGAGGAGCCATCCATGTCGATACAGTTGATCGCACCGGCGGCACAGATCGTGGGAAAATAGGACGGCGGGCCAACAATATCGACCGTGCCACCGCTGACGCTCCATCCAGTGGGGGTTGCGTTGCCGCCGGGGATGTTGCTGTTGCTGTCGAAGTCATCAAAGAACAGCTCGGTCGGGGCGGCAGAGGCAGCAGTCGCGATGGTAGCAAGGACCGCAGCGGCCATCAGTTTTTTGAACATGTGGTTAATCTCGATTGAAAAAGTATAGACAGTATCGAATTTCGTAATGCATGGATTGCGGAATTGAAAGTGCCTTCATCGCCGCACCGCGCGCATAGGAAAACTGGATAAATTTCGCGCACGAGAGTGCAAAAAGGGCGGCCCAATGGACCGCCCCTGTTTATCTATATGGCAGCCTGCTGGCCGCTTATTGGTCCAGGAAAGACCGAAGCTTGCGCGAGCGCGACGGGTGCTTGAGCTTGCGCAGCGCCTTGGCCTCGATCTGGCGGATCCGTTCGCGGGTCACGCTGAACTGCTGGCCGACCTCTTCCAGGGTGTGGTCGGTGTTCATGCCGATGCCGAAGCGCATGCGCAGCACACGTTCCTCGCGCGGGGTCAGGGATGCCAGAACGCGGGTCGTGGTTTCCTTCAGGTTTTCCTGAATTGCGGAATCCAGCGGCAGGATCGCGTTCTTGTCTTCGATGAAATCGCCCAGCTGGCTGTCTTCCTCGTCCCCGATCGGGGTTTCGAGGGAGATCGGTTCCTTGGCGATCTTCATCACCTTGCGGACCTTTTCCAGCGGCATCTGCAGCTTTTCGGCCAGTTCTTCCGGGGTCGGCTCGCGGCCGATCTCGTGCAGCATCTGGCGGCCGGTGCGGACCAGCTTGTTGATCGTCTCGATCATGTGGACCGGGATACGGATCGTGCGGGCCTGGTCGGCGATGGACCGGGTGATCGCCTGGCGGATCCACCAGGTCGCGTAGGTCGAGAACTTGTAACCGCGACGGTATTCGAACTTGTCGACGGCCTTCATCAGGCCGATGTTGCCTTCCTGAATAAGATCAAGGAATTGCAGACCACGGTTCGTGTATTTCTTGGCGATCGAGATCACGAGACGCAGGTTCGCCTCGACCATTTCCTTCTTGGCCTGCCGGGCTTCTTTTTCGCCCTTCTGGACCTGACCGACGATGCGGCGGAATTCGCTGATGTCGAGGCCGACGTACTGGCCGACCTGGGCCATGTCGGTGCGCAGTTCCTCGACCTTGTCCGAGAAGCGGTCGATGAACATCTGCCAGCCACGGCCGGACTTCTCGCCCATCCGTTCGACCCAGTTGGGGTCAAGCTCGTGGCCGCGGTATTCGTCGATGAATTCACGACGGTTGATGCGGGCCTGGTCGGCCAGCTTCACCATTGCGCTGTCGATCTGCATGATGCGGCGGTTGATGCCGTACAGCTGGTCGATCAGGGCTTCGATCCGGTTGTTGTGCAGGTGCAGGCCGTTCACCAGTTCGACGATCTCGGACCGGGTCTTCTGGTACATCGCCTCGTCTGCGGCACCAAAGCTGCCGTCTTCGTTCAGCGTGGCCGAGATACGGCTGTCCTGCAGTTCGGACAGAACGGCAAAGTCGCGGGCGATCTGGTCCAGCGTCTCAAGCACACGGGGCTTCAGCGCGGTTTCCATCGCGGCCAGCGACATGTTGGCCTGTTCGTCCTCGTCCTCGTCGTCGTCCTTGGCGATCGGGTTGCCATCGGCGTCGTACTCGGGTTCGTCGCTTTGCGATTTCGCGGCCGGGGCGGCGGCACCGGTGGTGTCGACGACAGGCGCGTCCTCGTCCCCTTCCATCTGGTCACCGAAGGTGGTTTCCAGATCGATCACGTCGCGCAGCAGAATGTCTTCGGACAGAAGTTCGTCACGCCAGATGGTGATCGCCTGGAAGGTCAGCGGGCTTTCGCAGAGGCCCGCGATCATCGTGTTGCGGCCGGCTTCGATCCGCTTGGCGATGGCGATTTCGCCTTCGCGCGACAGCAGTTCGACGCTGCCCATTTCGCGCAGATACATGCGGACGGGGTCGTCCGTGCGATCCAGCTTTTCCTGAGTGCCCGAGCCAAGCGTGATTTCCCGGTTCGAAGAGGTTTCGACCACGGCGGTGGATTTCTGTTCCTCTTCCTCGGCTTCCTCGTCCTCGATGATGTTGATGCCCATTTCCGAGAGCATGGACATCACGTCTTCGATCTGCTCCGAGGAGACCTGATCAGGGGGCAGAACCTGGTTCAGCTGATCATAGGTGATGAAGCCCTTTTCCCGGGCTTCCGCGATCATCTTCTTGATCTGAGTCTGGCTCAGATCAAGGGACACGTCCTGATCGGAATCGTTGTCCTGGCGCTGGTCGTCGTCGTTGTCCTTGGGGGCCATGCTCTGCTCCTCTCTCTCGTGTCGCGTTCTGCGCACACGGGTCGGGCGTGATTCGCTTGACCGAATCAATAGCGTGATTCGCGCCGACGCACACCCAATTAACGTTATTTCTTTAGGGATCCGTTACCCAAATCGCTCAGTTCCGGCCCTTATCGAAGCGAATCGTTTCCAGAAGCGCGTCCAATGCGCCCTTTTCGTCCCGGCTGATTCGCGCCCCGTTCTGGCCGATCTCATAGTCGCCCTTGTCCTTGTGCACCGGCTGAACCGCGCGATTGGCGGCCTCGGCGGCATGGCTCAGACGGTAGGTGACGGCCTCGTCCGCGGCGCCGGACAGCTCTTCCTCGGCTTCGGCGATCTCTTCGGCCAGGCCCCTGCGGGCTTTCAGCTTGGCCAGTTCCTCGGCCAGGGTCATGCGGGCGCGGTCCAGATCGCCCGGGCTTCGGACCGTCGGGCAGATAGCCACATGGGGTTGGCCCATGAGGTAATCAAGACGCTCGGGGCCGAGGGCGTCACAAATCGCGTCGCGCACCCCGTCGCTGCCCGCGTGATAGCTGCGCAGGATCACGTCGCGCATGCGGGCGTGGTCGGGATCCATGCACTCCATCAGCTCTAGCTGGCCTTCGAACCCCTGGGCGGCCTCGGGGGTGGCGATCACGGTGGCCAGGATCACCGCTTCACGCAGGTGTTCCTCGGCCTGGGGACCGCCCGAGGTCAGGAAAGACGCCTTGGTCGTGGACCGGGTCGGCGGCAATTTCTTGCGCGGGTTCCAGCCCTTGCCGCCGCCGCCACCACTGCGCTGCGGGCGGAACAGCTGATAGCGCAGTTCCTTGATCGCCTCGCCATAGTGGTGGCGCAGGGACGGATCGGGGATCCGCTTAATGGCATTGCGCAGGTCGCGGTCCAGCGCGGCGCGGCGTTCGGGGCTGTCAAAGCTTTTGCCTTCCGTCGCCTCGCGCCACATCAGATCGACCAGCGGGAAGGCCCCGTCGATCACCTTCTGCATCGCCTCGGCCCCGTCGCCCTTGATCAGGTCGTCGGGGTCCTTGCCTTCGGGCAGCAGGGCAAAGCGCAGCGATTTGCCCGCCTCCATCAGGGGCAGCGCCACATGCATGGTGCGCATCGCGGCGCGCATCCCGGCAGTGTCGCCATCCAGCGCGATGATCGGTTCGGGGCTGATCGCCCAGAGCATCGCCAGCTGATGTTCGGTCACGGCGGTGCCAAGCGGGGCGACCGCGCCTTCGAACCCGTTCGAGGCCAGGGCGATCACGTCCATATAGCCTTCGGCCACGATCAGCGGCTTGCCCTTGCCCGCCGCTTCGCGCGCCGGGCCGTGGTTGTACAGGCTGCGGCCCTTGTCGAACAGTTCAGTCTCGGGCGAGTTGAGGTACTTGGCCTTGTCGTTCGGATCCATCGCCCGCGCGCCAAAGGCGATGCAGCGGCCGCGCGCGTCGCGGATGGGGAACATGATCCGGTTGCGGAAGACGTCATAGGGGTTGCGCCCCCGGTCCGAGGGCTTGGCCAGCCCGGCCTTCAGGATCAGTTCGGGCGGGACGTTCTTGCCGATCAGATGATCCCAGAGGCCCTGCCAGCCCTCGGGCGCAAAACCGATCTCGAACCTTTCGATCTGGTCGCGCGTCATGCCCCGCCGATCGAGATAGGCGCGAGCATCCGCCGCCGCGCCCGAATTCAGCATCATGCGATAGTACCGCACCGCCATGTCCATGACATCGGCCAGTTCGGCACGCTTTTCGGCCTTCTGGGCCGCGCGGGGGTCGCGCGCCGGCATCTGCATCCCGGCCTCCTGGGCCAGGACCTCGACCGCCTCCATGAAGGACATGTTTTCATTGTCCTTGAGAAAGCTGATGGCGTCGCCCTTGGCGTGACAGCCAAAGCAGTAATAGAACCCCTTGCGGTCATCCACATGAAAAGACGCGGATTTTTCCTGATGGAAGGGGCATGGGGCCCACCAGTCGCCCTTGGCCTGGTTGGACTTGCGCTGATCCCACATGACCTTCTTGCCCACGATCGTGGACAGGCTGACGCGATTGCGCAATTCGTCGAGGAAACCGGGAGGCAGACTCATGGGGCAAGTATCAGGGCTTGTTGGGGGGGTGTCCAGCGCGCTTGATATGGGTCGCGCCCGCGCCGGCGGCAAGCCCTAATCGTGCGGCGTGGTTTCCGGCGGCGGCGACCGGAAAAGCGGCTGTGCTGCAATCTCTCTTGTCAGGTGGAAAAATTCCGGGCTCAGTTCGTGCGGTTTCAAAAAGGATTTCAGATGACGCGCCTGACCAAAAGCCTGCTTGCCGGATGCCTGACCGGCCTAAGTCTGGCGGCATCGACCGCCACACCTGCCCTTGCGGAATGGGTGCCCCGCGCCACCCATGGCACGGACCGGTCCGAACGCGGGGCGCAGTTCGACAGCCCCTACATGTTCACCCGCGATTTTGCCGCCGCAACGCTAAGCTGGGGCGGACGGGTCGAGGCCCCGAAGCTGGATTTCCGCACGCAGACTGCGCCTCTGGACCCGCAGTACATCAGGCATGACGACTGCCAGACCGCGGCCGGCAGCACCCCCCGCCCGCAGATGAGCTGCGCGCATCTGACCTGGAACGACGCGGCGATCCAGTTCGATTTCGTCATCGACCTGGAGGACGTGAAATATGCGTCCAACCCGATCGTCGACGTCACCGGCCTGAGCCTGAAAAAGGGAGAGGCCTTCGGTGGATTACTCGACGCCTCGTTCAGCCGGACCTACGGGGCCTTCAGCTATACCGGCTATGTCTATGTAAGCTGTTATGCCGACATGGCCTCGGTCGCGCGCGGGCTGCCACAGGACTGTGACACCCCGCCCGACCGGACGGAACGCGTGGCCGTTGTCACCGCCTATGTGCCGATCTGGATGATGAAACGGGCCTGGAATGCGCTTGGTGGCGATGCGACCTGGCTGTCGGTGGATCTGGAGCGCGCCAACGGCATCGACCACCACTTTACCTATGTGCTGACCGGGCTGGCGGACATGCTGTTCGCCGAGTGAGGACAACAGGCGGCCGGGCCTAACGCCCGGGGCAGGACACGTCCCGCCCCGAGCCGCCCGCGCAACGCGGATCCTGTTACAGCCCCTTGGCGCGGTAGCTGGCCGCGACACGTTCAATCCCGACGATATAGGCGGCGGTGCGGTAATCGGTGACGTCGGCACGGTTGTGATAGATCGCGCGCATCGATTCAAAGGCCCCGCGCATCGTGTCGTCGAGGCCTGAGCGCACCAATTCCAGTTCATCCGCGCCGCGCAGGTACTTGGTCTTGAAGTCCGGCGACAGGGTCCAGGCATTGCCCAGGTAGCGGTCCAGACGTTCCAGTTCCTTCACGATCAGCTCGTGCCGGGCCTCTTCCTGGCGGCGCTGCATCCGGCCAAAGCGGATGTGGCTGAGGTTCTTGACCCATTCGAAATAGGACACCGTCACACCGCCGGCGTTGGCGTAAAGATCGGGAATGATCATCACCCCCTTTTCGCGCAGGATCGTATCGGCACCGGCGGTGATCGGGCCATTCGCGGCCTCGATGATCAGCTTGGCCTTGATGTTCTCGGCGTTGGAGAGGTTGATCACCGCCTCCATCGCGGCGGGAATCAGGATGTCGCATTCCTCTTCCAGCAGCATGGAGCCGTCTTCGAAATGGCGCGCATCGGGATAGCCGGTGACGCCGCCGTGCTTGTTGATCCATTCGCGCACCTTTTCCACGTCAAGGCCGCGGTGATCCAGCAGCGCGCCGTCGTGTTCGATGATCGCCTTGATGGTGCAGCCATCCTCGGACTGCAGGAAATGCGCGGCGTGATAGCCCACGTTGCCCAGGCCCTGCACGATGACCGTCTTGCCTTCGAGCGTGCCGGACATGTTGGCGGCGGCCACATCGCGCGCCTCGCGGAAGAATTCGCGCAGGGCGTATTGCACCCCCCTGCCCGTCGCCTCGACCCGGCCCTGGATGCCGCCCGCATTGGTCGGCTTGCCGGTGACACAGGCGGCGGCGTTGATGTCGGTGGTGTTCATGCGGCGGTACTGGTCCGCGATCCAGGCCATTTCCCGTTCGCCGGTGCCCATGTCGGGCGCGGGCACGTTCTGCGCGGGGTGGATCAGGTCGCGCTTGGCCAGCTCATAGGCAAAGCGGCGGGTGATCTGTTCCAGTTCATGTTCTTCCCATTCCCGCGGATCGACACAGAGCCCGCCCTTGGAGCCGCCAAACGGGGCCTCGACCAGGGCGCATTTGTAGGTCATCAGCGCCGCCAGCGCCTCGACCTCATCCTGGTTGACGGACATGGCGTAACGGATGCCGCCCTTGACCGGCTCCATGTGTTCGGAATGCACCGACCGGTAGCCGGTGAAGGTCTGGATCTGACCGCGCAGCCGGACCCCGAAGCGTACCGTGTAGGTCGCGTTGCAGACCCGTATCTTTTCCTCAAGCCCCGGGGCCAGGTCCATCAGACCAACGGCGCGGTTGAACATGAGGTCGACGCTTTGACGGAAGGTCGGTTCTTGGATCTGACCCTGAACTGACATGCTGCTTCTCCTTGTATGGCAGACAGACCGCTTCGGACCCTGGGGTGCCCGTGCGATACCGGGCAGCCTAACGCGGCTTCTGTGCTTAAATTAGAGGCACAGTCTAACCTTTTTCTAAACTGAGTCCCGAAAGTCACCACCGGGCGGTAGGGCCGGTCCGGACCATTCTTCAACTCATCTGACCATGGGTCAACTGCCCATGTTCCCGGGGGCTTACCACCGGCGAACCCCATTCGTGCCCCATTTCGGCCCGATTCTACGGCTAACAATTCCTTCACATAGCTGCGTTTGCGGCACTTCGGGTCCAGGCCCGTACGGCGCTGCGCTGAGAGGTAGACAGATGAGCAGACGAGACAGAGATCCCGGCATGACCATCGGGATTCGCCAGTGGTTTTCCAAGGAAATCAAGCAGTTTTCGCGTGCCGAAGACGGCGTGATGCTGGCGCTTGTCATGGTCATGATGCTGGTCATGTTCACTGTCGCGGGCATCGGCGTGGACCTGATGCGCACCGAGATGGAGCGCACCCGCCTGCAGCAGACCATTGATTCGTCCGCCCTGGCCGCAGCCCACAAGGACAACCAGATCCTGCCCAAGCAGGTCGTGATGGATTACTTCGCCAAGGCCGACCTGGCGTCCTATGTGACCGAAGACGACATCACCATCGGCGGCGAGAACGGCGGCACCTCGGTCATGGTCGACCTGCGGGCCGAGGTGAAGACCCCCTTCCTGAAGAACATCGGGTTTGAAACCTTCACCGTTCCGGCGCGCGGTCGTGCAGAACAGGCCTATGGCAATTCCGAGGTCTCGCTGGTGCTGGATATCTCCGGCTCCATGGATGAAAACAGCCGCATGACGCGCCTGCACACCGCGGCGAAGGAATTCGTCGACACCGTGCTGACCGACGATTCCTCGAACCGGGTGTCGCTGTCGCTGGTGCCCTATACCGGTGACGTGAACGCCGGCTGGGAGATCTTTTCGCGCATGAACGTGCGCCAGCTGCACAACTATTCCTACTGCGTGCAGTTCACGCCCGACGATTTCTCGACCACCGCCGTGTCGCCCGATGACCACTACCTGCACGGGCAGCACTTCAGCCACGTGGACCGGAACTTCAACTATATCTCCTGCCCGACGCAGAGCTATGAACAGATCACCGCGCTAAGCCAGAACCGGGAGGCGTTGAAGACCCAGATCGGCCGCCTGACCGGCCGCGAACGGACCTCGATCCATATCGGTGTGAAATGGGGGGCAGCCCTGCTGGATCCCGCCGCGCGTCCGCTGGTCAACGACATGGTCGACGACAGCCTGATCGACGAGGTCTTCCGCGACCGTCCCGCCAACTTCAACTCTCAGAGCATGAAGGTGCTGGTGGTGATGACCGACGGCGTGAACACCGAGACCAAGCGGATCAAGGACTTTGCCTATGACACCCCGGACATGCGGGCACATTGGGCACGCCATGCGATCAGCGACTGGGACAACCAGGTCTATTCCAGCATCCAGGACGACCTGTTCGACACCTATTACTCGTCGAGCCTGGGGAACACGCTGCTGCAGAACATCTGTGACGCGGCCAAGAACAACGGCATCCTGATCTATTCGATCGGGTTCGAGATCAGCAACACCTCGGCCCAGGCCATGGAAGACTGCGCGTCGTCACCGTCGCACTTCTACCGGGTCGAAGGGGTGAACATCTCGGACGCCTTCTCGTCCATCGCGCGCCAGCTGGTGCAACTGAGGCTGACCCTGTGATGCGGATGAAAGCGATGATCAAGACGCGCCTGACCCGCTGGCTGCGGGACGAAGAGGGGGCCATGATCGCGGATTTCGCGGTGATGTTCCCGGTCTTCCTGATGTTCATGCTCTCCTCGGTCGAGATGGGGATGATGACCTTTCGTCAGACGATGCTGGAACGCGGGCTGGACATGACCGTGCGCGACCTGCGCCTGGGGTTCATCGAGGATCCGACCCATCTGAAGGTGAAGAACCAGATCTGCACCTATGCCGGGTTCCTGCCCAATTGCGCCGAAAGCCTGCGGCTGGAAATGCAGCCTGTGGACCCGCGCGACTACACCGAACTGCCGCAGTCGGCCGATTGCATCGACAAGTCGCAGGACATCTCTCCGGTGCGGGCCTTCGTCAACGGCGGCGGCAACGAATTGATGGTGATGCGCGCCTGCATCAAGATTGCCCCGGTCTTCCCGACCGTGGGGCTTGGCAACCAGGTGGCCAAAGACGGGAACGGCGATGTCGCCCTGTTCTCGACCACGGCCTTCGTGAACGAACCATGAGCGCTGAGATGACCCGTTTCCGCCCCCGCCCCTTCGCCCTGCTGCGCGCCCGCCTCTCCGCCTTTGCCGACGACAGCCGCGGATCGGTCGCGGTGGAATCCATCGTTCTGCTGCCGCTGGTGATCTGGACCTACGTGGCCATGTTCACCTTCTTCGATATGCTGCGGATGAAAAGCGTGAACCAGAAGGCGGCCTTTACCCTGGCCGACGCTTATTCCCGCGAAACCGAGAAGATCAACGACACCTACGTCGACAGCACCTTTACCCTGTTCCAGGCGCTGACCCGGGTCAGCAGCCCCGGCATGCGGGTTTCGGTGATTTCCTATGACGCGGATACTGACAAATACACCGTGCGCTGGTCGCAGATCCGTGGCTCGGGCGTGGCGTCGCGGCTGGACGACAACAACGTCAACACCCTGCGCACACAGCTTCCGGGCATCGTCGACGGGGATGAGTTCATCCTTCTCGAGACCTGGAACGACTACAAGGTGCCGTTCAAGATTGGCCTGGGCGATTTCAAGATGAAGGGCCATGTCTTCATGAACCCGCGTTTCGCCGATCAGCTGAAATGGGACGACGGCACGCCCAGCTAGGCGTCTGGTGTCGTGCAGATCTTTCAAGACGGGCCTTTCGGGGCCCGTTTTGCGTTCTATCGGGTGCCTGGTATCCGGTGCCTGTACGGGGTGCCTGGCCTGATTGGCCTGCCCCCCCCCCTGGCGCGCAAACCTTAGTCCGCGTCCACTGCGGCCCGTTCCGCCAGCTTGATCGCGATCAGATCCGCCAGCGCCTTGGATTCCGCGGCGCGGGTGATACCGCCCACACCGATGCGCCGCCCCGTCCGCCAGTAGAGCCCCGGCTGCCACAGCCGCGGCTGGCGCGTTTCGGTGCGCAGCAGGAACCCGTTCGAGGGCTTGAAGGCAAAGGTGCCGCGATCCACGCCCCGGATGTCCTCCAGCCGGGCCAGCACGGTGCCGGTGCTGTCGCGCAGCTCTTCCTCGGTCAGGACAAGGCTGCGTTCGGTGGCGCGATACATGATCCAGCCGGCCCAGAGCGCGCCGATCCCAAGCACCAGGACCAGACCGTCCAGCCAGGTGCCGGTGCCGCCCGACAACCCCATGCGCAGAAGCAGAAGCCCGAGGATCGACAGCACGCCGACCCCGAAGACCCGCCGCCCGGGAGAAGCCCGCAATTCCCCGATCACGTCACCCATGGTGTCCTGCTGCATCCTATGTCTCCCTCGCTGGCCCCTTTGGGGGCCTTCCGGCGTTCCCGCGGGGCTACGGCAGCGCCCGCCGCGATGCAAGCGCCTTGATGTGCGGAGGCTGGCGGGCGGGGCTGGCGGCAGGATGCCGGTCGGTTGGAGAGACGCGGGATCAGCCCCCCGGATCAGCCACATAGTTCAGGCGCGCCCCAAAGGCTCAGCCGCCGACCAGCTGCCGGGTCATGTCCCAATACATCGTCTCGACCTCGTCCAGCCGCAGGCGGCCGGTCTCGCGGAACCAGGTGTTCACGCCGGTCAGCATGGCGATGATGGCCATCGTGGTGATACGCGGATCGCCGATGCGGAACTGTCCCTCGGCCTGGCCCCGTGTCAGGATCGCGGTCAGCCGGTCCTCGTAACGGTGGCGCAGCGCCTCGACCTGGGCGAAATTCTCGGGGCTCAGGTTGCGCAGCTCCATGTAGGCGATAAAGACCGCCTCGGGACGGGCAGCATGGTGGCGGATGTGGAACCGCGCAAAGCCCTCAAGCGCCTGCATCGGATCCTCGGGCAGCGGTTCGGCATCCAGAGCGCGCATCAGATCGTCCAGGTGGTCGACCATCAGGTCGAACAGCAGGCTCTGCTTGTCGGGGGTGTAATTGTAGAGCGCGCCGACCTGAACGCCCACCTCAGCCGCGATCTGGCGCATCGACACGGCGGCAAAGCCATGACGGGCGAACAGGCTTTGCGCCGCGGCGCGGATGCGCGGCGCGGTCAGGGCGGAATGGGAACCAGCGGTACGGGCCATGCATGGGTTATTAACTGAACGTGCGTTCAGATCAAGGCGGAACCGGTGCGCCGCGCACATGCCCGGACGAAGCCCGCTTGCCCCCGCCGCCCGGATCCGTCACCATCCGCCCTGATCCATCTGCGGGCCAGACCAGCCCGACACCACCACTGCCCTGGGACCCCGCCGCACCATGACCCGCACTGCCACACGGCTGATCCTGCCCGCCCTTCTGGGCCTGTCCCTTCTGGGCTGCACCGACACGCCCGACCTGGATGCCGCCATTCCGGCCTCGGAACAGCAGGGCAGCTATCCGCCCCTGGTCCCGGTCGAAACGCTTCTGGCCCAGGCCGAAGCCCCCCGGCTGGACGACACCGAGGACGAAGCACTCGCCGCCCGCGCCGCCGCCCTACGCGCCCGCGCCGCCCGGCTGAAGTCCCAGTAACCCGTTGCCACCGGGCCGCTTGGGAAGCGAGCCGTGCCCGTTCCCGGGCCGGAGAGCGCGCCAGAGAGAGAGGACCGCGCGCCCAACTTGTGACCGCGCCGCCTGCCCCGCCCGCCTTCCGCGCCCAATCAGGACGCAGCGCGTTGCATGGCGTCGCGGAAACGGCTAAGGCCGCGCAGGAATTCCGCAACAGGAGATATGGGCATGGGCGACACGATTAGGCTGGGCATTGCGGGTCTGGGCACTGTCGGGACCGGATTGATCAAGATCGTCCGGCGCGAAGCCGCCCTGCTGAAGGCCCGCACCGGCAAGGACATCACGATCTCGGCCGTGTCGGCGCGCAACCGCGACAAGGACCGGGGCGTCTCTCTCTCCGGGTATGATTGGGAAGACGATCCCGTCGTGCTGGCCACCCGCGACGACGTGGATGTCTTCGTCGAACTCATGGGCGGATCGGACGGCCCCGCCAAGGCCGCGACCGAGGCCGCGCTGAACGCCGGCAAGGACGTGGTCACCGCCAACAAGGCGATGCTGGCCGTGCATGGCCAGGCGCTGGCGGAACTGGCCGAAGCCAAGGGCAGCGTGATCCGGTACGAGGCCGCCGTTGCTGGCGGCATTCCGGTTATCAAATCGCTGATCGAAGGGCTGGCCGGGAATGAAATCACCCGCGTCATGGGCGTCATGAACGGCACCTGCAACTACATCCTGACCCGGATGGAAAGCGCGGGCCTGCCTTATGAAACCGTCTTCGAAGAGGCCAACCAGCTGGGTTACCTCGAGGCGGATCCCGAACTGGACGTGGGCGGCATCGACGCCGGTCACAAGCTGTCGCTGCTGGCAGCCGCCGCCTTTGGCACCCGTGTCGCCTTTGACGCGATGGAGCTTGAGGGCATCGGCCGCCTGACCATCGACGACATCCGCGCCGCCGGTGACATGGGCTATCGGATCAAGCTGCTGGGCGTCGCCCGCATGACCGGGCGCGGGCTGGAACAGCGCATGTCGCCCTGCCTTGTGCCGGCGACCTCTCCGCTAGGGCAGCTGGAAGGCGGCACCAACATGGTGGTGCTGGAAGGCAATGCGGTGGACCAGATCGTGCTGCGTGGCCCCGGTGCCGGTGAAGGCCCGACCGCCAGTGCCGTGATCGCCGATGTTTGCGACATCGCGCGTGGCATCCGCGTCCCGGTTTTCGGTCAGCCCGCCGCCAGCCTGTCGGAGCCGGTTCCGGCGCTGTCGCAGACGCCCGCCGCCTATTACCTGCGCATGACGCTGGTGGACAAGCCGGGCGCGCTGGCCAAGGTCGCTGCGGTACTGGGGGAATCGGGGATCTCGATCAACCGGATGCGCCAGTACGACCACGACGGGGAAAACGCCCCCGTGCTGATCGTCACGCATCGCACCGCCCGCGACGCGCTGGACACCGCCCTTGCGGCGATCGAGGGCACCGGCGTGGTCGTCACCACCCCCGTCGCCATCCGCATCGAAGAGGTCTGAGGGTCGTCCTCAGCTGGCTTCGGGCCCACCCTGGGCCCGCCTCCCCCGGCCTCTTCCCGCCGATCTGACCGTTCAGCCCCGCCCGGCAGGCCCTGCAAAGGCCTGACCGGGCGTCGCTGCCGCTTGCCGTCGCCCCGGCGGCGATGCAAAACGGGCGCATGGACTTTCTGAACGTTTCCGCTTCGCTGACCGGCCGCAGATGGGTCGGCCCCTCGGTCGAGATTGACCGCGCCGCCGAGGCGCTTGTGCAGGCCCGTGGGCTGGATCGCGCGCTGGCGCAGATCCTCGCCCGCCGCGGGGTCGAGGAGCAAGAGGTCGAGGCCTTCCTGGCCCCCTCGCTGCGCGACCTGCTGCCCGATCCCCGGTCCCTGCGCGACATGGAGCCCGCCGCCGCCCGGTTCCTGCGCGCAGTGAAGCAGCGCGAAAGGATCGCGGTCTTTGCGGATTACGACGTGGATGGCGGCACCTCGGCCGCGCTTTTGCTGGACTGGCTGCGGCAGATGGGGCGCGAGGCCACGCTCTATGTCCCTGACCGCATCGACGAAGGCTATGGCCCGAACGTCCCCGCCATGCAGGAGCTGGGCCGCGCCCATGATCTGATCGTCTGTGTCGACTGCGGCACGCTTTCCCACGAACCGGTGGCGGCGGCGGGCTGCGACGTGGTGATCCTGGACCACCACCTGGGCGGGGAAACCCTGCCCGACTGCGTCGCCTGCGTGAACCCCAACCGCCAGGACGAGGACGGGGCGCTGGCGCATCTCTGTGCCGCCGCCGTGGTCTTCCTGATGCTGGTCGAGGCCAACCGCCAGGCCCGCGAGGACGGGGCGCAGACCCTGCCCGACCTGATGGGGATGCTGGACCTGGTGGCGCTCGCCACGGTGGCCGATGTGGCCCCGCTGATCGGCGTGAACCGGGCCTTCGTGCGCCAGGGGCTGGTGGTCATGGGCCGGCGCGCCCGGCCCGGCCTTGCGGCGCTGGCCGATGTGGCCCGGATGGACACCGCGCCAAGCGCCTATCACCTGGGCTATTTGCTGGGGCCGCGCATCAACGCGGGCGGGCGCATCGGCAAGGCCGACCTGGGCGCACGGCTGCTGTCCTGCAGCGATCCGCACGAAGCCGCCGCCATGGCAGACCGCCTGAACGACCTGAACGCTGAACGGCGCGAGATCGAAGCCGCCGTGACCGCCGCCGCCATGGCCCAGGCCGAGGCCCGCGGGCTGGACGCCCCGCTGGTCTGGGCCGCCGGCGAAGGCTGGCATCCCGGCGTCGTGGGCATCGTCGCCTCGCGCCTGAAAGAGGCCACCAACCGCCCCTCGGTCGTGATCGGCCTGGACGGGGACGAGGGCAAGGGATCGGGCCGGTCGATCGCAGGCGTGGACCTTGGGGCCTCGATCCAGCGGCTGGCGGGCGAAGGGCTGTTGATCAAGGGCGGGGGCCACAAGATGGCCGCCGGTCTGACCGTGGCCCGCGATCAGCTGGACCCGGCGATGGAGCGTCTGGCCGAACTGCTGGCGAAACAGGGGGCCGGACAGGGTGGCGCGGCCGATCTGCGCCTGGACGGTCTGTTGATGCCCGGTGCCGCCACCGTGCCGCTGGTGCGGGCGATCGAGACGGCAGGCCCCTTCGGTGCCGGGGCCTCGGCCCCGCGCTATGTCTTCCCCGATGTCACCGTCAGCTTTGCCAAACGGGTCGGCGAAAAACACCTGAAGATCCGCTTTGGCGACGGTCTGGGCGCGTCCTTGGACGGAATCGCATTCGGTGCCTTCGACGGCCCGCTTGGTCCGGCGCTCAGCGATCGCGCGGGGCAGAGATTCCATCTGGCCGGACGGCTTGAGATCAACACCTGGCAGGGCCGGCAATCGGTTCAGATGCGGCTGGAAGACGCTGCAACCGCTTAGAAACAAGGGATTTTCCCGGCGTGTGAATTTTTTTCGTCAAAAGATGAAAAAAGCCTCTTGCGGTCATCCCGCGCTTTGCCTAAACACCGCCTCACGCCAAGCGCGGCCCGTTCGTCTATCGGTTAGGACGCCAGGTTTTCAACCTGGAAAGAGGGGTTCGATTCCCCTACGGGCTGCCATGGCGTTTTTCCCGGCCTTGTTTTACTGGCGCTTCAGTCCGAAGGTGTCCCACGCGGGACAGGCCGTGGGACACCTTTTGTGGATTTGCATGCCTCGGCGGCCGAAGCCATCCTCTTCGAGGCCGACGCAGCTGAACCACGGCGTGCGAATTTTTTAGTGTAGATCGCTGCGGTCTTGGCCTCCGTCCACCCGAATGACGCCATGATCTCGAATTCACTTGCGCCGCTGTTCGCCATCATCGCTGCAACTCCTTTGCGGATCCCGTGCTGAGAGCGTGTGGCGACCTTTTTCACGATCTTCCGCTTGCCCTTCCCGACATAAATCGGTTCTCCATCGGCGTCCGTAGCATCGACACAAAGCCCGGCCTCAATGATCCATTTTCTGACTTTGTTGTCGAGTGCGCCGGATGACGCGAACGGTGCTCCGGCTTCGGTCACAAGATACGTGTCGCGCTCGTCATGATGCTCAAGCTCGGCAGCAAGCATCTCTCCGAAGGGAATCGATACAAACGCGGAGCCTTTTTTCGACGGCTGCCACTCAAGATACCGATCATCTCCATGCATAACTTCATTCTCCCGACCGAGTCGGTGCATGTCTCCGATCCGACCGTGACTGTCATATGCGAGACAAAACCAAAGCCTGGCCATGCTTCCCGGGCCGTGCGTAGAAAGATATTTCCCGATATCATTGGCATCCCATTGCAATGCTCCACCTTTACTTTTGTGCCCTGACTTGGCCTCGAAAACGGCGCTATGCTTAGGAAAACCCCTTGTTTTTCCCCATGTATATGCTGCCCTTAATGCTTTTAGACATGTGTCCGCGGCGCCCGTCTTGACACCAAAACCATCGACGATGTGTTGAAAGGCCTCGATCGGCAGGTCCGCGCTGAGGGTTCCCATTCTGTCGCCATCAGGGTCAAGCGTGTCACATGCCTGGTTCAGACCCGTTGTGCGACTTGAAAGCGTCAATTTCGAAAGGTTTCCAGACATTACGCGGTCTTGCATCCAGTCGATAAACCGTTCACTGAGGTTGTCCAGAGAGCCTGTTTTCGATTTTTTCGGGGCCTCAATTTCAAGCGCGCGGCCCAGGCGCGCGGCGTCATAGTACTCTTGAAACATGGGTTCGCCTGGCCCGACCGGTATTGTGGTTCGGTGCTTCTTGTCGCCATCTTTTCGGACGCGCCAACGGATCGATCCGGCTGGCGTTTTGTCTTTGAGAAGTCCTGGGTAGTCGTGTTTCACGATTTTTCGCCCCATTTTTTCGGCTTGCCCGCGTCGTTCGCGGCGACATCCTGTCCAGGTTTCAATTCCTGTGAGCTGAATTCAAGTCGGTAGCTTCCATCCGCGAGCCACACGGCGGCGGTCGGCGTGAGCCCAGCGGCAATAGCGCCTTCGAGCGCTTGTCGTGCAGCTGCGGCAGTTATTCTTGGTGCGGGCATGTCAGATCTCCTTTCCGAGGAGATCGGTTCGACTCTGATCAAACGGACGGATCTGAATTTTAGGTTCGATATCTCGATGGAGCACGGTCAACCGCCAGGGCTGTTTCTGTCTCTCAAAATGTGGGTGAGAATCTCATCCGCTCAATGGAAAACACCTAAGCCATTGAAATGTATAGAGCCCAATCTTTCTCAGGAAAGATTTTGCGGTTCATTGTTTTACTTAATCGGCCTGCCGATCGTGGGTGAGTTGGTCGCAGGCGTCATGTGCGTCCCGGCGAGAAAATGGTCTTTGCCCTTTCTCATGAGACAGTTACCAATTCTCATGGAGGTGCCTCATGCCGGATCACGAAGAAGAACAACCGAAGAAGAAAAAACGCCGGCGAGGTAACACGCTTGAAACCTGGGAGATTGCGATCGTTAAGGCAATGATAGCCCGCGGCGGTAATTTCTCAAACGACCAGGATATCTTGGCATACTTCACACGACCGACGCGCTCCGTGAACCATCGGCTGATCGCTGAAATCCGGACCGAGACGAAACACAAGGCTATCAAAACTGCGCCTGAAACCGATCTCGACACATTTCTTTCGATATGGCCAGACATCGATCATGAAACCGGCTTGAGCGTTCGGGGAGATGAACTGTTGATCAAGGCTCGTGAAGCTATGATAGCGGCAGTTCAGACCTTCAACGGCGCGGGCCTCACGTTCCGAGCAGAGCTTTTCATCGTCACCGCAATCATCGCATGGACTTACCTCATGCATGCCTGGTTCAAGCGCGAGGGCATTGATTATACGTACACAGGACAAACGACGAAGGCCGGCGAGGACAAGTATTGGGATCTCGGGCACTGCTTGAAGCAAGGAAAATGCCCGGCGAAAGGTGGTGTTGCCAAGAACCTGGAGTTTCTCATCGAGATCCGACATGAGATCGAACACCGGACCACGAGCCGTATCGACGATGCCCTCGGCGCCAAACTCCAGTCCTGCGCATTGAACTTCAACGACCTTCTGAAGAAGGAGTTCGGACTTCAATATGGGCTGGAAAAGAGACTACCGATTGCACTTCAGTTCGTGTCTTTCGAAACGGAGCAGATCTCAGCACTGAAGAAGGCATCGGGCCTGCCGAAAAGCATTGAAACTACAATCGATGCGTTCGAGCAAGGGCTGACAGAAGAGCAACTGAAAGACCCAGCGTACCGGATGTCCTACGGTTTCGTGCCCATGACCGCGAAAAAGCCCGGCGCTGCTGATGCAGCGGTCTCTATTGTGGCAACGGGTAGCGACGAGGCAGACGAAATAGAGAAAATCATACTCAAAGAGGTGAACAAAACTCGGTATCCACCGGGAAAAGTCGTCGCAAAGGTGCAGGCGGCGGGTTTTCCCAACTTCCGTATGCAAGACCACATAGAACTCTGGCAGTCACTGGACGGCAAAAACCCTGCGAAGGGATACGGTTGCCAAGGCGACTACAATGGAACATGGGTTTGGTTCGATAGATGGTTCTACCGGGTTATTGAGCACTGCGAGCAAGAAGGCGGGAAATATCGATAACGTTTCGCTATACCCCCCTTTCTTCACTTCTGGTTTCAGAAACCGAGGCTGGACTTCTAAAGTCAAAACCCAGGCAGTGAAGCAGCCGTGGGGCCGGACCGGCAGGCACGGCTATGAATTTTGCGTTGCCAAGAGTATGCACAAGATCGCATCCCCCCTGCCCCTCCATAATCCGTGTCAAAAAACCCCTCGAAAGCGACAACTGTCGAAGGCTTGGCAGCGAAAACCGTTCTGAACCGGGTATGCAGGGCACGACCGCTACAATAGGTTCATCAAGCCGTTCTCCGGACCAGCCACGAAGAACCTCAGCGGCTACATCCGCTGGTTGGAGGTGCGGTTGGCAGGTATGAGCCCGGCAGAGATTGTCCGTGCATCGTAGACGAGGGGTCGCGCAGAGGTCTACGTCGAGCTTAGGTGACTTCGCAGTTGCGGCAAGGGCGCAGCCGTCGCAAGCGGCCCAGAGCAAACCGTTCGTATCGATTGGGGCGAAAGTCGACGGTGATCTCTACAGGCAGTCTGCATCTGTTTCAGCGGGCCCAGCTCGCAGTCAGCTCTCTGTAAACGAAGTTGCATGGGCGCCTTGGCGCCCACGCCGGTTTGCCCTCAGGCAGCGAGGGCGAGCACCTTCTTTCGCGCGCGGTGCGCGCGTGCCTTCAGGGTTGTGATCGGAGACCCAGTTTCGGCGGAGATCTCCGCCAACGTGTTGCCTTGGGCCTGGCGAACCAGCAGGTGGAAGTCCCGGGGGCCGCACGCCTTCGCATACCTTTGCAGCATAATGCGGCTCTCCGCGGCGTCTGCGACGCCTCGACCTTCATGTTCACCTGCGATGTCGTGGCTATGCGCGTAGACGATAGCGCGGCGACGACGCTCCTTCCCGATGCGGTTCACGACGAGGTTCTTGACCTGCCTCGCATCGATTGTACGGCGCTTCGCGATACTGTCGAGCAGGTCTGTCATTGCCGCTTCGATTCCGGCAGCCTTATATGCGTCGGTCGTGCCCTTAAGCATCGACTGAAGGCGGGCATACTCCACCCACGGATCTGCATCCATGTTTCGTCTCCATTGTTCTGTGCGGGCGGCTATCGCCACGCGGAGGTTGGGCGAGGGAAGATTCGCGTCCGGCCTGCACGTCTCATCGCGGTCGCTGTGCCCGATGATGGCGTGTGGATCAGGTTGGCACGAAGCCCCTCAGATACATTGTAACCCAGATCGATCTTGGGTTGCAAAAAATGTCGGGCACCGCAAAGAGGTGCCCGAGATGATTTTAAAGGGTCGTTAGCTGGGTCTTGAGCGTCTCCGACCATTCGCGCCTGAGGTCCTCGAACAGCTTGGTGCGTTCGGGGTTATCGCCCTCCAGGCTCATCTGGCTCTGCGTCCGTCCGAGGCTGAACAAAAGCATCTGCAAAGCCACCAGAACATCGGATGTCTCGTCGGCGGCGCCATCATCGTCAGGACCGGTATTGCCGTCGATGTCGCTCCCAGCGTTGACTGTCAACTGTGCGATCGGATCGTACAGTTTCGAAAAGAATGGATGGGCAGTGTTGATCGTCAGCACCACTTTACCGAACTGGTAATCCACGTGGTAGAATGGCCAGTATTCATCGTGCTTAAACGTCGTGATGAACTTCGAATTCTTGATCCGCTCGAACGCTTCGTCGTTGGTTTCGTCCTTGCGCTTCAGGGAAACCGCCAGTCCGCGCAGGTTAGCATCCAATTCCGCAGCTTCCTCCGGAGTAGTCGGCGCAGGACTCGGCAGAGGCTTCGCCTGCATAGCATCCGCCTCACCGGCACGTCGTTCCGCGTCACTCACCTTGTTTCCGGAGTCCAACGCACGTCGCTCTTTTCGGAACTGAGCGGTGCGGTTTCGTACCCGCGTGACCTCTTCGCGGATTTGCTCTCGGATGTAGTCGAGCGCAAACTTCTTGGGCCGCACGCCCTGCTTGTTCATCGCTACGCCAAATGCCTCGTCCAATTCACCACCGAAATCGATCTGGAGGCGAAGCCAGTCGTTGTCTCCGTGGCCGGCGCCAGCCAACTCCCTTACAGTTCCGCTGAACACCTCGCGGTCGTTTCGCATGAATGACACCGTGTGGCCGTCGAACACGTGGAGATCGTTCTTTAGAATCTTCCGCGGCAGGTCGTACCATTCCTCGATCGGAAGCATGTAAAGCCTCACCGCCACAGGTGCAGTCCGATCGCTGTTCTCGCTCACGGGCACATGGATTTCGGGCCAGGACTTGATCAGTTTGCTGCGCTTTTCCTTGATCCCTTCCACACGGGTGTGACGAGCGTTCAGGTCCCAGTAGGTTGGATCGAACGCGTGGACGCGCCGGTTGTTAACAAACAGGCGAAGGCCTTGGCTCAGTTGAACCCGGTAAATGCGGGACATTTCCCGGATGGCATCCTCAGCCAACGTCTGAGCCTTCTTATAGGTCACACGATCGCAATCCGGTATGTGGACGATGGTGCCGGACCCACCCATGCGATCCAGAAGCTCGTCCTCGTCATCCGCGAACAAGTCCTGATCGGCATGAAGACGGGGATAAACCATCGGTTTCGTTAGGATGCGGGCCACGCTCGACGGCAGGGCATCCAGCAACTGTGGCTCGGGCAACTCCAGGAGATTTGACATCTTGGAACTGATGTCATTGACGTCCAGGGTCATCGTGTAGATCGCCCCCGGCTCGGTCCACGAGTACAGTTCCACGGCCGGGGACATACTCAGGGCCGCCGTCTTCATGCCCACGCCAAAGCGACCGATGCCCTGCCGGTTATCGTAATACATAGACCCGCCGAAGGACATCGCGACCTGCAGGACGTGCGGTTCCATCCCGCGTCCGTTGTCCAGGACCAGCCCGTCGATCGAATAGGCGCCGCGCTGACCGGTTTGATGGAAGTAGACGCGGACCTCGGTCGCGCCAGCCTGGATGGAGTTGTCCACGTGCTCGCAGAGCGCCGAGGTGGTGGTGTTGTACCCAACGTCCCGCAGCGAATTGATGAAGGTTTGCCCGAGAAAGAGCGGAACTTTGGTACCTTCTTTCAGAACGCGGTTAAGGACCGACTTGCCGCCCCGGGGTGCGTGATCGCCCCATTGCGGCTCGAACTGGAAGTCGTCTTCGACGTCGATGTGTTTGGTTTTGTCGTTCATCGTAGTGCTCCTGGTGTTTGTAGCGATCGCTGTGATCGCCAGGGTGCTGAGACGCGTAGCGCCTACAAACATATTGTCGGTCAGCGAGAGCAATGGTTGCGCCGCTTTGCGAAATTTATTGTGGCGGCGACCGGTGCAGCACCATTCCGGAGGACCGTACGTCGGCGAGACTCGACTTCAGGCCCCGTAGACGTCACGGGCTATGCGGTCGTTGATGGCGACCGCAGCGAATGTCCACTTCTCTAATTGGCCTTCTGGGTCAAGCTCGTTTCCTTTCATTCTCTGCAAGGATCGCTTATCCGGGTCACGCTTCTCTTCGCTTCTGGTGTGGCGTTCTACGGGCGCCGTTGCATGCTGGTGTCGGATTGGTAGAGGAGAGCCCCGCTTTCCGGCGCGCTTCAATTGGCGCAGAAGACATCCACAATGCAAAGCGCACAGGACCGAAGCGACACATCCAAACCAACGAAGTATTCCATGCTCTTTCTCCCTTTCTCACAGCATCGTTGTGATCCTATCGGGAGCTCGATCTCTGAGCAGGGTCAGCCCAATAACGCATGCTCTACGCCCATTCCGTCGAATGACTGCGCAATTGAGAATATGAGTAAGCACGCGATGCGAACGGCGGCAAAGTCCGCATAGCAGATCAACACGGTTTGCGGACATCACCTATTTTTTACGGGGCACTACCGGGAGAATAGACATCCAGAGCATCGTCAATACGGGAGATGCCGACGGCGCGGCGGTGAGCGCACATGCCGACAGCTGTAGCTCGGATTTCGTCTTGGTATTCAGCGGCGGGTTCGACGACATAGCCGAGAGCGAGGACAACCTGATGGACGGCTGCAATCGCTTCGTCGGTGGCTTCGAGAGGGTGAATCCAGACAAGACCAGCCAGCGCCCGCCCGTTCGAAAAGAACTCGATCGCGGTGATGTCAGGAAATCTGACACTTAGCCATGCGGCAACATCGAAAGCGTCGGTCGGATTCATGCGTCATCTCCAGCAAGTATGCAGAGCAAGCGCGCATTTTCTTCGAGTTCGTGGAGATCTCTCTCTCGCCATTGTTGACCTTTTGGAGGGTTTATATGCCATCCATTAAGCAGCCAGCGAACTGCGATAATTGGAGGGACGGGCATAGATATTTGTTCACCGTGTACATTCTCGCATGTAACAATGAGCTGTTGAGGAAAATCAATCATCGGTCGCCTCTGTATTTGTTGCGACGCTAAGATTGGCCGTTTTGTTGGGTGACGAAGGAGATTTTGCTGCTGGGACAGGTGAGCCATTCCGAGACAAAGGCTGGCTCGTCAACTGTCCCAGGGCATCCTACTGTTTTAAAATCTCTTTTCCTGCATTGGGACAGACGAGACAGATAAAATACAATACTTCCACGTGAGAGACATCTTTAGTCGGGCATACGTAAACTATGTATGAGATCGCTATGGTGTGTGACAGATTCCTCCGCCCCATCTGTCCCACAGCCCGAGACGATATTTTTCTCCTTGAAAACAAACTGTTGGACCTCTTTGCCGTCGGGACAGATGGAGAGCTCACTTCATGCTTCTGTACCAAGCCGACCCCGGAGGAAAACCCTGTCAATATATTTTTTTTGTTATATTACATAGCCTTAAGTATTTTTTTCAATTTTTCTTTCAAGTCCCGTTAAGCCACGCCTTTCGAAGAGACTTATATTCTTCCTGTAGCGACAAACGCTGCTCTTCACCTGTGTCACATACCCCTGGGATTGATCCCCCGGGGGTGACCATGGCGGAGAAAGACACAGGTAGGAAAAACCAAATGAAAAAATCTCTTCCGGCTCTAAGCCGCCGCCCCTCCGCCCTCTCGAAAGAGGTCATCGCCGCCGTGCGCACGAAGGGCGCTGGTGTGAAAAGCTCTGCTGTCTTGGCGATTGTCGAAGGCACCGACGACGAAAATTCTGACGGCGACGGAGGAGGAGATGATCCGGATATAGCTGCGGCACGGTCGTTCCTCGCGGCAGTGCCGTCTATTGAGCCTGCACACGTTTGGTGGATCCTCGCAAACTTTGAACGGGAAGCCGCTCAAGCTTCTGAGCTCGGCCTCGACAAGATAGAGGCGAACGAGAATCGGAAGGCATTCAATGTCGTTGATTATCTGCGCAAGCGCTACGTCTATGCGGCGTTTAGGGATGAAATTTGGGATCGCCGTGCGAAAGATTGGATCTCAACCAAGGCGCTCTCGAACTCTGAGGCACACATCATGCCTATCGACGCGAAATCAGAAAAAGGAGAACGCCTCGACGCTTTCAAGATGCTTCGCGAAGACCCTACCGCGCATCGCGTTCACAATGAACGCTTCCTTCCGAAAGACGATGGAGAGATTGTCGAGGTCGACGGCGTAAAGTGGCTGAACACCTACACCAAACCTGACATTGCTCCAAAAGATGGAGATGCAAGTTGGATGACTGACCACATTTTGTATCTGTGCAATGGCGTGACAGAGCACGCAGAGCATCTTCTCGACTGGATGGCATTCGCGGCTCAAAACCCTGGAGCGAAAATCAACCACTCGCCCCTTATCATTTCGCCCGCTCAGGGTGTCGGCAAAGACACCCTCGGAATCGCGCTTGCAAGAGTTCTCGGATACGACAATGCATACTTCTTGCCGGACGATGCCCTAAGCGACGGTCGGTTCGACTTCATGAAGAGCTCGTCTCTTGTGGTAGTGCCTGAGATTATGTGCGGCGAGCGCCGCGAGGTGGCGAACAAGTTGAAGCCCCTCATTACCCAAGAGATCATCCGGATCAACGAGAAGAATGTGAAGCCTTACCGCGTGCCAAACCATGCGAACTTCATGATGTATTCGAACTACGAGAACGCAGCGTACGTTGAAGACCAAGACCGCAGATATTTTGTAATAATCTGCCGCCAGCAACCGAAGTCACCAGCCTATTTCGACGACTTTTACTCAAAGATTTGGGGCAAAGAGATCGCTGCTTTCGCGCACGCGTTGCATACCAGAGACCTTTCAACGTTCAATCCGCATGCACCTGCTCCTCACACAGAGCACAAAGACACGGTACGCAATGCGACGCAAAATGGCGTCGAAGCGTGGCTTGAGGATGCTTGGCATTCTCAATCGGCTCCCTTCGACAGGGATATCATCAACACGCGTGAAGCACTGAAGATTGCACAAGATGCAGGAGCACCGCGTCAGACATCAGTCCAGTCTATAGCGGCATTCCTTGGAAAAGAGCGTATTGGTGGAGGCGATCTGGGCAAGCCCCGCATCGGACCTAAGGGCAACCAGATACGCCTCTATGCAGTACGAGATTTCAAGAAACTGCAGAATGCGCCAATGAGTGTCATTAAGCTTTGTTATGAAGGCGAAAGCGTAGCGCGTGCAAAGATGATCTGTGATACGCGCGAGATCAAAGCCCGTGCATTGCGCCAAGGCGCCAAGTAAGACCTCCGTTGTTGGGGTTGTGGCTACCCTCTATGACTTTGATGCGTCCATTTTGGGAGGAATGTTCCTTGCGGAGGTTACCCAACTGCCGTGATCAGTTACCTCTCTCTGAGCAAGACGGCGTTCCCGCTGCCCGGCCTCACAAACCTGCCTGTCGTCGCAGAATGGGCACCGCGGATTAGGCACAATGCGCTGTAATGTTTTGGCAACCATTTTCAGTGCACGATCGAACCATGGCACACCTTGCCCCTTGCATGATCTACTCCGGAAGCCAGGTCCGTCTGACATGGCCGGACTTGACCGTCCTGGCTATCAACCACGCTGATGGCCTCGAAATAGGCCAATTCACCGCGACAGAGCGGATTACAAGAGTCGAAGTGGAGGCGCGAGTAAGGACGGCCCTGAGCAGGGCAAGGCTGCCTGGAAAACCTCGGATCGCCGGCCATCTCGTATCGCTCTAAAACCTACTGTAATCTGATCGTGTTGGCAGCATCTCATTATGATCGCCGGGCCAAGGATATTGGCGCCCGGGCAAGTTCGCGGCGGTCTCAGTGTCCTGTGCGTTGACGGTCTGGGGCGCGGCGCCAGACTTTCTTCGGAGAGACCCGCGGGGGCTCTGGAGTTTGTGGCAACGCAGCGCTTTGGTGTTCAAGATCCAGCGGCATGTCGAAGCCCTGTGCAACATCCTGCCTGCTGGAATCGGCGCGGTCATCCTCACCGCCACCGTATCTTATATTTGGTCTTTGTGGATTTTTTCGAGAGGCCGGATCGATCGGATCGCGACCGAAATCGGCCCCCCAGATTGCTCTTGCGATTCCGAGCAAGACCAGACCAATGTTCGCCATCAGAACCAACGGCACCTCTTCATCGGAGCCGTGCGTTCTACGCGCTTCCCACAAAAGTGAGCGATAAAGATTATCTAACTCAGCGTTCAATTCTGCGTCGGCGCGAGCCTCTTTCAGCCAGTTTGGTTCGGGTTCTTTGGCAATGCCAGCTGCTTCGAATGAAGCGTTCAGTTCCAGTATTTTGCGGGCGGCAGCAGCACGCGCCGGACCGAGATGGCGGGCTGGCATTTTCGGCGCGCCTTGACCTTTTTCATAGCGCACTTTGTGACTGCACAGGTCGACCCGACCTCGCGACGATCCGGCTTTGTCCAGCGCACGGTTCATGCGGTCTTCCCACTCCTCACGCATCGCCATTATCTCAGAAGAGCCACGGGACTTGGATTTGTGCCCCGATATGTCTTCTTGCGCTGAACGATCGTCCAATTCCCGGGCCTTCCTACCCAGTCCCTGCGGCGCATCTGGTTCCACGCGCCGAGTTGTCATCAGGATATGGCAGTGTAAGTTTTTTGAGCCGTCTCTTGGCGGATCGTGAACGACTACTTGGACCGCGACGCCGTAGCGCTCAACGAGCCAGAGAGCGTAGCCTCGGAGAATACGGTGGAGGTCTTCTCTTGCGAGTTCGACGGGAAGCGCAATGGTCATCTCGCGCGCAGTCTGCGCATTTGCGATCCAGGCACCGTTTTTCTTACGCTTTTCGCGCTCTTCCGCAGCTTGCCAGAGGTCTTGTGGGTCGCGGTTTCGCCAGCCAAAAACGCCTACCAATTCGATGCCATGGCGCTTGGTGTAATTGTGCGTCTTGCCAGTGCGAGGATCGTGGAGTTTGGCGCCGAGGTGGTACGCCGCGCGCGCGACGGCTGACTGCCCCTTGCTCCTTTGCACAACTTTGAAACGTGCCCAGCTGGCGCTGTGTCTCTCTGTATGTGAGACGGTCAAAGTCATGCTCTCACCCCGACCCCGTTTTTATCGAGTTGGAAATAGGTACCGCTGACGCGGGAGCAAAATTCAAGGAAGGGGCGCAAGGATGCAAAACGACATTATCGTTGTTGCAGGTCGCCTAACGGCAAGCTGTCTCATGCCGTTATGGCGATCCAGCAAAAGCTAAACGTCTACCGACGCGGTTCTCGGAACGGGGCCCGATTTCCTTTTCAGGAAAAGTCCTGAATGGAGGTTGGAACAATGAAAAAGTATCATGTGTCAAGGTCGCAGTCATACCAACGGTATCGTGATCGGATAGCGCGCCTCGAAATGGCTGCCAGAGCAGAAAATCGAGCCCAACGGACCCACCGCCTCTGCGTTCTCGGCGGAGCGATTGAGCGAATTGTTACCGAGAATTCGGACGCAGACACGGAGACATTGCGACAGTACCTGCTCATGCACATCGAGCCTTGGCATCTGTCCGCCGTCGAAGAAACTCTTGGCAAGCCAGACGCATGCGTGCAGCGCAAATTTCGGTAGCACGAGTGACAACCACACAAACTGTATGCCTTGCGGCTCGCCCGCGAGGCTGTTTCATCCCTAACCATAGTTGGCGGATTTGTGCGCTTCGCCGAATCTTGGTCCATCGGAAACTGACTTTTCCCAAGTACTCGGGAAGACTGAGCGGGGGATGCCAGTCACGCTCCAACTGACAATGCTGCAAGCTTTCTACAGATGCGTTCCAAGAGAAACAGTTCACATGAGACCCAAGGCGCAGATGTGTTGGTATCGGCCATCAAATACAGTTTTTGGCGCCAGCAATTGTCGTTCTAATCCGTGTCTCGGTTTCAACGGGATGCATTGAACGGGTCTTCTTTTTCTTCCCACACGTGCACCGCGATTGGTACTGGTTTCAACAACCATCGAATCAGGGGAAGCGGCATGGCGAAAAAGAAATCCAAGGAAAAAGAAATGTTCCATATCGCCGAATGGTATGGAATGCCGTTTCTCGATCTCTCGGATGGGGATCGCCTCCGCCTCGGAAAATTCAAAGCATCTGGCAAGATGCTGGATAAGAAAGAAATGCAGCGCATCGTTGACCTTCGGGAAAAGGTCAAGGCGGGTCCTCTGACACCCACGGAGCAGAAACGGTTAGCAGATCTCGAGGCCCGCCTCGCATCTTTGCAGTCAACGCAAATGATCTGTCCGTTCCGCACAGATGCCCCTTTCCCATTCTGCAACAAAAAGGGCGGCGTCTGCTCAATGCGTCTCTACCAAGAGAAGCCTGGCGGCGGGATCCAGCCGGTCACGGGCAAGCGAGCCTACATCCGCGGCATGTGCCCCGTGCGGTATCAAGAGGACAACACTGTAGTTCAACACATTGGTCAGGATCTCCTTGGCGATCCGAACCCGTTCCAAGTCGGCGAGGTTGGTTTTCTGGAATCGACCGGCAACCTTGACAGTGACCCCGGACAGAGCGTCGGGAACATCGACATGGTTCTGGCGGCCACGAACACGCCTCAAGGACATCCAATGCAGTGGGCTGCCGTCGAAGTCCAGGCTGTCTATTTCTCTGGAAAGGAGATGGGCAAGGAGCTCACCGCGATCGCGAACGACGGTGGGCGTCTCTCGATGCCAAAGGAAGGCCGTCGACCGGATTACCGATCAAGCGGCCCCAAGCGTTTTATGCCCCAATTGCAGATCAAAGTGCCGACTTTGCGTCGTTGGGGAAAGAAAATGGCTGTCGTTGTCGACATCGCCTTCTTCGAGTCGATGGGTAAGATGCGCGAGGTCCCCGATGTGTCGAATTGCGACATTGTCTGGTATATTGTGGACTTCGTCCAGCCTACGCCTGGGGCCGCGTTCGCGCTCCAGGTGGTCGACCGCCGCCTGACGACACTGGAACACTCAATCGAAGGTTTGACGGGCGGGATCCCCGTCGCAAAGGGAGACTTTGAGGCTTCGATCGAAGACAAAATGATCGCTGGTCCGTAACGCCATGTCGATATGGAATTGCCGGAAACCGCGATATCTGGTATCCGCGTAGAGAACAAAAGAAGACTCAGAGGGTGGCATGGGCGAGCAGTGGAAACCGACAGTTGTGGACCTCTTCTGCGGTGCTGGTGGGTTGACCGCCGGTCTCGAGATGGCCAATTTCCGTGTTCTGGCCGGAAACGACTGCTTCGATGCCGCTGGAGAAACCTTCGAAAAGTCACATACCGGAGCCACCTTCATCCCTGGTCCGATCCAAGACCTGACGGCGAAAAATCTGAAAGCGGCGACTGGCCTACAGAAGGGAGAGTTGGACGTCCTGGCCGGCGGCCCCCCGTGCCAAGCCTACTCAGTCTACAATCATCAACGCGGAATGCACGATGAGCGCTCCCAGCTTTTTCGGGAGTACCTTCGGGTCGTGAAAGAGATGCACCCGAAGTTCGTGGTTATGGAGAACGTCACGGGGATCTTCTCTGCCGGTGGTGGCGAGGCACTCCAAGCAATCAAGGACGAGTTCGCAAAGCTTGGCTACAAGGTCCAAGAGCAGGTCCTGCGCGCCGAGGAATACGGCGTACCGCAGGAGCGCCGGCGAGTCGTCATCATCGGCAATCGTGTTGGTGCGCCGATCATTCATCCGGAGCCGACACATGGGCCAGGCTTGAAGCCATATGTGACGATCAAGGACGCCATTGGCGACCTTCCTACACTGAAGAACGGAGAAGACTGCGGCCTTATGGAGTATGCGTCCGAGCCCAAAGGAGATTTCCAGATCTTAGTCCGCGGAAATCGGACGACCGTGGAGAACCATTCTGCGCCGCGCCTGGGCCAAGTGAATATGGATCGGCTCGAGCACATTCCCCCTGGGGGGAGTTGGCGCGATATCCCGTTCGACTTGCTGCCGGCGGGGATGAAGCGGGCGAAGCGATCCGATCACACGAAGCGCTATGGACGGATGACTTGGGACGGGCTCTCCTGCACGGTCCTCACCAAGTGCGATATCCATTGGGGCGCATACATCCATCCAGAACAGAACCGCGCAATTTCTGTCCGCGAGGCTGCCCGTCTACAGTCTTTTCCCGACAGTTTTGTCTTTTCCGGTTCTAAAACTGATCAATATGTCCAAGTCGGCAATGCAGTTCCACCGCTCCTCGGCAAAGCGGTTGGTCACGCGCTGATAGAGGCGATGGAGATCGCGGCAACCGAAGAGACAGCGGCATAGAGCCACTCTCCATTCCAACGCCTTACACGACAATAAATGTCGCCGGGGCCGAAGTCATTTTGGAATCCCGACCGCGTTCCATGTTCCGTTTCATCGGGCTAATGCAATAGGTCTGTTTACAGGAAATGGGGCACAGGAAAATCCATCAATCCGCGCTCCGCTTCGATTTCGATGGCAGCGTTGATACTGACAAAGCTCTCCTCAAGGTGACCACGAGAATGGTCGATGAGCTGGGTCAACTGCAGCTGGAATCAGACTGGCCATCAGCTGATCAGCTGCGTCATTGAGTTAGACAGTGCGATGCGCAATCACACCGGCCATTCGATGTTATTTGCTTGAGAGTTTGCCAACAAACCCTCGAAAGGCGTGAGACACCCGTCCAGAAACTGAGGATGGCCGCATAAATTCTGCGTCCAAGCCTCGGCAAAAACGGGGGGATTGCCCGGGGGATTACCAGCCTTGCCAGGCTCGAGAAATTCCTCCTACGCTGAGAATGTTAGGATCGGAATGTTTCTGAGGATGGTTTTTCATGCAGTTTTGTGGTCGCGCCGTAGAGATGGCGCAGATTGTTGAGCGCTGGCAGCGTGCGAGCAAGGTCGAGGCACCGGAACCACAGCTTGTAATACTGAAGGCGGAACGTGGCGTGGGAAAGACCCGGCTGGCCCTGGAGTTTTACCGCTGGCTAAGCGAGACTATCGATGGAGTTGGACGCGAGGGATATTGGCCTCACGCAGTCTCGCTTCTTGACCGCAGTATGGACGTGAATCCTGATCCTGATAGCTGCCGTTATAATGTGCCGATTCCGTACCTTTGGTGGGGCCTAAGGGCATCGGACAAAGGCGCCGAGAACAGTATAGCCGGTGATGCAATTGCCACCTATGATAACTTCCTCGCCCCACATCTGGTTGCCCTGACAATGCGTGCAAGGATGAGGAGTTCCAGTAAGTCCATCGTGAATGTTTGGCGGGACGTGGCCAAAAGCGAGGCCGCCAGTTGGAGTGGCTACGACACAGTGATTTCTGTCGGGGAAGGCCTGCTGAAGACTGTAGGCATTCTGCGAGGAACCCTCGGTTCGCCCGCCAACATCGCCCGCGAGCAAGCAGGCCAACGGTCGATGAGCCGGGTCGACGCGGTGTTGGAAGACCTTGAGAGCATCTTCAATCCACGGTGCTACACCTACGCGAAGACGGCAGGCGTAATATTGATTGACGATGCACAGTTCTCGAAGGACGATCCGGGCCTATCGGTTTTCACGGAGCGCTTGCTTCATTCCGCCATGACCCAGTCCTGGCCGGTACTGATCCTTGTCACGCACTGGAAGCGCGATCTCGCCCCGGAATTCATAAAGTCCGAGCGTTGCTTTGCGGGCATCTTGAAACATGGCCGCGACGGCACACCCTTAGACAATGGGCCCGCAGCGGGCTTGCCCGGCGGATTCTTGAAAACCAGCAATACTCTGGAGATCGACCTGCCGATCGTGCCTGATCTGACTGGCGCCCTTGTTGAGGCCTTTCCCGGGCTTTTGCCGGACCAAGCGTCGGCCCTGTTGAATCACGCCGGTGGCAATCCACGACACCTCGAGCAGATCATCGCGTTTCTGCGGGAGAACGAAGACTTCTTCAACGACTTCGACACGAAAGCCGCGCTGACTGAAGAAGGTTTCGCCGAGGCGCTTAAGGAGACCCATGACATCTTCAAGGTTGTCATGCGTCGCTTGCGAGACGCTCCCCAAGATGTCCAGGAAGCAATCTGCCTTGCGAGCTTGCAAGGAGTTCGCTTCGTTTCCGAAACGATCGATGAGCTCGCTCGATTGCATCTGGGCGAAACGCGTGGAGAGGCGCTTGCGAAAGCAGTCAACCCATACAGCATCGTGTCGTCCCGGCGACGGGAGAAGATAGCGGAGTTCTCCGAGCGTCTGTTCTATATGGTGGCCGAGCGTCGACGTCGATCGCTGAAAACTCTGGGCGATGAGGTTGCCCTTAGGACATCCCTAAAAGCGCTTCTCCGCACTCGGCTCGAGAATGGCGACCTGGCCTCAGGAATTGAGGAACAGATTCTCACATATAGCCTCGCGGCACAGATTTTTTCTGAAGAAGATCTCGAGGAGCGTTTTTACGTCTTGCTCGCACTGGCGCACGTGGCGCGGGCAGAGGCCGAACGCTACTGCCACGAGTCGGCATTGGAGGCTGCTGATAAGTTCTTTTCACTTTATTACCGCGAACCTGCTGTGGCGAATAAAGTCGAGAGTTGGCTGCTTAATAATGTTGCGAGGCTACTGCAAAATGATGGCAAAATAGCCGAAGCTCTCGAGATTTCCGGCCCTTTGCTCGTGAGGCAACGCCAACAGGCGGAGCGCCTAAAGACGCCGGAAAGCCTGCGCGAGATGTCGGTGTCGCTGGACATCATGGGCCGCACAATGCAGCTCACTGGGGCTCATGCCGCCGCCACCGAAGCCTACAGGGAGAGCTTGGAGGTGCGGCGCGATCTGGTGGAGAACTTGAAGACACCGGAGAGCCTGCGCGACCTGTTAGTGTCGCTTAACAACGTGGGCAGCGCGGCGAAGGTCACCGGGGATGATGCCGCCGCCGCTGCGGCCTCCGTCGAAATGCTGGAGGTCGCGCGCGACCTGGCGGAGCGCCTGAAGACGCCGGAGAGCCTGCGTATCTTGTCAGTGTCGCTGGACCACGTGGGCAGCGCGGCGCAGATCGCTGGGCAACATGCCGCCGCCGCTGCGGCCTATGGGGAGAGCATGGAGTTGCGACGCGATCTGGTGGAGAACCTGAAGACACCGGAAAGCCTGCGCGACCTTTCGGTTTCGCTCGGTAACGTGGGCCGCGCGGCGCAGATCTCCGGGGATCATGCCGCCGCCGCCGCGGCCTTCATCGAGATGCTGGAAATCGCGCGCGACCTGGCGGAGCGCCTGAAGACGCCAGCGAGTCTGCGTGACTTGTCGGTGTCGCTCGACAACGTAGGCCGTGCGGCGCAGTTCGCTGGGGATCATGCCTTCGCCGCCGGGGCTCACGCGCAGAGCGTGGAAATCTCGCGTAATCTGGTAGAGCATCTGAGGACGCCGGAAAGCCTGCGCGACCTTTTGGTGTCACTCGGTAACGTGGGCCGCGCGGCGGAGGCCGGCGGGGATCAAGCAGCCGCCACTGAAGCCTACGCGGAGAGCCTGGAGCTCGCGCGCGATCTCGCGGAGCACCTGAATACGCCGACGAGTCTGCGCGACCTTTCGGTATCGCTAAAAAACGTGGGCCGCGCCGCTGAAGCGACCGGTGATCATGCCCGGGCTGCGGAGGCCTACGCGGAGAGCGAGAAGGTTGCGCACAGCCTGGCTGAGCGTCTCAAGTCGCAGGAGAGCCTCCTGGACCTATAAAGCTTTTGACAAGCGCAGGACGGCGGCTATCTCGAAGCGCCTTTAAGAGGGCCGCAGTCTCGTCGTTTTGGTAAGCACGCAGCGTGATCGACATACCCAGAATATCGGTCCGTGGACGGAACATCCTGATCTGAATGAGCGGTCGCGGGAACTGCTATGATAACTCGCTGGTCGAGACGCTCTTCAAGACTATCAAATCGGAACTGATTTGGCCAGTCACCTGGCAATCACGTAAGCAGGTGGAAAACGCCATCGCCAGATACATCGGCGGATTCTACAAGCCCTTCAAACGCCATTAATCGCTCGACTTCATGAGCCCTTCCGCCTTCGAGCGAAAGGCACGTGATGTGAAATAATCGCTCTCCACAAAAGTCGGGCAACTCCACTATCCACCGGAGAGTACACACGGGACCGAAAATCACCGCCGCTGCAAAAATCTTCGGCGCACTGCCTTCGCGCAGCCGACAACGAAGAAATGAAATAAACACGAGCAGGTATGAAGAACGGCACAGGGTTGCAAAAGCGATAATTATGGCAATAGCGCCTGGCGGCGCTGATCGCAGGATACAGCGCGTCAGCGATCAAAAGAGATCGGACGGATGAGCGCATGAGCCCGGCACCTGATGTGGCTTCCTGACTCCATACAACCGTGGGACACCTACCTGCTAACCCATTGATCTCCATGTCCCCAACTTCATGCCTCCGTGGGACACCCTTGCCCTTATTTTGTTCACCGAACCTGGTTTTCTGGTAGCCCCCTACGGGCTGCCATTGGCTATCCTCCAAGACATTGATAACGTTTCATGAACGACCCCTTGCAGGACGCCATTTGGGGCGCGTTGCAGCCCTTTTGGACAGGATCAGTCCCCAACCCGCCCATAGGCGAAATCCGCCCGCGACCAGATCGGCTCGGGCACTAGCGCGCTGTTCATTTCAGTAAGATATCCCGGGAAACCAATAGCCCCCCTGTGCGCCGAAGGCGCAAAGACAGAGGCCGCGACCCCGCCGCCTCTGTCGATTGTCATAAGATCAGCCCGCGCGCACGACTTTGTTGCGCAGGGTGCCGATCCCCTCGACCGTCAGTTCGACCACGTCGCCGTCGGACAGGAATTCAAACCGCTCCAGCCCGCAGCCGTCATCGACCGTGCCACCGCCGATGATCTCGCCGGGATGAAGCGTTTCGGCACTCGAGATGAAGGCGATCATGGCCTCATAGCCATGCAGCATCTCGCCCAGGCGGCTGTCGGTCACGACCTTGCCGTTGATCTTGGCCACGCAGCGCAGGTCGCGGTAGTCCGCAATCTCGTCTCGCGTCACGATCCAGGGGCCGAAGACATTGCCCGCATCAAAGCTTTTGCCTTTGGCCGGCCCAAGCATGCCCTGCATTTCGCGCAACTGTGTGTCGCGGGCAGAGAAATCGTTGAAGATGGTATAGCCGAAGATGTGGTCCATCGCGTCGGCCTCGGCGATATCGCGGCCGCCCTTACCAATGACCACGGCGACCTCGAGCTCGTAGTCCATATAGTTGGAGTAGCCGGGCCAGGTGATCGTGTCGTCATGCCCCGCCACGCTGAAGCGGTTGGTGATGTAGAAGATCGGCTGGGCCTTGTAGATGTCCGGCACACCGCCCTCGGCATGGCCGGGATCGGGTTCCCCCGCCAGCGCGGCGGCCAGACGGCGCATGCCGACGGGCGCATTGGCAATATGGCGCGGCGCGGTCGAGGCATCGCGGATCTGCAGCGGACAGGGCAGCGGGGCCAGCAGGCGGACATCCTTCAGCGCCACGGTGACGGCGGCGGCCTCCAGCGCGGCGCGCGCATGGCTCAGCCCCGCGTCGCCCGCATCGATCAGCGCCTGCATCGAGGCCAGCGCGGCCTGATCCGTAGCCGACAGATCGACCAGATCGGTACCCGAGGGCATCAGCGCCCCAAGCCGGGCACCCTGCCCGGCGTCAAAAGTTGCTAGTTTCATAGGATTTTCCTTCAGTCCCGGATGATGGCAACAGGGCGGCACCAGCCGGCCGAGGCACCCTTGATTTTGACGGGGAAGCACTGGACCTCGAACCCGGTGGCGGGCAGATCTTCAAGGTTCGCCAGCTTCTCCATATGGCAATAGGCGCGATCCATGCCCGCCCGGTGACCTTCCCAGATCAGCGACGCATCGCCCGTTTCCGCCACGCGCTGCGCGGTGTGGATGAAGGGGGCGTCCCAGCTCCAGGCGTCGGTGCCACAGACCCGCATGCCGCGTTCGGTCATCCAGTTGGTCGCCGCGCGGCCGATGCCACAGCCCGAAGGCACGTATTTCGGCGTGCCGTAGTGCGCGGCGGCGGCGGTGTTTACCAGAACGATATCGCCAGGCTGCAGGTCATGCCCGATCCGGTCGAATTCTGCCGCGACCTCTTCTGCCGTGACGACATGGCCGTCGGGCAGGTGGCGGAAGTCCAGCTTGACCCCGCGCCCCATGCACCATTCCAGCGGCACCTCATCGATGGTGATGGCGCGTTGCCCGCCGTCCTGGGTGGAATGGTAGTGATAGGGCGCATCCAAATGGGTGCCGTTATGCGTCGACAAGGCCACCTGTTCGACGGCCCAGCCTTCGCCTCCGGGCAGGCCATCGCGGGTCACGCCGGGAAAGAAGTCAAGGATCTGCTGCGCAGTGTCCGCGTGTTTGAAATAGGTGATCTGCGGGGCCAGCCCCGGCGGATCGGCGTATTCGGTGTTTTCCAGTGGCCGGGCCAGGTCGATCAGGCGCATGGCTTGTCCTTTCTTCAGCGGCCCAGCAGGCCGGTTGCGATTTCAGGGATCAGGATCAGCGCGACCAGTGTCAGCGCCATGATAAGAGCAAAGGGCGCGGCACCGCGAAAGACCTCGCCCAGGGTGATGCCGGTGTCCTTCAGCGTGGCATGGACCACAAAGACCGACAGCCCAAGCGGCGGGGTCAGCAGCCCGACCTCGACAGCCAGCACGGTGATCAGGCCGAAGTGCACGATGTCGATGCCCATCTGCTGCGTCACCGGAAAGGCCAGAGGCACGGTCACCAGCATGATCGACGAACTGTCCAGAACGGTGCCCAGCAGGACCAGAAGCCCGGCAAAGAGCATCAGGAACCCGACCGGACCAATGCCGCTTTCGATCGCCGCCTGGGTGATCGAGGCAGGCAGCCCCGAGAAGGCCAGCATGCGGCTGTAGATCGATGCGCCGATAATCAGGAAGCAGACGGCGGCGGTGATATGGCCTGTCTGCACCGCAATCCGCCAGCCCGCGCGCCAGCCGATGCGGCGCAGGACGGTGCCGATGACCAGGGCGGCTGCGGCCCCGATGGCCCCGGCCTCGGTCGGGGTGAAGAAGCCCAGGTAGATGCCCGACAGGACCAGCCCCGCCAGGCCCAGCACCGGCAGGATGCGCCAGGTCGGGGTGTGGTCGTCTTCGGCCTTGGTCAGGACACCTTCGAACAGGCTGGGTCGGGCGACCCCGAGACCGGTGAGATAAAGGATATAGGCAAGGGTCAGCAGCAGGCCGGGGCCGATGCCGCCGATGAACAGATCGCCGATCGAACTGTCAGTGAGGATCGCAAAGAGGATCAGCAGAAGCGACGGCGGGATCAGCATGCCCAGCACTGACGACCCGGCGACGACGCCAACGGCAATCGACCGGTTGGTTCCCGCGCGGACCATTTCGGGCACGGCCACCTTGGAAAAGACCGCCGCCGAGGCGATCGAGATCCCGGTGATCGCCGCAAAGACCGCATTGGACAACACGGTTGCCACGCCAAGCCCGCCCCGCCAGCGGCGCAGGCCGCGCGCGATCACGGCAAAGGTATCCCGCCCCATGCCGCTTTCGGAAACCGCAAGGCCCATCAGGACAAACAATGGCACGACACCAAAGGTGTAATCGGCAATGGAATCGGTTGCGGCCAGGGCGACGAAGTTCATCGCCAGCTTGAGCTTACCGGTGATGGCCCAGACCCCAAAAAGAGACACGCCTGCAAGGGCAATCGCAACGTGGAGCCCGGCGTAGATGGCAATGGCAATCGCGCCAAGCGACAGGTAGCCGACAGTGATCGGATCCATGGTCAGGTGTTCCGGAAAGCTTGTGTGGGTCGGGACTGCACTTCGCGTGCAGCGCTTAGCAGAAAGGACAGTGCCAGAAGGACCGAGCCGAGGACGATCAATGACAGGAAGGGCCAGACCGGCAGGGTGAAATGACCCTGCACGCCCTCCATCTCGCCACGTTCATAGGCGCGGATCGCCTTGGGCCAGACCGCCCAGGCCAGCGTCAGCGCAAAGGCGGCGCCGCACAGCTGGGCTGTCAGTTCCATCGCCTTTGCGGCGCGCGGGTAGCGGGCGGTCAGCATGCCCAGGATCCCGGTCGAGCGGATCATCTCTCCCTTTCGGTGCGTATGGGCGATCTGCAGAAAGACGATGCCGACGATCGAATATTTCACCATCTCGGGCACGCCTGCGATCGGTTGGCCCAGGGTCTCGCGGCCCAGGACATCCGCCACGATCAGCACCATCAGGCCCAGGATCCACAGCGTCGCCACCACATTGGCGGTGCCCATCACCGCATCGGCCAGACGGTCGAGGCGCGTGGGCGCCCCGACCGGAGTTTCGGACGTCGTCATTCGACCGACCAGTCCCGCGGAAGGGTGACCCCTGCGTCCTTGAGGTGCTGCATGTAGGTGGTCAGCACTTCGGTCCCCGGCAGGCCCTTGGCGTCCAGCGCCTTGGCCCAGTCCATCGCCACATTCGGCAGGGCCGAGGCCCAGGTGACGCGTTCGGCGTCGGACATTTCGCTGATCTCGGCCCCGCCGGCTTCCATTGCCTTGAAGGCCCCGGCCACGCGCGCCTCAAGTCCGGTGCGATAGTCCGCGGCAAAGGTATCTGCCGCCTTGCGCAGGGCCTCTTGCACGGCGGGGTCCTGATCTTCGAACCAGGTCTTGTTGGCAACGATGCCGCCCGCGAACTGCGCACCAAAGCCGACACGGGTCACATAGGGCGCGACCTCATGCAGCTTGGCCGCCGCGGCGGCGGTCGGGAAGACGATGACCCCTTCGGCGACACCGGATTGGATGTCATTGTAGTAGGTAGTCAGGTTGCCCGAGACACCGACCGCGCCGGTGTCCTTCAGCCAGTTCACGGCCGGTCCCGGGGCATTGATTTTGCGCCCTTCAAGATCCGCCATCGAGGTCACCGGGAAGGTGGTCATCAGCAGATAATCCTCCAGCCCGAACCCGCCGCCCAGATATTCCAGGTCCAGGTCTTCCCACAGCTTCCGCATGGCGGGGATTTCGTCGTGCATGCCGTCCACGGTGGACAGCACCAGATCCACATCCGGCGACCCGAAGGGGGTGACATAGGTGACGTTCTGCAGGCTCAGCAGCGAAGGTTCGAACAGCGACGACACGATGCCAACCTGCGCCAGCCCGTCCTCCATCGCCTCCATCTCGCCGCCGACCTTGGCCAGCGTGCCGCCATAGGCCTCGGTCCAGTCGATGGTGATGTCGCTGTCCTCCAGCGCGGCATCGACCGCCGGGATGAAGGATTCCGACAGCGTCTTCACCCACAGAAACACCGGCGGATGGCCCGCAACGGTGGTGACATCGATCGTCTCGGCCCGCAGCGCGGTGCCAAGCGAAAGGGTTGCGGCCAGCGATGCGCCGACCAGCATACGGTTGAAACTCATGGGGTCCTCTCCTCCCAGTTGCGCCGGGGTCCAAGCTCCGGCATTCTCTCCTCACGGAAAACTATCTGTACGTACGTATAAAAAGTCAATGGGGCGAAGTCAGACCCCGAAAAGGAGAGCCGACGCGTGCCGCAACCCCAGGAGAACGCAGACATTTCCCCGACGACCGATGGACGTCTGGCCCGGGGCGAGGCGACACGTGAACGGGTGCTGGACGCCGCTGAACGCTGTTTCGCGGCCAAGGGATTCGAAGCGGTCTCGATCCGGCAGATCGCCGCCGAGGCCGAGGTGACCCTGGGTGTGGTGGGCTTTCACGGCGGCTCGAAGGAAGAGCTGTTCATGACCGTGTTCAGCCGCCGCGCGGCGACCTTGCATGATCTGCGCATGGCCGCCCTGCGGAATCTGATCGCGCGCGGGGACATGCAGCTGCGCGACATCGTCGATGCCTATCTGACCCCCTATCTGGATATCGCGTCGCGCGGCGATCCGCAGTGGCGCGCCTATGCCCAGCTGGTCGCGCGCGAAGTGGCGCGAGACCGGTTTTCCGATGGCATCCGAGAGCTGTATGACCCGACCGCCCGCGCCTTCATTGCGCAAATCAAGACCCTGCACCCCTCGGCCGATGCCACCGCACTGGCGACCGTGCTGACATTGACCGTGGCTTCGATGCTGTCGATCGTGGCCAGCCAGTCGCGGATCGCTGGCCTGTCGGACGGCCCCGCCAGCGACCGCCCCATGGACTACCGCGAGATGCTGATCGACTTTTGCACCGGTGGCATCCAGCAGGCGCTTGGCAAGGGCTGACCCTGACCTTGGCCCTGAACCTGGCCCTGAACCTGGCCCTCGCCCTGCCCGACCGTCCTGACATGCCCTGACCTGCCCTAAGATCGGGCCCGGAAGCTTGGGATTGACGCAGCTCCCCCTCTCCGGCTAAAGATCGTTGCAAATGCTACGATATGCAGAGAGGAGACGCCCATGGCCAAGGCATTCGCATCCCAAGGCGACATGACCGAGAAGACAATTTCCTTCACCGAGGTGGGCGACGGGCTTTATGCCTTCACCGCCGAAGGGGATCCGAATTCGGGTGTGATCATCGGTGACGACAGCGTCATGATCGTCGAAGCCCAGGCCACCCCGCGCCTGGCGCAGAAGGTGATCGACTGTGTGCGCGGCGTCACCGACAAGCCGATCAGCCATGTGGTGCTGACCCATTACCACGCGGTGCGCGTGCTTGGGGCTTCGGCCTTCGGGGCGGATCAGATCATCATGTCCGACACCGCGCGGGCCATGGTCGCCGAACGTGGACAGGAAGATTGGGACAGCGAATTCGAACGCTTCCCGCGCCTTTTCGAAGGGCATGAATCGATCCCCGGCCTGACCTGGCCGACCACCACCTTCTCGGACAGCATGACGGTCTACCTCGGCAACCGCCGCGTCGACATTCGCCAGATCGGCCGCGCCCATACGGCCGGGGATACGGTGATCCATGTGCCGGATCAGAACGTCATGTTCACCGGCGACATCGTTGAATACCATTCGGCCTGCTATTGCGGCGACGGGCATTACACCGACTGGGGCAGCACGCTGGACCGGATCAAGGCCTATGACCTCGACGCCATCGCGCCCGGCCGGGGCGATGCGCTGATCGGGTCCGACATGGTCAACGCCGCGATCGAGAACACCCGCGACTTCGTCGACAGCACCTATGCGCCAGTCAAACGCGTGGTCGCCCGGGGTGGCACGTTGAAAGAGGCCTGGGATGCGGTACGCGCTGCCTGCGACCCCAAGTTCTCGGACTATGCGATCTATGAACATTGCCTGCCATTCAACGTCGCGCGCGCCTATGACGAGGCCCGCGGCATCGACACGCCGCGCGTCTGGACCGCCGAGCGCGACAAAGAGATGTGGGCGGCGCTGCAGGGCTGACCGCCCTTCGGTGCCGGATCAGAAGGGAGGAGGACCCATGCTGGACGACCGATATTCACTGGCCTTCAGGCTCTACCCCTATGCGCGTCACGCGGATCAGGATGCGCCCGCGCCGGTGCGTCACCCTGTGGTGGTCATGGGCGGTGGACCGATCGGCATCGCGACGGCGCTGGACCTTGGGTTGCAGGGCATCCCTGTGGTGGTTCTGGACGACCATGAAGGGGTTGGACAGGGATCGCGCGCCATCTGCTTCGCCAAGCGCACGCTTGAGATCGCGGACCGCTATGGCTGTGGCGAGGCGATGGTGGGCAAAGGCGTGGTCTGGAACCTGGGCAAGGTCTTTCACGACGACCGAAAGGTGTTTGAATTCAACCTCCTGCCCGAGGCGGGGCATCGTTTCCCCGCCTTCATCAACCTGCAGCAGCCCTATTTCGAACGCTTCCTGGTCGAACAGGTCCGGGCCGCCCAGGCCAAGGGAGCCCCGATCGAGATCCGCGGCAAGAACCGGGTCGAAGCGGTCGAGTTGCAGGACGATCACGTCGCGCTGTCGTTGATGACGCCCGAAGGCCCCTACCGGATCGAGGCCGACTGGCTGATCGGTTGCGACGGGGCCTCTTCCCCGCTGCGGGGCATGATGGGGCTGGATTTCGAAGGCCGCGTCTTCGAGGACAGTTTCCTGATCGCCGATATTCGCATGACCAATGCCAGCTTCCCGACCGAAAGGTGGTTCTGGTTCGAGCCCTGGTTCAAGTCCGGGGCCTCGACCCTGCTGCACCGCCAGCCCGACGACGTCTGGCGCATTGATTTCCAGATCGGCTGGGATGTGGACCGCAAGGAAGAGCTGAAAGAGGACAACATCCGCGCCCGTATCGACGCAATGCTGGGGAGGGATGTGGACTACGATCTGGTCTGGTCCTCGATCTACACTTTCCAGTGCCGCCGGATGAAGCGGTTCCGCCATGGCCGGGTGATCTTTGCCGGGGATTCCGCGCATCAGGTGTCCCCCTTCGGCGCGCGCGGGGCGAACTCCGGCATCCAGGACGTGGACAACCTGGGCTGGAAGCTGGGGCTGGTGCTGCAGGGTCTGGCCCCCGAGCGCCTTCTGGACAGCTATGACGAGGAACGGTGCCATGCTGCGGATGAAAACATCCTGAATTCTACCCGCTCGACGGATTTCATCACGCCCAAGTCCAAGGTCAGCCACCTGTTCCGCAATGCGGTGCTGGATCTGGCCGAACATTATGCCTTTGCCCGGCCACTGGTGAATTCAGGACGGCTGTCCGTGCCCTGCACCTATGACGCGCTGTCGCTGAACGGCCCCGACACCCTGTCGGGTGGCCCCGCCCGGACGCGGGTCGGCAGCCCCTGCCCTGATGCGCCGCTTGGCGATGACTACCTGCTGCGCCATCTAGGCGGGCAGTTCACGCTTCTGGTGATCGATTGCGACGGCCCGGGCGATCTGCAGATCGACGGGCTTCCTGTGGCGCAGCTGTCGCTGTCGGCCCAGGACGATCGGACCGGGGCCCTGCGCGACAGATACCTGGGTGCGGCCGCACAAGCCGTATATCTGATCCGCCCGGATCAGCACGTCGCCGCCAGATGGGACAGCTATGACGCCAGGGCCCTGCGGGCAGCGCTGCGCAAAGCCACCGGAAAGGACCCGCAATGACACCACTTTGCACCGATCCCAACATCGCCGACCCCGACGGGTTCTACGCCGAACTGATCGAAGCCCATGCTGGCCTGAGCGAGGACGAAAGCGCCGCGCTGAACGCCCGGCTGATCCTGCTGCTGGCCAACCAGATCGGCGACCGTTCGGTCCTGCGCGCAGCCCTGTCAGCGGCGCGCCATCCGGGAGGCTGAGCCGCCGGGCCGCCATGCGGACACCTTCGATCCGCCCAGTGTCCAGGGAAAGCAAAAGGCCCGCCAATCCGGCGGGCCTTTCATCTGTCATATCGCGCTGCGATCAGCAGAGGCAGTCGTACTGCTCGATGTTCACCGAGACGATGAACGGCTGCAGGTTCAGTTCGTTTGCATCGCCCGGATCCACGATCAGGCCGATGTTGCCACCCATGGAGGGGACATAGCCTTCGTGCGCCGACGCCAGGTTCAGGATTTCCTGAACGTTCACGTCCTCGCCCATGTCCTCGACGTTGTCCATGTAGCCCAGATCCCGATCGTCGGTCAGTTCCCAGATCGCGCGCTGAACTTCCCAACCGGAATAGCCGTTGCCCTCGAAGTTCTGGTTCAGGATCCAGTTGATCAGGTCCATGTTCTCGGCCGCAGTGTTGCCGTTGAAGACCGAGATCTGGTTCGGGTTGAAGACAGATGCCACATCCGCATCGGTCGAACACAGCACGGTGCCCGAGTTCATCGGTGCGTCGGTGTAATTGTCGCCTTCGGCCACTTCCTCGTAGAAGCTGAGGCAGTAGGCGTTTTCGAAGATGACGCCGTCCAGACGCGTGTCACCCGAGTTGCTGATCTTAATCTCGAAAGACGAAGGGTCCAGCGGGAAGGTCTGATCGGACACGATCTGGTAATCCATGGTCTCCGGCAGGCTGGCGCAGAAGCTTTCCAGCGTGTTTGCGTCGCCACAGAAGGTCATGGTCAGATCGGTGGTCGCGGTGCCGCCGTTGCCGTCGGCCACGGTGTAGGAAATCACCTCGACGTCCTTTTCACCGATGTCGAGCGCCGCATAGGCGGCTTCGCCGTCGATGACCAGTTCGCCGCCCGTCAGGGTCACCAGGGTGCCTGCCGAGGTGGTAATCGTCTGACCTTCGGAAATAGCCTGGCCGTCGACCTTGGTGATGATCAGCGTGTCGCCGTCAAAGTCGAAGTCGTTGGCCAAGACGTCCACGGTCTTCACCTGGTCGGCACAGGTCATCGCCTCGTCCGCGACCGGTTCGGGTGCGGTGTTGAGATCGATGATACCGGCATCCACGGTCAGGTTGTTTTCACCGGCGGCCAGGGTGATGGTCGCGGTCTGACCCGAGGCATCGGCATCCGAATCCAGCGCGTCGTCGCCAACGTCCTGGGTGGTGAAGCCGAAGGTGCCGGCGGGCAGGTCAAAGTCGACCTTGTAGTCGCCCGCTTCGAGGTTCTCGAACAGGTAGTTGCCGTTGGCGTCGGTGGCCTGGGTCGCGATGACGTTGCCGCCCGCGTCCAGCAGGTTGACGGTCACGCCGGCCACGCCGTCTTCGCCCGCGTCCTGCACGCCATCCTTGTCGGCGTCGAACCACACACGGTCACCGATCGACCCAAGCGGTGCGTCGTCCTTGCACAGCTCGATCTTGTCGATGCGGACGTATTCGCCGCAGTTGCCGTCGGCCCAAATCGACAGGGTGTCACAGGGCTTCAGCTCGATATCGTCCAGCACGATTTCCGAGAAATAGCCGTTGTTGCTGCCTGCACCGTTGTTGTCGTTGTCCAGAACCAGGGTCTTCACGACTTCGCCGTTGACCTTGATGTAGATCTTGGACTGACCGTCGTTTTCGTCCTGGACGAAAAGCTTCAGGTCATAGGTGCCCGCTTCACCGGTGAACTTGGTCCACAGGACGCCTTCACCGCCCGCGCAGCCCAGCTTCATCAGCTTGCCGCCGGATGCGTTGCAGCCCCAGGCCTTCGAGAAGCCCCAGGCGCACATGTCCTCGGCCTCGATCACGATGCACTTGGGCTGGCCTTCCTGCACGTCCTCGACACAGATCGACAGACAGGTGGTGTCTTCGCCGCCCTTGCCGTCGGTGACGCGGACCTGCACGTCATAGACGTTGTCCTGGCCATAGTCGGTCGGGTTCTCGTAGTCGGGGGCTTCCTTGAAGGTCAGCTCACCCGTCGAAGCGTCGATCTGGAACTTGTCGGCGTCTTTGCCGCCGATGATTTCGTAGGTCAGCGTGTCGCCGTCGGCGTCATTGGCGTTCAGATCGATGACGAAGGCGGTGTTTTCGTCGATGCAGATCTTGCCATACTTGGGGTCGTTGGTGAATTCCGGCGGGGTGTTCTCCGGAGCCTTTTCACCCGCGCCAAGGCAACGGTAGTCGATCATGCAGCCCTTGACGTTGCAGGTGTTCACAACCGTCAGCTCAACACCCTTCGGCGGCACGGCACCGTAGAAGGTGAAGAAGTCGTCGCCGGCACCGGGGGCGTCATAGCCTTCGACCTCGATCTCGATCAGGTAATAGGTGCGCCCGTCCGAGCCCTTCAGCACGTGGTAGCATTCGGCGTACATCTGGCCGCCTTCGCGCTGACCGTCGACATAGGCCTTCTGACCATAGCTGTCCGTGGCGTTCTCGTTGCACTTGGCATCGCCCGAGAGATAGCCGTCGTTGTCATAGGTCGACATGCAGACAGTCGCGCCGCCGGGCATGGTGAAGGTGTCGCCGCAGCTGATCGAGGATCCGGTGTTCGGTCCCAGGAAATCGCTTTCAGTATAGGCGGTCCACTCGTAGGACTTGGTGTAGGAATACGAGCTTTTGTAGCTGTACTTGCTGTAAGAATAGGTCATTTCCGTCCCTTCAAACCCAGGTCGGGCCTTCTTGTTTCAGACCCCGTACAGGGTGCCTTCAGGTTGCTGATCCGCTTGCCCGAGCGATGTGAAACGGCCGAGGAGAACACCCCAGGTCGCGCAGCAGACGCGACCAGACAACGGGCCTCGGGTTTTCTCGATTTGGGGGCCTAATATGGCCCGACCGATCAAAATTTCACGTCGACTACAAACTTGCGTCCATTTAATTCACATCACCCTGCGCAGCTTCCCGCGCAGTGCGAGCCATGGAGGCACTTTAACGAACTTTTAACCGGAATAAGTCCAAAAAATGCCATGATTGCCAAAATCGTGCCGCAAGCTGGGTTTTTCCTCCAGACTTGCGGGCTGACCGGAAACAATACACAAGATCTACCCGAATTGACTGATTGCACTGAACATTCGGATCTGTGGGTAACTCGGACGGACACAGCGGGTGGCTGTTTGGGTGGGCATTTTCAGCAACCATAGGGCGAATTGATTCTCGAATCCCCTGCCGCGATCAGCGGGGATTTGCCGGATCGTGGACCTGGCGCAAAAGGATGCTAGAACGGGCGGACGAAACGCCAGAAAGCCCCTGATCGATGTCCATGCCCCCGCCTTCCTCGCCCGAAACCCCGACCGGCCCGGCTGCGATCGCCGCCCACGTGGGCCGCCCCCTGGACGTGGTCCTGCCGGGGTTCCGCACGGCTGTTGAAGGCATGGGCATGAAGGTCGTCGACGCGGAGGGTGGGGCAAGCGTGACGCTGTCGCGCGGCCAGATCCTGGTGTCCGCCGACGGAGCCTCAACGCAGCTGCAGCTGCTGCCCAAGGACCGCATGGGGGCCCAGGTGCTGCGCGACCTGCTGGACACTCTGACCAGCCGCATGGGGGTGACGCTGACCTGGGACGATCCGCTTCCCAAGGGTCGGCCCGCCAACCTCAGCCTGGCGCGCGTCGTGTCCTCTGAACGGATTTCCCCGTCGTTTCAACGCATTGCGGTGACCGCCCCCGACCTTGCGCGCTTTGGCGAAGGCGGGCTGCATTTCACCCTGCCGCAGGGGGCCGAGGGGCAGGACTGGCCCTTCACGGACGAAGGCGGCGTCACCCGCTGGCCCGGCGGGGCCGAGGCCTGGCATCGCCCTGTCTTTACCACGCGCGAGATCACCGAAGGCCCCGATGGCCCTGTGCTGACCTTCGACGTCTTCTGGCACGATACGGGACGCACGCCGGGTTGGGTCGCGTCGCTTGTGGCCGGCGACGAAATCGCCCTGATGGGGCCAAGCGGATCGGCCATGCCGAAGCCAAGCGCCTATCTTGGCCTGATCGCCGACGAAACCGCCGTGCCGGTCGTCGCGCGGATCCTGGCCCAGGCCGATCCTGCGGTGACGGGTCAGACGGTTCTGGTCGTGCCCTCACCCGAGGACCGGCAGGAGATTGCGGGCCCCTCCGGGGTTCAGGTGACCTGGCTGTACCGCAGCGAGGGCAAGAGCCCGCTGGACGGCCTGCCGCTGTTGGTTTTGCCCGACAGTGACCGCTATGTGCTTTTCGCCGCTGAAAAATCCGAAGCAGCCGCCGCGAAAGAGGCGCTGACCGAGCGCGGTTTGATCCGGGGCGAATTCCTCGCCGCCTCCTACTGGAGCGCCTGAGGGGGGCTTTCGGCTGTCGCTGGAACGGTGGCGGGCTGGAGCGGCGGAGAGGTAGCATTCGAAACACGCGCTGGTGTAGGGGAAAATTCCGTGCAGCGTCCTGACGGAGCCTCCAAGCTGGGTCCTTCTGGCGGTCATCGGGTCGGCGCCTGAGCGAGCTTTTTCCTGCGTTCAACTGCTCAGGGCGGGTCGCGGCGCGGGTGGCATCGGCAGAGGTCCGCGCTTTCTGACTTTGGCAAGCGAAGGCGACGGGCACTTAGGCCCTCCACCGCTCAATAGGCTAAGGACGGTGGCTCACGGGCACATGCCTGCGCAAAACCAAGCGACCAGGGGAAGAAGGGCTCCCACCCCCCACTCAGATTGCCCGAGCGCAGCGTTGGCACTGCTTTGCACCCTTACTTAACCAGCTGTCCACTCCGGTCCGCTCCGCTGAAACCACCGGCGGGCAAAGCACCGCCCTATTGGCCCGACTTGAAAGCCCTGTCGCAGGACCGGCCACAACGAACAATGCACCGTCCGCACAGCCCAAATCAGGACCCTGTCGCAGGGCCGACCCCGGCGGCCAGGGCTCCGGCGGGGGGCGGGTCGTGGAACCGGTGTTGCGCGCGCCCTGCCCGCTTTGCGGCGTATAGCGCGGCATCGGCGTCGGCCAGAAGCGTCTCGGCCTGGACATGGGCGTAGTCCGTGGACAGCGTCGTCCCAAGCGAGGCCGAGATGCGACAGGTCTGATCCTGCCAGGGCATGGGCACCTCGACCCGCGTGATCAGGCGGCGGGCGATTTCCTCGATCCGGGGGCGAGAGCAGAGACCGTGGAACACAAGCACGAACTCGTCTCCTCCGACACGGGCGACCACGTCTTCGTTGCGCGTTTCCTCGACCATGATCTGCGCGACCTGGGTCAGAACATGATCCCCGGCGGCATGGCCCAGGCTGTCGTTCACATCCTTGAAGTAATCGAGGTCCATGTGCATCAGCGCGAACTCCTGCTCGGCCTCGATCATACGGTTCAAGATGTGGTCCAGCGCGCGGCGGTTCTTCAACCCGGTCAAAGTGTCGGTAAAGGCCTGTTCTTCTGCGGCAATCTTGGCGATGTGCAGCTGGCGGGTCAGCTTGCGCGATGCCTCCATCGCGGCGGATTTCGCCTCGACCAGGAACAGCATCTCGACCGTGGGGTCGGTGGCGGCGAAATCGGTATTGGTCAGGGCATAGTCCCGCACGGCATCCAGGATCGAGATCCCGAAGGACAGGTTGATGATCGCCCCGCCCAGCCCGTGCGGCACCAGGACACCTTGCAGATCCGTGCGCGGGGCGGACCGAAACCGCAGCCGAAGCCGGGCCCGCCGCCCCGCCGCATTGCACAGATCCGGCAGGGTGGTGATATTGCCCGGATGGGTGGTCTGAAACACCTTCAGGAAGCGCTGACCAACCATCGTCACCTGTGGCCGCAGCTTTTGCAGGGTCGGGCCGCAATGGGTGATGTTGCCGCTTTCGTCGACCAGGCAGTGCATCGGGCACAGGGTATCAAGCGCCAGAAGCATGCTGTCTTCGGGCAGGTCCGTGGGCCTGTGATTGGCCCCGCTCATGACATACGGGCCCCAAGGTCAAAGGCGCGCCCTTCGGCAAAGGCGGCTTCGACCAGCGTGATCTCGATCTCTTCCCGGCCCTGGCGGGTGCCGCGATGATCCAGCATGACCAGCGCCCCGTAATCGTCGGCCATGGCGCGCAGGATGCCGACCATGACATGCCCGAACCCCGCCGGCGTGCCGCCGCCGCTGTCGACCACAAGGATATAGCGCCCGGCCGGTAGAACCCGAAGTTCCAACCGTGGCAGGACCAGGTCCGAGACGGCCAGCTGCGCCCGCCCCGGCAGATCGTCCAGGGATTGCAGGAAATCCTCGTAACTGATGCCGGCAAAGCGCAGCAGCCGCCGGGGGGCCTGAATTTGCGGGTCCGAGACTAGATAGGTGCCGATATCCTCCAGCACCGTCGCACGGGGTTTCGACAGGCAGGCACAGATCGCGTCCAGCACCGCGTCTGTCAGCGGGTCATCATAGGTCAGCATCGCGGCAAAGTCGGAAAACCCCAGCCCGGCGCGGCGCACGACCTGTTCCCAGACCTCGCCCCCGTAGGTGTCCCGCACAAAACATTGTATCGCCCTGTTCATCAGCCCATGCATGGCCATCCCGCGCTGTCGATCCCCTTGGTGATCCGCGCACTATGGCATCAAGGGCTTAACAAGCCGCGAACAGGCGCCCCTATGCCGAAATACCCGCAAGCCAGCCCGGGATATGGCCGATATGCGGCAGCACAACATCGGCATGGGGGCCAAGCGTTTCGGCATCGGCCAAGCCGGTCAGGACCGCAACCGTCACCATGCCGGCGGCGCGGCCCGCGATCAGATCATGGGTGCTGTCGCCGACCATGGCCACATGCGCCGGATCCAGTCCAAGCTGAGAAGCAAAGGCCAGCAGCGGGGTCGGCGCGGGCTTGGCCCCGTAGCCGCTGTCGAACCCTGCGACAAAATCGAACCGGTCCAGTATCTTGGCCTCTTGCAGATGCACCAGCGCGGCCTGTTCGCTGTCATTCGTCATGACGCCTAGCGACAGGCCGCGACCGCCCAGGTCATCCAGCAGCGGATGCAGGTCGACGGGCGGGGCCAGCGGAGCCTCGGTGGCGCGCAGGGTCAGAAGCTCTTCCAACGTGGCCAGGTCAGTGTCGGGGAGGTATGGCAGAAGGATCTCTGCGGCCTCGCGATTGGTGCAGGCGATCATGGGGCTGGTCGGGCGAAATGCGCCGGATGCCAGGTCGAAATCTGCGGCTTCGGCCAGGCGACGGCCCAGAGTGACATCACCAGCCGCAAGATCCGAGATCAGCTGCAACGCCCAGCCGTTCCAGGTGGCCCCATAATCGAACAGCGTCCCGTCCTTGTCGAACAATATCCCCTTGATGATCATCACGTCTTTCCTGTCGCAGTCGCTCTCGCAGCACAGGCCCAGTGCCAGGGCCGGTGCCAGGGCCGGTGCCGCCTTGCGGGGACACTGCGCGGGCAGGATCGGCTTGACAAGCGGGTTTCGCTGCGGCCCTCTCGGTCCATGTCCGACACGCAAGACACCACGCCCCCGCCCTATCGCCTGCATTCCTCGCTTGGCTACCACCTGTCGCTTGCCGCGCGGCTGCAGGAACGGCGGCTTGAGGATCGTCTGCGCCAGATCGGGCTGAACCGGACGACCTGGTGTATCCTGCTGGCCATCGCCAACGAAGGGCTATCGCAACCCTCTGATATCGCTGTGTTCGTCGGCATCGACCGCACCGCCACGTCACGCGCGCTGCGCGGGATGGAGACCGACGGGCTGGTTGCCCGCAGCTCGGGCGAGGAAGACCGCCGTACGCGAAGGATCACGCTGACCGAAAAGGGCCGTCGCGCGGTTGCCCAGGGCACCCCGCATGCCCGCGAAAACGGAGAGCTGATGGCCGCCCTTCTCAGCCCCGCCGAACACGCCGAACTGATCCGTCTGCTCGATGTGATCATCGAAGGCACGCCGGCCGATCTGTCTGCTCTGTGACGGGCTAATCGGCGCTCAGGTCCAGTGCACCTGCTGTCCGCCGGGCAGGGCCATGCGCGCGCGTTGCAGGTTCTCGTAGGGATAGCCCAGGGAATCGCAGCAGGAGACCACCCAGGAATCGTCCATCAGGATGAAATCCAGCACGGATCCCAGCAGTTCGGGCTCGGCCGCGCGGGCCATCAGGTCCTCGGGTGACAACCCACTGGAGCCCAGGAAAATCCCCCGCAGATCGTCGTTCGCGATCAGCCAGTTAAGGGAAGCCAGGGCGATGATCTGCGCCTGTTCGCTGTCCATGGGGTCTCCTTTTCTGCGTGGCAATCCGGCCGAGATCTGCGCGAAAATCGACGGGACCGTCGGAATCGCCTGGGCCGGGCAACGCTTTCTTAACCAAATTCGCAAATCCTGTCTTCAGCCAAGCCGCGGGCCTGTCGGGCGCGTGGGAATTCGTGAAGAAAAGGTTGCTGCGATGACCGGACGCATATTGATCGCGGATGACAGGTTCGCCAGTCGGCTGATGCTGTCCGCGCTGTTCAGCGGCGCCTTCTATGACGTGATGCAGGCCGACCGGTCCGAGGATGTCGGTGCCATCGTGCAAGAGGATCAACCGGGGGCCGTGCTGATCTCGGACGGGATTTCGGGGCTTGGGGCGCTGGCCCTGTGCGACAGCCTGCGCGGAGGGGATGAGACCCGCCATGCCTTGCGCATCGTCCTGACTGACCGCGCGGATGCGACGCGCTGCGCCATGCTGATCAAGGCCGGTGCGGATGAGGTTATCCCAAGGTCCTGTTCCGACGCGGAAATCCTGGCCCGCGTCCGGCGGCTATTTGAGTATCGCGCCCGCATGAGCGACCTGACGATGCAAGAGGTTCCCGGCATCCGCCCCGCCGGCTTGGCCGAGGCGGCCGGGGCCTTTGCCCCGCCGCCGCGTGTGGCGATCTTCTCGGGCGATGCGCGGGCGGCGGATTGGGCGCGGGCCCTGCCCCTGCCAGCGGTCAAAGTGCTGGGCCCTGCGGATGCGCTGCCGCCAGGGGTGGATCTGGCCCTGCTTGATGCCGACAGCCTGGGCCGCGACGCGACGCTTCGGCTGACTGCCCGCGCGGCCCGTCTGGATCAGGAGGCCGGGCCCGAGGTGCTTCTGGCGCATTCCGGCCACGGCTCGACCGATCCTTCCATGGTGATCGAGGCGCTGGACTATGGCGCAGGCGGCGTCATGACCCTGCCCTTCCATGCCGACGAAGCCATGGCGCGCCTGACCCTGCTGGCCGACCGCCGCCGCTCGATGCTGCGGACCCGGGATCAGCTGCGCCATGGGCTGCAATCCGCGCTGACCGATCCCTTGACCGGGCTTTACAACCGTCGCTACGCCCTGCCCCGGCTAGACCAGCTGATCCGCGACAGCCGGACCCGCGACGCCCCCGTTGCCGTACTGATGGGCGATCTCGATCATTTCAAATGGGTGAACGACACCTTCGGACATCCCGCCGGGGATGCGGTCCTTCAGGCCATCGGGCGGTGTCTTTCCGACACCCTCGGCACCTCTGGGATCGCGTCCCGCATCGGAGGAGAGGAGTTCCTGATCCTGCTACCCGGGTGCGCGCGGGCCGAGGCCTCGGCTTTGGCCCGCCGGCTCCGCCTGGCCGTGGCGCGGACCTGCGTGCCCTATCCCGGCGCGCCGGACGGGCTGCAGGTCACCATGTCGATCGGCCTGGCAACCCTTGACTGCCCCGCCGCTCGCCAGTTCCGCACACCAGAAGAGGACGCATCGCGCCTGCTTACCCGCGCGGATCAGGCGCTTTACCGGGCAAAGGCTGCCGGACGCGACTGCGTGATTTCGGATTTCCGGCGGTCGGTTCGGAAGGCTCCTGAGGACGTGCTACCTCGTGTCGCGAGCGGTTAAAGAATGATTGATCTGATTTCGCAGCAAATTTCAGAACGTCCGATCTGATCTGAGAAAATCCCAGAACTATCTAATTGTATTAATATCTTAGAGAAATGCCCGCACAGGATATTGCCGCAAAACAGACTCGCAAAACCAGCAGCAGCACCCCGCAACACAACCCCAAGCAGAACCACCCGATGATCAGACCAAACCGCCCTCCACACCCGAGACGGGCATGTCAGGGCCCGGCGAGGACCGCCTAGGGCCGCTTTTCCGGTCGTCCAAAGCGTTCAGGATGCTCCAGCCCTTCTTCCAAACGATCGGCAAAGGCGCGGCGTTCATCCGAAGACATTTGCGCGATCCGCTCCAACAGCAATCGCTGGCCAATCGCCACCCGTTCCGTCGCCCCTGCCAGCTGTGCGGCAAAGACCGCCTCAAGCCCCGCGCGATCATAGGGATCGGCCCGCAGCGCCGTGATCGCCTGCTGGTATTCTTCCTGGATTTGCGCCCGGGTCGGCCGCCCCTGGCGGTACTGCTGGCGCAGCGCCTTGCCGATTTCCTTGCGGTCGTCATGGCTTAGCGCAAAGGTCAGCGGGCCGCCAATCCGGTCGACACGCGGCACCTTGCGGTCGGGTTCGTCAAACACCGCGTGTCCGACCACGGCACCGACCACCAGAAGGTTCAGCGCAAGGGACGGCACCAGCAACCAGCGCAGCCGACGCGACGCGCCGCCCGTCCGGACAGAGGACTTTTCAGTGTCAGTGGTGCGGGTCATGAGCCCTCTCCCATCGTCAGGGACACGACAAAGCCCGGCAGCGGATCGACAAGATACAGATCATCTTCGGCCGTATCGCTCGCCGTGGCAGAGCCAAGTCCCAGGGTTTCGACAAAGGCCGGCGGCATGGCCCCGATCCACAGCCCGGCCACCCCGGCCGTGGCAAGCGTTGCCATCGCGGGCCATCCGCCGATCGCGGCCAGCCAACCGGCCAGGCGTCCGCGTCGCGGCGGTGCAGCCGGCGACGCTGCAAAGCCCGCCTGGACATCCAACGCGTCGCGGGTCAGCCGGTCCAGCATGTCCTCCGACAGGGGGGCGGGTGCGGCACGCGCGGTATCGAACAGGGCGTCCAGCCCCGCGAACCCGTCGTCCTTATCCGTGTACTTGTCAGTCATCGTCCTGATACCCCAAGTTTTTCTTCTGCCATTCCAGCACCTTGGCAAGTCCCCTCTTGCCCCGCGCGGTCAGGCTTTCTACCGCTTCCACACCCAGATCCATGATCTCTGCGATCTCGGGATTTGTCAGCCCTTCGATGTGGCGCAACACCACGGCCTGGCGTTGCCGGTCCGGCAGGGTCATCAGCGCCGCGTTCAGCGCATCCATCCGCGCACGGTCCTGCATGACCTGATCCGCCCCGGGGCGATCGTCTTCCGGCTCGGGGATCGCGTCCAGATCGACGGATCCGCCGCGCCGCCGGCGCAGCCCGTCCGTCACCAGGTTTGCGGTCACCCGGTAGAGCCAGGTGGTCACCTTCGCCTCGCCCTGACGCCACTCGGGCGCGATCTTCCACAGGCGCAACAGCGCTTCCTGGGTGACGTCCTCGGCCTCGGTCCGGTTGCCCGTCAGCCGATAGGCATGGGCCATGACCACAGGGGCCAGACGCCCGGTCAGAACCCGCGCAGCCATGGGATCCCCATTGGCATAAAGCACAAGGAGAGCATCGTCATCCAGGCTGGACAGATCGTCGAAAGGCATGTCCGTCATATCCGGCGGGCGTATCTCTTGATCGGGCGGCTGGCAATCCCGGGCTGGGCCGGGATGCCGTTGGTTCATTGCCCTGATCCGGGTCCGGGGTCAGCGCCCCTGCCCCGAACCGGGCTTTCACGACAGGATCAGTCGTTGTGCTTTTTCCAGGGCTTACCGTGTCCCCGGTCGTGATCACGGTCATGATCCCCGTGGCGTCCGCCCTTTTCGCGGCGCTCTTCAAACCGGTCGCGGGCCTTTTCCATTTCCTCTTGGGAAATCGCGCCATCTTCGTTCGCGTCGAGGCGGGCGAACATGCGGCCTTCATCCCGCGGGGCCATTTCATCGGCCGACAGGACTCCGTCGTCGTTCTTGTCCATCCGTTCGATCATCCGTTCGGCCCCGCGCTGCAGGCGCTCGGCCTGGCGGGCTTCCATGCGAGCGACCATTTCCTCGACGCTCAGCGTGCCATCGCCATCAGTGTCGGCTTGGGCAAAGCGCGCGGCGGAATGGGCCTGAAGCTCTTCGGGCGTGATCTTGCCGTCGCCATCCGTGTCGACCTGCGCAAAGTCAAAGCGCGGACCTTTCGGGGCGGGGCCGGCATCCTGTGCAACGGCCGGCAGGGCATTGGCGGTCAGGGCCAGGATCATGGCACCGGTCAGGGCAAATGCGCGTTTCATATCAGTACTCTCCATTTCTTGACTGCTAGGAGAAGGCCTTCGCTCAACCTTCACAAGCTCATACGGGCGGGGCAAAAACTTCCGTCGCCAATCGGCAAAGTTTTTTTCACATGCCTTGTAACCGCCCCCAAGGCCGGAGCCGCTGCACCGGGCCAAGCCCCGGTTTCGCCCGGAAAAACAGGGGATTTGCGCGACATCCCGCCGCAAGGACATTCCGTCCCCTTTATCCCGGGGCGCGGGGCCGTCATCTTGGGCCGGTCCCTCCAAAGTCCGGACCTGCGCGGTCCGGCACCCCATTCGACGAGAGAATTATGAAAGACACCCAGGTCGATCCGATGCCCCAGCCCGAGACGGCCGAGCGCGAGCTCTGGCCGACCGTCTGGCGTGGCTTCCGGCGCAAATGCCCCAATTGCGGGTCCGGCCCGATGCTCAAGGGCTATCTGAAGGTGCGCGATCATTGCCCGGTCTGCCGCGAAGATCTGCATCATCACCGCGCCGACGACGGCCCGGCCTATCTGACGATCCTGATCGTCGGGCACCTTCTGGCTCCGGTCATGCTGGCGTCATACACCGCATGGCAGCCCGATCCACTTGTCATGTTTACCGGTTTCGCTATTGGCACCGTCACCTTGTCGCTTTACCTTCTGCCCAGACTGAAGGGGGCGCTGGTTGCGTTTCAATGGGCCCGGCGCATGCACGGGTTCGGGTCATCGCAGTGATCGTCCCCTCGTGGCGTCCCGGTCTCTGATGAGCCCGGTCCAGACGACGGCGCCTGAGGAGGATGAATGACAGTTGTAGAGCCCGCGACCAAACCGGTCGACAAATCCCAGATTCGCAATGCCGCCACGGTGATCGCCCTGCGCGACCGGGCCTCGAACCCCAAGGTCCTGATGGGCCAGCGCGGGTCCAAGGCCGTGTTCATGCCGAACAAGGTGGTCTTCCCCGGCGGGGCCGTGGACGCGGGCGATGCGGACATTCCCCTGGCGGCGCCGATCCCCGATCCCTGCGCCACGCGGCTGCGTGAATCGGCCGAGGGGGACCTGGTGACCGCGCTTGGCGCGGCGGCGATCCGCGAGCTTTGGGAGGAAACCGGGCTGGTCCTTGGCCAAAAGGGCAGCTGGACCGGCGCGCCGGCCGATTGGGAAACCTTCGCCGCCACTGGCCATGTGCCCGACGCCTCTGCGCTGCAGTTCGTGTTCCGCGCGATCACCCCTCCGGGACGGCCGCGGCGCTTTGATGCGCGGTTCTTCCTGGTCGATGCGGATGTGCATGTGGCCACGGATCTGGACGACTTTTCAGCCGCTTGCGACGAATTGTCGACGCTGCAGTGGATCCCCCTGGAAGAAGCGCGCAGCTTTGATCTTCCCTTCATAACCGAGGTCGTCCTGGCCGAGGTTCAGCAGCGCGCCCAGGATCCGGAGCCCCCGGCAAGCGTGCCGTTCTTTGCCAACACAGGATCGAATTCGGCCTTTCACCGGCTGCGCGGGCTGGTCGACATGGACGGTCGCCTGGATTGACGGGCACCCCGGCCGTCCAATTGATCGCCGTCAGGTGACGGCGATCAGCACGACGACCGACAGCGTGATCAGCCCGATGCCGAAAACCTCTTTCCGGCTGATCTTTTCGTGGAAAAACAGCACCGAGGCCATCAGCGACAGGATGACCTCGACCTGGCCGACGGCAAAGACATAGCCCGCGTTTTCCAGCGTGAAGGCGGTGAACCAGCAATAGGACCCCGCAAGCGAGGTCACCCCGATCCAGGCGGCGCGTCTCCAGGCGCGGGCCACGCGGGTCACTTCCCCCGGTTCGCGGATCAAGAGCCATGCACCGAGAGCCGAGACCTGGACCATCAGGACGCAGGCCAAGGTGAAGAGCGACCGGATCGCCGGCTCTGCCTCGACCTGAAGGGATGCGCCGCGATAGGTCACGGCCGAGATCGCGAAAAAAATGCCCGAGGTCAGGCCCAGCCCGACGGCCCGATTCAACAGAAGTGACCGCCAGCTGCCCTGCACTTTCGGCGGATCCGACAGCAAAAGCACCCCCAGAACGCCCAGGACCATGGCCGCAAACCCCGGCCAGCTGACGCCTTCGCCCAGGATCACGATGCCGACGAGCACGGTCAGCAGAACCTCGGTCTTTTTCAGCGTGATACCGACGGCGAAGTTCCGGGTCTGGAACAGCAGCACGACACAGACCGTGGCCAGGATCTGGGTCACCCCGCCAACCACCGCATAGGGCCAGAACCCCGGCGCGATGGTGGGCCAATCGGGGACCAGCAGCACGATCAGCCAGACGATCGGCCCGGAGTAGAGAAAGCGCGCAAAGGTCGCGCCGCCCGCGCTAAGCCCCCCGGTTGCAAGCACCTTTTGCAGCATGAAGCGGATCGTCTGAAACAGGGTCGCCGCGAGAGAGAAGAAAATCCATGATTCCATCATGCTTTCTACATGACGGATCACGGACCCTTATGCCAGCGCCTTCCGCATCGGTTTGATGGCCGATCAATAGGGCATTGGATGGGCGCGATGCACCTTGTCGATGTCGTCGCAAACCTCCTTTGTCAGCTTCAGGCTGGTGCCTTTCAGGATGTGGTCCAGCTGGTCTCCGGTGGTGGCACCGATGATGACCGAGGTGGTGAACTTGCGCCCGGCCACCCATTCCAGCGCCATGTGCACCGGATCTAGGTCGTGTTTGAAGGCCAGGTCGATGTAATCCTCGACCGCGTCGAAGACCCGGGGGGATTTGCGGCCGCCCAGTTCAGGCACCCGGGCCATGCGCGATCCGTCCGGCACCGCTCCGCCCTGGTACTTGCCGGTCAGAAGGCCTGCGGCCAGCGGCGAATAGGCCAGCAGCCCCAGATCCTCGTTCAGCGACAGTTCGGCCAGGTCGGTGTCGAAATGCCGGCAAAGCAGCGAGTATTCGTTCTGGATCGAGGCCGCGCGCGGGGTGTCGCCCCCGGCGTCCTCGGACAGGCGCAGCCATTGTGCCGCGCCCCAGGCGGTTTCGTTCGACAGGCCGAATTCGCGGATGGTGCCGCGCTTGCGCTCCTCCTCCAGCGCGGCAAGGCATTCGGCCATGTTGTCGCGCACCTTGGCCGGCTGCTGCCCCGAGGGGTCGTAGCCCCAGTTCTGGCGGAAATGGTACGACCCGCGATTCGGCCAGTGGAACTGATACAGGTCGATGTAGTCGGTCTTGAGCCGCCGCAACGACCCTTCGATGGTTTCGCGGATGCTGCGCGCGGTGATCGGGGCCCCGTCGCGCACGGCGCGCAGCCCTTCGCCCGAGTGTTTCGTGGCAAGGATCACATCACTGCGCCGTCCGGCAGAGGCGTCGAACCACAGCCCGATGATGCGTTCCGTGCGCCCGATGGTTTCGGCGCTGACGGGGTTCACGGGATACATCTCGGCCGTGTCGATGAAATTGATGCCGTGATCCAGCGCCATGTCGATCTGCGCATGGGCGGCACGCGCGGTCGTCTGCCGCCCCCAGGTCATGGACCCCAGGCAATAGCGGGACACGTTGATATCACTTCGGCCAAGGCGGTTCTTCTGCATCGGTCCCTCTTTTTCCTTTGTCTACCGCCAAGATGTTACGGAATTCGAAACAGGAAAGCCCAGAGGCGGATTTCTTTTCCCACGACTCACATTGAGAACATTTGATGAACATTCTATATTCATCGCATGTCTGCCCCGCCCCATCCCCTGCTGTCACGCCGGCCGCACAGGGCCGTTCCGTCCCTGTCGCTTGGCCCCGAGGCCACGCTGTCCCTTGCCCGCCTGCACGAAATCTGCGGCGGGGCGCGGCGCAGCTTTGCGCTTTATGTGGCGGCCTGTCTTCTGCGCGACCTGGGGCCAGATCTGCCCCCTTTTACCCCGATCTGGTGGATCAGTCCGGATTGGCAGGCCGAACAGCTTTATGCCGAGGGTGTCGTGCGGTTCATCGGGCCAGAGCGTCTGATCTTCGTGCGCCCCAAGCGTGCCGAGGACGTTCTTTGGACGCTGGAGGAGATCCTGCGCAGCGGCACTGCCCCGCTGGCGGTGGCGGATATTCCCGGTCTGCCCAGCCTGACCTCCGTGCGCCGGCTGCATCTGGCCGCCGAAACCGGGACCGAGGCGGGGCGCGCGCCGCTTGGCCTGTTGCTGACGCCCGGTGCGGGGGGCGCGCAGGGTGTCGAAAGCCGCTGGCGGTGCGAGGCGGATCACGCGAGCCGCCCTGCGGGCTGGCAACTTGACCGCTTGCGCGCCCGGATGGAGCCGCCGCGCAGCTGGCACCTTGCCGAAGCCAATGAAGGCTACCCGCGGTCGCGTTTCGCGATGGCCTTGGCCCGGCCCGCGCGCGCCCTCCAGCCCACCGCCCGGGTTCAGGCCACGCCTGCAGGGCAACAGCCCTCTGGTCCTGCGCCGCCTGCGCGGTTAAACAGCGCCTGAAACGGACGAAAGGCGCATTATGGCACGGCATCTGATCACCTCGGCCATTCCGTATATCAACGGGATCAAACACCTGGGGAACCTTGTGGGTTCTCAATTGCCGGCGGATCTTTATGCCCGCTACCAGCGTGCGCGCGGGCAGGAGGTGCTGTTCCTCTGTGCCACCGACGAACATGGCACCCCGGCGGAACTGGCCGCGGCCAAGGCCGGCAAGCCCGTCGCCGAGTATTGCGCCGAAATGCACGAGGTTCAGGCCCGGATCGCCGAAGGATTCCGCCTGTCCTTCGATCACTTCGGGCGCTCGTCCTCGGATCGCAACCATGCGCTGACCCAGCATTTCGCCGGCCGCCTGGCCGAGACCGGGCTCATCCGCGAAGTCTCGGAAACGCAGATGTATTCCCATGCGGACGGGCGTTTCCTGCCCGACCGCTATATCGAAGGCACCTGCCCCAACTGCGGTTTCGACAGCGCGCGCGGCGACCAATGCGACAATTGCACCAAGCAGCTGGACCCGGTCGACCTGATCAATCCGCATTCGACCATCTCGGGCTCGACCGACCTTGAGATGCGCGAGACCAAGCACCTTTACCTTTGCCAGTCCAAGATGAAGGACGAGCTTGAGGAATGGATCGACACCCGCGATGGCTGGCCTGTGCTGACCACCTCGATCGCCAAGAAATGGCTGAACGACGGTGACGGGCTGCAGGACCGTGGCATCACCCGCGATCTCGACTGGGGCATCCCGGTCAAGAAGGGCAACGAAGATTGGCCCGGAATGGAGGGCAAGGTATTCTACGTCTGGTTCGACGCGCCGATCGAATACATCGCCTGTTCGCAGGAATGGGTCGACGCCGGCAAGGGCGCGGACTGGGAACGCTGGTGGCGCACGGACAAGGGTGCCGACGATGTGACCTACACCCAGTTCATGGGCAAGGATAACGTGCCCTTCCACACGCTTGGTTTCCCGGCGACGATCCTGGGTTCGGGCGAGCCCTGGAAGCTGGTCGATTACATCAAGTCGTTCAATTACCTGAACTATGAGGGCGGCCAATTCTCGACCTCGCGCGGGCGCGGTGTCTTCATGGACCAGGCGCTTGAGATCCTGCCGGCCGACTATTGGCGCTGGTGGCTGCTGTCCCATGCGCCGGAATCCTCGGATGCGGAATTCACCTGGGAAAACTTCCAAGCCTCTGTCAACAAGGACCTCGCGGATGTGCTGGGCAACTTCGTCAGCCGGGTGACCAAGTTCTGCCGGTCGAAATTTGGCGAAGAGGTGCCCGAAAGCGGCAGCTATGGCCCGCAGGAGGAAGCGCTGATTGCCGATCTGGAAGCGCGGCTTGCGGCCTATGAGACCCAGATGGAGGCGATGGAAGTGCGCAAGGCCTCGCAAGAGTTGCGGGCGCTTTGGGTGGCCGGGAACGAATACCTGCAATCGGCGGCCCCCTGGGCGGCGTTCAAGGAAGATCCCGAGCGCGCCGCGGCGATCGTCCGGCTGTCGCTGAACCTGATCCGGTTCTACGCAGCCGTGTCGTCGCCCTTCATTCCGGACGCCTCTGCCCAGATGGCGCAGGCCTTCGGGCTGGAGACGGTCGACTGGCCCAAGGCCCCGCTGTCCGAGGCTCTGTCCACCCTGCCCGCCGGTCACACCTTTGCGGTGCCCGAGAACCTGTTCCGCAAGGTCACGGATGAAGAAACCGCCGACTGGCAGGAACGCTATTCGGGCACACGCTGACCAGATTTTCGCGCGCCACCCCGCCCCGGGCGGCGCGCGATACCTCAGTTTCAGTGCAAGCTGAGGCATCAAAATTCGGCCCAGCCCCGGTCGTCTGCGACCACCGGAGGGGCGTTCACCACTTTTTTCGCCGCGTCCGCCGGTTTTCCGGCTGTTCTGTCCCGCGTGGTCCGCGGGCCCGAGCCTATCAGCTTGAACTGTTCCGATGCGGTGACCAGGGCCTCTGCTTCTGCTGTCAGCGCATGGCTTGCGGCGGTTGTTTCTTCGAACATGGCCGCGTTCTGCTGCGTGACCTGGTCCAGATCATTCATCGCCGTGTTGATCTCACTCAAGCCGGTGGATTGTTCTTGTGCCGATTGGGAAATGGCCTTCACGCGCTCCGATATATCGGACACACCCCTGACGATGCGCGCCAGAGCCTCTCCGGTCTGATCCACAAGGTCGACGCCGGTCTTCACCTGCTGCCCCGAGGCCGTGATCAGATCGTTGATCTCGCGCGCAGCTTCCGAGGAACGTTGTGCAAGCGCCCGAACCTCGGTCGCGACCACGGCAAAGCCGCGCCCGGCTTCGCCTGCACGGGCAGCCTCGACCCCGGCATTCAGCGCCAGAAGGTTGGTCTGAAAGGCGATGTCGTCGATCACGCTGGTGATTTTCGAGATCTCCTTGCTGGAAGACCTTATGCCATCCATCGCGTCCACCGCCCGTCGGGCAACGCCACCGCCGGTTTCAGCCTGGGACAGCGTGGTCTGGGCGATGTTGCTCGCCTCGATTGCGCCGGAAGACGCCGAGGCGACCGAGGCCGTCAGCTGATCCAGCGCCGCCGCCGTTTCTTCCAGCGTGGCGGCCTGCCGTTCGGTGCGTCGCGCCAGATCATCAGCGGCCGAGGTGATCTCTCCGGCTTCGGTCCGGATGGAGGTCGCATTCTGCACCACGGCATCCATCGCATCATGAAGGCTTTTCACTGCCGCGTTGAAATTCAAGCGCAGCTCTTCATAGTCGGGGCCAAGGGGATCATCGATCTTCATCGTCAGATCCCCATTCGCAAGCCTGTCCAAGCCGCGACGCAGGGCACTGACCACGCGCTGCTGTTCTTCCTGCTGGGCGGCACGTTCCGCGGTGGCCGCGATCCTTGCATAATGTTCTTCGGTGGTATCGGTCCCGATGAAAACCAGCCGTTGAACTGACCCGTCGGACCCGACAATCGGGGTGATCGTTCCTTCGACCACCGGCTTTCGGGCGCCGGCAGAAACCAGTTCGAACCGGCCAGAGACCGTCTTTCCAGCGCGCACGGCAGCGACATTCGCCTCTTTCACCTGATCCGAGACATCGACGCTTTGCAGCATGTCCCGCCCGGTAAGGCTCTTCAGCTTTTCTACAGACAGGCCGGTTAGGGTCAGCACGGCATCATTGCAGGACACAACCTGCCGGTCCTCGCCTATGTCGATCCGCAACTGATTGCGATCGATGGCCTTGAGGATGGCGGCGTTCAACACCTCTTCCGAGACGTCTTTGCATTCAAGGACAAGCCCTATGTTCTCTCCCTCGGGGTTCAGGACGGCCGATGCCCGGGCTTCCAGCCGGTGGCGCGTCCAGCGGCGCTGAACAACCGCGGGCAGCGCAATCTGGCCCGAGGCGATCTGTTCCAGCACGTCGGACAGGCCCGGGATGTCCCGTGCGGACCGTCCTTTCAACCCGCTCTCGTCCGGGGTGGCCCAGGCGCCCCACTCCCCCTTCACCTGGCCCCCGAAGGCGACCATAAGGTCCTGAAATGCCGGGTTGGCGTAGCGTATCGCGTGATCCTGATCGAGCAACGCCAGCGCGGAGCCCGCGCTTTTGATTCCCGCACTGCGAAAGGCGTTTTCCTCGTCCGAGGCGCGTGCGTCGATCAGCTTGTCCCGGAATTCGGCGAGCGATCGGGCAATGCCGCCGATTTCGTCCTGCCTGGACTGATACGGCACATCGCGATCCAGCGCGCCAAAGGCGACGGCCCGCATCGCGGCATCGGTCCGCCGCAGCGGGCGCGAAAACCACAGCCATATTATCCCCCCGACAACGATCAGGGCGGCCAGACAGATACCGGCCCCAGTCAGGATCATCTGCGGCCTTTCGGCGTCAAGGAAGGCCCGTTTCTGATCTGCCGTCCAATGGGTGCCGACCGCGCCGATCACCTGGGCATCCCGCCCGAACCGCAAGGGCATGGCGACGAAGAAACCGTCGGCGCTGATCTCTGGCACGCCGGATTGCAGGGCGCGGGCGGCAAGCTCTGCCATCACCTGATCATCGCCCTTCCCGACCTGGCCGATCACCTGTCCATCCGCTTGAAGGGCAAGGGCGGACAGGACATCGCCTTCGGCGCGGTCGATCAGGCTTTTCAAGGCTGCCTCCAACGGCGTGACCTTGCCGAACTTGACCATGCCGGCCACCTGTTCCGCCAGGAAGGCGGTGTTTTCCTCTGCTCTTTCGGCGACCAAAGTCTCGACCGTTTCGATCGAGCGGCGGTGCGACATGAATTCGATCAGGGACACGACCAGGAGGATGCTGATCGCGACCAGCACCGTTCCGACAAAGAATGTTTGCTTCAGCGCCTTGGGCACACGGCTGCGCGCGGTCGAATCCGGCATCGACACGGTCCTTTTCTTGATCTGGGTCTCAGGGGCTTAGAACAGCATCTCGGCATTCAGACCCACGGTCATGGCACCGATCACCGCGCCGCCCGGCCCCATCACCGGAACGGAAACCTGCCCCTGATAGGACTGGGTGGAGTCATCAAACTCGATATCCCCGATGTGCAGGGCGCTTGCGCCTTTGCCATAAGTCTCGGTGAATTTCGCCTCGTCCCCCTGCCAGTAGTCCGAGGTCGGATCCGAGGCAGCGACGTTCAACCCCCTGTTGTCCATGATGAAAACCTCGGTCACGATGCCACCGGATTCCTCGACAATCTGGCGGAGATAGTCGGCCGCGGGGTTGGACAGGACCGGTTCGACAATCGGCCGGTTACCCTGCCCTACCTGGTTCCGCCACTGGCGGTCCATTTCGTCGATGTCCGCCTGGCTCAACCCGGCATGTTCCGCGTTCTGAGCAACGATTTCTTCAATCAACACAGGGGCTTCCGCCCAGCCCACGATACTGTCGCGGGCGAATGTGGTCATCACGGCGGTATATTGGTCGGCACAGGCCGGTCCCGCCGCGAGGATCACGGCAAACACAGCGTATTTCATCGGCATTCCTTTCGCTCGGGCAAACTTGCCTGGGCGCAGGATGCGCATGAAGCGTTGAAACGGGATTAATCGCGGGCAGAAAATTCCACCCCTCCGCCCCCTTCTCCAAAGGCCCTATAAAAACAAAGGACTAGAGGAAAAGATTTCTGGTACCCGCGGCCGGACTCGAACCGGCACGGCATCAAAGCCTAGGGATTTTAAGTCCCCTGTGTCTACCATTCCACCACGCGGGCCCATCCGTTTCCGGAAGGCTGGCGGGACCATAGACCTGCCCGGCGGGATGGGAAAGAGACAGCGCCGGGACAATCCGTAAAAATTTCAGGACACCAAATTTTCAGGGAAATCCGGGCTTTGGCTTGACCTTCCCCCCCTGCCGCCCCAGCTTGAGCGCATGTTTCCCTTGCGCGATCACAACCCCTCGGGGCGCACGCCCTTTGTCACCTGGAGCCTGATCGCGATCAATATCGCGGTCTTCGCCTTCTACATGACCTCACTGCCGTCGGCCCAGGCGCTGGACGGGTTCTTCATGACCTATGGGTTGGTGCCGGCGCGCATTTCATCCGGCGAAGGGTACGGGTCTTTCGTGACCTCGATGTTCCTGCACGGGGGCTTCATGCACCTGGCGGGCAACATGCTGTTTCTGTGGATCTTTGGCGACAATATGGAAGACGAAATGGGGCATGGCCGCTTCCTGGGCTTCTACCTTGCCTCTGGCGTGGCGGCGGCGCTGGCGCAATATGTCGCGGCACCAGGATCCATGGTGCCGATGGTCGGGGCCTCGGGCGCGATCGCGGGGGTGATGGGGGGATATCTTCTTCTGTTCCCGAAGGCGCGGGTCGATATCCTGTTCATCTTCATTGTGTTTTTCAAGGTGATCCCGGTGCCCGCCTGGATCATGCTGGGCATCTGGTTCGGCTTGCAATTCGTGAACGGGCTGGGCGCAGATATGAACGCGGGCGGCGTGGCCTACTGGGCGCATGCGGGGGGCTTCATCGCGGGCTTCGCGCTGACATTGCCGCTGTTTCGACGCCTGGGCGGCACGGCCTTCTGGGACCGCACCCATGGCCACCCGGACCACCCGCCGGCGGAATACCGGCTGACACGATCAAACGTGCCACAGGTACGCCGGCGCCGTTAAGCGCCGGGGGTTCGATCAAAATCCGTAGCGCCGCAAAGCGATCAGCTGTTGCGGATGACCTTGGCGAATTGTTCAAAGATCGCTTCGTTCGCGCCGATGACCTCTCCGCTGGCCAGGATGTCGGCCTCGGGGTTGATCGGCTCGACCAGGCCGCCCGCTTCGCGCAGGATGACGATGCCCGCAGCCATATCCCAGGCGTTCAGGCGGCGTTCCCAGAAGCCCTCGTAGCGGCCGGCGGCCACATAGGCCAGGTCCAGCGCGGCAGATCCGAAGCGCCGCACACCGGCACAGGCTGGCATCAGACGACCGAGGTCCTTCAGCGTCTTCGGCAGGTCCGAGCGTCCGCCGAAGGGCACGCCGGTGGCGAAGATCGATTCGATCATGCGGTGACGGCCCGACACGCGGATCCGCGTTTCGTTCATCCAGGCACCTTCGCCCTTTTCGGCAAAGAACATCTCGTCCTTGGCGGCGTCATAGACGACGCCGGCGATGATCTGGCCCTTGTGCTCAAGCGCGATCGAGATCGCCCAATGCGGCAGGCCGTGCAGGAAGTTGGTGGTGCCATCCAGCGGATCGACGATCCAGCGACGGGTCGGATCGCTGCCGGTTTCCTCACCGCCCTCTTCGCCGATCCAGCCGTAGGAAGGACGCGCCTCCATCAGTTCGGCCTTGATGATTTCTTCTGCGGCGATGTCGGCACGGCTGACGAAATCGCCGGCACCTTTCATCGACACCTGGAGGTTTTCGACCTCGCGGAAATCCTTGACAAGAGACCGCCCCGCCTTGCGGGCAGCTTTCTTCATGATGTTGAGATTTGCGCTAAGGGTCATCGTCGGCTCCTTGGATCAGGTCGCGCGTATAGACTGAAGGGGGTGCGATGCCAAGGGGGAAGGCCCCTGGGATGACGTGCCGTTGGTATTTCCGTTTTGTCAGGCCCTGTGCTGAGGCGCAATGACCGCAGCAAGATCGCGCGCGATCCGGGTGGCAAAGTCGGTTTTCCGGTGTGCCAGACCTGTGCGGCGGATGCCCGCGTCGGCGTCCGCCAGGGGCAGAAGGATCAGATCGTCCCGCCCTGCCCCATGGCCACGCGGCACAAAGGCGATGCCCAGACCGGCGGCGACCAGATCAAGCAGCTGCGCATCATTCGTGACCTCGGCCGCAGGGGCTGTGGGCAGCACGCCCAGGTCCATCCGGTCGGCACGCGGACAATAGGGGCGGTGGATGATCTGCTGATCCGTCAGGTCGGCAAGCGTCAGGGCGTTGCGCCGGGCCAACGGATGCAGGCGGTGCAGCGCGATCATGAACGCTTCGTCCTCTAGGGCGATAAAGGCTTGCCCCTTCGGCATGCAGTCTTCTGAAAGGTACGCGATATCAGCCTCTTCAGCGGTATCGCAGAAAGTGAAAACCAGCGTGGGATCGCGGCGACGCAACCCCTGAAGCGCGGGGGCAATTCGGCCCACCATCATGTCCGGGGCGACGTGCAAGCGCAGCCTGGTCTGCGGCGTGTTGCGAAGCCGCGCCTCCAGCCCCGAGAGGTGGCCGACGCTTTCCACTACGTCGTGATACAGCCGCGTGGCAAGCGGCGTGGGCGTCAGCCCGGATTTCGACCGGGTGAACAGCGCCGTGTCCAGACGATCCTCAAGCCTTTGAATTGCGGCGGAAACCGTCGGCTGGCTGACATTGTTCACCCGCGCGGATTGGCTGAAGGTTCCCGTCTCATAGGCGGCGGCAAAGTATTTCAGCGCGGTCAAGTCAATCATAGCGAATGCCTATGTAATCAATACTCATTATAGCAATTAACTTCACATTTGGCGGCCCGTAGCAAGGGGATGTTCACCAACATTTCGAAAGGATCCCCCGAATGACACCTGTAAACGCAGAGACTACCGTGATCGGCCAGCTTCTGGACCTGTTCGCAAAGGGCGATGCCAACCTGTTCGGGCTGGTCGCCGATGACGTCGATTTCCGGATCGACCATTACCGCGACGAGGCCGACACCGGCTGGCAGAGTGCCGACAGCAAAGAGGCGCTGATGGGCGTGGTCGTGCGCCTAGGGCAAGAGGTTTTTCCCAAGGGAACCAATGCTCTTGAGATTGCGCCGCATGATCTTGGCGGGGGCTGGCACCTGACACGGTTTCACCAGCGGTTCTTCTATGGCGTCCGCCAGGAAGAGGTCACGAGCGTGACCTATATCCTGTCGCACGAAGCCGATGGAAAAATAGATTTCTTCCGCGAGACCGTGACCAATATCGTCTCGGACTAGGGTCTTTGGGCCGGACGGGCACGCGTTAACCAGATCTTTGGTTTTTCGGTGATAGGTTGGCTGCAGCGGGGTGGTCTAACCCCGCTGCAGCTTCACCGCCTCGGTCCGGGCAAGGCGGATGAAATGCGCAAGATAAGGCTTTCCCGCGTCATCGGCGCGGGACGCGGCATACATGCGGCGGGTCATCCCCTTTTCGGTCAGGGGACGCGTGATGAATTCCGCGCGGTTGCGGGCAGAGTTCATGACCCAGTCGGGCAGCACGGCAACCCCGCGCCCCGACGCGACGAGCATGAGGATCATGGGCGTCAGTTCGACCTGCCGGATGGCTTCGGGCTCGACTCCTGCGGGGTGAAGCAGCAGCTTGTAGATATCAAGCTTGGTGCGGTCGACGGGATAGGTCAGCAGGGTTTCACCGGCGAAATCCTCGGCCTCGACAAAGGGTTTCGCAGCCAGCGGATGCGAAGCCGGGGCGATCAGGATAGGAGAATAGTCGAAAAGCGGCGCAAAGACGGTATCGGGATCCTTTTCAGGATCGGAGGAAATCACCAGGTCGACCTCTTCCCGGCGCAGGGCGGTCAGCGCGTCGAAGGCAAGGCCGGGGCGAATATCGACGTCGACCTCGGGCCAGGCGCGGCGGAACTGTTCCAGCACCGGGAACAGCCAGTCATAGCAGGCGTGGCATTCCAGCGCGATGTGCAGCCGCCCGGCGCTGCCTTCTTCCAAAGCTTCAAATTCGGCCTGAAGCGCGTCGATCTCGGGTAGGATCTTTTCGGCCAGGCGCAGCATCCGCTGCCCCGCGGCCGAGAGTTTCAGCGGCTTGGACCTCCGCACGAAAAGCTCGACCCCGGCCTGGTCCTCCAGCCCCTTGATCTGATGCGACAGGGCAGACTGCGTGATGTGCAACATGTCGGCGGCGCGCTGCAGCCCGCCCGCGTCATGAATGGCCTTGATCGTGCGCAGGTGGCGGAACTCGATATGCATATGTGAGTTATGCTCATGATGTTCGTGAATGTTATGAGCTTGTCTCACAAAGCACGATCTGGGACAAGGGATCAAACCCAAGGGGACACAAGATGACCACGCCTGCCGTTTCGTTCGAATTCTTTCCGCCGCAAAACCTCGAAGCCTCTTTCCGTCTGTGGGACACCGTTCAGGTGCTGGCCCCGCTGAACCCGCGCTTCGTCTCCGTCACCTACGGGGCCGGCGGCACCACCCGTGACCTGACGCGCGACGCGGTGGCCACGCTGCATAAGAACGCCGGGTTGAATGTTGCCGCCCACCTGACCTGCGTGAACGCCACGCGCGAGGAAACGCTGGCCATCGCCGACAGCTTTGCCGCCGCCGGCGTGACCGAGATCGTGGCCCTGCGTGGCGACCCGCCGAAAGGCGAAGGCAAGTTCACCGCCCACCCCGACGGTTTTGCCAATTCGGTCGAGCTGATCGAGGCGCTGGCCGCCACCGGCAAGTTCACCATCCGCGTCGGGGCCTACCCGGAACGCCACCCTGACAGCCCGTCCTCGGATGCGGATGTCGAGTGGCTGAAACGCAAGCTGGACGCCGGGGCCTCTGAAGGCATCACCCAATTCTTCTTTGAAACCGAAACCTTCCTTCGGTTCCGCGACCGTTGCGACAAGGCCGGGATCACCGCGCCGATCGTGCCGGGCATCCTGCCGATCGAGAACTGGAAGGGAATGCGCAATTTCGCCCTGCGCTGCGGGGCCAATGTGCCGGCCTGGATGGACGAAGCCTTTGAAAAGGCGGGCCGCGACGGGCGCGAAGATCTGCTGGCCACTGCGCTGTGCACCGAGATGTGCACCGACCTTCTGGCCGAGGGCGTGGACAAGCTGCACTTCTACACGCTGAACCGCCCGGAACTGACGCGCGACGTCTGCCATGCGCTTGGCGTCACGCCCGAAGCACGGCTGGAAAACGTCGCCTGATACTGGGCCTGAAAACAGGGGCCCAAACCCAGCCTTAAATTCGCATAGCGGTTGATCCTTCCGCGTCGCGCAAATAGCGTGACGTCGGGAGGATTTTTCATGCCAGCGACCAAGGATGGCGGGACGCCGTCAAACGATTCACGTGCAAGCGCGGGTGACGCCAAACGCCTGAACCACACCGGCCTTGAGGCCATGCGACGCATGCTGAACGACGAGAGCCTTGGCCCGCCGATCGCGCAGGTGATGAACTATCGCATCGCCTCGGTCGAGGACGGAGAGGTCAGCTTCACCGGCACCCCGCAACCGCAGTTCTGCAACCCCATGGGCGCGGTACATGGCGGTTGGTACGGCGTGCTTCTGGACAGCTGCATGGCCTGTGCCGTGGCGACGCGCGTGCCCGAGGGGTCGACCTATACCACCTTGGAATACAAGGTGAATATCATCCGCCCGATCCCCGTCGGGATGGAAATCGAAGCCCGCGGATTTGCCCAGCATGTCGGTCGGTCAACCGGGATCGCCAACGGCGAAATCCGTGGTGCGCAGGATGGCAAGCTTTATGCCACCGGATCCACCACCTGCATCGTCATGCCCCTTCCCACGGACACGTAACCCACAAAAGTCCCGTCAAGCGTGCGCCGTGGGATCGTGGGTCGGCAGGCTTAGCCCGCGGGCGGCGGCGCTGTCGTGCAGCCTTTCGGATGGGTCGATGCCGATCGTGCGCTTCTGACGGATCAGGAACATCTTGCCCCAGCCGCGCCACATCCCGATCGAGGGCGCGGCGTCATCGACCGGGAAGGCATCCCTCCAGCCGTCGGGCATTGGAAGGCCGCGATCCTCGGCCTGGGACAGCATCCAGACAAGCGGCAGGTTGGACAGCGGGCGCGCCGGGCCGAACCCGCCCAGCTGTCCGCCGACATCGCCATGGGTGCCCGGGAACCAGACCTGCTCCAACCGGCCGGACCAGTCGGGATCGCTGTGCCACATGACCGGCGTATAGACCGCGCGGCGTTCTTCCAGCGCGAGCGCGTGGAAGCCGGATTTCACACAGCGCGACAGGGCGTGATTGTGAAAGGCATGGCCCGGTTCGGTCAGCTGCCACAGGATCGGCAGGCGCAGACCCAGGGATTTCACCGTGTCAAAAGCGCCGATCATCTCGACCACCGCGTCGGGGTGGCAGTTTTCGCGGGCAAAGGCATGGGCGGCGGGGCTTTGCCCCCCGGCGCGGTAGTGGCGATAGGCCAGCTGCACATTCCTCTCGGTCGCCTGATCGGCGCGCAACAGGCCGACGCGGTCCATGATCCCGGCCAGAGACCGCACCGCGAAGGCCCCGCGCGAATAGCCGAACAAGAAGATCCGGTCGCCCGGCCGGTAGCGAGAGGCAAGGTATCCATAGGCGCGGCGGATCTGGCGATTGATGCCCCGCCCCATCATGACCTCGTGCGTGTTCCGCCACGAGGTCCATTGCAGCCCGGCCTCGTAATAGACCGACAGGTTCGGACCCAGCTGTTCCGACAGCAGGCGATAGATCAGCCCGGCATTGCTTTCCTCGCCCGGGGCGAGAGAAGACATGGTGCCGTCAAGGATCACCACGTGGGTGACAGGGCCCCGGCGCAGCCCCGGGGCCTTGCGCTGTGCCCGGAAAAGCCAGCGCGGCCGTATCGCCCGAAGAAGGCCCTTACTGAGCCGTGTCAGCATCTTCCAGCATCTCCCACACCCGCAGCGGGGTCAGCGGCATATCGGCCCGACGCACCCCCCGCGACCAGAGCGCATCCAGAACGGCGTTCGCGGTCGAGGCCATGGAGCCGACGGTCCCGGCCTCACCACAGCCTTTCATGCCCATGGGGTTCGCGGTCGAAGGCACCGGTTCGGCGGTAAAGCCGACAAAGGGCATGTCAGAGGCGCGCGGCATGGCGTAATCCATGAAGCTGGCGGTCAGAAGCTGGCCGTCCTCATCATAGGTGACGTTTTCAATCAGCGCCTGGCCCAGACCCTGGGCCACGCCGCCGTGCACCTGCCCCATGGCGAGCATCGGATTGATAAGGTTTCCGAAATCGTCCACGACCGTATAGGCGACGACCTGGGTGTGGCCGGTGTCGGGATCGACCTCGACCTCGGCCACATGGGCCCCGTTCGGGTAGGATCGGCCGGGCAATGTCGCCCGCGCCTCGTGCATCAGAAGGTCTTCGCGGCCGTCTTCGCGGGCCATTTCAGCCACGTCCTGCATCGTGGGCGCGGCATTCGATCCCTTGATACGGAAGGCTTCGTCATCAAAGCTGATGTCGCCTTCATCCACGCCCATCTTGTCGGCGAGATAGCCGGTGAAGGCGGTCAGGATCGTGCCCACCACCGCCAGCGTCGCATTCGACTGGGTGGTGACCGACCGGGACCCGCCCGTGCCGCCACCCTGGGCGATCAGGTCGCTGTCGCCCTGGATCACGCGGATGCGGTCCATCGGGATGCCGGTCTGGTCGGACAGGAAGGTCGCATAGACCGTTTCATGCCCCTGCCCGTTCGATTGCGTGCCGACGTAGATGTTCACCGAACCGTCTTCCAGAAATTCGACCTTCGCGCCTTCGGAAGGATCGCCCAGAATACTTTCGATATAGTAACAAAGCCCCATGCCGCGCAGTTTTCCGCGCGCCTCGGACTCGGCCCGGCGGGCGGCAAAGCCCGGACGGTCGGCGGTTTCGGCCACGCGGTCCAGCAGACGCGAAAATTCGCCCACGTCATACAGTTCGTCGGTGACGGTCTTGTAGGGGAATTGATCGGGCTTGATGAAGTTCTTGCGCCGAAGCTCCCAGCCATCAACACCCAATTCGCGCGCGGCGTAATCCATGCCGCGTTCCAGCAGGTAATTCGCCTCGGGCCGGCCCGCCCCGCGATAGGCATCCGTGGGGGTGGTGTTGGTGTAATAGCCCTCGACCTCGAGCAGCGCGTTCTGGCAGTCGTAGACGCCCATCAGAACGCGGCCGAACAGATAGGTCTGGATCAGCTGGCCAAAGTTGGAATTGAAAGCCCCAAGGTTCGATTTCGTCTTCACGTGGTAACCGATCAGATTGTGATCGGCGTCGAAGGCCAGGGCGACGTCATGCGTCAGGTCGCGGGCGCCATTGTCGGACAACATCGCCTCGGTCCGGTCGGACATCCAGCGCACGGGGCGGTCCAGGAAACGCGCGGCATAGGCGGCCATGACGTATTCGGGATAGAGCTTGGCCTTCATGCCAAAGCCGCCGCCCACGTCGGGCGTGGTCACATGGACCTGAGTATCTTCCAGCCCCATCAGGCGGCCAAGTTCGCGTTTCGGCCCCCAGACCCCCTGCCCGTTCACCGCCAGATGGATGCGGTCGTCCTTCCATTCCGCAAAACAGCCCCGCGGTTCAAGCGAGGCCACATGCACCCGGTTGTCCGCAACCTCGGCCCGGACGACATGCGCGGCTTCGGCAAAGGCGGCGTGGGTCTCGGCCTCGCGGCCCAGAAGGTAGTCGATGGCGAGGTTGCCGGGCGCTTCGGCGTGCAGGTCGGTGTCGCCGCGGGCCAGGGCCATCTGTGCGGGCAGTTCGTCATAGTCGAAACCGATCAGCTCGGCCGCGTCCTTGGCGGCCTCGGGCGTTTCGGCCACGATCATCGCCACGGGCTGGCCGACCCAAAGCACCTTTTCCTCGGCCAGGATGGGATGCTTGGGATTGGCGGCGGTGGATCCGTCGCGGTTCTTCACGGTGACGCAGGACAGGCCTTCGGTGATGCCGTAGTCGTGCAGGTCCTGCGCGGTGGCCACCAGAAGCACGCCGTCCAACTCGCGCGCGGCCGACAGGTCCAGTTCGGTGATCGTCGCATGGGCAACCGGGGACCGCAGAACATGCAGGAACAGCGCGCCTTCGGGGGTGATATCATCGACATAGCGACCGTGCCCCGTCAGCAGACGAAGATCTTCGGTCCGGGCGATGGACTGGCTTTTGCCGAATTTTTCCATTGGGCTCTCTCGCTGGTCTTTTCCCCGGACACTAGCGGCCACAGGGCGCATGTCCAGCGGAACCCGAGAGAGGGCGGCGCTGCGCAATGCACCACCGCCCCTGCCCTGCGCCTATGCGGACGCCCGTCAGAAGGCCGTCAGAGAGCGGTCACCGCAATCGGAGCGCCCAGCCCATAACCGTTGAACCGCGTGGCAATCGACAGGGAATAGGCCCCCATTCCGTCAAAGATCACATAGTCCCCTTCCGTTGCGTCGCCGGGCAGCGCCAGCGGCTGCGGCAGGTGGTCTAGGGAATCGCAGGTCGGCCCAAAGACCATATGCGGTTCCGCCGCCCCCTGACGGCGCAGCCCCTGCGGCGACAGGATTCGGATCCGGTCACTGGGACCGATGTCGCGCAGTTCCGACAGCCCGCCATAGATGCCGTCGTTCAGAAAGATCGCGCCGGTGTCGCGGACGGCCTTGATCCGGGTGGCCAGGGCAAAGGCATCGGCCACCATGGCGCGGCCGGGTTCACAGACCAGCGCGGGGGTGTCCGCGCCGAAGGCCTGAACCACAGCCTCGCCGATCCGGGTGAAGAAACGGTGAAGATCCGGGGCCTGCCCATAGCGATGTGCCGGGAACCCGCCGCCGACGTTCAGACGGCCCAGCCGGACGCCCGCGCGGGCGGCAATGCGGGCGGCGGTCTGGATATATACGGCCCAGGCCTCGGGGTCGGTGCATTGGGTGCCGGGGTGAAAGGTCATGGCCAGCGGCAACCCCAGATCGGCGGCGCGCCGCAGCAGCATCTCGGCCTCCTCCGGGGTGGCACCGAATTTCGACCCGAAATCATAGGCCGCGCCCTTCACCGGCAGCTTAAACCGCACGGCGATTTCGCAGCCAAGCGGTGCGATCGTCATCAGCCCGCGCAGATCATCGACCGAGGCCGAGGCAATCCCATACGCGCGCGCCGCGGCGATCTCGGCCTCGGAGCGGACGGGGTTGTTGTAGTGCAGCGCGGCCTTGGGGTGGGCGGCGCGCACCGCCTCCATCTCGGCCGGAGAGGCGACATCGAAAGCATGAAGCCCCGCCGTCACAAGGTTTTCCAGCACGCCGGGATCGCTGTTGGCCTTGACCGCATAGGTGGTGAGACCGGGGAAGCCTTGCTGAAAGACCCGGGCCGAATGGTGCAGACGCTCGGGCGCGAAGAACAGGACCGGATGATCGGGACCATGATCCACAAGATGCTGCGTCAGGGTCGAGATCGGGGCGTGTTTCATGCGGGCGTCCTTTTCGCGTCTTTGGAACAGGTGTCTGCACCCTATTGTCGCCCTGAAAACGGTCGATATCACCGGGCAGATCGACTATTATGACGGAAATTCTGAACATATTGACGAGATTGCCATGCAGATCGACGACACCGACCGCGCGCTTCTGACGGCGCTGTCCGATGATGCCCGCCGGTCCGTCGCTGATTTGGCGCGGGATCTGGGGCTGGCGCGGTCGACCGTTCAGACGCGGATCGACCGGCTGGAACGCAGCGGCGCGATTGCCGGATACACCCTGCGGCTGGGTCAGGCCGTCCGCGCGGCCGTTCGCGCCACCGTCCTGATGACGGTTGAGCCGCGCAGCGAGCCCGAGGTGCTGAAACGCCTGACCGCCCTTCGGGAGGTCGACAGCGTGATCACCACCTCGGGGCGTTATGACCTGATGGCACAGCTATCCGCCCCCACGACCGAAAGGATCAACGACGCGCTGGACCAGATCGTCATGGCGCGCGGCGTGAAATCGACGGAAAGCCTGATCCACCTGTCGGTCAAGCTGGATCGCAGCCGCTAGGATCCCGCCGTCCAGCCGGCCCAGTTTCCCCTCTGGCCCTTGCGGGCGGGATTGGGTAGACCGGCGCGGTGGAATGAAAGGCGACGATCATGGCGATGGAAAAGACCTTCAACGCGGCCGAGGCCGAAGACCGGATCTACAAGAGCTGGGAAGACAGCGGGGCCTTCAAGGCCGGCGCGAATGCCTCGAAGGCGGAAAGCTTCTCGATCATGATCCCGCCGCCGAACGTGACGGGGTCGCTGCACGTTGGCCATGCCTTCAACAACACGCTGCAGGACATCCTGATCCGCTGGAAGCGGATGCAGGGGTTCGACACGCTTTGGCAGCCGGGCACCGACCACGCGGGCATCGCCACCCAGCTGGTGACCGAACGCGAAATGGCCGCCAATGGCGAACCCTCGCGCACCGAGATGGGCCGCGAGACGTTCATCGAACGGGTCTGGGAACAGAAGGTCAAGACGCGCGGCACGATCATCGGCCAGCTGAAGCGCCTGGGTGCCTCGGCCGACTGGTCGCGCGAAGCCTTCACCATGGGCGGCGCGGCGGGCGATCCGGACCGCGACACGGTGACCGCGAATTTCCACGACGCCGTCATCAAGGTCTTTGTCGACATGTTCGACAAGGGGCTGATCTATCGCGGCAAACGGCTAGTGAACTGGGACCCGCATTTCGAAACTGCGATCTCCGATCTCGAAGTCGAGAATGTCGAGGTCGCGGGCCACATGTGGCACTTCAAGTACCCGCTGGCCGGTGGCGAGACCTATGAATACGTCGAGAAGGACGAAGACGGGAATGTCACCCTGCGCGAGACGCGGGACTATATCTCGATCGCCACGACGCGCCCCGAAACCATGCTGGGCGACGGCGCCGTTGCGGTGCACCCGTCCGACGAACGCTATGCGCCGATCGTCGGCAAGCTGTGCGAAATCCCCGTCGGCCCCAAGGAACACCGCCGGCTGATCCCGATCATCACCGACGACTACCCGGACAAGACTTTCGGCTCGGGCGCGGTGAAGATCACCGGCGCGCATGATTTCAACGACTATGGCGTCGCGCAGCGCGGCGGCATTCCGCTGTATCGCCTGATGGATGCCCGCGCCCAGATGCGCGCCGATGGCGAGGATTACGCCACCTGTGCCGCCCGCGCACAAGAGATCGCCAACGGGGCCGAGTTCACCGGCACGGAAGTCGACGCGCTGAACCTTGTGCCCGACCACCTGCGCGGCCTGGACCGGATGGAGGCGCGCGCGAAGGTCGTCGAGGAAATCACCCGCGAAGGCCTGGCCGTGACCACCCGCGCCGACGATCCGCGCCTGGGCAAGGCCGCGCTGAAGCCCGACGCCGAGGATGCGCATCTGCAGGTGCCGCTGGTCGAGGCCAAGGCGATCATGCAGCCCTTTGGCGACCGCTCCAAGGTCGTGATCGAACCGATGCTGACCGACCAGTGGTTCGTCGACGCCGAAAAGATCGTTGGCCCCGCGCTGGACGCGGTGCGCGACGGCACCGTGCGGATCATGCCCGAAAGCGGCGAGAAGACCTATTACCACTGGCTCGAGAATATCGAACCCTGGTGCATTTCGCGTCAGCTGTGGTGGGGCCACCAGATCCCCGTCTGGTACGGCTTTGACCTGGCCCGCGAGGGCTTCCGCGATGACGAGGCCGACGGCGCGCTGGATATGGTGGAACTGACCCGCCTGTTGTCCGACCAGCACCTGCTGCGGGGCGAGGAACAGCTGCGCTGCGCCCACGATTTCGACGCGGTGCAGGGGCAGTTTGCCGATGTGCTGAACCGCCTGCCCGTACCCCTGAACCACGCCCGCGTGGTTGAGGTCGCCGACCGTGCCGCCGCGCGCGAGATGCTGGCGAAATCGCTGGCCGATTACACCGCCAGCCAGGACCCGACGCATCTGGTCTATCCGATCTGGCGCGACAGCGACGTGCTGGATACCTGGTTCTCCTCCGGGCTCTGGCCGATCGGTACGCTTGGCTGGCCCGACCAGACCGAGGCGCTGGCAAAATACTTCCCGACCTCGGTTCTGGTGACCGGGCAGGACATCCTGTTCTTCTGGGTTGCGCGGATGATGATGATGCAGCTGGCTGTGGTCGATCAGATCCCCTTCTCGGACGTCTACCTGCATGGGCTGGTGCGCGACGCGAAGGGCAAGAAGATGTCCAAGACCGTCGGCAATGTCATCGACCCTCTTGAGATCATTGACGAATACGGCGCGGACGCGCTGCGGTTCGCCAATGCGGCCATGGCGTCGCTTGGCGGGGTGCTGAAGCTGGATGCGCAGCGGATCGCGGGATACCGGAACTTCGGCACCAAGCTGTGGAACGCCACCCGCTTTGCCGAGATGAACGGCGTTTACGATCGCGGCGCGCCCTCGGACCAGGTGCCCGAGGCCGTCGCGACGGTGAACCGCTGGATCATCGGCGAAACCGCCCGCGTGCGCGAAGTGGTTGATGCCGCGCTGGCCGCCTATCGTTTCGATGACGCGGCGCAGGCGCTGTACCGCTTTGTCTGGGGCAAGGTCTGCGACTGGTACGTGGAATTCGCCAAGCCCCTGCTGGCCGAGGACGCGGGCGAGCGCGAGGAAACGCAACGCGTGATGGGCTGGGTGCTGGATCAATGCATGGTGCTGCTGCACCCGATCATGCCCTTCATCACCGAAGAACTCTGGTCTGCGACCGGTGACCGCGCCAAGATGCTGATCCACGCCGATTGGCCGACCTATGGGGCCGATCTGATCCAGCCCGAAGCCGACCGCGAAATGAACTGGGTGATTTCCCTGATCGAGGATATCCGCTCGGCCCGCGCCCAGATGCATGTGCCCGCCGGGCTGCAGGTGGCGCTGGTCGTCACCGACTGGGACGAGGCCGCGCAGGCCGCCTGGGGCCGGAACGAGGCGCTGATCCAGAAGCTTGCCCGCGTCGAGAGCCTGACCTGGGTGGAAAGCTTCCCCAAGGGCTGCGTGACCATCGCCGCAGAGGGCGCGACCTTTGGCCTGCCGCTGGCCGACATCATCGATGTCGAGGCCGAAAAGGCGCGGCTGGAGAAGAGCCTGACGAAATTGGCCAAGGAAATCGGCGGGCTGGAAGGCCGGCTGAAGAACCCCAAGTTCGTCGAAAGCGCCCCGGACGAGGTTGTCGTGGAAGCCCGCGAAAACCTGGCCGCGCGCCAGGACGAGGCGTCAAAGCTGGAAGCGGCACTGGCGCGGATGGCCGAACTGGGCTGATAGCTATTGGGCAAAATATTTGGGCCGGGGTGCTCCTCCGGCCCGCTGAAGCGCCCCGGCCTCGCGTCGGTTGCGCAGTTGTCACAGGTTGAAAGGCGGGGCCGATGTCCCGCCTTTTCCTTTGCGCCCCTGGGCTTACCCGGCCGTCGCCATCCGGGCCTCTTGCCGGTCGATGGCACGGACGATCAGCGCGGCGACCAGGCCGATCACGCTGGCCAGGCACATGATCGCGGGCAGCATCCAGGCCCCCTGCTCTTCCGTCAGGACGGCCCCGGTGAAAGTCGTGGCAAAGGCCCCGACAAAGACGATCATCGCCGAGGACAGCCCCGAGGCGCTGCCGGCGATATGCGGCCGGATCGACATAGCGCCGGCATTGGCATTGGGCGTCGTCATGCCGTTGCCCAGCCCGGACAGGACCATCGCGCCAAAGAACAGCGGGATCGACAGGTACCCCATCCAGATCGCCAGCGCAGGCAGGCCCAGCCCGATCACCGCGATCAGGCGGCCGGCGATCATCATGGTCGAAAGTTCGGAGTGTTTCGACACCCGGCTTGAAATGCCCGACCCGATGACGAAACCAAGCGTGATCGTCCCCATGAACATGCCTAGCTTGGCCGGCCCCATGCCAAAGGCCGCGGCCACGACCAGCGGCGCGCCCGAGACGAAGATATGGAAGGTCGAGACCGAGAAACTGGCACAGGTGGCATAGCCCCAGAATCGGCGCGACCGGAACAGCTCGGGGTATTCGCGGAACTGCGCCCCGAAGGTGACGGACCGATGGTGGTGCGTTTCGCCCAGATCGACCCAGACCAGCACGAAAAGCGCCAGACCCAGCCCGGTATAAAGCAGGAAGCTCGCCCGCCAGCCAAAGGCGGCATCCAGCAAGCCGCCCATGGTTGGCCCGATCATGGGGGCCAGCGCCATGATCATTGCCACCGTCGCCATCTTGGAGGCGGATTCCCGATCGTCATATTGGTCGCGGATGACCGCCCGCGACAGCGCCATCCCCGTGGCCGACGCACTTTGCAGCACCCGTCCTAGAAGGAAGAGGTTAAAATCCCGTGTAACCGCGCAAAGAACCGAGGCCAGGGTAAAGATCGCCATCCCCCAAAGGATCACCGGCCGACGCCCGTAGCGGTCCGACAGCGGCCCGATGATGATCTGCGTGAAGGCCGTGATCAGAAGATAGCCGCCGACGGCCAGGCTCATCCGCCCATAGCTGACCCCGAAATCCTCGGACATGTGGGCCAGGGACGGCAGGAACATGTTCACGGTCAGGACCGAATTGCCGGTCAGAAGGATCAAGGTCCAAAGATGGGGGGGCGTGGTCGCAGCGCGCATGGGAAACGTTTCCGAATTTTCGGCCATCTGACAGATAACCACCCGGAAAGGCAAGTTTTCGTCCTGCAAGACAGTCTATGCGCCCGCAATTTCGGCAGGTGTCAAAGACGCAGGCGCGATCAGTCCTGCGCGTCGGGATCGGCCTGGCCGACGCCCTTGAAGACGAACTTGAAGGGCAGCGCCCAAAGCACGCCAAGACCGATGTAGATCGCCAGTTCGACCAGGATCGAGGGGCGTTCAAACAGGTTCACGAGGCTGACCGCCAGCACGATGTACAGCGGCAGGCCAACCAGCAGGATGACCAGCGACCAGCGGCGTTTTGCCTTGTGGCTCAGGCCTTTCTTCGGTGCGCTCATTGTCTTGTCCTCAGCTCTTGGGGGCCACGCCAGCAAAGTATGCGGCGATCTGGCCGGCCCCGGAAAGGGGCCAGCCATCAACGATCAATCCGAGAAGGGATCGGTGACCAGGATGGTGTCTTCCCGCTCGGGCGAGGTCGACAGAAGCGCAACCGGGCATTCGATCAGCTCTTCGACGCGGCGGACGTATTTGATCGCGTTCGCCGGAAGCTCGGCCCAGCTGCGTGCGCCTTCGGTCGACTCGCTCCAGCCCGGCATCTCTTCGTAGATCGGGGTGCAGCGCGCCTGCTGGTCGGCAGCGGTCGGCAGGTAATCCAGACGCTCGCCATCCAGGTCATAGCCGACGCAGATCTTCAGCGTCTCGAAGCCGTCCAGCACGTCCAGCTTGGTCAGGGCGATGCCGTTGACCCCGCTGGTGGCGCAGGTCTGGCGCAGCAGGGCCGCGTCGAACCAGCCACAGCGGCGCTTGCGGCCGGTGGTGGTGCCAAACTCATGCCCACGGGTGCCCAACCGTTCGCCGTCGTCGTCGTGCAGCTCGGTCGGGAACGGGCCTTCGCCGACACGGGTGGTATAGGCCTTGACGATGCCCAGGACGAAATCGACCGCGCCGGGGCCGATACCCACACCGGTGGCCGCTTGGCCGGCGATCACGTTGGACGAGGTCACAAAGGGATAGGTGCCGAAATCGATGTCCAGAAGCGCGCCCTGGGCCCCTTCGAACAGGATCCGTTTCCCGGCCTTGCGCTTGTCGTTCATCACCTTCCAGACCGGCGCGGCAAAGGGCAGGATCTCGGGCGCGATCTCCTTCAGCTGGGCGATGAGCGCGTCGCGATCGACGGGCTCAAGCCCCAGGCCGTGGCGCAGGGCATTGTGGTGCACCAGCAGGCGGTCGACGCGGGCCTCAAGCGTGGCTTCATCGGCCAGGTCCGCGACGCGGATGGCGCGGCGGCCGACCTTGTCTTCATAGCAGGGGCCGATGCCCCGGCCGGTGGTCCCGATCTTGGCGACCGCGCTCTGCGACTCGCGACCACGGTCCAGCTCACCATGGATCGGCAGGATCAGCGGGGTGTTCTCGGCGATCATCAACGTCGCGGGGGTGATCTCCACGCCCTGCTCGCGCACGGTCGCGATCTCTTTCATCAGGTGCCAGGGGTCCAGCACGACACCATTGCCGATCACCGACAGCTTGCCGCCACGCACCACGCCCGAGGGCAGCGCGTGCAGCTTGTAGACCTTGCCATCGATCACAAGGGTGTGGCCGGCGTTGTGCCCCCCCTGGAATCGGACGACCACATCGGCGCGCTCCGACAGCCAGTCGACGATCTTGCCTTTTCCTTCGTCACCCCACTGGGCTCCGACAACAACGACATTGGCCATGGCACTTCCTCCGGCTCGGGTCCAAACGGCGTCCTTTTAGCCAAAGCAACCGGGGGGCGAAACCCGATTTTCGCGCCCCCCTCTCTTTGGTTTTTCCAAATATCCTCGGGGGTCGGGTCAAATGCCCTGGCATTTGACCCGTTCGGGGGGCGAGCCCCCCGTGCGCCTTTGCCACAGGCGCGCCCCGTATCGGCAGGGCGTCGCGGGTCAATCCGCCCAAAGTTCCAACGCTGGACAGAGCGAACCTCATCCGGCAGATGAAGGACAGACACGATCCGGCAAGGAAGATGAAGATGGGATTCATACTGCGATGGAGCGCGGCCTTCCTGCTGATCGCCGCCACCTATAATCCGACCGACTGGAACTATACCGCCTGGGTCGGACAGACCTGGCCTCAGCAGATGCCCCTGGCCGTTTTGCTTGGCCTGCTGCTTTTCGTGGGCTACGTGATCTACCTTCGGGCCACGCTGCGCTCGATCGGGCCCTTTGGCATGGGGCTGGTTGCCGCGGTCTTCGGGGCGCTGATCTGGGTTCTGGTGGATTTCGGGGTCGTGCGGCTGTCCAATCCCGGGGTGAACACCTGGCTTGGCATCCTGGCGCTGTCGCTGGTCCTTGGCATCGGCCTGAGCTGGAGCCTGGTTCGACGCAAGCTCTCTGGCCAGGCCGATGTGGATGACGTGGATGAATGACGCGCCCGCCCGCTCAGGCGACACCGCCAATACGACGGCGGGGCAAGCATCTTGGCAAAAGCCTTGCGGCCCGGACGTGAAACGCCTATCTAGCCGCGAAGCCCGCGCCGGAGGTTTTCCGGTGCCGTGCCCTTTGACTGCCGAACATAACCGATAGGCCCGCCCAAATGGAAAATGTCGTCCTGATCGTCCACCTGCTTCTGGCGCTTGCGCTGATCGTCTCGGTGCTGCTGCAGCGGTCCGAGGGCGGTGGCCTGGGCATGGGCGGTGGCGGCGGGGCCATGTCGGGCCGCTCGGCCGCAACGGCCCTGAGCAAGGTGACCTGGTTCCTGGCGGCAGCCTTCATCGGCACCTCGATCGCGCTGACCATCGTGGCGGCGGAAAAATCGGCCGATGCCTCGGTCCTTGACCGTCTGACGCCCGGCGGCGCAGCCACGGAAAGCACCGGCGAAGAGGCTCCGGCCCTGCCGGGTGGCGGGTCGCTTCTGCCCCCGTCGCCCACGACTGGCGGCACGCTGACGCCGTCCGCGGACTGATCCACCACCCCTTGAGTATCGCATCGCAAGGTTAACATCATCTTGCGGTGCGCATAGACAATCCGTCGCGAATCTGTTAGGGCTTAAACCCCGTGATGATGCGTTGCTTTGGCACGCAATCTGATCAGATTTGCGTTCATTCGCACCAGATTTCACGGGAGCTTTCGCACATGGCGAGGTACATTTTCATCACGGGCGGCGTTGTGTCGTCCCTTGGGAAAGGTCTGGCCTCGGCGGCGCTTGGCGCGCTGCTTCAGGCCCGTGGCTATTCCGTTCGCCTGCGCAAGCTGGATCCTTACCTGAACGTCGACCCCGGCACGATGTCGCCCTTCGAACATGGCGAAGTCTTCGTGACCGACGATGGTGCCGAAACCGACCTCGACCTGGGCCACTACGAACGCTTCACCGGCGTGGCGGCGCGGCAGACGGATTCGATTTCCTCGGGCCGGGTCTATTCCAACGTGCTGGAAAAGGAACGGCGGGGCGACTACCTGGGCAAGACCATTCAGGTGATCCCTCACGTCACCAATGAAATCAAGGACTTCATCAACATCGGGGATGAAGAGGTCGATTTCATGCTCTGCGAGATCGGCGGCACGGTCGGCGACATCGAAGGCCTGCCCTTCTTTGAAGCCATCCGCCAGTTCGCCCAGGACAAGCCGCGCGGGCAGTGCATCTTCATGCATCTGACGCTGCTGCCCTGGCTGGCGGCAAGTGGAGAGCTGAAGACCAAGCCGACCCAGCACTCGGTGAAGGAGCTGCGCTCGATCGGGCTGCAGCCGGACATCCTGGTCTGCCGCTCGGAACAGCCGATTCCCGACAAGGAACGCGAAAAGCTGGCGCTGTTCTGCAACGTCCGCCCCGAGTCGGTGATCGCCGCCTATGACCTGAAATCGATCTACGAGGCCCCGCTGGCCTATCACCGCGAGGGCCTGGACCAGGCGGTTCTGGATGCCTTCCAGATCGCCCCCGCCCCGCGTCCCGACCTGACCGTCTGGCAGGATGTGTCCGACCGCATCCACAACACCGACGGCTCGGTCAATATCGCGGTCGTGGGCAAGTACACCCAGCTGGAAGACGCCTACAAATCGATCAAAGAAGCGCTGATCCACGGCGGCATGGCCAACCGGATCAAGGTGAATGTCGAATGGGTCGATGCCGAGGTCTTTGACAAGGACGACGCCGCGCCGCATCTGGAGGGCTATCACGCGATCCTCGTGCCTGGCGGCTTTGGCGAACGCGGCACCGAGGGCAAGATCAAGGCGGCGGAATTCGCCCGCACGCGCAAGATCCCCTATCTCGGGATCTGCCTTGGCATGCAGATGGCGGTGATCGAAGCGGCGCGGAACCTGGCCGGCCTGTCCGACGCAGGGTCCGAGGAATTCGACCATGAAGCCGGTGAAAAGCGTTTCGAACCGGTGGTTTATCACCTCAAGGAATGGGTGCAGGGCAACCATCAGGTGAAGCGGTCCGTGGGTGACGACAAGGGCGGCACCATGCGCCTTGGGGCCTATACCGCGTCGCTGGCCGAAGGGTCCAAGGTCGCGCAGGTTTACGGCGATACCACGATCGAGGAACGCCATCGCCACCGCTACGAGGTCGACGTGGCCTATCGCGACAAGCTGGAAGAATGCGGTCTGCAATTCTCGGGGATGTCGCCAGACGGCCGCCTGCCCGAGATCGTCGAGGTCAAGGACCACCCCTGGTTCATCGGCGTGCAGTTCCACCCCGAGCTGAAGTCGAAGCCCTTCGATCCACATCCGCTGTTCAAGGATTTCGTGCGCGCCGCAAAAGAAGTCTCGCGCCTGGTCTAAGCCAGCACAGAACCAACACGACAAACAGGCCCTACGGGGCCTGTTTCTGTTTGCGGGGATCATCTGTCCCGCAGTGCCTTTCGGCGGGTCCGTGTCGGAAGGTCGGCTTCAGACGGTCGGGGGCAGCCCTGCCCCTGACCGATTATTGTGTGCGGTTCGCAACGAAAAGCGGCGTGAACAGACCCTGGATCAGGCCGGGGCGTGCCTTGGTCGGACGCAACCCGGGTTTGCCGCCCTGCAACATCGGCTCAAGGATCTTGGCGGAGAGGGTCCAGCGCAGCTGATGGCCGTTGCGTTGCGTGGCCGCTTGCTGATCCAGCCAGGCGCGCAGCATCGCCGGGTCGTCCATCGCGCGGGAAGCCATGGGAATGTAGAAACCGCAATTGATGCGCTGGCACAGAACATCCATGACAGAGCAATAGTTGCGCATATCGTCCGAGGTCTTGTCGGCCCGCTGTGCCGTCAGCTTCCTGGGATTGAAGTTGAAGAACAACGTCAGTGCCGTCGCCAGATCGATTTCCTGTCGCGCTGCAATCCAGCGTAGAACCGATACATCCGTCGTCAGCGGATCGATGCGGCGGACGAAACTACATAACATTTCGGGTTTGAGCTTCTTCAGAACCGTCACCTGACGGTCTGCGGGCATCGCGACCCAATCTTTGTGAACAATTGCCAGCATGCGCTCGACCTTCCCGTTCGGGGGTTATTGTGTTTTCGAAACGGCGGTATGCCGATAACTCACACAACCATCGGATTAAGGCGAAAATTTGTCCCGACAACCTTAAGGTGCATTTAATTTATATCCAGTATACAGCTATGCAATTAAACAGCTTAACCGAGAGCTATTAAATGCATTAAATTTGACTATCTCGCCACCTCACTTTCCGGGCATCAGGCCATCTTGCCCATTGGCGGGCGCGCTTGAATTTCTTATATCCCAGAAATGTTTGCCGATTTCCTAACGCGGCTCGTCCGCCCCGACCCCGCCCCGCTGACCGATCTGGACGCCCAGCTTGCGCTGACCGCCCTTCTGGTGCGTGTCGCCAAGAGCGATGGCGTGTATGACGTCGCGGAAAGCAACCAGATCCGGCGCATCATCGCCGCCCGTTACCAGTTGGATTCTGCCGAAACCGAGGCGCTGGCCACCCGTGCCGAGGCGCTGGAAGCCGAAGCGCCGGACACCGTGCGCTTTACCCGCGCGATCAAGGACAGCGTCGCTTATGACGACCGCCTGGGCGTGATCGAGGCGCTGTGGAAGGTCGTGCTGGCCGATGGCAGCCGCGACCCGGAAGAGGACGCGCTTCTGCGGCTGGCCGCCTCTCTGCTTGGGGTGACCGATCAGGACAGCAACGCCGCCCGGCTGCGGGTCGGCAAGGGCAGCCCCTGGGGATGAGCGCGGGAATGATCGCATCGCTTCCGATGTACGACCGGCCGGAAACGGCCGCTGCGCATGATGCCTTCTGGGCGCTGATCCGGGATCACGCGGCGCAGGAGGGGCTGGACCTGCCGCCGCTGACGCGAGGCGACGACCTTTGGGCACAGTGGGAGGATCCGCAGATGATCCTGTCGCTGACCTGCGGCCTGCCCTACCGGGCGCGACTGAAGGACAAGGTGCAGATCGTAGCGGTCCCGGACTATCGGCTGCCGGGTTGTCCGCCGGGGTACTATGCGTCCCACATCGTGGTGCGGGCGGATGACCAGGCGATCGGACCAGAGCACTGGCCGCACAAGCGCATGGCCTTTAACGAGTTGCGGTCCCAGTCCGGCTGGGCGGCTATGCTGAACCACGCCTTCGGGCTGGGCACCTTCTTTGCCTCGGCCAGGGAAACCGGATCGCATCGCGAAGCTTCACGCGCGGTGGCGGAAGGGCGGGCTGATATCGCCTGTATCGACGCACAGACCTGGCGCATGATCTCGGCCTATGACGGTTGGGCGGATGCCCTGAAGATCATCGACACTACCGAACCGACGCCGGGGCTGCCGCTGATCACCGCCGCGACCACTCCGCCCGAGACCGTGGCGCTGCTGCGCCGGGCCGTGGCTGCGGCCGTGCGCGATCTGACCGACAGCGACCGGGCGGTCCTGCATATCCACGACCTGGTCGATGTGCCCGCGCAGGCCTATCTGGACGTGCCCACCCCGGCCCCCGAAGACGCCACCGCGGCCTGAAATAGCAGCGTCAGGATACGCTTGCGTCGGGTCAGTGCGGCCAAATCAGCCAGAAAGGTTGCATTTTGCGCGTTTCTGCATCCTATTGGGCGATCATCCGGGGAAGCTTGCAGGGGGTCCAGTGCAGACCGAAGCCGTCATCGAAATTCGCGACCTACACAAAAGCTATGGCGCGCTGGAAGTGCTGAAGGGCGTGTCCCTGACGGCGCGGCAGGGCGAAGTGGTTTCGCTGATCGGGTCCTCCGGTTCGGGCAAGTCGACGCTGCTGCGCTGCGCCAACCTTCTGGAAGACAGCCAGCAGGGCGAGATCCTGTTCAAGGGCGAAGGCGTTCACTGGCGCGGTCAGGGCATGGCGCGCCGTCCGGGCGATCCGAAACAGGTGCTGCGCATCCGCACGAACCTGTCGATGGTGTTCCAGCAGTTCAACCTGTGGTCCCACATGACGATCCTGCAAAACGTGATGGAGGCCCCGCTGACCGTGCTGGGCCGCGACCGCAAAGAGGTCGAGGCGAAGGCCCGCGACTACCTGGCCAAGGTGGGCATCGGCGACAAGGCCGACGCCTGGCCCGCGCAGCTTTCGGGTGGCCAGCAGCAGCGCGCCGCCATCGCCCGCGCCCTGTGCATGGAGCCCGAGGCGCTTTTGTTCGATGAACCGACCAGCGCGCTGGACCCCGAGCTGGAACAGGAAGTGGTCAAGGTGATCAAGGACCTGGCCGCCGAGGGGCGCACCATGCTGATCGTGACCCACGACATGAAGATGGCCGCCGATGTCTCGGACCGGGTGGTTTTCCTTCACCAGGGCCTGATCGAAGAAGAAGGCACGCCCGACGCGGTTTTCGGTGCGCCAAAGTCCGAACGTCTGCGCGGTTTCCTCTCGGCCACCAGCGCCGCCTGAACCCGGCTTCGGCCCGCTGCTTAACGCGTCGTCAGAGGTGTTTTGCGCAATTTTCGGGCGAGTGCCTCTTGCCACGGCAGAAATTCATGCCAAGGCTACCATGTCATGGCCGGCCAAGACCGGCGACGAAACCGAAGGGCCCGCAACCACGGGCCCCGGCAACAATAGGGAAGACAAAGATGAAAAAACTGATGCTTTCGACCGCACTGGTCCTGACCGCTGGCATGGCCCTGGCGGAAAGCCATTCGATGACCGTGCGCCTGGGCACCGAGGGCGCCTATCCTCCGTTCAACTTCATCGACGACAACGGCGAAGTGGCCGGCTACGAACGCGTCGTGGGCGACGAGATCTGCAAACGCGCCAACCTGACCTGCGAATGGGTCACCAACGACTGGGATTCGATCATCCCCAACCTGGTGTCCGGCAACTACGACGTGATCATCGCCGGCATGTCCATCACGGACGAGCGGGACGAGGTCATCGACTTCACCCAGAACTACTTCCCGCCCGCCACCTCGTCCTACATCGCGATGAGCGATGACATCGACGTCAAGACCGCCGTGGTCGCCGCACAGACTGGCACGATCCAGGCCGGTCACGTGGCCGAATCCGGCGCGACCCTGGTGGAATTCGCAACGCCCGACGAAACCATCTCGGCGCTGCAGAACGGCGAAGCGGATGCGGTTTTCGCCGACACCGATTACCTGAAGCCCTTCGTGGACGAATCCAACGGTGACTTCATGTTCGTCAGCGACGCGGTGCAGCTGGGCGGCGGTATCGGCCTGGGCGTGCGCGAAAGCGACACCGAGCTGAAGGCCAAGCTGGACGAGGCCATCGCCTCGATGAAGGCTGACGGCACGCTGAACAAGTGGCTGGTCGAATACTTCGGCGAAGAAGCCCAGACCTACGAATAATCCAATAAGGAACGGGGCCGTCTGACGGCCCCGTTTCCATCCGACGGACCAAATTCCGGACCCGCATGTTCGACTTCTGCGCCGACCCGAAAAGCCTTGAAGGATTCCAGTGGCTTGCCTGTTACCTGACGACGGGCAAACATATGCTGTTCTATCAAAGCTTTGTTTTCGTCATCGTCCTTATGCTGATCACGGCCCCGATCGCGCTGGCCGTGGGATTTGCCGGGGCGCTCGCCTCTCGGTCGCATATCCCGCCCGTGCGCTGGCTGGGGGTGGGCTATACCTCGATCGTGCGCGGCGTGCCGGATATCGCCTTTTTCCTTTTCATGCCGCTTGCGCTGGACCAGGGCCTGGAATGGGTGCGCCACAAGGTGAAATGCCCCGACTGGACCGACGCGATCCGCCAGGGCAACGATTTCGTCGTCTGTGCCGAGGCCAAGCTGCCGCTGTCCTCGTCCCCGCAATGGGTGCATGAATATTACTCCATCGCGCTTGGGATCGCGGCTTTCGCCTTTGTCTTCGGGGCCTTCGCCGCCTTTGTCATGGCCGGTGCGATGAATGCCGTGCCCCGCGCCCAGATGGAAACCGCCGAGGCCTATGGCATGACGCGCCGCCAGGCGACCTGGCGGATTCTGGTGCCACAGATGTGGACGTATGCCCTGCCCGGCTTGTCGAACCTGTGGATGATCCTGATCAAGGCGACGCCCCTGCTGTTCCTTCTGGGGATCGAAGACGTCGTTTTCTGGGCGCGCGAACTGGGCGGTCGCAAGACCCAGGCCTTCGACTATCCGCACCCCGACTGGCGGCTGTGGTATTTCCTGGCGCTGCTGGTCTTCTACCTTCTATTGACCAAACTTAGCGAGATCGGCTTTGCCCGGCTATCGCGCCGCCTCGCCCGCGGGCAGGCCACCCTGGCCGGCATGGAAGGGGCCAAGGCATGAGCTGTCTTCAGACCATCGCGGATTATGGCCTGCGGTCCATCGGGATCGGCGAACGGCTTTTGCCCAAGGCCGACATCACGCTGTGCCAGCAATTCACCCTGATCGGCTCGGGCCTGATCTGGAACGTCTACTTCGCGCTCTGCGCGCTGATCCTGGGCTTTGGCCTGTCGATCAGCCTGGCCCTGGCGCGCAATTCTGCCTCGCCCTGGCTGCGCAAACCGGCAGATTGGTTCATCTTCGTCTTCCGGGGCTCGCCGCTTTTTATCCAGTTCTTCCTGTTCTACGAGGCCTTCACCCTGCTGCCCAAGAACGGGCTGGAGCTGAACCTGGGCTTCACCACCCTCACCGCCGAAACCCGCTGGCTGACCCGCGCGGGCGCCGGCGCGCTGATCGTGCTGTTCCTGAATACCTCGGCCTACGCCGGTGAGATCTTTCATGGTGCGCTGCGGTCCGTTCCCAAGGGCGATCTCGAGGCCGCGGATGCCTATGGCTTCTCGGGCTTCAAGAAGTTCCGCCGGATCACCTTTCCGACGATGCTGCGCCTGGGCTGGCCCGCCTACACGAACGAGGCGATCTTTCTGACCCATGCCACGACGCTGGTCTATTTCTCGTCCTTCCCGGCCTGGCAACAGAAAGGCGATGCGCTGTATTACGCGAATTATTTCGCCGACAAGACCTTCAACCCGTTCATTTCCTACCCGATCCTGGCGTTCTATTTCATCCTGCTTTCGCTTGCGATCATCTTCCTCTACGGGCGGGTCTACCGCCACCTCAACCGGCACCTGCCGCAAGCCCGCAAACCGCGCCTGCGCCCGCGCCCCCAATTGATGCGCTGACAGATGAGCCTAGGCCACATCCGAACCTTCCGCGTCGCAGCAGCTGACCTGAACGGTCAGATGCGCGGCAAACGCCTGCCCCGCTCGGCTTTCGACAAGCTGGACCAGGGCAACACCCGCCTGCCCCTGTCGGTGCTGAACGTCGACATCTGGGGGGCCGACATCAAGGACAGCCCACTGGTCTTCGAGACCGGCGATGCGGATGGCGTGATGATGCCCACGGAACGCGGCCCCGTGCCGATGCCCTGGCTGGAAACGCCCTCGGCCCTCGTCCCGATGGAGATGTTCTCGGATCAGGGGATCCCCTTTGCCGGCGACCCGCGCCATGCGCTGCGCGACGTGCTGAAACGCTACGACGACAACGGCTGGACCGTGCGCGCCGGGATCGAGATGGAATTCTACCTGGTCGACGACAGCGGCCCGGACCTTGCGCCGCCGGAAAACCCGCAGTCCGGCCGCCCGCTGCAGGGTCATGCGATCCTGTCGCTGCGTCAGCTCGACGCCTTCGACGATTTCATCTCGGACGTCTACGAGGCCTGCGAGGATATGGACATCCCCGCACAGTCGACGATCTCCGAGGCCGGGCTGGGCCAGTTCGAAATCGACCTCGACCACCGCGAGGCCCTGCGCGCCGCCGATGACGCCTGGCTGTTCAAGGCCCTGATCAAGGGCATGGCGCGCAAGCACGGCATGGCCGGCACCTTCATGTCGAAACCCCTGCCCGATGAAGCCGGCTCCGGCATGCATGTGCATTTCTCGGTCACCGACCGCGAAGGGCGCAACATCTTCGGCAACGGCGGCCCCGCCGGCACGCCGCTGCTGCACCACGCCGTTGCCGGCTGCCTCGAGGCGATGCCCGCGTCGACCCTGGTCTTTGCGCCGCACGGGCCCTCCTACGACCGTTTCGTGCCCGGGGCCCATGCCCCCACGGGGGCCTGCTGGGCCTATGAAAACCGCACCGCCGCGCTGCGCATCCCCGGCGGCGCGCCCGCCGCCCGCCGGATCGAACACCGCGTCGCCGGGGGGGACAACAACCCCTACCTCGTGCTCGCCGCGATCCTCGGGGCCGCGCTGATCGGGATGGAAGACGGGCTCGTCGCGCCGCCGCCCATCACCGGCAACGCCTATGACATGGACCTCCCACAGCTGAAATCCGACTGGCTGTCGGCCATCGAAGCCTTCGAGACCGACCCGCTGATCGCGCGCATCTTCTCGCCCGCGCTGATCCGCAACCTGACCCTGACCAAGCGCCAGGAGATGGAGCGCCTGGCGGAAATACCGCCCAAATCGCATTGGAAGACCTACCTCGAAGCGGTCTGATCTCTTTGGTTTTGTTAAATATCCCCGCCGGAGGCCTCGCACTGCGGTCCCTTGGGACCGCAGTCGCATAAAAGGAATGCGCCCCCGGCGCACAATCGGATTACCCCCCCTTGTCGCCCGCCGCGCGCTCCTCTACCGTCGCGGTATTCCAAACCTCGGTGACTCATGCTGATCGGCATCCTGCAATGCGGCCATTTCCCTGACGAGCTTCAGGGAGAGGTCGGTGATTATGGCGACATTTACCAAAGATTCCTCGCGGATCAGGGCTTTGACTTCGCGGTCTACCCGGTCTGCGATGGCACTTTCCCCGACGGGCCAACTGCCTGTGACGGCTGGTTGATTTCCGGCTCCAAGCATGGGGCCTATGAAGATCTGCCCTGGATCCCCCGGCTCGAGGCGCTGATCCGCGACATCCGCGACAGCCAGCGCCCGCTGGTCGGGATCTGCTTTGGCCACCAGATCATTGCCCAGGCCCTGGGCGGTCACGTGGCCAAGTTCGACGGCGGCTGGGCCATCGGCCGGACGGCCTATCACATGGTGACCGATGCGCCCTTCGACGGGGATCTCTGGCTAAATGCCTGGCATCAGGACCAGATCCTGAGGCTGCCCGAAGGCGCGCGGCTGCTTGCCTCGTCTGATACCTGCCGCAATGCGGTGGTGGCCTATGGCGACCAGATCCTGACCATGCAGCCCCACCCCGAATTCAACGCGCCCGAGCTCTCCGGTCTCTTGCAGATCAAGGGCGTCGAGGTGCTGAGCAAGGCCGAGATGGCCAAGGCCCAGGCCGACCTGGCCCGGCCCGTCGACAATGCGCGACTGGCCCGGCATGTTGCCGATTTCTTCCAGAAGGTGCCCACATGAGCGACGATTGGACCACCCAGATCCCCGAAGCGGCCCAGGCCTATCTGCAGGACCGTCGACTGGACGAGGTCGAATGCATCATCTCGGACCTGCCCGGCATCGCCCGCGGCAAGGCCGTGCCTGCGTCGAAATTTGCCCGCCAACAGTATTTCCACCTGCCCAACTCGATCTTCTTCCAGACCATCACCGGCGACTGGGGCGAGGCTGCGGGCGACGAGGGCTTCATCGAGCCGGACATGATCCTGCGGCCGGATTATTCCACCGCCACCGCCGCGCCCTGGACCGGCGACTGGACCTTGCAGGTGATCCACGACGCCTATGACCGCAAGGGCAACCCGATCCCCTTCTCCCCCCGTAACGTTTTAAAACGGGTGGTGAAACTCTACGAAGACCAGGGTTGGAAACCGGTTGTCGCCCCCGAGATGGAGTTCTACCTGGTCGCGCGCAACCTTGATCCGGCCAAGCCGATCCAGCCGATGATGGGCCGCTCCGGTCGCCCCGCCGCCGCGCGTCAGGCCTATTCCATGACGGCTGTCGACGAATTCGGCCCGGTGATCGACGACATCTATGATTTCGCCGAGGCCCAGGGGTTCGAGATCGACGGTATCACCCAGGAAGGCGGGGCCGGACAGCTGGAAATCAACCTGCGCCACGGCAACCCGGTCAAACTGGCGGACGAGGTCTTTTATTTCAAACGCCTGATCCGCGAAGCCGCCCTGCGCCACGAATGTTTCGCTACCTTCATGGCGAAACCGATCGGGGACGAACCCGGCAGCGCCATGCATATCCACCACTCGATCCTCGACATCGAAACGGGGAAGAACATCTTCACCGGTCCCCAGGGGGGCGAAACGGACGCTTTCTACAGCTTCATCGGCGGGTTGCAGCATCATCTACCGCAGGTGATCCCGCTGCTTGCGCCTTACGTGAACTCCTATCGCCGCTACGTGAAGGACCACGCCGCGCCGATCAACCTGGAATGGGGCCGCGACAACCGCACCACCGGGATCCGGGTTCCGATTTCCGATCCGTCTTCGCGCCGGGTGGAAAACCGCGTCGCCGGCATGGACTGTAACCCCTATCTGGGCATCGCCGCGTCGCTCGCCGCCGGCTACCTGGGGCTGATGGGCGAAGAACGCGCTGCCAAACAATTCCGGGGTGACGCCTACGAGGGCGACGGCGACTTCCCCCGCACCCTGGGCGAGGCGCTGGATACTATGGACGAGGCCACCGGCATCGCCGAAATCCTGGGCGAGGAATTCTGCCGCGTCTATTCCATCGTAAAACGCACGGAGTACGAGGAATTTCTTGGCGTTATCAGCCCTTGGGAACGCGAACACCTGTTGCTGAACGTCTGATGCCCGGCGGGCTTCTTTCCCGTATCTCGCGCAGCGGAGGACCGGCGTGAACCTGTTGCATTCCAACGACCGCCCCGGCGAATACCCGGCAAGCTACTATGCCGCGACGGCCGAAGCCCCGGGGCCCTTCCCCGTGCTCAAGGGGGAACAGCGCGCCGACGTCTGTGTCATCGGCGGCGGTTACACCGGCCTTTCCGCGGCCCTGCACGCGGCCGAGGCCGGCCTGTCCGTTATCCTGGTCGAGGCACAGCGCGTCGGATTCGGGGCCTCTGGCCGCAACGGCGGACAGCTTGGCTCGGGCCAGCGTCAGGACCAGCAGACGCTTGAGAAGATGCTTGGCCTGGATGATGCCCGGACGATGTGGGGCCTTGGTGAAGAGGCCAAGGCGCTGGTCAAGGCGCTGATCACCAGGCACGGGATCGATGCCGAGTTGAAGCCGGGCGTCGCCTGGACCGGTTCGCGCGCGGGCGAGGTGCATGATCTGCATGATTACGCGGCCCATCTGAATGCCCGCTATGATTATCCGCATATCCAGATCCTTGATCCTGATCAGTTTTCTCGCGCCATCCCCTCCCCAGCCTATAAGGGTGGCATCGTGGATTGGGACGCAGGTCATCTGCACCCGCTGAAATTCGCCTTCGGCCTTGCCCGCGCGGCGAAGTCAGCCGGCGCGCAGATCTTCGAACGCTCCGAAGTGCATCGGCTTGACCCCGGCAGCCCGAACATCGTGCGCACCGGTTCCGGACAGGTCCACGCCGACCACGTGATCCTGGCTTGCAACGGCTACCTCGGCACGCTCGACCGAAAGGTCGCGGCGCGGGTCATGCCGATCAATAATTTCGTTGTCGCGACGGAACCCTTGGGCGATGACGCCGCCCGGGTCCTGGGCGAAGACATCGCCGTCGCTGACAGCAAGTTCGTGGTCAATTACTACCGGCTGTCTGCTGACAAACGGTTAATTTTTGGCGGCGGCGAGAGTTATGGTTACCGCTTTCCTGCCGACATCGCGGCCAAGGTGCGCAAACCGATGACCGAGATCTATCCCCATCTGCGCGATGTCCGCATCGACTATGCCTGGGGCGGGACCCTGGCCATCACCATGAAAAGACTACCCTTTTTTACCTGTATCGGGCGCACGATCCTGTCGGCCTCGGGCTATTCCGGCCATGGGGTCGGCACGGCAACCCACGCGGGCTGGCTGATGGCCAATGCAATCCAGGGCCAGGCCGCCGGCTTCGACGCCATGTCCAACCTGCCCGCCCCGTCATTCCCCGGCGGCTCCTCGATGCGGCAACCATTGTTGCGCGCAGCCATGACGTGGTTTGCCCTGCGGGATCGGCTGGGCGTCTAGCGCAAGATGGCTGTCGTATAGATTTCATTTGGCTGTCATGCGCGCATCGTTTAGGTTTTCCGAAAGAACACTTAAGGAAAGCCGAAAAGATGACTCTCCCGCCGAATGTCTATGACGCAGAGCCCATCCCCGAAGCCGCCCGCGAGGAGATCGAGCGCCTGCTGCAATCCGGCGATCTGTTCCGCTATACCGCGCCCGAAAACGCCCCTGTGACTCTGCTGGAAACGGAATTCGCCGGCATGATGGGCACGCGGTATGCTCTTGCGGTAAGCTCTTGTTCTGCCGCGCTTTTCCTGTCTCTCAAAGCCCTGGACCTGCCCCGTGGTGCCAAGGTGATGATCCCGGCGTTTACCTTCGCCGCCGTGCCGTCGTCGATCGTCCATGCGGATTGCGAGGTCGTGCTTTGCGAATGCGCAGACAACTACCGCATTGATCTGGATGACTTTTACGCCAAACTGCCCGGCGTCGACGCGGTCATCATCTCGCACATGCGCGGGCATACCTCGGACATGGATGCGATCATGCTCGCCTGCGATGCGGCCGGTGTGCCGGTTGTTGAGGACGCGGCGCATTCGCTTGGAACCCTTTGGAATGGCCGGAAAATCGGTACGATAGGCCGTATCGGCTGTTTCTCGTTCCAGTCCTACAAGATGATCAACTCGGGCGAGGGCGGAATCCTTGTCACCGACGACGCCGATCTGGTGGCCCGCGCGATCATCATGTCCGGCGCCTACGAACACATGTGGAAAAAGCACAAGTCGCGCCACGGCGAGAATTCCCGCGATCTGATCGACGCGCTGGAACGCTGGCAGAACAAGCTGCCGCTGTACAATCTTCGCCTGTCGAACATGAGCGCAACCATCGCCCGCGCCCAGCTGCCCGAGCTGGATCGCAGGGTCCGAGACGGTCGGCGCAATCACGACCATGTTGCTGGTATTATTGCGCAATCTCCTTGGATCACGGTGCCCGACAAACTTCCGCAAGAGGATCGCGCACCGGATTCGCTGCAATTCAATCTGCTTGGCTTGAGCGACGAAGAGACCAAGGCCTTTCAGGACGCGGCTGCAGCGCGCGGCGTGAAAGTACAGGTCTTCGGCATGTCCACCGACAATGCGCGCGCCTTCTGGAACTGGCAATTCCTGGGCGATTTGCCCGAGCTTCCCAAGACACGCGCCATGCTGATGCGTGCCTGCGATACCCGCCTGCCCGCCCGCCTTACGCCCGAGCAATGCAGCCTGGTGGCCGAGGCCCTGGTCGCCGCGGCCGAGGATGTCATGGGACGGGTTCAGGCCTACGGCACCTGAACGGTTGATGAATAAACAAAGGGCGGTCCTGCCGGGCCGCCCTTTGACGTTTCGAAATCGTCAATTCGCCTGATCTTTCACTGGAAGGCAGGTAAGATTTTGGCAAGAAAGACTGCCAAATCCTTTGCGCCGGTGCGGCTTCAAAACCATTTCGGCTGACATCCCATTGAAAAAGGGCCCCGAAGGGCCCTTGTCCGCAGGATCGCGAAACCGTTAGTCGACAAAGGCTTTTTCGACCACGTATTCCTTTGGATCGGAATTGGCGCCTTCGCGAAGGCCGAATTCCTCAAGGATTTCCTTGATTTCCAAGTTGAAGGCCAAGTTGCCGCACACCATTGCACGGTCGTTGTCCTGGTTGATCGGGTCGATGCCTAGATCCTTGAACACCTCGCCCGAGCGCATCAGGTCAGTGATCCGCCCCATCTTCGGGCTCTCTTCCCGGGTGGTGGTCGGATAGTAGCGCAGCTTCGCCAGGTTTTCGGCCCCGATCAGTTCGACCAGCATTTCATCCTTGCGGATAGAATCAATCAATTCAGCACCATAGGTCAGTTCACCCACTTCACGGCAGGTGTGGGTGATGATGACCTCATCATAGTCCTCGTAGGTCTGCGGATCACGCAGCAGCGAGGCGAAAGGCGCAAAACCGGTGCCGGTGGCGAAGAACCAAATCCGTTTACCGGGCAGAAGCGCGTCATGCACCAGGGTGCCGACAGGCTTGGGCCGGATGATCAATTCATCGCCAACTTCAAGGTGTTGCAGGCGGGACGTAAGAGGACCGTCCTGAACCTTGATCGAGTAGAACTCGAGCTCTTCATCCCAGGACGGCGAGGCGATGGAATAGGCTCGCAGCAGCGGGCGGCCGTTGTCGCCCATCAGGCCGATCATCACGAATTCGCCGGAACGGAACCGCAGCGACGCAGGGCGGGTCACACGGAAGGAAAAAAGCCTGTCCGTCCAGTGTTTTACATAGGTGATCTTCTGGGCATCCGGCAGAGTCGGAGCTTTGGGTTTTGCAAGTTCGGTCACTGTCGCCTCGGTCATGTTGTACTGGGCCTTTGGGCCCCCTCTACCGTTTCTGTCAGGAAATAGAAAGCTCTCAGCCCGCGCGCAGCCGCGACTGATAGTCATGGGCGGTCCAATCTGCACGAAATTTCCACTGTTCCGCCGGTTGGCGGGCAGCCAGATCATCCGAGATTTCGACCTCATCAAAGCCAGAGCGACGCGCCATGGCATATTGATCCGAGATCACATGCCCCTTCGCCCGCAGCTTTCCAGTGTAGCCGCGCTGCCGCAAAGCACGCGCGATGGTGAACCCGCGACCGTCGGAAAACGCAGGGAAATCAACGCGAACCAGGGTGATCCCTTCCGGTGCATCCAGGGATGGCACATCGGTGTCCGAGCCGAGGTCGAGGATCTGATCCTCGGCCAGGTCGGCGGCCCAATCGTTGGTTTCAAAACCGTTATCAGTGACTAGGACGCTCATGCTGCGCCTCCTCTGACCATTTTTCCGTTAACGAAGTGGATACCACATTCGATCTTGTCTTCACCGCGCCAGCGACCGGCGCGGGGGTCTTCGCCCGGCTTCACGGGCGACGTGCAGGGCGCGCAGCCGATCGAAGGATACCCGCGGGCCACAAGCGGATGCTTCGGCAGGCGGTTTTCTTCCATGTAGTTGCGCACATCCTCAGGCGTCCAATGCGCCAGGGGGTTCACCTTGATCCGGTGCGGGCCATCGGCCTCGAAGAACTCCAGCGTCGATCGGGTCGAGCTTTGGAACCGCTTGCGCCCGGTGATCCAGCCGTCGAACTGGTCCAGCGCGCGCTGCAGGGGGCGCGTCTTGCGCAGGTCGCAGCAGGCATCGGTGTTGAACTGATGAAGGTTGTCCTCGGGGTCTTCCTTCTGCAAATCCAACGGGTTGACCTTGATGATGCGCAGGTCCTTTAGGTGCAGACGTTCGGCCAGTTCAGCCTGGTAATCCATGGTTTCCTGGAACAGCATTTGCGTGTCGATGAATAGCACCGGTGTCGAGGAATCGACCATCGCTACAAGGTGCAGAAGCGCGACGCTTTCCGCCCCGAAGGACGAGACAAGCGCGATCTTCCCGGCCTCGGGGTCGCGCAACGCGCCCTCGAGAACAGAGGTCGCGCTGTGATGGCGATAGCGATCGTTCAGCACGCGCACGCGTTCTTCCTGTTCAGGAAGCGCGGGCGCGCCGAAATCCATAGCTGCTTCAGGCGGCACGGCTTTTCCCCTTGTCCTCTGGGTAGAGCGCGGCCTTGAACGGGTCCGCTCCGACCCGGCGATAGGCCATCAGGAAGGTTTCCTCGGGGCTTTCGCGCAGGTCGAGATAGGCCAGCACGATGCGTTCGATCGCGTCGGTGATCTCGTCATAGGCAAAGCCAGGCCCGGTGCGCGACCCGATTTCGGCCGTTTCCGTTCCATCACCACCAAGCGTGATCTGGTAGTTCTCAACACCCGCGCGGTCGAGGCCGAGGATGCCGATGTGCCCCACGTGGTGATGGCCGCAGGCATTGATGCAGCCCGAGATCTTCAGCTTGAGCGGACCGATGTCGTGCTCAAGCTTAAGGTCATCGAAACGCTGCGCAATTTCCTGCGCAACGGGGATCGAACGGGCGGTCGCAAGGGCGCAATAGTCCATGCCCGGGCAGGCGATGATGTCCGAGATCAGGCCGACATTGGCGGTGGCCAGCCCGGCCTCGCGCAGCGCGGCGTAAACGGCCGGAAGGTCGGATTTGTGAACGTGCGGCAAGATCGCGTTCTGTTCGTGGCTGATCCGCAGCTCATCATGGCTGTATTTCTCGCCCAGATCGGCCAGAACACGCATCTGTTCAGCGGTGGCGTCACCCGGCGTATCCCCATGTTTCTTCAGGGAAACCGTAACGATCGCATAGCCGTTTGCCTTATGCTCGGCCAGGTTGGTGTCGGACCAGGCACGGAAGGCGGGATTGGCATCGCGGGCGGCGTCGTAGGCGTCGGTCGGTGCGTTGCGGAAGGCCGGCGCGGCGAAGTGATCCTCGATCTCGCGCAGCATCTGCTGGTCGACCCCCGAGAACAGCGGCTTGATCTCGGCAAAGCGCGCCTCGACCCGGTCGCGATAGGTGTCGAGCCCGTTTTCGTGCACGGTGATCTTAATGCGCGCCTTGTACTTGTTGTCGCGGCGACCCAAGACGTTGTAAACGCTGACGATTGCTTCGAGGTAGGGCAGCAGGTCCTCGGGCGGAAGGAAGTCGCGGATGACCTTGCCGATCATCGGGGTCCGGCCCAGGCCGCCGCCGACAAGGATCTCGTAACCCGGCTCTCCGGCAGCGTTGCGCACCATGCGCACGCCGATGTCGTGGGCGCGGGTCACGGCGCGGTCATTGGGCGACCCGGTCACGGCGAATTTGAATTTCCGCGGCAGGAACTGGAATTCCGGGTGGTCGGTGGACCACTGGCGGATCAGCTCGGCCACGGGGCGCGGGTCGGCGATTTCATCGGCTGCGGCACCGGCGAAATGGTCGGCGGTCACGTTGCGGATGGTGTTGCCCGAGGTCTGGATGGCGTGCAGCTGCACCTCGCCCAGAGCGTCAAGGATATCCGGAACATCGGGCAATTTCGGCCAGTTGTACTGAATATTTTGCCTTGTGGTGAAATGGCCGTAACCTTTGTCGAACTTTTCGGCGATCAGCGCCAGCTGGCGCATCTGGCCAGAATTCAGGGTTCCGTAAGGGATGGCGACCCGCAGCATGTAGGCATGCAGCTGCAGGTAAAGGCCGTTCATCAGGCGCAGCGGACGGAATTCCTCTTCGGTCAGCGACCCGTCGATGCGGCGTTCAACCTGCTGACGGAACTGTGCGTTACGCTCGGCCAGGAAAGCGGTGTCGAAATCGTTGTAACGGTACATCTCAGACCTCCGCCTGTTTGCCGTGGTGGTAGTTCGAAGGACCGGTGCGCCGGAAGCCTTCACGGAAATGAGTGGGTTCGGGACCGTTGTCACCCGCGACCATGTCCACCAGATAGGCCCCGACGATCTCGGCCTGGCGACGCTCGGCCGAGAGCAGGCGTTCGGCCGCGACGGCCTCGTCTGTCAGCAGTTCGGCCTCGCTCAGCTGGCGGGTCCAGCGGTCATCTGCGGTGAGGTAGACGACATCGCCTTCCAGCAGCGCGTTCGCGGTGACGACTTTGGGTGTAAAGGCGCGTGGCATCAGGCTTGCCCCCGTTTCTTGAGTTCGATTTCGGCGGGAATGCCGGGAATTTCAGTGACCTGCAAACCGATGGCCTGCAGGCTTGCGATCAACGCCACCGGGATCGGGCAGGTCGAAAGGTAAAGGACGTGCCGTCCCCCTTCCGCCCGGCGCGCCAGAAGCTGGGGCAGCGGCGGAACGGTTTCAGGCCCATGAAGCGGCAGGAAATCCGCCTCTCTCCGGGCGAGCTCCAGGATTTGGGGCGCGATGTCGGCGTCATGCACGACAACGTCCGCCTGATCCAGGGCACGACGGGTCTTCATGACCAGAAGGTCCGGATCGTCGGATCCGCTCCAGGCCAGGGTCACGCGGTCGGTGGTCGCAGTATTATTAAGGTGTTGCGTCAGAAGCTCGGTCAGGGCCTTTTCCAGATCATTTCCGGTGGCATGGGCGGCGGGGCCAGTGCGGTCGAACCAGTCGGACCAGAAGGCGCGGCGCGGTTCGCCATGCGCCAGAACTTCTGCACGAGTGCGAAAGGCTGCAGCGGCGCGCGCCAGCACACCGGTAACGACGGGAAGGGATTCTTCCAACTCTGCCTTGATCTTACGGGCAAGAACAGGGGCGGTTCCCTCGGTCCCGATCGCGATGGTGACCGGGGCACGGTCGATCATGGCCGGCGTGATGAAGGCCGAAGCCGCGAGGTTGTCGACCACGTTAACCAACACGCCGGCGGCGCGGGCAAAGGCCTCGGTCCGGGCATCCAGCGCGTCGTCTTCGTCGGCGGCATAGACCAAGGTCGCGCCGTTAAGGTCACCGGGCTGCAGGTCGCGTGCGATCAGGTGCAGACGCCCCTGACGGTGCCAGGTCCGAATTTCCTCGGCCGGGGTGCGGCTGAAAACCTCGATCCGGGCGGGCGTCTTGAGCAGCAGCCGCAGCTTCGCCAGCGCAGCATCGCCGCCGCCGGACAGCAGAACACGGGCGTCCTGCATCGCTACGAAGATCGGAAAGTGCTGCATCGTGATCGAATCCGGGTGTCATTGACTGCACTCAAAATAGGAAATATTCCCACCCTGACACCAGTAGCGCGCCCAAATAAGAACAGCGTTCCCGACACCCAAGGGCCATGGGCCGGAATCCTAGCAAAGCGGGGAAAACAGGAATGGCAGACCGATTGGACGAGTTGGACCGGAAAATCCTCTTGCAGCTGCAGCAGGACACCAGCCCCTCGATCGAGGATATCGCCCGTTCCGTCGGGTCTTCGAAGACCCCTGTGTGGAACCGGATCCGCAAGATGAGGGAACGCGGGATCATCAAGCGCGAGGTCGCTGTTCTGGATGCCGACGCACTTGGGTTCGAGGCCTGTTTCTTCGTCCTGATCCGCACGTCCGAACATGATGCGGCTTGGCAGAACGCATTTCTCAAGGCGCTGCGCGAACGTCCCGAGGTACAAGAGGCGCACCGTTTGGCCGGCGACATCGACTATATCCTCAAGGTACGGGTCGCCAACGCGCGGGCTTATGACGTCTTTTACCAGGCGCTGATTTCCGAGGTTAAGATCCACAATGTGACGGCGCTGCTTTCCATGGAGGAAATCAAGTCGACCAGCGCCCTGCCCCTTTGAAATCAGCCCACTAGTCGTCGAAGCCCAGGCTCTGCCGCAGCGCCGTCAGGTATTTGGCAAGGATTTCGGGTTGGTCGACGACAGCGGTCAATTCTTCGACCAGTTGCGCCTTTTCTACAGGCGACAACAAAGATCTATCAATGATCTCGACCACATACTCCGGTTCAAAATCCGGTGGCGTGAGCCGACGTCGTAACTCTTCCTTGGACAGCCCCAGTTCTGCGGCCAGTTCCCTGGGATCCGGAAGGGCCTCGGCTTGATCGGCGGCGATCGCTTCGGCATTGCCTTGGTATTGCGAAGACTTTTCAGCGGCACCTGCGACTGCGGCACTGATGGCATCACCGATGTCCGCCGGTCCCTCGCCCTTCTCGGGCGGCGCGATCCGAAGGACCTGCGGCATGGAAATCACCTCTGGCTCACCCTCACGCATGGGCGCGAAAAGCCAGACGGATAGCACCACCGCGGCAACAAACAAGGCGAGAACCAGACGCATGTGAAGACCTTAACAAATGAGAACCTATCCGTCCGGGCAGACCTGTCGACAGAGGCGCAATCGATCCACCTCCCCGGCCTTAACCACTTGGAAGGAATTGCCTGCACCCATAGGTTTCGCGCATTTGGCGCTTGAAAGAAAGGTCCGGCAGGACTAATTTACGCGATCACTGACATACGGCCATAAGAGGACCAGAGACATAGCCCGCAGACCCCATAACGCGCCGCCGACCCGTGACACCGGCCCCCGCGTCAACGACCGAATCCGCGCCCCTGAAATCCGTTTGATCGGCGCCGAAGGCGAAAATATTGGCGTTGTGTCGCCCGCCTGGGCGATGGAACTGGCCGAACAGGCCGAGCTGGATCTTGTCGAAATTTCTCCGAACGCGACCCCGCCGGTCTGCAAGATCATGGATTTCGGCAAGTTCAAATACGAACAGCAAAAGCGGGAATCCGAAGCGCGCAAAAAGCAGAAAATCATCGAGGTGAAAGAGGTCAAGTTCCGGCCCAACACCGACACGCATGATTACGAAGTCAAGATGCGCAACGTTGTGAAATTCCTGGAAAAAGGCGATAAGGTGAAGGTCACCCTGCGCTTCCGTGGACGGGAAATGGCGCACCAGAATCTGGGTCGTGAGCTGCTGGAACGCGTGGCGGAAGACATCAAGGAAATCGGCAAGGTCGAAAACATGCCGAAGATGGAAGGCCGCCAGATGATCATGATGATCGGACCGGTCGCCAAATAAGCCCAAGCGCTTTTTGGATCGAATTTTATCGAAGATGACAGACGGCCCTGCGGGGCCGTTTTCTATTTGTTAATCCCTATGTGCGACGACCAGAGCGTGGCTGCGGTCGCGTCGGGATTTCCTTCAGCAATCCCCCGACGCCCATTCCCGCGATATCCGCCCCGCTGACCGGGACGCCGCAAGCTACACGGGACAGCACCCAGTCTGCCCCGTTCAACGCCGGCGAACGTACGCAGCCCGGAAGGCCGATCACGGGCTGTCCGTGCAGATCGCCCAGAAACAGAAGGTTGCCGGGATCCACCGGCATCCCGAACCGTTCGACATGACCACCGGCGTCGCGCAGCGCCTGGGGGGCCACGTCATACGGGTCAGAGGTGGCCGAGGCCGTCAGGATCAGCGTCAGATCCTGCGCCCCAGTGGCCGACAAAGCGTCACGGATCGCATCCTGGCGATGCGGGACGGAAATGACCTGGTCTAGCGTGATGTTCAGCGCGCTCAGACGGTTGCGGATCGCCTCTACGCCCTTTTCGCCGGGACCAGAGGGGATTTCGGTCACGATCAGCCGGGCGCGGCGCAAAACAGGCGGAAGCAAGGCCAGGGGCGTGCCGCCGGACAAAAGCGCCTCGGCCGCCGCGACGGACGTTTCGGGCACTGCGTATGAGATGATCTTGACGGTCGCAACCATGCCGCCCTGCCCCATCTGCTGATGCTGGGGAACCGTGGCCAGGGTCAGCATCGGGTCGATCGCGTTCAGGCGCGCGATACGATCCGGGTCCAGCACGACCACACCGGGGCCGGAGGCGGTGACATTCACCCGACCCGTGAAGGCATGGGACAGGGTCAGGTGCACAGCCTGGGGATCCGGCACCAAAGCCTGAGCCAGGCGAAGGGCGGCGTCGTTTTCCAAAATGTCGCCGGGATCGGGACTGGCGACGATGACCTCTGCAAGGCCGGCAGAGGCCATCTGATCCAGATGGTCCCGGTCCAGAAGCTGCCCCTTGCGCAGCCGACCGGAAGGCAGACCAACGGAGTGCGCCAGGATCGCGCCTTCCGCCTGGGACAGGGGAACAGGGCCGAACTTCATGCGCCCTTCCGCAACACCTGGGTGATCTGGGCGATTGTGGCGATGGCAATTTCGGCCGGTCCCGCGGCTCCGATATCCAGACCCACAGGGGCGTGGATGCGGGCGATCTGGCTGTCGGAAAAGCCCTTGTCCGTCAGGCGTTGCACCCGTTTGGCATGGGTCCGGGTGGACCCGAGCGCGCCGATGTAGAAGGCATCTGACCGCAGCCCCATCTCGAGCGCGGGGTCGTCGATCTTGGGGTCGTGCGTCAGAAGCACCAACGCGGTACGGCTGTCCAGAAGACCGTCCAGCACCTCGTCCGGGTAGGCGTCGCGCACATCTTCGCCCGGGAAACGCTCGGGCGTGGCGAAGGCGGGGCGCGGATCGACGATCAGCGGATCGTAGCCAGCCATTCGGGCCATGGGCACCAGGGCCTGGGAGATATGTACCGCACCGACGACAACCATGCGCAAGGGCGGGTTGTGGATGGCAACAAAGGTCGTTTCATCCTCGAACCCGCTGCGATCGGCGCGGAAGCGGTCGGGGAAGTCCTCGGCACCGGCGGTGTGGCTGGTCCAGCCTTCGGTATCGACCACATGGGCCACGGGGGTGCGGGCGGCCCGCGCCGCGCAGAGGGCGGTCAACGTGTCGACCGGGATACCCGCATCGAACCCGACGGGCTGCAACAGGATGCGGATCGTGCCGCCGCAAGCCAGCCCCACGGCAAAGGCATCGTCGTCCGAAACGCCATAGGTCAGGATGGTGCTTTTGCCGGTTTCCAGGGCGTCGAAGGCCTCGGTCACCACCGCGCCCTCGACACAGCCGCCCGAGACCGAGCCCGCGAGGTCGCCATCGCCCGAGACCGCCAGCATCGCGCCCACGCGGCGCGGGGCGCTGCCCCAGGTTTCGACCACCGTGGCCAAGGCCGCGCCCTTGCCGGCCAGATGCCATTCCCAGGCCTGTTCCGCGATCCGATCCATGGCACGCCCCTTTTCCAATCTGCACCGCAGCTTAGGGGGGGCCCCGGGGCGGCGCAAGCAAGGGCATATCACCCTTTTGGCACCGGCAGGACCCGGATCAAGGTCGCATGGCGCGGGGGCTTTTGCCCTGTCAGGATCGGGCGCATGTGGCCATCTGGCGCGTCTCCCCGTCAGGTGGACACCAAAAAGGCCGGGCAGCGATGCCCGGCCTTCCTGTTGCCTACTTCAGGGATCAATCCCTGGCGCGGGGCCGGATCAATTGCCCGACAGAAGCGCGGTGATGCGGCGCACGGCGGCGCGGCGGTTTTCACGCTCGGCCTCGGCGGTGCGGATCTTAAGATCATATTCACCGTAGCCCTGTACAACCATGTTCTCCGGCGGCACGTCGAAGTATTCGGTCAGGGCGAGGGCCACGCTTTCCGCACGGCGGTCGGACAGCGCCAGGTTGTAGCCTGCTGCGCCAACAGCATCGGTGTGACCTTCGATCAGGAAGACCTCACCGGGGTTCTGGCTGATCCGTTCGCGCATCAGCGTGCCCAGGGCGGCCAGCTCCTTGGCCTCCTCGGGGCGGATCACGGACGACCCGGTTTCAAAGTTGATGCTGTCCACGCCGATTTCCGGCACCAGCTGACGGACGGCATTGATATTGCGCACCTGGCTGAGCGAGAAGCGGCGATCGACCGTCTCGGGCAGGTTGGCGGCCAGGGCGGCGCGCAGCTCGTCCTCTTCGGCCTGGCGAATGTTGATCTCGCGCTGCGTATCGGTGACCTGCGGCAGCTTGTTCACCTCGACCTCCTGCGCGACCTGGGTGTCGTCGAACAGGACCACGCGGGTGCCGTCCTCGAAAATCCGGGCGCGGCGCAGAACCGTGCCGTCGGCGGCGCGGATGGTTTCGATCTGCGTGCCGTCCTGACGGACAGCGACCGTGCGGGTCGAGCCGTCGTCATAGGCAAAGGTCTTCACGTCGGTGCCAGGCTGGAACATCACGGCGTCGTCGTTCTTCAGCACCTTGTAGGTGCCATCGGCCTGCTGCACGACCACGCGGTCGCCCGAGTTCGACACCACTTCGGAGCCGTTCTTCAGGATCTGGCCAACGGCCAGGGCACCAAGGCCCAGCAGGGCGATTTTGCCAGCGGTATCAAGGCCCTTTTTCTCGGACGTGGCCGTGGCTTCAGCGTCAGTCGCCCCTTCGGTCGAGGCGACATCGGTCTGGAATTCCTCGGTCGAGGAGCGGGCGGTTTCCTCGGTCACGGTGCTTTCCACGACCTCGGCCCCTTCGGTGCCTTCCGCCTGAGCGGCCATCGAACCGGCCTGGGCTTCGGCAGCCGCAGCTTCGGAGGCGGCCTGACGTTCAGCCAGATCCTCGGTGTTGGTGGTCAGTTCCTCGACTTGGGCGCGCAGCTTGTCGACGGTCTGTTCCAGCATGGTGCCCTGGGGTTCGGAAGACTCTTCGGTCGCGACGCTGCCATCGGCCTGAGCGGTGGCTTCGGGCGCGGTTTCAGTCGTCTCGGCCGGCGTTTCCGCGGTCTGTTCTTCCGCCGGTTCTGCCGCAGGTTCTGCAGTCGGGGCAGTTTCAGCCGTGGTTTCCGCCGTCGTCTCGGCCGCGGTTGCGGCCGGGGCTTCGGTCGCGGTTTCCTCAGTCGTGGTTTCGGCGGTTGCCTCGGGCGTCACGGTGTCTGCCGGTGCCTCGGCGCTGGCCTCGGGGGCCGCTTCGGCGGAGGTGTCATTACCGGTCACGGCATTCAGCTGTTCGGTTACGGCACCCACGGCGCGGTCCAGCAGGCCGGGCTCTTCGGCAGGTTCAGCAACGGGGGCTTCGGCAGTTGCGGCACTGTCGGCCGGAGCGTCAGCGGGTGCATTGGCAGAGGCTTCGGCCTGGGTGTTTGCCGGGGCTTCAGTTTGGGCGGAGGGCGCATCCGCGGCCTGGGCCGCGCGCTGGTCGGCCAGCTGCTTGCGCAGGTCCTCCAGTTCGGCCTCGGTCAGGTTGGAGGTGTCGACGCCCAGTTCAGCCTCGAGCTCGGCCGCGGTCTGGGCCAGCGCCACATGCGGCACGGCCAGGCTGAGGCTCAGCACGATGGCGGTGGTCGATTTCAGAAACTTGCTGTTCATCTCGGTGTCCTTTCAGGTCCGCGAAAGCCCCAAGTCGGGCCGCGGTTCGAAAGCTCAACGCATCGTCAGCGAAAAAAGTTCGATGTTATCGGATAGCGCGTGTGACTTCAGGCACTTAGCGAGGCGATCAGACGGTCCTTTTCGCCGCGATCATCCGGGCGGGAAAGGGCAAGGGCCAGATCTTCGATCGAGGCGATGGAATGGCCGGCGCGGAAACTGTCCACATGGGGCAGCATGGCGGCGATGCCGCGCGCCTTGGGGGCGAAGCCGTCCCAGCGCAGCAGCGGGTTCAGCCAGATCAGCCGGCGCGAGGACAAATGCAGGCGCTGCATCTCATGCGCCAGCGCAGATGGATCGCCCCGGTCCAGCCCGTCGGTGATCAGAAGCACCACCGCCCCCTGCCCCATGACCCGGCGCGACCAGTCGCGGTTGAAGTCGTGCAGGCAGTCGCCGATGCGCGTGCCGCCTTCCCAGTCCTGGGCCTCGGCCCCGGCGGCGGCCAGGGCGGCGTCGACGTCGCGGTTGTTCAGGTGGCGGGTGATATTGGTCAGGCGGGTGCCGAAGGTGAAGGCATGGACGCGCGCCCAGCCCGCGCCCTTTTCATTGGCCACCGCATGCAGAAAATGCAGCACCATGCGGCTGTATTGCGACATCGAGCCGGAGATGTCACAGAGCGTCACCAGTGCCGGCCAACGGGGGCGCGGGCGGGCGCGGTGCAATGCCTGGATCTCGCCCCCCGTGCGCATGGCAGCGCGCAGGGTGCGGGCGGTGTCGATCCGCGCGCCATGGGGCGAGGCGACGCGACGGCGCGACAGCATGGGTTTCACCGGCAGGGTCAGCCGGGCCAGCATGCGCTTGGCGCGGGCGATTTCCTCGGTCGACATCTGTTCGAAATCGAGGGAGCGCAGACGCTCTTCCTCGGAGATGGTGAGGGAGGCGTCGACCTCGATTTTTGTCTCTTCCTCGGGGTCGTCCTGAGGTTGCGGCATCGGCTGATCGGCCCCGTCGAGCAGCGCCTCGGCCGCGCGTTTTTCCCCGGCTTCGGCAGCACGATCCTCGGCCACGCCGCGCACGGCGGGCAGCATCATGGACATCATGTGTTCCATGTAGCGCGGGTCGCGCCAGTAGAGGCGGAAGAGCTGGGAAAAGACCTGACGATGCTGCGGGGACGAGACGAAACAGGCGTGCAGGGTCCAGTAGAAATCGCGTTTGTCGGTGAAACCCGCCACCTGGACCGCGCGGATCGCATCCAGCGTGCGCCCCGGCCCGATCGGCAGCCCGGCCTTGCGCAGGGCACGGGCGAAATGGGTGATATTGCCGGCCAGCTGCGGGTTGTCCGGCAGGTCGAGCGGGGCATATTCGGGTATGCCCTGTGGCATCAGCCGCGCCGCGGGGGATTTTGCATCCCCCGCACCCCCTGCAGAGTATTTTCGGCAAGATGATGGGGATTTGGGTCCCCAAAGGCGTGGCTGCGCGGCATCAGGCGGGGCCGATCGTGGCGCGGGCCTCGTCCAGGAGGCGCTTGGCTTCGGAGCCTTCGAGGCGGGCGATGTCGTCCTGGTATTTTAGGATCGCGCCCAGGGTGTCGGCGATTGTCTGGGGGGACAGCGAGACCACGTCGAGGGCCAGCAGGCATTTCGCCCAGTCGATGGTTTCGGCGACACCGGGTTTCTTGAAAATGTCTTCGGTGCGCAGGCGCTGCACGAAGGCGACGATTTCACGCGAGAGGGCTTCGGAGGCTTCGGGGGCGCGGGCGCGCAGGATCTGCATTTCACGCTCGAAGTCAGGGTAGTCGACCCAATGGTAGAGGCAGCGTCGCTTGAGGGCATCGTGCACTTCGCGGGTGCGGTTGGAGGTGACGATGACGATCGGCGGCTCGGGCGCCTTGATCGTGCCGAGTTCGGGGATCGTGACCTGGAAGTCCGACAGCGCCTCGAGCAGGAAGGCCTCGAACGGTTCATCCGTGCGATCGAGTTCGTCGATCAGCAGCACGGGGGCCCCGGCGGGATCTGGGCGCATGGCCTGAAGCAGCGGCCGTTCGGTCAGGTAGTCCGAGCTGAAGAGTTCGGACTGCAGCGCGGCGCGGTCGGCCTGGCCCGAGGCCTCGGCGGTGCGGATCGCGATCATCTGGGCCGGGAAGTTCCATTCGTAGACCGCCGAGGCGGCGTCGAGCCCTTCGTAACATTGCAGGCGGATCAGTCGGCGGCCCAGCCCGGTGGCGATGGCCTTGGCGATTTCCGTCTTGCCGGTGCCTGGCTCGCCTTCCAGGAACAGGGGCCGGCCCAGTTTTAGCGCCAGGAAGACCACGGTCGATAGCGCGCGGCCAGCCACGTAATCCTGCCCGGAGAGCATCTGTTGCACTTCGTCGATGGCGTCGATCGGCTGGGTCATGGTCAGGGCGGCCTTTCCTGCGGTCAATCCCCGTAACAGCGCATGGGCGGCGGCCGGGGTCAAGTTGGCCATATGTAGCATTTTGTCCCGCACTTTCCCCGACACGTTGACGCAGCACCCAAGGGATGCAAAAGTCCGGCGCAAGCAAACAAGGGTGATCCCGGGGCGGGTGCCAAGACCGCCAGGCCGGACCAACATCCCGAGCAGGCCCCGCGTGAACCGGGGCACAACAAGGCCGCCGAAGCGGGCGGTGCAGGACATAGAATGCGCATCACTGCGGTTACCTGTGTGAAGAACGAAGGCCCGTTCCTGATCGAATGGATTGCCTTCAACCGGCTGATCGGCTGCACGGATTTCCTGTTTTACTCCAACGATTGTGACGACGGCACCGACCGGATCCTGGATGCCCTGGCTGCCCAGGGGGTCGTGCATCACCTGCCCAACCCGGCGGAGGGGCGCAATTACCAGATGGAGGCGCTGAAGGACGCGCGTCGGCAGGAGGTCGTCACGGGGGCCGACTGGATCTGGATCGCGGATGTGGACGAGTTCCTGAACATCCACGTGGGCGATCACACGATCCCGGCGCTGATTGCTGCCTGCGGGGCAGACCGGCAGGCGATTTCGCTGAACTTCCAGTTCATGGCCAATGGCGGGGTCGAAGGGTTTCGCGATGTGCCCATCATCGCCCAGTTCGATCGCAGCCATAATCCCGACATCTGGTGCGGCGAATTCGCGATCGAGGTGAAGTCCCTGGTGCGCAAGGATTTCCCGCTGCAATACTACGGCGCGCACAGGCCCTTCTTTCGTGGCAAGCTGCCGGCCGAGGCGCGGCCCAGCTGGTCGGACGGATCGGGGCGCGACGTGCCGCACAAGTTCCTGGTGGCGGCCAATCCGCGCCGCATCCGCAAGTTCCCCGCCCCCGGCGCAAGGGATCACGCTACGCTGAACCATTATGCGCTGCGCTCGCTGGACAGTTACCTGGTCAAGAACGACCGGGGCGATGTGAACCGCGAAAACCGGGCCTTTGACGACACTTATTGGCGCGAACGCAATGACGTGGCCTATCAGGACCGCTCGATCCAGCGGTATCTGCCCGCGTTGGAGCGGGAGATGGCCGCGCTGAAGGCCCTGCCCGGGATTGCCACGCTGCACGAAGAGGCCTGCGCCCTGCACGAGGCAAAGCGCGACGCGCTGCTGAGGCAACAGGCCTATCGGGACATGAAGGCGCACTTGATGCGGGCCGGCACGCTGTGTCCGGCGGAAGAGGCGCTGTTGCAATCGCTTGGCGTGCAGCCGCCGCCCTCGCCCTTCGCCGCAACGACAGGGACGACACGGACGACAGGGGTGCAAACGGGATGAGCAAGATGCAGGTGATCAACCTCGGGCTGCCGAAATCCGGCACCACGACCCTGGCGCGCGCGCTGCGCCGCGCCGGGCTGCACACCGCCGACCATCGGATCAAGGCGGATCAAAGTCAGCGCCCCGAGCTGGCCGAGGCCTTTGTCGCCGATCTGATCTATGACGGCTATTACCGCACCGGCGATCCCTTGGCCCGCCTGGACGAATTCGAGGCGCTGAGCGAGATTTCCGTGCTGCGCGAACGCCACCCCGCCTGGCCGCAGATGGATCACGGGGTGCTGATGGCGATCCGCGCCGCCCATCCGCAGGTGAAATTCGTGGCCAGCTGGCGCGACCCGCAGGAGCTGAGCAATTCGATGCTCAACTGGACCTCGATGGTGGCGCGGATGCAGAAGGCTGCCCTGCCCGGACTGCCCGTGGGCTATGGAGAGGAAGAGGCCGACCGCATCCGCTGGATCGAGGCGCATTATGCCTTTCTGGAAGCGATCTTTGCAGGGGATCCGAACTTCCTGATCCTTGACGTGGCCGCACCCAATGCCCGCGAACAGCTGCAGGCCTTTACCGGGCGCGACATGCCGTGGTGGGGCCAGGCCAATCGAAATCTGGCGAACCGCAATCTGAAGAAGGCCGGCGGGTGAGGATCCATCTGCATATCGGGCTTGAGGGCTGCGGGGCGGACCGTCTGCAGGACGTGCTGGCGGACAAGCGATCCCAGCTTGAGGGCAAGGGCGTTCTGTTCCCCCGGTCGGCCGGGGCGAAGAACCACACGCGGCTGTTCATGGCCGTGACCGACCCGGAAAACGTCGATCCGCTGCGCTTTGCCCGCGGCTTCATCACCGAGGACAAGCAGACCGCCCTGCGCGAGCAGCTGATGGAGCAGCTTGAGCGGGACGTGGCGCGGGCCAATCCAGATGTGCTGATCCTGTCGGCCGCGCAGCTGGCCAGCGGGCTGATCGGCCGCGGAGAGATGGAGACCCTGCACGAGATGCTGACCACCCTGTCGGACGACATCGTGGTCACGGCCCATGTGGACGAACCTGCGCGGGCGCTGGCGCGGGTCTATGCGGCGCAGGTCCTGGAAGGCCGCGCCCGGGGGCTGGAGATGGAGCTGGGCCTGACCCAGGCGAAGGATTGGTGGGACGGCTGCCTGACGGCGACGCCGCAGGCGGATCCGGCCCGGGGAGTATTCCCGTCGGTTCAGGCCCCGGCCTTCTGGCTGGATTACGCCAAGCTGGGCGCAAGGTGGGAAACGATCTTCGGGGCGGGCACGATGCGGTTCCGGTCCTATGATCCGGTGCTGTGGGCTTCGGCCGAGGTGACGCAGGAGTTGCAGGTGGCCTTCGACATCCGCGACCAGATCGGCAAGGCCAGAGTGGTCGATCCGGTGACCGAGCCCTCGGCCCGGTGGCTGGCGCGGGCGCGACAGATGAACGCCATGCTGATCCGCCTGCTGCGGCAGGGAGAGCACGTGTTGCCCCGCCCGATGTGGAAACGCTTTATGGAGGATCTGGCCGTCGACGGACCGGCCATTGATCCCGGCGCGCTGGCGGAGGTTTCAGCACGGTTCGCCCCGATGGTCGAACAGCTTTGCGCCCGGCACCCGGGGCTGCGGCCCGACCTGCTGCGCCCCGATCCCGCCGCCGCCCGCTGGCAGGAACCGCCCGCGCCCGATGGCTTTCGTGCCTCGCAATATCTGCTGGCCTGGATGTGGCGGCTGGACCGCGCGACCGCCGATCAGGGCGAGGCGATCAAGGCCGACGTGGCGCAGCTGAACGGGGCCGAGGCCCCTGCCCCGGCAACCCCGCAGCTTTCCGAGACTGCGCAAAAGATCATGACGCCGCTGGCGATCGAGAAATTCAACGGGCTTCAGACGTCGACCTTCCGGCCGCACAACCGGATCGGCAAGGTCAATGAAACCGCGCTGGATGTGCCCTTTGACCCTGCCCCGCCCCGCGCCCTGCCCAAGGGCAGCAGTGGCCGGGTCATCGTCGGCTGCATGAAGAACGAAGCGCCCTATATCGTGGAATGGGTCGCCTATCACCGCGCCATCGGCTTCGACACCTTCCTGATCTACACCAACGATTGCACCGACGGCACCGATGCGATCCTGTCCCGGCTGGACGAGATGGGCATCGTGCACCACCGCAACAACGACGGCTGGCAGGGGCGGTCGCCGCAGACCCATGCGCTGGACAATGCGCTGACCGAACCCGTGCTGCAAAATGCCGAGTGGATCGCCCATATCGACGTGGACGAATTCGTCAACGTGCGCTGCGGCAACGGCACGCTGGACGAATTCTTTCTCGAAGCCCCGGACGCCACGAACGTGGCGATGACCTGGCGGCTGTTCGGCCATGGCGGCGTCACCGATCTGGCCGACCGCCCGGTGATCGAACAATTCACCGCCTGTGCGCCGAAATTCTGCCCCAAGCCGCATACGGTCTGGGGCTTCAAGACGCTGTTCCGCAATATCGGGGCCTATTCGAAACTGTCCTGCCACCGGCCCAACAAGCTCTCTGACGACAAGGCGGGGGCGGTGAAATGGGTCAACGGGTCCGGCCAGGACGCCACGGCCGAGCTGATCAAGAACGGCTGGCGCAGTTCGAAACGGTCAATCGGCTATGATCTGATCCAGTTGAACCACTATGCCCTGCGCAGCGCCGACAGTTACCTGATCAAACGTCAGCGCGGTCGCGCGCTGCATGTGGATCGGTCGATCGGGCTGAACTACTGGATCCGCATGGACTGGGGCGATTATTCCGACGTCACGATTCAGCGCAATCTGCCGCGCCTGCGGGCGGAAATGGACCGTCTGCTGGCCGATCCGCAGCTGCGCGCCCTGCATGACGCGGGCTTTGCCTGGCATCAGGACAAGGCGGCGGATCTGCACGCAACGCCCGAGTTTCAGGACCTTTACGATCAGGCGCTGTCGATCCGTCTGACCGAAACCGAACGCGTGGCCTATGCCCTGGCCCAGGACCTGGAAAGCTGAGATGTCCAACACGATGACCGAGCATCCCGACCATTCCGCGCAGTTCCCCGGATCCTCGGACCGGTTCAAACGCGCCGAGCTGGCCGAGATGGGTCGCCCCGCGCATGTCAGCTGTCACGGGGTCACCTTTCCGACCGACATGCCGCCGCTGTTTCCCAAGGCGCGCAACATGCTGGCCAGCGGCACCTACGAGGAAAAAGAAACCCAGGCCGCGCTGAAGATCGTGCAGCCGGGCGACCGGGTTGTCGAATTCGGCGGCGGGCTGGGGTATCTTTCGGCCGTGGTGGCACGGAACTGCGCCCCCGCCCAGGTCCATACGTTCGAGGCCAACACCGCACTGATCCCCTGCATCCGCCGGGTGCATTCGGAAAACGGGCTTGACGCGATCACCGTGCATCACGCCATTCTGGGCGAGGCGCGCGGCAGCCGGCATTTCTATGTCCGGCGCAAGTTCTTCGAAAGCTCGACCAGCCGCGAACCGACCGACGGCATCGTCAACGTGACCGAGGTGCCGGTGCTGCCCGCCCGCCAGACCGTCGCCGCGCTGACCCCCGACGTGATCCTGTGCGACATCGAAGGGGCCGAGGTTTCGCTTCTGCCGCTGCTGGATCTGGAGACCGTGCGCCACACCATGGTCGTGCTGCACCCCAAGGTTACGGGGCTGGAGGGCGTGCGGCGGGTCTTTGACACGATGCACGGGGCCGGGCTGATCTATGCGCCGCGCCATTCCAGCAACAAGGTCGTGACCTTTGCGAGGGGCGATTGATGCGCTTTCTCGCCGTTCTCACTCTGCGCAACGAAGGCGCCTTCCTGTTGGAATGGCTGGCCCACCACCGCGCCGTGGGATTTACGGATTTCCTTGTCTTTTCCAACGATTGCCAGGACGGCACCGATGCCATGCTGGACCGGTTGCACGACATGGGGCTGCTGACCCATGTGCGCAACGACGGCCCCTATGACCAGGGCGGGATCCAGTTCACCGCCTACAAACAGGCCGACCGGATGGAGATCGTGCGCCAGGCCGACTGGATCGCCACGCTGGACGTGGACGAATTCGTCAATATCCACACCGGCGACCGCACCCTGCCCGCACTTCTCAAGGCCCTGCCTCAGGCGGATGCCATCACCCTGACCTGGCGTCTGTTCGGCTGTGGCGGTCAGGCGCGGTTTCATGATCAGCCGGTGACGCGCACCTTCACCCATGCGGCACCGGTGGTGATGTACTGGCCCTGGCGCTCGGCCATGTTCAAGACGCTTTATCGCAACGACGGCACCTATCGGAAGCTGGGGGTGCATCGCCCTCGCGCGCCCGATCCCGCCCGTGTCGATGCCGCCCGCTGGTTCGACGGCGAGGGGCGCGAATTGGACGCCAAGTTCCGCACGCAGCGGATCTTCTCCAACTATGGCCGGTCGAATTACAAGCTGGTGCAGCTGAACCACTATGCGCTTGGCGCGATGGAAAGCTATGTGCTCAAGGCGGACCGGGGCCGCGCGGTGCATTCAGATCATATGTTGGGCACGGATTACTGGGTGGAACGCAACTTCAACCAGGACAAGGACGTGTCGATCCTGGCCCTCGCCCCGCGGATGGAGGAAGAGCTGGCCCAGCTGAAATCCGACCCGCAGCTGGCGCAGCTGCATGCCGATACGGTGGCCTGGCGGCATCAGCGCTTCGAGACGCTGATGAAACAGGAACCCTTCCGCGCGCTCTTTGGGCGGCTATTGATGACGCCTCCGACACGCGCTGTTCCGTTGAACGAGGCGCGGTTTCTGGTAGGCTACGCAAATCTTGGCCGACAGGAGAATCCTGAGGCCGCGGATTAGGCCCCGGTCCTGCCAGACCTGCGCCCGGCATTCGCGGCCCCCTGCTTCTGATCGGACCGCAGTGGGGGTGAAGGAATGGACGGAAATTTTCCGGTGCAGGACCTGACGGGTCTCGACAAATCCGGCTGGACCGACCGCATCATGGACGAAGCCCAGGCCCGCGGCGCGGCCGACCGCCTAGGGCGGCGGCACTTTGCAGCCTTCGTCAAGGCGGGGCCGGTGCTTCTCGTCAGTTTCGAAACCGTCCAGGGCATGCGCAGCCTGACGGAAAGTGCCCGACCCCTGGGCTGGCTGATGTCACAGAAGATGGGCTGGTCCAGCCTGCTGCTGGCCTCTGACGGGGACACCTGGTTCCGCGACAAGGATGTCTATGCCTATTTCGATCAGCTGGTGGATGACGGGTTCTTCGATGAATTCGACCGGGTGATCTTTTACGGGGCCGGTCCCTGCGGCTATGCGGCGGCGGCCTATTCGGTGACCGCTCCCGGCGCGCGGGTGCTGGCGGTACAGCCGCAGGCGACGCTGGACCCTGCGGTGGCGGAATGGGACGACCGGTTCACCGACATGCGGCGGCTCGATTTTACCTCTCGCTATGGCTATGCGCCGAACATGATCGACGCGGCGCAGCAGATGCATGTGATCTACGACCCGGACGTGACGCAGGACGCCATGCATGCGGCGCTGTTCACCGCGCCGAACGTGGCGAAATACCGGATGCGCTACATGGGCGAGGCGCTGCAGACCCACCTTCTGTACATGAAGCGGCTGTTTCCCATCCTTCAGGCCGTGGCCGAGGATCGCCTGACCCCGCGCTTCTTCGCCGGGCTCTACCGCGCGCGCCGCAACCACCTGCCCTATCTGCGCCGGCTGCTGTCGCGGCTGGAACTGAAGGAACGGCCCGACCTGATCCGCCTGCTGTGCCAGAATGTGACCGCCCGCTTCCAGGCCCCGCGCTTCCAACGCCGGCTGCGCCAATTGGACGGGGAATTGGACGGGGAAGAGGCGTGAACGGGCTTCCCCTTCGCGCCCTTCCTGTGTAATCGGCAGCCATGACCCGCACCCTGACGATCCGCCGCCCCGACGACTGGCACCTGCATCTGCGCGATGGCGCGATGATGGAGGCCGTCCTTCCCGAAACCGCCCGCACCTTCGGCCGCGCCATCGTGATGCCGAACCTCGTGCCGCCGGTGGTGACGGGGGCCCAGGCCGCGGCCTATCGCGATCGCATCCTCAAGGCCCTGCCCGAGGGCATGTCCTTCGACCCGCTGATGGTGCTCTACCTCACCGAAGACACCGACCCCGAGGACGTCGCCCGCGCCCATGCCTCTGGCATCGCCACCAGCGTCAAACTCTACCCCGCCGGGGCCACGACCAATTCCGCCTCGGGCGTGCGTGACTTCGACCGCGTCCGCCCCGTGCTGGAAAAGATGGCTGAAATCGGCATGCCGCTCTGCACCCATGGTGAGGTCACGGACCACGACATCGACATCTTCGACCGCGAGGCGGTGTTCATCGACCGCGTGCTGGATCCGATCCGCCGCGCCACCCCCGGTCTGCGCGTGGTGATGGAACATATCACCACCGCCCAGGCGGCCGATTACGTGCGCGCCCATGACAGCGACCTCGGCGCGACGATCACCACCCACCACCTGATCATCAACCGCAACCACATCCTCGTGGGCGGGATCAAACCGCATTACTACTGCCTGCCCGTCGCCAAGCGGGAAGAACACCGCCAGGCCCTGGTCGCGGCCGCGACCTCGGGCGATGCGCGCTTCTTCCTGGGCACCGACAGCGCGCCCCATCCTGATGAGTTGAAGGAACACGCCTGCGGCTGCGCCGGCTGTTTCACCGCCACGAACACCATGCCCCTGCTCGCGCATGTGTTCGAGGCGGCGGATGCGCTGGACAAGCTCGAAGGTTTCGCCTCGCTGCATGGGCCGGCCTTCTACGGGCTCGCCCCCAATGACGACACGATCACCCTGACCAAATCCGATCAGGCCACCGCCTTCCCGGCCAAGATCGAAAGCGGTGCCGGCCCGGTCACCGTCTTCGACCCCGGCTTCCCGGTCTATTGGTCCTGATCCCCATCATCTTGCCGAAAATACTCCCGCCGGAGGCCTCCGACGCCTCCCCCCGCGAAAGGTTCTGACATGATCCCCTCCTCTTATCCCGCTCCGGAAGAAATCGCCCGCCTGGCCGCCGGCATGCTGCTGGATATCGAGGCGGTGCATTTCAATTCGCGCGAACCGTTTACCCTGGCCTCGGGCCTGCCCAGCCCGACCTATATCGACTGCCGCAAGCTGATCTCCTATCCGCGCATCCGCTCGACCCTGATGGATTTACTGACCGTGACGGTGATGCGCAACGCGGGGCTGGAGGCTTTCGACAATATCGCCGGTGGCGAAACGGCCGGTATCCCCTTTGCCGCGCTGGTGGCCGAACGCATGGCGCTGCCCATGACCTATGTTCGGAAAAAGCCCAAGGGCTATGGCCGCAACGCCCGGATCGAAGGCGCGATGAGCGAAGGCCAGCGAGTGTTGCTGGTCGAGGATCTGACCACCGATGGCGGCTCCAAGATCTCTTTCGTGGATGCGATCCGCGACACCGGGGCCAGCTGTGCCCATACGGCGGTGATCTTCTACTACGGCATCTTCCCGGAAACGGAAAAGACGCTTGGCGATCACGGCGTGACGCTGCATCACCTGTGCACCTGGTGGGATGTCCTGGCCGAGGCGCGCCGCCGCGGATCCTTCGACGCCGAGACCCTGGACGAGGTTGAAACCTTCCTGAACGCCCCCCGCGCCTGGCAGGAAGCCCGCGGCAAAGCTTGATACGTGGGCTGATCCGGAGGCTGAACCGTGGACTGATCCCGGGGGCGCATCGGGCCTGCCTTTCGGCCCTGCGCGCCGGCAGATCCGGCACCGGCGCAACCGCGCCCGCTTTCCGGACCGCATCTTCGAATCGCGCTATGCGAAAACCCCGCCCGGACCCTTGAGCGAATCGAAGCGGGCAGATTTCCGTTAAGAATTCATGACCGGCATACGGCAACGTATGTCGGCTTTTTCATATTCGCCCCTCTCCGCATCTTGACTGGTGACTTTTTGCTCACGCCCGGCGGTTCGGCGATTATGGCGCCCTACAGGATGCCAGCGTTGCCGCATCACCGCCCACCAGATATAGTGGGTTTGAATCATACCGCGTTATCCACAGACTTTTCCAGATTGCCTCGCCCGCGGGGGCTCCGCTATCTGGATAACACCCCGGCGGGGGGACGTGACGATGACAGACTTGGGGGTCATCCGACACGCCGCACGGGGACTGGGGAACAGGACAGTGAACAGGCACGAAATCGGGGGACGGGTGCGTCAGCGGACGCACCCCACCCTTCCGTTTCAAACAGCCTAGGACAAGACGGCCGGGGACAGAGCAGACGATGAACGATCTTTCGTATTTCAACGCCAGCGGCGGCGAGGCAAAGCCCGAGGTCGCGCAGGCGGACACCGTTCCGCATTCCATCGAAGCCGAACAGCAGCTGCTGGGTGCCCTGCTGACCAACAACGATGTTTATGACCGCATCGCGCAGCTGATCACCGCCGATCATTTCTATGAACCCGTGCATGGCCGCATCTTTGAAGTCGCCGCCGCGCGGATCGCCAAGAACGCCCTTGCCACCCCGGTGACGCTGAAGGCGTTTCTTGAAGACGACGAAGGCCTGAAGGAACTGGGCGGGCCGGGTTATCTGGCGCGTCTGGCCGGCTCGGCCATCGCGGCCTATGCGGTGCGCGACTATGCCCAGATGATCCACGATCTCGCCATCCGGCGTGAGTTGATCCTGCTGGGTCAGGACATCGCCGCCGAGGCGATGCGCATGGACGTGCAGAACGAGCCCAAGGAACAGATCGTCCGGGCGGAACAGAAGCTTTACAAGATGTCCGAACAGGGCTCGGCCGAGTCCGGGTTCCAGTCGTTCCTGTCGGCGGTCACCGATGCGGTGAACGTCGCCAATGCCGCCTATCAGCGCGATGGCGGGCTGGCCGGGATTTCGACCGGGCTGGTCGACATGGACAAGAAACTGGGCGGTCTGCACAAGTCCGACCTTCTGATCCTTGCCGGTCGTCCGTCGATGGGGAAAACCTCGCTTGCGACCAACATCGCTTTCAACGTGGCCAAGGCCTACAAGCGCGGTGCGATGCCGGACGGCACCGAGGGCGCGGTCAGTGGCGGCGTGGTCGGGTTCTTCTCGCTTGAGATGAGCGCCGAACAGCTGGCCGCCCGTGTTCTGGCCGAAGCCTCGGAAATCTCGTCGCACAAGATCCGTCAGGGCGACATGACGGAAACCGAGTTCCGCCGTTTTGTCGAGGCCGCCAAGGCGCTTGAGGCCTGCCCGCTGTTCATCGACGACACGCCCTCGATCCCGATTGCCCAGCTGGCGGCACGGGCGCGTCGCTTGAAGCGGACCCATGGGCTTGACCTGCTGATCGTCGACTACCTTCAGCTGGTGCGCGGCACCGCCGACAACCGCGTGCAGGAGATCGCCGAGATCTCCATGGGTCTCAAGGCGATCGCCAAGGAACTCAGCATTCCCGTCATCGCCCTGTCCCAGCTGAGCCGGACGGTGGAAAGCCGCGAAGACAAACGCCCGCAGCTGTCGGACCTTCGGGAATCGGGCTCGATCGAACAGGATGCGGACTGCGTCATGTTCGTGTTCCGCGAAGAATATTACGTGGAACGGGAAAAACCCTCGGACGACCAGCTGGACAAGATGGCGGAATGGCAGGATCGCATGGCGAACCTGCATGGCAAGGCCGAGGTTATCATCGGCAAGCAGCGTCACGGGCCCATCGGCTCGGTCGAGCTGTCGTTCGAATCCGAATTCACCCGCTTTGGCAACCTGGTGAAGCCCTGGCAGCAAGGCCAAGACGCCGGCTATTGATCGGGCTGTCGCCCCGGATCTTGCGCGGGCCCCAGGGGCCTTTCCGACATCGCGGACCCGTGATCGCCGCGCCCCTGACCCGGGCGCGGTTTTCCTCGACACGTCGTCGGGCTTGGGCAACACTGGCGCATGATCCGTGCGTTCTGCTGCCTTGCCTTCGTTGGTCTGGCCGCCCCGGCCACGGCGCAGGTCACCCCCTATGACCCCGCCGCGATCGAGGTGGACGTTGAGCTTTTGCTTCTGGTCGATGTCTCGCGGTCGATGTCGCCGCAGGAACTGGCGATCCAGCGGCGCGGCTATGCCGAGGCGCTGGCCTCGGACCAGGTGTTCACGGCCATCCAGGGCGGGCTGGTCGGTAATGTGGCCGTGGCTTACGTCGAATGGGCCGGAGCCTATTCGCAGCGCGTAGTGCAGGACTGGACGATCATCCGCAGCCGCGAGGACGCGCTTGCCTTTGCCGAGGCGATCCATTTCAGCGTCGGTGAAGGCATGCGCCGCACCTCGATCTCATCCGCGCTAAGCGTCGGGGCCGCGTATTTTCAGGACAACGGGTACAACGGGCTGCGCCGGGTGATCGACGTGTCGGGCGACGGGCCGAACAACGCGGGCGTCCCGGTGCAGCAGGCCCGAGACGAGGTCATCGCGCAGGGGTTCACCATCAACGGGCTGCCGCTGATGACCCGCGACGGGCTGGGCAACATCTGGACGATCGACGATCTGGATCTGTATTACCGCGACTGCGTGATCGGCGGGCCGGGGGCCTTTCTGGTGCCGGTGCACGACTGGTCGGAATTCGCCGCCGCCGTGCGCCGCAAGCTGGTGCTTGAAATCGCCGGACTGACGGTTCCGCCCCCCGGGGCACCGGACGCGCATATGGGTCCCCGCGTCATCCCCGTGCAATCCGCAACCGACTGCATGATTGGCGAAAAGATCTGGCAACGCTACCGCGAGGGGTGGGAGCCATGAGCGCGGATCCAGCAGCAGCCCCCGGGGCCGTTGCGGAACAGGCGGCGAACCCCTGCGCTTTCGTGCCTTTGTGCTTGCACGGGTTTTAACCTGCCGTAAAAAGGCGGAATGAGTACCGCACGTCTTACCGTTGATCTTGATGCATTGGTCGCCAACTGGCGCGCGCTTGATGCTGCCTCTTCCTCCAACACCGAGACGGGGGCCGTGATCAAGGCCAACGCCTATGGTCTGGGCGTCCAGCCCGTGGCCCGCGCCCTGGCGAAGGCCGGTGCGCGCCGGTTCTTCGTGGCCGTGGCCGAAGAAGGCGCCGCCGTGCGCGACTGCCTTGGCCCGAACGTCGAAATCAACGTCTTCTCGGGGCATATGCGCGGCGACACCGACATGATCGGCGATCTGAACCTGATCCCGATGATCAACTCGGTCGACCAGATGCTGCGCCATGTCGAGGCCCTGCCCGGCCATGGCTTCGGCATCCAGCTGGACACCGGGATGAACCGCCTGGGGATGGAGCCGGACGAATGGATGGCCGTGCGCGACACCGCGCTGGATCTGTCGCCCAACCTGATCATGTCGCATCTGGCCTGTGCCGATGAACCCGATCACGCGATGAACACGCGGCAGCTGCGCCAGTTCCGCGAGATGACCGCCGGGCTGGGCGTGCCGCTGTCGCTGTCGGCGACCGGGGGCATTCTGCTGGGGCCCGAATATCATTTCGACGTGACCCGCCCGGGCATCGGCATGTACGGCGGCCTGCCCTTTGCCGAGGCGCTGCCGGTGGCGCGTCTTGACCTTCCGGTCATCCAGGTGCGCGAACTTCAGGCGGGCGAAAGCGTCGGCTATGGCAACAGCTGGGTCGCCCGCGACCGCACCGTGATCGCCACGGTCGCCGCCGGCTATGCCGATGGGATCCACAGGATCATGGGGCCCAAGACCTCGCTTTACGCGGGTGACATCGCCTGCCCGATCCGGGGCCGCATCTCGATGGACCTGATCGGCGTCGACATCACCCATCTGACCGAGGAACCCCAGGGGCTGACCCTGCTGGGGCCGCAGCAGGTGATCGACGTGGTGGCCGACAATGCCGGCACCATCGGGTACGAGGTCCTCACCTCGCTTGGCGGGCGGATGACACGCCGCTACCGGGGCGCGTGACACAGGTGGCCGGCTTCCTTGCGGGTATCGGGGCGCAGGTCCTGGCCCTTCTGGCCGGCATCGGCCGGGTCGCGATCTTTGCCGGTCAGACGTTGCGCCACTTGGTGACCCCGCCGTTCTACGGCCGTGAATTCCTGTCGGCGCTGCTGAACATCGGCTGGCTGTCGCTGCCGGTGGTCGGTCTGACGGCGGTCTTTACCGGCGGCGCGCTGGCGCTGCAGATCTATGCGGGCGGATCGCGGTTCGACGCGGCGGCGGTGGTGCCGCAGATCGTGGCCATCGGCATGGTGCGCGAACTGGGCCCGGTGCTGGTCGGGCTGATGATCGCGGCGCGGGTGACGTCTTCGATCGCGGCGGAAATCGCCACGATGAAGGTGACCGAACAGATCGACGCGCTGGTGACGCTTTCCACCCATCCGATGAAATACCTGACGGTGCCGCGTGTGCTGGCCGGGCTGGTCACCGTGCCGCTTCTGGTCGGCGTGGGCGATGTGATCGGGATCTTCGGCGGCTACCAGGTGGCGGTACGCTCACTTGGGTTCAACCCGGCGACCTACCTGCAGAACACCGTCGACTTCCTGGAACCGCTCGACCTGATCTCATCCCTGGTCAAGGGCGCGGCCTTCGGAGTGATCGCCACGATCATGGGCTGCTATTCCGGCATGAACTCGGGTCGCGGGGCGCAGGGCGTGGGCCGGGCGACGAAATCCTCGGTCGAGGCGGCCTCGGTCCTGATCCTGGCGGCCAACTTCCTGCTGACGGGGGTGTTCTTCTCGGCATGATCCGCTTTGACGATGTGCATAAGGCCTTCGGGGCGAACCAGGTGCTGCGCGGCGTGACGCTTGAGGTGCCCAAGGGCAAGTCGATGGTGATCATCGGCGGGTCCGGCACGGGCAAGTCGGTGCTGCTGAAATGCGTGCTGGGGCTGGTGATGCCAGATGCCGGGACGATCACAGTCGATGGCGCCGCACGCGATGCGGATCGCGATGCCTTTCTGGCGCGGTTCGGCATGTTGTTTCAGGGCGGTGCGCTGTTCGACAGCCTGCCGGTCTGGCAAAACGTCGCCTTCCGCCTGACGCGCGGCGCGCTGAAACGCCCCAAGGCCGAGGCGCGCGAGATCGCCATCGAGAAACTGCGCCGCGTCGGCCTGTCCCCGGATGTGGCCGACCGCCTTCCGGCGGAGCTTTCGGGGGGCATGCAGAAACGCGTGGGCCTGGCCCGTGCGATTGCCGCCGACCCCGAGATCATCTTTTTCGACGAACCCACCACCGGGCTGGACCCGATCATGGCGGGCGTGATCAATGAACTGATCCGCGAAATCGTGGTCGAGATGGGGGCGACGGCCATGACCATCACCCATGACATGACCAGCGTGCGTGCCATTGCCGACGACATCGCCATGCTGCACGGGGGCAAGATCCGCTGGACCGGCCCGGTGGCGCAGATGGATGCCTCGGGCGATCCTTACCTGGATCAGTTCATCCATGGCCGGGCCGAGGGGCCGATTGCCGCCGTGCGCTAGGGGGCGCCAGGGTTGCACGGGGTGGCAAGGACCGGGCCGCGCCCCTATCTGCGAAAAGCCCCCGAGGACTCGCCATGCCCCTGCCCTTCTATCTGAACCTGTCGCTTCTGGTGCTTTTCCCGCTGTCCTGGGTCGCGCCGCTGGTGCGGGCGGGGTTCCTGCCGCTGTTCGGATTGTCGGAAATCTCGGTTCTGTCTGGGATCGCGTCGCTGTGGCAGACGGATGTCTTTCTGGCGCTGGTGGTGGCGCTGTTCGCGCTGGTCGCGCCCATGGCCAAGGTGCTGGCGCTGGCGCTGGTGCAATCGGGCCGCGCGCCGCTACGCTGGCTGGCCCCGCTGACCGGGCTGGGGCGGCTGGCCATGGCCGATGTCTTCCTGATCGCGCTCTATATCACCCTGGCCAAGGGGTTGGGCGTGGGCCGGGTCGAAACCGCCTGGGGGCTGTATCTGTTCACCTTCTGCGTGCTGGCGTCCCTGGCGCTGTCGCTGTGGGCCAAGCGGGATCTGGCCCGCGCGGCGGATTGACCCTGCCCCGGCGATCGGCCACAAGATAAGCCATGGCGAAACCCCAGATCAGCTATACCTGCCAGAATTGCGGCGCCCATTCCACGAAATGGGCGGGGCAATGTGATGGCTGCGGCGAATGGAACACCCTGCAGGAAGAGGCCCCGTTGTCCTCGGGGCCCGGCAAGGCGCTGAAGGGCGGGCGCGGGCGGAAACTGGCGCTGACGGATCTGTCCGCGAAAGAGGCCCCGCCGCCAAGAACCGCATCAGGCATGGACGAGCTGGACCGCGTGCTGGGCGGCGGGCTGGTTCCGGCCTCGGCCATCCTTGTGGGCGGCGATCCGGGGATCGGGAAATCCACGTTGCTTTTGCAGGCGGCGGCGAAATTCGCCCATGCGGGGCTGAAGACCTTCTATATCTCTGGCGAAGAGGCCAGCGCCCAGGTGCGGCTCCGCGCGGCGCGACTGGGGCTGACGGATGCGCCGGTGCAGCTGGCGACGGAAACCTCGCTGCGCGACATCATGACGACGCTGGATGAGGAACGGCCCGATCTGGTGATCATCGACTCGGTTCAGACCATGTGGTCGGACAATGTGGACAGTGCGCCCGGGTCCGTCAGCCAGGTTCGCGCCACCGCGCAGGAACTGACGACATTCGCCAAGCGGCGCGGTGCGGCGGTCATTCTGGTCGGTCACGTCACGAAAGAGGGCCAGATCGCCGGCCCCCGCGTGGTCGAACACATGGTCGACACGGTGCTGTATTTCGAGGGCGAGCGCGGCCACCAGTTCCGCATCCTGCGCAGCGTGAAGAACCGTTTCGGCCCGGCGGATGAAATCGGCGTCTTCGAGATGACCGGCGGCGGGCTGGCCGAGGTGCTGAACCCCTCGGCGCTGTTCCTGTCGGAACGCGGCGAACCGGCCCCGGGATCGGTGGTCTTTGCCGGCATCGAAGGCACGCGGCCCGTGCTGGTGGAATTCCAGGCGCTCGTCGCCCCCACCCCGCACAGCCAGCCCCGCCGCACGGTCGTGGGCTGGGACGGCGGGCGGCTGGCGATGATCCTGGCGGTTCTCGAATCGCGGTGCGGCATCCCCTTTGCCGGGCTCGACGTCTACCTGAACGTCGCCGGAGGGCTGAAGGTGTCCGAACCCGCAGCCGACCTTGCAGTGGCGGCGGCGATCCTTTCGGCGCGCGAAGACGTGGCGGTTCCGGCAGAATGTGTCGTCTTTGGCGAAATTTCCCTGTCCGGCGCGCTTCGTCCCGTCGGTCAGACGGAAAACAGGTTGAAAGAAGCGGCAAAACTTGGTTTTTCCTCGGCCATAGCACCGGCGGGCGGAAAGATCCGGGGCCGGGATGGAATGAGCCTTCGGGAAATGCCGGATCTGACGGCAGTCGTGGGCGAAGTATTCGGCGCCGGATAGGGCCGCAAAGCGCCCGCGCATGGGCCGAAAGCAAAGGACGGGCAGATGGAAGGTTTCACTATCATTGACGCCATCGTGGCGGGTGTTGTGGTTCTGTCCGCGCTTCTCGCCTATTCACGCGGGCTGGTGCGCGAAGGGCTGGCCATCGGCGGCTGGATCGCGGCGGGTGTGCTGTCGTTCATCTTCGCGCCGCAGGTCGCACCGCTGGTCAAGGAAGTGCCGGTCATCGGGCCCTTCATCTCGGACAATTGCGAATTGTCGATGATCACCGGGTTCGCCGCCGTCTTCGCGGTAGTGCTGCTCATCGCATCGTTGTTCACGCCGCTCTTCGCGTCGGTCGTTCAACGCTCGGCCCTTGGCGGGCTGGACCAGGCGCTTGGCTTCCTCTTCGGGGTGGCGCGCGGGCTGCTGCTGGTTGCAATCGCCTTCTTTGTCTACAACACCATGTTCTCGTCGCAACAGACCGATGTGGTCGACAACAGCCGCTCGGCCCAGGTCTTTGGCCAGCTGACCGGCCAATTCGAGGAAGAAGACCCCCAGGTCGCGCTTGGCTGGGTCACCACGCAATATGAACAGCTGATCGGCACCTGCACGCAGTAATCCGGCCCCGTTTGCCGGCCCGGATGCCGCAGCGTCATCACGATTGACGGCGCGCGGCCCGGGATTTGTGATCCTTTCGTGACACTGCGCGCCTCAGGTCGTAAGAGAAGCCCAAGACTGAACGGATTCGGAGCTCGCCTTGTCCAGCCACACGCCCCTCACCGAAACGCACGTCGAAGACCACCAGACCGAATGGGACGATGACAAGCTGCATGAAGAATGCGGTGTCTTCGGGGTCATTGGTGTCACCGACGCCGCCAGCTTTGTCGCCCTGGGCCTGCACGCACTGCAGCACCGCGGCCAGGAGGCCGGCGGCATCGTCACCCACGACGAGGAACACGGGTTCCAAAGCCAGCGCCGCTTTGGCTATGTGCGCGACAACTTCACCTCGAAATCGCTGCTGGAAACCCTGCCCGGGTCGATCGGGATCGGCCACGTGCGCTATTCCACGGCCGGGTCCAAGGGCAACACCGCGATCCGCGACGTGCAGCCCTTCTTCGGTGAATTCGCCATGGGCGGTGCGGCGATTGCCCACAACGGCAACTTGACCAACGCCAACCAGCTGCGGCGCGAGCTGATCGGCCGGGGCGCGATCTTCCAGTCCCGTTCGGACAGCGAATGCATCATCCACCTGATGGCGCGATCCATGGGCCGGACGATCCCCGACCGCATGAAAGAGGCGCTGCGCCAGGTCGAGGGCGCGTTTTCCGTCGTGGCCATGACCCGGTCCAAGCTGATCGGCGTGCGCGATCCCCTGGGCATCCGCCCGCTGGTTCTGGGCCGTCTGGGCGAAGGCACCGTTCTGGCGTCGGAAACCTGTGCGCTGGACATCATCGGGGCCGAGTTCATCCGCGAGATCGAGCCGGGCGAGATGGTGGTGATCAGCGAAGAAAAGATCGAAAGCTTCCGCCCCTTCGAAGACGTCAAACCCCGTCCCTGCATCTTCGAATACGTTTACTTCAGCCGTCCGGATTCGGTTCTGGGCGGCAAGTCCGTCTATGAGGTCCGCCGCGAGATCGGCCGCCAGCTGGCGCTGGAATCCCCGGTCGAGGCCGACATGGTCTGCCCCGTGCCCGACAGCGGCACCCCCGCCGCCATCGGCTATAGCCAGCAAAGCGGCATCCCCTTCGAGATGGGGATCGTGCGCAACCAATACGTTGGCCGGACCTTCATCGAACCGACCGAACAGATCCGCAACATGGGCGTGCGCCTGAAGCTGAACGTGAACCGGTCGCTGCTGAAGGGCAAGCGGGTCATCCTGATCGACGATTCCATCGTGCGTGGCACGACGTCGCGCAAGATCAAGGACATGGTGCTCGAGGCCGGCGCGGCCGAGGTGCATTTCCGTGTCGCCTCTCCGCCGACGATCTGGCCGGATTTCTACGGTGTCGACATGCCCACGCAGGAAGAATTGCTGGCCGCAAAGATGACCGAAGAGGAAATGCGCGAATATCTTGGTGTGGCCTCTCTCAAGTTCATTTCGATCGACGGGCTGTACCGCGCCGTGGGCGAGGAAAACGGACGCGACCCGAAGAACCCCGCCTATCACGATGCGGTCTTCACGGGCGATTATCCCATTGCCCCCAAGGACATGATCGAACAGGGATTCAAACCCAAAAGCGCGGCGGAATAAGACCCGCACCCGCCCCCCTGTTGCGCAAGGGGGCGGCGCTTCACGACCCGGTCAGGGATGCGTGATCGGCCATGTTCTGCAGGGCCGAAGGGCTTTCAAAAGCGAAAACCCGCCAAGGGAAATCGGGGGCCGGCCGGCCCCCTTTTCTTTCCCGCCGCACTGCGGCAAAGCCCGCGGCGCAACCCGCACAGGGGCTGCGTCTGCAAGAGGCAATCATGGCGGGAACTCCCGAAAACGTGGCCAAGCTGGCCACCGACACCGAAGCGCTGGACCTTGGCGGCATCGCCCTTCTGGGTACGATGATCCAGCCCGACGGTCCCAAGGCGCTGCTGCGCACGGCCAGCGGCGATGTGCGCAAGGTCGCGCCCGGCGACCGCATCGGCCTGGCCCAGGTGCAGGCCATCGGGGCGGGCGTGGTCCAGATCTCGGGCTTTGGCGGGCATCAGGTGCTGACCATGCCGCAGGGCTGATGCCCTTTCGGCACGTCCTGCCCTGCCCCGTGTCGGACCGGACGCGCGGACGGATCCAACGGGGATCTTGACGGCCCCGGGCAAAGTGGCCAAACCGCTGTCATGACTGATCAGATCGCCCTTATCACCGGTGCGTCCCGCGGGCTGGGTGCCAGCTTGGCGCGTGCCCTGGCCCCGACCCATCACATCGTCGCCGTCGCCCGCACCGTCGGCGCGCTGGAAGAGCTGGACGACTCCATCCAGGCCGCAGGCGGCAGCGCCACCCTGGCCCCGATGGATGTGACCAATGCGGACGCCATGGCGCAACTGTGCCGGTCCATTCACGACAGATGGGGCGGTGTTGCGCTGTGGCTGCACACGGCCGTGCATGTCCCGCCCCTGTCGCCCGCGCCGCATATCGATGCCAAGGACTGGGCCAAGACGGTCACGGCCAATGTCTCGGCCATGGGGCATCTGATTCCCTTTGTCGCACCGCTTCTGGGCACCGACGGCCGCGCCGTCTTCTTCGACGATCCCGCCGGGGCCGAGAAGTTCCACGGGGCCTATGGGGCCACCAAGGCCGCGCAGATCGCCCTGGCGCGTACCTGGGCCGCCGAGAGCGCCGTGTCTGGCCCCAAGGTGCAGATCCTGACGCCCGCGCCCATGCCGACGGCCCTGCGCGCGCGTTTCCACCCCGGTGAGGACCGCGAGGCCCTGACCCATCCCGATGCGGAAGCCGCCCGGCTTCTGACCCTGCTGGAGTAAGGCCCATGTCGGACGACGCGGCATCCTATATCGCGGCGCATCCGGCAGCCTCGGCCAAGGCTTTGAAAACCCTGCGGACCTTCCTGGCCGGACGTATCGCCCACGCGGGCGTCGCGGTCGAAGAGGTCATGTCCTACTCCATGCCCGGCTACCGCATCCTTTCGGGGCGCGGCACCGGCAAGATGCTGATGGGCTACGCAGCCTGGAAGGATCACCTGGCCGTCTATCCGCATTCCGGCACGGTGCTGCCGCAGATGCTGAAGCTGACCCGCGGGATCAGCCAGACGAAAAGCGCGCTGCATGTGCCGATCGGGTCGCTGCCGCCCGAGGCGGTGATCGACCAGATGATCCACCTGCGCCTGGAAGAGCTGCACTAGCCCCTTCCTGCCCGAATTCGCGGCAGATGACGGGGTGGGCGCCGCCCTTCCCCGGCCGGCAGCATGGCCTGCCGCCTTGCCCCGCCGGATTTGCGCAGGTATTCAGGCCAAAACAGGCAGATGGGGCAGATCATGCGCATTCTCGTGACCAATGACGACGGCATCAACGCACCCGGGCTGAAGGTCCTTGAAAAGATCGCGGCCGAGCTGGCCGGAGACGACGGCGAAGTCTGGGTCGTCGCGCCTGCGTTCGAGCAATCCGGCGTCGGCCACATGATCAGCTACACCCATCCCACGATGATTTCCCAGATGGGCGAACGGCGCTATGCGGCCGAAGGATCGCCCGCCGACTGCGTCATGGCCGGACTGCATGACGTTCTGAACGGCAAGGACGTCGACCTGGTTTTGTCCGGTGTGAACCGGGGCAACAACTCGGCCGAGAACGCGCTCTATTCCGGTACGCTTGGCGGCGCGATGGAAGGGGCGCTTCAGGGCATCCCCGCCTTTGCCCTGTCGCAGTACCTGGGCCCGGACAATTTCAACATTTCCGATCCTTTCGAGGCCTCGGGGCAGCATGGCGCGGCCGTTGTGCGCAAGGTGCTTGAGGCCGGTTTGAAAGACAAGAACCCCTACAAGCTGTTCTACAATATCAACTTTCCGCCCTGCCCCGCCAATGCGGTCAAAGGTGTGCGCGTGGCCCCGCAGGGCATCCGCCCCTATACGCATTTCTCAGTCGAACCGCATCTGTCGCCCTCGGGGAAACGGTTCCTCTGGGCCAAGGGCACCGACCAGCGCCAGGCGTCGGCCAAGGGGACGGATGCGGCGGTGAACCTGAATGGCTACATCTCGGTCACGCCGATGCGCGCGGATCTGACCGCGCATGATATGCTGGACGCACTGAAGGGCATCGAGTGAGCGTCAGACCATGAACGACGGGGCGTCCATCGCGGAACGCAAGATGCAGTTCCTCTATACCCTGCGGTCGCGCGGGGTGACGGACAGCGCCACCCTGGTGGCCATGGAAAAGGTCGACCGGGGTGATTTCGTGCGCGGGCTGTTTGCCGAACGCGCCTATGAGGACATGCCCCTGCCGATCGCCTGCGGCCAGACGATTTCCCAGCCCTCGGTCGTCGGGCTGATGACCCAGGCGCTGCAGGTCGCGTCGCGGCACCGGGTGCTCGAGGTGGGGACCGGCAGCGGCTATCAGGCCGCGGTACTGGCGCAGATGGCGCGCCGGGTCTACACGATCGACCGCCATCCCCGCCTGGTCCGCGAGGCCGAGGCGATCTTTGACCGGATGGAGCAGGGCAATATCACCACCTTCACCGGCGACGGCAGCCATGGGCTGCCCGATCAGGCCCCGTTTGATCGTATTATCGTGACCGCCGCGGCCGAGGACGCGCCGGGGCCTCTCTTGGCTCAGCTCAAGATCGGCGGTATCATGGTGCTGCCCGTGGGGCAGTCGGATACCGTGCAAAGCCTGATCCGGGTGCACAGGCACGAAACGGGCTATGACTACGAAGAACTTCGATCGGTGCGCTTCGTGCCGCTGGTCGAAGGGGTGGCAAAAGAAGATTGAATGCCGCCTGTCCCGGAATGCGGGACAGATGGCCGGACATGGTGACGTCCCGGAGACAGGGGCGCGGGTGAGGGATCGAACAGATGCAGGACTTTGGCACGCCCCAGGGTATTGGCCGCGATATGGGCCGGAAGGCCGCAACAGCGGGGACAGTTGCGCGGTTTGCCGGGCTTAACCGGGTCGCCCTGCGCGGCTTGATGGGCGGGGTCGCCCTGATCGCGCTGACGGCCTGTGAATCCGTCGACATGGATCTGCGCGGCAACCTCGGCGGGTTCTCGACCACCCAGGCGGCGATGACGGCCACCATCGACCGGCCCGCGCCGGACGATCGCGGCATCATCTCGTATCCCAATTACCAGGTGGCGGTGTCGCAGCGCGGCGACAGCGTCGCGGATGTGGCCACCCGGATCGGCGTCGATGCCAATGTGCTGGCGGAATACAACGGGCTGCGCGTCGATGACCGGCTGCGCAACGGGGAAATCCTGGCCCTGCCCGGCCGCGTGTCGGAACCCAGCATCGCCACCGGTGCCGCAGGAACCGGGCCCTACCTGCCCGCGGGGCAGGTCGACATCCAAAGCCTGGCCGGAGATGCCATCGACCGGGCCGGCGATCAGAGCGTCGCGGTCGAGACCCTGCCGCCCGCCGCCCCCGATCAGCTGACCGGGCCCGAGCCGGTGCGCCACAAGGTGCAGCGCGGCGAGACGGCCTATACGGTGTCGCGGCTTTACGATGTCTCGGTCCGGTCGCTTGCGGACTGGAACTCTTTGGACAGCAATTACACGATCCGCGAAGGCCAATACCTGCTGATCCCCGTCGCCGCCCAGCCGGTGCCGCAGCAGGCCGCAGCGGTCGAGACGACCGAGCCTCCGGGCACGGGCACGCCGACGCCGGTGCCGCCCTCGGCCACGCGCCCCCTGCCCCGCGAAGAGACCCAGCCCGTGCAGCAAGCCGCCACGGCCGAGCCCGCGCCGAGCGTCGCGCCCGACCTGGGCCAGACCCAGAGCGCGGCCCCGCAGACGGCCATGGATTACCCGGTCAAGGGCCAGATCATCCGCGAATACGCCCGTGGCAAGAGCGACGGCATCGACATCTCGGCCGCTGCGGGCAGTTCCGTGCGTGCGGCGGATGCGGGCACGGTTGCGGCCATCACCTCGGACGCGGACAACGTGCGGGTGATCGTGGTACGCCACCAGGGCAAGCTGCTGACGATCTATTCCAACGTCGACAATATCGCCGTCTCGGAAGGTCAGAGCGTAACGCGCGGCCAGAAGATCGCCGAGATCCGCAGCGGCCAGGCGTCCTATGTGCATTTCGAGGTGCGCAAGGGGCTCGAGGCGGTGGATCCGATGGATTACCTGAACTGAGGTTTGCAGGCGGCCCTGATGGGGCAATGATGTGATCCAGCGGTGCGCGGCCCGGGGGCCGCGCATTTCTTTTTGTTGGGTTTTTCAGGGGCGCTGCCCCTCTTGAGCCCGCAGGCGGGCTCAATTCACCCCGGGATATTTTGGGCAAGAGGATGTTGGGGGGCGGCGCAGGCCGAGGGAGTCAGCGCAGGGGGGTGCCGTGGCGGCCGGCGAGATCGGTGAAGAATTGCCAGGCGACCCGGCCCGAGCGCGCGCCGCGGGTGGCCTGCCATTCGATCGCCTCGGCCCGGAGGGTGGCGGGATCGATCGAGAGACCGTGGGCGGCGCAATAGCCGTCGATCATCGCCAGGTATTCGTCCTGGCTGCAGGGGTGGAAGCCCAGCCAGAGGCCGAAGCGGTCCGAGAGTGAGACCTTTTCCTCGACCGCCTCGGCGGGGTTGATGGCCGAGGAGCGTTCGTTTTCGATCATGTCCCGCGGCATCAGGTGGCGGCGGTTCGAGGTGGCGTAGAACAGCACGTTGTCGGGCCGGCCGGCGATGCCACCATCCAGCACGGCCTTGAGCGATTTGTAGTGCTGATCGTCATGGCTGAACGACAGGTCATCACAGAACAGCACGAAGCGGTGGTCCGAGCCGCGCAGGATGTCCATCAGGCGGGCGACCGTGGGCAGGTCTTCGCGCTGAAGTTCGACGATCTTCAGCGGTGTTTCGGCGCTGACACTGGCGTGGATCGCCTTGACCAGGCTGGATTTCCCCATGCCGCGCGCGCCCCAGAGCAGGGCGTTGTTGGCGGGCAGGCCCTTGGCGAACTGACGCGTATTGGCCAGCAACGTATCGCGGGATCGGTCGATGCCGACCAGCAGGTCCAGGTCGACGCGGGACACCCGCGACACCGGGGCGAGCCGTTCGGGATCGGTTTCCCAGACAAATGCGTCGGCTGCGTCGAAATCCGGAGAGGCGAGAGGCGCGGGAGCCATACGCTCCAGCGCCTCGGCGATGCGGGTCAGGGCGGTATCGTCCGTCATCTGTCCTCAGTCGGTCTTTTTCGGCGCGTTCGGATCTTCGGGCCCAGTGCCGTCATTGTCGTCGTCCTCTGCCGCGTCGAACTCCTTCATCAGGGGGTCCTCTTTCAGCAGGGGATCCTCGGCATCGGCGAGATCTGCGTCGGCTTCGGCTTCCGCGTCGTCGTCGGTTTCATCCTCGTCGTCGTAGTAGCCTTCGGCACGCAGGCGTTCTTCACGCTTGGTTTCGACGCGGCGGACCAGAAAGATCGAGATTTCGTAAAGGCCGTAGACCACGACGAAAAGGATCACCTGGGTGATGACGTCCGGCGGGGTGACCAGCGCGGCCAGCACCAGGATCGCCACCACGGCATATTTGCGCACGTTGCCCAGGCCCTCGGCGCTGACCAGGCCGGCCTTGCCCATCAGGGTCAGCAGGACGGGCAGCTGGAAGCAGAGACCAAAGGCGACGATGAACTTGATCGTCAGCGAGAGGTATTCCTGGGCCGAGCCCTGGAAGGCGATGCCGGCGATGCCAGTGTCGCTGTCGCCATCACCGAGGACCGAGCCTGGCTGCTGGAAGCCCAGGAAGAAGTCGAAGGCCAGCGGCGTCACCACGTAGAAGGCGAAGGCCGCGCCCAGGAAGAACATCGCCGGGGACGAGATCAGGAAGGGCAGAAAGGCATTCTTTTCAGACCGGTAGAGGCCCGGAGCCACGAAGCGCCACATCTGGTAGGAGATATAGGGGAAGGACAGGACCAGCCCGCCCAGAAGCGAGATCGAGATCGCGACGAAGAAGCCTTCCTGCAGCTTGATCAGGATCAGCCCGCAATCGCCGGTTTCGCCGCGCGCGGACATGGCCGAACACAGCGGTTCGGTCAGGAAGTTGAAGATCGGGTTCCAGACGGTGAAGCAGATCACCATGCCGACGATGAAGGCCCCGACCGAATGGATCAGCCGCGTGCGCAGCTCGGCCAGGTGTTCGATCAGGGGGGCGGAGCTGTCTTCGATCTCGTCGTTGGTGGTGTCTTGTTGCGCGGCGCTCATGCCTTGCTGTCCCCTGCGGTGTCGGCCTGCGGTGCGGCGGCACCCGCATCGGGTGTCGCATCGGCCTGAGAGGCACCCGACCCGGTTGCCTTGGCTGCTGCCTTAGCCGCGTCCTGCGCGGTCTTGTCGGCCTGGGCGGCGGCCTCGGCCTCGCGGCGCTTGGTGGCCTTTTCGGCGCTGGCGGCATGGATCTTCTTGGCCGCCTCGGCGCGATCCTCGGCCAGTTTGGCGGTGCTGGAGCCCGGTTCCCACTTGGTGAAATCCGCAGCATCCTTGACCTTGTCCAGCCCGAATTTCTTCGGGTTCGACAGGCCGCGCAATGCGTCCGTGGCGTCCTTCATGCCGGATTGGTCGGCGGCGTCTTCCATCGCGCGGGAAAATTCCCGCGCCATGCCACGCGCCTTGCCGACGAACTGACCCATGTTGCGGAACAGGACCGGAAGGTCCTTGGGGCCCACAACAATCAGCGCGACGATGCCGATCAGCAGAAGTTCGGTCCAGCCCATGCCGAACATGGCTGGTTACGCCTTGTCTTTTTCTTCTTCCGGAGTGACGTCGCGCGCCGTGTCGGCGGTGGCGTCGTCGATCTCTTTCTGGCCGTCCGAGACGCCCTTCTTGAAGGCGGTGATGCCCTTGCCGACCTCGCCCATGAGCGAGGAGATCTTGCCGCGTCCGAAGAGAACGAGCACGACGACGGCGATCAGCAGAAGGCCGGGAAGGCCGATATTGTTGAGCATGACTTCTCTCCCCTTGTTCGCCGGGCGATCGGGCCGCCCGGTGCGAAAGTCCAGAAGTATCTAATGGCTAAGGGGGCCAAGGGGAAGGTGTAATCCTTGGATTGTCCGGAAAAACCCCGTGATCGGGCGCGACAGATTGCCTTTGCCCCAGGCCGGGGCATGGGCCCTGCGGCGGCAGGGGGCCAGCCCCCTCCCGTCAAAGCCTTTGGGCTTTGCCGGTTCACCCCCGGGATATTTGGAAAAAACCAAAGAGATCAGTGGGTCACGGGAAAGACGAAACAGCGGTCGCGGCGGATCGTCAGCCAAAGCGGCTTGCCCGGTTTGGGCAGGAAGACATTGGGCACGGTGGCCTTGATCATGGATCCGTCGTGATCCATGCGGAATTCCACGAGGCTTTCGCTGCCCATGAAACGGGCACGGGTGACGATACCGCGCGCCGGGGTGCCGTCCTGCGGCGTGGGCAAAGGCCCCTGCCCGTTGCGGTCGAAGTCGATCTTGAGGTGCTGCGGGCGGATCACGATTTCGACCCGCGCCCCGTCAGGTTGGCCGGGGGCCAGGAACTGACCGAAGGGCGTGTCGGTGAGGGCATTGCGGACGGTGCCGTGGATCACGTTGATATCGCTGAAGAAGGCTACGGCCTCTTTGTCGCGGGGGGCGTTGTAGATGTTGTAGGGCGCGCCCTGCTGGACGATTCGACCCTGGCGCATCAGGGCGATGTCATCGGCCATGCGCATCGCCTCTTCCGGCTCATGGGTGACCAGAAGCACCGCAGTTCCGGTTTCTTTGAGAATCGCCAGGGTTGTATCGCGGATCTCGTCCCGCAGGCGGTTGTCGAGGCCCGAGAAGGGTTCGTCCATCAGCATGATGCGCGGATCGGGGGCCAGGGCACGCGCCAGGGCGACGCGCTGCTGTTCGCCGCCCGAAAGCTCATGCGGCCAGGCGTCGATGAAGCGGCGCAGGTTGACCCGGTCCAGCATGGTTTCGACCCGGGCGCGATTTTCCGCCGCGCTTCCGGTCAGGCCGAAGGCGACGTTGTCGGCCACGGTCAGATGCGGGAACAGGGCGAAATCCTGGAACATCAGCCCGATGCGGCGACGTTCGGCCGGCACGCGGAAAACGGTGTCGCAGACCAGGGTGCCGTCGACCCAGATCTGCCCGCTGTCCTGCATCTCGACCCCGGCGATCATCCGCAGGGTCGTCGACTTGCCGCAACCCGAGGGGCCCAGGAGGCAGGTCACCTGCCCCGGCTGGATGGACAGAGACACGTCATCGACCACAGCCCGGCCGTCGAAATGGCGCGTCAGGTTGCGGATTTCCAGGCGGGGGGGCGTTGTCACGTGCTTGGCCGATCATTTGTGCAAGGCTTTGGCACGGGTAGCAAAGCCGCCCCGGCGGGTAAAGGGCCGGAAGGTCGCGCGCGCTTAGGTCGTCAGCACCAGGTCCCCCGAGGCGCGGATCTGGCCGTTCACCTGGATCTCGACCCGGGCCGGCCCGGGGTGCAGCCGATAGGTCGTGGCATCCGCGGGCAACTTGTGCCGCTTGGTCAGTTGCAGGGGCGTGTCCGGCGTCAGGTCGGCCGTGGTCAGCTTGTGCACCTTGCGGCGCGCCTTGGCCCCGGGCGTGGCCGGCGGGAAGGTCACCACGTAATCCACCAGCGCCGAGAGGCCTTGGGGGCTGCTTAAGTGCAGGGTGAATTCAAGCGCGGTGCCGATGCGGGCGCTTTCGGGCAGGGTCAGATCGACCGACACCGGCGCATCCATGGGAAAGCCCAGCAGCGCCATCGCGTCGGGATGACCCTTTTTCACCAGATCGCGCAGGGCGTGGCGCGTGATCCAGTCAAGCTCTGCCCCGGTTCCGGCCGCGTTCCAGGCGGTGAGCCTGTCGATCACCGCGTCCGGGGTCTTTTTCCCGATATCATTCAGGTGGTTGGCGACCGACCGGGTGACAAAGCGCGCACGGTCCCCGTAAAGCCTGTCCAGCAAAGGAAGCGGGCGGGCGGGATCGCTGGTCAAGCCGATCCCCCAGGGCAGGCGCGGGCGCGTGCCCTCGCTGACCAGGCGGCGGACATGATAGCTGTCGTGCCCGGTCCAGAGCATCAGGCGGTCAAAGGCCAGGTCCGGCCAGCGGTTGATCACCGGGCGGATGGCGTATTCCATGGAAAACCGCTGCGTCAGCGCCTCGAGCAGATCAAGGAGCCGTTCGGGATGATCCTCAAGCCCCTGAAGCACGGCGTATTCGCCCAAGGGGGCAAAGATGAAATCGCCAAAGTCGTCGTCGCGCAGGGTCGGATCCAGGGGCGGCGGCAGGGCCGCCTCGATCACCTGCGCCGCCTGCGGAAAGTCCGAAGGCAGCGCGGGGATCAGGCAGTTGGCGATCCAGTCGATGCGCTGTTTCAGCTCAAGCTCGGGGAAGCGCGCCAGGCAGCGCGCCTCGAACGTCGGGTCGAAGGAAGGGTCGACCCGACGGAAGAGGCCGGCGAGATAGGACAGCTTGTCCGCATTGAACAGCTGATCCTTCAGCGCATCCCCCTTGGCCATGGGCCGCCCCCCTTTTCTTCCCGTCTTGTCAGTGCCTTCAGATCACACGGTGCTGTTGAAGGCACCGCCGTCCAGAAGGACGTTCTGCCCCACCATAAAGCCCGCATGTACCGAACACATGAAGGCGCAGGTGGCCCCGAATTCGGATGCGGTGCCGATGCGGCCCGTGGGGTTGGCGGCGTCGCGCGCGGCGGCGGCCTCGTCCAGGGTGATGCCTTCGCGGTCGGCCGTGGCCTGGGCCAGCGAAACGGCGCGGTCGGTCTGATGCAGGCCGGGCAGCAGGTTGTTGATCGTCACGCCATGCTTGGCCACCTGGCGCGAGGTGCCCGCCACGTACCCGGTCAGACCGGCGCGGGCGGAATTCGACAGGCCAAGCTGCGCAATGGGCGACCGGACCGAAGCCGAGGTGATGTTGACCACGCGGCCCCAGCCCTTGTCGATCATGCCCGGCAGTAGCGCCTTCATCAGCGCGATCGGGGCCAGCATGTTGGCGTCCAGCGCCTTGATGAAATCGTCACGCTCCCAGTCGGACCAGAAGCCGGGGGGCGGGCCACCGGCGTTGTTCACCAGGATGTCGACCGCGCCCGTGGCCTCCAGCACCTTGGCGCGGCCTTCATCGGTGGTGATGTCGGCGGCGACGGTGGTGACGCTGACGCCATGGGCGTCGCGGATTTCCTGGGCGGTCTGTTCCAGCGCCTCGGCCCCGCGGGCGTTCAGGATCAGATCGACCCCGGCTTCGGCCAGGGCAAAGGCGCACCCACGGCCCAGGCCCTTGCTGGATGCGCAAACCAGGGCGCGCTTGCCCGAAATACCAAGATCCATGTGAAACTCCTCCCCTGGGCCGATGTCTGCCTGGCCCGGTTTCCTGTTGTGCGTTGCGCCTGTTATTTCGATTGGCGCGGAGAAACGCAACAATGACGGCAAATGACCCGGGACTTGCCAGCAAGGTGCCACAATCGCGGTCCAGAAAAGTCGGGCATCGACCCCAGTCGCGCGCCTTCACGATCAGGATACCCGCATGATTTCCGCCATTGCCAAGCCCGCAGCCTCGATCCCGGTTCTCCGGGGGCGCGACTTTGCCTGCGTGCAGGGGGCCAATGAAGGCGATGCGCTGACCTGTGCCGATGACCTGTCGCTGGATGACACCTATGGGTTTGCCGACGGGGCCAAGCCCCTGCGGCTGCGCGTGGATTCCTCGGACCAGGGGCGGATCACCGTGGGCGAAGACAGTGCCGTGGGCACGCCGGGAAGCGCGCTGCACCTGGACAGCTGCCTGACCTTCATGTCCCCCGACGGCACCACGACCGAGGTCATCGTCCTGGCCGAGGTCGACCCAAGCGGCCACCTGGCCCGGGTCTACGCCCTGCCCCTGTCGGAGCTGCATCCGCGCGTCGATTACACCCTGGTCGGCATCGACCGCGAAAAGGCCGCCCGCAAATTCGCCGAGGTCGCCTGTGTGTCCTTCACCAAGGGCACGCGGATCACTCTGGCTTCGGGCACGCAGAAACGGATCGAGGCGCTGAAGATCGGTGACAAGGTCCTGACCCGCGACAATGGCGTGCAGGAAATCCGCTGGATCGGCCATTCCACCGTGCGGGCCGTGGGCGATTTCGCCCCGATCTCGATCGCCAAGGGCGCGCTGAACAACGACCATGATCTGGTGGTCAGCCCCGATCACCGGCTGTTCATCTACCAGCGCCACGATACGCTTGGGGCCGGGCGCAACGCACTTCTGGTGAAGGCGCGGCATCTGGTGAACGGCGATACGATCACCCGGCAGGACGGCGGTTTTGTCGAATATTATCAACTGCTTTTCGATCAGCACGAAATCATCTACGCCGAAGGCATCGCGGCCGAAACGCTTTTGGTGGACACCCGCACCCGCGCCGCCCTCCCGCCCGAGCTGGACGATGTGCTGGCCCGCAGCCTACCCGATCACGCCACTGCCCCGCATCTGCAGTTCGAAGTGGCAAAGGCGCTTCTGGATCGGCCCGATGCGGTGGATGCGCTGCGCCTGGCTTCGACCCGCGCCGCCACCGGGTAGCCGCCAAGTATCCAACGCGCTGCGCGCTTGCGCGGCGGGCGGCGCGCGGATATATGCGCGCCATGCTGGATACGCCTGAAAACCGCCCCGAATTGCCGCCCGAAATCGCGCGTCGTCGCACCTTTGCGATCATCTCGCATCCGGATGCGGGCAAGACGACCCTGACCGAGAAATTCCTGCTGTTCGGCGGGGCCATTCAGATGGCTGGGCAGGTGCGGGCCAAGGGCGAAGCGCGGCGCACGCGCTCGGACTTCATGCAGATGGAAAAGGACCGGGGCATCTCGGTCTCGGCCTCGGCCATGTCGTTCGATTTCAAGACCTTCCGGTTCAACCTTGTCGACACGCCCGGCCACTCGGATTTCTCGGAAGACACCTATCGCACGCTGACCGCCGTGGACGCCGCGATCATGGTGATCGACGGGGCCAAGGGCGTGGAAAGCCAGACCCAGAAACTGTTCGAAGTCTGCCGATTGCGCGACCTGCCGATCTTGACATTTTGCAACAAAATGGACCGGGAAAGCCGCGATACCTTCGATATTATTGACGAAATCCAGGAAAACCTTGCGATCGACGTCACGCCGGCTTCTTGGCCGATCGGGTCGGGTTCGGACTTTGTCGGATGCTATGACATCCTGCGTGACCGGCTGGAACTGATGGACCGCGCGGACCGGAACCGCGTCGCCGAAACGATCGAGATCAAGGGCCTCGACGATCCCAAGCTGGCCGAGCACGTGCCCGCGCATCTGCTGGAAAAACTGGTGGAAGAAGTCGAGATGGCGAAGGAGCTTCTGCCCGCGCTCGACCCGCAATCGGTGCTCGAAGGGCATATGACGCCGATCTGGTTCGGCTCTGCCATCAACTCTTTCGGGGTGAAGGAACTGATGGACGGCATCGCGACCTATGGGCCGCAGCCGCAGATCCAGACCGCCGAGCCGCGTCAGATCCTGCCCGAGGAAAAGAAGGTTTCCGGCTTTGTTTTCAAGGTGCAGGCCAATATGGACCCCAAGCACCGCGACCGCGTTGCATTTGTCCGCATGGCCTCTGGCCACTTCCAACGCGGCATGAAACTGACCCATGTGCGGTCGAAGAAACCGATGACGATCTCGAACCCCGTGCTGTTCCTGGCCGCCGACCGCGAGCTGGCCGAGGAAGCCTGGGCCGGCGACATCATCGGCATTCCCAACCACGGTCAGCTGCGCATCGGCGACACGCTGACGGAAGGCGAAGCGATCCGCGTCACCGGCATCCCGTCGTTCGCGCCGGAGCTGCTGCAATCGGTGCGCGCGGGCGACCCGATGAAGGCGAAGCACCTGGAAAAGGCGCTGATGCAGTTCGCCGAGGAAGGGGCCGCCAAGGTCTTCAAGCCGACCTTCGGGTCTGGCTTCATCGTTGGCGTCGTCGGGGCGCTTCAGTTCGAGGTTCTGGGCAGCCGGATCGAGCTGGAATACGGCCTGCCCGTGCGTTTCGACAGTTCGCAATTCACATCTGCCAGATGGGTGAAGGGCGACCGGCAAGCCGTTGAAAAGTTTGCCGATGCCAACAAGCAGCACATCGCGACGGACCACGATGGCGACATCGTTTACCTGACGCGGCTGCAGTGGGACATCGACCGGGTCGAACGCGACTACCCGGACGTGACGCTGACCGCCACCAAAGAGATGATGGGCTGAGGACTTGCTCCTGCCCCGCGCGCGGTTAAGGATCTGTTCATGACGTTGGAACGTGGTGAACAGATCGTAAATCGCTGTGCGGTGGTGGGTGTTTCCTCGCTTCCAAACGGCTGTTTGCGCGGGATTTCCGCGTGACCTGGGGCGTCGTGTCGACGATCAAGGCGGATCTGAAAACGATCCTGAACTTCGCCGCCTGGCACCTGGAACTGGGTGCGCATCGTTTGTTCATCTATCTTGACGATGATCCTTCGGACGCCTTCGATATCCTTAAGGCGCATCCCCGCATTCGGCCCACGGTCACCGATGCGGATTATTGGGATAAACACGGATCCCGTCCTCGCAAACATCAGGTTCGGCAGGTCCGCAACGCCACCCGTGCCTACCGGAGGCAGGCCGATGTCGACTGGCTTTGCCATATCGACGTGGACGAATTTCTTTTGCCCGAAGGCTCGGTCGACGCGGTCCTCTCGTCCTGTCCTTCGCAGGTGCAAACCCTGCGCATGCGCCCGATGGAAGCCTTGGCGCGGGACGATGGTTACCCCAATCATTTCAAGCGATTGACGCTTGATCGGGCCGCGCGCAGGGACCTCTCGGCTCGGATCTGGCCGACCTACGGAAGCTACCTTGACTGCGGGTTCCTAAGCCATGTTGCGGGCAAGCTGATGGTGCGTACAGGGCTGCCCGACCTCGACTTCAAGATCCACAATGTCACTGTAGGCGGGCAGGAAAACCCCGGCGCGGCCGAGGCCCCCGCCCTGCCCCTTGCCCATCTTCACGCCAAGTCTTGGGAAGATTGGTTAACGCAGTATCGGTATCGTCATGACAAGGGGTCTTACCGGTCGGAGCTTAAGCCCGCGCAGAGTGGCCGCCTGACGCTTCACGACCTTTTCACCACGATCGAAGCGGACGGAGGTGAGGCCGCGCTTAGGGAATTCTTCACGGAAGTCTGCGCAGATACGCCGGACCACCGCGCCCGCCTGTCGGCCCATAATCTGCTTCATCAGGCCAGCCTTCCACTGGATGCCATCCGCGAAAGGCACTTCCCCGGCGCTATTGACAGGCGCTAACGGTTATCAGTTTGACGAAACAGTGTTTTTTCGTTAAATCCGCGTCACTCGGACCAAAGCAGAGTATAGTCTGCGCCAAACGGGCAAATGGTCCTTTCAGCCGCGCGGGCCAAGACGTGTCCGCAAACCACGGATACGCATGACAAAATTCTCTGATCTGAATCTGGACCCGAAGGTCCTGAAGGCCATCACCGAAGCTGGCTACGAATCGCCCACGCCGATCCAGGCAGGCGCGATCCCCCCGGCGCTGGAAGGTAAGGACGTTCTTGGTATCGCCCAGACCGGCACCGGCAAGACCGCAAGCTTCACGCTGCCGATGATCACCCTGCTGGCCAAAGGCCGCGCCCGGGCCCGCATGCCGCGGAGCCTTGTGCTTTGCCCCACACGGGAACTGGCGGCACAAGTTGCCGAAAACTTCGACACTTACACCAAGCATCTAAAGCTTACCAAAGCCCTGCTGATCGGTGGCGTGTCCTTCAAGGAACAAGAGGCGCTGATCGACCGCGGCGTCGACGTCCTGATCGCTACCCCCGGCCGTCTACTGGACCATTTCGAACGTGGTAAACTTCTTCTCACCGGCGTCCAGATCATGGTTGTCGATGAAGCTGACCGCATGCTCGACATGGGCTTTATCCCTGATATCGAACGGATTTTCAGCCTGACGCCCTTCACCCGGCAGACGCTGTTCTTCTCGGCCACGATGGCACCCGAGATCGAGAGAATTACCAACACCTTCCTGTCTGCGCCGACGCGCGTGGAAGTGGCGCGTCAGGCGACCACCTCGGAAAACATTGAACAGGGCGTGCTGCTGTTCAAGGCGTCGCGCAAGGATCGCGAAGGGTCCGAAAAGCGCCGCGTGCTGCGGGATCTGATCGAAGCGGAAGGCGAAGGCTGCCGCAACGCGATCATCTTTTGCAACCGCAAGACCGACGTGGATATCACCGCCAAGTCGTTGAAAAAGTACGGCTATGACGCGGCCCCGATCCACGGTGACCTGGATCAGTCGCAGCGGATGCGCACGCTGGATGGCTTCCGTGAAGGCACGCTGCGTTTCCTCGTCGCCTCGGACGTGGCGGCGCGCGGGTTGGACATTCCGAACGTGAGCCATGTGTTCAATTTCGACGTTCCCGGCCATGCCGAGGATTACGTGCACCGCATCGGCCGCACCGGTCGCGCCGGTCGCAAGGGCAAGGCCGTGATGATCTGCGTACCGCGCGACGAAAAGAACCTGGCCGACATCGAAGCCCTTGTGAAACAAGAGATTCCCCGGCTTGAAACCCCTGGTCGTCCGGCCACTTCGGCGGCGGAAGACGCCCCCGAGGCCGCGAAGGAAGACAAGCCCAAGCGTAGCCGCAGCCGGTCGCGCAAATCGGCGGATGCCCAGCCCAAGGACGCGCCCCAGGAAAAGTTTCAAGACAAGGTTCAGGAGAAATCCGAAGCCCCTGTTCAGGCGGAACACTCCAAGCAGGAGCGTGGGCGCCGCCGTGGTCGCGACAATGACAACAAGGTTGTCGGCATGGGCGATCACATGCCCAGCTTTATCGCGCTAAGCTTTGAAGAGCGCCGCGCAGGCTGATCTTCAGCGAATCTTCAGACATCTGCGTCAAACTTTGCCCATCCGGGCTTAGTTTGGCGTGGTCTGATGGCACTTGCAGCACTTGAACATGCAGTAAATCGAAGGCGTTTCGACCGTTTACGGGTCAATCTGCCCGGCGACCTGGCCTTTGGCCCAAGGTCGACGCCCGTGGTCGTGCTGGATCTGTCGCTTGGCGGTGCCCGGATCGAACTTCCCCTGCCCGCCCGCGCCTATGACATGCCAGCCCTAAGCGTGCTGCGAATCGAGGATGTGCTGGACCAGCGGGTGATCTTCCGGTGGTCCAGGGATCGTCAGCTTGGGGTGGAGTTCCGGTCCCCCGACCTGTCGCGGACGGGAATAACCAGGGTTCTCGACCAGATCAGGTCAGGCGGCTTACGACCACCGTAACCTCGGGTTTCTTGCCGATTTCGTTCTGGGACGACTGGCGCACGATGCGACGAAGGGATTCTTCAATCTTGTCGTCATCGGTCAGCGTAGCCGGGCCGGCGCGGTTCAGGAACTGACCAAGGTCTTCTTCAAGCACGTCGCGCAGGGGCGCATGCGACCGGCCAAGTTCGGGAAGGCCCATCAGGTCACACCAGGGATCGCCCAGGGGTTCGTCCTGTTCATCCAGAACGACCGTCACCGTCACATGGCCGTTCAGCGCCATGCGAATACGATCACGGATCACGCCATCCAAGGCGCCGACCTGGACAGAACCGTCCAGATAGGTGCGGCCGGTTTCGACGTAATCCACCACCTCGGGCGCATTGCCGGAAAGGGATACCATGGTGCCATTCACAGCCAAGACACCCTTGCGCCGTTTCTGTTCCGCCAGTTTCGTGTGCTGGCGCAGATGACGGTGTTCGCCATGCATGGGCACAACGATCTGGGGATTCACGATATCATGCATCCGTTCCAGATCCGGGCCATTTGCGTGCCCGGACACGTGATAGAGCCCCGAGGTATCATCGACCACATCCACCCCGATCTCGGAGAAGTTGTTGATGATGCGGATGACTTCCTTTTCGTTCCCCGGGATCGTCTTGGAGGAGAAGAGGAAGGTGTCGCCCTCTTTCAGCTCGATCCCCAGGTGCTTCCCACGAGAGAGAGAGGCCGAGGCCGCGCGGCGTTCACCCTGCGACCCGGTGACGATCAGCATCAGGTTCTCGCGCGGGATGTTCTTGGCATCCTCGGGCGACACGACGGTCGGGAAATCGGACAAGACGCCGGTCTTGATCGAGGCTTCGATCATGCGGCGCATAGCCCGGCCCAGAAGGCAGATCGACCGCCCCGCCGCCTGCCCCGCGTGGGCCAGCGTGCTGACCCGCGCCACGTTCGATGCAAAGGTCGTGGCGACGAACATGCCGGTGGACTGGTTGACCAACTTGGTGATCTCGGGGCCGACGATGACTTCGGACCGGCCGGGGTAAGTGGTGAAGACGTTGGTGGAATCGCAGACCAGCGCGCGCACGCCAGGGGCCGAAACCTCGCGCCAGAGGTCTTCGTCAAATGGGTCGCCAACCACCGGATCGGTGTCGAGCTTGAAGTCGCCGGTGTGGATCACCCGGCCCTCTGGGCTGTCGATCACCAGCGCAGAGCTTTCGGGGATCGAATGCGAAATCGGCAGGAAGCTGATGTTGAAAGGCCCGGCCTTGATCTGATCCGGCCAGGCATTCGCCACCGTCACGGCATTGTCGCCGATGCCGTATTCCGCCAGTTTCCCGCGGGCGATATTCGCGGTGAAGGCGCGGGCATAGACCTTGGGGCCGCCCAGGCGTTCGAACAGGTGGCCGATCGCGCCGACGTGGTCTTCGTGCGCGTGGGTGATAAACACCGCCTCAAGCCGGTCGCGCCGTTCCTCAAGCCAGGAGATATCGGCAAAGATTAGGTCCACGCCGGGCGTGCTGTCCATGTCGGGAAAGGCGACGCCGATGTCGACAAGGATTAGCCGTTCCTTCCCCGGCGCGCCGTAGCCATAGACATAGGCGTTCATGCCGATTTCCCCGGCACCGCCGAGGGGGAGATAGATCAGCCGTTCAGTTGTCATGCATTACCCTGTTCACGGTTGTAGTCGTAGATGATCCGAAGTCCGTGGATCGTCAGGAATTCATCAAATTCGTCGTAGAGCGTATCGCCCTGCCCGAACAGAGGCGCAAGGCCTCCGGTCGAAATAACCTTCATCGGCTGCGCATATTCATCCTGAATACGGTCGCAGATGCCGCGCACCAGGCCGACGTAGCCCCAGAAGACGCCCGATTGCATGCAGGTCACAGTGTTGGTGCCGATCACCTTCTGCGGTTTGGTCACGTCCACATGCGGCAGGGCGGCGGCCATTTCATGCAGCGCCTGCAGCGACAGGTTCACGCCCGGCGCGATGACCCCGCCGACATAGGCCCCGTCTTCGGCGACCACGTCAAAGGTCGTGGCGGTGCCGAAATCCACGACGATCAGGTTGCCGCCGTATTTGTCGAACGCCCCGGCCGAGTTCACAAGCCGGTCGGGACCGACCACGGTGCCTTCGTCCACGCGGGGCTGCCGGGGCAGCAGGCATTCAGGCTTGCCCACGACCAGCGGGCGGCAGTGGAAATAGCGATCCGACAGGACGCGCAGGTTGAAGACGACGCGCGGCACCGTGGTTGAGATGATCACGGCGTTGATGTCCAGAGGGATCCGGTGGTGCGACAGCAGCGTCGACAGCCAGACGTAATACTGATCGGCGGTGCGCTGGTGTTCGGTCGCGGTGCGCAGCGTGCACAGCACCCGTTTCCCATCCAGGATCGAGAAGACGGTATTCGTGTTGCCGCAGTCGATGGCAAGAAGCATGAGGGCCCCTCCGGGTTCAGAAGAAGATATCGGCCGCAGCGACGGCGCGCTGGCCCTGCGGGGTGGAAAGGATCAGCTGGCCGTGGTCGTCGATGGTGTCGAACACGCCCTGGAATTCCTCGGCCCCGGTGCGGGCGGTGATCGTGTCGCCCAGGTGCGCGGCGCGGTCCAGCCAGGCGGTGCGGATCGGGGCGAAGCCATAGGTGACAAACTGCGTCTCGTAGCGGTCGAAAGCATTGGCCAGAAGGGTCAGGAAGTCCTCGGGCGTGACGTCGCCGCCGGCCTCGCTTAGCGCAACGGGGCGCAGGGCGCGGGCCTCGACCTGGTCGGGCTGCGGCGCGGCGGCCAGGTTCACACCGATCCCGATCGACGCGGCGGTGACCAGCCCGCCGGATTGCAGCGTTTCCAGAAGGATACCGGCCAGTTTGCCTCCGTTCAGCAGGACGTCGTTCGGCCACTTCAGGCTCAGCCCTTCGGGGCGGCCGGTGGCCAGGACACAGGCATCAAACAGCGCCAAGGCGGTGGTGAAGCTGCGCAGGGCGATACGGTCTGGGCGGTCCGTCGTCGGCAGGATCAGGTTGGCGGCGAAATTGCCCGGGGGCATGGCCCAGGGTCGGCCCCGCCTGCCCCGCGCCGCGGTCTGGTCCAGCGCCAGGATCCAGGTCGGGCGCGTGACGCCGGCGGCATGCCGGCGCTGCGCTTCGTTCAGGGTGCTGTCGACGCTCTCCAGCACGATGCGGTCATGGCCTTGCGGCCATGACAGGACGTTGCTCATCTTCTTAGTTCACCAGCGAAGCGGCGGCCGCCTGGGCGATGCCGTCGATGCCGAACAGGTTGACGATCCCAAGGACCATCACCGCGGCCGAACCCATCAGAAGCCCCCAGAGCAGAGGCGAGCGGGCGGTGTCGATCTGCACGCCTTCCTGGCCGAAGTACATGAAGAAGACGATCCGCAGGTAGTAATAGGCCCCGATGGCCGAAGCAACGGCCGAAAGCGCCACCAGCCACACCAGATCGGCGGCAATACCCGCCTGCCAGACGCCCAGCTTGGCGAAGAAGCCCATCATCGGCGGCACACCTGCCAGCGAGAAAAGCAGCACCAGCATGGCCAGTGCCCGCGCCGGATCCTGCTTCGCGTACAGGTTCAGCGCCGAGATATCGGTGACCGGTTCGCCTTCGCGCTGCATCGACAGGATGAAGGCAAAGGTGCCGACGTTCATCGTCACGTAGATCGCCATGTAGGTCAGCATGGCACCGACGCCCTGTTCCGTCCCGGCGGCCAGGCCAATCAGCGCATAGCCCATGTGGGCGATCGAGGAATAGGCCATCAGGCGCTTGATGTTGGTCTGGCCGATGGCGGCGATGGCGCCCAGGAACATCGACAGCACCGACAGAAGCGCCACGATCTGCTGCCAGTCCGCGACCAGCCCGCCAAAGGCGTCATGCATGACACGGGCAAACAGGCCCATGGCCGCAACCTTGGGCGCGGTAGCAAAGAAGGCGGTGATCGGGGTCGGCGCGCCCTCGTAGACGTCGGGGGTCCACATGTGGAAGGGCACGGCCGAGACCTTGAAGGCCAGACCGGCCAGCATGAATACGATCCCGAAGAGCAGACCCAGGGCCGTCTGGCCTTCGCCTGCCGCGGCGACGATGCCGCTGAACAGCGTGGTGCCGGCAAAGCCGTAGACCAGCGAGGACCCATAAAGCAGCAGGCCCGAGGACAGAGCGCCCAGCACGAAGTACTTCAGCCCGGCTTCGGTCGAGCGGACGGAATCGCGGCGCAGCGAGGCGACGACGTAAAGCGCCAGCGACTGAAGCTCGAGCCCCATGTAAAGCGCGATCAGATCCCCCGCAGAGACCATCATCATCATGCCAACGGCCGAAAGCGCCACCAGCACCGGGTATTCAAAGCGCAGGATATTACGACGCTCCATATACTCCTGCCCCATGACCAGGACGACGGCCCCGGACAGAAGCAGCGTCACCTTGGCAAAGCGGGCAAAGGCGTCATCGAGGAACATGCCGCCGAAGGCTGCATTCGTGCCCTCGCCCGTCAGGGCCATCCACAGGCCGATCAGCGCCATGACACCGGCGGTGATCCAGGTCAGCGCGGGCGCTGTGCGGTCCTTGCCGGTATAGACCCCGACCAGAAGCGCCAGCATGGCAAAGACAGAGAGCAGGATCTCGGGGAGGATGATATTCAGATCGGCCGACATCGGCAGGCTCCCTTAATGCGAGGCTGCGGTGGCCATCTGCGCATCGCCCAGGCGATCCGCTGCGGCCAGCGCGGTTGTGTGGTCTGCGATCAGGGCCTCGACCGAGGGCCCGATCACGTCGGTGACGAGGCTGGGGTAGACGCCCAGCAGAAGGGTCATGGCGACAAGCGGGGCAAAGATCCACCGTTCGCGCGAGGTCATGTCGGTGATCGACTTCAGGCTTTCCTTGATCAGGTCGCCCATGACCACCCGGCGATACAACCAAAGCGCATAGGCCGCCGAGAAGATCACGCCCGAGGTCGCAACCAGCGCCACCCAGGTGTTGACCTGGAAGATCCCCATCAGGGTCAGGAATTCCCCGATAAAGCCAGAGGTGCCCGGCAGGCCGACATTGGCCATGGTGAACAGCATGAAGATCAGCGCATAGGCCGGCATCTTGTTCACCAGGCCGCCATAGGCCTCGATGTCGCGGGTGTGCATCCGGTCGTAGATCACGCCGACACAAAGGAACAGCGCGCCCGAGATGAAGCCGTGGCTGATCATCTGGAAGATCGCGCCGTCGATGCCCTGTTGGTTGGCGGCAAAGATACCCATGGTCACATAGCCCATGTGCGCAACCGACGAATAGGCGATCAGTTTCTTCATGTCCTCCTGCACCAGCGCGACGAGGCTGGTGTAGACGATGGCGATGGCGGACATCCAAAGAACCAGCGGCGTCATCACGTCCGAGCCCACGGGGAACATCGGCAGAGAGAACCGCAGGAAGCCGTAGCCGCCCATCTTCAGCAGGATCGCCGCCAGAACGACGGACCCGGCGGTCGGGGCCTGAACGTGGGCATCCGGCAGCCAGGTGTGCACCGGCCACATGGGCATTTTGACCGCGAAGCTGGCGAAGAAAGCCAGGAACAGCACGGTCTGCATGCCGCCGATGATCTGCACCCCGAGGATCGAGAAGGTTTCAGACCCGAAGTCATGCGCCAGAAGCGTCGGGATGTCGGTCGTGCCGGCGTCGGCATACATGGCGACCATGGCCACCAGCATCAGGACCGAGCCCAGGAAGGTGTAGAGGAAGAACTTGAACGACGCATAAATGCGGTTCTGTCCGCCCCAGATGCCGATGATCAGGAACATCGGGATCAGCCCGGCCTCGAAAAACAGGTAGAACAGAACCATGTCCAGCGCCATGAAGACGCCCAGCATCAGCGTTTCCAGCAGCAGGAAGGCGATCATGTATTCCTTGACCCGCGTCTTCACCCCCCAGGAGGCGGCGATGGTCAGCGGCATCATGAAGGTGGTCAGCATGACAAACAGGACCGAGATCCCGTCGATGCCCATCTTGTATTTCAGCCCCATCAGCCAGTCGCGTTCCTCGACGAACTGGAACCCGGTGTCGGCGGAATTGAAGCCCGCCAGGATGAACAGCGAGATCAGGAAGGTCAGAGAGGTCGCGATCAGCGCCACCCATTTCGCATTGCGCTGCCCGGCGGGGTCATCGCCCCGCAGGAAGACCGCAAGGATCAGCGCGGCGATCGCAGGCAGGAAGGTGGTGATCGAAAGAAGGTTGCTCATTATTCCGCCCCTCCGCCGATCGTCATCCAGGTCACCAGGACCGCGATGCCGATCACCATGGCAAATGCGTAAGTGAAGATGTAGCCCGACTGCGCCCGGCCCGCGAGCCGCGTGAAGAAGGGAATGATGCCCATGGCCACGCCGTTGATGCCGCCGTCGATGGTGTTTTGATCACCGCGTTTCCAAAAGAACTTGCCGATCCAGAGAGCCGGACGGACGAAGAGGAAATCGTAGATCTCGTCAAAGTACCATTTGTTCAGCAGGAAGTTGTAAAGCGGCCCGAAGGTTGCCGCCGTGCGCGCGGGCATGGCCGGGTTCCAGATGTAGAACCACAGGGCGATCAGAAGGCCGATGATCATGGCGATGAAGGGGCTGATCTTGACCCAGGTCGGGGCATGGTGCGCCTCGTCCATGACGTGGTTGTCGGGGGCCATGAAGATCGCGCCCTCGGGGGCCATGCCGTGGCCAGCATCGGCGTGACCGGCGTCAGCGTGATCACTCAGCGCGGCGTGCTGCTCCTCCGCCCCGGACGTGGCGGCGTCGCCATGCGTGTCCGTTGCGCCATGGTCGGATGCCTCGGCATGGGCCGGGATGCCGAAGAAGGCGTTGACCTTGTTGTGGTCGCCAAAGAAGGACCCGTACCAGATCATACCCGAGAAGACCGCGCCAAGCGCCAGCACACCAAGCGGCACCAGCATGACCGTCGGGCTTTCATGCGCGTGGTCATGGGTGTGCTTGTCGCCGCGGGCCTCACCGTAGAAGGTCAGGAAGATCAGCCGCCAGGAATAGAAGGACGTCATCAGCGCCGCGATCACCAGCATCCAGAAGGCATAGCCCCCTGCGGTGCCGGCCCAGGCGCTCTCGATCACCGCGTCCTTGGACAGGAAGCCGGCAAAGCCGATATGGGTCAGCGGGATGCCCACCCCGGTGATGGCCAGGGTGCCGATCATCATCGCCCAGAAGGTATAGGGCAGTTTCTTGCGCAGGTTGCCATAGTTCCGCATGTCCTGTTCGTGGTGCATCCCGTGGATGACCGACCCCGCGCCAAGGAAGAGCATCGCCTTGAAGAAGGCGTGGGTGAACAGGTGGAACATGGCGACCGAATAGACGCCGACGCCCGCCGCCACGAACATGTAGCCCAGCTGGGAACAGGTCGAATAGGCGATGACGCGCTTGATGTCATTCTGCACCAGACCGACGGTTGCGGCGAAGAAGGCCGTGGTTGCGCCCAGGAAGGTCACGAAAGCCATGGCCTGGGGCGCATATTCCATCAGCGGCGACATGCGGCAGACCAGGAAGACGCCCGCCGTCACCATGGTTGCGGCGTGGATCAGCGCCGACACCGGGGTCGGACCTTCCATCGCGTCGGGCAGCCAGGTGTGCAGGATCAGCTGGGCCGATTTGCCCATTGCGCCGACGAACAGCAGGAAGGCCAGCAGGTTGGCGGCGTTCCAGTCGCGCCACAGGAAGTGCAGCTGGGTTTCCGCAAGACCCGGGGCCGCGGCGAAGACATCGTCGAAGGCGATGCTGTCGGTCAGGTAGAAGAGGCCAAAGATGCCAAGCGCAAAGCCGAAGTCGCCGACGCGGTTGACGATAAACGCCTTCATCGCCGCGGCATTGGCCGAGGGCTTGCGGTAGTAGAAGCCGATCAGCAGGTAGGATGCGACACCCACGCCTTCCCAGCCAAAGAACATCTGCACCAGGTTGTCCGAGGTCACCAGCATCAGCATGGCGAAGGTGAAGAACGACAGGTAGGCGAAGAAGCGGGCGCGATAGCTGTCCTCGCCGTCGCGGAAGTTGTCGTCGTGGGCCATGTAGCCGAAGGAATACAGGTGCACGAGGGCCGAGACGGTCGTCACCACGATCAGCATGATCGAGGTAAGGCGGTCCAGCCGAATCCCCCAGGAGGTCGAGAGCGAGCCGGATTCAATCCAGCGCAAGATTTCAATGTGCTGGGTTTCCGGCCCGTGGGACAGGAAGGTGATCCAGGACAGAAGGCAGGCCAGGAACAAAAGGCCCGTGGTGACCCACTGGGCCCCCTTGATCGTGATGATCCGCCAGCCGAAGCCCGCGATCAGCGCGCCGATCAGCGGCGCGAAGAGGATGATGGATACCATGGGGTCAGCCTTTCATCACGTTGACGTCTTCGACCGCGATCGTGCCGCGGTTGCGGAAGAAGCAGACGAGGATTGCCAGGCCGATGGCCGCCTCGGCGGCGGCGACGGTCAGCACGAAGAGGGTGAAGACCTGACCCGCCAGGTCGCCCAGAAAGGACGAAAAGGCCACCAGGTTGATGTTCACCGCCAGCAGCATCAATTCGATGCTCATCAGCAGGATGATGATGTTCTTCCGGTTGAGGAAGAGCCCGAAGATGCCGATGACGAATAGCGCGGCGGCTACTGTCAGGTAATGTTCGATCCCAATCATGTCCCTCAGTCCCCTAGACCTTCGTTCTTCTTTGTTTCCAGGCGCGGAGTGCAATCAGCCCCAGCCCGGCTTTCAAAATCCACAGCGCGGCAAGTCCCGCCACGCCCAGCTTGGCAGCCACGGCCGTGATCAGCGCGATCACAGCCCCTGCCCCGGTTTGACGTCCTTCAGCTCCATCGCCTGGGCCGGGTCGCGCCACATCTGCTCCAGCACATTCTGGCGTTTGATGTCGGTGCGGTGGCGCAGGGTCAGCACGATGGCCCCGATCATCGCGACCAGCAGGATCAGGCCCGCCAGCTGGAAGATCAGGAAGTACTGGTCATAGATCAGCAGACCCAGACCCTGGGTGTTCTGCCCCTCGGGCGCGACGGCCAGGCGGTTCGCCTCGGCCATGGCCGAAGTCTCCCACGAGCCGTAGGCCAGGCCGAACTGCATCAGCAGGATGACCCCGATCAGCAGGGCCAGCGGCATGTAGCGCGCCATTTCTGCCTTGAGCGCGGCAAAATCCACGTCCAGCATCATGACCACGAACAGGAACAGCACCGCGACCGCGCCGACGTAGACGATGATCAGCAGCATCGCGACGAATTCCGCGCCCAGCAGGACAAACAGCCCCGCCGCCGACAGGAAGGTCAGGATCAGCCAGAGCACCGAGTGCACCGGGTTGCGGCCGATGACGGTGAACAGCCCGCCGACCAGCGTCGACAGCGCGAAGAGGTAAAAGGCCAGTGCGGTGACGGTCATTCCGTATCCTCGTCTTTCTGCGCCGCTTCGTGATCTTTCATCACGTCATTGGCGATCTCGCCCGCCTTGGTCATGGCGGGCAGTCCGGCGAACATCGACATCTGGGCGATGCATTCACCGATTTCCTGTTTCGTCGCGCCGGCCTCGATCAGGTGGCGGACGGTCATGCGGATCTGCGCCTCGGCCTGGGCACCCTGCATGGTCAGGCCGGCCAGCGTCAGGAACAGGCGGGTCTTGGCGTCCAGACCTTCCGTGTTCAGCGTCTTGCCGAAGGCCATCTCCATCCATTCCTTGGGCATGGTCGGCCAGAGCGCGTCGAAGCCCTTGGGCGTGAAGGTTTCCAGCGCGGGGTTCATCGCTTTCACCATTTCCTGCGCCTGGCTCATCATCAGCTCGAACGGGGTTTTGGCGTCAGCCATCGGCGGTCTCCTCGGCTGCAAAAACCTCAAGCGCGGCGTTCAGGGCGTTGAACATGGCGGGCATGCCACCATAAAGCGACATCTGATAGATCGCCTCGGCCACCTCTTCGCGGCTGGCACCCAGCTTGCGGGCGGCGGCGACGTGGATTTTCAATTGCGGGCGGGTCTGCGCCCCCATGGCCGCAAGCGCCGCAATGGTCAGAAGTTCCCGCGTCTTCTGATCCAGAACGCCACGCGTGTAGAGCCGGCCGTTCTGTTCGACCAGATCACGCGCCAATCCCGGCAAGAGCGCGTCATAACGGGCGCGCAAGGCGTCTTCCATTCCGGGGTTGGTGTCCTCGGTGAAGGCCTTGCCACGCGCATAGGCGTCCTTATTGGGGTCGTCCAGGCTCATCGGTAGGGCGCATCCAGTTCCAGGTTGCGGGCGATTTCCGCTTCCCATCTTTCACCGTTCGCCAGCAGCTTTTCCTTGTCATAGAACAGCTCTTCCCGGGTTTCGGTGGCGAATTCGAAGTTCGGACCTTCGACGATGGCATCGACCGGGCAGGCCTCTTGGCAGAAGCCGCAGTAGATGCATTTCGTCATGTCGATGTCGTAGCGCGTGGTCCGGCGGGATCCGTCCTCGCGCGGTTCGGCGTCGATGGTGATGGCCTGGGCGGGGCAGATCGCCTCGCACAGCTTGCAGGCGATGCAGCGTTCCTCGCCATTGGGATAGCGACGCAGCGCGTGTTCGCCGCGGAAGCGGGGCGACAAGGGCCCCTTTTCATGCGGGTAGTTCAGCGTCGCCTTGGGTTTGAAGAAATACTTCAAACCCATCTTGAAGCCCTGCCAGACGTCCATCAGCAGGAAGTATTTTGCAGCGCGGGTATAGTCGATCTGAGTCATCTCAAAGGACCTTTCTCAGGACATTCTTGGACTGCCAGTCTGACAGATTGTTCACAGAAAAATCATTGCGAGATTGGAATGTCATGTAGCCTTTTGGGCTTGGAACAATTGCATCTATATGCCCGAATTTCAGATCTTCATGAGCTTCGTTGGCCGCTTCTTCGCCAGGCCAAAGCCCCTCAATTTGGTCATCGACAGCAAGGTAATATCCCTTATTTTCAGGACGGATCTCGCTGAGGTAGGGCACCAAGCTCAGCTTGAAGCCTTGTTTCGTCACGTGATCGTAGCGAAGAGCATAGTCCATCTCAGCCTCCGATCATCCAGCGGGCATAGGCCCCGCCGAGCAGTTCAAATTTGGCAAGGAAGGCGACGATCACGACCCAGCCAAGCGACAGGGGCAGGAAAACCTTCCAGCCGATGCGCATCAGCTGGTCGTAGCGGTAGCGCGGCACCACGGCCTTCACCAGCGCGAAGACGAAGAAGACCATGACCATCTTCAGGATGAACCACAGCACGCCGTCCGGCAGGCCCGGGATCGGCGACAGCCAGCCGCCGAAGAACAGCAGCGACGCCAGGGCACACATCAGCACGATGGCGAAATATTCACCGATCATGAACAGCAGGAAGGGGGTCGAGGAATATTCAACCTGGTAGCCCGCCACCAGTTCGGATTCCGCCTCGGGAAGGTCGAAGGGCGGGCGGTTGGTTTCCGCCAGGGCCGAGATGATGAAGAGGAACAGCATCGGGAAATGCGGCAGCCAGTACCAGGAGAACAACCCATAGGCCCCGTCCTGCGCCGCCACGATGTCGCCGAAGTTCATCGACCCGGTCGAGATGATCACACCGATGATGATCAGACCGATCGAGACCTCGTAGGAAATCATCTGTGCCGCCGACCGGAGCGAGCCGAGGAACGGATATTTCGAGTTCGATGCCCAGCCGCCCATGATCACGCCGTAGACCTCAAGCGAGGACATGGCGAAGACGTAAAGGATCGCGACGTTGATGTCCGACACCACCCAGCCGTCGTTGAAGGGGATCACCGCCCAGGCGATCAGCGCCAACACGAACGACAGCATAGGTGCCAGAAGGAAGACGAACTTGTCAGCGCCCGCCGGGATCACCACCTCTTTGGTGATGTATTTGCCGAAGTCCGCGAAGGACTGAAGCAGACCGAAGGCACCAACGACGTTCGGGCCCTTGCGCAGCTGGACGGCGGCCCAGATCTTGCGGTCTGCGTACAGCAGGAAGGCCAGAGCCACCAGCAGGGGGACCACCAGCAGCAGGACCTGACCAAGGGTCAGGAGAAGGATGCCGAGGGGGTGAGTGGAAAAGAAATCAGCCATAGGTCCTCACACCGTGGGTATTCCGTTGCTTTTGCAGTTCTCGACGGTCACTTCCGCGTCGATCGTGCGTAGCCCGGCGGGGATCGCCGCCGAGATGGTATAAATCGCATCCGCCTGCCAGAGGCCAGAGACTTCCGCGGTTTTCGTGCGCAGATGCCGGGCAAAACCAAAGCCCCGGATCAGCGTGTACTGGGCGGCGGCGCATTCCGCATAGTCGGTCACGTCCTGATCACCGCGGGCACCGCGCATCTTGACGTGAAAGGCCACCAGGTCGTTGTCCAGAAGCCGCGTCTCGATCCCCTCATAGCTGGGCGCAAAGGGCACCTGGGCCGCGCGCGACACCTGGTCTTGCGCGGTGCAGGCGGCCAGCAGGCCCGCCGAGGTTATGAGAGCGGCGCGGATCACTCGGCCGCCACGGCCGGGTTGGCGCGGGCTGCGGCGTTGGCAGACAGTTCCGCCATCACCTGGCTGGCGCGGGCAATCGGGTTCGTCAGGTAGAAATCCTTGATCGGATTGACGAAACTTGCCTCGCCCAGTTTGCCGGTCGACAGCGGGACCCAGTCGTTTTCCGGCACCTGGTCGATCTGTTTCAGATGCGGCACCTCGGCCACCAGCGCCTGGCGCAGCTGTGCCAGGGTGTCGAAGGGCAACGCCTGGCCGGCCTCGGCCGACAGGGCGCGCAGGATGGCCCAGTTTTCCTTGGCCTCACCCGGGGCGAAACCGGCGCGCAGCGCCAGCTGCGGGCGGCCTTCGGTGTTCACGAACAGGCCGTTTTCTTCCGTATAGGCGGCACCGGGCAGGATGACGTCGGCGCGGTGTGCGCCCCGGTCGCCGTGGCTGCCCTGGTAGATCACGAACGGCGCAGATTTTTCATGCGCTACCGCTTCGCTGCTTGAGCGCGGGGCGATTTCAACCTCATCCGCGCCCAGGTTATAGACAACCTCGGCCCCGTCGATGGCAGCGGACAGCCCGCCTTCGGTCACGGCACCGATGTCCAGGGCACCAACGCGCGATGCGGCGGTGTGCAGGACCATCAGTTTCGAGTTGGTCTTGGCGGCGACATCCATGGCGGCGGCCAGCACGGCCTCACCATCGGCTTCACGCAGGGCACCCTGCCCCACGATCACGATCGACGCGGCGTCCTTGACGGCCCCGAAGTCGTGGTTCTGCAGATCGGCCAGCGCCTTACGGTCGGTGCCCATGTGGGCGTATTCATAGGTCAGATCAGCGGCTTCGCCGATCAGCCCGATGTTTGCGCCATTGATCCAGGCCTTGCGGATCCGGGCGTTCAGCACCGGGGCCTCGACCGCCGGGTTGGTGCCGATCAGCTGGATGAACTGCGCGCTGTCCAGATCCTCGACCGTGGCGGTGCCGACATAGGCCCCCCGGTTGCCGGCGGGCAGTTTCGCGCCATCGGTGCGGCATTCAACGGTGCCGCCCAGACCTTCGATCAGTTGCTTCAGGGCAAATGCAGCCTCGACCGGGGCGAGATCACCGATCAGGCCGGCAATCTTCTTGCCCTTCATCGCCTCGGCCGCCTTGGTCAGCGCCTCGGGCCAGGTGGCCGGGCGCAGCTTGCCGTTTTCGCGGACGTAAGGACGGTCCAGACGCTGGCGGCGCAGGCCATCCCAGACGAAACGCGTCTTGTCGGAAATCCATTCCTCGTTCACGCCATCATGGTTGCGCGGCAGGATGCGCATGACTTCGCGGCCCTTGGTGTCGACGCGGATGTTCGACCCAAGCGCATCCATCACGTCGATGGTTTCGGTCTTGGTCAGTTCCCACGGGCGGGCGGTGAAGGCGTAGGGTTTCGAGACCAGCGCACCGACCGGGCAAAGGTCGATGATATTGCCCTGCAGGTTCGACTCCAGCGTCTGGTTCAGGTAGCTGGTGATCTCCGCATCCTCACCGCGGCCGGTCTGGCCCATCTGCATGATGCCCGCGACCTCGGACGTGAAGCGGACACAGCGCGTGCAGGAAATGCAGCGCGTCATGTGGGTTTCGACCAGCGGGCCCAGATCCAGATCGTCGCTGGCGCGCTTGGGTTCGCGGTAGCGCGAGAAATCGACGCCATAGGCCATCGCCTGGTCCTGCAGGTCGCATTCGCCGCCCTGGTCGCAGATCGGGCAATCCAGCGGGTGGTTGATCAGCAGGAATTCCATGACCCCTTCGCGGGCCTTCTTGACCATCGGGCTGTTGGTCTTGACCACCGGCGGCGCGCCTTCCGGCCCGGGGCGCAGATCCTTGACCTGCATCGCGCAGGAGGCGGCGGGCTTCGGCGGGCCGCCGACGACCTCGACCAGGCACATGCGGCAGTTGCCCGCGATGGACAGACGTTCGTGATAGCAAAAGCGCGGGACCTCGATCCCGGCCTGCTCACAGGCCTGGATCAGGGTCAGGGCGGGATCGACCTCGATCTCTTGATCGTCGATGATGATCTTGCGCAGGTCAGACATGGTCTCTCACTTTGCTGTCTTTGTGCCGGGGTGCGGCGCTGTCTTTTCCCCGGCGCTTCCGCCGGGGTCATTGTTTCGGGTCGTGCGGTCCGGGCCGCTGGCCATCACCTGAGGAAGGCGCCGATCTGGCTGTTGGCAGCCATCTCCATCTGGCCCAGTTTGCACAGGTCTTCGTTGGTCTCGGGGTCAAGCCCCTTGGACCGCATGTATTCCGCACCGATGGCGCGCATGCGGGATTTCTCTTCGTCGCTTTTGACGTAGGCTTTGATCTCGGCGTCCGAATAGCCCATGTCCTTGGCCTTGACCCGAAGCGAATTCAGGAAGGCCAGGCCCTTGAGCGTGCGGGCGTTGATCGTGTCGCAGCGGTCGCTGATCTCGATCGCCATCGCGACCGAGAACATCGGGCGGTCGATCTCGGGCACGTCGCGCAGCGGTGTCCCGGCGCTGGCGCTTGCAACGCTCAGCCCCATGGCTCCGCTCAGCAGCAGTGCAGTCAGCTTGGTCATCTTCTTCAGGCGCATGTCGGTTCCCCTTTCTTGCAGCCGGGGGCGGCAAATCGGGCCGCCCCATCTGCTACGCAGATGGGTGCAGGGGCCATTGCTATGCAATAACGCGGCCCGCAAGGGGTTGGAATGCGTGCGAATTCGCCGATCCCAGGGATATGAGGGGCGCTTAGCGCCATCCCTGACACTCCCCGCTCAGAACCAGGGCGCCGTTGACGATCGGCAGTTCGGCATCCTCGACGTCCGGAGAGACGTCCCAGGTCAGATCGGACCGGCCGTACTGCCGGATGCAATAGGTGTTCGCCCGGTGCCGCGCCGCTTCGCGCGCGCCCAGGACCGACCGGCCGGCATCATTGACCGTGACCACGAATGCGGCGCGGTTGTCGCGGTCCTTGTCCAGCTTCACGCGGAAGTACTGGCCGTCAAAGGACTGGCGGTTGCCGAACATGTTGTTGTTGCCCTTGCGACCGCAGGCGGTCAGGGCGGTCACAGCAACAAGCGAAAGGATCAGGACAGGTTTCATCATCATTCTGCTGCCACCGCCGGGGTGCGTTTGTGCTTGATCCGGTCCTCGATCACGTCGCGGAAGTTGCGGATCAGGCCCTGGATCGGCCAGGCGGCCGCATCGCCCAGGGCGCAGATGGTGTGGCCTTCGACCTGCTTGGTCACGTCCCAGAGCATGTCGATTTCCTCGGGGCTGGCTTCGCCCTTCACCAGGCGTTCCATCACTCGCATCATCCAGCCGGTGCCTTCGCGGCAGGGCGTGCACTGGCCGCAGCTTTCGTGCTTGTAGAACTTGGCCAGACGCCAGATCGCCTTGATGATGTCGGTCTGCTTGTCCATCACGATGACCGCCGCGGTGCCAAGGCCCGAGCCAAGCTCGCCCCGCAGGTAATCGAAATCCATGATCGCGTCGCGCATCTTTTCGCCGCGCACACATGGCACCGAGGACCCGCCGGGGATCACCGCCAGCAGGTTGTCCCAGCCGCCACGGATACCGCCGCAATGCTTCTCGATCAGTTCTTCGAAGGAGATCGACATCGCCTCTTCGACGACGCAAGGGTTGTTCACATGGCCCGAGATCGCAAACAGCTTGGTGCCCGCGTTGTTTTCCCGGCCAAAGCCCGCGAACCATTCCGGGCCACGCCGCAGGATGGTGGGCGCAACGGCGATGGATTCCACGTTGTTCACCGTGGTCGGGCAGCCGTACAGGCCGGCCCCGGCAGGGAACGGAGGCTTCATCCGCGGCATGCCCTTCTTGCCCTCAAGGCTTTCCAGCAGCGCGGTTTCCTCACCACAGATATAGGCCCCTGCCCCGTGGTGCAGGTACAGATCAAAATCCCAGCCGGATTTCGCAGCGTTGCGGCCCAGCAGACCGGCGTCATAGCATTCGTCGATCGCGGCCTGCAGCGCCTCGCGCTCGCGGATATATTCGCCGCGCAGGTAGATATAGCAGGTATGCGCGTTCATCGCGAAGGACGCGATCAGGCAGCCTTCGATCAGCGTGTGCGGATCGTGGCGCATGATTTCCCGGTCCTTGCAGGTGCCGGGTTCGGATTCGTCCGCGTTCACAACCAGATAGGCGGGGCGGCCATCGCTTTCCTTAGGCATGAAGGACCACTTCAGCCCCGTGGGGAAACCCGCGCCGCCGCGACCGCGCAGACCCGAGGCCTTCATCTGGTCGATGATCCAGTCGCGGCCCTTCTGGATGATGCCAGCGGTGCCGTCCCAATGCCCACGGGCCATCGCGCCCTTCAGGGAACGGTCATGCATGCCGTAGATATTGGTGAAGATGCGGTCTTGATCCTTGAGCATGCTCTACCCTTTGTCATCCTGGCGCGCGCGCCAAATCTGCAACGTGACCACCAGCGCCCAGACAAAGGCGGCGATGGCCAGGAAATCGAACAGGAAGGCATAGCGCATCGGCAGGCCCAGCATCGGGCCCAGGAATTGAGCCGCAATCCAGATCGCCATTGCGCCTGCAATTACCAAAGCGACCATCCGGCCCTTCTTTGCAATGGCGTCTTCCCTGTTCGTCATCATTCCACTCACTGCGCGCGCCCCTTGGAAGCGCGGCTTGAAAATTCGGTCTCCTGCCCGGAGGCAAGCGTTCTGGCTTGATCGACCCAGGCGTCCCGGCTGACCCGACCCTTGAACCCCTTGAGGTTCTGATCGACCCAGGCGACGTCCGAAGGGCCCCAGGCGGCGATCTGGTCGAAATGGAAATACCCCATCTCGTTCAGCATGCCCTGCAGCTTCGGGCCGACGCCCTTGATCTTTGTCAGGTCGTCCGCGCCACCGTCGCGGGCCTGTTCCAGGCCCTCTGGGCGGGTGCCTTCACTGTCGGCGGCCTTCGGCGGCGTCGTGTCCTCTGCCGGGGCCGCGAGCGGCGCGGTAACCTCGGCTGCGGGGGCCTTGGTGTCCTCGGCCGGCGCGTCTGACGCTTCGCCGGGTGCCTCAACCGGCGCCGGCGGCACAGGAGCAACGGGCGCTGCGGCCGGGCTGGGGGCCATCGGGGTCGGCGTCGGTGTCAGCGGCGTGGTGGCGGGGGGCGTCATGGACGTGCCCTCGGGCTCTGCCGCGTCATTGCAGACAAAGGTGACCAGCGCGTAACCGACGATGCCTGCCACGATGACCGCAAGGACCAGCGCAAGAAATGCGGACATGCCCGGCGTCATCATCGCAAAGGCCGCGAGGCCGGCGATGACACCGATAATCCAGCAAATTGTCTTACACGTCAGTCCCATAGGTCAGCTGCGTCCCGATCAGTCGTAGACGTCCCCTTTTTTCACACGGTTGGCAAATTCGGTCGTGCCGCCCTCGGCCAGGATCTTTGCCTGGTCGATCCAGTTGTCGCGGCTGGCGCGGCCCTTGAAGCCCTTGAGGTTGCCATCGATCCAGGCCAGTTCCTCGGCCCCCCATTCGGCGATCTGGCCGAAGTGGTAGATGCCAAGGTCGTTGCACATCTTTTCCAGCGCCGGGCCCACGCCCTTGATCATCTTCAGATCATCGGCCTGGCCACCCTGCGGGGCGCTGATGCCCTCGGGCTGGCGGCCTTCGCCTTCGGCGGGGGTTACGCTGCCCGGGCCCTCGGCGGCGGCAGCGGCTGCGGCGGCCTTGTCACTGGTTGCTTCGGACGCGGCCCCTGCGGATTTCGCGGCCTTCGCCTTGGCGGCTTCGGTCTTGATCGCGGTTCCGGACTTGGCGGGTTTCGCATCCGCGCCGGTGCCGGCGGGTTCGTCTTTCGACTGCGGCTTGGCGGCGGATTTGGCCTTGGCTTCCTGTTCCGTCGTGCCGGTCTTGTCGGCCGCTTCGCCCTTGGCGGGGCGCGGTTCGGGCTTGGCCTTGGGCGTTGCCTTGGCACCGGACTGGTTCAGCCAGGGCGTCAGCAGCGGTACTTCGGTGCCGTCGATGCGCTTGACCGTGTCACCGATGTCCGTCGCCAGCGCGGCCGAGGCATTGTACTGCGTGCGCCCGCTGTCATATTCCGTCAGCGAGGTCAGACCCTTGAGAGGTTCTGCGGCATAACGGCCATTCTGCGGACCCGGCACCGGCACCTTGCCCGCGCCCAGGTCCTTGATGATCTGGCGCAGGCCTTCCGCGGTCAGGTCTTCGTAATAATCCTTGCCGATCTGGGCCATCGGCGCATTGGCGCAGGCCCCCAGGCATTCAACCTCTTCCCACGAGAACTTGCCATCGGCGGACAGCTGATGGGCTTTCGGCGCGATTTCTTCCTGGCAGACACCGATCAGGTCCTCGGCCCCGCAGATCATGCACGACAGCGTGCCGCAGATCTGGATATGAGCAACGGATCCAACCGGTTGCAGCTGGAACATGAAGTAGAACGTGGCCACCTCAAGCGCGCGGATATAGGCCATGCCCAGCATCTCGGCGACATGTTCGATCGCCGGGCGGGTCAGCCAGCCTTCCTGTTCCTGGGCACGCCACAGCAGCGGAATGATCGCGCTGGCCTGGCGGCCTTCGGGGTATTTCGTCATCTGCGCCTCGGCCCATTTCTGGTTCGCGGGCGTGAAGGCAAAGCTAGCGGGTTGGTCTTTGTGCAGGCGGCGCAGCATCAGTCGGTTTGCCCCTTGAAGTCTACGATGGTCAATCTACGGGCCGCACTCCGGCGGTCCGCTGTCCTGGCAGATGCCCCGGCCCCGGCAAAGACCGGAAGCAGCGCGGTCAGCGCGGCGGCGATCAGGGTCGGGACAATCGCGGGGATCATGCGGCACAGGCTCCGGTCATCAGTTTCACGCTGCCGTCTTCCAGCTTTCCAGCCTGGCCGTTGGCCAGTTTGAAGGCGGTCATCTCAAGCACCTGGTCGCGGGTCATGCCGGTCTGCAGTTCGACAGGCAGGTAATCCTTGTCGGACCGCATCACGCAACCGACCGAGGCCACGGCATCGTCATAGGCCGTCACCGCATCCGCCGGCACGCCCGAGGGCGGCATGGCACAGGCGGCCAGCAGGCCGATCACGGGAAGGGAAAGCGCAAAACGGGTCACCTGTCGATCTCTCCGAACACGATGTCGAGCGTCCCGATGATCGCCGCCACGTCGGCCAGCTGGTGGCCGCTGGCGATATGGTCGATCGCTGCAAGATGCGGGAAGCCCGGCGCGCGCAGCTTGGCGCGGTAGGGTTTGTTCGATCCGTCCGACACGAGGTAGACGCCGAATTCGCCTTTCGGGGCCTCGACCGCGGCATAGACCTGGCCTTCGGGCACCTTGAAGCCTTCGGTGTAAAGCTTGAAGTGGTGGATCAGCGCCTCCATCGAGGTCTTCATCTCACCGCGTTTCGGCGGGGTGATCTTGCCCCGGGCCAGAACGTCGCCCTGCCCTTCCGGCGCGCGCAGTTTTTCCAGCGCCTGCAGGATGATGCTGGTGGACTGGCGCATTTCCTCGACCCGGCACAGATAGCGGTCATAGCAGTCGCCGTTCTTGCCCACGGGGATCTGGAAGTCGAATTCGTCATAGCATTCATAGGGCTGCGCGCGGCGCAGGTCCCAGGCAAAGCCCGAACCGCGGACCATCACGCCCGAGAAGGCATAGTTCTGGATATCTTCCTCGGTCACGACGCCGATGTTGACGTTGCGCTGCTTGAAGATCCGGTTTTCCGTCAGCAGGTTGTCCAGATCGTCGAGGAATTCGTAGAAACGGCCGGTCCATTCCTCGATATCGTCCAGAAGCTTGGGCGGCAGGTCCTGGTGGACGCCGCCGGGGCGGAAATAGGCCGCGTGCAGACGCGCGCCACAGGCCCGTTCGTAGAAGATCATCAGCTCTTCCCGATGTTCGAACCCCCAAAGCGGCGGGGTCAGCGCGCCGACGTCCATGGCCTGGGTGGTGACGTTCATCAGGTGGTTCAGAACCCGGCCGATTTCCGAATAGAGCACCCGGATCAGCGAGGCGCGGCGCGGCACCTCGACCCCGGTCAGCTTCTCGATCGCGAGGCACCAGGCGTGTTCCTGGTTCATCGGCGACACGTAATCCAGCCGGTCCAGGTAGGGCAGGTTCTGCAGGTACGTCCGGCTTTCCATCAGCTTCTCGGTGCCACGGTGCAGCAGACCCACGTGGGGGTCGCAGCGTTCCACGATCTCACCGTCGAGTTCCAGAACCAGCCGCAGCACGCCGTGCGCCGCCGGGTGCTGAGGCCCGAAGTTGATGTTGAAGTTGCGGATCTTCTGTTCGCCCGTCTGGGCGTCGCCGAACTGGTTGGAGCCGTCCATCATTTCAGGTCTCCCTTGCGAAGGCACAATTTCAATTTGAATCTTTGATGCGGCTCTAGGACACCAAGCCGCCAGCTTGCGTGCGTCACTGTCATGTCATCCATTGTTCCGGAACCTCTGCTCCAAAGCGTGACCTGACATAATCGTATGTCCCAGCCAAGCTTTCGCGTGCAGTGCGGCGTGCAATTGCGGATAGCTCCACTTCACCGGCGAGACCACCGTAGACACGTTGGTCGAACCGGGCCTCCAGACCATCTAGGCCTAGAAAAGCGCCAAGTCGATTGATCGATTTTTTGGTGAATAGCGTTTCATAAAACATGAAGATCGCGTTCGCCCCCGCCATTTCCAAAGCGGTGATCGTTTCATCATACCTGGACCGACGATAGTCAGGGTCGTAGACATCGTCACAAGCACGAAGGAAGGCCTTTTCAAGCGCTGCGGCATGGCGTCCTTCGCGCACCAGCTTGCTGTCTTCGGTAAGCAATGGCCGGAACCGTTGTTTGACTCCAGACCAAAGGCGGTCAACCGGGTCGCGCATCAAGAAAACAAAACGGACATCCGGATGGATCTCAATCATCTCGGCGAAAGTGGATGCGCTGCACAAAGAATACGCCGGCGTCACCTCAGACACGACTGCTTGCCCGGTGCGGCCACTCGAAAGAAAATTGGCATAATCAACGTGGGAAACCGGATCCGCACCAAAAAGCTCCTCTCCTCGATCCTTCGGTTTGCGCATGAAAGACCGAGCCAATTTCTTGATCCGGGGGGTCGGCGACGTGCCTCCCCCCCCCTGCCAGGCCATTTTGTCCCAGCGAATGTAGGGCGAGCGCACGACGTCCCAATAGTGGACTTCCTTTTCGCGCATATGCACGTTGACGTGGCGCGCCAATTGGGCGGCTAGCCAAGTCGTACCACTTTTCTGTGCCCCTACGCCAATCACGACCGTTCGGACATCGCGGTCGAACAGACCATGAGACAATTCGACTTTGGTGGCGATTCGGCTCACTTCGCCCCCTCCTCCTTCTCATCCCCCGGAAGCACGTATTTCGCGCCTTCCCAGGGGGACATGAAATCGAACTGGCGGTATTCCTGCACCAGTTTCACCGGCTCGTAGACGACGCGCTTGGCGGTCTCGTCATAGCGGACTTCGGTGTAGCCGGTGGTCGGGAAATCCTTGCGCAGCGGGTAGCCGCGGAAGCCATAGTCGGTCAGCAGGCGGCGCATGTCGGGATGACCCGAGAAGATCACGCCGAACATGTCGAAGACCTCACGCTCGAACCAGTTGGCCGAGGGGTGCACCGAGGTGATCGAGGGCAGCATCTCGTCCTCGCGCACGGAAGCGCGCAGGCGGATGCGGTGGTTCTGGTACATCGACAGGAAGTGGTAGACCACGTCGAACCGCTTGCCCCGCGCGGGGTAGTCGACGCCGGTGATGTCCACCAGGGTCGAGAACTTGCAGGTCGCATCGGTGCGCAGGAAGTCCACCAGCCCGGCGATGTTCGCCGGGGCCACGTCCACCGTCAGTTCGTCCAGGGTGATGTCCCAGCCCAGGACGCAGTCGGGGCGCTTGAGTTCGATATAGGCGCCGAGTTCCTTGAGTGCTTCGGTCATGTCTCCGGGCCCTTATCTGGTGATCGTGCCGGTGCGGCGGATTTTGCGGGCCAGCTGCATGATGCCATACAGCAGCGCCTCGGCGGTCGGGGGGCAGCCGGGGACATAGATGTCCACGGGCACGATCCGGTCACAGCCCCGCACGACGGAATAGCTGTAGTGGTAATAGCCGCCGCCATTGGCGCAGGACCCCATGGAGATCACGTAGCGCGGTTCGGGCATCTGGTCGTAGACCTTGCGCAGCGCGGGGGCCATCTTGTTGGTCAGCGTGCCGGCAACGATCATCACGTCGGACTGACGCGGGGAAGCGCGCGGCGCGATACCAAAACGTTCGGCGTCGTAACGCGGCATCGAGGTATGCATCATCTCGACCGCGCAGCAGGCCAGGCCGAAGGTCATCCAGTGCAGCGATCCGGTGCGCGCCCAGTTGATCAGATCCTCGGTCGAGGTCAGCAGGAAGCCCTTGTCCTGAAGCTCGCGGTTCAGCGCCTGGGTCGCATGCTCCTTGTCGGCGCCTGCGGTGTTGAGAGCGGTGCTTACTGCCATTCCAGGGCGCCTTTCTTCCATTCGTATGCAAAGCCGATGGTCAGCACGCCAAGGAAGACCATCATCGACCAGAAGCCGGCCATCGAGATATCCTTGAAGGCCACAGCCCAGGGGAACAGCATCGCGATTTCCAAGTCGAAGATGATGAAGAGGATCGAGACCAGGTAGAACCGGACATCGAACTTCATCCGGGCATCGTCAAAGGCGTTGAACCCGCATTCGTAGGCCGAGACCTTTTCCGGATCGGGATTGCGCACGGCGATGATGATCGCGGCGATGATAAAGACGAGGCCAAGCCCGATAGCGACAACAAGGAAAACGAGAATGGGAAGGTATTCCCGAAGCATCTCTTCCACGTGGATGGCTCCTTTTCTGTGGCCAGGACAGAGCGTAAGCCATCTGTCCATGCTGTAGGCGGTTTACTCCTGCCCCTTGTCAGGGTCAACCAAGGGGACCGACATTCGCGAAGTGTCTGTCTTTGTATGGCGATTTCGCCAGAAATCAATCTTCCTATGGTTTCCAAAGCCTTAGGAAACCTATCCCGAGTCTTTTTGTCGGATTTATGCCCGAACAGCACCTCGAATCCCGGCATAGCAGCCAGGGCTGAACCATCGGTGAAGAACCCCCTGTAATCACGGGCGGAGGCCCGTGTTTCGAAGGCTGGGTGTGGGGTTCGGGGTTGGTGGCATGTCGCGGGCGATGGCCCCGGATCAGACGCTGCGCGGGGGGATGCGACAAAGCCGCTCATCCGTGCCCCGCCCCCGACCCAGGTACGGGATCAGAGAGTGACGACCAGGATCATCGCCAGGCTCATCACCACCGTGACCGGCCCCCAAAGCCTGCGTTCGGGCAGCGACGGGGTGATCAGGTTCAGGACGGTCGTCATCAGGCACAGACCCAGTACGGAATACAGCCCCCAGCCCTGCACCACCGCCCAGCCGCGCACATGGGCCAGCACCAGCCAGGCCATCGCCAGCCAAAGCAGCGCAAAGACCAGCGCCGAAAACCGCATGAACAGCGGAAGGCGGCCGGGATAGCGGCCGCCCATGGTCAGATGCCCCCAGGGTCTGCCCGCCGCCAGCCCCAGCTGGAACCCGGCGACGACCACGGCGAGGGCCGCGAAGATCAGTCCGCCTAGGACTGCCACGCCGGTTTTTCCTTGGCGAAGAAGGCGCTGATGCCGGCGCGGGCTTCCTCACCCTCCCAGCAGGCGACGAGTTCCCCGATGGAATGTTCGATCACTTCGGGCGTGATCGGCGGCCCCAGGTGGCGCAGCAGCGCCTTGGCGCGGGCGACGGCCTGGGGCGCGGTCTGCAGATAGGGCGCGACCTCGGCCTCGATCGCGGCGTCCAGATCCTCGGGGGCGACAGCGCGGGCCAGCAGACCCAGCTCGACCGCCTCTGCGCCCTTGAAGGCGCGGCCGGACATGAAGACGCGGCGGGCGTTTGCCTCGCCCATGCGGGCGGCGACGTAGGGGCCGATGGTGGCGGGGATAAGGCCCAGCCGGGTTTCGGTCAGCGCCATGGTCACCTCACTCGTGCCGATGGCGATGTCGCAGACCGAGGCCATGCCGACTCCGCCGCCAAAGGCATTGCCGTGGATGCGCCCGATCACCGGCTTGGGGATCAGGTTTATGGCCTGCAGCATATAGGCCAGGGCACCGGCCTCTTTCGCGCGGGTTTCGGGCGTGGCGTCGAACTGATCGCGCATCCAGCCCAGATCGCCCCCGGCACAGAAGGTCCGGCCCTTGGCGGCCAGGATCACCACGCGGATCGCGTCATCCTGACTGATGGCGGTGGCGGCTTCGTGCACCTCGCGGATCATCTGCGCCGAGAGGGCGTTGTGCTTGTCCGCCCGATCCAGCCAGAGCGTCGCGACGCCCCGGCCCTCCACCTCGACGGTTACGGTTTCATGGCTCATTCTGGTCCCTCCCCCTTTCGGAGTATTGCGCGTCAGGCCGGGCTGCGCATGGCGCGGGCCATGTCGGCAGCGCGGATCAGCAGATCGCGGTTCAGCCCGCTGTCATAGCCAAGCGCGGTCAGTCGGTCATGCACCGCCTCGGTCGCCACATTGCCTGCGGCCCCCGGCGCATAGGGACAGCCGCCCAGGCCACCGACGGCCGCATCAAAGACCCGCAGGCCCTTTTCCAGCGAGACCTCGATATTCTCCAACGCGCGCCCGGCGGTGTCGTGGTAATGCCCGGCCAGGCGGGGCGCAGGCAGTTCCTCTAGCACCGCATCCAGCATCTCGCCGATGCTCTCGGGGGTGCCGCGCCCGATGGTGTCGCCCAGGCTGATTTCGTAGCACCCCATGTCGCGCAGCGCGGCGGCCACGCGGGCGACGGCCCCCGGCGGGGTCGCGCCGTCATAAGGGCAGTCGGTCACGCAAGAGATATAGCCGCGCACCGGCAATCCGTTTTCCATCGCGGCCTGCGCCACGGGGGCAAAGCGTTCCAGGCTTTCCGCGATCGAGGCGTTGATATTCGCCCGCGAGAACCCTTCCGAGGCCGAGCCGAAGATCGCCACCTCGTCCGCGCCGGCGGCCATGGCATCCTCGAACCCGCGCATATTGGGGGTCAGCGCCGCATAGCGCACGCCCTTGGTACGGGTGATCCCGGCCAGAACCTGCGCCGATCCGGCCATCTGCGGCACCCACTTAGGCGACACGAAGCTGGCGCATTCGATGCGGCGGAACCCGGCCCCCGACAGGCAATCGACCAGGGCGATTTTCTCGGCCACGGGAATGTCGCGCTTTTCGTTTTGCAGCCCGTCGCGGGGGCCGACCTCGAAGATCTCAACCTGGGTCATTGGATCGTCCATGCGGGGTAGAAGTCCTGGGTGTAGATGCCACCGCCCTCGGGTGGCAGCGAGGATCGGAAGGCGGGCCGTTCTTCCAGCCGTTCGAACCATTTCGCCGTTTCCGGGAATTCGTCGAGCGGCGCGAAGAAGCGCGCCAGATAGACCGCCTGCCCCACGGCGATATCCGCCGCAGAAAAGCCCGAGGTCAGCAGGTAATCGCGGTTCTCGACCGGCGTGGACAGCCGACCTTCGATCGCGGCATAGCATTTGGCCAGACGCGCGGCCTCCAGCTTCATCACAATGGGAGAGCGCATGGCGTCATCGTAGATCGCCACATGCTGCTGGGTCAGGGCGGCGGAATGCTGGGTGATGGTTTCGGCAAAATGCAGCCAGACCAGCCAGTCGGGCCGGTCCAGATCCCCCGACAACCGCCCCAGCCCGCGTTCGGGAAAGCGTTCGCAAAGGATTTCCATAAGCGCACCGGATTCGAAATAGGTCTCACCGTCCATTTCCAGCGCGGGCACACGGCCCGCGGGCGACAGCGACAGGAATTCCGGCGCGCGCAGGGATTTGTCGAAGGCATGGGGCACGACGGTGAAATCGACGTCCAGTTCATGCAACAGCCAGAGCACGCGCATCGACCGGGTCTGCGGACAATGGTGAAGGGTGATCACGCCCCGACCTCGTAGAAATCCTTGCCGGGAAAGTTGCGTTCGCCGTCCAGCGCGCAGGCCGCCTTGTGTCCCGGGCGGTCTGCCATGCGGGCGTTATAGGCCTGAATGTTCGGAAAATTCTCTAGCCGGACGTATTTGCCCGCCGCCGTCAGGGTAAAGCCGTACATCGTGTCGGCCGCCGAAAACCCGCTGGCCAGGATGTGGTCCTGCGTGCCCAGCAGCTGTTCCAGCGGCATCAGCGTGGCGGCCAGCCGCTTGGCCTCGATCTTGACCACTGTGTCGGACCGGTCCTCGGGGTTTCGCAGGAAGATCCACTGCAGGTTCAGACCGGCGATCAAATGGCCGATGGTCTCGGCGTAATGCATCGCCTCAAGAAAAGGCACGCGCTCTGCATCGCCCGGGGCGCGGCCCAGCCCGTGTTCGGGCCGCGTTTCGCACAGGTATTCGCAGATCGCGCCGCTTTCATAGATCACCGTGCCGTCAATCTCGAGCGCGGGGATCCGCCCGGCCGGAGATTTGGCCAGGAATTCAGGGCTGCGCATCGAGCCGTCCTGGATCTTCCATTCGACGATCTCGGGCGTGATGCCCATTTCCTGAAGCAGCCAGAGCGTCCGGAAGGAACGCGCGCCGGGAACGTGATGCAGGACGGGTGTGGTCATTCTTACTCCTCGAGTCGGATCAGCGGGGCACCCGCTTCGACCTGCGCACCATCGGCCACCAGGACCTCGGCCACAACCCCGTCGCGCGGGGCGGTCAACGCATGTTCCATCTTCATCGCTTCCAGCACGGCCAGGCGCATGCCCGCCGTCACCTGCTGCCCGACCGCGGCCAGCATGGATTTCACCAGACCGGGCATCGGGGCCTCGATCAGGTTGCCGCCCGCGCCCCCATCGGCCGCACGATCCAGCGGGTCGATACGGGTGAAGGCATGGCCGTATCCGGTAAACAGCGTGATGTCGTCGCCGTCGCGGTGGAAGGCCGGGGCCGCCTTGCCGTTCAGCTGCCAGCCGTTGAGGTAGGTCGCAATGACCTCGTGCTCCCCGACGGCGATCCGGTGTTCTGCCCCCTTGCTGGTGATGTGCAGGGTCAGGTCATCTGCGCCGTGGCGCAGGGTGACACTGCGCGTCAGCCCGTCCCACAGGGTAAAGCCCCCCAGCCCCTGCGGCACCGCATCCAGCCCAAGCGCCACCATCCCGGCCCAGGCGATATCTTCGCCCCCCGTCTGCGGCGCACGCGCCAGCGCGTCGATGTCGCGCCCGATCAGCCCGGTGTCCACGTCGCCCTTGGCGAAACCTTCGTGGCCAGCCAGCGCGCCCAGAAAGGCCAGGTTCGTCACCGTGCCCGCCACCTGTGTCTGGCCCAGCGCCTGCGACAGGCGTTTCAGCGCGATGTCGCGGGTCGGCCCATGGGTGATGACCTTGGCAATCATCGGGTCGTAATGGGGGCTGATCACATCGCCCGAGCGCACGCCGGTATCGGCCCTCGCCCCATCGGGAAAGGCCAGATGCGCCAGACGCCCCGTGGCGGGCAGGAAGCCCGCCGGCACGTCCTCGGCATAAAGCCGGGCCTCGAAGGCATGGCCGGTGATGGTCAGATCCTCCTGGGCGGCGGGCAGCGCTTCGCCGCTGGCGACGCGCAGCTGCCATTCCACCAGATCGACGCCGGTGATCGCCTCGGTCACGGGGTGTTCCACCTGCAGGCGGGTGTTCATCTCCATGAACCAGAAGCCATCGGGGCGCAGCCCGTTGCTGCCATCGACGATGAACTCCACCGTGCCCGCACCTTTATAGCCAATGGCCTCGGCCGCGCGCACCGCCGCCTGCCCCATGGCCTCGCGCATTTCTTGCGTCATGCCCGGCGCGGGGGCTTCCTCGATCACCTTCTGATGGCGGCGCTGCAGGGAACAATCGCGTTCGAACAGATGCACGGCACGGGTGCCATCGCCAAAGACCTGCACCTCGATATGGCGCGGCTTTTCGACGAATTTCTCGACCAGCACGGCGGGGTTGCCAAAGGCAGTCTTGGCCTCGCCCCGTGCACTGGCCAGCGCATCGGCGAAATCGCCGGGGGCCTCGACCAGACGCATGCCCTTGCCGCCGCCGCCCGCCACGGCCTTGATCAGCACCGGATAGCCGATCTGATCGGCGGCTTCGGACAGCACCGCATCGGCCTGATCCTCACCGTGATAGCCCGGCACGACCGGCACGCCGGCCTTCTCCATCAGCGCCTTGGCGGCATCCTTCAGCCCCATGGCGCGGATCGCCTTGGCCGTGGGGCCTATAAAGACCAGCCCGGCCGCTTCCACCGCCTCGACGAAATCGGGGTTTTCGGAAAGGAAGCCATAGCCCGGATGGATCCCCTGCGCGCCCGTGGCTTTCGCCACGTCAATGATCGCATTGCCGCGCAGATAGCTGTCGGCCGGGGCCGGCCCGCCGATATGCACCGCCTCATCCGCCATCGCCACATGGCGCGACGCGGCATCGGCGTCGGAATAGACGGCCACGGTTTTCACCCCAAGGGCCCGGGCAGATTCAATAACGCGGCAGGCGATTTCACCGCGGTTGGCAATCAGGATCTTGTCGAACATCTTGGTCCTCCTCAGCGGCGCCAGCCGCCCGTGATCAACTCTTCGGCCTCTCGGGCCATGCGGGTCACGATCTCGGCCGCGCCCGGTGTGTCTTGGATCAGCCCCACGGCTTCGCCCGCAATGGGCGGCGCGATCTCGGCATTGCCCTGGGCTGCGGCCTTGGCATAGGCGGCGTGCAGGTCGGGGCGCTGACGGAGCCCGTCGGGATCGCCCTCCCAGGCTTGGGTAAAGGCGTTGCGCACGGTGCGGATCGTGAAGGGCGCGGGCCAGTCCAGCCCCCGCGCGATATCCGGCAAGGACGAGCGCAGGGTCTGATCCCCCGTCGCCGCCACCCCGGCCTCGCGGATCGCCTCGGGCACCAGCGCCTCGCGGCAGGCCCAGAAGCGGGTGCCAACCAGAACCCCGTCCGCCCCCAGCATCAGCGCCGCCGCCAGCCCGCGCCCGTCGGCGATCCCGCCGGCGGCCAGCAAGATGACCTCGGGTGCTTCCCGCGCCAGGACATCCGCCACTTCCGGCACCAGCGTCATGGTCCCGCGCGTGGCCCCGTGGCCCCCGGCCTCTCCGCCCTGGGCCACCACCACGCGCGCACCTGCAGCCACCGCCTGGCGCGCATGGTCCAGCGTCTGCACCTGGCAGATCAGCGGCACACCCGCTGCGGCGATTTCCGCGGCAAAGGGTGCCGGATCGCCAAAGGACAGGAACAGCGCTGCCGGATCATGCTCCAGCACGCGGTTCAGCAATTCAGGCTTTTCGGCCAGCTTCCAGGTGATGAACCCACAGCCGACCCGCGCATTGCCCGCATCGCGGAACGCCGTGTCGATCCACCCCGCATCGCCATAGCCGCCGCCGATCAGCCCCAGACCGCCTGCGCCCGACACGGCCGAGGCCAGCGCCCCACCCGCCGCCAGCGCCATGGGGGCCGAAACAATCGGATTCTCCAGCCCGAAGGCCCTGGTCAATCTCGTCTCGATCATCGCGCGCCCCCCTCGATCATCTTGCCCGAAATACTCCGGGGGGCCGCGCCTTGCGCGGCGGGGCAGCGCCCCATGCCCTCTCCGCTATCGCAAACGCAGGCCATCACATCCGGAACACGCCAAAGCGCGTCTCTTCGATCGGGGCATTCAGCGCGGCACGCAGGCTCAGCGCCAGCACCTCGCGCGATTTGCGCGGGTCGATCACCCCGTCATCCCACAGCCGGGCCGAGGCATAAAGCGGATGCGACTGGCGTTCGAACATCTCGATGGTGGGGCGCTTGAAGTCCGCCTCTTCCTCGGCGGACCAGCTGCCGCCGGTGCGTTCGATGCCGTCGCGTTTCACCGTGGCCAGCACGCCCGCCGCCTGTTCCCCGCCCATCACGCTGATGCGCGAATTGGGCCAGGTCCACAGGAAGCGCGGGCTGTAGGCCCGTCCGGCCATGCCATAGTTCCCCGCCCCGAAGGATCCGCCCACCAGCATGGTGATCTTGGGCACATTGGTGCTGGCCACGGCGGTGACCATCTTGGCCCCATGCCGCGCGATGCCTTCATTTTCATACTTCCGACCGACCATGAAGCCGGTGATATTCTGCAGGAATACCAGCGGGATACGGCGCTGCGAACAAAGCTCGACGAAATGCGCGCCCTTCTGGGCGGCCTCGGAAAACAGCACGCCGTTGTTGGCCACGATGCCTACGGGCATGCCCATGACATGGGCGAAGCCGGTCACCAGCGTCTCGCCAAAGCGCGGCTTGAATTCGTCGAACCGCGATCCGTCGACCATACGCGCGATGACTTCGCGGATGTCATAGGGCGTGCGCAGATCGGCCGGCACGACGCCGATGATCTCATCGGGGTCATAGGCCGGCTCCTCGGGCGACTGCAGTTGCAGGTGGCTGACATGGGGCGCAAAGCCCAGGCTGCCGACGGCGCGGCGGGCCAGGGCCAGCGCATGGGCATCATCCTCGGCCAGGTAATCCGCAACGCCCGACAGCCGGGTGTGCACGTCGCCGCCGCCCAGATCCTCGGCCGACACGACCTCTCCGGTTGCGGCCTTGACCAGCGGCGGGCCGGCAAGGAAGATCGTGCCCTGTTCCTTCACGATGATCGTCACGTCCGACATCGCGGGCACATAGGCCCCCCCGGCGGTGCAGGATCCCATGACCACGGCGATCTGGGGGATGCCCTTGGCGCTCATCCTTGCCTGGTTGTAGAAGATCCGGCCAAAGTGGTCGCGGTCGGGAAAGACCTCGTCCTGGTTCGGCAGGTTGGCCCCGCCGCTGTCGACCAGGTAGACGCACGGCAGATGATTTTCCTCGGCAACCTCCTGGGCACGCAGGTGTTTTTTCACCGTCATCGGGTAATATGTGCCGCCCTTCACGGTGGCGTCGTTGCAGACCACCATGACCTCGCGGCCCTGCACGCGACCGATGCCGGTGATGATCCCGGCACAGGGCGCGGCATTGCCGTACATGTCATGCGCGGCGGTCGCCCCCAGTTCCAGGAAGGGCGAGCCGGGATCAAGCAGCCCGGCCACACGGTCACGGGGCAGCAGCTTGCCGCGGCTCAGGTGACGGTCGCGGGATTTCTCGCCTCCACCCAGGGCGGCGGCTTCGGCGGCCTCCTGCACCACTTGCAGCGCGGCCAGATGACCATCGCGGTTGCGGCGGAAGTCTTCGGACGATGCGATCGCCCCGGAACGTAGTTTCATGACTGTGCCTCCTGAATGGCGCGGGCCTTCAAGTCCTTGCGGATCACCTTGCCGGTGACCGTCATCGGCAGCGCCTCGACAAAGGTGATTTCACGCGGGTAGTTGTGGCCCGACAAGCGGGATTTAACATGGTTAACAATGTCTTGCTCGGTCTCGGGCGATGCCGCAGCTCCGGGTTTCAAGACGATGTAGGCCTTGACGATTTCGGTACGCAGCGGATCGGGTTTACCCACGACACCAGCGGTAGCAACGGCCGGATGGGTCAGCAGGCAATCCTCGACCTCGCCAGGGCCGATCCGGTAGCCGGACGAGGTGATGACGTCATCCTCGCGCCCGACCAGGCGCAGGTAGCCACCCTCCATCACGCCGCGATCGCCGGTCAGCATCCAGTCGCCGCGGAACTTCTCGGCGGTGGCGTCGGGCTTTTGCCAGTATTCCAGCATCATCGAGGCCGATCCTCGCCTGATGGCCACATCGCCTTCGGAATCCGTTAACTCTCCTGCGGCGTCGATCACCGCAACGTCGTGGCCGGGCACGGGCCGGCCCGCGCAGCCCGGCGCACCGGGGAAAGAGGCCCCGCAGGAGGACACGACCATGTTGCATTCGGTCTGGCCGTAGAATTCGTTGATGGTCAGCCCCATGGCGTCGCGCCCCCAGGCCAGCATCTCGTCCCCAAGGGGTTCCCCGCCCGAGGCCACGGACCGCAGGCCGGGGATCTTCGCGCCCTCGGCCTTCAGCATACGCAGGGCGGTCGGCGGGAAGAAGACGTTGCGAATGCCTGTCTCCGCGATCAGGTCAACGCAGGCGGTGACCGAGAATTTCGGCATCCTGGCCGCCACCACAGGCACGCCAAGCGCCAGCCCTGGCATCAGCACGTCGAACAGCCCGCCGATCCAGGCCCAGTCCGCCGGGGTCCAAAGGCAATCGCCCTCACCCCCCAGAAAATCATGGGACAATTCCACGCCGGGCAGATGGCCGGTCAGCACACGATGCGCATGCAGCGCGCCCTTGGGCTTGCCGGTCGTGCCCGAGGTATAGATCAGGACGGCCGGATCCTCGGCCCCGGTCTGAAGCGTCGGGGTGAACATGTCGGGCAGCCCGTCCTCTGGCACCAGGGACGTCACCCCAAGGGGGCCCAGCATCGCCGCGCCTTCCGCATCGCTGATCGCCAGCGTCAGCCCGCTGTCCATCACCCGGCTGCGCAGGGCGTCTTCGCGGAACAGCTTGAACAGCGGCACGGAAATCGCGCCGACCTTCCAGATCGCGATATGGGCGGCGGCGCACCAGGCGTCCTGCGACCGCAGCACGCCGACCCGGTCCCCCGCAACGATGCCGCGATCCAGCAGCGCCGTGGCCATGGTTTCCGCCATTTCGCGCAGCGCGGCATAGGACACGTCGCGCCGGCGCGGGCCGGTCATGTCGATGATCGCCGTGCGCGCCGGTTCCCGCGCAGCCCAATCGTCGCAGACCTGCGTCGCCATGTTCAGCCGGGACGGGATGTCCCAGCTGAAGCCCTTGGTCAGGCTGTCGAAATCCGTGTCGCGCGACAGCATGGTCACCTCATCGAGGCCATCATTTCGCGGCCGATCAGCATGCGGCGGATTTCCGACGTGCCGGCCCCGATCTCCATCAGCTTGGCGTCGCGGAAGATCCTGCCAACGGGGTTGTCGTTCAGATACCCTGCCCCGCCCATGGCCTGAACAGCCTGATGCGCCACGACCATCGCCTCTTCCGAGGCGTAAAGCACGCAGGCGGCGGCGTCCTGGCGCATCACCTCGCCCCGGTCACAGGCCTTGGCGACCTCGTAGACATAGGCGCGGGCCGAGTTCATCTTGGTGTACATGTCGGCCATCTTGCCCTGCATCAGCTGGAAGTCCCCGATGGACTGGCCGAACTGGGTGCGGTCGCGCATGTAGGGCATGATCTCGTCCAGGCAGGCGGCCATGATGCCGGTGCCAATCCCCGAGAGCACGACGCGTTCGTAATCGAGCCCCGACATCAGCACGCGCACGCCCTTGCCCTCTTCGCCCAGGACGTTTTCGAAGGGCACTTCGACGTCCTCGAAGATCAGCTCGGCCGTGTTCGATCCCCGCATGCCCAGCTTGTCGAAATGCGGCGAGGTCGAGAAGCCCTTCATCGACTTTTCGATCAGGAAGGCGGTGATGCCCCTGGACCCGGCGTCGGGGTCGGTTTTGGCATAGACGACCAGCGTGTCGGCATCAGGACCGTTGGTGATCCAGTACTTGCCACCGTTCAACCGGTAGTGATCATTGCGCTTTTCGGCACGCAGCTTCATCGACACCACGTCGGATCCGGCGGCGGGTTCCGACATGGCCAGCGCGCCCACGTGATCGCCCGAGACGAGGCCGGGCAGGAACCTGGCCTTCTGTTCTTCGGTGCCGTTCAGCTTGATCTGGTTGACGCAAAGGTTCGAATGCGCGCCGTAGGACAAAGAGACCGAGGCGCTGGCACGGGCGATTTCCTCGACCGCGATCACATGCGCCAGGTAGGACATGCCGGATCCGCCGAATTCTTCGGGAACGGTGATCCCCAGCAGGCCCAGGTCGCCCATTTCCTTCCACAGCTCGGCCGGGAATTCATTGTCGGCGTCGATCTTCGCCGCCATCGGCTTGATCCGTTCCTGCGCAAAGCGATGCACCATCTCGCGCAGCGCGTTCACGTCCTCGCCCAGATCGAATTTCATCGATGCGGTGAACATGGGCCCCTCCTCCCGTTTATTGAACACTTGTTCATATATGGATCACAGCGCGTGAGTCGGGTCAAGAGGCAGGAACATCGGCGCGGTTCGGGCGTTGGCCTTTCAACGGGGCAGATGACCCCAGACAAAGGAGTTGGAGATGAAAGATCATGTGCACAATCTGAAGGAAACCTTCTGGGACCGCGCCGGCGACGCCCGCGCCGTTCTGATGGAAATCGACGGCCGCGCGGTGCCGATGTCGCCCTATGCCGACAAGGACGAAGGCGTCATCTGGTTCATCACCGCCGAAGGTACGGATGCGCAGACGGCGGCCAATGGGGCCGGCACCGTGCGCCTGATCTACGGTGACAGCGGCGCAAAGCTGTATGGCACGGTCGAAGGCAGCCTGACCCAGGCCGACAATTCCGCCAAGCTGGATGAACTGTGGTCCCCCGTCGCCGCCGCCTGGTTCGAGGACGGCCGCGAAGACGACGACGTGCGCCTGCTGGCCTTCCGCCCGACGCGGGGCGAGATCTGGGCGACCGACGGCGCGGCCGGGTTCCTGTACCAGATCGCCAAGGCGAACATGTCGGACGACACGCCGGACATGGGCGAACATGGATCCATCAGCTTCTGATGCGGAGGCATTGAGATCCCCGCAAGATCAACAAGATCAAACAGAAAGGCCCCAGAGACGTCCGGGGCCTTTCTGCGTTCAGCGCTTGGGCGGTGCCGTTCAGCTGCTTTGAAACACCGCGCCGACCTCGGCCCGGATAATGCGGGCCAGAAGATCGCAGTCCTGCAGGGAAAAGGTCAGCGGCAGGCGCATGTCGACGATGCCCTTCAGCACCCGGTCGGTGCGCGGCATGGGCTGCGACGGGGCATAGCGCCAGCTGTCATAACGAGAGGTGAAGCCCACGGGCTCGGCCCCGCCGAACCACTTCAGCTCGACCCCGCGGGCAGCGCAACGGCGCAGCACCTCGTTCACGGCCTTGTCGGACCAGTCCAGCAGCAGAAACTGGATCGAGGACCCGACGTAGCGCTCTTTCGCAGGGCGTTCGATGACACTCAGTCCGGGGGTGCCGCGCAACCCATCCTCGACCCGGCGGTAGCGGTCGTTCCAGCGGTCGCACTGGTCCTGAAGCGCGCGCAGCTGTGGGCGCAGGATCGCGGCGCGCAGGTTGTCCATCCGCCCCGAGATATTGGGCGTGACGTATTTCACCTGTTCAAAATGCTCTGGCCCCGGCGCGGCCAGGTGCCGGTCATACAGCATGTAGCTGCCCGACAACACGATGGCCCGCGCCATCAGGTCGGGATCGTCCGAAGTCAGAAATCCGCCCTCGCCCGAGTTCATGTGCTTGTAGGTCTGCGTGGAATAACAGGCCATTGCGCCGTGCTGGCCGGACATGGTGCCATCCCAGGCCCCGCCCATGGTATGGGCGCAATCCTCGATCACGAGGATCCCGGCGGCATCGCAGATCGCCATCAGCCGGTCCATGTCGCAGATATGCCCGCGCATGTGCGACAGCAGCAACACGCGGTATGTGCCGGTCTCGGCCAACGTCTGCAGGTGGTCGATGTCGATCACCAGCCCCTCGGTCACGCCGACATAGACCGGCACCGCACCGAGCGAGGCAATCGCCCCGGGCACCGGGGCCAGGGTGAAGGCGTTGGTCAGGACTTCTTCGCCGGGCTGGACCTGCACCGCGCGCAGGGCGGTGGCGATGGCCGACCCGCCCGAAGCCGTGGCCAGCGCATAGCGCGCGCCCATGGCGGCGGCGAACTCCTGCTCCAGCAGCGCGGTTTCCCCGGCCTCGCCTTCCGCAGTGTTGTAGCGGTGCAGCCGACCCGAGCGCAGGACCTCCATCGCGGCGTCGATGGCGGCGTCTGGGATCGGCTCCTGCTGGGTGAAGTTGCCTGTGAACCTTTCGGTCATGCGGCCTCCTGCGCGGGTCTGGGGCGGCGATGGATCAGCGATCCGCCGCCCTGGGGTCTGAGCGTCGATTCACCACGAGGAACAGCAGCAGCGCAAGCCCCATCAGCGCCCCCGCCACAAGGAAGGCCGCGCCGGGCCAAGGCTGCGCGGCCTCGGGCCGGACGGACCAGCCGAAAAGCTGGGTGAAGAACAGCGCGGAAAACAGCGTCGACAGATTGGTGATGCTGGCCAGCCCGCCCTGGAGTTCCCCCTGGGCATCGTCGGGCACGTCACGGGTCATCAGCGCGGTGATACAGGGGTGCACCAGCCCTTCGAAGGCCACGATCGGCAGCAGGACCAGCACCCAGGTGAAGCTTTGCGTAAAGGCAAAGCACGTCGCCCCGGTGGTGCCGACGATCAGCCCGAAGACCACCATGCGGCCTTCTCCGAAGCGTTTCACCAAAGGCCCCGACAGCCCGCCCTGCACCAGCGCCGCCATGACGCCGAACATCGCCAGGGTCGCGCCGATCATCGCCTCGCTCCAGCCGAAGGTGGCGATGCCCCAGAAGGACCAGAGCGTCGGATAGACGTTGCCCGCAAAGAAATAGAGCGCAAGCACCATCGTCATCGGCAGAACCGAAGGGTAACCGCGAAAGATCATCAGCACCGAGAAGGGGTTGGACCTGCGCCAGCGGAAGGGGCGGCGTTTCTCGGGCGGCAGGGATTCCGGCAGGATCAGGTAGCCGAAGATGAAATTTGCCCCGGCCAGCGCGGCCGCCGCCCAGAAGGGCACGCGGGGGCCAAGTTCACCCAGAAGCCCGCCAATGGCCGGGCCGATGACAAACCCCATGCCAAAGGCTGCGCCGATCAGGCCGAAGGCGCGGGCGCGGCCCTCGGGCGGGGTGATGTCGGTCAGGAAGGCCGTCGCGATGACATGCGAGGCCCCGCAGAACCCCGCGATGGCCCGGCCCAGGATCAGCAGCCAGACGGTCGGGGCCAGGGCGGAAAAGACGTAATCCACGGCCAGCCCGCCGATCGCCAGCAGCAGCAGGGGCCGCCGCCCATAGGCGTCCGACAGGTTGCCCATCAGCGGCCCGCCCAGGAATTGCGCCAACGCATAGGCCGCGAACATCCAGCCGCCGATCACCGTGGCATCCGCCAGATCGACTCCGCCCACGTCCTGCAAAAGCGCCGGGACCACGGGCCAGATCAGCCCGATGCCGATCATGTCGATCAGCACCGTCACAAAGATGAAGATGGTCGAGCGCCTTGCCGTGGCGGGCGACAGGACAGGTGTTGGGGCGGACGTCTGGGACATCGGGCATCACTTCCCATGGCGGCTCCGGCCCTGTGGCCGGGTCCTTCCCCGGGTAGGTCCGGGGCGCGGTCCGGTCAATCCTTGGCGTGCGGGCCCGGGTATTTCACCGCGTCAGCGTGGCAATCAGGCCCGGCAGATCGTCGAAGTGGTGCAGCAGCGCCTCGGGTTCCAGCGCGGCCATGTCCTCGCCGCTTGGCCCGAAGGTCACCAGGATCGAGGGCACGCCCGCCGCCCTGGCGGTGTTGCGGTCGGTGTCGCTGTCTCCGACCAGACAACAGGCAAGCGGATCCCCGCCGGCGCGCCGGACCGCTTCGCGCAGCGGTTCCGGATCGGGTTTGCGCACGGGCAATGTATCGGCCCCGATCAGCGCGTCGAAAGCATCCAGAACATTCAGTTCGCTTAACAGGATGCGCGCCAGCCCCTCGGGTTTGTTGGTGCAGATGGCGACCGGATGGCCGGCGGATTTCAGGGCAGTCACCGCCTCCATCGCGCCCGGGTAAAGCACTGTATGATGGGCGATATCCGCCTCGTAGGCTTGTAGCAGACGGGGGTACTGGCGGTCGATTTCCGCCTCGTCCCCGACGCGTCCGATCCGGCCCATTCCAAGGCGCAACATGGCCCGTCCGCCGCGCAGCGCAGTGCCTGCATCCGAGGGTAGCAGAACGTCCCCGTGGCCAAGATCGCGAAAGCAGGCATTGGCCGCGGCCAGCAGGTCGCCACTGGTGTCGGCCAGGGTCCCGTCCAGATCGAAAACGATGGTGGTCATCCGCTGCTCTCCTGTTACGGGTCCGAAACCCAAGTTGATCCGGCGCGCCCTTGCACGCTGACAGCAGTTGGATAAAACGGCCCCGAGTGAAAGACAATCAGGCCTTGTTCCCCGGGCGATCCGGGGCGTGGCATCAGAGCAGAAGATCGAGGACACAGGTCATATGAGCATCGCTTTCGTCATCCTGGCGGCCGGGCAAGGGACGCGGATGAACTCCGACCTGCCCAAGGTTCTGCATCAGATCGGCGGCGCGCCCATGCTGGTGCATGCCATCCGCGCGGCGGAATTCCAGGACCCGTCGCGCATCGTCGTGGTCACCGGCCACGGAGGAGAGGCCGTTGGCAAGGCCGCGCTGGACTATCAGCCCATGGTCGACATCGCCGAGCAAGGCGAACAGCTGGGCACCGCCCATGCGGTCGCCCAGGCGCGCAGCGCGCTTGAGGGGTTCGAGGGCGATGTGATCGTGCTTTATGGCGACACGCCTTTCGTGCAGACCGAGACGCTGGAAAAGATGCGCGAGGCGCGCGCCGCCCATGACGTGGTCGTGCTGGGCTTCGAGGCCGCGGACCCGGGCCGCTACGGGCGGCTGGTGATGGACGGGAAAAATCTTGAACGGATCGTTGAGTTCAAGGACGCGACCGAAGAAGAGCGCCGCATAACCCTTTGCAATTCCGGCGTGATCGCCGCCAATGCGCAGGTTCTGTTCGACCTGATCGACGCGGTCGGCAACGACAATGCCTCTGGCGAATATTACCTGACCGACATCATCGGGTTGGCCCGCGGGCGCGGGCTGTCCGCCGGGGCCGTCACCTGTGACGAGGCCGAGACCCTTGGAGTGAACTCCCGTGCGGAACTTTCCGCGGCCGAGGCGCTCTTCCAGGCCCGTCGCCGCACCGAGGCGCTGGAGGACGGCGTGACCCTGATCGCCCCCGACACCGTGCATTTCGCTTTTGATACCGTGATCGGCCGTGACAGCGTGGTGGAACCCAATGTGGTCTTCGGCCCCGGGGCTTCGGTGGAATCCGGTGTCACCGTCCGGCCGTTTTCGCATCTGGAAGGCTGCCACGTCAGCCGTGGGTCCGTTGTCGGCCCCTATGCCCGCCTGCGTCCCGGTGCCGAACTGGCCGAGGACGTGAAGATCGGCAACTTCGTTGAGATCAAGGCCTCTCGCGTGGATCGGGGTGCCAAGATCAACCACCTGACCTATGTTGGAGACGCGGAAGTTGGAGAGGAAGCCAACCTTGGCGCGGGCACGGTGACCTGCAATTACGACGGGGTCATGAAACATCAGACCCGGATCGGCGCGCGGGCCTTCATCGGGTCCTCGACGATGTTGGTGGCGCCTGTCTCGATCGGGGATGATGCGATGACGGGCTCTGGCTCCGTGATCACGCAGGACGTCGAACCGGGGGCCCTGGCCATCGGTCGGGCCAAGCAGGTGACCAAACCGGGGCTGGCACGGAAATTGTTCGAAATGCTGAAGGCACAGAAGGCCAAAAAGCAGCAAGGGGCCGAGTAAATGTGTGGAATTATCGGATATCTGGGATCGCACGAGGCCGCGCCCTTTCTGGTCGAGGCCCTGAAACGGCTGGAATATCGCGGCTATGACAGCGCCGGCATCGCCACCGTCCATGACGGTGCGCTGGATCGCCGCCGCGCGGTCGGCAAGCTGGTGAACCTGTCGGATCTGCTGGTGCATCAGCCGCTGGCGGGCAAGTCGGGCATCGGGCACACCAGATGGGCGACCCATGGCGAACCTTCGACCCGCAATGCCCATCCGCATCAGGCCGGCCCGGTTGCGGTCGTGCACAACGGCATCATCGAGAACTACCGCGAATTGCGCGCCGAACTGGTGGCGCAGGGCGTCGAGATCCAGACCGAGACCGACACCGAAACCATCGCCCTGATGGTGCATCAGCACATGAAATCTGGCGACAGCCCGCGCGCGGCGGTGGAACGGATCCTGCGGCGGCTGGACGGGGCCTTTGCCCTGGCCTTTCTGTTCGAAGGCGAAGAGGATCTGTTGATCGCTGCCCGCAAGGGATCGCCCCTGGCCATCGGCCATGGCGAGGGTGAGAACTATGTCGGGTCGGATGCCATCGCCCTGGCCCCTCTGACCGACAAGGTCACTTACCTGGAAGAGGGCGACATGGCCGTCCTCACCCGCACCAGCATCGAGATCCGCGATGCCGAAGGCGCGCTGGCCAACCGCGAGATGCGCGAGATCCAGCGCGACCGCGCGCAGGTCGACAAGGGCGGTTACAAGCACTTCATGGCCAAGGAGATCGCGGAACAGCCGCAGGTCATTTCCGAAGCCATCGGCCACTACTTCGGGGCCAGCGGGCACGAGATCCGGGGCCTGGACAACCTGAGCTTTGACGGCGTGAACCGCATGGTCATGGTCGCCTGCGGCACCGCCTATTACGCCTGTGTCGTGGCGAAATACTGGATCGAAAAGCTCGCCGGCATCCCGGTCGAGGTCGATGTGGCCTCGGAATTCCGCTATCGCGAACCGCCCGTGGGCGATGACGTGATCGCGCTTTTCGTCAGCCAGTCGGGCGAAACCGCCGATACGCTGGCCGCGCTGCGTTATTGCCAGGGCAAGGCGAAAAAGATCGTGTCGGTCGTGAACGTCGCCGAAAGCTCGATCGCGCGGGAAAGCGACATTGCCCTGCCGATCCTGGCGGGGGTCGAGATCGGCGTCGCCTCGACCAAGGCGTTTTCCTGCCAGCTGACGGTTCTGCTGACCCTCGCGCTAGAGGCCGCACGCCAGCGTGGCACCCTGTCGGCCGACCGTCAGGCGGACCTGGTGTCGGCGCTGCGCGGCCTGCCCGCGCGGCTGAACATCGCGCTGGACAGCGAAGGCGTGACCGAACAGATCTCGCATGAACTCGCCGAGGCGCGCGACGTGCTGTTCCTGGGCCGGGGGCAGATGTATCCCCTTGCACTGGAAGGCGCGCTGAAGCTGAAGGAAATCAGCTATATCCACGCCGAGGCCTATGCCAGCGGGGAACTCAAGCACGGGCCGATCGCGCTGATCGATCCGAATGTGCCGGTGGTCGTCATGGCCCCGCGCGATGCGCTGTTCGACAAGACCGTGTCGAACATGCAGGAGGTCATGGCGCGCGGTGGCAAGGTGCTTCTGGTGTCCGACCGCAAGGGGATCGAGCTGGCGGGCGACGGCATCTGGCGCAGCATCGAGATGCCGGGGGTCGAGGATCTTCTGGCCCCGATCCTCTATGCCATTCCGGCGCAGCAGCTGGCCTATCACACGGCCGTCGCCAAGGGCACGGACGTCGACCAGCCGCGCAACCTGGCCAAATCCGTCACCGTCGAATGACGGCCCCGCTGGATCTGGACGGCGCGCTGACCCAGATGCGCGCCCATGTCGAACCGGGGCGGGCCGAAGGCTCCGCCGCCTATCACAAGGCACCGCGCGTCTACATGGGCGTGCCCAATCCGGCGCTGAACGACCTGACCCGCGACTGGCGCAAGGATCTGACGCTGGATCAACGGGTTACGCTGGCCGAAAGCCTTTGGGACAGTGACATCCACGAAGCGCGGATTGCGGCGGGTAAGCTGCTGACACAGGCGCGGATCCGGCCCGATGATGCGGTCTGGGACCTGCTGCAATCCTGGGTGCCGCAGTTCGACGCCTGGGCCATTGCCGACCATGCCTGCAGCGCCATCGGGCGGCGGCTTCAGGCCGATCCGGCCCGGCTGGACGTTGTCGAGGGCTGGACCCAGTCCGACCACATGTGGACCCGGCGGGCGGCGCTGATCGCAACGCTCTATCTGACGAAATCCAACCACCCAAGCGCCGATGAGGCCGCCGCGCGCGACCGTGTGCTGGGCTGGGCGGCGGGCTATGTGCCCGACCGCGACTGGTTCATCCAAAAGGCCATCGCCTGGTGGCTGCGCGATCTGTCGAAACACGACGCCCCGCGTGTCGTTGCCTTTCTTGACGCGCATGGCGACGGGATGAAGGCCTTTGCCCGGAAAGAGGCCGGGAAATACCTGAAAGGCTGACCCTTCAGGTGCTTAGCGGCTAACACGAAGCTCTGGCAACCCGGTCAGCGGCGCGCCCAGTTGTTGCATCAGCTGCAAGGACGCGCGCGAACCGGCCGTTGCGGGCCCCGCAATCGGGATCAGCTGCGCCGTCACGCTGCGCCCCTGATAGCTGACCTGCCCTTCGCCCGGTTGCTGCACCAGCGGCGTCTTCAGCCAGACCCCGGGTTCCGCCGCATTGCCAAGCGAGGCGATGGTCACGCCCAGATCGCCCGTTTTCAGCGGCCCGGTCGCTTCCGCAGCCACGGGCATATCGCCCGGCCGACCGGGCGGACGCGGCCCATCGTAGGGCGCCGCATCGGCAACAGGCGCAGGGGACGGCCCGACCTGGCGCAGATTGGCACAGGCGGACAGGGCAAGGGGCAGGATCAGCGCAAGACTGATCACGGGGCTCAGAAGACGTGTCATGCCCCTGATGGTGCGCCTTGTGGGGCGCGCGTCAATACCCCTGACCTGACACGCGACCAATGCAGCAGACTATCGCCCTTGCCCCGCCCCCTCCGCGCGCATAAATTCCCCCCATGTCGGCCCCTTTGATCGATCCCTTCGCCCGTGCGATCACATACCTCCGCGTTTCGGTGACGGATCGGTGCGATTTCCGCTGTGTCTATTGCATGGCCGAGAACATGACCTTTCTGCCCAAGAAGGAACTTCTGACGCTGGAGGAACTCGACCGGCTGTGTTCGACCTTTGTGGGTCTGGGGGTGGAAAAGCTGCGGATCACCGGGGGCGAACCGCTTGTCCGGCGTGATATCCTGACGTTTTTCCGGTCGATGTCGCGGCATCTGGACAGCGGCGCGCTGAAGGAACTGACGCTGACGACCAACGGGTCGCAGCTGGAGCGTTATGCCAAGGATCTGTATGCGGCCGGGGTGCGGCGCATCAACGTCTCGCTCGACACCCTGGACGAGGAAAAATTCGCCCGGGTCACAAGATGGGGCCGCCTGCCCCAGGTGCTGCGCGGGTTGGATGCGGCCCAGGCGGCCGGGCTGCGGGTAAAACTTAACGCCGTTGCGCTGAAGGGCTTCAACGAAGATGAACTTCTGACGCTGACCGAATTCTGCGCCGCCCGCGACATGGACCTGACCTGGATCGAGGTCATGCCCATGGGCGATCTCGGAAACGAGGACCGCATCGGCCAGTACTGGTCGCTGAAGGATCTGCGCGCCGATCTGAGCCAGCATTACACGCTGATCGACCTGGCCGAACGCTCGGGCGGGCCGGCGCGTTACGTGCAGCTTCAGGAAACCGGGCAGAAGATCGGGTTCATCACCCCGCTGACCCATAATTTCTGCGAAAGCTGCAACCGCGTGCGGATCACCTGCACCGGCGAGATCTACATGTGCCTGGGCCAGGAAGACGTGGCCGACCTGCGCGCGCCCCTGCGCGCCAGCCCCGACGACAACGCCCTGCTGGAACAGGCGATCCGAGAGGCAATCGCGCTGAAACCCAAGGGCCATGACTTCGACTATTCCCGGCAACGGGCCGATGGCCAGGTGTCCCGCCACATGAGCCACACGGGCGGCTAAGGGTTCCCCAATGCAGCCGCAAGGCACTGTTTTCTATCACTTCTACCGCGCCGTCGCGGCGCTGAGTGCGCCGCTGGTCTGGCGCAGCGTGTCGCGCAAGCTGGCACGGTCCGGCATCGCGCCCGAGCGTCAGCGCGAAAGGCTGGGTCATGCCACCCTGCCCCGGCCCGATGGCGCGCTGGCCTGGTTCCATGCGGCCTCGGTCGGGGAAAGCCTGTCCGTGCTCAGCCTGGCGGCGCGGATGCAGGCGCTGCGGCCCGGGCTCTCGGTGCTGATCACATCCGGAACCGCCAGTTCGGCGCAGATCCTGGCGAAACGGCTGGGCCCGGGCATGGTGCATCAGTTTGCGCCGCTGGATCAGGCGGGGGCGCTGCGGCGTTTTCTGGATCACTGGCGGCCCGATGCGGGGATCTTTGTGGAAAGCGAGATCTGGCCGCAGATGCTGGTCGAGGCCGCGGCGCAGGACGTGCCCCTGGCGCTGGTCAATGCGCGCATGTCCAAGACGACGCTGAAGAACTGGCAGCGGTTCGATCACACGGCGCGCTTCCTTCTGGGGCTGTTCCAGGTGATCCGCACCCAGGATCAGGCCACGCTGGACGGGCTGCGCTCCGTCGGGGCCGACGAGGCCCGCGTGCAACTGGGCCCGAACCTGAAAAGCTTTGCCGCGCCGCTGCCGGTCGATGCCGAGATGCTGGCGCAGATGCAGGCTGCCCTGCCCGGACCGGTCTGGCTCGCCGCCTCGACCCATGAGGGCGAGGAAAAGCAGGTGCTCAAGGCCCATGCCATCGCCCGCAAGACCCTCCCCGATCTGCGCCTTGTGCTGGTGCCGCGCCATCCCGAACGGGCCGAGGGGATCGCAACCCTGATCCGCGACGAAGGCTTCAGCGTCGCGCGCCGGTCGGCAGGCGAGGCCCCCATGGCCGATGTCTACCTGGCCGATACCCTGGGCGAGATGGGGCTGTGGTATGCCCTGGCGCGGGTGGTCTTTCTGGGCGGGTCGCTTGGGCAGGCGGGCGGGCACAACCCCTATGAGCCCGCGCAATCGGGCTGTGCCATCCTGACCGGCCCGCGCTATGCCAATTTCGCCGACGTCTATGCAGAATTCCTGGCCGCCGATGCCCTGCGCATTGCCAAACGCCCCGCCGATCTGGGCAAACAGGTCGCCGCGCTGCTGACTGCCCCTGACGAGGCCCGCGCCCTGGGTCAGGCCGCCCGCGATCTGGCCGGGCGCAATGGGGCGGCGCTGGACGATCTGGCGGCGCTGCTGTCGACCCAGGTGATGCAGGCACCCCTGCCCGCCGCAGAGGAAGGATAAAGATGACACAGTCCGCTGGCTCCCAGCCCGATATTTCCAAGATCGACGTGCTGGCCCCGAACTTCAAACGGCGGCTGTCGGGCGTGACCTCGACCGTGGTGCGTCTGGTGCCGCTTCAGGCGCGCGATATCGCCATTGCCGCCGCCGCCCCCGCGCTGCCCGAGGATGTGCCGCAGGTGCCGCTGTCTTCGCTTCTGACCATGTCGCGGCGCGGCCCCTCGGGGCGGCGCGTCTGGCACGCCCGCCGCAACGTCGAGATGATCGCAGGCCTTGGGCTGAAGCACCTGCTGCGCAAGGACCTGGCGCTGATGTTCACCTCGGCGTCGCAGCGGCAGCACAGCGGGCTGACGAAATGGCTGATCCGCCGGATGGAACATGTGGTGGCCACCTCGGCCAAAACCGCCGGCTATCTGGAGCGTGAGGCCACCGTCATCCACCACGGCATCGACTGCGATCAGTTTGCGCCCGTCGCCGACCGCGCGGCGCTGCGGCGCGCGCTGGACCTGCCGGAAAACGCCGTGATCGCGGGCTGTTACGGGCGGATCCGGGCGCAGAAGGGCACCGCTGCCTTCGTCGATGCCATGCTCGACCTGATGGACCAGGTGCCGGATCTGGTCGGCATCGTGATGGGCCGCGCCACCGAAAAACACCAGGGGTTCGAACAGGACCTGCGCGCCCGCGTCACGGCGCGCGGCCATGCGGATCGCCTGTTGTTCAAACCCGAGGTCCCGGTCTGGCAGATGGCCGACTGGTACCGTGTGCTCGACCTTTATGTCGCTCCGCAAAGGTGGGAGGGCTTCGGCCTGACCCCGCTCGAGGCCATGGCCTGCGGTGTGCCGGTCCTCGCCACCCGCGTCGGTGCCTTTGAGGAATTGATCGTGCCGGGCCAGACCGGCACGCTGATCTCGCCCGACGACATTCCGGCGATGCGGGCGGCGGGGCAGGATCTGCTGTCGGACCGCGCCGCGCTGGCCCGGATGGGCCAACAGGCCCGCGACCATGTCCTGGCCAATTTCCGGCTGGAAAGCGAAGCGGCAGCGCTGATCGCGATCTATCGCCAGCTGATGGACCGCCCCGCCTGAGCACGAAAAACCCCCGGCGCAAGGCACCGGGGGCTTTGTTTTACGCGAGCCGCGCCTGCAAGGGCGCGGAGAGCGGCGCGGGTCAGGCCGCGGGCATCCGCTGTTCGACGATCCCGGCCCACCAGGAACAGCCTGCGGGGATGGCTTCGTCGTTGAAGTTGTACTTGGGGTGGTGCACGTCAGCGCTGTCGCCGTTGCCCATGAAGATATAGGCCCCCGGACGTTCTTCCAGCATGTAGGAAAAATCCTCTCCGCCCATGGTCATCTCGGCCTCGCCACAGCTTCCCGCGACCGAAGCCGCGACCGAGGCCGCGAATTCCGTCTGTTCGGGCGAATTGATCGTCGGCGGATAGTTCGAATGATAGGTCACCTGCGCCTCGGCCCCATAAGCCTGGGCCACGGCGACGGGGATCGACTTGATCTTCTCTTCCGTCATCTTGCGGTTTTCCGGCGTCAGCGTGCGGATCGTGCCGCGCAGCTCGACGCTGTCGGGGATGACGTTATAGGCCTTGGACGAGGTTTCGAACGAGGTGACCGAGACCACCACCGCCTCGACCGGGTCATTGGTCCGGCTGACGATCGACTGCAGCGCCAGCACCACGTTCGAGGCCGCGACCACCGGGTCGATCGCCAGGTGCGGTTTCGCGCCATGGCCGCCCTTGCCCTTCACCACGATGGTGAATTCGTCAGTCGCCGCCATGGTCGGGCCGGGACGGATGGCAAAGCTGCCCACGGGCAGGCCGGGCCAGTTGTGCAGGCCATAGACCTCTTGAATGCCGAAGCGGTCCATCATGCCGTCGGCGCACATCTCGCGTCCGCCGCCGCCGCCTTCTTCGGCGGGTTGGAAGATCACCACGACCGTGCCGTCGAAATTGCGCGTCTCGGCCAGGTACTTGGCGGCCCCCAGCAGCATGGCGGTGTGGCCGTCGTGGCCGCAGGCATGCATCGCGCCCGGCGTTTTGGACGCATAGTCGACCCCGGTCCGTTCATGGATCGGCAGCGCGTCCATGTCGGCGCGCAGCCCGATCACCTTGCCCGAGGCGATGGACTTGCCCTTGATCACGCCGACAACGCCGGTGCGGCCCAGGCCGGTGACGACCTCGTCACAGCCGAAAGCCTTCAGCTTCTCCTCGACCACGCCAGAGGTGCGGAAGGTGTCGAACAGGATCTCGGGGTTTTCGTGCAGGTCACGGCGCCATTCGGTGATCTCGGGCAGCAGCTCTGCAAAGCGGTTCTTCACGGGCATGTCTTGGGTCCTTCTGTTCGGGTCTGGATCGGCACCCTGCCGTCAGCCCTTTTGGTCCAGGTGATCCAGCAGGCGGCGCATGAAGTCATGGCCGGCGTTGAACTGGGAAATCTGAATGAATTCGTCGGGTTGGTGTGCCTGTTCGATATTGCCGGGGCCGCAGACGACGGCGTCGAAGCCATGCGCCTGGAAATACCCCGCCTCGGTGCCATAGCTGACCACATGGGTGCCATTGTCCCCGGTCAGCTGGCGCACCAGCGTCTCGGCCGTGCCGCCGGGTTCGGCCATCAGCCCGGGCCCGGCAAAGCGTTCGGTCACGGTGATCCGCGTGTCGGGCTGGATCTTCTGCATGTCCGCCTCGATCTCGGCGATCTTGTCGAAGATGCGCTTGGTCCAGGCCTTGGGATCGTCGCCGGGCACCATGCGGATCGAAAAGACGAAATGGCAGTCCTTGGCGGTGATGTTATGGGCGGTCCCACCTTCGATCATGCCCACGTGCAGGTTCGACCAGGGCGGATCGAAGGGCGCGTTGATGTCCGAGGGAGTCGCGGCGGCGCTTTCGGCGTTCACCTCGTTGGCCCATTGGATCAGCCGCGCGCCTTCCATGATCGCGGACACCCCGCGATAGGCAATCGAGGAATGGATTTCAAAGCCCTGGACATGGATGTCCCAGGCCATACCGCCCTTGTGGCCGGTGACGGCCTGCATTTCGGTCGGTTCGCCAATGATCGCGGCCGAGGCGCGGGGGAACTGGCCTATGGCGTCACGGATCAGCGGGTCCGCCCCGATCAGCCCGACCTCTTCGTCATAGGTCAGGGCCAGCTGAAGCGGCCGCGTGACGCCCTTTTCCTGCGCCTCGACCAGCGCCCAGATGGCAAGGGCGTCAAAGCTTTTCATGTCACAGACGCCGCGCCCGAAGTATTTCCCGTCGGCCTCGTGCACGGTGAAGGGATCGGTCGACCAATCCTGGCCATCGACCGGCACCACGTCGGTGTGGCCTGAAAGGATCACGCCGCCGTCTTCCCAGGGCCCTGCATGGGCCCAGAGCCCGGCCTTGGGTTCGCTGGCGTGCAGGTGGCGGAAGGTGCGGACGCCGTGGCTGTCCAGGTAGTCCTGCACCCAGTCGATCAGCGGCAGATTCGAGTCGCGGGAGACCGTGGGGAAGCTGACCAGCTTCTCCATGAGGGCGTAGGGCGTCAATTTTTGGGGCATTTTCAGTAACCGCTGTCCGTCGTCAGGACAAAATGATCGTCGCCGACCTTGTCATAGGCCGAGGCTTCGGGCCGGTAGTCAAGGTCATGGATGGGCGACGGGATGGGTTTGAAGTTCAACTCGCGCTCGGATTTGCGGCGGGCGGGATCCGCGATCGGGACCGCCTTCATCAGGGCGCGGGTATAGGGGTGTTGCGGATTTTCAAAAACGGCCTGGCGCGACCCGATTTCCACGATGCGGCCCAGGTACATGACGCCGACGCGGTGGCTGACGCGTTCGACCACGGCCATGTCGTGGCTGATGAACAGGAAGGACAGGCCCAGTTCGGCCTGAAGCTCCATCATCAGGTTCAGCACCTGCGCCTGGACCGAAACATCGAGGGCCGAGACCGCTTCGTCGGCGACGATCAGCTTGGGGTTCAGCGCCAGGGCACGGGCGATGGCGACACGCTGGCGCTGCCCGCCCGAAAGCTCGTGCGGATAGCGGCGCATGAAGCTGCGCGGCAGATGCACCCGGTCGAAGAGCATGGCGATGCGGTCCTCCATCGCCTGCCCGCGCAGGGTGCCAAAGTTCCACATCGGTTCCGCCACCTGATCGCGCAGCATCATCTGCGGGTTCAGAGAGGCGAAGGGATCCTGAAAGATCATCTGCATGTCGAGCCGCGCGCGGCGCAGGTCGCGCTGGTTCAGGGCCATCACGTCGGTGCCGCCCAGCCGCACCTGGCCAGAATTGGGTTCGACCAGCCGCAGGATCGACCGCCCGGCCGAGGATTTGCCGCAGCCGGATTCCCCCACAAGGCTGAGGGTCTGGCCCTTGTTGATCGTAAACGACACGTCCTCGACCGCGTGGACCTGCGCCACGGTGCGGCGGAAGAAACCGCCCTTCACCGGGAAGCGCGTGGTCAGGTTCTTGACCTCCAGCAGCACCTCCTGGGTGCCCGGGATCGGCTTGACCTCTTTGTCCTCTGCCCCCAGCAGGCGCATCGGTTCGGGGGCGGATTTGCCGGTCATCTCGCCCAGCTTGGGCACGGCCGCCAAAAGCGCCTTTGTATAATTGTGCTGTGGGTTGTTGAAAATTTCGGCAACCGGGCCTTCTTCGACCTTGTTGCCGCGGAACATGACCACCACGCGATCGGCCATCTGGGCCACCACGGCCATGTCGTGGGTGATGAACATCACCGCCGTGCCGGTCTCGCGTTTCAGGCGGTCCATCAGGGCCAGGATCTCGGCCTGGATGGTCACGTCCAGCGCGGTGGTGGGTTCGTCGGCGATCAGCAGGCGGGGCTTGCAGGCAAGGGCCATGGCGATCACGACACGCTGGCGCATGCCGCCCGACAACTCATGCGGGTATTGCTTCATGCGCCGCTCAGGTTCGGGGATGCGGACCTCTCGCAGCAGCTCGATCGCGCGGGCGTCGGCCTCGTCCCGGTCGAGATCCAAGTGCAGGCGCAGGCCTTCGGTCAGCTGGCGGCCGATGGTGAAGACCGGGTTCAGGGCCGTCATCGGTTCCTGGAAGATCATGCCGATCTCGTTGCCGCGAATCGTTCGCATCAGGCTCTGGTCGGCCTCGGCGATATCCAGGCTGTCGCCCTGGGCGCGGTCAAAGAACAGATGTCCGCCCGCAATCTGACCCCCGCCGAATTCCACAAGGCGCATCAACGACAGCGATGACACCGACTTGCCGGACCCGGATTCGCCAACGATACAGACGGTTTCGCCGGGATAGACCGAGAACGAGACATCCTCGACGCCAAAGACCTCTCCGTCCTTGGTTTGAAAGCCGACGCGCAGGTTTTCGATACGCACAATGGGGTCTTTTTCCCCAGAGAGGGGGGCGGTGGTATGATCCAGCATGAGACGATCCTGTTGGGTTCGCCCTGACGCTAGCGACGGTTTGCGCAAAATGTCAAACGACGGAACCGGCTTCCCCGGCGTCGCTGGTAAGTGGGCTTGCAATTTTGACAAATCCGCTTTTCGATGGCCGCACTCGGGAATGTGATCGGTTAGTGAGGACACTTCGGCGCGCAGGTTTGCGCACGTTTTACGTGTTCCCTATCCCTCATTCTTCTCGCGGGGGCGACTTCGGCATCAGAACCGGAACCGCCAATCCAACAATGGAGAGGAAAATGAAACTCAAAACCCTGCTGCTTGGCGCAGTTGCCGTATCCGGCATGGCCCCCATGGCCATGGCCGAACGCGGTGCCGACGGCCACGTCAATATCATCTATTGGCAAGCGCCCTCGATCATGACGCCCTATCTGTCCTCGGGGACGAAGGACATCGAAGCGGCCTCGATGGTCATCGAACCGCTTGGCCGGTTCGACCAGGACGGCAACATGGTGCCCTACCTGGCCCAGGAAATCCCGACCATCGAAAACGGTGGCGTGACCGAGGATCTGAAACAGATCACCTGGAAACTGAAGGAAGGCCTGCTGTGGTCCGACGGCACGCCCGTGACCTCGGCCGACGTGGCCTTTACCGCGGAATACTGCATGCATCCCGAAGGCGGTTGCGCGCAGCTGGCCAAGTTCGAGGGCATCTCCTCGATCGAGACGCCGGACGACCTGACCATCGTGGTCAACTTTGCTGAACCCAAGCCGAACCCCTACCAGGCGTTCATGGGCGGCCAGGCCCCGATCATCCAGGCGGCACAATTCGCCGAGTGCCTGGGTGCCAAGGCCCCCGAGTGCACCGAGGCGAACTTTGCCCCGATCGGCACCGGCCCCTTCGTGGTCACCGATTTCCGTCCGAACGACGTGATCTCGCTGGAAGCCAACCCCAACTACCGTGACGCGGCAAAGCCCGCCTTTGCCACGGCCACGCTGAAAGGTGGCGGTGACGCGGCCGCGGCCGGTCGTGCGGTTCTGGAAACCGGCGAATTCGACTATGCCTGGAACCTGCAGCTGGCCCCCGAAGTCATCGCGAAGATGGCAGAAGGCGGCAAGGGTACGCCCGTTTCGGCCTTCGGCACCCTGGTGGAACGGATCGAGATGAACATGACCGATCCCTCGCCGAACCTGCCCGAGGGCGAACGCGCAACCGAAGCGCATCCGCACCCGATCCTGTCGGACATCAAGGTCCGCAAGGCGCTGTCGATGGCCATCGACCGTCCGCTTCTGGTGGAAATCGGCTATGGCCAGGCCGGTCGCCCGACCTGTAACCTGGTGCCCGCACCCGAGATCTACGCCTCGGACAACACCGAATGTCTGACCCAGGACATCGAAGGTGCCAAGGCGCTGCTGGAAGAGGCCGGCTGGACCGTTGGCGCCGATGGCGTCCGCGAAAAGGACGGGATGAAGCTGAAGCTGCTCTACCAGACCTCGACCAACGCCGTGCGCCAGGACTTCCAGGCCCTGATCAAACAGTGGTGGAGCGAGATCGGCGTCGAAACCGAGCTGCGCAACATCTCGGGTTCGGTCTTCTTCGGCGGTGACCCGGGTTCGCCCGACACCTTCCAGAAGTTCTATGCGGACGTGGAAATGTACGCCAACAACTTCGACGGCACCGATCCGGAAAGCTACCTGGCCCAGCACACCTGCGAAAAGGCGCCCAAGCCGTCCTCGCAGTGGCAGGGCGAGAACATCAACCGCTTCTGCGACCCGGAATACGACGCCCTCGTGGCCGAGCTGGGCAAGACCGGTGAGCTCGACAAACGTGCCGAGATCGCCAAGAAGCTGAACGACATGCTGACGAAGGACAGCTATGTCGTCGTGCCGCTGGTCGACCGTGGTCGTGTGTCCGCACATTCCAACACCCTGGGCGGTGTGATCCTGAACACCTGGGATTCGGAACTGTGGAACGTGGCCGACTGGCACCGCGTGAACTGATGCAAGCCAGGCCGGGGGCAGATCTGTCCCCGGCCCCTCGCAGGGGGGCGTCACGCCCGACCTGCCTTCCTTCCGACGGGTAGATTTGAATGCTGACCTTCACGATCAGACGGCTGGTCCTGGCCGTACCCACGCTGCTTTTCATTTCGCTGGTGATCTTCGGCCTGCTGATGCTGGCCCCGGGCGATCCCATGGCCAACGTGCCGCTGACGGTGCCGCCGGAAGTGAAACAGAAAATGCGCGAGGCGCTTGGCCTGGGCGATGCCTGGCACGTGCAATACTGGAAATGGCTGCGGCAGTTCTTCTGGGTCGAACCCCGGGTGCTGTTCGATGCGATCTTCGGGACATCCCTAGCCGAGGGAGAGCTGCGCGCCCTGTCCTGGCAGACCCGGTCGCCGATCATGGACATCGTGGTCCAGCGCCTGCCCCAGACGCTCTGGGTTGTCGGCACGGCCTATGTGGTCGCGGTGCTGATCGCCCTGCCGATCGGGATCTATTCCGCCTATCGGCAATATTCGGTTTTCGACAATGTCGGGACCTTCGTTTCAATGATCGGATTTTCGGTGCCGCCGTTCTTTTCCGGCGTGCTGGTGATCGTGATCTTCTCGGTCAACCTGGGCTGGTTCCCGTCGATCTACGACACGACGCACAAGGTGGTGGACTGGGACACATTCGTGGTGCAGCTGCGCCAGATGATCCTGCCGGTCATGGTGCTGGCGCTGCAGATCACCGCACAGATCGCGCGGTTCATGCGGGCCTCTATGCTGGACAACCTGAACCAGGATTACGTGCGCACGGCGCGCGCCAAGGGCCTGGGCGAAAAGGTCGTGGTCCTGTCGCATGTGCTGCGCAATTCGATGATCCCGGTGGTCACGGTGATTGCCCTTGGCATCCCGCAGATCTTCGGCGGCGCGATCATCACCGAGCAGGTCTTCAAGGTGAACGGGATCGGCCAGCTGCTGATCACCGCGATCCAGGCCAATGACCTGCCGATGGTGCAGACGCTGACCTTCATCTTCGCGGTGCTGATCGTGCTCTTCAACCTCATCGCCGACGTGCTTTACGGCATCCTGGACCCGAGGATCCGCTATGACTGACGACAAGACACCTCAGAGCCAGACCGGTCCGGACCACATGCCTGGCCCCATGCCTGGCCCCGGCGAAGCTGGTGCTGCCGACATCCTGGCCGCCCCCCTGCCCTCTGCGCCGCCGCGCAGCCAATGGGCCGAGGTCTGGAGCCAGTTCCGCCACCACAAGGGCGCAATGGCCGGCGGCTTCGTCTTCCTGCTGATCCTGGCGCTGGTCTTCCTGGCCCCCCTGGCCTGGAGCATCGACGCCACTTTCATCGACATCCGTGCCCGCAACCAGGGCCCCAGCCTGGCGCATCCCTTCGGCACCGACCAGCTGGGCCGCGACATGCTGGCCCGGCTGATGGCCGGGGGGCAGGTGTCTCTTTCGGTCGGGATCACGGCGATGCTGCTGGCGCTATTCCTCGGCTCGCTCGTGGGCGTGCTGGCCGGCTATTTCAAGGCGTTCGACAACCTGCTGATGCGCTCGACCGACCTGTTCCTGGCGCTGCCTCTGCTGCCGCTTCTGCTGGTGATGGTGCTGCTGTTCCGCGAACCGCTGAACGCGGCCTTCGGCCCCGAGACGGGCATCTTCATCCTGATCGTGGTGGCCATCGGGGTGACCTCCTGGATGCCCACGGCGCGGATCGTGCGCGGCGACGTGCTGGCCCTGAAGGAACGCGAATTCGTGCTGGCGGCCCGGTCGATCGGCACGACGAATGCCAAGATGATCACCCGGCACATCCTGCCCAACGTGATCTCTCCGATCGTGGTCTCGGCGACGCTCGGCATCGCCAATGCCATCATCACCGAAAGCGCCTTGTCCTTCCTCGGCCTCGGCTTCCCGCCGGACTTCCCGACCTGGGGACGCCTGCTTTTTGACGGTGTCGACTACATGCAGCAGAACCCGGAACGAGTGGTCCTGCCGGGCCTGGCGATCTCGCTCACCGTGCTGTCGGTGAACTACCTGGGCGACGGGCTGCGCGATGCGCTCGACCCCCGCCTGCGGGGGCGCTGAGGCGCCCCCCACCAAAAACTCTCACCCTTGATCCAATAGCGCGCCATGCGGCGCACGCGATCCATTGCGCTCCTCCTTCAAAGGAGCGCGGTGCCTCCGGCGGGAGTATTGTCGGCAAGATGATTTCGGATCGCCGTCACACGGGCCAAAGCCCGATCCGCCCATCATCTTGCCGAAAGTACTCTCGGGGGTGAATTGGCCCTTCAGGGACAAGAGGGGGCAGACAGCCCCCTCCCCCCCGGCGAGGCCCAGGGGGCCGCGCAACCCATTCAGGTGCCACGTGTTGGGCTAGGGCAAAGGAAAACGCCCGCCTCGGGGAGAGGCGGGCGTTTCGATGTTCAGGATGCGCAGGCGCGGATCAGTCGATCTTGGCCAGCAGCGCGCCGATCGAGTCCTTGGCGTCGCCGTAGTACATCCGCGTGTTGTCCTTGTAGAACAGCGGGTTCTCGATCCCCGAGTAGCCCGTGCCCTGCCCACGCTTAGACACGAAGACCTGCTTGGCTTTCCAGCATTCCAGAACCGGCATGCCGGCAATGGGGCTATTGGGGTCTTCCTGTGCGGCCGGGTTCACGATGTCGTTCGAGCCGATCACGATGACCACGTCCGTATCCGGGAAGTCGTCGTTGATCTCGTCCATCTCGAGCACGATATCGTAGGGCACCTTGGCCTCGGCCAGAAGCACGTTCATGTGGCCGGGCAGACGGCCCGCGACGGGGTGGATCGCAAAGCGCACCTCCTTGCCTTTGCCGCGCAGCTTGCGGGTCAGTTCGGCAACGTTCTGCTGGGCCTGGGCCACCGCCATCCCGTAGCCGGGGATGATGATGACGCTGTCGGCTTCATCCAGCGCCTGGGCCACACCGTCGACGTCGATGGGCTTCTGTTCGCCTTCGACTTCCATCGCCGGGCCCGTCGTGCCGCCGAAGCCGCCGAGGATCACCGAAACGAAGCTTCGGTTCATGGCCTTGCACATGATGTAGGACAGGATCGCACCCGAAGAGCCGACCAGCGCGCCCACAACGATCAGAAGGTCGTTGCCCAGCGAAAAGCCGATCGCCGCCGCGGCCCAGCCCGAGTAGGAGTTCAGCATCGAGACAACCACGGGCATGTCCGCGCCGCCGATCCCCATGATCAGGTGATAGCCGATGAACAGTGCTGCCAGGGTCATGATCGCCAGCGGCAGGAAGCCACCGGTGTTGACGTACCAGATCAGCGAGATGACCGACAGGATCGCCGCACCGGCGTTCAGCGCATGGCCACCGGGCAGTTTTTCCGCCGCCGAGGTGACCTTGCCCGCCAGTTTGCCATAGGCAATGACCGACCCGGTGAAGGTCACGGCACCGATGAAGATGCCGAGGAACAGCTCGACCTTCAGGATGCCCAGTTCAACGCCGTTCTTCTTGGCGATCAGGGCGGCAAAGCCCTTGAGCGCCTCGCGGGCGGTTTCGTCCATCGTGGCCACACGCGCCATTTCGATGTGGGCGTTGAACCCCACAAAGACAGCCGCCAGACCGACCAGAGAGTGCATCGCGGCGACCAGCTGCGGCATCTCGGTCATTTCGACCTTTTTCGCGACGTACATGCCGATGACACCGCCGCCTGCAATCAGCAGGAGAGACAGCAGCCACAGGCCCGAGCCCGGTCCGATCAGCGTGGCAAAGACCGCAAGGCCCATGCCGACGATGCCGTACCAGACGGCGCGCTTCGCGCTCTCCTGGCCGGACAGGCCGCCCAGAGAGAGGATGAAGAGGACAGCAGCGACCACATAGGCCGCAGTTGTGAATCCATAATCCATGATACCCGCCTCCTTACGACTTCTGGAACATGGCGAGCATGCGCCGGGTGACGAGGAACCCGCCGAAGATGTTGATCCCGGCCATAAAGACCGACAGGCCAGCCAGCAGGATCACGAGGAAGCTCCCCGATCCGATCTGCAACAGCGCGCCAAGGATAATGATCGACGAAATCGCGTTTGTGACAGCCATCAGCGGCGTGTGCAGCGAATGTGCGACACCCCAGATCACCTGGAACCCGATGAAGACCGACAGAACGAACACGATGAAGTGCTGCATGAAGGAAGCCGGAGCCACCAGGCCCACGGCCAGCAGCAGAACCGCACCCACGCCCAGCAGGGTGACCTGCTGTTTGGTCTGCGCCTTGAAGGCGGCCACTTCGGCGGCGCGCTTTTCTTCCGGCGTCAGCTCGGGGGCTTTTTCCTTGGGCTTTTGGGCGGCGATCGCGGCCACTTTGGGCGGCGGCGGCGGCCAGGTGATTTCGCCCTTGTGGGTCACGGTCGCGCCGCGGATCACGTCGTCTTCCATGTTGTGATCGACCACGCCGTCCTTTTCGGGCGTGAGGTCGGTCATCATGTGACGGATGTTGGTGGCGTAAAGGCTGGAGGCCTGGGTGGCCATCCGGCTGGGGAAGTCGGTATAGCCGATGATCGTGACACCGTTGTCGGTGACGATTTTTTCATCCATCACGGTCAGCTTGCAGTTGCCGCCCTTTTCCGCCGCGAGGTCGACGATGACCGACCCGGGTTTCATGGCCTTGACCATGTCCTCGGTCCACAGTTCGGGTGCTTCGCGGTTCGGAATCAGCGCGGTGGTGATCACGATGTCCACTTCGGGGGCCAGTTCGCGGAACTTGGCCAGCTGCGCCTCGCGGAACTCCGGAGAGGAAACAGAGGCGTAGCCACCAGTCGCGGCACCGTCCTGCTGTTCTTCCTCGAAATCGAGGTAAACGAATTCGGCACCCATGGATTCGACCTGTTCCGCCACTTCGGGGCGCACGTCGAAGGCATAGGTGATCGCCCCGAGCGAGGTCGAGGTGCCGATGGCGGCAAGACCGGCCACACCGGCACCGACAACCAGAACCTTGGCGGGCGGCACCTTACCGGCGGCGGTCACCTGACCGGTGAAGAAGCGGCCAAAGTTGTTGCCGGCCTCGATCACGGCGCGGTAGCCGGCGATGTTTGCCATGGACGACAGGGCGTCCATTTTCTGCGCGCGCGAAATCCGCGGCACCATTTCCATCGCGATAACGGTGGCACCCTTGGATTTCGCCAGCTCCATCCCTTCTTCGTTCCCGGCCGGGTTGAAGAAAGAGATCAGGGTCTTGTCGGCGGTCAGGCGCTTCAGCTCGGTTTCGTTCGGCTGGCGGACCTTGGCGATGATGTCGACCTCTTTCCAGAGGGCCGCGGCGGTCTTGACCACTGTCACACCGGCGGCTTCATACATCGCATCCGCGAACCCTGCGGCGGCACCTGCCCCCGCTTCGACATAGCATTCGTGCCCGAGCTTCTGCAGCTGCGCGGCCGAGTCCGGCGTCATCGCAACCCTGTTCTCGCCTTCGAACACTTCCTTGGGCGTTCCGATTTTCACCTGATCCGTCCCCCCTTTTCTTTCGCTTCGACTTCCAAAAAATCGGAATAATCCGACCAAATGATGATGCGCCGCGCAAGATTGTTGCGCGGCCATTCCCCGCCGATCTGCCCGTTCTGCAGCGCAGAGTCAAACTGAACTATCGGTCAGGCGGCGTTCCGTTGCGGAGTCAGCACGGATTTCCGCGCCTTGTCCATCCTCTTTAGGTGGCATTTCCAGTGTTTCCGCAAACAGGCGCAAAGCTTTGGCATGCAGCGGGTTTTGCCGCCCGCCGATGGCCCGGATCCGGCGCGGCGGGGCAGTGCTTGCGATTTCGCCGCGCTGGCGTATGGTTTCGCGGAATTAATTTCCGCCAAAGGGAGGAGCGGTGATGATGCTGCAAGGAAAACATGCGATCGTGACGGGGGGTGGCACCGGGATCGGCCTGGCGATTGCGCGGGCCCTGGTGGCCGAGGGCGCGCAGGTGACGATCACCGGACGCCGGCTGGAAGTGCTGGAACAGGTGGCCGAGCCGGGGATGCACCCGATGGTCATGGATGTCACCGACGAGGCCCAGATCATCGACCGCATGGCCGAGGCCGTCGCGGCCCGCGGCCCGATCCAGATCTGCGTCGCCAATGCCGGCATCGCCGAGGGCAAGAAGCTGCACAAGACCGACAGCGCCTTCTGGCGCAAGATCATGGCGACGAACCTGGACGGCTGTTTCTTCACCGTGCGCGAAGCCCTGAAATCCATGATGACCACCGACTGGGGTCGGGTCATCGCGATTTCCTCCGTGGCCGGTCTGCGCGGGGCACCGGGGGCCGGGGCCTATGCGACCTCGAAACACGCGGTGATCGGCATGATGCGGTCCTTTGCCGAGGACTTCCTGGAAGCCCCCTACACCTTCAATTCGATCTGCCCGGGCTATGTGGATACGCCGATCGTGACCCGCAACACCGACTCGATCTCGGAACGCGCGGGCGTTTCGGCGGACGAGGCGCGCGCCATGATGGTCAACCAGAACCGCCACAAGAAGCTGATCCGCCCGGAAGAGGTCGCAGCCGCCGCCATCTGGCTGTGCAACCCGCTGTGTGAAAGCGTGAATGGCACCGAAGTTGCCATCGACGGCGGCCAAGTCTGATCTGGTCTGATCTGGGAGCACTTCACGTCGGGGGCATGCGCCGGATGGCACGTGTCCCCGCGTTTGTCTTGAGCCGCGTCAGGGCCGAAGGCCGCGCGCCATCAGTTCGGCAAAAATCCTAAGCCGGGACAGGTAATCTTCGTACCCGCTGGCGATCATCTTCTGGCCGTGTTGCCCGGCCATGATCGCTTCGGCCACCTCGGCGGGGGCGGCTCCGTGCAGGGTGATGCGGCCTGCGCCGGCCTCTTGCGCCAGCCAGTCGGCCCAGATCGACACCAGGCGGCCATTGCCTTCGGTGATCTCATCCTGGGTCGTGCCCAGCTTCAAGGACATCAGTTCTTCGCCATGGGGACTGTCCAGCAGCGCCTGGGCCAGCCCGCCGGTCTGCGACAGACAGCCTTCGCGCAGCGCCTCGACCACCGGGCGGGCGGGAACAAGGGCGGCGGCCAGGTCCTGGGCGGCCAGGGCAAAGAAGGCCTCGACCCCGCGGGACAGGATGTCATCCTTGTTGCGGAAATGCTGATAAAGCGCCGCGCGCGACATGCCGGCAGCCTTGGCGATATCCTCCATCGAACTGCGGCGATAGCCATATAGCGCAAAGACAGACAGCGCGGCATTCAGGATGCGCGCCTCTTTTTCCCCTGTGTCGGGAAGCAGTTGCATGGAGATCTGCGAGTTCATTCTGACGATCTGACAGATCCCCGCTATTTTGTCAATTGACACCCTGACACTTTGCGCCCATTTTGTCATAAACGCATTCAGGCGTGATTCAGACAGCGAGACTGGAGAGAGATCCATGGCCAATCTGACGATCAACGGCACGGCGCACAGCGTCGACCTGCCCGACGAGGTGCCCCTTCTCTGGGCGCTGCGCGACGGGCTGAACATGACCGGCACCAAGTTCGGCTGCGGCGTGGCCGCCTGCGGGGCCTGCACCGTGCATATCGACGGAGAGGCCGTGCGGTCCTGCCAGGTCGCCATCGGCGATGTCTGGGGAGAGGTCACGACGATTGAAGGCACCGGCACGCCGGAAAACCTGTCGGTGCTGCAACAGGCCTGGGTCGACCACCAGGTGGCGCAATGCGGCTATTGCCAGTCCGGCCAGATCATGCAGGCGGCCGCCCTTCTGGCGGAAACGCCGCGCCCGACGGATGACGACATCGACGCCGCCATGCAGGGAAACCTGTGCCGCTGTGGCACCTACCCCCGGATCCGCGCGGCCATCCATGATGCCGCCGCCAAGATGCAGGAGGCCTGATCCATGTCGCGTATTGGAAAGATCGCCCGCCGCACGTTCCTGATCGGCTCGGCCGCCGTGGTCGGCGGCGTGGCCTTTGGCGTCTATGTCGCCCGCAAGCCCGCGCCGAACCCGCTGACGCCGGAAGACGGCGAAGTGGCGCTGAACCCCTTCGTGGTGATCGACGAAAAGGGCGTCACCATCATCGTGCCCAAGGCCGAGATGGGCCAGGGCGTGCAGACCACTTGGGCCACCCTTGCCGCGGAAGAGCTGGACATGGATCCCGCCGACCTGCGCATCGAACACGGCCCGCCGGGCAAGGCCTATTACAACCGGGGCATGGGCACGCAGCTGTTCCCCACGGCCGATTACAAGCTGTCAGGCTGGCAAGAGACCCTGGGCGGTTACCTGAGCGTCGCGGGCAAACTGCTGGATGGTCAGATCACCGGCGGCTCCACCTCGATGGTGGACGGGTTCGACAAGATGCGGCAGGCCGGGGCCTCGGCCCGGGAAACTTTGAAAGAGGCGGCGGCGCAGCGGCTGGGCGTGGCGCGGTCCAAGCTGAAGACCGAAGGCGGCGCGGTGATCGCCCCCGACGGCACAAGGCTGACCTATGTCGACCTGGCGCTTGAGGCGGCCGTGCTTGAGCCCGAGACGCCCCGCCTGCGCAATCCGCGCGACTGGAAACTGATCGGCCAAAGCCAGCCGCGCCACGATCAGGCCCCCAAGGCCACCGGCACGGCCCAGTTTTCAATCGACGTGCGCCTGCCCGGCATGAAATTCGCGGCGCTCAAACGCAACCCGCATCAGGGCGGCACCATGGCGGGCTTTGACGACACCGAGGCGCTGAAGCTGCCCGGGGTCGAAAAGGTCGTGGGCCTGGGCGACGGCGTGGCGGTGATCGCCAACAACTCCTGGTCCGCGATGCAGGGGGCCGAGGCCGTGGTGATCGACTGGGTCAAGGGCACCCACCCCGAGACCACGGACGAAATCTATGCCGAAATCGCCCGCGCGATGGAGGGAGAGGCGAATTCCACCATGCTCGAACGGGGCGACGTGACGGCCCCCCTGCCCGAGCGCGCGGTCGAGGTCACGGCGGAATACTCCGTGCCCTACCTGAGCCATGCGCAGATGGAACCGCTCAGCGCCACCGCGCTGTTCCACGGTGACCGGCTTGAGATCTGGTCGGGCAACCAGGCCCCGATCCATTCGCGCAAGGTCGCGGCGGAAGAGGTCGGGCTGGAGGTCGAGGCGGTCGAGATGCACACCACCCTGATGGGCGGCGGCTTCGGGCGGCGCGGCTTCCTGGACTTCACCCGCTATGCCGCGCGGCTGGCCGCGAAAATGCCGGGCGAGCCGGTGCAGCTGCTGTGGTCGCGCGAAGAGGACATGGGCCACGGGTACTATCGCCCCGGCGCGATCGGGTCCTTCCGCGGTGCGGTCAAGGATGGCCGGGCGGTCATGCTGGACGGACGGATCGCCGGGCAATCGGCCACGGCGTCCTTCATGAAGATCCTGTTTGGCTTTGCGCCCTCGGGTCCCGACAAGGGCCATGTGGAGGGGGCCTTTGACCAGCCCTATGGCATTCCCAATGCGCGCATCCGCGGCTACCTGGCCGATGTGGGCGTGCCCGTGGGGCCCTGGCGGTCGGTCGGGTCGTCGGTCAACGCCTTCTTCTTCGACAGCTTCCTGGACGAGATGGCCCATGCGGCGGGCACCGATCCGCTGGCCTTCCGCCTGGACCTGATGCGGGGGGAAGACAGCCGGTCCGCCAAGGTGCTGGAGGCCGTGGGCGATGCCTGCAACTGGACCGGCACAACGCCCGAGGGCGTGGGCCGGGGCGTGGGCTTCTGCTATTCCTTCGGCACGCCGGTGGCCGAGGTGATCGAGGTGCAGCAGACCGACGCGGGCATCAAGATCGCCAAGGCCTGGATCGCCGCCGACCCCGGCCGCGCGATCGATCCGCAGAACGTTCGGGCGCAGCTGTTTGGCGGCATGGCCTATGGGCTGTCGGCGGCGCTGCACCAGCAGATCACCTTTGCCGATGGCGCGGCGGAACAGCAGAACTTCTACGATTACGACGCGATCCGCATGCATACGATGCCCGAGGTGGTGGATATCCGCATCCTGGAAAACGGCCACCGCATCAGCGGTATCGGAGAGCCGGGCACGCCGCCCGCGGCCTCGGCGCTCGCCAATGCATTGTACGACCTGACGGGCGTTCGCGCGCGGCGACTGCCGCTGGCGGATCAGTTCGACTTTGCGATCTAGAAACGGAACGGTCGGGCCGCTTGTCGCGCCCGGCCGTGCGCGCCTCGCTTGGTGGCATGCCTAGGGCGGGCGCGGGGCGTCAGTAAAGCTCAGGCGCTTTTGGCCCAGGCAACGGGGCGGCGGGCGTCCATCCAGGCACGGGCGGCATCGCCGAAGGCCTCGAACAGCGGGCGGGACACGGGATCCTGGCCGGCGTTGAATTCCGGATGCCATTGCACGGACAGCGTGAACCCGGGGGCGTCCTTGACATAGGCCGCCTCGGCCGTGCCGTCGGGGGCGGTGCCGTCGATGACAAAGCGTTCCCCGGCGCGGATCACCGCCTGACCGTGCAACGTGTTGGTCATCACCTGGGTTGCGCCCAGAAGCCGGTGGAACGGCCCGCCTTCGGTCAGCGTCACCTTGTGGCGCAGGGCAAATCGTTCCTCGACCGTGCCGACGGGGGGCATGCGGTGGTTCATCCGGCCTTCCACATCGCGGATCTCGGGGTGCAGGGCGGATCCCATGGCCACTGCGACCTCCTGGAAACCGCGGCAGATGCCCAGGATCGGCTGACCGCGGTCGACGCAGGCCCGCACCAACGGCAGGGTGATGGCGTCGCGGGCGCGGTCGAAGGCCCCATGGGCTTCGGTCTCGGCCTCGCCGTATTCTTCGGGATGCACGTTCGGACGGCCGCCGGTCAGGACGAAACCGTCAAAGTTCTCCATCAGGTCCTCGACCGAGCACAGGCGCGGATCGGCGGGAATCAGCAGGGGCAGCCCGCCCGAGACCTCGGCCACCGCTTCTGAATTCATCACGCCACCGGCATGGGTGCGGTAGCTGTCGTTGACGATGTGAAGGTTGGTGATGATGCCGATACGGGGGCGTGCCATTTGGGTGCGATCCTTTGTGTTATCCCCTTATACACGGCCCCCAGCCGGGCGGGAACGGCGCTGACTGTGCGTCAGCGCAAAGTCCCTTCGCTCTGCCCGGCAATTGTGCAGTGATGCGGTCACTCGGTTTCGACAACCGCCCCGGTGCGCCCGTCGATCTGCGCATTCGCTCCCTCGGGGTCGTCGGTGTTGGTCGCCGAGAAGGTGATCGCGGCTCCCATGAGCCCGCCAAAGACCAGCGCGGCGAGGATGCCCCAGATGGGCGCGCGATGGTTGCCGGCCTGGCGTTCGATATTGGTGGTCGGTGCGGACATGGCGTGTTCCTTTGTTGCTTGTGCGGTCAGGTTGCTCTGGGGGACCAACGCAAAAACCCGCCGATCGGTTCAAAATTGACCGCGCCGCGACGGCAGGCGCGGCCACCGCCCCTTGCATCCCCCTGCCCCGGCTGGAACAAGACTGCTGGAACACCACAGGCACGACCGCACCGGAGGCAGGGATGAAAGACGCAGCAAATCCGACGATCTATCTGAAGGATTACACCCCGCCGTCCTGGCTGGTTGAAGATGTGCACCTGACCTTCCGCCTGTCGCCCAAGGCCACGCGCGTCGTGTCGCGGGTGCGCTTTGTGCCGAATGCCGCCGTCAGCGACCGCAGCTTCTTTCTTGAGGGCGAGGAGCTGAGCCTGATCTGGGCCAGGATCGACGGTCAGGATGTCACCCCGCAGGTGACCGGCCAGGGCCTGACCTGCGATGTCCCCGAAGGCCCCTTTACCTGGGAGGCCGAGGTCGAGATTTCGCCCGCCACGAACACCGCACTGGAGGGGCTGTACATGTCGAACGGCATGTATTCGACCCAGTGTGAGGCGCAGGGCTTCCGCAAGATCACCTATTACCCCGACCGTCCCGACGTGATGGCCCCCTTCACCGTGCGGATCGAGAGCGACCTGCCGGTGCTTTTGTCCAACGGCAACAAGGGCGAGGCGGGCGATGGCTTTGCCGAATGGCACGACCCCTGGCCCAAGCCCGCCTATCTGTTTGCGCTGGTCGCGGGCGAATTGGTGAACCTGCCCGGCGATTTCACCACCCGGTCGGGAAACAAGGTCGAGCTGAACATCTGGGTCCGTCCGGGCGACGAGGACAAATGCGACTTTGCCCTTGAGGCGCTGAAAAAGTCGATGACCTGGGACGAAGAGGTCTATGGCCGGGAATACGACCTCGACATCTTCAACATCGTTGCCGTCGACGATTTCAACATGGGCGCGATGGAGAACAAGGGGCTGAACATCTTCAACTCTTCCGCTGTTCTGGCCAATGCGCGCACCGCGACGGACGCCAATTTCGAACGGATCGAGGCGATCATCGCGCATGAGTATTTCCACAACTGGACCGGCAACCGCATCACCTGCCGCGACTGGTTCCAGCTGTGCCTGAAGGAAGGGCTGACCGTCTTCCGCGACGCCCAGTTCACCGCCGACATGCGGTCGGAACCGGTGAAGCGGATTTCCGACGTGCTGGACCTGCGCGGGCGGCAATTCCGCGAAGACGGCGGGCCGCTGGCGCATCCCGTCCGGCCCGAAAGCTTTCAAGAGATCAACAATTTCTACACCGCCACGGTCTATGAAAAAGGGGCCGAGGTCATCGGGATGCTGAAACGGCTGGTCGGGGATGACGCCTATGCCCGCGCGCTGGATCTGTACTTTGACCGCCACGATGGCCAGGCCTGCACGATCGAGGATTGGTTGAAGGTATTCCAGGATGCGACGGGCCGCGACCTGTCGCAGTTCAAGCGCTGGTATTCCCAGGCCGGCACGCCCAAGGTGGTCATGACCGAAGACTGGAAGGGCGACCAGTTCTCGGTCACGCTGAAACAGGTGCTGCCCGCCACGCCCGGCCAGAGCGACAAGAAACCCCAGGTCATCCCCTTTGCCATCGGTCTGCTGGACCGCACCGGCCAAGAGGTCGTGCCGACCACCCTGCTGGAGCTGGTCGAGGAAGAACAGACCTTTACCTTCAACGGGTTGCAGGCGCGCCCCGTCGCCTCTCCCCTGCGCGGCTTCTCGGCCCCGGTGATCCTGGAACGTGAGACTTCGAAGGCCGATCAGGTCTTTCTGCTGGCGCATGACACCGACCCCTTCAACAGATGGGAGGCCGGCCGCCAGCTGGCCAAATCCGCCCTGATGGAGATGATCGGCAATGGCGCGGCCCCGGATGCCGATTACCTGGACGCGCTGCGCCAGCTGGTCACCGACGACACGCTGGATCCGGCCTTCCGCGCCCTGTGCATGGGGCTGCCCTCCGAAGATGACCTGGCGCAAAGCTTTGCCGACATGGGCCGCACCCCCGATCCGCAGGCGATCTGGGACGGGCGCGAGGTGATGCGCGCCGCGATGGCCGATGTGTTGTCGGCAGACCTGATGCCGCTGTATGACCGTCACCTGGTGCGCGCACCCTACCGCCCGGACGCCGAGCAATCGGGCAAGCGGTCGCTGACCAACGCGCTTTTGTCGCTGATCACCCGCCGCGATGGCGGGGCGGTGGCCCAGGGGCAATTCGCCGATGCGGGGAATATGACCCAGCAGATGGGCGCGCTTTCAGCGCTTCTGGCCAATGATCTCGGCTCGCTCGAACTGGCGTCGTTTGCCGAGCAATGGGCGCATGAGCGGCTGGTGATGGACAAGTGGTTCATGATCCAGGTGGCCCATGCCCGCCCCGATCTGGCCGCCCAGGTGGCCGATGCGCTGACGCAGCGGCCCGATTTCGCCATGACCAACCCCAACCGCTTCCGCGCGGTCTTTGGCGCGCTGGCGATGAACCAGGCCGGGTTCCACCACGACAGCGGCGCGGGCTATCGCCTGATGGCGGACTGGTTGGTCAAGCTTGATCCGGTGAACCCGCAGACCACGGCGCGCATGTGTTCGGCCTTCCAGACCTGGCGGCGCTATGATGCAGACCGGCAGGGCATGATCCGGGACGAGCTTTTGCGGATCTCGGCGCTGAAGGGGCTTAGCCGCGATACAGGTGAAATGGTCGGCCGCATCCTAGGCGACTGATACGGCTGTTTTTACGGCCCCCCAGTATTTTACGCCCCCCCCCCGTCCGGCCGATCGCCGGGCGGGGGTTTTGCTGTGCCGGCCTTTTGCCTGCCGCGCTGAATGCAGGATGGCCCCCGCCCCCGCTTCGATGCATGATCGCCGCATCAAGGGGGACCACATGGCACGGACATTACTTATTACCGGGGCAAGCTCGGGTATCGGGGCGGCCTGCGCGCGACTGGGGGCAGCCCCCGGCGATCACGTCATCCTGCACTACGGGCGCAACCGCGACGGGGCAGAGGCCGCCGCCGAAGCCGCGCGCGACGCCGGGGCCAGAATCACGCTGATCCAGGCCGATGTCGGCCGTCCCGACGATGTCCTGCGTCTGGGGAAAGAGGCCGCGGTGGCCGATCCCGCCCTGCCGCTGCACTTGGTGAACAATGCCGGCATCGTCGATCAGCGCGCCAGCCTGGCCGATCTGTCGCCCGCGCGGCTGACGCGGATGTTCGCCGTGAACATCACCGGCGCAATTCTTGTGGCGCAACAGGCGGTTGCGCTGATGCGGCGCGGGTCTGCGGGGGGCGGGATCGTCAATGTATCCTCGACCGCTGCGCGCAAGGGCATGGGCGGGCAGTACATGGATTACGCCGCCTCGAAGGCCGCGATCGACTGTTTCACCATCGGGCTGGCGGATGAGCTGGCCGGGGAAGGCATCCGGGTGAACGCGGTGCGCCCCGGTCTGATCGACACCGAGATCCACGCGAAGGGCGGAGAGCCCGCCCGCCTGGCCGAGATCGGCCATACGCCACCCCTTGGCCGTCCCGGCACGGCCGAAGAAGTGGCCGAGGCGATCCTCTGGCTGCTGTCGGACCGGGCCAGCTATACGACTCGGTCGATCCTGGACGTGGCGGGCGGGCGCTGACCGGCGGGATGCCGCCGGCAATCGGTCGGCATTGTGACGGGGGCGCGGCGCGCGGCGGGCCGTCGGCGGAAATCGCCCGCATTGTGCCAAATTGAAGGCGCGATGCGCGACGGATTTCGTCGAAAGACCCGAGACCTGCCCACTTTCAGTCGAATTGCGGGATCATCTTGTGGCCAACCAACACAAGAGGTCCCAGATGTTCGGCATCTCCCGTTCCAAACGGTCACGTCATGATGGTATCGGCCAGGGTTCTTCGGCCGCCCCGGGGGTGCAGCACGCCCCAAGTGAACTGCCCGTCCGGAACGAGACGCGCCACGACCGGGGCCGCAATGTCTATTTCCAGAAGGGTCAGTTCCTGGCCCGCCAGGACAGATGGGACATGCTGGGCCGGCTGATCGCCGAAACCGACCGCACCAAGGGCGCGACGCCTGCGGGCGACTCGCTGGCCGCGCTGCTGGCCGTGGGGGCCCGCGACGATGCGGTGCGCCATGCGCGCGGGGCGATCCAGGGCAAGGAGTGTCCGGTGCCCGCGGGGATCGACGCCCTGACCGAGCTGACCCAGGACATGCCCAACACCTATGCGATCTTCCTGGTCGCCGCGCGGGCGCAGATCGACTGTGCCTGGGCCTATGAAGGCCAGGTCGACCCCTATGCCATGCCGCGCGTCGCGTCTGAGGCCTTCCTGGACCGCTTTGACGTGGCTTCCGAACTGCTGGCGCAGGCCGAGGCCCTGGCCCCGGAAAGCGTCGAGGTCGCGGCAACGAAATGCGATCTTCTGGCCGCCGTGCCGGGGGCCGAAGACTTGGTCGATGCGCTGCACCGCGACGTGATCCGCGCCGATCCGGGCAACCCGGGTCGCCTGCGCAGCTATGGCGTGCATCTTCTGCCGCGCTGGTTCGGCTCCTACAGCCACCTTGCACGGATGAGCGAGACCCTCTCGCAGGAGGCGCAGCCGATCTGGGGCAACCAGGCCTATGCCTGGATGTGGTTCGACGCCCTGCGCCTGGATCCCGAAGCCGCCGAGGAACTGGACGTGGACCGGTTCCTGGCCGGTCTGGACGAAATCCTGGCCAGCAGCGAAAACGCGCATCTGGCCAACCTGATCAGCGCCTATGTGGACGGGATGAAACCTGCCGCCGCGCCCGATGACTTGTCGGCCGGGGCCATGGCCGTGCGCCAGCACATCCATGCCGCCCTGCCCGCCCTGACGGGCCGCCACCTGACTGAACTGCACCCGCAGGTCTGGGCCCGTGCCGATGCGCTTCCCGGTGCCAGCCATGCCGGGCCCCTGTCGGCCGGACGGATCGCCGCCGCCACCGCCCAGGCCCGCAGCGCGGTCGAGGCCGCATTGTCGATCCGGCTGCACCCCGCCCCCGCCGGGATGGGTCGCAGCGCCTGATCGCCGGATTTGATCCGGGGCCATGGGTCCCGGGTTCCACTTTCAGGGCAGCCGCACTGCGGCCACGACGATCAGCGGCCAGGGCGGGCATGGCCGCTCTTGCCCCTGTCGTCCGGCTCGCCTAGAACGCCATCCGTATCTGACCGAGAGGATGGCCATGCTCGACCTGACATATGAAGCGCCCAAGCCCAAGGTGATTGCCGGGGCAAAGCACGACTGGGAACTCGTCATCGGGATGGAAGTCCATGCCCAGGTGTCGTCCAAGGCCAAGCTGTTCTCGGGCGCCTCGACCCAGTTCGGGGCCGAACCCAATTCCAACGTCGCCTTCGTGGACGCCGGCATGCCCGGCATGCTGCCCGTCATCAACGAGGGCTGCGTGGCGCTGGCGGTCAAGACCGGGCTGGGCCTGAAGGCACAGATCAACCTGAATTCGGCCTTTGACCGGAAGAACTATTTCTACCCCGACCTGCCGCAGGGCTACCAGATTTCGCAGCTGTATCACCCCATCGTGGGCGAAGGCGAAGTGCTGGTGGAAATGGGCGAAGGCGTCGCGCGTCTGGTGCGCATCGAACGCATCCACCTGGAACAGGACGCGGGCAAGTCGATCCATGACATGGACCCGGCGATGTCCTTTGTCGACCTGAACCGGACCGGTGTGGCGCTGATGGAGATCGTGTCGCGCCCCGACATCCGCGGCCCCGAAGAGGCCGCCGCCTATGTCACCAAGCTGCGCCAGATCCTGCGCTATCTGGGCACCTGCGATGGCAACATGCAGAACGGCAACCTGCGGGCTGACGTGAACGTGTCGGTCTGCCGTCCGGGCCAGTACGAGAAGTACCTGGAAACGCAGGACTTCTCGCATCTCGGCACGCGGTGCGAGATCAAGAACATGAACTCCATGCGGTTCATCCAGGCAGCGATTGATTACGAAGCCCGCCGCCAGATCGCCATCGTCGAAGCCGGGGGCGAGGTCGTTCAGGAAACCCGCCTTTATGACGCGGACAAGAACGAAACCCGGTCGATGCGGTCCAAGGAAGAGGCGCATGATTACCGCTACTTCCCCGATCCCGACCTGCTGCCGCTGGAAATCGAACAGGGCTGGGTCGATGACATCGCCGCCACCCTGCCCGAGCTTCCGGACGACAAGAAATCGCGCTTCATCAATGACATGGGCCTGTCGGACTATGACGCATCCGTGCTGACGGCCGAGGTCGAGAATGCCGATTTCTTTGAAGAGGTCGTGGCAACGGGCGGTGACGGCAAGATGGCCGCGAACTGGGTCATCAACGAACTGTTTGGTCGCCTGAAGAAGGACGACACCGCGATTGGCGACGGCCCGATTTCGCCCGCACGCCTGGGTCAGATCGTGGCGCTGATCAAGAAGGGCGACATTTCCGGCAAGATCGCCAAGGACGTGTTCGAGATCGCCTATACCCAGGACCGCGACCCCGAAGAGATCGTGGAAACCGAAGGCATGAAGCAGGTCACCGACACCGGCGCGATCGAAGCCGCCGTGGACGAAGTGATCGCCGCCAACCCCGCGCAGGTCGCCAAGGCCAAGGAAAACCCCAAGCTGGCAGGCTGGTTCGTGGGTCAGGTCATGAAGGCCACCGGCGGCAAGGCCAACCCCAAGGCGGTGAACGATCTGGTGGCGCAGAAGCTGGCCGAAAGCTGATCGCGCAGGGGTCGCCCCCCGATTGCCAAGTCTTGAAGGACCACGCCCGGCGCGTGGTCCTTTTTGTTTTTCTCGCCTGACCAATGGTTTGGGCGGGTTTGAAAATCCGCGCCACCGGCTTTGCAAAGCGACGCGGCACCCGGACTTTACTCTGCGCCGTGATTTACCTACCAACAGGTAAACAGGTGGAGCCCCCATGACCCAATACCTCGACCACAGCCCGATGGAGGGTGAATACCTGAACGGCCGTTTCCTAAGCCCCCCGCTTGTCGTGCGGCCGGAATGGATCGACTTCAACGGGCATCTGAACATGGCCTACTACGGGGTGCTGTTCGACACCGGCTGCAATCACGGCTTCACCGCCCTGGGCTTCGGAGAGGCCTATCGCCGCGATCAGGGGCTGACCACGATGATGGCCGATCTGCGCATCCGCTACCTACGGGAATTGCACGAAGGCGACCGGGTGCGCTGTTCCTTCCGCATCGTGAAGGTGGGCAGCCGCGCCTTTCATTTCTGTCAGGAGCTGATCCACACCGACGGCTGGGTCGCCGCCACCGCCGAGGCGGTGAACCTGCATGTGGACATCGCGCAGCGCAAGGTCGTGCCCTATGGCGACGAAAAGCGAAAACTGCTTGATGACATGGCGAAAATTCACGCAGACTGGCCCCTGCCGGACTGGGTCGGCGCAGACTTGGGAGTACGTTCATGACCGACAGGTTCCTGTCCCCCGAAATGGGGATCAAGCCCGAATGGATCGACCAGAATGGCCATCTGAACATGGCCTACTACGGGGTTCTTTTCGACACCGGCATGGATGAGATTGCCAAGGATTTCGGGCTGGGCTGGGACTATACCACCCAGGGCAGCCACACGACCTATTCCGCCGAATTCCGCATCCGCTATATCCGCGAACTGCACCTGGGCGACAGGGTGCGCGTGCGGTTCCAGATGCTGGACGTCGGCCCCAAGGCCTTTCACTTCTGCCAGGAGCTGATCCACCAGGACGGCTGGGTTGCGGCCACCGGCGAAGGCATCAGCCTGCATATCGACCAGTCCGGCCCCCGCGTCGCCGCCTATCCGCCGGAAATCAAGGCCAAGCTGGACGCCTTTCTGGCCGCGCAGGCGGATATGCCCGTGCCGGATTGGGTCGGCGCGCCGATGCAGATCCGCAAGTGACCGGGGCCTGAGCAGCGCAGCGGCGCAGGTCAAATCCAGTCATATCCCGGCCCAATCCCGGCACAACTCAGGGCGCGCAGGGCGAAATACCCCCGGAAAAGCCCCTTTTGGTTGTAGCAAAGCCGCTATTTCGCGTTGGTTTTACCATGAATTCAAGTTTTGGGTCGAGTTGACGCCAAAGATGTGGATAATTCGTTAACAAGCCTCCGGTGAGGGGCACGTGACGTGTAGGTTCACATGAGCGAGTATGAATACAAGGTGATCTCGGCCCCGACACGCGGGGCGCGTGGCCGCGGCATCAAGGGTGCCGAGGGCCGCTTTGCCTTCTCACTCGAGCTGACGATGAACCAGATGGCCGCCAAGGGCTGGGAATACCAGCGCGCCGAAACGCTGCCGTCGGAAGAACGCAGCGGCCTGTCCAGCCAGACGGTCTATCGCTCGATCCTGGTGTTCCGGCGGCGTCGGTCGGGCGATCTGTCGGCCTTTGATCCGCGCTATTTCGACACCGAAGCCCCGGCCCCACTGCTATTGCCCACGCCCGACACCCCCGTCGACACGGGGATGGAGGACGAGGTCCCGGCGGATGATCACGGGCTGAGCGCGCTGCTGAAGCGCCGTGCGGCACGTCTGTCCGAAACGCCGCCCGCGCCGATGACCCAGGCCGCACCGGTGGAGGACACGCCCCCTGCCGCCCCCTTCGCCCGGCAAGAGGCACAGGACACCATGCCCGCCATCGCGGACGCCTACGAAGACGAGAGCGAGGACTGGGGCGCACCCAGCAGCACCCTGCCCCTGCCGCGCACCCGGCCGATGCCCACCAAGCACGACGCCCCCAGCCGGCCGGACTCCGACCTGGCGGCATCGCTTTACGGGACCGACACGCTGGAATTCCACGACCGCACCACACCGGTCAGCCGGACGCCGCGGTCGGCCGCGAAGTAACCCCGCCGGACAACCGCCAGAACGCCCCGGAACCGCCCGTGGATCCGGTCAGGATCCGTCGTGCAGATCCATGCTGAGCGCGTGGATCCGGCCGATCAGATCGGCCCCGATCGCCGCATGCACGGCCCGATGGCGGGCCAGCCGCGACATGCCGGAAAAGGCCGTCGTGCTCAGCACCACGTGAAAGTGACTTTCGCCGCCTTCCTGGTATCCCGCATGTCCGATATGCTTGTCGCTTTCGTCAATGACTTCAATTTGTTGCGGGTCGAACGCCGCCTTCAACCTGTCGCGAATTTCCGCTGTGACCGACATTTTTTCTGCCTCGCCTCTTCAATCTCTGGACGGTTAGTCTAAACTGCACCGCCTGACTCGGAAAGGACATCGCATGACCAAGAGTGACCCCTTCGGATTCGATATGTCGGTTTCTTCTGCGAAGAAGAAAAACCCGCGCGGGCGGCGGGGCATGTCGGGGGCGTCTGAGACCTCGACCAAACTGTGCGAACATCCGGGCTGTGAAGAGGCCGGAAAGTTCCGCGCGCCCAAGGCGCCGGACGTGCTGGATGAATATTACTGGTTCTGCCAGCAGCACGTGCGCGAATATAACCTCAAGTGGAATTTCTTCGACGGCACGACCGAAGCCGAGATGAATGCCCAGATGTCCAAGGACAAGGTCTGGGAACGCGAGACCAAGTCGTTCTCGGATCCCGAAGCACGCGCCTGGGCGCGTCTGGGCATCGACGATCCGCATCAGGTTCTGGGCGCGAATGCGACGCGCAACCCGGGCAAGAACGCCGCGGGTGTCACCACCAAGCGTCTGCCCTCGACCGAGCGTCGGGCGATCGAGATCCTGGAAGCCAAGGATCACTGGTCCAAGGCCGAGGTCCGCAAGGCCTACAAGGCGCTGATCAAGGTGCTGCACCCGGACATGAACGGCGGCGACCGCAGCCAGGAAGAGCAGCTTCAGCTGGTGGTCTGGGCCTGGGACCAGATCAAGGACAGCCGCAACTTCAAGTAACTTCTGGTCGCTCGGTTCAGGGCGGCCAGTTCAGGGCGGCCAGTTCAGGCCAGACGGGGCCTGGTAGACGGGGCCGGGTCGGCTAACGCTGATCCGGCGGCACGTTCTTCAGCCGCTCCGACTGATCGCGCACCTGATCCAGAGTCCATTGCGAATGCACGCGCCTGGTTGACGCGGGGTGGTTGACCAGGCCAAGGGCCTTGCCGTCCCGGTGGTTCACCTTTGGCCGGATCGGGCGCGGCACTAGGTTGCCGCCGCATGTCGCGCAGACATTGTGCAGGACCTTGTCCGCGCAGTCGGCGCAATAGGTGCATTCATAGGAACAGATGCGCGCTTCGGCGCTGTCCGGCGGCAGGTCGCGGTCGCACCATTCGCAATTTGGTCGGATTTCCAGCATGTTGCGCCTTTCCAAGGGGATCCCTGGAAAGGCTACAGACAGGATGTGCGATTGGCCAGAAGGCGCGGATCAGATGGGTTCGATCTGGCCCACGGCAACGACGGCCCCCGTCGGCTGCCCGGTCGGGGACCCGCCTGCCGGTTCGTCGGAAATCGCCAGAACCGCGCCCGGCACCTTGGCCCACAGCTCGTCGGACAGGGTGACGACCTCGGCCGGGGAGCCGTCGGGCCAGACGATCACCGACACCGGGGCCTCGCCTTCGGCGATCAGCCAGAATTCAAAGGACCGATCCGGCGGATGCGAGCCGGCCTGGTATTCAAGCGCCAGCTGGCCGGTGTCGGCATCATAGGCCGCGGCAAACAGCACCGCGTTGTCCTGCGCCGCGATGCGGGCCTGGAATTCGGGGGCTGCCGGCGACAACATGCCCGAGTTCACGACGACAAAGGCCAGCCCCGCCGCCATCAGGCCCCCAAGCGCATATCCCAGCAGGCCAAGGCCGGTGCGGCGGCGCATCGGTTCCACGACGGGACGGTCCAGCGACGCCTCGATCGCGCGCCACAGGGTTTCGGGCGGCGTTTCCTCGGGGAAGTCGGCGGTCAGGGTGACGAAATCCTCGGCCCATTCGGCGACGCGGGCGCGCAGGATCGGGTCGCCGTCCATCCGCGCCTCGAACGCGCGATGATCGGCCGTGGACAGCAGGCCAAGGACGTATTCCGCCGCAAGGATGCGGTCGTCGTCCAGGGGCGCGTCTTGCGGTATGTCGGGCGTATCGCTCATTCCGACAGGCATTCCTTCAGTTTCAGCAGGCTGCGGCGCAGCCAGGTTCTCATCGTGTTCAGGGGGACCTCGAACCGGGCGGCAAGCTCGGCGTAGGTTTCCCCCTGCAGGTAGGCGCGGCGCACGGCCTCGGCCCGGTCCAGCGGCAATTGCCCGAAACAATTGACGATCCGTGCCCGGTCCGACGACGCCATGGCAAGCGCCTCGGGACCCGGGGTCACATCGGCGATCTCTTCCGCCTCGGACAGGCCCGCACCCGTGGCACGGCGCGCCCGCAGCTTGTCGATCGCGTGGTTGCGCGCGATGGTGATCAGCCAGGTCATGGGGCTGTAGCCCCCCGCCCGGTAGCGATCCGCATTGCGCCAGATCTTCAGATAGATCTCCTGCACGGCCTCTTCGGTTTCGGTATCTGACTTCAAGATACGCAGCACCACGCCGAAGAGTTTCGCCGAGGTATGACCGTAAAGCGCGGCAAAGGCCGAACGGTCACCTGTGGCGGTGGCGTCTATCAGGGCCTCGATTTCTTCGCGCGTGGACATCTTTCCCCCTCTGCCCCCCTGGTGCGATCTGCCCGTGACGGTGCGTCACACTCTGTCTTTGCAGGCCCATCCCCGCGTGATCCGGACGCAGGCCCATTTTGCCCTTTCCCTCACCCATGTCTTCGATATGGTGCAGCCTGGGCCGAAACCTGGGCCCGACAGCGAGAAGGACAAGCCGACGATGGCCGAGGGAATGACCGATATCAATGCAAAACCGACCGAAGAGATCTCGGTCCGCGAAGTCTTTGGCATTGATACCGACATGACGGTCAAGGGGTTCGAAGACCGGACCGACCGTGTTCCGGAGGTCGACTCGACCTACAAATTTGATCCCGAGACGACGCTGGCGATCCTGGCCGGGTTCTCGCACAACCGTCGCGTGATGGTGCAGGGCTACCACGGCACGGGCAAGTCGACCCATATCGAACAGGTCGCCGCACGGCTGAACTGGCCCTGTGTGCGCGTCAACCTCGACAGCCACATTTCGCGGATCGACCTGATCGGCAAGGACGCGATCAAGCTGAAGGATGGCAAGCAGGTTACCGAATTCCACGAAGGCATCCTGCCCTGGGCGCTGCGCAACCCGACCGCCATCGTCTTTGACGAATATGATGCGGGCCGTGCGGACGTGATGTTCGTGATCCAGCGCGTGCTGGAGACCGACGGCAAGCTGACGCTGCTGGACCAGAATGAGGTCATCACGCCGAACAAGTATTTCCGTCTGTTTGCGACCTCGAACACCGTGGGTCTGGGCGATACGACGGGCCTGTACCACGGCACCCAGCAGATCAACCAGGCGCAGATGGACCGCTGGTCGCTTGTCGCCACGCTGAACTATCTCAGCCATGACGCCGAGGCGAACATCGTCCTGGCGAAGGCCCCGCATTACAACAATGAAAAGGGCCGCAAGACGGTCAGCCAGATGGTGCACCTGGCGGATCTGACCCGGACGGCCTTCATGAACGGCGATCTGTCGACCGTGATGAGCCCCCGGACCGTCATCACCTGGGCCCAGAACGCCGAGATCTTCCGCAATGTCGGCTATGCCTTCCGCCTGACCTTCCTGAACAAATGCGATGAGCTTGAGCGCCAGACCGTGGCCGAGTTCTACCAGCGCTGCTTCGACGAGGAACTGCCGGAAAGCGCCGCGTCTGGCGCGGTCTGATCGTCAGGTCTGACGCTTGGCCCCTGCCCGACGGGCAGCTGCAAGACATTGGAAATAGAAAAGCCCGAAGGTTCGCGCCTTCGGGCTTTTTCCTTTGCGCGGGCCGTCTGTGCCGGACAACCGCCCTTCAGGTCGATCAAATGGAAAACGGGCCGGACCCAGGGGATCCGACCCGTTCAGTCAGCGTGGCCTGTCGCCGTAGGGATCAGACCCCGGCGCGCAGCTGTGCCAGCGTGCGGCGGTGGTTGAAAGTCGCCAGCATCGCCATGGTGAACACCGCCAGAGAGATGATCGCCACCAGGATCGACAGGAAGGATCCGCCGATCCCGCGCACCGCGGCCTCGACCTGATCCAGCGATACGGCTGCCATGGCCACGAAGTGCAGCGCGCAGACACCGCCGACGATCCCCGCCCCCTTGCGCAGGTGCGATCCGTGCACGCTGAGATCCTGCAACATGGCAAAGGTGAACCCGCCCATGCCTGCGATCACGCCAAGGGCCAGGACAAAGGGGTTATAGGTGGCCAGGCAGTTCTCTATGGCCGACATGCCGGTCAGATGCATCGCGGCGACGCCCAGACCTGCGATCATGCCAAAGATGATCCGCGTGCGGTCTTCGGTGATGAACATGGTGCCAGCCAGCGGCACGCCGACCAGAAGCACCCCGACCACGATCGAGATCAGCGTCAGCTGAAGATCATAGGTCAGCGCCGCATCGGGGCGATAGCCCAGCATGGCAACGAAATGCGTGGTCCAGACGCCGACCCCGGCGACGATGGCCACCCAGATCGCCGCAAAGATCCGCTGTTGCCGCGTGGCGATATCGGCATTGCGCATCAGCAGCAACATCGTGGCTGCTGTCAGGGTACATACTGCACCTGCAGCAAGTATGAAGTTCGAACGCGTTTCAAGAACGCCTTCAATCAGAGTCGTGATCATGTGGTGCCTGCTTCTATTTATTGAGGCGTAGGTACGCCTTTTGACGCGAAGGTATGCCAAGGGACCCCTTGATGGAAAGAATCTCCCTAGCGTCAGCAGAGCCGGGTATGCAAAAATATGCATATCCACCACATATTATTGATCGGCAACGTAAATTTCGACGCCAAATAGCGTCACCCCTCCCCTTTATGCCCAAAAAAAGACCACGCAGGCGGGGCTGCGTGGTCCTGTGACACGGCGCGGATTTCTGCAATGCAGTTTGCGCGCCGGTCCCTGGGGTCTTGCTGTGCCGATCAGGCGGCCTTGGCGGCCTCGGCGTCGCGGGCTGCGATGGTGGTGTTCGCCCACCAGACCAGGTCGTCCAGCGCGGCGGTTGCGGCCGGGGCGATGTTGGCTTCGATCTCGGACAGCGGCTTGCCACCTGCCATCGGGTGCACGGTGAAGAAGTCGGCACCGCCGATGTGGACCGCGCTGCGCACCGGAACCATCTGCAGTTCAATCGCGATGTGGCGCAGGTGCTCCAGCGCGCGGGTGCCGCCCATGGAGCCATAGGCGATGGCGGTCATCGGCTTGCGGACCCATTCGTTATAGGCCTGGTCCAGCGCGTTCTTCAGCGCACCCGAGATCGAGTGGTTGTATTCCGCGACCGAGAAGATGAAGCCGTCGAATTCGGCCAGCTTTTCCTGCCATTTGACGGCGGCCGGATCCGAGGACGGCATCCACATGTTCGACGCCGGTTCGTTGAACAGCGGCAGATCGAAATCTTTCAGGTCGACCAGCTCGATCTCCATGTCGGTGCGGGCCTTGGCCTGCTCCAGCATCCACTGGGTGGGGACGTCGGCCCAACGGCTGTCGCGGGTCGAGGTGACGATAAGGGCGATACGGGGGGTGCGGGACATTGCTGTCTCCTTCAGCGTTTGCGTTCGATGGCTTATAGCTACGCTTTTTGCAGGCGCAGAAAATCCCGATGGCCGCACATCCTCTGTGCGCGAAAATGCAGAGCACGTGACCGGCGGGCCATCGCCCCGACTGACAGGTCGTCAACAGTGCTTTTCCCAAAAAGGACCGGATCGGGTGTATTTTTTTATTTGTGATTAAAGATTGTGCGCTATCATCCAGATCATGTGGTATCTGCGACACCTCACGCTAGGACTACTGCTTGCCCTTCCCGGGGCCACCCATGCTGCGCCTGCCGATCTGGGGGATCCCGTGATGATCTTCGCCGGCTGCGCCGGTCGCTTCTCTGCCGAAATGGAACATTCCTGGCTGATCGGCCGCGATGAAACGGCGGTGCGCGGCAAACGTCTGGCGATGATCGACCTGGTGGATGCGGCCCTGCCCCCCGGACGGGGGCCAGAGGTTCTGGCGCGGCGCATCGAAGCCAAATTCGCCCAGGCCATGCTGCTGCAACGCGCCAGTTTCAGCCGCGATGCAGGCACGGCCAGCCGCGCCCTGGCCCGCGCCCGCGCCGCGCTGCGCCAGTGCGAAGCGCTGCTGCCGGGCTGATCCGGTGGCCAGTTCGTTCCGCACCCCCGGCTCGCGCCGCCCCATGGCGACACCCCGGGGATGAGCGGCCTTGGCCTGCCCTTCGCCCGCCGCGACGTGGATGACGGCGACATGTCCGGCCCCCCCGCCGCCGCGTCACCTGTACGAGGCAGGCACCAGGCCCGCGTATCAGGGATTGCCGATCCCCTTCGGGGATGCTTTACCTCTGGCATGAGCAAGCCAAGCGACAATCCCGCCGATCCGTTCAAGAAGGCCCTGGCCGAGGCCACCAAGGTCATGGCCAATGACCCCGACCTGAACGTCAGCTATTCGGTCGACCCCGCCGGCAAATCCGGAGACAACATGCGCCTGCCCCAGGTCAGCCGCCGCATGACCCGGGACGAGGTGCTGCTGGCCCGCGGCACCGCGGATGCCCTGGCGATGCATCACCGCTATCACGACGCCGCGACCCATGCGAAATATGCGCCCTCGGGCGACATGGCGCGTGACCTCTACGAGGCGATGGAAACCGCCCGGTGCGAGGCCATGGGCGCCCGCGACATGCCCGGCACCGCCGGCAATATCGATGCCAAGATCGGGGCCGAGGCCAAGCGCATGGGCTACGAGGGCATCTCGCAGATGTCCGACGCGCCGCTGCCTGTCGCCGCCGGCTACCTGATCCGCCATCTCGCCACCGGCCGCCCCCTGCCCCAGGGGGCCGACAACGTGATGGAACTGTGGCGCGGCTTTATCGAACAACAAGCCGGCACGACGCTGGAAAACCTGGACGAAACCCTGTCCGACCAGTCCGAATTCGCCCGCTTTGCCCGTCGGGTCATCGACGACCTTGGCTATGGCGATCAGCTGGGCGACGATCCCGACCAGTCCGATGACGACGACCAGGACGCCGCCGAAGACGGTCAGGACGAACAGGAAGAGCCCGACAGCAGCGGCGACTCGGACAACGAAGAGGACGCCGAGGCCAACCCCGAGCAATCCCAGGACCAGCAGCAGGACAGCGCCGAGGCCAGCGTCAACACCGACGACATGGCCGACGAGGAAATGGGCGAAGAGGCCGAGATGCCCGAGGGCGAAGCCCCGCTGGAGCCTCCGCCGCCGCCCCCCGCCTCCGAGGCGGATCCGAACTACACCGTCTTCACCCCCGATTTCGACGAGGAAATCGCCGCCGAAGACCTTGCCGACCCGGTCGAGCTGGAACGCCTGCGCGCCTATCTGGATCAGCAGCTGGAACCGCTCAAGGGGGCCGTGGGCCGCCTGGCCAACAAGCTGCAGCGCCGGCTTCAGGCCCAGCAGAACCGCAGCTGGCTGTTCGATCTCGAAGAGGGCATCCTCGACGCCGGCCGCCTGGCCCGCGTGGTGGCCAACCCGACGACCCCGCTGTCGTTCAAGGTCGAGAAAGACACCGAATTCCGCGACACCGTGGTGACGCTGCTTCTGGACAACTCCGGCTCGATGCGGGGCCGGCCGATCTCCATCGCGGCGATCTGTGCGGATGTTCTGGCGCGCACGCTGGAACGCTGCTCGGTCAAGGTCGAAATCCTCGGCTTCACCACCCGCGCCTGGAAGGGCGGGCAATCGCGCGAACGCTGGCTGAACGACGGCCGCCCGCAGCAGCCGGGTCGCCTGAACGACCTGCGCCACATCGTCTACAAATCCGCCGATGCGCCCTGGCGCCGCTCGCATCAGAACCTCGGTCTGATGATGAAGGAAGGACTGCTGAAGGAAAACATCGACGGCGAGGCGCTGGAATGGGCGCACCGCCGGATGGTCAACCGCCGCGAGGCGCGCAAGATCCTCATGGTAATTTCCGACGGGGCCCCGGTGGACGATTCCACGCTTTCGGTGAACCCGGCGAATTACCTGGAAAAACACCTGCGCGACGTGATCGCCATGGTCGAAAAGAAGAAGATGGTCGAACTTCTGGCCATCGGCATCGGCCATGACGTGACACGCTACTACGACCGTGCGGTGACCATCACCGATGTGGATCAGCTGGCCGGCGCAATGACCGAACAGCTGGCGGCGCTGTTTGACAGCGACCCGCGTGCAAGGGCGCGGATGGTCGGCATCAAACGCGCCTCCTGATCCCCATCATCTTGCCGAAAATACTCCGGGGTGCGGGGCAGCGCCCCGCTCCCTGACCCGGTCAGGGGCGCTATGGCCCGTGGCCCGGGCGCCCCGCTGCCAAAGCCCCCCGCCCGCTCTGGCCAAGACGGCCGAAATGGCTATCCTGCGGCAAATTCAGTCAAGAGGCCCAATATGTTCCAGAGTTTCGACAGCCCGACCTCGCCCGACCAGGGGCCGCCCCGTCTGGCCCGTCTGCGGGCGCTGATGTCGGAGCAGGGCCTCGACGCGGTGATCGTGCCGCGCGCCGACCGGTTTCAGGGCGAATACGTCGCGCCCCATGACGACCGTCTGGCCTGGCTGACGGGCTTCACCGGCTCGGCCGGGTTCTGCGTGGTGACCGCGACCCGTGCCGCCGTCTTCGTCGACGGCCGCTACACGGTGCAGGTCCGCGCCCAGGTCGCGCCGGATTTCACCCCCGTGGACTGGCCCATGACCACCCATGTCGACTGGCTGTCGCGCGACCTGCCCTCGGGCGGGGTGGTGGGCTTTGATCCCTGGCTGCATAGCCTGGATGAAATCGCCCGCCTGACCGCCGGGCTTCCCGACCATGACCTTCGCCCAATCGCCAACCCGATCGACGCGATCTGGGACGACCAGCCCGCCCCGCCCTCGGCCCCGGTGCTGCCGCATCCGCTGGAATTCGCGGGCGAGGATCACGGGGCCAAACGCGCCCGGCTGGCACAGGATCTGACCCGCGCGGGCCATGCGGCCGCGCTGATCACCCTGCCCGATTCCGTGGCCTGGCTGTTCAACATCCGCGGGGCGGATATTCCCCGCAACCCGATCGCCCATGCCTATGCCCTGCTGCGTGCCGATGGCACGGCCGTGCTGCTGACCGATCCGGCAAAATGCGACGAGGTCCGCGACCACCTGGGCCCTCAGGTCGACATCCGGCCCGAAGGCGATCTGGCCGACGTCCTCTCGGACCTCGCCCAGGGGCCGGTGCGGGTCGACACGCAATCCGCACCCCAGGCCGTGGCGCTTCTGCTGGACCAGGCGGGGCTGGACCTGATCCCCGGCACCGATCCCTGCCGCCTGCCCAAGGCCTGCAAGAACGCCGCCGAACTTTCAGGCATGCGCGATGCCCATCTGCGCGACGCCGTGGCCATGTGCCGGTTCCTTGCCTGGTTCAACGCGGCAAATCACACCGGGCTGAGCGAGATTGACCTGGTCACCCAGCTTGAAGGGTTCCGCCGCGACACCAACATGCTGCGCGAAATCTCGTTCGACACGATCGCCGGGGCCGGTCCGAACGGGGCGCTGCCGCACTACCGCGTCACGGCCCAGACCAACCGCCGCCTGGGCGAAGGCGATCTGATCGTGCTGGACAGTGGCGGGCAGTATCCGGACGGCACCACCGACATCACCCGCACCCTTGTGGTGGGTCAGGCCGGCGCAGAGGAAAAGCGCGCCTTTACCCTGGTGCTCAAGGGGATGATCGCCATCTCCCGCGCCCGCTTCCCGCGTGGCGTGGCCGGGTCGCACCTGGATGCGCTGGCGCGCTATCCGCTGTGGCTGGCGGGGCTGGATTACGACCATGGCACCGGCCATGGCGTCGGGGCTTATCTTTGCGTGCACGAGGGGCCTCAGCGGCTGGCGCGTGGCGGCGATGTGCCGCTGGTTCCCGGCATGATCCTGTCGAATGAGCCGGGCTATTACCGCGAAGGGGCCTTTGGCATCCGGATCGAGAACCTGATCGCCGTGGAAAGTGCAGCACCCTTGCCCGGCGGCGACGCCCGTGACATGTTGGCCTTCGAAACCCTGACCTGGGTTCCCATAGACCGCAACCTGATCGACCCGGATCTGCTGACCCAAGAGGAACGCGACTGGATCGACAGCTATCACGCCATCTGCCGCGACAAAATCGGCCCTCTGATCCCGGAAGACTGCGGGACATGGTTCAACGTCGCGACGGAAAAACTTTGAATAATAGGCCCTTGTCACCATCCTGTGATGTTGACCGGGCACAAGATCCTAAGCCTTGGGGAGGGCCGTTCATGTCCGATATTACCATTCACCGTGCCGAAGGCACCTGGGTTGTCCGCGCCGGCGGTGCCGTTCTGGGCGAAAGCCGCGACGCGCTGGAGCTGAGCGAAGGCGACCTGCCGATGGTCATCTACTTCCCCCGCGCCGATATCGCGATGGCTTTTCTGGACCAGACCGGCCACACGACCCATTGCCCCAAGAAGGGTGACGCAACGTATTTTTCCATCGTCACGAAAAGCACGACGTTGGAAAACGCCGCCTGGTCCTATGAAAACCCCATCGACGGGGCCGAACGCATCGCCGGCCACATCGCCTTTTACGCTACGGATTTCGTGGCGGTCGAACGGGTCTGATCGCGTCTTCGGGCGATCAAGACGGGGTCGATCAGCAGGGGGCCGATCAAAACGGGTGACGGCCCCCAGGGTGGCGACCAGCGCCCAACCCATCAGATGATCAGCTGTGTTCCTCGGCCGCCGTGGCGGCCAGGGCCCGGTTGTAGGCGCGCAGCGCATCCACGTGATAGATCGCGCCCAGAAGCTTGGGCGGCTCATCCGCACGAGTGATCTGCACCACCGGCAAGAAGACCGCGCCGGTGCGGTCAAAGGCGGGCAGCGCGGCTTCCAGCGTGGATTGCGCGTCGACGTAATCGCCCGCCTCGATCAGCTCCCAGCAGGCCTCTTCCGAGGGGCTGCGCTCTCCTCCCATGGGGCGCATGACGTCCGCGACGCGGAACAGCGCCAGAAGATAGGCTTGCGGCCCCGCCGCCAGGTGGACATCGCGGCGCTCCAGCTGGGTCAGGAAGAAGGACCGGTCCACCAGCCGCGTGCCGATCGCGGTCGAGATCGAAACCGTCACCATCACCGCAAGGCCTGTCGCCCAGTCGCCCGTCAGTTCAAACACGATCAGCGTGGTCGAGATCGGTGCGCCCAGCACCGCCGCCGCCACGCCGCCCATCCCCGCCAGCGCATAAAGCGCGGTCGAGCCAGAGACATCGGGAAAGACCGACGTCGCGATGATGCCAAAGGCCAGCCCCGTCAGCGCTCCCACCATCAGCGATGGTGAAAAGACTCCGCCCCCCATGCGCCCGCCGATGGTGATCGCCACGGCGATGGTCTTGATGACCGCAAACAGGATCGCCTGCGTCAGGCCCAGCTGGCCCGTCAGCGCGGCCGAGGTGGTTTCATAGCCGACCCCGATGATATGCGGGAACAGGATCGCCATGGCCCCCAGCATCGCGCCGGTCAGTGCCGGGCGCAGCCAGCGCGGAATGCCGGTGCGGGCCTGGACGTGGTTCGCCAGGTCCTCGGCCGCGAAGATCGTGCGCATCAGCATGCCCGCCACCACACCGCAGATCGCGCCCAGCATCAGGAAGGCCGGAAGCTCCTGGTAGAATTGCAGGAAGGACGCTGCCGGCAGCGAAAACTCGGTCACATCGCCGAATTGCAGCCGGCTGATCACCGTGCCCGCAACCGACGCGATGACGATCGGGGCAAAGGCATGGATGGCGAAGTGCCGCAACACGACCTCGAGCGCGAAAAGCGCCCCGGCGATCGGCGCGTTGAACGAGGCCGAGACCGCCGCCGCCACAGCACAGCCCAGAAGGTCGCGCCCGGTGACCCCGTCGGCCTTGAGCCAGGTCAGCACCCGGGACGAGATGACGGCGGCCAGGTGCACCACCGGCCCTTCGCGGCCCGACGACCCGCCGGTGCCCAGGGTGATCAGCGACGCCGCGGCCGAGGCAAGGCCGGCGCGTTCCTCGACCCGGCCTTCGTGCAGGGCGGCCCCCTGGATCACGTCCGCCACCGATCGCACCCGCCCGTCGGGCGTAAAGACGTGCAGGATCAGCCCCACCACCAGACCGCCGGCAATGGGGATGCACAGCACCCAATACCACGGCAGGGATCCCGCCCAGCTGTGCAGGTGCGCCACGTCGTCGGTGCGATAAAGAAGCGTCTGAAGCGCGGCGATCCCGTTGCGGAACAGCACGGCGGCCGATCCGGCAACGATCCCCACGGCCAGGGCGATCAGCCAGAACTGCACCTGGTTGGGGCCGCGCGTCCGGATCACCTGCCAGCCGTTGCGCAGGGTGGCGATCATGCCATCGGCCAGTTCGGCCACCTGCGATCGGCTCTGCCCCGTCATCCGGTCATTGTCCTTCAAGTCACGGCCCGGCGGCACCGGGCCAATTGCGCGCGTTCAGGGCCCGGCCTGCCCTTTCGCTGGACTGCGAGCTACCTTACAAGGGCGCAAATCTGACTGGCAGGATACCCTCATGACGATAGAAGCGGCTTGGCCGGAGCTTTCCAAACTCTTAGGCGATCGGATCACGAGGTCCAAGAGCGAACTGGAAACCCATGGCGCATCGGAAAGCTATTTCCCCCTGACCCTGCCCGATGCGGTGGCCTATCCGGAAAATACGCAAGAGGTTTCGGCGCTTGTGACCATTTGCGCGGCGCATTCGGTTCCGGTCATCGGCTGGGGTGCGGGCACATCGCTGGAAGGTCAGGCCCAGGCGTTCCAGGGCGGGATCTGCGTCGATTTCAGCCGCATGAACCGCATTCTCGAGGTCTCGCAGGGCGACATGGACGCTCGCGTGCAGCCCGGCCTGACCCGAGAGGTCCTGAACGAGGAGCTGCGCGCGACGGGCCTGTTCTTTCCGGTCGATCCGGGGGCCAATGCCTCGATCGGGGGGATGGCATCGACCCGGGCCAGCGGCACGACGGCGGTGCGCTATGGCACGATGCGCGACAATGTCCTGGGGCTCGAGGTCGTGCTGGCCGATGGCCGGGTGATCCGCACCGGTACGCGGGCGCGGAAATCCTCGGCCGGGTATGATCTGACCGGGCTGTTCGTCGGGGCCGAGGGCACGCTTGGCCTGATCACCGAACTGACCCTGCGGCTGCATGGCCAGCCCGAGGCCGTGACCTCGGCCGTCTGCGCCTTTGACACCATCGGGGATGCGGTGCGCGCGGTCACGGATGCGATCCAGATGGGCATTCCCATGGCGCGGGTCGAATTCGTCGATGCGGCCACCGTGCAGGTCTTCAACGAATACGCCGGGGCCGGCATGCCCGAGGCGCCGCATCTTCTTCTGGAATTCCACGGCTCTCCGACCTCGGTCGCCGAGGATGCGGAAAGCTTTGGCGAGATCGTCGCGGATCACCAGGGGCACGGCTTCCAATGGGCCAGCGGCGCGGAAGAGCGCAAGGCGCTTTGGACGCTGCGCCACCACGCCTATTGGGCGATCCTGCAGACGCGGCCCGGCACCCGCGCCGTGGTCACCGACATCTGCGTGCCGATCTCGCGCCTGGCCGAGGCGGTCGAGGCCACCCAGGCCGACCTGGACGCCCAGGGCATCCGCGGGCCGATCCTGGGCCATGTGGGCGACGGCAACTTCCACGCCATCCTGCTGTTCGATCCCGACGACACCGAAGAACTGGCGCGCGTGAAAGCCGCCGCCGACCGGCTGGTGGACCGCGCCCTTTCCATGGGCGGTACGGCAACGGGCGAACATGGCATCGGCACCGGCAAGAAGGTCTTCATGGCGCGCGAACATGGCGATGCCTGGGGCGTGATGGGCGACATCAAACGCAGTCTGGACCCACATAACCTGATGAACCCGGGCAAGATGGTGCCTGACGCCAATTAGCAACAATAACCTGCCTTTGCAGGTGCGACCGATTGACCGGCGGCCCTGAAATGGCCCATGCTGAACGCCGACCGCGGGACGGTTCGAGGACAGGGTACGGTATCAGGGGCACAGGTGTCGAAAGCGACGGACAGCCGCATTGCAAGGTCGGCCAGCGAAGGCAGCGCGGGCACCACGCTGCCGTCGGACAGCCGGGATGCCTCTGCCGTGCGATCCGTCGATCCGGTAAGCGCGGATACGATGCCGGACAGCACCGCCGACGACGCCCAGCCCGGGCTAAGCCCCGAGGATGCCGCGCTGATGTCGCAGGTGCTGGACAAGCTTTACAGCCCCGCGCTGGATCCCAGCACCCTGCCCGAACTTCTGGATCTGTGGGAACGCATGATCGCGCCGCAATGGCATGGCCCCGAAGGGACCGCCAAGGGGGGCTTGCGCGGACTTCTGGCGCGGTCGTCGCTGCCGCGACACATCCGCCAGGTCGAGGATCTGCTGCTGAAGGCCATCGGCCAGTCGAACCGGCGGGCCGAGGACCTGGCCCTGATGCCCTATCGCATGACCGTGGCGCTGACGCTGGACCGGCAGATGCGCGTCACCGGGGTCAGCCGCGCGGCCCATGACCGGCTGGGCATCTCCCGCGGCGTCGCGCTGAGCGGGCTGCACCTGAAGCGCGAGGATCTTCGTGCGATCTCTCGCGCCGCGGTCGAGCTGTTCCGCACCCGGGCCGCCGATGAACCGCCCCTGCCCAGCCTGATCCGTGCCCGGACCGAAAAGGACGGCCAGGCGGTGCTGGTCAGCCTGCATCTGTGCCGTCCCGACCGTCACCCGCCCTTCGTGCTGATGGCAACGACCGAAACCCATTGGACCGCCAACGCCCTGGCCCGGCTGCGCGATACGCTTGGCCTGTCCCAGGCCGAGCTTGAGGTGCTGACGGCGCTGGCAAAGAACCACAGCCTGGCCGAGATCGCAGACCTGCGCGGACGGTCGCTGAACACCGTGCGGACGCAGGTGAAATCCCTTCTATCCAAGACCGAAACCTCCAGCCAGGCGGACCTGATGCGCCTGGCGCTGACCTCGGTGCCGATCTCGGCCCCAGATGCGCCGCTGGACACCGCTGCGATGATCAGCGGCCGGGTCGCCCGCGCGGGGCTGGAACTGCCCGAGCTACCCTTCCAGGTCCTGTACCGCCCTGACGGGCGCAGCGTGGATTTCCTGGAGTTCGGCGATCCGAACGGCCGGCCCGTGATCTATTTCTGCGCCAATTTCGGCATGTGCCGCTGGCCTGCGGATGGGGAATTCACCGCCGGGCAGACCGGGTTGCGGGTGATCGTGCCGATCCGGCCGGGCTATGGCGGGTCCACCCCGCTTCCGCTTGGCATCGACCGCGCCCAGGCCGTGGCCGAGGATGTGATCGCCCTGATGGACCGGCTGGACATTCCCGCCGCCCATTGCCTTGTGCTGGACGAAGACATGCCCTTTGCCGCCCGGCTACACGCCATCGCGCCGGACCGGGTGCTGGGGGTTCTGGGCTGCGGGGCCTCCCTTCCCTTCCTGCGGGATGCGCAATACCAGCGCATGGGACGCTGGCACCGGTTCGTGCTGGGCACTGCGCGGTTTGCGCCGCAGTTCCTGTCCTTTGCCTCGCGCGCGGGCTTTGCCATGGCGCGGCAGCTGGGCAAGGCCGAATTCGTGCGGCTGATCTATTCCGGCAGCCCCTCGGACGTGGCGACCACCCGGTCGCCACGGATCTTCGACGCGCTGGAATGCGGAACCGAGATCCTGATGGGCGAAGGCGTCGACGCAAGCGACGCCTATATCGAGGACACCCGCGTGTTCCATGTCACTGATTGGCATCAGGAGTTCCGCGCCATGGCCGACAGCGTCCAGGTCGTTGCGATGATCGGCTCCGATGATCAAGCCGTCGCCCCCGAGACGGTCGGCGAATACAGGGTGGATTTTCCGCAGGTTCGCATCATAATGGTGCAAAATGCGGGTATCTTTCTGCTGTTCCAGCACTGCTTCGAGGTGTTGCGTCAATTGGAAGAATTGATGCACCTCACGAAAGCGTGAAGCCTTGCCAGCAAGGCGCTATCCTTCTCAAGACAGTAGGCATCACCCATATGGTGTATGACGCGCCCGCGAATTTCACGTATTCGGATACTGTAGTAAAAAGTGTCTGGTTAGCCCCGGTCAATCGGCATGGTTGATCGGGGTCTGCCTATATTAGCGTCAACCCAACAGGGAAAGCGCTGCAGCCCGTGCCTCGGGCGTGATCCGATCTCCCGACAGCATACGCGCGATTTCGTCGACGCGCTCATCCTCGGCCAGCGGGGTGACTGTGGACAGCGTCATGCCGTCCTCGACCCTTTTCGCCACGCGCCAGTGATGTGCGCCAAGGGCCGCGACCTGGGGCGAATGGGTGACGACAAGAACCTGACCACCATCCGCAAGGCCCGCCAGACGGCGACCAACCGCATCGGCGGTCGCCCCGCCCACGCCCCGGTCGATTTCGTCGAAGATCATCGTGGCATCGGCGCGTTCACCGCGCAGACAGACCTTCAGCGCCAGAAGAAACCGCGATAGCTCTCCGCCCGAGGCGATCTTGTTCAGCGGACCCGCCGGGGCCCCGGGGTTGGTGGCCACGGTGAATGTCGCCTCGTCCCGGCCATCGGGGCCGGGTTCGGTGGCGGCCAGGGCGGTCTGGAACACCGCGCGCTCCATCTTCAGGGGGGCGAGTTCGGTCATCACGGCCGCGTCCAGCCGCGTCGCGGCCTCGGCCCGGGCGTCGGACAGGGCCTGCGCAGCGGCATCATAAGCGGCGGCGGCAGCCTTGGCGGATTTCTCCAACGCGGCCAGGTTGTCGGCTCCGCCGTCCAGCCGTGCCAGACGTTCCCGCAGGGTTTCCGCAAAGGCGGGCAGATCGTCGGCAACGATGCCATGCTTGCGCGACAGGGCGCGGATGGCGAACAGCCGTTCTTCGGTCTGTTCCAGCTCCATCGGGTCGAAATCCAGTTCGTCCAGCGCGCGTTCCACGCCGTCCGAGGCCTCGCCCAGTTCTGTCAGGGCGCGCGACAGGGCGGCCAGCGCGGCCTCCAGCCGGTCGCCCGCGTGGTCCGAGGCATCCTCGAGCCGCCGCAGCGCATCGGTCATCAGGCCTTCGGCCCCGTCACCGCCAAGCGCCTGGGCGGCGCGGGTGATGTCTTCGCGGACCTTGCTGGCGGATTGCATCAGCCGGCGGCGGGCATCCAGGGCCTCGTCCTCTCCGGGCTGGGGGTCCAGCTTGTCCAGCTCGCCCACGGCGTGACGCAGGAAATCCTCTTCGGCCTTCACCTCTTCCAGCGCGGCGCGGGCCTGATCCAAAGCGCGGTGCGCTTCGCGGCGGGCGCGCCAGGCGTCGCGGGTGGCGGCGATCAGATCGGGGCGCGCCATATAGGCATCCAGCAGCGCCAGATGGCCGCGCGGGTTCAAAAGCCCGCGGTCGTCATGCTGGCCGTGCAGTTCGATCAGCGTCTCGGATAGGGCGCGCAGCACCTCGCCACTGGCGCGGCGGTCGTTGATCCAGGCGGTCTTGCGGCCATCGGCAGTGTTGACCCGCCGCAGCAGAAGCTCCGGCCCGCCGGGCAGCCCGGCCTCTTCCAGCACGCGATGCGCGGCGTGGCCTTCGGGCAGGTCGAAGGATGCCGTGACCTCGCCCTGATCGGCCCCCTGCCGCACCAGATCGGCGCGTCCGCGCCAGCCCAGAACGAAGCCAAGGGAATCAAGCAGGATGGATTTGCCGGCCCCGGTTTCGCCGGTCAGCACGTTCAAACCGGGCTGGAACTCAAGCTCCAGCCGGTCGATAATCAGCATGTCCCGGATGTCCAACCCGCGCAGCATCTTGCTATCCCGTTACCGGACCCGCCGCAGGGGCCGGATCACAGCCATTTGCCCTGAATCATCTGGCGGTAGATGTTCGACAGCCAGTTGCGGCCCCGCACCTTGGTTTCCAGCCCCTGCTTGGTCAGCAGGCGATAGCTGTCTTCGTACCAGTCGGTGGACTGGTAGTTGTAGCCCAGGATCGCCCCGGCGGTCTGCGCCTCGTCGGTCAGGCCAAGCGACAGATAGGCCTCGACCAGGCGGTGCAGCGCCTCGGGGGTGTGGGTGGTGGTCTGGAAATCCTCGACCACGACGCGGAAACGATTGATCGCCGCGCTGAAGTGATCGCGCTTGAGGTAATAGCGCCCGATCTCCATTTCCTTCGCCGCCAGGTGGTCGAAGGCCAGGTCGAATTTCAGGATCGAGGACCGCGCGTAATCGCTTTCGGGATAGCGTTCGATCACCGTGCGCAGCGATTGCAGCGCCTGGAAGGTCAGCCCCTGATCGCGGCCCACTTCGTCGATCTGATCATAGTAGGACAGCGCCAGCAGGTACTGGGCATAGGCGGCATCGTCGTCGGTCGGGTAGAAGTCGATATACCGCTGCGCGGCCGAGCGCGAATTCTCGTAGTCCTTGTCCTTGTGATGGGCAAAGGCCTGCATGATCAGCGCGCGCTTGGCCCAGGCGGAATAGGGATACAGCCGTTCGACTTCGCCGAAGTATTCGGCGGCGCGTTCGAACTTGCGGCGATTCAGCTCATATTCGGCGCGGCCAAAGATCTGTTCCGCGGTGAAGGCCTCGATCGGTTCACCGCCAATGCCCTTGCCGTCGGTCGATGTGCCGCCACAGCCGGCCAGTACAGCGCACAGAAGAAGGGCTGCGGCGCTTGCTTTTCCGCCTGACAATCGAAACTCCCCCACGTGCCGCCTCTTCCGTCTTTTTATGACTCACATCCCGCGGCAGCCCTGCGACCCCGCGTTTGTCCCCAAGGGTCTAGCACAGAAAATCGGGGGGGCAAATCGACTTTAACCCTTTCCTGCGCATAGGAGGATTTCGCACATCGCCTGCGCCGGATCCTCGTGGTGCGGCAGGCCTCAGGCGACCTGCGGAATCTCGTCCAGGTGCACGCCGGCACCGGGCAGGCGTGCGGCCTGCGCGGCGGTGCAATCGACAAAGCGATAGTTCGCCGGATCACCAAAAACCGCGCGGAGCAGCGTGTTGGTCAGGTTATGGCCCGACCGCGTCCCGGTATAGAGCCCCAGGACCGGGCCGCCGGCCAGCGCCAGATCGCCAAGCGCGTCCAGCATCTTGTGGCGCACGGGTTCATCGGTGCGGCGCAGACCGCCGGGGCTGACCACGGCGTCGCCGTCGAAGACCACGGCGTTTTCGCCGGGCACACCGCCCAGGGCCAGGCCCTGCGCCTGCATCGCATCCACATCCGCCTGGCGGCAGAAGGTGCGGCAATCGCAAAGTTCGCGCACGAAGGTGCCGTTTTCCATGGTCAGGTGCTTGGTCTGGCTGCCGATGGCCTGATCTTCGAAATCAATGGCAAAGGCGATTTCCATCACGCGCGAGGGTTCGAGCCGGGCCACGGCGTCGCCTGCGCGGACCTCGACCGGGCGCAGGATTTCCAGCGCGCGGATCGGCGCGGACTGGGCCCGCAGCCCGCATTCCAGGAAGGCCCGCACGAAAGGCGCAGAGGAGCCGTCGAGGATCGGAACCTCGGGGCCGTCGATCTCGATCAGCGCGTTGTGGATGCCGCAGCCGGCCAGTGCGGCCATCAGGTGTTCGATGGTCGACACGCGGGTGCCGGCGGCGTTTTCCAGCATCGTGCACAGGGGCGTGCGGTTCACGCGGTCCCATTGGGCCGGGATCTCGCTGTCGCCAAGGCGGATGTCGGTGCGGCGGAAGAGGATGCCATGGTTCGGCGCGGCCGGGCGCACGGTCAGATTGGCCGGGGCCCCGGAATGGAGCCCGACACCCTTGAACAGGACCGGAGCTTTCAGCGTCTTTTGCACGACTTCCTCGTTTTCCCGGACAGGTGCGATCCGTTCTTGATGCGGTTGCCCCCGCAGATCGCGTCCGTTGCCCATAGATAGGATGGGTGTGGATAATGCTCAATTCACGCTTTGCAACGGAATGTAACATGGCCTGCAACATGGCCGTGCAGCACCCTACCCCCTTACCCCACAACGGAAAACGGCCACCCAAGGGCAGCCGTTCCGAGGTAATCTGAACGTCGGTGACGTTCGGGTCGAGGTCGTCTGAACGTCAGTGACGTTCGGGTCGTTTCGTCGATCAGTTCGCCTGGCGACGCAGGAATGCGGGAATTTCGATGCGTTCCTGCTCGGGGTTCGATTCTGCCTTGCGGGGCGCTTCCTGGGTCCGCATGGCGGGCTGGGGCTGCGCCTGATGCGCCGCGGCGGCCTTCTGATCGCCGGTCATGCGACCGATCAGAGAGTTGATCCCGAAGCGCGACTTTTCCTCGTGCTGTTCGGCCTGGGGCTGCGGCGCGCGGGCCGAGGGGCCCTTGGTCACGGCAGCCTGCAGGCGGGCCAGGGTTTCAGCCGAGGGCTGTCCGACACGCGGGGCGCGCGGAGCCACGAATTCGTCCGAGGCCATGCGGTCCTGTTGAGGGGCCGGCTGGGGAACGGGCTGCGGCGCGGGCTGGGGTGCGGATTGCACCACCTGCGGGCGGTAGGCCGGTGCGGGCAGACCGTCGTCGGTCATCTCTTCGACCACGTCATCCTGGCTTTCGACCGGGGGGAAGTCGTGGAACAGCGACGGCTCGTTCGCGTCGTCCTCTTCTTCCACCGGCGCATAGCTGCGGGTCTGGACCGGTGCGGGTTCGGCTGCGACTTCGATGTCGGCCTCAACCGGGGCCGGCGCCACGAAAGCGGGCTTTTCTGCAACCGGCTCGGGCTGACGGCGGCGCGGCGACGGGGTTTCCTGAACCATTTCGACCACGTCGATACCGGTGGCCACGACCGAAACGCGCATCTTGCCCTGCATCGAGGTGTCGAGCGTGGAGCCGACGATGATGTTGGCGTCCGGATCCACCTCTTCGCGGATGCGGTTGGCGGCCTCGTCCAGTTCGAACAGGGTCAGATCGTCCGACCCGGTGATGTTGATCAGGACGCCCTTGGCACCGCGCAGGCTGATTTCGTCCAGCAGCGGGTTCGCGATGGCCTTCTCGGCGGCCTGGATGGCGCGATCTTCGCCTTCGGCTTCGCCGGTGCCCATCATGGCTTTGCCCATCTCGTCCATCACGGCACGGACGTCCGCGAAGTCGAGGTTAATCAGGCCGGGACGGACCATCAGGTCGGTGACACCCTTCACGCCCTGGTACAGGACGTCATCCGCCATCGAGAAGGCTTCGGTGAAGGTGGTCTTTTCGTTCGCCAGACGGAACAGGTTCTGGTTCGGGATGATGATCAGCGTGTCGACCATCTTCTGCAGGGCCTCGACACCGTCTTCGGCCTGCTTCATGCGCTTGCCGCCCTCGAACTGGAAGGGCTTGGTCACGACGCCGACGGTCAGCACGCCCAGTTCACGCGCGGCCTGCGCGATGATCGGGGCAGCGCCGGTGCCGGTGCCACCGCCCATGCCGGCGGTGATGAAGCACATGTGCGACCCGGCAAGCTGGTCGACGATCTGTTCAATGGATTCCTCTGCGGCGGCGGCCCCGATCGAAGCTTTCGCCCCGGCACCCAGACCTTCGGTCACTTTCACGCCCAGCTGGATGCGGTGCTCGGCCCGGCTTTGCTGCAGGGCCTGCGCGTCCGTGTTGGCCACGACGAAATCGACGCCATCCAGCGCCTTGTCGATCATGTTGTTGACCGCGTTGCCACCCGCGCCCCCGACACCGAACACGGTGATGCGCGGTTTCAGTTCTTCCTGTCCGGGGACCGAGAGGTTCAATGCCATGGTTTTGTCCGCCTGTCGTGCCATCTCTGGCGCTGTCTATTCATGCCTATCGTTGCTCACCATAACCCGAGTCTGGGGGGAGGTCACCCTTAAATCGGAGGATTTCGCCCAAAATCTGGGGCGAAAGCAGAGAAATCCAGCGGAATATTGCCGTTACGCCCAGATCTTGAAGTAGCCAACCCGCAAGAATAGCCATGAACCGAGCAAGAATAGTCCGAACTTCCAGCAAATCTGGGTGGTTACACCCAGACGCGATTCTCCTGATCCTTTTGTGACGGTCACTGCCCGTGCCGACTCGGGGCTTTGCCCTTATGGTCTGCACAGTTTCGCATGAATTGGCCTGCCCTGACCAGCGCAAGTGGCTTTTCACCAAGCAAACAAGGTCGTGAGCGGGGCTGGGGCGCGATTTCGGCGCCAAGCCGCCGATCCCCCTGCCCCAGAACGCCCCCAAAACGCAAAAGGCCGCCCCTGCGGACGGCCTGACGCGGATGTGAAAGGGTTACCAGTTGTCCTTGAACCAGCGCACGGCGCGGCGAAGGCTTTTGGTCGGATAGCGATCGACGGGGACCTCGAAGTCCCACCATTCGTCCTGCGGACGCGCCGCGAACAGACACATGCCGACCGAGGACGCAAAACCCGGCCCTGTAGCGGCCTGCGGCAGTCCATGAACGCGCAGGGGGCGGCCCAAGCGGACACGCTGGCCCAGGATACGCGAGGCCAGACCATCCAGACCGGGGATCTGGCTGGCCCCGCCCGTCAGCACGATCTGCTGGCTGGGCAGGTGATCGAACCCGGCGGCATCCAGGCGATAGCGGACCTCTTCCAGGATCTCCTCGACCCGGGGGCGCATGATGCCGATCAGCTCGGCCACGGAAACCTCGCGCCGGTCGTGGTTCCAGTCGCCGGTCTCGCATTTCAGCTCGATCCGCTCTAGGTCGTCGCGGCCGGTGGCGACGACGCCGCCGTAGAAGGTCTTGATCCGCTCAGCGTGGCTGGCGGGGATCTGCAGCGCCATGGAAATGTCGCTGGTCACGTGATCGCCGCCCATGCGCACGGTGTCCGCATAGATCATGTGTTTCTTCATGAAGATCGAGATGCCGGTGGTCGTGCCGCCCATGTCGATGACGGCGGCCCCCAGTTCCTGTTCGTCCTCGACCAGCGAAGAGATCCCGGTGACGTAGGAAGACGACGCCACGCCCGCCAGTTCCAGATCACAGCGCTTGAGGCAATAGGCCAGGTTCTGGATCGCGGTGGCATCGACGGTCAGCATGTGCAGGTCGGTCGACAGGGTGTGGCCGATCTGCCCGCGCGGATCCGACAGCCCCGAGCGGTGGTCTAGCGCGAAGTTCACCGGCTGGGCATGCAGCACCTCGCGCCCTGCCCCGTAGTCGGGCACGTCGCAGGCGGCCAGCACGCGGGCGATGTCCTGTTCGGTGACCGCCTGTCCTTCGACCTCGACCTGACCGGCCAGACCGTAGGACCTCGGCTCGGCCCCGGAGAAACAGGCGATGACGTGATCGACGCGGATGTTTGCCATCTTCTGGGCGGCCTGCACGGCGGTGCGGATCGCGCGCTCGGCCTCGGGCATGGCGTCGATTTCACCGAAGTTCACGCCGCGCGACCGGGTGGTCGCCGCGCCAATGACGCGGAAGCCGACCTGACCGGCCAGCGATCCGGCGCTGTCGCCCTGGTAGTGCACGCCGGACTGGTCGATGCGCAGCACCAGGCAGGCGATCTTCGAACTGCCCACGTCCAGCACGGCCACCACGCCCCGCTGAAGCGCAGCCTTGCGCATGTTCCGCATTGCCCGTTGCGTTTCGTACAACATCGTCATCAGTTACCGGCCCCCAGATACACGTCCTTGATCTGCCGCCAGCGCTCCAGCGCCGGGGCATTCATTCGAATGGTCGGACGTGCGGCGAGGCGCAGGTCCAGCGCCGCAACATCCCGGTTCAAAACGTCCTGCGCCTCGTGCAGGGCGATCGCGCGTTCCAGCGCAAGTTCCGGCTGCTCGTCCGGCAGCATGATCCGCATGTCGGGATGCAGCACCACGTCCCATCTGCGGTTCCCTATCCGTTCAAGCCCGCGCAGGCGGTCGGCAAAGGGGGACGCGATGCGGATCAGGCGCAGCGCCTCTTCCGTGCGGTCGTTGGCCCCGAAACCGGCGACAACCGGCAGGTCGGGGCGCGCGGCGCGGGTGTCCAACTCGGCGATTTCGATGCCGGTCTTGTCCAGCACGCGGATGCCGTCGCGGCTGCGCCACAGCAGCGCCGGATCGCGTTCGACCACGTCGATTTCCAGCACGCCCTGCTGGCGGATGCGGGCGCTGGCATGGCCCACGGCCGGCAGGCCCTGAATGGTTTCGCGCAGCGCATCCAGGTCCAGATCAAAGGTCGAGATCGGGAAATCGATCTGCGCCACTTCGCGGATGTCGGCCTCGGTCTCGTCCGAGGCCCCGTCGACCGCCATCAGCTTGACCATGAATTCGGGCCGCGTCTCGATCTGGTTGCGGACGTCGTTGAAGGTCAGCAGCAGGTTGTCGCGACGCTCCTCGTCGGAAAGATAGACGGTGGCGACGACCAGAGCGATCAGGAAGGGAAAGATCACCCGGATGGTCAGGCGGTAGGCCGGGGTCAGCATGACCCGCTGCATCCGGTAGGCGGCGCGCGAGGGCGCGGGATCGGCCTTGACCCGTTCGCCATCGGGCTGGGGTTTCGCCCCGCCCTTGCCCGTGTTCATGTTGGCCTGCACGTTGGCGACAGCCCGGCTGATCAGGTTGGCGCGCTTTTCCTGCGCGCTCTGTTCAGGGGTCTTGGCGGGCTCGGGCCGGGCGGATTTGGTCGGGGTCCCGCGCGACGGACGTGTGGCGATCAGCGGTTGCATGAGGCATCCTCCACGATCCAGCGGCAGAGCTTGCCGAAGTCATAGCCGCAGGCCTGGGCATGTTCAGGCGTCAGTGACGTCGGCGTCATCCCCGGCTGCGTGTTGGTTTCCAGAAGGATCAGCCCGGCCAGCCCCTTGCTGTCGTCCCATCTGAAATCGGTGCGCGACACGCCCCGACAGCCAAGCGCCTTGTGAGCGCGCAGCGCGTAGTCCAGGCAGGCCTCGGTGATCTCTTCCGGCAGGACGGCGGGGCAGACGTGGCGCGACCCGCCGGGCTTGTACTTGGCATCATAGTCGTACCAGCCGTCGGTCAGGATCTCGGTCACGCACAGCGCGCCGGGATCGCCTTCGGCCACGCCCATGACGGAAACAGTCAACTCGCGGCCGGGGATGAAGGCCTCGACCATCAGCACCTCGGGCAGGTCATCGGCCACCTGCGGCGGGCCGTTCGCGGCCTCGTGCACCAGGTAGACCCCGACCGAGGACCCTTCGTCATAGGGCTTCACCACATAGGGCGGTGGCATCACGTGGCGGGCGCGAATTTCATCCTTGCAGGCCAGGCGGCTGTCGGCGACGGGAAGACCGGCGGCGCGATAGGCGGCCTTGGACTTTTCCTTGTCCATCGCCAGGGCCGAGGCCAGCACGCCAGAATGGGTATAGGGAAGGCGCATCCATTCCAGCAGACCCTGGACACAGCCGTCTTCGCCCCAACGACCGTGAAGCGCGTTAAAAACCACATCGGGGGAAATCTCGGCAAGACGCATGGCAAGATCGCGGCCGGCGTCGACCTCGATCACATCATACCCCTCGCCCCGCAAGGCGGCCGCGCATTCGCGCCCCGTTGACAACGACACCTCGCGTTCTGCAGAGGAACCGCCCAACAATACCGCCACTTTCGGGGTTGCCCTGCTCGACGAACCCACTGTGTGCCTCAGATTCCGGGCTTACTGCCCTTTTTAACTTTTGAACCGGGATGGTCCTGTAGTCTGAATTTATTTCTGCTCTGCCGTCGGCCTTAACCCTCTTTGGGGGTGTGTTCACCGACGCGCATGATTTCCCATTCTAGCGTTATTCCAGAGTTTTGGAAAACTCTTTTTCGCACTTCCTCGCCCAGATTTTCCAGATCCGCCGCCGTTGCCTGATCGGCGTTCAGCAGGAAGTTCGAATGCTTCTCGCTCATCTGTGCGCCGCCCAGCCGGGCCCCGCGCATTCCCGCGTCGTCGATGACCTTCCAGGCCTTCAGATCGTGCACGTCATCCGCCCGCCCGGTCGAGGAAAACCCGGCCGGATTGCGGAAGGTCGATCCGGCGCTGCGGTCCTTCGTGGGTTGGGTTTCGTCGCGCTTGGCCAGCTGGCTTTCCATGCGGGCATGCAGGTCTTCGGGGATGCCGTCCGGCCCTTCCAGCGTGACTTCGGTGACCACCCACCCCTCGGGCAGGTCCGAGTGGCGATAGGCGAATTGCAGATCCTCGGCCGTCAGCGTGACCTGCCGGCCGTCGCGGGTCACGGCGCGGGCCTGGACGAAATGATCCGCCGTGTAGCTGCCGTAGCAGCCGGCGTTCATGCGCAAGGCTCCGCCGATTGAACCCGGGATGGTGCGCAGGAAGGTCAGGTCGATACCCGCATCCGCCGCGCGCCGGGCCACGTGGGCGTCCAGCGCCGCCGCCCCCGCGGTGACGCGATTGCCGTCGGTTTCAATGGAATTGAAGCCGCGCCCCAGCCGGATCACCACGCCGCGCAGCCCGCCGTCGCGCACGATCAGGTTCGACCCGACCCCCATGGGAAAGACGGGGATATCCGCGTCCAGTTGCGCCAGGAACTGCGCCAGGTCATCGGCATCGGCGGGCTGGAAAAACCATTGCGCCGGGCCGCCGACCCGCAGCCATGTCAGGTCAGACAGGGGGCGGTCGGCGCTTAGCCGGCCTTGGGTCTCGATCTGGTCGGGGGTTGGCATGGTCTCTCCTGCGCGGGTCCTGGGACGGATAGCAACCGGCGCGCGGGACGGCAAGGCGGGCGCTCAGACCAGCCGGGGCTCGGCGAATTGCATCCGGCGGGCGGTGCGGCGCTGCATGCGGCGACGCAACAGGCGGCCGGACAGGCCAAGCGCCGAACCGGTCATGGTGCACAGCGCGATCGCCTCGATCAGCAGGACGTCGGTGCCGGGAATGGGTATGTAGATCGACTGCGCCAGGAAGGCCGCGCCGACCAGCGGCAGGACGATCCCCTTGGGCCAGATCGCGTCCGAGGTGGCGGCAAAGCAATAGCTTGCGCCGGCCAGGAAGGCCAATCCCGAGACGATGAAGAAGTAGTAGGTTTGGACAAAGAACATCCCAAGCCTCCTCAATCCCTTGATATCGGCGATGGTCCGCCATCAAGATCTGTGGGGCAAGCATATTTTTGCCGATCCAGCCCCCGGCAACCAGAGGATGAGTCTTCAGGGCAACAGTGTCGCCGCGAATGCGGCGACGGACAGAAGCAGCCCCAGCACCGGCACCGCCATGGGCACCCGGAAGGGGGCCGCAGGGTCCCGCCGCTTCAGCAGGATCAGCGCCAGGTTCACCAGTCCGAAGACGGCCAGAAGGACGGATGAGGTCACCCCCGCCAGAACCGCCACCGGCAACATCAGCGCGGCGGCGATGACACAGGCCCCGACCAGCAGCGTTGCCAGAACCGGGGTGCCGGTGCGTGGGTGGGCGCGGTGGAACAGGGCCATCGCGGCGTGGCGGTCGCCCAGGCCGAACAGCACCCGCGCCGCCATGACCACCTGCGCCAGCACCCCGTTCAGCGCCGCGACCACGGCGATGGCCGACAGGAACCGCGCCTCTCCGCCCTGCCCCGCCTGCCAGACCAGCGCCAGGGGCCGTTCGCTGGTCGACAGCGCCTCCAGCGGTACGGAGCGGACGGCCACATAGGTGACCCCGCCATACAGCAGCGCCGTGATCGCCAGGGAATACAGGATGGCGCGCGGCAGGGTGCGGGCGGGATCGCGCACCTCTTCTGCCATGTTGACGATGTCCTCGAACCCGATGAAGGCGAAAAAGGCCAGCGCCGCCCCCGCCGCTATGCCGGGCATCAGCGACAGATCGGGCCATGTGGTAGTCAGGTCGGGACTGGGCGGGGCCTGCATCCCGGCCCAGACCACCAGCCCCAGGCCCGCGACCTCGATCAGGGTGAAAACAGCCGCCAACGCCAGGCTTTCCAGAACGCCGACGACGGCCACGGCGATCAGCGCAGCACCTATCCCGACGATGGCCCAGACGGGCGGCACCTCGATCACCAGCTGCAGATACCCCGCCCCGCCCCGCAGTACCGCCGCGGCCGAGATCGTGCCCGCCACCACGATTGCCAGCCCGACCAGCAGCGACAGCGCCCGGATGTTCAGCCCTTCGGCGACATACAGCGCCTCTCCGGCGGCGCGCGGCAGGCGGGTCGAGAATTCGGCATAGGACAGCGCGGTCGGCGCGGCGACCAGCCCTGCCAGAAGGAAGGCCAGCGGAGCATGCACCCCGGCCTGCGCCGCCACCGCCCCGACAAGCACGTAGATCCCCGCGCCGACCATGACGCCGACGCCGTAGGCGGTCAGAAGGCCCGGGCCGATGCGGCGTTTCAGGGTGGGTTCGGACATGGGCACGCCTTTTGCCAGGGAACGGCACAGGCATAGCACGCCGCAGGGCGGCCCGTTTTGATCGAGATCAGGCCAAGACGGCCCTGCGACGTCCTGACACTCAGGTCAGATCCTGCGCCAGCATCAGCGCGTTGTTGTCCGGATCATAGAAGGTGGCCGTGCTGACCATCCCCTCGATGGTTTCCGTGGGCCCGTCAAAGCGCACGCCCTCGGCCTCCAGCGCGGCGCGGGCGGTGGCGATGTCGGCCACGCCAAAGACCGGCACCAGGTTGCCGGGCGCGGGTTCGGCCTGTTCGCCAAGGCCCAGCACCACATTGGGGGTCGTGGTCTGCATCTCGCTCCACCCGGCCTCATCCATGTGGTGCAGCAGGGTGAACCCCAGCTTTTCGGCATACCAATCCGCACTGGCGTGGCGGTCGCGGACGGATAGGGCAAGGGTAAGATCTTTGGTCAAAGTCACTGTGGGCATGGGATTCCTGGCGCTTTTCTAGAATCATAAATATTGTTACTATACTTTATGGACATCACTCTTCTTGTCAACGTGACCGCGCGGGCCTGGTCCTTGGACATCCTGGCCCGGATCGCCGAAGGCACGCCCTGTCGGCAGGCCCCGCTGATCGCGGCGACCGGCGCGGGGCGCACGGCCTTTGCCGCCAGCCTGTCACATCTGATGTCGCTTGGCCTGTTGGAGCGGAACCCCGGCCACGGCCACCCGCTGCGCCCGGAATTCCGGCTGACGCAGGACGGCGAAAGGATCGCGCCCATTGCCGCCCGGATCATCGGCACCGTGCGCAACCGCCCCGAAGCCCCGTTGCTGCGCCGGTCCTGGACCGTGCCCGTTCTGGTGGTCACTGCGCAGCCCTGTTTCTTTGGTGAAATCCGGCAAAAGCTGACGCCGATCACCGACCGTGCGCTGTCGCAATCGCTGCTGAAGCTTGAAACCGAAAAGATGGTCGAGAGAGAGGTGGACACAACCGCCCGCCCGCCGCGCCCCAGTTATCGCGCGGTTGATCTGGGGTCGCGCATCGCCCAGGCCGTAGTGGCCTGAGCAGGGCCCGGACGTAACCCGGGCAAAACCTGAACGGGGCCCGGAAGGCCTAGCCCCCCAGACGTTTCGGCAGGTTGTTGGCCCAGGCGGAAATCGTACCGGCCCCAAGGCAGACGACCATGTCACCGGGCTGCGCCTGTTCGCGCACCAGCGCCTCAAGGTCGTCTTCGGTGTTGATCGCGCGGGCGTGGCGGTGGCCATGGCGGACAAGGCCCGCGACCAGATCATCACGCGACGCGCCTTCGATCGGATGTTCGCCGGCGGCATAGACCTCGGCTATGGCGACCACGTCGGCCTCGTTGAAGCAGGCGCAGAAATCGTCGAACAGCGAATGCAGGCGGGAATAGCGGTGCGGCTGGTGCACGGCGATGACGCGGCCCTCGGTCGCCTGGCGGGCGGCCTTCAGCACGGCGGCGATTTCCACCGGGTGGTGGCCGTAATCGTCGATCACGGTGACGCCATTGGCCTCGCCCACCTTGGTAAAGCGGCGGTTCACCCCGGCAAAATTGGCCAGGGCGCTGCGGATCTCATCCTTCTTCATGCCCAGGTGCCGTGCCACGGCGACTCCCGACAGCGCGTTCGAGACGTTGTGATCGCCCGGCATCGGCAGGGTGCAGCCTTCGATCTTGTCACCCTCGGCTTGCAGCAGGATGTCGAAATGCGCCACGCCCGCCTTGTAGGTCAGGTTCACGGCGCGGATGTCGGCCTGGGTGTTGAACCCATAGGTGGTCACGCGGCGGTCGGTGATCTTGCCGACCAGCGCCTGCACCTCCGCGTGGTCGGTGCAGCAGACCGCCAGCCCGTAGAAGGGGATGTTCGACACGAAATCCAGGAAGCCCTGGCGCAGCCGGTCGAAATCACCCCAGTGATCCATGTGTTCGGGATCGATATTGGTGACGATCGCAATGGTGGCGGGCAGACGGTTGAAGGTGCCGTCGCTTTCATCAGCCTCGACCACCATCCATTCGCCCAGGCCAACGCGCGCGTTGGACCCATAGGCGTGGATGATGCCGCCGTTGATCACGGTCGGATCCAGGTTGCCGGCGTCCAGCAGGGTCGCGACCATGGTGGTGGTTGTGGTCTTGCCGTGGGTGCCCGCGACGGCAATGTTGGACTTCAGGCGCATCAGTTCGGCCAGCATCTCGGCCCGGCGGACGACCGGAAGACCGCGGCGGCGGGCCTCGTCCAGCTCGGGGTTGCCGGGCTTGATCGCGGATGAGATCACCACGACCTCGGCGTTTTCCAGGTTCTCGGCCCGCTGGCCTTCGAAGATCAGCGCGCCCAGCTTCTCCAGCCGGTCGGTGATCTTGGACCGCTTCAGGTCCGAGCCCTGCACGACGTAGCCGTGGTTCAGAAGCACCTCGGCGATGCCGGACATGCCGATGCCGCCAATGCCGACAAAATGGATCGGACCCACGTCACCGGGCAGTTTCGTCGCTGAGTTCACAGGAGTGTCCTTCTATCTCGTCCGAATTACTGCGCCCGATCCGGGATGCCCCGACCGGCGTCACCGGCAAGGCTTTCGACCAGGTCGGCAAGGTCGCGGGCGGCGCGGGGGCGTCCAACGGAGAGGGCAGCGCGGGCCATATGCTCGGCCGCGGCGGGGTTAGACAAGACCCCTTCGATCTGCTCGGCAAGGTTTTGCACGGTGAACTGACTTTCGGGCATCAGGATGGCCGCATCGGCGTTCACCAGACCCCGCGCATTGGCGGTCTGTTCGTCGCGGATCGCGGCCGCCAGCGGCACAAGGATCGAGGGGCGGCCAATGACCGTCAGGTCCGCCACGGTCGAGGCCCCGGCGCGGGACACGACCAGCTGCGCCTCGCTCAGCCGGTTGGGGACATCGTGAAAGAAGGGCTCGACCTCGGCGTCGATGCCGTGATCGGCGTAGTAAAGCGCGACACGCTCCTGATCCTCGGCGCGGGCCTGATGGGCGACGCGGATGTGGCGCAGCAGATGTTCCGGCAGCGCGGCAACGGCCTGGGGCACGATGTCCGACAAGATGCGCGCGCCCTGGGATCCGCCCAGGACAAGCAGGCTCATCGGATAGTCGCCGGGCGCGATATAGCCGGCGCCGGCCCGGTCATGCACCGCGCCGCGCACCGGGTTGCCGGTGTGGATGCCCTGCACGCCTTCGGGCAGGGATGTGGGCCAGGTGCCACAGGCCACGGCATTGACGCGCTTGGCAAAGACCTGATTGACGCGGCCCAGCACGCCGTTCTGTTCGTGGATCATCCGCGGACGGCGCAGCAGGGTCGCGGCGGCCATGGCCGGGATCGCCGGATAGCCGCCAAAGCCCACGACAACCGCCGGGCGGTCGGTGGTGAATTTCCACAGCGCCTTCAGCACCCCGCCCGCAATACGCAGCGGAACCAGCGCCTTGGCCAGCGCCCCGCCCCGCGCGAAGGTCGCGCTGGACATGGTTTCGATCTCGACGCCCGGGGGGAAGCCCCCGGTATAGCGCGCACCTCGGGTGTCGGTGGTCAGCTTCACCCGCCAGCCGCGGGCCAGCATGGTTTCGGCCAGGGCCTGGGCGGGGAACATATGCCCGCCCGTGCCACCGGCCGCGATCACCAGAAGCGGCGCGCGCATGTTCATCGGCCTCTCCCTGCCAGAAGCTCGGTCAGCTCACCCTGGGGACGGGTGCGCGTCAGGGCCAGCAACATGCCGACGGCGATGCCGCTGGCGATGACCGAGGACCCGCCGTAAGAGATGAACGGCAGGGTCATGCCCTTGGCCGGCAAAAGCCGCACCGCCACGCCCAGGTTGATCATCGCCTGCACCCCGATCGAGGACGCAAGGCCGACGCCCGCAAGGCGCACGAAATTGTCGCGTTCGCGGGTCAGCCGCAGGAAGGACCGCAGCACGAAGCTGGCGTAAAGCAGGATGATGACCGCGACGAGCGCCAGACCGTATTCCTCGGCCGCGACGGCGATGATGAAGTCGGTATGCGCATCGGGAAGCGACATCTTCACCTCGCCCTGGCCGACGCCGACACCGAACAGCCCGCCTTCGCGGATGGCGTTGGTGGCATAGCCGATCTGGGTGGTCGGATCGACCTCGGACGTCAGGAAGCCGTCAATCCGCCGGGCAAAGTGTTCGGAACTGTTGTAGGCCAGCACACCAAAGGCGATCACGCCCCCGGCCATGCCCATCAACAGCCGCAGCGGCGCGCCGGCGATGAAGTACATCACGCCCCAGCTGAACAGCACCAGGCTGGCCTGGCCGAAATCGGGCTGCGCGGCGAGGAAACCGACGATGATCACCATCAGCAGGAAGGACCACAGCCGCCCCGGAGGGCCGTTCAGGTCCTGCGCCGCCGCCAGCAGCCAGGCCGATACGATGACGAACAGCGGCTTGAGGAACTCCGACGGCTGGAAGCTGGCGAAGCCAAGCGAATACCAGCGCGTCGCGCCCTTGCCAAAGTCGGTGCCGAAGACCGGCAGCAGCGCCAGCGCCGCAAAGGCGGCGAAAAAGCCCATGACCGCCAGCCGCCGCACCGCCTGCGGCGATAGGACCGAGGTCACGAACATCGCGATCATGGCCAGCGTGCCAAAGACCGCCTGCCGCGTCACGTAATGGAAGGGCGCATAGCCGTTGCGTTCCGCCAGCGGCGGAGAGGCCGCGAGGCCCAGCAACAGGCCGATGCCGAAAAGGATAAGGATCGTTGTCAGCGACCATCTGTCGATGGTTCGCCACCACTTGGGAAGGATCGGCTCTCCGTCAGCTGCGGGGAGCGCGCCATACACCATTTCTGTCATTGGACACTGCCTTCTGCCTCTGTCCGTCCCGTTTTTTCGGGATCTGATGCCTCAGTTTAGCCAAAATTGGCGGCTCTGACCAGTCTCAATGCATGCAGGGCCGGCACGGACGGAATTGCCCCCCGCGCAAGATTGGGGCATGTGCGGGTCATGCAGGTGGATACGATCATTCTTGGGGCCGGTGCGGCCGGGCTGATGTGCGCGGCGCATTGCGGCGGGCGGGTGCTGGTCGTGGACCATGCAAAGAAGCCCGGCGAAAAGATCCGCATCTCGGGCGGCGGGCGGTGCAATTTCACAAATACCGGCTGCGAGCCGCAGAATTTCCTGTCCTCGAACCCGCATTTCGCCAAATCCGCGCTGGCGCGCTATACGCCTTGGGATTTCGTGTCGCTGGTGTCCGAACATGGCATCGCCTGGCACGAAAAGACCCTGGGCCAGCTGTTCTGCGACGACAGCGCCCAGCAGATCGTCGACATGCTGACCGGGATGGTCGCGGCAGCGGGGGCCGAGATCTGGATGCGCACTGCCGTCAGGGGTGTTGAGGCCAGCGGCGCAGGCTATACCGTGTCGCTGGATCGCGGTGGCGCGGCCGTTCAGGTGCAGGCCGGGCGCGTCGTGGTGGCGACGGGCGGCAAGTCGATCCCCAAGATGGGCGCGACCGGGCTGGCCTATGACATCGCGCGCCAGTTCGGGCTGGCGGTGACCGACACACGCCCTGCCCTTGTGCCCTTCACCTTCCCCGAAGGCCGGTTCGCGCCGCTGTCGGGCGTTGCCCTGCCCGTGCGGGGACAGGCCGCGACCGGCCCCAGCTTTGACGAGGCGCTGTTGTTTACGCATCGCGGGCTGTCCGGCCCGACGGTTCTTCAGCTGTCGTCCTACTGGCGCGAAGGGGAGCCGGTGACGATCGACCTGCTGCCGGGGCGGGACGCCATGGCGGCGCTTCGGGATGAACGTGCGCGGGCCGGGCGGCGCGGGCTGGCGCGCGCCCTGTCGACGCTGGTGCCCGCCCGTCTGGCCGATGCACTGACCGAGGACCTTGGGCTGCCCGGCAACCTGGCGGATATGTCCGACAAGGTGCTGGACGGTGTCGCCGCGCGGCTACACAGCTGGCAGGTCACACCCGGCGGCACCGAAGGCTATCGCACCGCCGAGGTCACGCTTGGCGGTGTCGACACCGACGGGCTGTCCTCTCAGACGATGGAGGCCAAAGCGGCCCCCGGCCTTTATTTCATTGGCGAAAGCGTCGATGTGACGGGCTGGCTGGGCGGTTATAATTTCCAGTGGGCCTGGGCCTCGGCCATGGCGGCGGCGCGGGCCATCGGGGGCTGAGCCTTCAGGGCGTCGTGGTGCCCGGCTGAAAGCGCTGGAACGCCTCGAACAGCGACCAAAGCGCCGAGGACCAATCCCCCGCGTTGCCCGACCGGAACAGCCGCTGATGCGGATACAGTTCGTTCGGGCGCACCATCGTGCCCCATCGAAAGTCCGAGCCCTTGGGCAGCAGGATCCAGACCGGCTTGCCAAGCGCCCCGGCCAGATGGGCCGTCGCATTGTCGATGGTGATCACCAGATCCAGCGCCGCAATCTGCGCCGCCTGCCTGGTCAGATCGGTTAACGGGTCGCTGTCCGGGTCGGTTAACAGCGGCGCACCAAAGGCGCGCGAGGCTGCGGTGACGTCCAGTTCCCCATATTGAAGATTGTGGAAACGCGCAGTCTTACCGTGGGTTAGCGGGCGAAGCTCTTCCAGCGGGATCGACCTTTCTGCGCCATTTACCTTGGCCGAGGACCGCCAGGACAGGCCCACGTCGATGCCGCGCCCCAGCTTCTGCCAGGCGGCCTGGTAATTTTCGATTAACTTCGGATCGGGAAAAAGGCAGTCGCCGCATTCCAGCGGATCCGGCATATAGACCCAGGCCGACAGCAGAGAGCTTTGGAAATCGAACCGGGCCCGCGCCAAAGAGCGATCAAGCTCAACCATTTGCGGCACGAAGTTCACCTGCCTGGCAATGGGCCCCAGAAGCGCCTTCAGGCGCGGATCGGCCTCAAGCGTGACCTCGGCCCCGGCGGCGACAAGCTGGGGAATGACCCGCAGCTGCATGATCTGATCGCCGATCCCCTGTTCCGCCCACAGAAGGATCCGCCGCCCCTGAAGCGGTTCACCGCCCCATGTCGGAAAAGGATAAGCGCGGTAGTATTTGCGGAAGGACTCCAGCTTCCAGCGGCCGGAATCGTACAATTCGATCCCTTCGCGGATCTGCCCGCCACGGAACAATTCCAACCCCATGGACCGGCGCAGCGTGGGGTCGGACGGGGTTTCCTTCATCGCTTCGCGCAACACGCCGCGCGCGGCCTTGAACATGCCGCGATGGCGCATCGTGCGCGCCATGAGGATGCGGATCTCGGTCCGCCGTGCGCGGTCGGGTTCGGCCGCAAGCCACAGTCGCAGACCGGACAGGGATTGCCGCGCCGGATCGATCACCCTGCCCCCCCGCCGATCAGCCGCGTGACCTGCGCGGTGAAATCGTCGCCGCGTTGTTCGAAGTTGTCGTATTGATCAAAGGACGCAGCCGCCGGGGCCAGAAGCACGGTGTCGCCCTCTTCCGCGTCTGCCATGGCGCGGGCGACGGCGGTGGCCATGTCGGTGCAGACCTCGGCCTCGATCCCGCGCAGGTCAATGGCGAAACCGGCGGCCTCGCGCCCGATGACATAGGCTTTGCGCACATGCGCCTCAGCTGCCGGCAGCAGATCGTCCAAGCCGCCCTCTTTCGCCAGACCGCCACAGATCCAACGGATATTTTCGAAGGCCGACAGGGCCTTGGCAGCGGCATCCACGTTGGTGGCCTTGCTGTCGTTGACGAAGCGCACGCCGTTCGCCTCGCCCACGATCTGGCTGCGGTGCGGCAGGCCGGCAAAGCTGTGGAAGGCGGCCTCGATCACGCGCGGGGCAAGGCCGAGCGTCCGACAGGCGGCATAGGCGGCGCAGGCGTTCTGGTGGTTGTGCGCGCCCGGCAGCCCCGGCACGCCCCGCAGGTCGATCGACGCGACCTGCTTGCCTTTGCGCCATTCCGTCAGGAAGCCCTTGCGCGCATAGACCAGCCAACCCGGCCCGCCCAGTTTCTGCCCCGAGGAGATGCGGATCACCCGGTCATCCGCCGGCCCTTCGGACAGCTGATTGGCCAGGTACTGCCCCTGCGGTTCATCCACACCGACGATGGCGCAGTCCGGCCCGCCTTCTGCAAACAGCCGGCGCTTGGCCGCGAAATAGCCGCCCGGGCCGCCGTGGCGGTCCAGGTGATCAGGCGAAAGGTTCGTGAAAACAGCCACATCCGGGGTCAGCGCGCGGGCAAGGTCGGTCTGATAGCTGGACAGTTCCAGCACCACAACGCCGCCGTCGCCGGGCGGGTCGATGTCCAAAACGCCGCGCCCGATATTACCCGCCAGCTGGCTGTCGCGGCCCACGTGTTCCAGGATGTGGTGGATCAGCGCCGAGGTGGTGGATTTCCCGTTCGACCCGGTGACCGCGATCACCTTGGGTTCGACGTCGAAATCGCCCCATTCCACGTCCGCCAGCGACCGGAAGAACAGCCCGATGTCGTTGTCCACCGGCACGCCCTGCTGCAGGGCCAGCGCCACGACCGGGTTCGGCGTGGGGTAAAGATGCGGAATGCCGGGGCTGACGATCAGCGACGCCAGGGATCCGACGGTATCGGCGCGCGACAGGTCGGCGGTCTCGAACCCCTCGGACTCGGCCTTTTCGCGGGCGGCGGGGTTGTCATCCCAGCAGATCGGAACCGCCCCGCCGGCGCGCAGCGCCCGCGCCGCGATCAGGCCCGAGCGGCCCAGCCCCAGCACGCCGATCCGCGCGCCTTCGACACCTTTGACTGGAATCATGTGATTGCCTCGCTGACACATGAAAGGGCGCGGATCAGCCCACGCCCTTCCCAGATAGCCAAAATTCTCAGCCCGTAAAAGCGATTAGGCAGCGGCCTTGCGACGACGCCGCGCCATCAGCCCCATCACGCCGAAGCCGCCAAGGGCCAGCGCGCCGCCACCGGGCAGCGGGACGGCAGTGACGTTGATGGCATAGCCCAGGTCGATCAGCGACCCGACGGTCGCCATCGACAGGAAGGTGGGCGAATTGATGTAGCCGGTCATCAGTGCCTGATTGCCGTCCGTACAGCTCCAGGTTTCGTCCCAGTGGCCATGGGCCGTGCCGGTCCCGCCATCCAGTTCAACCGGAACAAAGGTGGCCCCGGCGTCGCATTCCGCCTGATAGCCCAGAAGCCCCCAGGCCCCGGTGTATTCCCCTGGTGCGTTGACCTCATCATAGGCGCCGACCACGTCCCAGAGGGTGCCGATACCGATGACATGGGCGATCTCGTGCACGATCACCTCGAACAGGGACCCGTTGCTTTCCATGTTGGAAATGTCGGCGCTGTCGAACCGCATCGAGCCCGCCGTCGCATAGGCAAAGGGCGAGACCGCCCCGGGCTGATAGTAATATCCGTCCGGCCCGGCCGAGCCCAGGACGCCGCCCACACCGTCGATCGCTTCGATCGTGGCAGTGATGTTCAGCGTGTTGTTAAAGGCGCTGACACCCGAGATGTCATAGATATAGCCGGCGATCAGCGTTTCCCACCAGGTCACCGCGTTGTCGAAGATCGTCGACTGCGTGGCGCTGAGGCCCGTGGCGCTAAGCTGGATATCGAATGCGGCCGCAGCGGTTGGAAGCGTGACGGCCTGGGCCTGTGTGGTCAGGCCGATGGTCGCACATGTTGCGGCCACGGCAATGGTGACATGAGTTTTCTTCACGGATGTCCCTCCGATTTTCTGACTTTTACGGCTCGAAATTCACTAAGTCTTGGGGCGGAATTGAATCACATCCCGGACTCTCGGGCAAGCTTTCCGGCCGCCGTGGTGCCGTTTCAGCGCAGTTTCAGCGTCGCCAGGCCGATCAGGGCGAGGATCAGGGAAATGATCCAGAAGCGGATCACGATCGTCGGCTCGGCCCAGCCCTTCTTCTCATAGTGGTGATGGATCGGCGCCATCAGGAAGACCCGCTTGCCGGTGCGCTTGAAATACAGCACCTGGATGATGACCGAGAGCGCCTCGACCACGAAGATGCCGCCAACGATGCCGAGGACGATTTCATGCTTGGTGGCAACGGCGATGGCCCCGATGGCCCCGCCAAGCGCCAGCGATCCGGTGTCGCCCATGAAGACGGCCGCGGGCGGCGCGTTGTACCACAGGAACCCCAGCCCGCCGCCGATCAGGCCAGCCACGAAGATCAGGATTTCGCCGGTGCCGGGCACGTAGTGCACGTCAAGGTATTCGGAAAAGTCCACGCGGCCCACGGTATAAGCGATGATGCCAAGCGCACCGGCGGCAATCATCGAGGGCATGATCGCCAGACCGTCCAAGCCGTCGGTCAGGTTCACGGCATTGGCCGCGCCGACGATGACGAACATGGCGAAGGGCAGGAAAAGATAGCCGAAATTCAGCAGCACGTCCTTGAAGACCGGCAGGGCCAGGCGAAACTGAAGCTCTTCCGGGTGGAGGATCGAGGCCCAGTAGGCGGCGATCAGCGAAATCACCAGGCCAAGCAGGATGCGCACGCGCCCCGGCACGCCCTTGGTGTTCTGTTTGGACACCTTGGCGTAGTCGTCTGCAAAGCCGATCAGGCCGAAGCCCATGGTGACAAACAGAACGATCCAGACATAGCCATTGTCCAGCCGCGCCCACAGAAGGGTCGAGGTCAGCAGCGCGCCCACGATCAGCAGCCCGCCCATGGTCGGCGTGCCGGCCTTGACGAAATGCCCCTCGGGGCCGTCATTGCGGATCGGCTGGCCCTTGCCCTGACGGCGGCGCAGCACGTTGATCAGCGGACGCCCGAACAGGAAGCCAAAGATCAGCGCCGTCATGAAGGCGCCGCCCGCACGGAAAGTGATATAGCGGAACAGGTTGAACAGGTCGCCACCGTCAGACAGGGCAGTTAACCAATACAACATCTCGCGTTCTCCTGTGCGGGGCCCCTAGCCATCCGGCGCGGGATGGCCCAATTTCCGCAGCGCGTCAACAACCAGAGAGACGCGCGACCCCTTTGATCCCTTGACCAGCACGACATCGCCGGCATCGACCAGGCGCAGGGCCTTGTCGGCCAGATCCGTGGCCTTGCCGGCAAAGCGGCCGCGTTTTTCAGGCGGCAGCGCCTCGTACAGCGCCTGCATCCGATCACCGACGCAATGCACCACGTCCATCCGCGCCATGGCGGGAAGATCAGCCAGGCCCGCATGCATAGCGATCTCGTCGGGGCCCAGTTCCAGCATCTCGCCCAGGATGGCGATGCGGCGACCCTGCGCCTTGCGGCCAAGGTTGTTCTGCGGTTTCGCGGCCGCGATCACCTCGAGCGAGGCAGCCATGGACACGGGGTTGGCATTGAAGGCGTCGTCGATCAGTTCGAACGCCAGATGGTCGTCCACCCGGTCCAGCAGGATGCGTTCGCGCATCCCCCGCCCCGCCGGCGGGGCCCATTGTGCCAGATCGGTGCAGGCCAGCGCCCGGTCAAGGCCAAGCGCCTGGACCACGGCCAGCACGCCAAGCGCGTTCAGCGCATAGTGACGGCCTGCGGCGGACAGGCGGAAAAGCGCCGGTGCGCGCCAGATCCGGGCCTCGGCCACAGTGGATTGATCGACGATCTCGACGTTCAGCAGGCGATGGTGGTTCGCGGGGGCCTCACCAAAGGTCAGGATCTTCGCCCCGGCGTCCTTCGCGGCTGCGGACAGAATCGGGGTGGTCGGCAGGTCGCCGTTCACCACGGCCCAGCCTTCGGGCATGAGACCGGCAAAGATCGACGCCTTTTCGCGCGCAATGCCGTCGATGTTGTCGAAGGCTTCCAGATGCGCGGTGCCCACGGTGGTGATCATCGCCACATGCGGGCGCGCCAGACGCGACAGCGGCGCGATCTCTCCGGGGTGGTTCATGCCGATCTCGATCACCGCGATCTCGGTGTCGCGCGGCATGCGGGCCAGCGTCAGCGGCACGCCCCAGTGGTTGTTGTAGGACGCCTCGGCCGCGTGCACGCGGGCCTGGCCGCCCAGAACGGTGCGCAGCATTTCCTTGGTCGAGGTCTTGCCGACCGATCCCGTCACCGCCACGACCTTGCCGTCGATACGGGCGCGGGCGGCGCGGCCTAGCGCCTCGAGCCCCGGCAGAACGTCGGGCACGATCAACAGCGGCGCATCGGCAGGAACGCCATCAGGGATCCGCGACACCAGCGCGGCCCCTGCCCCCTTTTCCAGCGCCTGGGCGACGAAGTCGTGGCCATCGCGGGCGGCAGACAGCGCGACGAACAGATCGCCGGGCCGGATCGTGCGGGTGTCGATCGAAACGCCGGTCACGGACCAGTCGCCACGGGCCTCGCCCAGGGTGGCGCGGGCGGCTTCTTCAGCAGTCCAAAGCGTCATTACAGCTGTCCATCCAATGCCGAGACCGCAACGCTGGCTTGTTCGGAATCGTCAAAGGGATAGGTGGTATCCCCGACAATCTGCCCGGTCTCATGTCCTTTTCCTGCAATCAGCAGCGCGTCGCCGGGGCCTAGCGCATCGACTGCGCGCAGGATCGCCTCGGCCCGGTCGCCCACTTCGGTCGCGTCGGGGGCGCCCAGCAGAACCTCGGCGCGGATGGCGGCGGGATCTTCGCTGCGCGGGTTGTCGTCGGTGACGAAAACCACATCGGCATGAGCGGTCGCGGCCTCGCCCATCAGGGGGCGTTTCGTGCGGTCGCGGTCGCCGCCGGCACCGATCACGGCGATCAGCCGACCCATCACATGCGGGCGCAGCGCCTTCAGCGCAGTGGCCACGGCGTCGGGCGTATGGGCGTAGTCGACAAAGACAGCCGCGCCATTGGTGCGACGGGCCACCAGCTCCATCCGGCCATGCACGGTGTCGAGCGCAGGCAAAACGTTGAAGACCTGATCCGCATCCTCGCCCGCAAGGATCGCCATGCCGGCCGCCACCAGCACGTTTTCCGCCTGGAAGCCGCCGATCAGGTTCAGGTGCACCTGATGCACATCGCCATCAAAGGAAAAGCGGATGGTCTGGCCATCGGCGTCGAAACGCCGGTTCAGGATGCACAGCTCGGCGTCGTCGCCGGTACCCACGGTCAGCACGTCCAGCCCGCGATCGGCCGCTATTTCGGCCATGTCGGGACCGCGCAGACCGTCGATATTGATCACCGCCGCCGCATCGGGCGGCAGGACGCGGGTGAAGAGCCCGGCCTTGGCGTGGAAATATTCCTCGAAATCATGGTGATAATCCAGGTGATCCTGGGTCAGGTTGGTAAAGCCCCCGACATTCAGCATCACACCGTCCAGCCGCCGTTGCGCCAGCCCGTGGGACGAGGCCTCCATCGCGGCATGGGTGATGCCCGCGTCCGAGAGTTCAGCCAGCATGCGGTGCAGGGTGATCGGCTCGGGCGTGGTGTGCATCAGCGGCGCGGAATAGCAGCCCTCGACCCCGGTGGTGCCCAGGTTCACGGCCTCGCGGCCCAGCAGCATCCAGATCTGGCGCAGGAAGGTCGACACGGATGTTTTGCCGTTGGTCCCGGTCACGGCGGCCATCACGCGCGGCTGCGTGCCGAACCAAAGGGCGGCGGTGCCGGCCAGGGCCTGGCGGGGATCTTCGGCGATGACCAGGGCGGCGGTGCTGTCGGACAGCGCGGCCTCGGCGATGCGGGCCCCTTCGGCATCGGTCAGGATGGCCGCAGCCCCCTGCCGCAGGGCGTATTGGATGAACTCTCCGCCATGGACCCGGGTGCCGGGCATGGCGGCGAAAAGGAATCCGTCCCGGACCTCGCGGCTGTCCACGGCGATACCCGTGATCTGCGCGTCCCGTCCACCCAAGGCCGAGAGGCCCAGTTGCGTCAAGGTTCTGGTCTGCCCGCTGTCTGCCGCCATCGTCTGCCTTTCCGGCTTAGTTCGATGTCAGCGTTATACCAGCGAGAGGGCTCTGTGCAATCGCAGGCCGCAGACCCAGCAGGGGCGCGACGCGGGTGATCATTTCGGCGGCAACCGGAACGGCCGTCCAGCCGGCGGTGCGGCGGGGTTCGTCGCCCGAGGTCTCGACCCCTTCGTCCAGGGTCACCACCAGCACGTAACGCGGGTCATGCGCCGGGAACATCGAGGCAAAGGTGGCGATCACCTTGTCCTTGTAATAGCCGCCCGTGGGCTTGGGCTTGTCCGCGGTGCCGGTCTTGCCGGCGATGTCGTAATGGTCGATCCGCGCGAAGGAGGCCGTGCCCTTGGTCACCACCTGGCGCAGCATGTCCTGCGCTTCGCGGGCGGCGGGTTTCGACATGACTTGCGGGCCATTGGCGGGTTCCGTGCGGCGCAGCAGCGTCGGCTGCACGCGCTGGCCGTCGTTGGCGATGGTCGCATAGGCCGCCGCCATGTGCAGCGGGCTGATCGAGATGCCGTGCCCGAAGGACACCGTCATGGTCGTCAGTTCCGACCATTGCTTTTGCACCAGGGGCGCGCCGCTTGGGGCTTCGATCAGCTCGACCGGGGTGGGTTCGAACAGGCCCAGGTCGGCCAGGAACTGCTTCTGGCGTTCGATGCCGATCTGTTCGGCCAGGCGGGCGGTGCCGATGTTGGACGACTTGATGATGATATCCGCGACGGACAATTCCTTGCCGTACCAGTGGAAATCCCGGATCGAATGGCGGCCCCATCTGATCGGGCCACGGATGTCGACCATGGTGTCCTGCTTGGCGATCCCCAGATCGACCGCCTGCGCGGCGGTGAAGATCTTGAAGGTCGAGCCAAGTTCATAGACCCCCTGCACCGCGCGGTTGAACAGCGGGCTGTCGTCGGGGTGGCCTTCGGTCGGCGGCGCGGGGCGGTCGTTCGGATCGAAGTCCGGCAGCGACACCATCGAGATGATCTCTCCGGTTTTCACGTCCATCAGGATCGAGGTCGCGCCCTTGGCGTTCATCAGCTTCATGCCGCCGTAAAGGATCTTTTCCGAGGCTGCCTGCACCGTCAGGTCGATCGACAGCTCAAGCGGCTTGCCGCCGTTGGCCGGATCGGTGAGGTAGTCGTCGAACTGGCGTTCGACCCCTGCGGTGCCCTTGATCTCGGCCGCATGCACGCCCTCTTCGCCATAACTTGCGCCGCCCAGGATATGCGCGGCGATGGCGCCGTTCGGGTAAAGCCGCATTTCGCGGGGGCCAAACAGCAGCCCGGGTTCGCCCAGATCATGCACAGCCTGGCGCTGTTCCGGCGAAATCTTTCGGCGGATCCAGACAAAGCGGCGCTTGCCGGTGAAATCCTTGGTCAGACGGTCCTCTTCCAGGTCGGGGAAGATGCGCGCCAATTCCTTCGCGGCCTTGACCGGCTCGACCATCTGATGCGGATGGGCGTACAGCGAATAAGTATCCAGGTTGGTGGCCAACACCCGGCCGTGGCGGTCGACGATGTCGCCGCGCTGCGCGACGATCTGGGCCCCGGCGATCGAGGTCCGCGGCTCGGCCGGTTCGCTTTCGGCGACGACCCACATCTTGATGCCGATGGTGGCGAAGGCCAGCGCGAACATGGCCCCCAGAACAAGAATGCGACCCTCGGCCCTGGTGCGGGCCCGGTCGCGCATTTCCTCATGCCTCAGGCGGAGGTTTTCCTTTTCGATCGCATCGGGGTTCTCGCCCTTCTGGCGGGCGTCAAGAACACGGGCCAGCGGGCGCAGCGGGATACGAAGGGGGGCGTCGCTCATGGCCGGTCCTCCGCTTCTGCGCCCTGCAGGGCTGTGCCCTGGGCTGCATCCATCGACAAGGTCGAGACCTCGACCGGGTTGTTGATGATCAGGTCGGGTTCGGGCGCGGGCACCGGGTATTCCACCTGGTCGGTGCGGCCGAACTGGTCGGGGGTCATGGGCAGAAGCGCCAGCGGAGAGAAGTTCAGCTCGGCCAGTTCGCGCAGCCGGTCGGGACGGTTGAGATAGGCCCATTCCGCCCGCAGCACGCCCAGACGGGCGCGGGCGTTCGCGATTTCCTGCTGCAATCGTTCTGTTTCGTTGACGATCTGCTTGGTGCGGTAGTTTTCCTGATATGCCCAGAAGCCAAGCCCGAACAGGGCGGCAAAGGATAGGATGTAAAGCAACGTTCTCATTGCAGTTTCCCCTGAAAGACTGGCATGCCCAATGCTTTGCGGTCGATAGGTTCGGCCGGCTCTTCTGTCCGGCGCGCCACGCGCAGCCGGGCGGACCGGGCGCGTGGATTCTGATCCAGCTCGTCTTCGTCGGGGCCCACGGCCTTGCGGGTGACGACGTCGAACCGGGGTTTGTCCTCGGGGGCTTCGGGGGCATAGCGGTTGGCCCGCCCCGTCCCGCCCGAGCGGAGTTGCAGGAAGCGTTTGACCATCCGGTCCTCGACCGAATGGAAGGTCACGACGGCCAGCATGCCACCGGGCCGCAGGGCGCGTTCGGCGGCCATCAGGCCTTCGGCCAGGGCACCGTATTCATCATTCACCGCGATGCGCAGCGCCTGGAAGGTGCGGGTCGCGGGATGGGACTGACCAGGCTTTGACCGCGGCAGGCAGCCTTCGACGATCTTCGCCAGGTGCAGCGTGGTGGTGATCGGCGCCAGGGCGCGTTCGCGGGTGATGGCGCGGGCGATGCGGCGGCTGGCGCGTTCTTCGCCATAAAGGAAGATCACATCGGCCAGATCGCCTTCGGACATGGCATTGACCAGGTCGGCGGCGCTTGGCCCGTCCTGGCTCATCCGCATGTCCAGCGGGCCGTCCTTCATGAAGCTGAAGCCGCGTTCGGCCAGGTCCAGCTGCATCGAGCTGACGCCTAGATCCAGGACCACGCCATCCAGCGGCTCTCCGGCGATCTCGTCAAGGTTTGCAAAGTTGCCCTGGCGGATTTCCAACTTGCCTGCAAAGTCGTCTTTCCAGGATTCGGCCATCTGCAGCGCCAGCGGATCGCGATCCACGCCGATGACCTTGTCGGCACCGGCGGCCAGCAGACCCTTGGAATAGCCCCCTGCCCCGAAGGTTCCGTCCAGCCAGACACCGCCGACCGGCGCGACCTTTTCCAGAAGGGGGCGCAGAAGCACCGGAATATGGGGCGCGTCCGGGGTCTGGGCGCTTGCCGCCATGGGTTACTCCACCTCTTTGGGCGATGCGTTGGCAAACAGCAGCTCGTCCATCGCGGCATCGGGATCGAAATCTTCGCCCAGTTCGTCCGCTTCTTCGGCGAAACGGGCCTGGTACTCATCACGCTTCCACAGCTGGAAGGTCTTCAAGTCACCCAGGAAGGTGACGTATTCATCCTTGCCCAAGCCCAGCTTGTCGCGGACCTTCTGCGGCACCACGATCCGGCCGGTTTCATCGACGGTGACCGAGACGGCGGAGTGGATGTAGTGGTTGCGCAGCGCCTTGAACTTCGGGTCGGCCTTCGGGGAATTCGACAGGGCGTCCTGAATTTCAGCAATTGAATCAATCGAATAGCCTTCGACGAAACCGTCCAGCCGGGGGCCGGTCAACAGCATCATGCGGGGGGCTTTTCCTGGGGTCCAGTCGGGATCCTGGCTTTCAAGGACACGGCGAAAGTCTGCAGGGACGGACAGCCGGTACTTGCTGTCCACCTTCATGTCTTCGCTGCCATGGAACCGCTCGATGTAAGCCAATTCCTGCGTCCCGCCCCCCCGATCTGTTGCGTGAACCCCGGAAACGAAAACGGCGGATAGGAGCTGCTGCCACTGCCCTATCCGCCGCCCTCGTCCCGTTTCCGGGTATGTCCGACTGCGCGCGCCACCTGGGGGGGATGTCTGCTCGCTCGCGCGCCGGATCTCTTTGTTTGATGAAAGCGGGTGCCTGTATGAGTCCTGCCTAGGGATTTTTTATGGGGTCTTTGTCGCCCCGTTTCCCGTTTCATCTGATGATCTATGGATGCCATGGGTATCTATGGGAAACAAGGAAAATCTGCCTGTATTCTTGGGACGAACTGGGATCCGGGTCGCCCCGGAAGTTATGCACAGCCTGTGGATATCGGCAAAAACACGCCTATCTCGGTCGATCACGGAACCGAGACACCATATATGGTGTGAAACTGCGCGCACCCAACCTGTCCCATACGATCCAAGGTAGATGAATTTTTTTTCGTTTAGCTTGCGAAAAAACAGGCAGCGGGCTGGGATGGGACGGGATTTGCCCTGAATTCGACCTCGAATCGAGGGGTGAATCGCGACCACGACACCCCTGTCCCATGGTGTTTTGCGGGGTGATTTGCCGGCCGTCCCAAATCATCCCATGCGGACCATGAAATCCCGCCCACCCCAGAACAGTGCATGAAGGTCACAAGAAAAGGGGCGTCCCTTCTTGGAACGCCCCAAAAAATCGCCCGCTCCAGACGCCCCGCAGGGCGGCACGGCAAGTCGGGACGTCAGAGTCTATATAGTAGGCCGGAAAAAAGACCCGCCGCCTGCGCCCTGAAAGGTCAGACGATGCCGCCGCGGATCAGCCCCTGGGCCAGCTGCGCATAGGCCTGGGCCATCGGCCCTTCTCCGGCGGCGATCGGCGTGCCGGCGTCGCCCGCCAGTCGCGTGTCCAGATCGATCGGCAATTGCCCCAGCAGCGGCACGCCCATCTTCTGCGCCTCGTCCACGACGCCGCCATGCCCGAAGATATGGCTTTCATGGCCGCAGTTCGGGCAGGTGAAGGTCGACATGTTCTCGATTAGGCCCAGGACGGGCGTCTTCAGCGTGCCGAACATGTCGATGGCCTTGCGGGCGTCGATCAGCGCCACGTCCTGCGGCGTCGACACGACCAGAGCACCCGACAGCTCGCTGCGCTGACACAGGGTCAGCTGCACATCGCCCGTGCCCGGCGGCAGGTCGACGATCAGCACGTCAAGCTCTCCCCAGTTCACCTGACCCAGCATCTGCTGCAGCGCCCCCATGAGCATCGGCCCACGCCAGACCACGGCCTTGTCTTCCTCGACCATGAAGCCGATCGACATCAGCGTGACCCCATGGGCGTGCAGCGGCTCGATCGTCTTGCCATCGGGCGAAGCGGGGCGCCCCTTGGCCCCCATCATGCGCGGCTGGGACGGACCGTATATATCAGCATCCAGCAGGCCGACCTTCTTGCCCGCCCGCGACAGCGCCACGGCGAGGTTCGAAGAGACGGTGGATTTACCCACCCCACCCTTACCCGAGGCCACGGCGATGATGCGCTTGACCCCGGCAGGCTTCATCGGCCCGGTCTGGGGCGTGTGGTGGCCCCCGACCTTCAAGCTGGGCGGCTTCTGCGCGGCGGTGTCATGGGCGGTCAGCACGATGCTGACATCGCGCACGCCGGGCAGATCGCGCACCACGGCCTCGGCCGTCTTTTGCAGGCCGGTCATCTGGCGGGCAATCTCGGGCGACGGGGCTTCGATGACGAAGCGGACCATGCCGTCCTCGACCGTCAGGGCCCGCAGCATGTCCCGAGAGACAAGGGTGCCGCCATCCGGCAGCTCAATTCGCTGCAGCGCAGCAATGACCGATTCCCGTGTGAGCGCCATGTTCCACCTGTTTTCCTGCTTACTGCCCCTAGATAAGGGGTCGCCTGCGCGATGACCACCCAAGGAAAGGGGCTTGCGGACGTAACGTCAATCATGCCCCGAAAACAAATCTTTTGAGGAACTTTTGGGCGAAACTGAATTATTTCATTATTTTTCAATGCCCTGCACATCGTAGTTGACTATGCACATTTTGCATAGCCGCGTTGCAGCATCGGGCGTTGTGCATGCGCAGCATAAATCCTAATTTCATCTCAACACAGCGCTGAACGGGCATACGGCCCCAAGGCAAGACGAAAAGGTACGAAGACATGACTATGATGACCGAAACCCGCAACGCAGTCGCCCACGGTGGCATCTTCCAGCGTATTGTGGCCGGTCTGACCGAACGCTACGCACAGAACAAAGCCTATCGCAAGTGCGTCAATGAGCTTTCGGCCCTGAACGACCGCGAACTGCGCGACCTGGGTCTGCACCGTTCGATGATCAAGTCGCTGGCACGCGAAGAAGCGTACCGCACGATGTAATTTGGATCAGGCGGCCCTCTCCTCCTCCCTGGGTCGACTGAAACTAAGCGGTGACATCTCTCCTCCTCCCTGATGTCACCGCGCCTATCCCCGGAGCCGGGTAAGACGCTCCGCACAGAATGCACCAGCCCTCTCCTCCTCCCTGGGTTGGTGATAGCAAGACCGGCGGCCCCTCTCCTCCTCCCTGGGGTCGCCGGACTTCACAACCAGATCGGTCGCCCTCTCCTCCTCCCTGGGTGATCGTGAAATGAACCGCGGCGCCTCTCCTCCTCCCTGGCGTCGCGGTTTTTTCTTTCCAAAGCTTGGGTTTGGTCGGCGCGTGGATTTGGCGGGCCTGGCGCGGTTGCGCAGGGCACGCCCGTGGTGCGCGCGCAGGGGCGCTGCCCCCTTGAGCCTGAAGGCTCAATTCCCCCGGGATATTTCGGGCAAGAGGATGATCAGGGGCCGGAGCGCCTGAGCCGCGTCAGAAGGGCACGTCGGTGCTGGCCATGACGAACTTGGCGACGACCTTCTTGGTGCCGGCCTTTTCGAAATCGATGTCGAGCTTGTCACCCTCGATCCCGGTGACTTCGCCATAGCCGAACTTCTGATGAAACACGCGGTCGCCGATCGTGTAGGCGCTGATGGCCTGGGCATCGATCACCTGGTTGCGAGTCTCGCGCGGCTGGCTGACGGGGCGCTGGCTGGCACGGGCCTGCATGCGCTTCCAGCCGGGAGAGTTATAGACGTTTGCCTCACTCACCCGCTGGTCGATGGAGGATCGGACCTCGCCCACAGGGGCTGCGGCCCCGTAGCCGCCGCCGTAGAGGCCCGGAGGGGTCAGCACGTCGATGTGTTCCTCGGGCAGTTCGTCGACAAAGCGCGAGGGCAGCTGCGACTGCCACTGGCCAAAGACGCGGCGGTTGCTGGCAAAGGAGATCGTGCAGATTTCCTCGGCGCGGGTGATGCCGACATAGGCCAGGCGGCGCTCTTCCTCGAGCCCCTTGAGGCCGCTTTCGTCCATCGACCGCTGAGAGGGGAACAGCCCGTCTTCCCAGCCGGGCAGGAAGACGGCGGGAAACTCCAACCCCTTGGCGGCGTGCAGCGTCATGATTGACACTTTCGCACCATGGTCGTCGGTTTCATTGTCCATGATCAGGCTGACGTGTTCCAGGAAACCCTGAAGGTTGTCAAAGTTCTCAAGTGCTTTGACCAGTTCCTTAAGGTTTTCGAGCCGGCCGGGGGCTTCGGGCGTCTTGTCGTTTTGCCACATCTCGATGTAGCCGGATTCTTCCAGGACCATCTCGGCCAGTTCGATATGGCTGACCTCGGGGCGGGCGTATTCGATGGCCTGCGCGGTGCTGTCGTCTTCCAGAACCGCGTCGTCATTCACGTTGATCACGGGCACGCGGGTCATGCGGCCCCAACGTTCCAGGTTGTCGACCAGGGCGCGCAGCTGGCCCGCGCCCTTCCCGGTGATGCCGCCTTCGGCCAGAAGGATCCGCGCGCCTTCGACCAGCGGCACGCCGTTCTGACGGGCGCAGACCTGGATCTTCTGCTGTGCCTTGTCGCCCAGGCCCCGTTTCGGCGTGTTGACGATGCGTTCAAAGGCCAGGTCATCCGTGGGCGAGACCACCAGCCGGAAATAGGCCATGGCATCGCGGATCTCGAGCCGTTCGTAGAAGCGCGGGCCGCCGATGACGCGGTAGGGCAGACCGATGGTCAGGAAGCGGTCCTCGAAGGCGCGCATCTGGTGCGAGGCCCGCACGAGGATCGCCATGTCGTCCAGCGAAATCGGCCGCATGCCACGGGTGCCGCGCTGCATCGCCTCGATCTCTTCGCCGATCCAGCGGGCCTCTTCCTCGCCATCCCAATGACCGATCAGGCGGACCTTTTCGCCGCCTTCGGCTTCGGTCCAAAGCTCTTTGCCCAGGCGGCCTTCGTTGCCACGGATCACGCCGCCGGCGGCCGCGAGGATATGTTCGGTCGAGCGGTAGTTCTGTTCCAGCCGGACCACCTTGGCCCCGGGAAAATCCTTTTCGAACCGCAGGATATTGCCCACCTCGGCCCCGCGCCAGCCATAGATCGACTGGTCGTCATCGCCGACACAGCAGATGTTCTTGTGCCCGCCCGCCAGCAGCCGCAGCCAGAGGTACTGGGCCACGTTGGTATCCTGGTATTCGTCGACGAGGATATATTTGAACCAGCGCTGGTATTGCTGCAGCACGTCCGGGTTCTTCTGGAAGATCGTCACCACATGCAGCAGCAGATCGCCGAAATCGGTGGCGTTCAGCTCCAGCAGGCGGCGCTGGTATTGATCATACAGCTCGGTCCCGCGGTTGTTATAGGCCGAGGCCTCGGCCGAGGGGACGTTTTCGGGCGTCCAGGCGCGGTTCTTCCAGTGATCGATGATCCCCGCCAACTGCCTTGCCGGCCAGCGCTTTTCGTCGATGCCATTGGCCGCGATCAGCTGTTTCAGCAGCCGGATCTGGTCGTCGGTGTCGAGGATCGTGAAGTTCGATTTCAGATCCACCAGTTCGGCGTGGCGACGCAGCAGCTTGACGCAGATGGCGTGGAAGGTGCCCAGCCAGGGCATGCCCTCGACCGCCTCGCCCAGCATCTTGCCGACGCGGATCTTCATTTCCTTCGCGGCCTTGTTGGTAAAGGTCACCGAGAGGATTTCGTTTGGCCGGGCGCGCCCGGTGTTCAGCAGGTGCACGATCCGCGCGGTCAGCGCCTTGGTCTTGCCGGTGCCCGCGCCCGCCAGCATCAGGACCGGGCCATCCAGCGCCTCGACCGCCTCGCGTTGCGCGGAGTTGAGCTCGTCCAGATAGGGCATCGGCCGCGCGGCCATGGCGCGGGAAGACAGGGAGGCCCGGGAAGCGCCTTCAAAGGCGTCGTGATCGTCAAAGCTGCTCATGGGCGCAGAATACGCATATGGCGCGCGAAACGGAAGGGCATGTTCACCACTTGTTCACAAGAATTCTTCACAATTGCCGGCGTGATTGCCGGATTCGTTTTGCCGACGGAGGGTTGTGATATGTAAGGACTGCGGACAAAGGCCCCGGAATTGCATCGGGGTGCCTTGCCAAACCGCAGGGCGCGCGACAAGGTCGCGCAACCATGGATCTTGATCTCGCCTACCCGACTCTTGCTGACCTGCGCGATCGCGCCCGTCGCCGTCTGCCACATTTCGCCTGGGAATACCTGGACAGCGGGACGCTGGACGATATCGCCATCCGCCGATCGCGTGAGGCGCTGGATCGTGTTGCCCTGAAGCCTGCCGTGATGAAGGGGCGGACTGTCCCGGATCTTGGCACGACCCTGCTCGGGCGTCGGTATGACCGTCCCTGGGGCGTGTCGCCGGTCGGCATGACCGGGCTGTTCTGGCCGGGGGCCGAGGTGACATTGGCCAAGCATTGCGTGGCGGCCAACCTGCCCTTCGGGTTGTCCACGGTCGCCGCGGCCTCGGTCGAGGATCTGGCCCCGCATGTGGGCGATCAGGGCTGGTTTCAACTGTATCCGCCGCGGGACGAAGATCATTGCGCGGACCTGGTTCAGCGGGCGAAAGCCGCGGGGTTCCATACGCTTGTGCTGACCGTCGATGTGCCGGGCCCGTCCCGGCGCGAACGCCAGCGGCGCGGCGGGCTGACCACGCCGCCCCGGATCACGCCGCGGCTGTTCCTTCAGTCGGTGCTGCGGCCACATTGGTCCTTGGCGGTTGCGCGCAGCGGCGTGCCTTCGGTGCGCGGCCTGGCGAAATACGCCTCTCCGCATGAACCGGCGCGACACGTTGGCCTGGCCCCGCACGCCGCCCCGGACCCCGATCTGCTGAAGCGGCTGCGTGACATGTGGGATGGGCCGATCGTCGCCAAGGGCGTGCTGGTGCCCGAGGATGCGGTCTGGCTGCGGGATCTTGGCTTTGACGCCATCTGGGTGTCGAACCACGGCGGCCGCCAATTCGACGGCTGCCCCGGCTCGGCCGAGGCGCTGCCGCTGGTGCGCGAAGCGCTTGGCCCCGCTACCCCGGTGCTGTTCGACGGAGAGGTCCGTTCCGGCCTCGACGTGGTACGGGCCATCGCGCTTGGTGCGGATTTCATCATGCTGGGCCGTCCCTGGCTGTGGGGCGTCGCCGCCTTCGGGGCGCGCGGGGCCGATCACCTGACGCATATCCTGACCGAGGATATGACCTCGGCCATGATCCAGATGGGCATCACCCGGCCAGAGGAGGCCCGGGGTCAGGTCTGGACGGGACGGTAGGGCTATGGGGCTGTTAGCGGCTTGTTCTGGGCTGGCGATCTTCGGGAATTTTGAGGGCTTCGGGTGTGGTCTATGGGTCCGGCCGGTTGTGAACGGCCAATGCCAGAGGCCTGTATGGAGGAGACGATAGGCCTTCGGGGCTGGTATTGGCTTGGTCCGGGCTGGCGAACTTCAGGAATTCTGAGGACTAAAGGCTTGGCTTGCGGGGCCACCGGGTTGTGACCGGTTGTGCGCCGGTCGGGGTCTGCGCCTTAGGCACCAGACGGTTGGGTTGGGACCGAGGACCGAGGACCGAGGACCGAGGACCGAGGACCGAGGACCGAGGACCGAGGACCGAGGACCGAGGACCGAGGACCGAGGACCGAGGACCGAGGAAAGGGTCAGCCAATCCCGTGGCACGTCAAGGAAAAGCGGCCTGACGGAAAGTGTCGGACCAGAACTGCAGCAGCAGCGTCCGGCGGTTCGCATCCCGCGCCACCAGCAGCGTCGGCGACAGCGCGATATAGCGCCGCGCGCTGACCGCAAGGGCAGGTTCGGTATCGTCCATCTCGGTCACCAGGCCAGCCTGCACCAGCAGGCGCTGCGCCTCGGGCCCCAGCAGGTAGTCCAGCAGCCGGGCGGCGATATCGGCGCGGGCGGCCCCCTTGGGGATCATGTAGCCGCGCGACAGAAGCAGGGTGTAATCCTCGGGCAGGATCATGCCCACGTCCGGCTCATTCGCGTTCGCCACGTAGGATCCCAGCACGTTGTAGGCCATGACATAGCGCCCATTGGCCACACCCGAAATGATCTCGGCCGAGCAGCAGGTGGCCACCGCGTCGACCCGCGCGAAACCTTCCAGAAGGCCGCCAAAGGTCGTCGCCTCAAGGCTGTCGCTATAGGCAAACAGGAAACCCAGCCCGGATTCGGCGATGTCATAGGTGGCGATCCGGTTGTGAAAAACCTGCGGTCGTTCGCGCAGCGCGTCCAGCAGGGCAAAGCGGCTGCGCGGCACCTCGTCCACCGGTAGAAGCCGCTTGTTGTAGGCGATCACCGCCGGCTCGATCGTCACACCCCAAAGCTCGTCCCGCCACCGGCGCGTCGTGGGCAGCGCAGCGGTCTCGGCCGACCGGTAGGGCTGCGCGCAGGCCGCGTTCACCAGCCAGACCATCTGCTGCACGGCCGAAGACAGCACCGCATCGGCACCCGGCGTGCCATCGCGACACTCGGCCCGGCTTTGATCGAACAGCCCGTTGGACCCCCATTGTTCATAGGTGATCGCGATTTCGGGGTTCAGCGCGGCAAAACGCTCCATCACCGGGCGGATGATCGCCACATCGGTGGTCGACCGGACCAGGAAGGGCGTAGCGCCGGAGCCGAACCGGGCCGTCATCTCTTGCGCGGCGCCGGCATGGGACAGGCCCAGCAGGGCCAGGACCACAAGGAACAGGCGGAGCATCAGGCGTCCTCTCTCATCGTGTCGGGCACCATGGGGAAGATCAGCGCAGCGCGGAAGCCATCCGGGCGGCGGGTCATCTCGACCCGTCCGTCGAAGGCCGCAGCGACCGAAGTCACGATCGAAAGGCCGATCCCGGTGCTTTGTTCGCGCGTGCCGGCGTTGCGGTTGAACCGCGCGCCCAGCCGCGCGATCACCTGGTCCTCGGGGCCCGGCCCGCTGTCCTGCACCCATAGAACAGCCTGCCCATCCTCTTCCGCCGCGCCGATGACAATCGGGGCCTCACCGTGACTAAGAGCGTTGCCCAGAAGGTTGCGCGCGGCCTCGGCCAGGGAAAAGGCGTCGGCGCGGACCAGAACGGGATCTTCGCCGATCTCCAGCCGCAGCTCGGCCCCCGGGGCCAGCACGGCGGAATCGTCCCGTTCCATGATCTCAAGCGCGATTTCACGCAGGTCGACCAGGGTGCGGGGCATGCTGTCGGTGCGGTGGATCACCAGCGCGCGCGACAGAAGCTGATCCAGCAGGGTGCCAAGGGACCGGGTGCGCAGCGCAAGGCGGTCCAGCGCCCTGCCCCGCGCCTCTTCCTCGGGGTCGGACATGGCGGTTTCGGCATGCACCCGGATTGCGGCCACTGGGGTGCGCAGCTGATGCGCGGTGTCCGAGATCAGGTTGCGCATCGCCTCGACCTGGGTGTCCAGCCGCTGCATGAAGCGGTTCATCGCCCCCAGCATCACCTGAAGTTCGCGCGGCAGGCGTTCGGTCGGCATCGGCGTCAGATCATAGGGGTCGCGGTGCGACAGGTCTTCGATCAGCGCACCAAGTGGCGCGAGGGCCGAGCGGATGACCAGAAAGGCGATGCCGATCATGACGATCCCCGCCAGCGCCAGCGGCAGCAGCGCGTCGATGACCAGATCGCGGGTCATGGCCTTGCGGGCGCGCAGCGTCTGGCCGACGACCACGTCCACCGGCCCCGAGAAGTCACGCTCCACAAACCGCCGGGTCAGGATGACAAAACGCGCCGGTTCGCCGTCCAGCATGTCATCGAAGAAGCGCACCGGGGCCCCGCCACGGGCGGGCGCGGTGATACGGTGATCGGGATCGACACCGGTGACCAGCTGCCCGCCGGGGCCGATGACGGCGTAATAGATCCGGTCCTCGGGGGCCTGCGCCAGAAGCTGGAAGGCCGAAACGGGAAGATCCACCAGCGGCGCACCGCGCTGCACCCGGATCGATTCCGCGATGTCGCTGGCCGCGCCAACCAGGATCCGGTCATAGGCCTGGCGGGCCGCCTGCTGGCCGTTCCACCAGGTCGAGCCCGCGACCAGCACCCCGCCCAGCAGCAGGATGACAAAGACCGTGCCCAGCACACGGGACACCAGGCTGCGCACCGGGCGGGCCTTTGGGTGCGGTTCAGGCCCGGTGCTCATGCCTCCAGCCCGATGCGATAGCCCACGCCGCGCTGCGTGGTGATCGCCACGTCGGATCCCGCGAATTTCTTGCGCAGCCGGGCGATATACAGCTCGATCGCGTTCACGCCCACGTCGGCGTCGTCGAAGCCATAGAGGGAATCATACAGCCGCGCCTTCGACAGATATTGCCCGCGATGGCGGATCAGCGTGTCCAGAAGCGCGGCCTCGCGCCGGGTCAGATCCAGCTGGCGGTCGCCCAGCCGGGCGCTGCGGTCCTTGGGGCTGTAGGTCAGCGATCCAAGGGTGATCTGTTCTTCCTTGCGGTCGGCCTCGCGCCGGACAAGGGCGCGCAGCCGGGCTTCAAGCTCTCGCTGGTCGAAGGGTTTCGACAGGTAGTCGTCCGCCCCCTGGTCCAGCGCCTCGACCCGGTCGTCCACGGCGGACAGGGCGGTCAGCATCAGCACCGGCGTGCGATCAACGGCGGCGCGGATGTCGCGCAGGAAGCTTAGCCCCGAGCCGTCGGGCAGGTTGATATCAAGGATGATCGCGTCATAGCGCTGCACGGCCCGGCAATCGCGCGCCTCTTCTATGGTCACGGCCAGATCGCAGACGATGCCCGACCGGGCCAGATGCGCGATCACGCCCTCGGCCAGGTCCCTGGCGTCTTCGACCATCAGAATGCGCATTTTCCGTTTCCGTTCTCTGGCCTGTTGTAAGGCCTGTTTTCTGGCCTGTTCCCTGGCCCAATTCCGTGCCCCTTGCCGGCCCTTTCCCTCGCGTTCCCGAAAACCTGTCGCGATGACAGCTTCGTGACAGGAACAACGGTTACATATTCGCAACCCGCGGGGAAGTGGTCGCATCGCGACCTCCTCTCTACTGCCCCGCGGGACCGATTACAGCGCGTGGGAGTGCGCTGTCCAGGACCTGAGGAGGACCCTATGAAACTCTCTGTTACTCGCGGCGCACTGGCTGCCGTAGCCCTGTCGCTGTCCGCGTTTTCGGCGGCTGCACAAGAAAACCCGGAATGCATCGCACCGGCCAACCCGGGCGGCGGATGGGACTTTACCTGCCGCCAGGTCGGCAAGTCGCTGCAGGACGCCGGTCTGATCGACAAGACCATGCAGGTCGTCAACCTGGCCGGTGGCGGCGGTGGCGTGGCCTTTGCCGAAGTCGTGAACAAGCGCGGCGATGACAACAACCTGATCGTGGCGGCTTCGTCCGCGACGGCGACCCGCCTGGCACAGGGCGCATACCCCGGCAACACCATGGACCAGGTCCGCTGGCTGGCGTCGATCGGTGCGGATTACGGCGTGATCGCCGTGGCGGCCGACAGCGCGGTCAACACGCTGCCTGAGCTGCTGGACCAGATCAAGGCGGACCCGACCTCGGTGTCCATCGCGGGCGGTTCTGCCGTGGGCGGCTGGGACCACCTGAAGGTTCTGATCGCGGCCAATGCCTATGGCATCGAGGACGTGCGCAAGGTCAAGTACATCGCCTTTGACGGCGGCGGCGAAGCCGTGACCCAGTTGCTGGCAGGGTCGGTTCAAGGCTTCACCGGCGACATCTCTGAAGCCAAGGGTTTCGTCGACAGCGGTGACATCAAGGTCATTGCCGTGCTGGCCCCGGAACGTCTGGACGGCGAATTCGCCGACTTCCCGACCGCAAAGGAACAGGGTGTCGATGCGATCGGTGCCAACTGGCGCGGGTTCTACGCCCCCGGCGGCATGTCCGACGAGGCCTATGACTCCTGGGTGTCCAAAATTTCCGACCTCTACGCCACCGACGCGTGGAAAGAGGTGATGGCGGCCAACGGCCTTGCCCCGCTTGATCTGCAGGGCGATGCCTTCCAGTCCTTCGTCGAGGACTCGGTCGCGCAGATTCAGTCGATCTCCAAAGAAATCGGCATCATCAAGTAATCCGGTTTTCCGGATCACCTGCCGGGGGCCCGCGTAGGCCCCCGGGTTTTCGAACTTCCACCAAGAGGAGATCTGCCATGAGCGATCGTATCTTCGGTGTCTTCGGCATTCTCCTTTCCATCGGCTATGTCTTCGCGGCCCTGGCCATCGAGGAAAGCTTTCTGTCGGATGCCGTCGGCCCCAAAGCCTTCCCCCTGATCATCGCCGCCATCCTGGGCCTGTCGAGCCTGGCGATCGTGCTGCGCCCCGATGCCGAACCGCAATGGCCCACCCTGGGCCGCCTGGCCGAGATCGCCGCGGCCGTGGTCGTGATGATCCTTTACGCCGAGATGCTGCCTGTCGCGGGCTTTGTCATCGCAACCGCCTTTGCCGCCGCCTACCTGGCCTGGCGTCTGGGGTCCTCGGCGCTTGAATCGGTTTTCGTCGGCGTCGGCACGTCGGTCGGCATCTACGTCATCTTCCACCTTGTCCTCGGCCTGTCGCTGGCACGCGGACCGTTCGGGTTCTGAGGGGGCATCATGGAAACGCTTGCAAACCTTGGCGACGGCTTTGCCATCGCAATCACCTGGCAGAACCTTCTGCTGGCCCTTCTGGGCTGTTTTCTGGGCACGATCATGGGGGCCCTGCCCGGCCTTGGCCCGTCGAACGGCGTGGCGATCCTGATCCCGCTGGCCTTCACCATGGGCCTTGGCGCGACACCGTCGCTGATCCTTCTGACCTCGGTCTATTACGGCGCGATGTACGGGGGGCGGATTTCATCGATCCTTCTGAACATTCCGGGCGATGAGCCGGCGATGATGACCTGTCTCGACGGCTATCCCATGGCCAAGAAGGGTCTGGCCGGTGAGGCGCTGTCTCTGTCGGGCATCGCGTCCTTCGTCGGGGCCTTCTTTGCCACCTGGGGCCTGATCCTGCTGGCCCCGCAGCTGGTGAAGATCGCGCTGCTGTTCGGTCCGGCGGAATACTTTGCGCTGTTTGCGCTGGCCTTCATGACGCTTGGCGGCGTGTCCTCGACCAACCAGGCGAAATCGGCCTTTGCCGCGGCGCTTGGCCTGGGCCTGGCCACCATCGGCGTCGACACCCAGACCGGCGTGCCGCGCTTCACCTTCGGCGAAGTGCACCTGTACGACGGGCTGGATTTCCTTGTGGCGATCGTGGGTCTGTTTGCCCTGTCCGAGGTCTTCATCTTCCTGGAAAACCGCCATGGCGGGTCCGATGCGGAAGGCAAGAAGATGGTGATCGGCAAGCTTTATCCGCCGATGTCGATGATCAAGCAGACCACGCCGACGATGCTGCGGACCTCGTTCCTGGGCTTCATCGCTGGCGTTCTGCCCGGCGCGGGTGCCTCGCTTGGGTCGTTCATCTCCTACTCGATGGAGAAACGCCTGGTCGACAAGGAAGGCACCTTCGGCACCGGTGATCCGCGTGGCGTCGCCGCCCCCGAGGCCGGCAACAACGCCGCCGCCGGTGGTGCGCTGGTGCCGATGCTGGCGCTTGGCGTTCCCGGATCGGGCACGACCGCGGTTCTGCTGGCAGTGCTGCTGGCGCTGAACATCACCCCCGGCCCGCTGCTGTTCACCCAGAACCCCGATGTGGTCTGGGGCCTGATCGCGGCGTTGTTCATCGCCAACTTCATGCTGCTGGCCATGAATATCCCGATGGTGGGCCTGTTCACCCGCGTGCTGATGATCCCGTCGCGGATCCTGATGCCGATCGTTGCCATGGTGTCCTTCGTGGGGATCTACGGCATCTCGGGGTCGACCTTTGACCTGCTGGTCATGATCGGCTTTGGCGTCATGGGCTGGGGCCTGCGCAAGCTGGACGTGCCGCTGGTGCCGATCATCCTGGGCACGCTTCTGGGCAACGCGATGGAAAACAACCTGCGCCGCGCCGTGACCATCGACAATGGCGACTGGTGGACCCTGATCGACAGCCCGCTGTCGCTTGGGCTCTGGGCGGTGGCGATCATCGGCTTCATCCTGCCGCTGATCTTCGGGGCCCGCGTGAAGGCCAAGATGCGCCAGCGCCGGGACGAAGAAGGCGCGATCAGCGACTGATCCGCCTGCACAGGACGACATCACCGGGCCATCCCGCATCCGCCGGGGTGGCCCGATTTCATTGCCCTGCCCCTTCGCGCCGGACAAATGTTGCAACGACCGCCCGCCCACGCATGCGCGGGGGGGCCCATGGCCCGGACGCCGCGCACGCCTTGCCCTGCGATGTCGTTTGCGCAACCAGAACATGACGCTATTTGCAGGTTTTGCATTCCGCAATTTCGTACATTTGCAATTAGCAAACTTTCCCCTTGCGCTGCGTCGCAGCGTGCGGTTTGCTCGCCGAAATTCTTACAGGGGGGCCTACCCATGCCGGATTTTCAGAAAATCCTGATCGCGAACCGGGGCGAGATCGCCATTCGGATCATGCGCGCCGCCAACGAATTGGGCAAAAAGACCGTCGCGGTCTATGCCGAGGAGGACAAGCTGGGCCTCCATCGTTTCAAGGCAGACGAGGCCTACAAGATCGGCGAAGGGCTGGGCCCCGTGGCCGCCTATCTCTCGATTCCGGAAATCATCCGCGTCGCCAAGATGTCCGGGGCCGATGCGATCCACCCGGGCTATGGCCTGCTGTCGGAAAACCCCGATTTCGTTGATGCCTGCGACGCGGCGGGCATCACCTTCATCGGCCCCAAGGCCGAAACCATGCGCGCCCTGGGCGACAAGGCCAGCGCCCGCAAGGTCGCCATGGCCGCCGGCGTGCCAGTAATCCCCGCGACCGAGGTGCTGGGCGATGATTTCGACGCCATCACCAAAGAGGCCGAAGAGATCGGCTATCCCCTGATGCTCAAGGCCTCCTGGGGTGGCGGCGGACGCGGCATGCGGCCTGTCACCAACTCCAAGGAACTGAAGGAAAAGGTGCTGGAAGGCCGGCGCGAGGCCGAGGCCGCCTTTGGCAATGGCGAGGGGTATCTGGAAAAGATGATCACCCGCGCCCGCCATGTCGAGGTTCAGATCCTCGGCGACAAGATGGGCAATATCTACCACCTCTATGAACGTGATTGTTCCGTCCAGCGCCGCAACCAGAAGGTCGTGGAACGCGCCCCCGCGCCCTACCTCAGCGAGGCGCAGCGCGAAGAACTGTGCGAACTGGGTCGCAAGATCTGCGCCCATGTGAGTTACGAATGCGCGGGCACGGTTGAATTCCTGATGGATATGGAGACGGGCAAGTTCTACTTCATCGAGGTGAACCCCCGCGTGCAGGTCGAACACACCGTGACCGAAGAGGTCACCGGCATCGACATCGTGCAGGCCCAGATCCAGATCGCCGAGGGCAAGACCCTGGCCGAGGCCACCGGCAAGGCCAGCCAATATGACGTGCGCCTGACCGGCCACGCCCTGCAGACCCGGATCACGACCGAGGACCCGACCAACAATTTCATCCCCGATTACGGCCGCATCAGCGCCTACCGGTCCGCCACCGGCATGGGCATCCGTCTGGACGGCGGCACCGCCTATGCGGGCGGGGTGATCACGCGGTACTACGATTCACTTCTGGTGAAGGTGACTGCCAAGGCCCCGACGCCGGAACTGGCCATCCGCCGCATGGACCGCGCCCTGCGCGAATTCCGCATCCGCGGTGTCAGCACGAACATCGACTTCGTCATCAACCTGCTGAAACACCCGACTTTCCTGTCGAACCAGTACACGACCAAGTTCATCGACACGACGCCCGAGCTGTTCGATTTCAAACCCCGCCGGGACCGGGGCACGAAGGTACTGACCTATATCGCGGATATCACCGTGAACGGTCACCCCGAGGTCCAGGGACGCCCCCTGCCGCACCCCGACCTGAAGCCCCCGCGCATCCCGCCGCTGAAGGGCGCCGCGCCCAAGGGCACCCGCGATCTGCTTGACGCCGAAGGCCCCGAGGCCGTCGCCAAGTGGATGAAAGATCAGAAGGAACTGCTGTTCACCGACACCACCATGCGGGACGGGCACCAGTCGCTTCTGGCGACGCGGATGCGGTCGATCGACATGATCAAGATCGCGCCCACCTATGCCTCGAACCTGAGCCAGCTGTTCTCGGTGGAATGCTGGGGCGGCGCGACCTTCGACGTGGCCTATCGGTTCCTGCAGGAATGCCCCTGGCAGCGTCTGCGCGACATCCGGGCGGCCATGCCGAACATCCTGACGCAGATGCTTCTGCGGGCGTCCAATGGCGTGGGCTATACCAACTATCCCGACAACGTGGTGCAGGAATTCGTGCGCCAGGCGGCGGAAACCGGCGTCGATGTCTTCCGCGTCTTCGACAGTCTGAACTGGGTCGAAAACATGCGCGTCGCCATGGATGCGGTGCAGGCGTCCGGCAAGATCTGCGAAGGCACGATCTGCTACACCGGCGATGCGCTGGACCCGGCCCGCGCCAAGTACGACATCAAGTATTACGTCGACATGGCCAAGCAGATGGAAGCCGCCGGCGCCCATGTGCTGGGGATCAAGGACATGGCCGGTGTCATGACCGCGCCGGTGGCGCAGGTGCTGTTCCCGGCGCTGAAGGATGCGGTCGACCTGCCGATCCACTTCCACACCCATGACACCTCGGGTGCTGCGATCGCCACGATCCTGACGGCCTCGGCCGCCGGGGTGGATGTGGTCGATGCGGCCATGGATGCGCTGTCGGGCAATACCTCGCAGCCGACCTTCGGGTCCATCCTGGCCGCCATCAACCATGGCGATCGCGCCAGTAGCATCGACATCGCCGCCGTGCGCGAGGTGTCCAACTACTGGGAGGCCGTGCGCGGCCAATACGCGGCGTTCGAGAGCGGCATGCAGGCCCCCGCCTCCGAGGTCTATCTGCACGAAATGCCCGGCGGGCAGTTCACCAACCTCAAGGCGCAGGCGCGGTCAATGGGGCTGGAAGAACGCTGGCACGAGGTCGCACAGGCCTATGCCGACGTGAACCAGATGTTCGGCGATATCGTCAAGGTCACGCCGTCGTCGAAGGTTGTGGGCGACATGGCGCTGATGATGGTGTCACAGGGCCTGACCCGCGCGGATGTCGAGGATCCGAAGAAGGACGTCTCCTTCCCGGATTCGGTCATCGACATGATGCGCGGCAACCTTGGTCAGCCTCCGGGCGGCTTCCCCGACACGATCGTGTCCAAGGCGCTGAAGGGCGAAAAGCCGAACCTGGAACGGCCGGGCAAGCACCTGCCCCCCGTCGATCTAGAGGCCAAGCGGCAGGAGGCCAGCGCGGCCGCCGGCGGGGTCGAAATCGACAACGAGGATCTGAACGGATACCTGATGTATCCCAAGGTCTTCACCGATTACGCCGCACGCCACGAAACCTATGGCCCGGTGCGCACCCTGCCCACGCTGACCTTCTTCTACGGCATGGAACCCGAGGAAGAGATCACCGCCGAGATCGACCCCGGCAAGACGCTGGAGATCCGCCTGGTTACCGTGGGGTCCACCCAGGACGACGGTGAGGTGCGGGTGTTCTTTGAGTTGAACGGCCAGCCCCGCGTGGTCCGCGTGCCCGACCGCAAGGCGACCGGAGCCAAGGCCGCCGCGCCCAAGGCCGACCCGGCGAACCCGGCCCATGTGGCCGCGCCGATGCCGGGGGTTGTTGCCTCGCTTGCCGTGGCGGCGGGATCGAAGGTCAAACAGGGCGACCTGCTGCTGACCATCGAGGCGATGAAGATGGAAACCGGCATCTCGGCCGACCGCGACGGCGTCATCAAGGCCGTCCATGTCGGCGCAGGCGCGCAGATCGACGCCAAGGACCTGCTGATCGAGTTCGAATAAGGGCCTGGGCCCTCCCCTCGGCCAAAGGGCAAGACATCGGAAAAGGGCCGTCCCATGGGGCGGCCCTTTTTCTTGTCGGTCCAGCCCTGCCCCGCGTCGGAGACGCGGACAGTTCGACGTCGCCAGCTACAAGCGATCGCCCAGGATCGCACGTTCGCGGCACCCCTTAGGGCCATGGTTCAAGCCTCGGACCCGCCGCCGCCCGGGCTGACGCTGCCACCCGATCCGGATCCCCCGCCAGAGCCACCACCGGACCCGCCCCCCGTGCCGGTCGGGGTCGCGCCATCGCCGTCTTCCCGCGCGGCTTTCGCGGCTGCCTTCGCCCGCTGCTCGGCCAGCCAGCGCTTGTCGATCTCTTCATAGGCGGCGGCGAGTTTTTCGGCGCAGTCATCGCCGCTGCCGTCGCAAAAGACCCTCTCGCCCCGGTAATAGACGAAATGGTCGATCTGGTCGTATTCCTCGTTCCAGGGCCTCCCCGAAAGCAGGACGCGCACGGTGTAGGTTTCGCCACGGAATTCGAACTTGGTCGTGGTTTCGCGATCTTGGACGCAGGCCGCACCGGCAAGACACAGGAGAAGCGGGGCAAGACGAAGGGGATTCATGGCGGAACCTCGTGCGAATAGTGTTGTTTCAAAAAACGGCGCATCCCTGGGTCGGGCGCATTCCGTAAGGTCAAAAAATTTGCTGTAACTTCTGATACTTCGGGGGTTTTTTCCGATCAAGAAAATCGCCCAGGGCAGCAGTCAAAAAAATTTCACTTTGCCCGAAAAAACCGCTTGCACCCCGCCCGCCCCTTTTGTACATCCTGCCCTACCAAAAGGAAGCGGGCGTAGCTCAGGGGTAGAGCATAACCTTGCCAAGGTTAGGGTCGGGCGTTCGAATCGCCTCGCCCGCTCCAAAATTTCCTCTCACCCAAGAGGATGGGAAACAGACCGCCTTCGGACGGTCTTTTTCGTTTCAGGGCCCTGTATCCTGCGCCGATGCCCAGATCGGCCCGGATGGCAAATCCCTCCCCCTCAGATCCAAAGAAAAACCCGGCACGTCGGGACGTACCGGGCTTGATGCGGTGTTCGGCTGTTTCCCTGCCTGGGGCGATCAGGCCGTCGCCTCGCGTGCGATGCGCAGGTGACCGCCCGTGGGCTCTGCCTCGATCACGGGCTGGCCGGCACGGGTCCAGAGAAGGTCGGACAGCTCGGCATTCGAGGGCGAGAAATCCAGCGGAAGATCATGCAGGATCTCACCGATGCGCGGCAGGTCGAAGCGTTCGCAGGCGCGGCGCAGGTCGTCCAGCACCGGCATCAGCCGCCCCATGGGCAGCGACCGTTCCGAGGCGGTCATGATGCGCGGATGCTGGGTCGGCGCGGGATCATTGCCGATCAACAGTTCCTCGTACAGTTTTTCGCCCTTGCGCAACCCAGTGATGGCAATGGCAATGTCGCCTTCCGCGCCCGAGGCATCGCCCGCGTCAATCACGTAGGGCTGCAGCCCGTGCAGCTTCACCATGGAAATCGCCAGGTCGATGATCTTCACCGGCTGCCCCATGTCCAGCACGAAGACATCCCCCCCCCGCGCCATGGCCCCAGCCTGAATCACCAGCTGCGACGCCTCGGGGATGGTCATGAAGAAACGGTTCACGTCGCGGTGCGTCACGGTCACCGGGCCGCCGGCCTCGATCTGGGACCGGAAGCGCGGAATCACCGAACCGGAGGACCCCAGCACATTGCCAAAGCGCACCATGGAAAAGGTCGTCGTGCCGCCCTGCGCCGCCAGCGCCTGACAGATCAGTTCCGCAGTACGCTTGGTCGCGCCCATGACATTGGTCGGGCGCACGGCCTTGTCGGTCGAGATCAGGATGAAGTTCTCTACCCCCTGACGCTGCGCCGCGGTGGCGATTTCCAGGGTGCCGAAGACATTGTTGCGGATGCCTTCGATCACGTTCTCCTCGACCAGGGGGACGTGCTTGTAGGCGGCGGCGTGATAGATCGTCTGAACCGACCAGGCCTTGATCGCAGCTTCCAGGCGGCGGGGATGCTGCACGGATCCGAGGATCGGCACGATGTCCACATCGGCGCGGATGCGGGCGGCTTCTTCCGACAGCTCCATCTGGATCTGGTACAGCGCGAATTCCGAAATCTCGAACAGCACAAGCCGTTCCGGCGACAGGGACAGGATCTGGCGGCACAGCTCACTGCCGATGGACCCGCCCGCGCCCGAGACCATGACGACCTTGCCGGTGATGTTGCGCTGCATCAACCGGTCGATCGGCGCGACAGGGTCGCGGCCCAGCAGATCCTCGGGGGTGACGTTGCGCAGTTCGGAAATCTTGGCGCGGCCGCTGATCAGGTCCGACATGCCGGGGATCGTCTTGATCTCAAGCGCGGTCCGGTCCTGCATGGTCTGGACGATTTCGCGGCGGCGGCGACGGGTCAGGCTGGGCAGTGCCAGCAGCAGGGTCCGCGCGCCGGTAGCTGCGACCAGATCGGCCACCCGGTCCGGAGAGCTGACCTTGAGCCCTGCCTTGGTCAGCCCATGCAGGTCAGGGTTGTCGTCCAGGAAGGCCACGGCCCCGTATTGCGCACCGCTTTTCATCGAATTGGCGACCATCACACCGGCCTCACCGGCCCCGTAGATGATGACCGGCTGGCGGGCGCTGCGGCTGGGTTTCAGGAAGAAATGACGGATGACAAAGCGCAGGCCCCCGACGCTGATCAGCAGGCAGGCGGCATAGATGAAGGGCACGGACCGCGGCACCCCGGCATTCAGCAACTGTGACACGACGCCAAGCACGATGGCCGAGACCAGCACGCCCTTGGTCACGTAGACCAGAACCCGGCCGGTGATATAGCGAACGAGGGTCAGGTAAAGCCCGGTGACATGCAGGGTGTAGACGGTGGCGGGAATCACCGCGATCAGCGGCACCCAGACCATCGGGTCGGCGGCGAAGTCCAGGCTTTCAAGGCGCACCAGCATGGCCACGGCGAAAGAGGCGATGATCAGCACCGTATCCACGGCCATCTGGATCGCGATCTTCTGCTTCCGGCGCAGTCCCGTGATCTGATCGAGAAATCCAGTCATTCCAATTCTTTCCGTACGACAAGACCAATACGCCCTGCGCGAGTGTCTTACCCAAACCGCCGAAATGGAACAAGCGATGCTGGCACCCTTCCCTGCCGGCAGAATGCCGCCTGTTCCCGGATGGTTTCACCATGCCATTGGCGGCCCGCCGGCCGGGGCACCAGGGCCCTGGCACAGCGGACTGACGCGACTACGCATCAGCACCATACTGCGATGCTTTCCTTAAGGGAAGATTAACAGGAAACAGTCTGTTTCCATAGTCCGACAGGCGGGTCGCCGTGAGTCAGGGCGCGCATACAAAGGCGCGCCCGTGACAGCCGCGCGGCTAGCGCAGAAGGCTGGCCAGAAGCGACTCGGGCGTGACGGTGCCGATCCGGGCCCCGTTTTCGGTGACCGCGACGGGCTTGCCCTCGGCCGACATGGCGGCGGCAAAGTCCAGCACGGGGGTGTCTGCCCCGACCTCTTGCCCGATGTCGCCCGTGGTGCCATCTGCCTGCATGACGTCGCGCGCGCGCAGGAAGGTCAGCGGGTTGGAATGGGCCACGAATTCCGCGACATAGTCGTTCTCGGGGTTGCTGGCGATTTCATTCGGGGTGCCGCATTGCACGATGCGTCCGCCTTCCATGATGGCGATGCGGTTGCCCAGCTTGAAGGCCTCATCCAGGTCGTGGGACACGAAGATGATCGTGCGTTTCAGACGCGCCTGAAGCTCCAGCAACTCGTCCTGCAGCTTGGTTCGGATCAGCGGATCCAGCGCTGAAAAGGGTTCGTCCATCAGCAGGATCGGCGCATCGGTGGCAAAGGCGCGGGCCAGGCCGACGCGCTGCTGCATCCCGCCCGAAATCTCGCCTACCTTGTTGTCGGCCCAGTCGGCCAGGCCCACAAGGTCCAGCTGCTCCAACACCTTGGCGCGGCGGTCCTTCTTGGGCATGCCGCCCAGCTCCAGCCCCAGGCCGACGTTTTCGGCCACCGTGCGCCAGGGCAGAAGGCCGAACTGCTGGAACACCATCGCCAGGCGTTCGCGGCGGATGCGGCGCAGGTCTGCGGGACTGGCATCTGTCACGTTGATCAGCGTGCCGTTGTCGCGGATATGCACCGCGCCGCGCACCACGGGGTTCAGCCCGTTGATGCCGCGCAGAAGGGTGGATTTGCCCGATCCCGACAGGCCCATAAGCACCAGGATCTCGCCTTCCTGGATCTCGAGGTTGCAGTCGTGTACGCCCAGCACCTGGCCGCATTTTTCCTGCACCGTGGCGCGGTCCAGCCCCTTGTCCATCAGGGGCAGCGCCTGATCGGGGCTTTTGCCGAAGACGATGGAGACATTGTCGATTTTGACGGCGGTGGTCATTTCGTGTCCCCCTTGTTCAGCATGCGGTCCAGGACGATGGCCAGGACCACGATCACCAGCCCGCTTTCAAACCCAAGCGAGGTGTTCACCTGGTTCAGCGCCCGCACCACCGGCACGCCCAGGCCATCGGCGCCGACCAGGGCTGCGATCACCACCATCGACAGCGCCAGCATGATGGTCTGGTTCAGCCCGGCCTTGATCTGCGGCAGGGCATAGGGAAGTTCGGCCTTGAACAGCACGTCGCGGTTGGTGCCGCCAAAGGCGCGCACGGCCTCGGTCAGGCGTTCGGGGGTCGAGGAAATGCCCAGCTGGGTCAGGCGGATCGGCGCGGGCAGCACGAAGATCACCGTGGCGATCAACCCGGGCACCATGCCGATGCCGAAAAAGACGATGGCCGGGATCAGATAGACGAAGGTCGGCAGGGTCTGCATCAGGTCCAGCACCGGGCGCAGCCAGGCATAAAGCCGGGGCCTGTGCGCGGCGGCGATGCCGATCGGCACGCCGATGGCCATGCAGACGACACAGGCCGACAGCACCAGCGTCAGGCTTTCGGTCGTCTCCTCCCAATAGTCCTGATTGAGGATGAACAGGAAGCCGGCCGCCACAAGGGCACAGGTTTTCCAGTTGCGCTGAAGGATCCAGGTCAGGGCGACAAAGACCAGCACGACCACCAGCGGCGGCGGGGTCTGAAGCACCCAGAGGATGCCGTCGATCAGGCCTTCCATGGCCACGGACATTGCGTCCAGCAGGCCCTCGGCATGATCGCGCACCCATTCGAAGCCCGCGCTGGCGATGTCGCCTACGGGCAGCTTTCTATCCGTCAGCCAGTCCAATCCCTGATCCCTTCCGTGGTGCGTTGCCCAATATCAAACGGCCCCGCAAAACTGCGGGGCCGCCGGTTCTGATGGTCCCTTACAAACCGAGAGAGGCCTTCACGGCCGCAAGGCCCTCGGCCCCGTCGGCGGTGGTCACACCGTCCAGCCAGTCCGACAGGACGGCGGGGTTGGCCGTCAGCCAGGCCTTGGCCGCGTCACCTGCGTCCTGACCGTCGTTCAGGATGGCACCCATGATCTCGTTCTCCATGGCGAGCGAGAATTCCAGGTTTTCCAGCAGCTTGCCGACGTTCGGGCATTCCGCGACGTAACCAGCGCGGGTGTTGGTGAAGACGGTCGCGCCACCGAAATCGGGGCCGAACCAGTCATCGCCGCCTTCCAGGTAGGTCAGGTCGAAGTTGGCGTTCATCGGGTGCGGTTCCCAGGCCAGGAAGACGATCGGGTCTTCCTTCTTGGTCAGGCGAGCCACCTGGCTCAGCATCCCCTGCTCCGAGCTTTCCTTGACGTCGAAGTCTTTCAGGTCAAAGGCGTTGTCGGCGATCATGTCCATGATCAGGCGGTTGCCGTCGTTGCCCGGTTCGATCCCGTAGATGGTTTCGTCCAGCGCATCGGCATGTGCCGCGATGGAGCCGAAGCTGGTGATGCCCAGGGCCGCGCCGGCGGCATTGGTGGCGAGGGTGTATTTCGCGCCCTCGAGGTTCGCCCGCACGGTGTCGACGGTGCCCTTTTCGCGATAGGGCGCGATGTCGGCTTCCATCGTCGGCATCCAGTTGCCCAGGAAGACGTCCACGTCGCCCTCTTCCAGCGAGATATAGGTGACGGGCACGGACAGCACGCGCACTTCGGTGTCATAGCCCAGGGCGTCCAGCACAGTGGTGGTCGCCGCGGTGGTGGCGGTGATGTCGGTCCAGCCCACGTCCGAGAAGGTGACCTTCCCACAGTCGGCCATGGCCGTGGTTGCGCAAAGTGCGAGGGCAGAGGTTGTCAGCAGAATCTTCATGGGGGCTCCCTTCGATTGGCCGGATCAAATTCGGCCTTATTGATTGACGCGTCAATTAGTAATGACATATTCGAGAAAAGCAACAGCTTGTAGCAGAGAGCGTCTAAATGGCGGGTAAGTCACGGAAAACAGAGGAAGAGCGCAGGGCCGAACTGATCGCCGCCACGATTCGCGAGATCGGCGCATCGGGAACTCTGGACGTGACCACCAGCCAGATCGCCAAAAGTGCCGGCGTCTCTCCGGCGCTGGCCTTCCACTATTTCCGCGACAAGGAAACGCTGTTCCTGGCGGCCATGCGCGCGATCCTGACTGACTACGGCGAAGATGTCCGCCAGGCCCTGCGCCAGGCCCGCACCGCCGATGACCGGCTGCAGGCGATCGTGCGCGCCAGCTTTGGCATGACCAGTTTCCGCCGCGAGGCGATCTCGGCCTGGGTGAACTTCTACGCGCTCGCACTGCGGTCTGACCCCGCGCGGCGCATGCTGTCGCTGTACCAGCGGCGGCTGCAAAGCAACCTTGTCTCGGCGCTGCGCCCCAAGGTCGGGGACCGCGCGCCGGACCTGGCCCGGCGGATCGGCGGCCTGATCGACGGGCTGTACCTGCGCTATGGCTTGGATGCGAAGGCCAATGGCCCTGCCTCTGACGCCTGCCGCCGCGACAGCTCGCAGATTGACGGATCCGAAGGCGCGCGCCACGTGCTGCGCGCCATTGCCGCCGAATGCGAGCTGGCCCAGGCCAGCCCCGCCGACCCCATCCCCGACGCCGATCCAGACCCGATCGCCCCACTTGCAGGACCGCAGGAGCTTTTATGACCCAATCTTCCCACCCCGCCTTTCAACCTGCGGCCAGCCATTTCATCAATGGCGCCTATGTCGAGGATACCGCAGGCGAAAAGATCGATGTGATCTACCCCCACACCGGAGAGGTCATCGCGACGCTGCATGCCGCCACCCCGGCCATCGTCGACGCCGCCCTGGCCGCCGCGAAGGATGCGCAGGTGGCCTGGGCGCAACTGTCGGGCACCGAACGCGGCCGCGTGCTGCGCCGCGCCGCCGACCTGATGCGCGAACGCAACCATGACCTGTCGGTGATCGAGACCCACGACACCGGCAAACCGATGTCGGAAACGTTGGTGGCCGATGCGGCCTCGGGTGCGGATGCGCTGGAATATTTCGGCGGTCTGGCGGGTACGCTGACCGGCGAACATATCCCCGTGGCGGGCGGCGATTTCGTCTATACCCGACGCGAGCCGCTTGGCGTCTGTGTCGGCATCGGGGCCTGGAACTATCCCATCCAGATCGCCAGCTGGAAGGCCGCGCCGGCGCTGGCCTGCGGCAATGCCATGGTCTTCAAACCGTCCGAGATGACGCCCCTTTCAGCGCTGAAACTGGCCGAGATCCTGATCGAAGCAGGTGCCCCCAAGGGGCTGTTCAACGTCGTGCAGGGCTATGGGCAGGTCGGCGCGTCGCTGGTGACGGATCCGCGCGTCGACAAGGTGTCGCTGACCGGGTCGGTGCCCACGGGCCGCAAGGTCTATGCCGCCGCCGCCGAGGGCATCCGCCATGTGACGATGGAGCTGGGCGGCAAATCCCCCATCCTGGTCTTCGACGATGCCGACCTGGAAAGCGCGGTCTCGGCCGCGATCAACGGCAATTTCTATTCCACCGGGCAGATCTGCTCCAACGGCACCCGCGTCTTCGTACAGGACGCTGTGTACGACCGTTTCGTCGCCCGCGTGGCCGAGCGGATGGAAAACGCCGTGATCGGCGACCCGATGAAGGACGCCACGACCGTCGGCCCCATGGTGTCCGACCGGCAGCGTCAGATCGTGCAGGGCTATATCACCAAGGGCACCGAGGAAGGCGCCCGTCTGGTCAAGGGCGGCAAGGTGATCGAGGGCGCGGGGTTCTACATCGAACCGACGCTCTTTGCCGATGTCACCGATGAGATGACCATCGCGCGCGAGGAAATCTTTGGCCCCGTCATGTCGGTCCTGCGGTTTACAACCGAAGAAGAAGGCATCGCCCGCGCCAACGCTACCGATTTTGGCCTGGCCGCCGGTGTCTTCACCAGCGATCTGACCCGCGCGCATCGCGTTGCCGCCGCCTTCGAGGCCGGCACCTGCTATATCAACGCCTACAACCTGACCCCGGTCGAAGCGCCCTTTGGCGGGTCGAAACTGTCGGGCGTGGGGCGTGAGAATTCGAAGGCGGCGATCGAACACTACAGCCAGATCAAGACGGTCTATGTCGGCATGAACCCGACCGAAGCCGCGTTCTAAGGGGGACAGCTGATGCAAGAAACTCCCTTGGCAGATTACGTCATCGTCGGCGCAGGCTCGGCCGGATGCGCCATCGCCTATCGGCTGGCCGAGGCGGGCAAATCGGTCGTGGTCGTGGAATTCGGCGGCACCGATGCGGGGCCCTTCATCCAGATGCCCGGCGCGCTGTCCTATCCGATGAACATGAAGCGCTATGACTGGGGCTATCGCAGCGAACCTGAACCGCACCTGGGCAATCGCCAGCTGGCGACGCCGCGTGGCAAGGTTCTGGGCGGATCGTCCTCGATCAACGGGATGGTCTATGTGCGCGGCCATGCGCGCGACTATGACACCTGGGCCGAGATGGGCGCGCAGGGCTGGGCCTATGCGGATGTGCTTCCCTATTTCAAGCGGATGGAATCCTGGGACCATGGCGGCCACGGCGGCGACCCGGACTGGCGCGGCAAGGACGGCCCGCTGCATGTGTCGCGCGGCACGCGGACCAATCCGCTGGTCAAGGCCTTTGTCGAGGCCGGAGCCCAGGCCGGGTACGAGACCACCGATGACTACAACGGCGAAAAGCAGGAAGGCTTCGGCCCCTTCGACGCGACGATCCACAAGGGCGAACGCTGGTCCGCCTACAAGGCCTACCTGAAACCCGCCATCGCCACGGGCAAGGTCACGCTGGTGCGCGGTCTGGCCCGCCGGGTGGTGATGGAAGACGGCCGCGCCACGGGCGTCGAGGTCGAGCGGAAGGGCCGCACCGAAGTGCTGCGCGCAGGGCAAGAGGTGATCCTGGCGGCCTCGTCCATCAACTCGCCCAAGCTGCTGATGCTGTCGGGGATCGGCCCCGCTGCGCATCTGAAAGAGCACGGGATCCCGGTCGTCGCGGATCGCGCCGGGGTGGGCCAGAACCTTCAGGACCACCTGGAGCTGTACATCCAGCAGGCCGCGACCCAGCCGGTGTCGCTGTTCAAGTACTGGAACCTCTTCGGCAAGGCGCTAGTCGGGGCGCAGTGGCTGTTCACCCGCACGGGTGTCGGGGCGTCGAACCAGTTTGAAAGCACCGCCTTCATCCGGTCGCGCGCGGGCGTGGAGTATCCCGACATCCAGTTCCATTTCCTGCCCATTGCCGTGCGTTATGACGGTCAGGCCGCGGCCGAGGGCCATGGTTTCCAGGCCCATGTGGGGCCGATGCGGTCGAAGTCGCGCGGGGCGGTCACGCTGCGATCCTCGGATCCGGCGGATGATCCGAAGATCGTCTTCAACTACATGTCCCATCCGGACGATTGGCTGGATTTCCGCACCTGTATCCGCCTGACCCGGGAAATCTTCGCGCAAGAGGCCTTTGCCCCCTATCGCGGCCATGAAATCCAGCCGGGTGCCGCGGTGCAAAGCGATGATGAGCTGGACGCCTTCATCCGCGAGCATGCCGAAAGCGCCTATCACCCCTGTGGCACCTGTCGCATGGGCGCGGCCGACGATCCGCTGGCCGTGGTCGATCCGGAATGCCGGGTGATCGGGGTCGACGGGCTGCGGGTCGCGGACAGTTCGATCTTTCCGCAGATCACCAATGGCAACCTGAACGGCCCCTCGATCCTGACCGGCGAAAAGGCCGCCGATCACATCCTGGGCCGCAGCCCCCTGCCCCGCGAGAATGCCCAGCCCTGGATGCATCCGGACTGGCAGACGGCTCAGCGGTAAGGGGGCCAGGTCCGGCGGTGTCCCTCCCTCCGCGGGGCCTGATCGCTTTGATCAGCTGGGCTGGGCGGCGGGCTTGTCAGTCTCGGGCCGATCCCAGGTCGATCCTGACGGGCGATCCGCCTGCTGCGTGGACACAACCGGCTGTGCCCCGGGATGGATGCGTTGAAAATCCGTCCAGTTGTTGGGCCGCGCGCGCAGGTATTGCGGCGGATATGGCACATCGTGCCCCAGCCGCGCCGCCGCGTGCCAGCCCCATCTGGGGTTGTCCAGCATTGCCCGGCCGATCGCCACCATGTCGGCCCGCCCCTCGCGCACCACCGCATCGGCCTGCACGGGGTCCGAGATCATGCCGACCGCCACCACGGTCATCCCCGTCTCTTGCCGGATCCGTTCGGCAAAGCCGACCTGATGGCCCGGCGTGGCCTTGGGGATCACCGCGTCGGGCACCAGGTTCCCGGCCGACAGGGTGACGTAATCCACACCCAGGTCCTTCAGCGCGCGCACGAAGGGGACCGCGTCGTCCAGCGTTGCGCCCTGAGGGTGCCAGTCGGTGCTGTTGACGCGCACGCCCAGGGCCCGGTCGGCGGGCAGCGCGTCGCGCATCGCCTGCACCACCGCCAGGGGAAAGCGCATGCGGTTCTCCAGCGTACCGCCCCAGGCGTCATTGCGCCGGTTGGTGCGGGGCGACAGGAACTGATGCAGCAGATAGCCATGGGCGGCGTGGCATTCCACCAGGTCGAAGCCCGCGCGCACCGCCCGCCGTGTGGCCTGGGCAAAGGCCCGGGTGATGCGGATGATGTCGTCCTCGGTCATCTCGGCGGGGGTGGCCCATTGGTCGTTATAGGGCAGCGCCGAGGGGGCGTAGGTCTGCCAGGCCCCTTCCTCGGGCGGTAGGCTTTCGCCCTTGCCGCGATCCCGGATCGACCGGGCCGAGGCGCGCCGCCCCGCATGGCCCAGCTGGATGCCGATGCCTGCGTCCGACAGCGGGCGCAGCCGCGCGACCAGATCGGCCAGCGCCTGTTCCTGTGCGTCCGTCTCCAACACCAGGCAGCCATGAGAGATCCGGCCTGCGGCTTCGACGCCCGTGGCCTCGGCCACCACAAGCCCGGCCCCGGACATCATCAGCCCGCCCAGATGGATCAGGTGCCAATCCTGCGCGATGCCGTCCACGGCGGAATACTGGCACATGGGCGAGACCTGGATGCGGTTGGGACAGGTGATCCCGCCCAGCACCAGCGGAGTGAAAAGATCGGCCATGGGCACCCCCGGGTTGGGTCTGATGGGGGACCCGGCCCTGCGCGGGCCGGGTCCGGTCCTGGCTGCGGATTCAGGCGGGTTCGCTGACCCGGTCGAAGGCATAGCCTTCGTAACCTGATGCCGCGACGGCCTCGCAGGCTTCGCGGTACTTGGCAAAGCCGCCCACGAACATCGTCAACCCGGTCGGCTTGCCCTTGACGTTGGATCCGACCCACCAGGTGTTGGCCTTGCGGATCAGCGAGGGCGCGGCCAGTTCGGCCACGCGGGTCATCCAGGCATCCTCGGTCTCTTGAGTGGGTTCCACCGCGCTCAGGCCCTTGGCCTCCATATGGGTGATCAGATCGGCGATCCAGTCGACGTCGTTTTCACTGATGGTGATGATATTGGCCAATGCCGCCGGGCCGTTCGGGCCGGTGGTGGCAAAGAGGTTGGGAAAGCCCGTCATGGTGATGCCAAGATGCGAAACCGGGCCGTCCTTCCACTTGTCCTTCAGGCGCAGCCCGTTGCGGCCCACCACGTCAAAGGCCAGCAGCGCGCCGGTCAGCGCGTCATAGCCGGTGGCAAAGATCAGCATGTCCAGTTCGGTCTCGCCGCTTTCGGTGCGGATGCCCTTTTCGGTGATCTCGACGATGGCGTCCTTCTTGCAGTCGACCAGATGCACGTTCGGCAGGTTGTAGGTCTCGTAATACTCCGTATCCAGGCAGGGACGGCGGGCGAAGATCGGGTAGCCGCGCGGCTTCAGCGCCTCGGCCGCCACCGGGTCTTCGACGATCTGGCCGATCTTGTCGCGGACGAAATCCGCCACGGCCTCGTTCGCCTCTTCGTTGACCATGAGGTCCGCGAAGGTGCCCAGGAAGGTATGGCCGCCGTTGATCCAGGCCTGTTCCATCGCCTCGATCCGCTGATCCGGCGGAAGCGAGAAATAGGGCCGAGAGGTCACGGGCCGCGTGCCGCCCGTAGGGTTCATCTTCATCGCCGCGCGCATCTGGCGATAGTGTTTCTTCATCTCGGCGGCATAGTCCGGCGTGATCTCGCGGTTGCGCATCGGCAGGGTGAAGCTGGGGGTGCGCTGGAAGACGAACAGCTCTCCGGCCTTGCGCCCGACCTCCTGGATGATCTGGATGCCGGTGGATCCAGTGCCGATCACACCAACCCGCTTGCCGGCGAAATCCACGTCATGGTGCGGCCATTTCTGGGCGCGATAAAGTTCACCCTTGAAGCGGTCGATGCCGGGGATGTCGGGATCCTTGGGGATCGACAGCGGGCCGGTGGACATGATGGCATAGGGGGCTTCCAGCACCGCGCCCGTATCGGTGGTGGCGCGCCACAGCTTGGCCTCTTCGTCCCAGATGGCCGAGGTCACGCGGGTGTCAAAGCGGAAGTCCTTGCGCAGATCCAGCCGGTCGGCCACGAAATTCGCATAGGCCAGGATTTCCGGCTGGGCGGCGAATTGTTCCGACCAGGTCCATTCCTGTTCGATCTCGGGCGAGAAGCCGTAACTGTAATCGACGCTCATCAGGTCGCAACGGGCCCCGGGATAGCGGTTCCAGTACCAGACGCCGCCGACGTTGCTGCCGGCCTCGATCCCGACGACCTTCTTGCCCATCTCGCGGAACTTGTAGACGGCGTACATGCCGCCGAAGCCGGCACCGACGACCAAGACGTCGACCCGTTCGGCCTGGGTGGAGTTGGATTTCGACATGGGTTCCTCCCTCATGTGTCGACCGGGTCAGCCCCGATCCTGATTTTGGTCAGGGCTGGGGCGCAGACGACGCCACAGCGCGGAAAGTTCACCGACGACACCACGCCGGAAAAAGATGATGACAAGCAGCAGGATCACGCCCTGGGCAATCAGCGCCCATTCCCCGAACTGTGCCAGTTCGTCGTTCATCAGGATGACGATGCCCGCGCCCAGCATAGGGCCGGTCAGGGTGCCAAGGCCGCCCAGCAGGGTCATCAGGATCACCTCGGCCGAGATTGGCCAGGAGACATCCGTCAGCGTGGCGAACTGGAAGACCATGGCCTTCAGTGCGCCCGCCAGCCCCGCCAGACCCGCGGACAGGGTCATCGCCAGGATCTTGTAGCGTTCGGGCCGGAAGCCCAGGGATTCCACGCGGGGTTCGTTGTCGCGGATGGCGCGCAGGATTTCCCCGAAGGGCGAATGCACCACCCGGTAGAAGAAGGCCACGGCCAGCACGGCAACGGTAAGCGTCACGTAGTAGAACGCCATATGGTCGCTGACGTCGAAGATCCCGAAGAGGGTCGAGCGCGGGATGCGCTGCATGCCGTCCTCGCCGCCCGTGAACTCGGCCTGCAGCAACAGGAAGTAGACGAACTGCGAAATCGCCAGGGTGATCATGGCGAACTGGATGCCCGACCGCCGGACCGAGATGATGCCGACGACATATCCCATCGCGGCCGACAGCAGGGTGCCCGCGATCAGCGCGACCTCGACCGAGACGCCGTAGGTCTTCAGCAGGTAGCCCGCCACATAGGCGGCCGTGCCGAAGAACATCGCATGGCCGAAGCACAGCAGCCCGGCATAGCCCAGCAGCAGGTTGAACGAGGACGCGAAGATGACGAAACACAGGATCGACATCAGCAGCACAGGGTAGATGGCCAGGGGCGCGGCAATCAGCGCGACCAGAAGCAGGCCAAGCCAGAGAGTGCGGGTCATTTGTATCCCTCCTTGCCCGAGAACAGGCCGTTCGGTCGCAGGATCAGGGCGAAGATCATGATGACGAAGATCACCAGGTTCGCGGCCTCGGGGTAGAAGACCTTGGTCAGCCCCTCGACGATGCCGATGAGATAGCCGGTCAGGATGGCCCCCAGGATCGACCCCATGCCGCCGATCACGACCACGGCGAAGATGACGATCATCAGGTTCGATCCCATCGAGGGCGAGACCTGATAGATCGGTGCCGCCAGCACGCCGCCCAGCCCCGCCAGGCCGACGCCGAAGGCATAGGTCAGGCTGATCATGCGCGGCACGTTGATGCCAAAGCTCTCGACGATCTCGGGGCGTTCATTGGCGGCGCGCAGATAGGCACCCAGCTTGGTGTGTTCGATCAGGATATAGGTCCCGAAGCAGACCACGATCGAGAAGACCACCACCCAGAGCCGGTACCAGGGCATGAACATGAAGCCCAGGTTCACCCCGCCCGGCAGGGGCGAGTTGTAGGGCAGACCGGTGGATCCGAATTCCTGCCGCACCAGCCCTTCGATGATCAGCACGGCGGCAAAGGTGGCCAGCAGGGAATAGAGGTGGTCGAGGTTCTGGATCGGCCTCAGGATCAGCCGCTCCATCACCAGGCCAAAGGCCCCGACGACCACCGGCGCGATGAACAGCGCCCCCCAGTAGGGCACGCCAAGGTAGTTCAGCAGCCCCCAGGCGATGAAGGCCCCCAGCATGTATTGCGCGCCATGGGCGAAGTTCACCACCGACATCAGGCCGAAGATGATCGCCAGGCCAAGCGACAGCATCGCGTAGAAGGACCCGTTGATCAGGCCGATCAGCACCTGGCCGAACAGTAGTTGGGTCGAGATTCCGTCAAACATGGGCTCACACCCCCAGATAGGTTTTGACACGGTCCAGATCGGCCGAGAGATCCTCGGGCGTCAGCGTGTCGACGACTTGACCGTTCTCGACGACCACATGGCGGTCGGCGACAAGGCGGGCGAATTGCAGGTTCTGTTCCACCAGCACGATGGTGAACCCCTGTTCCTTCAGGCGCAGGATCTGGGTTCCGATCTGCTTGACGATCACGGGGGCCAGGCCCTCGCTTGGTTCGTCCAGCAGGATGAAACGCGATCCGGTGCGCAGGATGCGGGCAATGGCCAGCATCTGCTGTTCCCCGCCCGACAGCTTGCTGCCGCCGCTTTTGCGGCGGGCGTGCAGGTTGGGGAAGGCCTCGAACAGGTCCTTGTCGGACAGGCCCCCGGGGCGCAGCACCGGCGGCAGGGTCATGTTCTCGGCAACCGAGAGGCTGGCAAAGATCGCCCGCTCTTCGGGGCAATAGGCGATGCCCTCCTGCGCGATCTGATAGGTGCGCTTGCGGATCAGTTCCTTGCCGCGGAACTGGATCGACCCGGTGCGATTGCCGACGATCCCCATGATCGACCGCAGGGTCGAGGTCTTGCCCGCCCCGTTGCGCCCGATCAGGGTCACCAGCTCGCCCTCGCGGACGTCGAAATTCATGCCGTGCAGGGCCTTGCTTTCGCCGTACCAGGCTTCGAGGTTCTCGACCTTCAGGATGGGTTGCGGATCAGAGGGCATCGACACCTCCCATGTAGGCCGTGATGACGTCTTCGTTGTTGGACACCTCGTCATAGGTGCCTTCGGTCAGAAGCTCTCCGTGTTGCAGGACGGTGATCCTTTCGCACAGGCTCGACACGACCGAGAGGTTGTGTTCGACGATCAGGATCGTGCGCCCGGCCGAGACCTGGCGGATCAGTTCGGTGATCGGTTCCAGATCCTCGTGGCCCATGCCGGCCGTGGGTTCGTCCAGAAGCATGACCTTGGGATCCAGCGCCAGGGTGGTGGCAATTTCCAGCGCACGTTTCTTGCCGTAGGACAGTTCCGTCGCCTGAAGATGCGCGGCATCGGCCAGGCCGACCTGCTCCAGCAGCTCCACCGCGCGCGGGTCCAGCGACCGGATCGCCGAAAGCGGCGACCAGAAGCGGAACGACTTGCCATGGTTCGACTGCAGCGCCACCCGGACGTTTTCCAGGCAGGTCAGATGCGGGAAGGTGGCCGAGATCTGGAAGCTGCGCACCAGCCCCAGCTTGGCGACCTGCGCGGTGCGCAGCCCGGTGATGTCGCGCCCTTCATAGATCACCTGACCGGCGGTCGGTGTCAGGGTCTTGGTCAACAGGTTGAAGCAGGTGGTCTTGCCCGCCCCGTTCGGACCGATCAGCGCGTGGATCGTGCCCCGCCTGACCTTCAGGTCCACATCCTTCACCGCATAGAACGATCCGAAGGATTTGCTCAGCCCCCGCGCCTCAAGCGCGTAGTCGCCGGCAGTTGCAGTCGAGTTCTCCACCTCTCCCCCCTTTCGCGTCCTTACCTGGACGGCAAGCCCAGCACCGCTTTTGCAAGGATGCCGCGCTGGATTTCGTTAGACCCGCCAAAGATCGCCGGGGCCCGGCTATCGAGGTACAGGTTCATGACGTCGATCGCCCCGCCCGCGTCGCCCACGGGCAGATCGTCGTAGTACCGGGCCTCTTCGCCCGCGACGGTCAGCATTTCTTCGGTGATGCGCTGGTACAGCTCGCTGCAGAAGATCTTCAGCACCGAGACATCCGCCCCAAGCGTGCCACCTTCGCGCAGCACCTTGGCAAAGCGTTCAAAGGCCGAGCCGAGGTCGTAAAGATCCAGCCGCAGCCTGGCATAGCGCGACCGGAAGGCGGCATCTTCAAAGGCCCCGCGATCGCGGGCCAGAATCTCCAGCCGGGTCAGCGCATATTCGGGCCGCGAGGGCGCGCCCAGGAAGATGCGTTCGTGACCCAGAACCGATTTCGCCAGCGCCCAGCCCACGTCGACCTCTCCGACCACATTGCGGGCGGGGACGCGGACGTTTTCAAAGAAGACCTCGCAGAAGTCTTCCTCTTCGCGCAGGTTCTTGATCGGGCGGACCAGCACCCCGGGCGAGGACAGTTCCACCAGCAGCACGGTGATGCCATGCTGGCGCTTGTCGGATTTCGTCGTGCGCACCAGCAGCAGGATCCAGTTGGCGCAATGGGCCAGCGTGGTCCAGATCTTCTGCCCGTTGACGATGAAATCATCGCCGTCGCGCACCGCCTGGGTGCGCAGCGACGCAAGGTCCGACCCCGCGCCCGGTTCGGAATAGCCCTGACACCAGACATGTTCGCCGGTCAGGATCTTGGGCAGGAATTCGGCCTTCTGTTCGTCGGAGCCGTGTTCGATCAGCAGAGGCCCGGTCAGCCCGATGCCGTGGTCGGGGATGCGCGGGCAGCCAAGGCGCGCCCATTCCTCGACATAGACGATGTGTTTCGCCGCATCGAGCCCCATGCCGCCGTAGTCCACCGGCCAGACCGGCGACAGCCAGCCCTTGTCGTTCAGCGCGTGATACCAGTCGGCCACCTCGTCAAAGGTGGGGCGCTGCTTGCGCATGAAGCGCAGGTGCTGCGGGCAATTGACATCGACCCAGTCGCGGAAGATCTTGCGAAATTCCGCGTCACTCATCGCGTTGTAGTCGGGGTGTGTGCTCATGATACTTCGTCCGAGAAGACGGGCGGGCGTTTTTCGATGAAGGCACGCATCGCTTCGCGGCTGTCTTCATGCTGGGTCATCTCGACCGTCAGGTTCTGTTCGAACCGGTAGCCGTCCTTCAGGCCCATGGTCTCGACCGTGTTCAGCGCGCGCTTGGCCTTGCGGGTGGCCGTCGGGCTTTTCGAGGCGATGTTGCGGGCGAATTCCATCGCCGTGTCCATCAGTTCCTCCGGCTCGACACAGGCTTCGATCAGGCCGCGGCGGTACAGTTCCTCGGCCGGGACGCGCCAGCCGGTCAGCACCATGCGGCGGGTCAGGCCGATCGGGAAGACGCGCATCGTGTGGCGCACGCCGCCCATCAGGCCCACGTCGATTTCCGGCAGACCAAAGCTGGCCTTGGTCGAGGCGACGATGAAATCCGACATGATCGCCAGCCCCATGCCCGCCCCAAGCGCGGGGCCGTTGACGGCCGCGATCACCGGGATGTTGGATTCCATGATGACAAAACCGACCTCGCGCGCGCGGCGCAGGTGGCGGTAGGTGTCGCCGGCCTGGGCCTCTTGCGCCATCTTGGCGCGGCCCTTGATATCGGCCCCGGCGCTGAAGACCTTGCCGGTGGCGGTGAGCACGATGCAGCGCACGCCCTTGGTTTCATTCAGCTCATCGAAGACCTCGATCAGCTCTTCCATGGTTTCGCGGGACTGGGCGTTCACCGGCGGATTGTCCAGCGTGACGACCGCGACATGGTCTTCGATGGTGGTCTTGATCAATTCGTTGCGCATGGGATCATGTCCTTTGTGAAATCGGGGGTGCGGCGCTCAGGCGGCGGTGGATTTGGTCGCCATCTCCTGCGCCAGGAATTCCAGCCGCAGGTCTTCGGACTGGCCCAGCATGGCGTTCAGGGTGATGGCCCGTTTGTTGAACAGGCCGATGTTGCATTCATCGGTAAAACCCATGGCCCCGTGCAGGTGGATCGCCCGGCGGGTGATCGTCACGGCGCTGTCGCCGGCGCGAGCCTTGGCGGCTAGCACGGCCTGGGCGGCGGCGGCGGGGGTGTCCTCGGTCAGCATCTCGACCGCGTTGGTGACGGCCGAACAGGCGAATTCCGCGTCCGACCACATGTCCACCAGCCGGTGCTGGATGACCTGGAAGCTGGCGATGGACTGGCCGAATTGCACCCGGTCGCGGGTATAGGCCACGGTGTCTTCCAGCGCCTTTGCGCCAACGCCCGCCAGTTCAGCGGCCAGGGCAAAGCGGGTGATCTGAATGGCGGCCTGCAGCGCGGTCTCGACCGCGGTGCCCTGGGCCAGGATCTGATCTTGCGCCACCGCGACATCCGACAGTGTGACCTGCCCGATCGTCGCCCCGTCCAATCCGGGTCGGGAGGATACGGTGATCCCCCCGGACCCGGCAGGCCCGTTTCGGGCAGGGAGGACAACAAGCGCCGGCACGCCGTCCCGTTCGGACAGCACCAGCAGATCAGTGGCCGAGGCCGCGGCAGTGACGAAATGCGCCGTGCCGCTCAGGGTCATCGCCTCGCCGTTTCCGGCAAGCGTCAGGGGCGCACGTGCCCCCTGCGCGTCCTGCCAAAGCAGCGGCGTGATGCGGGATCCGTCGGCCAGCCCCTGCGCGATCGTGGCGGCAGCGGGCGTGCCTATTGCGGAGAGGATCTGCCCGGGCAGCACGGCCAGCGCGGCAAAGGGTTCGGTCAGCAGGTTCCGCCCCAGCCCCTCGGCCAGGACGGCCAGTTCCGCGGGACCAAGGGCCGATCCGCCCATATCCTCGGGCAGCAGAAGCCCCAGCCAACCGGCGGCGGCCATCTCGGACCAGAGGTCGCGGTCCAGGTCGCCCCCGTCGGCACGGCGGCGGCGCAGGCGGGCGGCACCGTCGACGCGGGTCGCCAGCGTCTCGACCGACTCGCGCAGCATCGAAAGCGTCTGATCCGGGTCATCCAGGATGATCTTGGGCATGTCTTGGTCCTCCCCTTTCGGCCCTTTGCGGGCAGAAGGCCGTTTTACCGGCCCCCGCCGCCCCGCTTCGGGGGGCGCTGGATGGCCTTCCTGTTCCTCCCTGCCCGCCTTGCGGCGGACAGCCCCTTGGTCCCGCAGCCCCGCCTCAGGCGGGCAGCTGGTAGTCCGCGAATTGTTCGCGCAGCTTCATCTTCTGAAGCTTGCCGGTTGCCGTATGCGGCAGTTCGTCGACGAATTCGGTTGCGTCCGGCAGCCACCACTTGGCCACCAGCCCCTCCAGATGTGTGGTCAGTTCCTCGGGGGTGACCTCGGCCCCCGGTTTGCGCACCACGATCAGCATCGGGCGCTCCTGCCACTTGGGATGCGGGCGTCCGATCACCGCGGCCTCCTCGACCGCCGGATGGGACATGGCCGCGTTTTCCAGGTCGATCGAGCTGATCCATTCACCGCCCGACTTGATCACGTCCTTCGATCGGTCTGTCAGCCGGACAAAGCCGTCGGGGTTGATGTTGGCCACATCTCCGGTCGAGAACCAGCCGTCCCCGTCCAGCACATCGCCGCCCTCGCCCCGGAAATAGCCCGAGGTGACCCAGGGGCCCCGCACCTGAAGATCGCCGGCGGATTTTCCATCGTGCGGCAGGATGTTGCCTTCGTCATCGACGACGCGCAGTTCGACGCCGTAGATGCCGCGCCCCTGCAGGGTTTGGATGTCGACCTGTTCGTTTTCGGGCAGATCGCGCTGACGGGCCAGAAGGGTGCAGATCGCGGCGACGGGGCCGGTCTCGCTCATCCCCCAGGCCTGAATGGCGGTGACACCGATATCGCGGAAGCGCTGGATGATGGCGCGGGGCGCGGCGGATCCGCCGATCACCACGCGGTTCAGCATCAAGGCCCCGGCGTCGGCCGCAGGGTCGCGGTCCAGATGCTGGAACAGGCCCAGCCAGACCGTCGGCACCCCAAGCGAGAAGGTGCAGCCCTCGTCCCGGGCCAGGTCGTACAGGCTTTTGCCGTCCAGCTGCGGGCCGGGCAGCACCAGTTTCGCCCCCACCATGGCCGAGGCATAGGGCACCCCCCAGGCGTTCACATGGAACAGCGGCACGGCCAAAAGCGTGCTGTCGGCATTGCTAAGCTGCAGCCCGTCGGCCTGCGTCACCACGAAGGAATGCAGCAGGGTCGAGCGGTGCGAATAGAGCACGCCCTTGGGATTGCCCGTGGTGCCGGAGGTATAGCACAGGGCCGAGGCCGTGCGCTCATCGAACTCGGGCCAGTCGTAGGGCGCGTCGGTCTGATCGGCCAGCAGGTCCTCGTAGGCAAGTGCGCCGTCGGGCATGTCACCCATGTGGTCGGCGTCGGTCATTGCGACCAGGGTTTCGACCTCGGTGAATCCGGCGCGCTGCGTGGCCACGAGATCCCCGAAGGTGATGTCGAAGAAGACGCACTTCGCGCCGCCGTGGTTGACGATATAGTCGATCTGCTCGGGGAAAAGACGGGGGTTCACCGTGTGCAGAACGGCCCCGATGCCCGAGACGGCGAAATACAGCTCCAGGTGGCGGTGCGTGTTCCAGGCCAGGGTGGCAACCCGGTCGCCGGGCTTGACGCCAAGCGCCTCAAGCGCCCGGGCCAGACGACGCACCCGCGCGCCCAGCTGGCGGTAGGATGACCGCACGACAGCCCCTTCGCAGGTCTTCGAAATGATTTCGACATCGGGGTGGTAGCTTTCGGCATGCCGCAGCAGCCCCGAGACAAGCAATTGCCTGTCCTGCATCAATCCCAACATGTGTCCTCCCTCGTTCGGGGTTGGATCCGAACGTCTGTCAAATTCTCGCCCATCCGGGCCTTGTTACAAAGGTTTTTCGACCGGCTGATGTTTACTTTCACAAGTGTGAAAAACCCGGGAGGTCACTCCTGCGCCAGCCGTCTGAAAAACCCGTCCCGATACAGCAACGTGCTGCCCGGAGCCGTCTGAACCGCCACGACCCAGCCGATGAACATCGTGTGGCCGCCGATCTCGATGCACTGATCGATCCGGCATTCGAAATTCGCCGTCGCCTGGGCCAGGATCGGCGCGCCCTCGGATCCGGTGGACCACTGGCCCAGATCGAAGGGGGCGGCGACCTGCGAGGATTGCGAAAAGGCGCGGGCGATCTCGGACTGCTCGTCGGTCAGGTGGTTCACGGCAAAGGCCCCGGCGCGGGCGATGCCGTCGCGCGCCGGAGAGCTGCGGTTGATGCAGACCACCAGCGCCGGCGGCTCGGTCGAGGCGGAACAGATCGCGGTGCAGGTGATGCCGCCCCGATCCTCGCCCCGGCCATAGGTCACAATCGCGACCTGCGACGCGACATGCCGCATGGCGGTCTTGTATTCATCGACAAAGCGCTGCGAGGCGGGCGACGGGGCCGCGATGCTGATCGTTGTGTCGGTCATGCAGGTCCCCCTTGTGTCCAGCGGTAAATCACGTCGTCGGGAAAGGCCGCGCCGATCGGCTGGCGGGGGCCAAAGCGCGTGGCCTCGTCCTGGTCAGGCGCGGTCTGCGGATCCATCCAGTCGTAGATCACCACCCGGTCGGCGATGCGCCATTCGGTGCCGCGCTTTTCGAACCGGTCGCAATAGCGGCCCGCCAGCAGGACCTGCGCCTCACCGCCCGTGGGGGCGGGGCCGCGTTGCAGGGCCAGGAAATAGCTTTCCACCTGCGCCAGCACCGGCTGCGGGGCGGAGCCGTCGAATTCGATCAGGATATTGCTGATCAGGTGCACGTTGCGCGCCTTGGCCGCCCAGACCTTGCGCGCCCAGTCGACGAACCCGTCGATCGGGCCGTTGTAGGACCCGTGGCAATCGTTGGCGTCGGGCCAATAGGCGGATCTCAGCGCCGCTTCGTCCGCGCGGTCGACGCCCCGGGCGTAGCGATACAGGCAGTCACGGATCTTTTCGCGATCCAGCAGGGTGTCGATCGTGATGTCAACGGCTTGGGTCATGCGGGGTCCTTTCCGAAGTCGATCAGCGCGTCCAGCGCCAGCACCCCCTGCCCTTCGGGCAGGACGCGCACGGGGTTCAGGTCGATGCCCGCCACCTGATCGCGATGCGCAAAGGCAAAGCGCGACAGGTCCGACAGCAGCTGGGCCAGCGCCTCGACATCCGCGCGCCCTGCGCCCCGGACGCCTTCCAGCATGGGATAGCCGCGGATGTCGCGGATCATGCGGTGCGCCTCGGCGCGGTCGAAGGGGGCGGCACGGAAGGTCACGTCGCGCAGCACCTCGACGAAGACGCCGCCCAGGCCGAACATCACCACCGGGCCCAGTACCGGATCGCGGCTGACGCCGATGATGGTCTCGACGCCCTCGGGGGCCATGGGGGCGACCAGCAGCCCTTCGATCCGGGCCTTGGGCGCGGCCTGTGCGATGTCGGCCAGCATGCGGGCGGCGCGAGCCTCGGCCTGATCGGCGGGGATATTGACCGCGACGCCGCCGACCTCGGTCTTGTGCGCGATGTCGGGCGAGGCGATCTTGATCACCACCGGCCCGCCCAGGTCGCGGGCGGCCTGCGCGGCCCCGGCGGCATCGGTGACCAGATGTTCCGGCGGGAAGGGAATGCCGGCACGGGCCAGCAGGCGTTTGGCCCCCGCTTCGCTGACGGGGCCTTGGGGCAGGTCCTGTTGGTCCATGCTCAGCGTGGCGGGATCCGTCGCGGGCCGCCCAAAGGCAGACGAGAATTGCACCAACGCGCCCAAGGCATTGGCCAGGGCGCTGCCGTCTTCGTAGACGAGGAACCCGTCGTCTTCATAGGCGCGCACGGCGTCATCCGGGGCGGACATGGTGAGGGCGCGCAGGATCTTGCTGCCCTGCTCTGGTTGCGCGGCCTGAAGTGCGGCGCGCAGCTTGGCCGAGAATGTCGGGCTGCCCGGTCCGGTGCCCAAGATGGCGGTAAAGATGTCATAGCCCCCCTGTTCCAGCATGGCGCGCACGGATTGGGTCAGCAGGCCCATGTCGGTAACCGCCTGGGCGGTGGCGTCAACGGGGTTGCGCGGGGCGGCAAAGGGCAACGCCTTCAGCAGCTCGGCCTGGGCGGGTTCGGGCATGGGCGAGACATCCAGCCCCGCCGCTTCGCTGTCATCGGCCAGCTGAATGCCAAAGCCGCCGGACATGGTGAAGATGCCGATGCGGTTGCCCGATGGCAGGCCGCCGGCGCTGTCGATGGACCGGGCGCAGGCATAGGCGACGTCGATCTGTTCGGCGGTGGTGGCGGCGCGATAGGCCCCGTACTGACGCAGCACCGCGTCGAACACGGCGTCCGACCCGGCGAGGGCCGCGGTATGGCTGGCCGCGGCCTCGGCCCCGACGCTGGACCGCCCGGTCTTCATGAAGACCACTGGCTTGCCCGCCTGGCGCGCACCTTCCAGCGCGGCGATGAACCGGTCGCGGTCCTGCACGCCTTCGGCATAGGCCATGATGACCCGGGTCTGCGGGTCCTCGACCAGCCAGGACAGCGCCTCGGACAAGTCGATGTCGGCCTCGTTCCCGGTGGTCACCCATTTCGAGATCCCCAGCCCGCGCTTGCGTGCCAGATGCGCCAGGTGCGATCCATAGGCCCCGCTTTGCGACACCACGCCGACCGGGCCGGGCTGCATCAGCTGTCCGTCCAGGATCACCGAGAAGGTGCCGTAATACTGCGCCGCCGGGTTGAAGACGCCCAGGCAGTTCGGCCCCAGCAGGCGCAGCCCGGCTTCGCGCGCGGTGGCAAGGATGCGGGACTGAAGCGCGCGCCCCTCCTCGCCCATTTCGGCGAAACCGGCGGAAAAGATTGTCGCCGTGGGCACGCCCCGGTCGGCACAGGCCTGAACCGCGGAAAGCGTGGCCGAGGCCGGAAGGGCAAGGATCGCGGTGTCGGGCACCTCGGGGAGTGCGGCGATATCGGCATAGGCGGGCAAGCCCTGCACGCTGTCGCGCTTGGGGTTCACCGGATAGATCCGGCCCGCAAACCCGGCCTCGCGCAGGTAGCGCAGCGGACGGCCGCCGATGCGGGTGGCATCGTCCGACGCCCCGACAAGCGCCAGGCTGGAGGGGGCCAGAAGTGCAGAGAGGGTGCGGGTCATCACGGCAATCCTTCACGGCCAGGGCCAGCGGACCCGGGGCCTTTGGGGGTTTCTGGATGGCCGCTGTCCGGGCCATCGCAACGGGGTGGGCCTGGGCGGGCGGCGGCCCGATCAACCAGGCAGATCAGCTGGCAAATCGCGGTTCGGGCAATCCGGTGACGCCCAGGCCTTCGATGGCAAACAGGTGGCCGCCAAGCGGGTGACGCGAAATCGCCCGGCCCGAGCCGCTGTCCTTGATCGAGGTGACATAGAGGGTCTTCAGATCCGGCCCGCCGAAACACATGCAGGTCGGCATGTCGGTCGGGGCCTCGATCAGCGCGTCCAGGTCCCCGTCCGGGGTGAAGCGGGCGATCTGGCCGGTCTGCACCAGGGCGATCCAGATGCAGCCTTCGCTGTCCACGGTCGCGCCATCGGGGCCCGAGGCATAGGGTTTCGTGTCGACCAGCATGCGCGGTTCCGACAATGCCTCTTCCCCGGTGCCATAGCTGTAGGCGCGCACCAGCTTGTCCAGGCTGTCGGCCATGTAGAAGGTGTCGCCATCGGGGCTGAAACAGATGGAATTGGTGATCCGCAGCCCGTTGGCCAGAACCTCGGCGGTGCCATCGGGGGCGACGCGCAGGACCTCACCCACGGGTTCGGCATAGATGCCCATGCCGCCACAGACAAAGCGGCCCTGGCGGTCGACCTTGCCATCGTTGAAGCGCACGCGGTCATTGGGCGGATCCAACCGGTAGAGCGGCGTGGCGGCGCCCGTCTCGATCTCGATGGAATAGATGCCGTCGGCCAGGCCGGCGACCAGCGTGCCCGGCGCACCAAGGCCAACCGATCCGATGATCTGCGGCACGTCGATGTCGCCGTGGCTGTGATCGGCGGGATGATAGTACCGGATCTTCTTCGACATGCTGTCGACCCAGTACAGCCGCCCCAGCTGATCGTCCCAGACCGGGCTTTCGCCCAGAAGGTCCGGTGCCTCGGAAATGCGGCTGGCCGTCACGGTCTTGATATGCTTGGTCATCGCGCCCCCCTGATCGCAGTCGGCCCTTGCGGGCCTGGCTGGGACGGCCCCCCAAAAGAGGCCGCCCCGTCGTGAATTCAGATCACATCTTGACCATGGGGCAGACGCTGTCGGCCAGCGGCGGCCAGACGTCGCCCGCATCGATCCAGCCCTGGACGTCGTAATAGTCCCAGCCGCCCGAGGTGGCGTCGGCGGATTTCACCTGCACCTTCAGCATCGGACGGTTGATGACGCCGTCTTCGCGGATCATCACGTTGTCCGAGATCATGTCGGTGATCGGCAGTTCCCGCATCGAGGCCATGACCGCTTCGCCGCCGTCGGTGCCCGAGGCTTCCATCGCCTTCAGCAGGTGGTTGACTGCGGAATAGGTCACCAGCTGGCTTTCGTTCGGCGTGCGGTCGTCGAAGGCCGCACCGTAGCGTGCGGTGAAGGCCTTGGTTTCGTCGTTCATCGCCCAGTAGGCGGGGGCGGACACAACCAGGCCGCCGGTGGCCTCAAGGCCGATGGCATGCACGTTGTTCACCTGAAGGCCAAGCGGGGCCAGCGTCTGACCGGCGTCCATGATGCCGAATTCCCGCGCCTGTTTCAGCACGTTGGCAAGGTCGGCACCGGCGTTGGCAATGCCGATCACCGTCGCGCCCGAGGCCTGGGCCTGCAGCAGCTGGGACGAGAAGTCGGTGGCCCCAAGCGGGTGCAGGGTGGATCCGACGACCTCGCCTCCGGCGGCTTCGATGAAGCGGGTGGCGTCTTCCTGCCAGGCCTTGCCGAACGTGTAGTCGACGGTGATGAAGTACCACTTGTCCAGCCCCTTATCGAGCTGCGCCTGAACCGACCCTTTGGCCAGCGTATAGGTGTTGTAGGCCCAGTTGGTGGTCATGGCGTTGCACTTGGAGTTCGTCGTCTCGGTGGTCGCGCTGCCGGCCACCAGGTAGGGCACGTTCTTGTCGCCCATGATGTCCGCCACGGCCAGCGCGATGGACGAGGCCGAACAGCCGATGATCGCGTCCACGCCGTCTTCCTCGACCCACTTCAGGGCCTGGCTGACACCGATGTCGGGCTTGTTCTGGTCGTCGGCGATGACGATCTCGATCGGGGTGCCGTTGATGGCGCCGCCGTGGTCTTCGACCGCAAGCTTGGCCGAGGTGACGGAACCGGTGCCGCAGTTGTCCGCATAGGGGCCGGACTGGTCGTTCATGATGCCGATCCGGATGACGTCATCGGAAAATTCGGCGGCGGCCGGCGTTGCGACCAGGGCTGTACCGGCCAGCAGGATGGCCATTCCCTTTAGTTTTTTCTGATAGTTCATGTCTTCCTCCCTGAGAAAAGAACCGGCGTCCTCCCGCCGGTATGCAAACGCGATCAAGAGAACGCGTAAGTGATGCCCCCATCCACGAACAGCATGTCGCCCGTGATGAAGGACGCGTCTTCCGACGCAAGAAACACGGCGGCGGCCGCCGAATCCTGGGGTTGGCCAAGGCGGCCGATCGGCACGCGCTGTCGGCGGCGTTCCCAGGCCTCTTCCGTCACGACAAGGTTGGCCCCGTCGGTCTGGGTCGGCCCCGGGGCCACGGCATTGACGCGGATGTTGTCGGGGCCGAATTCCGCCGCGCCCGACCGGGTTGCGGCCGCCACGGCGGCCTTTACGGCCGAGTACATGATACCATGTTTCATCGCGATCACCGCCGCCGGAGAGGCGATGTTCACGATCGACCCGCCGCCCGCGCCACGCATGTCGGCCAGCACTGCCTGATAGCCCCAGATCACGCCCTTCAGGCCGACGTCGATCATCAGGCTGATGGTCTTCTCGGTCTGGTCCTCCAGCGGGCCATAGCGGTTGAACATGGCGTTGTTGATCAGGACGGTCACCGGCCCGAAGGCCTCGCGCAGTTTTTGCACGGCGGCAAAGACCTCGTCCCGCTTGCCGGCGTTGGCGGTCAGGGCGATGGCCTCGCCCCCCTTGTCGCGCAGCGCCTGGGCGGTGGTTTCCGCCAGCTCGGCGTTCAGGTCCAGCACGCCGACGCGCGCGCCCTCTGCTGCCAGATGTTCCGCGATGGCCCGGCCGATGCCCTGACCGCCGCCGGTCACCAGGGCGACACGCCCTGCAAATCTGTCCTTGACGATGGTTGTCACGACAGCCCCCTTCCCTTTGCGCCGGCACCCCTGCGCCAGGGTCCGCAATCGGGATCCCTGACGCCGGGCCTCGGGTCTCCTCACCCTGTGCCAGCCTTGTGGAAAGGTTGTCACGCGCCCCCGGACATGCCTAGAAATAATCCATATGTGAGGTCGAGTTTCACACTTGTGAAATTCGAGAGGGAGGAAAGACCATGTCCGAAGCACAGGTGAAGTCCGCCATGCGGGCCTTCGAGGTCCTGGAACATTTCAAGCTAAGCCAGCAGGAACGGTCGATGTCGGAACTGGCGGCGGACCTGGGCTATCCGCAGTCCTCGACCACCGTGCTTCTCAAGACCTTGGTGAAGATGGGATATCTGAACTACGACCGGGCGCGGCGGGTCTATTTCCCGACCTCCAAGGTGACGACGCTTGGCGACTGGATCCCCCGCGCGCTGTTCGGGTCGGGGCGGATCCTGGATGCGATCAACGACGTGCATGCGATCACCCGCGAAGGCACCTTCATCGGCACCAAGAACGACGTCTACCTGCAATACCTCAAGACCAAGGATTCGCTGCATGCGCTGCGATTCCACATCGACGAAGGCACGGTGCGGCCGATCACGCGGTCGGCAGCGGGCTGGGTCCTTCTGTCGACGCTGCCGGATTCCAAGATCGAGAACATGGTGCGCCGCGCCAATATCGCGACCAGCAATCCGTCGGAACGCATGAAGCTGGACGTGGTCCTGCGCGAGATCGAGAAGATCCGCCAGCAGGGCTATGCCTCGGTCGAGGATCTGCCCTTCGAGGGCGGCGCGACGATTGCGGTGCTGCTGCCGCTGAAGGTGCAGGGCCAGCCCGCGACGCTGGCCATCGGCGGCGCGGTCTACCGGTTCCGCAAGAATTTCGACAAATACCTCGGGGCGCTGCGCAGCGCGGTGCAGGCGCTGAGCCCCGAGGACGAATTCGAGACGCCGGTGCAGATCGAGGTCTGATCCCCCCAAGCTCTCCCCTGCCCCTCCGCTGGTCCCGCCCTTCCCCGTCGCGGCCCGTCGCGGCCCGTCAGTCCAGTCAGTCCGCCGGCATCCCCCGCGTGCGGCCCAGGCGTTTCTGGGCGGCGATGCGGAAGGGCGCGTTCGGCGCGCCATAGCCGCGATATCCGTCGCGCTGGATGATCTCGAAGAAGAAACCGCTGACCACGGGACGACCATACATCTGGAAGAAGGTGCCGTGATCGTCCGCATCATAGAGGATCTGATGGCGTTTCATCGCCGCCAGAATGTCGGGCGCGATGTCAAAACGGCTGGCCAGGTCGTCATAATAGTTGTCGGGGATCGGCAGGGCCTCGAACCCGGCGGCGGTCAGTTTCGCGGCGCTGGCAAAGATGTCGTCGCTGCTCAGCGCCAGGTGCTGCACCGGCGCGCCAAAGCTTTGCGCCAGGAAGGATCCGGCCAGGGTGCGGTGCGTCTCGGCCCCGTTCAGAGTGATGCGGAAGGCCCCGTCTTCGGTGCCAAGTGCCTGCGACCGCACCAGCCCGTCGGGGTCGATCACGTCGACCATGGGGGCCTTGTGCATCTTGAACAGCGATCCGTAGAACAGCGACCAGGACAGCATTTCGTCATAGGTCATGGTCTGGGCGATATGGTCGATCCGGCGCAGGCCTGCGCCTTCGGGGCCTTCGGTCCCGGCGCCGAATTCGGTTTTCCAGACGTCGGCGTGACGGTGGTCCAGCAAGTGCAGCAGGCTGCCGCCCAGGCCCCGGATCGCCGGGATTTCCAGCTGGCCGACGGCCGGGTTCTGGCTGAAGCGTTTCGCGCCAAGGGCGGCGGCCCGCGCCACCGTGTCGCCCGCGTCCGACACGGTCAGCCCGATATCGCAGATCGAGGTGCCATGCGTGTTATAGGCGGTGCCGGCAAAATCGCCCTGTTCCTCGTTCAGTACGATGCGGATGTCGCCCTGCTGCCAAAGGGTGACCGCCTTGGCCAGGTGGCGGCCGGTTTCGGCAAAGCCCAGGGCGGTCAGCTGGGATTTCAGCGTCTCGGCCTCGGTCCCGCGGGTGGCGAATTCGACAAAGGCGGTGCCCTGAACGTCCTGGCGGGCGGGGATCGGCGGCAATTGCACGTCGATCTCGGGCTCGGCCCGGCGCACGTCGTCCAGCAGGGTGATCAGCGACCGATAGCCATCGCGCGCGATGGTGCGCGGGCTGCCGCCCCGGAACTGGTCGTTGAAGATCTCAAGACTGACGGGGCCGGTATAGCCCGCCGCCAGCACCGCGCGCATGAAGTCGGTGACGGGCAGATCGCCCTCGCCCGGCATGTTGCGGAAGTGGCGCGACCAATACAGCAGATCCATGTCGATCTTGGGCGCATCCGCCATCTGCACGAAGAAGATCTTGTCGCCGGGGATGCGCCGGATGGTTTCCGGGTCCAGCCCGCGCCCAAGGGTGTGGAAACTGTCGACGATCAGCCCGACGTTCGGATGATCCGCCCGGCGCACGATTTCCCAGGCGTCGCGGTGGTCGTTCACATAGCGGCCCCAGGCCAGGGCCTCATACCCGATGCGCAGCCCGCGCGCGGCGGCGCGTTCGCCCAGGGCACGCAGATCGTCCGCCGCCCGGTCGATGCCGCCCAGGGCACGCGGATGCAGCGACGAACAGACCAGGATCAGGTCGGTGCCCAGGTCCTGCATCAGGTCGAACTTGCGTTCGGCCCGGTCGAAGGCCTTGGTGCGATAGGGCTCGGGCAGACCTTCAAAGTCGCGGAAGGGCTGGAACAGGCTGACCTCGAGCCCCTTGTCGCGGATCCGGTTGCCCACGTCGCGGGCGCTGCCGGTGTCGGTGACGAAATCCTGTTCGAAAATCTCGATGCCGTCGAAGCCGGCCTCGGCGATGGCGTCCAGCTTTTCGGTCAGCGTGCCTGAGATCGAGACAGTGGCGATGGCGGTTTTCATGCGGGCGCGACCTCTTGTTGCAGGCTGGAGCGCAGCTGCGCCTCGTCCAGCGAAAGACCTGAGAACAGCGTCCAGGCGTGGACGCCCTGGTAGAAGAACAGCTCCCACCCGGAAATGATCGACAGGCCCGCCGCCTGGGCGTCCTGAAGGAACTGGGTGTCGACCGGCGTATAGACCGCGTCAAAGGCCCATTCGGCCCCGGCCATGGCGGCGGGATCCAGCGGCGTGCCCTCGTATCCGACCATGCCGACGGGGGTGCAGTTGATCAGCCCGGCGCAGCCCTCGGCCGCCTTTTCGGCGCTGATCCAGATCGAGATGTCCATGTCCGGGGCCACGGCGATCAGGGCGGCGGCCAGTGCCTCGGCCTTGGCGACGTCGCGGTCGACCAGGCGCAGGGTGCGTGTGCCCAGCCCCGCCAGCCCGAAGGCCACCGCCTTGCCGACGCCGCCGGTGCCGATCATCAGCACCGGGCCTGTGGGCTGTTCCTGCCGGACGGCACGATAGGCCGCCATGAAGCCCGAGTGATCGGTGTTGAACCCCTTGGGGCCGTCCTTGTGGAAGATCACCGTGTTCACCGCGCCAATGGCCCGGACAAGGGGATCGTCCACCGTGACACGCAGCGCGGCCTTTTCCTTGTAGGGATAGGTCACGTTGATGCCGTCAAAGCCGGTGGCGATGCAGTGGTCGAAGACCCCGTCAAAGTCCTTTTCCATCATCTTCGGCACCAGCCTGTCATAGGTCACGGCGACGCCGTTCTGATCCCCCGCCAGCCCGTGCAGGACATTGGCGCGGGACCGGGCGATATTGTCGCCGATCAGGCCCAGTTTCAGCGCTTTGCTCATCCCTGCACCCCTTGGTTACGCGGCTTCAGGATGTGCGCCTTGGCGCGGGTCCAAAGCGGCGTCTGCGACACGAAGATCAGGATCACGGCGATCAGCAGCACGGTCGACAGCGGGCTGGAGAAGATGCCGCCAAAGAACCGGCCCAGGTCTTCGCGTTCGGAAATGATCGCCCGGCGCCAGTTGTCATCCAGCAGCCGCGACAGGATCACGCCCAGGATCACGGGGCCAAGCGGATAGCCGTAGTGCCGCATGAAATAGCCAAAGAAGCCAAAGCCCAGCATCCAGTAGACGTCCGAAAGCGAGTTGTTGACCGCATAGGCACCCACGATCGACAGCAGCATGATCAGCGGGATCAGCACGGCGCGCGGCATTTCCACGATCTTGGTGAACAGCTTGATGCCAGTCAGGCCGAAGATCAGCATGAAGACATTGGCCATGACCAGCGCGCCGACGATGAACCAGAACATATCGGGCTGATCGACCATCAGCATCGGGCCGGGGTTCAGCCCGTGGATGAACAGCGCGCCGATCATGATCGCGGTCACCGCATCGCCCGGAATGCCCAGGGTCATCATCGGAATGAAGGCCCCGCCCACGGCCGAATTGTTGGCGGTCTCCGGGGCGACAAGGCCCTCCATGGCGCCATCGCCAAAGGGGCGTTCGGGGTTCTTGGTCACGCGCTTGGCGTGGTCATAGGCCATCAGCGCCGCGATGTCCCCGCCGGTGCCCGGAAGCGCGCCGATCACCACCCCGATGGTCGAGGTCTGCAGCGACAGCGGCAGGTGCTTCTTCACGGTGCTCAGCGAGGGCACGATGCGGCTGATCTTCTGACGCACGGCATCCTTGTTGACGTGGTGCAGCTGCATCAGCGCCTCGGAGACGCCGAACATGCCGATCATCACCGCGATAAAGCTGATCCCGCCCTGCATCAGCGGCAGGTCAAAGGTGAAGCGTTCGGTAAAGGTCAGCGGGTCACGGCCCACGGCCCCGATGGCGATGCCAAGCGCACCGGCAAAGATGCCCTTGATCAGGCTGCCGGACGAAAGCGATCCGACCAGAAGGATGCCCAGAACCGCCAGCAGCATGTAGTCGCGCGGCTGGAACTTCAGCGCGAAATCCGACACGAAGGGCGCGGCCACGGCCAGCACGCCGATGCCGATGAAGCCGCCGATGAAGGACATCACCGTGGTGACGCCGATGGCGGTCCCGGCCTCGCCCCGCTTGGCCAGCGGATAGCCGTCCAGCGCCGTGGCAATGGCCGAGGGCGCGCCGGGGATGTTCAGCAGGATCGCGGTGCGCGACCCGCCATAGACCCCGCCCATGTAGATCCCGATCATCAGCGAGATCGCCGGGTAGACATCCCAGGAAAAGGTGAAGGAAATTAGGATCGAGACCGCCATGGTCACCGAAAGTCCCGGAATCGCGCCGACGTAGACCCCGGCAAAGGTGCCCAGGCCCACAAGCAGCAGAAGCTCGGGCTGGGTGAAGACGGTCAGAAAGGCAAGAACGGCGTCCATCACGGGGCTCCCTGGAAGAGGCTGCGGAACATCTGGATGACCTCGGCCTCGGGGACGATGCCGGCCGGGATGAGGACGGTGAAGACGATGCGGAAGACGATCCAGATCAGGATGAGGCTTCCGAGAGAGACAAGAAGCGTCCAGCCCCAGCCACGCCGGGCCAGCAGCTTGATCGCGATGATCAGGAACACGGCCGAGGTGGGCAGGAACCCGATCGGTTTCAGCGCCACGCCATAGGCCACCAGCATCACCGCAAGGATGATGACATTGACCGGCAGGATGTCCTTCATCACGGTCTCGCCCGTGACACGCGGCAGGCGCGCGTCCTTGAACAGGATCACCCCGGCGGCAATCGCCATGACGATCGTCGTGGCCAGCGGGATCGCCCGGGGCGAGGACAGGCCATTGGGCCCGAAGGTGTTTTCGATCCCCCAGGCCGAGAAGACCAGGAAGAGGCTGCCCAGGAACATGACCGCGCCAAAGATCAGCTCTCCGGGGCGGCGCTGGCCCTCGTAGCCGCCGGGCGTCGCGTCGGACGTGCCGTCGTGGTGTTCCGTTTCGATCTTCATGGGTTCCCTCCCCCTGTTGTCCGCAGGTCCCGCCATCGGCCTGTCGCCATCGGGCGGCCGGGCTGCGGAACTGAAAGGCGCCGCACTTCAAGGTGCGAAGTGCGGCGCCGACTGGTTTCAGGTGGCGTCAGGCGCCGGTCTTTTCCGATGTCCGGCAGGCTGCCGGACCTGTGCCTTAGCCTTGACCTGCGCGCCTTACGGGCGGGCGATGCCGAAGTCTTCCGGCGATGCCTTGGTCAGGCCTGCGTCCTGCAGCAGCCAGGTGGTGCCCTGCTGCCACTTCGACAGGAAGGCCTCGGCCTCGGCACCGGAAATGCCCATCATCGAGAAGCCGCGGTTGTCCATCAGCTCGACAAAGGCGGGGTTCTCGGCACCCTTGGCATAGGCGTCGGCCAGCTTGGCGACCACGTCATCCGGCGTGCCCTTCTTGACGAAGACACCGAAGAACGGGCCCCAGGGCAGGTAAGTGTTGTAGGCGTCGTTGAAGTCGGTGACCGGCGGGACCTCGGGCAGCTTGTCGTTGGCCGCCACGTCGAAGATCGCCAGCGGCTTCATCTTGCCGGCACGGATGCCTTCGATGGCCGCACCCAGAACCGCGGGCATGACGTCGATCGCGCCACCCTGCAGCGCGGTCAGCGCCGGGCCGTCGCCGTCGTAGGGCACGGAAATCACGTCCATTTTGCCTTCAACGGTGTTGATCATCGCGGTCACGACCGACGGCAGGCCGCCGGGGCCGGTTGCGCCCATGCGCAGTTCACCGGGGTTGTCGTTGATATAGGCCATCATGCCGGCATAATCGTCGAAGGGGGCATCGGGGTTGGCCACCAGGATCGGGGTGCCGCGTGCCAGGATCGAGATCGGCGTGAAGTCCGAGTAGTCCTTGTCGCCCAGGCCCATCACCTTGTAGAGCAGCGGGTTTTCCGCGCCCATCAGCAGGGTGTAGCCGTCGGCCGCCTGGCCCGCGACATGGTTCAGCGCGATCGCACCGACACCGCCGGTCATGTTCTGCATGACGACCGTGCCGCCCAGGGCCTCTTCGGCATGGGGCGTGACAGACCGCATCACCGTATCGGTAGAGCCACCGGCCCCCCACTGGATGACGCCCTGGATTTCCTTGGACGGATAGTCGGCCGCACCGGCAGCGGATGCACCCAGGACAAGCGCCGAAACGGCACCAATTACGAAACGCTTCATGAGGTTCCTCCCGTTAAAGCTATTGGACGCGATCCTCCGTGCGTCCCATGGCGGGAAGTTTTCGACGATCAGAAGATTAACGTCAAATACCGCTTTTTCGCATACCGTAACATCAGGTTAATCGCGTCAGCCGCTCAGGCCCAGTTCTTGCCGGCCTCGTTCAGCTCCTTTCGGAACTGCGCAATGCTGTATTCGGCGAAGTTCGACAGCACCCTGTCCTTCTTGGTCACCGCGTAGATGTCGATGAAGGTCTCTTCGACAATCGGGCGGCGCACGACACCGGGCATATAGACCTCGGCCACCGAGAATTCGTCGATCAGCGCCACGCCCATGCCGTGACGCACCAGGCTGACGATGGTCTGGGCAAAGCGGCCGCGCATGGTGTGGCGCAGGTCGATCCCCGCCTCGCGGAAGGGGCGCGAGATGATGCGCCCGTAGGGGTCCGAAGGGTCGATGCCCACCATTTCTTCTTTGGCCAGGTCGTGTACGGAAATCACCTCTTGGGCGGCCAGGGGATGGCCTTCGGGCAAGATGGCGACGACGCGGCCATGGGCCAGCTTTTCGCTTTGGATGCCCGGGTTGTGCACGGCAGAGCTCATGATCACGAACTCTCCGCGCTCCAGCAGCAGGTAATCCGCCGTCTCTTCGATCTTCAGGATGTTCAGGTCGATATAGAGGTCGGGATAGCGTTTGCGGATCGTGCGCAGGGCGCGGGCGGCGATGAACTGCGCGACCGAGGGCGCGCTGGCGAAGGACAGCTGCACCTCTTCGCCCTTTTTAAGCGAGTCGATGGCCGATTGCAGGTTCTCGACGCCCTTGTAGACCTCGCGGATCTGGTCAAAGACCTTGCCCGCCTCGACCGAGGGCACAAACAGCCCCGCGCGCCGTTCGAAAAGCCGCAGGCCCAGGGTTTCCTCGGTATGTTTCACAAGCCGAGAGATCCCGGGGGCCGAGACCCCCAGCAGTTCGGCCGCGCCATTGATCGTGCCCCGCAGCATGACTGCTCGGATGACCTCGACCTGGCGCAGGGTGATTTCCTTCATGCGGCCCTCCCCTTTGGGCAAGATTAACCTGATGTTACCGAAAGCCGCAAACAAGCATTTGACGTTACGCCTCGCAACCGGACACTTCCCCGCAGGAGAGGGGGCCAGACGCGGAGGGGCCGATGACCAAGTCCGGGGAATTTTCTCAACAGGCAACGCAGGATGCGGCATGGGACGACCACTGCGACCTGCTGGTGGCAGGATCGGGCGCGGCCGGGCTTGCAGCGGCTTTGGCGGCCGCTGCGGGCGGGCTGAAGGTCATCCTGGCCGAGAAATCCGACGTCATCGGCGGCACCACCGCCTGGTCCGGCGGCTGGATCTGGGCCCCCTGCAACCCCGTCGCCCGTCGCCATGGCTTTGACGAAGACAGTTCCGGCCCGCGCCAGTATCTGAAGGCCGTGCAGGGCAATGCCTTCGACCCCGCGCTGGTCGATGCCTTCCTGCAGGCCGCGCCGCAGATGATCGGGTTTCTGGAAGACCGGGGGCTGGCCTTTGAATGCGGCGCGCGGATCCCCGACACCTATGGCCATCTGCCCGGCGCGGGCACTGGCGGCCGGTCGGTGATCGCCGCGCCCTATCCCGGTCAGGCGCTTGGCCGGGACATCGCGCTGCTGCGCCGCCCCCTGCGCGAGACGTCATTCTGGGGCATGACCATTCAGGCCGGCGCGGATCTGCGCGCCTTCATGACCGCCACGCGATCCGTCGCCTCGGCCCTGCATGTGACCCGCCGGATGGCGCGGCACCTGTGGTCGCTGGCCCGTCATGGACGGGGGATGGAGCTTCGCAATGGCAACGCTTTGGTGGCACGGCTGCTACGCGCGGCGCTGGATGCGGGGGTTGTCGTCCGAACCGGCCAGGGTGTGGCGCAGCTGATCGGCGATGGTGGCGTAACCGGAGCCGTTCTGGACACCGCCCAGGGCCCGCGCCGCATCCGCGCCCGGCGGGGCGTGGTGCTGGCCTGTGGCGGCTATCCCCAGGATCTGCCCCGCCGCGCGGCGAGTTTTCCCCGCCCCGATCAGCACGCCACCCTGGCGGTCCCCGAGGCCTCGGGCGATGGCCTGCGGTTGGGAGAGGCAGCAGGCGGCTATCAGGCGGCAAACCTGGCCGCGCCGGGGGCCTGGTGCCCGGTGTCGCGCGTGGACTGGCCCGACGGCAGCACCGGCGTCTTTCCCCATATCATCGAACGCGGCAAACCCGGCGTGATCGGCGTGCTGGCCGATGGCCGGCGGTTCTGCAACGAAGGCCTGGGCTATTACGATTACGTCCAGGCGCTTTTCGACGCTATCCCCGAGGGGCAGGAGGTCGCCTCCTGGCTGGTCTGCGATCACCGGTTTATCCGCCGTTATGGGCTGGGAATCGTGCGGCCCGCGCCCCTGCCGCTGCGGCCCTGGATCGCCTCGGGCTATCTGAAGACCGGGCGCAGTATCGAGGCCCTGGCGCAGGCCTGCGGGATCGACGCGCAAGGCCTTGCCGCAACCGTCACGCAGTTCAATGACCACGCCCGGCGGGGCGAAGACCCGGCGTTCCACCGCGGTACCACCCCCTACATGCGGCTTCAGGGCGATCCAGAGGTCACGCCCAACCCCTGCCTCGCCCCGATCGAACGCGGCCCCTTCTACGCGGTCAAGGTCATCCCCGGCAGCTTCGGCACCTTCGCCGGGCTGCAGACCGATGGTGCGGCGCGGGTGCTGGACGCAGGCGGCGCGCCGATCCCCGGGCTTTACGCCGCAGGGACCGACATGCGCAGCGTCATGGGCGGGCATTACCCGGCGGGCGGCATCAACCTGGGGCCGGCGCTGACCTTTGGCTATATCGCCGGGCGCCATGCGGCGGGGGCGCGGGGATGAGCCGCCTTCTCTCGCTTGCGCATCTGACGGCCATCGACCTGCCCCCGCCCGCGCTGATCCATGCGGCGGCCCGGGCGGGGTTCGACGCGGTCGGGCTGCGGCTGATCCGGGTGACCGAGACCTCTCCCGGCTATCCCTTGATGCAGGACGCCGCGCTGATGCGCGCCAGCCGCACGGCCCTGCGGGAGACCGGCGTCACCGTGCATGACATCGAATTCGTCAAGATCACGCCCGAAACGCGGGCCGAGGATCTGATCCCCTTCCTTGATGCCGGGGCCGAGCTGGGTGCCAAAGAGGTCATCACTGCGCCCTACGACCCTGACCTGTCGCGACTGGCCGCGACCCTGGGGCGCTTGGGTCAGCTGGCGGCGGATCGCGGGCTGGGGGTGTCATTGGAGTTCTTTCCCTGGACCAACGTGCCGTCCCTGAGCGCCGCGCTTGCGGTGGTGGAACAGGCCGGCCCCGCGATCGGCATCCTGCCCGACAGCCTGCATTTCGACCGCTCGGACAGCCTTTTGTCGACGCTGCAAGCCCTGCCCCCCGAACGTCTGCGGTTCGCCCATCTGTGCGACGCGCCGGTGCATCCACCCTATTCGACCGAGGATCTGCTGCACGCCGGCCGGGCCGAGCGCCTGCCCCCCGGTGACGGCGGGATCGACCTGTCGGCCTATGTCCGCGCCCTGCCCGCCGATCTTCCCCTCGCGCTCGAGGTGCCCATGACCGCCCATACCGCCGCCCATGGGCCCGAGGCCACGGTGGCCCATGTGATGCGCCGGACGCGGGCGTTTCTGGCCAGGATCGGGCAGGACGAAATCGGGACTTAACCCGACCGCAGCGTGTCGAGATACAGCTGCACCGCGTCCCGCACATGGCGGAACCGGTCGCCGCCCAGGTGCTTGCCGCCGTACCAGCGGGTCACGACGACGATGTGATCGCGCAGCCCTTCGCGTTCCAGCATCCGCAGGATCACCATGCCCGCGCCGGATTCCCCGTCGTCGTTCTTGACCGGCGTGTCGCCGGCCAGAAGCCCCCAGGTGTTATGCGTGGCCTTGGCGAATTTCTTCTTGCGGCAGAGCGTCTTTATGAAGTCCTTCGCCTCGTCCTCGTTGCGGCAAGGCCCGCCAGAGACCGCGTATTTCGAACCCCGGTCGCTGATGATGTTATCGAGAATGCGCATGGCCCCGGTTTAGGGGTTGGGCCTGAGGGCGGCAAGGTTTGTGGTCTGTGTTCGGAGGGCGAAGGCCCTCTGAAACCTGTGCGCAAGCTTCATAGGTCTTTGGTAAGGGCAGCGTCCGGCCCGCGGGGGTGATCAGGCTTCTCGAAAATCGTCCAGTGGACGATTTCGCCTGATCTCGGGCGGAGCCCAGAGGCGCGACGACGCCGCTCGGTCTGATTTCTCACCAGCCATATGGCAAGGGTCACCATACAGAGCATCCGTTGATCTTAAAGCCAAGGGCAGCGTCCGGCCCGCGGGGTGGCGCAATAGCGCCGCCCCAGGGGGGCGGGACGGCGCTGCCCGGCGCAAACGCCGGGCGGGACCTATATCTTAGGCTGTGCGCAAAGGGCTCTGGCTGACAGGTTCATGCTGAAGCCACCTCTGGGGTAGGACCGCAGCCCCCCGCCCCTCACCCGTTCGGACGGATGCGCGCGTCGGATTTGTTGGCGAAGGCCTCCAGCCGTTCGCGGGCGGCGGGCTGGGTGTTCACCATCCCGGCCACCACCGATTCCGCATAGGCCGCGTCCAGCGCCGACATGTTGTTCAGGTGGCTGACCGCCGAGCAGATGGCGAAGTTGGTCAACGGCAGGTTGGCAGCGGTCTTCTCGGCCAGCTCAAGCGCGCGGTCAAAGCTGGATCCCTCGACCAGGTATTGCGCGAGCCCGAGGTCCACGGCCTCCTGCCCCTGATAGACGCGGCCGGTCAGAACCATGTCGATCATCCGCGACTTGCCGATCAGGTCACTGACCCGGATCGTCGCGCCGCCGCCGGTGAAGATGCCGCGCTGGCCCTCGGGCAGGGCGAAATAGGTGGTCTGGTCCATCACCCGGATTTGCGCCGCCGAGGCGAGTTCAAGCCCGCCCCCCACGACCGCACCCTGAAGCGCCGCGATCACCGGGACACCGCCATATTCCATCTTGTTGAAAGCCTCGTGCCAGCGCAGGCAGACATGCATGAATTCGTCCGGGCTGCGGTCGGCCTTCCAATGTTCGACCAGATCCAGACCGGCGCAGAAATGATCGCCCGATCCCGCCAGCACCACGGCGCGGACGCCCCGGCGATGCGCGGTGCCAAAGTAGTCGACCAGTTCGTCCACCGTGGCCACATCCAGCGCGTTGCGCTTGGCGGCGCGGTTCAGGGTCACGATGTCGACGCCGCTGTCGCGGGTTTCGATCAGGAGGTTGTCAAAGCTGTCACGGGCCATCTTTCAATCCTTTCGGGGATGTCATGCGATATGTTCGGAAGCGACAATATTTGCTGCGCCACCCTGCCCTCAATGGCCCTGGGTGACAGCAGACTTCCCCAAAGTGACAAAATCACGTAGCCCTGCCCCATGACCTTTCGTTCCGAACCCGGTGACCTGCCGACCCTGTCGCGCGCCCTGATCGAGGATTGGATCAGCGCCATGCGCCTGCGGTTCGGTCCTGACCGGACCAACGGCTTCCTGCGCCATGCGGGGCTGGCGGCAGACGCGGGGCGGCCTGACGCCCGGGTGACGCTCGATCAGATCGTGCTGCTGTATCAGGTGGCCGCGACGCAAAGCGGGGACGAGATGATGGGCCTGTGGTCCCGGCCGATCCGTGCCCGGGCGCTGCAACACCTTCTGACCAGCGTCAGCGCAGCCGACAGCCTTGCGGCCGCGCTGTTCAGGTTTTCGACCTTCTGGAACCTGCTTCTGGACGATGCCTGTTTCACGCTGGACCTGCGCGACGCCCGGATGGTGCTGTCGCTGCAGCTGACCGGCGATGCCCCGGCGCAGCGCTTTGGCCACATGCTGATCCTGAAGCTCGCGCATGGGCTGCTGTCCTGGCTGGCGGGGCGCGAGGTCGCGGTGCGGGCGGTGGATTTCGCCTTTGCCCGGCCGGGCTTCGCCGCCGATTACCCGGTGATCTTCCCCGCCCCGCTGAGCTTTGACGCGCCTGCCTCGGCAATCACCTTTGCAGCCGATGGCACAAGGCCGCTGTCGCGCAGCAAGGCAGAGCTGGTGGCGTTCGTGCGCCGCGCCCCGCGCGACTGGCTGTTCACCCGCCACCGCGACCACAGCCTGTCCCTGCGCATCCGGGCGCATCTGTTCCAAACCGACTGGAGCTGCGCACAGCTGGCCCCCGTCGCCCGCGCCTTTGGCATGACGCCGCGCACCTGCATGCGCCGCCTGGCCGAGGAAGGCACCGCCTTCCGCGAGATCCGCGATGCCCTGCGCCGCGACCTGGCCATCCGCGCGCTGTCCGGCAGCGCGGCCAGTATCGAGGAGATCTCTCAGGATCTCGGGTTTTCCTCGGCGGCGAATTTCCACCGCGCCTTTCTGCGCTGGACCGGGGACACGCCCGGGGCGCACCGCCGGGGCAAGACGGACTCAGGGCCAGGGGTCAGTCGTAGCCCGGGCGGGGAATATGGCTCATCAGACCACGGGTGAAGGCGCCGTCCACGGTCAGCTCGTCCCCGGTGACGTAAGACGCCCGGTCGGACGACAGGTACAGCACCGCGTCTGCGATATCCTCGGGGCGGCCGATGCGGCGCAGGGGCACGACGGACTCGCGTGCGGCCAGGTCCCTGGGGTCGGCATAGAAGGCCTCGGACAAAGGCGTGCGGATCAGGCCGGGGGCGACGGTGTTCGAGCGTACCCCGCGCGGGCCCCATTCCACCGCCAGCTGTTTGGACAACATCGACACCGCCGCCTTGCCCGAGGCATAGGCGTTGCCCTGTGGCGTGGCATGCAGCGCGGCGATGGAACTGACGTGCACCAGCGCGCCCCGGCCCCTTTCCAGCATCGGAATGCCGAAGGTCTGGGCGCAGCGCAGGTATCCGGTCAGGTTCACGTCCAGCATCTTCTGCCAGTCGGCAATTGACACGCGGTCCAGCCCGCCGGGGATCGACCGGGCGGCGTTGTTCACCAGGATGTCGACTGGGCCAAGCGCCTTGTCCACGGATGCCGCCGCCTGGGCCACCGCCGCACCGTCGCTGACGTCGCAGGGCACGGGGATGCCGCCGATATCCTCTGCCGCCGCGTTCAGCGCGTCCGAAGGCAGGTCCAGCATCGCGACCCGCACACCTTCGTCCACGAAAGCCTGGGCGATGGCGCGGCCGATGCCGCCGCTTGCGCCGGTGATGACGGCCACACGGCCCTGCAGTTTCAGCCAAGACATGGCCAGTCCTCCCCCTGATGTGGCGTCAATCAAAGCGCGCGGTCTGCGCCGGCGTCAACGGGCGGGGGCTGCAATACACGGATGTGAATTTGGGGCAGCGACCGGTCTGGCCCCTGCCTTGAGGTCAGTCCCGAAGTCAGTCCCGGCTCAGTCCAGGGCGACCCGGTCGTCCAACCGACCCGAGGTCAGCGCCGCCAATGCCACCAGTGCGGCCGTCGCCCCCATGACCAGGGGCAGCCCGCCGATCTGATAGGTCAGCCCCGACAGCAGCGTGCCCAGAAGCCGCCCGCCCGCGTTCGCCATGTAGTAGAACCCCACATCCATGGTCACCCGTTCGGATTTCGAAAACGCCAGGATCAGGTAGGAATGCAGCGCCGAGTTCACCGCGAAGATCGCGCCAAAGGCCAGCAGACCCGCCACCAGAACTGCCGTCAGCCAGTCCTGCGGCCCCGGTGCGGCCAGCACCGCGCCACTCAGCACCAGGGGCACCACGAAGAGCGCCCAGGCCCAGCCGCGTGCGGCGCGGATCAGCGCATCCTCACCCCGGGTGGCGGCCTTCAGAAGGCGCGGCGCGCTGGCCTGGACAAAACCGTAAAGGATGATCCATCCCGCCATGAAGGTGCCGATCAGGAAGAAGGCGGCGCGGTTGCCCGCCTCGCTCCCGTCCGAGAGGACGGCGTAGAAATAGATCGGGATGCCGACAACGAACCAGACGTCGCGCGCCCCGAACAGAAACACCCGCGCCGCCGACAGCCAGTTCACATTGGCGGATTTCGAAAAGACCTCGGTGAACTTGGCGCCCTTGCGGCCCCGGGGCAGACCCGGCGGCATTAAGATCACCACCGCTGCAAGGATCACCGCCAGGACGCCTGCCATGCCCAGCACCGCGCCGGTGAAGCCCAGCACAGCCAGCAAAGCCGAGCCGAGCAGGAAGCCCAGCCCTTTGACCGCGTTCTTCGATCCGGTCAGCAGGGCGACCCAACGGAACAACCCGCCCTCGCCCTTGGGGGCCAGCAGCTTGACCGCCGATTTCGACGACATCTTGGCCAGGTCCTTGGCCACGCCCGACAGCCCCTGAACGCACATCACGAAGGCGACCGAGACGGCCACGGTCCAGGAGGGATCCAGCTGCGACAGCGCCAGCAGCGCCACCACCTGTATTCCCAGCCCGGCATAAAGCGTCGAGGTCAGGCCGAAGCGCGCCGCGATCCAGCCGGCGGCCAGGTTGGTGACCATCCCGGCGATCTCATAGAGGATGAACAGATAGGCCAGCTGCACCGGGCTGAAGCCAAGCGTGTGAAAGTGCAGCAGCACCAGCATCCGCAGCGCGCCATCGGTCAGCATGAAGGCCCAATAGGCCGCGGTGACGGCGATATAGGCGGACAGGCCCTCGGGTCTTTTTGGTTTCTCGGGCCTGGCCGCCTGGGTGCCGGGGGCCTGCTGGGTCACAGCGAGGCCCCGACCATCAAGGCGACATCGGCCAGGCGCTGCGCATAGCCCCATTCGTTGTCGTACCAGGCATAGACCTTCAGCTGCGTGCCGTTCACCACCATGGTCGAAGGCGCGTCGATGATCGAGGACCGCGGATCATTGGTGTAATCTGTCGAAACCAGCGGCCGGGTCTCATAGCCCAGGATGCCCTTCAGGGGGCCGTTGGCGGCGGCCTCGAAGGCGGCGTTGACCTCATCCACCGTCGTGGCGCGGTCAAGTTCGAAGACGCAGTCGGTCAGCGAGGCATTGAGCAGCGGCACCCGTACCGCGTGGCCGTTCAGCCGGCCCTTGAGCTCGGGGTAGATCAGCGTGATCGCGGTGGCCGAACCGGTGGTCGTGGGGATCAGCGAATTCAGCGCGGACCGGGCGCGGCGCAGGTCCTTGGCGGGGCGGTCGACGATGGTCTGGGTGTTGGTCACGTCGTGGATCGTGGTCATGGACCCGTGCTTGATCCCGAAGGTCTCGTGCACGACCTTGACCACCGGGGCCAGGCAGTTCGTCGTGCAGGAGGCGGCGGTGACGATCCGATGCTGTGCCGGGTCAAAGCTGTCGTCGTTCACGCCCATGACGATATTCGCCGTGGGTCCGTCTTTAACGGGGGCCGAGACGACAACCTTCTTCACCCCGGCGGCGAAATAAGGGGCCAGCTTGGCCTCAGTCTTGAAGACGCCGGTGCAGTCGATGACCACGTCGACACCGTCCAGGGGCAGATCCTCGATCGCCTTGGTGCCAACAAAGGGGATGCGCGTGCCGTCGATGATCACGGCACTGTCGTCATGGGCGAAATCCGCCTGCCAGCGGCCATGCACCGTGTCGAATTCCAGCAGATGGGCATGCATCGCCGCATCGCCCACGGCATCGTTGATCCAGGCAATCCTTGCGCCCCGTTCGATCAGGGGTTTCAGGGCAAGCTTGCCCATGCGGCCAAGGCCGTTCACGGCATAGTTGGTCATTGCGTTTCCTCGTTCGTCAGGCGGGCGATGTCATCGACCGCGGATTGCAGGGCGATCCGGTCCAGGCTTTCCACGGGCAGGGCCGTAAAGGCCTCGATCCGGCGTTTCAGCGCCCCATAGGCCTGTTGGAAGGCCAGGCTTTTCTCGGCATCGGTGCCGGTGGCCTTCACCGGGTCGACCATGCCCCAGTGGCCGCTGATGGGCTGACCTTCCCAGGCGGGGCATTCTTCGTTCGCGGCCTGGTTGCAGACCGTGAAGACGAAATCCAGATCGGGCGCGTCGGGGCCGCTGAACTCGGCCACGTTCTTGGCCCGCAAGTCCGAGATGTCGTGCCCCTTGTCCGTCAGCACCTGAAGCGCAAAGGGGTTGAGCTCGGACGACGGGCGGGTGCCGGCGGAATAGACGGTGAAGCGGCTGCCGCCGATCTGGCGCAGCAGGCTTTCGGCAAAGATCGACCGGGCGGAATTCCCGGTACAGATAAACAGGACGGAATAGGTGCGGTGGTCGGTCATGGCAGAGGATCCCGAGCTTTGAGGCAGGCAGATTTCAGGGCGACCGCGGCAGCAGTCGAGGAAGAGGTAATCGAACATCTGTCGTGCGGTGGTCATATTGACCGCATAAAGAAGAGAGGTCCCCGACCGGGTCTGCGTCACCAGCCCGGCCCTGACCAGCGCGGCCAGATAGGTGGACATGGTGCTGGCTTTCACCGCCAGCGCATTGGCGATTTCACCGGCCGGAACGGCATCGGGATGACGCCGCATCAACAGGCGAAACACCGCAAGTCGCTGCGGATGGCCCAGGGCCGTCAGTTGATCGGGAATCTCTTTTTCCATATTTCATGGATTAATGAAATATGGGCCGGAATGTAAGTGAATTTTTGATGACATTGCCATGACAGCGCCCCCGCCAAAAGCGGGGGTGCGCAGGTGCGTGGTTCAGACGGGCGGGATCAGGACCGGCGCTGGAACAGGATCATCATCAGCGCCAGCAGCGAGGATCCCAGCATCAAAAGCAGCGACACCGCGTTCAGAAGCGGGGTCGAGCCCTCTTTCAACCGGTCGAACATCGCGATGGTCAGCGGCGCGTCGGACCCGACCAGCATCAGCGTGGTGTTGAAGTTCTCAAAGCTCATCAGGAAGGCGACGACCACGGCCCCGATCATCGCGGGGGCGAGGAAGGGCAAGGTGATCGTGCGCACCGCCGTCAGCCGATCTGCGCCAAGGTTCAGCGCGGCCTCTTCCAGGGTGCGGTCGAACTTTTGCAGCCGGGCCGAGATCACCAGCGTGGCGATCGTGGTGATAAAACTGAACTGCCCCAGGATCACCAGAAGCAGGCCGGGACGCAGCGCTTGGATGTCCATCTGCGCCAGGTCCCAGATGCCGTTCGCCAGCGTCGAGGAAAAGACCAGGATCGAGATGCCAAGAACGATACCGGGGATCACCAGCGGCAGCAGCATCAGCACGTAAAGCAGCCCCTTGCCGCGGAAATCATAGCGGTTGAACAGGAAGGCATTGGTGGTGCCGACCGCCACGGAAAGCACCGCGACACAGGCCGCCACAAAGGCCGAGGTTCCGACCGCGCCCAGGATGCCCCGTTCATGGAAGACGCCGATCTGCGGGCGGGTGTCTCCGAAGAACCAGTTCCAGGTGAACCCCTCCCACGGGAGGGACGGGAACTGGCTGTCGTTGAAGGCAAAGACCGCCACGACCGTCAGCGGCAGCGCGAGATACAGGAAGAACAGCGCCACGTAGCCGCCATAGACGATGCGGACCGTGCGGGATTGGGGAATGGTCGGGATCATCCCATGGTCTCCTTCAGGGTCCGGCCCGTCAGGCGCAGCATGCCCCAGACGATGACCGAGGACAGCACCAGCAGCATGAAGCCGAAGGCCGCGCCCAGTTCCCAGTTCGAACGGACGATGAACTGGTTATAGATCATTTCCGTGAACCACAGGCTGTCCTTGCCGCCCAGCATCGTGGGCGTCAGGTAATTGCCGAGCGACAGCATGAAGACGACGATGCAGCCCGAAACGATGCCCGGCATGGCATGGGGGATGATGATTTCGCGCAGCACCGAAAGCCCGCTGCCGCCCAGATCATAGCCCGCCTCGATCACGCTGTCGTCCAGGCTTTCCAGCGTGGTCACCAGGGGCACCACCATGAACAGCATCGAGGTATAGACCAGCCCCACCATCATGGTGGCGTCGGTGTACAGCATCTCGACCGGTTGATCGGCCAGCCCGGCCCATTGCAGCAGGTTCGACACGATGCCGGTTTCGCGCAGCAGGATCATCCAGCCGAAGGTCCGCACCAGTTCCGAAACATAGAAAGGGATAAGGCACAGCAGGAACAGCACCTGCTGCAACCGGCCGCGCGCCATCTTGGCGATGTAATAGGCCACCGGAAAGGCGATCAGCAGGGTGATCGCCGTGGCCAGCACCGACATCACCGCCGTCCGCGCGAAGGTGCGCAGGTACAGCGGTTCGGTCAGCGCCTTTTCATATTGTGCAAGGCTGCGGTCATAGACGCCAAAGGACACGCGTTCCCGCAGGGAAATCAACAGCATGTCGATATGCGGAATGATGATCAGCAGGCCCAGCCACAGCACCAGCGGCATCAGCAGAAGGTAAAAGGCGACGCGGGACTGGTTGCGCATCACCGCGCTCCGGCCGCGCCGGTGGCAAAGCAGGTCGCCTGCCCTGCCCCCCAGCCGATGTGCACCATGTCGCCGCGCTTCAGCCGGTCGAATTCGCCCGACTGGGGCAGCGTGACTTCCAGCGTCTCGCCCGCCGCGTCCTGCACCAGCAGGCGAGAGGCCGCGCCGTTGAACAGGATGCTGGTCACCGTGCCGGACAGGTGGTTGTCGAAGCCTGCCAGCCCCTCGGCCGTGGCGGCCAGGCGGATGGCTTCGGGGCGCACGAAGATCTCGGCCATGTCGCCCGGCGCCAGGCCCGCGCCGCTGGCGCGCATGGCCAGCCCGCTTTCGGTGCGCAGTTGCAGCGTGCCGCCCTCCGCCTTCTCGATCCGGCCGCTCCAGCGGTTGGTGTCGCCGATGAACCCGGCCACGAAGGGGGTTTCGGGACGGTAATACAGATCCTGCCCGGTGCCGACCTGTTCGAACCGCCCGGCATTCATCACGGCGATTTGGTCGGACATCACCAGCGCCTCGGACTGGTCGTGGGTGATATAGACAAAGGTGGTGTCAAAGGCGGCCTGAAGCGCCTTCAGTTCCACCTTCATGTGTTCGCGCAGCTTCAGGTCCAGCGCGCCAAGCGGTTCGTCCAGCAACAGAACGTCCGGCTCAAGCACCATGCAGCGGGCAATGGCCACGCGCTGCTTCTGTCCGCCGGAAAGTTCGTCGACCTTGCGTGCGCCGATGCCGGGAAGGCCGATCCGCTCAAGCGCCTCGTCGACCTTGCGGGCGATTTCGGGCTTGGACATGCCACGACGGCGCAGCCCGTAGCCGATGTTCTCGGCGATCGTCATCATGGGAAACAGCGCCAGGTGCTGGAACACCATGTTCACGGGGCGCTTGTTCGGCGGCGTATCCAGGACCGACCCGCCCTTGATCCGGATATCGCCCGTGGTCGGATCCAGGAACCCCGCGATCATGCGCATGATCGTCGTCTTGCCGCAGCCCGAGGGGCCGAGGATCGAAAAGAAGCTGCCCGGCGGCACCGAGAACGACACGTTGTCGACGGCCGTCGTGTCGCCGAACCGCTTCACCAGGTCGACGCATTCAAGATCGGGGGTCATGAGAATTCCACAGATAGATGGCGGCACCCGGTCACCGGATGCCGCCTGAATGTCAGGACAGGATCAGTTGGCGGCCTGGACGCGGTCCAGAACCTCGCCTTCGATCGACTCGAGGCCCGCGGGAACCGGCGGATACCACTTGATGTTGTCGATCGCTTCCTGCGGGAAGCTGGCCTGGTACTTGGCCTTCAGGCCTTCCTCGGCGAATTCGTCGGCCCCGGCGGAGGCGGTGAAGTTGCCGGCCGCTGCGGTGATCATGGCCGCGACTTCCGGCTGCATCACGAAGTTGATCCATTCATAGGCCACGTCGTCGGCCTGGCCCTTGGCGGGCAGCACGAAGGTGTCGATCCAGCCAAGCGCACCCGAGGCAGGTGCCACGAAGGTGATGTCGGCGTTGTCGTCGTTCAGCTTCCAGCCGCCGGTGTCCCAGGCCATCGAGGCAGTGACTTCGCCCGAACGGACCAGGTTCATCAGCTCATCGCCGCCGCCCCAGTAGGTCTTCACGTTGGCCTTGCACTCGATCAGCTTGGCTTCGACCTTTTCCATGATCTCCTTGTACTTTGCCTCGTCACCGTAGGCGGCAAAGGGATCTTCCCCCAGGGAGAAGGCGAAACCGATCAGCGTCGGACGCTTCAGGCGGTAGGACACCTTGCCCGCAACCGCCGGGTCGCACAGATCGGCATAGTCTTTCACGACCTCGCCCGCCTCGGCGGTGTTCATCACCAGGCCCGAGGTGCCCCAGACATGCGGCACGCCATAGACGTCACCGTTGACGGTGGTGTTGGCCATGGTCGCCTTCAGCATCGAAGGGATGAAGAGATCCTGGTTCAGCTTCGACACGTCGATCGGCTTGTAGATGCCGAATTCCATCTGCGGGCCCATGACACGGTCCTGCGAAGGCTGCGCCAGGTCAAAGCCGCCGCCGCTGGTGGCGCGCAGCTTGGCGATCATTTCCTCGTTGTTGGATTTCGTCACTTCGACGGTGTGGCCGGTCTGTTCCTCGAACATGGTCACGACCTCGTCGGGCGCATAGCCGCCCCAGGTCAGAAGACGCAGCGTGTCGGCCTGCGCGTGGGCTGCGAAACCTGCCAGCAGGGTGCTGGCCAGCAAAATGGTTCTGGTCATGGGGATATCCTTTGGTTTGGTTCTGTAATTCCCGTCAGCATGCGCGGGGCGGACCAATTGGTCAAATTTTATCCGACGCATGAAGGTTCATTATTCTCTGAAATTACGAAACTGGCATGACACTGGGCGCAAAGGCGCAAATTTCATTCGTGCAATCGCCTGGATTTGCCGGGAAAAGCCCGACGCCGGGTCAATTGCAAAGGCAAGGGGCGCGCCCGGATGTCCGAACGCGCCCCTGCTGTTTTTCCGGTCTGGCCACGGGGTCCTGCCCCGCCGCCGCGATGCCTTAGCTGCGCACCACGTAGACCGAGCATTTGGCATGACGCACCACGCGCGCGGCGTTCGGGCCCAGAAGGTAATCCTTCAGGTCCGGGCTGTGCGCGCCGATCACGATCAGATCGGTGCCGGCATGGGTCGCGGCCTTCAGGACCTCTTCATAGGCCTTGCCGACCGCAACGATGTGGCGGACCTTCATGTCCACCTCGTCGCCCAGGGTCGTGCGGGACAGGTTGCGCAGCAGCTTCCCAGCCTCTTGCTTGGCAGTCGCGACGTGGTGATCCTGGAAATAGGCCCCCACGACGGTGGACCCGAAATCCGGCACCACGGTCAGGATGTCCAGCTGGGCACCGTCCAGCGCGGCCAGCTTAGCTGCGGTTTCCAGCACCGGCTTTTCCTCGACGGGCCGGTTGATGTCGACGGCACAGAGAACGGTCTTGGTCATGCGGCTACTCCTTCCGGCTGACGGCGCGCCCGGCCGATCTGCAACCAGGCCACCAGGCCCAGCAACGCCAGCGCGGGGATGAAGATCAGCTCTTTCGGAAGCTGATCGGCCGATCCCTGCACCTTGGTGATCGCAACCGGATCATCGGCGTAGAAATCGAAGCTCGACAGTTTGTCGGACAGATCCGTGCCGAACATCGGCTCGTCCAGGCGCATCACGCCGTCCTCGGGGACAAGGATCAGGCCCAGTTCGTCCAGCCGCGCGTCCAGGCCCTCGGCCTCGGGCACGGTCAGAACCACGGTCAGGTCCTTCATGTCCAGCGTGTCGAAATCCGGCCCCGAGATTGTTGTCCGAAGCTCGGACCCCGGGCGCGCATCTTCCAGCACCTGGGCGAAGGCGGCGGGTTCGAACTGTTCATACGGGGGCTGGATCTGGTTCATGAAGACGCCCGGCCGGAACAGCGCAAAGGCAATGACCAGAAGCGCCACGGTTTCCCAGATCTTCGAGCGGGTCATGAACCAGCCCATGGTCCCGGCGGTAAAGACCAGGATACCGATGGTCGAGACCACGAAGACGATGATCCCCTGCACCCAGGTCACATCGATCAACAGCAGGTCGGTGTTGAAGATGAAGACAAAGGGCAGCGCCACGGTGCGCAGCGAATAGAAGAACGCGGTGAAGCCGGTGCGGATCGCATCCCCGCCCGACACGGCGGCGGCAGCGAAGCTGGCCAGGCCCACGGGTGGCGTCACATCCGCCATGATCCCGAAGTAGAAGACAAACAGGTGCACGGCGATCAGCGGCACCACCAGGCCCGACTGCGCGCCCAGTTCGACCACCACGGCCACCATCAGCGACGACACCACGATGTAGTTCGCCGTGGTCGGCAGCCCCATGCCGAGGATCAGCGACAGGATCGCCACGAAGATCAGCATCAGGATCAGGTTGCCACCCGACAGGAATTCGACGAAATCCGCCATCACCTGGCCGATGCCGGTCAGGGACACGGTGCCGACGATGATGCCTGCGGTGGCCGTGGCCAGGCCGATGCCGATCATGTTGCGCGCCCCGTCGATCATGCCCTGGATCAGGTCGATGACCCCGTCCTTCAGCTTCGACAGTGCGTTGTCCTCACCCCGGAAGAAGGCCTTCAGCGTCTTCTGCGTCAGCAGGATGCCGAACAGCAGGAAGGTCGCCCAGAAGGCCGATAGGCCGGGGGATTTGCGTTCGATCATCAGGAAATAGACCAGCACGATGATCGGCAGCAGGAAGTAGAGCCCGGATTTGTAGATCTTCGGGATCTCGGGCAGCTCGACCTGTTCGGCATTGGGATCGTCGGGTTCCAGGTCCGGCACCGAGGCCGCCAGGTAGATCAGCCCGACATAGATCGCCGCCAGCAGGACCGACAGCACCCAGCCCGAACCCGACGGCACCATGTCGGTGATCAGCCGCACAGGGAACTGCGTCAGGTAACACAGCGCCGCGAAGCCAGCAAAGAAGGCGAACATGCCGCCGATGGTCTTGCCCATGGACACGACCTTGTTGCCCAGGGTCGGCATGTTGTTCTTCACCGCTTCAAGGTGAACGATATAGACCAGCGCGATGTAGGAAATGATCGCGGGCAGGAAGGCGTGGGTGATGACCTCGACGTAGGAAATGCCGACGTATTCCACCATCAGGAAAGCCGCGGCCCCCATGACGGGCGGCATGATCTGACCATTGACCGAGGATGCCACCTCGACCGAGCCGGCCTTTTCAGCCGAGAAGCCGACGCGCTTCATCAGCGGGATGGTGAAGGTGCCCGTGGTGACCACGTTGGCGATCGACGACCCCGAGATCAGGCCGGTGGCGGCCGACCCGACCACGGCGGCCTTTGCGGGACCGCCGCGCAGGTGGCCAAGCGCCCCGAAGGCCATCTTGATGAAGTAGTTGCCCGCGCCCGCCTTATCCAGCAGCGCGCCGAACAGCACGAAGAGGAAGACGAACTTGGTCGACACGCCCAGGGCGATGCCGAACACCCCTTCCGAGGTGATCCACATATGCGACATCGCCTTTCGCAGCGACGCCCCGGCCCATCTGATCTGATCCGGCACCACCTCGGACGAGCCGAAGAAGACGTAGCCAAGGAAGATGATCGCCAGGATGACCATGACCGGGCCCAGGGTCCGGTAGGCGGCGATGAACAGCAGCGCCAGGCCGATCAGACCCGCATAGGCGTCGGTCTGGTCCGCAAGCCCGCCGTTCTGCACGATCTTGGCGTAGAAGAAGTAACCGTAAAGCGCAAAGAAGGCCCCGCCCAGGGCCAGCAGCCAGTCATACCATGGCACCCGGTCGGTCGGCGCGCGCTTGAACAGCGGATAGGCCATGGCGGACAGGAAGACTGCAAAGGCCAGGTGGATCTGGCGCGAATTGTTGATCGCATCCGAGGGCAGCACGTATGGGGCCCATGGCGATGCAAGAAGCACCTGGAAGATCGACCAGACGAGCGCGATGCCCGCAATGAACAGGCCCAGCCGGCCCGGAACGGACCGCGCACCGCTGTCGGATGCCGCAACCAGTTCCTGTAGCTCTGCTTCGCTGAGCGCTTTGTTTTCCTTAACGGACATCACCCCTCCGTCCCTGGCCCTGTTGGCCTGATAAATTCATTTCTTATTATGAGGGTGACGAAGGCCCCCGCCCTATTGGAACAGGGCCCACGTCGCTTGGTGGACAGGGGCGACATGCGCCCCTGCCCGTGTTTTGGGGGGATGGATTACTCCATCCAGCCTTTTTCCTTGTAGTACTTCACGGCACCGGCATGCAGCGGAGCCGACAGACCGGCCGAGATCATCTCTTCCGGCTTCAGGTTCGCGAAGGCGGGGTGCAGGCCCTTGAAGTCTTCGAAGTTCTCGAAGACCGAGGAGACAACCGCATAGACCGCATCTTCGGACACGTCAGCCGAGGACACGAAGGTTGCGCCGACACCGAAGGTCATCGTGTCCGCGTCATTGCCACGGTACATGCCGCCCGGGATGGTCGCGGTCCGGTAGAAGGGGTTTTCCTCGACCAGCTTGGTCACGGCGTCGCCCGACACTTCCACCAGGACGGAATCACAGGCGGTGGTGGCTTCCTGGATCGAACCCGAGGGGTGGCCGACGGTGTAGACCATCGCGTCGATCTGGTTGTCGCAAAGCGCGGCGGATTGTTCGGCCGCCTTCAGCTCGGTCGCCAGCGCGAAGTCGTCGGTGGTCCAGCCCATTTCGGCCATCAGCACTTCCATCGTGCCGCGCTGACCGGAACCGGGGTTGCCGATGTTGACGCGCTTGCCCTTGAGGTCTTCGAAGGTCTTGATGCCGCTGTCGGCACGGGCGACGACGGTGAAGGGCTCGGGGTGGACCGAGAAGACGGCGCGCAGGCCTTCGAAGGCACCGGCTTCTTCAAAGCGCGAAGTGCCGTTGTAGGCGTGGTACTGCCAGTCGGACTGGGCGACACCGAACTCCAGCTCGCCTGCGCGGATGGTTTCGATGTTGTAGACGGACCCGCCGGTCGACTCGACCGAGCAGCGCACGCCGTGTTCCTTGCGGCCCTTGTTCACCAGGCGGCAGATCGCGCCACCGGTCGGGTAATACACGCCGGTCACACCGCCGGTGCCGATGGTGATGAACTCTTCTGCGTAAGCAGCCGGAGCCATCATGACGGCGGCCACGGCCCCGGTCGCAATGAATTTGAAATTGTTGAACATCCTAAACTCCCTTGGTCTGTTCATGATTGTCACGTGTCGCCCCACACTTCCGAGAGGCTCTTGTTTGCCGCCTCGACCTCGGCAATCCGGGTCTTGGAGGCACTGTCCGACCTGGCAACAACCATCCCCATCAATGCTTCGAGGAGGAACATCGTCACCACGTAGGACGAGTAGAAATGCGGCGACTCTGTAGGCACGATGAAACGCGCCGCCGCATATTGCAATGCCGGGCAGCTTGGCGTGTCGGTGATGACCACGACAAAGACGCCCCTTTCATGGGCAAGTTGCGCGGCCTTGATCGACCGCGTCGCAAAGGGGGGCATGGTCACCACGATCAGCGCGTCGCGGGCATCCAGGCCGATCAGGCTGCTGCCCAGGGATGCGCCCATCCGGCTGGCCAGGGACCATGTATCGCTATGAAATGTGGCCATGTATGCCAGGTATTCGACCACCCCGGTCGATCCGAGCGCACCTTGCAGCAGCACCCGGCGCGCCGCGGCCAGACGGTCGGCGACCTCGCCCAGGCGGGCGCGGTCGATCTTGGCTTCTAGCTCGCTCAGCCCGGCGCGGCTGGCGGCCAGATGGGCGGCAAAGAAATCGCCCTCGCCTTCGGCATGGTCCTTTTGAAGGCGTTCGGCCCGGTCGGCGAAATTGCCGACCCGCTTGCCCAGATGGGCGCGGAATTCCTCGCGCAGGTCATCGAAGGTGTCGTAATCCAGTGCGCGGGCCAGCCGTGAAAAGGCCGCCGGCGACACGCCGCTGTCGCGGGACACGGTGCGCAGTGGACGGGTCGCGATCTCGACCGGGTTCGCACGCAGGAAATCCGCGGCCTGTCGCAGGGCCACGCTTAGATTTCCATACTGCGCCGCCAGGCGTTGCTCGAAGCTCGTCGGCACGCGGCCTCCCGTTGTTTTCGACAGCTGCCAGTTGACAGGACTGTTCACTTTGTTTCAGTCATTGTCAAACGCTGTGCGATCTGTTTCATCCAAACTGCAGCGTCCAACCCATGCGAGATCAGCCCATGTCCCATGTCTTTCCCAGACACACCGCAAGCCACCCCCCGATCGCGGAGCGGGGCAATGGCATATATCTTTTTGACAGGGAAGGAAAAAAGTACCTGGACGGTTCCGGTGGCGCCGCCGTGTCCTGCCTGGGCCATTCAGATCAGGATGTGATTGCCGCGATCAAGGCCCAGGTCGACACGCTCGCTTTTGCACATACCGGGTTCTTTACCTCTGGCCCTGCCGAATCGCTGGCCGACCGGCTGATCGCCCATGCGCCCGCGGGGATTGACCGGGTCTACCTGGTCTCGGGCGGGTCCGAGGCGGTGGAATCGGCGCTGAAACTTGCCCGTCAGTACATGATCGAAACCGGCCAGCCCGGCCGCAGCCGTTTCATCGCCCGCAAGCAAAGCTATCACGGCAACACGCTTGGCGCGCTTGGCACGGGCGGCAACATGTGGCGGCGTGCGCCCTTCGATCCGGTCATGGTCTCGGCCAGCCATATCGACCCCTGCTACGACTACCGCCTGCGCGCCGAGGGGGAAAGCGAGGCCGAATATGGCCTGCGCGCCGCCAACCTGCTTGAGGAAGAACTGCTGCGCGTCGGCCCCGAAACGGTCATCGGCTTCCTGGCCGAACCGGTCGTGGGGGCCACGGCCGGGGCGCTTCCAGCGGTTCAGGGCTATTTCAAGCGTATCCGCGAGATCTGCGACCAATACGGCATCCTGCTGATCCTGGACGAGGTCATGTGCGGCATGGGCCGGACCGGCACGCTGTTTGCCTGCGAACAGGACGGGATCAGCCCCGACATCGTCACCATCGCCAAGGGGCTGGGCGCAGGCTATCAGCCGATCGGCGCGATGCTGTGTTCGGGCGCGATCTATGACGCGGTGCGCGACGGGTCGGGCTTTTTCCAACACGGCCACACCTATGTGGGTCATCCCACGGCCTGCGCCGCCGCCGACGTGGTGGTCACCAAGCTGACCGAGGGCGGGCTGGTCGACCGTTCGGCCCGCATGGGTGCGGCGCTGGCACAGGCGCTGGCGGATCGGTTCGGGGATCATCCGAACGTCGGTGACATCCGCGGGCGCGGCATGTTCCGGGGCATCGAACTGGTGGCCGACCGCGACACCAAGGCCCCCTTTGACCCCGACCTCGGCGTGGCGGCCAAGCTGAAGAAGGCGGCCTTTGCCAATGGGTTGATCTGCTATCCCATGGGCGGCACCATCGACGGGCGGCTGGGCGATCACATCCTGCTGGCCCCGCCCTTCATCATCACCGACGACCAGATCGCCGAACTGGTCGACAAGCTTTCCACCGCCATGGACCAGGTTCTTTGATGCTGCCCCACCTCATGGTCGCCCCCACGGGGGCCCGCCGCCAGAAATCCGACCACCCCGCCCTGCCGATCACCCTGGACGAGATCGTGACCGAGGCCCGCGCCTGCGCCGAGGCCGGGGCCGACGGGCTGCACCTGCACCTGCGCGACGCCGGCGGCGGGCACCTGCTGGACGCGGCGGGCTATCGCGCCGCGCTGGACCGGCTGCGGCAGGACCTGCCGGACATGCAGGTCCAGATCACGACCGAGGCCGTCGGGATCTATGACGCCGCCACGCAGCGCGACATCGCGTTGAACAGCGGGGCTGCGCTGGTCTCGGCCTCGGTCGCGGAACTGACGCGCGACGGGATCGAGACCGCGCGCGCCTTCTACCAGACCTGCGCGGACCGGGGCATCGCCATCCAGCATATCCTCTATGGCCTTGAGGACTGTGATCTGCTGATGCAGGTGCTGCCCCGCCCGCTGATCGAGGATCCCGGGCTTCAGCTGATCTTTGTGCTGGGGCGCTATGCCAAAGATCAGAATTCATTCCCCGCCGATCTGGATCCTTTCACAGACTGGCTGGCGGGCACGGGGCTGACGCCCGACTGGATGGTCTGCGCCTTCGGTGCCGGCGAAACCGACTGCCTGGTCGAGGCGCACCGCCGCGGCGGCAAGCTGCGCGTGGGCTTTGAAAATTCGCTGTGGCATGCGGACGGCAGCCTGGCTTCATCAAACGCCGACCGCGTCCGTGCGCTGCGGGCCGCGATCGCGGCGGGGTGAGAGGCCGTGCCTGACGGGACCTATCAAGGGGCTGACGAAAGGGACCAAGGGGGCTGACGGCCACCGATTACCTGCCAACCCTATCGAAACGCGTCCTCGCTGAACCAGCGCACAAAGGCGTCCACCGCATGTGATGGGCGCCCCCGCTTGGGCACGACCGCATACTGGCGTTCCTCGGGGACCAGGCGGGGCAGGTCCAGCTCGACCAGGCGGCCATCGGCAAGCGGGCGTTCCAGCAGGCCGGTCCACCCCAGCATGACGCCCTGCCCCGCCATCGCCGCATAGGCCGCGTCCGAATAGCTGGTAAAGTTCAGCCCGGCGCGGACCACGTGCTTGGCCGCGCCAATCTGCGACAGCCATTGCGACCAGTTCAGCCAGCTGGGCTCCGGGGCTTCGCTTTCGATCAGCGCGACCTCGGCCTGCCGGATCAGCTCATCAATCGACACGCCCTTCAGCCGCGACGCGATCTCGGGCGCGCAGACGGGCACGATCGTTTCCTTCAGCGACCCGACGATGGTCATGCCGTCGAAGGGCGGCCGGCCATAGCGGATGGCCATGTCGATCGTCCGGTCCAGCGGCGCGCGCCAGTCATCTTCGGAAATGACGCGCACGCCGATCTGCGGGGCCGTCGCCCGGAACGACGACAGGATCGGCAGAAGACGGAAATGCGCAAAGGCCACCGACACGCTGACGGTCAGGTCGATGTGGGTTGTGCGCAGCTCGGCGATGGTGTCGGCGATGCCGTCGAACCCGCCCTTCACCGCATCATGCAGCGCCTTGCCGCCGACGGTCAGACGCACCCGCCGGTTTGCCCGTTCGAACAGCGCCAGCCCCAGGTCCGCCTCGAGCGCGGCGATCTGACGGCTGACGGCGGCCTGGCTTACCCCAAGCTCGGCCGCGGCCTGGGTGAAGCTTTCGCGCCGGCCTGCCGCCTCGAAGGCCACAAGCGCGGTCAGGGATGGCACGCTGCGTCGGATGGGATGGGACAAGGAACCCCCGGGCTACTGACGTCAGATACATAATCTGAGCGTATGGATTGAGGTTCATTTGTGCGGTTGTCGCTTTTCCCTGTCAAGCGCAGCATGCGCGCCAGGATCTCCCCCGCTACGACGGCCCGCACGCCAAGGAGGCATAATGCTGGATCATGGTACCGCCGACACCAAAGACATCGCCACGCTGCTGGCGTCCCGCCGTCCCGGCCACAGCCTTCCCGCGGCGCTCTACACGTCGCCGGCGGTCTGGCAGGCGGATTGCGACGCGATCTTCGGGCGGCACTGGATCGCCGTGGGCGTGACCTGCGACGTGCCCGAAGCAGGCGATGTCATGGCCATCGACATCGGGCCGGTGTCGATCGTGATCCTGCGCGACGACGACGACCGGCTGCGGGCCTTCCACAACGTGTGCGCGCATCGCGGCGCGCGCCTGGTGCCGCCGGGCCGGTCGGTGGTCGGCAAGCTGGTCTGCCCCTATCACCAGTGGACCTATGACCTGGACGGGGCGCTGGCGCTGGCCCCGCACATGGGCGTGGATTTCGACCGGTCGCTGCATCACCTGAAACCCGTGGCCCTGCGGGACATCGGCGGGATCCTTTACGCCTGCCTGGCCGAGGATCCGCCCGAGGACATCGACCAGCTGGCCACCATCATGGAACCGCGCCTGGCGCCCTATGACCTGCGCAACGCCCGGGTCGCCTTTGAACAGGACCTGATCGAAGAGGGGAACTGGAAGCTGACGATGGAGAACAACCGCGAATGTTATCATTGCGCCTCCAACCATCCGCAGCTGAGCCTGTCCTTCCATGCCGCCGATTTCGGTTATGACCCCGAGGGGCTGACCGAAACCGAAAAGGCCGAGGCCAACGCCCTGCTGGATGCCTATGCCAGCTATGAAACGTACTGGCGCGACGAAGGGCTGCCCTTCGAGGCGGTGGAACATACCGTCGGCTGGCCCACCAATTTCCGCACGCAGCGGCTGATCATCGCGGGGCTGGGCGAAAGCCAGACCCTCGACACCCGCGCCGCCGTGCAGATCCCCCTGGGCCAGGGGGCCGACCGGCCCTGGATGGGCGATGTGCACCTGTGGGGGATCAACTCCTGGAACCACGTCATGTCCGATCACGCGGTCATCGTGACGGCCTTTCCGCTGGCCCCGGACCGCACGCTGGTCCGCACCAAGTGGCTGGTCCATGCCGAAGCCGTGGAGGGCGAGGATTACGACCTCGAAACGCTGACCACGGTCTGGAAGACGACCAACGCCGAAGACGCGCACCTGGTCGGGCTGGCGCATCGCGGGGTATCGTCGCCCGGGTATCGGCCCGGCCCCTATTCGCCCTACACCGAACGGGCGCTGGACGAATTCGCCGGCTGGTACGTCGCGCGGATGCAGGCAAACGGATACGCGACATGACCGAAGTGGATCTTGCAGATTGGGGCGCACGGCGGCGGCGGCGGTTCGCCCCGGATCGATGGGGCACGCTTATCTGCCGCGCGGCGTGGGACGAAACACCCGAGATGCGCAGCTTCTTCCTGGTGCCGCAGGACGGAAGCCGGATCGAACATGCGCCCGGACAGTTCATGACCTTCCGCATCGACACCCCCGACGGCCGCGTCGAAAGGTGCTATACCATCGCCTCTTCGGCCGCGCGCGACGGCGGGATCGAGATCACGGTGAAACGCCAGGCGGGCGCGGGGGCGCAACGGCTTCACGAGACGCTGGTGCCGGGGGCCGAGATCGAAGCCCTGGGGCCCTCGGGGCGGTTCGGCCCGGCCACCTGGCAGGGGTCGGCCTATGCGCTGATCGCGGCCGGAAGCGGCGTGACGCCCATGCTGTCGATCCTGCGCACGGCCGCCGACCGGGGGCTGGATCTGGATGTCGTGCTGATGCAGGTCGTCTCGACACCGCAGGACCTTGTCGCCCTGGCCGAGCTTGACGGGCTGGCCCGCCGCCTGCCGCGCTTCGTGCATCTGCCCACGATCACGCGCGGCCCCGGCGGACTGCGCCCCGATGCCGATCTGGTGATGCGCGTCATCCCCGATCTTGCCGCGCGCACGGTGCTGTGCTGCGGCCCGCAGCCCTTCATGGAGATGGTGCGCGCCGCCGCGCAGGCCGCCGGCGTGCCCGACGACAGCTATGGCGAGGAAAGCTTCGATTTCTCCGCCCCCCCGCCCGAGGCCCTGGCCGGCGGCGACGCGGTGATCCGCACGGTGACCTTCGCGCGCACGGGCAAGTCGTTCGAATGCGCGGAAACCACCACGATCCTTGCGGCGCTGAAACAGGCGGGGCTGCCCCTGCCCTCGTCCTGCGCGCGCGGCATGTGCGGCACCTGCAAGACGTTCAAACACGCAGGAGAGGTCGTCATGGCCCACGAAGGCGGCATCCGCCAGCGCGAGATCGACCGCGGCTTCATCCTGCCTTGCGTCAGCCGCCCGCTGACCGACATCATCCTTGATTGCTGAACCGCGCCGAAGAAAGTGCCCGCCATGAAAGACTTTGCCACCACCGACCCGCTGCTTCAGCCCTATACCCTCAAGCACCTGACGCTGAAGAACCGGGTGATGACCACCAGCCACGAACCCGCCTACCCCGAGGACGGGATGCCCAAGGCCCGCTACCGCCGCTATCACGAGGAACGCGCAAAGGGCGGCGTGGCGCTGGCCATGACCGCGGGCTCGGCCGCCGTCAGCCGCGACAGCCCGCCGGTCTTCAACAATATCCTCGCCTACCGGGACGAGGTCGTGCCCTGGATCCGCGAGCTGACCGATGCGCTGCACGAACACGGCTGCGCGGCGATGATCCAGCTGACGCACCTGGGCCGTCGCACCAACTGGAACAAGGGCGACTGGCTGCCGTCGATCTCGGCCGGGCCGGACCGCGAACCGGCACACCGCGCCTTTCCCAAGATGATGGAAGACTGGGATATCGAACGGGTGATCGACGATTATGCCACCGCCGCCGAAAGGATGCAGGCCGGTGGCATGGACGGGATCGAGATCCAGGCCTACGGGCACCTGATGGACCAGTTCTGGTCCCCCCTCTCCAACAAGCTGGCCGGGCCTTACGGCGCGGATACGCTGGAAAACCGGCTGCGGTTCACCACCGATGTGCTGGACGCTGTGCGCAAACGGGTCGGCCCCGAATTCATCGTCGGCATCCGCTATACTGCGGATGAAACCCAGGCCGGCGGCATCACCGCCGAAGAAGGCATCGCGATTTCCAAGCTGCTGCGCGACACGGGCCAGGTCGATTTCCTGAACGTCATCCGCGGCCGGATCCATACCGATCCCGCCATGACGGACGTGATCCCGATCCAGGGCATGCCCTCGGCCCCGCATCTGGATTTCGCCGGAGAGGTCCGGCGCGCGACCGGCATGCCGACCTTCCACGCCGCCAAGATCCAGGATGTCGCCACCGCGCGGCACGCCATCGCCTCGGGGCTACTGGACATGGTCGGCATGACCCGCGCCCATATGGCGGACCCCCATATCGTGCAAAAGATCCAGCAGGGCCGCGAACACGACATCCGCCCCTGCGTGGGGGCCAATTACTGCCTGGACCGGATCTACCAGGGGGGCGAGGCGCTGTGCATCCACAACCCCGCCACGGGCCGGGAACTTGCGCTGCCCCACGCCATCACCCCCGCGCCCGACCGCCGCAAGTTCGTCGTGGTCGGGGCCGGCCCCGCCGGGCTCGAGGCCGCCCGCGTCGCGGGGGCGCGCGGCCATGACGTTACCCTCTTCGAGGCCGCCAACCGCGCCGGCGGCCAGATCCTTCTGACCGCGCGTTCGAAACGCCGGGCCGAGATGATGCAGATCATCGACTGGCGGGTCGCGCAATGCGAAGCCGCCGGCGTCGACCTGCGCTATAACCTCTATGCCGAGGAAGCGGACGTACTGGCCGAAAACCCCGATGTCGTCATCATCGCGACCGGCGGCATGGCCAACACCACGCTGTACGAAGGCGACACGCCCGATCACGTCGTTTCGGCCTGGGATATTCTGTCGGGTGACGTGAAACCCGCCGGATCCCTGCTGATCTACGACGAGGCGGGCGATCACAGCGGGCTGCAGGCCGCCGAGATGGCCGTGGCCGCCGGCTGCACCGTCGAGATCATGACCCCCGACCGCACCTTCGCGCCCGAGGTCATGGCGATGAACCTGGTGCCCTACATGCGCAGCCTGCAACGCGATGAGGTCACCTTTACCGTCACCCGACGCCTGCGCGGCGTGCAGAAAGAGGGCAACCGCCTGCGCGCCCTGATTGGGACCGACTATTCGGACCGGCTGACTCAGGCGGATTATGACCAGATCGTCGTGAACTATGGCACGATGCCGCTGGATGACCTGTATCATGACCTGCGGCCTTCGTCCCTGAACGGCGGCGCGATCGACCAGGCGGCGTTCATCGACATCCGCCCCCAGACCCTGGTTCGCAATCCCGAAGGCAGGTTCCAGCTGTTCCGCATCGGCGATGCGGTATCGGCGCGGAACACGCATGCCGCGATCTACGACGCGCTGCGGCTGGTGGCCCCCATGTAAGGTGCTGTGTCCGCGGTGGCCTCTCTGGCAAGGCGGGCGCAGCACAGGCATGTGCGCTGCCCGCCCGCTTTTCACCAACGACTGGACCAGGCGCGGGGCATTCCGCAGCTGACGCCTTGTCGCCTTCGTGCACCTGCGCGCCCGGTTGCAACTTCCTTGGTGACCTCGACAACGCCCCCGCCCTTCAGCCAAGCTGGGCCCTGCCCACCGGTTGCAGGGTCAAGGAACCAAGTCACTGCTCTCTTGCCCAGGGCTTTGTTAACGTGCACGTGCCCCGCAAGACGGCGGGGCGCAGAAAGGTTCTGACAAACCCGCAGAACAGCGCGGTCAACTGTCTCAGCCCCAGGATGTGACGCGTCGAAACAATGGATATTCCGCGCGACCGGGTGTAGCGCATGTCAAACTCTGCCCCGGAACCAAGATGACAGACACGACATTTCCAAGCCCGGTCCATTCGCACCGCCATGCCGACCTTGCCGTCCATGCAATCGGATTTGTGGCGATCCTGACGGCCGGAGGATTGCTTGTTTACAAGTCGATCCTCGGCCTCGACCCCATGCTGGTTCTTGCCGTCCTGGTCTACGTGCTTTGCGCGCTGGCCTCCAACCTGGCATCCCTCGCCTATCACTTTTCCACCTGGCACCACCGTCGCAAACTGTTGCGGCGCATTGATCACGCCGCGATCTACCCCAGCATTTCGGGCACGTTCACACCGTTTTTCGTTTTGGCAGGCACGACATGGACCATGGCCCTGCTGTGGATCTGCTGGGGGCTGACGGTCCTGGCGGTCCGGAACAAGATCACGAACGAGACGGTGAAATCACGCTGGTCAACGGCATCCTACCTTGGGCTGGGTGCCATCGGGCTGAGCGCCCTGCCGGACCTGACCCACCTGCCTGTTGCGACATTGTGGTGCATCCTGGCCGGGTCCGCCGCCTATGTTGTCGGAACGGTGTTCTACGCCCGGAAATCCATGCCTTACCGGTATGCCGTCTGGCACAAATGGGTGAACATCGGCGGGGCGCTGATGTTTGCAGGCATCTGGATCGCCCTGTCCACCCAATGGTAGACTTTGTTGAGGCCGGGAATTCCTTGTTGCGCCCGGTGTGCTGAAGATCGGAACGGCATTTCCGCCGCCTCAAGTGAGAATTTTGAGCAGCCACCGCCACCTGCAACGATGCTGCGAAGACTCTCTCCGTCTTCGGTATCGTCACAGGTGACGCCCGTATTCTTTCACTGCATCAACGCGACGGGCGTATGACCAACGCGAAATGCGCCGAGCGCCTGAAGGTGAGAGAGACACCGTATCGGCGGCGGCCCGGGAAACCGGAAAGGGCTGGCGGTATTGGGGGGTATCAGGCCCGGCTCAATCGTAGAAATTTGGGTCTCGGGGTCATAGCCTTCGGTCAATCAAACTGCTCAGAGCCTGATCAGACGGCCACAGCCGAATTCCAACGCACAAGCAAGGCGACGTTCAAGATTTTTGCCTGCCTCGACACAATTGGCGAGGGCGTTTCCCGCTACCCGTAGTTGCACGCGATCTGGGCGACTTTGGCACCATCGTCAACGGCACACTGCGATGCTTGCCTGGCGTGACCAGTATCCGCTCCGACCTGTCGCTCAAAGAGATGAAGGCTTCCCGCAAACTGCCTGTGCGCAAGGGGGTGACGCCTCGCAACTCTCATCTGCCGAAGCCAACGCTCGCCAAGCACGCAGCGAATGGCCGCTGTCCGGCCAGGCGCCTTGTTCAGGTCCGAAAGACCAGACTGATACCGTTGAGGCAATGCCGTTTTCCGGTCGGCTGCGGTCCGTCGTCGAAGATGTGCCCCAAATGCGAGCCACAGCGGCGGCAGTGCACCTCGGTCCGGGTGGCGAAAAGGCTGTTGTCCGCTTTGGTCCCGACCGCGTTCGGCAGGCTTTGCCAGAAGCTGGGCCAACCGGTGCCGCTGTCATACTTGTGCTTCGAGCTATAAAGCGGCAACTCGCAGCCCTTGCAGTGATAGGTGCCGGCGCGTTTTTCCTTGTCCAGCGGGCTGGAATAGGCACGTTCCGTCCCCTCTTCACGCAGGACCTTGTATTCGGCATCCGAGAGCATCGCACGCCATTCCGCGCGGCTGCGCGTCACCTCGAACGGGCCTTCGGCGGCCCGAAGCGGGAATGCGGTGCAGGCAAGCAGTCCGGCCATCATTGATCGGCGTTTCATGGGACCTCCTGTAGCTGTGATGATGCTCTCTCCGCCGGGGCGGAGAGAGCGCTGGTCAACCTGTGCAAACGTTACTTGGGCACAAGGACCGAATTGACCACGTGGATCACGCCGTTCGACTGATCCACATCGGCCACCGTCACCTTGGCGGCATTGCCGCTTTCGTCGAAGATATAGACGTTGCCCTTCACGACCTTGGCCGAGAGAGCGTCGCCTGAGACGGCATTGAAATGGTAGAAACCGTCGCGGCTTTTCTTGGTCGCAGCAATGATATCAGCCGCCGACCAATCCCCCGCAACGACATGTGCAGTCAGCACCTTTTGCAGCATCGCCTTATTCTCGGGCTTCAGCAAGGTTTCAACCGTTCCAGCCGGCAGGGCGGCAAAGGCGTCGTTGACCGGCGCGAACACCGTGAACGGGCCCTCGCCCTGCAGCGTTTCCACCAGCTCTGCGGCCTGCACGGCGGCAACCAGCGTGGTGTGGATGGGCGAGTTCACGGCATTTTCGATGATGTTGCGCTCTTCCAGCATGGGCGCACCGCCGACGGTCGGGTTGGCGGCAAAAGTCGCCGTGGCCAAAGCGATAGCTGCGGTGGAAGCGGCAAAAAGTGTCTTGAAGGTCATGGTCAGTCTCCCTTGTGAAGCAAGACGTCTTTGCCTTGCGATACAGGAGACACGGGTCGATCCGGGTGGAAAGTTTCAAAACGCCACGATTTTTTTTGTCATAGATGACCCGGCGCGCTGTGGAGTGTGTAATTTCAGGCCGATACAGCCAAAGCTCAGATGGGCGGGTGCCCGAAACTGACGATCTGGCGCTGCGCAGCGAATGACCGCGCTTTGACCTTTGCGCACATTCGGCCGCGCCGGACAGAAAGCTTGGGGCAGAGCGCTACGCGCGGTAAGGCCGGATATCCTCGGCCGAAAGCGCATATCCGATCTCGGCCAATTGGGTCGAGGTAGAGGCCGTACCGAACATGCCGGTCACGGTCACCGCCTCGAACAGGCCCGCGCTTTCATAGGGCGTGCCCGTTGTGACAAAGACCAGCTGGTTCGCCGGAGGCGGCGGGACGTGCACGCAGGCGCCGACGTAGGGCACAAGGATGAAGGCCGTCACGCCAGTTCCCTTGTAGTCGATCGGAACGATGAACCCGGACAGCCGGACGATCTGACCGTTCCAGTCGGTGCGCATCCCGGTCGACATCGGCTGCCGCGCGGCCAGGCTGCTTTCATCGTGCGGCAAAAGGCCGGCAAGACTGCCGGGCAGGGACTGGTCGTCTGCGGGCAAAAGGTCCCGCCAATCCAGGTCGGTCACATCCTCGGCACTGGCGCGACCTGCCAGCCCGGTTGCAGCCAGGCCCAACAGGACGGCACGGCGGTCAGGTCGGATCAGTCCCATTTGTAGACCTCGATCTTTTCGGCGGCGATCTGATAGCCCACGTCCGCGATCTGCGTCGACATCGACTTGGCCGACAGCCGCCCCGAGACCCAGACAGCATCCCACATGGACTCGCTTGGCCAGGGTTTTTCGGTGGTCACGAAGACCAGCTGATTGGGGGGTGGCGGCGGCGTGTGGATGCAGGCTCCGACATAAGGCACCAACATGAAGCTGGTCACGCCGTCGGATGTCACATCAAACGGGATGATGTAGCCCGGCAGCTTCACAGGTTTGCCGTCCAGCCGGGTGTTCACCTTGCTGGCGTTGTCGTCGTATTCCGGAACCCAGGTGTCATTCACCGCGTCGATCTGGCCGGGGCCGATAATCTCTCCGTAGGGTACGCCCTTTGGGATCAGATCCTGCCAGGTGATTTCGCGGTACGGACTGGCCAGAGCGCGCCCCGGCATTGCGCTTGGAACGAGGGTCGCGGCAGCGAAGGCCATGAAGGCGCGTCTGGACGGATGCGGGGTCATATCCTCACCATCATGCCATCGGCAAGCGACAGGCGATAGGCCCTGAGGGCGGGCAGAAGGCTCGCCACCGCCGCCGCGGCGATCACACCTGCGAGAACGCTCAGCTCCCCAGCTGTCGGCGCCTCGATCGGCAGCCAGAGGCCGAAGGCGCTGTCGACCAGCGGCTGTGCGATCGCCAGACCGGCATAAAGCTGCGCCAGCCCAAGCACCGCGCCGATGGCCGCCATCAGCGCTGCTTCCAGTACCAGCAGGCCCAGGATCGTCGCGGGCCGCGCGCCCATTGCCCGCCAGATCGCCATTTCCCGCCGCCGTTCGTTCAGGGACGAGAAGATCATCGCCATCATCCCCAGAAGCGCTGTGACCACCACCATGGCCGAGACCCCGATCAGCGCGGTTTCGGCCACGCCGACGATCTGCCAAAGCTCCTGAAGCGCGACGCCTGGCAGGATCGCCAGAAGCGGTTCTTCGGGGTAGTCGTTGATCGACCGTTGCAGGCCGAAGATCTGGAGGCGCGATTTCACCCCAACCAGCGCGGCCGTCACCGCCGAGGGCGTCAGGTCCATCTGCCGGATCCGGTCGACCGGCGTGGTCTGACCGGGGATCTGTGCGCCGGATTTCCAGTCGACATGGATCGCCTCGATCGCCTCAAGGCTGACGATCACGGTGCGATCGACCGGGGTGCCGGTGCGCTCGATGATCCCGGCCACGCGGAAGGGCTGATCGTCGTGTTCGGTGAAGCTGGCCAGCCCATGGGACACGACGATCGGATCGCCGACGTTATAGCCAAGCGTCGCCGCGACCTCGGCCCCGATGACCGTATCGTATAGGTCATCCAGCCCCTGCCCCTGGCCTACGACAAGCGACCGACCGCCGCGATACTTGTAGTGGTCGAAAAAGGCCTGCGTCGTGCCCATCACCCGGAACTGCCGGTGGCTGTCCCCAAGCGAGATCGGGACGATCCAGTCGACCTCGGGCCGGGCGGCGATGTCCTGATAGCTTTCCTATGTCACGTTGTTCGTGGCGTTGCCGATCCGAAACACGGAATAAAGCAAAAGCTGAACCGACCCCGACCGCGCCCCGACGATCAGGTCGGTGCCCGAAATCGTGTCGGCAAAGCTGGCCCGCGCGCCGGTGCGCACCTTTTCAACGCCAAGGAACAGCGCGACGGACAGGGCGATGGCAAGGATCGTCATCCCCACGGTCAGCGCCCGCGCCAGCAGCGAGCGATAGGCAAGGCGCAGGATCATGCGGCCAGCCTTTCAGTCTTTGCGATGTCGGACAGATGCACGACACGATCAAACCGGGCACCCAGCCTCTCGTCATGGCTGACCATCAGCAGGGACGATCCTGTCGCGGCGATCCGGTCAAAAAGCAGGCCAAGGAACGTGTCCTGCGTCGCCGCATCCAGGGCCGAGGTCGGTTCATCCGCGACGATCAGCGGCGGTTGCCCGATCAGGGCGCGGGCCACGGCGACCCGCTGCTGCTGACCGACCGACAGACGCCCGGCGGTCATGCCGGTGATCCCCTCGGGCAGGCCGAGCGCCGCGCATAGGGTTGCGGCCTCGTCCCGCACCGCACGCTTGCGTCGTTCGGGCGCAAAGCGCAGCGGCAGCAGGATGTTGTCCGACACGCTGGCATAGGGCAGCAGGTTGAACTGCTGGAAGATCACGCCGATCCGTTCGGCGCGAAACCGATCCCGCGCCCCGGCGCGCAGGGTCGAGAGGTCGGTGCCGCCGACCGCGACCAGCCCGGTATCGGCGGTGACGATCCCGCAGATCAGCGACAGCAGGGTCGATTTCCCCGACCCGCTTTCGCCCAGAAGCAGGACGCTCTCGCCCTGCTCCATCCGGAACCCCGGCACCGACAGACCGAAGGACGCCCGCCCCGGCCAGCGGAAGCGGACGTCGCTAAGAGTCAGGGCCGGGCTTGCCGTCATGTCAGGATCACTCCAGCGTCAGCTCGGGGGCATCACGGGTGACCTCGGCCTGACCGGCACCGGTTTCGGTGACGAATTGCGCCTCGATCTCCTGCGCGTTTCCGAACCGGTCGAAGAACGGGAAGACAATCGTGGTCAGCGCGTCTTCGTCCTCGCAGGCGAAGGCATAGCTGACGTGGAATTCGCTGTGCTGGGCGTCGTCGGCGTGATCGTCATGCCCATCGTGGTCGTGGTCATCCTTGGCATGGTCTTCGGCATGATCGTGATCGTGGTCATGCCCTTCCCCGGCGTGCTCTTCGTGGTCATGCTTTTCGTGATCCCCCTCCATATGCGCGTCATCGTGGTCATGATCGCCGCCATGCAGATGTGCCAGCACTTCCGTCAGGCGACAGCCCGCGGCCTTCGGCAGGGTCACCACGTTATCGGGCGACAGGAAGGTGCGGATGGCGGCCTCGACGGCGTCCTTGTCCTTTGCGGTCGCCGCCGCGTATTCGAAGCCCACGATGTCCATGCCCGGTGCGTGGATGTTGATTTCGACCACGCCGTGTTCGACAGCGATTTCCGCCTTGGACACGCCATGCACATGGGCCTCCATTTCACGGCTGTCCTGCGCAACGGCAGGAAGGGCAAGGGTCGCGGCGGCAAGCGTCAGGAGGATCGGTTTCATGGTAGGTCCTTTTGAAGATGAGTGTTGAAGAAGTGTCGGCGTCATTGCAACGCCCCGACGACACGCGGGGCGGTCACATCCGCGTTTGCCGCAGCCGGTCCTAGCGACAGGACATGGTCCGCCGTCCGCGCCACCAGCGCCGGGTCGTGGCTGACCAGCATGATGGCGCAGCCCTCGGCCGTGGCGGTTTCGCAAAGCAGGTCGATCACCTGTTTCTGCGTGATCGGATCGAGGCGAGAGGTCGGTTCATCCGCAAAGATGACCTTGGGCCGGACCAGCAGAAGGCGCAGCAGGGCCAGACGTTGCAACTCTCCGCCCGACACGGCGCCGGGTCTGCGGGTCAGCAGCGCAGGGGCCAGCCCAAGGCGCGGCATCAGCGTGTCGATCCGGGTCTCGGGCTGGCCGTGGCGGCGGGCGACGTCGGCAAGCGTGCGGCCAAGGGTCTGGTGGCGGGGAAAGGCCGCGACCGGATCCTGATAGAGCTTCTGGAATGCCGTGGCGGTCAGACCTGCGGCCTTCTCCACACGCCCCGCGGAAGCACCGGTCAGCCCCAGCACCACGTCGCCAAGCGTGGACTTGCCACAGCCGGACGGTCCGGTGATGCCCAGGATGCGACCCTCGGTCAGGTCAAAGGACAGGTCCGAGAACAGGCGCGTTCCACCCCGCTCGGCCGCCAGGCCCGTCGCGGTCAGTATGGGCAGCCCCGCCGCCGCCGGTTTTCGCGGGGCCCAGTTTTCCGGATCGGCCGCGATCAGGTCGCGGGTATAGGCCTGCGTCGGCGCGCTCATCACGGAGGCGGTCGCGCCGGCCTCAACCACGCGGCCTTCGCGCAGGACGATCATCTGCCCGCCAATACGCCGCGCCAGCGCCAGATCATGGGTGATGACAAGCAGCCCGCCACCCCGCGCCAGTTCGGCAAGCAGCAGGTCGGCCACCTCATCCCGCCGCGCGGCGTCCAGCCCCTTGGTAGGTTCATCGGCGATGACGATCCGCGCGCCCCCGGCCCGCGCGGCGGCAATGGCCACGCGCTGCGCCATGCCTCCCGAGAGCTCGTGCGGATAGCGCTGCCCTGCCCCGGTCAGGCCAAGGTGGTTCAGGTCGCTGGCCGCCTGTGCCTGCGCCTCAGCCGCCCCCAGACCACGCACCAGATGATGCGCCTCGGTGACCTGCCGTTCGGCCCGCATCAGCGGATCGAGCGAAAGCCAGGGCTCCTGCGGGAGGACTGCGATCTGACGCCCCCAGAGTGGCCGGAAGCCACCCGGCCGAGCCGCATCCAACAGGTGATCGCCCAAAGCCACCCTGCCCCGCGCCGTCAGGTCGCGCGGCAGGGTGCCCATGATGGCCTGCGCCAGAAGCGATTTCCCAGACCCGGTTTCGCCCAGGATGACCAGCGGCTCTCCGGGTTCCAGATGCAGCGATACGGGGTGCAGGATCGGCGTGCCACCCTGCGATACGGTGATATCTTCGGCTTTCAGAAGGCTCATGTCTCGCGGCTCCCCGCCAATAGGGTCAGGCCCAGAAGCAGGGCGAAGGTGGCGATCACGGGCGACAGCAGCGCCATCGGCGCCTCGCGCCAGTAGGGCAGCAGTTCGACCATCATCAGGCCCAGTTCCGGTGTCGGAGCCCGCATACCCACATGCACGAAGCCAAGCGCGGCGATGACCATGATCGCGGTTGCGGTGCCGAAGGCGGCGGCCGTCAGCATCATGGGCGCGATTTCCGGCCAGATGTGGGTGCGGAAGACGTAGGTAGGTCCGAAGCCCAGCAGCCGCGTTGCCTGCACGGCGGGCGATGCCAGGACTTCATGCGTTGCCGCACGGCTCAGGCGGAAGAACTCGACCCACAGCACCAGCGACAGTCCGGCCCAGAAGCCAAGCGCCGTGCCGGGCACGATGGCCAGCACGATCAGCACAAGCAGCAGCCCCGGCAGCGCCAGCAATGCGTCTGCCAGAGTGGTCAGGATGCGGTCGGTCCAGCCGCCACGCGCCGCCGCCCAGGTGCCCAGGACCAGCCCGCCAAGCCCGGCGGTCAGCACCGCCGCGATGGCGATGGCGGGCGACAGGCGCAGGGCATGGGCCAGCCGGTGAAAGATCGACCGGCCAAGGTGGTCATAGCCAAGCGGCGCCCCCGGTTCAGCCCCCGACAGCGCCTTCATCAGCGATTGCGCAAAGGGATCGCCCGGCACGGCAAGTGGCCCGATCAGGGAAAAGATCAGCACGGCGGCGACCAGAACGCCCCCCGTGCAGCGTGTGGCATGGCCCGCGGGGCGCGGGATCATCACGACGTCGGTCATGCGGCCCTCCTTGGATCGATGCGCTGCGTGACAAGGTCGATGAGAGTGTTGATCAGCACAAAGCTTAGCCCCAGGCACAGCGCCGTGCCCTGCACCATCGGCACATCGCGCGAGAAGATCGCGTGCACCAGCGCATGACCGATGCCGGGCCAGCCAAAGACGGCCTCGACCACCACGACGCCCTCGACAAGCGTGACGAATTGCAGCCCGAGATAGGTCAGCAGCGGGACCGAGACATTGCGCAGCCCGTGCCGCCACAGCGTCTGACGCGGGCTAAGCCCCATCCATTGGGCAAAGCTGTAGAAGGGCATCGCGCCGATCCGCGCCATGGCGTCCCGCGCGATCCTTGCGTTGACGGCGGCCAGCCCAAGCGCCAGCGCCAGGGCGGGCAGGATGAAGTGCCGCGCCTCGCCATGCCCGGCGGCGGGCAGCAGGCGGAACTGCACCGACAGGATCAGGATGAGGATCAGCGCCATCAGGAACTGCGGCACCGCCTTCAGCCCCGTCGAGACAACCAGAAGCACGCGGTCAAGCACGCCTCCGGGTCGCAACCCGGCAAGGATACCCAGGGGCGGCCCAAGGATCAGCGACAATAGCACCGCGACCCCGGCCAGCGCCATCGACGCGCCCAGCTGATGCCCGATCTCTTCAATCACCGGCTGGCCGGTGACCAGCGACGTGCCGAAATCCAGCCGCAACAGATCGCCCAGCCAGCCCAGGAAAGCGGGCAGCGCCGGACCGCCCAGCCCCAGTTCATCGCGCACCGCATCGGCGGCCGCGGTGTCGACATTGTCGTAGCCATAGCGCCCGGCGGCGATCCGATAGGCCGCATCGCCTGGCAGGGCGCGCATCATGGCAAACGTGGCGGCCCCGATCAGGACCGCCACCATCAGGGCCTGAATGGCCCGTGTCATCAACGTGTTCATTGTGCGAGCTTCAGATCTTGCAGGCCGAAGGTCCGTTCCCACGGGTCGATCACCGCGCCTTCGACGCCCTTGGCCACGGCCAGCGTCTGGCGATACCAGGCAATCGGGATGATCGGCAGTTCGGTTTGCAGGATCTCGGCGATGCGTTTCTGGGCCTCGAGACCACCGTCGCCGCGACCGACGCTGCGGGCCAATGCGATGATCTCGTCATTCTGCCAGCCCATGGCACCCCAGTCGCCGGTCGGCGCATAGTCGGACAGCACCGTGCCGACGGGGGTCGGGATCAGGCCAAAGTTCCGCGCGATCAGACCCAGGTCGAGCGATCCGTCCTGATGGCCCGAGCTGATTTCGGAGGAATTGGTGGTGTTGATCGTCAGCTCCACCCCGATGGCGCGGAACTGCTGTTCCAGCACAGATGCCACCAGCGGCAGTTCGGGGCGGTCGGGATAGGTGGTCAGGGTCAGGGCAAAGCGTTCGCCATCCCGGGTGAGGATGCCGTCGCTGCCTGCGGTCCAGCCCAGATCGGCCAGCAGCGCCCTGGCGGCCTCGGGGTCGTAGGCCAGCGGGGCCAGGTTCGCGTCATGCCAGTCCCCAACCGATGGCGGAAACAGCTGCGTTGCGCCTTCGGGATAGCGCAGGACGGCCTTGGCGATGCCCTCGCGGTCGATGGACAGCGACAGGGCCTGCCGGGCCTCGGGCTCGGACAGGGCGGGATGGCTGGCGTTCACCTTCATCAGCAGCGTGCGCGGAATGGCGACGGAATGCACGGTGGCCGCGTCCGACATATCCAGACGCGCGACCGAGGCCGGGTCGAGGCCAAAGACAAAATCCGCCTCACCGGATTCGGCCATCAGCGCACGGGTCTCGACCCGGCTGACGGCGGCATAGCTGACGTTCGGCACATGCGGCGCGTTGCCCCAATAGTCGGCGAAGGCTTCAGCCTTCAGACGCAGCGGCGGGGCCAGATCGGTGATCCGGTAAGGCCCGGTGCCGATGACCTGAACCCCTGCGCCATCCGCTCCATAGGCGGCGGGGGCCAGGATCTGTGCGCTGTAGTGGGCAAGGTAGGCCGGCAGCGCGGCAAAGGGTTCGGACAGGGTGATGACAACGGCCCCCTCGCCGGCTTCGATCGCGGTCACAGGCGTCTTGGCCAGCGGACCGGGCTTGCCGCGCGCGATGGTCAGGGCGTTTGCAACCGCATCGGGTGTCACTGCGGTGCCGTCGTGGAACAGGCCGCCGTCGCGCAGGGTGAAGGTCCAGGTCAGACCGTCCTCGGACGCGGCCCAGTCGGTGGCAAGGCCCGGCACCAGCACGCCGGCGGGATCGGCATTGGTCAGCGTCTCGGCCACGCCCATGCGCGTGAAGATATAGCCCGAGGTCGAGGGCTCGGCCGACTGGATTTCGAACTGCGCGACAACGTCCAGCGTGTCGTCGGCCAGCACCGGCGTGGCCGAGGTGACAAGGGCGGCGGCAAGGACTGCCAGGGTGTGTTTCATCGATTGTATTCCTGATGATTGGCAAGGGATGCGGGGCTTGGGGCGGATAGCGAAAGCCGGTCGCGGGACAGGGTTTTCTGTTCGGCCCGGGTCAGCCGGGCAAGAATATCGTCGGGGCTTGCGCCCTCGGCCCGGGCCTTGACCCAGATCCGGCGGCACGAGGCGGGCGACCAGGGCAGCGCGGCCTGCGCCATCCAGGCGCGCAGGGGACGCGGCAATGCGTCGTAGGCCTGCATCGGATCGGCCGGCCTGCGGCGACGACGAAGGGTGGTGGCGACGTTGCGCCTCATGCTGCCGCCTTCCTCCAAACCGGGAAGGGATCGGGCAGGTCCGGCAGGGCATCCGGGCCGGGCGCGATGTTCTCGGGCACCAGCGCCGCATCCAGCCGGGCCTTCAGCCATGGCCAGTCGATGCCCGCGCCGATGAACACGATCTCCTGCCGCCGGTCGCCCCAGGGCTCCTGCCAGTGCTGCGCAAGATACGCCCGGGCCCCGTCGTGATCGGGGTGCCGGTCGCGTGGAACGGTGGCCCACCACTGGCCAAGCGGCGTGACCGAAGACAGCGCTCCGGCCAGCGAAAACTCGGCCACCCAGTCAGGCCGGGTCGCGATCCAGAAATGCCCCTTGGCACGGATCACGCCCGGCAGATCGCCGTTCAGGACCTCCATGACCTTGGACGGGTCGAACGGCTGACGCGCGCGATAGACGAATGAGGTGACGCCGTATTCCTCGGTCTCGGGCACGTGGTCGGCAAAGCCGTAAAGCTCTTTCGCCCACGTGGGATGTTCGTGTGCGCGTTCGAAATCGAAGAGGCCGGTGTTCAGGATCGTATCCGCCGGAACGTCCGATCGATCCGTTTCGATGATCCGGGCGTCGGCGTTGAGGCTGCGGATGATCTTGCGCGCCGCATCTACCTTCTCGGGGCCAGCGTCGGTGACCTTGTTCAGGATGACCACATCGGCGAACTCGATCTGATCGGTCAGCAGGTGGACCAGCGTGCGCTCGTCCTCCTCTCCCATGGTTTCGCCCCGGTCGTGCAGGAAATCGTGACTGGCATAGTCGTTCAGCAGGTTCACCGCATCGACCACCGTCACCATCGTGTCGAGACGCGCGACATCCGACAGGCTTTCGCCCGCCTCATCCCGGAAATCGAAGGTGGCGGCGACGGGCAGCGGCTCGGATATCCCGGTGGATTCGATCAGCAGATAGTCAAACCGTCCTTCCCCGGCCAGTTTCCGGACCTCTTGCAGCAGGTCGTCGCGCAGGGTGCAGCAGATGCAGCCGTTCGACATCTCGACCAGTGTTTCGTCCGTGCGTGACAGTTCGGTATCCGCGCGGACGAGGTCGGCGTCGATGTTCACCTCGGACATGTCATTGACGATGACGGCGACGCGGCGTCCGTCGCGGTTGTTCAGGACGCGGTTCAGCAGGGTCGTCTTGCCCGCGCCCAGAAAACCGGACAGGACGGTGACGGGAAGGCGGGGGTCAGCGGCGGTCGTCATGCGGCCTCCTTTTCAAGTGCTGGAATGAAATCGGGGAAGAGAAGCGACTGGTGGCAGCCCGTACCGGCGCGGGCTCCGTCACCGACGGCGAAGTTGACGTTCCACATCGGCGTGGCGAGGTCGCCGGCGGCGAACACACCGGGCACGTCGGTTTGCTGCATCGGGCCTGTGCGGACGTAGGGGCCCATGGGCCCGTCGGCCAGCCCGACGCCCAGGGCGTCCGATGGCGTGTCCGACAGATCGACCCGCGGGGCCACGAAAAGGGCGGCGACATCCATGTCTGGCCCCTCGACGAAGGCAATCTTCAGGGTGTTAGCCCCGCCCACGCGCTGCGGGATGCGGTCATCGACCCGGATGCCGGCACCCTGAAGGGCCGCCTTGTCCAGACCTTCAACTCCATTGCGCAGAAGGGTGACGTCATCGCTCCAATCCGCGCGCAGCATATGGGCCTGATGGGCCACCATCGGCCCCGCGGCGAGAACGGCAAGCGGGCGGTTTCTGACCTCGTAGCCGTGGCAATAGGGGCAATGCAGGACAGTGCGCCCCCAGGCCTCCGACAGGCCGGGCAGATCGGGCAAGATATCGCGCACCCCGTGTGCCAGGATGATCCGGCGGGCCTCGACCTGGTCGGATTGATCCAGGGTGACCTGAAACGCGTCGATGCGGCCCGAGATGCCGTTGACCCGATCCCGAAGGATGCCGACCGTCGGATAGCCCGCCAGATCCGCGCGAAACCGGTCCAGGATGTCGGCGGGGGGCACACCGTCCCAGCCCGGCACGCCATGCGCGGCAGGAGACGTCCGGTTCCGGGGCTGGCCCGCATCCACGACAAGGACCGAGCGGCTGGCCCGGGCCAGTTGCAGCGCAGCGCTGAGGCCGGCAAAGGCCCCTCCGATGACGATGGCATCGATCATGGCAATTGTCCTCCTGTCCCGGTCGCAAGAGCGCCGGGTTTGTGGGGTGTGGGGTCGGATCAGGTGGCGGCACGCCTGTCGTGCAGACGCGCAGGGCTGAGCCCGCTCTGGTTATGTTATAACGTATCGATACTGTTATCTTGTAACACAAACGCTGCGCAACCCCGATTCTCGCACCCGGCATCTTTCCGGGCGGCAAGGCCGGTGTTCCGACCGCCCCGCCGTCCTGTTCGGGATGATGCAGACCGGCCCCAAATCCTTGGCTTCACGGGGTCCGCCCCCCTACCCGCGCCCGGTTTGTCCTTTGCTCAGAAGCGGTTCAGCCCCACTGCAATTCCGCACTTGCCCAGACGTTGTCGCGCCCGGAGAAATCCGCGCTTGCCGCCGCCGCATGCCGTCGATAGCTTCCGCACTGCTTCGGTCCGGACGTTCGCGCGTCTGGTGAAAAGGGAACGCGGTGCGGGTTCAGGCCCAATTCCGCGACTGCCCCCGCAACTGTAAGCGGAGAGCGAAGCCGGACAACGTCACTGTCCCTGCCCCGAACATGAGGGCTGGATGGGAAGACCCGGCCAAGCATTGACCCGCAAGTCAGGAGACCTGCCGACGCCGATCACCTTGTCCGGACGCGGGGCGCGTTCGAGGCTGCGGACCTTTCCGTCGTGGTGGCATCTCAACGCCGGCGGCGGGGCATTTCCCTTCCATCGGTATCTTTTGCATTGCCATGCGGGTCCCGTGTTTTGCGGGGTCGCAGGGAAGGGACAGATATGACCAAGACCATCCCGGCCGCTTTCGCGGCCCTTTCCGCTGTTGCCCTGTCGGCACCGGCGCACGCGCAAGACACCGTTACGTTGTCTCCGATCATCATTTCGGGCGGGCTGACCCCGATCGAAGCCGCACGCTATGGCCGGGCCGCGTCCGTGATCACCGCGCAAGAGATCGAAGAGCGCGGCATCCTGTCGGTGCAGGACGCGCTGCGTGCCGTGCCGGGTGTTTCCGTGAACGGCACCGGCCACAGCTCTACCCAGGTCAGGATCCGGGGTGGTGAAGGCAACCACACGCTGATCCTGATCGACGGGGTCGAGGCCGCGGGTGGTGACGGCGAATACATCCTGACCGGTCTGGAAACCGCCAACATCGAGCGGATCGAGGTGCTGCGCGGGCCGCAGTCGGTCTACTACGGCTCCAACGCCTCGGCCGGGGTGGTGAACATCATCACCAAGAAGGGCACGGGCGGGTTCGAATACGGCGGCAGCGCGGAATACGGCGCGGGCTGGATGGCTTCGGGGTTTGTTGCCTTCCGCGACGATCGCGGCGGGCTGTCGCTTGGTGCGACCAAGCGGGACGACGAAGGCTGGGACTACTCCGGCGCGGACGGAGAAAAGGATGGCATCACCCGCCAGACCCTGACCCTTGCCGGGGATTACGAGGTGGCTAAGGGGCTGACGCTTGGCTTCACCTACCGCACATCCGAAGAGCGGTACGATTATGACAACACCAACAGCGGCGCGACGGCCCCGTCTGGCTATGTCGTGGACGACCCCAGCCAGTTCAGCAACCGTGACGAAAAGACGATGCAGGTCTATGCCGAATACGAAACCCTGGGCGGGCGGCTGACAGGACGGCTGTCCCATGAACGCACGGAAAATGCCCAGGGCTACAACGGCTTCACCCCGACCGTGACCAAGGGCGAGGCCACCAAGCTGCGCCTGTCCTACGGTCTGGATGGCGCGGTGTCCGAAGGTGGCCACATCCTAAGCCTGCTGGCCGAACGTGAGGCGGACAGCGCGTCCTCGAACCCGGTCTATGCGCGGAAGAACGACTCTCTTGCGCTGGAATACCGGGGCAGCTTTGACAGTGGGTTGGATCTGCAACTTGGCGCCCGCTATGACGACAACTCGGTCTTCGGGGACAGCGTGACCTGGAACGCCGCAGTGTCCTATCAGATGGACAGCGGCGTGCGGCTGCATGCCTCGGCCGGGACCGGGGTGGTCAACCCCAGCTATTCGGAACTGTATTCAAATTCGACCTGGAGCGGGATCACCTATCTGGGCAATCCGGCGCTGAACCCCGAACGCAACCGGTCCTTCGACATCGGGGTCGAGGTTCCCTTTGCCGAAGGGCGCGGCCTCGTGGATGTGACCTATTTCAACGAAACCCTGACCGACGAAATCACATCCGTGCAGACGGGGCCGACGACCTACAGCTATGCCAACCAGGCCGGCGACAGCAAACGTCAGGGCATCGAGATCTCGGGCCGCTTTGCCGCGACCGAGGATCTGGACCTGCGGTTCGGCTATACCTATCTGGACGCGACCAACCCCAATGGCTCGGTCGAGGTGCGCCGCCCCAAGCATGAACTGGCGCTTGGCGCGACCCTGACCACCTTTGGCGGGCGCGGCACCCTTTCGGCGGATGCACGTTATGTCGCGGGCAATTTCGACACGCGGTACTTCGGGTCCTATGCCACGGCACAGCTGCCGGACTATTGGGCAGTCGATGTGGCGGCCAGCTATGAGGTCAACGCGAACCTGCGTCTGACGGCCCGGGTCGAGAACCTTTTCGACACGGCCTATTCCGACAGCTGGGGCTACGCATCGCGCGGCCGCACGGTCTATGTTGGGCTAAGCTCCAGCTTCTGAGGTTAGGATGGGCAGGATGGGCAGGATAGGCACCCTACTGGCGGCTCTGACCGCGATGATCGCCCTGGCCGGACCGGCGTCCGCCCAGGGTCACGCGGCCCCGATGGAGCCCTCGGCGGTGCCCCTGCCCGTCCAACCGCAGCGGGTCGTTTCGATGAACCTCTGCACTGATCAGCTGGCGATGATGCTGGCCGCGCCGGGCCAGTTGTTGTCGGTCAGCCACCTGGCCGCCGACCCGCGCGGGTCAGCCATGGCCGAGGACGCCAAGGCCTATCGCATCAATCGCGGGTTGGCCGAGGAGATCTGGCTGATGCAGCCCGATCTGGTCATCGCGGGCAGCTTTTCGACCCGCGCAACGGTGGACATGCTGCGCCGGCTGGGCGTTCGGGTCGTGATCCTGCGCCCGGCCTATGGGTTGGACGACATTCCCGACCGGCTGCGCGAGATGGGCACAGCCCTTGGGCGCATGGACGCTGCCGAAGCGGCGGTGACCGATTTCAACACCCGCCTCACCGCCCTGCGTGATGAGGTCGCCCGCCGCCCGCGCGCGGCGCTGTATTACGCCAACGGCTATACCTCGGGCGATAAGACCCTGGCCGGAGAGATCATCGCCACCGCCGGGTTCACCAATATCGCGGCCGAGGCCGGGCTGCCCTCGGGCGGGCATCTGCCGCTTGAGGTTCTGGCGATGGCACAGCCCGAGGCGGTGATCACCGGCCGCCCCTACCCCGGTGCGTCACGATCCGAAGAGGTTCTGGATCATCCCGCCGTTCAGGCGCTGCGCAATACCTCGGTCGGGGCCGTGCTGACGGATCGCGACTGGATCTGCGGCACCCCGCACGTGCTGCGGGCGATTGACGACATGCGAAACACCCGCCGCCGGATGGAGGCCGAATGAAACCCCTGATGCTGATCCTCGTGCCACTGATCGTGGTGCTTTGCCTTTCCTCGCTGGTCATCGGACCGGCGGGCGTGGGTCCCGTGGAAAGCCTGCGCGCCCTTGTTGCCGGCGATGAGGGCCCGCTGACTTTGGTGATGCGCGAAATCCGCCTGCCCCGCATGATCCTGGCCGTGGCCATCGGCGCATCGCTCGGGCTGGCGGGGGCGGCGATGCAGGGCTATCTGCGCAATCCGCTGGCGGAACCGGGGCTGATCGGGGTGTCCGGCTCGGCGGCGCTTGGTGCGGTTCTGTCGATCCAGACCGGGCTCTCGGCCGCCTTTGCGCTGGCGCTGCCGTTCTCGGCCCTGGCAGGGGCCGTCATCGCGGTCCTGTTGCTGCTGGCGCTGGCCGGGCCACGCGGCGGGTCGCTGACACTGATCCTTGCGGGGATCGCGATTTCCGCCATGGCCGGGGCGCTGACCTCGCTTGTGCTGAACCTCTCGCCCAACCCCTTTGCCGCAAACGAAATCGTCTTCTGGATGATGGGGTCGCTGACTGACCGGTCGATGCTGCATGTCTGGCTGGCCCTGCCGATCATGGTGGTCGGCTGGGCGCTTCTTCTGCCGCTGGCCCGCCCGCTTGAGGCGCTGACCCTGGGCGAAGATGCCGCCGCCTCCATGGGGATCAACCTTGTCCGGCTGCGCTGGCAAGTGGTTCTGGGTACGGCCTGTGTCGTCGGCGCGGGCACGGCGGTGGCCGGGGCCATCGGATTCATCGGGCTGATCGTACCGCATGTGCTGCGCCCCCTGGTCGGCGCGCGGCCCGGGCCCTTGCTGATCACCTCGGCGCTAGGCGGGGCGGCGATGCTGCTGGCCGCCGATATCGCGGTTCGAGTCGTGCTGCCGGGGCGTGACCTGAAGCTTGGCGTGCTGACCGCCCTGGTTGGCGCGCCCTTCTTCCTGCACCTGGTCTGGCGCACGGGGAGGACCCCGGTATGAGCCTTCTGTCGGTCAAGAACCTGTCCGTCACGCTGCGCGGTCGGCCTGTCCTGCGCGATGTCTCTTTCGACGTTGGCCAGGGGGAACTGGTCGGGCTGATCGGCCCCAATGGCGCGGGCAAATCGACCCTGATGCGCGCGGCGCTTGGGCTGATCCCCTCTCAGGGCGCATCCAGCCTGGCTGCCCTGCCCCGCGTTCTGCGCGCGCGGCAGGCGGCGTGGATGCCGCAATCGCGCGAAATCGCCTGGGCCCTGTCGGTCGAGGCGCTGGTGACCCTGGGCCGTATGCCCCATGGCCAGCGCGGAACCGTGGCCGACCGGGCTGCGGTGGACGCCGCGATCGCGCGGATGGACCTTGACCCGTTCCGCAACCGCACCGCGACGCGTCTTTCGGGCGGCGAACAGGCCCGCGCGCTGATCGCCCGGGCCCTGGCGCAGGAAACACCCCTTTTGATGGCGGATGAGCCGATCGCCGGGCTGGATCCGGAACATCAGATCGCAACGCTTGACACCTTTGCGGGCCTTGCCCGCGACGGCCATGGGGTGATCCTGTCGCTGCATGATCTGGGCCTTGCCGCCCGCCATTGCACCCGGCTGATCCTGCTGGTCAAGGGCGGGATACTGGCCGACGGCCCGCCGGCGCAGGTGCTGACCGACGACCTTATGGCCCGCGCCTTTCACATCCGGGCCTTTCACGCCGACACGCCCGACGGCCCCGTGTTCCAGCCGACGCAGGTGATCCGATGACGGTCGTGCATTCCGCGCCCTGGCTGGATTTCGACCTCGGGGCCGAGATGCAGGTGCTGAGCCATGCGCCGCATCGGCCCGGGTTCGTCACCGCCCGCCGGATCCTGTGGCGCGAGGTTCGCAATGCCGATCTGCCGCCCCGCCTTGATGCGCGCGACTGGCTGGCGCAGCAGCTGGCCGGGCGCGGTGCCACGGATGCCGTCTGTTTCCTGACCTCGCGCAGCATCGCATCGCATGTGCAAAGGGACGCCCAGGCCGGAACAACCCGCGCCATCGCGGTTGCCACCGTGGGGCTTTCGAATGCCGAACGGGTTGGCACGCGGCTGGACCGCAGCGCGCAGTCCTGGGGCACGATCAACATTGCCGTCCGTCTGAACCGGGGCCTGACCACCGAGGCGATGATCGAGGCGCTGACCATCATCGCCCAGGCCCGGACCGCCGCCGTGATCGACGCAGGCGTCGACCTGCCGACGGGCCGCGCAACCGGCACGGGCACCGACTGCATCGCCATGGCCGCGCCCCGCGGACCGGCGGATTACACAGGCCTGCACACCGACATAGGAGAGGCCATCGGCCACGCCACCTATGCCGCCGTTCTGGCGGGCGCGCGCGACTGGATTATCGACAACCGGCGACGGCAGTATGCCTGATGGACACCCCAAAGAAACATCCCATGAACTGGGCAAGGTGATCCTGACCGCGCTGAATGACCGGCAGACCGGCTGGTCCATGGGGTCCTTCGGTGCGATTGCCGAATTCCACCAGGTCGAAGGGGACCCCGGTGCGCTTTGGCCCGACGTCTTCACGCGGGTCACCGATCGCGGCGGCGTGGCCTTTACCGATCTGACGGACTGCACGGCGGTGGCCTATGAAACCCTTAGCCCGAAGCCCGACAGATGGGGGCAAAGCGTTGCGCTGTGCCTGCCCGAGGCGGCGGCGCGCATGTCACGCCACAAGGTCCTGACCGCGCTTGGGCCGGATCATGGTGCGCTGCTGCCGGAACATCGCGGTGCGATGCTGTTCGACATGGGGCTTGACCAGCCTCAGGTCGATTTCTGCATCCGCACCGATGACCCGCAGTTGATCGACGTCCTGACACAGGCCGAGGGACAGTCGCTGTTCACGCCAGGCAACCCCGCGATGCCCGCAATCCTGGCCGCCCATCCTCACCGTATCGCCGTGACCCGCATCGGCCGGGTCGAGGTGTTCCAGAAAATCGGCGGGCCGGACACGGGCGGCAAATCCCCCGTCGGGCCGCACACCCATATCCTGCCGAAACTCATGGCGACGGGACGAACACATTCCGCCAACACGCCGATCCCGGACGGGCTGGTGCCAGTCGCGGGTCTGCATCCGGCAAGCGCGCTTTCGGATCAGCTGGGTCGGGACAAGCCCTGGGATCCCGCGGCCTTTGCCGCGTTCCAGGCGCTGTTCCGGGACTGGGCCCCCTCCGGGCAGGCCGAGCTGAAGGCGCTGGTGCGGGATCTGATCGCAGCGGGCAGTCAACCCGATGTCTTTGCCCCGCCCCCGGGGCGGCACATGCGGGCCGCCGTGCGGATCGCCATCCGTCAGGCCGCGCGTGAGGACGGAGAGACGCCGACCCTGAGCGCCTGGCGCGCCCTTTTCGACGGGGCTGCCAAGCCCGAGGATCTTCCACCCGAACATCCGGCGTGATGCGGCAGGCACTGGCCGCATGATATGGACCGCCCCGCGATGGCGGGACGGTCCGGGCCGCTAGGCCGCGCGCAACTTGGCACGCGACAGCAGGTGCACGCCTCCCTCGATAACGGCAAGGACGATCAGCGTCAGCCCGACCAGCGGGAAGAAGACACCGGCCACAATCGCCATGACCAACAGGGTGCGCGGAATGCGCCAGTCCGCCGGGATCTGCGGCACGCCAAGCGCACCAGAGGGCCGCCGTTTCCACCACATCACACCACCCGCAACGCACATGACCACCATGGCAACGCAGGACAGCAACAGGATCAGCTGGTTCGCCAGCCCAAAGGCCTGCCCCATGTGGATCGAGACACCCCATTCGGCCGCCCAGCCAAGCGCCCCGAGGTCCGCAAGCGTGGCGTCATAAAGGACCTCACCGGTGTATTGATCCAGGTGGATGACCCTCTCTTGCGTGATGTCGTCCGGATAGACCGATGCGGTAAAGACGCCCGTGTCCCCGGACGGCATGTTCAGCGCATAGCCCGGCGCGATCCCGAGCGTTTCGACCGTGGCGACCACCTGATCGATCCCGGCCGGCACGCCGTTGGCCGCCGCCGATTGGGGCATCGCCTGTTTCTCCATGATCCAGGGCGTGCGATCCAGCGCCTCGCCCGCTGGCACGGTCGAGGACGGATAGGCCGACCAATAGCCATCCGGCATGCCCAGACCCAGGGCATAGGCGCTGTCGTAGAAATACCCGCCCCAGACCTTCGACCAGGGCAGCCCGGTCATGGCGAGGAAGACGATGAACCCGGCGGTATAAATTCCAGTCACAGCATGCAGGTCCCGCCACCAGGGTCGCCCCTTCTTGGCCTTGATCGTCGCGGTGCCGACCTTCTTGCCGCGCGGCCACCACAGGTAGACGCCGGAGGCAGTCAACAGCACCATCCAGCCCGCGACGGCCTCGATCACCCGGTTGCCGAACCAGCCGACGTATTCAAGCGAATGCAGCTTGCGCACGACATGCATCGCCGGGCTGCCCGAGGCCCCGGCATCCCAAAGCGTACCAAGCACCTCTCCGGTCGCGGGGTTCATGAAGACCGAGTTCTTCAACCCGTCCTCGCCCAGGATCTTCACCTCGGCCGTGCGGTCCGGTGCCGGGGCGGGATGATAGGCTTTCAGCGTGCCGGGATGGGCGGCCAGCGCATTGGCGGTGATCTGCGACGCGGGTTGTGCCGGGCCGTCAGTGGGCGCGACGACCCGCAGGTCGCGATAGGCTGCGTTGTTGATCTCGTCCTTGAACAGGTAGATCCCGCCCGTCACGGCAAGGATAATCACGAAGGGCAGGACCAGCAGCCCCGCGATGAAATGCCAGCGCCAGACGGCGCGGTACAGCGCGGACGAGGCCGCGCGAGTGGTGGTGTCGGTCATCTGCGTGCCCCCGCTGTGGCGAAGGACCCGGTCAGCGCAACACGCGCCCCGGAAAAGGTGTTGGAAGTCATTGGTATCTCCATCGGATCGCGCAAGCCGAGCGGTCAGGCTGTCCTGCCTGCTGCCTGCGCTGAACTGCGGCATCTGCCGCGACTGGTCGGAAGGCCCGTCAGGGCCGCGATCAGATGAAGACCGGAGGGGCCCGTGGCGACCGCGCATGATCGCGCGCCTGCGCCCGGCGATGCAGGTCCCGCGCCTGTTGCCAGCCACTGAAGGGCATCAGGACCAAGGCAATTGTGACCGGGGTCGGCAGGGGCGTTTCGGACAGAAGGTGGCAATAGGGGCAACGATGCTCATGCTCATCATGGGACTGATCGGCATGCGCATGATCGCTGCAGATGTCGTCCAGGGTCATGCCCAGCATGGCAAGCGTCGCCTTCGTCGCATCGGTGCGATCGGGGGCCATCATGGCGGCGGACACAGCGCTGCCAATCGTGAGGATGATCACGGTCGTCCAAAGCAGAAATTGGCGATGCAGCAGGCGGCTCATGGGGTTGGACTACACTGTCACCGAGACCGGAGGCCAGCGGGATTTTCCTTGCGGCCGGTGCCGATTGCCGCCCTAGGATCTCGGTGCACAGCTGTGCTGTGCCCGAAACGCAGGCACGGGACAGTCTGGCAGTCGCCCGATCAAATGAGAGGAAAGGTGGCAGGGTGCTGCCGGATGCGCACCCAGGTCGACCCGCCCAGCCGGAACAGTCCGAACCAGCGCTGCAAGGTCCTAGCCGACCGCCCCCAGCTTTGCCCCAGGCGTCGAAGACGGACAAAACTGACCGACCTCATAGCCCTGAAGGTGAGATGGCGGACGGCTCAGTCATCTACACTCAACCAGCAAAAATTTGATTTAAAGTTATTTTTTACGTATGAAAATCAAACATACCACATAAAAAACCACACACGACACTAGACCAAATTACAGCGTCAAAAGCTCTGAGTTGGGTCGGTCGCTGACTGAGCTATTAAGATATTCTCTTCATACGGTCGCGACCTTGGTGCGGGCGCTGACTATTGCATGATGCCACCGCACTGCTCCCCAACTCTTGATCGCCGGAAGCTGGAATTTACCAGCTCTCTCACAATGACGGGCCGGTTACGCCATCGTGATAATGCATGGGGCGATCGGGCCGTTGTATCCGATCGCACTGCGACGTCGGTCTTCGTTGTAGCGTCTACGCCAATCTTCCAGCTTTTCGCAGGCGGCGGCAAGGCTCATAAGCCAGTGCGCGTTCAGGCACTCCGAGCACAGCTTCCTGTTGAAGCCAGAGGTGGTCCCGTTGTCTGTGGGCTTGCCGGGCCGTGAGAAGTCCAGCGTGACGTTGTCGGCATAGGCCCAGAGCTCCAGGTCGCGCGATATGAACTCGCTGCCGTTGTCCACACGAATGGTTTTCGGGTAGCCGATCTTCGCGCAGACTTTCTCCAACGTCTGCACGAAATCCTCGCGTCGGTAGGCGAAGTGGGGATCGGCCGCCGGAAAGAGCCGGCAATGGGTGTCCACTACCGTCAAGATGCGGAGCCTCTTACCCATGGCGAGCTGATTTTACACGAAATCCATGGCTCAGAAATCGTTCGGCTTGACCGCTTCCTGACGGTCCTCCCGCAGTTTGGACTTCACCCGGCGCTTCGGTTGCCTGTTCCGGAGTTGAAGGCCCAACTCATTGTCAACCCTACGGGCCTTCTTCATGTTGATCATCCATCCTTCCCGTCGCAGCAGGACATGCACACGGCGATAACCATACGGCACAAACGTCTCGCAGATCTCCCTGATCCACCTTTCGAAGGCAGCCTGGTGCGTCCGCCGGGATATGCAGTGGGTGCTGGGCGTGTCGAATCTGATGGCCCCAAAAGCCATCCTTATCGACAAGCCCCACTCGACGCACATCCCGGTCACGATCTCTCGCAGACATCCAGGCATCAGAGCTTTCGCCGGATCACGTCCTGCAACATCTCCCGGTCCAGCGTCAGATCCGCCACGATCATCTCCAGCCGCGTGTTCTCGTCCGGCAACAGCCCGCCATACTTTTTCTTCCAATTGAAGTAGATCGTCTGGCTAATGCCCACTTTACGGCAAATCTCCGCGACGGGCGCGCCCTGCTTACCTTGGAGTAGCCCCCTGAAAGTGGTCCACCAACTGGGATAGGATATCCCTCAAAATGGAGGATCAGCGATGGCTGGGAAGCGAGAGAAGCCTGAAGAGATAGTATCGAAGCTTCGGCAGGTTGAAGTTCTGCAAGGACAAGGCGCGACGATTTCCGAGGCAGTGCGCCAGATAGGCGTGACGCAGCAAACGCTTTACCTTTGGCGGAAGCTCTACGGCGGGATGCAGCGGTCACAACTCGCGCGACTGAAGGAACTGGAAAAAGAGAACCAGCGGCTGCGTCGAGCGGTGTCTGATCTGACCTTGGACAAGCTCATTCTGAGTGAAGCAGCGAAGGGAAACTTCTAAGCCCTTCACGTCGCCGCAAGTGCATCGACCATGTGCAGCAGGAGCTTGGCATATCGGAACGCCGCGCCTGCCGCGCGTTCGGGCAACACCGGTCTACGCAGCGCAATGTGCCCCAGGGCCGTGCAGATGAAGATCGTCTGACCGACGACATCATCGAACTGGCCGACAAATACGGCCGCTATGGCTATCGAATGATTGCCGGCCTGCTGAACAATGCAGGCTGGCACGTGAACCACAAGCGGGTCGAGCGCATCTGGCGACGTGAAGGGCTGAAGGCCCCACAAGAGCAGAAGAAAAAGGGGCGGCTCTGGCTGAACGATGGCTCCTGCGTGCGCCTGCGACCTAAGCGGCCGAACCACGTCTGGCCCTATGACTTCGTCCAGGACCGCACCATCGACGGTCGTGCCTACCGCACACTCAACATCATAGACGAGTACATCAAGGAGGCGCTGATGATCCGTGTCGATCGCAAACTTAACTCAACTAGATGTGCTGGATGCACTGACCGACCTGTTCATCTTGCGCGGCCCGCCGGAACACATAAGGTCCGACAACGGCCCGGAATTCATCGCTCACAAAGCGCGGGACTGGATCGCAGCCGTTGGAGCCAAGACGGCCTATATCGAGCCAGGATCACCTTGGGAAAACGGATATTGTGAAAGCTTCAACGCCCGGTTCCACGATGAGTTGCTCAATGGAGAGATGTTCTACACTTTGCGCGAAGCGCAAATCCTGATCGAGCAATGGCGCATCCACTACAACACGGTCAGGGCACACAACTCTCTGGGCTACCGCCCGCCAGGCGACAGAGCATCGTTCCAATGGACCACCGGCCCACGATGCACTAACAATCAAACCGGACCACCCGATGGGGGCACGCCACGCGCGCTTCCGGCCACGTCGTCGCTTCACTGACGGTCCCCCTTCCCGGTAAATCCGGTGAAGTTTCTTGTGGTTCATGATCAGGCCCTTGCGTTCCAGCAGGACGCCAATCCGGCGATAGCCGAACCGACGTCGCTTGCCGGCGATCTCCTGCATTTCCTTGCGGATCTCAGCACAGTCCGGCCGTCGTTCTCGCCGAACTGCCTTAGGATCGACACCAGCCAACTTGCAGGCTCTGCGCTGCGAGATGTCATGATCCCGCATCACCTGGAGCGCCGCGTCTCGCCGCTTAGTCAATGTCGTCAGCTCTTTCCCAGCAAGTCTTTCAGCACGACGTTGCCGCGCATGGTATCGGCCAGCAGGCGTTTGAGCTTGGCGTTCTCGTTTTCGAGCGCCTTCAGCCTGGCCGCCTCAGACACTTCCATCCCGCCATACTTGGCCTTCAGCGTATAAAATGTCGCCGTGCCCAGACCGTGCCTGCGGCACACCTCCGCAGTCGGTATGCCGGCCTCTTGCTCTTTGATCATCCCGATAATCTGTGCCTGGGTGAAACGGCTCTTTCGCATGTGTCTGCTCCTTCAGAGTTGGCGCAGACTTTACATCACGGTGAGGGATTTCGTGCGGGAGGGGGGGGCAGGTCAGAGGGCATAGCCAATAATCATACTGCATTATGCCAAAAATATTTTCCAAAAGTCCAAGCGTTTTGTCATAGTTTTTGGAACACCTAAGCTGTTGACCGCTCACGCTCAGATTGCACGTAACAAAAACCACCGTCTACGGAAAACAAAGGTTAACCGTTTTGATATACGTCTATTGGGACATGAATGCTTAAGATTTTACAGCCGACACAACAGGGTGAGAGCGTCGCCGCTAAGAACGCCAATACAGAACTATCTTTTCGACTAGCCTCGACCGATTCTGATTTTCCAGCTATCGTGCGACTTGCTCGAAAGGCACACAAAGAAAGCAGGTTTGGCTACATTCCGTTCAACGCTGATAAGGTTCTTAAGATCGCAAGAGCCGCGTTCAAAGATCAAAAGCACCATGCGGTCATGATAGCAGAAAGGCACGGTCAGGCGGTTGGCTTCGTCTACTGTTCTGTTGGCGAATATCATATCGGATCGGATGTTCTCCTGACCACCATCCACAACATGAATGTCTCCCGCACCATCAGGTCATCCCTGTCTGGCGGCAAAATTGCTCTTGGTCTGTTTCGGGGTGTCAAAACCTGGTCAAAGGCCAGGGGCGTAAAAGAAATCCTGTTCCATGTCACGTCCGATGTGAACCTCGCTCAAACCCATAAACTGGCCAAGCGCATCGGATATAAGTTCGTCGGAGGAAGTTATGTTGAGACGGCATAAAAAAATCCCCACTGTGGCGGCAATCATTGCCATACTCCCTCTCGCTCACACTGCGAAAGCAGAGGACTATATATGTATATTTCAAAAAATTTGCTACGGTGGTTCTAGTTGCGAAAGCGCAAAACCTCTTGAAATAACAATAAATAAAATAGACGAAAACCGACACGTGGCCACCCTTCGAAACAGCAGTGCATTTCCGGTAATAAGAATGAAGGAAAAGATGCCCAAATTCACTTCAGGGACTGAGGCATATATCACTCAACTAAAGAACAGCACTGTTCACCTCATTACAATATTTGAGAACGGCGAAGCTCGATTTTCCGCTCATTCGTACTTGAGTAGCTCGACAAGTAACGCGAGCAAGGGGCATTGCATGGCACATTCGCCAGCACAGCAAGTAAAATGATGAATGATTTCTGGATAATATCAGCCGCATGTTCCGTCTTCGGGATGGCCAACGCTTTGACAGCTGAAACCACTGGCAGCGGTTTCAGCTGTTCTTTTCCAACAAGATGTTATGAAGAATCCGAATGTCAAAACGATGCGAATTTTCGCATTCTGATAGACGAACAGGACGGGAAAAGGCCTCAAATAACTCTACCAGAAAGTTCAATTCCGGCAATTAGACAACTGGATATAGATAACCCAGATACCATAAATACGGTATCGTATGTTTCAGATATTTTCCTGAACACACTACACCTAATCACAATTCATGAAGATGGATCTGCTAGGATGTCTAGCCACTCATTTTCAGACGCCGCCTTCACAATTGAGAGCGCAGGCTTCTGCGTGCCAAAATAACTCGAAATGTTGCAAAAAAGATATCCTTATGGGAGGTAAAAACGGGAGCTATGTCGCAACCGTTGATGGTGTCGATTTGAATAGCCCCGTGTATCGTGGACGCCTTCTTTGCTAATTTTGAGGCAAGGAGGCCATGGTGAGCAGCACCAAGTTCAGCGACGATTTCAAGAGAGACGCCGTCGCGCAGATCACGGAGCGGGGCTACCCGGTCAGGGAGGTGGCCGAGCGTCTGGGCGTGAGCCAATACTCGCTCTACTCCTGGAAGAAGAAGTTCGCGAAGGCGTCATCTGGTGACGCCGAGAAAGAGGCTGAGATCCGTCGGCTCAAGCGTGAGCTCCTGAGAGTGACGGAGGAGCGGGATATCTTAAAAAAGGCGACCGCGTATTTCGCCAGGGATGCAAAGTGAGATACGCGTTCGTGGCCGAGCATCGCGGGCAGTTCTCTATCAGGGCCATGTGCCGTTGCCTGCGCATACAGCCGAGCGGGTTCTATGCCTGGCTGAAGGCACCGCTGAGCAGGCGAGCCCAAGAAGACAAGCGGCAGACCGAGATGCTGAAGGAGGCGTGGGTGGACAGCGGCAAGGTCTACGGCCATCCATTGCCCGGCAGGCGCATGCAAAGCATGCTGCCGAGATCCAGATGCGATCATCGAAATGAAGCTCTGTCCATCGCAGCCCCAGAACTTCGCCGGTTCGGGACCCCGACAGGCACGTCATCATCAGGGCCTTCGCCGACATCGCCTTTTTTGTTGCAAGTTCGGCAAAGAAAACCGAGACATCCTGCCACTTCATTGCAACGTGATGCTTCGGCTTCGCCTTCACCTTGCGCAGAACCTGGGCATCGCGTATCGCAGAGACGGGGTTTTCACCTGAACGAAACCCTTTGGATTTGGCCACATCCAATACGATCTTTATGCGCTGCGCCAATCGTCGGGCCGTCTCGTGTTTTTCGGTCCAGATTGGCGACAGACACATCAACACTTCGGGTTGCCCGATACTGTCCACCGGCATCTGGTCAATCTTCGGGAAGGAATAGTCCCGAAGCGTATTGATCCACTGCGTCCCGTGCTTGGCGTTATTCTAGGTCGGCAAGCGATCGATATGCACCTGCTGGGCCACTTCTTCGAAAGTTGGCGCTTCCCGTTTGCCGTTGTACCTTGGGTTCAGGCCCCGTCGTGCCATGCGCCTGTATTCAAGAGCACGTTCTCTGGCCTGAGGCAGCGTGACAAGATCCGCGCTCCCTAAGCCGAAGTCAGTACGCAGAGGCCCGCCTTTGCGGTTTCTCTGTCCCTTGACCACGACCCGCACGATCCATCGCCTTGCGCCGGAAGGATCCACCACCAGGTAGAGGCCATTGCCATCGCCATGACGGCCAGCCTGAAGATTCTCCACCAGCTTCTTCGTCAGCTTTCCGGAAAGAGCCAATATTTATACCACATTTCATACCACCCAATGAAACAAAATGGCGGCAAACGAAGGAAATCCAAGATACGCCAAATAGAACGCCAACCCCATGAGTTATAGGGAAAAACCAAAAACAAGCATTGAAGTCGTACTCAGCATAAAGGTGAGATGGCGGAGGCTCAGGGATTCGAACCCTGGGGACGCTTCCACGCCCGTCGGTTTTCAAGACCGGTGCATTCGACCACTCTGCCAAACCTCCGCGTCGGGGTGGTCTAGCGGGTGATCCGCGATTCTGGAAGACGGGAATGCAGGGCTTTCAATGCGACAAGAATCCCCTTGTCGCATCGGAAAAGCCTTTGCTAGGGTCCCGACCATTACTCGAACACAACCAATTTCAGGGACGCCCTTTATGAAACACATCCTGTTTTCCGGCCTGATCGGCCTTGCCTGCCTTGCCGGCACCACGTCTCAGGCCGCATCGGTTCAATCCTATGCCCAGGCGTCTGCCGGCGGCTGCGGCAGCACGTCCACTCACACCGACCCCTGGAGCAATTCCGGCGGTGCCGTTGCGGCCGCGAAGGCGACTGGCACCTCTGGCTGCGACATGTCCTCCAACGCCGGGGTCGGCGCCGGCCACGTGGGTATCACCGTCAGCGGCGGGGCCAATGCGGGCATGGACCACGGAAGCTCGACCGGCCAGGCGGTGGCGCGGGCGCAATATACCTTCAACCTGGCCACCCCGCCGGGGGCCAATGGCCCGGTCGGGATGAAGGTGAACGCGCTGGCCCATGGCGTGGTCGAAGCGCGGCAGTTCATCGCCAGCTATACCGCGACCGCCACCGCATCGCTCGAGGCGATCCTGACCGTGTCCTACTTCGACTGGAACCTGAAAAGAGAGCGGTCGACCGACATGTCCGCCAAGGCCGAGGCCTTTGCCACATCGAACAGCCTGACGCGCAATGCCGTCGACAGTCAGGGCCTGGATGCCGCACTGACCAGCGGCTGGCTGACCATCGACCCGACCAAAGAGGTGAAGGTGCAGCTGCATTTCCGCGGCGGCGCAAGCTACACGGCGCATGAGACCGCCAGCGGCCTGGCGGCTGCACTGGGCGGCAATACGCTTAGCTTTGCACCCACGGCCTTCGAATTTGACGCCACGGGCTATTCGGTGACGGACGCCAACGCCAGCATCGTCAACAACCAGTGGATCGATCCCCGCCAGTCCGCGCCTGCGGTGCCGCTGCCGGCCCCCGCGCTGCTGCTGATCGGCGGGCTTGGGGCCCTGGGCGCGCTGCGCCGCCGGGGCTAAGCCGGGACGACACCACGATTGAAACGGCCCCCATGCGGGGCCGTTCACGTTCTGGTGGGATTTTTCGCCGACCCGTCCGGCCGGACTTTTCAGACGCCCGCGCTTTGGCTAGAGTGCCCGAAAACAAAGGGCAGGCCGATCACATCGGCCGCGCGGGGACCCGCGCGCGGGAAAGGGGCGAAGAATGGCACTCGGGATGACAGACACCGGCCGGCCAGGGCTGAGGCTTTTGGCGGGCGTCAGCCTGCTTGTTCTGGCCACGGCCTGCACCGAAACCGGTGGCGGCGGGGCGCTTTTCACCTCGAACGGGGCGGACACGGCGGGTACGGGCGGATCGACCCGGCTGGTGGAACGCGACGTCGAGGCCCCCGAGGTCTTCGAGGCCTCCGAGGCCGGTCTCTGGGATGGCCGCCCCTCGCTTGGTGGGGTCTGGGTGGCACATCCGGACGTCAGCGAACCGGAACGGGCGCTGATCCGCAACACCGCGAACAACAAATTCGTCATTGGCGCGCTGTTCAAACCCTCGCTCGACCGGGCCGGGCCGCGCTTCCAGGTCTCGTCCGATGCGGCCGAGGCACTTGGCATGTTGGCGGGCCAGCCGGTGAACATCCAGGTCACTGCGCTGCGCCGCGAAGAGGTGCCGACAGCCCCTGCGACGGTCGAACCCACCCCTGCCCCGCAATCCTCTGCACCCGAACCCGCCGTGACCGAACCTGCCTCGACCGACGTGGCCTCGTCCATGCCTGCCCCGGCCGAGGTCGAGACCGCGACGCTGGACACAAGCGCCGCCAGCGAGACCGCCATGTCAGAGGCGGGCGAGCCCGCCGCCAAGAAGAAACGCCGCTGGTTCTGGAAGAAGAAGGATACCGCGGCCGAGACCGCCGTTGACGCAGGCAGCGACATCGCCACCGGGTCGATTGCGCCGGCGGATGTGCAGACCGCCACGCTGGATGCCGCTCCGGCCGCGCAGGCTCAGGCTCAGGCTCAATCGCAGGCGACCCCGGTCAAACCCGCCGCCCGTCCGGCCAAACCGGCCTCGGCCCTGGCGAAACCCTACCTGCAGATCGGCATCTTCAGTGTCGAACAGAACGCCCAGAACACCGCCGTCGCCATGCGTCAGGCGGGGATGATCCCCAATGTGCTTGAGCAATCGTCGCAGGGGAAAACCTTCTGGCGGGTCACTGTCGGCCCCGCCACCACGACCGATGAACGCGCCGCCCTGCTGAAAAAGGTCAAGGCGGCCGGATTTACTGATGCTTACGCGGTGACCAACTGATGGGGGCAGCCCCGCCAGGCGCCTGTCAGGCGCGCCGCCTGAAGGAGGAAGAATGACCCGTTCCATTCGCCGCCCCCAAGGATCCCTGCGCGCGCTGAAAGCCCGCGCCACGAACCGGCTGATGGCCCCGCTGATGCTGGGCCTTGCCATCGGGCTTGCCGCCCTGGCGCAGCCTGCGCGCGCCTTCGACACCCAGGCCCGCGCGGCCTATGTCTATGACGTGACCACGCGCACCGTGCTGCTGGCCAAGAACGCCGACACGCCGCTGCCGCCGGCCTCGATGTCCAAGCTGATGACGCTTTACATCGCCTTCGAGGCGCTTCGCGACGGGCGGCTGCGCTTGGACGAAAAACTGCCGGTGTCGTCGCATGCCATGTCCTATGGCGGCTCGACAATGTTCCTGGACACCACCGACCGCGTCACGGTCGAGGATCTGCTGCAGGGCATCATCGTGCTGTCGGGCAACGACGCCTGCGCCGTCATCGCCGAGGCGCTGTCGCCCGACGGGACCGAGGCCGGGTTTGCCGTCTACATGACGCAGCGCGCCCAGGCCCTGGGGATGACCAATTCGACCTTCGCCAATTCCAACGGCTGGCCGGCGGCGGGGCATCGCATGTCGATGCGCGATCTGGGCCTTCTGGCCACCCGCCTGATCGAGGATTTCCCGAATTTCTACCCGATGTTCTCGCAGAAGACCTTCAACTTCGACGGCCGCGCCGCGTCGAACAACACCAACCGCAACCCTCTTCTGGGTCTGGGGATCGGGGCTGACGGGCTGAAGACCGGCCACACCGAAGAGGCGGGCTATGGCCTGGTCGGATCCGCACGCCAGGGCGATCGCCGCGTGGTCTTTGTTCTGTCGGGCCTGGGCAGCACCGCCGCCCGCGCCCAGGAATCCGAGGCGGTGGTGAATTGGGCCTTTCGCCAGTTCACCCAGAAGACGCTTCTGAAAGCCGGTGAGACGATCTCCAAGGCCGAGGTCTTCATGGGCCAGGTGCCGACCGTGACCCTGACCCCGCAGGAGGATCTGAACACGCTGGTCCCCACCCTCGCCGGGGCCGAGATCAAGGCCGAGGTGGTCTATACCGGCCCGCTGACCGCGCCCGTCAAAAAGGGCGACCGCGTGGCGGAACTGATCCTGACCCCCGAGGGCCTGCCCGAAACGCGGGTGCCGCTGGTCGCCGGTGAAACCGTCGCCAAGGGTGGCTTCATGACCACCATGGCCACCGCGCTGGATCACCTGCTGACCGAGATCGGCGGCGGCAAGCCCGACGCCTCCGACGCCGAGACGACCGAGCCCGCCAGCGAAGAGGCCGCCTCATGAGCAGCGGTGCCGCCGCTGGCACCCCCCGCCCTGCTTTGAAACGCGGGCTGTTCCTAAGCTTCGAGGGCATCGACGGCTCGGGCAAGTCGACCCAGGCCCGGATGCTGGCTGAAACCCTGCGCGCCCAGGGGCGCGAGGTGGTGCTGACGCGCGAACCCGGCGGCTCCCCTGGGGCCGAGGAGATCCGCGCGCTGGTGCTGCAGGGCGATCCCGACCGCTGGTCGGCGCGCACCGAAATCCTTCTGTTCACCGCCGCGCGCCGCGACCACCTGGAACGCACGATCCAGCCCGCGCTGGATCGCGGGGCCGTGGTGATCTGCGACCGCTTTGCCGACAGCACCCGGATGTATCAGGGCCTGTCGCGCGGCAACCTGCGCGCGATGGTGGACAAGCTGCACCGGCTGATGATCGGGATCGAGCCTGACATCACCCTGCTGATCGACATGGACCCCGAGGTCGGGCTGGCCCGCGCCAAGGGCCGCCAGGGCACCGAGGAACGGTTCGAGGATTTCGGCGCGGACCTGCAGCGCAAGATGCGCGCGGGCTTCCTGAACCTGGCGGATGAATACGCCGACCGTTTCCGCGTGATCGACGGTGCGCGCAGCCCCGATCAGGTCGCGGCGGATGTGCTGGACGTCGCGCGCGAGGTCATGGCAGAAGACCCTGCATGAGCAGCGCCGAAGACCGTCCCGAACCCGATCGCATCGAAGGTGCGCCCCACCCCCGCGAAACCCCGCATCTGCTGGGCCAGGACGCGGCCGAGGCGGCGTTTCTGACCGCCTATACCTCGGGGCGGCTGCACCACGGCTGGCTGATCACCGGACCGCGCGGCGTCGGGAAGGCGACGATGGCCTGGCGGATCGCCCGGTTCCTGATCGCCACCCCAATGGACGAGGGCGACGGGCTGTTCGGGGCCCCTCCGCCGCCTGAAACGCTGGACATCGCGCCCGACCATCCGGTCGCGCGACGGGTGCAGGCCGGGGCAGAGCCCGGGCTGTTCCTGCTGCGCCGGGGCGGCATGGGCACCTCGGACAAGGATCGCGAAAAGAACGCCGCCGACGGAAAGTTTTCCAAGGTAATCCGCGTCGACGAGACGCGCCAGATGAAGGGGTTCTTCAGCCTCAGTTCCGCCGATGGCGGGCGGCGCGTGGTCATCATCGACAGCGCGGACGACCTGAACGAAAGCGCCGCCAATGCGATCCTCAAGCTGCTGGAAGAACCGCCCGCGCGTACCGTTCTTCTGCTGATCTCGCATCAGCCGTCGCGGCTGTTGCCGACGATCCGGTCGCGCTGCCGCGAATTGCGCTTGACGCCAATGGCCCCTGCCCTGATCACCGACGCCCTGGCCCAGGCCGAGATCGAGGTGCCGGGCGATCCCGCCGCCCTGGCCGAGCTTGCCGGCGGGTCCGTCGGCGAAGCGGTGCGCATGGTGACGCTGGACGGGCTGAAGATCTATGCCGGGTTGGTCGGCCTTCTGGCCACGATGCCGCGCTTTGATGCCGCGCGTGCGCAGGCGCTGGCGGATCTGGCCGCCGGGCGCGGCGGCGAAGAGACCCGCGCGCTGATCTATCACCTGATCGACTTTGCCCTGGCCCGCTTGGCCCGCACCGGGGCCATCGGCCAGCCCCCCGCGCAAGAGGCCGCGCCGGGCGAGGCCGAGATGCTGATGCGCCTGTCACCCTCGCCCGCAGTGGGGCGCGCCTGGGCCACCGGCGCAGAAGAGATCGGCGCCCGGCTGCGCCACGGCGAGGCGGTCAACCTTGACCCTGCCGCGCTGATCCTTGATACCGTCTTCAAGCTTCAAACCATTGCCGGCGGTCAGGCAGCCTGATCGGTCCGGGATATCCCCAAACCTTCGGGCCTTCATGACCTCTGACATTCAGATCACCGACAGCCATTGCCACCTGGATTTCCCCGATTTCGACGAAGAGCGTGAGGCCGTCATCGCCCGCGCGATCGAGGCCGGCGTGACCCGCATGGTGTCGATCTGCACCAAGCTTTCGGGGCTGGACAAGGTCCGCGCCATTTCCGAGGCGCATCCTCAGGTCTTCCACACCTTCGGCGTGCACCCGATGTCGGCGGCGGATCACCCCGCCGTCACGGTCGAGCAACTGGTGGAAATCGCGCGCCATCCCAAGATGGTCGGCATCGGGGAAACCGGGCTGGATTACCATTACACCGCCGACAGCGCACAGGTGCAGAAGGACTCGCTTCGGATCCATTGTCAGGCGGCGGCGGAAACCGGTCTGCCGCTGATCATCCACGCCCGCGCGGCGGATGACGACATGGCCCGCATTCTGGCCGAAGAACACGGCAATGCCGCCTTCAGCTGCGTGATGCACTGCTTCTCGTCTTCCGCAGAACTGGCGCGGGCCGCACTGGATCTGGGCTTCTACCTGTCGATGTCGGGCATCGCCGCCTTCCCCAAAAGCCAGGAGCTGCGCGACATCTTCGCCGCCGCACCGCTAGACCGGATCCTGGTGGAAACCGACAGCCCCTATCTGGCCCCGCCCCCGCACCGCGGCAAGCGCAACGAACCGGCCTATACGATGCACACCGCGAAGGTCGGCGCTGAAACCTTCGGCCTGTCGCTGGAAGACTTCGCAGCCGCGACCCAGGCCAATTTCGACCGACTGTTCTGGAAGGCCGTGGACTGGCAGAAGGCGCAGGCCGCCTGATGGGAGAGCTGAGGTTCACCATCCTGGGCTGCGGATCCTCGGGCGGCGTGCCGCGCCTTGGCGGGCATTGGGGCGATTGCGATCCCGCGAACCCGCGCAACCAGCGGCGGCGCTGTTCGCTGCTGGTCGAACAGGAACAGGACGGCGGCACCACCCGCGTGCTGATCGACACCGGGCCCGACATGCGGTCGCAGCTTCTGGATGCCGGCGTCGGTGAACTTGACGCCGTGGTCTATACCCATTCCCACGCCGATCACGTGCATGGGCTGGATGACCTGCGGATGATCGTCTTCAACATGCGCGCCCGCCTGCCCGTCTGGGCCGATGGCGACACCCAGGCCGCGCTGCTGGACCGGTTTGCCTATGCCTTCGTCCAGCCCGAGGGCTCGCCCTATCCGCCGATCCTAAAGATGAAGACTATTGATGACGGCCCCTTTGTCATCGACGGCGCGGGCGGGTCGATCACCTTCACGCCCTTCTCGGTCAACCACGGGTCGATCGACGCGCTTGGCTTCCGGGTGCGGGACCTGGCCTATCTGCCGGACGTGGCCAAGATGACCGACGCCGCCTGGGAGGCCGTGACGGACCTGGATTGCTGGGTGCTGGACACGCTGCGCCGCGATCCCCATCCGACGCATTCGCATTTCGAACAATCGCTGGCCTGGATCGACCGCGCCGCGCCCAGGCGCGCCGTGCTGACCAACATGCATATCGATCTGGATTACGCGACGGTCGAGGCCGAGACCCCCGACCACATCACGCCCGCCTTCGACGGGATGCAGATCACCTACCCGATCTGAGGCCCCCATGGTTGCACTGATCACCGTCATCCTGCCCGTCTTCCTCCTGATCGGCGCAGGCTATATCGCGTCGCGCTTCGCGGGCTTTCCCCAGTCGGGCATCGACGGGCTGATGAAATTCACCCAAAGCTATGCCTTCCCCTGCCTGCTGTTCCGCGCGGTGGCGACCATCGACCTGGGCGCGGAATTCCATCTGCCGCTGCTGGGCAGCTATTACGCGGCTGCCTTCATCTGTTCCCTTCTGGGCTTCTCGGCCGCGCGGTTCATCTTCCGCCGCGACATCGAAGACAGCATCGTGATCGGCTTCTGCTGCCTGTTCTCGAACACGCTGATGCTGGGCCTTCCGATCACCGAACGCGCCTTTGGCGAAGACGCGCTGGCGGCGAACTTTGCCATCATCGCGATCCATGCGCCGTTCTGCTACACGCTCGGCATCGCCTCGATGGAGGCGGCGCGGGGCCGTGGCACGGGGCTGAACTTCTTCGGGATCCTGGCCAAGATCGCCCGCCAGATGGGGCGCAACCCGCTGGTGATCGCGCTGTTCCTGGGGTTTGTCGTGAACCTGGGTCATATCCTTGTGCCGGTTCCGGTGATGGCCGGGATCAACATGATGGTCGCGGCGTCGATACCGGCCGCGCTGTTTGCTGTCGGGGGCGTGCTGACCCAGTACAAGATCGAAGGCGACCTGCGCGTCGTGCTGGTGATCTGCGTCATCACCCTGCTGGTGCATCCGGCGCTGGTCTGGGTCTTCGGCACCGGTGCGGGGCTGGACCGGGATCAGTTCCGCTCGGCCCTGATCACGGCCGCCGTGGCCCCGGGGATCAACACCTATGTCTTCGCCTCGATCTACGACCGGGCGAAACGGGTCGCGGCCTCGTCCGTTCTGATGACCACGGCGCTGTCGCTGGTCACCGTCTGGATGTGGCTGACACTGCTGCCGTGACGTAGCGGAGTTTGCGGTTTTCCGGCGCGCGGCTGGACAGGCCTTCCAACCTGCGGAATAGTCTTCCGCAAACAGGGAGGACAACAATGACCGAAGCAACCCAGGATCTTCTGACCGAACGCCGCGACGGCATCCTGATCATCACCATGAACCGGCCCGAACGGCGCAACGCCATGAGCCGCCCGATGATCCATGCGCTGCACGAAACGCTAGAGGCCGCCGCCAAGGACGACAGCGTGCGCGCCGTGGTGCTGACCGGTGCGGGCGGGGCCTTCTGCGCCGGCGGGGACGTCAAGCTAATGAACGAAGGCGTCGGCCGCGACACGTCGTTCTATGCGCAGCGCAAGAACCTGCGCGACCGGATGGAATGTTCGCGCCTGCTGCACGAGATGCCCAAGCCGACCATCGCCGCCATCGAAGGCGCCGCCGCCGGGGCGGGCCTTGCGCTGGCACTGGCCTGCGATTTCCGCGTCTCCAGCGACACCGCCAAGCTGACCACCGCCTTCGTCAAGGTCGCGCTGTCGGGGGATTTCGGCGGCACCTATTTCCTGACCCAGATCCTGGGCACGGCCAAGGCCAAGGAACTGTACATGCTGTCGCCGGTTCTGTCGGGCAAAGAGGCAGAGCGCCTGGGCCTTGTCACCCTTGCCGTGGAACCCGGCCAGGCCCTGGACGAGGCGCTGTCGCTGATCACGCCGCTAGCTGAGGGCGCGCCGCTGGCCCTGGGCCGGATGAAGGCCAACCTCAACCTCGCCGCCGGGGGCGGGTCGCTGGTCGAGGTGATGGATCTTGAGGCCGACAACCACCAGTGCTCGACCGAGACGGCGGACCACCAGGAAGCCGCCGCCGCCTTCGTGGAAAAGCGCAAACCGGTGTTCCGCGGGGCCTGAGACCAGTATGGCCCGTTTAGCCGGTGGCCCTGTCGTAGCCTGTCGCAGCGACCTGACACAGCGATCTGGCGCTCGCCGCGACGCGGGCAACCGGCCCGACGACCGCAGCAAGGCACAGGTCACCGGCAGGCGCGCGTGGCGCGCCCGACCCCGTAAAGGCGGGCAAGCCCCCCGCCCCTTGCGGTGGCTCAGATGTTGGGCACCCCGGCCTCGCGGGCATAGGACACCATGCGGCCGGCTTCCTCGTGATAGTCGTCCAGCACGCCCTGCCAGAACTGCATCTGCAGATGCGGCAGATCCTGCGGCTTGGCGGTGATCAGGGATTTCTGAAACTCCAGGTCCTTTTCGAACCGCTTCGCGGCAAAGGCCATCAGGTCCGTCGTGCCGCGCATCCAGGCCTCATAGACCTTCAGCGCGGGGTTCATCCCGGCCAACTGGGCCAGGAAGGTGTCCTCTTTTGCCATTTCTTTCGTCCCTCCGGTGATGATCCAGAGGTTTACCATAGGTCACCCGCCCGGCGCATTGATCGGTGTCAATATCCCTGTCACCTTCCCATGCAATGACCATTTTACGGGCACTCCGGTGCCGCCAAAGCCCTTAAAAACCCTTATCAGACGCGCGAGGCCGCCCCATGCTATTGGAAAACAAGGTGTTCGAGGATCTCGCCATCGGCGACCGGGAAGAGCTGCGCCGGTTGTGCACGCTGGATGACCTGATCGTCTTTGCCAATGTCTCGGGCAATCACAACCCGATGCACCTGGCCGATCACGATGGCGACGGCGATGGCATCCCCGAGGCGCTGTGCCCGGGCATGTTCGTGGGGTCCCTGATCTCGGCGGTGCTTGGCAATGTGCTGCCCGGGGCCGGGACGCTCTATCGGTCGCAGCAGTTCGACTTCCTTGGCCGGGCCAGCGCGGGGGACGAACTGATCTCCTCGGTCGAGGTCATCGCCAAGGACGCCGCCACCGGCTGTGTCACCCTGAAGACCGAGGTCCGGCAGGCCCGCGACGACAGCGTGATCCTGCGGGGCGAAGCCGTGGTCGAGGCCCCGAAGGTCCGTATCCACAGCGACGTGGCCGATCTGCCTGGCCTGATCGTGCAGCGCCACCGCCATTTCGACGCGCTGCTGGACCGGGCCGCCCCCCTGCCCGCCCTGCGCACCGCCGTTGCCTGCCCCGAGGATGCCAATTCCCTGGGCGGCGCGCTGCTCGCCCGAGATCACACGCTGATCGACCCGATCTTCGTGGGCGATGCGGCCCGGATCCGGGCCACCGCGCAGGACATGGGGGCCGACCTGACGGGGATCGAGGTCATCGACATCCCCGACCACGCCCGGGCCGCCACCCGCGCCGTGGCCTTGGTCAACGAAGGCCGCGCCGACGCGCTGATGAAGGGGCATCTGCACACCGATCAGCTGCTGCGCCCGGCTATTGACCGCGCCACCGGCCTGCGCGGCGGGCGGCGGTTCACCCATGTCTTCGTGATGGATGTGCCCGGCCTGGCCCATCCGCTGCTGGTCACCGATGCGGCGATCAACATCGCGCCGGATCTGAAGACCAAGGTCGACATCGTGCAGAACGCCATCGACGTCGCCCATGCCATCGGGATCGAGGTGCCCAAGGTCGGGGTGCTTTCAGCCGTCGAGACGGTGAATCCCGATATCCCGTCCTCGATCGACGCCGCGCTTCTGTCCAAGATGGCCGAGCGTGGGCAGATCACAGGCGGGATCGTCGACGGGCCGCTGGCCATGGACAATGCCGTCGACATGGCCGCCGCACGGACCAAGGGGATCGTGTCGCCCGTCGCCGGGCAGGCCGACATCCTCGTGGTGCCGGGGCTGGACGCGGGCAATATGCTGGCCAAGCAACTGACCTATATCAGCCACGCCGAGGCCGCGGGCGTGGTGATGGGCGCGCGGGTGCCGATCATCCTGAACAGCCGGGCGGATGACGACATGTCGCGCCTTGCCTCCTGCGCGGTGGCGGCGCTGCACCATCACCGGGTTTCGGGGAAAGTGTCTGGACAGGGTTCGGCAAAATGACCCATGTGCTGACGCTGAACGCGGGCTCGTCTTCGTTGAAATACGGGTTGTACGAGGCGGCGCAGGATCCCCGCGTGGTCACCCATGGGCGGGTCGGACGGATCGGCGGCGCGGCACAACTGGTGCCCGATGGTGCCGACACCCGCCCCCTGCCGCAGGTCACCGACCACGCGGGCGCGCTGCGGGCCGTGCTGGATCACCTGCGCGCCAGCCATCCGCAGGCGCAGATCAGCGCGGTCGGCCACCGGGTGGTGCATGGCGGCATGGACCATGCCGCGCCCGTCCTGCTGGACGTCGCGCTGGTCGAGGATCTGGACCGGCTGTCGCCCTTCGCCCCGCTGCATCAGCCGCACAACCTGGCCGGGGTCCGGGCGGCGATGGAGGCCTTCCCCAAGGCCCGGCAGGTCGCCTGTTTCGACACCGCCTTCCACCGCGGCCATCCCTTCGTGAACGACACCTTCGCCCTGCCCCGCGCCTATTACGACAAGGGCGTGCGGCGCTATGGCTTTCACGGGCTCTCCTACGACTACATCGCAGGGGAACTGGCCCGCAGCGCGCCGGATCTGTCGCGCGTGGTGGTGGCGCATCTGGGCAACGGGGCGTCCATGTGCGCGCTGCGGGACGGGCGGTCCGTCGCCTCGACCATGGGGTTTTCGGCGCTCGACGGCCTGCCCATGGGCACGCGGGTCGGTCAGCTGGATCCCGGCGTGGTGCTGTACCTGATGGCGCAGGAGGGGATGAGCGCGGACCAGATCTCGGACCTGCTGTACAAGGATGCGGGGCTGAAGGGGATGTCGGGGATCTCGAACGACATGCGGGAATTGCTCGCCTCGGACGATCCCCGCGCAGGCGAGGCGCTGGATTATTACACCTTCCGCATCAGGCGCGAACTGGGAGCGCTGGCGGCGGTACTGGGCGGGATCGACGGGCTGGTCTTCTGTGGCGGCATCGGAGAGAACGCCGCCCCCATTCGCGCCCGCGTCTGCGACGGGATGGAGTGGATCGGCATCACGCTGGACGCCGCCCGCAATGCCGCGAATGCTCCGGTGATCAGCAATGACAACGGCGCGGTGCGTGTCATGGTCATCCCCACGGACGAGGAAATCGTCATCGCCCGCGCCGCCGTGGCGCTTGGTGGATAGACCCGGATCGGAATGACGGAACGGAACCGGATGCGTCCGTGGCCCGACCCGGAACACCGGCCCTTCCAATCGGTCCCGACACCGGGGGCCTGAACGATCGCTATTCCCCCCGCCCCTGCGCAGCGCTAGAACATCCCCATGACCGAGACACATGATTTCTTCACCCCCGGCACGCAGCTTCTGGTCGACCATCGCGGCGGCAAGGGCATGCGCGACCCGGCGCTTCTGGAACAGGTTCTGACACGGGCCCTGACCGACCGGGGCCTGCCGCCGCAGCAGGTCATGATCCAGCCGGCCGAGGGCCGCGATGGCGTGACCGGTGTCGCCCTTCTCAGCGCGGGCCACGTGGCGGTGCAAAGCTGGGCGGATCAGGACTATATGTCGCTGGATCTTCTGGTCCCCGGCGAGGGCGCGGCGAAACAGCTGGCCGACGATCTGGCGCGGGCGCTGCTGCCGGACTGGACCCAGATCCGCGCCGTGCTGCGCAACGATTTCACCCCGCTGCCGCCCGCTGCCGCCTGACTGCCGCCTGACACCCGCGCGCCCGACCGTGGCGCGCCTCGGGCACCGTCCCGCTTGTCAGCCTGCCGCGAAGTGCGTACCACTTTGCCAAAAGCGGGCCCTGCGAGGGTCCGGGAAAGGCGGGCATGCATTTCACGGTCACTTATCAGCGCGGGCATGAAGACCCCAAATCCGGCCCCGTGCGCGTCGGCTGGTGCCTGACCGAGGTCGAGGCCCCGGTGATCTACGACCCGCCCCGCCGGGTGAATTCCCGCGACGCCCGCAAGGACCATGCCAAAAGCGCCGCGCGCTGCCCGGCGGTGCTGAACCTGGAAGCGCGCTATTTCGAAATCCCCTGCCCCTTTGACCTGAACCTGGGCTTTGCGCGGGACGACAAGGGGCGACCGACCCTGCGGAACCTCTCGGGCGGGTCCAGCGCGATCCGTGGCTCGACCCTGGGCAAGCGGGTGTCGATCACCAACGAAAACGAATGGCGCCACCCCGACCGACCGATGATCCAGCTTAGGCTGCCCTATATCTTCCTGTCGGATGAACCGGTCTATCTGACCCAGCTGGACGCCTATCTGCACTACCGTCGCCAGCCTCTGCCCGGCACGATCTTTGGCGGGCGGTTCCCGATCGACGTCTGGCCGCGCCCGCTGATGTGGGCCTTTGAATGGCACGACCCGGAGCAGCCGATCATTATCCGGCGCGGAGAGCCGCTGTTCTACTGCCAGTTCGAATGCGACCACCCCGAGCGCAACGTGCAGCTGGTCGAGGCCGAGATGACGCCCGAGCTGAAGGGATACCTGGATCACATCTCGGGCGCGGTGAACTACGTGAACCAGACCTTTTCGCTGTTCGAGGCGGCCGAGCGGGTGCGCCCGACCACCCTGGTCAGCCCGCGCAAACCGTGACGGACGAGGCCCCTTCCACGCTGTTGCAGCGCGCCCGAACGGCGCTGGATGCGGGGCGCGTGTCCGAATGCCACGCGCTGATCGCGCCGCTTCTGGGCGATCTGCCTGACGGGGCGCAGGACCGCACGGTTTCCAATTTAGGCGCGCGGGACCGCACGACTCTGGCCTACCTTCAACTGGCCTGTGCGCTTTACTACACCGGCGATCTGGATGCCGCGCGGCGGTTGAACGCCGATCTGCCGACCGATCTGTGGCGGCCGCTGCGCTATCGGCTGTCACTGCGGTTGCGTGATCCGCTGACGGCGGCGCGGCTGCGGCGCGATCCCGGCGTGACGGATCGGGAACGGGACGATTTCCGCACCACCGCCGGGCTGCACCTGCTGTGGGCCGGGCGCTATGACCGGGGCTTTCCGCTTTATGCCAGCCGCCACAACGCGATCCTGTTTCCGCGCACGGTGCCCGGGCGGCTGACCCATGCGCCCCTGCCCGAGGATCCAAGCAAGGATGAAGACACCATCATCCTGGAACAGGGCCTGGGCGACGTGCTGTTCCACCTGGCGCATATCCGCGCCGAAGGCCGGCACGAGGCGTCGCATTTCGTGGGGCTGCGCAAATACGGCACGCTGATCCGGCGCTATTTCCCCAAGGCGCGCTTTACCGCCCATGACGATCTGCCCGGAGGCTCGCCGCGCCCGCGTGCGCATCTCGCGGCGGATTTCGTCGGGCGGGGCTATCGGCGCACGGGCCGCGTGGCCGCGCCGGTGCAGTTCGACACGCCCTTCCGCCGGACCGGAGAGCCTCCGGTCTGGGGGATCTGCTGGCGCGGCGGGTCGGGTCAGAACCGGCGCGAGGAACGGCATATCCCGCTGCGGATGTTCCTGGACCTCTTGCCGCGCGACGGGCGGTTCCTGGCGCTGCAATTCGACATGACGGACGAGGAACGCGCAGTGCTGCAGGCCGACGCCCGGTGCCTGATCCCGGGGGCGGACATCACGCAGAACCCGGTCGAGACCATGGCGATCATCCGTCCGCTGGCCGGGGTGATTTCCGTCGACTCGGCCAATTGGCACATGGCGGGGCTGTGCGACGTGCCGATCCTGGCGATCATGAACCGCACCGCGCATTGGTTCTGGGGGCCGGAGGCACGGGCGGAAAGCGCCTATCCCTGCGCGACCACGGTGCCCAAGGCGGATTTGCGCGCCGATCACGTCGCCGCCTGGATGCAGGACACGCGCAAGGCCTGGGCCGGCCGCGCGGTGGCGGCACGCGTCCGCACGCCCGAGCTGCGCCGCAGGCCGGTGCTGGTGACGGGGCTGCCGCGATCGGCCACTTCGATGACGATGCGGATGCTGCATGACCACGGGCTGTGGCTGGGTGATACGGTGCCCGGCAACCGCGAAAACCCCCAGGGCTATTTCGAGAACCGGGCGATCCGCGACGGCATCGTGAAACCGCTGCTCTCGGGCATGGGGGTGGATCCGCTTGGCGTGCGGTCACTGCCGCCCTGGGATGTGCTGCCCCCCTGCCCGCCGCTGGCGCGTCAGGTGGCGCGGGCGCTGCGCACTGACGGCCACGACGGAACGCGGCCCTGGGGCTTCAAGGACCCCAAGCTGAGCCTGCTGTGGCAGATCTTTGACCGCAGCTATCCGCAGGCAATCTGGGTCATCGTGACCCGTGACCGCGGGAAGGTGATCGACAGCCTATGCCGGACGTCCTTCATGGCGCGGCATTCCACCAGCCCCGAATACTGGCAGCCCTTCTGCAACGCCTATGCGCATCGGCTGGACCGGCTGCGGGCCAGCGGCGCGCGGGTCTTTGACGTGGACAGTGATGCGCTGTCTTCGGGGGATTTCAGCCAGATCCGCCCGGTGATCGAGGCGGCGGGGCTGCGCTTCGATCCGGCGGTCGCCGAAGCTGCGCTGATCCGGCCCAAGGTCTGACTGGGCGATCAAGGGGCCCGTCTAAAGGATCCGGTTCGCCATCCGGTGCCCGGCGCGGCGCAGGTCCGGCGGCGGAAGCGAGGGGCCCAGCAGCTGCGCTTCGTATCCGCGCAGGATCGGGCGGGCGGGACGTGCGGCGGCGTCCAGATCCGGCAGCGCGGCGCACAGATCGCGGCGCTGCGCCGGGGTCAGGGAAAACAGCGCCTCTTCCGCCGGAAGGAAGCTTTCCACCGGGGCGCCTTCGGCAAAAAGCACCTCGTGCCGGTCCAGGCAGAGGTGGTGATAGGTGATCTGGGACCCTTCGGACTGCGTCACCTCGTGCCCGTCGACCAGATGTTTCGCAGCGACCAGCACCTCGGCCTCGCCGAACAGCATCTCGGGTTTCCAGCCGGTGATCAGCACGCGGTGCTGCGGCGACAGGGTCAGGGGGCGGGTGTTGCCAATTGCGCCGGTGGCGAAGGTCACGGGGGCCGATCCGCCCCGCGCAGGAACGCGGCGCGACCCGGTCCAGCGCAGAGGCTGGGGCCCATGATCGGCGGTCATCACCGCATCGCCGGGGCGCAGATCCTCGACCGCGACGGGGCCGCGCGGGGTGTCGATCCGGGTGCCTTGCGCGAAACAGACGATCATCTCGAACCCCGAGAAGGTCGCCACATCGCCGTTCGAGAAGGTGATCGTGCCGCTTTCGTCGTCGCCCGAGTTGTAGGTGATCGCCGTCACCTGCCCGCCCGCGCCTAGCGACGAGATATCAAGGACATCGACATCCGCGTCGCCCGCGTCCTCGCCCCCGAACAGCGCGTAGTTTCCGGGCCCGGTCAGGGTGACGACATCGCTGCCCGAGCCGCCATAGATCGCATCGTCGCCGCTGGCCGCATAGATGCTGTCGGCACCCTGGCCGGCATAGATCGCATCGGCCCCGGCCCCGCCATAGATCTGGTCGTCGCCGGACCCGGCCTCGATCCGGTCGGCCCCCAGCCCGCCATAAAGCGTATCCGCCCCGGTGCCGCCATAAAGGCTGTCGTCGCCGCTGTCGCCCGAAAGCTCATCGCCGCCTGCCCCGCCGTAAAGCGTATCGCTGCCGCCGCGCCCTTCCACCCGGTCGGTGCCCGCGCCGCCCGTCAGGCTGTCGCCCGAAGAGGTGGCGTAGATCCGTTCGATCTGGCTGAAGGTGACGGTGTCCGCGCCATGGGTGATCGTCCCGGCCTCGGCCCCGGTGTAATCGACCGTGATCGGACCGGAGACCGAAGAGAAGTCGATGACGTCCTGATCGGACCCGCCCTCGCCCCCGATGATGGTGTCGCTGCCGGGGGTGCCGGTCATCAGGAAGGTATCGTCGCCCGATCCGCCGTCCATGTAGTCGGGCGATCCGCGGCCATCGAAGACGTCGTTGCCGGCGCGACCGAAGAAGACGTTGGTGTAGACATCGCCCGTGGGCGACCAGGGATCAAAGCCGATCAACGTGTCGTCGTGGTTCGACCCGAAGACCCCGTCGATACCCGAGCCCATGACGTCGCCCGTGGCAGCCCCGCCGATGGTGCCGTTGCTCAGGTCGACATAGACCCCGCCCGTTTCGGCCCCGAAGTCGATGTAATCCAGGCCCGTGCCACCGTAGTAGGTGTCATTGCCCAGCCCGGAATAAAGCGTATCCCAGCCTTCACCGCCGTACAGCACGTCATCGCCGGAGCCACCGGACAGCGCATCATCGCCCGACCCGCCATCCAGCGCGTCATTGCCCGCGCCACCATAAAGGGCGTCGGTCCCGGCCCCGCCATAGACGGTGTCGTTGCCCGCGCCCGAGGCCACGGTGTCGTTGCCGCCATAGGCGTAGATGCTGTCGTTGTGGCTGCCATCGGCATCGCCCACGGCATCCAGCTGCCCGTCAGTATAGCCGTCGCCGATGCTGTCCGCGCCCGTGCTGCCATCGACGCGGCCGTCCTGGGTGCCGGTGATGGCTTCGATCCCGCGGTATTCCATCCTCTCGCCATTGGCGAAGATGATGTAGCCGTTGCTGGGATCGCCGCCGTAATAGTTGATCGACGAAATGGTGGTGCCGGTCAGGCCCGAGAAATCCAGCGTGTCGTCGCCGCTTTGCCCGTCGATCCAGGCGCTGGTGCCGCGGGTCACGCGGATCAGGTCGTCGCCGGATTCGCCATAGATGTCGTCATCGCCCGAACCGACGTAGATCGTGTCGTTGCCGGCGTCGCCTTCGATCGTGTCGCGGCCCGCGCCGCCATACAGCACGTCGTCGCCGCTGCGGCCTTCGATGGAATCCGCACCCTCACCGCCATAGACGGTGTCCGAGCCGCGCCCGGCCTCGATCGTGTCGTTGCCGCCGTAGCCGTATATGGAATCGTTCAGACCGTCAGGGCCGTCGACCTGGTCGCCGCCCCCGTCGACCGAGGTGCGGTTGATATTGTCAGACCCCGACGAACCGTCATACTTGCCGTCCGCCATACCACCTCAACACGTCGCCGGTTCTGCGCCGTTTTTGCGATCAAATGATTGGGTCCGCCTGTCACCATGCGGCCAAGACCAAGTTGGGGCAACATTGGGGCAGAAATATGGCGTTCGTTCTGAAAACACGTCTTTTCGCCCGAGGGCTGAGTGGGAATTTCCCTTTATCCCCAAACAGCTGCAGGGTTTCCGGGCAAGTTTGTCCCAGGTCCGGATCAGCCGCGCGACGTCAGGTCACGCATCCAGAACTGCAGTGGGTGACCGCTGTCTTCGGGCTGGTCGATGTCGCGCCAGCGGAAGGTCGCGATGACGCCCGGCAGCGGCGCGTATCCCCGCCCCCGCCAGAAGGCATCATGACTGCGGGCCCCTTCGGGGCGCAACGGGTGGTCGTCGGGGCGCAGAACGGAACAGAAGACGGAATAGCGCAGGCCAAGGGCGCGGGCGTGGGCCTCGCGCGCGTCAAAGAAGGCATGGCCCAGACCCCGGCCGCGATAGCCGGGCAGCAGGACGGATTCGGCGCAATAGAAGATCTGGTCCAGCGGCTCGGGCCTGCCCGCGAAGGGGGCGGCGAAGTCATCCGCATGTTTGGCTAGGGGCGTGCCGGTCGCGGCCCCGATCAGCTGGTCACCGTCATAGGCCGCAGCCACGATCGCGCCCGGATCGTCATAGGCAGTCAGGTAGTCGCGTTCATAGGCGACATCGCCATCGTAAAGGTAGGGCCAGGCGCGGAAGACCTGAATCCGCAGGCGGGCCAGGTCATCCAGCGCGGCCAGCAGGTCCGGCCCGGTCAGGATGCGCAGTGCGGTCACGAGACCTGAGAGATCCAGTCGGACAGGTTGTAATAGGTCGTCACCCGGGCGATCTTGCCATCGCGCAGGGTAAAGAAGGACCCGGCCGGCAGGCGATAGGTCTGGCCACTGGCAGGCGGCAAGCCCTCGTCCGAATTCAGGTAGGTGCCGTTGACCATGTATTCCGCCGCGCCACGGGTCCCGTCCGAAGAGGTGAAGACCACCATCTCGGTCAGGGTTTCCTTGTAGCAATGGTCCATGTGGGCGCAGAATTCGGCGAATTTGCCGCGCCCGATGCGCACGTTGCCTTCGTTCACGTGATGCGCCACGTCGTCTGTCAGGCAGTCCAGCATGGCCTGGGTGTCACCGGCGTTGAAGGCGTCGAAATAGGTCTGAACGATGCTCATGCGCTGTCCTTTGGCGGGCCGAAGCGGCGGCGGAGGTTGTCGATGATCTGGTCGCGGCACTGGCGATAGGCGTTCAACTTCTGCTCGCGCGTTTCGCCGATGCCCGTGGGGTCCATGATCGGCCAGAAATCGACCGAGAGGTGGTAGTATTTCGTCAGGTCCAGCGCGCGCTTCTGGCTGGCCGTCGACAGCGCCACGATCAGGTCAAAGCTGGACAGGTCGTCGCCGTAGCGCTCCATCTCGTCGAAGGACCGGGACCGGTGGCGCGACAGCTCCACCCCGATCTCTTCGCAGACCGCGATGGCAAACCCGTCGATTTCCAGATCGTTGTAGCATCCGGCCGACTGCACATAGGTGCCCGTGCCGTAGAATTTCTTCATGATGCCTTCGGCCATGGGCGACCGCACGGCATTGTGGTCGCAGCAGAACAGCACGGACTGGGGAAGTTCTGCTGCCACGCGGTCAGCCTCCGAAGTGCAGCACGCAAATCAGCGTAAACAGGCGGCGGGCGGTGTCATGATCCACCGTGGCCTTGCCTTCAAGGCGTTCGACAAGTACCCGCGCGCCTTCGTCATGGATACCGCGGCGGGCCATGTCGATGGTTTCGATCTGTGCGGGCGGCAGGTTCTTCACCGCGTCGAAGTAGCTTTTGCAGATGGCGAAATAGTCCTTCACCACCTGGCGGAAGGGGCCAAGCGACATGATGAACTGCGCCGCCGGACTGCCGTGTTCGGTCTGCACGTCAAAGACCAGGCGTTTGTCCTGGATCGACAGGGCGATCTTGTAGGGGCCGTCGGGCACGACACGATCGTCCCGCTTGGGCAGGGTAAAGGAGTTCTCTTCCAGAAGATCGAACATCGCGACACGACGTTCCTGTTCGATCTCGGGCGTGGGCGGCGGCAGGTTGCGGTCGTCCAACTCGATCTGGGCAATATAGGACATGGGTCCGGTTCCCTCTGATTGGATGGGGTCTCCCCCCATGCAATCTATGCTGCACTGCAGCGTATTTCCACAATTTCGTAAAATTAGGGTAAAAAAATTACCTTTGTCACCCCGAATTTACGTTTCCCGGTTCAGCCCTGATTCAAGCGTTGCCGACGGGCCGCAACCGAAAGGCCATGCGCCTCAAGGCTTTCCGACTGCGCAAGGGTTTCCGCGGCCGGGCCGATGGCCTGTAGGGCCTCGGGCGTCATGCGGGCCAGGGTGGTGCGCTTCATGAAGTCCAGCACCGACAGCCCCGATGAGAATCGGGCCGAGCGCGCCGTGGGCAGCACGTGGTTAGGCCCGCCGACGTAGTCGCCGATCGCCTCGGGCGTCCACTGGCCCAGGAAGATCGCGCCGGCATGGGTGCATTTTGCCGCCAGCGCCTCGGGGTCGGCAACGCACAGCTCCAGGTGCTCGGGCGCGATACGGTTCGACAGGGCGGCGGCCTCGTCCAGGTCGCGCACGGTGATGATCGCGCCATTCTCGGCCCAGGAATCGCCGGCGATGGCCCGGCGTTCCAGCGTTTCCAGCCGTTTTTCCACCGCGCTGTGCACCGCCTGGCCGAAATCGGCATCGGTGGTGATCAGGATCGACTGGGCGCTGGCGTCATGTTCGGCCTGGGACAGAAGATCCAGCGCGATCCAGTCGGCGTCATTCTCGGCATCGGCAATCACCAGGATCTCAGAGGGGCCGGCGATCATGTCGATGCCCACCTTACCGAAGACGCGCCGCTTGGCAGCCGCCACATAGGCGTTGCCGGGGCCAGTGATCTTGTCGACCGGGGCAATGGTGTCGGTGCCATAGGCCAGCGCGGCCACGGCCTGCGCGCCGCCGATGCGATAGATCTCGTCCACGCCGGAAATCCGCGCCGCCAGAAGCACCAGGGGGTTCACCTGCCCCTGCGGGGTCGGCACGGTGATCGCCAGACGCGGCACCCCGGCAACCTTGGCGGGGATGGCATTCATCAAGACCGAGGACGGATAGGACGCCTGCCCGCCCGGCACGTACAGCCCGGCGGCCGAGACCGGCGTCCAGCGCCAGCCCAGGGTCGCACCCGAGGCATCGGTCCAGCTGTCATCTTCGGGCAGCTGGCGTTCGTGGTAGGCGCGGATGCGATCGGCGGCCAGTTCCAGCGCGGCGCGTTCCTCGTCCGTGACCAGGGCGCACTGGCGGTCGACCTCTTCGGCGGGGATGGCCAGGGTTTCGGGCGTCAGCGTCAGCCCGTCCAGATCGCGGGTCAGCTCGATGACGGCCGCGTCGCCCCGGGCGCGCACATCGGCGATAATCCCGGCCACGCGGTCGTCCACGTCGGGGCTGTCCTCGCGCTTCATGTTCAGAAGCGCGGCGAAACGGGCGTCGAAATCGGCGTCGGTGGTGGACAGGAAATGGGGCATGGCGCTGCTCCGGCAGGAGGGGAGGTTTGTCGCTTGTTACCGACCCCGGCCGCGCCTCACAAGCCCGGGTCCTGAGGCGAATGCGCCCAGCTGCATGCGCGGGTGGCGAGCCGCACCCGGTTCCGGGGCGGAGAGCAGGCCCCCGCACGTCACAAATAGAACCTAGTGGCGCGTCGGTTCCTCGTCCTCGCCGGTCACGCCGCGTTCAAGGGCGTCCAGCGCTTCTTCCATGTCCTCGGGATCGGTCGAGGGGATGGAATACCCGCCCTTGAACCACCGCGCCAGATCCACATCGGCGCAGTGTTTCGAACAGAAGGGGCGGTAGTCCCCGTCCGAGGGTTTCTGGCAGATCGGGCAGCTCATTCCAGCATGCTTTCGGTCACCGTCTCGGACAGGGGCAGCCGCGCGCGCTTGCGCTGAAGCTCGTAATTGCCAAGCGGTGTCCAGCCGGCCATGACCGTGTCGGTGTCGTCGGTCTTCAGGGAGGCGCGCAGCGCGCCCTCGAAGGATCGGCGGTCCTTTTTCGGCATCGGGGCCAGGTCCAGCACCACAACACCGCCCAGGCCACGCAGGCGCAGCTGGCGCGGCAGGTCGCGCGCCATGGCCAGGTTCGCCTTCAGCCCCGCCGCAAGCGAGGTATCGCCGCCGGTGTTCACGTCAACCGCCACGAAGGCCCGCGTCGGCTCCACCGCGAAGGACCCCGCGCCGGTGCCAAGCGAGACTTCGGGCCGGAACAGCGCCGCGATCTTTTCGTGCACGCCGTGGTGTTCGAAACAGCCAGCCTCGGTTTCGATCTGCGCCTCCATGACCCATTCACGCCAGGCCAGCGTATGCGGGCCGTCACCTTCGGTCAGCTTCTCGGGTTCGCCCTCGGCGTCGTTCAGCACCTGAAGCGCAAGGTCGGCCATGGCGGCGATGTCGTCGGCCACCGCATCGGCATCGGCCCCGTCGCAGGACGACCGCAGGATCAGGCCCGCATTACGCGCGGCCATCTCGTGCCCGGCAAAGACCTCATGAGCGATTTCCAGAAGGGCGTCGCGGGCGTCGTCGTCCTTGATCTGACGCGAGACATTGATGCCCGGGGCCTCGGGGGTGACGATGGCAAAGCGGCTTTTGAACAGCAGGCGGGTGGTCACGGGGATCGCCTTGCCCGGTTCCGCGTGGCCGGTGACCTGCACCAGAAGCGGCTGACCCGGGGACAGGCCCTTGACCTGTTTCAGGAAGGCCGGACCATCGGGGGTCTTCAGGAACATGCCGCCCTGCCCCTTCACGGGACGGTCGGCCGAGGCGCGATAGATCGCGCCGGGACGCGGCGCATCGCTGTCGACATGCAGGTCTTCCAGCTTGCCGTCGCGCAGCAGGGCGGCGGCCTCGACCGGGCCGTCGGGGCCGGTCAGATGGTCCAGCAGGATCAGGTGGCCTTTCATGGCGATATCCTTTCGCGTCCTCTTGGGTCTTGCGTCGTTTTGGGCCCTTGCGGGGCCGCGTGTCTAGATGGCTCGCCCGCGCCCAGGTGGCCGGGCGGTTCCGTCAGCCCGGGGTCCAGACCGGGTAACCGGCGGCGGTCAGAAGGCTGGCGGTTTCGGCCACGGGCAGCCCCATGACCGCAGTATAGGATCCCTGGATCCAGGGAATGAAGGCCCCGGCCGGCCCCTGGATGCCATAGGCCCCGGCCTTGCCCTGCCAGTCCCCGGTGGCGAGGTATCCGTTCACCTCGGCGTCCGAGAGGGCTTTCATCTTCACCGTGGTCACCACGTCGCGTTCCCAGATCCGGTCGCCCCGGCGCACGGCCACGGCGGTGATCACCCGGTGGCGACGCCCCGACATGGCATAGAGGAATTCCGCCGCCTCGCCCGCGTCGCGGGGTTTGCCCATGATGCGGCGGCCCAGGGCCACGGTGGTGTCGGCGCAGATGACGATGTCATCGGGGTCCGCCACCACGGCCTGCGCCTTTTCACGGGTCACACGCGCGCAATAGGGGCGCGGCAGTTCGCCCTTGGCGGGGTCTTCGTCGATGTCGGGGGGGCGGATGTCGTCGGGGGTGATGCCAAGCGTGGCCAGCAGTTCGAGACGACGGGGAGAGCCGGATCCGAGGATCAGTTTCATCGCGGGGCCTCTTTCGGGGCCGCTCTGGGCCGGAAGAACGCGGCTGCGGGGGATCCCCAGTCAGGCGCGCGGGGGATGCGGGCCCCGACCTTGCGGCCGGGGCAACGCGGATTACTTGAAGCGGTAGTTGATCCGACCCTTGGTCAGATCATAGGGGGTCATTTCGACCTGCACCTTGTCGCCGGCCAGAACGCGGATGCGGTTCTTGCGCATCTTGCCTGCCGTATGTGCGATGATCTCATGGCCGTTCTCGAGCTCGACCCGGAATGTCGCATTGGGCAGGAGTTCCTTCACGACGCCGGGGAATTCGAGAGTGTCTTCCTTGGCCATGTAGTCTCCATTCTTACGTGATCCGTGCGGGAAGCCGCGCGGGTGCGCGTTAAATGGGCCTAAACGGGGGGATTTTCAAGTCGAATATGTTGATGGGTCCCCGGGCGCGCCCTGCGGGTCGGGGGCCGGGGGTGCTTCGGTTCGGAATGGGCTGCGGTTCCAAGGGCTTGGCGGGCGAGGCTTGCGCGGGTGTCATGGTTTAATCACCGGTATTGGGGGTTGAGGGCTTATAGCAAAATGCGTGACCTGCGCCGACCATCCAACCGGCTCTCCCCTCCGAAACGGTCTTCCCAAAGGGCAGCGCCGGCCCGCGGGGTGGCGCAATAGCGCCGCCCCAGGGGGGCGGGTCGGCGCTGCCCGGCGTAAACGCCGGGCGGGACACACTTCAGAAGTCAGCACTTACGACGCTCCGCCACGGCCCATGCAAACGGTCGTTGCACAGGGTAGTGTCTGGCCCAAGGAGGCAATCAGCCTTCCCGGAAATCGTCCACAAGACGATGTCGCCTGATCACGGGCGGAACACCGGGCGCATACGCCGGGCGGGGAACACCTCCGACGGCAGAGCTGCCCCCCAATTCCCCCAGCTTCCCTCTGGCCCTCCCCCCGCACGCGGCATAAGTTGCGCCCATGGATATGTTCGAAGACGGCCCCGCCGCGGGCAGCAATGCGCATGAATTTTCGGTGTCCGAGTTGTCGGGGGCCGTCAAACGCACGATCGAGGGCGAATTCGGCCATGTCCGCGTGCGGGCCGAGGTCGGTCGCGTCTCGCGTCCCCGCTCGGGGCATCTGTACTTCGACCTCAAGGACGACCGCGCGGTCCTTGCCGCCGTCAGCTGGAAGGGCCAGGTCGCCCGGATGCAGGTTCAGCCCGAAGAGGGCATGGAGGTCATCGCCACCGGCCGCATGACCACCTTTCCCGGCCAGTCGAAATACCAGCTGATCGTCGACAACGTCGAACCCGCAGGCGCAGGCGCGCTGATGGCGCTGTTGGAAAAACGCAAGGCCATGCTGCAGGCCGAGGGGCTTTTTGCGCAGGAGCGCAAGCGCCCCCTGCCCTTCCTGCCCAGGGTCATCGGGGTGGTCACCTCGCCCTCGGGCGCGGTGATCCGCGACATTCTTCACCGGCTGCGCGACCGGTTCCCGGTGCGCGTGCTGATCTGGCCGGTCGCGGTGCAGGGGCAGAACTGCGCGCCCGAAGTGGCCCGCGCCATCGAGGGCTTCAACCGTCTGGCCCCCGGCGGCCCGGTGCCCCGGCCCGACGTGCTGATCGTGGCGCGAGGCGGCGGCTCGATCGAGGATCTCTGGGGCTTCAACGAGGAAATCGTTGCACGCGCGGCGGCCGGATCGCAGATCCCGCTGATCTCGGCCGTGGGCCATGAAACCGACACCACGCTGATCGACTTCGTCTCGGACCGGCGGGCCCCGACGCCCACGGCGGCGGCGGAAATCGCCGTGCCCGTGCGGGCCGAGCTGCAGGCCTGGGTTGCCGACATGCAGGCGCGGCTGATCCGGGCGCAGGGTCAGGCGGTGCTGTCGCGCCGCCAGCGGCTGGCCGACCTGGCCCGCGCCCTGCCCCGTCCCGAACGGCTGACCGAGGGCGCGCGGCAGCGGCTCGACACCTGGGGCGAGCGGCTTCCCAATGCGCTGCGCTCGGGCGTGGCGCGGCGGCGGGTGGCCCTGTCCGAGGCGGGCGGATCGCTGCGCCCCTCGGTGCTGCAATCCCGCATTGCGCGCGAACGCGGACGGCTGGATCAGGCGGACCGGCTGGCCCCGGCACTGGCGCGGGGCGTCACGGACCGCAAACGCGCCCTGGCCCAGACCGCCGCGCGCCTGCGCCCGGAAACCGTATCGCGCGACCTGGCCCGCAAGCGCCGCGACCTGGACCAGCTGACCAGCCGCTTTGCCACCGTCGCCGCGCGCGGGGTCGAGACCCGGCGCGACCGGCTGGCCGCGCTGGACCGGCTGCGCCTCACCCTGGGCTATGAGGCCACGCTGGACCGCGGCTATGTCGTGGTGCGGGACAACGCGGGGGCCGTTCTGACTGGCGCGCAAAAGGCGTCCGAGGCGGCGGGCCTGTCGATCCAGTTCTCGGATGGCACGGTCGAGGTCGGGGCCGCCCGACTGGCCGACGCGCCGCCGCCCCCTGCTGCACAGGCGGCCGAACCGTCCAAGCCCGCGCCTGCCCCCAAGCCGCAGGCCAAAGCCGCGCCGAAGAAAACGCCCAAGACGCCGCCGGAACAGGGCAGCCTGTTCTAGGCGGTTCTGGTCCGCGACGACAAATCCGGTCAGCATGGATAGCTGCGTCGACGCGGAACTATAGAGCGTGAGTTAGAACGACTGCGTGCTGGAAAAAGCTCGGCCCGGAACCCGCGATACCAGCTGCCCGGCGACCGAGATCGAGACCGGCACCGAACCCGACCGCCCCCCCGCGCGATCAGACGCCCACTTCGGGACCGAGGCACAGCATCGGGTCCAGGGCATCCTGCACCTCGTACAGGGTCGTCTGGTTCGGGTCGCCCTGGAACTGCGCCACCAGCCCGCCCGCGCCTTCGAAGAAGGTCCAGCATTGCGGCCCCGGGTCCGGGTCGGCGTCATATTCAAAGCAGATCATGCCGGATTGTTCGTACCAGTGCCCCTCGGCGCAGTCGCCATCCAGGAAAGACCAGCGGACGCGGCGGTTGTCGAAATATTGCTCGACCCCGTAGGGCTGCCCGTTGGAGCCGTAATAGAAGGTCTTGCCCCGGGAATAGCGGTCGAAATCCTCGGCCGTCATCGGGGATTGGGCCAGGGCCTGCCCGGGAAGTCCGGCCAGTCCAAGAAGCAGAGCCGCCGCCAGCACCGGCACCAAAACGGGCATCCAGGTCCGGCACTGGGACCCGGGCCGGGGCGCAGTACTAGGCACGGTGCGAAGCGCGGCACGAGCCAGGCGGTGAGACGCAAAAAATCCAGTCATGGCGGCAAGATGCCAAAGCCCGCGACGCAAGGAAAGCGGCTTTCGCACGTGTCACCCCGACGGGCGATCTTCCGCGCCCGCCACTTCGGATGGTCCCGGCCCATCGCAGTCTGAAGGGATCAGATGTCGCTCTGCCATTCTAGCAGATGGGGGTTCATCACCCGCCGCCACCAGCCCGGCACAAGCGCGATCATCGCCATGACCGGAAGGGACCGCGGCAGGATCGGCATGATGTCCGGATCGATCTGCAGGCTCGGGTAGATCCGGCCAGGATGCATGTGGTGATCGGAATGGCGCGAGGCGTTCAGCATCATGGCCGAGGTCACCCGGTGCGGGCTGTTCCAGCTGTGCTGCGCGCGCACCGGGGCCAGTTTGCCATCGGAACGCTCTTCACGCTCAAGCCCATAGTGCTGGACGTAATCCGACAGCAGGATCTGCACCTGGGCAAATCCCGCGATCGCAACAAGGATGCCGATCCCCTCGGCCCCTGCCAGCAGCCAGGCCAGGCCGATCATTGCCAGCGCCCCTAGCACGTAGCCGATATAGGGATGGCTGGTCAGCGGTCGCCCGGCACGGCGCAGATCATGTGTCTCGATCCGCATGCCTTCGCGGAAGGATCCGATCCAGGCGCGGACGAAGAAGCGATAGAAGCTTTCGCCCAGCAGGGCGGTGTTGGGGTCATAGGGCGTGGCCACGTAGACGTGATGCACCTTTGGGTGGGACGAGGCATGATGCCCGAACAGCAACGACGTGTAGACGATCTTGCCCAGCTGCACGGCCTCTTTGCCAGAGCGGTGGATCAGCTCGTGCGCATTGGGGTGGCTGACCTGGCCGAAGTAGACGCCGAAGGCCAGAACGGCGGGAAGCACCCCCCAGCCCTCGGCCCCGCCGGGACCGCCCAGGTAGCGCACGGCGATGACCATCAGGAACAGATGCATGACGCCCAGGGCGATGGACAGCCCGTGCCCGGCGCGGAATTCCTCGGTCGCATCGTGGTTGCGCCAGTTCTGCGGCAGGACGTGATCCAGCAGCGCGGTGAAGACCGTCAGATAGGCCAGGACGGCCCAGGCGACGGCCCCGCCCATGGCGCTTGCCAGGATCAGCAGGGGAATTGGACTCAGGGTTGCGATCAGAAATCCGATCATGTCTGCACTACCTCTATTGCCTCTTTGGGCTCTGCGGCCTCTTCGGGCTGTGTTGCCTCTTCGGCGGTCCGGTTCCAGTCCCTGCGGGACCCCGGGCCTGCCGTGTCGGCGCTGCTGCCATTCCGGTCGCGGGACGGGCGGGGCGTCGTTGCACCCCCGGGTCCTGCGCCTTCGCGGCTCCTTCACCTTTTGGCCCGCACCTCTCCGGGTGCTTGGCCGTCCGTCTGGACCATTGTCTGGCCCATGGTCGGGCCCGACTTCGGGCCGTCTGTATTGCCCCTGGCCTTCGGGGCGCGCATCGCGCCACGCCGGTCACTGGCTGTGCCTTGTCCTCGCTCCGGCCAGCACCGGAATACCCACCGAACAACGCACCAGGGCCCACATTTATATCGCAGGGCTTTCGGCTGTCTTAACGGCACAAGCCTGTCGGGATATTGCCATTCTGGCGACTTTTTGGCGGCCTTCTGGCCTGCCTTGCGGGTCCGTGGGATATCCGGGCCCATGCAGGGATCAAACCCTACCCAATTTTGCGTCCCGGCCTTCGCAGACCGGACGTTCCTCTGGCCCCAAACCCCGACTGCACTAGCGGCAGCCCTGCAGGCATAGGCCGGGGTCAGGCCTCTGCCTTCCCCTGCCCCGGTCATAGCAAATCCGCGCCCCTCCGGGCCAGAGATTTCCACGCCATGCCGAAATCGGCGTCTTGGCGTTGCACCGCCGCCTCTTTCCCTTCGCCGTCGAAGGCATTAGGTGGGTATGAGATACCCGGCGGAGCACCCATGGCCTTTTTCTCCAAACTCAAGGATCGTCTGTTCAAATCCTCCTCCAAGCTGGAAGAGGGGCTCGACAGCATCGTCGAAGATGGCGGCACGGCGGATGCGTCCTCCGATCAGACCGGCGCGGCCCCGGCGTCCGCGCCTTCGCCCGCACCAGAGCCGACCCCAGAACCGACGCAAATCCCAGAACCGACGCCGATCCCTGTGCCGGAGCCCGAGCACCCCGCCCCCCCGACACCGCAGGAGCTTCCGGCCGAGACCCCGCAGGAAGCCCCCGTGCCCGATGCGCCCGACGAGATCCCCCAGGATCCGCCGGCCTCGATCCTGCCATCGCCCGGCCCCTCGGAAGTGCCCGCGCCTGCGCCCGACCTGGTGCCGATGCCGGATCCCGTGCCCGCCCCCGCTCAGGACGAAGCCCCGAAACCCGACACGAAACCCACCCGCGAAGGCGGTCTTCTGGGCCGGCTCTTCACCCGCCCCGGTGCCGCGCCGGTGGTCCGCCGCACCCTCGACGACGACATGCTCGAACAGCTCGAGGAACTGCTGATCGCCTCGGACATGGGCGTCGACACGGCGCTGCGCGTGGCCTCCAACATGGCCGAGGGGCGCATGGGCAAACGCCTGTCCACGCAGGAAATCAAGACCCTCCTCGCCGATGAGGTCACCCGCATCATGGAGCCGGTGGCCAAGCCGCTGCCGCTGTTTCCCAAGAAACCGCAGGTGGTGCTGGTGGTGGGCGTCAACGGCTCGGGCAAGACCACGACCATTGGCAAGCTGGCGTCGCAATTCCGCGCGGCCGGCAAATCCGTGGTGATCGCCGCTGGCGACACCTTCCGCGCTGCGGCCGTCGAACAGCTTGAGGTCTGGGGCCAGCGCGCCGGTGTCCCCGTGCTCAAGGCCGCCGAAGGCTCCGACCCTGCCGCCCTCGCCTTCGATGCGCTCACCAAGGCCGAGGCCGATGGCGCTGATCTTCTGATGATCGACACCGCCGGCCGGCTGCAGAACCGCGCCGACCTGATGGAGGAACTGGCCAAGGTCATCCGCGTGATCCGCAAGAAGGACCCCTCCGCCCCGCACAACACGCTGCTGGTGCTGGATGCGACGACGGGCCAGAACGCGCTGTCCCAGGTGGAAACCTTCCGCAAGATGGCCGATGTGACGGGGCTGGTGATGACCAAACTCGACGGCACCGCCAAGGGCGGCGTGCTGGTGGCGCTGGCCGACAAGTTCGGCCTGCCGATCCATGCCATCGGGGTGGGCGAACAGATCGACGACCTCGCCCCCTTCGACCCCCAGGATTTCGCCCGCGCCCTGACCGGAGCGGACAGCTGACCCGCCACCGCCCGCTCCCCTCCGCGCCAGATCCTGCCCACAGGGCAGTACCATCGCCTGCCGTCCTGGCCGCTGTGCCGACCACGTACCCCGGCCCCGACGCCCCAAAATCGTCCGCAGCCGCCCGCCCGAAAACACACCACACGGCTACCTGCGCCCTCCCGGATCCCCTATCATCTTGCCAGAAAATACTCCGGGGTGAATTGGCCCAACGGGCCAAGAGGGGCAGCGCCCCTTTCTTCAGCCCCCTTCCCCTCCCCCTCCGCCAAAGCCCCCCGCAGCCCATGGGGCACCGCGGCCAGCGCGCCGGACCGGCAAGGCCGGCAAGCGACACCCCCGACAGACAGACCGGACACCACTCATGAGCGACTGGGTTCTCGCCATCGAAGGCACCCCCGCAGGCCATCACGCCGCCCTGGCGCTGGCGCTTCTGGCAGCCTTCCTGCATGCGATCTTCGGATCACTCCAGAAGGGGCGCATTGATCCCTGGCTGTCGCGCGGGGCGATCGACGCCGCCCTCGTGGTGCTGGCCCTGCCGATCGCGCTCTTCCTCGTGCCGCTGCCCCGGGGCAGCGAATGGCTGCTGGTGCTGGGCGCGCTGCCCATCCATTTCACCTACAAGATCGGCATGGCCCTGGCCTTTTCGCGCGGGGCCTTCACCGTGGTCTACCCGGTGGTGCGCGGCATGGGGCCGGTCTTCACGGTCATCGGGGCCTGGATCGTCTTCAACGAGGTCTTCACCCCGATCCAATGGCTGGGCATCGCGGTGCTGCTCACGGGGATCTTCGGGCTTGCGGTCTACAACCTGCGCACCATCACGGTGGCGCGCGACACGTTGGTGCCGGCGCTCTGGCTGGCGGCGGGCACGGGCGCGCTGGTTGCGCTCTATACCACCTATGACGCCTTTGCGATCCGGGGCACGCCCGATCCCTTCACCTTCCTCGCCTGGTTCTTCGTGATCTGTTCGCTCGACATGCCGGTGATCGCGGCGCTGCGCTGGCGCAACATGCCCGCCACCTCCCGCCCGGACCCGCGCAAGCTGATCCGGCTGGGCTTTTTCGGTGCGGTGATCGCCTTCGGCTCCTTCGGGTCGGTGATGCTGGCCACGCGGCTCGACAAGGTGGGCGAGGCGGCGGTGCTGCGCGAAACCTCTACCGTTTTTGCCGCCGTGATCGGCTGGCTGGTGTTGCGTGAAACCGTCGGGCCGCGACGGATCGCGCTGATGACGCTTATTGCCCTCGGGGCGGTGATCGTGGAACTTGGCGGCTGAACATCTGCGGAACAACGGGGGCGAAATGTCCGAAAAGCGTAAAGTGAACCCATGGCTGAAGACCGGGCTCGAACTGGGTCCGATCGTGCTGTTCTTTGCAGCCTACCTCAAGCTGAAGGACCGGATCTTCACCATCGGCGGCACCGAGTACGAGGGCTTCATCCTTGTCACCGCCGCCTTCATCCCGCTGATCCTTTTCTCGACGGCCGTGCTGTGGAAGCTGACCGGCCATCTGTCGCGGATGCAGGTGATGACGGCCGTACTGGTCACCGTCTTCGGCGGGCTGTCCGTCTGGCTGAACGACGACCGGTTCTTCAAGATGAAGCCGACGCTGATCTACCTGATCTTCGGCGGCCTTCTGGGGGTCGGCCTGCTGCGCGGCGAAAGCTGGCTGCGCATGGTCATGGAAGAACTGATGCCCCTGGACCACGAGGGCTGGATGAAGCTGACCCGCCGGCTCTGCGCCTTCTTCCTGGGCCTTGCGGTCGCAAACGAAGTCATCTGGCGCACCCAAAGCACCGAGACCTGGGTCTATTTCAAGACCTTCGGCCTGACGGCGGCGCTGTTCATCTTCTTCATGGCGCAGGGGCGGATCTTCCGCGACCACGCCCTGCCTGATGACGACGCCGACGCAGATGGCAACGAGGCATCCAAATGATCACCCTGGCGGCAGCGGCCTATCCACTGGACTGGTTCGAGGATTGGGCCGGATATGCCGCCAAGATGGACGCCTGGGTGGCCCGTGCCGCCGACGCTGGCGCGCAGATCCTGCTGTTCCCCGAATATGGCGCGATGGAGCTGGCGTCCCTGTCGAACGTCGATCCCGCGGACCTGGGTGCCGCCACACGGGCGGTCGCGGATCACATGCCCCGCGCGGTGGCGCATCTGTCGGATCTGGCGCAGCGGCACGGGGTGCATGTCGTTGCGCCCTCGGGTCCGGTCATCGACGGCGACACGCTGGTCAACCGGGCGCATATGCTGTTCCCCGACGGCCGGATCCTGCACCAGGACAAGCAGATCATGACCCCATGGGAGGTCGCGCCCTGGGGTGTCTCGGGTCACGGGCCCTTGCAGATTTTCGACACCGAACACGGCCGTATCGGCATATTGATCTGTTATGATTGTGAATTTCCGCTTCTCGCCCGGCAATTGACCGATGCGGGCTGCGACGTGATCCTGATCCCTTCGGCCACGGAAACCCTGGGCGGATACTGGCGGGTGCGGATCGGGGCGATGGCCCGCGCGCTCGAGGGGCAATGCTATACCGCCATGGCCTCGATCATTGGGACCTACCCGATCGAGGCGGTGGACGTCAGCCATGGTGCGGGCGGCATCTATTGCCCGCCCGACATCGGCCTGCCGCAGGACGGGATCGTCTCTCAGGGCGCGTTGGACGACGCGGGCTGGACCATCGCGCAGATCGACCTGGATCACCTGGCACATATCCGGGCGCAGGGCGGCGTGCGCAACCGCGCCGACTGGCCGCTTCAGCTGGGCCGCGAGACGCGCGAAACGCCCTGACGCAACCCCCGAATCCACCCCGGCCTGGCTATCATTTGCAACGCGGGGCCAATCGGTTAGGCTGAGCTTTCACCGATGGATCCCGCCATGCCCCCGCAGCCGCCAGACAGCAGATCGACGCCTCCCCTGTCGCCCTCCGCGACGGCCCCTGGCGCGCTTTCCGGCGCAGGCGACTTCACCGACGAGGCCTGGGTCAGCGTGCTGTCGGCGGTCGACCGCACCTATGCGGATCTGATCGCGCACCAGGAACAGCTGGAACGGCAGAACGAAGAGCTGCACGACATGCAGCGTTTCATCGTGTCGATCATGGAATCGGTGAACGAAATCATGGCCGTGGTCGACCGCGAAGGCCGCATGGAGGAAGTCAGCGCCTCTCTCGCCGGGCTGACGCGAGTCGACAAAACGGCGCTCGTGGGCCGGGCGGTGGCGGATCTTTTCGCGCCCGAGGGCGCGCAGCTTCTGGCCCAGGCCCTGCAGGATCTGCGCCTGTCGCGCAACGTCGCCCTGTTCGAGGCCGATCTGATCACCCCCGACGGCCCCGCCCCCTTCGAAATCGCGCTGTCCGCCCGGGTGAACGATCACAACCGGCTGATCGGCGCGGTTCTGGTCGGGCGGCCATTGGGCGAATTGCGTCAGGCCTATTCCGACCTCGCCCGCAGCCACCAGCAGTTGCAGGACGCGCAAAGCCAGCTGGTGCGCAATGAAAAGCTGGCCTCGCTTGGCCGGTTGTTGGCGGGCGTGGCGCATGAGCTGAACAACCCGATCAGCTTTGTCTACGCCAACGCCCATGCGCTTGAGAAATACCTGGGCCGGTTCGAGACCTATTTCGATCGTGTCCAGGCCGGGGCCGACCGGGCCGAACTGGTGCACCTGCGCGAAGAGCTGAAGCTGGAGCGCAACCTGAGAAACCTGCGCGAGGCGATCCAAGGCGCGCGCGACGGGGCGGAACGTGTGCGCGACATCGTCGCCGATCTGCGCCGCCTGTCTGCCGAGGGCAGCGGCACCCAGGCCAGTTTCGACCTGGTTGAAACCGCGCGCATCGCCGCCAATTGGGTGGAACGCGGGTCGAAAACCGGGATCACGCCGCAGATCACCGGTGTGCCGGCCCTGCTGGTCACAGGCACCCCGGGCCATATCCAGCAGATCGTGATGAACCTTGTGCAGAACGCCATGGACGCGGTGCGCGGTCTTGAGGACCCGCAGGTCCACCTGTCGATCACCCGCGAAGGTGACACTGCCGTTCTGGAGGTCCGCGACAGCGGCCCCGGCGTCGCCGACGAGAACCGCGATGCAATCTTTGACCCGTTCTTCACCACCAAGCCGGTCGGCCAGGGCACTGGCCTTGGCCTGTCGATCAGCCACAAGATCGCGGAAGAACACGGCGGGTCTTTGACCCTTGGCCCCGGGCCGGGGGGATGTTTCCGGCTGGAATTGCCCATTGGCGGAAAGGCGCGCCCATGAAGCGCATGAACATGCTCTGGCTGCAATCGGCGGGCTGCGGCGGCTGCACGATGTCGCTGCTTTGTGCCGAGGACCCGAATGTTTTCGACCTTCTGGCCGATGCGGGGATCGAGGTGCTGTGGCACCCCTCCGTCTCGGTCCAGACGGGGGACGAGGTGCGCCGCCTTCTGGCCGCCATCGAGGCGGGAGAACAGGTGCTGGACGTGCTTTGCGTCGAAGGATCCATCGTGACAGGCCCCAAGGGCACGGGGCGGTTTCACATGCTGGCGGGCACGGGCCGGTCGATGCTGGACTGGGTGCGGGCGCTGGCCCCGCTGGCGCGCGACGTGGTGGCCGTGGGCACCTGCGCGGCCTATGGCGGTGTGACGTCCGCCGGGGGGAACCCTGCCGGGGCCGTCGGCCTGGCCTATGACGGTAAGCTGCGCGGCGGGGCCCTGGCAGAAGGCTTCCGCGCCCGGTCCGGGCGGCCGGTGATCAACGTGGCGGGCTGCCCGACGCATCCCGACTGGGTCACCGAAACCCTGCTTCTGCTGGCCGAGGACAAGCTGGGCGAAGGCGATCTGGACGACCTGGGCCGCCCCCGGTTCTACGCCGATCACCTTGTCCACCACGCCTGTCCGAAAAACGAATTCTACGAATACAAGGCCAGCGCGCGGGAACTGTCAGAACTTGGCTGCATGATGGAACATCTGGGCTGTGTCGGCACCCAGGCCCATGGCGATTGCAACATCCGGCCCTGGAACGGCAGCGGGTCCTGCACCCGGGGGGGATACCCCTGCATCAACTGCACCGCGCCCGAGTTCGAGGAACCGCGCCATCCCTTTACCGAGACACCGACCATCGCGGGGATCCCCGTGGGCCTGCCCTCGGACATGCCAAAGGCCTGGTTCATGGCGCTGGCGTCGCTGTCCAAGGCCGCAACCCCCAAGCGGATCGAGGCCAACGCCCATTCCGACCGCATCCGGGTGCCGCCCGGCGGGGGGCGCAAGCCATGACGGACCGTCAGCTTCTGGTCGGCCCCTTCAACCGGGTCGAGGGCGATCTGGAAATCCGCCTTGATATCCGCGACGGCCAGGTCGCGGCGGCCTATGCCAATTCACCCCTGTTCCGCGGGTTCGAGATGATGTTGCTGGGCAAGGACCCGCGCGACGCGCTGACCCTGACGCCACGGATCTGCGGGATATGCTCGGTCAGCCAGTCGGCGGCGGCCGCGCTGGCGCTCGGGGCGGCGGGGGGCCATGCGATGGCGCCTCAGGGGGCGCTGGCGGCGGCGATCCTGCATGGGGTGGAAAACCTGGCCGACCATGTGACCCATTTCAACCTGTTCTTCATGCCGGATTTCGCCCGCCCTGCCTATGCGGGCCGGGCCTGGCACGATCGGGCGGTGGCGCGATTCACCGCGATGGAAGGGTCGGCGGCACGGGTGACGGCCGAGGCGCGGGCGCGGTTGATGCATATCTCGGGGCTTCTGGGGGGCAAGTGGCCGCATACTCTGGCCATCCAGCCCGGAGGCGTCACCAAGACCCCCGATGCGCGCGACCGGGTGCGGATCCTGGCCACGCTGCGCGCTTTCCGCCGCTACCTGGAAGAGGCGCTGTTTGACGCCCCGGTCGAGGCTTTCGCCGCGCTGGAAACCGTCGATCAGCTGGACGCCTGGGAGGGCGGCGATGCGGCGCTGTTCTTCCGCATCGCCCGCGACCTGGGGCTGGAAAAGATCGGTCAGGGGCCGCGCCGCTACATGTCCTTCGGGGCCTATCCCCTGCCCGATGGTCCCGGCTTTTCCCGCGGGCTCTGGCAGAACGGCGCGACGGGGCCGGTCGATCCCGCGCTGATCGTCGAGGATCTGAGCCACGCCTGGATGCTGGGCGACACCGCGCATCCCACGCAGGGCGCGACCGTGCCGGACGAGGACATGCGCGATCCGGCCTATTCCTGGTGCAAGGCCCCCCGCCTGGGCGGCGCGGTGGTCGAGGTCGGGGCCCTGGCGCGGCAGGTGGTCGACGGCCACCCGCTTGCCCTGGCGCTGGCGGCGGAAGGATCGGTGCGGGCGCGGATTGCCGGGCGGCTGCTGGAAATTGCGCGGACGCAGATCCTTCTGGAAGGTTGGGCCGCCGCGCTGGACCCCGAGGCGCGGTTCATGGATCCCGCCCCCACCCTGCGCGACGGACAGGGCGCGGGCCTGGTCGAGGCCGCGCGCGGATCGCTTGGTCATTGGCTGCGGGTCGAGAAGGGCAGGATCGCGGGCTATCAGATCATCGCGCCGACGACCTGGAATTTCAGCCCCCGCGATGCGGGCGGCACCCCCGGCCCGGTCGAGGCCGCCCTTGTCGGGGCCAAGGTCGGCGCGGGCGAGGAAACGCCCCTTTCGGTGCAGCATATCGTGCGGAGTTTCGATCCCTGCATGGTCTGCACGGTTCATTGACCGGTCTGGGCGGAAAGGGCGCGCAGGAGTGCGGCAAGCCGCACAGGGGGCTGTCTGCCCCCTTCCCCGTCCGGGCCTGTGGCCCAGACGGCGACCCCCGAGGGATATTTGTAAAAACCAAAGAGGCAGGGCGTGGCTAAGGGGCGGCTGATCCGGGTACGCGGCCAGGTTCAGGGGGTGGGGTTCCGCCCCTTTGTCTGGCAACTGGCGCAGCGGATGGGGCTGCGCGGCTGGGTGCTGAACGATGCCGAGGGCGTTTTGATTGCGGTGGCGGGTGGCGATCTGGGGGCGTTCGAGGTCGCTCTGGTCGCCGAGGCCCCGGCGCTGGCGCGGGTGGTCGCGGTAGAGGGGACGGAGTGGGAGCCTGAGGAGAGCGCGGAGTTTGAGATCCGCGCCTCGGGCCCCGCAGGGGCCGAGACCGGCGTTACGCCGGATGCGGCCACCTGCCCCGACTGCGCCGAGGAAATCCGCAGCGCCGGGCGGCGGCAGGGATATGCCTTTGCCAATTGCACCAATTGCGGGCCGAGGTTTTCGATCCTGAAGGCCCTGCCCTATGACCGGGCGCAGACGACCATGGCGGGGTTCACGCTTTGCCCTGAATGCGCCGGGGAATACGCCGATCCCGGCGACCGAAGGTTCCACGCCCAACCCATAGCCTGCCCCGCCTGCGGCCCGCGCCTGTGGTTCGAGGGGGAGCGCGGCGCGCAGGACGGTGACGCGGTCGCCCTTGCGGCAGAGGCCCTGCGCGCGGGGAAGGTTCTGGCAATCAAGGGCCTGGGCGGGTTTCATCTGTGTGTGGATGCCACGAATACCGGGGCGATTGACCTGCTGCGGGCGCGCAAGCACCGGCCCGGCAAGCCGCTGGCGCTGATGGCGGGGCTTGAGTTGGTGAAGCGCCATGCGCAGGTCACAGAGGCCGAGGAGCAGCGCCTGAGGGACCCCGCCGCGCCGATTGTCCTGCTGCGCAAGGGGGGCGCGGCGCTTCCCGAGGCGCTGGCCCCCGGGCAGGTGCAGCTGGGCTGGATGCTGCCCTATACGCCGCTGCACCATCTGTTGTGCGATGCGATGGACCGGCCCCTGGTGATGACCAGCGGCAATCTTTCGGGGCAGCCGCAGGTGATCGGCAACGCCGACGCGCGCGAGAAACTGGCGGGGTTTGTCGACGGCTTCCTGATGCACGACCGCGACATTGCGCGGCGGCTGGACGATTCGGTCGAGCGCGCGGATCCGCCCATGGTGCTGCGCCGCGCGCGGGGGCGGGTTCCGGGGACGCTGCCGTTGCCAAAAGGGCTGCCCGACGCGCAGGTGGTGGCCTATGGCGGGCAGATGAAATCCGCGATCTGCCTGGTGAAGGGCGGCCGCGCACTTTTGGGTCACCACCTGGGAGAGCTGGACGAGGCCCTGACCTGGGAGGCCTTTCAGCAGGCGGACCGGGACTATGCGGCTCTGTTCGACCACGCGCCGCAGGCGGTGGCGGTGGATCTGCATCCGGACTTCCGCGCCACGCGCCACGGGCGCGCGCGGGCCGAGGCCGAGGGGCTGAGGCTGATCGAGGTGCAGCATCACCACGCTCATATGGCCGCCGCCTTGGGTGAGGCCGGGTGGCACCCCGAAACGCCGGACGACAGGGCCGTCGGCGTGATCCTGGACGGGCTGGGCCTGGGGCCGGACGGCTCGATCTGGGGCGGAGAGGTCCTGCTGGGCGATTATCGCGCCGTCCGTCGGGTGGCGGCGCTGCGCCCTGCCCCGCTGATTGGCGGCGACCGGGCGCAGGCGGAACCCTGGCGCAATGCGCTGGTGCGGCTGGACCAGGCGGGGCTGGGCGATCTGGCCGGGCGATTGTTCCCGCAGGCCCCGCTTGCGCTGGCGCGGCAGGTGGCGGGCTCTGGCGTGAATGCCCCGGCATCCTCCAGCGCGGGGCGGCTGTTCGATGCGGTGGCGGGGTGCCTGGGGATCTGCCCCATGGGTCAGAGTTACGAGGGCGAGGCGGCGATGCGACTTGAGGCGCTGGCCGATCTGGCGGATCAGCCGATTGGTGCTGGGGGCTATGCGATGTCTATCGAAGGGGCCGAGATCGACCCCGCGCCGATGATCCGGGCTATGGCCGAGGACTTGGACATGGGCGTCGTCCCCGGTGTCATCGCGGCGCGTTTCCACGCCGGGCTGGCCGAAGCCTTCGCCACGGCGGCACGGGCGGCGGCGGATGAGGCCGGCACGCGGGTCATCGCGCTGTCGGGCGGGTGTTTCCAGAACGCGCGGCTGCTGCGGGAAATGACCCTGAGGCTGGACGGATATCAGCTGTGCCTGCCGCGCGAGGTGCCGGCCAATGACGGCGGGCTGGCCTTTGGGCAGGCGCTGGTGGCGCTGGCGCAGCTGGAAAGCCGCTGACCGGCGCCGCCCCGCGCCCGGACAAGAGGCTTCCGGATGCGGCTGCGAAATCCCCGTCAAAACCGCCCTGTATACCCCTGAATACAAACTGAAATTCGCCGGCCGCGCCCGGGCGTTCCTTTTCCCTCTGCATGCACCGGCATACGCGCGATCCTGTGCCGATCAGGACGGGACCGTTGCGCCTTTGGCCCGGTCCCCAGGGGAACGGAGGAGCCAGCCTTGAGCCAGATCGAGACCTTCTACGACGTCATGAGGCGGCAGGGGATCACCCGCCGCAGCTTCATGAAATATTGTTCGCTGACCGCCTCGGCGCTTGGCCTGGGCCCGGCCTTCGTGCCCAAGATCGCCCATGCGATGGAAACCAAGCCGCGCACGCCGGTGATCTGGGTGCACGGGCTGGAATGCACCTGCTGTTCGGAATCGTTCATCCGCTCGGCCCATCCGCTGGCCAAGGATGTGGTGCTGTCGATGATCAGCCTGGATTACGACGACACGCTGATGGCCGCCGCAGGTCACGCCGCCGAAGAGGCGATGCGCGACACCATCGAGAAATACAAGGGCAACTATATCCTTGCGGTCGAGGGCAACCCGCCCCTGAACGAAGACGGGATGTTCTGCATTTCGGGCGGCAAGCCCTTTGTCGAAAAACTGAAATATGCCGCCAAGGACGCCAAGGCGATCATCAGCTGGGGGGCCTGTGCCTCCTATGGCTGCGTACAGGCGGCGAAACCGAACCCGACCCGCGCCACGCCGGTGCACAAGGTCATCACCGACAAGCCGATCATCAAGGTGCCGGGCTGCCCGCCCATTGCCGAGGTCATGACCGGCGTCATCACCTATATGCTGACCTTCGACCGCCTGCCCGAGCTTGACCGCCAGGGCCGCCCGGCGATGTTCTATGGACAGCGCATCCACGACAAATGCTATCGCCGTCCGCATTTCGACGCCGGTCAGTTCGTCGAGGAATGGGACGACGAAAACGCGCGCAAGGGCTATTGCCTGTACAAGATGGGCTGCAAGGGTCCGACCACCTACAACGCCTGTTCGACGGTGCGCTGGAACGAAGGCACGTCCTTCCCGATCCAGTCGGGCCACGGCTGTATCGGCTGTTCCGAGGATGGCTTCTGGGATCAGGGGTCCTTCTACAACCGCGTCACCGATCTGACCCAGTTCGGGGTCGAGAAGAACGCAGATCAGGTCGGCCTGGCCGCCGCCGGCGTCGTGGGCACCGGTATCGCCGCCCATGCCGCCATTTCCGCCCTGAAATCCGCACAGAGAAAGACGCAGGACACCAGATCCCGCGAGGAGGCGTAACCCATGGTCATTCAAACCCCTAACGGCTTTGAGCTAGACAATTCCGGCAAGCGGATCGTCGTCGACCCGGTCACCCGGATCGAAGGCCACATGCGCTGCGAAGTGAACGTGGACGACCAGGGCGTCATCCGCAATGCGGTCTCGACCGGGACCATGTGGCGCGGGCTGGAAGTGATCCTGAAGGGCCGCGATCCGCGCGACGCCTGGGCCTTTACCGAACGGATCTGCGGCGTCTGCACCGGCACCCATGCGCTGACCTCGGTCCGGGCGGTGGAAGACGCGCTGGACATCAAGATCCCGGACAATGCCAATTCGATCCGGAACATCATGCAGCTGAACCTGGAAATCCACGACCACGTCGTGCATTTCTACCACCTGCATGCGCTGGACTGGGTGAACCCGGTCAACGCGCTGCGCGCCGATCCCAAGGCCACGTCGGAACTGCAGCAGGCCGTCAGCCCGTCGCATCCGCTGTCCAGCCCGGGCTATTTCCGCGACGTGCAGAACCGCCTGAAGAAGTTCGTGGAATCCGGTCAGCTGGGCCTGTTCAAGAACGGCTATTGGGACAACCCTGCCTATCTTCTCCCGCCCGAGGCGGACCTGATGGCCACGACCCATTACCTTGAGGCGCTGGACCTGCAGAAGGAAATCGTCAAGGTCCACACGATCTTTGGCGGCAAGAACCCGCATCCCAACTGGCTGGTCGGCGGCGTGCCCTGCCCGATCAACGTGCATTCCACCGGGGCTGTCGGCGCGATCAACATGGAACGCCTGAACCTGGTGTCCTCGATCATCGACAAGTGCGACGAATTCAACCGCAACGTCTATCTTCCCGACGTCAAGGCGATCGGCGGCTTCTACAAAAGCTGGCTCTATGGCGGCGGCCTGTCGTCGAAGGCCTGCCTGGCCTATGGCGACATCCCAGAAAACCCGAATGATTTCAGCCCCGAGCAGCTTCACCTGCCGCGCGGCGCGATCATCAACGGCAACCTCAACGAGGTGCATGACGTCGACATGCGCGACCCCGAACAGGTGCAGGAATTCGTCGACCACTCCTGGTACACCTATGGCGAGCCGGGCAAGGGCCTGCACCCCTGGGACGGCGTCACCGAGGCCAAGTTCGAACTGGGTCCCAATGCCAAGGGCACCAAGACCAACATCAAGGAACTGGACGAGGCGGCCAAGTATTCCTGGATCAAGGCCCCGCGCTGGCGCGGCCACGCGATGGAGGTCGGCCCCCTTGCCCGCTACGTGGTGGGCTATGCCAAGGGCCATGAGGACATCAAGAACCAGGTCGACGGCTTCCTGCGTGACATGAACCTGCCGATGGAGGCGATCTTCTCGACCCTGGGACGCACCGCCGCGCGGGCGCTGGAATCCGAATACTGCGGTCGTTTGCAGAAGCATTTCTTCGACAAGCTGGTGCAGAACATCAAGAACGGCGACGAAACCACGGCGAATATCGAAAAGTGGGATCCCTCGACCTGGCCGAAAGAGGCCAAAGGCGTCGGCGCGACCGAGGCTCCGCGCGGGGCGCTTGGCCATTGGATCAAGATCAAGGACGGCCGGATCGAGAACTACCAATGCGTGGTGCCGACCACCTGGAACGGATCGCCCCGCGACACCGCCGGCAATATCGGCGCGTTTGAGGCCAGCCTGATGAACACGCCCATGGAACGCCCGGAAGAACCGGTCGAGATCCTGCGCACGCTGCACAGTTTCGACCCCTGCCTGGCCTGTTCCACGCATGTCATGTCGCCCGAGGGCGAAGAGTTGACCGAAGTGAAGGTCCGCTGATCTCGATGGGAGGAGAGACCATGAAACAGACGGCACGTTACCTTTGCACCCTGACGGTGCTTCTGGGCTTCACCGGACCTGCCCTGGCGCATGGGGTTCATGCGCCGGTGTCGGACCATGGGATGGCGCATTTCGGGGCGGGGCTTGGGCTTGCTGCGCTTGCCCTTGCCGCGCTGATCGCCTGGCGGCAGGCCCGCCGGCACAGCGACGAGGTGCGGGAATGAGCGATTATTCATCGACACAGCTGACCGGCGACGCCACCGAGGCCGACCGCCGCACCATCACCCGCCGCACCAGCGTCTACGTCTACGAGGCCCCGGTGCGCCTGTGGCACTGGATCAATGCGGCGGCGATCCTGACCCTGATCGTGACGGGGTGGTTCATCGGATCGCCCCCGCCCTCGATGCAGATCGCCGAGGCCACGCATCAGTTCGTCTTTGGCTATATCCGGTTCGCGCATTTTGCCGCCGGGATGATCATGACCGTGGGCTTCTTCGGGCGCATCTACTGGGCCTTCGTGGGCAATTCCCACGCCCGGCAGATGTTCTACGTGCCGCTGCACCGCAAGTCCTGGTGGCGCGAGGTCTGGCATGAGATCAAATGGTACGCCTTTCTGGAGCGCACGCCCAAGAAATACGTCGGCCACAACCCTCTGGCACAGATCGCCATGTTCTTCTTCATGACGGTCGGCATGACCTTCATGATCGTGACCGGCATGGCGCTTTATGCGGAAGGGCTGGGGCATGGGTCGCTGCTGGATGCGATCTTCGGGCCGCTGCGCGACTGGATCGGCAATTCCATGGTGCTGCACACGCTGCATCACATCGGCATGTATTTCATCGTGATCTTCATGATGATCCACATCTATGCCGCGATCCGCGAAGACATCATGTCCCGTCAGTCGATGGTTTCGACCATGATCTCGGGCCACCGCACCTTCAAGGACGACGATCCGGAGTGATCGTTTCCGCGGATTGCGGGCATTTAGAACAGCGATCGGGCGGGCCTTCTGGTCCGCCCTTTTTCCTGCGCGGATGGAAGGGCGTTTGCTGCTTTGGTCGGGGCTGTGCAGGGTGGATTCGGGAGCTATGGTCATTTTGTAACCAGTTTAACAATAAGCCGGACACTCGATAACCACACAAAAGATGCACCGCCCCCACACAATTGACCATTTCCCACGCTAAAACAGCAACTTGCAAGAAATCCGCCAGAACCGCATGCGGGCCATCCACCGCCCCATTCAAAGCGATAAGTTTCCAGTCACCCGTCGGGAAGAGGAGCCCGATCAGGCAACAGGAGGACATCATGGGCCGCAACGCGCTTATCCTTGGCATCGGCAATGTGCTTTGGGCAGACGAAGGCTTTGGCGTGCGCTGCGTCGAACATCTGGCCGAAACGCTCTCCTACCCTGATACGGTGAAGATCCTCGATGGCGGAACACAGGGGCTGTATCTGCTGCCGTTCCTGGAAGAAGCCGAGGTCATGGTCGTCTTCGACGCCGTCGACTACGGGCTCGCGCCCGGCACCATGAAGATCGTCGAGGGCGAGGACGTCCCCGCCTTCATGGGGGCCAAGAAGATGTCGCTGCATCAGACCGGGTTCCAGGACGTGATCGCGACCGCCCAGCTGATGGGCTATTGCCCCGAAGAAATCATGCTGATCGGCGTGCAGCCGGTCGAGCTTGAGGATTTTGGCGGCGGGCTGCGGGACGCCACCGCCGCCCGCATTCCCGCCGCCGTGCAGATCGCCCGCGACTGGCTGGCCGCGCGTGGTATCCACGCCGCCGACGGCCGGACCGAGACGCCGGACCTGGCCGATGCCTCGCTGACCCGCGACCGCTATGAAGGCGAACGCCCGTCCGAGGATGTCGCCTGCCGCACCGGTGACGACCGGTTCTTCCCGGCCGGGGCCTGATCCGATGTGCGTCGGCGTCCCCATGCAGGTGCTCTCGGTCGACGGGATCGCCGCCCGCGCCAGCGATGGCCGCGAAGAGGCGCTGATCGACCTGTCGCTGACCGGGCCTGTGCCGCCGGGCACCTGGGTGCTGACCCATCTTGGCGCGGCGCGAGAGGTGATTTCAGCCCAGGACGCCGCGCTGATCGCCGCCGCGCTGGACGGGTTGCGCGACGTGATGGCGGGCGGCACCGGCGGCGATGCCTTTGACGATATCGACGCGCGGGGGCCGCAGCTTCCGCCGCATCTTCTGGCCGCTCAGGCCGCTGGCCGAACCGAAGGATAGGACCATGACCCACCCGCTAGTTGACCGTCTGACAACCGAATTCGGCTGGCCCCGGCTGGAAAACCAGGCCGACCTTGACGCCTTCACCCAAGCCCCCGGCACCCATGTGGTCTTTGTGCCCGGCGATGCAGCCCGCAACCTCGAGACGCCGGATGTGGCAGTGGTCCTGCCGGAACTGCACATGGCCTTCCAGCGCGCCTTTGACTGTGCGGTCTGCGGCGACAGCATCGAAACCGCCCTGCGCGAGGCCACGGGCGTGTTGAAGACCCCGTCGCTGATCTTCTTCCGCGACGGCGCGGCCCTGGGCGGCATCGCCCGGGTCCGCGACTGGGACGACTACATCGCGCGCATCCCGCGCTTTCTGGCCGCCCCCGAGGCCGCCGAATAACGCCACCTGCCGAACACAGACACCCGCCAGACAATGGCACCCGCCACACAATGGCACCCAAAGGGGAGAGGACAATGCAGAACTTCCACCTGCCGCCCACGGGCTACGGCCCCGGATCACAGGCCCCCGAAGAGGGCGAGGACCTGGAATACATGTCCATGCCGCAGGACATGCGCACCTATTCCCATCACCTGCCCGAGGTCGAAGGTGCGCCTCAGGCGGCGCTGGACCTGCTGACCTCGGTCGCGCAGGCCTGCGACCGGATCGCCACCGGCGGCCCGGCGGAAACCTTCGATCTGTCCGCCCTGCCGCCCGAGGCCCGCAAGGTCGTGGACGAAACCCTGGGCGAAGGCGAAGTCGCCATGAAGATCCGCGGCATCCCCGCCGTGCGGGTGCAGGAATCGGTCTTTGCCGGGGTCTGGTGCCTGTCCGGGGCCGGGGTGGACCGGGTCGAGGTCGCCCAGGTGCCGCAGGACGCCCTGTCGCGCGCCTTTGAACCCTATCGCCCCGCCACCTCGGATCCCGCAGGTGCCGGCGTCGTCAACGCCCCCGCCCTGCTGAACGAACTGACGGACAAATCCCGGGCCGGTCCCGCCCCGCTGCATGTGGTCAACCTGACCCTGCTGCCCCATACCGAGGAAGACCTGGCCTGGCTTTCGGCGCGTCTGGGCGAAGGGTCGGTCGACATCCTGTCGCGCGGCTATGGCAATTGCCGGATCACCGCCACCGCCCTGCCCCGTACCTGGCACGTGCAGTTCTACAATTCCACCGATCAGCTGATCCTCGACACCTACGAGGTCACCGAGATGCCCGAGGTCGCCCTGGCCGCGCGCGAAGATCTGACCGACAGCGGCGAACGGCTGCGCGAAGTGATCGAGGCGATCCGATGACCACCTTCGAAGGATCCTACCTGGGCGCGCTGGACAAGATCAGCCCGCAGGCCGTGATGGAATGCAAGGTCTGTTGGACCCCCTATGACCCGGCCGAAGGCGACGACAGCCGCCAGATCGACGCCGGCACGCCCTTCACCGCCCTGCCCGAGGATTGGTCCTGCCCGACCTGTTCCGCCCCTGCCGCGCAGTTCATGGTGCTGGAAGATCCCGGTGCCGAGGCGATGATCACCGCCCGCCGGATTGAAGAGATCACCGCCCGTCTGGTCGATGACTTCAACGAGGTCTGGCATTCCAAGATGCGCGACGTGCCCCTGGTGAACAAGGCGCTGCGGGTCGAGGCCGTGGGCTTCCGTCCGCATGACGGCATGATCCTGGGCGTGCTGATCGCGCCCTGGTTCATGAACCTGATCCTGCTGCCCGATGGCACGGAGTGGAGCTTGGAAACCGGGGCCAAAGAACACATCGACTTCCCCTCGGGGACCTATGAATTCATCCATAACACGCGGCCGCAGATCGGCGGCTACAAGGCCTGTTCGCTGTTCTCGCCCATGGGGGATTTCACCCGCCACAAGGACGCGGTCGAGGTCGCGCAGGCGGTGATGCAGGCGCTATTCCAGGAAGAGCATCGCGCCGAAACCGACCGCGCCGCCGACATCCGCGCCGCGCGGGAAGAGGCGCTGGCGGTCGAGGCCGAGGCGCAGGCCAAGAGCGAGGCCGGCACGCAAGGGCCGGAGGAGCAGCCGGTGCCCATCCTGACCGATAGCCCGACCCGCCGCGCAGTGCTAACCGCCGGGCTGGCCGGCGACCGTCGGGAAACCGCCGAATGACCCTCGCCGCCCCCCTTTCACCGCCGCTTGTCGCGCGCCGCAGCCCCGGCCTTCCGCTGGACCGGCTGGTGCTTGGCAAGCCGGTGACAGAGGTGGCGGCGCTTCTGCCCCGGCTGTTTTCCCTGTGCCGCGCGGCCCAGGCGGCGGCGGTGACGACCGCGCTTGGCCGGCCCGATCCGGCGCAGGCGCAGATTCAGAGGGCCGACATCGGGCGCGAGATCCTGCGCGATCATCTGCTGAAACTCTGCGTGGCCTGGCCCGGGCATCTTGGCCTGGGTGCGCGGGCGGTGCCGCCGATCGCGCCCCTTACCGATCCCAACAGCGATCCCCACCCTGCCCCTCAAGGTCTCCTCTCCCGCACGGGGGCGGCGGGGTCCGGCGTGGCCAAGGCGCTTTTCGGCCCGGCCGGAACCGCCCCGGCCACGCCCCAGGATTTCGACCATTTCTTGGCCTCGGACCAGGGCTGCGCGCCGGTCCTGCGCGGGATCGACCAATGTTTCGCCCCGGGCGAGGCCACGGCCCATGCCCTACCGGCGGCCGACGACCAAACCATCTGGGGCGCGGCGGCCATCGAGAATTCCACCGCTGCCCGCCATCTCGCCCATCCGGTGATGGCGCATCTTGCCGCCACCCGGGGGCGCGGGCCGCTGTGGCGGGCCGCCGCACGGCTGTTCGACGTGCAGATGGTGCTGGCCGGCGCCCTGCCCGCGCCCCGCGCGCTGGCCCCCGGTCAGGCCATGGTCCCCGCCACGCGGGGCGTCTATGCTGTCGCCATCGAAACCGAAGGCGACACAGTGACGGCCCTGACCCGCATCACCCCGACCGACAGCCTGCTGGCACCGGGCGGCGTGCTGGACCTGACGCTGGCCAGCCTGCCCTCCGACAAGGCCGGCCTTGGGCCCCTGCTGCTGGATATCCTTGATCCCTGTGCGCCGGTTCGCCTGGACCCCGCCGGAAAGGAGGCCTGCGATGCATGAAATGTCCCTATGCGAAGGCATCCGCCGTGTGGTCGATCAGGCCGCCGACCGCCCGGACGTGACCCGCGTCACCCGCGTGCGGCTGGAAATCGGCAAATTCGCGGGGGTCGAGAAAAACGCGCTCAGCTTCGCCTGGGAGGTCGTCATGCGCGGCTCCAAGGCCGAGGGCGCGGCGCTTGAGATGATCGACCTGCCGGGCCGTGCGCTTTGCTATGATTGCATGAAAGAGGTCGAGATCGCCGAGCGCCTGTCACCCTGCCCCGATTGCGGCGGCGGCAAGCTGTTGCCCCAGGGCGGCGATGAAATGCAGATCAAGGACATGGAGGTCGTCTGATGTGTACCGTTTGCGGATGCGGAGATGCGAAACTGGCTGGCGGACATGGGACTCACCATGGGCACCACTATGGCCATCGCCACGGGCATGATCATGGCCATGATCACGGGCATTCCCACGACGATCATCACCACCATACCCCCGGCGAGCTGGACCACGACCACCACGCCGATCACCCGCATGACATCCACTTTGGCCACGGCCCCGCCGGCACCGAGGTGCCCGGCATGTCGCAGGACCGATTGATCGAGATCGAGACCGGCATCCTGTCGCAGAACGACCGCTATGCGGCGGTGAACCGTCAGCGACTGGCGGATCAAGGGATCTATGCGGTGAACCTCGTGTCCTCGCCCGGGTCGGGCAAGACGACGCTGCTTTGTGCCACGATCCGCGCCATGGGGGATGCCCCCGTTGCAGTGATCGAAGGCGACCAGCAGACCACCAATGACGCCGACCGCATCCGCGAAACCGGCGCGCCGGCGGTGCAGGTGAACACCGGCAAGGGCTGCCACCTGGACGGGCATATGGTGGGCCATGCGCTGGATCACCTGACCCTCGGCGACGGGCTGACCCTGTTCATAGAAAACGTCGGCAACCTGGTCTGCCCCGCCGCCTTCGACCTGGGCGAGGACTGCAAGGTCGCGATCCTCTCGGTCACCGAAGGCGAGGACAAGCCATTGAAATACCCCGATATGTTCACCGCATCCAAGCTGGCGCTGCTGAACAAGGTCGACCTGGCCCCGCATTGCGACGTCGACCTGGACCTGTACGAGGAAAACCTGAAACGGGTCAATCCGGGGATCGAGGTCATTCGTGTTTCCGCCCGTACTGGCGAGGGGCTGAACCAGTGGATCGGCTGGTTGCGGTCACAAGCCCAGGCCAAACGCCAGGCAAAGGCGGCCGAGTGATGGTCGAAACCCTGCCCACCATCCTGGTCGTCGATGACGAACCGCATTCCGTCGCCGCCATGCGCATGGCGCTTGAGGACGACTTCAACGTGCTTCAGGCCGCCGACGCCGCCCAGGCCTGGCAGCTGATGGAGGACCATTGGGTTCAGGTCATCGTCTCGGATCAGCGGATGCCCGGCAAGACCGGGATCGAGCTGCTGACCGAGGTGCGCGACCGCTGGCCCGACACCGTGCGCATCATCGTCACCGGCTATACGGAAACCGGCGACATGATCCAGGCGATCAACGACGCGGGCATCTATCAGTTCATCACCAAGCCCTGGCATCCCGATCAGCTGGTGATGGCAGTGAAGAACGCCACGCGGCTGTTCGAACTGGCGCGCGACCACGAACGCATGACGCTTGAGATGAAGTACCTGGGCACCGCGGCCTCGGCCCGGACCGAGGAACGGCGGCGTCTGCTGCAGGCCGGGCTGGGCTTTGACAAGGTGCTGCGGGGGGCGAATTCCTCGCTTAACGCGACCATCGCCCAGGCACGCCATTTCGCCAGTTTCGACGTGCCGGTGCTGATCACGGGCGAACCGGGGACCGGCAAGACCGACCTGGCCCGCGCGATCCATTACGGGTCCCTGCGCGCCGACCGGCCGTTCTATGAACTCAACTGCGCCGGCCTGGGGGATGAAGCCCTGGCGGCGGAACTTTTCGGCGCGCGGCGCGGGTCCCTGCCCGGCGTCACCCAGTCGCGCACCGGGCTTTTGCAGAAGGCCGACCGGGGGACAATCTTTCTGAACGGCGTTGATGCACTGTCGCCGGTGATGCAGATGGCGCTGCTGCGGATCGTGACCGAAGGGGCGTTCCAGCCGCTTGGCGCGCATGAGGTGCTGACCACCACCGCCCGCATTGTCGCCGGGTCGCATTGCGACCTGCGCGACCGCGTGGCCGAGGGGCGGTTCCGCACCGATCTGTATTACGCGCTGCAGGTGACCGAACTGACCATGCCGCCGCTGCGCAACCGCGGAACCGACGTGGCCCTGCTGGCCGAGGCCTTCCTGCGCGAGGCCGCCACCGAACACGGCAAGGTGGCGCGCGGCATTGCGCCCGACGCCATCGTCTTCCTGGAAGCCTACGACTGGCCCGGCAACCTGCCCGAGCTGCGCAATGAAATCACCCGGATGCTGATCCTGGCGCAGGACGTGACCCTTGGGGCCGACCTGATTTCGCGCCACATCCTGCAGGCGCGCGACCCGCAGGGCGAAGGCCACGGGACCATGCCGGATTTCACCCAGCTGGACGGCACGCTGAAGGACCGGGTCGAGATCATGGAGATGCGCATTCTGGGCGAAACCCTGACCCGACTGAAGTGGAACAAATCCCGCGCGGCGGCCGAACTGGGCCTGTCCCGCGTCGGTCTGCGCGCAAAACTCGACCGCTATGGGATCGAACCCCACGCGTCGATCGCCGAGGAGGATTAAGCAATGTGTCTGGGCATTCCCGGCCAGATCGTGGCTATTACGGATGAGGCAAGGCTGATGGGCATGGCCGAGGTCTCTGGCGTGCGGCGCGAGGTCTCTCTGGCCTGTGTCGCCGATCGCCCCCTTGCCGATCTGGTTGGCGAATGGGTGCTGATCCACGTGGGTTTCGCCATGGCGGTGATCGACGCGGACGAGGCCGCGGAAACGCTCGAGGCGCTGCGCGGGTTGGGCGAAGCGCAGGAGACGCTGGAGGCCATGGCCGAGGGGGACCGCGCCCTTGCGGGTGACCGTGACATCCAAGCCGACAAGGCGCTGGAGGGAAGCCAATGAAATACGTCGAGGAATTCCGAGACCCTAAGGCCGCCAAGGCCCTGCTGGCCGCCATCGCCCGCGTGACCGACCAGATCGGCGCGACCAGGGATCACCCCGTCCGGATCATGGAGATCTGCGGCGGCCACACCCACGCGATCTTCCGCTACGGCCTTGATAAACTGGTGCACGAGGGGATCGAATTCATCCACGGCCCCGGCTGTCCGGTCTGCGTGCTGCCCATGGCCCGCGTCGATGAATGTATCGAGATCGCGGAACGGCCCGAGGTGATCTTTACCACCTTCGGCGATGCGATGCGGGTGCCGGGGGCGAAGGGATCGCTGCTTCAGGCGAAATCGCGCGGCGCGGATGTGCGCACGGTCTATTCGCCTCTGGACGCGCTGGAACTCGCCCGCCGCAATCCGGATCGTGAGGTCGTGTTCTTTGGGCTGGGGTTTGAGACCACGACGCCTTCGACCGCGCTGTCGATCCAGCAGGCCGCGCGCGAGGGGCTGACCAACTTTACCGTCTTCTGCAACCACATCACCGTGCCGCCGCCGCTGAAGGCGCTGCTGGACGATCCGATGATGCAGCTGGACGGCTTTGTGGGCCCCGGCCATGTGTCCATGGTAATCGGTGTGCATCCTTATGATTTCATTGCGGACGACTACGGCAAGCCGCTGGTGGTGGCGGGGTTCGAGCCGCTGGATCTGCTGCAATCGGTGCTGATGGTGCTGGAACAGATCCGCGATGGCCGCGCCGAGATCGAAAACCAATATGCCCGCGTTGTGCCGGAGCATGGCAACCCGGTGTCTCTGGCCGCGATTGCGGATGTCTATGAACCGCGCCCCAGTTTCGAATGGCGGGGGCTGGGGGAAATCGACGCCTCTGGCTTGCGGATCCGGGACAGGTACCTGGTCTATGACGCGGAAACCAAGTTCGGCATCGGCTATGCCGCCGCCGGGGGTCGCACCCCCGTTGCCGAACCCGAGGGCTGTTCTTGTGGCGCGGTGATGACGGGCCGGATGAAGCCCACGGCCTGCGCCCAGTTCGGGCGCGGCTGCACGCCCGACACGCCGCTTGGCGCGCTGATGGTCAGCTCCGAAGGGGCCTGCGCGGCCTATTGGACCTATGGCGGCGCGCGGCTGATGGAACCGGCGGAATAAGCGCCAGCAAAGATACGAGGCCCGATATGAACGCCCCCAGCCCCAAACCTTCCCGACTGCGCGACAGCCATGTGACCCTGGCCCATGGCGGCGGCGGGCGCGCCATGCGCGACCTGATCGAAGAGGTCTTCACGGATGTCTTCCTGCCGCCCGGATCCGAGGATCAGGCGCGGCTGATGACCGGCGCGCTGCAAGAGCCCGGTGCGCAGCTGGCCTTTACCACCGACAGTTTCGTCGTGACCCCGCTGGAGTTTCCCGGCGGCGATATCGGCAAGCTGGCGGTCTGCGGCACGGTCAACGATCTGGCCGTGGGCGGTGCGGTGCCGCTGTGGCTCTCGGCCAGTTTCATCATCGAGGAAGGCACCGAAATCGCCCTGCTGCGCCGCATCGTGGCGTCCATGGCGACCGAGGCCGCGAAGGCGGGCGTGCGGATCGTCACAGGTGACACCAAGGTCGTCGGGCGCGGGTCCTGTGATCAGGTGTTTATCACCACGGCGGGCGTGGGCGTCATCGCGCCGGGCTGCGACATCCGGGCCGAGCATATCCGCCCCGGTGACGTCGCCATCGTCAACGGCGTGCTAGGGGACCATGGTGCCACGATCCTGGCCGCGCGGGGCGACCTGGCCCTGTCGACGCCGCTGCAATCGGATTGCCAGCCGCTGAACCACCTGATGCAGGCGGTGCTGGCGGCCGCACCCGATACCCGCGCCGCACGGGATGCGACGCGGGGCGGTCTGGCCTCGGCCTTGAATGAAATGGCCGAAGCGGCGGGCGTGACGGTCGAGATCGAGGAGACCGCCCTGCCCCTGCGCGCCGAGGTGAAGGGCATGTGCGAGATCCTCGGGCTGGATCCGCTGTATCTGGCGAACGAGGGCACGCTGGTCGTCTTTGTGCCCGAAGATCAGGCCGAGGCCGCCCTGACCGCCATGCGCGGGACCGAGGCCGGGCGCGGTGCCGTCGTGATCGGGCGGGCCGGCCCCAAGGGCAGCGTGCCGGCGGTGATGCGCACCGCCTTCGGCGGCCAGAGGATCGTCGACATGCTGGTCGGGGAACAGCTTCCCCGGATCTGCTGACCGGGCAAATCCGGCATACTTTTGCATGCATTTCCGGAGGCTTAGCCGGAACCCCCTTGCTGGCTTGATTGGCGCGCGCGGGGCTGCGGCATCCTGTCCCAAGGCCCCGCCACAGGGCGATTTCGCCCGCGCCTTCGGCTATCTTGACGCAACGACAGCCTGCGCCGGGACCGCCCGCCCCGACGCACAAAACCGACACACCCAACCCGAAACCCGGACCTGACGATGACCGACACGCCCCGCACCGCCGATCACCCGCACCGCGCCGCCACCGTGGACGAATTGCACGCGCGGCCCTTCCCCTCGATCGAGGCCCCGACCCATGCCTGGTTCGTCGCCCTGCGCCCCGAACGGCGGATCGAACGCGACCGGGCGGCGGAACGGGCGCAGCTGGACCGGCTGATTCAGGGAGCCTGCCAGACCCCGCCCGAAGAGGACGCGACCCATTGGTCGGGCCGGCTTGGGCCGCTGAACCTGAAATGGGAAAGCCACACGGAATTCGTCACGATCCTGATCTGGGGCCCCGAGGAAAGCGATGTCACCGCCCTGGCGCAACGCGTGCTGGCCGACGGCCCGGGGCTGCGCATGGCCTCGGCCCGGTTCCGCATCCGCCGGATCGAGGACGACGCCGAGGCGCTGGCGATCATCCGGTCCGATCATGCGCCCGACAGCCTGGCCGCGTCGCGCGTGCTGGACAATTCCGCCGTGATCGCCGGGGATTTCCGCCCCGCCCCCGATGGCGACATGCGGTTTTCCGTGCTGGTGCGCCCCGATGTGGGCCCCGGGCGTGTCGGGCGGATCGTGCAACGGCTGCTCGAGATCGAGACCTATCGCGCCATGGCCATGCTGGGGCTGGTGCGCGCCCGCGAAATGGGTCCGGCGTTAAGCGATCTGGGCACACGACTGGCCCAAGAGGTCGCGACGCTTGGCACCTCGGACGGGGCAGCCGAGGTGTCGCTGCAGGCGCTGCTGGACATCTCGGCCAGGCTGGAACAACTGGCGACGCGGGCCACGTTTCGCATGTCGGCAACCGCGGCCTATGAGAGGATCGTGACGATCCGCATCGACGCGCTGAACGAGACCCGGTTCGAGGGGCGCCAGACCTTTGGCGAATTCATGATGCGCCGTTTTGACCCGGCCATGCGCACGGTCGAGGCCACGGGCCACCGGCTGACCCGGCTGACCGACCGCGCCCGCCGCGCCGGAGAGCTGCTGCGCACCAGGGTCGAGGTCGAGCTGTCGCGCCAGAACCGCGAACTGCTGGTCAGCATGGACCGCCGCTCGGACGAGGCGCTGCGGCTGCAGCACACGGTCGAAGGGCTCTCGGTCGTGGCGATTTCCTACTACGCGACCTCGCTGGCGCTATACGTGGCGGCCCCCTTCGGCAAGGAAATCGGGCTGAGCAAGACCTGGATGGCGGCGGGGATCACGCCGCTGGTGGTCCTGGCCACCTGGGCCGCGCTGCGGGCCGTGCGCAAGCGGCTGCACTAGGGTCCTGGGGCGAGGGTTTGCGCGCTGCGGCCCCTTGCCCGTTGCCTTTGCGGCCCGGCCTGCCTAGAACCCCGCAAAAGCATCCCCGGGGGACCTGTCCATGAACATCCTGATCCTTGGCGGCGGCGGCCGCGAACATGCGCTGGCCTGGGCCACGCTGCAAAATCCCAAGTGCGACAAGCTGATCGTGGCCCCGGGCAATGCCGGTATCGCCAAGATCGCGGAATGTGCGGATCTGAACATCCTGGACGGCGGTGTCGTCGCCCAGTTCTGCGAAGAAAACGCGATCGATTTCATTATCGTCGGGCCCGAAGCTCCTCTGGCCGCCGGGGTGGCGGATGACCTGCGAAATGCTGGTTTTCTGGTATTCGGCCCGTCGAAAGAAGCTGCGCGGCTTGAGGCCTCGAAGGGGTTCACCAAGGAAATCTGCGACGCCGCCGGGGCACCGACCGCCGGATACGCCCGTTTCACCGAAGCCGGGCCCGCCAAGGATTACATCCGCGCCGAGGGCGCGCCGATCGTCGTCAAGGCCGACGGTCTGGCCGCCGGCAAGGGCGTGATCGTCGCTATGGACGAAGAAACCGCCCTCGCCGCGATCGACGACATGTTCGGCGGTGAATTCGGATCCGCCGGGGCCGAAGTGGTGATCGAGGAATTCATGGAGGGCGAAGAGGCGTCCTTCTTCGTGCTGTGCGACGGGGTCAACGCCCTGCCCGTGGGCACCGCCCAGGACCACAAGCGCGCCTTTGACGGCGACGAAGGCCCCAACACCGGCGGCATGGGGGCTTATTCCCCCGCGCCGGTCCTGTCGGACGAGATCCAGGCCCAGGTGATGGACCAGATCGTCTATCCGACCCTGCGCGAGATGGAGAAGCGCGGCACCCCCTATGCCGGGGTTCTTTATGTCGGGCTGATGATCAAGGACGGCCAGGCGCGGCTGGTGGAATACAACTGCCGCTTTGGCGACCCGGAATGCCAGGTGCTGATGCTGCGGCTTGGGGCCCAGGCGCTGGACCTGCTGATCGCCGCCGCCGAGGGCACGCTGGACAAGGCGCGGGCGAATTGGGCGGATGACCATGCGATGACCGTGGTGCTGGCCGCCAAGGGCTATCCCGGGGCCTACGACAAGGGCACGGTGATCCGCGGTCTGGACGCGCTGGAGGAGAGCTCATCCCAGGTGTGTTTCCACGCCGGCACGACCCAGGGTCAGGGCGAAGCAAAGGGCCAGGTTCTGGCCACCGGCGGAAGGGTGCTGAACGTCACCGCCCGCGGGGCCACCCTGCAGGAGGCCCGCGACCGCGCCTATGCCATGGCGCAGGCGATCGACTGGCCCGAGGGGTTCTATCGATCCGACATCGGCTGGCGGATGCTGGGGTAAGGTGAAGGGGTCCGGTTCGGGCCCCTTTTTCTTTGTCTGGTTTGGTCGGGGGCGGGTTTGGCCCGGTTTTGCGTGCGGGGTCGATTGGCCCGGCATTGGTTCGTTGTGGCAGAGGGGGAGGAGGGGGCATGACGCTTGCCCTGTGTCTGGAAATCTCTGTGGGTCTTTGATGCCTAGCCGATTTTAAGAGGTATTTTCCCGAGAGCCGGACCGCCTGGTACAAGTGAAGCGTTCGCTGTGACCCGCGGAACCGCCCTAGGCCTACCCTTCGCAGCGCAGCAGGGCCTCGAGGCTGTCGCGGCCGGTAAAGCGGCCCTCGGCGCGGGTATCAAGGCGCTGGTCCCGGGCCCAGAAGATCGACAGGTTCGCCAGGAAATCGCCGGTGGACAGGATGATCTCGGGGCGGCCGGTGCAGGTGCGGATGCCGCCGACGATATAGTCCCAGCCGATCCGGTGATTGGTGACGCCGCGCAGCGTTGCCGTCTCGATCAGGTCGTCGCCTTCAAGGCGCACAAGGCGCAGGATCTGGGCCAGATGCGGGCGGTCGACATAGGCGATCTCGATCGCGCCGTCGCCGTCGATGTCCGCGGCACCGACCGGGGCCAGCCAGCGGTTGGCCTGCCCGATCGGAGCGGTGGACGTCAGCCGGCCCTGGGCGGTGTAGACCGCGAGACGCGCGCCCAGCTTCACGTCGCTTTCCACCACGATCACCTCGGGGCGGCCATCGCCCGAGACATCGGCCAGCCGGGGGGCGGTGTCCTCGAAGACCAGGGTTTCGGGCAGGGTAAAGCGGCGCTCCACCCCGTCGTCCAGCGTCAGGACAAGGGTCGTATGTTCGATCGCATCGCCCAGCACGCCGTGGGCGTAGCGGGTCGTGGGGCCGTCATAGCGGGCAGCCAGCACCGTGGGCGCGGCATTGGCGCGGGTGGCGGCGTTCTGGGCCCGGGCGGCAGAGGTCATCCCGACCGCGGGGGCCAGCGCCGCCAGCCACAGGCCCGCCATGGACGCCGCGCGGCGGGCGCGCGGGCCCCAGGGGCGCAAACGCCTGCGCCGCGCCCCGAAGGGCGGGCTCGGGGCGCGCGAGCCGAAGGGCCTGAGCACCCCCGCCACCTCAGATCTGTTTTTCGGGCATCTGCACGACCAGCCCGTCCAGGGCGTCGGTCACTTTGATCTGGCAGGTCAGGCGCGAACGTGCGGGATCGGGCTCGTAGGCGAAATCCAGCATGTCCTCTTCCATGTCCTCGCGGGCGGGCAGCTTTTCAACCCATTCGGGCGCAACATAGACATGGCAGGTGGAACAGGCGCAGGCCCCGCCGCAATCCGCTTCGATCCCCGGGATACCGTTGTCGCGGGCCCCTTCCATGACGGTCAGGCCATTGGCCACGTCCACGACATGTTCGGTTCCGTTGTGTTCGATATAGGTGATCTTGGCCATAACGCTGTTCCTTTACCTGTTCGCTGCGTATCTAGACATGCTTCTGCCGCCCTGCCAGCCCCCAATCTGCCGCGCCATCCCGCAAAGCTTGCAGGACGTTACGTTGTTCGCTATTTGTTCAGGTATGCGCGATGTCACGCCCCCGCCCTTTCCCGATCCGCGCCAGCCCGATCCCCATCCCTGGCCGCGCCCGCCCGCCTGCCTTCCGGCCGGGATGCTGGACCTGCCGCCACAGGGGGCGCGGATCGCCGTGGCCGGGCTGGTGATCCTGCGTCAGCGCCCCGGCACCGCCAAGGGGGTGATCTTTCTGACGCTTGAAGATGAGACCGGCGTGGTGAACGTCATCGTCTGGCGCAAGCTTTACGAACGGTTCCGCCGCGCGGTGATTGCCGGGCGGATGCTGCGGGTCACAGGCCGGCTTCAGCGCGAGAACGAGGTCACCCATGTGATCGCCGAAGAGGTCGAGGATATCTCCTACATGCTGGATGAGCTGCTGCGCCCCGGCGGGCCGGGGGACCATATGCCCGGCGACCCTGGACCAGGCTGATCGGGCCGCGCCGGAAAGCACTCGGGGAGCCGAAACCCGGCGCGCGCAGTCCGGCACCGTCCCGAAGGTGACGATCCCGGGCCATGCCCCCGCCCCTTCCGCCGGCCCGCGAAACCGGATAGACTGCGCCAGATCCCGCCCTCAGGGCGCGCGACCCGAGAGAGAGCAGCAGGCCCCGATGATCCCAGGCAGACGCACCGCCCCCCCTGGCGTGGCCCATGCGCGCCGCCCGGACGCCAGCGCCTCCCCCCGTGCCCAAGACCGCGCAATGCCCTCCCGGGGGTCCGCAAGGGGCATCCAAATCCGGTCGCTGACCGCCGGGCTTGCCATCACGGCCCTTGTCGCCTGTGACATGCCCCTGCCCGTCCCGGGCGTGGGCGAACCCGAGGTCATCCAGATCCACTCCACCCCGCCGCCGGGATCCCCCGCCGACGCCTGCTGGGGACAGGAGGCCAGCCCCGCCGTGATCGAAACCGTCACCGAACAGATCCTGATGCAGCCGGCGCAGGTGCGCTCGGACGGCACGGTCGAGGCCCCGGCCGTCTACAAGACCGAAACCCAGCAGCGCATCGTCCGCGAACGGCGCGAACTGTGGTTCCGCACCCCCTGCCCCGACATGCTGACCCGGGATTTCGTGGCCTCTCTTCAGCGGTCGCTGAAGGCGCGCGGGCTGTATCGCGGGCGGGAACACGGGCTGATGGACAAGGCGACGCGCCAGGCGGTGCGGCGCTACCAGGCACCGCTCGGGCTCGACAGCGGGATCCTGTCGCTGGCGGGCGCGCGCAAGCTGGGGCTGGCAGAGATCGACGTGGAAAGAGACCCCCTGCCCGATGCGGTGATCGAGCTGCGCCAGGATCCCGACGCGCTTTAGGGGCGAAACGCGCACGTCAGGGCGCGGTGAGCAGATCGGCGGGCCGGAAAAGAAAAAGGGCGGATCGCTCCGCCCTTTCGCATCAGATTCAAAAAGCTCTCAGCGCACCATGTTGCCTAGCGAGGACAGCGCATGGGCCGAGGCCTCGTCAAAGGCGATCTTCCCATCCAGGAAGCTCAGATCGACGCGGTCCTGCATGCCTTCGGGCATGTTCGAGGACAGGACGCCCATCATGTGCCCCGTCTGATCGACGATGGACGACACGTTGGCGGCGGGCAGCCGCGAATAGGACACGACATAGTCGCCGTGGTCGGGGAAGGCCGAAAGCTGACAATCCGCGCTGCGGTCTTCAACCGGCAGGGAACAGCGCAGTTCGGCAACGATCTTGTGGTCCTTCATGATCCAGAAGGCCTGGGCGTCGATCACCGGATCAATGCCCGACGCGCGGGCCTGGCAGGCGGTGAACCGGTCGGGCACCAGCGTGGCGTGCAGGCCCGGGCGGGCGCGGGATCCGCTGCCCAGCCACTCGGGCAGTTCCTTTTCCAGCGTGGCCTTGCAGTCGGCATCGGACATGGAATGGCGCGCCACCACCTCGGTCCAGAGCGGCGCGGGCATCGCCTCGGTCAGGCCCCGCGGCATCATGGTCGACCGTGCGCGTTCCTTGTTTTCCGAGATGATGATCCAGCCCTTGTCGGCACAGGCGGACCCGCCAAAGTTTTCGACACATCCGTCCAGAAGCACCGTTTCGGGAAGTTCCATCCGCAGGAACAGCCGTTCCGACGGCTCCAGCGTATCCGCGACCTGTGCTTCTTCTCCGCCCACTACGAAATAAAACGCGAGAGACCCCCAAAGGGCGACCCCTGCCGTGCCCATTGCGGCGGTCTTCGCCCCCGCGCTGAGCCCACCCCACAGGGATGTTTTGCTCGAAGATTCCGTAAGCATTGTTCTACCTGCTCTACCTATCTGCTCGGGGTATTTATTAATTACTATTTGGGACGAAAAAATGGCAAAGTTTCGGAAATGATCGGTTTGAGGCTTCGGCGCAGGTTTCGTTGCCAAAGTGGAAACGGGCCTGTTCTTTCGGGTAGGGAAAGCCCTTTAAGCCCCTTGTTTTCAAAGATTTTCACCACAGGCTCTAGTGTGCCAAATGGCTCCTCCTGCGCCTACGCCCGGTTCAACTAACAGGCGAGCGGCCGGATTGACCGGGTCATTTCCCCCTCCGCCCCGCAACATGTACACAGCCCCGCGCGAACAGCGCTGCGCAAGCAGAAAGGCCGCGCATCGGCGCGGCCTTTCGGGGTTGGATTGGGTCGGTCGGGCCGCATGGCCCGGCCCGGATCGTATCGGATCAGCGGATCACTGGTCCGAGATCGGCAGCGCGACAAAGCGCGGCTCACCTTCGCGGCGGATCAGAAGCAGGATCGACTTGCGGCCCGCGTCCGCGGCCTCGGCCACGCGTTCCTCAAGCTCCGAGATCGTGGAGACCTGCTGCTGACCGGCTTCGGTGATCAGGTCCCCGGCGCGCAGGCCCTTCTCATAGGCTTCCGATGCCTCGTCGACGTCGCGCACCACAAGCCCCTTTGCATCGGCATCCAGCCCCAGCTGTTCGGCCAGATCGGCGGTGATCGAGGACAGGGACATGCCCATCAGGTCCTTCTCGACCGGCTCTTCTCCGCCCGGCTGGGCGGCGGGCACGGCCTGTGCCTCGGCCTCTTCGCGGCGGCCCAGGGTGACCTTCAGCGTTTCGGTCTTGCCATCGCGCCAGACGGTCACACGCACGGTCTTGCCGACCTGGGTGGCTCCGACCTGGCGGACCAGGCCACGGGTGTCGGCCACTTCGACCCCGTCGAACGAGGTGATGACGTCACCGGCCTGCATGCCCGCTTCCATCGCCGGACCTTCCGGCACGTCCGAGACCAGCGCGCCCGAGGCGGTTTCCAGGCCCATGGCGTCTGCCATGTCCTCGGTCACGTCCTGGATGCGCACGCCCAGCCAGCCACGGCGGGTTTCGCCGAATTCCTTCAGCTGGTCGACCACGCCCTTCACGACGTTGGAAGCCATCGAGAAACCGATGCCGATGGACCCGCCATTGGGCGACAGGATCGCGGTGTTTACGCCGATCACCTCTCCGTCGAGGTTGAACAGCGGTCCGCCCGAGTTGCCGCGGTTAATGGCGGCGTCGGTCTGGATGTAGTCGTCATAGGTGCCCGAGAGCGCGCGGTTGCGGGCCGAAACGATCCCGGCCGAGACCGAGAAGCCCTGACCAAGCGGGTTGCCCATGGCCACGACCCAGTCGCCCACGCGGGCCAGGTCGCTGTCGCCGAAGTTGACGAAGGGCAGCGCATTGTCGGCGGTGACCTTCAGCAGGGCGATGTCGGTCTTTTCGTCGGTGCCGACCAGTTCGGCGTCCAACTCGGTCCCGTTGAAGAATTCGATGGTGATCTCATCGGCGCCGGCGATGACGTGGTTGTTCGTCACGATGTAGCCGTCTTCGGAAATCACGAAACCCGATCCAAGCGCCGAGGAGCGGCGCGGCGCGCGGTCACCACGGTTGCGGTCCTGGAATTCGCGGAAGAAATCCTCGAACGGGGATCCTTCGGGTACGATCGGAGAGCCCTGTTCACGGCCCGCCACCATGGTCGAGGTGGTGATATTGACCACCGCCGGGCTGAAGCGGTCGGCGAGGTCGGCAAAGCTTTCGGGGCGCGCCATGGCCTGGATGGCCTGGGCCAGCACCAGAAGGGTCGCCAGAAGCAGCGTCACGAACCCGCGCGAGCGCATCAGCTGCGCCCCTGTCGCGGCCTTCATGGGCCGTGCGATCACGCGGGCCCCGGACCGGGTCCTGCCGCCGAGCCCCTGCCCCTGTTCCTGCCCCCGGTCCTGTCGGTGTGCCTGTTGCGGAGATGTCATTTCAATGCTCACTCCCGTTTCTCCTTGAATGGAACGTGGCGCGGCCTTGCCCGGCGCGCCGGATATCACTGGTTTGATATGTAGGGTGGCATGTCCGCAACTCAAAGCCAATCGCGGATAGACAAAGGCGCGTGAAGGCGGCGTGAAAAGGCTTACGCTCTCGGGGGCGGCGCGGCTAGACGCCCAGCTGGGTGCCAAGCGCGCGCGCCAGCCAGACCAGAAGCACGCCCAGGGTGACCGCCGACAGGCCCAGAAGGCGGCGCTGATCCAGGGTCAGCGCCCTCAGCGCCTCGAGCAGGCGTTCCACAAGCGAAGGGGCCAGCGCATAGGCCAGCCCCTCCAGGATCAGTGCAAGCCCGAAGGCCAGGATCAGCAGACCCGTCATTCGGTCGCGGGGGCCTCTCCGGTCCCGGACGTGACCGGCTCGGCCGGGGCGTCGGGCGCAGGATCAGCCGGAGCCGCGCCGGCGGGGGCCGCATCGGCCGCAGGGGCCGCCGCCGGGCGGGCCGCGGGTGCAGCGCCACCGGTGGACTTCAGATAGGTGAAGAACTCATTGTCGGGGTTGATCACCATGGTCGAATTCCCGTCCTGTAGCGCGCGCTGGTAGGCGGTCAGCGACCGGTAGAAGTCGAAGAACTCCGGATCGGCACCGAAGGCCTCGGCGAAGATGGCGTTCCGGCGCGCATCGGCCTGACCGCGGATGATGTCGGCCTGGCGGTTTGCGTCCGAGACGATTTCCACCTGGGTCCGGTCGGCCTGGGCGCGGATGCGCTGAGCGGCCTCGTTGCCGCGTGCGACTTCGTCGGCGGCCTCGCGTTCCCGTTCGGCCCGCATCCGGGCGAAGGTCGCATCAAGGTTTTCGCGCGGCAGGTCGGTGCGCTTCAGTCGGACGTCGATGATTTCAAGCCCGAGGTTCGCGGCCTCGTCCCGTGCGCCGGTGCGGATGCGCAGCATCAGTGCCGCCCGGTCCGCCGAGAGGATGTCGTTCGAGGACACCGAACCCAGCACCTCCCGGATCTGCGAGCGCAGGATCGAATCGAGCCGGCTTTCCGCAGCCGAGATGCCACCGATACCAACGGCCTGGCGGAACTGTTCCACATCGGTGATGCGGTAGCGCGCAAAGGCGTCGACCACCAGGCGGCGGTCATCCAGCGGCGTGACCTCAAGCGGGTCGGTGTCGCGCGACAGGATGCGGTCGTCATAGCGCACGACCTCCTGGATCAGCGGCACCTTGAAGGCGAGACCGGGGTCTTCCTTCACGTCGACGACGCGGCCGAACTGCAGCACCAGGGCCTTTTCGCGTTCATCCACGATGAAGAGCGAGCTGAGAGCGACCATCACCAGAACGGCGACTGCGATCAAAAGGAAACCAGAGCGTTTCATGTCAGTTGCCCCCCTGCTGATCGTTGCTTCGGTTGCGCTGGAGTTCGTTCAGCGGAAGGTAGGGAACGACGCCCTGACCACCGGATTGTTCGTCCAGGATGATCTTGTCGACGCGGCCCAGCACCTCTTCCATGGTCTCCAGGTACAGACGCTTGCGGGTCACTTCCGGGGCCTTGGCGTATTCTTCCAGAACCGCGCTGAAGCGGCTGGCTTCACCTTCGGCCTCGTTCACGACGCGGGCGCGGTAGCCTTCGGATTCTTCCAGGACCTGCGCGGCCTCACCCCGTGCGCCGGCAAGGACGCGGTTGGCATAGGCATCGGCCTGGTTGGTCAGGCGCTCGCGCTCCTGCTCGGCCGCCTGGACCTCGCGGAAGGCGTCGATGACCTGGGCCGGCGGGTCGGCCTTGTCAAAGTTCACGCGGACCACGTTCATGCCGCTGTCGTAGCTGTCCAGCGTCGACTGGATCAGGTCGCGCAGGCGGCCGGCAATGGCACCACGGTCACGGTTGAGGATCGGGGCCAGTTCGGACTGCGCGATGATCTCGCGCATAGCGGATTCGGACACGGCGCGGATCGTCATGCGGGGGTCACGCAGGTTGAACAGGAACTTGCTGGGATCGCTGATGTTCCAGACCACCTGGAAATCGATGTCGACGATGTTCTCGTCGCCGGTCAGCATCAGGCCGGCGTCACCGCCGCGCTGACCGCCCACGCCGATATCCTCGGTCTGTTCGCGGGTCACCGGGATCACCTCGTAGGTGACGAAGGGCCAGGGCGCGAAGTTCAGACCGGGGTTGCCGGTGGAATAGTAGTCGCCAAAGAACAGCTCGACCGATTGTTCCTCGGGTCGGACGGTGTAGAAGCTGGCGGTCAGCCAAAGAGCCGCCGCAATGCCAAGGCCGATCACGACCGAGCCGCGGGTCAGCTTGGGCCCGCCCGGCGCACCACCAGAGCCATTGGCCCCGCCGCCGTTGCCGCGCCCGCCCATGAGCACGCGCAGCTGGTCCTGACCCTTGCGCATCAGATCGTCGATATCCGGGATCTGCGGTCCATCCCCCTCGGGGCGTCGCCCGCCCCCTCCGCCGCCAGAGGGAGGCTGCTGCCGCCCTCCGCCGGAATTACCGCCGCCGCCCCAAGGGCCGCCCGAATTACCAGCCATAGCTATCCTTCTCACTTACCTGTGTTCGCTCTTGTCCCCAAAACTGTGCATTTCAGGGCAAAATTCAAGACTTTCGGGTCGGAACCCGCATTGTCACGATTTCTTCCGCCATGGTCGGGTGCACCGCCACGGTGCGGTCGAAATCTTCCTTGGTTGCCCCCATCTTTACGGCGATGCCGGCCAGCTGGATCATCTCTCCGGCCTGGGGGGCGACGATATGACAGCCCAGAACCTTGCGGGTTTCCTGGCTGACGATCAGTTTCATCAGAACACGATCGGACCGGCCTGCAAAGCTTTGCTGCATGGGTTTGAACGAGCTGACGTAGACCTCGATCGGCTCCTGGTCGCGGGCGGCTTCCTCGCTCAGGCCGATGGTGCCCATCTCGGGCTGGGTGAAGATCGCGGTCGGGATCAGGTCGTGATCGGGGCTGGTCGGGTTGCCCTTGAAGACCGTTTCCACGAAGGCCATGCCTTCGCGGATTGCCACCGGCGTCAGGTTGACGCGGTCGGTGACGTCGCCGATCGCATAGACCGAAGGCACCTTGGTCTGGGAATATTCGTCGACCAGGATCTCTCCGTTGCGACCCTGTTCGATGCCCAGGTCCTCAAGCCCCATGTCGCGGCTGTTGGGGCGGCGTCCGGTGGCAAAGAGCACCTTGTCAAAGACCTTTTCGGTGCCGTTGGTGGCCTTGACGCGGATGCCATCGCCGTCTTTCGACATCTCAAGGATGTCGGTGCCGCAATGCAGGTCGACGCCCTTGGTGCGCATCTCTTCCGCGATCAGCCCGCGGGCTTCGTCATCGAAGCCGCGCAGGATCTGCGCCCCGCGATAATATTGCGTGACCTCGACCCCGAGACCGTTGAAGACGCCGGCGAATTCACAGGCGATATACCCGCCGCCGATGATCAGGATCGACCCGGGCAGGTCCTTCATGTCGAAGATGTCGTCGCTGACCATGCCCAGGTCGGCGTTTTCCAGGTCCGGGCGGACGGGGGTGCCGCCGGTGGCGATCAGGATGTGCTTGGCGGTCTTCTTCGTGCCGTCGGCCAGTTCGACCGTATGGGCATCGGCCAACTTGGCGCGCTGGTCGAAGCGTTCGACGCCCGATCCGTCCAGCAGGCGTTGGTAGACGCCTTCCAGACGCTCCAGTTCAGCCGAGAGCTTTTGCTGGAACTTGGGCCAGTGGAAGTCACCGTCGTTCAGGTCCCAGCCATAGGCGCGGGCGTCGTCGACCATGTCGCTGTAGGTGCTGGCAAAGACCATCAGTTTCTTGGGCACGCAGCCGCGGATGACGCAGGTGCCGCCATAGCGGCTTTCCTCGGCGATGGCGACCTTGGCATCGGCTTCGCCTGCGGCCACACGGGCGGCGCGCACCCCGCCCGAGCCGCCTCCGATCACGAAGAGGTCATAGTCGAAATCGCTCATATCACTCACTTTCCGGCATCCTTGGGTCGTTGCGCATTCCTATCCCACATGGGGGCGGGGATGGCCAGTGCAATGGCCCTTGCCCTGCAGGCATGCAGGGTCATGCGGGTTTGATGTGCGTGCGGGCCGCCAGATCACAGGCGGAGCCCTGGGGCGCAAATCCCCTTTCAAACCGGCACATCAAGTTCTGAGGTCTGTGCAAAGGGCAGCGCCGGCCCGCGGGGTGGCGCAAAAGCGCCGCCCCAGGGGGGCGGGTCGGCGCTGCCCGGCGTGCCGCCGGGCGGGACTTAACTCGAATGTACGGACGAAATTAAAACAAGGGTGGCTACGTCACCAAGGCGATTTCGCAAGCGGCTCACTCAACCACCGTTCCGAGAGAAACTAGAGACCCCGGCCCCCATCCGATCAATCCCCCAGATCGGCGAACAGGTTGTCGTCTTCCAGAAAATCCAGCCGGCTTTCCTCGACCGTGCCGGCGTTGATGTCGCGCACCTCAACCCGGCCGTCGCCATAGCCCACGATCACGCAGTCGCAGATGTCGATGAACAGCCCGTTCTCGACCACGCCGGGCATCTGGTTCAGCACCATCGCCATCTGGCGCGGTTCTCCGATGCGGTTGAGGTGCAGATCGAGGATGTAATTGCCCTCGTCCGTCACAAAGGGCGTCGCGCCGTTCATCCGCAGGGTCGAATTCCGGCCCAGCACGTCCAGAGAGATCAGCGTTTCCTCGACCAGGGCCTGGGTGGTCTGCCAGCCGAAGGGGATGACCTCGATCGGCAGGGGAAAGGCACCGAGCGTGTCCACCTGCTTGCCCACGTCCGCGATCACGATCATCTGGTCGGACGCGGTGGCCACGATCTTTTCCTGCAGCAGCGCGCCGCCGCCGCCCTTGATCAGGTTCAGCCCGCCGTCGAATTCATCCGCCCCGTCAATGGTCAGGTCCAGCCACTTGGCCTCGTCCAGGGAAATCACGTCGATGCCGACCTCTCGGGCCAGCTGTGCGGTGCGGGTCGAGGTGGGCACGCCCTTGATCTTCAGGCCGTCCTCTCGCACCAGTTCGCCCAGACAGCGCACCATCCATGCGGCGGTCGAGCCGGTGCCCAGACCAACCCGCATCCCGTCCTCGACATAATCCACGGATCGCTTGGCCGCGACATACTTGGCCTTGTCGATGGGTGACAGATCTCCGGACATGGGCGTGCTCTCCTCTGGGGTGTCTCGCTTATAGGGCGCGGGACCCCGAAGGGCGAGATGGAATTGGTCGGCCCGGTCGCGCATCGCGTTCCTGCGCCACGGCGACGGCGCAGGATTGTGCGAGATCGCACAGCCAGGCCCCCACTGCCTGCCCGACTGCAAGGGTGACCGGCGTTTTCGCGCGGGCGAGCGTCGTTTCCGGTGGTGTGTCCGCGCCGTTATCGGTCAGGATCATGGAAGAAACCAAAGGTCTGCCCCATGTTCCTGTCCATTTTCGATGTCTTCAAGATCGGCGTCGGCCCGTCCTCGTCCCATACCATGGGCCCGATGGTGGCGGCGGCGCGGTTCCTGGACCGTCTGCGGGCCGCGCCCTTCTCCGCCTCGGGCCTGCGGGCGACGCTTTACGGATCGCTGGCCTTCACCGGCAAGGGCCATGCCACCGACCGCGCGGTGATCCTAGGCCTTGCGGGGTTCCGCCCCGACACGTTCGACCAGGAGGCCGCCGAGGCGACCCTGGCCGAGATCCACAAGACCCGGCAGATCACCCCGGCGGATCTGCCCACGCTCAAATTCGACCCCGAAACCGACCTGCGGTTCGATTTCGATGCCCCCCTGCCCGGCCACGCAAACGGTATGACGATCGAGGCGTTGGACAGCCAGGGCGACGTCATCCTGTCCGAGATCTACTATTCCATCGGCGGCGGCTTTGTCCTGACCGCGGATGAACTGGCCGCTGGCACCGCCAGCGACGAAGGCGCACCGGTGCCCTTCCCCTTCAAGTCGGCCGCAGAGATGCTGGAGATGGCGCGCAGCTCGGGGCTGAGCATCGCGCAGATGAAGGAACGCAACGAGGTCGCGCGCAGTGGCGGCGGGGCCGCCGCGCTGAAACAGGGCAGCCTGCGGATCTGGCAGGTGATGCGCGATTGCATGGACCGGGGGCTGGAGACCGAGGGCATCCTGCCCGGCGGGTTGAACGTGCGCCGCCGCGCCCCGGCGATCCGTGACCAGCTGATCCGCGATCGCGGGCTGAACCTGGCCGCGCCGCATGTGGTCAACGACTGGATCGCCATCTACGCCATGGCCGTGAACGAAGAAAACGCCGCCGGAGGACAGGTGATCACCGCGCCCACCAATGGCGCGGCCGGCGTGGTGCCCGCTGTGATCCGCTATTACCTGGACCATGTCCCGGGAGCAGCCGAGGCGCGCGTGCCCGATTTTCTGCTGACCGCCGCCGCGATTGCCGGGCTGGTCAAGTTCAACGCCTCGATCTCGGGTGCCGAAGCAGGCTGCCAGGCCGAGGTGGGATCGGCCTCGGCCATGGCGGCAGCGGGGCTTTGCGCCGTGATGGGCGGCACGCCCGAGCAGATCGAGAACGCCGCCGAAATCGCGCTGGAACATCACCTGGGCATGACCTGCGACCCGGTGAAGGGCCTGGTGCAGGTGCCCTGCATCGAACGCAATTCCCTGGGCGCGATCAAGGCGGTCAGCGCGGCATCGCTGGCGCTGCGCGGCGACGGCACGCATTTCGTGCCCCTGGATGCGGCGATCGAAACGATGCGGCAGGTCGGGCGCGACATGCATGAAAAGTACAAGGAAACGTCACTTGGCGGCCTGGCCGTGAACGTGCCCAACTGCTGATCCCCACGCCGGCGCATCCCTGCAGAGGCGGGTATGTCGCGCCGTGCGCGCCCTTCGGGCTGGACCCGAAGGGGGCACCCGTGATCTTCATGTCTGACCCGAATTGACAGGAAAAGACATGTCCGAAGACCGCCCGGTTCTGGGTATCATGCTGATGCTGGGCTTCTGCCTTGTTGCGCCCCTAAGCGATGCGACCGCGAAACTTCTGGGCCAGCCCGAGCTGGGCCAACCCGTGTTCCAGGTGGTGCTGCTGCGGTTCACCATGCAGGCGCTGTTCCTGGTGCCGCTGGCCTATCTGCTGCGCCGTCCCTTTGCCATGTCGCGGCGGGTCACCTTCTTTGTCTTCCTGCGTACCGTGACCCATGTGGCGGGGGTCGGGCTGATGTTTGCCTCGCTCCGGTTCCTGCCGCTGGCGGAAACCATCGCCATCGCTTTCGTGATGCCCTTCATCCTGCTGCTGCTTGGCTGGCGTTTCATGGGGGAAGAGGTCGGCTGGCGGCGCCTAAGCGCCTGTGCGGTCGGCTTTGTCGGCACGCTTCTGGTGATCCAGCCCAGCTTTGCCCAGGTCGGCTGGCCCGCTCTTCTGCCGGTCCTTGTCGCCTTCAGCTTTGCGTTCTTCATGCTGGTGACCCGGCGGATCGCCAAGGAAACCGATCCGATCGCCATGCAGGGGGTCAGCGGCGTGATGGCCGTCGCCCTGCTGCTTCCGCTGGCCGGACTGGGCGCGGCGCTGGATCTGCCCGGGCTGAGCTTCGCGGCGATCCCCGACAGCGCGATCTGGCTGTACCTGGTGCTGGGCGTGCTGGGATCCTTCGGTCACCTGCTGATGACCTGGTCGCTGCGCTATGCGCCTTCGGCCACGCTCGCCCCGATGCAATACCTGGAAATTCCGGCGGCCACGATGATCGGCTGGGTGGTCTTTTCCGACCTGCCGAACGGGCTTGCCTCGGTCGGGATCGCGATCACCTGCGGCGCGGGGCTTTACGTCATCCTGCGCGAGAGGGCCATCGCGCGTCAGACCGTGACAGCGCCGCAAGCAGCGGGCGGAGGGCCCGGCGCGGCAATATGAGAAGCATCGCCGGGGCGTCCATCGTCAGCCGGACCTGATCCGCGCCGACCCGGTTCGAGGTGCCGATGCGGGCGTCGGGGGCAAAGTCCAGCCCGTCGATCGGCCAGTCCAGCCCGCTTGACCGGCCCGTCACCGGGGCCAGCGGATACAGCGACAGCCAGTCGCCCGGGGTCATGTCCAGGGTGATCCGGGGCGGGCAAAGGCAGGTGACGTCCTCTTCCCCGACCAGGATGCAGGGCCGGTCGGGATGGCGCGCCAGAACCGACATCGCCGCCAGGTGATGGTCGATGCGCGCGCCGTGGAACCCGATGCCGACCACGACCGGGGCGCGGATCGACCGCAGCGCCTTGTCGAAATCCGTGGTTTCCTGTTCGCGGATGTGGTGCAGCCGCGCCGGGTCCAGCTGCGCGCGGTCCGCATCGCTTAAACTGTCGAAATCACCGATCACCGCATCGGGCACCAGCCCGCCCCCCAGCACCAGCCGCGCGCCGCCGTCTGCGGCCACAAGGGGCGCATCCTTCAGCTCTGCCCAGGGGATCAGCGCATCGCGCGCGGCCTGTGCGGCAGGCGTCAGAGCACCGCCGAACAGCAGCACAGGTCCTTCGGCGCTAACGATTTCTTCAGACATTGATGGTCATAAACCCGGTATTGAAGTGATTGGGATTGTCTCTGATTAGGGGCCAAAGTGGACAGCTTCCACGAAATTGTCACAAAATGACACGGTCCCTTCCTTAGATTCGAACCTGTTGGGACGCATCGTCAGGGCCGACAGAGGTGGGAAAAGTCATGTCCCCCCATACAGGCAGTGACAAGAGGCGAGAGAAACCGTGGCTGAGTCTAACAAAATTCTTACCGTGTCCTATGGCACGTTTTCGTGCACTCTCGAAGGGTTCGATGACGCTTTCACCACGATGAAGGCGATCGCCGAATATTTCCGCGACCTGGCTGCGGATGACCGTTTCTTCGGGGCCGAACCGCCGACCCCCGACCCCGAGCTTCTGGCCCGTCTGGCCAGCCGCGCCGCCGCCCGCCGGGTCGAAGCCCGCCAGGACGACACCGGTATCGTGCTGCGTCAGGACAGTGCCACGCTGGACCAGGCCGACGTGGCAGAAGATGTGGCTGACGAAGAAGCCGTGACGCCCCCCGCGCAGGCCGAAGCCCAGCCCGTTGCCGAAGACGCCCACGAAGACACCGCCCAGGATGTCATCGAAGAACCCGCGGCCGAAGCCCCGGAAGAGATCACGGAAGAGATCACCGAAGCCGTCGCTGACGAAGCCCCGTCCGCCGAGGACGCGCCCAAGGCAGAGGCCCCCGCGCCCTCTGCCCCCAAGGCCCGTGCCGTGACCGCCCAGGCGATCGTACCCGCCAAAACCGCCGCGCCCCGCCCGGCCCCGCGCAAGCTGGCCACGCGCAAGCACGTGCATGTCTCGACCGGCCCGACCCGCCGCGCCCGCATCGAAGCCGCCCAGGCCCCCGTTGCCGACGCGCCCGAGGCCCCGAAATCCGCCACGCCCCTGCGCCCCGTGTCCGAGATGACTTCGGTCGCGGCCAAGCTGCAGCGCATCCGCGACGTGGTCAGCAAGAACCGCCCGACTGACACCGAATTCACCCCCTCGGATTTCAGCGAAGACGAACACGCCGACGAACAGCTGGACAGCCGCGACGCCGCCCTGCTGGGCAACCTGTCGGACGTCGACAACACCCCCGTTGCCGCCGATCCCATGCCCGAGATGCTGCTGGATGACAGTGCCGCCTCCGACGACGACTACGATGATTATGACGACGTCGCAGAAGCTGCCGACGCGCCCTTCGCCATGGCCGATGAGGACCTGGACGACGCCCCTGACGCGCAGACCGAGGCCGAGATCGACGACGCCATCGCAGCGATCGGTGAAACCCTGGCCGAAGACGAAGCAGAGGACGACGTTGAAGGCGACGACTGGATGCAGGCCGACGAAGTCGAGGACGAGGACGCTGACGAGGGTTTCGATCTGACCGCCGCCCTGGCCTATGCCGAGACGCCCGGTGACGACGCAGCCGAAGACGCCGAAGTGGCCCATAACGAAGCCTATGACGCGGCTCATGACGGGGACGCCGTCGAAGCCGAGCCCGACACCAGCTACGACGCCAGCTTTGACGACAGCATCCCGGCCGAGGCCCCGGTTCAGCAGGCCGAACCCGAAGCCGCCCCCGCGCGCCCCGTGGCCCGCGTGCTGAAGGTCAAGCGCCGCGACTTCGACGCCGCCGTTCAGGACGGCACCCTGCAGGAAGAAGAGGACACCCCCGTCCGCACCTACGGCGACAGCACCCTCAGCCCCGAGGACGAGGCCGAGCTTCAGAGCGAGCTGAAAGCGCTGGAGGATGAGATCGCCGGTGCCGACATGGTCGAAGACAGCCTCGACGACGAAGACGCGCAGGACGAGGATTTCGACACGACCTCCTGGGATGCGGCGGACGACGCCGACGACGCGGACGCCTATGACGATGCGCTCGTTGCGGACGACCAGGACGAAGACGACGTCGAGGACGCGCAGCGCGCCGCCGACATCGCCCAGTGGGAAGAGGACGAAGCCGCCCAGGCCGCCGTCGAAGACGCGGCCCCGGCGCAGGACGACCAGCCCCGCATCTCTCCGCGCCGCCGCCTGATGGACCGCGCCGATGGCGACATGGACCGGATCCTGGCGGAAACCAACAACCAGCTGGGTGACAGCGATGGCACCCGCCGCCGGTCGGCGATCGCTCATCTGCGCGCCGCCGTGGCCGCCACCAAGGCCGAGAAACAAGCCGGTGTCGAACCCGAGGACGACAGCCAGGAAAAGGCCGACGCCTACCGCGACGACCTGGCCCAGGTGGTCCGCCCGCGCCGCCCCGCCCTGCGCGGCGACACGCCGGCCCGCCGGGCCGAAGACCGCCCCGCGCCGCTGAAACTGGTGGCCGAACAGCGCGTCGACCGTGACGCCTCGGCCGGGCCGGTGCGCCCCCGCCGCATCCGCGTCGCCGACCTCGCCCAGCGCGAGGAAGAGGCCGAGCAGCGCCAGATCCGCGACGAAGACATGGACCACGGGGCTAAGGCCCACGCCCGCGCCGCCGCCGCCAACGCCGCGTCCTTCACCGAATTCGCGGATCGCGTCGGGGCCTTCGAGCTGCCCGAGATCCTCGAGGCCGCGGCCTCCTATCTCGCCTTCATCGAAGGCCGTGACGAATTCACCCGGCCCCAGCTGATGGGCAAGGCGCGCCAGGCGCTGGCCGACGAATTCTCTCGCGAGGACGGGCTGCGCCACTTCGGCCGCCTGCTGCGCGAAGGCAAGCTGCGCAAGGTCGCGGCGGGTCAGTTCACCGTCTCAGACCGGATCAACTTCCGCCCCGAGGAACGGATTGCAGGCTGATCTTCACTAGGACGAACCGAAAAGGCCGGCGCACCCGCGCCGGCCTTTTTCTTTGTGACATTAGGGCTTTCTTCAGAGCATGCATCGTATGCCCATGCATCGTATCTCCGCCACTACTTCGCCGTCGCCACCGCTTCCTCTGTGCCGCGAAAAGGCACCCCTTCCTTTCGGCTCAGCACGGCCCTAAGCTTCCCGCGCCGCACGACACATCTGCCCCATAGCACCGCGATCCCTAGCGGACAGAACCTCAGATTACGCCTACAAAGAACGCGCTCGCAGATCCCTCCACTGCTTCGTTTCTTCCGTGACCCCCGATTGCTCGGCCAAATGGCTGGCAAGCGCCCCCGGCCTCGCAAAGCTCGCTCATCCCCACCAGTCGAAAAGAACATCGCGGACGGGCACTCACCCGGATCATCACGGAACCTTTGGGTGCAACAGCCCCCCGCGCCCTTCAACTTGCGAAGATCACTCGCCCGGCCAACGCGCCCAAAGCGCACCCCGAAGGATAAAACTCTACAGGCACCACTCCCGGGCCGCTCCAGATAGGCCCAAAGCACCGGCAATCAAATAAAGAGCCGCCCGCACCTTCAAATCACCTAAAACTCTTGCCCGTTCGCCCCGCCAAAGCGCGGCTTTGCCAAACCCTCTGGCTCCAAGTCCCCAAAAGACCCGCATGGAACTCAGCGCCCCCCCTCCTCCAAGCCCCGCCCGATCGATCATCTTGCCCAAAATACTCAACAGCACGGCCCGCCCAGGGGCACCCGGCCAGACAATGGCTCCGCCCAAGACAACCCTAGCCCCCCGACCAAAACCGGCCCGAAATCCAAAGCGACCCGGTTCCCTATCATCTTGCAAGAAATACTCCCCCCGACGCCAGCCGTGGGGCGGTCCGCCGGACCAGAAGCCCGACGAACCCCAAAACCTCAGAAGTTCGGCGCGCGCTTCTGCATGTTGGCCATGACGATTTCCTGCTGGTGCTTGCCACCGATCAGCTTGGCCTGTTCGACGGATTCCGCCATCAGCACCTCGGCCTCGGAAGAATTGCTTTCCGCCACGGCGATCAGGGACTTGGCCAGCCGCGTGCCCGAGGGCGACTTCTGCGCGATATTCGTCACGATCTCCAGCGCGCGGGCGTGCGGATCCTCGGCGATTTCGGTGACAAACCCCCAGTCGACGCCCTTCTCGGCGCTGACCGGTTCGGCCGTGTAGGTCATCAGACGGATCACGTCCGAGCGCATCAGTTTCGGCATCAGGACCATGCCGCCCATGTCGGGCACCAGGCCCCACTTGGCCTCCATCACCGCGAATTTCGTGCCGGGGGCCGCGATGCGCACATCCGCACCCAGGGCCAGCTGGAAGCCCGCGCCGAAGGCCACGCCATGCACCGCAGCGATCACCGGCACGGGGACCTCGCGCCAGACCATGGCGACCTGCTGCATCAGGTTCGACGGCCCATGGGTCCGGGCGACGATACGGTCGGTCTGGTCGCCGCCGCTGGCGTGCTGGCCAAAGCTGGCCACGTCAAGGCCGGCGCAAAAGCCCTTGCCCTCGGCCGAAAGCAGCACGGCGCGGATCTCCTCGTTGCCCTTCAGGGCTTCGCCGGCGGCGACGATGGCCTCGGCCATCTCCGGATCGACGGCGTTCATCTTGTCGGCGCGGGTCAGGGTCACGTGGGCAACGTGATCGCGGATCTGCGTGTCTACTCGGCTCATCTTTCGGTCCTCCCAATTCAATTGACCAAATCAATTGGCGGCAGACTGCCCCGGCGGCAGTCCGCGCGCCAGTCCGACATAGCGTCACTAGCGGGGCGTCATTCGCGGGGCACCACGTCCGGGGCATCACGAAAGGGCTTTCCCTTGCCCCCACCCCATGGCCCCGGGTATCCCGGCGCAGACACGTCGGCCCGAAGCGGCCCGGAAGGGGAGGAATTGCAATGCCACCAAGGTTCACCAAACTGGTCGAGAGCCTGCCCGCAACGGTGCCTTTCGTCGGGCCGGAAACGCTGGAACGCGACCGGGGCGCCCCCTTTGCCGCACGCCTTGGGGCCAATGAAAGCGTCTTCGGCCCCTCGCCCCGGGTGCTGAAGGCGATGGAAAAGGCCGACCGCGAGATCTGGAAATACGGCGATTCCATCAGTCACGACCTGCGCCAGGCGCTGGCCGCGCACCATCGGATCACGCCCGAAAATATCGTCGTGGGCGAAGGCATCGACGGGCTTCTGGGCTATCTGGTGCGGCTGGTGGTCGAACCGGGCGATGGTGTCGTGACCTCATCCGGGGCCTATCCGACCTTCAACTACCACGTGAACGGCTTTGGCGGCGTGCTGGAGATGGTGCCCTATCGCGATGATGCCGAGGATCTGCCCGCCCTGATCGCCCGCGCGAACGACACCGGGGCCAAGCTGGTCTATCTGGCCAATCCGGACAATCCCATGGGCAGCCACTGGCGCGGCGAAGACATCGCCACGGCGCTTGAGGATCTGAACCCGGACACCCTGTTCGTCCTGGACGAGGCCTATGCCGAATTTGCGCCCGCCGAGGCCGCCGTCGATCTGGATATCGAGGATCCCCGCCTAATCCGCATGCGCACCTTCTCAAAGGCTTACGGGCTGGCAGGGGCGCGGATCGGTTATGCCATCGGGGCCACGCCGCTGATCCGGGCGTTTGAAAAGATCCGCAACCATTTCGGCATGAACCGCACGGCCCAGGTGGCCGCGCTGGCGGCGCTGGAGGATCAGCAATATCTGGCGCAGGTCGTGGACCAGGTCCGGGCTTCGCGCGCGACGATTGCCGGAGTCGCAAAGGACCACGGGCTGACGGCCCTGCCCTCGGCCACCAATTTCGTGACCGTCGACATGGGCGGCACCGGAGATCAGGCGCGCGCGATGGTGGCGGCCCTGGCCCGGCGCGGTGTCTTCGTGCGGATGCCGTTTGTCGCCCCACAGGACCGCTGCATCCGCGTCTCCTGCGGCACGGACGCTGATATGGCGGTGCTGGCCGAACACTTCGGCCCGGCGCTGAAGGACGCCCGCGAGACCGCCCAGGGCTAGATCGAGGCCGCGCGGCCTTCCTACACCCCTGCGCCTATGCTGCGCAGCGGCGCACGCAGAATTTACGTGACGCAAAGGACCCGTGGTCTAGATTTCCTGAATGCCCCATGGGTCCCGCCGGACCCTGCCAGGGCGTCACAGGATGGCCCTGGCGGGGATGCCCGTAGGGGTTCATCGGGATCGCCGCAGGACCAAAGATGTCTGACCGCCGCCTCTCAAATCGCGTGACACGCGCGCCGAACTACACGGGCCCCACGCTGGTCATGGGGTTCTTCAACCTGCTGTGGATCTTCGGCGTGATCTGGTCGCTGTTCGGCTTTCCGGCGGTGATGGCGGCAGGCTGGCTGATCAATCTGGGCATCGACCGCCTGCGCCGAGACTGAAGGCGCGTGCATGCCGCCCCCAGCCGTCTTCACCATCTGTCAGCGTCTAGGCCTTCAGACGGCCGTGATCGCCGCCGCCGCATCCAGCGCGCCGGGGCCATAGGGCACGCCGATCGCCTGCATGCCGGCCTGGACCGTGCCCAGCATACCCAGCACCATATGGGCGTTCAGATGCCCCATGTGGCCGATGCGGAAATAGCCTTCGCCGCGCGGATCCTCGGGGGTTTCCATGCCCAGGCCGATGCCCAGGGTGACGCCGGCGTTCTCGGCCACCCAGGCGCGCAGCCGGGCCGCGTCCTTGCCGCCAAGCGACAGCGCGGTCACCGCATGGGACCGCAGCGCGGGATCCTGGACGTTCATGCGCAGCGCGCCGTTGCCCGATCCCCAGGCCTCGCAAGCGGCCCAGATGGCGCGGGCCAGCGTGTCGTGGCGTTTCCAGACGTTCTCCATGCCTTCGCCGTGCAGCAGGTCCAGCGCGGCGCGCAGGCCGTACAGGTGATGCGTCGGGGCGGTGCCGCCGAAGAACTGATAGAAGAATTCCGCGTCGAGGCGCGGCACCCAGTCCCAGTAGCGCGAGACGCGCGGCATCGCGTGGCGCACGGCCTCGGCCTTGGGGCTGACGAAGACAAACGACAGGCCGGGCGGGACCATCAGGCCCTTCTGGCTGCCGGTCAGGGCCACGTCGACGCCCCAGTCGTCCATGCGGAACTCCTCGCACCCCATGGAGGCGATGCAATCCGCCATCAGCAGCGCGGGGTGTCCGGCGGCATCCAGCGCCTTCCGCAGCACCCGGGGGTCGTTGAGAAGCGAGGTCGCGGTATCGACATGGCTAAACAGGACAGCCTTGTAATCGTGGTTGGTGTCGGCGCGCAGCGCCTCTTCCAGGCGGGCGGCGTCGATGCCGTCGGTCTTGCCGAAATCCAGGCGGTCCGCGACGATGCCCAGCCCCTCGGCCATCTCGGCCCAGCCATTGCCGAAGCGCCCGGTGATGCAGACCAGGACCTTTTCCCCGGCGCTGGCGATATTGCTCAGGCTGGCTTCCCAGGCGCCGTGACCATTGGCGATGTAAATTGCGACCTTGTTATTCGTGCCGGCAACGGCGGTCAGGTCGGGGATCATGGCCCGCACCATGTCGACGATCGCGCCTTCGTAGATGTTCGGCGCCGGGCGATGCATCGCCTGAAGGACCGCATCGGGCATGACCGAGGGACCGGGAATGGCAAGGTAGGGGCGGCCTGCGGCAAGGGTCATCTGGCACCTGTAATCTGTTCGTGACGGCCCACTGTTAGCGGCACCGCCAGCGGCGTCAATCTGCTGCAGTGCAATTCCGGCCTGACGGGCGGCGGCGGCGTTGACAGATGCGACCTCAGCGTGTGTCCTGACGCACAATTGGTGAAAGGGTTTGTCATGAAGCAGGTGATCGTTGTGGGGGCTGGTCCGACCGGGCTTGCCGTCGGGGCCTGCCTGCAAAAGGTCGGGGCCCGCCCGGTCATCCTGGAGCGCGCCGATACGGTCGGGTCCAGCTGGCGCAGCCATTATGACAGCCTGGCCCTGCATACGATACGGGGGCGTTCGGGTCTGCCCGGCCTGCCCTTTCCCGAAAGCGCCGGGCGCTATCCGTCGCGCGATGCGGTGATCGCCTATCTTGACGCCTATGCCGAACACCACGGCCTAAAGCCCAAGTTCGGGCACGAGGTCCTGTCGATCCGCCGCGAAGGGCCGGTCTGGCGGGTCACCCATTCCCAGGGCGCGGAAGAGGCCGGGACGCTGGTCATGGCCACGGGGCTGAACGGCAAGCCGAAGGTGCCTGACTGGCCGGGCGATTTCGACGGGCCGATCCTGCATTCCAAGGACTACCGCAACCCCAGCCCTCACCGTGGTCAGCGCGTTCTGGTGGTGGGCTTCGGCAATTCCGCCGGGGACATCGCGCTGGACCTGGCCAATGCGGGGGGCGAGGTCACGCTGTCGGTGCGCGGCCCGGTTCAGATCCTGCCGAAGGAACTGTTCGGCATGCCCATCACGTCCTTCGGGCTGATGTCGCGGCTTCTGGGCCCCCGGCTGGCGGATCGCCTGACCGCGCCGATCCTGCGCCGACAGGTCGGCCGGCCAGAGGAATACGGGCTGAACGCCTATGAAAAGGGTCCGGCGACCATGGTGGCCGAAGACGGGCGCATCCCGATGATCGATGTCGGGGCCCTGGCCGCAATCCGCGAAGGCCGCATCCGTGTCGCCCCGGGGATCGCGCGGCTGGACGGCGCGGGCGTCGCCTTTACCGACGGCACGGTGCATCCCTTCGACACAATCATCGCCGCGACCGGTTACACCTCGGATCTGCGGCCGCTGTTCGGGCCGCATTGCGCGGCGCTGGACGATGACGGGCATCCCCTGGTCAGCGGCGCGCCCTCGCCCGAGCCGGGGTTGTTCTTCTGCTCTTACTTCGCGTCTTCCACCGGTCAGCTGGCCGCCAGCGCGCAAGAGGCGCGGGCGATCGCAAGGGCCGTCGCCCCGTCGCTGCCCAATCGCGGTTAGGGGCGCGGTCAGGGGCGCCGTTAGGGGCGATCGCTTGCCCCGCGCCCGCCGCTCGCCTACATGGGGCGGGCCGGGCTGATCCCGGATCAGGGATCAACCGGAAAGCCGAGGCATCGCCATGGGCCTGTTTCAAAGACTGAAAGAGAAGGAGCGCGCCTTTCGCCATTCCTTCAACGTGGCCCCGGACACACCCGCCCTGCGCCGACGGGCCGAGTTCTATACCAGCTATTTCGACCACGGGATCCTGCGCAAGCTGTGGTCCAATTTCCACCAGGTCGCGCCGGGGGTCTATCGGTCGAACCACCCCGACCGGCGGCATCTTGAGAAGATGAAGGCGCTTGGCATCCGCACGGTGATCAACCTGCGCGGCACCAATGGCGGGGCCCCCTATCTGATCGAACAGCAGGATTGCGCGGCCCTGGGGCTGCGGATGATCGACGTGAACATGGTGGCCCGCATGGCCCCGCCGCGCGACTTCTTCCTGCAGCTTTTCGATGCCTTCCGCGCGGCCGAGAAACCCTTCGTGATGCACTGCAAATCCGGGGCCGACCGGTCCGGCCTGGCCGCCGCGCTGTGGCTGATCACTTACGAGGGCGAAACCGTCGCCCAGGCCCGAAGGATGCTGAGCCCGCGCTACATCCATTTCAAATGGACCAAGACCGGGGTGCTGGACCACATCCTGGATTGCTACGAGGCGCGGCTGGCCCAGGGACAAATCAGCTTTGAAGACTGGATCCGCAGCGAGTACGATCACCAGGACATGCAAAGATCCTACCTGACACGAAAGGCCGCGGCGTGAGCGAGACAGCCCAGGACCAAAGCCAGATTGCGGGTGCCAAGACGCCCGCCGCCCAGCCCGATCAGGCGATCCCCCAGCTGGACAAGACCACCGCCAGCACGGACGGAGGCCAGCACGCACGCGGGCTTCTGACCTGGCTGTGGCGGGGATATCTGCACCGGCACATCTGGTGGATGCTGGCGGCGCTGGTCTTCATGGCGCTGGAAGGCTCCATGCTGGGTGCGCTGTCGTGGATGATGAAGCCGATGTTCGACGACGTCTTCATCCAGGGCAACACCGGAGCGCTTGGCTGGGTCGGCGCGGCGATCCTGTCGATCTTCGTGCTGCGGGCGCTGGCCTCGGTGGCGCAGAAGGTGCTGCTGGCGCGGATTTCCCAGACCTCCTCGGCCGAGATCCGCAAGGACCTGCTGGCGCGGCTGATGCGGCAGGACGGGGTGTTCCACCAGACCCATCCGCCGGGCTACCTGATCCAGCGGGTGCAAAGCGACGTGACCTCGATCAACGATGTCTGGAACGCCATCCTGACGGGCGCGGGCCGCGATGCGGTGGCGCTGGTGATCCTGATGGGGGTCGCGGTGTCGGTCGACTGGCGCTGGACGCTGATTGCGCTGGTCGGCGCGCCGATCCTGGTGCTGCCCTCGATCATCGTGCAGCGCTTCGTGCGCCGCCGGTCGCGCGAGGCGCGGGATTTCGGCGCACGTCTGGCCACCCGCCTGGACGAGGTCTTTCACGGCATGGTCCCGGTCAAGCTGAACCGGCTGGAACGCTATCAGTCCGACCGGTTCGCCGGGCTGACCGACGATCTGGTCCGGGCCGAGGTCCGCGCCACCCTGGGCACCGCCGCCATCCCCGGTCTGATCGACGTGATGGCCGGGGTCGGCTTCCTGGGCGTGCTGATCTTTGGCGGCGGTCAGATCATCTCGGGCGAGAAGACCGTGGGCGAATTCATGTCCTTCTTCACCGCCATCGGCTTTGCCTTTGAACCGCTGCGCCGTCTGGGCACGGTGTCGGGCGTCTGGCAGGTCGCGGCCTCGGGCATCGAACGGGTCCGCGCGTTGATGGAGGTCGTGCCGACCATCCAGTCCCCCGCCAAACCTGTCCCCGCCCCCACGGGCGTGCCGGGCGTGGCGCTGAAAGGTGTGAACCTGTCCTATGGCGACACCCAGGTGCTGCACGGGCTGAACCTTGTGGCCAAGGCCGGGCAGACCACCGCGCTGGTCGGGGCCTCGGGCGCGGGGAAATCCACCGTCTTCAACCTACTGACCCGTCTGGTCGACCCGCAGGAGGGCCAGGTGCAGATCGGCGGCGTGGGCGTGAACAGGATGTCCCTGCCCGACCTGCGCGGTCTGATGTCGGTGGTGTCACAGGACGCCGCCCTGTTCGACGAGACGCTGCGCGAAAACATCCTGCTGGGCCGCACCGACGTCAGCGAAGAGCGCCTGCAAGAGGTCCTGAAGGCCGCCCATGTGGCCGATTTCCTGCCCAAGCTGCCGCAGGGCCTGGACAGCCCCGTGGGGCCGCGCGGGTCGAACCTGTCGGGCGGGCAGCGTCAGCGCGTGGCCATCGCCCGCGCCCTGCTGCGCGACACGCCAATCCTGCTGCTGGACGAGGCGACCTCGGCCCTGGATGCGGAATCCGAGAAGGTCGTGCAGGACGCGCTGGACCGGCTGAGCCATGGTCGCACGGTTCTGGTGATCGCGCATCGCCTGTCCACCGTGCGCGAGGCCGACAAGATCGTGGTGATGGATCGCGGCCGCGTCGTGGATGAAGGCACGCACGAGGATCTGCTGGCCCATGGCGGGCTATACGCCCGGCTGCATGACCTGCAGTTCAGGACCGACGGGATGACGGCCGATAAGCTTGCGCTAGCGCGTGCGGGTCGGCCCCAAGCCGATAGCGCAGCAGCAGGGTCAGGTTCCGAAGACCCCGGCGCAACCAGCCTTCCCGGACGTATCTGGCGGCGCTTGTTCGGGCGGTAACCGGCAGAGGGGTGATCTTTGGTAGGCGGCGCGCCAGGTCCACATCCTCCATCAGGGGGATGTCTGCGTAGCCGCCCAGGGCCTCAAACTGTGCGGCCCGGATCAGCAGCCCCTGATCGCCATAGGGCAGGTTGAACAGCCTCGTACGAAGGTTCGCCCAGGCCGAGGTGATCGCGGCCCCTGCCCCGCCCTGATCGAACCCCAGCCGGAAGGTTGCGGGGGCGTCCAGGCCCAGGTGATCGGCGACGGCATCGGTCCACCCCGGGGCCAATTGCGTGTCGGCATGCAGCACCAGCAGCCAGTCGCCCGCCGCCGCCGCACAGCCGCGCCGCAGCTGCCCGCCGCGGGATGCCGCGCCGGTGACAAGCTCGGCCCCGATCTGATCGGCGATGGCTGTGGTGTCGTCCGTGGATCCGCCGTCGGTCACGATGACCTCTCGGATCAGCCCGGCCTCCAGCCCCTCCATCAGGGCCGCGACGCAGCCCGGCAGCGCCGCGCCTGCGTTCAGCGTGGGAATGATGACAGAGATCGGGGCGCGCATGGTTTTGTCCGCGGTCAGGAGTGTTATATCTGACCCGAAGCCATGCAAAGTGAGCAGACGAATGACAAGTGAAAAGCCCGATGGTGCCCGCCGTATCCTGCGTCTAGGTGGGGCCGACTGGCGCGATTTCCTGCAGAACCTCGTGACGAACGACCTGGGCAAGCTGTCCAAGGGGCCGGTCTATGCGGCGTTGCTGACGCCCCAGGGCAAGCTGATTGCGGATTTCATCCTGGTGGCCGACGGCGACGGCGTGCTGCTGGACGTGGCCGAGGTCTGGGCCGACATGCTGAAACAGCGCCTGACCATGTACAAGCTGCGCGCCGACGTGACGATCGAAGAGACCGGCCTGTCAGTCCGGCGGGGCACCGGCGATGCGCCCACAGGCGCGGTGACGGACCCGCGCAGCGCTGCGCTTGGCTGGCGGCTGTATGGCCCCGAGGGCGGCGATGACGGCAGCGATTTCACCGCGCTTCAGGTGGAAAACCTGGTGCCGGAAAGCGGCCGGGACCTTGGGCCCGACAGCTATATCCTGGAGATGGGGTTCGAACGGCTGAACGGCGTCGATTTCCGCAAGGGGTGCTATGTCGGGCAGGAAGTCACCGCCCGGATGAAGCACAAGACCGAACTGCGCAAAGGCCTGCGGCTGGTGCATGTCGACGGCGACGCATCCCCCGGGACCGAAATCCTGCGCGATGGCAAGCCGGTCGGCACCCTGCTGAGCCGTGCGGGCGACCGCGCGCTGGCCTATCTGCGGTTCGACCGGATCGGCGACGGGATGGAAGCCGCAGGCGCGACAGTCACCGTGCCGGAGTGAGCGCGCCAGACTAGACCGCGCCGGTCAGGTTCAAACGAAAAAGGCCCCGGAGACGCTCCGGGGCCTTTTCCATGTATGATGGTTCAGAACCCTGCCCCGCACCGGGGCCGGACCACGTCAGGCGCGTTCCGAATATTCCATGGTCTCGGTGTTGACGATGATGTCTTCGTCCTGGCCCACGAAGGGCGGCACCATGACCTTGACGCCGTTGTCGAGGATCGCGGGTTTGAAGCTATTGGCAGCGGTCTGGCCCTTCACGACCGGCTCGGTCTCGACGATCTTGCAGGTGACCTTCTGCGGCACGGTGGCGTTCAGCGCCTCGGATTCGTGGAATTCGACCACGATGGTCATGCCGTCCTGAAGGAACGGGCGGCGTTCGCCCAGCAGGTCGGCGGGCAGTTCGACCTGGTCGTAGGTCTCGGTGTCCATGAAGGTCAGCACGCCGTCGGATTCGAACAGGAACTGCATGTCCTTCTGTTCCAGGCGAACGCGTTCCACCTTGTCCGCAGACCGGAAGCGTTCGTTCAGCTTCGATCCGTTGCGCAGGTTCTTCATCTCGACCTGGGCGAAGGCCCCGCCCTTGCCGGGCTTGACGTGGTCGACCTTGACCGCCGCCCAGAGACCGCCGTTATGCTCAAGCACGTTTCCGGGCCGAATTTCGTTTCCGTTAATCTTTGGCATGCCAAATACCGCCTATCCGGGTTGATCCTTGTCAACGCGGTCCTATATCTGGCCCTCTGGTATCTGGCAAGCTTTGCGCGGGCCTGACACCTGGGGGAACGCGACGGGAAATGTGTTGATTAGATATGCATCTGCTGCATAACAGGGTTGAAAAACTTGCCCACCCGAATCGACACAAAATCGCCATAAACGGCGCCACGCCCTAATCGCAAGAGCAATAACAAAGGTCGAGATATGAAAGATTTCGTTGACGGCACCGCATTCAACAACGAACAGGGCAACCGCTCGCGGAAACTGTTCGCTGCCGTCGTCCTGGCTGCCCTGGACGATGCCATTGCCGATGACAAGAAATACGGAAACGGCCCGGAACAGATCGCACGTTGGGCCCGGTCCCGCGACGGTCGCGAAGTTCTGAGCTGCGCCGGCATCGACCCGAACGAACGTGTCGTTTCGGGCCTGATGGAGTTCGTGTCCCGCGGTGTCCGCACCTCGGTCGCGCTGTCGCGCGAAGAAAGCGAACGCCGCCACGCAGCGGAACAAGCCGACGCTGCATAACGCATGGGCCTGATCCCTTCGGGGATCGCGGCCCATACCAGAAAAAGACGCGCCCTTTCGGGGCGCGTTTTTTTATGCTCAAACCGCTGGCAAGGCAGATGGGCCCATGTCGGCAAGACGGGGCCCTTATCACGCAGGCGGGGGACAGGATGACGCGCGCACTCATGATCCAGGGCACCGGGTCCAACGTGGGGAAATCCCTGCTGGTGGCGGGGATCGCCCGCGCCTTTGCCGATCGCGGGCTGCGCGTCGCGCCCTTCAAGCCGCAGAACATGTCGAACAATGCCGCCGTAAGCCACGACGGAGGAGAGATCGGCCGCGCCCAGGCCCTGCAGGCCCGCGCCGCCCGCATCGCCCCGCACACCGACATGAACCCCGTGCTGCTGAAGCCCGAGACGGACACCGGCGCGCAGGTGATCGTGCAGGGCGAACGCTATGCCACCCTGTCCGCGCGGGACTATGCGCGCGAGAAACCGGCGTTGATGGCGCGGATCCTGGACAGCTTCCACCGCCTGGCCGAAGGCGTCGACCTGGTGGTGATCGAAGGGGCCGGCAGCCCGGCCGAGATCAACCTGCGCGCGGGCGACCTGGCCAACATGGGCTTTGCCGAAGCCGCGAACGTGCCGGTCGTGCTGGCGGGCGATATCGACCGGGGCGGCGTGATTGCCCAGCTGGTCGGCACCCAGGCGGTGCTGGCCGACGCGGATGCGGCGCGGATCAAGGGTTTCCTGGTGAACCGCTTTCGCGGCGACCCGACGCTGTTCGACGAGGGCATGCGCGAAATCGCCGACCGGACGGGCTGGGCCGCGCTTGGGCTGGTGCCCTGGTTCGATCAGGCCTGGCGGCTGCCGGCCGAGGATGTCCTCGACCTTGGCTCGGGCCCCGCCGGTCAGGGTGACCGCCCCTTCCGCATCGCCGTGCCCAAGCTGAACCGGATCGCGAATTTCGACGACCTCGACCCGCTGTCGTCGGAACCCGGCGTCCAGGTCGAGATCATCCCGAACGGCCGCCCCCTGCCCGGCGATGCCGACATGGTGCTGATCCCCGGGTCCAAGGCGACGATCGCGGATCTTGAACATTTCCGCACCCAGGGCTGGGACATCGACCTGGCGGCGCATATCCGGCGCGGCGGTCATGTGCTGGGCCTGTGCGGCGGCTACCAGATGCTGGGGCGCTGGATCGACGACCCGGAGGGGATCGAGGGGCGGCCGGGACGTCACCCGGGCCTTGGCCATCTGGATATCGAGACGGTCATGACGCCGGCGAAACGGGTCACCCTGACCGACGCGGTGCATCCCGAAAGCGGCGCGGCGCTGAAGGGGTATGAAATCCACCTGGGCCGCACCACGGGGCCGGATTGCGCCCGCGCCTGGCTGCGCATCGGTGACACGCCCGAGGGGGCCTCCAGCCCCGACGGTCGGGTGCGCGGCTGCTATCTGCATGGGCTCTATGCCTCGGATGGATTCCGGGCGGCGGATCTGGCGCGGATGGGCGCGGCCTCGGGCCTGTCCTACGAGGCGGGCGTCGAAGAGGTCCTGGACGCCCTGGCCGCCCATGTGGCGCAGCACATCGACCTGGACGCGCTCTGGGACATCGCCGCCCCTGTTGCGCGCTGAGGGTCCGGGCGGGCGGTCTGGGGCTACGGGCCTTCGCAGCCCTCCGGGACGGCCCAGAGGCCGGATAACGGCCCCTGTAGGGCGCAAAGACGCGGCCCGTTGCAATGTCGTTGCGCAGCTCGCCAAGGTCGCGCCAGCCCGCAGGGTGGTCCCCTCTCGGCGTTATCAGACGACGGCTAAAGTTGCGGACTGGCTCTCGCGATGACCGCACCGGAAGCCACCTGTGTAGTCCCCCTCCCCTCGCATGGTCCCCAAGTCCGCTAGAGGATGTCGTCAGCTCGTTCCAAGGATGACAAGTCGTTGGCGAATGGGCTCGTGCCTGTCCTCGCAAGCATCAGGCACGCCCCCCAAATCCCGCTGCGCATCTTCCGTACCGAGCCTGCGGAAACCACAGGAAAAGCCAGAACCACAGGACGCGCACTAGGGCGCTCCACATGACGCAGAAACAAAAACAGGGCCCGCAGTGGGGCCCTGTGTGCGCGTCTCATAGAGACACTCAGTCGATGTTGTAGGACGCCAGCGCGCGGTGGATTTCGCGGCGCACCAGCTTGCGCACGTTGCGGGTGATGCGTTCGCCCAGGGCACCCTGAAGCTCTTGCCGGACGATTTCCGATACCATGTCGCGCAGCATGTCTTCGTCCAGCAGAACCGGCTCTTCCGTCAGGGCCTCGCGGTCGGCGGTCGCCAGGGCTTCCTGGTCCAAGGCATCCTGATCCGCGACGTCCTGCCAGTCGGTGGCTGGTTCGGCCTCGGTCGGGGTGTCGGCCTCAACAGTCTCAGGCGCGGATTGCGTCGGTTCGACAGCGGCATCAGACACCGGTGACGCTGCAACCTCTGGCGCGGCAGGTTCGGCTGGTTGGGCGCGGCGGGCGGAATCGAAGACCACCGTCATGGGGGGCCGGTCCGCGTCGGCGGCTGCGCGTTGTTTCGCGGTCAGCGCCAGGAACGCGGTCTCTATGGCCGGGCGGGCGGTTGTTTCTGCGGGGGCTTGCGGGGCAATGTCGGGTGTTGCTTCCGGGGCCAGAGCCACATCCATCGCCGCCTGATCGGGATCGTCGATCGGATCGACGGCCCAGATGTCATCGTCGGCGTCCGCACCGAAGACCGGCTTGCGGGTCTCGTCCAGGTCCTCGTCGTCGATCCAGGGCACCGGGCCGGCCTGCGGGCCGGGGGCGGCGTCGGTTTCCTCGTCCGCTTCGGGTTCCCAGTCGCCGCCGTGTTCGGTGACAACGTTTTCGACCTCGGTCACGCGCTGACGCAGGGTGGTGATGCCCTGATGACGCAGGAAGGTCGGCACGATGTCGTCGCCCTCGTCCTCGGCCGGGGCGGCGCTGCGAGCGTAGGACCCGATTTCGATATCCTCGTCCGAAAGGTCTTCTTCGTCCAGGGCGGCCGCTGCGGTGGCGATGACCTCGTCCGGGTCGGCCGCCTTGCGGGTCAGCCCAAGCGCCGAAAGCTGGGCCAGCCATTCGTCGTCGTTCAGGATCGAGGCCGGCATCGACAGCGGCGTGACCTGCGCGTCGGTGTCGTCCTGTGCAGTGCGGTCCTTTGCGGTGGCGTCTTCCGCGACGGGCTGAACATCAGCCATGTCGGCGGCATCGTCGGCATCGGCATCGCGCCCGCCGTCAAAGGGGTCGGACCCAAGCGCGGCCAGCGCCGCCTCGATCGCGTTCTCGGGCGAGGTTGGTTCGGACGGTGCCCCTGCCTGGGGCCGCGACACGGCCGAGATCCCCGCGGGGCGCTTTTCCTCGATCGTGGCGGCCTTGGCCCCTGCTGCGCGGACGCGGTCCATCAGGCTGAGAAGGTCGGCTTCGGCGCGGGGCTCATCCTCGGGTTCGGCATGCACGAACCGGGCTTCGGCGATCTGGTCGGTGCCATGATCGGCCCCGTGATCGGCAAAGGACTCCGAATCGTCCTGGTCATCATGCAGCGGTTCCACCGGCGCGGGCGTGTCCACGCGCAGCGCCGGGGTCAGGATCAGACGGCCATCGGGCTTAGTACCTTCGGTCGGGGCCTTGTCCGCCCCCTCGCCCGTCTGTGCCGTGCCATTGGTGCCAGGTCTGCCAACGCGTGCTGGAATCGCCTCGGCGACGACATCCCGGCTTTGGGCCCGGACCTCTTCGGATACGAGTTTCCGAATCGAGGACAAAACATCCTCGATCTGCACATTGGTTACAGGATCTGACATGGTATTCCCGCCGATTTGCCTAGCGTCAAGGTAACGCGATAGGCGTTTCTACTCAATGGATACGGCGGATTTTACTCTTTTCCGATTCTGCGCAGAACACGGTCAAGTTTCTGACCCTGTTCGCTCCGACCCGCCGGGGCATCCTTCACAAGATTGTAGTAGCCTGCGGGGTCGTAGATTCTGACCTTGAGCTTCAGTTTCTGTGCGGTGAGTTCTCCCATCGCGGCGAGCAGATTATACCCTGCGCTCAACTCGTCAACCTGTGCCGAGATCAAATTTGCCCGTGCGTCCAGCAATTCCTGTTCGGCGTTCAGCACGTCCAGCGTCGTCCGGGCGCCAAGCGTCGCCTCTTCTCGGACACCGCGGAAGGCCACCTGGGCGGCGCGCACCTGCTGCTGGCTTGCCTGGATCGAGGCCTGCGCAACCTGCAGCGTGGCCAGCGCATTGCCGACATTTTGACGGATATTATGCGAGACAACGTGCAGGTTCGCCCGGTCGGCATCGCGATTCTGCATCGCCTGCCGCTGGAGCGAGCTGAGCCGCCCGCCGGCATAGATCGTCTGCGACGCGCCGATGCCAACAGTGGCCGACCGGCCGTGGGCAGCGGTGTTCAGCGTGTCCGACAGCCCAAGGGACCCGTTCAGCGACACGCTAGGCGACAGGGCCGCGTCCGCGAGGCGCACGCGCAGTTCCGCGATGGTCACCTGGCGGCGCGCCTGGGCCATCGACGGATGGGTGCGCAGCGCCGCAGCGGCAGCCGCATCCAGCGACCGCGGCAGGTTGCGCAGCGCGCCCGAAGGCGTCAGCGCGCCGGGCTTGTGGCCAACGGCCGCCAGGTATTCCAGCTGGGCCTGGGCCAGGTCACCCTGGGCGGCGGCCAGGCCGGATTTCGCGGCGGCCAGCCGGGCCTCGGCCAGCGACACGTCGGTGCGGGTCACCTCGCCCACCTCGAACCGGTCCTGCGCGGCGCGCAGTTCCTGGGTGATCAGGCGCAGGTTGCTTTGACGCAGGGCGACGAATTCGGACGTGCGGCGGACGTTCAGATAGGCCACGGCGGCGCGCAGCAGGACCTGCTGTTCCACAGCGGTCAGACCTTCGCGGGTGGCCAGAACGGATTCCTTGGCGATCTCGACCCCAAGGGCGCTTTGGCCGCCGTCGAACAGAACGATCTGCGTGGTCAGGTTGATCGAGGCGGCGGTGGACTGCGACGAGACCTCGGCAAAGCCGGTGCTGGCCGAGGCACCGATGGAATAGGTCCGGCTGAGGTCGGCAGACCAGCCGACGATCGGACGCAGGGCCGACATCGCCTGGGCGACGTTTTCATCCGCGGCCCGCAGCAGGGCGCGGTTCTGTTCCAGCAGGCCGGAATGCTTGTAGGCCGCGGCCATGGCATCGGCCAGCGTCTCGGCCGTGACCTTGACCGGGGCCAGCACGGTGGACGCCGTCACGGCCAGGGCCGCCACCGCGATTTTCAATCTGTTCTTCTGTCTGCTCATCTGCCTGCCTCTTGTGCCGTTTTCCGGCTTTTTATGGTCAGAGCGTGAATGCCTGGTGTTTTTCAAACCCCGGCAGAACCGGGGCACCTGCATTGAACGCAAAGCGCCATGTCATCTTTCCATCTATGCGATATCCCACGCGGACCACGCCCAGCCGGCCTTCGGCGAACAGGGCAATGATCCGGCCGCCGTCGCGCAGCTGATCGGTGATGCCTTCGGGCAAGTGTTCCACCGCCCCTTCCACCACGATCACGTCATAGGGTCCGTGTTCGCCCGCGCCTTCGGTCAGCTTGCCCTCGACCAGGACGACATTGTCGGCCCCGGCCGCGGTCAGCGCCTGTTCAGCGTCGGCGATCAGGGCGGTGTCTTCCTCGACCGCGATCACGGCCTCGGCCATGCGGGCCATGACGGCCGCCGAATAGCCCGAGCCCGCGCCCAGATCGAGAACCAGTTCGTCGGGCTGGATGTCGACCGTGTCGAGCATCTTGGCCAGCGTCCGCGGCTCAAGCACCACGCGCCCCTGGCCCAGGTCGATATTCTCGCCCAGGTAGGCCGCTTCCTTCTTGTCGCCCGGCACGAAATTTTCACGCGGGACGGCCAGCATGGCGTCGATGATGGGAAACTTGGTGACGTCCGAAGGGCGGATCTGATTGTCCACCATCATGACGCGACGCGCTGCGAAATCGGTCATAGAGCAATTGTCCGTTCGAATTCTGTTGCGGCGGTCATGCCACAAACTTCGCTTTGCGGCAACGGCAACCCTGCGCAAAGGCTTAATCGCCCTTCACAAATTTGCAAAACGTTGCAGCGATGCGCCTAGGTGCTTGCAGGACCCGCCAAGATCGGCTAGTCCACGCGAACCGTTCCGAGGCGAGTTGGCGGAGTGGTGACGCAGCGGATTGCAAATCCGTGTACACCGGTTCGATTCCGGTACTCGCCTCCAAACGGTTTCAATGACTTAGCGGGTTTCGTGCTGACGCGGTGACGCAAGTCTAAACATTCGTCTAAACATTCTGTTTTTGTTCTGTTCCCACGATGGCAGACTCTCGGGCCTCGCTTGGCCAGCCTTGGACGTCGCCTAGTCTGCATTTCCGAGCATGAAGAGCAGACTTATCGACACTAGGGGACTAAAGAGGAAACCAATCACAACCCATGCCGCCGGGCTGCGCCGCCGGGAACTGGCCATCGTGCTTGGCACTGTGATGTACAGTTGCCAAAACACCCAAATCACGACAACCACCCACACAAGCGTGAGGACCGCAGCGAAAAAATTTTCCATCATTTATCCCTATTTAGATATTCAAAATTATCGGACCCTCGCAGGTCTAATGACGGATGACCTCAACGGGTCAGCTTAGTGCGCTGCTGCTGAGCTTGTAGCGCCCTAACCTTCTGGCGCACTTTCTTTGTGTAGTGCAGCACCATAGCCGGGCTCTGGCCCGTCACAGAGGCTACCAGGTCATCATTGCAGCCCGCCTCCACAAGCTCACAGGCCGCGTTGTACCGCCAGCTATGGATATCGTAGTCGAGAGCTCCGATGCGCTCCCTGACATTTCTGACGGCAGCAGAGGCCCCGCGATAGGACCAACGGTTGGTTCCCCGCTCATTCGTCAGGATGAAGACCGAATTCCGCTTGGCCGCGTCCAATGCCATCTTGAGCTCCGGCAGGATTGGCACCCAGAGTTCTTTGCCGGTCTTGTTCTGACGAACCACGAAGCCGCCGTCCTGAATGTCGGACCAACGCATTTCCAGGACGTCGCCGATCCTCTGCCCCGTCCCGACGCAGAGCTCCATCACCAGCCGTTCCCGCGTGCCCAGAGCGCAAGTGTCGCGATAGGTGTCCAGCAACTCCTGCGGCCACGGCTCGCGCTCTTTCTTGACGGTCTTCAGCTCGGGCACCCCACGAACAGGATTGTTGTCTCGCCACCCCAGGTCGACGCAGTGTTCCATCAGAACCCGGAGCACGCGAAGTGAGTAGTTGGCGAAATAGGCCTTTTCGGCGTTCGCATCGCGCATTCGGATCACATCCTTGCGCTGCATTTTGGCCGGGTTCGCCTCGCCCATGATCTCGCGAAAGAAGTCGAGATGTTTGTCGTAGTCCAAACCAGTACGGGGTTTCAGGTTTCGATACCTGGGCGATTTCCTATAATCGTCAATCAGCGCCCCGAAGTTGCGAGAGATAACTGTACGCGGGCCATCCTTCTGAGAAAGTATCGCCGCATATTCCTGCCAAAATTCTGGCGTTCCGAATTCGCTTTGAAATTTCTGAGAAGGCCAACCACGGCGCTGAAAATAGATGCCGTTGCGTTGCCGATAGACATGCTTCGGAAGCTCACGTTTTGCCATGGCGCATATCTATCCCCTCAAATTCGTCACCAGGTTGATCACCCGCCAACACAAGTTCGATCTTACGACCGTCGACAGTGACACGCCCCACCGTTCTCCCTGCACGTTCGAAAGCATTGAGCAATCTCAGTGCTTTATCTTCAATCGTAGTGCGTGCCATTTCCGTCCACCGTTGCTGCGCCTTTACCTAAGTACGCTCGCGCATCCTTTCGTCTGAATGTGCGTTTCCGCCCATGCAATCGTTCTCATAGCAAAGGTATTCGCCGGCTGAATCCCTGGCAACAGACGGGCTGTAGATAGCAGATGATTCTGATGGAGGGTGTCAGTACGCCTCACTCTGTTCGCGCTGTGTTCCCCACACACCAGACGCTTGAGCTCAAAAAGAAGGACTTGAGCGTAAGCTAGTTCGCCATGAAGTCCACTCGCTGGAGAGAAGTTCGGAGGGAGTGTCACTAAATGTATACAGGAACAAGGGGTGAGAGCATGTGGTCCGCCTCCCGCCCCCTTCGATGTGTATGTCTTCGGGGACGAGAGGCTGATCGTTGCGCTCCAATGGGCCGCTGAGCTCGCTGTGGGGCGCTAGAGGGCTGCGCCTTGTCCGTCGCTCGCCCCAGCTACGCTAAAAGGGCAACGTCGGCGATCTAAACGTGCCTCCGTGGCCCTAAGCCACATTTCCGCCAAAAGAGACCTAGCCTCCGCGCCTGGGCAGGATGGAAAACGGGCGGAGAGCGCGCATTCGTTGCGCGCGTAGGTACTTGCCCCCGCCCCGCAAGCCGAAATTTAGAGGGCCACTTTGGCCGCCCGTCTTTCTGGCCCACACCGCGAGCGGAAAGCAGCCCCTGAGGCTGCGGTACTGTATCCGCAGACTGTGTAGTTCTGCTGGCACCGTGGCGATAGACGCAAGGCGCACTTTGCATCGCACCTCACGACTTAGTCAGACCTCAATCCTTTTTCTAAGCGGTTTCCTTGCGCTCGAGATGTTCGACGATTTGCCCGGCGTTATCAAACTGCCGAAGAACGAGGTTCTTCTCGTCAGCCTGCCCCTTTAGGTCCTCCAAAGCATTAGAAATGCGATCAGCTCTATTTTGGAAATCCTCCAGCACTGGCTTTTGAATTATCAGCTCGTATATCACGGCGTCGCTATCGTAATGGCCGGCCCTCACTTGACTTACATCTAACTCCCAAAGGCGTCGCGTCATTCGATTAAATTCGCCTCGAACATCAGCCACATAAGAGCGAATAGTGCTGAAATTTGCAATTACTCGTTTTCCTTGGTAATCGAGATCCACCCTGGAGAGTGGCGCACCCCTGCGACTTCTATCCCTGATTGAAGCGTTGAAGTAGTTACTGATCGGTGACTTCTTCCTTACAGCGAAATCCCAGACACTCGCGGGAAGCTGCTCCCCCCTAGGCTTTCGGGGGGCGATGTCATTCCCAGGCATGACTTGAAGCGCGAAATTGTCGTGCAACGACGAAATCGTCCGAAGCCAATTTAGCGCCATGCTTTTAAGATCATTGGCTGCAACCCTCCGCGCCTCTCCAACAGAGATAATTCCTCCTTGTTGTAGAGGGGTTGTAAGAGCGATCCTACCTCGGTCTTTCAGCTCCGCTTCAAACTCAGCGAGCGCAGCATGCGTGGCTGCAAGGATAAGCTGCGAATTTTCTCCATAAAGACACCTTAGCTTCTCAAGCCCTGTCGCAACGGAAATATACCGTTCTTCGCCACTCACGACGGCGACCGCTGCAACCAGGCGCTCCGGAGATCCAGCTATCGGCGTCAAGAAAATAGGTGCCCAGAGCGCTTCGTCGCGCCCTTGAAGTGAAGGAAACGATGAGGCGCTAAACTGTATATCGACCATTGGACCTCATCCCCCTTTACGGCTGTAGCGCGGCGGTGGCGTCGGTGGTAATGCGACTGACACGCGTAGTCAGAAAATCACGCAAAGCATCCTGTTCTCCAGCGTCAGTCAGGCCAGAAGCCAAACTATCAGTCAAGATAGAGCCAACGTTCAAAGCGCCGATCGTGCCTTGAACAGTTGGAAGCTCCGACACAGTAGCACTTCGGGTCGCGGGATCCATGATTTGCGTGTACCACTCCCTGAGCCTGTTCAGGTACTGAATATTTGGCCTCAGATCATGTGGGGACCAATCTTCTTTTGTAAAACATCTTCCGTGGTCAACCAGCCATACTTCGTTCCGGCTACCAAATAGTAAATTGCCCGCATGCCTATCAACGTTGGCAACCCAAGTATCAAACCCATACAGGCCACTTTTCTTCGCCCATGCATTGAGAGCATGAGAAATTATTTTCTGGCCCAATGGGTGCGCAGAGCTCACGCGTTGAGCGAGATTGGGTGTTTGCACGTCGACGCTAGAAAAGACGACAACACCACCTTTTATTTTGTGTGCTTTTGAGAACTGATTTTTGCCATTAAATTCATCAGGCACAAAAGTTAGAACCGCTCTCGGCACTGGAAGCCCGAGGCGAGCCGCGATCAAATTGGAAATCAATTCGTTCACGACCTCTATACGGTCAATGTTCTTCAAAAGGCACGGCTGAACCGAACCATCTTCTAACTGAACTTGGCCTCGAAAGAGTGAGTTTATGCTTCTCACTGCATCAAAAGGCAGAGGGTCTCCGTTCAGCGTTCCGGTAGTTGGCGTCAATTCAAATTGCTCCCAGCCGAACGTGTAGCCTCACACAGCATATATGCTCTGTGGCGGCATAAAGCGCAATGAGCCTTAGATCAACAGCGTTTGGGGTTGAATGGCTCCATTTCTCTCGTACCTTTGACGGGCACCGTGCGTCAGACAGGTTCACTTGGCCACCATCAACTTGGCTCAATGAACCTCCGCTTCCCACCCCTTTTTGAAGACTTTGGGCGTCATGCTGTGCGCGGCCTTCCTTGCGTTAATGCGCTGCTCGGCCCCTCACCGCAGCCTGCGTGACAGACTGATTCAGAGCGCGCCTCCCATCGCGCTTGGCGAGAGCGGGTGTCAAACGTCAAGCGAAATTTCAGCCCAAAATTTTCCCCACTTGACCACAGACTTTCCGGATCGGCTCTTTTCGACCGGCCAGTAACGCCGCTGAAAATTTCGTCCATTGTATTCTACGATTTGCTTATTTTGGGCATTAGGGAAAGCTGCATCCAGCTCTTTCTCCAGCAACTCAACAGCGGAGAGTGGGATCGCCCCGACAGCCCTCAATGAGCTTTCGATTACACTGACCTTGCGCTGTGCCGTCCTTATATTTGACTGGTACTTTTGGGGATTATTGCCTGTGTATCGATCAAAACGTCCAAGCCAAGTGCAAAGCTCCGCCTTGGCTTCCGCTAGGTCCTCAAGTGTATACATCAACCCACTCTTGCATTGTTTCACATCTAAGATGACCGATAAGGATTCGTCTGCAACCTGAAATTTTTCATACTGCCCAGCGGTGGCTTTCTCGTGCCGCACCGCTGCATCGGTTTGTGTTGACCAATGTTGGGTTTGGACCGAAAACTAACCCTCAAACCTAACCTGAAACGTCCAAGTTCGATACAATATGCGTGCGCCTCAACTGCGTGGATCGTAAGAATGCCTCTCCCTTACAAAATCAACCTGATCGACCATGAGCGTTGGATATCTTCAGGCTACAACCGTTCGTTCGCATGGGGCTTGGTCCGGAATGCATCTACCAAGGAGTTGGGTTTCTGGCGGGTTGTCCGGTACAACCCAAATCTGGACACCGAAGGAGGTTGCTACGAGTTTTCCCTAGAGAGAACAGGATCAGCGATTGTCTCCGAAGAATTCTCCTTCTTAGATTCTGAGATCAACAGAAGCGCTGCACTATCCGAGTTCGTCGCCAAAATCGAGAACTGGGAAAAGAACCCTAACTCCTAGCTCTGATCGACAACCATCACTAAGATCGACGGTCTAAACATTCGCGTATTGTTCCGCCGATTTCGCCCTTCAATCTAAACACTTTAGTCAGCATTTTCAGCCACATACCAAGTCTTGCAAATCCGTGTACACCGGTTCGATTCCGGTACTCGCCTCCAAACGGTTTCAATGACTTAGCGGATTTATGACCGGCATGGCGAGGTGAGTCTTCACATTCGCCAGCGTTGCCGTGTACGTTCTGTTTCCACCTAGGGACCACGACACCGTCAACTCGTCGATCGAACGTCAGTGCTCTGGGGTACATGACCGGTGCACGGCGCGCTTTCTAACGATCATAGCAGCGCACCCTGTCGTCGGCCTCAAGGTAGCAGTCTTTGTCTTGAGGCAACGGGTCATCGAAGCACAGACGCTTATCATCGCCGAATATATAACAGTACTCGCGCTTCCTATCGTCATCGTCATCGCAAAACGCTAGCAACAGTAGGATGCCGATTGCCCAACGCCACCATTTACGCCGCTTGGGCTGATTGGCATCCGATAAATCAAATCTGATTTCGTCGCTCACAATTCGCGGACCTAGAGAATTTCAATACCGGGACACTAGGTGCAGTGATAGACACACGCAACCCAAACGCGATTTATCCGACATTCTAGACCGTTACATTTTTACTTGGCCGCGTTGTGTTTCCTGAACCTTGATCGATCCAATTCGGTGCCGACCCTTTCGAGGATGGCGGATCACTCTCTACCCCTCACCCGCCTCAAGCGACGCAAGACTTTGACGGTCGGCTAGATTGATGGAGGTCGCCGCTGCAACGCGGGCATGACGGGCCCTGCTGCGCCTTTTGCGCGGTCTCGGCTTTCAGGTTCTCTATATGCGCTTTTCGCGTGGCGCGGGTGTTATGAAGCGCGGCCTCTCGGATCTGCTATCAATAACCTGGGCGTCCGTCAGGGCGGCAAGACGGCTGGCAGAGATGAATTCGGTCAAGGCCCGCAGGCTCCACAGGACGCCGGCGGGGCGCTCAGCCTTTGGCCGGGCACTTCCGACGAAGACGACAATGTTGCGCAGGATGTCGGGGTTCACGCCCAGCAGGTCCTCGAGCGTCTTCGCATGGCGGAAATTCTGCCGCAGCGGGTTTTGTAAGCACGTCTTGCTGCCGTAGATCACCTGGGTCCAGGTTTTGTCATTTTCCCCGCCGAAGATTCAGCCGGACATGTTCTTCGTCTCAATGACGAAAATACCAGTGTTGCAGACAACGATATGGTCGATCTGCGTTGTCCCGCCCTGGCTGGGCAGGGTCAGATCGTTGAGGATCTGGGCGTTGGTCTTCTTGAAGATGCGCTGCAGTCTGGCACGGACGCGTCTTTCGCCCGCCCTGCCCTTGGCACCTGGCGACCGGAGATAGGCCGCCAATACCATGAAGAACAGAAAACAGGCGGCGAAGACCGAGCCGAAAACGATACTATCGAAACTGTATTGGGTAACCATTGGACAACGAGACCCAACCTACAATCTTGGCAGGATAGCCCCTTGCCAAGACTTCGCAAGGCGTCGCTGCGCAATGCGGCCGTTGCCTGTGTCGAACCTTTGCCTTGATGGTGAAGGGCGGCGGGACGCGGTTTTTGCCCCTACTTCACCCTTCCGCCACCACCCGGTTCTCGATCGCGCCAAGCCCCGAGATCGCGCAGCGGACCACGTCGCCGGGCTGGAGGTAGACGGGCGGCTGCATGCCCATGCCAACGCCGCCGGGGGTGCCGGTGAAGATCACGTCGCCGGGCATCAGGGTCATCACGCGGCTCAGCTCCTCGATCTGGTCCCAGACCGAAAACAGCAGGTGGCGGGTGTTCGACGATTGCCGCATCTCACCGTTGACCGAACACGTGATATCCAGCCCATGGGGATCACCGATCTCATCCGCGGTCACGATGGCGGGGCCGAAGGGCGCATGGGTGTCAAAGCTTTTGCCCAGGATCCACTGCGGGGTCTTCATCTGCCAGTCGCGCATGCTGACGTCATTGCCGACCGCATAGCCGAAGACATGGGCGGGGGCCTCGGCGGCGCTGATGTGGCGCCCCCCCTTGCCGATCACCGCGACCATCTCGACCTCCCAGTCCATCTGGGTGCCGGTGCGGGGCAGTTCGATGTCGCCATGGGGGGCGTTCACCGCATTGGGCAGCTTGGAAAACCACAATTGGTTGGTGGGGGTCGGCAGGCCGGTTTCCTCGATATGGTCGGCATAGTTCAAGCCGATGGCGAGGATCTTTTGCGGGTTCGGCACCGGGGCGGCCAGGGTCAGATCGACAAGCGGCAGGGCCTGGGCGCGATGCGACGCGGCATCTGCCAACTGCGGGGCGATGGCGTCCCAGCCGGCGATCAGGGCGATCATGTCCTGAGGTGCATCGGGGGCCACGGCCGAAAGGGGCACCACCAGATCGCCCGAGGGGTCCTGGATCTGGATGCCGATCTCGGGCTGTGCTTCAGGGGTGTCGGGGCGGGTGAAACGGAGAATGCGCATGGGTCTGGTCCTTCGGGCTGGCAAAGCCGCAGGGCTCCTCCCCCCGGCCCGGGCCCGGTGACGGGCCCGCTTGTCGGGGACATGCTTAGCGCGGGATTTTCGGAATGTCAGCGCAAAGGCGCGGCGCGACCAGGGGTGCGCGTCTGATTGTCCGAGGCCTCAGCCAGCACGACACCGGGGATCTGTTCCAGATCACAGCCCGAGGGCGCGGGAAGGCAAGACAGATGCGCGTAATCCGCTGCACCGCTCAGGCGCACGACCCGGCGGCCTGCGCGGGCCTCGGCCAGAAGGGCGGGTTCAAACCCGTCCAGCGGAAAGGCGGTGCCAGAGCCGGGCGCAGGCAGGATCACCCGTTCGGCATCGCGGCGGGCAAGCTCCAGCAGGTCCTGCGGCAGATCCCCGGAGAGGAAGATCACATCGGCCTCTTGCAGGCGGGCGACGGCGCGCAGGGTCATCAGGTCTGACTGCCCCGCGCCCGCGTCGATCAGCGACAGAAGGCCGGCCCGGTCGGTTTCGGGCGCGCGCCCTTCAGCCAGGGCCTGTTTGATGGCGGTGGCTGCTTCACGCTCGGCCCCGCGGTTCCAGGCGGCCCGGGGGGCACCCCGGAAGACCCAGCCCCAGAAGGCGCGGCGCTGGTGGTGCGGGATGGCGCGGGCGACGGCGGGGCGCAGACGGCCCGCCAGCGCGGCCAGCGCGCCCATGCGCGGCGGCAGCAGGGTCTCCAGCTGGGTCTTGATCTCGCGCGTCAGGATCGGAGAGGTGCCTTCACTGCCGATCGCCACCACGATCGGGTCCCGATCGACGATGGCGGGCGTGGTGATGTCGCACAGGTCGGGGCGATCCACCACGTTCACCGGGCAGCGCGCAGCGCGGGCCAGCGCCTGGGCTGCCCCGTCAAAGCCGGGGCAGCCGGTGGCGATAAAGGCCATGGCGGCCGCGTCGAAACTGGCCGCCGAAAGGGTCGTTTCCTGCGTCGCCCGGCCCTCTTCGACCAAAGCGGTCAGTTCCTCGTCCAGCTCGGGCGCGACCAGCACGATCTGCGCGTCGGTCTTCAACATCAGCCGGGCCTTCTGGGCCGCCTGTTCGCCACCACCCACGATGACCACGCGGCGGTCGGTGGTGCGAATGAACATCGGGAAGGCTTTCATGACGTGGCTCCTATTGGGTCAGGGCTGCGTGGTGGGTCGGCGATCAGGCCGGTTCGTGGGTTTCCGCCGGGGCGTCGCGTCCGGCCAGGGTATCAAGGGCGATGCGTTTCGTGCCTTCAATGATAGCGCGTTCGAAGGCCTCGTCCTGCACATCGGCATTCAGCCGCCGGGTTTCGTCGGTTAGCGCCGGGTAGGTGTCCTGCCACGGCTGGCCCGCGCGCAGCCCAAAGGCGGCGATGTCCTTGGCGGGGTTGCGCTCGAATTCGCCGCCGCCGCCCTTGATCACGCTCAGCGACCGCCAGCCCAGAAGCTGCGCGGCATCCGATTGCAGAAGGCGGTACGGCGGGTGGAACACCCCCTGCACACTGGCCCTGGCCCGGCCCGGGTTCAGCATCCGGCAGACGGTGTTGACGCAGGACCGCAGGCCCAGAACGCCGCGCAGGTTCAGCAGGGCAAACAGCGCGGGATGCGCGGTTTCGATCTGCATATAGGCGATGCCGTCGCGGGCGATCCGGTCGCTGGCCTCTTCCGCTGTCTCGGTGCGGGCGATGCCGCGCGCGGTCAGGCCGTCGCGCACCGCCGTATCGGCCCCGTTCCAGCCGTGGATCAGCACCGGGTGGCCCGCGTCGGCGATCTGCCGGGCGGCGGTCAGGAAATGCGGCAGCCCCCGGGTGCGCCCCGCCGCATAAGAGGGCCAGTCCAGCGCCACGCCCTGCACCGGCGCAATCGCCGCCTGGGCGGCCTCGGCAAAGCCGGCGATTTCCTCGGCGGTTTCGCCTTTCATCCGCAAAAGCATCAGAAGCGCGCCGACCGCCTGAGGCTCGGCCTCTCCTGACAGCATGATCTGCATTGCCTCTGTTGCCTCGTCGCGCGTCAGGGATCGCGATCGCCCCGGTCCGCGCCCCAAGGTACGGACATGGGTCGCCAATGTCATTCCGCCGCCTCCTGTTGATGGACACGGGCAAGAATAGCGGCAATCTCGGGCCGGCACGAGCCGCAATTGGTGCCCGCCTGCAGGGCCTCTCCTATTGCGCCGACCGTGGCCAGCCCCTGGGTTTCGATCGCGGTGACGATGGTGTTCACCCCGACGCCAAAGCAGGAACACAGGATCGGGCCGGGATCGGGGCGGTCCCCCGCCGGACGGCCCGAGAGCACGCCGGGTTCCTCGCTGCCCGGCAGGGTCGCCAGGTAATCGCGCATCACCGCCACCGGTTCGCGCGCCACGAAAAGCGCGCCGATCAGACGGTCGCCGTCGAACAGGGCGACACGGGCGCTGCCCCGGCCCGGATCGGTGACGATCATGGCGCGGGCGCTGTCCGGCGCATTCAGCAGGCGGCGGGCCGTGTCTTCCCAGTCCTCGACCGGATCAAGCCCCGCCAGTTCCGCGCGATAGCCCGCGCCGGTGCGGGCCAGCGCCCAATAGGGCGTGTCCAATGCCATCGGGGCGGAAGAGACCGCAAAGCCATACCATGCGGCTGCCAGCCGGGTCACGCGGACCACGGCGGCCTTGCTTTCCGGCTGCCCCGAGACGGGATCGGTTTCACCCGGCACCAGCGCGTCGATCCGGGCCGAGGGCGCGGTTTCACCGGTCCAATGCATGGGGGCAAAGACCTCGCCCCGGCGTTGCGCATCGGTGATGCGGGCGCGCAGGATGGCCTGACCGGCGGGGCTGTGCACCTGCACCAGATCGGCGGGCGACACGCCCAGTTCGGCGGCATCGGCAGGGTGGATATCCAGATAGGGCTCGGCCAGATGGGCCGAGAGGCGCGGCGACAGGGCGGTGCGCGTCATCGTGTGCCACTGGTCGCGGATCCGGCCCGTGTTCAGCCGGAAGGGATAGCGCCGGTCGGTGCGCGCCGCCGGCGGGCGATGCGTCACCGGGATGAACCGTGCCTTGCCGTCGGGATGAAAGAACTGCCCGTCCCCGAAGAACCGCCCGCCCTGCCGCGTCGGCGTCAGCGGCCAGCGTGCGGGCGACAGGGCGTCATAGCCCGCGTCGTCCAGATCGCTGAGGGCCGAGATGTCGAAATCCCGTCCGAACTGGCCGGTGATACCCGAAAGCGCGGCATATTCGCGAAAGATCTCGGCCGGGGTTTCATAGTCGAAGGCCGTGCCCCAGCCCATCCGACGACCCACCTCGGCCAGAATATCCCAGTCGGGGCGGGCCGTGCCAGGCGCGGGGAGGACAGAGCGCTGGCGACTGATGGTCCGGTCGGAATTGGTGACGGTGCCGTCCTTTTCGGCCCAGGCACTGGCGGGCAGCAGCACATCGGCCAGCCGCGCGGTGTCGGTGGCCCCGGTGATGTCGCTGACCACAACGAAATCGCAGCCCTGGATGGCGGCGCGCACGGCATCCGCGTCGGGCATGGTGACGGCCGGGTTGGTGTGGATGATCCACAGCGCCTTGATCCGGCCATCGCCGACAGCGCGGAACATCTCGACCGCCTTCTTGCCGGGGGCGTCGGGCACGGAGGGCGCGCCCCAGAATTCCCGCACCGCGCTGCGGTGGTCGGGGTTTTCCAGATCGAGGTGACAGGCCAGCATGTTGGCCAGGCCGCCGACCTCGCGCCCGCCCATGGCATTGGGCTGACCGGTGACCGAGAAAGGCCCGCATCCGGGCGTGCCGATCCGACCCGTGGCCAGGTGGCAGTTGAGGATTGCGTTCACCTTGTCCGACCCCGAGGTCGACTGGTTCACCCCCTGGCTGTAGATCGTCACGACCTTGTCGTGCTGCATCCAGAGGTCGCAGAAGGCATCCAGCTGCGCGACCGGCACGCCCGCAAGATCGGGGTCCGAGGTCAGCGCCGCCCGCAAAGCATCGTCGAAACCATTGGTGCGCGCCAGGAATTCCTTATCCAGCGCCCCGCCCTCGTACAGCCGCGCAAGCAGGCGGTTGAAGACCGGCACGTCGCCACCCGGCGCGATGGCCAGATGCATCTCGGCCTGGTCGCAGCTGGCGGTGCGGCGCGGGTCGATCACCACGATCTTGGTGCCACGTTCTGCCCGGGCGGCCAGCAGCCGCTGATACAGCACCGGGTGACACCAGGCCAGGTTCGACCCCACCAGAACCACCAGGTCGGCCTGTTCCAGGTCCTCGTAGGTGCCGGGCACGGTGTCGGTGCCAAAGGCGCGTTTGTGCCCCGCTACCGAAGACGCCATGCACAGCCTTGAATTCGTGTCGATATTCGCCGACCCGATGAAGCCCTTCATCAGCTTGTTGGCGACATAGTAATCTTCGGTCAGCAATTGACCCGAGACGTAGAAGGCCGCCGCATCCGGCCCGTGTTCGGCAATCGTGTCGCGGAAACGGTCCGCGACCAGTTGCAGCGCCTCGTCCCAGCCGGCCTCGGCCCCGTTCACGACCGGCGCGCGCAGACGTCCCGAAAGCCCCACGGTTTCCGCCAGCGCCGACCCCTTGGAGCACAGCCGCCCGCGGTTCGCCGGGTGGTCCGGGTCGCCCCGGACGGCAAGCCCGCCCTGCCCGTCCGCCGTCAGCAGCACGCCGCAGCCCACCCCGCAATAGGGGCAGGTCGAGCGCACCTCGGTTCCCGCATGGGCGGCGGGGGCCGGGGTGGATCCGGGCAGGGCCGCGCCGTCCATCACGCGGCGCTCTTGTTGCCGACAGACGTGCCGTCCAGCAGGATGCGCCCGCCGTCGACCTTCAGGGGGAAGGTCTCGATCGCGCCTTCGTCCGCGCCCTGGGCCTGGCCTGTTTCCAGCGAAAAGACCCAATTGTGCAGCGGGCAGGTCACCTTGCGGTCATGCACGATCCCGTCCGACAGCGGCCCGCCCTTGTGCGGGCAGGTGTCCGAGACGGCATAGGCCTCTTGCAGGCCGGTGCGGAAGACCGCGATGCAGCCCCTGGGCGTCTTGACCACGCGGGCCCCGCGCAGGGGGATGTCCTCGATTGATCCGATGTCGATCCAGCTCATTCCGCGGCCTCCAGGGTTAGATCTGCAAGGGGGGCATAGCGTTTGCGTTCGTTTTCAACGTGATCGGCCCAGGGATCCTTGCGATAGACGGATTGGGAAATCTCGAACCGTTCGACCAGGGCGCGGCGGCTGTCCAGGTCGTCGACCACGCGTTCCTTGACCCAGTCGAGCCCCACTTTCGCGACCCATTTGTAGGGCCGGTCGAGGTATTTGGCGTTTTCCCGATAGAGCTGGATGAAGGCGGTGGTCAGTTCGATCGCCTCTTCCTCGGTGGTGGCATCGGCCAGACGTTCGGTTTCCTTCACGTCCATGCCCGCAGCCCCCGCGACACCGACCTGATAGCCGCTGTCGACGCAGACGATACCGACATCCTTGCAGGTGGCCTCGGCGCAGTTGCGCGGACAGCCCGAAACGCCCAGCTTGACCTTGTGCGGCGTCCAGGACCCCCACAGCAGCTTTTCCAGCTTGATGCCAAGCCCGGTGCTGTCCTGCGTGCCGAACCGGCAGTGATCGGTGCCGACGCAGGTCTTCACCGTGCGCAGACCCTTGGAATAGGCATGCCCCGAGACCATGCCGGCGCGGTTCAGATCGGCCCAGATGGCGGGCAGGTCTTCGCCTTTCACGCCCAGCAGGTCGATGCGCTGGCCGCCGGTGACCTTGACGGTCGGCACCTTGAACTTGTCGGCGGCATCGGCGATGGCGCGCAATTCGTCGGGCGTGGTGATGCCCCCCCACATGCGCGGCATGACGCTGAAGGTGCCGTCCTTCTGGATGTTGGCGTGCTTGCGTTCGTTGACGAAGCGCGACTGCAGGTCGTCCTGATATTCCAGCGGCCAGTCCGCCAGCAGGTAGAAGTTCACCGCCGGGCGGCAGACATGGCAGCCGTTCGGGGTCTTCCAGCCCAGTTCCTGCCAGACGGCGGGCTGGGATTTCAGCTCTTTCGACTTGATCAGGCGACGGACATCTTCGTGGGTCAGGTCACAGCAGGCGCAGATCGGCTGGGCGGCCGGTGCCGCGTAGCTGTCGCCAAGCGTCAGTTCCAGCAGCTGTTCGACCAGGCCGGTGCAGGTCCCGCAGGATCCGCTGGCCTTGGTCTGGGCCTTCAGGCTGGGCAGATCCCCTGCCCCCCCCTTGATGGCGTCGACGATGGTTCCCTTGCAAACGCCGTTGCAGCCGCAGATTTCCGCATCATCCGGCAAGGCTGCAACGGCCGCCAAAGGGTCCGCAGTGCCGCCCCCCTGGAACGCCGGGCCAAAGATCAGGGTGTCGCGCATCTCGGCCACGTCGGTGGCGTCCTTGATGTGGCTGTAGAACCAGGCCCCGTCGGCGGTGTCACCGTACATGACGGCCCCGACGATGCGGTTGCCTTCCAGCACCAGGCGTTTGTAGACACCGCGCGCGGGATCGCGGAAAACGATGTCTTCGCGGGTCTCGCCCTCGGCAAAGTCGCCGGCGCTGAACAGATCGCAGCCCGTGACCTTCAGCTTGGTCGAGACCTCTTTGTTCACGAAGGTATCGGGTTTGCCCAGCAGGGTGTTGGCCAGAACCTTGGCCTGATCGTAAAGCGGCGCGACCAGGCCGAAGATTGCGCCGTTGTGTTCGACGCATTCACCAAGCGACAGGATATCGGCGTCCGAGGTCACCATCTGGTCGTCCACGTGCACGCCCTTGCCGACGGCCAGCCCGGCCTCGGACGCCAGCGCGGTCGAGGGGCGGATGCCCACGGCCATGACCAGCAGGTCACAGGGCAGTTCGGTGCCATCGTCCAGAAGCAGGGCGCGGACCTTGCCGTCTTCGCCCAGGATCTCCTTGGAGTTGGCCTTGCACATCACCTTGATGCCCTTTTCCGTCAGGGACTTGCGCAGCAGGTAACCCGCCGCCTCGTCCAGCTGACGTTCCATCAGGTGGCCCATGATATGCACGACGGTGACATCGACGCCGCGCAGGCGCAGGCCGGCCGCGGCTTCAAGCCCCAGAAGGCCTCCGCCGATGACGACCGCCTTGGCATCGGGCTGCGCCCCCAGGTCGATCATCCGATTGGTGTCTTCAAGGTCGCGATAGGCAATCACCCCTTCCAGATCATGCCCGGGCAGCGGGATGATGAAGGGGTTGGACCCGGTGGCGATGACCAGCTTGTCATAAGCCACCTCGCCCTTTTCGCCGATCACGACCTTGCGGTCGCGGTCGATGCCGGTGACCTTTTCGCCAAAGCGGCAGGTGACCTTGTGATCCGCGTACCAGGCCTCATCGTGGGTGACGATTTCCTCATAGGTCTTTTCACCCGACAGCACCGGCGACAGCATCAGGCGGTTGTAGTTCCCGCGCGGCTCGGCGTTGAACAGCGTGACCTCGTAGGCCGCGGGATCGGCATCAAAAAGATGTTCGAGCATCCGGCCCGATGCCATCCCGGCCCCGATAACAACAAGTTTCTTCATAGGTTCACCTTTCAGCAATACCAGGCGACGACATGCGTCACTTCGCGGGATGAATGGATCGGCAGGGCCACCAGCGTGCGATAGCCGTGCTGGCCTGCCGCGCTGGCGTCGACGACAGGAAGGCCGGTGCCCAGCACCTGGCCGATCGGGCCCTGGAACGCCTTGATCCGGCGTTCGGTGTCGTGGTCGTACAGGCTTCCTTCGCGGGCGCAGATGCCGTCGATAAGCACCGCTTCGTTGGCGGTGCCGACGCGGGCGGCGCGGGCGTCCCAGATTTCGAACCGGCGGGCCAGCGGGGTGCCCGTGGCCGTCAGCAGGGTCAGCACATAGGGCCGCCCCGTGGGCGAGGGCAGCGGCAGGCCCAGGCCCCAGGTCAGACCGGCACGCCCCGCACTTTCCGAGCGCACGAACTTGTAGCCCGCGCCAAGATCCCGGAAGAGCAGCGGGGTATTGGCCCCCCAGACGCCGCCGGGCAGGCCCTGGCCACGCTGGAAATGCACGTGCTGCGAGACGAACTCGAACTGTTTCGCCGCCCCGTAATAGCCGTCTTCCAGGGTCAGCATGTTGCCTTCGCCGGACCAGACCTCGATCGCGCCCATGCGGCTGTCGTCATCCGAACACAGCGTCACCAGCACGGCCTTCAGCTGCGTGCCGGCAAAGACCGGGATGGCCACGGCGGCGGTCAGACCTGCGGCCTTGGCGGCCTCGGTCCGCTTGAAATAGCTGCCGTCGAATTCTTTCAGGACCACGGGGCGGCCTTCGTCCCAGGCCTTGCCCGGCAGGCCTTCGCCCCGGGCAAAGCTTTCGCGTTCCGAAACCGAGGCAAATTCGGCCAGGTCGCCATAGGTGCCCTTGGACAGGACCAGCCTGTCGCCTTCGGGCACCCAGACCTCTGAGACCTCGATGAAAGGCCGGGTCGTCATATCCGTCGCTCCGTCCATCACGCGGCTTCCTTGCCTTTGGTGGTGCCCTTGGCGGCAACAGCTGCGGGCTTGGCCTTGGGCTTTGCGCCGTGTTCGTATTCCTCAAGGAAATCCAGAACTTCCTGGCGGTACTTGTAGTAATCCGGATGCTCCAGCAGGGCCTTGCGGGTGCGCGGGCGCGGCAGGTCGACGTTGGTGATCTTGCCGATCGTGGCCTGCGGGCCGTTGGTCATCATGACAACGCGGTCAGCCAGCAGGATCGCCTCGTCCACGTCGTGGGTGACGCAGACGGCGGTCACCTTGGTGCGCGACCAGACCTCCATCAGGACTTCCTGCAATTCCCAGCGGGTCAGGCTGTCGAGCATGCCGAAGGGTTCATCCAGCAGCAGCAGTTTCGGCGACAGGGCAAAGGCCCGGGCGATGCCGACGCGCTGTTTCATGCCGTTGGACATCGAGGACGCGGGCTGGTCCATGGCATCGGCCAGGCCGACACGTTCAAGGTAGTATTCCACCACGTCCTGGCGTTCCTGCATCGAGGCCTTGGGATAGACTTTCTCGACCCCGATCGCGACGTTTTCCTTGGCCGAAAGCCAGGGGAAGAGGTTCGGCGACTGGAAGACCACGGCGCGTTCCGGGTCGGCCCCGCGCACCTCGTATCCGTCCAGCTTGATGACGCCCTTGGACACGTCGTTCAGACCGGCGACCATGGTCAGCACGGTGGATTTGCCGCAGCCCGAATGCCCGATGAGCGAGATGAATTCGCCCCGGTTGAGCTTGAGGTTGAAATCCTCGACCACGGTCAGCGGGCCCTTGGGCGTGGGATAGATCTTGTGCAGGTGATCGAAGGACAGGAAGTTGTTGTCGATCATGCCCTTCTGCGCATCCACAACGGCCGAGGGCAGGTGGTTGGGTTCGATATCCGGCAGCACCCGCTTGCCTTCGGCCTTGGCCTGAATGCCCGCGTCCATCAGATAGTTGGTGACCTTCGCGCGCAGCGTCTTGAACGTATCGTCGGTGTTCATGGCCGACCGGTCGCGCGGACGCGGCAGGGTGACGCGGAATTCCTCGCCCAGGGTGCCATCGGGGTTCAGCGCGATGATGCGGTCGGCCAGCAGGATCGCCTCGTCCACGTCATTGGTGATCAGCACGCAGGTCTGCTTTTCCTCGTTCCAGATCGCCTCGATCTCGTCGGCCAGATTGGCGCGGGTCAGCGCGTCCAGCGCCGACAGAGGCTCGTCCAGCAACAGCACCTCGGGGTTCATGGCCAGGGCGCGGGCCACGTTGACCCGCTGGCGCATGCCGCCCGAAAGCTCGGCGGGGCGGCGGGTGGTGGCGTGCGACAGGCCCACCATCTTGACGTAATGGGCGACCTTCTTCGCACGTTCGGCCTTGGGCAGATCGGGGAAGATCGTGTCCACCGCCAGCCCGACGTTGCCGTTCACGGTCAGCCAGGGCATCAGCGAATAGGACTGGAAGATCACGCCGCGTTCCGGCCCCGGCCCGGTGACGGGCTTGCCCTTGTAGGTGACTTCGCCTTTCGTGGGCATTTCCAACCCGGCCATCAGGTTGATCAGCGTCGTCTTGCCCGAACCCGAGAAGCCCAGCAGCACAAGGAATTCGCCCTCTTCCACCGCAAGATCGACGTCTTTCAGCACGTGCTTGGCGTGGATGCCCTCGCCAAAGCTTTTGTGGACATTCTTGAACTGGATGATCGGTTGCTTGGTCATATCGCTCACCGATTGTTCGAGAAGGTGAAGAGGGATTGCAGCGCGAACATCACCCGATCCAGCAGGAAGCCGATGATGCCGATGGTCAGCACCGCGACGATGATCTTGGCCAGCGACTGCGACGAGCCGTTCTGGAATTCATCCCAGACGAATTTGCCAAGACCAGGGTTCTGGGCCAGCATTTCGGCGGCGATCAGAACCATCCAGCCCACACCAAGCGACAGGCGCAGACCGGTGAAGATCAGCGGCAGGGCCGAGGGCAGAACAAGCTTGGTGATCTTGGTCCAGGTGTTCATCTTCAGCACCTTGGAAACCGACACGAGATCCTTGTCGATGGAGGCCACGCCAAGCGCGGTGTTGATCAGCGTGGGCCACAGCGAACACAGCGTCACGGTGATGGCCGAGACCAGGAAGGATTTCGAAAACAGCCCGTCGTTCGTGGCATAGACGGCCGAGACGACCATGGTCACGATCGGCAGCCAGGCCAGCGGCGAGACGGGTTTGAAGATCTGCACCAGCGGGTTGATCGCGGCATTGGCGGTGGCGGACAGGCCGGCCAGGATGCCAAGCGGGATGGCCACGGCCGAGGCGATCAGGAAGCCAAAGAAGACGGTTTTGATCGAGGTCCAGATCTGCGCGTAGTAGCTGGGCGAACCGGTATAGGGGATATCCTTGACCTTTTCCGGCTGGCCACGGTCGATGAAGCGCTGGTTGCGGGCCTCGACCCGGTCATAGTGCTGCTGTTCCTTGGCGGCCTTGGCCTGCGCATCCTCGTGCAGGTTGACCGCTTCGGTCCAGACCTCGGAGGGTCCGGGGATCGCACCAAGCGAGGTCTGCACCTTCGGCGCAAGCGTGCCCCACAGCAGCAGGAAGGCGAGGATGGCGATGACCGGCACCGCCAGCAGACGCCAGATTTCTTTCAGTTGCGCGCGGGGGTTGTCACCGGCGGCGGCGCGCAGGATCGGCGTGATCCAGGCCAGGCCCAGGACCTGGAACCAGGCGTCGGCCTTGTTGATACGGGTGAACAGCCGGGCCCGGCGGGCCTCTCTTTCGGCGCTTTCGCTGAAATTCGGGTCTGCGGTGGTCATGGGGCGGCTCCTTGCGGGCGGCTGGGATCTATCGGGGGCGGCCCTGTCAGCGGGACGCGAGGTACAGTTCGGGTGGGAACGGGCCGGGCATTCGAACCGGGCCCGCCCTGTGGCGGTTGTGTCTTGCGGTGGTCAGGGCGGGGTGAGCATTCGCCCACCCCATCCAATTCAGCCTTTGACTTCAGAGCCTTCGACGATCTGCGCACCCTTCAGGCCGATCGGCAGGCTTTCCAGGTAGGCGTTCGGGGCTTTCCCGTCGTAGGGGATGCCGTCGATGATGTCGGCGGCCGGGGTCGGTGCCTTGTAGCCGTCGCTGTCCCAGGGGAAGTCGGCCTCGTTCGCCAGGCCTTCGTCGACCAGCAGGCGGGCGGCTTCCAGGTAGATGTCCGGGCGATAGACCGACTTGGCGACCTCGTCATACCATTCGTCCGACTTGGCCTCGGCGATCTGGCCCCAGCGGCGCATCTGGGTCAGGTACCAGATCGCGTCCGAGTAGTAGGGATAGGTCGCGTTGTAGCGGAAGAAGACGTTGAAATCGGGGACTTCGCGCTTGTCGCCCTTTTCGTATTCGAAGGTGCCGGTCATCGAGGCCGCGATGACCTCGTAATCCGCGCCGACGTAATCGGGACGGGACAGGATCTCGACCGCTTCTTCACGGTTGGCGTTGTCGTTTTCGTCCAGCCACTGGGCTGCACGGATCAGCGCCTTGACCACGGCCTTGGTGGTGTTGGGATATTCCTCGGCGAATTCGGCGGTGATGCCAAAGACCTTTTCCGGGTTGTTCTTCCACAGCTCATAGTCGGTGATGACCGGAACGCCGATGCCCTTGAAGACAGCCTGCTGGTTCCACGGTTCGCCCACGCAGTAGCCATAGATCGTGCCGGCCTCGAGCGTGGCAGGCATCTGCGGCGGGGGCGTCACCGAAAGCAGCACGTCGGCGCCGATCTGGCCGGTGATGTTGTCGGTGGAGTAATAGCCCGGGTGCAGGCCGCCGGCGGCCAGCCAGTAGCGCAGTTCATAGTTGTGGGTCGACACGGGGAAGACCATGCCCATGTTGAAGGGCTTGCCTTCGGACTTGTACTTTTCGACCACCGGGGCAAGGGCCGAGGCGGAAATCGGGTGCTGCGGGCGGCCGTCTTCCATGGTCGGGATGTTCGGCTTCATCTGTTCCCAGATCTCGTTCGAGACGGTGATGCCGTTGCCGTTCAGGTCCATGGAGAAGGGGGTGATGATATGCGCTTCGGTGCCGAACCCGATCGTGGCCGCCAGGGGCTGACCGGCCAGCATATGCGCGCCGTCCAGGGTGCCGTCGATCACGCCGTCCAGCAGGACCTTCCAGTTGGCTTGGGCTTCCAGCGTCACGAACAGGCCTTCGTCATCGAAGAAGCCCTGCTCATAGGCCACGGCCAGGGGGGCCATGTCGGTCAGCTTGATGAAGCCAAAGGTCAGCTCGTCCTTTTCCAGTTCCAGCATCTCGGCAAAGGCCGGTGCGGTCAGGGCGGTCGTCGCTGCCAGCGAAAGTAGCAATTTCTTCATTCTCTTTCCTTTCCATGAAGTCCGGGAAAGAACGCCCGGACCAAAAACATAAGGTCGCCGCGCGTGCTGACAGGGAGGAGGTCAACACGATGCGAGCAGCCTTGCTCAAGGATCCCAAGCGTCGGGAGAATTCGTTACGAAGCACGCCATTGTGCTTCGATGTCTTATTGATGACGCATTGCTGCAGTTGCGAAAAGAGGGGTTTGCCGCTGCAGCGCCATTTCGGGGCGGATTGCACCGAAATGCGGGGCAGAGTGACGCTTTTTTCAGCACTCGTCCGGGATGGGGTCAAAAATGCGCCCGTCGAAGAACCGATCCGGCTGCAGGATCAGCCCGCCTTTGTGCGACGCCACCGCGGTTCCGTGACGAATCGAGCCTTCCAGCTTTTCTGACGCCCCGGGCAGATCGACGTCGCCGCCGGCCATGTGTTCGCGGTACAGGTCGGCGCGGAATATGCCGCCGGCGATGCGTTGTGCTTCGGCGCGGTCCAAACCGTTGGCCAAGGCAATGCGGTCGGCGATCCACTTGGCCTGGCTGCGCCAGGGGAAGTTCGCCGCACCGTCGTGGAAGTTCAGGAACCCCTCGACCTCGCGCTGTTCGGCGCGGGTGGAAATGGTGAACCGGCCCGACAGCGCGCGGTCGATCAGTTCGGGCGGAATGCCCAGCCATTCCGGGCGCGACAGGATCTCGGCGGCGGTGGTGCGGCTGTCGGGCTGCGACAGCCAGCGCCCGGCCCGCCACAGCGCCTGCATCAGGCGCGACAGCAGATGCGGTTCGGTCTCGGCCCAGGCGCGGCGCACGGCCAGCACCTTTTCCGGTGCGAATTCCCAGATCGCCTTGCCCGGCAGCATCAGGGCCCCTGCCCCCTGTTCGACCGCGACCGACCCCCAGGGTTCGCCGACGCAGAAGGCATCCACATCGCCATCGGCCAGGGCCTGCGCCATCATCGGCGGCGGCACCACGCGGATGTCGATCCGGCACTCGCGCAGCGGCGTGCTGTCGAACCAATAGCGCAGCAGTTCGACGTGCATCGAGAAGGGAAAGGGCGCGCCGAAGGTCACAGGCGCATTGCCGCCCTGTTTCAGCACGGCGGCCAGGGCCGTGGCGGCAGCGGCAGCATCGGTGAAGTCGAAACCATAGCCTGCCTCGCGCAGGCGGGCCTCCAGCGTGCGGCCGACACCGATCACGTTGCCATTGGCCGACAGGACATAAGGCGCGACCAGTTCGGTCGTCACGCCGCCCAGTCCCAGCCCCATGGCCACGGGCATGGGCGAAAGAAGATGCGCGGCGTCCACCCGGCCAAAGGCCAGCATGTCCCGGACCGAGGACCAGGAGGGCGCAGAGACCAGATCAAGCGAAATGCCTTCAGCCGCGGCAAAGCCCATGTCCTGGGCGATGATCAGCGGCGCGGCATCGACAAGTGGCACATAGGCGACGGGAAGGCTGACCGGGATCATGACAACAGCCCCGATGCGGTGACCAGCGCCTCGGCGACCTCGGCGACGCGGCGGCCCTGATCCATGGCGGTCTTGCGCAGCAGGGCATAGGCCGCGTCCTCGTCGATTCCCTTGGCCTTCATCAGAAGGCCCTTGGCGCGGTCGATCACCTTGCGCTCTTCCAGGGCGCGGCGCGTCTCGGCCAGTTCGGTGCGCATCTGGCGGAACATGCGGAAGCGCGCGATGGCGGTGTCGATGACAGGCTTCAGCCGGTCGGGGGCCAGCCCGTCGACCACATAGGCCGACACGCCGCTTTCGATGGCGGCCTGCGCCAGACCGCCCGCCGCGCCGGACACGAACATGGCCACGGGTCGGTCCAGCGGACCGGAGGCAAGCGTCAGCTCCTCCATCATGTCGCGGGTCGGATGGTCGATGTCGATCAGCACGATGTCAGGCGCATGGGCCGCGATCTTGCGCGCCAGCCCGGAAGGGTCGGCGATCACGTGGACCTCGTGGTCGCCGCTGTCCATCAGCGCATCCACGATGGCCACGGCCCGATCCCGGTCCTCTTCGACGACTACAATGGTAAGTGTCCCGCTCATGTCTTTGCCAATCGCCATGGCGGGGGCGGGCTGGCAAGGGTCGGGGCGCTGTCGGGGCGGATCAGGCGCACAGAAAAGGCGCAGTTGCACATTTGTTGTGCAGCCAACAGGCAGATCGCGCGGCAGGGCAGCAAGAGGCCCGGCCCCCGCAACGGGGACCGGGCCGGGACGCCCCGCAGGGGGCATCGAGGGAAACGGATCAGATCCAGCCAATCAGACCCAGGCCAATCAGACCGGGGCCGACTAGACCGGGGCCAATCAGAACTTGGTCGTCACCATCAGGGCGATGGTGCGACCCGGCTCGGTCAGCGGGGTGACGGGGCCAAAGCCCATGCCATCGGCGCTGCGGCGCGTGTAGGTCTGGTCAAAGACGTTGCGCACATCCAGGCGGACCTCGACGTTGTCGTACTGCTTGGGCGTGTAGCTGGCGAAAACGTTCAGCACCTCGTAGCCCGGCAGGGTCGACGCGCCTTCGTTGTTGTCCAGCGCGATTTCCGCAGTCCCGCCCAGGGTCAGACCGTCAGCGACCTCGAAGGCTGCGGACAGACCGAAAATGTGGCCCATGGGACGGCCCCAGTAGTAATCGGTCGTGCCGATCTGCGCGCCGTCCAGCTGCACCTTGGCGTAGGTATAGTTCGCCTGAACATAGCCCGCGCCCGTGGAATAGCGCAGCGAGGCGTCAAGCCCGCGCGACGTGATCGTCGGGCTGTTGGACCGATCCCCGGAGAAGAGGTAGGGCGCGTTCCGGATCTGGGTGTAGAACAGCGCACCATCCGCAACCCAGTTGCCGGATTCGTACCGCAGACCGACTCGGGCGTTGTTCGCGCGCGACGCGGTGATCGAGGAATAGGTCCAGGGCGTGAAGGTCGACGCGCCGGCAGAGGTGTTGATCAGCGAGGCTTCGCTAAGCTCGTAGCCACCCCAGACCGAGGCCGCACCGATGTTCAGCGACAGGTTTTCCGTCAGCACGAAGTCGGCCGAGGCGTTCACGCTGACGCCACCGTCGCGGAAGGTCTGACCATCGGGGGTCGAGAACTCCTGAAAGTCGGCGCGCACACCGTAGGACAGCGACAGCCGGTCGCTGACGTCCTGGCGCATCTGGGCGAAGACACCGATGTTGTTCAGCGTTTCCTTGGATGCGGTGCCGGTGTTGGCCAGGCCGGTGCCCTCGGCGGTGTCGTGGAAGAAATCCACGCCGGCGCTGAGGATGCCGTTGCCGATCATGAAGTCGTTCTGCACCTTGCCCGACAGGCTGGTGTTGATGCCTTCGGTGACGATGTCGCCTTCCAGCTCCTGCTCGTTATAGGACAGTTGCAGCACCGGGGCCCAGATGCCCTCGGGGGCTTCGTCGGTGTAGGTGAAGTTGAAGGACCGGCGGGTCGAGACGGCCCAGACCGGGATCACGTTGCCGCGCACATTGGCAAAGTCGGGGCGGATGTAATTGCCCGCACCCCCCGCCTGACCGGCGCGATAACCCGCGTCTTCGGTATAGTCGGCGCTGAATTCCAGCCGTTTGCCGGTGTCGCTGGTATAGGCGAACTTGGCCACGTAATTCGACAGGCCGGCACCGGTGCCGATCATCTGCGTGCCCGACCCGTCCTTGTAATCGTCGCCGGTCGCCTTGGTGCCGGACAGCAGGTATTCGAAACCGCCCTGCTGACCATAAAGGGTCAGGCTGCGGTGGAAGGTGTTGCTGTTCGAGGAATAGCCGATCGAGGCGCGGCCCCCAAAGGTGTCGCCGGGCTGCAGCAGGTCACGGGCGTCCTTGGTTTCATAGGCGATCGAACCTGCCAGCGCGCCGGGGCCTTCATCTGCGGGGGCCAGCCCCGAGGAGACCTCGACCCGCTTGAGCAGCGTCGGGTCGATCAGCACGTTGCCGGCATGGTGGAAGGCGGCCTTGTTCTGGCGCGCGCCGTCGATGGTGACGCTCAGCAGGCTTTCCTCGACCCCGTGCACGAACACTTTTTGCGCGATCGGGGCGCCGCCGGATGCGGTGACCTCGGTTTCGCCGGCAAAGACGTCGGCCATGGTCTGGGGATTGCGGTCCTCCAGTTCCTCTTCGGTGATTTCGGTGTTGCCCAGCAGGTCCTGCGCGGCGTCGGACTGAATCCGGATCGCGTTCAGGTCAACCACGTCCTGCGCAACGGCTGGCATGGCCACAGGTGTGATGGCGGTGGCACCCAGCAGTATCAGCGCCTTTCTGGCCCGCGCCTTTTTTGCCCGCGCCTTTGTTGAAAGTGTCATATCCCATATCCCAAGTCTCTGAATGTGTTGGCTGGCGGGATACGAGGGAGGTTCCGGCTGGCGACCGGGATCGCGATAGTAAGTCTGATAAATTTTGTCAACTATGCGTGATCACACCAGAACGACAGGCCGGTCTTGCAGAATTTCCACCCGCGCGCGGGTGCCGAAAACCTGTTCCAGCAGCGCCTCGGACACGGTCTGATCGGGGCGGCCCTGGGCGGCGATGGCTCCGTCCTTCATCACCACAAGGTGGTCGGCAAAGGCGGTGGCATAGTTGATGTCGTGCAGCACGATCACCACCGTGCGGCCATCGGTATCGGCCATGTCCCGCACCAGGGACATCAGATCGCGGGCGGCGGCGATGTCCAGGTTGTTCAGCGGTTCATCCAGCAGCAGATAGGGCGTGTCCTGCACATAGGCCATGGCGGCAAAGGCGCGCTGGCGCTGCCCGCCCGAGATCTCGTCCAGGAAGCGGTCGCGCAGCGGGATCAGGCCGAACCGCTCCAACGCCTGTTCGACGCGGGCGTGGTCCTGCGGCCCCGGCCTGCCACGGTTCCAGGGATAGCGGCCAAAGGACACCAGTTCGGACAGCCGCAGGCGGGCCTGCACATGGCTGCTTTGCGCCATGACCGCCAGGGTGCGGGCCAGGTCCTGATCGCTGGCCGTGCCGATGGTCAGATCGCCCACGGTGATCGTGCCGGTCTGGATCTTCTGCAGCCGCGCGATCAGCGACAGCAGCGTCGATTTGCCCGCCCCGTTCGGGCCGATCAGCGCGGTGATGCCGCCCCTGGGGATCGTCAGGTCGATATCCCGCAGGATCGGGGTGCCGGCGATGGAATGGGACAGGCCAGAGATACGGATCATGCGGCGCGCCTTTTCAGCAGGACAATCAGGAAGACCCCGCCGCCGATCAGCTCGATCACGACGATCAGGGGGGTGGCCAGGGCAAAGACCCGTTCGGCCATCAGCTGGCCTCCGACCAGGATGATGCCGCCGATCAGCGCGGCCGAGGGCAGCAGCACCGAATGGCGATGCGTCGGGGTCAGCACATGGGCGATGGCGGTGACGATCAGCCCGAAAAAGCTGGACGGCCCCGCGCCCTGCGACGCCATCGGCCCGACCAAAGCGGTGGCCGAAGCCACGAGAAGGCAGATCACCAGCATGGCGTGGCGCTGAAGCTTCGCGGGCGGTTCGCCCAGACCCGTCGCCGCCGCGTCGCCCAGGGCCAGGACGTCAAGACGCAGCCGCAGCCGCCAGGCCAACACCAGCCCCACCCCGATCGCAAGAGAGGACAGCGCCAGAAGGCCCGTGTCCACCTGGGTGAAGCGCGCCACCGACAGCGACTGCACGGTCTGGAATTCGTTCGGATCGATCAGCCGCTGCACGAATTCGGTGATGGACCGGATCAGCAGGCCCAGCACGATGCCGGTCAGCACCAGCCGCACCATGTCGCCGCGCGCCAGCCGCAGCAGCACGGCAAACAGCAGCAGCCCCAACAGCGCCATGGACCCGAGGTTGATGGTAAAGATCAGCCCCACGGGGATGTTCGCATAGGCCGTCGCGCCAAGGCTGTGCACCATCAGGGTCAGTACAAAGATATAAAGCGCATCGAAGCCCATCAGGGATGGCGTCAGGATGCGGTTGGCGGTCAGCGTCTGAAAGACCACGGTCGCCACGGACAGCGCCACGCCGACCAGCACCAGCGCGGCCAGTTTCGCGCCGCGATAGGGCAGCAGGAAGGACCAGGGGGCCTCGGCCCCGATCAGCATGTAGCCCGCCGCGCAGGCCACAAGCAGGATCAGCAGCCCCCACAGGCGCAGCGACAGCGGCAGGATGCGGCGGCGGGACCGGGCGGGGGCAAGTGCCGTATCAGACATGGCTGCCCCCTTTCCGGTCCGCGCTGGCCGCAGGGTTCACCCCGGCGGCGCCACGCGACCGGGGGTCACGGTTGATCAGCACAAGGAACAGCACCGCCCCGATCACTGCGACGGTTGTGGCCACCGGGATCTCATAGGGGAAGCGGATCAGCCGGCTCAGGATGTCCGCGCCCAGAACCATCAGCGCCCCGCACAGGGCCGTCAGCGGCAGGGCGCGGCGCAGGTTGTCTCCGGTCAGCCGGGCCGTCAGGTTGGGCACCACCAGCCCGACAAAGGGGATGGATCCGACGCTGACCACGATCATCGCGGTGACCACCGACAGGCCCGCCACCGCCGTGGCCGTGATGAGGCCCACGTTGACGCCCAGGGCGCGCGCCGCGTCTTCGCCCAGGGACAAAAGCGTCAGGCGATCCGCGATCAGGTACATCAGGACCGAGGCCCCGCCCGCGATCCAAAGCAGTTCATACCGCCCCCGCAGCACGCCCGAAAATTCGCCCGTCAGCCAGGAGCCGAGGAATTGTGCCAGGTCCCCCTGGAACGCGATGAAGGAGACCACCGCGCTGATCACCCCGCCATAGACCAGCGCCACCAGCGCGGGCAAAAGCGGCTGGGTCGGCGGCATCGGGCGCAGGATCGCCATCAGCACCAGCGACCCGGTCAGCGCCGCCAGCGAGGCCCCGACCATCTTGACCCAGATCGCGGCCGAGGGCACCAGAAGCGTGACCAGCAGCACGCCAAGCGCGGCGCTCTGGCCCGCGCCTGCGGACATCGGTTCAATGAACCGGTTGCGGACAAGGATCTGCATCGCCTGCCCCGAAACCGCCAGCCCGGCTCCGGCCAGAAGCGCGGCCAGGGTGCGGGGCACGCGGACCTCCCACAGGATCTGCCGGGCGTCCGGGTCGCTGAAGGTGCCCCAGATCCCGAGATCCGAGACACCGATGCCGATCGATAGGACCGAAAGGATCATCAGCAGGGCTAGGCCGGACAGGAAGATCCGGCTTGGCGTTCGAAATGTCATCACTCTGTCCGTCTGTGGGCCGGATCGTCCGACGGCCCTTTTGTCCTGGGTTCGCTTTCCTGCGGGCCCTTTGTTGTGGCGTGCCGGAGGGGATAGCGGCGCCTTGGCGGGGAAAGCCCCGGGGCCGAACTGCCTCCGGGGATGCCTTACCGCCCGGTTACTGCGTGGCCGCCGCGTCCAGCGCCGCCGAGATTTCGTCCATCGTGCGCGCCAGCGAGGTCGCGCCGCCCGAAGCGATGTACAGTTCCGCCGGAGAAAGGTAGATTACCTGCCCCTTGCGCGAAAACTCCGCCTGCGCCAGCAACGGGGTGTCCAGCGTGGCCCGCGCGCCGTCTCCGCTGTCGCCGGTGGCGGCGGCAATGGCGGCAGCGCGGTCAACAACCAGCAGCCAGTCGGGGTTGGCCTCGGCCAGGTATTCAAAGGACACGGCCTCTCCGTGGCGGTTTTCGGTGATGCCTTCGACCGCCGGGGCAAAGCCCAGTTCCGTGTGCAGCCAGCCAAACCGGCTATGCGCACCGAAGACCGACAGCTTGGGGCCGTTCGTCATCAGGATCAGCGCGCTGCCGCCCGTGGCCTCGATCCGGGCGCGCAGGGCGGCGGCCTTTTCCTCCAGCCCTTGGGCCAGGGCCTCGGCCCTGTCTTCCAGACCCAGCATCTGGCCATAGCCGCGCAGGCGGGCCAGGCCGTCGGCATAGGCGTCGGTGCCCACGCTCATATCCGCGACCGGGGCGACCCGCCCCAGGGCATCCGCCATGGCCAGCGCCCGTGCACCCACGGCAATCACGTCAGGGCCAAGGGCCGCGATCCGCTCCATGTCCGGTTCAAAGAAGGTGCCGACCGGGGTCGCGCCGGCCACGTCTTCGGGCAGGTAGGACACATAGGTCGGGCTGACCACGCCGACGGGCGTCACGCCCAGGGCGGCCAGCGTATCCATGGCCGACACATCCAGCGCCACGACGCGGTCGGGCACGGCCTTCAGGGTCTGTTCACCTGCGGCGGTGGCGAAGGTCACCGGGTCGGCATTCGCAAGACCGACTGTACCAAAACCGACAAGACCGGCGAGAAAGGCGCTTTTAAACAAGGACATCCGAGTTTCCATTCTTTGGGCAATCCGACCCCGTCCGGGATCTTCCGTGTTTTTTTCGACAGCTAGAGGCTTGGCAAATCTGCGTCAACAAAATACCTTACCAAAAGAATCGGAAAACGGGATTGCAGATGTTAACCGCCACTTGCAGGTTCGAAACGCCCAACGGCGCGAAGTACATGCACCAGCTTTGCAAGCACTTTGCGCACAAGGTCACGGTCGAATTCGACGACACGACGGCACGTGCGGATCTGCCCCCGGGCCCCGCCCATATGCGCAGCGATTCGTCCGGTCTTGATGTCGAAGTCACGGCCCAGGACGACGTCGGACTGACCCGCGCCAAATTCATCATCGAAGATCACCTGATGCGCTTTGCCTTCCGTGAAGACCCGAAAGGACTGACATGGTCGACCTGACCCCCAACCCCGAACTGACCACACGCGAGCCGGGCCGCGATGCGACCCGCCGCCGCCACAATGCGCGCGAGCTGACGGGCGACAATCCGACCGTCGAGATCGAGCTGGACGAACAGGTTTACACCCTGCGGATCACCAAGACCGGCAAGCTGATCCTGACCAAGTGACCCCTGCCGGGCGGGGGCGCGGGAATACGCGCCCTGCCCTGCCGCCCGCGCTGTGACGCCCTTTCCGCCCCCGCGCCCCAGCCCATTGCTACAGCACGAAAGCAGCCCCCCGATGGATGACAAGATGACCCTGACCGCCCCGCGCGCGCCCTTTGCCGCGCTGGCCTCGGCGCTGGCCCTTTGCATGACCGTGACCGCCGCACCTGCCGTCGGGCAGGACGCGGCGACCCCGGCCCCGACACCCGGCCTGAGCATCGAATTGAACGCCGCCACCGCGCAGGAAACCGGCTGCAAGCTCTCCTTCGTGGTGCAGAACGGCTATGGTGCCGATGCCACAAAGACCGTGCTTGAAACCGTGATCTTCGACGCCGCCGGTCAGGTGAACCGCATGACCCTGTTCGATTTCGGCACTCTGCCGCAGGGCCGGACCCGCGTGCGTCAGTTCGTGATCCCCGGCACCACCTGCGAAGGCATCGGCCAGGTTCTGTTCAACGGCGCGCACAGCTGCCAGGTCGAGGGCCAGGACGCCGGGGCCTGCATGTCCAACCTGCGCCTTTCCACCCGTACCGATATCGAGGTCCTGGGATGACTTTCCTGAACAAACTGATCGCCAGCCTGCAGAACATCGCAGAGGTCGGCGGCCCCGTCGTCATGACCCTGATGGCCGTGTCGCTGGTGACCCTTGCGGTCGTTCTTTACAAGATCTGGCAGTTCTCGGCCGCGGGCGTGGGGCGCCACAAGGCGTTGACCCAGGCGATCACCGCCTGGGATGCGGGCGACCGCCCCGGCGCGAAGGCCGCGCTTGGCAAATCGACCTCGTACCTGGCGCCGGTCGTGGCGCTGGCGCTGGACGCCGAGGGGCGGGACGACATCGCCGTGGCCTCGGCCTCGGAACGGCTTGAGGCCGAAGCCGAGATCCGCTTTGCCCGGCTGGAACGCGGGCTGCGCTACCTGGACAACGTGGCCCAGCTGGCCCCTTTGCTGGGGCTGTTTGGCACCGTTCTGGGCATGATCGAGGCGTTTCAGGCCCTGCAGGACGCCGGTTCGCAGGTTGATCCTTCGGTCCTGGCAGGAGGCATCTGGGTCGCGCTTCTGACCACGGCCGTGGGCCTTGTGGTGGCGATGCCGACCTCGGTCGCGCTGAGCTGGCTGGAAGGCCGCATGGACGCCGAACGCGTGATCGCCGGACGCGCCATCCAGACGGTGCTGGCCCCCATGGGGTCCAAACCCGCTGCGGCGGCCAAAGCAGGGGGCGCGGGCCAGCCCGCGCTGGCCTAAGCCAATGCGCCGGGGGCGTCGCGCCCGCCGCATGTCGATGACGTCGCTGATCGACGTGATCTTCCTGCTGCTGCTGTTCTTCATGCTGTCCTCGACCTTCTCGCGCTTTGCCGAGGTCGAGCTGACCGCCGCCGGGGCCAGTGCCTCGGCCCCTTCGGACCGTCCGCCGCTGTTCCTGCGGCTGTCGCCCGAGGCGCTGATGCTGAACGCCCGTGAAGTGGCGATGCAGGATCTGCCGCAGGCCCTGGCCGATCTGAACACGGCCTCCGGGACGGCACCCTCTGACAACGCCAGCCCAACCGCCGATGGCGACACCCCGCCCCGCGCGCTGATTGTCGCCCTGACGCCCGAGGTCACCGCGCAGCGTCTGACCGACCTACTGGTGGTGCTGCGCGATGTGCGCGGCTTTCTTCCGACCGTCCTGGGGGGCACATCGTGAAGCCCAAACGGCGCAAGTCCGAACGCGAACCGACCATCGCCCTGATCAACATCGTCTTCCTGATGCTGGTCTTCTTCATGGTTGCCGGGGCCCTTGCCCCTCCGCTGGACCAGAAACTGACACTGGTGGACACCCGCGACCTAGACAGCGTGGCACCGCCCGATGCGCTGGTGCTGTTCGACGATGGCAGCCTGTCTTATCGCGGCACGCCCATTGCCTCGGCCCAGGCCTATATGGACGCGATGGCCGAGCTTCCGGGCCGCCAGACCGGCCTTGTCCGCCTTGTGCCCGATCGCGACACGCCGGCCCATGCGCTGGTCGCCCTGTCGCGCGATCTGCGCCAGGCCGGGGCCACCCGCGTCGTCGTCGTCACCGAACAGGGTCTGAACTGACATGTCCCGCAGCATTCCCATGTCGCGCCTCGCCACCGTCAGCGCGATCGCCCTGGCCGTTGCCGCCCATGCCGTGGTCGTCCGCGGACTTTACAGTGAACCCGAGATCCTGCTGGAAGGCAGCGCCGGCGCCGCAGAAGCCCGGATCGGGTCCTATTTTGAAGACGTCAGCCAGGGCACCCTGACCCCGGAAGACGCCGAGGAGCTGGCCGAGGAAACACCGCCCGAGGAGATCCCCCAGGATCAGCCCGAGCCGGTCGAGACTGCCGAAGTGGCGGAACCCGCGCCGATCGAACCGCCCGTCGAGGTGCCTGTCGAGACGCCCGTGGAGACACCCGTCGACACCCAGCCCCTGACCGCGCAGATCCCCCAGACGCCCGACGGGATGATCCCCCTCGCCCCGCAGCCCGAGCTGGTTGAGACGCAGCCCGAACCGCTGCCCGAGGTGCTGCCCGATGTGACAGAGCTGGCCGAGGCCCCGCCGCCCGAGCCCCTAACCGCAGAGACGCCCGAGGTGACCGAGGTGCTGGAAGCCGAGGCCGAGCCGACGCTTGCCGAAAGCTCCAAGCGGCCCATGCTGCGTGATCCGCAGCTTGAGACGCCGGTCAGACCGGACCCCAAGCCTGCGCCGAAACCCAAGCCGAAAGTGGCGCAGAAACAGGGCAATACGCAGCAGAAGATCGAGGCGACCGCTGGCGCGAGTGACGGCAAGGCGACCGCCCAGGCCACGACCAAGGGCCAGGGCGGCGGCAAGACCCGCGAGGCCGGGAATGCCCGCGCCAGCAATTACCCAGGCCAGGTCTATCGCAAGCTGTCGCGGGTGCGAAAACCAAAGGTGCGCGGCCGGGGCAGCGTGACGGTGCGCTTCTCGGTCACCGGCTCGGGCGGGCTGGGCGGGCTTTCGGTCGCGCGGTCCTCGGGCAGCGCCGAGATCGACCAGGCGGCGCTTTCGATGGTGCGCCGGGCCGCACCCTTCCCGAACCCGCCATCTGGGGCGCAGCGCGACTTCCGCATCCCGATCGACTTCACGCGCTGATCCTGTCCGGCGCGGCCTGGCACCCCCTTCCCGGGGGCGTCGCTGTTCTGCCCCCCTGCGCGGCCTCCAATCGCTGCGCAATCCCTGTTCAATCCCAGTTCAATCCTTGTGCAGACCTCCTGACACCCGGCCCCTGACGCCCTCCGGCGTCGGATCCCGCTGGAATTTTCGGCAAATCTGCGCTATGATCTTCATGGAAAGTTAAGACCCAAGACCCATCTTCGAGCATACACCGCGCAGCAGGCGCTTCATGACACAGGGTACCGCGTGAGTTTTCAGCGAAACTTGCCACTTCCGCCGGCTTTCGAATCCTTCGACCCAAAGGACATCCGCACGCAATATGCGGCGCTGTGCTATCGCGTGGTGAACGACAAGATCCGCGTCCTGCTGATCACCAGCCGCGGCACCAAGCGCTGGATCGTGCCCAAGGGCTGGCCGATGCGCGGCAAGGCCCCGCACGAGGCCGCGCTGCAGGAAGCCCGGGAAGAAGCCGGGGTGATCGGCCGCGCCTATCCAGACCCGCTTGGCCAGTACAGCTATATGAAACTGCTCGACAACGGGGTCGAAGTGCCCTGCATCGGGCTGCTCTTCGCGGTGCACACCCGGCTGCTCAAGACCGAATACCCCGAGGCCAATGAACGCGACCGCAAGTGGTTCAGCCGCAAGAAGGCGGCGAAACGGGTCGACGAACCCGACCTGGCCGCGCTGATCCGCACTTTCGACCCCAGGCAGCTGGGCTGACGCCCCCTGCGCATGCCCAGCCACCTGACAGCCTGTTGATTTGCCAACCTGAACCGTGATCCTGCTGCGCTTGCATCGCCCTCAGGGGTGGCTATGTAATAGGTCAGTTCCACGGATGGGAAGGCGATGATCCAGTTCAGCCTGAAATGCGACAATGACCACCGGTTCGACAGCTGGTTCAAATCCTCAGCCGCATTCGACGACCTGCAGGCCAGGGGCCATGTCAGCTGTGCGATCTGCGGCTCGCCCCGGGTGGAAAAGGCGATGATGGCCCCGCGTGTCTCGACGCGCGACACCGCCACGGTTCACGATCAGGGTCAGGACCGGGACCGGCCCAAGACCAACGCCAACCGCCCCCTGTCCGCACCCGCCTCTGCTGCCGAACAGGCCCTGGCTGACCTGCGCCGCAAGATCGAGGCGGAATCGGATTACGTCGGCGACCGCTTCGTGGAAGAGGCCCGGCGCATCCACGACGGCGACAGCGATGCCCGCGCCATCCATGGTGAGGCCCGGCTGGAAGACGCCCGCCAGCTGATCGAAGACGGCATCCCCATCACCCCCCTGCCCTTCCTGACGAACCGAAAGGCCAATTGATGACCCTGGCAAAACGCGTTCTGATCACCGGGGCCAGCCGCGGCATCGGTGCCGCCCTGGCCGATCTCTACCGGGACCGTGGCGATAGTGTCATCGGCACCTCGACCACCGGGTCCGACAGCCTCGTGCCGCTTGACCTGACCGGCACCCCGGATTTCACCGCCCTGAAAGAGGCCCTGGGCGCGGATCCCGTCGACCTGCTGATCTGCAACGCCGGCGTCTACCTCGACAAGGGGCACGACCTCGACACCGGATTCCCGGCCGCCGCCTGGGCCACCACCATGGCGGTGAACGTCGCGGGCCCCTTTCTGACCACCCAGGCGCTGCTGCCGGCGCTTCGCAAATCCACGGCCGGACGGGTCGCGATCATCTCCTCAGCCATGGGCAGCCAGGCCCGCGCGCCCGGCGGCTCCTACGTCTACCGCGCCTCCAAGGCCGGTGCCGCCAATGTCGCGCGCAACCTTGCCTGCGACCTCGCCGCCGATGCCATCGCCGTCGGGGCCTATCACCCGGGCTGGGTGCAGACCGACATGGGCGGATCCGCGGCCGATATCGACGTCACCACCTCGGTCAACGGCCTGGCCGCGCGCTTCGACCTCCTCACCCCCGACACCACCGGCACCTTCGAGACCTGGGATGGCCAGCCCGTCCCCTTCTGATCCCCATCATCTTGCCTTAAATACTCACCGCCCCGCCCGCCGCCCGCACTGCCGCCGGACAAGGGCACCGGACCGGTGACCGGACGCGAGGACGCTCATAAGGGCGGAGGAGCAGCGCCAAGGCCACTTGCGCTTTTGCACAAAGGCCTCTAGACCGCCGCGGAACAATTCTGGGAAGTTCCATGCCCGTTCTCGTGATGAAATTCGGCGGCACCTCGGTCGCCACCCTGGATCGCATCAAACGCGCCGCCAAGCGCGTCGGCGTCGAAGTCGCCAAGGGCTATGACGTGATCGTCATCGTCTCGGCCATGTCCGGCAAGACCAATGAATTGGTCGGCTGGGTGAACGAGACCTCGAAATTCTACGATGCCCGCGAATATGATGCCGTGGTCTCCTCGGGCGAAAACGTCACCGCCGGGCTGATGGCCCTGACCCTGCAGGAAATGGACGTGCCCGCGCGCTCCTGGCAGGGCTGGCAGGTGCCGCTGAAAACCAACAGCGCCCATTCCCAGGCCCGGATCGAAGAGATCCCGACCGACAACATCAGCGCGAAGTTCGCGGAAGGCATGAAGGTCGCCGTGGTCGCGGGCTTCCAGGGCATCTCGCCCGAGGGCCGGATCACCACGCTTGGCCGTGGCGGGTCCGACACCACCGCCGTCGCCTTTGCCGCCGCCTTCGGTGCGGAACGCTGCGACATCTACACCGACGTGGACGGGGTCTATACCACCGATCCGCGCATCACCGACAAGGCCCGCAAGCTCGACAAGATCGCCTTCGAGGAGATGCTGGAACTCGCCTCCCTGGGCGCGAAGGTGCTGCAGACCCGCTCGGTCGAGCTGGCGATGCGGTTCGGCGTGCGCCTGCGCGTCCTGTCGTCGTTCGAAGAACAATCTGATGAAGCCGGCACGCTGGTCTGTGCCGAGGAGGAAATCATGGAAAACCGCCCGGTCTCTGGCATCGCCTATTCCCGCGATGAGGCAAAGATGACGCTGATCTCGGTCGCCGACCGCCCCGGCATCGCCGCCGCCATCTTCGGCCCCCTGGCCGAGGCGGGGATCAACGTCGACATGATCATCCAGAACATCGCCGAGGAAGGTCGCACCGACATGACCTTCTCCTGCCCTGTCGATCAGGTGGCGCGTGCCGAAAAGGCGCTGAACGCGGCCAAGGACAGCGGCGACATCAACTTCCACGACCTGGTGGCGGACACCAATGTCGCCAAGGTCTCGGCCGTGGGCATCGGCATGCGGTCGCAGTCGGGCGTTGCCGCGCAGATGTTCAAGACGCTCTCGGACGAGGGTGTGAACATCAAGGTCATCGCCACCTCCGAGATCAAGATTTCGGTGCTGATCGACCGGAAGTACATGGAACTGGCGGTGCAGGCCCTGCACGACGCCTTCGAGCTGGAAAAAGCCTGATCCCCCGGATGGCCTGAGGTGCCCGGTTTTCGGGCGCTTTTCCGCGCCCGCCCGGCCCGCCGCCCGGGCTGCGACCAGATTACCGTTTGGCTTGCCTGCGCGTCTGTACTATTCGTACGGACAGGATAAAGGACAGCCAGCGCCGGTATGAGCAACGATTTTCAGACTGACAGCCGGCAGATGCTGGCCCGGCTTCGCGCGGCCATGGCCGAGGAAGCGGCCGGCCAGGCGCGTCTGGACAAGATCACCCATCTGATCGCGGATTCGATGAAGACCGAGGTCTGCTCGGTCTACCTGTTCCGCGATGCCGACACGCTTGAGCTTTGCGCAACCGAGGGTCTGAAACCCGAGGCCGTGCACCAGACCCGGATGAAGCTGGGCGAAGGCCTTGTGGGCCGCGTCGGCCGCACCGGGCGGATCGTCAACACCCCCGATGCGCCGTCGGAACCCGGCTTCCGCTACATGGCTGAAACCGGAGAAGAGATCTATTCCTCCTTCGCAGGTGTGCCGATCCAGCGCCTGGGCGAAAAGCTGGGCGTTCTGGTGGTGCAGTCGAAACGCGCCCGCCGCTATTCCGAGGACGAGATCACCGCGCTGGAAGTGGTCGCCATGGTCCTGGCCGAGATGGCCGAACTGGGGGCCTTTGTCGGTGAAGGCGCGGCGCTGTCCGCCCTGCACACCAAGCCCGTGCTGTTTCGCGGCACCACCGGGCAGGAAGGCGCGGCTGAGGGGCACGTCTGGCTGCACGAACCCCGCGTCGTCATCACCAACCCGATTGCCGAGGATCCGCACCGCGAGGGCGAGCGTCTGGCCGAGGCCGTGGACCAGCTGCGCGACGCCGTCGATACGCTGGTGGCCAATATCGCCGATGACGACAAGGAACAGCTTGAGGTTCTGGAAGCCTACCGGATGTTCGCCAACTCCAAGGGCTGGCTGCGCCGGATGGAAGAAGACGTGGCGCGCGGCCTTTCGGCCGAAGCCGCGGTCGAAAAGGAACAATCCACCGCCCGCGCGCGGATGGAAACGATCACCGATCCTTACCTGCGCGACCGGTTGCATGACCTTGACGACCTGTCGAACCGTCTGCTCCGGATCCTGTCGGGCCAGGGCAAGGCCACGGGGGCGGAAATGCCCGCCGATCCGATCCTGGTCGCGCGCAACATCGGTCCGGCGGAATTGCTGGATTACGGCCGGTCGCTGAAGGGCATCGTGCTGGAAGGCGGGTCGGTCGGGTCGCATGCGGCAATCGTGGCGCGGGCGCTGGCCATTCCGCTGGTCATCCACGCCGGCCGCATCACCACCGAGGCGCTGAACGGTGATCACATCCTGGTCGACGGCGACGGCGGCATCGCACACCTGCGCGCCGAAGACACGGTCGTGAACGCCTTCCGCGACAAGATCGCCATGCAGGCCAAGGCGCAGGAACGCTATGCCTCGATCCGCGATCTTCCGGCGGTGTCGATGTGCGGCCAGCGCGTGCACCTGATGATGAACGCAGGCCTCATGGCCGATCTGCCGTCGCTGGCGGGATCCGGGGCCGAGGGCGTGGGCCTGTTCCGCACCGAGCTTCAGTTCCTGATCCGCAACCAGATGCCCAAACGGTCCGAGCTTTCGGCGCTGTATGCCCGTGTGATCGACGCGGCCGAGGGGCGCAAGGTGGTCTTCCGCACGCTCGACATCGGGTCGGACAAGGTCCTGTCCTACATGAAGCCCAATGACGAACCCAACCCCGCGCTTGGCTGGCGGGCGATCCGGGTCGGGCTGGACAAACCCGGCGTCATGCGGATGCAGCTTCAGGCGCTGGTGCGGGCTGCCAATGGTCGCCCGCTGACGGTGATGTTCCCCTTTGTCGCGCAATACGAAGAATACCGCGCCGCCTCGGCCGAGATGGACAAGGCGCTGGAGCGGGAACGGATCCTGGGCCATCCCCTGCCCGAGAAGGTCGAACTGGGTGCCATGCTGGAGACCCCGTCGCTGGCCTTTGCCCCCACCAAGTTCTTCGAAGAGGTCGAGTTCCTGTCAATCGGCGGCAACGACCTGAAACAGTTCTTCTTTGCGGCCGACCGCGAAAACGAACGGGTCCGGCGGCGGTATGACACGCTGAACGTGTCCTTCCTGACCTTCCTTCAGGGCATCGTCGACCGCTGCGCCAGCACCGGCACGCAGCTAAGCTTCTGCGGCGAAGACGCCGGCCGCCCGGTCGAGGCGATCTGCCTGGCCGCCATGGGTTTGCGTACCCTGTCGATGCGCCCGGCGTCGATCGGGCCGGTCAAGTCGCTGCTGATGCGCACCGACCTGGGCGCGCTGCGGTCGGTGATCGACAAGGCCCGCGACGAGGGCCGGCAATCGGTTCGTGAACCGGTGATGGAGTTCCTGCGCACTCAGGGCTGACCCCGGCCCGTCACGCCCTTTGGAACGGACCAATTTGGATCAAACTGGCGGGATCGAGCTTGCGGGATTGAAGGTGCCGCCGGCGCAGATCCCGCGATCAGACCCCAGGCCGGCGATACCAGAAGGCAAGCAGTGCCGGTCCCACACAGCCCGGCCAGCCTAGCGGCAGAGTGTGAATAAAGCGTTCGCCCCGCCAGAAATCAGCCCAGAACGCGCCCCGCGACGGTGTTCAGCCGCGCCACCAGATCGGCATCGCGTTTGTCGGGCGCGGTCATGACGGCAAAGTCCAGCGCCGTGGCACAGCCCTGATCGCAGCCCGTATCCGCGCCCAGACGGGCGGGCATGCCGGCGATCATGCCGCGCGCATGGGTAGAATTCGCGCCAAGGGTCTTGATGATCTCGGTCACGTCGACCTCTCCGTGGTCGGGGTGCCAGCTGTCGTAATCGGTGACCATGGCGACGGTGGCATAATGCAGCTCGGCCTCGCGGGCCAGCTTGGCCTCGGGCATATTGGTCATGCCGATCACATCGCAGCCCCAGCTTTCGCGGTACATCCGGCTTTCCGCCAGGGTCGAGAACTGCGGCCCCTCCATCGCGAGGTAGGTGCCGCCTTCGTGCACCGTCACGCCCTGGGCGCGCGCGGCGTCGGCAGCCAGGCCGCCCAGCACGGTGCAGGTCGGATGCGCCAGAGAGACATGCGCGACGCAGCCCTTTGAAAAGAAGCTTTTTTCGCGATTAACGGTGCGGTCGATGAACTGGTCGGGGATGACGAAATCACCCGGGGCCATGTGGTCGCGGAAGGACCCGCAGGCGCTGACCGACAGCACATGGGTCACGCCCAGCTGTTTCAGCGCGTCGATATTGGCACGATAGGGCACATCCGTCGGGCTGTGCACATGGCCCCGCCCGTGCCGCGGCAGGAAGGCCAGGCGCAGCCCGTCCAAAGTGCCGGTCAGGATCTGCTCGGATGGATCGCCCCAGGGGGTCGTGACGGCCTGCCAAGCGGCGTCCTTCAGCCCGTCGATGTCATAGATGCCCGAGCCGCCGATCACGGCCAGATAGGGGGTGCTCATGTGCCTGGGTCCTTGCTTTGATCCGGTTCAGGTCAAAGCCTGCCCGCCGGGCCGGGCGGGGGCAAGGGCGAAAGCGGGCGGATGGGCCCGCGGCCTGAACACGGCCCCGCCACGACCGGCGAGCGCGGCCCGCAGGGCCACAGTACGCGGCCGAAACCCGCCCCGCCCTTGCCCCAAAGGCCCCCTTGCGCTAACCGGGGGCCAGCATTCCATCCCCATTCCAGGTTTCCCATGCCCCGATCCATTCTGGCATCCTTTGCCAATCGTCTCGATCTGCCCGATCTTCGCCTGTCGCCGGACGAAAAGCTGACCCCCGCGCGCCTGCGGATCGAGCTTCTGTCCGGCCTGACCGTCGCCCTGGCCCTGGTGCCCGAAGCGGTGGCCTTTGCCTTTGTCGCCGGGGTGCACCCGCTGGTCGGGCTTTACGCCGCCTTCCTCGTCGGGCTGGTGACCGCGCTGATCGGCGGACGGCCTGGCATGATCTCGGGGGCAACGGGCGCGCTGGCCGTGGTCATGGTGGCGCTGGTGGCGGAACACGGGGTCGAATACCTGTTCGCAACGGTCGTCCTGATGGGCATCCTGCAGGTCATCGCGGGCGTGATGAGATGGGGCAAGTTCATCCGGCTGGTGCCGCATCCGGTCATGCTGGGGTTCGTCAACGGGCTGGCCATCGTGATCTTCCTGGCGCAGATGACGCAGTTCAAGGTGCCCGGCTCGGCCGAGGCCTCGGGCCATGGCACGGCGGGCGGTGAATGGCTGTCCGGCGCGCCGCTGTGGACGATGCTGGCGCTTGTGGCGGCGACCATGGCGATCATCTGGGTCATGCCCCGCATCACCCGCGCGATCCCTGCCCCGCTGGCAGGCATCGGCATCGTGGCCGTGGTCGTGATCGCCTTCGGGCTGGACGTGCCGCGCGTTGGCGACATGGCCTCGATCGAGGGGGGGCTGCCGGCCTTCCACATCCCCATGGTGCCCATGACCTGGGAGACGTTTGAAATCATCCTGCCCTATGCGGTGATCCTGGCCGCCATCGGGCTGATTGAATCGCTGCTGACCCTGAACCTTGTGGGCGAGATGACCGGCAAGCGCGGCGGGGCCAGCCAGGAATGCGTCGCCCAGGGCGCGGCCAACGTGCTGACCGGGTTCTTCGGCGGGATGGGCGGCTGCGCGATGATCGGCCAGTCGATGATCAACGTGAAATCCGGCGGCCGGACGCGGGTGGCCGCGGTGGCCGCGGCGCTGTTCCTGCTGTCCTTCATCCTGTTTGCCGCACCGCTGATCGAACAGATCCCGCTGGCCGCGCTTGTGGGCGTGATGTTCATGGTGGTGATCGGGACCTTCGCCTGGAACTCGATCCGGATCCTGGCCAAGGTGCCGCTGACCGATGCCTTCGTCATCGTTCTGGTGACCGTGGTGACCGTCTATTCCGACCTTGCGGTCGCGGTGGTCGTGGGGGTCATCGTATCGGCCCTGGCCTATGCCTGGAACAACGCACGGCGCATCCATGCCAAGACCTATGCCACCCCCGAGGGCGCGAAGGTCTACCAGGTGCAGGGGCCGCTGTTCTTCGGGTCGTCGGACGGATTTGCGGAAATGTTCGACGTGGCGGGCGACCCCGGGCTGGTGATCGTGGACTTTGCCGACAGCCGCGTGGTGGACCAATCCGCCCTGCAGGCGATCGAGGCCGTGGCCGCCAAGTACGAAGCCGCCGGCAAGCGTATCCAGCTGCGCCACCTGAGCCGCGACTGTCACCGCCTGCTGACCAAGGCCGGCCACCTGGTCGTGGATAGCGAGGATGACCCCGATTACGCGCTGGCCGTCAATTATGACGTGCGCACGGGGATCCTTGGCGGGCATTGAGCCGACCCTGGGACCAACAGAAAGGGCGGCCTTCGGGGCCGCCCTTTTTCGTTTCCGGTTGTTCGGTCCAGACCAATCGGGCCGGGACCGCCGGGATCAGGCCGTCAGGGCCAGATCGCCGCCGTTCTTGAAGGCCTCGAACCAGCTGGCGTCTTCCTCGTATCCAAGCGAAACAAGGATGTCGTTCAGCGCCGGGAAGCGGGTGAACTGGTCGATGATGCGGTCGCGGTGATGCGGCGCGCGCCACTTTTCAATCCGCGAGGTGTCCAGCGCGCGGGTGCCCATCAGGTCACTGCCGTGGCTGGCAATCTCGCGCTTGTGGAAGTCGCCGAAATCGCCGGAGAAGCTCAGCTCCAGCCCCGCCGACAGCAGGTTCTGGATGCGGCGCGGGTTCTCGACCAGGTGTTCGTATTTCAGCATCACCACGCCGTCGGGAAGCTGCCCCGAGGCGATGACCTTTTCGATCTGCTCGTGGGTTTGCAGGATGCCGGGCAGGATCTGTTCCGGCTTGCCCTGAGAAGCCACGAAATAGCTTTTGTCGGCGGAACAGGCGTAGTCCTCGGGCATGCGGGGGTCATAGCTGGTCAGGATGTCACGCGGGTCCCGCAGCATGACCACCATGTCCAGACGCTTGCGGCCTTCGGCGGCGCGCACGATCTTGTCGAAGTCGAAGATGTCGTAGCCCCGGCGCGAACAGGTGTTGCCGGGCATGTGCAGCACGGCACGGGCGGGGAATTCCGGGCCGGGTATGTTGAACCCCGACAGGCTGCGCTGCAGCATGGAATACAGCAGGGTCGACCCCGCGCGATTGTGGCCCGTCACCAGCAAATGTCTGTGCATTTTCCTCTTACCCCAAGGATTAGTATTATTTGAGGTAAGATTGGCGGGCCGGATTTAAGGCGCGTTAAGGATTGCACGAAGGATAGTCACAAGATTCGCGCAAAAGGGGAACGGCCCCGGTGTCGGGGCCGCAGGGGCGGTCAGGGTTGCACCGCCTGCCCGCGCCGGTCACGCGGCGGGACCATCATTTGGTTTCAATCATCCGGGCGAGCCAGCGAAAAGACCTCACGCACGACCGAATAGTCGCGATAGCCCAGCCGGGTCAGCGGGTTGAACTTGGTCACGTCGAAGATCCCGTCGGTCAGGCAATCGTCGCGCATATGCACGCCGATGACCTCGCCCAGGACCAGGTAGTTCGCCTCGCCCTCCAGCTTGACGATCTGGGTCATGCGGCATTCCAGCGACGCGGGCGCATTGGCCACGCGGGGGCAGTCGATCAGCGAACAGTCGACCTTTTCGATCCCGGCGCGGGTGAATTCGTCGTCGCCCTTGTCCCAGGTGCCAGAGGTCGTGTTCATCACGTCCCGCGCGGCATATTCGACGATGTTCACGCAGAAGACGCCGGTGTCGCGGATGTTCTCGGTGCTGTCCTTGCCGAACTCGCGGTCGTCCTTCGACGAGGTCGAGGCGAACATCACCTGCGGCGGCACATAGGCCACGGCATTGAAGAAACTGTAGGGCGCAAGGTTGTCGGCGCCATCGCTGCCCCGGGTCGAAATCCATCCGATCGGGCGCGGCGTGACGATCGCGTTGAAGGGGTTATGGGGCAGGCCATGGCCGTCCTTGGGTTCGTAGAACATCGCTCTCTCCTTCATTTGCCCTAGTGGTATCGTCATGTTAACCCGGACAAAACCCCGAAAGAGGAAAGAGGGCGGCGCGTGTTCGAGCTGAGGGAAGAGACCCCGGACGACTGGTGGGAGGTCGAGGCACTGTATGACCTGTGTTTCGCCCCCGGTCGCGAGGCGCTGTCGTCCTATCGCCTGCGGGACGAGGTTCCGAAGGTCGCGGCGCTATGCCTTGTGGCGCGGGACGCCAGCGGCGTGATCGGCGGCGCGATCCGCTATTGGCCTGTGCGGATCTCCGGCCATCGGGCGTTGCTTCTGGGGCCGGTGGCCGTGCACCCGACGCATCAGGGCGAAGGGGTCGGCGCGCTGCTGATTGCGCAGTCGCTGAACAAGGCGCAGGACATCGGCTGGGACCGCGTCATGCTGGTCGGCGACCCGCCCTATTATTCGCGGTTCGGCTTTTCCCATCTGCCCGGCGTGGTCATGCCGCCCCCCACCAACCCCGACCGGGTTCTGGGGCTGGAGCTGAGCGATGGTGCCTGGGACGGGATCACCGGGGCCGTCGAACGCGATCTGCCTGCGGGCTAACCGGCGGTCCCTGTGCCGCCCTTTGCTTCGGCCTGTTCGGTCCCCCTTCGTCCGGGGCATCGGCCCGGCCCCTTCGCTTTGGCCCTTGATCTGATCCCATTGCGCCCAAATCTATAGATAAGGCCCAGGGACACAGCAGGAGGCACCCCCGTGACCAAGCCCAGCACCAGTGCGCAGACCATTCTGCTGACGGACGACCAGGCACAGACGATCGACCTTGGCGCAGAGTTGGACCTTCTCGCCCGGCGCTATCGCCGCGCGGGTGGCGTGGGCTTGCAGATCCTCAACATCGTGGGGGACAGCGCCGAGGGGTTGCTGAAACGCCTGCCCTCGGGTGTGCGGTCCCGACTGGACCAGACGACCGAGGCCGCGCTGACCACCGCCATGCAGGCGGCGCATGGATCGCGGCGCTATGTCTCGGATCAGCCGGACTGGGTGAACCGCGTGGTGACGACCTCCATGGGGGCGGCGGGCGGCTTTGGCGGGCTGCCCTCGGCCCTGGCGGAACTGCCGGTGACCACGACGATCCTGCTGCGCACCATCCAGGGCGTGGCGGTGGAACACGGTTTCGATCCCGAAAGCGACGGGGTGCAATTCGACTGCATCCGCGTCTTCGCCTCGGCCGGGCCGCTGGCGCAGGACGACGGCACCGACCTGGCGTTCCTGACGACGCGGGTGGCCGTTTCGGGCACGGCCGTGCACGGTCTGGTCGCAAAGGTCGCGCCCCGCCTGGCCACCGTGCTGGGGCAGAAGCTGGCGGCGCAGACGATGCCGGTCCTGGGGGCCTTTGCCGGGGCGCTGACCAATTACGCCTACACAAGCTATTATCAGGAGATGGCGCATATCCATTTCCGCCTGCGCAAGCTGGCGATCGAGACGGATCACGACCATGCCGACCTTGTGGCCGACCTTCAGGCCCGCGTGGCCAAACCCCGGCTGAAGCGGTCCTGACAGGGTCACCGTTGCGCCCGGTTTCCGGGTCCGGTTTCCGGGTCCGGCAAGGGGGCCTGACGCCCCGCTTGCCCGCGCGCCCGGCACGCCGCAGCCGGTGCCGTTAGCGGCGCAGCATCGTGCCGGGGTTCATGATCCCCTTGGGGTCGAACATCTGTTTCAGCGCGCGCATGACCTCAAGCTTGACCGGATCGCCATAGCGTTCCAGATCCTCGACCTTCAGGCGGCCGATGCCATGTTCGGCGCTGACCGATCCCTCCATCTCGTGCACCAGGTCGTGCACGGTGCGCTTCACCGCCTTGGTATGGGCGCGCCATTCCTGCAGGTCGCCGCCCTTCGGGGGGAAGACGTTGTAATGCAGGTTGCCGTCGCCCAGATGGCCGAAGCAATTGATCCGGAAGGGCCCCATGTCGCGCAAGATCGCCCCGGCGCGGTCGATGAAACCGGGCAGGTTCGACAGCGGCAGGCTGATGTCATGGCTGCTGACCGATCCGATCAGGCGGTTGGCCTCGGGGATCTGTTCGCGAACCTCCCAGAACTCGGTCGCCTGGGCCAGGGACTGCGCCATCAGCGCGTCGCTCACCAGCTCCTTCTCGAAGGCCTCTTCCAGGATGCCGGCCAGGGCGGCCTCGGGGTCCAGCCCCGCGGGCAGGCCCAGGTCGATCAGCACCATCCATTCGGGGGCTTCGGCAAAGGGACGGCGGATCTGCGGCAGCTTTTCCTCCAGGAACCGCAGCCCCTCGCCCGCGATCAGCTCGAACGAGGATACCGCTTCACCGACGCGGTCGCGGGTCAGGGACAGAAGGTCCAGCGCGGCGCGCGGGTTCGGCACCACGGCCAGCGCCACCCCCTGCCCCGCCGGGATCGGCGACAGTTTCAGCGCGGCGGCGGTGATCACCCCAAGCGTACCTTCGGAGCCGACCAGAAGGTTGCGCAGGTCGTATCCGGTGTTGTCCTTGCGCAGCCGGGTCAGCCCGTTCCAGATCCGCCCGTCGGGCAGCACCGCCTCGAGCCCCAGCACAAGGTCGCGCGCATTGCCATAGCGCAGCACGTTGACCCCGCCCGCGTTGGTTCCCAGAAGCCCGCCGATCCGGGCCGAGCCCTTCGACGCCAGGGTCAGCGGAAACAGCCGGTTCTGTGCCTCGGCGGCGCGGTGCAGATCCTCCAGGATCACGCCGGCCTCGACCACGGCGACGTTTTCCACCGGATCCAGACTGCGGATGGCGGTCATCCGCTCCAGCGACAGGATCAGCGGGGGCGCGCCCTCGGGCTGGGTCTGGCCGCCGACCAGCCCGGTGCCGCCGCCATAGGGCACGACGCCCACGCCCGCCTCATGCGCGGCGCTCAGCACGGCCGCGACTTCGCCGACGTTGGCGGGGGCGGCGACCCAGTATCCGACGCCCACCCAGGTGCCGCGCGGTTCCTCCAGGTATCGCGCATCCGCCGGGCGCAGCCCGCGCGGGTCGATCAGGCCACGAAGGCGGTCGGCAAAGGCATCATCGGCGGGGGCCAGCGCGGGCATGGGGGTCGCAGTATCCATCATGCGCCAAGTGCTAGCACCCGCCCACAGCCACGCCCAGTGAAAATCGCGCGCGCCCCTTCCGGCCCCTGGCCGATCAGCACGGGCCCGCACCGGCGGTGCCCGCCCCGCCAGGCATCAGTCGTCGCGCAACCAGTCCGGCCGCAGGACGATGACGGTGCGCCGCTGCGGCAGGTCGCGCAGCGACAGCGTCAGGCTTGAGGCATCGCGCACGTCGACATCGAACTCTTCCGCCACGCCATCCAGGAACCAGCCAAGCGAGGCCCCCGAGAACCAGTGCATCGGCAGCACAATCGAGGATTTCAGCCAGCTCACCACCCGCACCATCGAGGCCGTGTCCAGCGTCATCCCCCCATCAACCGGCACCATGACCACGTCCAGCCGCCCGATGGCGGCGTACTGGTCGTCATTCGGTTCGTGGTGCAGATGGCCCAGGTGGCCGATGCACAGCCCCTCGACCTCGAAGATGAAGATCGAATTGCCGTTTTCCTCGACCCCGCCCATGGACCGGATATCCGTGGGCACGTTGCGGATCAGCATCTCGCCCAGGTCCAGGTGATGATCGGCCGGCTGCCCGAAGGTCTCGGACCAGCCGCGCAGCACATGGGGGATGGCCGGATCCGGCACAGGGGTGAAATGGCTGGAATGGGCGTGGTTCATGGTGACCACGTCGGGAATGAAATCGGCCGATCCGATGAAGCCCGGATAATCCGTCACCACCGACAGCCCGCCCCGCGTCTGGATCAGATAGGCCGAATGCGCCACGTATGAGATCCGCACGGAATACTCCGGCACGGGATCGCGAAAGGACGCCTTGTGCAGATACTGCAGCCCCGGGGCCGCGTCTGCGATGGCAATGCAATGGCTCGCCCGCGCCTCGGCCCTCGGCTGCACCTGCGCGCCCGCTTCGTCCCCCGCGCCCGCCACCAAAGCCAGCGCCGCTCCAAAGATCCATCCCCGCATGAAGGGCCTCCTTTGGACACCGAGGCTAGCAGACCCGCGCCCGCCCCTTCGCTCACAAAGACGTCAGCCCGCCAATTTCGCGCGCGCCCCTCCATCCTCTTGCTGAAAATATCCCCGCCGGAGGCATCCCACCCCTGTCACAAGCGCACAGATCAGAAAACCGGGGGCAAACCCCGATCAACCGACGTCCGTGCGCCCCCGCCGGTCCATGCGCAGCGCCGCATACAGGACGTGGGTGCGCCAGCGCCCGTCGATCTGCAGGTAGCTCTGCGCGACGCCTTCATACTTGAAGCCGCATTTCTCCAGCACCCCGCGCGAGGGCGTGTTTTCCGGCAGGCAGGCGGCCTCGACCCGGCTCAGGTCCATGCGGTGGAAGGCGTGGTGGACAACGGCCTCGATCGCCTCGCGCATATAGCCCTGGCGGGCAAAGCGTTCACCGGTCCAATAGCCGATGGTGCCGGCCTGGGCGGGGCCGCGGCGGATGTTGTCCAGGGTGATCGCGCCCAAAAGCGTCTCGTCCTCGCGGCGGATCAGGAACAGCGGCACCGCCGACCCGTTCGAGATCGAGCGCTGCGCCCAGTAGACCCGGTTGGTGAAGGCCCGGCGCGACAGGTGGTCCGCAGCCCATGACGGCTCCCAGGACCGCAGGTAGGCTTCGCTGTCCCGGCGCAGGTCGGCCCAGGGGCGATGATCGGCGTGGACCGGCGGGCGCAGCGTCAGCCGCTCGGTCTCGATCTTCACCTTGCGCCGGGTCAGAAGCATCAGGCCGCCCGTGCCTGGCTCAGCTGAGCGTGATCCGGCGCGCCCTCGACCGGGCCATAGAGCGCCAGCGCCATGGGGGCGCGGGTCGCCATGCCCTCGGCATAGCTGCGCAGCTGGTCGCGCGTCACCGCGTCGATGCGGGCCACGACGTCTTCCAGCGGCGGCACCTTGCCCCAGATCTGGATCATGCGGGCCATGCGCTCGGCGCGCGAGGACGGGCCCTCCAGCCCCATGAGCATCCCCGCCTTCATCTGCGCCTTGGCGCGGGCGGTTTCCTCTTCGGTGAAGTCGCCGGCGGCGCGCTTCATCTCGTCGATGGTGATGCGGGCCAGGTCGCCGACCTTCTCGGCCGAGGTGCCGGCGTAGATCGTCGTCATGCCGGTGTCGGTATAGGCCCCGGCCTGGGCGAAGATCGTGTAGCAAAGCCCGCGCTTTTCCCGGATCTCCTGGAACAGGCGGGACGCCATGCCACCGCCAAGTGCTGCGGCATAGATCTGCGCCACATAGGCGTCGGCGCTTTTGTAATCGGGGCTTTCGAAACCGATGGCCAGATGCGCCTGTTCCAGTGTCTTGACCACCCGGGCCTCGCCACCGATGAACCGCGCCGCCCCGGCCTGCTGCTGGTTCACGGGCGTCATGTCGCCGAACAGCTGTTCGGCCATGGCGACGATGGCGTCGTGATCCACATCGCCGGCGGCCGACAGGATCATCTGTTCGGGGCCATAGTTTTCATCGACGAACCGCGCCAGATCGGCACGCTGCACGTTGCGGATGCGTTCGGCGGGGCCAAGGATCGTGCGGCCCAGGGGCTGATCGGGATAGGCCTGTTCCTGCAGCCAGTCGAAGATGATGTCGTCGGGGGTGTCCAGCGCCTGGCCGATTTCGGACAGGATGACGCCCCGCTCGACCTCAAGCTCGTGCGCATCGAGGGTCGAGTTGCGCAGGATGTCGGCAATCACCTCAAGCGCCAGGGGCACGTCGCCGCCCAGCACGCGGGCGTAATAGGCCGTCACCTCGCGCGAGGTATAGGCGTTCATATAGCCGCCCACGTCCTCGATCGCCTCGGCGATCTGCACGGGGCTGCGGGTCGTGGTGCCCTTGAACGCCATGTGTTCCAGGAAATGGGCAATGCCGTTCTGTTCAAGGGCCTCGTCACGGCCGCCAGCGGCGACCCAGACCCCGACCGAGGCCGACTGCAGCCCCGGCATCCGTTCCGTCACGATGCGGAACCCATTGGCGAGGGTGTGAAGATTGATCGTCAATTCGCGATGTTTTCCCGAATGAAATGTTCGATTTCGGCCAGGTCGTTTTCGACGCGGGTGACTTTTTCGTCCCGGTCGAACAGATCGGCCATATGCGGCGGCAGGCCCGGGCGGATGCCCGTTGCGGCCTCGACCGCGTCGGGGAATTTCGCCGGATGGGCGGTGGCCAGGGTGATCATGGGCACCGCCGGATCCAGGTGATCGGCGGCGACCTTGGCCCCTACGGCGCTGTGCGGGCACAGGATCTCTCCGGTGGTGGCGCGCAGGGCCTTGATGGTGGCGGTGGTTTCCTCTTCCGAGACGCGGCCGGACAGGAACAGGTCCTGCAGGTGCTGCAGCGCGCCCTGGCTGACGGTGAAGCCGCCGGATTTCAGTTCATCCATCAGCTGGGACACCGCCGCGCCGTCGCGCCCATAGGCATCGAACAGCACGCGTTCGAAGTTCGACGACACCTGGATGTCCATCGACGGGCTGATCGAGGGGATCACGCCATCGGGGATGTATTTGCCCGTTGTCAGGCAGCGGTGCAGGATGTCGTTCTGGTTCGTCGCCACGACCAGCTTGTCGATCGGCAGGCCCATCTTGCGCGCGATATAGCCCGCGAATATGTCGCCAAAGTTGCCCGTGGGCACGGTAAAGCTGACCTTGCGGTGCGGCGCACCAAGCGCCACGGCCGAGGTGAAGTAATAGACGACCTGCGCCAGCACCCGCGCCCAGTTGATCGAGTTCACGCCCGCAAGGCGCACGCCATCGCGGAAGTCGAAGTCGTTGAACATGTCCTTCACGCGGGCCTGACAATCGTCAAAGTGGCCGGTGACCGACAGGGCGTGCACGTTGGCCTCGGACGGGGTGGTCATCTGGCGGCGCTGCACCTCGGACACGCGGCCATGCGGGAAGAGGATGAAGACATCCACCGCATCAAGGCCCTTGAAGGCCTCGATCGCCGCCGACCCGGTATCGCCCGAGGTCGCGCCGACGATGGTCACCCGCTCGCCCGACCGCGACAGGGAGGCCTGGAACAGCTGACCGATCAGCTGCATGGCGAAATCCTTGAAGGCCAGCGTGGGGCCGTGGAACAGTTCCAGCAGGAAGTGGCCCGGGGCCAGCTGGACCAGCGGCGCGCGGGCGTCATGGGCAAAGCCGGCATAGGCCTTGGCGATGATCTCGCGGAATTCGTCATCGGTGAAGGTGTCACCGATGAAGGGGCGCATGATGCGGAAGGCGACCTCTTCATAGGATTGACCCGCCAGCGCCGCGATCTCATCACTGGTGAGGGTCGGCACGGTTTCGGGGACATACAGCCCGCCGTCACGCGCCAGGCCGGTCAGCATCGCCTGTTCAAAGGTCAGATCCGGGGCCTGGCCCCGCGTCGAGATATATTTCACGTCGCTTCACCTTTCTGCGGTCTCAGGGTGCGATAGAACAGATAGCCGGTCATGGCCAGCCAGATCGCGGCCAGAGAGAACCAGGTGATGGCATATTCGCGGTGATCGTTCGGAATTCCGACCGTGGTCACCGGCATCGGGCCGACGGCCCCGGCGTCATAGCTGGTGTCGCGGGCCACGACCAGAACGGGTTCCGTGCCCAGGGCGGCGGCCATCGCGGCGACATCGCGGGCGAACCACAGGCCGCCGGTGATGTCCGGTTCCGGCGTGAAGCTGTCGGTTTCATCCGGCCAGGCGAGGTTGCCGGTGATCGTGACCTCTCCGCTTGGCAGGGCGGGGGCGGTGTCGGCATTGGGCAGGAACCCCCGGTCGATCATGATCGACCTGTCGCCGGTTTCGAAACGGTGGATCAGGCGGTGGCCCGGGCCGACCTGCTTGCGCGAGGACAGGACCCGCAGGCCGGTTTCGCCGAAATGCCCGGACAGGGTGACGGGCAGGTATTGGTCGGATTGCTCGGTCGGGTTCTGCGGCAGGGCAATGGGGGCGGCGGCGATGCGCGCCTCGATCGCGGACAGCACGCCTTCCTTCCACTCCATCCGCCGGACCTGCCACATCCCCAGGGACACAAGGACAGCCGCGCCGCCAATCCCGAAGATGACGGGTCCGATCAGTTTTCTCAGCATCTATTCGCCTTTTCAAAGCCAAGGGCGCGAAGCATCAGCCCCGCGCCCTTTCAATCAGGTCAAAGGGCGGGCGTCAGCCCGCCGCAGGGTCAGCCGCCCCAGATGTAGACAGCTGCAAAGAGGAACAGCCACACGACGTCGACGAAGTGCCAGTACCAGGCCGCCGCTTCGAAACCGACGTGGTTTTCCGGGGTGAAGTGACCGGCGTAGACGCGGAACAGGCAGACCAGCAGGAAGATGGTGCCGACCAGGACGTGGAAGCCGTGGAAGCCAGTCGCCATGAAGAAGGTCGCGCCGTAGATGTTGCCCGAGAAGCCAAAGGCCGCGTGGCCGTATTCGTAGATCTGGAACACGGTGAACAGCGCGCCCAGGGCCACGGCCAGGATCAGGCCCGACTTCATGTCCTTGCGGTTGTTTTCATGCACCAATGCGTGGTGCGCCCAGGTCGCGGCACAGCCCGAGCACAGCAGGATCAGCGTGTTGATCAGCGGCAGGTGCCAGGGGTCGAAGGTTTCGATACCGGCGGGGGGCCAGACGCCGTCCTTGATGGGGGACATTTCGCCCATCGGGTACATGGCGTGCTTGAAGAAGGTCCAGAACCAGGCCGAGAAGAACATCACCTCGGACATGATGAACAGGATGAAGCCGTAGCGCAGGCCGATCAGGACGACGGGCGTGTGATCGCCGGCCTTGTTTTCCTTGATCGTTTCGCCCCACCACCCGAACATGGTGTACAGAACGGCGACAAAGCCGATCAGGAACATCCAAGGACCGCTGTCGTGCATCCACTGCACCGCCCCGAAGAGCATGACGAACGCCGCAACCGCACCGAGGAACGGATAGATCGACGGGGTCAGGATGTGATAGTCGTGGTTTTTCTCATGCGCCATATTGGGGCCCTCGTTCCCTCACCGTGAGGTCTTCAGTTTACATCTTTCGCTTGATCCGTCGCAAGCTGTGCCTGCTGCTCGGGAAGCTCGGTTTCGTAGAAAGTGTAGCCCAGAGTGATCGTCTGGACATGTTTCGCGTCGCGGTCATCGACCATTTCGGGGTCGACGTAAAAGGTCAGCGGCATCTGCACCGTCTCGCCCGGCTGCAGCACCTGTTCGGTAAAGCAGAAACAGTCGATCTTGGTGAAATATCCCCCTGCCTCGTAGGGGAAGACATTGTAGCTGGCGGTGCCGGCAATGGGACGGTCCGTGGGATTGTGCGCCTCGTAGAAGGCCAGGCCCGTCTCACCGATGCGGACTTCCATCTCGCGCTGGACGGGTTTGAATTCCCAGGGCATGCCGGCGTCGATGCTGGCATCGAAGCGGATCTTGATGGTGCGCTCCAGGATCACGTCGGATCCGGCGTCGGCTTCCTGAGTGACACCGCCAAAGCCGGTGACACGGCAGAACAGGTCGTAAAGCGGCACCGATGCGAAACCAAGCGATGCCATCACGACGACGACACCCACGGTGGTGGCCACGGTGCGCTGCGGTCCGGAAAGAGCCATCAGTTGCCTCCTTCCTGGGTTGCAGTGTTGGGCAGCTGGATCGGGTTCTGGGACACTTTGACCAGCGTCAGGCCAAAGACCAGCGCGACGAAGATGCCAAGGACCAGGCCAAGGCCAAGGTTCCGGCTCCAGCGGCGTTTGTGCAGGTCGTGGGGTTCACGGAATGACATCACCAGCCTCCCAGGCCCCAGGGCCGCAGCGCCGCTTCGGCCAGGATCGCGCCGAAATGCAGGAAGAGATACAGCAGGGAGAAGGCGAAATAGCGCTTCTCGACCTTGTAGCCGTCGGCCTCGGACGTCGGTTCGTCGCGGCGCAGGATGTCCCAGCCACCTTTGACGAAGAGTGCGTTCAGGATCACCGCCACAGTCAGGTAGATCGGGCCACCGACACTGGTGAAGGCCAGGCCGATCGCCAGCACGGCCAGCGGGAAGGTATAGGCAAAGACATGGCGGCGGGTGGTCTTGCGGCCGTGGGTCACGGTCAGCATCGGCACGCCGGCGTCCTTGTAGTCGGACTTCATGAACAGGGCGAGCGCCCAGAAATGCGGCGGGGTCCACAGGAAGGTCAGGCCGAACATCAGCACCGATTCCAGCGCGATGTCACCGGTCACCGCCGCCCAGCCGATCATCGGAGGGAAGGCACCGGCCGCACCTCCGATGACGATGTTCTGCGGCGTCCAGCGCTTCAGCCACATCGTGTAGATCACGGCATAGAAGAAGATGGTAAAGGCCAGCAGCCCTGCGGCCACCCAGTTCGACGCCAGGCCCAGCATCACCACCGAGAAGCCCGACAGGGTCAGGCCGACGGCCAGGGCTTCTTCGCGGGTGACCCGGCCCGAGGGGATCGGACGACCCTGGGTCCGCTTCATGATCAGGTCGATATCGGCGTCGTACCACATGTTCAGCGCGCCCGAGGCCCCGCCCCCGATGGCGATGCAAAGCACCGCGAAGAAGGCGATGAAGGGATGCACGCTGCCGGGCGCGGCCAGAAGGCCAACGGCTGCGGTAAACACGACAAGGGACATCACGCGCGGTTTCAGCAGCGCGACATAGTCGCCAAACTGCGCGTCACCACTGTCGGTCCGTGTCTGAATGCTCGCGTCGGTCATGTCTGTCCTGTTGGCCAAGGCGCAGCGGGGGGCCGCTGCGCCGTCGCTATGCGCCCGGACCATACCGGACGCAGAAGGGTCAGCCGTTCAGCTGCGAAGGATCGACGTATTCGCCGGCTTCTTCGCTGGCGGCTAGCCAGGCGTCATAGGCCTCCTGGCTAACGACCTTGACGGTGATCGGCATGTAGGCGTGGTCCTTGCCGCAGAGTTCCGAACACTGGCCGAAGAAGATGCCTTCCTTGTCGGCCTGGAACCACAGCTGGGCCAGACGGCCGGGCACGGCGTCCTGTTTCACGCCGAAGGCCGGGATGGTCCAGGAGTGGATCACGTCGGCGCCGGTCACGGTCATGACAACGGTGGCACCCACGGGCACGACAACGGCGGTGTCGGTGGCCAGCAGGAATTCGTCGGCGTTGTAGCCATAGCTTGCCAGCTTGGCGGCCATCGCGTCCGAGTTGACGTAGGCTGCGGCACCGGCGGCTTCGTCGTCGGCGTTCATCGTCGCCGGCTGACCGATCATGTAGCTGTCGAAGGCCAGGCCGGATTCGGTGTCGGTGTACTCGTAGCCCCAGTACCACTGGTAGCCGGTCACCTTGATGTGGATGTCACCTTCGGGGAAGGTCTGCTGCTTGAACAGCGTCGGCAGCGAGAAGGCCCCGATGAAGACCAGCACCAGGATCGGAACGATCGTCCAGGCCACTTCCAGCGGGGAGTTGTGGGTGAAGGTGCCGGGAACCGGGTTGGCCTTGCGGTTGAAACGCAGGATCGCAAAGATCAGCAGGCCGGTCACCAGGATGACGATCGCGGTGATGATGTAGAGGATCATGTGATCCAGCCACTGCAGGTCGCGCGCGATTTCGGTCACGGCCTGTTGGAACCCAATGCCACCGGGGGTCGGCTTGCCGATGGTCTCAAGCTCCTGCGCCATCGCAGGAAGGGCGGCGAAAGAGCCCAGGAGGGCCGAAAGGCTGGTGATTTTACGCATATGACACCCTGATCGGTTAAGTCTCGTGATCCGTTCACGGGGGCATGGGCCGGAATCCGACGGCCTCCCGTTGTTTGCGGACGTTTAAAACCATATTCTTTGCAACACCACAACAATCACGCTTGCGGCAAACGGACGCTTTTTTGATCCAAATCAAGAAAAACCGCCCCGAAGCAGCCCGGCGACAGGAGGCCCGAGCCATGTCAGACACCCCTTTCCGCCCCTTCGAATCCCTTTTGGACGAAGGCCGGGCCCTGCAGATCCTGCGCGATGCGGTCGCCGGCGGCGACGATGGTGAGCTGTTTTTGGAACGCAAGCGGTCCGAGATGGTGCATTACGACGATGGTCGGGTGAAGACCGCCAGCTATGACGCCAGCGAAGGCTTCGGCCTGCGCGCCGTCGCGGGGGAAGTCACCGGCTATGCCCATGGCACCGACGTGACCGAGGCGGCGTTGAAGCGCGCCTCGGAAACCGTGCGGCTGGCGGTCGGGGACGGTGGCGGGGCGCTGGCCCCTGCCCCGCGCGCCACGAACGCCCGGCTTTATACCGACGCAGACCCCATTGCCGGGGCGGATTTCCCCGTAAAGGTCGAAACCCTGCGCGAGATCGACGCCTTTGCCCGCGATCTGGATCCCCGGGTGGTGCAGGTCTCGGCCACGATCATGGCCTCGCTGCAAGAGGTCGAGATCCTGCGCCCCGAGGGCGGCATCGTGCGCGACGCCCGGCCCATGGTGCGGGTCAATGTCTCGGTCATCGTCGAACAGAACGGCCGGCGCGAATCCGGCACCGCCGGGGGCGGCGGGCGCCTTGGGCTGGACGGGCTGCTGGACCCCGCCGACTGGCAGGCCAAAGCGCGCGAGGCGCTGCGCATTGCGCTGGTGAACCTGGATGCGGTGCCTGCGCCCGCCGGTGTGATGGATATCGTGCTGGGCCCGGGCTGGCCCGGCATCCTGCTGCATGAAGCGATCGGTCACGGGCTTGAGGGCGATTTCAACCGCAAGGGATCGTCGGCCTTTGCCGGGCTACTGGGCAAGCAGGTCGCGGCCAAGGGCGTGACCGTGCTGGACGACGGCACGATCCCCGACCGGCGCGGGTCGATTTCGGTGGATGACGAAGGCACGCCCTCGGGCAAGAACGTGTTGATCGAGGATGGCGTGCTGGTCGGCTACATGCAGGACCGTCAGAACGCCCGCCTGATGGGGGTCGAGCCCACGGGCAACGGGCGGCGCGAAAGCTATGCCCATGCGCCGATGCCCCGGATGACCAACACCTACATGCTGGGCGGCGACGCCACCCCCGATGAAATCGTGGCCGAGATGAAGGACGGTATCCATGCGGTCGGCTTTGGCGGCGGCCAGGTCGACATCACCTCTGGCAAGTTCGTGTTCTCCTGTACCGAGGCTTATCTGGTCAAGGACGGCAAGCGCGGCGCCCCGGTCAAGGGCGCGACCCTGATCGGCGACGGCCCGCAGGCCCTGACCCGCATCCGCGCGCTTGGCAACGACATGGCGCTGGATCCGGGCCTGGGCAATTGCGGCAAGCAGGGGCAATGGGTGCCCGTGGGCGTCGGCCAGCCAAGCGTGCTGATCGGCGGTCTGACCGTCGGCGGCTCGGCCTAGGCGTTTCCGGTCAGGGGGGGCAGCGATGCCCCGCCCGGTCCTTCATACCGATCCTGAAAAACGTGCGACCAGCCCGGTGTGTAGGCACCAGGCTGGTCGACTTGTGAGGAACCGCGTAACCGGGACAATCAAAAACAAGACACAAGCGGTTCCGGATCGGGAAGGAGACCTGGGCGGGGACCAAATTCACGCTTCCATTCGGGGTAAGTGCATGATGTGGCAGAAGTTTCCCTAGTGTCAATTCAGGCGTCGAACGATTTTCATTCCGAAAATTCCGCCGCAGCGCAGAAATACCCAGAGGTAGTGGTTTCTGATGCGAAAACACCAAAAAATTGAGCCTTGCCGGGAGTTTGCCTGATTAACTTTTTCGGTTCGAAAAACGGCTACTCGGCACCGCGCAGCCAGATGCCCGTGGTGCGGCCCGGCGTGTCGGGTTGCTGCCGGTAGCTTTGGATCAAGCGGTCCATGGCCGCCCGCGTGACATGCTTGTGGCTTTCGTCATAGCCAAGCGAGGCGACCATTTTCCAATGGCCATACATCAGGCAGACGAACAGCCAGGACAGCTCCTCGGCGGCGCGGGCGGTCAGGTCGGGGAACTGCAGGCTGAATTCGTGGGTTAGCACCTCGCCCAGCAGGCGGTACTGCCCGGCAAGCTCTCCCCGGACCGTGGCGGAACTGGCCGAGAGCGACATCAGCGCATCATAGGCGCGGTCGTCGCGTGGCTTGGGTGTGCCGTCCAGCAGGTCGAAGAAATAGTCGAGAAAGGCATTCAGCCGCGCGGGTCCATCCAGTTTTCCCGCCGTGCTGACCAGCGCCTCGCGGTAGCGGGCGGCCAGAAGGTCGCAGACATCCTTCATCAATAGATCCGGGTCGGGATAGTGATAGCGCATCAGTTGGCGGGTCACCCCGGCGAATTCCGCGATCCTGTCATAACTGATGTGAGGCAGCCCATGGGCCTGCAGGGCGGCAAAGGCCCCTTCCACGATTTGTCTGCGCCGTGCCGCGCTATCTGTCTGTGCCATTCGCTACCCCCTAACCACACCCATTCGGGCTTACCATACGTCAACCACTGACAAACTGACAGCCAAACCAACTAAAGGCTGATGTTAACCATCATATTCACTCTTAATTAACCGGGTCGACCCTATACCTGATTCCGCAAGTAGGCGGAGGCGCGACGGTCGTGGAACTACATCCTTCCACTCACCCCCCACTCCCACCCACCACGGAAGATGAACGGCTGTCGTGGCTTCGTCTCTTGCGCTCTTACCGGGTTGGTATTTCGACCTTTTACCGGCTTCTGAACGATCACGGCACGGCGCACGCGGCGCTGGATGCCCTGCCAGAGATTGCCGCCCAGGCGGGTGTTCCCGACTATCGCATCTGCCCCGAAGGCGTCGTGGCAGCGGAACTGCGGGCCGGGCGGGCCGCCGGTGCGCGGCTGATCTATCTGGGCACGCCCGACTATCCCACGCAGCTGCTTGATCTGGCCGACCCGCCGCCGATGCTCTGGCTCATGGGGCGGGCCGAGGTTCTGAAACGGCCGATGATCGCCATCGTCGGGGCGCGCAATGCCTCCTCCCTGGGGCTGCGGATGGCGCGCGGGGTAGCCGAAGATCTGGCGGCCGGCGGCTATGTCGTCGTCTCGGGACTGGCGCGCGGGATCGACGCGGCGGCGCATCAGGCCAGCCTTGCCACGGGCGGCGTCGCGGTGATGGCCGGCGGGGTCGATGCCCTTTATCCGGCTGAAAATGCCGCCCTGGCCGAGTCGCTTTTGGACAGCGGCGTGCGGGTGTCGGAAATGCCCATGGGCCTGCAACCGCAGGCGCGCCATTTCCCCCGGCGCAACCGCATCATCGCCGGTCTTGGCCGCGCGCTTGTCGTGGTCGAGGCGGCGGCGAAATCCGGCAGCCTTCTGACCGCCCGCGCCGCCCTGGATCAGGGGCGTGAGGTTCTGGCCGTGCCCGGCCACCCCTTCGACGCCCGCGCCGCCGGCTGCAACATGCTGATCCGCGACGGGGCGCTTCTGGTGCGGTCCGCCAGGGATGTGCTGGATGCCCTGCCCGCCATTTCCGCCCGGCAGGGAGAGTTCGACCTGCGCGCGCCCATTGAGGGTCAGGCTGCGCGCCCGTCAGATATGACTTCGGACAACGCGACCTCTGCCGCCCCGGCCAGCTCTCGGGTCAACACGGTGGCCAAAACCCCGCCCGTTCCGCCACCGGATCGCCGCAGCCTTCAGGAAACCGCTCAGCTGCACACGGAAATCCTGGGGCGTCTTGGCCCCGCCCCCATGGCCGAGGATCAGCTGATCCGCGACCTCGCCCGCGCACCGCACCTGGTCACGCCCGAAATCACCCGGTTGGAACTGGACGGCCGCCTGCAGCGCCAGGCCGGTGGATTGCTGGCCCTGGCCCGGTAGGGCTTGGGCTTGGGTTTGGGTTTGGGTTGAGAGGCTCATAGCGAGAGGGAAGCAGGCCAGAGGGGAAGGAGAGAAATTCGGGACGATTGCTTTGGCAGCGTGGCCACCAACCCCGCCCAAGCGATTGGAACAAAGAGAGGACGCCGACACTTTGGATACAGGGGAAACTGTCCGCCCGCGGCAAGTAGACCAATACCCAAAGACCGCCGCCCTTCCGGCACCCTCCCGCCGATGTCCCGTGCGCTACACGACAATCCACCGCCCTGCCCTTGGCTGCGCAGCAATCCGCCCCATCTGTCCGCCATGGGCGATCCCGCCGACAAGCAAATGCACGAGAAAAAGGCCCCCAAAAGGTCGAAACGACGCAGGATTGACGCGGGCCTGATGGTCTGATTGACAATCCCCCCTTGCGGGACACATGGTCCGCCGCCATATAGCCGACCCAGAGTCGAGAGGATGTTTCATGCCAGTCGTTGTTGTCGAATCCCCAGCTAAGGCCAAGACAATCAACAAGTATTTGGGGCCGGACTACACGGTTCTGGCGTCCTACGGCCACGTCCGGGACCTGCCGCCCAAGGACGGATCGGTCGATCCCGAGCATGAATTCGACATGAAATGGGAGATCGCCAGCGACAGCAAAAAGCACGTCAAGGCGATCGCCGACGCGCTGAAAGACGACAACGCACTGATCCTCGCGACCGACCCCGATCGCGAAGGCGAAGCAATTTCCTGGCACCTGGAAGAGGCGCTGCGCGCCCGCAAGGCGATCAAGAAGGACACCCCGGTCAGCCGCGTGGTCTTCAACGCGATCACCAAGAACGCCGTGACCGAGGCGATGCAGAACCCGCGCCAGGTCGATGGCGACCTGGTCGAGGCCTACCTCGCCCGCCGCGCGCTGGACTACCTTGTGGGCTTCAACCTGTCGCCCGTGCTGTGGCGGAAACTGCCCGGGTCGCGCTCGGCCGGTCGTGTGCAATCGGTCTGCCTGCGCCTGATCGTCGAGCGCGAGATGGAGATCGAGGCCTTCCGCGCCCGGGAATACTGGTCCGTGACCGCGCTTCTGGCGACGCCGCGCGGGCAGGAGTTCGAGGCCCGCCTGACGGTGCTGGGCGGTAGGAAGCTGGACAAGTTCGACATCAGTGATGCCACGGCGGCGGAACTGGCGGTTCAGGCCGTCAGCTCGCGCGATCTGACGGTCCAGTCGGTCGAGGCGAAGCCGGGTACGCGGAACCCCTCGCCGCCCTTCATGACCTCGACCCTGCAGCAGGAAGCCAGCCGCAAGTTCGGCATGGGCGCGCGCCAGACCATGCAGGCGGCGCAGCGGCTGTATGAAGCCGGGCACATCACCTACATGCGGACCGACGGCATCGACATGGCCCCCGAGGCGGTCGAGGCCTGCCGCGCCGCCATCGGCGACCGCTATGGCAAGGACTACGTGCCGTCCAGTGCGCGGGTCTACAAGAACAAGGCGAAGAACGCACAGGAAGCGCACGAATGTATCCGCCCCACGGATATGGCCGCCGATGCGGACAGCCTGCGCCTGACGGAAAGCGATCAGAAGAAGCTGTATGATCTGATCTGGAAGCGCACCCTGGCCTGCCAGATGGAAAGCGCGCGCCTGGAACGCACCACCGTTGAAATCGGCAGCCGCGACGAACAGGTCGGCCTGCGCGCCACCGGTCAGGTGGTGTTGTTCGACGGGTTCCTGCGGGTCTATGAGGAAGGCCGCGACGATGTCGTGGACGAGGATGACAAGCGCCTGCCGCAGATCTCCTCGGGCGACAAGATGGACAAGCGCAAGGTCTCGCCCGAACAGCATTTCACCCAGCCCCCGCCCCGCTATACCGAGGCGACGCTGGTCAAGCGCATGGAAGAACTGGGGATCGGCCGGCCCTCGACCTATGCGTCGATCGTGACGACGATCCAGGACCGCGGCTATGTGCGCAAGGACAAGAACCGCCTGCTGCCTGAGGACAAGGGCCGCCTGGTAACGGTCTTCCTTGAGAATTACTTCCGCCGCTACGTGGAATACGATTTCACCGCCGACCTGGAAGGCGAGCTGGACGATGTCTCGGCCGGGGATCGCGATTACAAGGACGTGCTGGGCCGGTTCTGGCGCGATTTCTCGGCCGCGATCGCCGAGACGTCCGAGCTTCGGATTACCGAGGTTCTCGACAAGATCAACGAGGTGCTGGAACCGCATCTGTTCCCCCCGACCGAGGATGGCGGCGATCCGCGCCTGTGCCCCAACTGCGGCGCGGGCCGGTTGTCGATGCGCACCGCGCGCTCGGGCGGGGCCTTCATCGGCTGTTCGAACTACCCCGAGTGCCGTTACACTCGCCCCTTCGGTCCCCCCGATGCGGAAGCCGAGGCCTCGGCCATCCCGCCCGAAGGCAAGCTGCTGGGCAATGACGACGGCGACGAGATCCGCGTGTTCAAGGGCCGCTTTGGTCCTTACGTCCAGCGCGGCGAAGTCACGGAAGAGAACAAGAAGCCGCCGCGCCAGTCGGTCCCCAAAGATTGGGTGCCCGAGGATCTGAGCCTGGAACAGGGCGTCATGCTGCTGCAGCTGCCGCGCCTGATCGGCACCCACCCCGAAGATGGCGTGAACGTCTGGGCGAACATCGGGCGCTATGGGCCTTATATCAAACACGCCGAGTCGACCTCGGACCGGGGCGGTACCAATGCCAACCTCGACGGGATCGACGAGGTCTGGACCGTCGGCATGAACCGCGCCGTGCAGCTGATCGCCGAAAAGGTGGCCAGCCGTGGTGGCCGGGGCCGTGGGGCCAAGACCCTGAAAGAACTGGGGGATCACCCCGAAGCCGGCGGACCGGTCTCGCTGATGGAAGGCAAGTACGGGCCTTACGTGAAGTGGGAAAAAATCAACGCCACCCTGCCGAAAGAGACCGATCCCGAGACGGTCACCATGGAGCAGGCGGTTGAACTGATCGCCGAACGCGCCGCGAAATCCGGCAAGAAGGTCACCAAGAAAAAAGCCCCGGCGAAGAAAGCTCCGGCAAAGAAAACCGCAGCCAAGAAGCCTGCTGCCAAGAAAGCCCCGGCCAAGACGACGGCGAAAACGGCAGCCAAGAAACCGGCCGCCAAGGCATCGGACAAGGACGACGCGGCGGAGTAATCCGCCACCGCCCCGGACCTTCTCCGATCCGCCCGCCCGATCAGACCCGCAAGACCAGACCCCGCCCTTTCGCGGCGGGCAAACCCGGCCTTGCGGGGATATATCGCGTATAAAGCATATGTGATTGGCCCTGCGCCCTGCCTTGCCGCAGATAGACGGGAAACCGCAACGGAGCAGAGCAATGACATCCCCCAAATTCCCGCTAACGCGCCGTGGCCTGATCCTGACCGGGATCGCAGGGGCCGCCGTGCTGTCGACCCCGCGCCTGCTGCGCGCCCAGGACACCGCCACCACCGCAGAGGCCGCGAACACCGCCCTGCCCGAGGGCGTCGTCGAGGATGAGCCCGGCGTGCGCCGGAACACTTCCAGCTTCGTGCGCCAGGACTGGCAGGACCATTTCGAAACGCTCGGCGCGGCGGCGATCGTCTGCGACACCTCCTCTCGCGCGTTGCATTTCTGGTCCCAGGACGGCGATTACCGCATCTACCCGACCTCCGTGCCGCGCACGGACGAGCTGACCAAGCGCGGCTACACCGAAATCGTGCGCAAGAAGGTCGGCCCCTCCTGGACCCCGACCGCCAGCCAGATGGAGCGTTTCCCCGACTGGAAACCGGTTCCGGGCGGTGCGCCGGACAACCCGCTTGGCAGCCACGCCATGTATCTTGCCTGGCCCGCCTACCTGATCCACGGCACCCATGACACGCGCAAGATCGGACGGCAAAGCTCGGACGGCTGCATCGGCCTGTTCAACCCCTCGATCGAGGAACTCTTTGCCATCACTCCGATCGGCACCCAGGTCCGCGTGATCTGATCGGGGCCCGGATCCGCGCCGCGCCCCGCCCCCGGGCCTGACCCATTTCAACCTGACCTTCCGGGGCCTGTCCGCATCGGCGGCAGGCCCCGGTCCGCATCTGTGCCCCTCTGAAACCGCCCTAACCTGTCCCTGGGTCATGCAGGCCCGCGCGCTGCGCCACCTGCGCTGAATTCCGCACTGCGGCAAATTGTTGACACAGGCCATCGCAGCCGCCATGACGAAGGCAGTAATCAGGAGGACTCCATGAATAAGATCTACGGATCCGCGGCAGAGGCCCTCGACGGGCTGCTGTTCGACGGGATGTTCATCGCGTCGGGCGGTTTCGGGCTTTGCGGCATTCCCGAACTGCTGCTGGACGCCATCAAGCAGGCCGGCACCAAGGACCTGACCTTTGCGTCCAACAACGCGGGCGTCGACGATTTCGGCATCGGCATCCTGCTGCAGACCAAACAGGTGAAGAAGATGATCTCGTCCTACGTGGGCGAGAACAAGGAATTCATGCGCCAGTATCTCTCGGGAGAGCTCGAGCTGGAGTTCAACCCGCAGGGCACCCTGGCCGAACGCATGCGCGCCGGTGGCGCGGGGATCCCCGGATTCTACACCAAGACCGGCGTCGGCACCCAGGTGGCCGAGGGCAAGGAACACAAGGATTTCAACGGCGAAACCTTCATCCTTGAAACCGGCATGTTCGCGGATCTGTCGATCGTCAAAGCCTGGAAGGCCGACGAGACCGGCAACCTGATCTTCCGCAAGGCCGCCCGTAACTTCAACCCGCCCGCCGCCACCTGCGGCAAGGTCTGCGTGGTCGAGGTCGAGGAAATCGTGCCGACCGGATCGCTGGATCCCGATAACATCCACCTGCCCGGCGTCTACGTGCACCGCATCGTGCAGGGCGAGCATGAGAAACGCATCGAACAGCGCACTGTTCGCAGCCGGGAGGACGCGCAATGAAACGTGGGACCCGGTTTTCATGCCCGCGCGGCGACCAGTCTAAATTTCGGGAGGACGCATAATGCCTTGGGATCGTAACCAGATGGCCGAACGCGCGGCCCAGGAACTCGAAGACGGCACCTATGTGAACCTCGGGATCGGCATCCCGACGCTGGTGTCGAACTACGTGGGCGACAAGGACATCACCCTTCAGTCCGAGAACGGCATGCTCGGCATGGGCCCCTTCCCCTTCGAGGGCGACGAGGACCCCGACCTGATCAACGCCGGCAAGCAGACAATCACCGAACTGCCCCGCACCGCCTATTTCGACTCTGCGACCTCCTTCGGGATGATCCGCGGCGGCAAGATCGCCGCGGCGATCCTCGGCGCGATGGAAGTCGACGAAAACGGCGACCTGGCGAACTGGATGATCCCCGGCAAGCTGGTCAAGGGCATGGGCGGCGCGATGGACCTCGTCGCGGGCGTGCAGCGCGTCATCGTGGTGATGGATCACACCAACAAGGCGGGTGAGACCAAGGTGCTGAAGAAATGCACCCTGCCGCTGACCGGGGCCGCCGTGGTGGACCGCATCATCACCAACCTCGGCGTGCTCGACGTGGTCGAGGGCGGGCTGAAGATCGTCGAACTGGCTGACGGCGTGACCGAAGCGGACCTTCGCGCCGCCACCGAAGCCACGATCGTCTGATCATACCAAACCCAACGGGCGGCCCTCAGCCGCCCGTTTTTCTTTGCCCGAACGGCCGCGACCAAACCCGCGCCCCCTGATCATTTTGCCAAAAATACTCCCGCCGGAGGCACAAGGCCGTGGCGGGGCTCGATGCCCCGGCGCGGCCTCCCCCGCCCAAAGACCCACGATCAGGGCTGGCGAAAGGCGCATCCGTCCGAAATCAGCAAGGGCGGCGTCAGGCACAGCCCCCGCGCCACCGCAAAGGCCGCCAGCACCTTGGGCACGTAATCCCGCGTCTCGGCAAAGGGCGGCACGCCGCCGTGCTTGCGCACCGCGTTCTCTCCGGCGTTGTAGCCCGCTAGGACCATCACCGGATCGCCATCGAAATCGCTGATCAGCCGGTCAAGGTATTGCACCCCGCCGCGGATGTTCTGACCCGCGTCCAGCCGGTCGCTCACGCCAAAGCGCGCGGCGGCGGCGGGCATCAGCTGCATGACGCCCTCGGCCCCGGCATGGCTGACCGCATCGGCACGCCCGCCCTATTCCACCGCGATCACCGCCAGGGCCAGCGCCGGGGACACCTGGGTGCCGATCGTGGACATCAGGATGTGCGCGCCGTGGTCCCGGGTGATGGCCAGCAGCGTGTCCAGCCGGGGGGCCGGGACCCCCTGCCCGCCGGGCGGGTTCGACAACCGTTGCAGCGCGGGATCCAGCCTCTCCGGGCCCGCATCCGCCAACTGGTCCGAGACACCCTCCCAGAACCACTCGTAGCGCGCCAGCGGGGCGGCGGGCGCGGCGTTAGTGGCACCCTCCTCAGTGGGTTTCGGGGATTTGCGCGGGGCCGGCAGGGGCTCTGTGATCTGGATGTCGATCCGCTTGCCCGAAGACGCCCCGGGCGGCTTCACCCGCTTGAAGGTGAAATCCTCATAGGGCTGCACCTGTGCCTGGGCCGGGGCCGGAAGCGCCAACAGCCCGCCAAGACACAGGGCGATCAGCACAAGCCCGCAGCGCAGGGCCAAGGGGGGCCGCACAGACGGCCGGACCGCACGCGCAGGGGCGGCGCGGGGCCGGGAATTGGAATCCGATCGCATGAAATGCCTGCTCTGCTTCGGTTTTGTTTCCCCGAAGTGTCGCAGAATCCACGGCATCTGGGAAGTCTTGCCCGGATTTGCGGGTAATTTTGCCCCAAATCCCCTGGAAAAACACCTGCACACATGTCTCTTTCAATTCGAAAACAGAGACTTAGCAACTCGCCGTCAGAAATTTAAAATTTCTTTCACTTCGCTGCAATCGCGCCCAAATCCTGCCCAAATGTACAGGCTATATAGCCCCGTACCGCAAAGGAGATGTCGGAAGAGAGAGCCCGGCATCGTGCATCCCAAGCGGACGCATATAGCATTTGATCCTCTGGAGGGACGACGACATGACCAAGTTTATCAAGAACTTCCGCAAAGACGAAGACGGCGCAGTCACGGTTGACTGGGTTGTCCTGACCGCAGCCGTGGTTGGCCTGGGCGTTGCTGCTTACGGCACCATCGAAACCGGCGCGACCACGCTGACCGGAAAGGTCTCCACCTACATGGGCTCCATCGACCCGAACTAAGGTCATGCCCGGCTTGACCTTATGAAACAGGCCGCGCCCAGATGATGGGCGCGGCCTTTCTAACCCCCCGAAGCAGAAGAACCGGACCACCTGGCATCGCCAGACCAGGGCCGGCATGGGCAGCAATAGCCCGCATGGGGGAAGGTAGATCAGCACAAGAGGCCGGCCCCCTGGCCCGCAAAGCAGGACAGTACGATGAAGCGTGTTTTACAGACTTTCTTCCGCGATGACTCCGGTGCCGTAACCGTCGACTGGGTCGTTCTGACCGCCAGCGTCATCATCCTGATGGGCGTCGCCTTCGGGGCCGTGCGCACGGGCACAGTGGATCTGTCGACGAACCTCAGCACCTATATGGCCAGCCAGTAACGGCAATAGGGGCGGCACCACTCGGGACGGCGCGGAAAACGCCAAACAACAACCCCGCCGACCCCCAGATTTCGCCATATTCCCCCGGTAGCTTCAGGCAATATCCCCCGGCGTCCACCCGGAGGAGAGGTGGGGCAGCCCCGAACGGGCTGCAGTGAAAGGACAAGAAAATGAGAGCAGTTTTCGGAATTGTACTTGCCGTTGGCCTTGGCCTTGCCGGGTTCGCGGTCATGATGGTCAAGGACTACCTGGCGCAGCAGGCCCAGATGGCACAGGCCAGCGTGGCCGAGCCGGTCAAGGTGCCGACCAAGATGGTCTATATCGCCAGCCGCAGCCTGAAATATGGCGAAGAAATCACCGGCGAAGACGTGCGTCAGATCGAATGGCCCGCCGCCGCCCTGCCCGAAGGCTTTTTCTCGGAAGAGAACCCGCTGTTCTCTGATAATGACCCCCGCCCCCGGTTCGTGCTGCGCGCGATGGAGGAGAACGAGGCCGTCATGGAAGTGAAGGTTACCAAACCCGGCGAAGATGCCGGCCTGACCTCGCGCCTGGAAAAGGGCATGCGCGCCTTTGCCATCAAGGTCGACGTGGCATCGGGCGTGTCGGGCTTCCTGCGCCCCGGTGACCGGGTCGACGTCTACTGGACCGGCCGTGTCAGCGGCATGGACCGCAACAGCTCGGGCGAGGTGACGAAACTGATCGAAACCGGCGTGCAGCTGATCGCCGTGGACCAGATGGCCAATGGCGACCACTCCGAGGCGATGATCGCCCGGACCGTCACCGTCGCCGTCAACCCGCAGCAGGTTGGCGCGCTGGCCCAGGCCCAGTCCACCGGCAGCCTGTCGCTGTCGCTGGTCGGGAACCTGGACGACACCGTTGCCGAGGCCATCGAGGTTGACCAGCGGTCCCTGCTTGGCCTGGCCGAGGCCCCGCAGATCCAGGAGGTCCGCGAAGCCCCGCGACAGCAGGTCTGCACCATCCGGACCCGCCGCGGCGCCGAGGTCGTGGAGACCCCGATCGCCTGCAAGTGACCCGCCAATCGGTCCGGCACATGTCCCCGGACCGCAGAATTCCCGATGAAGCCGCAGGCAATGCCCTGCGGCTTCATTGCATCAGCGCCCATGCAAAGCGTGAAGAATGTTGCACAAAAAAGGCAAATGCCGCAGTATGGCGGCAATTACGGGCAAAAAGACCCGAACCGAGGCGTGATCCGAGAGGCAGGTCACATGAGCAATAGAAGACTTCTTGGGGTCGCCCTGTTGGGGCTGACCCTTGCAACCACTAGCATTGTCACCCCCGCCCAGGCGGAGCGTCTGACAATCGTGAACCGCAATTCCGATAGCCAGCTGAAGGTGTCGATCAACCGCGCGGTGGTCGTGGAAAGCGACGTGCCCTTTGCGGAACTGTCGATCGCCAACCCGCAGATCGCGGACATCTCGTCCCTGTCTGACCGGTCGATCTATGTTCTGGGCAAGCAGCCCGGCACGACGACACTGACGCTTCTGGATGCGCAGGGCACGCTGATCTCGAACGTGGATGTGGTCGTTTCGGCCGACATCTCGGAGTTCAAGGAACGGCTGCGGCAGATCCTGCCAAGCGAGAAGATCGAGGTGCGCACCGCAAACGACGGCATCGTGCTGTCGGGTGTCGTGTCGTCGCCGCAGAAGCTGCAGCGCGCGCTGGACCTGGCCGAACGCTACGCGCCGGAACGGGTGTCGAACCTGATGTCGGTCGGCGGCGTGCAGCAGGTGATGCTGAAGGTCCGCTTCGCCGAAATGCAGCGCTCGGTCTCGAAATCGCTGTCGGCTTCGCTGGCGACCAATGGCAACCTGCTGGGCAACCTGGCCCTGAACAGCGGCAACGGCCGCTATTCCAACGCGGGCAACCAGGCCAACGGGCTGGCGGGCACCCTGCCCGCATCCAACACCAATGCCGGCGCGACCATGCTGGGCTTCAACGCCGGGGCCGTTCAGGTCGGCGTTCTGCTCGAGGCGCTGGAATCCAAGGGCGTCGTGCGCACGCTGGCCGAACCGAACCTGACCGCCCTCTCCGGTCAGGAAGCCAAGTTCCTGGCGGGCGGCGAATATCCGGTGCCGGTGGCGCAGGACAACAGCACCGTCACGGTCGAATTCAAACCCTTCGGGGTTGAGCTGAACTTCATCCCTCGCGTGGTGGATGGGGACATCATCAACCTGGAACTGAAGGCCGCCGTTTCGGCCATCGACCCGAACAATGGCTTTGAACTCAACGCCTTCCGGATCGATGCCTTCAAGCGCCGCGAAACCTCGACCACGGTCGAGATGCGCGACGGCGACAGCTTTGCCATCGCGGGCCTGCTGCAGGACGACTTCCGCGACACCAACAGCCAGGTGCCCTGGCTGGGCGACATCCCGGTTCTGGGCGCCCTGTTCCGCAGCGCAGATTACCAGCGCGAACAATCCGAACTGGTCATCATCATCACCGCGCATCTTGTGTCCCCGACGCGGGGCGAGGCGCTGGCGCTGCCTACAGACCGGCTCCGGCCGCCGTCCGAGAAGGATCTGTTCCTCTTTGGCAAGACGTCCAAGGACAACACCAAGCTGCGCGGCGCAGCCAAGGAAGTGGCGAAACAGGACTTCACCGGGTCCTATGGCTACGTGATGGAGTGAGGGTGATGGTACGGTTTGCAAAACTGATCCTGGCAGGGTCCCTGGGGATCACCGCCATCGCGGCCTGCACGCAGGAAAGCGCCCGGTCCTTCTATTCCGAGGCCGGCGGCATCAACGACGTGGGCTTTGGCAACGCGACGATGAACAACACGCTGGTGCAGTCGGGCGAACGGGACTTTGTCCTGAACCTGGCCAAGCGCTTTGCGGAAGAGGTCGACAGCACGGTCACCTTCGCCTTCAACTCGGCTGTTCTGGACGCGTCGGCGCGCCAGACCCTGCTGAAGCAGGCGCATTGGATCGCCCAGTTCCCCGAGGTCCGGTTCAAGGTCTACGGCCATACCGACCTGGTTGGATCGAACAACTACAACTACCGCCTGGGGCTGCGTCGCGCGCAGGCCGTGGTCAACTTCCTCGTGTCGCATGGCATCAGCCGTCACCGGCTTGAAGCGCTGGTCTCCAAGGGTGAGACGCAGCCGCTGATCGTCACCCAGGGGCAGGAACGCAAGAACCGCCGCACGGTCACCGAAGTCACCGGGTTCGTTGCGAACAACCCGCTGATTCTGGACGGGAAATATGCCGAAGTCATCTATCGCGGTTATGTCGAAAGCGCGGCACCGCCGACCGGTCTGACCGGCACGGACCTGACCGCGTCGGGCAGCGGTGGCTAATTCTGTTGTGCGGTGACGGATCGTTTACCAGAGCCGCACAATAATTTGAATTTGGCCCTACTATTGCCCAGATTTCCGGTCACCTTTGGGGTCAAGCAGGGGTCCGAATAACTCGGGCCGGCGTCAGAACCCGGACAAACCGGGCCGTCGGGCGGAAAACCCGGACGCGCGTGACTACAGGACTTGAGGCAATGACTACGGAAGAGACTGGACACTCCGGCGAAGAGCCGATCGTAGCTTGCACCATCCGTCGTGAGCCGGATGGGTTCGAGCTGCTTATCGAGGACATGGAGGCCGTGCTTGGCGACACCTGGGGCGACCTGGGCTTTGCCGAAGCCTTGATGTTCTTCAACCAACCCGAAGCCCAGACGCTGGAATTCATCGCAATCGCGATGGACCACGAGGACGAAGACAACATCGGCATGGTCGGTGAAGTCATCCGCCAGGCGCGCGACAATGCGATCAAGGTCATCCTGATCGCGGAAGACGTGTCGCCCTCGGCCCTGCACCAGCTGCTGCGCCAGGGGGCTGACGAATTCGTCCCCTACCCTCTTCCCGAAGGTGAATTGGCCGCGGCGATCGAACGCATCCAGGAACCCGAGCCCGAGCTTCCCGCCGAAATGCCCCGCCCCAAGGCGGCGGCGGGCACCAAGGAAGGCGCGGTCTTCGTGACCCACGGGCTGGCCGGTGGCGTCGGTGCGACCACCTTTGCCGTCAACCTGGCCTGGGAACTGACCCAGTCGGTCAAGAAGGGCGAAGAGCCCCCGAAAGTCTGCATCCTCGATCTGGACCTGCAATTTGGCGCCGTGGGAACCTATTTGGACCTGCCCCGCCGCGAAGCGATCTATGAGCTTCTGTCCGACACCGAGTCGATGGACGACGAGGCCTTCAAGCAGGCGCTGCTGGATTTCGAAAGCAAGGTCCATGTGCTGACCTCGCCGACCGAGATGCTGCCGCTGGACCTGATCACCTCGGACGACGTGTCCCGGCTGATCGACATGGCCCGGTCGCATTTCGATTTCGTCATCATCGACATGCCCTCGACCCTGGTGCAGTGGTCGGAAACCGTGCTGAACGCGGCCCATGTATATTTCGCGCTGATGGAGCTGGACATGCGGTCCGCCCAGAACGCGCAGCGCCTGAAGCGTGCGCTCCAGGCCGAGGATCTGCCGGTTGAAAAACTGCGCTACGTGCTGAACCGCGCGCCGAAGTCGCTGGATCTGAACGGCAAGGGCCGCGTGAAGCGCCTGGCGGAAAGCCTTGATATTTCGATTGAACTGCAGCTGCCCGATGGCGGCCGTCAGGTTCTGCAAAGCTGTGACCATGGTCAGCCTCTGGCCATGACCTCGGCCAAGAACCCGATGCGGAAGGAAATCCAGAAACTTGCCCGGTCTCTCTTCGAGGTCGGCGTTTCGGACACGGATGCCGAAGCGGCATAGAGGGTAAAGGGGGCCAGGGATGTTTTCACGCTACAAGAAGGACGCCGCACCCGCCGCTGCGTCGGCCCCGCGGCCGAAGCCGGCCGCCGCCCCCCGCCCCGCAGGCGGGGCTGCCGGCGCTGCGACTCCGGTTCGCGAAGCCGCCCCCAAGCAGCAGGTCTCGAACGAGGCCCCGCGCCCCGCTGCGGCCACGATGCGCAAGCCCTCGACCAAGGTTGCGGCCAGCCCCGTGGCGGCCGACAAGAACCGCAAGCGCAAGGAACGCCTGGGCGAGATCAAGCTGGAGCTGCACCGCGCCCTGCTGGACAACCTGAACCTGGCCGCGCTGGACAATGCCTCGGAACAGGAATTGCGGTTGGAGATCAACTCGATCGCGACCGAAGTTCTTCAGGAAAAGGGCATCGTGCTGAACCGCGAGGAACGCACGACCCTTAACCAGGAACTGTACGACGAGGTCAAAGGCCTTGGCCCGCTGGAAAGCCTGCTGAAGGACGACACCGTTTCCGATATTCTGGTCAACGGTCCGCACCAGATCTTCGTTGAACGCAACGGTAAGCTTCAGCTGTCCGACGTGACCTTCAAGGACGAGAAGCATCTGCTTCGGATCATTGACAAAATCGTCTCGGCCGTGGGTCGCCGCGTGGACGAGATGAACCCCTATGTCGACGCCCGCCTGCAGGACGGGTCGCGTTTCAACGCCATGGTGCCGCCGATTGCCGTCGACGGATCGCTGGTGTCGATCCGTAAGTTCAAAAAAGACAAGCTGGGCATCGACGACCTGGTCAATTTCGGCGCTTTCACCGAAGAGATGGCCGCATATCTGCAAGCCGCGGTTGCAACCCGCCTGAACGTAATCGTCTCGGGCGGTACCGGTTCGGGTAAGACGACCACGCTGAACGCCCTGTCGTCCTTCATCGACGATGCCGAACGCATCCTGACGATCGAGGACACCGCCGAACTTCAGCTGCAACAGACCCACGTGGGCCGGATGGAAAGCCGCCCGCCGAACGTCGAAGGCAAGGGCGCGGTGTCGCCGCGCGACTGTCTGAAGAACGCCCTTCGTATGCGCCCCGACCGGATCATCGTCGGTGAGACGCGCGGCGAGGAAGTCATCGACATGCTGCAGGCGATGAACACCGGCCACGACGGATCCATGACCACGATCCACGCCAACAGCGCCCGCGATGGCGTGTCGCGTCTGGAGAACATGATCTCGATGTCCGGGATAGAAATGCCGCTGAAGGCGATGCGCAGCCAGATCGCATCGGCCGTGCATCTGATCGTCCAGGCCTCGCGCCTGCAGGACGGCACGCGGCGCATGACCTCGATCACGGAAATCACCGGGATGGAAGGCGACGTGATTTCCATGCAGGAAATCTTCCGCTTCCAGCGCACCGGCCTGACGCCCGACAACAAGATCATCGGGCATTTCACGGCAACCGGCGTGCGCTCGAACTTCTCGGAACGCTTCCGCATGTGGGGCTATGACCTGCCGCCGCATATCTTTGATCCGACCCGGGTGGAGTGACGCCAATGACCGTTAATCCAGATACGATCATTTACGTGGTGATCTTCGTTGGCGTGCTTGCGCTGGTCGAAGGCATCTACCTGGTGATGTTCGGCAAATCGATCAGCTCGAACAAGAAGGTGAACCGCCGTCTCGAGATGCTCGACAAGACCAACGGCAACCGCGAAGAGGTGCTGGAGGTGCTGCGCAAGGAGATGCAGCAGCACATGACCGCACAGCGCGTGCCGCTGTATTCCCTGCTGGCCGACAAGGCGCAGAAGGCGGCCATCGCCTTTTCGCCCAAGCAGCTGATCCTGCTGATGGCGGGCCTGTCCTTCGTGGGCTTTTCGGTGCTGACGATCATGACGCAGACTTCGCTTCCGCTGCGGGTGATGATGTCGACGGTGATCGGTGTCGGTGCGATCTATTTCTGGGTCAACCAGAAGGCCAAGAAGCGCATGTCCCTGATCGAGGAACAGCTGCCCGACGCGGTTGAGCTGATGGTGCGGTCGCTGCGCGTGGGGCACCCCTTCTCGTCGGCGATCCAGATCGTCAGCCGCGAGGTGGCCGATCCGCTTGGATCCGAATTCGGGGTGATCGCGGATGAAAACGCCTATGGCCGCGACATGGGCGAGGCGCTGAAGGACCTGGCCGAACGCATCGGGCTTCAGGATCTGCGGTTCCTTGCGGTCGCCGTGACGATCCAGCAGCAGTCGGGCGGCAACCTTGCGGAAATCCTGGCCGGCCTGGCCAATGTGATCCGCGCCCGCTTTCGCCTGTTCCGCCGCGTGAAGGCCATCACCGCCGAGGCGCAGTGGTCCGGCATGTTCCTGTCCGCCTTCCCGATCGTGGCGCTAGTCGCCATCAACGTGATGGATCCGCATTACTACGACGAGGTGATGGATCACCCGTTCTTCATTCCGGCCTGTTTTGCCGTGGCGGCGTTCCTGGGTGTGAACCTGATCGTCATGCGCAAGCTGGTGGACATCAAGGTCTGATCGGGTCGGGAGGGGACCATGAACGCAGTGATGCAGATACTGACCGACCTGATGGGACCACTTGGCCCCCTGATCGCCGTGGGCGGCCTGGGCGTGCTGATGGTGCTGGGCACCCTGCCCTTCCTGATGAGCACGCAGGTCGATCCGCTTGAGAAGCTGAAGCAGAACTCTGGTCGGGCCGAGGCCGCGACCACCAAGGATCGTCTGCGTCAGAAGAAACGGTCGAACCGGCTGGATCGCTATTCCTCGTTCCTGGAACCGCAGGACGAAAAGGAAATGTCGGCGATGCGGGTCAAGATGCTCCAGGCGGGGTATCGCAACAAGGACGCCGTTCGCTATTTCCACTTTGCGCAGTTCGCGCTTGGCATCTTCGGCCTGCTGGGCGGGGTGATCTATTTCATGGCCACCATGGCCGGCAACGATCCGACCACGCAGCAGACGGTTCTTTACATCCTTGGCCCCGGCGGCGTCGGCTACATGATCCCGAAGTACTGGATCAACAAGCGGATGACCGAACGCAAGGAAGAGATCACCAATGGCTTCCCCGACGCGCTCGACATGCTGCTGGTCTGCGTCGAGGCCGGTCAATCCATGGACCAGGCGATCCTGCGCGTGTCCGAGGAAATCCGCATCTCCTATCCGTCGCTGGCCGATGAATTCGCGCTGGTCAGCCATGAAATCAAGGCTGGCAAGGATAAGGGCAACGTGCTGAACGACATGGCGGAACGCTGCGGCGTGTCGGACATCGCCAGCTTTGTCACCGTGCTGGTGCAATCGGCGCAGTTCGGCACCTCGGTCGCGGACGCGCTGCGGGTCTATGCCGCGGAAATGCGCGACAAGCGCGTGATGCGGGCCGAGGAAAAGGCCAACAAGCTGCCCACCAAGATGACGCTGGCCACCATGATGCTGACCGTGCCGCCCCTGCTGATCATCCTGATCGGCCCCTCGATCCTCGGGATCACCAAGATGGGCGAGATGACGGCGGAGTCCACCCAGCAATCCGCGAAGGAGCAGGTGAAGTGATCCGGGCGGCCTGTGCCGCCCTTGTCCTTCTGGCCACCCTGCCCGGCTGCGCGGGCGGGCTTAGCCAGCCTACCGGCGACAATGGCTATGCCCCCGGCGTCGACCACCGCAAAGAGGCCGTGGACGGGCTGATCGTCGGCAACCGTCTGCTGGAGGCCAAGCAATACGAACTGGCGCTGGATGCCTTCACCCGCGCCGCCGCCGACCAGGGCATGACCGGCGAAATCTACGCCGGCATCGGGGCCGCCAACCTTGGCCTTGGGCGATTGGGCCAGGCGGAAAAGCAATTGCGCAAGGCGATTGAATTCGACAATGCCGCGCCCGAAACCTGGAACAACCTCGGAATGGTGCTTCTCGACACCGGGAAATTGCCCGAGGCCATCGAAATACTGCGTCGCGCATTTGCCCTATCCAATGGGGAAAATGACGAAATCCGGGACAATCTGCGCTTGGCACTCGCAATGCAAAGCGAAACAGTCTATGATCCGGAGATAGAAAAAGAACTCGACCTGGTTCGATCGGGCCAAAGCCTGTACCGGCTGCGCCAAATGGAACCTTGATTGGGGCGACGGCAGTAAAGGACGCAGGCACATGCGCCACTCTGGATTTCTGATCTCCTGTCTGGCGGGGGCGCTGGCCCTGTCCGCCTGTACCGGATCCAAGAACACCGAAGTCAATCGCGCTTTCCGCGATGTGAACGTGGTGGACGAAAGCAATCTCAACGACATCATGCTCACCGTCGGTGACCCGAACGAGGCCGTGCTGTATTTCCAGCGCACGCTCGAGGATAATCCCGACCGGATCGACGTGATGCGCGGCCTGGCGCAAAGCCTGGTCAAGGCCAAGCGCCCGACCGAGGCGGTGACCGCCTGGACCCGCGTGTCCAAGCACCCCGATGCCACCGATGAAGACCGCGTTGATCTGGCCGATGCGCTGATCCGCGACAGCCAGTGGGAAAAGGCCGATGCAACGCTGGACAGCGTGCCGCCGACCCACGAGACCTACAAACGTTACCGGCTTGAGGCGATGATCGCCGACAGCAACAAGGAATGGCAGAAGTCCGACAGCTTCTATGAAACCGCCGTGGGTCTGACGACCCGCCCCGGCGGCGTGCTGAACAACTGGGGTTATTCCAAGCTGACGCGCGGCGATTTCGCCGAGGCCGAAAAGCTGTTTTCCCAGGCGATCCAGCAGGATCCCGACCTGTTCACCGCCAAGAACAACCTGGTTCTCGCGCGGGGGGCACAGCGCAACTACACGCTGCCGGTGATCCCGATGCAACAGACCGAACGGGCGCAGCTTTTGCACACGCTTGGTCTGAGCGCGGTGAAACAGGGCGACGTGCAGACCGGCAAGACGCTGCTGCGCGAGGCGATCGACACCCATCCGCAGCATTTCGAAGACGCTGTGCGTTCGCTCCGCGCTCTCGAAAGCTGATGTGATGCTGGGGCTTGCGCCGGATGCGGCGCGGGTGTTCCTGCCCTTTGTCGCCCTGATCGGGCTTTACGTCTCCTGGACGGATCTGCGCGGCATGCGCATTCCGAACGCCAGCGTTCTGCTGCTGGCCGGGGTCTTTGTCGTGCTGGGGCCCTTTGTCCTGCCTCTCGACATCTACGGGCCGCGGCTGTTGCACCTGGTGGCGATCCTGGTGCTGGGCTTTGCCCTGTCGGTCATGGGCGTCATGGGGGCGGGCGATGCCAAGTTCCTGGCGGCCGCCGCGCCCTTCGTGGCGCTGGCCGATCTGCGGCTGATGTTCATGCTGCTGGCGGCCACGATGCTGGCGGCTTTCGTGACGCACCGGGTGATCAAACGCACGCCGCTGCGCCGGCTGGCCCCGGATTGGGAAAGCTGGCGGCGGGACAAGGATTTCCCCATGGGCACGGCGCTGTCGACCGCGTTGACGCTTTACGTCGCGCTGGCGGCGTTTTCCTGAAAACCCTTACCGCTCAATACGATATAGCGTGAAGCCCTCGGCCTGACCGGCCGGAGCCAAGCGCAGATCTTGGGCCTCGATCAGGGACAGGAAGTGCCGCCGCGCAGAAGGATCTGCGGGGCAGTCCGGCACCATCAGATGGGTGGCATCCGCAAGGCCCGGCAGGCCGTCATAGTACCACGGGGCCGCCCCCCGCAGCGGGCGTAGACCTTCGAACATCCAATGCGGTGATAGCAGATCGGCCACCAGCGGCTGACGATCCAGAGCCGGATCCAGACGCATCAGCGCCGCCCCGTCGCGTTCCAGCACGGCAATCAGCCCACCGGTCAGGGTGCAATCGGGCAGGCTCTGGCCCTGAAAGACCGTCGGTTCGCCTTGACCCGAGGGGATCAGGGCACGGCTGATCCAGGCCCCCTGCCCCCGCGCCGTGGCCATGCGCAGATCCCCGTGGTCGGGCAGCATCGGGCGGGTCAGGTCCTGCGGCAGGATGGCGTGGCGCAGAGGGCTGGTCAGGATGTTGACCCCGACCGGCAGGATCATGACCCCCGCCGCCAGCGTCGCAGCCAGGGTGACCTTCCGCGCCAGCGGATCCGCCACCCGCCCCGACAGCGACCAAAGCACCAAAGCCACCGCAACCAGCCACAGCGGATCGTTGCCGTAGTTCTGCCAGCTGATGAAGACGAAGGCCGGGTAGAAGACCACCAGTGCCAGCGCCGCCTGCCGCAGCCCCGCCCGGCGCAGCGCCCACCATGCCGCCAGCATCAGTGCCGTCAGCGGCAGCCCCGAGGGCGAGAAGACCAGCGCCCGCCAACCGGCCGAGGGCATCGCCCGATGCGAAGACCTGGTGACCGCCAGCAGGTCATCTGCATAGGCCCGCCAATAGGCCAGCCCCTCGAACAGGGTGACCACCAGAAGCACGAAAAGCGCGGTTGCAAGGGCGGCCCAAAGCGCTCGACTGCGGCGCGCGTGCAACAGTGCCAGAAGGATGGGCAGGGCCAGCGCCAGGGCATAGGTCACCTTGACCATGGCCATGGCCGCCATCAGCCCCCCGATCAATGCGCCGTCGCGGGTGGCGTACCTGTCGCCATCTGGCGTCACAAAGGTCATCACCACCACCAGCGTGGCCGCCGCCCAGCACCAGCGATTGTAGTGCATAGACAGCGACAAAAGCGGCTGATCCCCCCCGGAAACAAGGCCAAAGCCAAGCCCCGCAACAGCGATCAAAAGCCCCCAGGACTGCCCCAAGGTCAACCGACTGGCACCCACCCAGGCGGAAATCGCCAAAAGTGCAAGCGCGACAAAGACTTGCCCCCAGATCATGGCAGATCCCAGCCCCAGACCGGCCTGAAACAGCAGAGCCATGGGCTGCACCGCCCAACCGCCGATCGGCGTCATGAAATCGCGATGCGGGACCTGCCCGTCTGCCATGCGCAGAACCATGTCCGACAGATGGATCATGTCGGCCTCGTGCGCGGTCAGGATCAAGCCTCCGGCCATTAGGAAACAAGAGGTATACAGCGCGGCCAGGGCCCCGGCGGCCAATAGAATTGAACGTATTTGACGCGACATGGGCGAGATCCGGTTACGAATTCCTAAACGGTATAAATGGAAAAAGATTGTTGCACAGGAATTTCGTAGCCCGGTGATTCGAAACACGCTATGATTGTTTGCGAAGAAGAAAATGAGTAGAAGCTCATGAATATGCAGGTTTCATCAGCGGTGGTCGCGCCCCCGCCTCCTCGAACATTGGAAGAGCTTGATCTTCCGATGGTGATGATGCGTGACATCCTGATCAAGACGATGTTCCGCAAAAGTGTCGACAAGATCTCTCGGATCTCGGACGCTGTCCGCCTTCCCCCCAATGTCACTCAGGAACTGGTCGACCTTGCGCGCGAACAGATGCTGCTTGAGGCGACGGGGACGATGAAGGCCACGGCCGATCGCGAGATGGGCTATCAGCTGACCGACAACGGCAAGGCGCGGGCGCTGGATGCGCTGGCCCAGTCCGAATATTTCGGCGCGATGCCGGTGCCACTGCATGTCTACCAGCAGCAGATCAAGCGCCAGTCTATCCGCGACATCAACATCACCCGGGATCAGCTGACCAGCTCCATGGGGCACCTGGTGCTGCCGGACGACCTGATTTCGAACCTCGGGCCCGCCGTCAGCTCGGGCCGGTCGATCCTGATGTACGGCCCGCCGGGGAACGGCAAATCCTCGATCTCGAACGGGATCCGCGATGCGCTTGGCGACAAGATCTATGTGCCGCGCGCGGTGGAATATTCCGGCCAGGTGATCACGGTCTATGACCCGATCGTGCATACGGCGGTCGAGGAACAGGTGGACGACCCCACGGCGCTGCGCCGGTCCGGCAACCGGTTCGACAGCCGCTATATCCGCTGCGAACGGCCCACGGTGATCACTGGGGGCGAGCTGTCGCTGTCGATGCTGGATCTGAACTTCAACGCCGTGGCCCGGACCTATCAGGCACCGCTGCAGATGAAGGCCACCGGCGGCGTCTTCATTGTCGACGACCTTGGCCGCCAGGCCGAGCCTCCGCAGGCGCTGATCAACCGCTGGATCGTGCCGCTGGAAGAGGGCAAGGACATCCTGTCGCTGCAATCAGGCGAAAAGTTCGAGGTGCCCTTCGACACGCTGGTGATCTTTTCGACCAACTTTCACCCGAACGAGATCTTCGACCAGGCCGCGCTGCGCCGGATCTTCTTCAAGATCAAGATCGACGGGCCGAGCCAGGAAAACTTCCTGAAGATCTTTGCCCTGGTGGCGCGGAAGCGGAAGATGCCGCTGGACGAAGGCGCGCTGGTGCATCTGCTGAAGAAGAAATACCCCGAGATCAACAACACATTTGCGAACTATCAGCCGGTGTTCCTGATCGATCAGATGATCTCGATCTGCGAGTTCGAGGGGATCCCCTACCAGATGACGCCCGAGCTGATCGACCGCGCCTGGGGCAACATGTTCGTCAAGCACGAAGAGATCACGAAGTAACGCTTCGGCTTTTGCGGCGGATCGGGGCGCGCGGTTGTCGCGCCCTGACGTGCGCGCCGCCCGCGTGCCGCCCTATTCCGCCGGGGTTTCCTGGCCCCGACGCGGGGACGAGGCCGAGGGCCCCAAGGGCATCTCGATCAGCCGGGTCGAGGCCAGGCAGGCCACCGCCGCAACCGCCGCCCCCACCATGAAGATCGGCGACAGCGCATCCGAGAAGCCCTGTAGCACTGCCGCCTGGGTCGCGGGATCCAGCTGATCCACCATCGACGACGTCAGTTCCCGCACCTCGCGCACGCGCGGCATCAACGGCTGCACATGGGTGCCAAGACCCATGGTGAAGATCGCCCCGAAGACCGAGGTGCCGATCGACCCGCCGATCAGGCGGAACATGTTGGCGCTGGCCGTGCCGACGCCCAGGTGCTGGCGCGGGATCGAGGCCTGGATCGACACGATGCCCACGCTCATCGTCGGGCCAATGCCGATGCCGACCAGGAAAAGGTACAGCGTGATCAGGGGCATCGGCGTGTCCGGTCCAATCGTCGTCATCAGCAGCATGCCCAGGGTCAGGATCGCCGTCGACAGCGTCGGAAGGATCTTGTAGCGCCCCGTCGCCGAGATGAAGCGCCCGGCCACGAAGGACGTGCCGATCAGCCCGGTCATCATTGCGACAAGGTAAAGACCGCTGCGCACCGGGTCGACGTGTTTCACGATCTGCAGGAACATCGGCATGAAGGCGATGGTGCCGAACATCGCCATGCCGACCAGGAAGTTGACCGAATTGGCCGCCTGGAAGTTGCGGATGCGGAACAGGTCCAGCGGCATCACCGGCTCGGCCGCGCGGCGCTCGGCCGAGATGAAGCCGACCAGCGCCATCGGTGCCAGCACCAGCAGGAACAGCACCGGAAGCGAAGACCAGGCATAGACCGTACCCGCGAGGTTGGCGATCAGCACGCAGGTCGACAGCAGGATCAGCAGCAGCGCGGATCCGACGAAGTCCATCTTGTGCGGCACCCGGTCCGCCTGTGGCTTCAGCGTGCGGCTGAGGATCACGAAGGCCGCGATGCCGACGGGGAAGTTCACGAAGAAGATCCAGTGCCAGCTGACCGCCTGCACCAGCGCGCCACCGATCAGCGGGCCGACCACGGTGGAAAAGCCGAAGACGCTGGACAGGGTGCCCTGCGCCCGGCCCCGTTCACGCGGCGGCAGCACATCCGCCACGACCGCCATGGACACGACGATCAAGGCGCCGCCCCCCAGCCCCTGGACAAAGCGCCCGGCGATCAGCGTCTCGAGCGTCGGGGCGATGCCGCACAGCAACCCGCCAAAGAGGAAGACACCGATGGCGGATTGCAGCACGATCTTGCGGCCGTACATGTCGCCCAGCTTGCCCGCGATCGGCGCCCCCACGGTCGAGGCCAGAAGATAGGCCGTCACCACCCAGGAGATATGCGCAAGCCCGCCCAGGTCCGACACGATCTTGGGCAAGGCCGTGGTGACGATGGTGTTCCCGGTCGAAGCCAGGAACAGCGTCGTGGCCACGGTGATCAGGATCAGCCGCAGGGTGGCGGGATCCGGGCTGGGCATGTCCGTCAGCGGAAGCCCCGAATGCGCCTCGGAGGCTTTGGGATTTGTCGAAATTTCGTGCTCTTGCATAGGAACGGGGTGCCTGCGATTGCGCCGCGGCCCCCGATGCGCGCCTGGGTCCTGCATAGACCTTGCGATCCGGGGGGCGGAAAAATATCTGTCGTGCGGTATGCGCTTGCACCCATATATGTGACGATGTCATATACATGTCAATAGCACGTAAATTCCGGAGGAACGGCCATAGCTTCGCGTGATGACACAATGAAAGACGTCCTAGAGGGCTTTGGCCTGAACCGGGACACGATGGATCACGCGCTGGAACTGGACGCGATCCTGCAGGCCTGGCGTCGTCGCGTGCAGAAACGCGAGCTCGGGCAGATGGCCCTGCGCGAATTGGGCGTGCCGGTGGACCTGCCCAAGCTGGACGTGATGATCGCGATCTGGGCCCCCTCGAACGAATTCAGCGAAGACCGCGAGGGCGAGACGATGGTGGCGACCATTGCCGCGCGTCTCGGGATCGACCCGTCGCGGGCCTCGCGCCTGGTGACCGAGCTGATCGCCGAGGGCTACGCCGAACGCGCCGTCAGCCAGCAGGACGCCCGTCGGACCATCGTGACGCTGACCGGCAAGGGACGCGCCGTGGTGACGGCGGTGCGCACGATCAAGTTCCTGATCCTGGGCTCCTTCCTCTCAGACTGGAGCGAGGAGGAGCTGGCCACGCTCACCCCCCTGCTGCACCGGCTGTCGCATTGGCAGGACGAGATCGGCAGCCACGCCTCGGACCGCTATGCGCGCGAAGTCGCAACCCTGCGCGAGGAACTGGCGCGGCAACTGGCCGAGGGTTGAGGTTGCCAGTTAAGGCCGGGGGGACCGCCGCCCCGGCCCCGCAAAACCTGCCTCTCGCCCTTTCCACCATATACCTGGACGCCTGGCGACCCAAAGGGACGGCGGGCGGGGCGTCGTGACCGGAACGGGCACGCGCGTCGCCTGCTGCTCCCCCCTTGGCCTTTGGCGCGCCGCCTCTATATTCACGGTATGTTCGCCCCCGAAACCCCTCCTGACACCGCGACTGATCCGCGCGACGATGCCGCCAGCCCCCTGCCCCGGCGCTTCCACGACTGGTTCGCCACGCGCGGCTGGCAGGTACACCCTCATCAGGAACAGATGCTGGCCCGCGCGGGCGATCCCTCGCTTCTGCTGATTGCCCCCACGGGCGGCGGCAAGACCCTGGCCGGCTTCCTGCCCACCCTGGTCGAGCTGGCGGAGGGAGACCACGAAGGGCTGCACACGCTCTATGTCTCGCCGCTCAAGGCGCTGGCCTCGGACATCCGCCGCAACCTCTCGACCCCGATCGAAGAGATGGGCCTGCCCATCCGGGTCGAGGATCGCACCGGCGACACGCCCGCCTCTCGTAAGAAACGCCAGCGCGCGGACCCGCCGCATATCCTGCTGACCACGCCGGAAAGCCTGGCGCTGATGTGTTCCTACGAGGATGCGGCGCGGACCTTCAAAGGCCTGAAACGCATCATTGTCGATGAAATCCACGCCCTCGCCGACAGCAAGCGCGGCGATCAGCTGTGGCTGTCGATGGCACGTCTGCAACGGCTCTGCCCGGATCTGCGCCGCGTCGGCCTGTCGGCCACGGTCGAGGATCCCCAGGCCATCGCCCGGCTGCTGGCCCGCCATCCCGATCCCTGTCCGATCCTGCAGGCCGATCCCGGCCCCGCCCCCGACATCCGCATGCTGGAAACCGAAGACACCCCGCCCTGGTCCGGCGGCGGCGGGGCCTATGCCATCCCCGCGATCCTCGACCAGGTGCGCCAACACAAGACCACGCTGATCTTTCACAACACCCGCGCCCAGGCCGAGATCTTCTTTCACAACCTCTGGCTTGCCAACGAAGACAGCCTGCCGATCGGCATCCACCACGGATCGCTGGACCGCGAACAGCGCGAAAGAGTCGAAAAGGCCATGGTGCAGGGGCGGCTGCGGGCGGTGGTCTGCACCGGGTCGCTGGACCTGGGCATCGATTGGGGCGACGTGGATCTGGTGATCCAGGTTGGCGCACCGAAGAACGTCAAGCGGCTGGTGCAGCGGATCGGGCGGGCGAACCACCGCTACAACGCGCCGTCCAAGGCGCTGCTAGTGCCCGCCAACCGGTTCGAGGTGGTGGAATGCCTGGCCGCGCTGGAAGCCGTGCGCGCCCACGACCTTGATGGCGATCCGCGTGGCCCCGGCCCGCGCGACGTGCTGTGCCAGCATATCCTGGCCACCGCCTGTGCCGGCCCCTTCGACGACCGCGCCCTGTTCACCGAGGTCAAGACCGCCGGGGCCTATGCGGGTCTGTCCCGCGCGCAGTTCGATCAATGTCTGGAGTATTGCGCGACAGGCGGCTACGCGCTGCGCGCCTATGACCGCTGGCAAAGGCTGATGCAGGATACCGACGGGCGCTGGCATCTGCGCGATCCCCGCGCCGCCGCGCTGATCCGCATGAACCTGGGCACCATCGTCGACACCGACAAGGTCAAGGTGCGGATGCGCTTTGGCGGCGGCCGCCCCTTAGGCGAGATCGAGGAAAGCTTTGCCGCCCAGCTGGTGCGTGGCGACACCTTCCTGATCGGCGGGCGGATCGTGCGTTATGAAAGCCTGAAGGAAACCGCGATCGAGGTCACCCGCGCCAGCGTCAAGAAACCCAAGATCGCAACCTTCGCGGGCACCAAGTTCGCCACTTCAACCCAGCTGTCGCAGCGCATCCTGGCGATGTTCCAGCAGGACAGCTGGCCCGAGCTTCCGCGCCACACCGCCGAATGGCTGGCCCTTCAGCGAGAGATCTCGGCCCTGCCCCGCCCCGGCCATCTGCTGGTGGAAAGCTTCCCCTTTGACGGGCGCGAACAGCTGTGTGTCTACGGCTTTGCCGGGCGCAATGCGATGCAGACGCTCGGGCTGATCCTGACCAAGCGGATGGAGGAGATGGGTCTGGATCCGCTTGGCTTCGTCACCTCGGATTACGCGGTGCTGATCTGGGGGCTCGAGGCCGTGCTGGACCCGGTGCCCCTGTTGCGGTCGGACGCGATCCATGCCGGGCTGGACCGCTGGCTGGCGGACAACGCGGTGATGAAACGCACCTTCCGCAATGCCGCCCATATCGCCCAGCTGATCCAGCGCAACGCCCCCGCCAAGCGCAAGACCGGGCGGCAGGCGACGTTTTCGTCGGACATCCTCTATGACACGCTGATGAAATACGACCCCGAGCATCTGTTGATGGACATCACCCGCGAAGAGGCCATGCGCGGGCTGGTCGATTTCGGCCGCATCGAAGAGATGCTGGCGCGGGTCGAAGGCCGCATCGACGTGATGCGCCTGGACCGGGTGACGCCGCTCTCGGCCCCGCTGTTCCTGGAGGTCGGCAAGGTGCCGGTGGATGGCATGGGTCGCGAAAGGCTGGTCGCGGAAGAGGCCGAGCGCATGATGGCCGAGGCCGGGTTGTCAGGGATTGATCCCTAGCGCGGCCTGTCCGGTCCCGGGGGGGGCGCGGTTCGCTGTCCCGCCCTAGGTCGAATGCAGTGTTGGGGGCCACTGATTGGTCGATGGCGAACAGCACCGCCGCCCTGTGTCTTTGCCGAGCGCACCGGGCCAGCCCATGACCGGCCATTTTCGTACCGACCTACTCCGCCATGACCCGGGCATTTGCCTGCACGACGCGGATGGCCCGATCCGATAGCCTAAACGGGCTGCGCGTCCGCCCGCCGCAATAGGCCCGCGCCAACCCGCCAGACGCAATCGGCCCGTTTCATTTGGCCCACGTCATCCGACCAGGCACAATCGGACAGTCCGAACCAACCCGGCGATACTGATGTGTCCCTGAATGCCCCAAGTGTCTGCGCTCCTGTCTGCCCGCCTGTCTGCCCCAATCTGGACAGACCGCTATCTGGACACCCCCCACGGCTCCTGCCAAAACCGATCAGAACGACCACCCCCGCCCCGCCACCGCACAGGACGCATGATCCGCCCGTGACCCAAGACACGTCCCGATGCCAGCCCCGGGGAACACCCCAGACCGGGCTTCCGTTCGAGCTTCAGGGCGCGTCGCTCATCGCCCTGCCCTCGGGGGCGCTGCACTGGCCGGGGCAGTCGCTGCTGGTGGTTTCGGACCTGCACCTGGGCAAATCCGAACGGATCGCGCGGCTGGGCGGGGCCAGCCTGCCCCCGTACGAGGCCCTGGACACGCTCGAAAGGCTCGAGGCCGACCTGCAGGCAACAGCCGCGCAGCACGTCCTGTGCCTGGGCGACAGTTTCGATGACCGCGCCGCCGCCGAGGGCCTGGGAGATCAGGTTATGGACTGGCTGATGCGGTTGCAGGCCGGGCGCGACTGGACCTGGATCGAAGGGAACCACGACCCTGGCCCCCTTGCCCTGGGCGGCACCCATCTGGCCGAGCTGGTGCTTGGCCCGCTGCTGTTCCGCCATATCGCCACGCCGGATTTCAGCCGGTCTGAACCGGCCTTTCGGCACCCGCCGGAGAGCAAAAGCGCAAAGGCCAGCAGCGCGGCCGGGACTGGGGCAGACGCGCGGGCAGAGGTCTCGGGCCATTACCACCCCAAGGCGCGGGTTGCCGGCCGGGCGCATCGCTGCTTTCTGGTGGACCGGGCCCGCCTGATCCTGCCCGCCTACGGCACCTATACCGGGGGCCTGTGGTGCCATGATCCGGCGCTTTCCGGGTTGATGGCCCCGCAGGCTCTGGCCATTCTGACCGGACGGGTGGCGCGGGCCGTGCCGATGCCCCGGCGGTAGACGGCGCGAAAGGACGGGCTGCGGGACGGGCCATCGGAGCAAGACGCCGTGGGACAAGCAGCCCGGACCAAGCGGCCGCCGCCATGGCCCTGAATAAGCGCCACGAACAGGCACCCGCAAGACGGGGAACAAGACGGGGAAGAGGAACAGACCCAGATGGATCCGATCGAAAAACGCGTGCGCGACGCCTTTGCGCAACAGCCGATGATGCAGACCCTCGGGGCCGAGGTCTTTTCCGCCAAACCCGGTGAGGTCGTGCTGCGCGCCCCGATCCTGGATCTAGCGCGGCAGCACACCGGCCATGGCCACGCCGCGCTGAGCTTTGCCCTGGGCGACACGGCGGCGGGCTTTGCCGCGATGTCGATGATGCCCGAAGGCGATCAGGTCGTGACCGCCGAGATCAAGATCAACCTGTTGGCCCCGGCGGACGGAGACTACCTTGAAGCGCGCGGCCACGTGATCAAACCGGGCCGCCGGTTGTTCGTGGTCGGGGCCACGGTGACGGCGGTGAAGGACGGCACGGCACGGGACGTGGCGGTGCTTCAGGGGTCTATGATGGCGCTTTGACGGGGGTGCCTGACCGCGTGGTTGGCGGGTTTGCGTGCTTTTCCCGTGCTGAGCCTTTTGCTCAGGCCCCCGCCGCTTCGCGGCTTGGCTTCCGACACGGGCGCGGGTCACGTTTCCCAATCCGCCCTCTGTTTCAGCACGACCCACGCTCATCCCGGACGTGTCGCCAGCAAAGATGACGGGTGACGGGTGACGAACCCTTGTGGCCATGGTCCGGCCAAGACTAGGTCGACCTGAACTGGTGCGGGCCGACCTAACAAGCACCTGAGGTTTGCGTCACCAAACCCCGGACAACGCGCGGGAAGATTGGACATGTATCGCGGAGACGCAGCCAGACTGCAGGCCCGGCCGACGCTTCACAGGCCCTTCCTGCGAAGCAGGCATCCTCACAAGGCTCACCCCGGCTAGAGGTTAGCCAAATAAGGGCAGGCCGGATACCTCCGCCCTGCCCCGCTATACAAAGATCAGGCCGTCAGGCCCTCGGGCTCATCCAGCCCGTTGATCCGGCAGGCGGCCGTGACCGTGTTGGCCAGCAGGCAGGCGATGGTCAGTGGGCCGACGCCGCCGGGCACGGGGGTGATATGGCCCGCGACCTCTTTGGCGCTGTCGAAATCCACGTCGCCCACAAGTCGCGTCTTGCCTTCGCCCTTCTCGGGGGCGGGAATGCGGTTGATGCCCACGTCGATCACCGTGGCACCGGGCTTGATCCAATCGCCTGGCACCATCTGCGGACGGCCCACGGCCGCCACCACGATATCCGCGCGGCGCACCGTCTCGGCCAGGTCTTTGGTGCGGGAATGGGCGATGGTCACGGTGCAGCTGTCGCGCAGCAGAAGCTGGGCCATCGGCTTGCCGACCAGGTTCGACCGGCCGATGATCACCGCGTCCTTGCCCGACAGATCCCCAAGCGTATCGCGCAGCAGCATCAGGCAGCCAAGCGGCGTGCAGGAGGCCATGGCCTGCTGACCGCTGGCCAGAAGGCCCGCGTTCACCACCGACAGGCCATCGACGTCCTTGGCCGGGTCGATGCGGGCGACGATGTCCCGTTCGGACAGGTGGTCGGGCACGGGGAACTGCACCAGGATGCCGTGGATCGAGGGATCGGCGTTCAAGCTGTCGATCAGCGCGTAAAGATCCTCGGCCGAGGTCTCGGCGGGCAGCTTGTGCTCGACCGATTTCATGCCGCATTCCCGGGTCGCGATGCCCTTGTTGCGGACATAGACCTCGGATGCGGGGTCCTCCCCGACCAGCACGACGGCCAGGCCGGGCTGGATGTCGTGATCGGCCATCAGGCGCGACACGTGGTCGGCGACCTTGGCACGGATGGTGGCGGCAAAGGCCTTGCCGTCGAGGATCTGGGCGCTCATTCAGACACTCCTTCAAGGGTGCGGGTTCGGGGCCATCCTTGGGGTCCTTGCGGACCCGCGGGACGGCGGGTGGGGCGTCGTGGCCGGACCGGACGGGCCGGACACGCGCGTCACGCGGCCGTCATGGCCGGTGTCGGATGGATTGTCAGAACAGGCCCGTGACCGCGCCCGCGTCGTTTAGCATGATCTTTTCGGCGGACGGAACCCGTGGCAGGCCCGGCATCGTCATGATGTCCCCGCAGATCGCCACGACGAAGCCCGCCCCGGCGGACAGGCGGACCTCGCGCACCGGCAGGGAATGCCCGGTCGGGGCCCCGCGCAGGTTCGGATCGGTCGAAAAGGAATATTGCGTCTTCGCCATGCAGATCGGCAGGTGGCCATAGCCGGCCTCTTCCCAGGCGCGCAGCTGGTCGCGGATCGCTGTCGGGGCCAGCACCTCGTCGGCGCGATAGATCCGCTTGGCGATGCAGTCGATCTTGTCGAACAGCGGCATCTCATCGCCGTACAAGGGCGCGAACTGCGCCTGGCCGCTGTCGGCCAGCGCCGCGACGCGGGTGGCCAGGTCGGTGATGCCGCGGGATCCCTCGGCCCAGTGGCAGCAGACCACGGCCTCGGCCCCCTGGCCCGCGACATAGGCCTGGACGGCGGCGATCTCGGCCTCGGTGTCGCCGGTGAAATGGTTGATGCCCACGACCACCGGCACGCCAAAGCTTTTGAGGTTCTCGATATGGCGGCCCAGGTTGGCGCAGCCGCTTTCCACCGCCGAAACGTTTTCCGCGCCCAGGTCGGCCTTGGCCACGCCGCCGTTCATCTTCATCGCCCGGATGGTGGCGACCAGCACGACGCAATCGGGGGACAGGCCGGCCTTGCGGCACTTGATGTTCATGAACTTCTCGGCCCCGAGGTCGGCGCCAAAGCCCGCTTCGGTCACCACGTAGTCGGCCAGCTTCAGGGCGGTGGTCGTGGCGATCACCGAATTGCAGCCATGGGCGATATTGGCAAAGGGCCCGCCGTGCACGAAGGCCGGCGTATGTTCCAACGTCTGCACCAGGTTGGGCTGCATCGCATCCTTCAGAAGCACCGTCATCGCCCCGTCGGCCTTCAGATCGCGGGCGTAGATCGGGCTGCGGTCCCGGCGGTAGGCGACGATCATGTCGCCCAGCCGGCGCTGCAGATCCTGCAGGTCGGACGCCAGGCACAGGATCGCCATGACCTCGGAGGCCACGGTGATGTCGAACCCGGTCTGGCGCGGGAAACCGTTAGCCACCCCGCCAAGCGAGGTCACAACATCGCGCAGCGCCCGGTCGTTCATGTCCAGCACCCGCCGCCAGACCACGCGGCGTTCGTCGATCTCCAGCTCGTTCCCCCAGTAGATGTGGTTGTCGATCATCGCCGACAGCAGGTTATGCGCGCTGGTGATGGCGTGGAAATCGCCGGTGAAATGCAGGTTCATGTCCTCCATCGGGATCACCTGCGCATGGCCGCCGCCCGCCGCGCCGCCCTTCATGCCGAAATTCGGCCCGAGCGAGGCCTCGCGGATACAGATCGCCGCCTTCTTGCCGATGCGTGACAGCCCGTCGCCCAGGCCCACGGTGGTGGTGGTCTTGCCCTCGCCCGCGGGGGTCGGGTTGATCGCGGTGACCAGGATCAGCTTGCCGTTCGGACGGTCGGAGAGGGACGTGATGAACCCCTGGTCAACCTTGGCCTTGTCATGGCCATAGGGCAGCAGGTGTTCGGGTGGAATGCCAAGGCTCGCCCCGATATCCTGAATGGGTTTCGCGCGCGCGGCGCGGGCGATTTCGATGTCCGTCAGATGGCTCATCCCTGCGTCTCCTCCCGTTTGGCTCCTTTGGCAGATACATCTGCCGGGGGCGGTTGGCACCCCTATTCGTTAGCCTGACTGCCGGCGTCGTTAACCGATTATTACGACCTTTGAGACGATGATTTCGCCGTAGATCCGGGCGAATCGGAAACAGTTTGATGAAACAAGTGTCGTCAAGTGCGGGAACCAACCGTGGTATACTGGCGTTATTTCATCAAGAACGGACCTGCGGGATGGGTGATCTGCCGCCCCCTCGCACCGCATAAAGGAATTGACCATGAAAGCTGCTGCAATCGTTTTTCACGCAAGTTTTGCGATTACCCTTCTGATCGCGGCCGGCATCCTGACCGCCGTCTGAGACGAAGGTTATCTAGCCATATAGATTCGGGAATTTCCCCGGTTTCCCCACGCCTTTGCGCCCTACTGCCTGTCAGGACGCTGTTCGTGGGGAATAGCACAGCGGCCGTCCTTCGGGGCGGCCGTTTGCTTTATCAGAAGTGCGGTTTCGGGGGTGGTCTGCGCCAAGGTGCCTGAGGCGGCAAATCCCTGTGGGCGGGCCGCGGTGACCCATTCGCCCCTGCCCAAGGCCCCCGGCGCAATCCGTACATCGTCGCCCCGGCAAGGGTTACCCTTTCCGGGCGGCCTCAAGCTGGGACCAGACGGGCTGATCGGGGATGGCAAGACGCAGGCTGTCGCCCAGGGACAAAACGCCTTCGCGTTCGACCCAGGCGGTGACGCCCCGCAGCCCCTTGGCCGCGGATTTGAAGCGTTTGCCCATGCCGGGCAGATGGCCTTCGATCACCTTGGCCGGAAGCTGACAGGGCCGGTTTTCCATATCCACCACAAGCGTCACGCCGTCCGGCCCCTGCAGCCGGGACAAGGGCGGCAGATGGGTGAAATCGGGCAGCCCCTTTACCACCATGGTCGCGCCCAGCCAGTCGGGGTGCAGGGCATCGACCTCCATCCGGGTGGCGATCTGGTCCAGGTCCTCCTGCGACAGGATCGAGAACTGGCGGACATTGCGGATCGGCGTATTGCGCGGGTGCAGGTGCATCACCCGCGAACAGGACGGGCGGTTGATGCCGCCGTGGAATTCGCCCTCGGGCCCGTCGAACCCGGCGCGCAGACTGTCCGAGGGCTGCGATTCCAGGGCCGCGTCACGGTCGGTCACACGCCCCAGCCAGGTGATCGTGCAGGTAAAATCGGTCAGTTTCAGCGCGGGCATGGGGCCTCCGGGATTGGTTCTGCGGGTCAGGTCAGGCGGGACGGGTCAGGGTAAAGAAAAGATGCTTCTGCGCATATAGCAGATGGGGCACCGCACCCTCGCCCCGCGGGGGATAGATGCTGCGCATCGCCTCGTCGTAATGGGCGATCAGGGTCTTCTGCTCATCCTTTGTCAGCGCGGCAAGCACCGTCCGGGCGGCGGAAAGGGTCAGGTGCCGCACCGGGTGGCCGGGGCCGTCCAGCGGCAGGCGGTGATAATACTCGGTCTCCCACAGGCCAAGGGTGCCCAGAGGCTCCAGCAGATCATACAGCGCCGCGGGGTCGGGGCTGGCGGGCATGGCATCCTTGGGCAGGCGGTCGGCGAAATGCACCGCGGCCAGGTCAAGCCACAGGCGATGCGACGGCGCATGGGACTGGTTCGCCATCTGCACCGCCAGCACGCCGCCCGGGGCCAACCGTTCGAACAGCGGGATCAGCGCGGCCGCTTCGGGGTCCAGCCAGTCGGGCCCCAACCAGCCGGGATCGTTCAGGATCAGGATGTCGGGGGCCGTCTGCGGGGTCCAGTCGCGGGGCGATTGTTCTTCCAGCGCGTCGTAAGAGCCGGTCTTCCAGGCCTCTTGCAGGGCGGCGGCCCCGGCATCGACGCCTGTGATCCGCGCCTTGGGAAAGCGCGCCCGCAGCACCGGACCCAGCAGCCCGGAGCCACAGCCAAGATCGGTGATCGCGGGCGCGCTGCGCGCCGGAAGACGCATCGTCAGATCGACGCCCGGGCGCAGCAGGACGGTCCGTGACAGGACTTCAAGGGGCTGATCTTGCATGAAACCTCACACTGGTCTGCCCAATGAATAGCGCGCGGCCCGCTACGCGCAAAGGGTCAGTTCGCCCAAGGCGCGTGGGCCCGCGTCATACCGCTGACACGGGCAGGATCTAGGGTGGTGCCATGCCGCGCATCGCCCGATACCTCACGCACCCCGAGGTGCAGATCGATTCCCTGATCGACATTCGCCACTGGTCGCTGAATGCCAAGGGGCGGGCGCGGGTTGCGGCGCTTGCGGCATCGGACGCGCTGCGGGGCACGCGGCACGTGATCAGCAGCGACGAGGTCAAGGCGACGGACACTGCCCGACCCCTGGCCCAGGCCCTGGGCGCGGACCTGTGGATCCGCCCTGCCCTGCATGAAAACGACCGCAGCGCCACCGGGTTCCTGCCACCGGATGAGTTCGAACGGACGGCGGATCGGTTCTTTGCCCGCCCCGACGACAGCGTCCGGGGCTGGGAAACCGCCCGTGCCGCCCAGGCCCGCGTGGTAGGAGAGGTGCACCGCCTGCTGGCGCAGATCCCGGCCGCGGATGATGCGGGCGATGTGCTGTTTGTCGGGCACGGCGGGGTCGGCACGCTGTTGTATTGCGCACTGGCCGGGCTGCCGATCGACCGGCGGCATGATCAGCTGGCCGGCGGAGGCTGTGTCTTTGCCTTCGATCTGCCCGACGGTCTGCCGCACGGGCCCTGGGCCCCGATGGAAAGCCTGATCGCCTGATCGCCTGATCGCCCGATTTCGGGCCAAGACGCAAAGCAAAAGGGCCAGGGGTCGCCCCCCGGCCCTTCGTTCATTCGATCTCAGGCTATAGGCCTTATGCCGTCGGTTCCGGTTCCAGACCCGACCCGGGCTTGGAGCGCGGCTTGGTCTTCGGAATCGCGGTGACCGAGGGGGCGGAGCCTTCGTCAGATCCTTCATCCTCGTCCGAGGATTGCGGCGGTTCGCCGTTCATGACGCGCTTGATCTCGTCGCCGGTCAGGGTTTCGTATTCCAGAAGCCCCTGCGCCAGGCGTTCCCATTCCTCGTGCTTGTCGGTGAGGATCTGGTAGGCCCGCTTGTAGGCGTCGTCGATCATGCGCTTCACTTCTTCTTCGATCAGCTCTTTCGTGTGAGCCGAGATCGAGAAGCCGCCAGCACCGTTGCCGTTGTAGCCTTCGTGCGCCTGTTCATAGTCGACGTTGCCGACCTTGTCGGACATGCCCCAACGAAGAACCATGGCGCGCGCCAGGGCCGAAGCCTGCTGGATGTCGCCTGCGGGGCCGTTCGAGACCTCGCCCTCGCCATACTTCATGATCTCGGCAGCCTTGCCGGCCATGGTCATGGCGAGTTTCTCTTCGCATTCGGACTTGTGCCAGTTCAGGCGGTCGATTTCCGGAAGCGAGACAACCATGCCAAGCGCACCGCCGCGCGGGATGATCGTCGCCTTGTAGACCGGGTCGCACTTGGGCAGGGTCAGGCCGACAACGGCATGGCCTGCCTCGTGATAGGCGGTCTTTTCCTTCTGATCGGGCGTCAAGACCATCGACCGGCGCTCGGCACCCATCATGACCTTGTCCTTGGCGTTTTCGAAGTCGACCATGGTGACGAAGCGGCGGCCGACACGGGCGGCCATCAGCGCGGCCTCGTTCACCAGGTTGGCCAGATCCGCACCCGAGAAACCTGGGGTGCCGCGCGCGATGATGCGCAGGTCGACGTCCGGACCCAGGGGGGTCTTGCGGGCGTGAACCGACAGGATCTTCTCGCGGCCCTTGATGTCGGGGTTCGGCACGGTGACCTGACGGTCGAAACGGCCCGGGCGCAGCAGCGCGGGGTCCAGAACGTCGCGGCGGTTGGTGGCGGCCAGGATAATGACACCCTCGTTGGCCTCGAACCCGTCCATCTCGACCAGCAGCTGGTTCAGCGTCTGTTCGCGTTCGTCGTTACCGCCGCCATAGCCGGCACCACGATGGCGACCCACGGCGTCGATTTCGTCGATGAAGACGATGCAGGGTGCGTTCTTCTTGGCCTGTTCGAACATGTCGCGGACACGGGATGCACCCACACCAACGAACATTTCCACGAAGTCCGAGCCCGAGATGGTGAAGAAGGGCACGCCCGCCTCACCCGCGATGGCACGGGCCAGCAGCGTCTTACCGGTGCCCGGAGGGCCAACCAGAAGCGCGCCCTTGGGGATCTTGCCGCCGAGGCGGCTGAATTTCTGCGGATTGCGCAGGAATTCGACGATCTCTTCCAGCTCTTCCTTGGCTTCGTCGATGCCGGCGACGTCGTCAAAGGTGACGCGGCCATGCTTTTCGGTCAGCAGCTTGGCACGGGATTTGCCAAAGCCCATGGCCCCGCCCTTCCCGCCGCCCTGCATGCGGTTCATGAAATAGATCCAGACACCGATCAGCAGCAGGATCGGCAGCAGCGACACGAGGAAGGTCTGGAAGCCCGACTCCTCCTGGCTTTTGGCCGTCACGGGGATGTTGGCGTCGATCAGCTTGTCGGTCAGATCGGAATCGTCCGGCTTGATGGTCACGTAGTCCTGACCATCGGACCCGCGATAGCGGACCTGTTCGCCATCCAGCGTGACCGAGCTGACATTGCCAGCCTCGACCGCTGTCACGAAGTCGGAATAAGGGATCTCACGGCTTTGCAGTGTGTTGCCGGAACCGCTGAACAGGTTGAACAGCGCCACGATCAGCAGCAAAAGAACGACCCAGAAGGCGAATTGTCTCGCGTTGCCCAAGGAAAGCTCCTCCTGATTGGGGATAGGCGGGGCGTATCATACCCAGTTGGGAACTAAAATAAGATTTGCTGGCCCAGGTTCAATGCGTGCGGATTGCCGCATCGAAATCTTCTAGCCCGCGCAGCAGGGTTGCGTTGAAATCGCTGGCAAAGCCGGCCAGGGGGGCGGCGATCAGCCGATCACCCCGCCAGACAGCCGGGGTCGCCATCAGCGTGGCGCGGGGCAGCCCGGTGACGCGCCAGTCGGGGATGGCGGCCAGCCCGGCCTCACCGCAGGCGCGGATTTCGTCGGTGTCGGCAAAGGGGCCTGACAGCTGCCAGCGCCCGTCCCAGACAGCCCCCGGCCCAGAAGCCGGCTCAGCAGTCAGCCTCGCGATCAGCCCCGCCACGGCGGCGGGTTCGCGGGTGATGCGCAGGGTATTGCGGGTCCCTTGCACAAGGCAGCCGCCCAGGGGCTGGCCCCGCCCGGCCCGCAGCGCCTGCATCAGCTGATCCAGCGCCCGCCCACGCGGGGGGTAGCCGGGGCCGGCCACATGGGTCAGGCCCGCGCGCAGCAGGCGGCGGGCGATCTCGGGCGGCAGGGCGGCCCATTGGTCCAGCGGCATCAGGATGTCGCCGCCCGCATCCTGAGTGACCAGGCGCACGGCCTCGGCCCGCGTGTAATGGTCCAGTGCGTCGCGCACCTGGGCCAGGTTGGCCGACACCATGGCCAGGGCCGGAACCCCCAGCCCAAGCTCGTCCAGGAGGGGCATCGCCTGGCGCAGCCGCACCCGGTCATAGCTGTCGTCGTCGTTGGACGGATCCTCGACCCAGGTCTGACCGGCGGCGCGCAGCACGTTGCGCAGATCCTCGCGGCGCAGCGACAGGGCGGGCCGCAGGAAGGCGACGCCATCGCGGACATGCCGGGCCGCCATCGTGGACAGCCCGTCGATCCCTGCGCCCCGGCCCAGGCGCATCAACAGCGTTTCGGCCTGATCGTCGGCGGTGTGGCCCAGGGCAATGGCCGCGATGCCCCTGTCCCGCGCCCAGTCCGTCAACAACCCATAGCGCGCGCGGCGGGCCTGATCGGGCAGGTTGCCGGTCGGCGCAGGGCCTGCGTCCCAGGTCAGGATGTCATGCGGGATGGCCCATTCGGCGGCGGTGCGGGCGACAAAGCGGGCCTCATCCGCGGCCTCGGGGCGCAGGCGGTGGTCCACGGTCACCGCATGAAGGGTGATGCCCCGCGTCGCCGCCCAATCCCGAAGGACGAGCAAAAGACCAAGGCTGTCCGATCCGCCCGAGACCGCGACGGCCAGGGGGCCATCCAGCGGCAGACCGTCAGGCGGGGTCATGGCGCGGGCGATGACGCCCGCGACGGTGGTTCCGGGGGTGGGCTGGGCCAGGGGCCTTTCGTCAGGCCCCCCGCCCTTTTGTCCCATGTCGGACGGCGCGCGCACCCCGACCGCTTACTGGCAACCCAGAGAGGCCCGTGCCTGCTGCGCCTGCGCGACCTGCGGAGCACCGGGGAAGCGGTTGCCGACCTCGGCCAGGGTGGTGCAGGCCTCGGGGCCCTGCCCCAGCTTCGACAGGCCCTGCCCCAGCTTCAACAGCGCCTCGGGGGCAACGGGGCCGTCGGGCGCGGTGGAAAAGGCGGCCAGGAAGGCGCGCGCGGCCTTGGTCGTTTCGCCATTGGCATCCAGCGCCTTGCCGCGACCCAGTTCGGCCTGGGCTTGCATCGGGCTGCCGGGATAGGTGGTCAGGAATTTCTCGAACCGTGCGGCGGCGTCGGCGGCATTGCCGGCGTCCAGCGCGGCCTGCGCGGCCTCGTAATCCGCGCGTTCCGCGATGGCCAGCTCGGCGACGGGGCCGGTCGGCGTGTCGGGCGTGGGCGCGGGCATCACCGGGGCCGCGGCCTGACCTTCGGGAAGCGGGCCGCCCAGGGTCGAGGTCTGCCCTAGCTTGGAAACGTCGCCGCCCTCAAGCTCGACCAGGCGGAATTCCAGGTCTCCGATCCGGTTGGTCCCGTCGCGCACCACCGAATTGATGCGGAACTCAAGCTCTTCGGTCTTCGAGGTCAGACGCGAAGCCTCGGCCTCGAGCGCGTCGACCCGTTCCAGCACCGATCCGCCCACGGCGGCACCCGAGGCACTGCCGGTGGTGGACAGCTCACGCTTGAGCTTCTGGATCTCGACGTTCAGCACTGTCAGCTCCTGGCGGATGTCCGCCAGGGTCTGATCGCGCGACTGGGCCGTGGCCGGTGCCACCGCCCCGAAGGGCAGGATGGCGACCAGGCCGATAGCGATGAGGTTCCGCATGGCGTGCCCCCTTTTGGCTGACTTAGCTGATGGCCCCGGCGGCCAGGACGGTCACGGCGCGGCGGTTCTTGGCATAGCAGCTTTCGACCGAGCAGATCTCGATCGGGCGTTCCTTGCCATAGGTCACAGTGCGCAGACGTGCAGGCGACACGCCCTGGGTGATCAGGTATTCGCGCGCGGCATTGGCGCGGCGGCCGCCCAGGGCAAGGTTGTATTCCCGCGTACCCTGTTCGTCGGCATGGCCTTCGATCACGGCGGTGTAATCGGGGTTGGCCATCAGCCACTGGGCCTGGGCGTTCAGCGTCAGGCGCGCGGCGTCGGACAGCGTGTGCTGGTCAACGGCAAAGAGCACGCGGTCGCCCACGGCGCTTTGGAAATACAGCGGCGAGGTCGGGTCATTGGCCGACCCGGGAACGATGGCGCCATTTGCGCCCGCGCCGCCCAGGGCGACGTCATTGTCAAAGCGTTCGTTCTGCGAACAGGCGGCCAGCGCCAGGGCGGATACGATCAGCATCGCGCGTGTCAGATGTTTCATCTTGTGCCTCATTGTCTCTCGTTTGCCCGGATCTGGTATGTGTCTAGCATTTTCCGGGCGGGTGGTGAACGTAAGTGTTTGCGGGCCCTGCCGCCGCGTTATTGCAGCGGCGACCAGGACGGGTCGGAGGCCGCGCCCTCGGTGCGGACGCGTTTCAGGTTCCGGCCCGAGATGTCGACGGAATAGAGCGCCGCCTCACCCGCCGCGCCTTGCGTTTCGCGGGTGAACATGATGACGCGGCCATTGGGGGCCCAGGTCGGGCCTTCGTCCAGGAAGGACGCGGTCAGCAGCCGTTCCTCGGACCCGTCGGTGCGCATGACGCCGATATGGAACCGGCCCTTGGATTGCTTGGTAAAGGCGATCAGGTCCCCGCGCGGCGACCACACGGGCGTGCCGTAGCGCCCCTGCCCAAAGGAAATGCGGGTCGGTTCGCCGCCACCCACGGGCATGATGTACAGCTGCTGCGATCCGGAACGGTCGCTTTCGAACACGATGCGGCTGCCGTCGGGCGAAAAGCTGGGCGCGGTTTCGATGGACGGCGCGCTGGTCAGCCGGGTCGAGGCCCCCGACGCGATATCCATCGAGAAGATGTCGGTATTGCCGCCCTGGGTCAGCGAATAGACGATCGTCTGGCCATTGGGCGCGAAGCGCGGCGCGAAGGACATGGTGCCTTCGGGCGTGTTCAGCGTGCGGCGGTTCACCGAAGCCACGTCCAGCACGTAGATCTTCGGAAAGCCGGTTTCATAGCTGGTGTACAGCACCCGGTCGCCCGTGGGCGAAAAACGCGGGGCCAGCACGATGGACGAGCTGTCGGTCAGGTACTGCACGTTGGCACCGTCGTAATCCATGATCGCCAGGCGCTTGCGGCGGTCGTTCTTCGGCCCGGTCTCGGCCACGTGCACGACGCGGCTGTCAAAGTAGGGGCCTTCGCCGGTGATGCGCGAATAGACCGCGTCGGCCACCTTGTGCGCCATGCGCCGCCAGCCGGCGGTGGTGCCGGAAAACTGCAGCCCGTCGCCCATTTCCGCCCCCGAGAAGACGTCATACAGGCGGAACTTCACGTTCACCCGGTCGCCGGTGACGGCCACCGCGCCGGTGATCAGCGCCTGGGCGTTGATCGCCTTCCAGTCGGCATATTGCACGGGGCTGGCAAAGCTGGTGACGCGGGCGATATGCGCCTCTTGCGGGATGGCGCGGAACAGGCCGGTGCCTGTCAGGTCATCGGCCACCACCTGGGTGATCTGCGCCGCAAGCTCGGCCGAGCCGCTCGTTTCGGCCTCGAACACCGGGGCGGCGAAGGGCAGCGGTTCGATCACGCCTTCGGTGATCTCGATGCGCAGCGGCCCGTCCTGTGCCGCCGCCGGGGTGGCGAAGGGCACGGCGAGAGGAAGGGACAAACACAGCGCAGCAGCGAAAAGCGCCAGCGGGCGGGTCACGGAATGGGTCAGAACTTTGGTCATTTGATCCGCATCTTCTCCGGATTGAATGTCATTTCAATGTCACGCCAGTGATCGTACTTGTCCACCGGCAGGCCAAAACCATTTGCACCACAGCGGATGATCGCCCGGCGGGCGGCTTCGAAGGCCTGGCGCACGGCCTCACCCGAACCACCCTGAGAGGTCAGCATCCGGATGGTATCTGTCCGCGGCCGTCCGTCTTCGGACATCTCCACGGTGACAACGACTGTAGTGCGCAGCGCGTCCGTGGACAGGGACCCGGTGTTCCAGCAGGCGGAAACCGCCACCCGAAGCGCATCCTTTTCGCCGCTGGTCAGCGGCGGGCCGGCGGGACCGGCGGGCGCATCGGTGCTGGGGGCTGCGGGGGCGGCCCCGGCCAGCGCCTTTTCCAGCGCGTCATTGATCGCGTCGGCCTGTTTCGGCGTCTCGGTCGGTTTGGCTTCGGGTTTCGGCTCGGGCTTGGGTTCCGGTTTCGGCTCGGGCTTCGGCTCAGGTTCGGCTGCCGCAACACGTTCGGGCCGGGCCGAGGGCGGCCGTTTCGAGGATTTCGGCGGGCCGTCGCCCTTGTCGTCGGCCTCGGTCAGGATGCGGGTCGTGGCTTCCTCGGGCGCTTTTTCTTCCTCGGCGGGCAGGACCTCTTCGGCCTGTTCCGAGGGCGCGGTCGGGGCCGTGGGCGCATCGCCGACAGCGGCATCGGGGTTGGGGCGCAGGATCGGACGCGGGGCGACGCGCTGAATGTCGCGCGGGGCTTCTTCGGATTGTTCGGGCACCACGACCGTCACGTCATCCGTGGTCGGGCTGGGCGGCGCGACCTCGGGGGCGGCGTCGGCGACCTCGGCCTGCGGGGTGGTCAGATCGGGGGCCTGGGGCGCGGTTTCCGCCGGCGGGGCCTCGGCCGCCTCGGGCTGGGCCCGGGCGGGGGCCGCGTCGGTCTGCGGGGTCTCGGGCGTCTGATCGGCGGGCGCCGGAACGGGCAGTTCGTTGACGTTCGTATCCGCGCCCGGCGGGGTTTCCGCAGGGGTCAGGGCCGCGAATTCCTCGGGCGAGATCAAGGCGACATCGGTCACCTGGATCGCGTCATCCGGCGGCAAAGAAAAGCTTCCGATCAGGGCCCAGGCAAACAGGGCCAGATGGCCCGCCCCGGATATGATATGGCCGGTGTGCATCGCGGGGCCCGTCAGTTCCCGCCCATGGTCGGACCGCCGGGATCCGTGACCAGCCCGATGTTCTTGAACCCACCCTTGTTGAGCGCGCCCATGACCTGCATCACCTGCTCATAAGGCACAGCACCATCGGCCCGCAGGTAGATCCGGTCGCTGTCGCGTTCGGCCGCGATGGAGCGCAGACGGGGGATCAGTTCGGCCGAGGGCGTGTCCGTGGTCTGGATCATGATCGCACCTTCGGCGGTGACGGTGACGGTCAGCGGTTCCTCCTGCTCGGTCGGGAGGGAGTTCGCAGCAGTTTCCGGCAGCTTGACCGGCACGCCGACGACCATCAGAGGCGCGGCGACCATGAAGATGATCAGCAGCACCAACATGACGTCGACAAAGGGCGTGACGTTGATTTCCGACATCGGTCGGGCGCGGCCACCGCGACGGCGGCCCCTGCGGCCCCCGCCGCCCTCTTTGCTCATGACACCGGCACCCATGGCTCAGGCGTCCAGCTGGCGCGACAGGATGGTCGAGAATTCGTCGGCAAAGGCCTCGTACCCGCCGACGATGCGGTCCACATCCGTCGAGAGCTTGTTGTAGAAGATCACCGCAGGGATTGCGGCCAGCAGGCCCAGACCCGTGGCCAGCAGCGCCTCGGCGATGCCGGGGGCGACGACGGCAAGGTTGGTGTTCTGGCTTTCCGCGATGCCGATGAAGGCATGCATGATGCCCCAGACCGTGCCGAACAGCCCGACGAAGGGCGCGGTGGATCCGATGGTGGCCAGCACGGGAAGGCCGGCCTGAAGGCCCTCGGCCTCCTTGGCGATGGAGACATCCATCGACCGGTCGATGCGGGCCTGCGCCCCGGCGATCATACCGCCGTCTTCCCGATGCGACCGGCGCCATTCCGTCATGCCGGCGGCAAAGACGCGATGCGCCCGCCCCGAGGGTTCGGGGCCGATCTGTTCGTAGAATTCGTCCAGCGGTTCGCCGGACCAGAAGGCGCGGTCAAAGCGCGCGGCCTCGGCCCGGGCGGCGCGGTAGCTAATGATTTTCTGGATGATGATGGACCACGACCAGAAAGAGGCGGCGATCAGCATCAGCATCACCAGCTTCACGGTCAGGGTTGCACGTGCGAAAAGCGCCCACATGGAAAAATCCACCTGTTGCGCCATAGCGAGAGTTTCGGTTTCCATTCTGCCTGCTCGTCAGAAACAATAAGGGGGCCGTCTTTGCGCGGCCTCGTTGCAGGGAATGTAGCGGATCACAACGGATTTCGCCAACACATTGGCGAGAGCAGCCTGTAATGGGCGTGCAAACCGGGGATTTAATGCATCAACAGGCGGATATTTGCCGGAAGCCGCGCAGGATGGCCGGTTTCCGCGATGGCAACAATCGTGACCTGTGCAACAAACAGCGTCTCTCCGGCGCGCTGGACCTCTTGCTTCAGGGTGATGCGCGCGCCGGTTACGGCCTCGGTCGTGGTCAGCACGTCCAGTTCGTCGTCGAAATGGGCAGGCGACAGATAGTCGGCCTCGATCCGGCGGACGGCAAAGACGATGCCCTCGTCCGCCTTCAGCGCCTTCTGGTCGATGCCCAGGGTGCGGATCCATTCGCTGCGGGCGCGTTCGATGAAGCGCAGGTAATTGGCGTAATAGACGATGCCAGCCAGATCGGTGTCTTCATAATAGACGCGCAATTGGAAATGATGTGCCATGGGATCCCTTCTGCCGTGGGCGCATCAAAACACCGCAGGGGACCGGATCACAAGGGCGGTCTGTCCGAAATCCTCGACGAAAGGCGCGATCCCAATGGCTTGCGCGCCCCGGGGCGTCAGCCCTGTGCCTGATCGCGCTGCATCCGGGCGAACAGCCGCAGCGCATGGGACCCGTCCCGCGCGGCGGGCGGCAGCACCGGATCATAGGCGGCGCGGATCACATCGGCGAAGACCGGGTTCACTCGCGCCACGCCGTCACGGCCGCGCACCAGCGGCGTGCGGGCGGCAAAGGCGGATGGCCCCCAGTCCAGCAGGGCCTTGACCATCAGCTCCAGCCCGATTTCCTCGGCCGGAAGCTGCGCCTGTGCCCCGCGCATGCGGATAAAGACAAAGGACGCCCGGATCGCGCCGTGATCGTCAAAGCGGAAGATGCGGTACTGGGTGGCCTTGCCCGCGATCAGCCGGGGCACCAGCGCGCCAAGGCCGGGGATCATCTGGTCCAGATCCGGCAGCGCGGCCAGTTCCTCCCAGTCCTGCAGGAAGAACACCATCAGGTTGGTGCCCAGTTCCGGGTCGGTCTCGGCCATCTTGTGGCCGATCATTGCGGTCACGGCCTCGAACGCGCCTTTCAGGGGCGGCAGGCTGCTTTCGTCCGTGCCGAAGACCACGGGAACGATCGGCCGGCCCCATCTGGCAAAATGGAAGGACCCATCTTCGCGGGTGAAGAAGGTTTCAATCGTTTCCGGTTGCGGTGTCTCGATCACAGTATCGCCCCCATTTGCGCCTTGGACCACGGGGTCGATGCCCTGCCCGGGCCCCAAGATCAAGGGAAACCGGGCATGGAAAGGCCGACGGGGAAAACCGGGTTACTCGAACAAGGCGCCCTGCCCTTGCGCGCGCGGAGGCTCTAACCCGATGTGCCGCCAGCCACGGGCAGCCAGCATCCGGCCACGCGGGGTGCGCTGGATCAGGGCCTGTTGCAGCAGATAGGGTTCAATCACCTCTTCCACCGCGTCGCGGCTTTCCGACAGGGCGGCGCAAAGGGTTTCGACGCCCACGGGGCCGCCCTGATAATCCTCTCCGATCATGGTCAGATAGCGCCGGTCGGCCATGTCGAGACCCAGATTGTCGACGCCCAGACGGGTCAGCGCATTGTCGGCCAACTCCTGCGTGATGGTGCCATCGCCCTCGACCACGGCGAAGTCGACGACCCGGCGCAGCAGGCGACCGGCGATCCGGGGCGTGCCGCGGGCCCGGCGGGCGATTTCGCGCGCGCCAAGGTCATCCGCCGGCGCACCCATCTTGCGGGCATTGCGGGTGACGATGTCGTGCAACTCGTCCTCGGTATAGAATTGCAGGCGGGTCGGGATGCCGAACCGATCGCGCAGGGGCGTGGTTAGCAGGCCAAGGCGCGTCGTGGCCCCGACAAGGGTAAAGGGCTGAAGTCCGATCCGAACGGTGCGGGCGGCGGGGCCTTCGCCGATCACCAGGTCCAGTTCGAAATCTTCCAGCGCGGGATACAGCACCTCTTCCACGGCCGGGTTCAGGCGGTGGATCTCGTCGATGAACAGCACATCGCGCGCCTCAAGGTTGGTCAGGATCGCCGCCAGATCGCCCGCCTTGGCCAGCACCGGCCCCGAGGTCATGCGGAAATTCACCCCCAGCTCGCGCGCCATGATCTGCGCCAGTGTCGTCTTGCCCAGACCGGGCGGGCCGTGGAACAGCGTGTGGTCCATCGCCTCGCCGCGCTGGCGGGCGGATTGGATAAAGACGCGCAGGTTCGCCCGCGCCTCTCGCTGGCCGATGAAATCATCCAGCGTCTGCGGACGCAGGGCGCGGGTGTCGTCGGCGTCCTCGGGCAGCGGATCGGGGCGGAGCGTGGGGTCAGAGGTCATCCGTTATCCCTTCGGTGCCAGCTTTTTCAGCGCGGCGCGGATCAGGCCGGGGGTGTCGGCCTCGGGCAGCTCTCCGGCGGCTTCGGCGACGGCGGCGGCGGCCTCACCAGGCGCATAGCCCAGGTTGCCCAGGGCCGAGAGCGCCTCGGCCTGGGCCGAGGCCGAAGGGGCCGGTGCGGCGGGGGCAGGTTTCGTGGCGGGCGTGGGTTCGATGACCTCATCGTCCGGCGCGTCACCGGGTGCGGGCGCGGCGGGGGCCGATCCGCCCATGGCCATGACGGCGGGGGCCTTGTCCTTCAGCTCCAGCACGATGCGCTGCGCGGTCTTGGGGCCGATCCCCTTGGCCGCCTTGACCGAGGCCTGATCGCCCAGGGCAATGGCACGCGACAACCCGTCCGCGCCAAGCGCGCCAAGGATCGCCAGCGCGCCCTTGGCCCCCACCCCCTGAACGGACGTCAGAAGGCGGAACCATTCCTTTTCCACCAGCGTCGGGAAGCCGTACAGCTGCAGCAGATCCTCGCGCACGAGGAGTTCGGTATAAAGCGCCGTCGCCTCGCCCGTACCGGGCAGGGCCATCAGTGTGCGATCCGAGACAAAGACCACATAGCCGACCCCGCGCACGTCGATCAGCACGTGATCCGTGCCGCGCATATCAATGCGCCCTGCGATCCGCCCGATCATGCGCGCACCCGCGCCAGGCTGGCGGCCGAGCCGAGGTGATGGGCGTGACAGATCGCGATGGCCAGCGCGTCGGCGGCATCCGGCCCGGTCAGCGCGGCGCCGGGCAATTGCAGTTTCACCATGTGCTGCACCTGTTCCTTGGCCGCGTGGCCCACGCCCACGACGGATTTCTTGATCGTGTTGGGGGCGTATTCGCCCACGGCGATGCCGGCCTGCGCGGGCACCAGAAGGGCGATGCCCCGCGCCTGTCCCAGCTTCAGCGTGGCGGCGGCGTTGGTGTTGACAAAGACCTGTTCGACGGCCGCCGCATCGGGGGCGTGTTCGGCGATCACTCGCGACAGCCCGTCGTGCAGGGACATCAGGCGGTCGCACATCTGATCGCCTTCGCCCTTGATCTGGCCGTTGGAGACATGGCTTAGCCGGCTGCCCTGAACCAGGATCACCCCCCAGCCCATGCTGCGCAGTCCCGGATCGATTCCGATAACCTTCATTCTGCCCTCATCATCCTGCCCGCCACGGCCTGCCTGGCCCCTTTTTGGCGGGGCACCGGTGTTTTTCCGACAAATAGCACGAATAGTGAACATCCGCCAAGACCCATGCGCAGATGCGCCGCGCGATCCGTTTGCGACACGCGCATGTCGCTATTGGCCACACCCCGTGCAGCCACGACCCTTCACGTCGCAAAACCGACATGCAGGCGACACGAATTTTTCACCTTCAAACAGACGCTTAGGGAAAATTTCTGCCATGCAAAAACAAGAATGCTGCTATGCAGAAAAAGCCTCTTCCGTGGGCGCAGGCGCTGGAATATTGGGCGGTTTGAAAACTTCAACGCCCCTGAAAGGAGCCGCTCCATGAGCATTTACACGATGACTCCCCGCGCCCAGACCGGGCTGTCCACTCCGATCGGCCGCATCGGCCGTACCCTGTCCGACCTGCACCTGACCCTGCGGGCCTGGAACGACCGCCGTGTGACGCGCCGCCTGCTGAGCAACCTGACCGACCGTGAACTGAACGACATCGGTCTGCAGCGCCACGAAATCGACGAGCTGTCCTGATCCCTCGGACATCTCGACGAGCAAAAGGCCGCGCCCAAATGGCGCGGCCTTTGTTGTATCCGGAACCGGGTGTCGCAGGGGGAAAGCCCCCCGCGCGGCGGGTCTGTCAGCCGACCACCATCACGATCATCTTGTGCAGCCAAAGCGTCACGGGTTCGATCTGCATCAGCCAGGCCCCGACCTGGTCCATGGTCGCGCCCGCCTCAAGCTCGGTCACCTTGGCGGCGTAATCGGCGAAGCCGAGGTTGTAGAGAAGGAAGGCTTTGAACCCCAGCAGGACGGCGGTCATGATCATGAACGCCCGTACCGGCATCAGCCGGCCGATCTGTCGGCGGCGGGCCCCCGTGGGGATCAGTTTCATCAACCCGTTTTCGTCAACGTCGACGCGGTGGCCTTCGCGAAGGGCCGCCTTGCGCGCGTCAAGCCGTTCCAGCCGGCTGTCGAAATGTGCGTATCCGTCTTTCATCTCTGCCTCTCCCGAGGATTACACTGCTTCGAGCATGGTGTAGCGCGGGATTCGGGCCAGAGTTTGACCGGAACGTGAAGCGCCCCGGGCCTTTTGCCGGGGCGTACAGGATGTGTCGGGCGGTGCCTTTCGGTCAGCGCCGCCGGATCATTCCGGGCGCGACAGAAGCAGCGTGGACCAGTCGCCGATCTGGGTCGCCTCGACCCGGGTCAGGCCCTGGGCGGCATAGGCGGCGGCGACCTCATCGGCCTGGTCGTTCAGCAGACCCGACAGGATGGCATAGCCATTGGGGGCAAGATGCGCGGTCAGATCACCGGCCAGGTCGATCAGCGGCCCCTTGAGGATATTGGCAAAGATCAGGTCATAGGGCGCGCCGGACTTGATCTGGTCATGGTCAAAGCCGGTGGCCTCAAGGCAGGTGACGCGGCCCGCCATGTCGTTGGCGGCCAGGTTCGCCTCGGCCACGTCGACGGCGACGGGGTCAATGTCCGAGGCAATGGGCGTCACCGGCCAGATCCGCGCAGCCGCCATGGCCAGAACGGCGGTGCCACAGCCGATGTCGGCCACGGTGTCGGCCTTGAACCCACGGGTCGCCAGGCGATCCAGCGCCTCGAGACAGCCGCGGGTGGTGCCGTGGTGGCCGGTGCCAAAGGCCATCGCGGCCTCGATCAGCAGGGGGATGCTGTCTGCGGGCACGGTGTCGGCGTCATGGCTGCCATACAGATAAAAGCGTCCGGCCTGCACCGGGGCCAGTTCGCGTTTCACCTTGGCCACCCAGTCGGTGTCGGGCAGTTCCGAGATCACGAAGGCCTTGGCGTCGTGCATCGTCGACAAAAGCGCCAGCCCCGCCACATCGGGGCTTTCGGTGAAATAGCCGCCGACTTCATAAAGGCCCGAGCCGTCCTCGATCTCGATCACGCCGATGCCATAGGGCTCGGGCGTCAGGTTTTCCAGCGCCTCCCCCAGGGCTTCCGCTTGCGCTTTGCTGGGCAGGGTGGTGAAGGCGGTGAATGTGGGCATGGCGCGGCTCCTGATGGGTCGCCCCCGCGTAGTCGCCACCAGGGGAACGGTCAAGAAGAACCCTTGCCGCCCGGATGGATTGATGGCCGTTCGGAAACGCAGTGTTTCAACAAGGGCGCATATCCATTTTTAAAGGCCGACAGGCGACATTCATTCGCGATAGGCTATTAATTACTATTTCCACCATAATTTGCAAAGTTGGTTATGAGGAATTGAATATGAACAACCTGAAGCATTATGCTTTCGCCGCAATTGCCGCCCTGACGGTATCAGTCGCGCCCGGCCTGGCCGGAACGCTTTACGAAGCGCCGGATACTCCTGCCGGAGGGTTCTGCCCAACCTGCGCGGGGACATCGACCACCATGGGCGATGACATTTCCCTGTCGTCTGGCCCCGCCACCCTGCAGGGCCTGATCTGGGATACATCGAATTACGGGGCCGATTATGACGCCGACATCCAGGTAAACCTTTATAACGTGGACCTTTCCGGCAGCAATGCCGCCCTGGGCACCCTGTTTCATTCGCAGACCACCACGCATTTCCTGGCTGGCGGAAGCGGAAGCCCGGCAAGGACCTTCGTCGATATCAGCCTGCCCGACGTGATGGCACCCGAGCGGTTCATTTACACGATCTCGGTCCTGAACAACAATGGCGGCACCAATTGGAATATGGTCGGCAGCTTTGCAGGCACCCCAGGTGACGCGAACCCGAATGCGGCCCAAGCTGTTATTGGAACGAACAGCGTTCTGGACACGATCTGGGGCGACTGGACTCTGACGCCCGGCGCTGATCCGAACACGCTGGCTTTGCAGGAACTGACCATGGCCTCTTACCAGTTCGGCCTTCCGGGGAACGAGGCGTGGGGGGCCAATTCGCATTTGACCCTGAACGTGGACTTCTACGGCGAAGTGCCTGCCGTGCCGCTGCCGGCCACGCTGCCGATGCTGGCCGGGGCCTTCGGGATTGCCGGGGCCCTGCGCGCCCGGCGCAAGCGGGGGTAACCCAGGCTTAGTCCGATGATCTCGGCCCGATGATCTCAGTCCAATGATCTCGGTTCGATGACCCGAAACGGAAGGGGTGGCCAGGCCGCCCCTTCTTTTTTGCCGCCTTCCGATCGCAAGTGGCCGGACACGCCGCTTCAGGCCGCGTCCACCTGCCCCTGCAGCCGGTCGATCAGGCGCCAGGCGACCCAGCCGGCAGCGCCCCCGGCGATCACGGCGGCCAGGCCATAGCCGATCATCGCCCCCGCAGCCCCCCAGACCGCGCCAAGCCCAAGCGCCAGCGGCAGCACCAGCACACCGTCGCGGAACCAGGCGGACAGCGTCGCCCACATCGGTTTGCCCAGGTTGTTGAAGGCCGCCCCCGCCACGAACAACATGCCGTTCAGCAGGAAGGACAGGGTCACGATTGTGGTGAAGGCGCGCATGACGGCCACGCCCTCTCCTTCCAGGTTGAAGGCGCGTGTCAGCGGGCCGGTCAGCGCCATCAGCGCCAGCCAGGCCACCAGCGTATAGATCGTGCAGAAGATCATGCTGTCGAGATAGGCGCGCCGCACCCGGTCCAGCCGTTTTGCGCCGAAGTTCTGGCCGATGATGCCGCCGATCGCCCCGGACAGCCCGTAGATCCCGCCAAAGACCAGCATCATCAGCCGCATGGCGACGGCCATGGCGGCGATCGCCTCGGGTCCATAGGGGGCCATGGCCAGCGCCAGCATCCATTGCCCCGCGGGCGGAGAGGCCTGTGTCGCGATGCCCGGCAGGGCGATGCCGAAATAGGGCCGTGCCGCGCCCCTCAGCGCGGGCAGCGACGGGCGTTTCAATAGATCGTGGGTGCGGATCAGCCAGTACAGACCCAGCCCCGCCATGATCACCCGCGAAAAGACCAGCGAGGCCGCCGCCCCGGTCACGCCCCAGCCCGCCCAGAGGATCAGGATCGGGTCCAGCACCAGCACCGACAGCCCCGCGATCAGCGTCACCAGCATCGACCGCCAGGCATCGCCCACGGCCCGCAACAGCCCCGAGGCGTTCATGCCAAGCGCGATGATCGGCAGCGACGGCAGGGTGATCGACAGCACATGCGCGCCGATCTCGGCCACCTCGCCCTCGGCTCCGGTCAGGGCCATCAGCTCGTGCCGCAGGGGCACGGCGATCAGCGCCAGAACCGCCTGGGTCGCGGTGGTGAAGATCATCGAGGCGCTGGCGAAATCGCGCGCCTGTTCCGCCTTGCCCTGCCCCAGGCTGCGCGCCACCAGCACCACGCCTGCGATCATCATGCCAAGCGCGACCGAGATCATCAGGAAGGTCATCATCGCCGCATAGCCCAGCCCGGCCAGCATCCGCGTGTCGTCCAGCTGGCCGACCCAGAACAGCGCCAGGAAATCGACCAGGAACATGAAAGACAGGCCGACGGACCCGCTGGCCGTCATCACCACGACGTGGCGCATGACCGGGCCTTCGGTGAACCGCGCCTCGAGCGCGGGTTTATTCGGCGGCTGCGGGGATGGCGCGGGCAAAGATCGTCTCGTGTCCGGGTTCGGGGTGGCGCGGGATCAGCAGCGACAGCGCGAAGGATCCGGCCGCCATGCCTGCGGCCATGACAAAGACCGCCCCGGGCGAGATCAGCCAAAGATACCCCAGCCCCGCCGGCAGGAAGACCGCCGCGATATGGTTGATGGTAAAGGCCACCGCCGCCGTGGGCGCGATGTCGCCGGGATCGGCGATCTTCTGGAAATAGGTCTTCAGCGCCAGAGCCAGGCCGAACAGCAGGTTGTCGATCACATAGAGCACCGAGGCCAGAAGCACTCCCCAGCCGAAGTAGTAGATCCCGCCATAGAGCGAAAAGACGATGACCAGCCCGACGTATTCAAAGCGCAGCACACGCGCCTCTCCGAACCGGCCGACGGCGCGGCCCATCAACGGGGCCAGGATCATGTTGGCGACCAGGTTGATCAGGAACAGGCCCGTGACCTCGTGCACGTCAAAGCCAAAGCGTTCGACCATCATGAAGCCCGCGAAGACCACGAAGATCTGCCGCCGCGCCCCGGCCATGAACTGCAACAGGTAGTACAGCCAGTAGCGCTTGCGCAGCACCATCTTCTTGACCTGCGGATTGGGGGCCTCGAACTGCGGATAGGCCACCATGGCAAAGATCGCCATCAGCGTCGTGATCCCGCCCGCCAGCAGGTAGACGATGTTGTAGGTCAGGCCCAGGGGCTCCCACAGCAGGACGATCAGCCCGTAGGAACACAAGGTCGCCGCCGATCCGGTGGCCAGCAACAGGCCCAGCACGCGCGGGGCCTCGGCCTTGGGCAGCCATTGCAGCTGCAGCGACTGGTTCACCGTCTCGTAGTAATGGAACCCGATGGACGACAGCAGCGTGATCGTCAGGATCCCCCCGAGCGAGGGGAACCAGGCCGTCACCGCCGTCGCCACCCCCAGCATCAGAAGCGACACCAGCCCCAGCACCTGTTCCCGAATGAAGATGATCAGGGCGATCACCCCGATGGCCAGAAAGCCCGGGATCTCGCGCACCGTGTGCAGCCAGCCGATGTCGGATCCGTCGAACTGCGCCACCTCGATGACAAAGTTGTTCAGCAGGGCGGACCAGGTCGCAAAGGCAATGGGCATGGCCGCGGCCATCAGGAACAGAAGGCTGCGCGGACGCCGCCAGAGGGGCAGATGCCGGGCGTCGGCAAGATTAAGTGTCGTCGTCATGCAATTTCCTTACGCTCAAATTCCGACCTTGGCGAGAGAGATGATTCACATCAAAGACATTGCAATATTGGAATGCGACTGCAGGACATCCCCCTGCAAGGAACCCCTGCCATGTCCGTGCTCTCCGATATCCTCCTGCCGCTTGTGGACCGCCTGGGCGACGGGCCCAGTGCCGCGCTTTTCGGACTGATCACCGGGGTGGTCTTTGGCGTGGCGGCGCAGCGGTCCCGGTTCTGCCTGCGCGCCGCGACGGTGGACTTCGCCCGCGGGCAGCTCAGCGATCGGCTGACGATCTGGTTCCTGACTTTCTCGACGGCGGTGGTCTGGGTCCAGGGGGCGCAGCTACTGGGGCTGATGCGGGCGTCGGATGCGCGGATGATGGCGGTGCCGGGGTCCTGGTTGGGGGCGATCCTGGGCGGGCTGCTGTTCGGCGTGGGCATGGTGCTGGCGCGGGGCTGCTCGGGGCGGCTTCTGGTGCTGGCGGCGACGGGCAACCTGCGCTCCGTGGTCTCGGGGCTGATCTTCGCGGTGGTGGCGCAGATGTCTCTCTCGGGCATGCTTGCCCCTCTGCGCGACCGGATCGCCGGGGTCTGGGTCACCTCGGGCGGGCAGAACCTCGACCTGCTGTCGGCCCTGCACCTGCCGCAGGGGGCGGGGCTGGCGATCGGCCTCGGCTTCGCGGCGCTGGCCCTGGGCCTGGCGCGTCACAACCGCATCGGGGCCAGCCGGCTGATCTTCGGTGCCGGCGTGGGCTTTGCGGTGGCGCTTGGCTGGGTTCTGACCTTCGCGCTCTCCTCGCTCGCGTTCGAGCCGGTGCAGATCGAAAGCGCCACCTTCACCGGCCCCTCGGCCAATACGCTGATGTTCTTTCTGACCCGGCCCGCCGTGCTCGAATTCGACATCGGCCTGGTGCCCGGCGTGGTCCTCGGCGCCTTCCTGGCCGCCTTGGCCACCCGTGAATTCCGCTTTCAGGGATTCGAGGGCACCGCCCCCCTGCGCCGCGCCATGATCGGGGCTGCGCTCATGGGCTTCGGCGGCATGCTGGCCGGCGGCTGCGCCATCGGCGCGGGCGTCACCGGCGGGTCGATCTTCGTGGGCACTGCCTGGCTGGCGCTATTCTTCATGTGGATCGGAGCGATGGCCACCGACCTCCTCCTCGACCAGCGCCACCCCCTCCCCGCCTGATTGCCTGGCGCCTCCATCCGCGCCCCCCTTCCCCCTCTTTGGTTTTCCCAAATATCCTGGGGGAGCTCGAGGGGGCAAAGCCCCCTCGTTCCATTCAAAAAACCGCGCCTCCGGCGCGAGGGGCCAAAGCCCCCTCACTCCCAAAAAATAGATAGAATGCCCGCACAGCGGGCGCCTTTGGATCAGGGGCGCAGCAACACACAGCCCGCGCGGCGTCAGAAGAACGACTGCGGGTCGATGTCCACCGCCACGCGCAGATCCTTGTCGGGGCGCAGCTGGCCCACCCATTGAGCCATGGCCCCCTGTAGCGCCACGCCCTTGTCGGCCTTCACCAGCATCCGCACCCGGTGCCGCCCCCGGATCCGCGCAATGGGGGCCGCGGCGGGGCCGAAGACCTGGGCCTGCACCGCGTTCAGGGGACCGGCGCGGCGGGCCAGCTCCTGCCCGGCGGCAAAGGCCGCCTGCGGGTCCGAGGCCGACAGGATCACCGCCGCCAGCCGGCCATAGGGCGGCATTCCGGCGGCGCGCCGCGCCTCGGCCTCGGCGCGCCAGAATTCCTCCTCATCCCCGCTCAGGATGGCGCGGATCACCGGGTGCTCGGGCTGGTGCGTCTGCAACAGCGCCTCGCCGGGGATATCGGCCCGCCCGGCCCGGCCCGCCACCTGGCGCATCAGCTGAAAGGTCCGTTCCGCTGCGCGCAGGTCGGACCCTTGCAGCCCCAGGTCACTGTCGATCACGCCGACCAGCGTCAGATTGGGAAAGTTGTGCCCCTTGGCCACCAGCTGGGTGCCGATGATGATGTCGACCTCGCCCTCGGCGATCTCGGCAATCGCCGCCTTCAGCGCCCGGGCCGAGGAAAACAGATCCGAGGACAGCACCGCCACACGGGCCTCGGGAAAGACCGCCTCGACCTCTTCGGCCAGGCGCTCCACGCCGGGGCCGATCGGGGCCAGCTTGCCCTCGACCTCGCATTTCGGACAGGCCTCGGGCACGGGTTTGCTGTCGCCGCACTGGTGGCAGATCAACCGCTTGAGGAACCGGTGCTCCACCATCGAGGCGTCGCAATGATCGCAGCTGATCTGTTCGCCACAGGCCCGGCACAGGGTCACCGGCGCATAGCCGCGCCGGTTCAGGAACAGCAGCGATTGTTCGCCCTTCTCCATCCGGCTGCGCACCGCCCGCGCCAGCGACGGCGAAATCCAGCGCCCCGATTGCATCTGTTCATTGCGCATGTCGATGGCGCGCATCTCGGGCAGGACAGCGGTGCCAAAGCGTGCATCCAGGTCGATCCGGTCGTATTTGCCCGCATCCGCATTGGCCCAGCTTTCCAGACTGGGCGTGGCCGAGGCCAGAACCACCCGCGCCCCCGCGATGGACGCCCGTAGCACCGACATGTCCCGCGCCGAATACAGCGCCCCGTCTTCCTGCTTGTACGAGGTATCGTGTTCCTCATCGACGACGATCAGCCCAAGGTCGCGGAAGGGCAGGAACAGGGCCGAGCGCGCGCCGATCACCAGTTCGGCCTGGCCCTGGCCGACCATCTTCCATGCGCGGCGGCGTTCGGTCATGGTGACGCCCGAATGCCATTCCACCGGCTTTGCGCCAAAGCGCTGTTCGACGCGGATCAGGAATTGCTCGCTCAGCGCGATTTCGGGCAGCAGGACAAGCGCCTGGCGGCCCTGGGCCAGACAGGAAGCGACGGCTTCCAGATAGACTTCGGTCTTGCCCGACCCGGTGACACCGCGCAGCAGGGTGGTGCCATAGGTGCCGGCGCGCATGCCCTGTTCCAGGTGCGCGGCGGCGGCAGCCTGACTGTCGGTCAGCGGCTTGCCGTGGCGGTCTGTGTCCATGCGGGGATAGGGCGTGTCGCGGGGGGCCTGCTCTTCGCGCACGGCGCCTTGGGTCACCAGCCCCTTGACCACGCCGGTGGACACGCCCGCCATCTCGGACAGTTCCTTCAGGGTGAAGGACAGCCCGCCATAATCGCGCAGCACGTCCAGCACGCGGCGGCGGGCGTCGGTCATGCGGTCGGGCTCGTCCGCCCCGGCGCGATAGACCTTCTGCATCGACGGCGGATCGGACAGCCCAGGCGCGCGGGTCGCCAGCCGCAACATGGCGTTCATCGGGGTCAGGGTGTAGTCGCCCGCGCGGATCAGGAATTCGCGCATCTCGTCGCGCATCGGGGCCACGTCCAGCACCTTGGTCACCGCCCGGATCTTTGATGCGTCGTAGTTCCCCTGCCCCGGTCCCCAGACCACGCCCATCACCTGCCGCGGACCCAGGGGCACCTGCACAAAGGCCCCCTGCGCCAGCCCGCCCTCGGGCGCGCGGTAGTCCAGCAGCCGGTCGATCGGCTGAGTGGTCAGGACCGAAACCAGCGCGCCGGGGTCGTAATAGGAAGGCAGGTCCAAAGGGTACTCCGGTAGAAAAGGTTAGCGCCACCAGCGGCGCGCGGATCGGGGGTTACGCAAAGCCCCCCTATCGGGTAAATCGCGGGCGAGCACTTTCCAACCCCCGGCGGGCCGCAGACCACGTAATCTGCCCCGCCCGAGCCAAAGAGGCCAGACATGAAGTTCTTTGTCGACACCGCCGACGTCCCCGCCATTGCCGAACTGAACGACCTAGGCATGGTGGACGGCGTCACCACCAACCCGTCGCTGATCAAGAAATCCGGCCGCGACATCCTGGAAGTCACCAAGGAGATCTGTGACCTGGTCGACGGCCCCGTGTCTGCCGAAGTCACCGCCACGGATGCCGAGACGATGATCGCCGAAGGCCGCAAGCTGGTTGAAATCGCCGAGAATATCGCCGTGAAGGTGCCGCTGACCTGGGACGGTCTGAAGGCCTGCAAGGCGCTGTCGGACGACGGCCACATGGTCAACGTGACGCTGTGTTTCTCGGCCAACCAGGCGCTGCTGGCGGCCAAGGCCGGCGCGACCTTCATCAGCCCCTTCATCGGCCGCCTGGACGACATCAACCTGGATGGCCTGGACCTGATCGCCGACATCCGCACGATCTATGACAACTATGGCTATGAAACCGAGATCCTCGCCGCCTCGATCCGCACGGTGAATCACATCTCGGAATGCGCCAAGATCGGTGCCGACGTGATCACCGCGCCGCCGGCCGTGATCCAGTCCATGGTCAAGCATCCGCTGACCGACAAGGGCCTGGACGCCTTCCTGGCCGACATCAAGTCGGCGGGCATCTCGATCCTCTGACCGGATCGTCGCCCGGCCGGGTAAACCAGGATGCACATCGCTGTCGCATTCAGGTCCCACCCCGGGTGAATGTCATTCAATGACCACAGAAAGGCCGGGATTTCTCCCGGCCTTTTTGTTAACCTCGGGCCAAACAAAAAACGTACCCGAGCAGGCCGAAGACAAGATGACCACTCCTCAGATCGACGAATCCCTCCGTGCGAAAATCATGGAGGAACCCGCCGCCATTCTCGACGACCGTGACCTGATGAACGCGCTGATCGCGGCCAATGACCGCGAGATAGGGGCCAATGTGGTCGACCTGCGCGGCATCGCGATGGAGCGGCTCGAGGCGCGGCTGGATCGGCTGGAAGACACGCATCGGTCTGTCATCGCGGCGGCCTATGAGAACCTGGCCGGCACCAATCAGGTGCATCGCGCGGTTCTGCGCATGCTGGACCCGCTGGATTTCGAAGCCTTCCTGCGCGATCTGGGCGGAGAGGTGGCCGACACGCTTGGCGTCGATCACATGCGGCTGGTTCTGGAAACCGTTCAGACCGATGACGACCCGGCCGTGGGCCGTCTGGGCGACGTGCTGCGGATCGTGCCGCCGGGCTATTGCAACCAATATGCCGACGGTGGCCGGGGCGCGCCGCCGCGTCAGGTCACCCTGCGGCAGGTCCAGCAGGGCGAGCCGTCGATCTACGGGGACGCCGGGGCCTATGTCCGCTCCGAGGCCTGCCTGCGCCTGAACTTCGGCCCCGGTCGCCTGCCGGGCATGCTGGTCATGGGGGCCGAGGACCCGCATCAGTTCACGCCGCAGCATGGCACCGACCTGCTGGGCTTTTTCGCCGGCGTGTTCGAACGGACCATGCGCCGCTATCTGGACTGAGGGCGCGGAGATGAGCCTGGCGATCTCACCTGCGGCGCGCGATGCCCTGGCGGACTGGCTGTCGGCCCTGACATCGCTGCGCGGGGCATCCCAGGCGACGGTGGATGCCTATCGGCGCGACGTGACCGATTACCTGGCCTTCATGGGCGAACACCTGGGCGGCCCGCAGGGGATCGCCGCACTCGGCGCGGTCGGCACGCGGGACATGCGGGCCTGGATGGCACGGGAACGCGGCGCGGGGCTGGGCGCACGGTCGCTGGCGCGCAAGCTGTCGGCGGTAAAGACCTTCTATCGCTGGCTGGCACAGCGCGACGGGCTCGAGGTCACGCCGGTGCTGTCCGCGCGGGCACCGAAGTTCCAGCGCTCCCTTCCCCGGCCGCTGGCCGAGGATGCGGCAAAGGCGATGATCGAGGCCGTGGGCAGCACGGATGACCGCCCCTGGGTGCGCGCCCGGGATGCCGCCGTCGTCACGCTTCTCTACGGCTGCGGCTTGCGGATTTCCGAGGCGCTGTCGCTGACCGTCAACGACCTGCCCCTGGGCGAGACGCTGCGCATCACCGGCAAGGGCGACAAGGAACGCATCGTGCCGGTGATCGCCCCCGCCCGCGCTGCGGTCGAGGCCTACATGGACATCATGCCCCATGCGATCACGCCCGGCACGCCGCTGTTCCGGGGCATCCGGGGCGGCGCGCTTAGCCCGCGATCGGTGCAGAAATCGATGGAGCAGGCCCGCATGGCGCTTGGCCTGCCCGCGACGGCGACGCCCCATGCGATGCGCCACAGCTTTGCCACCCATCTTCTCAGCGCCGGGGGCGATCTGCGGTCGATCCAGGATCTTCTGGGCCATGCCTCGCTGTCGACAACGCAGGTCTATACGGCCGTCGACACCGCCCGCCTGATGGAGGTCTACGACGCCGCCCATCCCCGCGCACAGCTGCCCGCCTCGGCGACGTCTTCGGACAGAAATTCGGACACTGCCGCGAAGGACTAGGCCCTCAGGCCGCGCGGGCCTTGGGCTTCAGCCAGCTGCGCAGGATCGCGGTGACGGCCTGCGGGTCTTCCAGCGTCGGCAGATGCCCGGCGGTGTCCAGCAGGGTGAAGGCACCGTTCGGGGCAAGACCGGCCAGAAATTCCTGACGCTTCGGGGTGATGACCGTGTCATGCGCCCCGGCGATGACCTGCACCGGACATTGCGCCCGATACAGCGACGACTGGTGATCGCGTCGGCGTTGCAGGGCGCGGGTGTGGACCTCGAACCCGCGGGGGCCAAGACTGCGGGCCATGTCCTGAAAGAACTCCAGCGCATTGGGGCGGGCGGGACCGGGGGCCAGCGCCTCGGCCGGGAGGGCGGCGGCGACCGCTTCGTCCAACCGGCCGGTGCGGCACTGGATGATCTGGGGTTCGCGATCGGCCGAGACATTCGGCGCATCGGGCAGCGCATCGGCCGAGATCAGGCAGATCCGCGCCACCCGGTCCGGCGCGCGGCGCAGGATTTCCAGCGCGACGATGCCGCCAAGGCTGGCCCCGACAAGCGTCACGCGGCGCGGCAGATGCGGCAGCAGGCTGGATGCCATTTCCTCGCAGCGTTCACCGATCAGAGGGGCCTGAATGACGATGTGATCCCGAGCCAGATCATAGGCCTGCGCATAGAAAAGACGCTGGTCGCACAGGTATCCCGGAAGGAATACGATCGGCTCTGTCATGCTGGCCTGCCCGCCTTATCTGTTTTTTCAGACCTTATCGTTGCGGGAATCGTCTCATATCTGGGCGACAGGTCAAGGGGCACGGTGGTTTTCGCGGGACGGGGCGGCGGAATGTTGCACGGATATTCGGCCTTTACCGCCCCACGCCCCTGCGCCGATCAGCTTCCCGAGACTTCGAGAATGGCCTGTTTGATCAGCTCCATGCACTCGGGATCCGAGAAACGGTGATCCTTGCCCTTGACCAGCGTCAGGCGGATGTCGCCGCCTTCGGCCCGGTCCAGCAGGCGGTATGCCACTGAAAGGTCCACAGCTTCATCCTTGGTCCCGATCAGGAAGCGGGTCGGGAACGGCAGGTCGATCCGGTCGCGCAGCATCAGGTGGTTGCGCCCGTCCTCGATCAGCTTCTTGGTGATGATGTAGGGTTCACCATAGTCCGAGGGCAGCGACACCTGTTCCACCATGTCCAGCGCGGTGCGCTGCGCCTGATCGAAGCCCGCCCACATGCTGTCTTCGGTGAAATCCGGGGCGGCGGCGATGGTGACAAGGCCGGCGATCCGTTCCGGCAGGCGGCGCGTCATCAGCAGCGAAATCCAGCCCCCCATGGAGGAGCCGACCAGCACCAGCGGGCCATCGGTCAGCCGGTCCAGCGCGGCTTCGGCGTCCTCGGCCCAGTCACCGATACAGCCATCCAGGAAATCGCCGTCGCTTTCGCCGTGGCCAGAATAGTCAAAGCGCAGGTAGGCGCGACCCTGGTCCTTGGCAAAGGCTTCCAGATCCACCGCCTTGGTGCCCAGCATGTCCGACTTGAACCCGCCCAGGAAGACGATCGTCGGCCCGGTGCCTCCGGTCTTGCGATAGGCCAGGCGGCGGCCGCGCGAGGTGGTCAGGTATTGGGGCGCAGTCTGATCGGTCATCTTGGGTCCATCGCTTGTGTCAGTCATTCTTGGGGGCAAGTCCCCGCCCCTTGGCGCAGCCTAGGAGCAACCTTTGGGGCAACCCCGGGGCGCAATTCATGCAAAACCTGCCATGTGACGGGGCGGGACGCAATCTTGCCGCTACGGTCGGCCTGCGGCGGCGTCGGCGGATTTCCGTGCGGGATCCGGGGGGCTCAGGCCGCTTCGACCTCTTTCAGGGTCAGGGCCAGCGCCCCGCCCGCCGCCGCCATCAGCGCAAAGCCCGCCAGCGCCCAGTCGGGCGACATCGCGCCCAGGCCGCCGCCAAACAGGCCCGTGGCCAGAAGGATCAGCCCGATCGACAGGTTCGCCGTGGCCGCATAGCCGGCGCGCCGGTCCTTGGGGGCCATGTCCACCAGATAGGTCGACCGCCCCTGCCGCACGCCGTGATAGGCCAGCATCAGCACGAAAAGCACCAGCGGCGCGGCCCATACCTGGCCCGCGAGCCCCGCCAGCGACAGCCCGACCATGGCGGCCAGCGCCAGCGCGGCGATCCCGCCCGACAGCGCCAGCACTCGGCGCGAGGATTGGTCCGACATCCGCCCCCAGACGAAGGAACTGACCAGCGACGCCGCCGCCGAAGCCAGCACCAGAACGCCCAGCTGTTGCAGCACCGCGTCGCCGCCCTTCTGTGCTGCGACGACCAGCCAGGGCGGGGCCAGCGCGGTCGAAACCAGCAGCCCCCGCACCAGGATGAAGCGGCGCAGCGCCTTGTCCTCGCTCAGGAATTTGCGGATGGGCGGAAGGCCCGCGTCTGCGTCGGCCTTGGCCCCCGGTTCGTCCAGCGACGAAAAGACCGCCGCCGCAGTCAGCCACAACAGCCCCGCCAGGGCGATGGCGATGATCACGGGCGTCTGTTGTTGCATCAGCCCCGACATCAGCAGCAGCGCAAAGATCACCACCCCGACCGAGGCCACGGATCCCGCAAGCCCCGTCACCGCGCCGCGCCGTGTCTTGGCAATGGTGCGACCCAAGACGTCCTTGGTGCTGACCGAACAGGCCGCCCTCGACAGGGCCAGCACCGCCAGAAGCACACAGATGGCCAGCCCGGCCGCCGTGCCCTCCAGCGTCAGGGCCACGCCCGCGATGCCAAGTGCCGCCAGCCCCTGCCCGATGGATCCCGTGACCCACATCCAGCGGCGCTGCGTCATCCGGTTCAGCACCCCGGCATAGGCGACCTGCGGCAGCAGCGCCCCGGCTTCGCGGATCGACACCAGGGCCGAGGCCAGGTAGCCAGGCGCGCCAAGCGCGGTCATCAGCCAGGACAGCACCAGTTTCGGATCAATCAGCCCGTCCGCCACCTTGGTCATCGACAGCGACGCGATAAAGCGCAGCCCGTTGCGACCCTCGCGCCCGTCGGGTTGGTCATCAGGGTGATCGTCCGCCGCGTCGACGCCGGCGATGCGGGCAAAGCCCCGGGCGGCCCAGCTGTCGTCCTTGCTGTCGGCTTCTGTCCGGGCGGGCTCTGTCCGGGCGGCCCCTGTCCGGGCGGGGTCTGTCTGGGTGGTGGTCATGCGGGGCCTCCTGACGGGCTAGTTGCCCAGTGCAGGCGGGCAGAATTCGTGAAGACAGGATGGGCAGATCCCATGCCTGGCATTCGCGGAAAATTTCGACATGCGACACACCCCGGCGTGGCCATCGCCGGTGCGTCGCGAAAAGTCCCTCCCCCAAGTGCTGCGGTCCCGCGCTTGTCGCGCATTTCCATGACCTGCGGCATCCTGCCTTCGGATACCGAACGCCGCAGCCGGGAATGGGTTCCCGATTTTCCGAATTTTCCTTTTGCGTCAGAGGCGGGGCCCAGGGAGGGGGCCTTGCGCCACGGCCCGGCAAAAACCACCTTCCGCCGCAGATGTGGGTCTTGACTTGATCCGGGGGCCTCTGCATCAGGGGCGCACCATATGACCCGCAACCGGGCGTTCCGTGGGCGCCAAACTGACGAGGAGACGATCATGTCCCAGATCACCCTTACCTTTCCCGATGGCAATCAACGTCAGGTCGACGCCGGCATCACGCCCGCGCAGGTGGCCTCTGACATCTCGACATCTCTTGGCAAGAAGGCGATCAGCGCAACCGTGAACGGCGCGCATTACGATCTGCAATGGCCGATCGAGGGCGATGCCGAAATCGCCATCCACACCATGCAGGACGACGAACAGGCGCTTGAGCTGATCCGCCACGACCTGGCCCATATCATGGCCCGCGCCGTGCAAGAGATCTGGCCGGACGTGAAGGTCACTATCGGCCCCGTCCGCGACCACGGCTGGTTCTACGACTTCGACCGGGCCGAGCCCTTCACCCCCGAAGACCTGGGCCAGATCGAAGCGAAGATGAAAGAGATCATCAACGCCCGCGACACCGTCCGCACCGAGGTCTGGGACCGCGCCCGCGCCCGCAAGCACTACGAGGACACGGGCGAGCCCTACAAGGTCGAGCTTCTGGACCGGATCCCCGGCGATGAACCGATCCGCATGTACTGGCACGGCGACTGGCAGGATCTGTGCCGCGGGCCGCACCTGCAGCACACCGGCCAGGTGCCCGCAGACGGGTTCAAGCTGACCCATGTGGCCGGGGCCTACTGGCTGGGCGACAACACCCGCCCCATGCTGCAACGGATCTACGGCGTGGCCTTCAAGGACCGCAAGGCTCTCAAGGCGCATCTGCTGATGATCGAAGAGGCCGAGAAACGCGACCACCGCAAGCTGGGCCGCGAAATGGACCTGTTCCACATGCAGGAAGAGGCCCCGGGCCAGGTCTTCTGGCATCCGAACGGCTGGACCATCTACACCGAGCTGCAGGACTACATGCGCCGCAAGCAGCGCAAGGGCGGCTACAACGAGGTCAACACACCCCAGGTGGTGGACCGCAAGCTGTGGGAGGCCTCGGGCCACTGGGAGAAATACCAGCACCACATGTTCATCGTCGAAGTGGACGAAAGCCGCGACGGTGAAAACGACGATGCGGCGGCCAAGAACCGCGATCACACCCGGATCAACGCGCTCAAGCCGATGAACTGCCCCTGCCATGTTCAGGTCTTCAACCAGGGCCTGAAATCCTATCGCGACCTGCCGCTGCGCCTGGCCGAATTCGGCTCCTGCGCGCGGTTCGAACCCTCGGGTGCGCTGCATGGGATCATGCGGGTGCGCGGTTTTACCCAGGACGATGGCCACATCTTCTGCACCGAGGATCAGATCCAGACGGAATGCGCCCGGTTCATCGACTTCCTCGCCAATATCTACGCCGAACTGGGCTTCGAGAAATTCGAGATCAAGTTCGCCACCCGCCCTGAAAAGCGCGTCGGCACCGAGGAAAGCTGGGACTACGTCGAGAACGCGCTGGAAAACGCGATCAAGGCCGTGGGCCGCGACTATACGCTGGAACCGGGCGACGGTGCCTTCTACGGCCCCAAGCTCGACTTCTACCTGACCGATGCCATCGGCCGGGTCTGGCAGTGCGGCACCTTCCAGGTCGACCCCAACCTGCCCGAGCGTCTGGGTGCCAGCTACATCGCGCCGGACGGTGAAAAGCACCGCCCCTACATGCTGCACCGTGCGACCCTTGGTTCGTTCGAACGGTTCATCGGCATCCTGATCGAGGAACACGCCGGCAAGCTGCCCGTCTGGCTCGCTCCGCGCCAGGTGGTGGTGGCCGCCATCGTCTCGGACGCCGATGACTACTGCCTCGAGGTGGTCGAGGCGCTGAAGGCCGCCGGCATCCGCGCCGAGGCCGACCTGCGCAACGAGAAGATCAACTACAAGGTCCGCGAACATTCCGTCGGCAAGGTGCCCTATATCCTCGCCTGTGGCATGAAAGAGGTCGAAGACCGCACGGTCTCGACCCGTCGCCTGGGCGAGAAACAGACCAAGGTGCAAAGCCTCGACGAGATCATCGCCCAGCTCAAGGGCGAAGCGACCCCGCCGGACCTGCGCTGATCCTCAGCCCGTCACAAAACAAACAAAAGGGTGCCCCAGGGCACCCTTTTTTGCATCCACCCTAGGCATCCCAGGCATCCCCTCGCCATGGGGCGACGATCCATCTTCATCTTGCCGGAAATACTCTGCGGGGGGTGCGGGGGGTGCAAAACCCCCCGCCGCGCGACGCCGGCCACACCGTGCCCGGTTGGGCAAAGGCGACACAGGCCCCTGGCCTTCACACCAGCTCGGCCAGCATGTCCTTTTCATAGGCCGCCAGCCCCTCGAACTTGCCGTCCCGCACCTGGTTGGCCCAATCGGGGTTGGCGATCAGGGCGCGGCCAACGGCGACCAGGTCGAATTCGTCCTTCTCGAACCGCTCCAGCAGAGTGTCGATGCTGGCCGGTTCGGCCTCGCGGAAATTGGCGGTGCCGTCGTTCGGCAGGAAATCCGCGTTCAGCCCGACAGATCCGACGGTGATCGCGGGCTTGCCGGTCAGCTTTCGGGTCCAGCCGGCTAGGTTCAGGTCGCTGCCTTCGAACTCCGGCTCCCAGAAGCGGCGGGTCGAGCAATGGAAGATGTCGACCCCGGCCTCGGCCAGCGGCTTCAGAAAATCGCCAAGCGCTTCGGGCGTCTCGCACAGGCGGGCGCTGTAGTCCTGCTGTTTCCACTGGGAATAGCGGAAGATGATTGGGAAATCCTCGCCCACGGCGGCGCGGACTGCGCGTACGATCTCAAGCGCAAAGCGCGACCGGTCGGCCAGGTCACCGCCATAGGCATCGCCACGATCATTCGTGCCATCCCAGAAGAACTGGTCGATCAGGTAGCCATGGGCCCCGTGCAGTTCAATCGCGTCCATGCCGATGGCCTTGGCATCCGCCGCCGCCTTGGCAAAGCCCGCGACAACCGCGTCGATGTCGGCCTGCTCCATCGCGTGGCCGGTGACCTTGCCGGGGCGGGCCATGCCGCTTGGGCTGTGGCCGGGGGTGTCTCCGCCGGGGGTGACGCCGGGGCGACGGATGCCGCCCACGTGCCACAGCTGCGGGGCGATCTTGCCGCCCGCTTCATGCACGGCGTCCACAACCTTCTTCCAGCCGGCCAGGGCGGCCTCACCATAGAAGGACGGCACATTGGGATAGCCGCTGGCGGCGGGGTGATCGATGCAGGTGCCTTCGGTGATGATCAGCCCGGTGCCGCCTTCGGCGCGGCGACGGTAGTATTCAACCACCTTGTCATTCGGCACATTCCCCGGAGAGAAGGTCCGCGTCATGGGTGCCATGACGATGCGGTTCTTCAGCTGCAGCTTCGGCAGGTCAACGGGTTGGAACAGGATATCTACTGAGGCCATCGGTCTTTCCCAAAGGTTTGCGTGTCGCACCGGATCAATCGGTTTGCGACAGGTGTTTACGTCCGGGGCGCGCGCGCGAATGGGTGGTGTTTGGTCTGTGCTGCGCCTCCTCCCGGGGGAAGTGATACGTTGACCGGGCGGCAGGACAACAGTTCCGTTAGGTCACAAGATTGACCGACGGGTAGAATGGACCGGTCGGCGCAGCGGTTACCAGCGCAGCCAGCGCGACCCGGCCACGGCACCAAGGGCGGTGGTGATGGCGATGCCGACCGAATACCAGACGCTGTAGAACAGCGGGGAATCCTCGGTGCAGAAGGTGGAATACAGCGCGGTCGCCAGGCCCGCCGCGGCCAGTCCGGCCAGCGCCCCGGCCTTCTGCGGATCCACCGGCGCGCCGCGCCGCAGGGCCGCGATCAGCCCGGCCAGGATCGGCAGCGACATCAGGTTGATCGCCGGCAGGCAGACCGGGATCGAATGGCCCAGGAAATCGACCATGCGAGTTTCGGCCGGGGTCACGGCAAAGGCCCAGACGAACAGCGCCGCCGTCAGCGCGGGCACCGCCCAGATCACCCAGGCCGTGCGGCCCGGCGCGCGGCCCGGGCGCACCGATCGAAGCCCAAGCCGCAGCGCCAGCGCAAACAGCGCCAGCGGCAGCAGGGTCTTGGCCAGAACGACCGGGTCCAGCATCAGCCCGCCCAGACCCGGGCGCGGCCCGAGCACCGCAAGAAACAGCCCCAGAGCCACGGCAAAGCCGACGGCAAGCCCGTATCCCGTCCGGCGCGCCAGGGGCGCGGCGGGGGTCGGGGCGGCATCCTGTGCCAGCATGGTGATCAGATCGTCGGTCTTCATCTTGTCTTCGTCTCTTCCGGTCGCTTGACCGTTGCTGTCTTGTCCGGGCTTATCCGGGCTTTTCCGGCCCACTCCGGGGGGTGCCTGCGGGCACCCCCGTGGTCCATCCGGCCCTGTCGTCTCTGGTCGTCCCTAATCTTCCGTCTCGGCCAGCTCTTTCAGGCTGACCATGGCGCGGTGATAGGCCACGCGCACGGCCCCTTCGCTCATCTTCAGGCTGGTGCCGACGTCGCGGGCGCTTTGCCCCTCGACCCCGATGGCGCGCACGATCCGCGCCGCGCGCGCGTCCAGCCGGTCCAGCATCACCGCAAGATCGCGGGTCGCCGTCACGTCGCCGCCCTCATCGGGCAGCACCTCTTCCACGTCGTCCAGCGGCACGTGGCCGCCCTGACGTCCCCGCCTGCGCCCCGCATCGGCCGCCTTGTAGCGGGCGATGGCATAGAGCCAGGGGGCCACCGGTTCGTCCTCGCGCCAGGTGTGGCGCTTGGCGTGGACCGCCAGAAGGACCTCCTGCACGATGTCCTCGGCATCCTCGGCCCCACGGGTGCGGGCGCGTACGATGCCTCGGATCACGGGGGCGATGTCGGACAGGAAGGCGGCATAGGCCGCTGCATCCCCGCGCATCGCCCGTCGCAGCAGATCGTCCCAACGATCATTGCGATCCGGCATTCCCCTCTCCCTTCGCCCCAAACCCGGCAAACGTTACAGCTACGGATTTTTTTCCGACATTCACATCACTCGTTCGTGAGCGATGTAACACCTTTTGTCCCCGCCGCGAAAGGGAAGGCACGGACGCCAATTCAGGTGCCGCAACCATACCGCCGATCCGGCGACCCAAGGAGGGAAACTCATGAAGTCCAACAAAGCCATCGCGCTGACCGCATTTGCCGCTGCTCTGACCACCACCGCCGCGACCCTGCCCGCGCATGCCGCCGACAACGTCAAATGCTTTGGCGTGTCGATGGCCGGCAAGAACGACTGCGCCGCGGGCCCGGGCACGACCTGCGCCGGCACGTCCAAGGTCGACTACCAGGGCAACGCCTGGACCCTGGTTCAGGACGGCACCTGCGAAAGCGCGACCCCGGTTCTGGCCGACGGCACCAAGGTGATGCTGCCCGAAGGCAAGATGGGCAGCCTGTCCGCGCTGGAGCGTGACCTGCCGATGGAAAGCTGATCGGCCGATCCAACCGCGATCCAACCCCGGGCCAGGGCGGGACATCCCCGCCCTGATGCCCAACCCTTACGCCCGACCCTATCGGTCTGATCCAAGCGGAGGCCCCAATGCCCGGTTCCCCCACCCTGCCCGCCGGTCCCGGTGTCGGCTACAAACCCCAGCATTACAACGCGATCCTGACGGATCCCGCGCCTGTCACCTGGCTTGAGATCCACGCCGAGAACTACATGGGCGACGGCGGCCGCCCGCTGGCCCAGCTGCGTCACCTGGCCGAGCGTTTTCCGATTTCTGTGCATGGCGTCGGCCTGTCGATCGGTGGCGAGGGCCGCCTTGATCCCGACCACCTGGCGCGGCTGAAACACCTGTGCGACTGGCTGCAACCGGCCAGTTTTTCCGAACACCTGGCCTGGTCGACCCATGACGGGGCCTTTCTGAACGACCTGCTGCCCCTGCCCTATACCGCCGCCACGCTGACCCGCGTCGCCGATCACATCGACGAACTGCAAGAGGCCCTTGGCCGGCGGATGCTGCTGGAAAACCCCTCGTCCTACCTGGCCTTCGCGGAAAGCGAGATGAGCGAGACGGATTTTCTGCGCGCCGTCGCGGACCGCACCGGCTGTGGCCTGTTGCTGGATGTGAACAACGTCTTCGTCTCGGCCACGAACCTTGGCCTGGATGCGCGCGCCTATGTCGCCGATTTCCCCATCGAGAAGGTAGGCGAACTGCACCTGGGCGGCCATGACGAAGACCACGACGACCACGGCGCGCCGCTGTTGATCGACAGCCACGGGCGCGCGGTCGCGGATCCGGTCTGGGCGCTTCTGGACGTGGTACTGGACCGCCTCGGCCCCGCGCCCTTGCTGATCGAATGGGACACGGATGTGCCCGACTGGCCCGTGCTGGCGGCCGAGGCCGCACGCGGCCAGGCGGCGCTGACCCGGGCTGGCGAAAGGGCGGCGGCATGATCGCCCCGGCCCCGCCAACCGATCAGGCGCATCTGCGCGCCGCGATCCTGGATCCTGCCCAGCCGGTGCCACAGGGCCTGCAGGACGGGGCCGGACGCCCAGCCGGGCGGCGCTTTTCCGTCTATCGCAACAATGTCGCCGTCAGCCTGACCGAGGCGCTGATCGACGGCTTTCCCGCCTGTTACCGCCTGCTGGGGGACGAGACCTTCCGCGGCATGGCCGGGGCCTACCTTCGGGTGCATCCCCCCGCCTCGCCTTTGATGATGCATTTCGGGCAGGCCCTGCCCGCCTTCCTGGACGCCGCGCCCCAGCTGGCCCGGATGCGCTGGATGGGGGATCTGGCGCGGCTGGAACTGGCCCTACGCAGTGCCTATCACGCCGCCGACGGCGCGCCGCTGCCCCATGCGACGCTGGCCGCCATCCCGCCCGAAGCCCTTCCCGATCAGCGCTTCGGCCTGGTGCCTGCCCTGCGCGTGCTGCGGTCGGACTGGCCCGTGCTGTCGATCCACGTGAAAGCGCTGGATCCGACCGCCCCCACGGCCCAGCCAGGGGCCGAGGACGTGCTGATCACCCGCACGGATTACGACCCGCAGGCGCATCTGCTGGCCCCGGGCGACGTGGCGTTCCTGGCCGCCCTGCGCGCCGGGGATACCTTGGCCACGGCGATCGCCGCAGGTGCCGCCGTCAACACCGATCACGACCCCGCCGCGATCCTGACACTGCTGATGCAGACCGCTTCTCTCACTGCCTCTCTCACTGCGGCCGAGCCCGCCGTGCAAACCAACTGATCCCCCAAGCACACCCCCAGACAGGAGCCCGAGATGACTGACCCGACCGCCCCCCTCGCCCGCCTCACCCCGCTGCTGCCCCTGCTGGCGCGCTTTACCTTTGCGGCGGTGCTTCTGCCCTATTTCTGGGCCTCGGCCGTCACCAAGTTGGGATCGGGGATCTTCGGGCTTCTTTCGCCTTCTGTCGGGGCCTATGCGCAGATCTTCCCCCGCGCGATGGAGGCGGCGGGCTATGACCCGTCGAACCTTGGCGTCTTTCACTGGGCCGTGGTCGTGGCCGGAATGTGGGCCGAATTCATCCTTCCGGCCCTTGTGGTGTTGGGCCTGCTGACCCGGCTGTCGGCGCTTGGCATGATCGGGTTCATCGTGGTGCAAAGCCTGACCGACCTGTTCGGGCACGGCGGGATCGACCACGCAGGCACCCTGGGGGCCTGGTTCGATAAGGCCCCCGACGCGCTGATCCTGGATCAGCGGGCATTCTGGATCACCACGCTTGCCACGCTGGTGGTGCTGGGCGGCGGGGTGCTGTCTGCCGACCGGCTGCTGTTCAGAAATGCGCCTTCGGCTCATCCGGCCGACCTGCAGCCAGCGCGATGATCCCCGCCACGGCGCAGAAGGTCATCGGGAAAAGCGTAAAGAACCCAAGGCCAAAGCCCAGGTACATCCCCGCGACCGAGGCCAGCAGAAGCAGCCCGCCCCAAAGCGCGCGCACCTTGACCATGCCCGCGCCGGCCAGCGCCAGGATCGGCGCGATGACGGATGCTGCGCGGATCGCTTCCAGCCGGGTGACCTGTTCGAACAGGCCCTCGACCTCGCCGAAGGTTTCCACCGCGCTGGTGTAGCCATAGCTGGCCAGCCCGACGAGAAGCCCCATCAGCCCGCCGATCAGACCCAGGATCAAGGCCGCGTTGCGCATCGCCTTAAACCCCCAGCTCGGCCTGGGTGGCCTTGGTCCAGCCCAGCACCATGCGGTCACCATCCAGGATCAGCGGCCGTTTCATCAGGGCCGGATGGTCGGCCAGCAGGCTGCGGGGGTCCTGCGCGCGCGTGGCCTCGTCCAGCCCCCGCCAGGTGGTCGAGCGTCGGTTCACCAGCGCCTCGCCAAAGGTCGCCAGCGCCGCATCAAGAATCGCCGCATCCATGGGCTGATCCCGGACATCGACAAACTCGGCCCCCGGCAGGGCCTTGCGGGCAGCGCGACAGGTGTCGCAGTTTTTCAGGCCAAAGATCTGCATGGGTTCCCCTTCGTTAGGCGTTTCCCCACAGATAGGTAACAAATCGTTCAGATTCACCCCGGTTTTGCTTGCTTTTTACATCCGCACCCCATTCTCCTTAAGTATAGTATCTGCAGGTCCACCTTTGACTGCCGGTCAGCGCGGGCGGTGAGGGCGGCCCTTCGGGTGCGAAGACCCGCAATTCCGCGGGAAGACTGACTTGGAAGGAGAGCGGCATGCCTGTGGGCACCGTAAAATGGTTCAATACCACCAAGGGCTATGGTTTCATCGAGCCCGAAGAAGGCGGCAAGGACGTCTTCGTGCATATCTCAGCAGTCGAGCGTTCGGGTCTGACCGGCCTCGCCGACAATCAGAAGGTCGGGTACGAGCTTCAGGATGGGCGTGACGGCCGACAGATGGCGTCGGACCTCAAACTGCTGTAATTTCAGCGATTAAATTCAGCCATAGGTCCGGCGGGTCACGCCGGATCCCTTTTTGCGGTCTCCATCCAGGCCTCACCCATGGCCACGATGCAGCTTTGGCCGCTGGCATAGGTGATGACCATGGTCCAGTCACCGGCCTGGTCGGTCCAGACCTCGACCACCTGTTCGGGGCCGCGCAATCCCATGGCCTGGCGTTCGCTCATCAGGGCCTGGCTCAGCTTCTTTGTCATACGTTCCGTCGGTTCGCAGATCACATCCGCGATCGGATTGGCCGTGGCCGTCTGGGCCATGGACAGGATGAGGGAACTGGCGACAAGGAAGGTGCGGATCAAGATGATGGGCCTCGCTGTTGCGTGACCACAATCGTAACAGTTTTATGACATCCGGGCGAGAAGATTTCGCGCCGCGGGTCATCAGCCTGGGGCCGATCCGTCCCGCCCCCCCGAAAACGACACAGGGCGCGCCCGCTGGCACGCCCCGATCAATGTCCCAGGGTTTGAAACCCCGGTATCAGTAGCCCTGCGGCGATTTCGACCCGTCCCAGTTATCGGGCGATTTGGACCCATAGCTGTGCCCATAGGACCGGGTGGTCGCGGGATGCGCCATGTATTGCGAATAGGTGCCCTTCTGGTTCGGCACGCCACAGCAGATGACGCCGCCCATCTGGATCGGCTGAAGCCCCTGCGGGCAGTAGTTCGCCTTGGCCGGATAGGCAAAGGTCTTGGCGTCCATCGCGGCGGCCGATCCCGCCAGGACCATCAGCCCCAGACCCAGTCCAAGGCCTGCGCTTACACTCAGCTTCTTCATCTCTCTGCCCTCGCCTTTACGCCCGGTTCATCCGATATCCGCCCCATTCCGGGGCCGTTCGCGGGCAGAGTAGCATCCGGGCCCGGAAACGCAAAAGCAAATGGTCACGCCGGGTTACGGAAGATGGCCTGCGTGATCAGAACACCCAGGGCCGCCGCCCCGCCGGTCAGCAGCGTGCCCCAGATCAGGTCGACCGCGACCATCTTCGGGGCCCATGCCTTCAGCGTGGCGTAATTGGTGAACTCATAGGTGCCATAGGCCATGGCCCCGATCAGCGCCCCGTTCATCAGTGCCCCCCAGGCCGACCCGTCGCGATAGGCCGGCCAGGACACGAACCAGACCACCCCCGCCACGTAGAACAGATAGAAGACCGCCGCCGGGGCCAGCCTGAGGTCATCAAGCAGAAGATCAGCGATCCGCGTCTCGAACAGCGGGCGCATGACGTTTTTCAGCATGATCGCATCGAGGCCCAGGAAGATTAGGGCGGTGGAGAGGTAAAGGGTGACGAGTTGCATGAAAGGGCTTTCGCGTTGTTTGCCCTTGTTACGCGAAACCGCGGTGCCTGGATCGGTTTTTCTTTGGCATCCGGGCCCCGTGCACAGGCTTTGCCGCCCTTGCGCGGATGTGCCCCGCCGCCGGATCTGGCAGCGGGGCGGAGTTCAAATATGGATCAGGCCGCGCGACGCCGCAGCCCAAGCGCCCCGACACCGGCCAGCAGCAGCAGGCCCGAGGCCGGCAGCGGCACCGCCGGAAGACCGGCCTGGACGGTGGCCGAGACCTCGGCCGCCCATTCCAGGTGCACCGGCGCGGTCGGATGCACCCCGTCGACGGTCGAATAGGCATCGGCCAGACGCAGATCAACGATCGGCATGCCGTTCTGGTCGAACCCCGTCACCGCACAGTTCGGAAAGCTGAACGAGGTCAGAGACTCCGTACAGGCCCCCGTGTTGGTGATGCCATAGGCCCCGGGGTCCGCCGCGATCCGGGCCGAGGCCGCGTCAAGGTCGGGCACGAAGATCGTGAACCCCTGGCTGCGCAGATCCGCGACCTGCCCCATCAGGTAGCTGTTGTAGGTCTGCCGCCAGGCCCCGAACACCGGATCCGCCGCGCCGGGCGTCAGCGGGATGATGAAACTGTCGAACGGACCAAGGGCCGCCAGCCGGTGCACCGCATTGACAACGTAATCCACCGTCGCGGTCACGTCATAGGCCGCGTTCGGGATCGGATTGCCCCCCGCGTCCAGCGTATAGGCGTTCTGGAAAATGTCGTTCGACCCCATCAGGATCGAGACCAGCGGATCATCCCCCACGGAAGCCAGGGGCACGGTCGCCTGGAAGACGTCGATCTGGCTATCGAGATTGGCAAACAGGTTCACCGGATTGGCCGGATCCCCACCATAAGGCTGGTTGGTGTTCACCGGACCAGCCGTCGCCCCTCCCAGGGCAAAGTTGCCGCTGACCGCGAAATCCTTGGCGATATGTTCGGCATAGGTCAGCCCGTTGGTAAAGCGCCCCTCGAAACTGGGCGGAGCCAGCGCCTGCAGCTTGCCGTCATCGGTCAGGCTATCCCCGAAGGCAAAATAACTGGAAAAGGCCGAGCTGAGCGGACTGGCCGCCACAGGCATGGCAATGGTCGTGGCCAAGGCGGCCACCGTCGCGATGTTTTTCATGTGTTTCCTCCCTAGGTATGCCCACGCTAGGAAGTAGGGCTGAGTCCAGCAAGGCCAATTAGAGGGTTGGGTATGGAGGTTTTCCCGTGACGTTGCGGCACTTTTTTGGGGCTGGTTTGGCGGGGTTGGGGGGGGGTGTCAGCGTCGAAGGAAGAAGGACCCGTGTGCCCTTTGGTCGGCGCTCAGCGGTGATTGAGGTGGCAAATTCTCGTCAATAGCATTTTGTTTGGTCTGCGCGGCTTGCGGCCTCCCCGGAACAGGCGCGGCCCGGCGTTAGTCTCCCCGGGCAATAAGTAGAATGCTAAATACCGCGAGACACGCTTAATCTCTGTCGAAAAACTCTTCGTCAAAAATCTCTTGGTAAGAATTTATAATGAAAGCAGTCGCAGTCTCGCCAATGAAGACCTCTCTGCTACGCTCGTCTGACTTCGGAATTTTGGGAGCGCGAATAACATCACCATGGTTGGAAGGCACGTCGTCAAACCTCAAGCCAGCACGCTCTATATCTATGGGGACATTACCTCTCACAGCCAAATAGGGCTTCCCGTTTGCTTGGCCCGACACCATGTCCGTCGGCATACCATTAAATATACAATTGGAGACAATGACTGTAGCTCCGGAATTAAAACTAAGAGCCCCGCCGCCGACATTTATGCGCTCAGCGTCGTAATTTGCATATTTCCTGTACTGATGATCTTCTGCATGTTCGGCTGCGTTCCTCGAATGGAACACATAATTCAGAACAGCGCAGTTCTTTCTCTTGTTTTCAACCCTGTAACCTCGCCCCCGCTCTCTCTTGGATGGATGCTTCTTTCCAGCGCTAACGATAGCATCGTATGCGTTCTTGAAATGGCGAAGCAATGCAGCCCAATGATAGGTGGTTTCTTTGGGTGCAGTCGCATTGCGCAATCCGTCGACAGCATTCTGTAACATAGAAATTTCTGAATGAGCGTGTCGCTTAGCCCTTTGGAAATTTTCTTCGTCTTCTGAGTATTTTGGCATCTTCTCTACTCACCTCACCAACTCCCGCACCACATACCCCAACTCACCTTCGCCGACCTGCCGCGACATCTCGCGCCAGTCGCCCTCATCCACCGTAGGGAACCAGGTATCCGCCCCTTCGACGGCGCAATCGACCTCGGTCAGCAAGAGCCGGTCGGCCAGGGGCAACATCTCGCGGTAGATGCCTGCGCCGCCGATGCCGTAGATGCGGAAATGGCCCTCGGACCGGGCCAGGGCGATGGCGTCCTGAACCGATCCCACCACGTGGTCGGACAGCGAGTGATCCCTGGAAACGACGATATTCAAACGGTTTTTCAACGGCTTGAACGGCAGGCTCTCCCAGGTGGCGCGGCCCATGATCACCGCTCCGCCGGTGGTTTCGCGCTGGAACATCTTCAGATCGCCCGGCAGGTGCCAGGGGATGTCTCCGTCCCGGCCGATGGCGCCGTTGCGGTCGCGGGCGACGATAAGCGTGATCATCGGCGCGCCCTCAGACTGCGACGTGGGCCTTGATGGCCGCGTCGGGGGTGTAATTCAGGAATTCGAAATCCTCGAACCGGAAATCGAAGATCGAGCCGACGTCGCGGGTCAGGCGCAGCTGCGGCAGCGCATGGGGCGTGCGGGACAGCTGCAGCTTCACCTGCTCCATATGGTTGGAATAGATGTGGGCGTCGCCGATGGAATGCACGAAATCGCCGGGCTCATACCCCGTGACATGGGCCAGCATGACCAGAAGCAGCGCGTAAGAGGCGATGTTGAAGGGCACGCCCAGGAACATGTCGGCCGAGCGCTGGTACAGTTGCAGGTGCAGCTTCCCGCCCGAGATCCGCACCTGCCACAGGGTGTGACAGGGGGGCAGCGCCATCTCGTCGACCTCGGCCGGGTTCCAGGCCGACACGATCAGGCGGCGCGAGTCGGGGGACTTGCGGATCATCTGAACCAGTTTCTCGATCTGGTCGATCTGCCCCTGCGGCGTCGGCCAGGCCCGCCATTGCGACCCGTAAACCGGGCCCAGATCGCCGTTTTCGTCCGCCCATTCGTCCCAGATCGAAACGCCGTTGTCCTTGAGATACTTGATGTTCGTATCCCCGGCGAGGAACCACAGCAGTTCGTGCACGATGGATTTCAGGTGCAGCTTCTTGGTGGTGACAAGGGGGAAGCCATCCGCCAGGGAATAGCGCTGCTGCATGCCGAAATAGGAAATCGTGCCGGTGCCGGTGCGGTCCGTGGACGGCGTGCCGTGGTCCAGGACGGTTTGCAGGGCATCGTGATACTGGCGCATGGCGGGGTCCTTCTGGCGGGGGCCGGTCGCTGGCCCGGACTGGCCGAACAGGCGGATCCGGGGACAGGGGGTGGCAACAGGGGGCGAGTCTCTGCCCAACATATCTTGCGGGGCGGTTGATTTGAACCGCTATATGCGGTGGCTTTTCCGGGAATCCGTGCCTGCCCCTTGGGGCCGCGCAGCAGGGTGACGCCACGATCTGCCAGGCCGACCCCTGACTTGTTCCTCGACAGGGGCGCGCAGGGGCCTATCCTGAGGGAGACGCGAATGAAAGGAACCGCGATGAAAGTCCGCTATCTCCACACGATGGTCCGGGTGAAGGATCTGGAACGCTCCATGGCCTTCTACGAATTGCTCGGGCTCAAGGAAACCCGGCGCATCGACAATGAAAAGGGCCGGTTCACGCTGGTCTTCATGGCCCCCGAGGGGCAGGAGGACTGCCCGGTCGAACTGACCTACAACTGGGACGGCGATGACGCGCTGCCCTCGGACAGCCGGCATTTCGGCCACCTCGCCTATCGGGTCGAGAATATCTATGAGATGTGCCAGAAGCTGATGGATGCGGGCGTGACGATCAACCGTCCGCCGCGCGACGGGCATATGGCCTTTGTCCGCTCGCCCGACAATATCTCGATCGAGCTGCTGCAAGAGGGCACGCTGGAACCGGCGGAGCCCTGGGCCAGCATGGAAAACACCGGGCACTGGTGATGCAGGGGCTGCGGTGATCCGGGCCCTCGGTCTTCTGACGGGGGCCGCCCTCTGGGCGGGCGGCGCGCTGGCGGAGTGCCGGCTGGCGCTGGTGCTGGCCCTGGATGTCTCGGCCTCGGTGGACGGGGCGGATTACCGGTTGCAGCGTGACGGGCTGGCCGCAGCCCTGGACCAGGACGTGATCCGGACGGCGATCCTTCGGGGCGCACCGGGTCACGTCGCGCTGTACATCTTTGAATGGAGCGGCCGGTACCAGCAGGACGTGATGCTGGACTGGACGGTTCTGGACAGCGACGCCGCCATCGACCGCGCGGTCGCTGCGGTCGCGGGTCACAAGCGGATCTACAAGGAATTCCCGACGGCCATCGGCTATGCCCTGGGCTATGCGGCCGGGCGGCTGGCGGATGGTCCGCGCTGTGATCGCAAGGTGATCGACATTTCTGGCGACGGGGCGAACAACGAAGGGTTCCTGCCCGAAAGCGCCTATGAATATTTCCCCTTTGCCGGGGTCACGGTGAACGGGCTTGTCGTGCAGGGGCGCGAACCCGAGGTGCTGGACTTCTACCTGCGCCATGTGCCGCGCGGACCGGGGTCCTTTGTCGAATACGCCGACGGGTTCGAGGATTTCGAAAACGCCATGTCGCGGAAACTGTTTCGGGAAATCAACGGCATGGTCGTGGGCGACATGGGGGATGCGCGGGGGTCCGCATGGCCGCCTGGCTGAGGGTCACGCTGGTCGTCGTGCTGCTTCTGCCCGGGGTTGCACGGGCACAGTGCCGGCAGGCGCTGTTGCTGGCGCTGGATGTCTCCGGCTCGGTCGATGCGCGGGAATATCGGTTGCAGCTGGACGGGTTGGCGGCGGCGCTGATGGACCCGGCCGTCGTGGGCGCGTTTCAGGCGATGCCCGGTGCGCCGTTGCGGCTGGCGGTGATGGAATGGTCCGGCGCGGGGTTTCAGCGGGTCGTTCTGCCCTGGCAAGAGGTTCAGGGGCGCAGCGATCTGGCCGGGATCGCGGATCATCTGCGCAGGGTGCGGCGCGTACCGGCGGATCCGTCGACCGCCATCGGGTCGGCGCTGCTGCGCGGGGCGCAGTTGCTGGCGGATCAGATGGGCTGCTGGCGGCGGGTCATGGATGTCTCGGGCGACGGCAAAGCCAACACCGGCCCCCTGCCCCAGTCGGTGACGCTGACCCCCGCCGACATCATCGTGAACGGCCTGGTGGTCGGAGAGCCGCAGGACCCCCACGGGCGCAGCCCGGGGATCGGAGAGCTGGTGGCCTATTTCCGCGCCTATGTGATCCGGGGCGACAGCGCCTTTGTCGAGGCCGCGCAGGGGTTCGAGGATTTCGAAGCCGCGATGATCCGCAAGCTATTGCGGGAATTGCAGGTCGTGGCGGTGTCGGAGGTCCGGTAGCGGGGGCTGTGTGGGTGTCCGTGCGGGGGCGGCGCTTGGCGGGCCCCCTGCGCGGCGGATGCGGCATTCGCGTCTCTGGCGGGCGTTTGGTGCGGGATTTGAGGTCTGGAAGAACGCAGGGTCCGGGCCGATGCCTTTCCCCGCGGGGCGGCTTGAAACCGCGAGGCTTCTATACGGCGCGACATGCGGTGCTCTGACAGAAAGACGCGCCCGGTGCTGTGGTCGCGTCCTTGACCCGCAAGAGCCTAGGGGCACCTGCGGTGCATGCCCCCTAGGTCAAAGAGACCGAACTGCAAACATCAAGACGCATCCTCCGTGAGGCAGACATCAAGACAGCGCCCCATGACACTGCCTCGAGGTCGCAGTCCCCTTACTAAGAGGCTCCAAAGTCGAGGGCTCATAAGTCGCAGCCCTCCCAATCGCAGCCCACTAACTAGAAGGCCCCGAAGTCTAGGTCCCAGAAGCCACAACCCCATAAATCGCAGTCCCCCAACCAGGAGGCCCCAAAGTCTAGGCCCCTGAAGCCCCGCCCCCCTAAATCGCGGACCCCAAAATTGATGACCCAAATCGAGGCCCCATAAGTCACAGCCGCCTACCCCCCAAAGCCCGCAAACACGCCAAAGGAAACGGGCCGACATCCTGCGATCCCGGCCCGTCACCTTACACTCACGTAGCCATTGCCCAGGGCAATGACCCCATTTGGATGTGCCTGCACAACCATTTCCCAAGTCCTTTCTGGACAGACACCAACCGAGGGTGAGGCTTCGCACTGGTCCGACCCGCCGCGATGGCGGCCGCCATCAATAGATATAGCGGATCTGGTCGGACCAATAACGTTCGATGCGACGCAGCGAGCCCGTGATCAGGTCGATCCCGCTGACATCAAGAATTTCGCGGCCGCCAAGTTCGCCGGCCTGGCGTTGAAACAGGGCGGCAACGGTGTCGCGGACCTCGCGCCCCTTGGGGGTCAGGCGCACCCGGACCGACCGGCGGTCAATCTCGCACCGCTGATGGTGCATATAGCCCATTTCAACCAATTTTTTCAGATTATAGCTGACGTTGGAGCCCTGGTAGTAGCCGCGCGACTTCAGCTCGCCTGCCGTTACCTCGTTCTCGCCGATGTTGAACAGCAGCAGCGCCTGAACGGCGTTCACTTCCAGAACGCCGGTGCGTTCGAATTCATCCTTGATGACATCCAGAAGAAGCCGGTGCAGCCGTTCCACCAGGGAAAGGGCGTCGAGGTATGAGGCCAGAAAGGCCTGCTCTCCCGCAGGGAGAGGGGTTGGGTCGTGCATGGACATGGGTCGTCTTCCGTTCCGTCGCTTCTGCTCGGGATCAGAGTGACCGCAAAAGCCGAAAAAACCGTTAAGCGGCAGAGGAAAAGCATCCCCGCCGCGAAACCGGCCTTCGGATCCGGTGCGCCCTGCGGATCAACCGCCAGACCGCACCACAGCGTAATTAGACGGGCCGGCGCGACACTGGGTCGTCCTTGGCCGCCGCCGCGATCCGGTCGATCAGCGGGGCAAAGGGGGCGGGGGCCGGAACCTGGCCCGTCACCCATTGGTACAGATCCTGGTCGTTCTCCGACAGGACCTGGTCATACAGATCCAGGTCCTCGTCGCTCAGCGTGTCCAGGTGCGCCTCGGCAAAGCGCATCATCAGGATGTCCATTTCCTTGATCCCGCGCCGCATAGACCGCATCAGCATACGTTTCAGACGGGTCTCGCGCGGTTCGGGTGTCATGGGTCAGACGTCCTCTTTCAGTTTTGCCCGCAGGCGTTTTTCCAGGATGCCCAGGCGGTCGGCCTTGGCGTCAAGATCGGCGCGGAGGTCGCGCAGCTCGGCCAGAAGCGCGGTGATGTCCTGCGGCAGTTCGCCGGCCTCACCGGGGGCCTGTACACCTTCGCCCTGGCCCGTCAAGAGCCAGGGCAGCGACACGCCCAGAAGCCCCGACAGCATCGACAGCCGGTTCGCCCGCGGTTCGGACAGGTCGTTTTCCCAGCCGCGCAGGGTGGCGACCTTCACGCCCAGGCGCTTGGCCAGCTGGCCCTGGGTCATGCCCGCCGCCTCGCGGCCCGCGGCCAGGCGATCGCCGAATGTGGCGCTGTCGGCGTCGTACCAGCCGTTGGTGTTCTCGTCCGTCATCATATCCTCCGCCGATCCCGCTTGAGGGCCGGTTGCTTTGCTTCTATGACAGGGCCGTCCGAAACTCAAACCTCCGGGGGCCCCGATGCCTTTCCTTTCCGACACCCTGTCCCGCGTCAAACCGTCGCCGACCATCGCCGTGACCAACAAGGCCCGAGAGCTGAAGGCCGCAGGCAAGGACGTGATCGGCCTTGGCGCCGGTGAGCCCGATTTTGACACGCCGCAGAACATCAAGGATGCGGCGATTGCGGCAATCAATGAGGGGAAAACGAAATACACCGCCGTGGACGGCACGCCCGAGCTGAAAGAGGCGATCTGCGCCAAGCTCAAGCGCGACAATAACCTGACCTACACCCCCGACCAGGTGACCGTCGGCACCGGCGGCAAGCAGGTTCTGTACAACGCGCTGATGGCGACGCTGAACCCCGGTGACGAGGTTCTGATCCCGGCCCCCTACTGGGTGTCCTACCCCGACATGGTGCTGCTGGCCGGCGGCACGCCGACCTTCGTGGAAGGCGCGCTTGAGACCCAGTTCAAGATCACGCCCGAACAGCTGGATGCGGCGATCACGCCCAAGACCAAGTGGCTGATCTTCAACTCGCCCTCCAACCCGACGGGCGCGGGCTATTCCGCGGATGAACTGAAGGCGCTGACCGACGTGCTGAAGAAGCACCCGCAGGTCTGGATCATGACCGACGACATGTACGAGCACCTGGCCTATGACGATTTCAAGTTCTGCACCCCGGCAGAGATCGAGCCCGAGCTGTATGACCGCACCCTGACCGTCAACGGCGTGTCCAAGGCCTATGCGATGACCGGCTGGCGGATCGGCTATGCGGCAGGTCCCAAGGACCTGATCAAGGCCATCGGCAAGATCCAGTCGCAGTCGACCTCGAACCCCTGTTCTATTTCCCAGGCGGCCGCGGTCGAGGCGCTGAACGGTCCGCAGGACTTCATCGCGTCCAACAACGAGGTGTTCGTGCGTCGCCGGAACCTGGTCTGCGAGATGCTGAACGCCATCGACGGCATCACCTGCCCGGTGCCCGAGGGGGCCTTCTACGTCTATCCCTCGATCGCCGGCCTGATCGGCAAGACGACCCCGGCGGGTGTGAAGATCGAGGACGACGAAACCTTCGCGACGGCGCTTCTGGAAGACAAGGGCGTGGCCGTGGTCTTTGGCGCGGCCTTCGGCCTGAGCCCGAACTTCCGCGTGTCCTATGCGACCTCGGACGAGGCGCTGAAAGATGCCTGCACCCGGATCCAGGAGTTCTGCGCATCGCTGTCGTAAGACAGGTGTGAATTTAGGATTTGACGCGCGGGTCCCTTTGGCCCGCGCGTTTTTGTTTGGGGTGACTGATTGTGGTGCCCAGAACGGTTCGATCCCATGCTCAAGGGCAGCGCCGTCCCGCGGGGGTGAGCAGGCTTCCCGGAAATCGTCCAGTGGACGATTTCGCCTGATCACGGGCGGAGCCCCGGGGGCGCATAGCGCCGCCGTCACGCCAGAGGCGTGCCTGAAGATTTCGGCGCACCTTTGGTGCGACGGGGGCGGGCCCCTTTTAGCGGTTGCATGCAATCGCTTGCCGGGCAACGGGCGCTGCCCGGCGTACCGCCGGGCGGGACCTATGTCCTAGGCCTGGTCGATAGCCCTGATCAACCTCAACCTCGCCGCCTCTTGAGCGCCCCGTTCCCCGGCCTTATGGTCCGCGCGAACAGCAGGAGAGCAGAATGTCCACCGAACTCCCCCCGTATTACTTCCGCGTCCGCGACAACGGGGCCTTTGTCTTCAAGGTGCTGACCGCCGACCGTGCCCGCCGGATCGAGCTGGAACAGATCGCCGTCGCGAACACCCGCAACGGCGAGATCAAGCCCCACGGCGAAAGAGAGCTGACCCCGGAAGAGCTTGAGGCGATCCGCAACTGGATGGCCGACCGGGCCGAGGTTCAGGCCGCCCGCGAGGTGGACGACATCCTGCGCACCGTCGACACGCTGAACCAGACCACCCATTGGGCGCAGTCCAAGGCGGCGGATGACGATCTGGACCTGGTGACCGATCACCTTCTGCTGGCCATGCATGACCTGCGCTCCGTTCTGGTGCGGAAAAAGGCTGACCGCGTGCTGAAGGCGCGCGGTATGGCCTGAGGCGGGACCGCCGGGCGATGACCGGCGGATCCTGAACGGGTCGGGGGAGTTTCGACGATTTCAAAAGCGACGGACGGTGCGCCCGCGCCCTTCAAAGGAAGGCGGTGTAGGGCATCCCGACCGGAACCGCTGAAACGACGCCCCCCGGACCACCCCATAAAACGTCCCTCAAAAACGTCCCGAAGGGGCTCAGCACCCGCTGGCCCGCAGGCGCGGATAGGTGCGCCGCCAGAACAGCCAGTTCAGCGCCAGCGCCGCACAGGCCAGCCCCGTGGCCAGACCCAGCCAGACGCCTACGCCGTTCAGGCCCAGGGGAAAGCCCAGAAGATAGGCCACCGGCATGCCGATCGCCCAGTAGCTGATGGTGGCGATCACCATCGGCACACGCGTCTCCTGCACGCCGCGCAGGATGCCCACGGCCATGACCTGCGCCGCATCGACCAGCTGGAACAGCGCCGCCGCCGCCAGCATGCCGATGCCCAGGGCGATCACCGCGCCGCGCTCGGGGTCGGCGGGGTCCAGGAACAGCCCGATCAGCGGCCCCGGCAGGGTCAGCAGCACAACAATCGTCACCACCACGGCCACCAGCGACAGGGCGAAGGCCGCCAGCCCTCCGTCGCGCAGGCTGTCCCAGTCGCGTGCGCCCATGGCCCGGCCGGCACGCACCGTCGCCGCATTGGACAGGCCGATATGCACCATGAAGGTCAGAGAGGTGATCTGCAGTGCAATGCCATGCGCCGCCAGCGGGATTTCCCCCAGCCAGCCCATCATGACCGAGGATCCGCTGAACAGCCCGACCTCGGCCAGGGTGGTTAGACCGATCGGCACGCCCAGGGCAAAGACGCGGCCGAAAGCCTCCCAATCGGGGCGCCAGAAGCGCTGGAACATCGTGTGTTCCGGCAGGCGGCGCTGGATATAGGCGATCATCAGCAGGGCCGAGACGATCTGCGTCCCGACCGAGGCCACGGCGGCCCCGCGGATCCCCATCTCGGGCAGGCCCAGGTGGCCGAAGATCAGCAAATAGTTCATCCCCGCATTGGCCACCACCGCCGCCAGCGTCACCCACAGGATGATGCGCGTGCGCTCCAATGCGGACAGGAAGCTTTTGAACACCATGACGATATTGGCGGGCAGCAGGCCCAGCCCCGCGATCGCCAGGTAGAGGCCGGCCTGCCGCGCCACCTCTTCGGTCTGGCCAATGGCCAGGAAGATCGCCTGCGAGAAATACATCAGCGGCAGCATCACGACGGTGTAAAGCCCGACCAGCCAAAGCGCCATGCGCGTGGCGCGACGTGCCTGGGTGGTGTCTCCGCGCGCCTCGGCCTCGGCCACCAGGGGCGTCACGGCCCAGGCAAAGCCCGACCCGGTGATGAAGATGATAAAGAAGAACCCGCCCGCCAGGACCTGGGCCGCCAGGGCGGTGACATCGTACCAGCCCAGCATGATCGTATCGGTTAGGGTAATGGCAAATTGCGCCACGTGACTGCCGATCAGGGGCAGGCCCAATGTCAGCAATGCCCGGATATGAGGCAGATATGCGCGGAAATTCGTCATATCCCCCCATACGATTGCCAAAGTGTCCGGGCAAGTCCGGTGGTCCGTTCCGCCCGGCGCTGGCCCGGCAAGCACGTCGTTGCGGGAGGTTCCGGCGCAGCGCAGGGGCCATTGGCGGGGCGCATCGCAGGGGCGGTCACGCAGTCAATCGTTTGCCCGTCGTTCCGATCCATCCGGTGGACCATCGCGCAGTCAGACAAATCAGAGCGCGCGGGTCAGCAGCGACAGGGCCACAAGCGCGATCAGAAGGCCTGCGCCCAGTTCCGTCAGGGCCGCCGCGCGGGCGGCCAGGCGCGGGTCGGGCAGCGCCGCGCGGATCCGGTCCAGCGATGACGCCCGCACCCAGACCGAGGCCAGGGCCGCCGCCACAGTGATCGTCGCCGTGCCCAGCCCCATGGCAAAGGCCCCGCCGATGCCTGCCGCCAGAAGGTCCATCCGCCAGGCGATGATCAGCAGGAACAGCGCGCCGGTACAGGGCCGGATGGCGATGGCCCCGATCAGCATCAGCGCATCGCGCAGGCTGTGGACCCGGGCCGCCTGTTCCGGGCTGGGGCCATGGGCGTGCGTGCAGCCGCAGTCTGGGCCGTGGTCGTGGTGATGGTGGTGGTCGTGGTGGTGGTGCGCGTGGTCGTGGTCGTGGTGAGGATGGTCATGCGGATCGGCATGCCCAGAACCACCAGTCCCCGTCCGCCACAGATGCCGCAACCCGCGTAACACCAGCCACAGACCGACCAGCGCAATCGCCCCATAGGACGCCAGGTTCAGCACCCCGTCCGCCAGGCCCGTCACCTGGGTCCGGGTCCAGCCGATCACGCCGATCCCCGCCAACACCAGCAGCACCGCCGTCGCCGATTGCGCCAGGGACGAGGCCAGCGCCAGCCCCGCCAGCCGCAGCGCCGCCACCCGGCGGCCCAGGCCGTAGCCGCCGATCAGCACCTTGCCGTGGCCCGGCCCGGCGGCATGGAAGACCCCGTAAAGGAAACACAGGCCCATCAGCCCCGCCAGCGCCCCGGCCTCGCCCTGCCGCAGGGCGCGCAGGGTGCGGGCCAGGGCGCTTTGCGCCTCGCGCTGGCCTTGCGCGGCCCAGGTCCCGATCCTCTCCATCCCGCCGCCCGGCCAGAGCCAGAGCGCCGCCAGGGCGAAGAACAGGAGCGGCAGCGTCAGGATGAGCCCCCGCGCCAGGCGCGACCTGCTTGCCCCCTCGGCCCCGGCGTTCAGCTTTTCGGCGCGCATGTGATGGTCACCGTCTCGGCAAAGACATGGCCCATCAGGGGCACCTCTTCGGCGTCTTCGGGGAATTGCGCCATCAGCGCCTGCGCCTCGGCATAGGCGCTGTCTTCGTCCGGGCGCGCGACCCCGGCTGTGCAGCCCGCGACAACGCCCATCAGGGTGACGCCTCCGGTCAGGTCATAGGCGGTATAGAACTCGGGATCATAGGCGCGCAGGCTGGCCCCGCTCACCGCGAGCGGATCGGGCAGGACGCGGCGGTGCTGCGTGACGATACGGCCTTCCATCACATCGGTGCGCAGGGGCTGCGGCGGCGACAGCGCCACGTCCCGGCCCGTGGCATCGGCGACGTAAAGATCGCCGGCATAGCCTTCGATCCATTTCATGTCCCAACCGTCCAGCTGCGCCAGTTCGCCGGGCGTCAGGCTGCCGTCCGCATCCTCGTCCAGGCCCATGTCTTGCAGCACCAGAAGGGAATAGAAATCGTCGTAGACCCAGGTGACGGTGACGGCGGTGATGCGCTGTTGGGCGTCCAGCTCGACCGTCAGGGCGGTGTCGACGAAGACATGCGGATGCGCCCGGGCCTGGCCGGGCCACAGCCCCGCGGCTAGGCTCAGCGCCACCAGCGCGGCCGTCACGCCCGCACCGGGACGAAACCACGGCCAAAGCCCGAAGGCAAAGCCGGTTCGGCGGCGAAGGACAGGCGTGAAACGGCGCGATCTGATCATGCCCCATGGGTAGCCTTTGCCCCCTGCCCCGGCAAGGGTCCGCAGGGGCTGCACCCCGCCGCAAGACCCCGCTTGGCAAGGCTTTGCCCATGCTGCGTGGCAGCTACGGCGGCGCGGCGTGACAGGTCATTTTGCTTACCCTAAGGTCAGGTTACCCGAGGGTCGGTAAACTTACCCCGGGGCACGAAACGTGACGACTACGGGAGGAGACGTCCATGACACCCTTGAAAACCCTGGCCACGGCCGGGCTGATATCCTGCGCCCTGATGACGGGATCCGCGCTGGCCGAAAGCCATGGCGACATGGCCTGGACCAAGTCGAAATATGGCCCTGAGGATGAGATCGGCGCCGCCAACCTGCTGACCCCGGACCGCGCCAAGGCCGCCGCCGGACTGGTGACCGAGGGCAAGACCTATTCGCTTGGCCTGACCTTGGACAGCACGGTTCCGGCCTTCGCGCCGCGCTCGATGTCGATTGCCATCCTGCAGCCGGGACAGGTGAACAACTCGGGTCTCGGGCCGACCAAGACGACCTATAACGACGACATCTTCATGGGCTGGCTGGGCATCGGCAGCCAGATCGACGGGCTGGGCCACATCGGCGAAGATCACGTCTATTACAACGGCAACGACGGGTCGGACTTCGTGGCGGCGGACGGAATGAAGAAGCTGGGCATCGAAAAGGTGCCGCCGATCGTGACGCGCGGCGTGCTGCTGAACATGTCAAAGTTCTACGGCCAGGACATCGTGACCGAAGGCACCGCCTACACCCGCGACGACATCATGGCCGCGGCCGAGGCGCAGGGCGTCGAGATCCGCGAAGGCGACGTGGTGCTGTTCCACTCGGGCTGGCTGGATCTTCTGAAGGAAGAGACACGCGATGCGGCGCGCTATGGCTCGGTCGAGCCGGGGCTGGGCAAATCCGGGGCCGAATACCTGGCCGAGATCGGCGTCGTGGCCATCGGGGCGGACACCTGGGGGCTTGAGGCCGTGCCGTTCGAGGAAGGCGTCGGCGTCTTCGAGGTGCACCAGATCCTGCTGGCGCACCACGGGATCTATATCCTGGAAAACATGGTGACCGAGGAACTGGCCGCCGATGGCGTGACCGAATTCATGTTCGTGCTGGGCCACGCCAAGGTGCGCGGCGCGGTGCAGATGATCATCAATCCGGTCGCAATCCGCTAGGCGGCCTGAAGCGATGACAGGCGATTCAGCGGGCGGGCCTGCGGGTCCGCGCGCCCTTAGCCTCTTGCGTCCCGCCACCCCGACCTGACGGCCCGCATCCCTAGCCGGCCGTCAGATGCTGCCACAGGATCAGCGTGCCGATGCCACACAGCGCCGCGCCGCCCAGGGTTTCCGCGATACGGCCAAAGCGCGCGCCGATGAAGCGGCCCAGCATCAGCCCGGCCGAGCTCATCACCATGGTGGTGGCACCGATGGCCAGCGCGATCAGCAGGATGTCGACCTGCAGCATGGCCAGCGACACGCCCACGGCCATGGCGTCGATCGAGGTGCCCAGGGCCGTCAGCGCCGTCGACCACAGGGTGGTGGCGCGCGGGCGATCCTCGGCCCGGGTCCAGGCCTGAAGCGCCATATGCACCCCGACCCCGGCCAGCAGAACGAAGGCGATCCAGTGGTCCACCGCCGCCACATGGGACGAGGCCGCCATGCCCGCCGACCAGCCGATCAGCGGGGTCAGCGCCTCTACTGAGCCGAAGATCAGCCCGGTGCGCAGGGTGGTCGCCAGGGTCGGGCGCGGGGCGGCGGTGCCCCGCCCCACGGCGGCGACAAAGGCGTCGACGGACATCGAAACGGCAAGAACGCCGATGGACAAAGGGGACATGTGGCTTTCCTTGGGGCGGATCCGGGCACTGGACGGCATCCGCCCGCAGATACCCGTGCCACGGTCTCGCATAATCCGGCCTTCCGACCGGATCAGACATGCCACGCACATGAGGTGCGAGCCTGTTGACATGCCTTCGCCCCCCGGTGTGTGGGGAGGGGGCGATCGCTACTCCCCGATGCGGATGAGATGGGGGCGCGGCATCCAAAAGTCAACGCAATAACAGCACCTTACAATGCGTCTCATTCGCAACTGGCGGGTCCTCTGCGGCGCTGATCGGGATGCAGCGAGGCCCCCAGGATATGGTCGCTGGCGTGGATCACATGATGCGCGGTCGAAACGATCTTGGGGTCCGGCGCATGGGCGATCCGCAGGTCCTTGCCGGGATAATCCAGCGTCGACAGGAAATGCAGCATGCAGTTCAGCCGGGCGCGTTTCTTGTCGTCGGACTTGACGATGGTCCAGGGCGCATCGGCGGTGTCGGTGTAGAAGAACATCGCCTCTTTCGCCTCGGTATAGTCGTCCCATTTGCCCAGGCTGGCCTTGTCGATCGGCGAGAGTTTCCAGCGCTTCAGCGGATCGGTTTCGCGCGACTTGAAGCGGTTGCGCTGTTCCTCCTGGGTGACCGAGAACCAGTATTTGTAAAGCCGGATGCCGGACCGGGTCAGCATCCGCTCCAGCTCGGGCGTCTGGCGCATGAATTCCAGGTATTCATTCGGCTCACAGAAACCCATGACCCTTTCGACGCCCGCGCGGTTGTACCAGGACCGGTCATACAGAACCATTTCCCCGGCGGTCGGCAGATGTTCGACATAGCGCTGGAAGAACCACTGGCCCTTCTCGGTCTCGCTTGGCTTGTTCAGGGCGACGACCCGGGCGTGGCGCGGGTTGAGGTGTTCGGTAAAGCGCTTGATCGTGCCGCCCTTGCCGGCGGCGTCGCGCCCCTCGAACAGCAGGACGAACTTCTGTCCGGTCTCCTGCGCCCAAAGCTGGACCTTCAGAAGCTCGGCCTGGATCCGGGCCTTCTGCGCCTCGTAGCTGCGGCGCGACAGGCGCTTGTCATAGGGGTAGGCCCCGGCCTCGAAGGCGCGGCGCAGGCTGTCGGTGGTGCCGGGCGCGGAGTTCTTGGGGGCAGTGTCCTTGGGCGCGGATGCGATCGGGTCCGTCCGGGTGGCGTCGGGTGTCTGCGTGGTGGCCGCGTCCTGCGGCAGGGTCTTCAGGGTCTCCATCGTCGTGCTGTCCTGTCTTGGGCTGTCATCACTCGGGCGCAGTCTAGGCGGGGGAACCGATTGGCGCCTTGATACGTGTCAAAGCTGCGGTACGGTGTGGGCATGAAACAGCATGACCTGATCCTGAACGGCCAAAGCTTCCACATCCGCGAGTGGGGCGATGCCAGCAAACCGACCCTGCTGATGTTGCACGGGTTTCCCGAATACGGCGGGGCCTGGGCGGACCTGGCCGAGAGGCTGGAGGACAGCTATCACTGCGTCGCCCCGGACCAGCGCGGCTATGGCCAATCCTACGCCCCGCCCGAGCCAGAGGCCTATCGCGTCTCGGCCATGATGCCCGACATTGTGGCCCTGATCGACCACCTGGGCGGGCCGGTCGTCGTGGTGGGCCACGACTGGGGCGCGGCCATGGCCTATGGGCTGGCGATGGCGCGGCCCGATCTGGTGTCGAAGCTGGTGATCCTGAACGGTGTGCATCCCGGCCCCTTCCAGACCGCGCTGGCGGCGGGGGGCACGCAGACGGCGGCCTCGCAGTACATGACCTTCCTGCGGCGCGACGACGCCGAGGCGCGGCTGTCGGCCGATGGCTACGCCAAGCTGCTGGGCCTGTTTGCCGAGAACATGGACATGAGCTGGATGACGCCCGAACGGCGGGATGTCTATGTCGGGGAATGGTCCCGCCCGGGTCGGCTGCGCGGCATGGTCAACTGGTATCGCGCCACGCCACTGGTGATCCCCAAACCCGGTGAAACGGTCGCGGTGCCGCCGATGGACCCGGAAAAGCTGCGCGTGCGGATGCCGCATCTGCTGGTCTGGGGCCTGGGCGACACCGCGCTTCTGCCCGAGGCAACCGAGGGGCTGGAGACCTATTGCGACGACCTGACCCGGGTCGAGATCGAGGGCGCGGACCACTGGCTGGTGCATCAGCGCCCGGATGAGGTGGCGCAGATCCTGCGCAACTGGCTGGAGAATGGGGCATGAGCACCGCACCCGATCAGGCCTTTGCCACGCTGATCGCGGACGCGCAGGACTTCTGCCGCCAGCTGGCCGCGAACAACACGCGCGACTGGTACATGGCGCACAAGGACACCTATCAAACCCGGCTGAAACGCCCGGCCGAAGAGCTGCTGGAGGTGCTGCGCCCCCGGATGGCGGCGCTGACCGGCGGGCCCTGCCGGACCAAGCTGTTCCGCATCAACCGCGACCTGCGGTTCGCCAAGGGAAAGCCGCCTTACAAGGATCACCTGCACATGCTGTGGTATGCCCCCGACGGCGGGGCCGCACCCCTGGGCTGGTTCTTCGGGATCGAGACCGACCGGATCCGTATCGGTGCCGGCTACATGGGGCTGGAGGGGGCCGCGCTGACCGCCTGGCGCGCGGTGGTGGACAGTGCGGCGGGCGAGGAGATCGCCACAGCGATCGAGGAGCGGCTGGCGCGCGGCGACACGACATGGGAGCCGGCGCTGAAGCGGGTGCCCGCCCCCTATGACAAGGACCACCCGCGCGGAGATCTTTTGCGGCGCAAATCCATGGTGCTGTTTCACGACATGCCCCTGCCCGACGGCGATCTGGCCGATGCCATCGAGGCGGAGTTCCGGCAGCTCTGGCCCGTGTTCGCACCGATCCAGCGGGGGATGGCGGGGATCTGATCGGTCTTTGAGCGGGATCTGATTTGGGTCTGATAGCAGTGCGGAATCCGCGGGCGTGATCCAATTGCGCGCCTGCGGCGCAAGCGATTCTGGGCGATCCTGCGGGGCAGGATCGCGGATCTGCCTCCGGCGGGAGTATTTTTGGCAAGATGATGGGGGATTTGCGCGGGATGGGCGGGCTTTGGCTTTTGCTTGGCCGCGATGCCTGACATACTGTGCGCCAACATCTGAACAAGAGCAGCGCAATGGCCGACGATCTTCTGCACGAGACCGCACCCGATACTTACGACGCCTCCTCGATCGAGGTCCTTGAAGGGCTGGAGCCGGTCCGCAAACGGCCGGGCATGTATATCGGTGGTACCGATGAACGCGCCCTGCACCATATGGTGGCAGAGATCCTCGACAACTCGATGGACGAGGCGGTGGCAGGGCATGCCAACCGGATCGAGGTGGAGCTGCACGAGGATTATTCGATGACCATTCGCGACAACGGTCGCGGCATGCCCTTCGATCCGCATCCGAAGTTCCCCGGCAAATCGGCGCTTGAGGTGATCCTGTGCACGCTGCACGCGGGCGGCAAGTTCTCGGGCAAGAGTTACGAGACCAGCGGCGGCTTGCACGGCGTCGGGGCCTCGGTGGTGAACGCGCTGTCGGACCTGATGGTCGTGCAGGTGGCGCGGGATCGCAAGCTGGTGGAGCAGCGGTTTTCGCGCGGCATTCCGCAGGGGCCGCTGCAGGAGATCGGGGCCGCCCCGAACCGGCGCGGCACCACCACGACCTTCCATCCCGACCCGGAGATCTTTGGCAGCCACAAGTTCAAGCCCGCGCGGCTGTTCAAGTCGATCCGGTCAAAGGCCTACCTGTTCTCGGGCGTGGAGATCCGCTGGAAATCCGCCATCGACGACGGCGAGACCCCGACGGAAGCGACCTTCCATTTCCCCGGGGGCCTGGCGGATTACCTGGGCGAGTCGCTGACCGGGGCGATGACCTATTCCGAGGCCCCTTTTGCTGGCCGCGTGTCGTTCCAGGAACGGTTCGGCGTGCCGGGGCGCGTAGAATGGGCGATCAACTGGACGCCGGTGCGCGACGGGTTCGTGCAATCCTATTGTAATACCGTGCCCACGCCCGAGGGCGGCACCCATGTGGCGGGCTTCTGGTCGGCGATCCTGAAGGGCATCAAGGCCTATGGAGAGCTGGTGAGCAACCGCAAGGCAGCGCAGATCACCCGAGACGACCTGATGGCCGGGGGCTGCGCGCTGGTGTCGTGTTTCATCCGGGAGCCGGAGTTCGTCGGCCAGACCAAGGACCGGCTGGCCACGGTCGAGGCGCAGCGTCTGGTGGAAAACGCCGTGCGCGACCATTTCGACAACTGGCTGGCGGCGGATACGAAATCCGCCGGCGCAATCCTGGATTTCCTGGTGCTGCGCGCCGAGGAGCGCCAGCGCCGCCGGCAGGAGAAGGAGACGCAGCGCAAGACCGCCACAAAGAAGCTGCGTCTGCCCGGCAAGCTGACCGATTGTTCCGCCACCAACCGCGACGGGACCGAGCTGTTCATCGTCGAGGGCGACTCGGCCGGTGGATCGGCCAAGATGGGGCGCGACCGCAAGACCCAGGCGCTGTTGCCGCTGAAGGGCAAGATCCTGAACGTCCTTGGGGCCGCCAGCAACAAGATCGGCACCAACCAGGAGATCAGCGACCTCTGCCAGGCCATGGGCGTCGGCCTGGGCACCAAGTTCGACATCAACGATCTGCGCTATGACAAGATCATCATCATGACCGATGCGGATGTCGACGGGGCGCATATCGCGTCGCTGCTGATGACCTTCTTCTTCACCCAGATGCGGCCGCTTATCGACAAGGGGCACCTGTACCTGGCCTGTCCGCCGCTGTTCCGCCTGACTCAGGGGGCCAAGCGCGTCTATGTCCAGGATGAGGCCGAGCGCGACGAATGGCTGGCCAAGGGTCTGGGCGGCAAGGGCAAGATCGAGGTGAGCCGCTTCAAGGGTCTGGGCGAGATGGATGCGAAGGACCTGAAGGAAACCACGATGGACAAGACCACGCGCAAGCTGATCCGCGTCACCGTGGACGAGGATGCGCCGGGCGAGACCAGTGACCTGGTGGAACGGCTGATGGGCAAGAAGCCCGAGCTGCGGTTCCAGTACATCCAGGAGAACGCGCGCTTTGCCGAGGATCTGGATCTGTAGATCCCGTGTCGGATCCGCAGAAAGACAAAGGCCGGGCAGATGCCCGGCCTTTTCCGTTTCAAGATGCCGCCCGAAGGTTAGGCCGCGGAGGATTTGCGCTTCAGCAGGGCGTCGACGCTCCAGCTGCCGGGGCCGGAGAAGACGAAGTAGAGGAAGACAAAGCAATAAAGGATCGCCGCGTCGCCGCCGTTCAGCGCCGGGAAGGGGCTGCGGGGGGCATGGGCCATCCAGTAGGCCACCGCCATCAGCCCCGAAAGCACGAAGGCCACCGGGCGGGTCTGGAAGCCGACGATCAGCAGCGCGCCGCCGAACAGCTCGAGCATGCCGGCGATCCAGGGCAGAGAGAAGGCGGCGGGGTTCATGTCGGATGCGGGAAACCCGAGAATCTTCTGGGTGCCATGGGCGAAGAAGATCAATGCGGACACGATCCGGAGCACCGAGAGCATACGTGGGGCCCAGGTGGTCTGGAGGGTGTCGGGGGTCTGTGCGGTCATCGGGCAAGGTCCTTTCTGTTACCTGCGTATTTCACTCAGGCATCTAGCCCCCCTGCCCCGGAATGACCCTAAACGTTTTGTTGATGCTTCGTGTCCATTCTTAGGCTTTTTGAAACACTTGCCACGTCAGTGTCCGAAATCCGGTCAGATCCGCACATATCAAGATATTGCCATGTTTCCGCCCAAAACCGGGGGGATTTTCGAAAAATCCGCTCCGGGGGGACGCGGGGACCACCTGGATTGGGTGACCAAATGAAAAGACTGCTGCACAGGTTCCGCTCCTCTGACGAGGGGTCGGCCACCATTGAGACATTGATCTGGATCCCGGTGTTCGTCTGGGTGCTGGTGATGATCATCAACGTCTCGCTGATCCTGTTCGAGAAGAACCAGGCGTTTCGCATCGTGCAGAACGCCAACCGCATCCTGTCGACCGGCTACATGCTGACCGCGGCCGAGACCGAGGCCTTCATCAAGGACCGCCTGGCCGGCATCGCGCCCGAGGCCAGCGTGACCACGGTGATCGACAAGGGCGTCGTCACCTCGGACGTGTCCTACAAGGTGTCGAACCTCTTCATGCCGAACATCATGGAATCGCTGGTGAACCTGCGGATCGACATCTCGGCGCAGCACTTCATGGAGTATTGAGCGATGCGCAGATTGACCAGGTTCAGGGGGGAAGACCGGGGCAGCATGACGGTCCTGTCGCTGTATTTCCTGGCCGGGATTCTTGCGGTCAGCGCCTTTGCGGTCGACTTCGCCTATCTGCTGGCGGCGCGCAATCAGCTGCAGGTGGCGGCGGATGCGGCGGGACATGCGGCGCTGTATTACCGGGAACGCAACGGGGCGGATGCCTCGAAGCTGAAGGCGATCGAAGTCGCCAGCTATTCCATGCCGCAGTCCAGCTATGGCACCGTGCTGCGTGCCGACGACATCCAGTTCGGCCATTGGAGCTATGCCAACCGCACCTTCACCGTCGACGAAAGCTCGCTCGAGGCCGTGCGGGTGCGCCCGGGAAGAAGCGAGGCGCGGGGCAATCCCGTCACCGCCTATCTCTTCCGCATCATGGATCGCAAGCTGTGGGATCTGACCGCGCAGGCGGTCTTTGTCACCTTCGATCCGCATTGCCTGCGCGAAGGGTTCGTGGCCGAGGGCGTGGTCGATATCCAGTCGAACAACGGCTATGAAAAGGGCTTCTGCGTGCATTCGAACGACCATGTCTCGGTCAATTCGAACAACACCTTCGAGGCGGGGACCGTGGTCTCGATGCCGGACAGCACGGAAATCGACCTGCCGCGGTCGGGGTTTGCCACCAACGAAGGCCTGAAGGCCGCGCTGCGCAACGGCTATTACCGGCTGCGCGTGCTGAACCAGCTGGAACAGATGCACGAGGATCTCTATTGGGCCAGCGGCCGCTTTCTACCCAGCTATATCGAAAGCGCGGTGCCGGTGATCTACACCGGCAAGAAGATCGACGGCAGCGCCCTGGTCGAGGGGCGCGTGCACCGTGTCAGCTGCTCGGGCAACAGCCTGACGGTCGAGCCGGGCACCCGCGTCAGCAAGGTCGTCATCGTGACGGATTGCGCGGTGAAGTTCGGCAATGGCGTTGTTTTGGAGGATTCGGTGATCTTCAGCCGGTCGGAAGACATCAAGAGCATCACCGCAGTCGAGGGCCTTCAGATCGGCAAGGATGACAATTGCGCCGAGGGCGGCGGGGCCCAGATCATCACCTATGGCGGGATGGATGTGCCGGCCGCGATGGAATTCTACGGCGGCAAGGTGATCGCGCGGAAGGACGTGCAATTCGCCGCGAATGCCGGCGGGATCGAGGGGGCCTCGATCATCTCGGGCGGCGTGATCTCGGGCACGTCGAACATGCAGATGGGGTTCTGCGGCACGGGGATGGAGGATCCCTTTTCGGTGCCCTATTTCCGGCTGGCCTATTGATCGGGTGATCTGACTGGGTTGGGTGGCCGGGTTGGTTTGGACTGGGCTGGTTTGAGCCGGCGGTTTCGGTTTAGCGGGCGGCTAACCGGGTTCGGCCTTGGGCGATCCGGCTGCGCGAGCGGCGTAGATGTTCAGCCTTGGCGGTGCGCCCACGAAGAGTGGCCTGTCGCTAGGCTCCATCTCGTCACATCTGTCTCATCAGGCCATGCCGGCGGCCTGTCTGACCGGCGCAAGCGGGCGGCAGGATCCGCCTGATTTCGCAATTACTGGATAACGCGGCGGGTCGGCCCTGCCCGTCGTTTCAGGGACAGTTTGGCGGGCCATCGGGCCTTTCCGTTCGTGCCTCGTCCGTCCTGAACTGGTCCCCAAAGCCGTCCCCGCCCGAAAACCTTCACGGCCTGATTTCAGCCCGGACCTATCGCACCCCAATCCCAAGGCCATCCCGACCGAAGCGAACATCGCCCCCTACACCAGCCCGGACCACCCTGACCACGCCCGCGATCACCGGCCTCGAAGCGGACGGTTACCCGCTGACCAGCTGACCGTTCTCCAAACGCAGGACGCGGTCCATGCGGGCGGCCAGCTCCATGTTGTGGGTGGCGACCAGTGCGGCCAGCCCGGTCTGTCGCACCAGGTCCATCAGCGCGCCGAACACCCGGTCCGAGGTATCGGGGTCCAGGTTGCCGGTCGGCTCATCCGCCAGAAGCACGCGGGGCCGGTTCGCCAGCGCCCGGCAGAAGGCCACGCGCTGCTGTTCACCACCGGAAAGCGCAGCCGGCCGGTGATCGGCGCGCGGCTTGATGCCCACGCTGTCCAGCAGCGACAAGGCCCGCCCCCGGGCCGAGGAGCTTGCCGTGCCATTGGCCAGCTGCGGCAGCACCACATTCTCCAGCGCGGTGAATTCGGGCAGCAGGTGGTGGAACTGATAGACGAAGCCTACGTCGGCGCGACGGATCGCGGTGCGGCGGGCGTCGTTCAGGTGTTGCACGGCCTCGCCACCGATCCGCACCTCGCCGGTGTCGGGCTGGTCCAGCAGGCCGGCGATATGCAGCAGGGTGGATTTTCCTGCCCCCGAGGGCGCGACAAGGGCCACCGCCTCTCCGGCGCTCAGGGTCAGGTCGATGCCACGCAGCACGCGGATCTCTCCGGGGGTGTCGCGGTTATAGACCTTCTCGATCCCGGTCAGTTGCAGGGCAATTTCGGTCGCGGGATCACTCATAGCGCAGGGCCTCTACCGGGTTCATCCGCGCGGCGCGGCGGGCGGGAAAGATCGTGACGATGAAGGACAGGCCAAGCGACAGTGACACCGCCGCCAGCACGTCGCCCAGTTTCAGCTGCGCTGGCAGCGCATAGATGTTGCGGATCGACGGATCCCAGACTCCGCCCCCCGACAGCCGGTCGACCAGCGCAAAGATCGGGTCGATGTAGATCGCGAACAGGCAGCCCAGCACCAGCCCGATCGCCGTGCCGATCAGCCCGGTCGAGGCCCCGCACAGGAAGAACACCCGCAGAACGGACCCCTCGGTCAGGCCCATGGTGCGCAGGATGCCGATGTCACGGCCCTTGTTCTTCACCAGCATGATCAGCCCCGACACGATGTTCATCGAGGCGATCAGCACCAGCACCGACAGGATGATGAACATCACGTTGTCCTCGATATCCAGGGCGCGCAGGAAGGCCCCCGCGCTGTCGCGCCAGGTCCACAACAGCGCGCGGTCCCCGGCGGCACGCAGCAGGTCCAGCCCCATCTCGTCCACCGTCTCGGGGTGTTCGACCATCACCTCGATCTCATCGGCGACACCTTCGCGGTTGAAATAGCTCTGCGCCTCGGCGAAGGGCATGTAGACGCGGGTCTGGTCGATGTCATAGCGCCCGGCGGTGAAAATATAGGTGACCTCGTAGGTCTTGACCCGGGGGCTGGTGCCAAAGGCGGTCTTCACCCCGTCGGGCGAGATCAGCTTGACCCTGTCGCCCAGGGTCACGTTCAGGCTGCGCGCAATGCCCGAGCCAAGGGCGATGCCCGCGTCGAAATTGCCTAGATCCCCCTGGGAGGTCTCGGCATTGGCCACGCGCGGGATGGTAGCCAGGTCTGCACCTGCGATGCCAAAGACCTCGACCCCGGTGGTGGCCCCGAAGGCACTGGCCATGACCTGCCCCTTCACCAGGGGCGCGGCACGGGTGACGCCGGGAACCTGCGCCAGACGCTCGGCCATCGCCTGATAGTCGGGGATGGTGCGGTCCAGCTGCCCCGCCTCGTTGGTCTGACCGGCGGTATAGACGGTCACATGGGCATTGGCCCCCAGGATCGTGTCGACGAATTCGGTGCGGAACCCGGCGCGCACGGCCAGGGTGATGATCAGCGCCGCCACCGCCAGGGAAATCCCGATCAGGCTGATCCAGGTCATCACGCTGACACCGCCTTCGGCGCGGCGGGCGCGGAGGTAGCGCCAGGCGATCATCCATTCGAAGGGCGCGAAGGGTTTGGGGGACGTGGCCATGGGCGCTCCGGGGTTGGGTCCGATCTGGGGTCGATACGGGGTCCAGTTAGGGCACAGGTAAGGCCCGACGAGAGGTCGTGCAGATGTGCGGCCTGCCGAGGCGAAGGTCAAGGGCGCGCCCCTAGCGGGCGAAGGCGACGCCGATCATCGCCCGGTCGAGCCGCGCCATGTCGTCGTCCGTGACACAGGCGTCGTACCAGGCGGTCACCGTCCAGCCGTTGGTCCAATGCACCGCATAGCTGCCCAGGTTCGGCCCGCCCTCGAAACACAGCGCGCCGAAATGCCAAAGGTTGGTGCCGCCCGCGTGGTCGCGCTGCACCATGCCCAGGCCATAGTAGACCTGCGGCACGATGCGCGTGCGCGGCAGAGTGGCGATGCTTTCGGTCAGCCAGCCCTCGGGGCCAAAGCTGTGATCCAGGAAGGCGGCGTAATCGGCCACCGTCATCTCCCACCCGCCCCAGGGCAGATAGCCCGAGGCCAGGGCAGAGCCCTGCCCCGTCACGCCGGCGGGGGTCAGAACACGGTCGCGGCAGGCGGTTTCATAGTCGGTGCCTGTCACCGCCTCGATCACCGCGCCGAGGACGGCGTAGTTTTCGTTGCTGTAGTAATACGAGGTGTCGGCGCTGATCCGGTCGCGGGCCAGCGCGGTGCGGGCGATGCGCGGCCAGCGCGGCGTCGGATCGTTCCGCCAGACCGCCATGGGCCCCTGGGTGTGATCCCGCCGAAGGCCCGAGCCATGGCCCAGAAGCGCGGCGATACTGACCGGCGCGGCATGAGCGAGGTTCAGGATCGCGCGGGCATGATCGGCGTAATCCAGCGCGCCTTCGTCCACCAGCCGGGCGATGCAGACCCCGGTGATCGCCTTCGACAGCGAGGCCAGATCAACCGGCCGCCCGGCGTCCATCCCCAGCCCCAAGGCCGCAACCGCCTGCCCGTCCCTGCGCAGCGCCAGCGCCCCGCGCGTCGCCCCGGCGTCCTGCATCCACTGGGCAAAGGCGGCGCGGAAGTCGGCCACCTTGGGATCCTCGGGGGCCTCCACCGGTTGCGCGCGAACAGAACCCGGCAAAGCCAGCGACAGACAAAGGACAATCAGAGGGAACAGGCGCATGACGACCCCGGGACCGGACAGGTTTCCGGCAGACTAGCGGGCGACGATCACGGCGAAAAGACCGCGCCCCGGGTCTGGGGCGCGGTCGGTCGGGTTACTTGCGGCGGCGCAGACCGGCCAGGGCACCGGCCCCGGCGACCAGCAGAAGACCACTGGCCGGAAGCGGCACGGCGGGCGTTGTGGTGTAGGTCATCGTGCCTTCCCAGGTGCGCGCGCCATGGGTGACGGCTGCAAACGGATCTGCGTTCAGGCTTCGTCCGATGCCGGAAAAGATGGTCAGATCCGCGTTCTGAGCAGCGACCAGCCCTTGGGACACCGCATTGGCATAGCCGATGGCGCTGTTGTTGTCGTGGATGTAGATGCCGTAGGTCGAATTGGCGTTCAGCATGAGATCCGCAATATCCCAGCCCGTCGGGTTGGTTACCCCAGCACCATCAAGCGCTGCGCTGTCCCAAAGCGTCCAGCCGGAGCTGCTGTTTTCATTGCCCACATAGCTGCCATCACGATACCAGAATGACACGGTGGTTGTGATCGCTTGGTCGATATGGACCTGCAGGTCGGTCAGCGTCAGGTTGCTTGATCCGACGGAGATGTCGAACATATTGCCGGAGGAGCCATTGGCACCGGAAAAACCGGTGGACAGGCTGGCGGCCGAGACAGGCGCGGCAAGCAGAAGCGCGGTGGCAGCAATTGCAGATTTGAGTGTGAGTTTCATGAATCACGGGTCCAAGGTTAAATCAGTAAAGTAGCGGCAAGATCCGAAGTGGATCGCCTACAAGTTTTTTTGGCACAGCCCTGTCAATAAGAAAACCCCGGGTGATCCCACCCGGGGTTTCGATTTGCTGCCAATATCCCCCGCGCCTGTTCCCGGCGACGGGGAAAAGGATCAGACGTTTTCGTAGATCGCGACGATGCGCTTCACGGCGTCCTCGGCGGGCATCTCCTCGCTCTCGCCGGTGCGGCGCGAGGTCAGTTCGACGACGCCGTTCTTCAGCCCGCGCGGGCCGACAGTGATGCGCCAGGGCAGACCGATCAGGTCCATTGTGGCGAACTTGCCGCCCGCTCGTTCGTCACGGTCGTCATAAAGCGGTTCCAGCCCAAGCGCGGTGAGGCTGTCGTAGATCGCCTGGCAGGCGGCGTCAGTTTCCGCGTCGCCCTGACGCAGGTTGACGATGCCGACGTGGAAGGGGGTGACGCCCTCGGGCCAGATGATGCCCTTGTCATCGTGGCTGGCCTCGATGATGGCGCCCAGAAGACGCGATACGCCGATCCCGTGCGACCCCATGTGCACCGGCACCTGCTGGCCGTCCGCGGTCTGGACGTTGGCGCCCATGGCCTCGGAATACTTGGTGCCGAAATAGAAGATCTGGCCGACCTCGATGCCGCGGGCAGTGCGGCGGCGTTCCTCGGGGATCTCGTTGAATAGCGCCTCGTCATGGGTTTCGTCGGTGCGCGCGTAGCGCGAGGTGAATTCCTCGAGCACGGCCTGGCATTCCGCGACATTGTCGAAATCGACGGCGCGGTCGCCAAAGGTCAGATCGGTGATCTCGCTGTCATAGAAGACCTCGGATTCGCCGGTCTCGGCCAGCACCAGGAATTCATGGGTATAATCGCCGCCGATCGGACCGCCGTCGGCGCGCATCGGGATCGCCTGAAGGCCCATGCGTTCGTAGCTGCGCAGGTAGCTGACCAGATGCCGGTTGTAGGCATGCAGCGCCTCTTCCTTGGTCAGGTCAAAGTTGTAGCCGTCCTTCATCAGGAATTCCCGGCCGCGCATCACGCCGAAGCGGGGGCGGATCTCGTCGCGGAATTTCCACTGGATGTGGTACAGCGTCAGCGGCAGATCCTTGTAGGACCGCACGTAGCTGCGGAAGATGTCGGTGATCAGTTCTTCGTTGGTCGGACCATAGAGCATGTCGCGGTCGTGGCGGTCGGTGATGCGCAGCATCTCCTGGCCGTAGTCATCATAGCGACCGGATTCGCGCCACAGGTCGGCCGATTGCAGCGTCGGCATCAGCATCGGGATATGGCCGGCCTTCTGCTGTTCCTCGTGCACGATGTTTTCGATCTTCTTCAGCACCTTGTAGCCAAGGGGCAGCCAGGAGTAGATCCCGGCGCTGGCCTGTTTGATCATGCCGGCGCGCAGCATGTAGCGGTGGCTGACGATCTGGGCGTCGGCGGGGGTTTCCTTGAGAACGGGCAGGAAATAGCGGCTGAGGCGCATGGGCGTGTCCTTTACTGGTTGCCAGCGGTTTAATTCCGCAAAAAGCGCCAGACAAGCCAGACAACGAGGATTGAGAGGATTGCCCCCGGATTTCGCAGTTCGCGGGGCCGTCTCGCGACCCAAGGGCGGCCGAAGGGAAGATCTGTGCCCCCCGAAACGCACCTGGGGCGGTGCGGGGGATGCGGGGGGGCACAGAGGATCGCGGGGGTGTGGGGAAACGCCCCCCGGGCGATCACGGCAATATTCCCCGGAGAGATGACCGCAAAGCGACCCTCCGGGCATTTCCCGCCTCACGAGGCTTAGCCCCTGACCCGGAAAATCCGGTCGCGGCCGAGGCGGAAAAAGTGATCGCTCAGGGTTGGGAGCGAGCGATCCACGCCCACCTATCCAAAGGAATAGGTTTCGTCCAGTCAAAATGACAGGGCCACTTGCGTCACCGCTCTTGCGATTTTGTCGTCGAACCGCCAGTTATGGCGGAAACGGAGGCTGCGATGGCATTGCCGGTCAAGGACCAAATGAAATACTGGGGCGTCGCGGCGGCGGTCTTCATGATCGCGCTGTGGTGGCTGGGCGACGTGATCCTGCCCTTCGTGCTGGGCGGGGCCGTGGCCTATTTCCTGGACCCGGTCGCCGACCGGCTGGAGGCCGCGGGCGCAAGCCGGGCGCTGGCGACGGCAATCATCACGCTGTTCGGCGTGCTGATCTTCGTGGTGCTGGCGCTTCTGGTGGTGCCGACGCTGATCAACCAGGCGGTGCAGCTGTTCGACACGGTGCCCAAGGTCTTCCAGGACTTCCAGGCCTTTCTGACCGCGCGCTTCCCCGACCTGCTGGACGAAGGGTCGACCCTGCGGCAGTCGCTGACCTCGGTCGCGGAAACGATCCAGTCCAAGGGCGGGCAGCTGCTGGAAACGGCGCTGACCTCGGTCGGGTCACTGATCAACGTGGTGATGCTGTTCGTCATCGTGCCGGTGGTGGCTTTCTATCTGCTGTACGACTGGGACCGGATGGTGGCGCAGATCGACAACCTGCTGCCGCGCGACCATGCGCCGGTGATCCGCAAGCTGGCGCGCGAGATCGACCAGACGCTGGCCTCGTTCATCCGGGGCATGGGCACGGTCTGCCTGATCCTGGGCAGCTATTACGCCGTGGCCCTGATGCTGGTCGGGTTGCAGTTCGGGCTGGTGGTCGGGGCCTTTGCCGGGCTGATCACCTTCATTCCCTATGTCGGCGCCCTGCTGGGCGGCGCGCTGGCGATCGGGCTGGCGCTGTTCCAATTCTGGGGCGACTGGGTGTCTATCGGGCTGGTGGCGGGCATCTTCGTCATCGGCCAGGTGATCGAGGGCAACGTGCTGACCCCCAAGCTGGTCGGCAATTCCGTCGGGCTGCACCCGGTCTGGCTGATCTTCGCCCTGTCGGTCTTTGGATCGCTGTTCGGCTTCGTGGGGATGCTGGTTGCGGTGCCTGTCGCTGCGGCCATCGGCGTGCTGATGCGCTTCGTGATCTCGCAGTACAAGGACAGCCGGCTGTATCGCGGGCTGGACACGGATGGGCCACGGCAATCCGTCCTGGACGAAAGCTATGCGCCGGACCAGGCGCAAGACTGACCGATGATCGATCCGCTTCCCCTGAAACATCCCCGTCTGCCGGGGCTGGGTCGTGATGATTTCGTCATCGCGCCCTCAAACGCGGTGGCGCTGGCGATGATCGACGGCTGGCGCAGCTGGCCCGGCGACAAGCTGGTGGTGACCGGCCCGCCCGGATCGGGCAAGACCCATCTGGCGCATATCTGGGCGGCGCAAAGCGGCGCGCGGATCGTGGCGGCGCGGGACCTGGACAGCGACAGCGTGCCCGCCCTGGCCGAAGGTCCTCTGGCCGTGGAAGACGCCGACCGGATCGGCGGCACCGCGGCGGAAAACGCCCTGTTCCACCTGCACAACCTGATGAAGGCACAGGGCCACCCCCTGTTGCTGACCGGGGCGCTGGCCGTGGGCGGCTGGCCGCTGACCCTGCCGGATCTGAAAAGCCGGCTGCAGGGGGCGCAATCGGCGGTTCTGGACCTGCCCGACGACACGCTGCTGACCGCGCTGCTGGCCAAGCAATTCGGTGAACGGCAGCTGAACGTGCCCCCGGCGGTCCTGGCCTATCTGGTGCGCCACATGGACCGGTCCTTCGACACCGCCCGACGGGTGGTTTCGGCGCTGGATCGGGCGTCATTGGCGGAACGGCGCGCGATCAATGTGCCCCTTGCGCGGCAAGTCTTGGAAGAGATCGCCGAATAGGTCATAAATCCGTTGCACTTTCAGTTCATTAAGACCGTCCAATCAGACGGAAGCGACATATGACCAGCGCAGACTTCTTGAAATCGGACCTGCCCCCCGCACAGGTTCTGAAGACCATCGATATCGACGGTCCCGGCCGCTTCGTGAATCGCGAACTCAGCTGGCTGGGCTTCAACTGGCGCGTGCTGGAAGAGGCCGAGAACCCCAAGGTCCCGCTTCTGGAACGGCTGCGGTTCCTGTCGATCAGCGCCACCAACCTGGATGAATTCTACACCGTCCGTGTCGCGGGCCTGCGCGAACTGACCCGCGAAGGCCATACCCACGCCGCCGCCGACGGGCTGACGCCCGCCGAACAGCTGGTGCTGATCGACGAGGACGCGCGCCGCCTGATGGCGCGGCAACAGGGGATCCTGGACAAGCTGCAGCTTCAGATGCGCGAAGAGGGCCTGACCGTCCTGCGCCAGGACGAGTTGTCGGACGACGATCTGGCCTATCTGCGCGACGTCTTCCTGATGCAGGTCTTCCCGGTGCTGTCGCCGCTGGCGGTGGACCCCGCGCACCCCTTCCCCTTCATTCCGAACATGGGCTTTTCGCTGGCCCTGACGCTGGAACGGCGCAAGGACAAGAATTCGCTGATGGCGCTGCTGCCGATCCCGCAGCAGATCTCTCGCTTTGTGGCGCTGCCAAGCGCGCCGGGTCAGCACCGGTTCCTGCCGCTGGAAGACCTTCTGCTGCTGAACATCGATCAGCTGTTCCCGGGCTATCGCACCAAGGGGTCCTGTACCTTCCGGGTGCTGCGCGACAGCGACCTTGAGGTCGAGGAAGAGGCCGAGGATCTGGTGCGCGAATTCGAAACCGCGCTGAAACGCCGTCGCCGTGGCGAAGTGATCCGCATGAAGATCTCGGCCGAGGCCCCGGCAGCGCTGAAGACCGTCATCATGCGCGAATTGCACGTCACCCCCGACGAGGTGGTCGAGGTTCAGGGCCTGATCGGCATCTCGGACCTGAAGGAGCTGGTGATCGACGCGCGGCCCGACCTGCTGTGGCCCTCGTTCACGCCGCGTGTCCCGGAACGGGTGCAGGACCACGACGGCGACATGTTCGCCGCGATTCGCCAGAAGGACATGCTGCTGCACCACCCGTACGAGACCTTCGACATGGTGGTGCGTTTCCTGCAGCAGGCCGCCCATGACCCGGACGTGGTGGCGATCAAGCAGACGCTGTACCGGACGTCCAAGGACAGCCCGATCGTCGCCGCGCTGTGCGATGCGGCCGAGGATGGCAAATCGGTGACCGCCCTGGTGGAACTGAAGGCCCGCTTTGACGAGGCCGCGAACATCCGCCAGTCGCGCCGGCTGGAGCGTGCGGGCGCGCATGTGGTCTATGGCTTCGTCGACTGGAAGACCCACGCCAAGATTTCCACCGTGGTGCGGCGCGAAGGCGACAAGCTTGTCACCTATACCCATTATGGGACGGGCAACTATCACCCGATCACCGCGAAGATCTACACCGACCTCAGCTTCTTCACCTGCGATGCCTCGCTTGGGCGGGACGCGACGAAGGTCTTCAACTACCTCTCGGGCTATGCCCAACCCGAGACGCTGGAAAACCTCAAGATCTCGCCCCACCTGATGAAGGACTTCCTTCTGGCCCAATTCGAGGCCGAGGCCGAACATGCCCGCGCCGGACGTCCTGCGCAGATCTGGGCCAAGATGAATTCGCTGATCGACCCCGAGATCATCGACGGGCTGTACCGTGCCAGCCAGGCGGGCGTCAGGATCGACCTGGTGATCCGGGGCATCTGCGGGCTGCGCCCTGGCGTGAAAGGCCTGTCGGACAACATCCGGGTGAAGTCCATCGTCGGGCGCTACCTGGAACACAGCCGGATCGTCTGTTTCGGCAATGGCCACGGGCTGCCGTCGAAAAAGGGGCGGGTGTTCATCTCGTCCGCCGACTGGATGGGCCGCAACCTGAACCGCCGGGTGGAAACCCTGGTCGAGATCACCAACCCCACGGTCAAGGCGCAGATCGTCAGCCAGATCATGGCGGCGAACTTTGCCGACCAGGCGCAAAGCTGGGTGATGCAGCCCGATGGTCATTTCGCCCGGCCTGAACTGGCCGAGGGCGAATTCGCCTTCAACTGCCACCGGTTCTTCATGGAAAACCCGTCGCTTTCCGGTCGCGGATCGGCCGGGGCCAGCGACGTGCCGGTGCTGACCCACGACACCGACTGATCCCCTTCTGATCGGGGTCTCGGCGCAAAGGGTTTCAAAGCCCTGACCGGATCGTGAAGCGGATGGGGCGCACCCCCGTCCGCTTTCGCTTTTCCCCGGCAGCGATCCGGGTCAGAGTGTCGGGCCAACCCCCAAGCCTTGACAGGTCCCCCGTGAACCAGATCCGCCCTGCCCTGCCGGAAGACATCGCCCCGCTGCTTGCCCTGTGGAACCCGATCATCCGGGACACGACGGTCACCTTTGCCTCGGCCCAACGGGACGAGGCGGGGCTGACCGCCTATGTCGAAGATCGCCGCGCGCGGGGCCGCGAAACCTTTGTTGCGCTGGTCGATGGCGTGGTGGCGGGCTTTGCCTCCTACGATCAGTTCCGTGGCGGGGATGGCTATGTCCATGCGATGGAACACACGGTCATCCTGGGCGTGGCCGCGCGCGGACAGGGGCTGGGGCGCGCCCTGATGCAGGCGGTGGAAAGCCACGCCCGCGAAAGGGGTGCCCATATCATGGTGGCCGGCATCAGCGGGGAAAACGCCGCCGGGATCGCCTTTCATCAGGCCATGGGCTACGACCACGTCGGTCGGATGCCGCAGGCCGGGCGCAAGTTCGGGCGGTGGCTTGATCTTGTTCTCATGCAGAAAACCCTCTGACATTGCCGCAGTGCCGCGATAAACTGAACCCATGTCCGTCTGGAGCCGCATATCCGAAGCCCTTGAAGCCCTGCGCCGTGGCGAAAGCCTGTCGCAGGTCTTTGACCGGCTGCGCGCCCCGCCCGAAAGATCCGTCGCCTTTACCATCGCCGTGATCGCGCTTGGCGCGAAGATGGCCAAGGCCGATGGCCAGGTCACCCGCGATGAAGTCACCGCCTTCCGCGAAGTGTTCCAAATCGCCGAACAGGACGAGGCCCAGGCGGCGCGGGTCTTCAACCTGGCGCGCCAGGACGTCGCCGGTTTCGACGTCTATGCCGGCCGCATCGCCGAGATGTTCGGCCCGGCAAGCGAGACGCTTTGCGACATCATGGACGGGCTGTTCCATATCGCCATGGCCGACGGCGGCTATCACCCGGCCGAGGATGAATTCCTGGCCGAGGTGGCGCGCATCTTCGGCATGGGCGAGGCGCGGTTCCGCAACCTGCGCGCCCGCCATGTGCCCGACGCCATGGCCGATCCCTACGCGATCCTCGGCGTTGATCCGGGGGCGACCTATGACGAGGTCCGCGCCGCCTGGAAACGGCTGGTGCGTGAAAACCACCCCGACCGGCTGGCCGCTCGTGGCCTGCCGCAAGAGGCGATGAGCATGGCCGAAAGGCGCCTGATCGACATCAACCTCGCCTGGGACGAGATCAACGCCAAGCGCCCGACAGACGCGCTGGTGCTGTAGCGGGCTATGCGCTTCGTCAGCTACAATATCGAGTGGTTCGACGCGCTTTTCGATGACGATGGCCGGTTGCTTCTGGATGACGGCTGGTCCGCCCGCCGCGACGTGACCCGCGCCCAGCAGGCCGAGGCGATCGCCACCGTGCTGACCGCGCTGGATGCCGACGGCCTCATGGTGATCGAGGCCCCGGACACCAACCGCCGCCGCAATTCCGTCCGCGCGCTTCAGAGCTTTGCCGAGGCATTCGATCTGCGCGCCCGCCGCGCCGTCACCGGCTATGTGAACACCACCCAGCAGGAAATCGCCTTTCTGTATGATCCCGACCGGATGGTGGTCAGCCACAGCCCGCAAGGGCTGCCCGACGCCCCCCATGCGCCGCGCTTCGACACCGAATTCCGCATCGACTTGGATATCGACGCGACCGAGGATCAGGTGCGGTTTTCCAAACCCCCGCTGGAACTGGCGGTGGAAACCAACCGGGGCACGCGGCTGCGGCTGATCGGCGTGCACCTGAAATCCAAGGCCCCGCATGGCGCCCGCGCCCGGGACGAGGTGATGCGCCTGTCCATCGCCAACCGCCGCAAGCAGCTGGCCCAGGCGATCTGGCTGCGGCAGCGCATCGCCCAGCATCTGGCAGAAGGCGACAGCCTGATCGTCATGGGCGATCTGAACGACGGCCCCGGGCTGGACGAATATGAAAACCTGTTCGGCCGCTCCTCAGTCGAGATCGTGATGGGCGACGGGGACACGCAGATCTATGATCCCCATGCGGCGCAGGCGCTGACCTCGAAGCTTGCGGCCTCACCAACCTCGGCGCGGTTCTATATCCAGCCCGAGAAACGATATCTTCAGGCGCTTCTGGATTATGCGATGATTTCCCCGGACCTTATGGCGCAGGATCCACGCTGGCGGATCTGGCATCCCTTCGACGATTCCGACTGCTATGCCCGGGCGGAGCTGCGCGATGCGTTGATCACCGCCTCGGACCATTTCCCGGTGGTGCTGGACATCGACGTCTAGGCGAGCTTGCCCTTATCCGGGGGCTGATCCGGGACGCGTTCTTCCATCGCCTTTCATTCAGACGATCAAAGCTTATATCTGGGTCATGAAACGCCTGATCCTGATCTCTGCCCTGGCCTTCGCGCCCCTGCCCGCCCTGTCGCAGGATAGCGCGCCACAGGACACGACCGAAGAGGACAGCCGGTCCCTGATGTCGCGCGGGATCGACTTGTTCTTCCGCGGCCTCAGTGACGAGATGGAGCCGGCGATGCGCGACTTCGGGGCCTTCCTGGACGAGGCCGGGCCCGCCATGCGCAGCTTTCTTCAGGAAATGGGCCCCGCCCTGTCCGAGCTCTTCGCGGATGTGAAGGATTTCTCGGTCTATCATCCGCCGGAACGGCTTCCCAATGGGGACATCATCATGCGCCGCAAGACCCCGGATGAGCTCCCGGATGCCCCGGACGATACCCCGGACGGCAGGGAAACCGCCCCGGAGGGGGCGATCGACCTTTAGCGGGTCATCCGCACGTCCAGCGTCGCATCCAGCGACCCCGCGAGCGATTTCAGCCGCGACATCGCCACCTCTCCCAGCAGGGGCCAGGCGGCTTCGGACAGGCGCAGTTCAAGCACGCGTTTCTTGGGATACCAGCGGAATTCGCCGGGGATCGCGTCCGCCTCGAGCCAGAGCATCGCGCCGAACCGCATCGCCTTGCCCAGGATCTCGGCCTGCAGCTGCTCGGCCTCGGTCAGATAGCCATAGAGGTTTTCAAACGACGTGCCTTCGCGCTTGTTGCGGTAGCGGTGCAGCAGGGCAAGGCCCAGAAAGATCCGTTCCTTGTGCTTCAGCCCGCCCAGGTTGGCGCGGGTGGCATTGTCGAAACAGACCTCGGCCCTGTAATCGGGATGCGCGCGCCAGGTCACGTCGTGCAACAGACAGGCGGCCTTGATGATACGCTGCTTTTCCGGCTTGGCGGCGCGGAAGATCGGGTGGATGAACTTGTACAGGGTGCGCCCAAAGCCCGGCAGGCGGGCATCCTTGGCCTCGGCAAAGCGGCAGGCCTCGATCAGGGGATCGCGGTCGCGTAGGGCCTGGGGCATCTGCTGGTACAGCATGCCCTCGCGGATGCCATAGCTGGAGACGGCGATGTCATGCGGGCGGAAAGCGCTGACGATTTCGGTCAGCACTTCCGAGGCAAAGGGCACCAGTTCCATCCGCGCCGACGAGATGCTGCACCGCCCGCGCAGCTCGTTCAGGTCGGATTCGCGGATGTAGTCGGCGGTGGCGCGGATCGCCTTGGTGGACATGCGGTATTCATGCAGCACGTGCAGCGGATAGGCCTGCCGGTCCATGTCGATGCGCGCGATGGCCCGCCAGGAGCCGCCGACAAGGAACAGCCGGTCGCGCTGCGATCCCATCTGGTCCAGAAGCTCGGCCACGACCTGCTTGATATAGGCGCGCCGTCCCTTCCGGCCGCCGGGGATTTCGCGCAGCTTCAGCGGCCCCAGGGCCGATGTGACGCGCCGCCCGACCTGACCGCCCTTGATTTCCGCCAGTTCCAGCGAGGATCCACCGATGTCGCAGACAAGGCCGTAGCTGCCGGGCCAGCCCAGAAGCACGCCCTGCGCGGACAGCCGGGCCTCTTCCGCGCCGGGGATCACGTTGATCCGCAGGCCGGTTTCGCGATGCACCTGGTCGACAAAATCCTGCCCGTCCTCGGCATCGCGCACGGCGGCGGTGGCCACGGCGGTCAGGGGCGTGGCCTCCATCCCGTGGGCAAGAAGCTGAAAGCGCTTGATCGCGGCCAGGGCACGGGCGCGGCCTTCGGGGTTCAGGCGTCCGGTTTCGGACAGGCCCGCGCCCAGGGCGCACATGATCTTTTCGTTGTAGAAATAGGCCGGGCTGCGCGCCGCGCCGTCGAATACCACCAGCCGGACCGAGTTCGACCCGACATCCACGACGCCCACGCGGCTGAGGTGCCGGACAGAGGGGTCAGAGAACAAGGGCCGTTCGAACGGCCCCCATTCGACATCTTTCTGGTCGGCAGAGGCAGATACATCCATGGAACCGGGCCTTGGTCGTTAGATCACGCCTTTCATTGCAGCCGAACGGGGCAGCGTCAACACGCAGCACCCGTTGGCGGCCCCGCGCCCTTGGGGCAATTTCGATCCCAGACGCGGCCGCCCGCCCCTGCGAGGCCCGCATGCAAGGGCGGGACGAGCGGCTCGTCGCGCCCTTACGCGCGCGCCTCGCGGATCAGGCGCAGGATGTCCTGCGCGGCCGAGGGGATATTGGTCCCCGGCCCGAAGATCGCCTTTACACCGGCCTTCTTCAGGAAATCGTAGTCCTGCTGCGGGATCACACCGCCGCAGATCACGATGATGTCGCCCGCGTCCTTGCCCTTCAGCGCCTCGATCAGCTGCGGGGCCAGGGTCTTGTGACCGGCGGCCTGGGACGAAATCCCCACGACGTGCACGTCGTTGTCGATGGCGTCCTGCGCGGCCTCGTCCGGCGTCTGGAACAGCGGGCCCACGTCGACGTCGAACCCGATGTCGGCAAAGGCCGTGGCAATCACCTTGGCGCCGCGGTCGTGGCCGTCCTGGCCCATCTTGACCACCAGAAGACGCGGGCGGCGGCCCTCTTCCTCGGCAAAGGCTTCGATGTCCTTCTGGATGGCGGCAAAGCCTTCGTCGCCTTCATAGGCGGCGCCGTAGACGCCCGCCAGGGTCTTCACCTCGGCGCGGTGGCGGCCGAATTCCTTCTCCATTGCCATGCTGATTTCTCCGACAGAGGCGCGGGCGCGGGCGGCTTCGACCGCGGCTTCCAACAGGTTGCCGCCTTCCTTGGCGCGGCGGGTCAATTCATCAAGCGCGGCCTGGCAGGCGGCCTCGTCCCGGGTCGCACGGATCTGTTCCAGGCGCTTGATCTGGCTTTCGCGCACGGCGACGTTGTCGACATCCAGGATGTCGATCGGGTCTTCCTTGTCCTTGCGGTACTTGTTGACGCCGACGATGACCTCTTCGCCACGGTCGATCATGGCCTGACGGCGCGCGGCCGATTCCTCGATCCGCAGCTTGGGCATGCCAGAGGCCACAGCCTTGGTCATGCCGCCCATCTCCTCGACCTCTTCCATCAGGGCCCAGGCCTTGTTGATCAGCTCATCCGTGAGGCTTTCGATATAGTAGGAGCCCGCCAGCGGATCGACGACCTTGGTCACGCCGGTTTCTTCCTGAAGCACCAGCTGGGTGTTCCGGGCGATCCGGGCCGAGAAGTCCGTGGGCAGCGCGATCGCCTCGTCCAGGGCGTTGGTGTGCAGCGACTGGGTGCCGCCCAGGACCGCCGACATGGCTTCATACGCGGTGCGGATGACGTTGTTGTAGGGGTCCTGTTCCTGCAAGGACACGCCCGAGGTCTGGCAGTGCGTCCGCAGCATCTTGGACCGTTCGTTCTTGGCCCCGAATTCCGTCATGACGCGGTGCCACAGGGTGCGCGCCGCGCGCAGCTTGGCGATCTCCATGAAGAAGTTCATGCCGATGGCAAAGAAGAACGACAGACGCCCCGCGAATTTGTCGACGTCCATGCCGGCCTCGATCGCGGCCTTCACGTATTCCCGGCCGTCGGCCAGGGTATAGGCCAGTTCCTGTACCAGGTTCGCACCGGCCTCCTGCATGTGATAGCCGGAGATCGAGATCGAGTTGAACTTGGGCATCTCGTTCGAGGTGTATTCGATGATATCGGAAATGATCTTCATCGAGGGCTGGGGCGGATAGATATAGGTGTTCCGCACCATGAATTCCTTCAGGATGTCGTTCTGGATCGTGCCCGCCAGGACCGACTTGTCATGGCCCTGCTCCTCGCCCGTCACGATGAAGGAGGCCAGGATCGGGATCACCGCGCCGTTCATCGTCATCGACACCGACACCTGATCCAGCGGGATGCCGTCGAACAGGATCTTCATGTCCTCGACGCTGTCGATGGCCACACCGGCCTTGCCGACGTCACCCACCACGCGGGGGTGGTCGCTGTCATAGCCGCGGTGCGTCGCCAGGTCGAAGGCGACCGACACGCCCTGCTGACCGGCGGCCAGGTTGCGGCGATAAAAGGCGTTGGATTCCTCGGCGGTCGAGAAACCGGCGTACTGGCGGATGGTCCAGGGACGGCCCGCGTACATCGTCGCCTTGGGGCCACGGGTGAAGGGGGCCATGCCGGGCATCGAGCCCAGGTGATCCAGCCCCTCGGTGTCTTCTTCGGTGTACAGCGGCTTGACCCGGATGCCTTCCAGCGTGTCCCAGTTCAGCGTGTCGGGCGATTTGCCCTTCATTTCCTTCTGGGCCAGCTCCGCCCAGGCGTCTTTTTTCGATGCCATGGTGAAAATCCTCTTATTGGCCGGGGGTGCCGTGGCAGGGGGCCCTGCCCGGCGTTCCGGGAATTTCAGCTCCGGTTGCGACCGGAAGTGGAAGGGGATCGGGACAAATCCCGACGCGATGGATGACGGCGCGGCTTTCCGACCCTATATCGGTAGGTACGGAGGACTGGCCCTTGATGCGTAAACTTCTGACTTGTCTTGTCATTCTGGCGTCCGGCCCGCTGGCCGCGCAGGATGCCGTCTCTGCGACCGCCCCAGGGGCAAGTGCCGGCACGGGCGCGGATGCGGCCCCTGTCGTACCCGCGCAGGCCGCCGACACGAAGGAACAACCGGCTTCACAACCTGCGGGCCAGGCCGGGACAGAGACGCCCCCCGAACCCGCCGCCCAGGCGACCGACGGGATCTTTCCCGCCCAACCGCCCGAAACGGTCGAGGAGCTGCGCTGGATCAAGCGCGTCGTCGCGGTCTTTGCCGACAGCCCGAACGACCCGCTGTTCCGCCGCCAGATGGAGGCGCTGGAGCGTGATCCCGCCCCCCTGGCCTTTCGCGACGTGGTGGTGCTGACCGACACCGACCCTGCCGCCGACAGCGCCCTGCGCCAGACCTTCCGGCCGCGCGGCTTCATGCTGGTGCTGGTCGGCAAGGACGGGCAGATCAAGCTGCGCAAGCCGTTGCCCTGGGACGTGCGGGAACTGTCCCGCGCCATCGACAAATCGCCGCTGCGCCAGCAGGAACTGCGTGACCTGGGCCAGCGCGGCGGCGTGGCCATCGGACGGTAGAGCCGAACCGGGGCCCCTGCGGCCCCGGCCAGTTTTTCGGACAGGTTTTCTGCCAGGTCCCCCCGGACGACCCGACGCGCGCGGCGGGGATGCACCCCAATGGCCCGCGACGGGATCAATATCAGGGGGATGGCATGCATCGGATCACTCGAATTCCATGATCACTTCGTCGACGGCCAGGCTGTCGCCTGCGCCGGCGTTGATCTTGGAGACAACGCCCTTCTTCTCGGCGCGAAGGATGTTTTCCATCTTCATCGCCTCGATGGTGCACAGCGCCTGGCCCTCCTGGACCTCCTGGCCTTCTTCCACGTCGATCTTCACCACCAGGCCCGGCATCGGGCAGAGCAGCAGTTTCGACGTGTCGGGCGGCAGTTTTTCCGGCATCAGGCGTGCCAGTTCCGCGTGGCGCGGGCTGCGCACATGCACCTTCAGGTCCGCGCCGCGATTGCGGATGCGGAACCCGCCCGAGATCTTGCCGACCTTCAGCACCAGGGGCGCATCGCCCACGGTCATCTCGGCCAGCTGATCGCCCGGGGTCCAGTTGCCTTCGACCCGCAGCGAAGTACCGTCCGAGAAGGCGACCGTCGCGCCCTTGGGATCGGCGTCGATGGTGGTCTCGAAATCGCGGCCCTGCAGGGTGACGACCCAATCTTCGCCGACGTGGCGTTCGTGGTTGTCCATCCGGCCCGAGACGCGGGTGCGGCGGATCTCGGCGACACGGTTCATCGCGGCACAGGCGGCGGCGATGCGGCGCAGGTCGTCCTCGGGCAGCTCGACGCCGTCGAAGCCTTCGGGATATTCTTCGGCGATGAAGGCGGTGGTCATGTCACCGCTGATGAACTTCGGGTGGTCCATCACGGCCGACAGGAAGGGCAGGTTGTGACCGATGCCTTCGACCTCGAAGCTGTCCAGCGCGACGCGCATCGCCTCGATCGCCGCCTCGCGGGTCGGGGCCCAGGTGCAGAGCTTGGCGATCATCGGGTCGTAGTACATGCTGATCTCGCCGCCTTCATAGACGCCGGTGTCGTTGCGCACGACCACGTCGCCCGCGTCACCGGGGGCCACACCGGGGGTGTAGCCGGCGGTTTCCGAAGGCGGGCGATAGCGGGTCAGACGCCCGATGGAGGGCAGGAAGTTCCGATAGGGATCTTCCGCATACAGGCGGTTTTCGATGGCCCAGCCGGTCAGTTTCACGTCGTCCTGGGTGATGCTCAGCGGCTCGCCGTTGGCGACGCGGATCATCTGCTCCACCAGGTCGACACCGGTGATCAGTTCCGTCACCGGGTGTTCCACCTGCAGGCGGGTGTTCATTTCCAGGAAGTAGAAGTTCTTGGACCCGTCGACGATGAATTCCACGGTACCGGCAGAGGCATAGCCCACGGCCTTGGCCAGGGCCACGGCCTGGTCGCCCATGGCCTTGCGGGTGGCTTCATCCAGGAAGGGGCTGGGGGCCTCTTCGACGACCTTCTGGTTGCGGCGCTGGATCGAACATTCGCGTTCGCCCAAGTAGACGCCGTTGCCATGCGCGTCGCACAGAACCTGAATTTCGATGTGGCGCGGCTGGGTGACGAACTTTTCGATAAAGATCCGGTCGTCGCCAAAGCTGTTCGCGGCCTCGTTCTTGGACGACTGGAAGCCTTCGCGGGCCTCCTGATCATTCCAGGCGATGCGCATGCCCTTGCCGCCGCCGCCGGCGCTGGCCTTGATCATCACGGGATAGCCGATATCGTTCGAGATCTTCACGGCTTCGTCCGCGTCCTCGATCAGGCCCATGTAGCCGGGCACGGTCGACACGCCTGCTTCCTGCGCGATCTTCTTACTTGTGATCTTGTCGCCCATGGCTTCGATCGCCTTGACGGGCGGGCCGATGAAGGCGACGCCGGCGGCATCCAGCGCCTCGGCGAATTTCGCGTTTTCCGACAGGAAGCCATAGCCCGGGTGCACGGCCTGCGCGCCGGATTCCTTGATGGCCGCCATCACCTTGTCTATGACGATATAGGACTGGTTGGCAGGCGGCGGGCCGATGTGGATCGCTTCGTCCGCCATCGAGACGTGCAGCGCATTGCGGTCGGCGTCAGAATAGATGGCCACCGTCTGGATGCCCATCTTGCGCGCGGTCTTGATGACGCGGCAGGCGATCTCACCCCGGTTGGCGATCAGGATTTTATCGAACATATCAGTCCCTTCCCCGGCTTTTGGCCCAGTCCCTGGTTCCGGATGTCCCGGAACGAATTTGCATGCAAAAACCCCGTCGCAGACCGGCTGCGGCGGGGTTCATGTCGATGTGACCCGACGGGCGGACCCGGCGGGTGATATCTGTCAGATCAGTTGACGCTCCGGCAGGCGCCGGGGTTCGACTGGCAATAGGCAACGTTCGCTGCGCCACCGATGATGGCACCGGTGCCGATGTTGCCGCCCGTGACTGCTGCGGTGCCAAGGCCGGCTGCGCCGCCGACAAGGGCTTGTTCCCCGACAGTGCCGCCGCAAGCCGCAAGGCCCGCGAAACCGACAAATGCCACGGCGATGATTTTTGCTCTGCGCATCGTTCCGTTACTCCTCGATCAATGCATGTCGACTGATTAACAGACGGCGCGCGGGAAAGTTCCATCGCAAAATCATGCTCGGCAGGTTTTGGCCGAAGGGGCTGATTTCGGGGGATCTCCGCATGCTGCGAAAAAAGGGCGGACGGTCTGACCTTGGGGACATCAGACCGCCCGTTAAGGGAAGGGTAACGGTAGTGACCCGCCGCCGTCCGGTTGTACGGCCGACCGGCGACACAAGCGACGTTGCCCGCGATTCCGGGGCGATCAAAGGCCGTTTTCGCGGATGCAGAAGATTGGGCCGAAACCTGCCCATGCGCGCGCTGCGCTGGCAGGAATTCGCCCAAAATCCGCGGCATCGCGGTGCCTGTCGCCCCGTTTTGCATCACCAGAGATCCCCATTCTCTTCAAAGACTTGGGGAAAGCTTGCGCGGGCGGCGTCTTCGTCGATGCGCAGCAGCGCCTCGTAGCTTTCGGGATCAAAAGGATCGTCCACTGCCACGACTTCGCGCCCGAACAGCCAGGACAGCCGACCGGCGTCCAGGTTGCCACGCTCAAAAGGCTCGGCCCCGAAATGTTCCCACAGTGCCGCCAGGAAGCCTTCGTCGGCACGGCGGTCGGGGGCACGGCGGTCGCGATAGCGTTCGCGCCGGGTGATCGGGGATGCGCCCTTGGGATTGGCGCGCCGGATGGTGAACTGGAAATCGGTGCCACGAAGGCGTCCGGGGAAACCGCGGTGTTTCAGCATGGCCGTCCCTTTCCGGTCAGGCCCGCGGTCATGCGTGCAAGGGGTGCCGGGGCGGGCCCGAAGGCCCGACCCCGAATGCGCTTACTTGTACTTGCCAGTGTAAACCGGCTCGACCGAGACCGGCTCGGGCTCGACATAGACCGGCTCGGGCTGAGCACATGCGGCTGCGAAAGCAACCAGACCGAAAGCGAAGGTGAGTTTGATGCTCTTGGACATCCGTTTCTCCTGTACATTGTCCCAACCTGACGCCCGCCGGTGAATTCCGACGCGCATCGGCTGCTTGAGGGCAGGTCTTGGGAACCGCCTTCACAGAACATAGCGCAATTTTTTTCACTTTCATACGGAGAGCTTAGGGCCGAAAGCCGCTGTGACGGGAAAGACGCAGCGCCCAAGCGGGAAGTTGCGCGTTTTGCTAGATATAGTGGGGACATCAGAATGCCTCCCATATGCAGGTGCCGTTTTCCAACCGGAATGCCTCGAAAAACTGGGGAATTTCAGGGTTCGATACCCCGAATTCCATCGGCGCGGCCGCGATCGAGATCACCGCCTGCGCCGCCGTCACCGGGGCCTGAGGCTGGTAGCGCAGGGCGTCGGTCTGGCACAATGCCTGAAAATCATCCGCAACCGCCGCACGGTCGGCGCGGGTCATGCCCGGGGCCACATAGCGCAGCCGCAGCCACAGCGTTCCGTCGGGTTGGGTTTCCTCGCGGACCTCTTGCAGGGACAGCGCGCGGCCCGAGGGCACGGCGATCACCGCTGCTTCGACGCGCGCGGGATTAGAGTGCCCAGAATCTGAGGGCACGGGCGAGGGCCCCTCCTGCCCTCGCACCGTGGTCGCGGCGGCGCAGAGCACCCCCATGGCCGCGACGTTTATCCAAGACCGGATCATTCTGCCCGGCCCTTCCGGCCCCGCGCCGAATGGCCTTTGGCGGCTTGGCCCTTGGCCGCTTGGCCCTTTACAGCTTGGGCCGTCCAGCGGGCGCGATTGGTCGGGTTCGCCAGAATATCGCTCAGCGCGGCCTCGGCCCCGCCGGCAGCACGCGGGGCCGCCAGCCGTCCGCCCGCCTCGATCGTCACGCCATGGGCGGCGCGGGTCACGCGGACCACCGGGGAAAAGCCCCGCACGCGCTGAAGCCCGCGCCAGACGTCCTGGCGCACCTGATGTGCCAGCCGTCCAAGCGACAGCCCCGCATCCCCGGACAGATCGGCGCGCGCGACCACGTCGAACCGGGCCGGCAGGTGCCGGGCCAGGGTCAGCGTGTCGGCGTCGCGCGCCATATGGCAGGTGTTGCGGGTCATCTCAGGCGATCACAGCGGAATGTTGTCGTGCTTTTTCCAGGGGTTCTGGAGCTTCTTGTTGCGCAGCGACGCAAAGGCGCGCGCCACCCGCTTGCGGGTCGATTTCGGCTGGATCACCTCGTCGATGAAGCCCTTTTCGGCCGCCACGAAGGGGTTGGCGAAACGGTCTTCATAGTTCTGCGTGCGTTCGGCGATCTTCTCTGCATCGCCCAGTTCCGAGCGGTACAGGATCTCGACCGCGCCCTTGGCCCCCATCACGGCGATTTCCGCCGTCGGCCATGCGTAGTTGAAATCGCCCCGCAGGTGTTTGGACGCCATCACGTCATAGGCACCGCCATAGGCCTTGCGGGTGATGACCGTGACCTTGGGGACCGTCGCCTCGCCATAGGCGAACAGCAGCTTCGCGCCGTGCTTGATGACCCCGCCGTATTCCTGCGTCGTGCCGGGCAGGAAGCCGGGCACGTCGACGAAGGTCAGGATCGGGATTTCGAACGCGTCGCAGAAGCGGACAAAGCGCGCGGCCTTGCGGCTGGAGTCGATGTCCAGACAGCCCGCCAGAACCATCGGCTGGTTGGCGACGACACCCACGGTCTGGCCTTCCAGACGGATGAAGCCGGTGATGATGTTCTTGGCGTAGTCTTCCTGGATCTCGTAGAAATCGCCTTCGTCCGCGACCTTCAGGATCAGTTCCTTCATGTCGTAGGGGGTGTTGGCATTTTCCGGGATCAGCGTGTCCAGGCTATCCTCGATCCGGCCGGGCGCGTCGAAGAAGGGACGCACGGGCGGCTTTTCGCGGTTGTTCAGCGGCAGGAAGTCGACCAGGCGACGCACCTCGGCCAGGGCTTCGACATCGTTTTCAAACGCGCCGTCGGCAACGCTGGATTTCTTGGTATGGGTCGATGCACCGCCCAGTTCCTCGGCGGTGACGACCTCGTTCGTGACGGTCTTCACCACGTCGGGGCCGGTTACGAACATGTAAGAGCTGTCCTTCACCATGAAGATGAAGTCGGTCATCGCGGGCGAGTAAACCGCGCCACCGGCACAGGGGCCCATGATGACAGAGATCTGCGGCACCACGCCCGAGGCCATGATGTTGCGCTGGAACACGTCGGCGTAACCGGCAAGCGAGGCGACACCTTCCTGGATCCGCGCGCCGCCCGAATCGTTCAGACCGATGACCGGGGCGCCATTCTGGATCGCCATATCCATGATCTTGCAGATCTTCTGGGCGTGGGTTTCAGACAGCGACCCGCCGAAAACGGTGAAATCCTGAGAGAAGACATAGACCATGCGGCCATTGATCGTGCCCCAGCCGGTGACGACCCCGTCGCCCGCAGGGCGTTGTTCTTCCATGCCAAAATCGGTGCAGCGATGCGCCACGAACATGTCGAATTCCTCGAAACTGTCGTGGTCGAGCAAAAGTTCGATCCGTTCACGGGCGGTCAGCTTGCCCTTGGCGTGCTGGCTGTCGATCCGCTTCTGGCCGCCACCCAGGCGGGCGGCTTCGCGGCGGTCGTGAAGCTCTTGCAGGATGTCCTTCATGGGGCTGCTTCCTCTTGACGGGGTGTCCTGACGGGCCGGGCGGCCCTGTCCATTCTGGCCGGACCATAGGGGCTTTGCTGCGCAAGCCAAAGGAGGATTTGGCAAATTTGCAAAGAATTGGCAGCGCAGCTAAAGCTAATTGCAAACCAGCAAATTAGCTCAGAGCCGCATATCCGAGCTTGCGAAAAATACATGACACCTACATGGACTTTGACCAAGTGCACGGATAACGCAGATTGATGGCCATGATCGACAACGCCCCCCGCTACATGCGGAATGACTCTCCGCCCCACGTGACGACGCTGATCCTGCTGGCGTCCATGACCGCCCTGGCGATGAACGTCTTCCTGCCGTCCCTGCCCCGCATGGCCGAGCATTTCGACGCGCCCTACCGTTATGTCCAGCTGTCGGTTGCCGTCTTCCTGGCCACCAACGGGCTGCTGCAGCTGTTCGTCGGGCCGATGGCGGACAAGTTCGGACGCCGGCCGATCATCCTGTGGGGGCTTGGCATCTTCTGCGTCGCGACGCTTGGCTGCATCTATGCGCCAAACGTGGGCGTCTTCCTGGTATTCCGATCCCTGCAGGCCACCTGCGCGGTGGCCATGGTGCTGTCGCGCGCCGTGGTGCGGGACATGCACACCGCCGACCGGGCCGCATCCGTGCTGGGCTACGTGGTCATGGGCATGTCGATCGTGCCGATGATCGCCCCCGCCATCGGCGGCGTCCTGGATCAGGCCTTCGGCTGGCAGTCGACCTTCTGGGTGCTGTTCGGCTTTGGCTTTGTCGTGCTGCTGATCGTCTGGTTCGACCTGGGCGAAACCGGCACGCCAAGCGGGCTGACCCTGGGCCGTCAGTTCGCGGAATACCCCGAGCTTCTGCGCTCGCCCCGGTTCTGGGGCTATTGCCTGGCCACCGCCTTCACCTCGGGGGCCTTCTTTGCCTTCCTGGGCGGCGCACCCTTCGTGGCGTCCAACGTCTATGGCATGACCCCGGCGCAGTTCGGCTATTTCACCGGGGCCCCGGCCATCGGATACTTCCTGGGCAACTGGATGACCGGCATGTTCGCTGCCCGCGTCGGGCTGAACCGGATGATCCTTGCCGGCACGCTGATTGCCACCGCCGGCCTGGTGGTGTCGCTGCTGCTGACGGTGAACGGCCACAGCTCTCCTTACGTGTTCTTCGGGTTCATGACAGTGGTGGGTCTGGGCAACGGGTTGGTGCTGCCCTCGGGGACGTCGGGCATGCTGTCGGTGCGGCCGCACCTGTCGGGCACCGCCGCCGGTCTGGGCGGTTCGATCCAGATCCTGGGCGGCGCGGCGCTGTCGGCGCTTGGCGGGGCGGTCCTGACACAAGGCGGCACCGAAACGCCGCTCATCGTGATCATGACCCTGACCTCGACCGCCAGCGTCCTGGCGATCCTCGCCGTGGTGTGGAGAGAGCGTCGCCTCGCACGATAATCCCTTGTTAAGGTCAATTTGCAAAGTTACCCATATCAAAGTGGAAACTTGCAAATTCGACGGTGACCGGGATGGCAACCAAGAAACTTTATGCGGGCGCGAAGCTGCGGGAAACGCGCCAGCGCCTGGGGCTGACCCAGAAGGATTTCGCAGCCAAGCTTGGCGTTTCCCTGCCCTATCTGAACCAGATGGAGAACAACAACCGCCCGGTGTCCACCACCGTGGTCCTGTCGCTTGCGCAGGAATTCGGTTTCGACGTGACGGAACTGTCGACCGGCGACAGCGAACGGCTGGTGTCCGACATGCGCGAGGCGATGGCGGATCCGATCCTGGCCGATGTGGCCCCGCCGCTGGCCGATGTGCGGCTGACCGCCTCGAACGCGCCGGCGCTGGCCCGCGCCTTCCTGCATCTGCACCGGGCCTACCGGCAGACCCATGAACGGCTTGCCTCGCTCGACGAGGCATTGGGCCGGGAAGATGCGCGCACCCTGCCGTCGCCCTGGGACGAGGTGCGGGATTTCTTCCACTATTGCGACAATTACATCGACGCGGTCGACCGCGCGGCCGAGAATTTCGCTAGCCCCCTGGGCACTGCCGAGGCCGCCCGCCCCGGCGACCAGGACAAGAACGTGCGCGTGCGCGCCGTGTCTACCCTGGGCAACATGGGGATCCGCGTCGAATTCAGCGACACCCAGAAGCTGCGCCAATACGACCCCGAGACCAAGAAACTGACCCTGTCGCGCCGGGCCGCGCATGAAACCCAGACCTTCCAGCTGCTGCTGCAGGTGGCGCTGCTGAAACAGGATCCGCTGCTTGAGGCGACGCTGGACCTGGCGCGGTTCCAGACCGACGCGGCGCGGTCCATCGCCAAGATCGGGCTGGCCAATTACTTTGCCGGGGCGGCGATGATGCCCTACGGAGCCTTCCTTGAGGCCGCCCGAGAGGTCCGCCATGATCTGGAGCTTCTGGCGCTGCGCTTTGGCGCCTCGATCGAGCAGGTGGCGCATCGGCTGTCGACGCTGCAACGCCCCGGGGCCAAGGGCATTCCCTTCTTCTTCGTGCGGGTCGATCAGGCGGGCACGATCACCAAACGGCATTCGGCCACCCGGCTGCAATTCGCGCGCTTCGGCGGGGCCTGCCCGCTGTGGAACGTGCACCGCGCCTTTGAAACGCCGGGCCGGTTCCTGCGCCAGCTGGCGGAAACGCCGGACGGGGTGCGCTATATCTCAATCGCTCGGGATGTGTCGAAACCGGGGGGCAGCTGGGGCGCACCGGACCGGCGCTTTGCCATCGCCCTGGGGTGCGAGGTCACCCATGCCTCGGACATCGTCTATGCCGATGACCTGGATCCCGGCCGGCCCGACACCTTCGAGCCGATCGGGATTTCGTGTCGGATCTGCGAACGCGAGCACTGCCACCAGCGGTCCGTCCCGCCGCTGGAACGGCGGCTGACCATCGACGTCAACGCCCGCGCGACCCTGCCTTACGAGGTCGGCTGAGGTGCCTTGAGCACAGCATAAAGCTTGTCCTTCAGCGCGCCGCGTTCCTTGCGCAGCTCGATCATGGCCAGGTCTTCCATCGGTTCGACATTGGTTTCGGCGCGGTGGATCTGGCGGTTCAGGGCGTGATATTCCTCGGCCATGCGGGCGAAATGGGCATCGACCTGTTTCAGCACGCTGATGGCTTCGGCGTGTTCGGGGAAATCATCGTGCAGTTCGTGGGGTGTGTTGGACATCGTATCCCTCCTTTGGCTGAGCCCAGATAAATGGTTCATTGGTGGTCCCGCTTTGATTGGGATCAAATGGCCGCCGATCCGCAGGACAAGGCTCGGGACAAGGAACAGGACAAGACGCAGGACGAAGACCGGGGGCGATGCGTTGACTTCCCCGCCGGCGCGGACTTCTCTGACCGCAGGGAGAAGGACCACCAGATGACACATATCCTTGCTATTGATCAGGGCACCACATCAAGCCGGGCGATCCTGTTCACCCCCGACCTGACGCCCATTGCCAGCGCGCAAGAGGAGTTCCGCCAGATCTATCCCCACTCGGGCTGGGTGGAACATGATCCGCGCGACATCTGGGGCAGCGTCGCCAGCACCTCGCGCGCGGTGCTGGAACGGGCCGGGCTGCGGGCCGGGGATGTGGCGGCCATCGGCATCACCAACCAGCGCGAAACCACGCTGATCTGGGATGCACGGACCGGAGAGCCCCTGGCAAATGCCATCGTCTGGCAGGACCGCCGCACCGCCCAGATCTGCGCCATGCTTAAGGATCAGGGCCACGAAGAGGAGGTGACGCGCCAGACCGGGCTGCTGCTGGATCCCTATTTCTCGGCCACCAAGGTCAAATGGCTGCTGGATCAGCACCCGGGCGCGCGCGAGGCCGCAAAGGCCGGGCAGCTGCTGTTTGGCACCGTCGACAGTTATCTGATCTGGAAGCTGACGGGCGGCGCGGTGCATGCCACCGATGCCACCAATGCCGCACGCACGATGCTGTATGACATCCGCGAAGGGTGCTGGTCCGAAACGCTTTGCGCCCTGTTCGACGTGCCGATCGAAATGCTGCCCGAGGTGCGCGACTGTAACGGCGACTTTGGCGTGACCCGGCCGGATCTGTTCGGGCAAGAGATCCCGATCCTGGGCGTGGCGGGCGATCAGCAGGCGGCGACCATCGGTCAGGCCTGCCTGTCGCCGGGGATGATGAAATCCACCTATGGCACCGGCTGTTTCGCATTGCTGAACACCGGGACGGACATGGTGCCCAGCCGCAACCGGATGCTGACCACGGTGGCCTATCAGTTCGACGGAGAGGTCACCTATGCGCTGGAGGGGTCGATCTTCGTGGCCGGGGCCGTGGTGCAATGGCTGCGCGACGGGCTGCGGATGATCCGCGAGGCCGGCGAGACGCAGGCCCTGGCGGAACAGGCCGACGCCGGGCAGCAGGTGGTCATGGTGCCCGCCTTCACCGGCCTTGGCGCGCCCTATTGGAATGCCGAGTGTCGTGGCGCGGTCTTTGGCCTGACCCGCGCCACCGGCCCCGCGGAAATGGCCCGCGCGGCGCTGGAAAGCGTAGGCTACCAGACCCGCGATCTGCTGGACGCGATGCGCGACGACTGGGCGGCTGCCGGTTTGGCGGATGCGGGGCGCGAAGATACGGTGCTGCGGGTCGACGGGGGGATGACGGCCTCGGGCTGGACGATGCAATTCCTGGCCGACATCCTGGGCGCGCCCGTCGACCGGCCCGCGGTGTTGGAGACGACGGCCAAGGGCGTGGCCTGGCTGGCGGGCTGGCGGGCGGGACTTTGCCCGGGGCCACAGGACTTCGCCGCGCAATGGGCCAGCGAAACGCGGTTCGAACCCGGCATGGACGCGGCGACCCGGGACGAGAAATACGCCGCCTGGGGCCGCGCGGTGGCGGCGGCGCAGGCGTTCTAGGCGGGGCACCCGCCGTGGTCGCGGTGCGGCGACCCGAGCGCCCGGTATGGGGGATCAATTCCGCCAGGCGGATGTGACCCTGCGTCGAAACGCTTTCGCCTTGACCCTAGGCCCGACCCGTGCGGAATATGCTTCCGCAATACGGGAGGAATTTTCATGGATATCAGCACGCTCTTTTCACTTGAGGGCAAAGTCGCGGTCGTGACCGGCGGGTCGCGCGGCATCGGCAAGCATTTCGCACGGGCCTTCATCCAGGCGGGCTGCGCCAAGGTCTACATCACCGCACGCAAGGCCCAGGCCTGTGTCGACACCGCCGAGGAGCTGGGGCCGAAGTGCATCGCCCTGCCCCACGACCTGTCCAACATGGAAGGGATCGAGGCCTTTGTCGCCGACCTGAAGGCCAAGGAAGATCACGTCGACATCCTGGTCAACAACGCCGGTGCGGCCTGGGGGGAAGAGTACCTGGAGTTCTCGGAATCGGGCTGGGACAAGACCATGGACCTGAACCTGAAGTCGCCCTTCTTCCTGACCCAGAAGATGCACGACCTGCTGGCCAAGAATGCAACGGCGGATGAGCCGTCGAAGGTGATCAACATCGCCTCGATCGACGGGCTGCGGCTGAACCCCTGGGAAACCTATGCCTACCATGCCTCGAAGTCGGGCCTGATCTACCTGACGCGCCGCGTGGCCGCGCGTCTGCTGAAGGACAATATCCTGGTGAACTGCATCGCACCGGGGGCCTTTGCATCCGACATGAACCGCGCGGCGCGCGATCATGGCGACGAGGTGGCCAAGCGCATCCCCACGGGCCGGATCGGCAATGGCGAGGATATCTCGGCCGCGGCGATCTACCTCGCGGCGCGTTCGGGCAACTACGTGGTGGGTCAGACCATCGCCGTTGATGGCGGCCTGGTCTGGGCGACCATCGGAAGCTCGATCGACGCCTGAGTATCGGGTGAGAGTCAGAACTGGGCCCGTCGGAGCGATCCGGCGGGCCTGTTCGTTTGCGGCATGCGCGGCGTCGGTGCCGGGGTTGATCGCCTGCGCCTGTCGCGGTCTGATCGGGGCGCGCACCTGAGCGTGACGGAGGTCTTGATCGGGCCGCTTTGGCCGGGCGGGACTTAGAGTGTCCGGGCCGATCGGCCCGGGTTGGCTTTTTATGATGTCCGGGCCTGAAGGCCCGGGGTGGTTTTTGATTGTGTCCGGGCCTGAAGGCCCGGACGGGGGTGAGGGGCGCTGCCCCTCACACTCCCCGGGATATTTGGAGCAAGAGGATGACAGGGGCGGTCGAGAAGGATGGAGGCGGAGCGCGCGGGCTGCAGGAGTGTCCGGACTGGATCTACCTGCTGCGCGAGTTCGACCTGGTCTATCGCAACGGGTCGGACGGCGGGTCAAAGGCGATCCGGGCGCATCGCAAGCGGGTGCGGGACGCGCTGTCGCGGGTCCTGACCGGAGAGACGCCCGTGGCCCCGCGCCAGGCGGCAGCCAAGCCGGTGACGGCGCATCTGAACCGGGCGCTCGACATCGGGGAACGCGGCGTGATGCACGGGCTGTCACGCGCGCTGTCACGAGTCGCGGATCAGCTGACCTGGGAGTACGGCTACGAGAAGGTGCCCAAGGCACTGGCGCAGAAATACGCTTATTGCGAGGTGCTGGGGCCAAGGGGGCCGGTGCTGTCGGATCAGCTGATCCTTGGCTTCGTGCTGTTCGCCCCACGCACCACCTATCCGCAGCACAGCCATGCGCGGATCGAGGAGAGCTATATCTCGGTCGCGGGGGCCTGGTCCGAGAACGACGCGGCGGTCTATGCGCCCGGGTCGCTGATCCTGAACCGCCCCGATCACGAGCACCGCATCACCACCGCCGATCTTGTGCCCTGCCTGCTGGCCTATGCCTGGGTCGGGCCGCCCGACATGCTGAATGCGCCAGGGATGAAGCTGTCCTCTTCGCGCAAGGCACGGATGGCGGAGGGGATCTGACTGGGGGTCGGGTTTTGGGGCGGGCTGAGGGGTCGGGTTTTGGGGCGGGCTGAGGGGTCGGGAGGGTGCCGGGTGGTGCCTGAGGTGGCCTGGGGGTCCGGGGTGAGAAGCGGGTGTCTTCGGGGATTGAGTCTTTAGGCCCTGGAGATACCCGGGTTCTGAGAAGCGATCATTTGGTTGCCGAGCATTGCGGGGGAAGCGGGCGTTTGAAGACGCGGCTTCTCGAGGCACTTTTGATCGGAACTTAAGCGCTCTGGCAAACGGTCAGGCCCAATTTGGTCCCGCCCGGGCCCGAGTGGGAAAGGCCGGATCAAGGGGCGTGCGACGCAGGACGGGTCCGAAAAGGGCCGACCAGGGCAGAGCACGGGTCTGAACAGGGCCAATCAGGGCAAAGCACAGGTCGGAAGGCCCGGGCCTACACCCGGACATGAACCATCACGACAGGGCCGCGCCGTATTCCAGGATCACGGGGACCACCAAGTCTTCCTCGTCTTCCAGGTGGCGGTGCAGGAAGGCACGGAAGGCCTTTTGCGCGTCAAGAAGGGCGCGGGCCTCTTTCTCATCGTTGTCGCCGGCGGCGATCTTCTGCAGCACGGCGTTGGTCGAGGCGGCGAGCGCATGGATATGACCGTCGAGCGCGTGGTGATCGCGGTCGAGGATCTCGAACCCCTGCTCCAGCCGGCGGTCCAGGGGGATGAACTGCGGGAAGTAGTGGTGATCCTCGATCTGGTGGTGGCCGTGCAGCTGGTTGAGATACATCGAGGTGTAGTGCTGCAGCTCACGCCCATAACGCGGGTTGGCCCCGTCCAAGCGCTTTTCACTGCTTTCCACCAGCAGGTCGTTGAGCTGACGGAACATGCCATGACGTTCAAGCCAGAAAGACGTCAGATCGTTGAAGTTCGGATGCCCCCGCCATTCGGTCCGCGGATAGAGGTCGGCCAGAACGCGCAGATGTTCGGGCAGGCCCTTGCGGCCATCTAGGGGGAAGTCCTGGGACAGGTCCTTGGGGGTATCATCGCTCATGTCCCAGACCTAGCGCGCGGGCGGGGGCAAGACCAGTCCCGACCCGTGCGGCGGCCGTGCGCCCCTGCCGGAGAGGCTGTGCAAAATTTCGCAGGTGCCCGGGGTGCCCGCCGACAGCAGGGCGGACGCAACAAGGCGCAAGGCTCAGGTCATCTTCTGCGGCGGCACCGGCGGGGTGATCTGGCGGCGTTTGGCCACGGCCTCGCGCCAGGTGATGAAGCTGATCGCGCTGATGATCATCAGACCGCCGAGGATCACGAAGGGATCGATCGGTTCGTCGAACAGGATCACGCCCAGGGCCACGGCCCAGACCAGTTGCAGGAAGGTGACGGGCTGGGTCGCGGTGATCGGCGCGGCGCGGAAGCCAAGCGTCATCCAGTAATGCCCGAGCGTCGCAAAACAGGCGGTGGCGAACAGCAGCGACAGTTCGAACCAGCTGGGCGTGACCCAGACCGGGGCCGCCATGGGCAGCAGGCCGATCGTCACCCAGACCGACAGCATGGTGATCACCGCCACCGGGTCGGTTTCATCCGTCAGATGCTTGGCCAGAAGGTAGCTGCAGGCGAACAGCAGCGCCGCGACCAGCATTGCCAGATGCCCCGGCCCGATTTCGCGAAACCCCGGGCGCAGGATCACCACCGCGCCGACCAGGCCCACGACGACCGCTAGGATGCGGCGGATCGCCAGCTTTTCGCCCATGAAGATGGCCGCACCGATCGTGATGTAGATCGGAGAGAGATAGTTCATCGCCGTCACATCGGCCAAGGGGATCGTCGCCATGGCATAGAACCACATGGCCACGCCGACGGAATGCAGCGCGCCCCGGATCGCGAACAGCCCCCATTGCCGGCGGGTCAGCCGCATGCGGGCGATCACGCGGAAGGTCGGGATCAGCAGCGCCAGCCCCAGGCCATAGCGGATAAAGGCCATCTGGGCGGCGGGCATGACGGGGCCAAGGAGCTTTACGAAGACATTGACGCCGACGAACAGGATGCCTGCGCCGAATGTCCAGAGGATGCCCTCGACCGGGCGCGAATTAGATGCTGTGGTCATGCAATTGGCATCGCATGTCCCGATGCGCGCAGCAAGAGGAAACGTTTCATTTCCCCATTCATTCAGACATTGATTGATATTGCCATTGATATGGCGCGCGCCCTTCGCCCCCCGGTCACAGCAGCGAAAGCGCGATGGACCACATCACCACGCCGATCACCGCATCCAGCCAGCGCCAGGCCGTGGGCCGGGCAAAGACCGGAGCCAGGAAGCGCGCGCCAAAGCCGAGCGCGGTGAAGAAACTGGCCGAGGCCAGCGCGCCGCCCAAGGCAAAGGCCAGCTTGCTGTGATAGCCCGAGGAAATCGCCCCCATCAGCCCGACCGTGTCCAGGTAGACATGCGGATTGCCCCAGGTCAGCAGCAGACAGATGGTGATGGTGCGGCCCAGTCCGGGCGTCGGCCCCTCGGCCCGGGTCAGCGCCTGCCCGCCGCGCCAGGCGTTGCGCAGTGCCAGCCCCCCGTAGACGAACAGGAACAGCGCGCCGCCATAGCGCATCGCCGGCACCAGCCAGGGCACCCCCGAGGAGATCCCGGCAAAGCCCGCCACCCCCGCCGCGATCAGCACCGCGTCCGAGATCGCGCAAGTCAGCACCACGGGCAGCACATGTTCGCGCCGCAGGCCCTGGCGCAGCACAAAGGCATTCTGCGCCCCGATCGCCACGATCAGCGACAGGCCAAGCCCGTAGGCGGCAAGAAAGGCAGAGGCGGCGTCACTGGTCATCATCGGGGTCCTTTGGGTCTTGGGTCGTGTCTTGGGTCGTGTTTTTGGGTCGGTGCGTCGTGGTCCCGTTTCAATCCGCGGGGCCGATCCTGGGGCGGGCCGGTCTGGCCATTGGCCCGCGGTGATCGGTCGGGTGGAAGGACCGGGGCAGCGATCCGGGCCTAGCGATAGGGGGCCGCAAGTGATAAGGGAAATTCAAAATGCTTGCCCTGCATTAGGATTGCTTATGATCGACGCCGGTCAATTGCAGACGCTTTCCACGCTTTTGCGTGTCGGGTCCTTTGAAGGCGCGGCGCAGGTTCTTGGGGTGACGCAATCGGCGGTCTCGCAACGGATCCGCGCGCTGGAGGACCGCGTGGGCCAGCCGCTGGTGCTGCGCGGCACGCCTTGCCTGGGCACCGCCCTGGGCGACCGCCTGGCCCGCCATGCCGAGGATGTGGCGCTGATGGAGGCGCAGGTGCTTGGGGATCTTGCCGAAGCCGGTCAGGGGCAGCGCACCGTGCGGATCGCGGTGAACGCGGACAGCCTGGCCTCGTGGTTCCTGCCGGCGCTGGCCCGGGCGCAAGAGGCCCTGCCGGGGCTGTTCTACGACCTCGTGGTGGACGACCAGGACCATTCCGGCGACTGGCTGCGCAAGGGCGAGGTCGCGGGCGCGGTCTCGGCCCATGCGGTGCCGCCCACGGGCTGCGACAGCCATCCCTTGGGCGATCTGCGCTATGTTGCCGTGGCCAGCCCGGAATTCCTGGCGCGGCATTGTCCCGACGGCATCACCGGCCCGGCCCTGCGGGCGGCCCCGATGATGACCTATGACCGCAAGGACCGGCTTCAGCTGGACTGGCTGGAGCAATGCTTTGGGCCCGGACCGGTGCCGGCGACCCATTACCTGCCCTCGACCCAGGCCTTTACCGAGGCCGCGGCGCTTGGGCTGGGCTGGGCGGTGAATCCGCTGTCGCTGGTGCAGCCAGTGCTGGACGTAGGGCGGCTGGTGGTCCTGCGCCCGGATCAGCCGCTGGACACGCCGCTTTACTGGCAGGTGTCGCGGCGGATGGCCCCGGCGCTGGCCCCTGCGACGCGGGCGATCTGTGCGGCGGCCCGCAGGGCACTGATCACCGATCCCACGGGCTGACCGGGCCATCCCTCATAAGGGCAAAGGAAAAGGGCCGATCCCGAAGGACCGGCCCCTGTTCAATCGTGCTCATGTTTGCAGGTCAGACCCGGGCACAGCGCGGTGCCCTATGGATCAAAGCTGCTCCATCACCTCGTCCGAGGCTTCGAAGTTCGCGGTGACCCGCTGCACGTCGTCGTCGTCTTCCAGCGCGTCGATCAGCTTCATCAGCTTCTGCATGCCGTCCAGGTCCATCTCGGTGGTGGTGGTCGGCTTCCAGATCAGCTTGGTCGATTCGGATTCGCCCAGCTCGGCTTCAAGCGCGGTGGCCACGTCGTTCAGATCGGTGTCGGCGCAATAGATGACGTGCCCGTCCTCGCTGCTTTCGACATCCTCGGCCCCGGCTTCGATGGCGGCCATCATGACGGTGTCCGCATCCCCGACCGAGGCGGGATAGGTCACTTCGCCCTTGCGGTCGAACATGAAGCCCACGGACCCGGTCTCGCCCAGGTTTCCGCCGTTCTTCGAGAAGGTCGACCGCACGGTCGAGGCGGTGCGGTTGCGGTTGTCGGTCATCGCCTCGACGATCACCGCAACGCCGTTCGGGCCATAGCCCTCATAGCGGATTTCTTCGTAATCGTCGCCGTCGCCCGCCTGGGATTTCTTGATGGCGCGGTCGATCACATCCTTGGGGACGGACTGCGACTTTGCTTCCTTCACCGCCAGGCGCAGGCGGGGGTTCTTGTCGGGATCGGGGTCGCCCATCTTCGCGGCGACGGTGATTTCCTTCGACAGTTTGGAAAACAGCTTGGACCGCGCGGCGTCCTGACGCCCCTTGCGGTGCTGGATGTTCGCCCATTTTGAATGGCCGGCCATGTGGACCTCGTCTTTCGGCTGAAAATGATCGGCTGTTCTATATGTCACCGGCCGGGGTCTGGGCAAGCGGGTAGCGCTGTGGGCGGCTTTCGCGCCCTATTGGCAACGGTCGGCAGATCTCTGCCCCGGTTTACGCGCGGAATGTGCCGAATGCGGCGCATTGCCATTGGACGCAGGCGCGCAGCCCCTATATCGGACAGGTCAACGCCCCTTCCCTTTTCCCTCAGCTCCGAGCATCCGATCATCTGGCCCGCCGTCATGACCATCTTTGAACAATTCGTCATTCTCTGGGTCGTGATCGATCCGATCGGGACCATCCCGGTCTTTGTTGCCGTCACCGCCGGCCAGGCCCCCGAAGCGCTGCGGCGCACGGCCTTCCAGGCGGCGGGGGTGGCGGCGCTGGTGCTGGGGTTCTTCCTGGTGTTCGGCCAGTTCCTGATCGACGCGCTTGGCATTTCGCTGCCGGCGTTCCAGATCGCGGGCGGACTGATCCTGTTCGCCTTTGCCTTCACGATGATCTTCGGCCAGCCGATGAACGGATCGGGCGCGACATCCGGCGGGCCGGAACGGGGCGACGGCATGCCGGCGATCTTTCCGCTTGCCGTGCCGTCCATCGCGTCACCGGGCGCGATGCTGGCCATCGTGCTGCTGACCGACAACAACCGCTTTTCGGTGCCGGAACAGGCGGTGACGGCGGCGGTGATGCTGGCGGTTCTGGGCTGTGCGCTGGTGCTGATGCTGCTGGCCGGGCCGATCCTGCGGGTCATCCGCGCCAGCGGGGCGGCCATCGTCAGCCGCGTCATGGGCATGGTGCTGGCCGCCGTGGCCGTCGACAACGTGATCGAGGCAGTGCGGGTCCTGATCCTGGAGGGCTGACGCGGGGCGCTTTTGGCAGCCCCGTCGCGGCGCAGAAAACCGGGTGTGGCCGGAACCGAACCTGTGCCCCGGGCGTAGGGCCTTACCGGAGCTTTCCGGCAAGATCGGGCCGGTCCCCGCCGAGCCAAGCGAACAGGCCCCCAGAAAAGAAACCTGCGGCCCCATTCCGCCGCCGGGCGCATTTGCCCTAGGCGCGGCGCGGGGACACGTTAGGTTACTTAGTCTCACGGCATCATACTGCGCATGAAAGAAATTCGGGCATGAACAGCGAACAGATCATCCTTTTCACCATCTTCGGTGCCGTCTTCGCCCTGCTGCTTTGGGGGCGCTGGCGCTATGACATCGTGGCCTTCGGCGCGCTGATGACCGCGGTCGTGCTGGGTGCCGTCGATGTGGAGCACGCCTTTGAAGGCTTCGGCCACGAGGCGACACTGATCGTGGCGCTGGTGCTGATCGTCTCGGCCGGGCTGGTGCGGTCGGGGGCGGTCTATCTGATCACCCGGACACTGGTGGACAGCACCCGGTCGCTTGGCAGCCACATCGCGATCATGGGCGGGATCGGCGGCGTGCTGTCGGCCTTCATGAACAACGTGGCCGCTCTGGCCCTGCTGATGCCGGTGGACATCCAGACCGCGCGCAAGGCGGGTCGCGCGCCGGGGCTGTCGCTGATGCCGCTGTCCTTTGCGACGATCCTTGGCGGCATGGTCACCCTGATCGGCACGCCGCCCAACATCATCATCGCGACGATCCGCCAGGACAGCCTGGGCGAAAGCTTCTCGATGTTCGACTTTGCCCCCGTGGGCGGGGTCGCGGCGCTGGCGGGCCTGGCCTTTGTCGCGCTGGTCGGCTGGCGGCTGATCCCCGCGCGCGAGGATGCGGTGGTGCGCGGATCGGACCTGGCCCCCTATGTGGCGGAACTGACGGTGCCCGAGGGCTCCAAGCAGATCGGCCGCCGCGTCGGAGAGCTGCACGAGACCGCCGAAAAGGCCGATGTGGCCATCATCGGCCTGATCCGCAACGGCAAGCGCCTGTATGGCAACGCCCGCAACAACGTGATCCAGGCCGGCGACGCGCTGGTGCTGGAAGCCTCGCCCGAGGCGCTGGACGAATTCCGCTCGACCCTCAGCCTGGCGTTTTCGGACGACCGGAGGGAGGAGCTTCTGACCGCCGACAGCGAAGGGCTCGACGTGATCGAGATGGTGGTGAAGCCCGAAAGCCGCCTGAACGGCAAGACCGCGCAGGGGATCGGCCTGTCCTGGCGGCAGCGCGCCGTGCTGATGGGGATCTCGCGCCAGGGACGGCGGATCACCAGCCAGGTGCGCAAGACCGTGGTGCAGCCGGGCGACATCCTGCTGCTGCTGGTGCAGAAAGACACCGGCAGCGACGTGGCCGAATGGCTGGGCTGTCTGACGCTGGCCGACCGCGGGCTGGCGGTGACCCAGGACACCAAGACCTGGGCCGCCATCGGGATGTTCGCGGGCGCGGTGCTTCTGGCCAGCCTGGGCGTGATGGACCTGGCGATCGCCCTGGGCCTTGTGGTCATCGCCTATGTGCTGATGCGCGTGGTGCCATTGCAAGAGCTGTACGATCACGTCGAATGGCCGGTCGTGGTGCTTCTGGGGTCGATGATCCCGCTTGGCCAGGCGCTCGAGACCTCGGGCGGGACGACCCTGATCGCGGAATCGCTGATCTGGCTGACCGACGGCTGGCCCGCCTGGGCGATCCTGACGGCGCTGATGGTGGTGACGATGACCCTGTCGGACGTGCTGAACAACACCGCCACGGCGATTGTCGCGGCCCCGATCGGCATCCAGATGGCGCGCGGGCTGGACGTGTCGCCCGACCCCTTCCTGATGGCGGTTGCGGTCGCGGCGTCCTCGGCCTTCCTGACGCCGATCGGTCACAAGAACAACACGCTGATCCTGGGCCCCGGCGGCTATCGCTTTGGCGACTACTGGCGCATGGGCCTGCCGCTGGAGATCCTGGTGGTCGCGGTGTCGATCCCGGCGATCCTTGTGTTCTGGCCTTTGTAGTGATGGTGTGATGGGGACATTTTGAGTTTACCAAGACAGATTGCGAGGCGCGAATGAATTGGACAACCAAGTATTGGGACGCGCTGGAACAACTATATTGGACGCCAAAGTATCTTGGTTTGAAATCGATCTCGCGCAGTCACTGGCAGATTGAAGGGGATCGCGTATCGGTCCCGGTGGCGATGACAAATGCCAACGGCCCGCTTTACCGTCGTGCGACGACGGCGCGATCCTTTGCCACCACCGTTCGGCGCCAGGAAGAGACCTTCAATCACCTGTTCGATCTGACCTTTGGTATCCTAGACGGGGCGCTGACCAACCGGATCTTCTGTCGACTGCTTGACGAAGACCGAAGCGACAGCCTGAAAAGCCACGGACGCGAACTTGGCCAGACACTGGGCGTCGACAAGCTTTATAATATCTGTCAGCCCGACGGCTTCTTTACCGGCACCGACTGGTCGATCGCCGTCGAGCTGAAGTTCGACGCCCTCACCTCGCTTGACCAACTGGCGAAATACATGCTCGCCTTTGCGCTGGAGCGGCGTTCAACGGCGCATCGCAAACCTCTTGTACTGGCTTATATCGCGCCACGCCCAGACGACCTGACCGCCGGTGCCTTTCCTTTCCCGCTGGACAAGATCGGGGCGGATCAGCTCCCCACCATTCTCGGCGGTGCAAAGAGCAGCGTCCTCAAGCGGCTTGATCCCGTCATGGACCTGCTTCCGGATCTTCTGGACGATCTGCGAGTCGTTGCCTTCAGTTGGTCCGTTTTTTTGGGTACGCTCGAACAGGTGCAGGCCGATCTGCCAATGGAGACCGCCGAAGGTCGAACTGTGCGACGGCTTCTGGGCGGACTGGCAGATGAGATCCGTCACCATCCCCTGGCCCGGCTGGAATAGATGCGCCGCGGCTCACCCGAGCAAAGGCCCCATCCAAGTCGCTGCGCCCCCTTGCCCTTTCCGCCCGCCGCGCTTAGGCAAAAGTCATGAAACTGCTTTTCCTCGGTGATGTCGTGGGCCGGTCCGGACGGACGGCCATTCAGGAAACCCTGCCCCGCCTGCGCGAGGCGTGGAAGTTGGATTTCGTCGTGGTCAACGGCGAGAACGCGACCAATGGCGCGGGGCTTTCGGCGGAACATGCCAAGCTGATCCTGGCCGCGGGGGCCGATGTCATCACCCTTGGCGATCATGCCTTCGATCAGAAGGACATGATGAGTTTCATCGAACAGGAAAACCGCATCATCCGGCCGATTAACTATGCGCGGTCCGCCCCCGGCAAGGGCTATCGCATCTTCGATGCACCCGGCGGGCGCAAAGTGCTGGTCGCGCAGGTACTGGGGCAGGTCTTCATGTCGCGGCCCTATGACGATCCATTCTCGGCCATTGAAACGGTGCTGAAGACGCATCGCGCGGGCGGGCTGGTGCAGGCCTCGATCATCGATGTGCATTGCGAAGCGACCTCGGAAAAGATGGCCATGGGCCATTGGTGCGACGGCAAGGCCAGCCTCGTGGTCGGCACCCATACCCATGTGGCCACGGCCGATGCGCAGATCCTGCCCGGCGGCACGGCGCATCTGTCGGATGCGGGCATGTGCGGCGACTACAATTCCGTCATCGGCATGGACAAGGCCGAGCCGCTGCGCCGCTTTGTCACCGGCATGTCCAAGGGCCGGTTCCAGCCCGCCAAGGGTGAAGCGACCCTGTCGGGCGTCTACGTGGAAACCGACGACCGCACCGGCATGGCCACCCGGATCGAGATGGTGCGCCAGGGCGGTACGCTGCAGCAGTCGGGGCCCGCACCGGTCTGAACTGCCTCTGGGCGGGACTTCACGGCCCTTGGTGTGACCGCCCCAGTCGCCCCCAGTCCCGGCAGCCGCGCCCCGGGGCGGACAATCCGTCCGGCCCTGCGCCCGGGCGACCACCGCCAATCCCGCCAAAGCCAAGCCCAAGGGCAATTGACCCCATCGGGGCAAAGCCGCCGGGAAATCCGTCCTATTCCAAGGCGATGGCCCGATGCGTGCAAGTGCGGCCTTGCGATCACGGCTCTGCCGCCTCTAGATAGGGACCGCGATATCGCCCCGGCCTTCCGCAAGGGACACGGGGCCTGAACTCAAGGCGGAGCACATCTTGCTGGACCTGTTGAACATTTCTCCGACCGGAGAAGCCGTGCTGACCCTTATGGTCGTGGGGCTGATGTTCGTTCTCTTCGTACGAGAGATCTATCCGACCGAGGTCGTCGCCATCGGCGGCGTGGCGATCCTGCTGTTCCTTGGTCTTCTGCCCTATGACGACGCGCTGTCGGTGCTGTCGAACCCGGCCCCCTGGACCATCGCCGCGATGTTCCTTGTCATGGGCGCGCTGGTGCGGACCGGGGCGCTGGATGCCTTCACCCAGCTGGCGGAAAGCTATTCGTCCCGGCCCAGGGTGGCGATTGCCGCGCTGATGGCTTTCGTGGTGCTGGCCTCGGCCATCGTGGCGAATACGCCCGTCGTCGTCGTGATGATCCCGGTCTTCGTGCAGCTGGCGCGCAAGCTGGGCATCAATGCCTCGCGTCTGCTGATCCCGCTGTCCTACGGCGCGATCATGGGCGGCACGCTGTCGCTGATCGGCACCTCGACCAACCTTCTGGTGGATGGTGTCGCGCGGGCGCAGGGGCTTGCGCCCTTCTCGATCTTTGAGGTCACGCCGATCGGGCTGGTCGTCGTCGCCTGGGGCATGCTGTACCTGGTGGTCGTGGGCCGCTGGCTGCTGCCGGAACGCGACAGCATGGCCGACATGCTGTCGGACCGCTCGAAGATGAAGTTCTTCACCGAGGCTGTGGTGCCGCCGGATTCCAACCTGATCGGGCGCGAGGTGCTGGACGTGCAGCTGTTCAAGCGCGAAGGCGTGCGGCTGATCGACGTGGTGCGGGGCGACCAGTCGCTGCGCCGCAACCTGAAAGAGGTCGTGCTGCAGGTCGGCGACATCGTGGTGCTGCGCAGTCAGATCTCGGAACTTCTGTCGCTGCAGCGCACGAAAAGCCTGAAGCGCGTTGACCAGATTTCCGCCGTCGAGACGACCACGGTCGAGGCGCTGATCGCGCCGGGCTGCAAGATGGTCGGCCGTGCGCTTGGGTCCATGCGCTTGCGCCGCCGCTACGGGGTCTATGTGCTGGCCGTGCATCGCCGGAACCAGAACATAGGCCGCCAGCTGGACGAGACCATTGTGCGCGTCGGCGACACCCTGCTGCTTGAAGGCGCGCCCGAGGACATCCGCCGCCTGTCGCAGGAAATGGAGATGGTCGACGTGACCCAGCCCACGGGCCGGGCCTATCGCCGCGAACAGGCCCCGATCGCCATCGGCGCCCTTCTGGCCATCGTCGGGCTTGCGGCCTTTGGCGTGGCGCCGATCTTCCTGCTGACGGTGCTGGCGGTCGCGGTGGTCCTGTGGACCCGCTGCATCGACGCGGACGAGGCGTTTTCCTTTGTCGAAGGCCGGCTGCTGACCATGATCTTTGCCATGCTCGCCGTGGGTGCAGCACTGGAGCATTCCGGCGCGGTCGAGCTGATCGTGAACGCGGTCGCACCCTTCCTGCAAGGGCTGCCGCCCTTCTTCGTGATCTGGTCGATCTACCTGCTGACCTCGATCCTGACGGAACTGGTGTCGAACAACGCTGTGGCGGTGGTGGTGACCCCGATTGCCATCGGGCTGGCGCAGGTGGTGGGCATCGACCCGCGCCCGCTGGTGGTGGCGGTGATGGTCGCGGCCTCGGCCAGTTTCGCCACGCCGATCGGTTATCAGACCAACATGATGGTCTACGGGCCGGGCGGCTACAAGTTCACCGACTTCATGAAGGTGGGCATCCCGCTGAACCTGTCCATGGGGCTTCTGGTTTCGGCCTGTATCCCGTTCATCTGGCCGCTGTAATCCTTGCCGGTTCTGGCCGCGGAACCAGATACAAACATCACGTAAAAGGGGCTGCCCGGCGGATCGACCGGGCAGCCCCTTTTTCTTTGGCAGATGTCAGCGCAGCTTGGGCGGCTTGTCCGGGTCGCTGCCGGGGGCGACATGTTCGACCTTCCGGGGGGCCTCGGGCTCGGGCAGGTCAAAGCGCAGACCGTGGCGGGCCAGCGCCGCTGCCGCCGGATCATGCGGATCGAAGAACCCCACATCCAGCACGCCCGCGTCCAGCCCCGAGAAGGTCAGCGCCTCGCCCACGGCCTTGGCCAGCGCGGGGCGTGCGTCTTCTTGTGCCGCGACAAAGGCCAGCAGATGCCCCTTGGTCCCGGCCTCAGACGTTGTGCCGACCAGATAGGCCTGACGCGCCAGCCCGGCGGTCATCGCCAGCTTCGTGTCCAGCGCGGTGAGAAGCGATTCAGGCAGGGCTGCGGGGCGGGTGAATTCGGCGATGCGTTCCTCGACCTCATCCGGCGCGGCCGAAAGGGTCTGCGCCAGCCAGTCCACCGCCTGCGGCGGGATCAGGATGGCCGAGGGCGCGACATCAAGGTTCACGCCAAGGCCGATGCCCTGCCCTGCCATCATGCCGGTGATCGCCCGGCCCGACAGCGCCGCATAGGGCACCGCACGCCCGGCGAACTGGGCCAGCCGGTCCTCTCGGTCGAAGACCAGCGCAAAGGTGGCGTCGGGCAATTCGAACAGGTCGGGGCTGATCTGATCGCCCGAGACTTCCTCGGTCAGCATCAGGAACAATTCGCTGTCGGCAAGGCGTTCGTAGAACCGCAGGCGGGCGGCGTCATCGTCGGGCGCTGCCTCCATCGCGGCGTGGGCGGTATCCAGCGGGGTCGTTTCGGTCACGTCAGGGCCTCCTTCACCCTTTGGCGCAGGACCGGCAGAAGCTCGGCTCCGAACCAGGGGTTGCGTTTCAGCCATCCGGTATTGCGCCACGACGGATGAGGCAAGGGGATCGTGTCCGGCAGATGGTCGCGGAAGGGTTTCACCGCCGCATAGGCCTGCGCCCCCAGGTGATAGCGCTGCGCATAGGCCCCGATGACGATCCGCAGGCGGACCTGGGGCAATGCCTGCAGGACCTCCGTGTGCCAGGTTTCGGCGCAGATCTTTGGCGGCGGCAGGTCGGATCCCCTGGCGTCATAGCCGGGAAAGCAGAAGGCCATGGGCACGATGGCGATGCGGGTCCGGTCATAGAAGGTGTCCCGATCAATCCCCAGCCAGTCGCGCAGCCGGTCGCCCGAGCGGTCGTCGAAAGGCCGGCCCTTTTCATGCACCTGCAAGCCCGGGGCCTGCCCCGCGATCAGGATCCGGGCCGAGGGCGCGAACCAGGGCACCGGACGCGGCGCATGGCGGGTGGCGCTGGCGGCGAAACGGTCGGCGCAGATCCGGCAGGCGCGGATACGGGGGATCAGGTCGTCTGTGGCGGGGGCAGCGGGGGCGGTCATGGGCAGGATCATGGGGCCCGGGGGCGGAAGGGCAAGGGCAAAGCGGGGCGCGCGCCGGGTGAATACTTCGAAGGATTTCGAAATGTCTTGCCGGAGCGCCATCCCTTCGATATTTCTAGAATCATGAAAATGAATCATCCTGATCTATCTGACACCGAAACCGGCGGGCTGCGACTGGAACAGGCGGCGTCGACCTTTGCGGCGCTTGGCAGCGAACAGCGGCTTCTGGTGCTGCGCACCCTGGTGCGGGCGGGGCCTGCGGGCCTGACCATCGGCGCGCTCGGGGACCGGACCGGCATCACCGGATCGACCCTGACGCATCACATGAAGATCCTGACCCAGGCCGGGCTGGTCGGGCAGGAAAAACAGGGCCGCAGCATCATCTGTGCCGCCGTGGCCTATGACGAATTGCACGATCTGGCCGGGTTCCTGCTGCGCGAATGCTGCGCCGACGCGGACACCTGCGACACCGCCAAAGGACACGACCATGGCTGAGCTTCATTCCCACGACACCCCCGGCGGCAGCCCCCTGGGCCAGCTTTGGCGGCGCATCGACAAGGCCTGGGCGGCCTCGGCCCTGATCCTTGTGGTGCTGGCGCTGACCGACCTGCCCCAGCTGGGCCCGACCTTGGGCTTTGCCGCCCGGGCGCTGGCCAATACCGCGCCGATCATCGCGGTGGCGGTGCTGGCGATCGGATACCTCAAGGCCTCGGGGGCGGAAACGACGATCGCCCGCGCGTTCGAGGGCAACGAGGTCCGGATGATCGTCATGGCGGCCCTTCTGGGCGGCCTGTCGCCCTTCTGTTCGTGCGAGGTGATCCCCTTTATCGCCGCGCTTCTGGCCGTGGGCACGCCCCTGTCGGCAGTCATGGCCTTCTGGCTGGCCTCTCCGCTGATGGACCCGGCGATGTTCGTGGTGACCAGCGGCGCGCTTGGCCTGCCCTTCGCGCTTGGCAAGACGCTGGCGGCGGTCGGGGTTGGCCTGCTGGGCGGCTTTGTGGCGATGCTGGCCAAGGGATCACCGGTGTTTGCGGATCCGCTGCGGGAAAAACCCCAGGTCGGCGGCTGCTGCGGGGTGAAACAGCCCTTTTCCGGTCGGCCCGTCTGGCGGTTCTGGAGCGATCCCGCCCGCCGCACCACCTTCCGGGATGCGGTGCTGGAGAACGCCGTCTTCCTGCTGAAATGGCTGGTGCTGGCCTATCTGATCGAAAGCCTGATGCTGACCTATGTGCCCGCCGATTGGATCGCCGGGGTGCTGGGCGGCGACGGGCTGATGCCGATCGTGCTGGGCGCACTGGTCGGGGCCCCGGCCTATCTGAACGGCTATGCGGCGGTGCAGCTGGTCGACGGGCTGTTGCAGCAGGGCATGGCCCCCGGAGCCGCGATGTCCTTTGTGGTGGCGGGCGGCGTGACCTGCATCCCGGCGGCGGTGGCGGTCTGGGCGCTGGTCAAGCCGCGGGTCTTCGCCGCCTATGTCGGCCTGGCGATGATCGGCGCGCTTCTGGCCGGTCTGGCCTGGTCCCTGGCCGCGCCGCTGATCGCCTGAGACCGGGAAATCCACCTAAAGACCGCGAAACCGGGGCCAAAATGCCCCGGTTTTCACGTTCTTACACGTCGCTCACATGTCTTTGCTTGGCAGCTGTGGGCAAAATCCGCCATATTGGCGCAAAAATCCAAAGCCCGTTAACCGATCAACCCTAAGGTAACGGCAGAGCAGACCCCGGAGCGAGCCGATGCTCGAATTCGAGAACGTGAGCAAGTCCTTCTGGACCGGCAGCCAGCGCAAGGTGATCCTCGACAAGGTCTCCTTCCGGGTAGAGCTTGGCCGGTCCTTGGGCATTCTTGCCCCGAACGGCACCGGCAAGACGACGCTGATCAACATGATGGCGGGGCTGGAAAAACCGGACGAGGGCGAGATCAGGCGCGACTGCCGCATCTCGTTCCCGCTTGGCTTCATGGGCGGCGTGGTCAACAAGCACTCGGCCATGGAGAACTCGCGCTATATCGCACGGATCTACGGGCTGGACCCGGATTACGTCGAGGCCTACTGCCGCTGGCTGTGCGGGCTGGGGGAATATTTCGACCAGCCTCTTGGCACCTATTCGTCGGGCATGCGGGCGCGGTTTTCGTTTTCGCTGATGCTGGCGCTAGACTTTGACATGTACCTGATCGACGAAGGCATGCCGGCCAGCACGGATGTGGAATTCAACCGCAAGGCCGGGGACATCCTTCGGGAACGGCTGCGCACGACGACGGTGGTGATCGTGTCGCACCAGCCCGAGACGCTACAGAAATTCGCCCGTGAGGCCGCCGTTCTGATGGGCGGCCAGCTGCATATGTTCGACACCTTGGAAGAAGCGAAACAGCTCTATGACTACGAAACCCAAGGCTAGGAAATTCCGCATCCGCAAGGCCGACGATGGCGCGCCGCGTGCCGCGCAGCCCCGTCCCGAGGCCTCGGGCGAAGGGGCCGCCGCGCCTGAAACGCCCGAGACCCCGGCTGGGGCCACACCGCCGCAAGCCCCCGCCGGGGCCGCCAATTCCATGGCCGATGTGGCGCGCCGCCGCGCGGCATCGCTGGCCGCGCTGAAGGACGGCCAGGCCCCGCGCGCCGCCCAGACACCGCGCAGGTCCGCCCCGGCCCAGGGTCAGCCCGAGGGCGCGGCCCCGGCGCAGCAGCCCACCCCTGCCACGCCTGCCGATGCGGCACAGCCCGCCAAGACCAACACCGCCCGCAGCGGTGAGGTCAGTTCAGACACAGAAGTCAGCGCCGAGACCGACATCAACGCGATCCGCCGCGAAGGCCTTACGGGCCGCCAGCTGCGCATGGCGCGGCGCGTGGCGCAGAAATACGGGCTGGCCCCGACCAGCGATTTCGACGCCGTGCGCCAGCTGCGCGCCAAGGGCATCGACCCGTTCAAGCCCACGAACATGCTGGAACTGGTGGTGCCCGGTGCCGGATCGGGCGGGGCCGCTGCCGGGGCCGCAACCGCGCAGGCCGGCGTGCCCGCCAAGCGCGGGGAAACGCTTCCCAAGACCGTGCCGCTGGATCAGGCCAACCTTCCCTCGACCGAGGTGAACCCCGCCGACCGCCGCGCGCGAGAGATCATGGACATCCAGCGCGACATCGCGCGCCGCCGCCGCCGCCGGCTGGTCCTGCTGTTCACCCGGCTGTCGTTTTTCGTTTTCGCCCCGGCGATCCTGGCGGGCTATTACTTCTATGCCATTGCCACGCCGATGTATTCGTCAAAGGCCGAGTTCCTGATCCTGCAGGCCGACAACGCCGGCGGGTCGGGCATCGGTGGGCTGTTGCAGGGCACCCAGTTTGCCACCAACCAGGACGCCATCGCGGTGCAAAGCTATCTCCAGTCGAAGGACGCGATGCTGCGGCTGGACGAGGACATGGGCTTCAAGGCGCATTTCACGCAGGACTGGATCGACCCGATCCAGCGCATGGCCGACACGCCATCGAACGAAGACGCCTACAAGGTCTACAAGAAATACGTGAAGATTGCCTATGACCCGACCGAAGGGGTCATCAAGATGGAGGTCGCCGCCGCCGATCCCGCCATCGCCGCGCAATTCGCCGATCACCTGATCACCTATGCCGAGGAACGCGTGGACGAGCTGTCGCGCCGCAAGCGCGAAGACGGCATGGCCACGGCGCGTGCCTCGCTTGAGAAGGCCAAGGAAGAACGCCGCGTCGCGCAAGAGGCGCTGGTGCGGCTGCAGGAAGACAACTTTGTCGACCCCGAGGGCTATATCGCCTCGCTCCGCACGCAGATCTCGAATTACGAGGTCCAGCTGCAAGAGAAAGAGCTGCAGCTTCAGGCGCTTCTGGACAACGTCCGGCCCAACCAGGCCCGCGTCGAAGGGGTCGAAGGCGATGTGCGCCGGCTGCGCGCCCTGCTGGCCGAGTTGAACGCCAAGATGACCGATGCCACCACCGGCGAGACCTCGCTGGCGGAGAAGGCCGCGCGCATCCAGATGGCCCAGGCCGACCTGGCGACGGCGGATCTGTTCCTGCAATCCGCGCTGCAGAACGAAAAACAGACCGAGCTGGAGGCGAACCGACAGGTGCGGTACCTCACCACCTCGGTCAACCCGGTCGCGGCCGAGGATCCCAGCTATCCGCGCAAGTTCGAAAACACGATCCTGGCTTTCCTGATCCTCTCGGGGATCTACCTGATGATCTCGCTCACCGCGTCGATTCTGCGCGAACAGGTGTCGAGCTAGGGACCAATGGGCCGAAGATTACGGCAAAGTTTCCAAAACGGATGGGTTGCCTGGTCATTCGGACAGGATTGGCTGACGCGCCCCCATCAAGCCGTTACAACGGCATGTGACATATAAAAGACCCGCGGGCCCCCGGTCCGCGCCTGACAGAAGAGAGATTGACGTGACCAAACCGATTGCTGACGTGACCCCGAATACCTGGGAATTCCTGCGCGATGCGATGATCAAGCCGACGGGGTTCCGCGAATATGACGCGCGCTGGAAATACCCGGACGAGATCAACCTGCCCGGCATGACCGCCCTGGGCCTGGGTCTTGGCACGCAGATGCACAAGCGCGGCATCAAGCCCGAGATCGCCGTCGGCAACGACTATCGCGACTATTCGCTGGCCATCAAGAACGCGCTGATCCTGGGCCTGATGCAGGCCGGCATCAAGGTCCGCGACATCGGCCCCTGCATCACGCCCATGGCCTATTTCAGCAGCTTCCACCTGGGCGGCTGCGCGGTGGCGATGGTCACGGCCTCGCACAACCCGAACGGCTGGACGGGCGTGAAGATGGGCTTTGACATGCCCCTGACCCACGGCCCCGACGAGATGGGCGAGTTGAAGGACATCGTGCTTGAAGGCAAGGGCGAACCGCGCCCAGGCGGGTCCTATGAATTCGTCGACGGTGTCTGGGACGCCTATATCGACGACCTCGTGGGGGATTTCAAAATGTCCCGCAAGCTGAAGGTCGTCTGCGCCACCGGCAACGGCACCGCCGCCGCTTTTGCGCCCGAGGTCTTCAAACGCATCGGGGTCGAGGTGGTCGATAGCCACAATACGCTCGACTACACATTCCCGAACTACAACCCCAACCCCGAAGCCATGGAAATGCTGCACGACATGTCCGACAGCGTGAAAGCCTCGGGTGCCGACATGGCGCTTGGCTTTGACGGCGACGGCGACCGCTGTGGCGTGGTCGACGACGAGGGTGAAGAGATCTTTGCCGACAAGGTGGGTGTCATCATGGCCCGCGACCTGTCCAAGATCTATCCGAACGCGACCTTCGTGGCGGATGTGAAATCCACCGGGCTTTTTGCTTCTGACCCGGAACTGCGCGCCAATGGCGTGAAGGCGGATTACTGGAAAACCGGGCACAGCCACATGAAGCGCCGCGTGCACGAGTTGGGTGCCTTGGCGGGGTTCGAGAAGTCGGGCCATTACTTCATGGCCAGCCCCGTGGGCCGTGGCTATGACGACGGCATGCGCGTCGCGGTCGAGATCTGCAAGCTGATGGACCGTAACCCGGACATGAAGATGTCGGACCTGCGCAAGGCCCTGCCCAAGACCTGGTCGACACCCACCATGTCGCCCTATGCCGCCGATACCGAGAAATACGACATCCTCGAGCGGCTGGTCGAGAAACTGGTCGCCAAGGCCGAGGCCGGCGACAGCTTTGCCGGCCGTCCGATCAAAGAGGTCGTGACCGTGAACGGCGCCCGGGTGATCCTGGACAACGGCTCCTGGGGATTGGTGCGCGCTTCGTCGAACACGCCCAACCTGGTGGTGGTTTGCGAGAGTTCCGAGTCCGAGGCGGAGCTGCGCGCGATCTTCCAGGAGATCGACGATGTGATCCGCACCGAACCGGCGGTCGGGGACTATGATCAGACCTTCTGATCCGGGTTTCTGATTGAGTTTTGACCGGCGGCTTCACTTGGGGCCGCCGGTTTGTTTTGGGGGAGGGTATGGGGGGCCGAAAAGCTGCTCTTCGCTTGTCCGATTGCGTCCAAATAAGCCAATCGCGTTTTACCGGCGCGAATTGCCTTCGGAAACCCGAACCGGCTCTCTTTCCTCAGAGGTCCACACAGAGGGCAGCACCGGCCCGTGAAGCCTGAACTCGGGTGGAGCCACGGGGCGCAGGTCGCCTCAAACCGGCACGCCAACTTCCGAGGTCTTCGCCAAGGGCAGCGCCGGCCCGCGGGGAGGCGCATAAGCGCCGCCCCAGGGGGGCGGGTCGGCGCTGCCCGGCGTGCCGCCGGGCGGGACAGTATTCTCAGGACCGGTGCTTTGATGGCAAAGTGAGATCCAGCGCAGAAGCTCAGCGCGACGGACCGTAATCCAATATGGTGAACACGCCGGCGGGCAGCACCAGCAGCCCCCCTACCCCGCCAGCTTCGGATACAGCGCCCGGAACCGCGCATAGCCGTCATCAAACGCCGCACGCAGATCCGCATCCGGCGCGATCACCTCGTCCACCTGCGGTGGCGACATCACCCGGGCCTCGTCCGCCCCAGCGGCAACCATGGCCAGCCGCGCAGCGCCCAGGGCCGCGCCGAATTCGCGCCCCGCAGGCAGGGCCAGCGACACGTTCAGCGCCGTGGCGATCATCCGAAGCCACAGCCGGGACGACGCCCCGCCGCCCACGGCAAACAGCTGATCCAGCTGGGCCCCGGTGGCCCGCAGCGCCTCGGCACTGTCGCGCAGGCCAAAGGCCACGCCTTCCAGCACGGCGCGGGTCATGTCGGCCAGGTCGGTGCCGGCGGACAATCCGGTATAGGCCCCGCGCACGGCGGCGTCATTGTGCGGCGTCCGTTCGCCCGAGAGATAGGGCAGGAAGGTGACGGCTCCGGGGGCGGTCAGCGCCTCGCCCAGGTCAGAGACCAGATCGGCGGGCTTGCGGCCCACCATCTGCGCCAACCAGGACAGCGACCCGGCGGCGGACAGCATGACCCCCATCTGGTACCAGCGCCCCGGCACCGCATGGCAGAAGGTGTGCAGCGCGGTCTCGGGGGCGGGATGGTATCCGTCGCGCGCCGCCAGAACCACGCCCGAGGTGCCAAGGGATACGAACCCCTGCCCCTCGGCCAGGGCCCCGATGCCGCAGGCGGCGGCGGCGTTGTCGCCCGCACCGCCCGCCACCGTGACCTGCCCCAGCCCCCAGGCCTGCGCCAGATCGCGGCGCAGCTGACCGGCGGGGGCGCTGCCCTCGACCAGCCGGGGCATCTGGTCGCGGCGCAGCCCTCCTGCGTCCAGCAGGGTGTCCGACCAATCCCGCGCGCCCACGTCCAGCCAGGAGGTCCCGGCGCTGTCGGACATGTCGGCGACGTGATCGCCGGTCAGGTAGAGGTTCAGATAGGCGGCCGGCAGCAGCACCTTGGCCACGCGGGCAAATAGGTCCGGTTCATGCGCCCGTACCCAGGCGAGCTTTGGCGCGGTGAAGCCCGGGAAGACGATATTCCCCGACAACTCGCGCAGGCCGGGCGTGGCGTCCAAAGCGGCGGCTTCGGCATGGCTGCGGGTGTCGTTCCACAGAATGCAGGGGCGGATCACCTGGTCAGAGGCGTCCAGCAGGGTCGCGCCGTGCATATGCCCCGCAACGCCGATCCCCCGGATCGCGGCGAAATCGGGCGCGGTGTCCCGAAGCTCGGCCACCGCGGCTTCCAGCGCGGCGATCCAGGTGGCGGGGTCCTGTTCGGACCAGCCGGGGTGCGGATGCTGCGTGCTCAGCGCGCGTTCGACCGATGCAAGGGGCCTGCCCGCGTCATCCACCAGAAGCGCCCGCAGACCCGAGGTGCCAAGATCAATCCCGAGGTACGCCATGGCCTACCCAGTATAGGCGGCCAGGGTCGGTTCGACCCCGTCGGCCCAAAGCGCGCGCAGCCAGCGGTCGAAGGCACCGGCAAAGCGCGGATCGTCGCCCAGATCGCCATAGAACTGCCGCAGGTCCAGCCAGGCGGCGGGGCGGGTCCGGGCGGCACTGGCAGCGGCCTGAAGCTGGGCCCAGAAGGGATCGTTCGGTTCGACCGTGGTGCCGTCTTCGCGGGTGCCTTCGCACATCCGGCACCACAGCGCCTGGCTTAGGGCCAGACCGTCCAGGGGCGTTCCGGCGGCGATGGCATCGCGGATCACCGGCAGCACCGCCCCGGTGTGGCGCGACGATCCGTCAAAGGCCACGCGCCGCACGGTGTCGAGGATCGCGGGGTTGGAAAACCGCCGGTCGATCAGGTCGACATACTGCGCGGGCGTCATGCCGGGGACGTCGTGAACATGGGGGCCGATTTCCTCTAGCGCGACTTTGCGGAACAGTGCGCGGATCTGCGGATGGGCCATGGTCTCCGCGATGGTCGTCAGGCCAAGCACCTCGGCCGGGGCGGCGATCACCTGATGCCCGCCGTTGAGGATCCGCAGCTTCATCGCCTCGTAATCATGCACGCGGTCGGTAAAGGTGGCACCGACGTCTTCCCACGCGGGGCGCCCGGCGCAGAAGTCATCCTCGAGCACCCATTGGCGGAAGTTCTCATGGGTGACGGGGGCGGCGTCCTCGATCCCGAGATCCCGGGCCAGCTGAACCTCGCGCGGGCCGGTGGCGGGCACGATGCAATCCACCATCGAATTGGGGAAGCTGCATTCGATGTCGATCCAGTCGGCCAGCTCCGGGTCGGACAGGCGGGCCAGGGACACCACGACCTCGCGCAGGAGGCGGCCGTTGCCGGGCAGGTTGTCACAGCTTTGGCAGGTAAACGGCCCGTGCCCCGCGTCACGGCGGTTGCGCAGGGCGGCGATGATCGCGCCAAAGGCGGTGCGCGGCGCGTTGGACAGGCCGGCGTCATGGCGGATGTCGGCGTGGGTCGGATCGAATTTCTTGGTGGCGGGATCCAGGTAATAGCCGCCCTCGGTCACGGTCAGCGACACGATGCGAATGGCCGGGTCCGACATGGCGGCGATCAGGGGGGCGTGGTCGTCGGCGATCGGCACATAGCCGATCATCGAGCCCACGACCTCGGCCTGCGTGCCCTGTGGGTCCAGTTCGATCAGCGTGGTCAGATAGTCCTGTTCGGCCAGCTTCACCCGCTGCGCTTCGTCGTAGGCGCGGACACCCGCGCCCAGGATGGCCCAGTCCTGCGCCTGACCGGCCTGCATCAGACGGTGCAGATACCAGGCCTGATGGGCGCGGTGGAAATTGCCCAGGCCGATGTGCAGGATGCCCGGGGTCAGCGTCGCGCGATCATAACTCGGGCGGGCGATCCCTTCGGGCAGCTGGTCCAGCGTGGCGTTCGAAAGCTTCATTCTTGTCTTCCCTGGCCGACCTCACGGTCAGCTCATCCAGTTGCCGCCGTCGACGTTGTAGGTCTGGGCGACGATGTAGTCGGCGTCGTCCGAGGCAAGGAACACCGCCATGCCGGTCAGGTCCTGCGCGGTGCCCATGCGGCCGAAGGGCACGGCTTCGCCGACCTCTTTCTTCTTTTGGCCCGGGGCTTTGCCTTCGTATTTCGCGAAAAAGGCGTCCACGCCGTCCCAGTGTTCCCCATCGACCACGCCGGGCGCGATGGCGTTCACGTTGATGCCATGTTCGATCAGGTTCAGACCGGCCGATTGGGTCAGGCTGATCACCGCGGCCTTGGTGGCGCAGTAGACGGCGACCAAGGATTCCCCGCGCCGCCCGGCCTGGGAGGCCATGTTGATGATCTTGCCGCCCTGCCCCCGGTCGATCATGTGTTTCGCCACCGCCTGCAGGGTAAAGAGCGTGCCTGCGACGTTGATGTCGAAGGTGCGGGCGAAGTCGTCGCGCGTGATCTCAGCGATCGGGGCGGCGGTGAAGATGGCGGCGTTGTTGACCAGGATGTCGATGCCGCCCAACTGGTCGACGGTCGCGGCGACGGCGGCGTCGATGCTGTCCTGCCGGGTCACGTCCATTTCGACCGCGATGGCCGCGTCACCGATCCCGGCAGCCGCATCGCGGGCGCGGGCGATGTCGATATCGGCAATCGCCACGCGGGCACCTTCGGCCACATAGGCCTGCGCAAAGGCCAGGCCGATGCCGCGGGCCGCGCCGGTGATCAGCGCGGTTTTTCCAGCCAGCCGGGTCATGCGATGCGCAGCCCGCTGGCGTCGAAGCGGTGGATCATGTCGGTGCGGGGCGACAGGGTGATCCGGTCGCCGTGGTTGAAGCCCACTTCGCCATCGGCGCGCACGGTGATCGTTTCGGCCAGCCCGGTTTCGTGGATGTGGAAGAAGGTGTCGGACCCCAGATGTTCCGCCACGCCGACGACACCGGACCAGGCCCCGTCGCCTTCGGCCACGGCGATATGTTCGGGACGGATGCCGATGGTATGGGCGTCGTATTTCGCGGCCTCGGGGCCTTCGATGAAATTCATCCGGGGGCTGCCGATGAAGCCCGCGACAAACAGGTTGCGGGGTTCGCGGTACAGTTCCAGCGGGGATCCCACCTGTTCGATCACGCCCGCCTGCAACACGACGATCCGGTCGGCCATGGTCATGGCCTCGACCTGATCGTGGGTCACGTAGATCATCGTCGTCTTGAGACGCTTGTGCAGTTCGCTGATCTCAAGGCGCATGCCGACGCGCAGCGCCGCATCGAGGTTCGAGAGCGGTTCGTCAAACAGGAAGGCCGCCGGTTCGCGGACAATCGCCCGGCCGATGGCCACGCGCTGACGCTGACCGCCCGAAAGCTGTCCGGGACGGCGGTCAAGGTAGTCGGTCAGGTTCAGCACCTCGGCCGCGCCGTTCACGCGGCGGTCGATCTCGGCCTGGTCCATCTGCGCCATCTTCAGCGGGAAGGCGATGTTCTTGCGCACCGACATATGCGGGTAAAGCGCGTAGGACTGGAAGACCATCGCCAGGCCGCGTTTCGCGGGCGGCACATGGGTGGCGTCCTGCTTGTCGATGCGGATCTGCCCCGAGGAGATGTCCTCGAGCCCCGCGATCAGGCGCAGCAGGGTGGATTTCCCGCAGCCCGAGGGGCCGACGAACACGGTAAATTCGCCGTCCTCGATGGTCAGATCCAGCGGCGGGATCACCTGAACGGAACCGAAGCTCTTGGTGACCTGGTCGAGCGTGATGCGTCCCATGGTTTTGTTCCCTTACTATTGCCTACCCCAAAGGGGCGGGATCATTTCACCGCGCCGAAGGTCAGGCCGCGGACAAGTTGCTTCTGGCTGAACCAGCCAAGGATGAGGATCGGGGCGATCGCCATGGTGCTGGCGGCGCTGAGTTTCGCGTAGAACAGCCCCTCGGGAGAGGAATAGCTGGCAATGAAGGCCGTCAGCGGACCGGCCTTGGCGGCGGTCAGGTTGAGGGTCCAGAAGGCTTCGTTCCAGGCGAGGATGACGTTCAGCAGGATGGTCGAGGCAATGCCGGGGATCGCCATCGGCGTCAGCACGTACAGGATTTCCTCGCGCAGGGTTGCGCCATCTATCCGTGCGGCTTCCAGGATCTCGCCGGGGATTTCGCGGAAGTAGGTGTAAAGCATCCAGACGATGATCGGCAGGTTGATCAGCATCAGCACCACGACCAGGCCGATCTTGGTGTCGAGCAGGCCCATTTTGATGAAGATCAGGTAGATCGGATACAGCACGCCCACTGCTGGAAGCATCTTGGTCGAGAGCATCCACATCAGGATGTCCTTGGTGCGTTTCGACGGCACGAAGGCCATGGACCAGGCCGCCGGCACCGCGATGATCACGCCCAGGAGGGTCGAGCCCCCGGCGATCACGATCGAGTTCCAGAGGTAGCGCGCGTAGTTAGACCGTTCCTGCACCACCGCGTAGTTTTCCAGCGTCCAGTCGAAGAACAGGAAGTAGGGCGGCGAGGCGATCGCCTCGGCCTCGGTCTTGAAAGAGGTCAGGATCGTCCAGAGGATCGGGAAGAAGATCAGCAGGCCGATCGCCCAGGCGAAGGCGGTGTTGATCGCTTTGCGTTGGTTGGTGACAGCGCGGGCCATGGCTCAACTCCTTTCCCGGTTGGCGGCCCGCTTTGGGGCCAGGGGGGCGTGGGGGGCGCTGCCCCCCGTCCTTGCGGACTCCCCCCGGGATATTTTCGGCAAGAGGATGGGGCGGGCGCGGGACAGGCGATCAGGCATCGAGGTTCTTTCCCACGATCCGCATCAGGAAGATCGCGACGATATTGGCGAGGATGATGGCATAGACGCCGCCGGCAGAGCCCAAGCCCACGTTCTGGCTTTCCAGCACGCGCTGGAAGATCAGGTAGGTCAGCGTCTTGGTCCCGAACGAGCCCTGGGTGGTCACGAAGATTTCCGCGAAGATGCCCAGAAGGAAGATCGTCTGGATCAGCACGACCACGGTGATGGCGCGGCCCAGGTGCGGCAGGACGATGTACCAGAAGCGTTTCAGGGGCGGTGCGCCGTCCATTTCCGCCGCCTCGAGCTGTTCGCCGTCCAGCGACTGGATCGCGGTCAGCAGGATCAGCGTGGCGAAGGGCAGCCATTGCCAGGCGACGATGATGATGATCGACGGCAGGGACGCCTGGGTCAGCCATTGGATCGGCTCGGCCCCGAAAGCCTTCCAGAGATGTGCAAAGACGCCGTTCACCGGGTCCATGAACATGTTCTTCCAGACCAGCGCCGAGACGGTCGGCATGACGAAGAAGGGTGCGATCACCAGGATCCGCACGACCCCCTGCCCCCACATCGGCTGATCCAGCAGCATGGCCAGAAGCACGCCGAAGATCACGGTGATGGCCAGAACGCCGCCGACGATCATCAGCGTCGCCTGAACCGCAGGCCAGAAGGCCGAGGAGGTGACGAACCGCACGTAGTTGTCGAAGCCGACCCAGCCCAGGTCGCCACCGCGCAGCGGCAGGTACTTCTTGAACGAGAAGATCAGCGTCATGATCAGGGGGACGAGCATCCACCCCAGGAGCAGGACGACGGCCGGGGCCATCATCAGCCGGGCTGCGGAACGCGAAGCCTTGGTTGCCACAATGCACCTCCTGCGGGACGCGTGTTGGGTGGGTCGACGGATCGGGCCAATCAGGGGCCGGGCCGAACGCCACGGGGCGGGTCTTGGTCCGGGTCCGGTGCCGGTCACAGCACAGATCGGAGGCCTGGACGGGATAGGGATCGGGGACGGCCGACGGGTGGCCGAACAGCGACGGAATTCGGGATCAGAATAAGGGTGCGGGGGGCAGTTGGCCCACCCCCCGCGTAAGGAGCCTTAGTAACCGGCCGCTTCCATGGCATCCACGGTCAGGGCCTGGGCTTTTTCCAGGGCCTCATCTGCGGATTGCTGGCCGGCCAGCGCGGCCGAGAATTCCTGGCCGACTTCGGTGGCGATGCCCGCGAATTCCGGGATCGCGACGAATTGGACACCCTGGTAGGGCACCGGATCGACCGAGGGGTTCAGCGGATCGGCCGAGTTGATCGACTTCAGGGTCATCTGCGCGAAAGGGATGTCCTTGTAGTTCTCGTTCTCATAGAGCGAGGTACGCGCACCCGGGGGGACGTTGGCCCAGCCTTCTTTCGAGGCGACCAGTTCGATATAGGCCTTGGAGGTCGCCCAGGAGATGAACTCTTTCGCGGCAGCTTCGTTGTCGGTGCCGGCCGGGATGCCAAGCGCCCATGCCCAGAGCCAGTTGCCGCGCTTGCCCTTGCCGGTGTCGGGGGCCAGCGCAAAGCCGACCTTGTCAGCCACCGAGGAATCGTTCGGGTTGGTCACGAAGGACGCCGCAACCGTGGCGTCGATCCACATGCCGCATTTGCCTTGCTGGAACAGCGACAGGTTTTCGTTGAAGCCGTTGTTCGACGCGCCCGGAGGGCCCGCGCGGTCCATCATGTCGAGATAGAAGGTCAGCGTGTCCTTCCAGGCGGCGCTGTCGAACTGGGCGGTCCAGTTTTCGTCGAACCAGCGGGCCCCGAAGGAGTTGGACATGGCGGTCAGGAAGGCCATGTTTTCGCCCCAGCCGGCCTTGCCACGCAGGCAGATGCCGTAGACTTCGTTTTCCTTGTCGGTCATCGCAACGGCGGCGTCGCGGATGAACTCCCAGGTCGGGGCTTCGGGCATGTCCAGACCGGCCTTTTCCATCAGGTCGGTGCGGTACATGATCATCGAGCTTTCGCCGTAGAAGGGCGCGGCATACAGCGTGCCGTCATAGCTGAGACCGTCGCGCATCGCGGGCAGCAGGTCGTCGACGTCATAGTCGTCGCCCAGGTCGTCCAGCGCGACCAGCCAGCCGTTCTTGGCCCAGATCGGCGTCTCGTACATGCCGATGGTCATGATGTCGAACTGGCCACCCTTGGTGGTGATGTCGGTGGTCACGCGCTGGCGCAGAACGTTTTCTTCCAGCGTCACCCACTCGACCTCGTGGCCGGTCGCCTTGGTGAATTCCTCGGTGAGACCCTGCATGCGGATCATGTCGCCGTTGTTCACAGTTGCGATGGTGATCGTGTCGGCCTGCGCGGTTGCTGCGGTCACCAGCGTAAGAGCCGTCGCCGCACGAAGTGCGTTCCTCAAGAACATCCGAATCCTCCCTAGCGTTGGATGTAACTGCGGGGACCCTAGGGCAAAGCTGATCGCGCTGTCAAAATAAATTTTACGCGCGGAAAGTTTCAGCTTTACTCACGCGGACTTCCGCATGATCAGGCTGCCCTCGAGAAAGTAATCCTGCCGCGTGCCGCCCGCCGTGCCCTCGGTCTTGTCGCCCTCGATCGCGGCGAACAAAAGCTCGACCGAGCGGCGCGAGATTTCCTCGTAATCCTGGGCGACCGTGGTCAGCGACGGGCAGGTAAAGCGCGAAAACGGGTGGTCGTCGTGGCCCGCGACACGGATGTCGCAGTCGGCCTCGATGCCGACGCGGATCTTGCTTTCGTAGCAGGCCGACAGGAAACCGATTGCCAGACGGTCGTTGGAACAGAGCACGGTGTTGGTGCGGAAGGCCCCTTCGGCCAGCGCCCTGCCGCCTTCGCGGCGGCCGATCTCTTCGAAGTCCCAGCCCTTGCCCTCGGCCTGGAAGATCTGCGGTTCGTGACCAAGGGCGGTCATTGCCTGGATATAGCTTTGCCGCCGCCGGTTGGCGTTCGGGTTGGTCGGGTGCTTCATCTCGAAGAAACAGGGCGGTTCGCCCGTCCGGCAGAGGTAATCGACCATCAACCGCGAGAACTGCGGGTTGTCCGACCCGACAAAGGCCAGGCCCGCATCCGGCAGGTAGCTGTCGAACAGGACCGTGGGCACATCGGCGCAGAATTTCTCGATCACCCCCGGGTCCGAGACACGGCCAAGCGGGGCCAGCAGCACGCCCGCCGGTTTCAGCGACCGCAGGCTGTCGAGGATGTCGTTCTCAAGCTCGGGTTTCCCGTGCGAGGAATGCAGGCTGGGCCGATAGCCCGCGTCGATGCAGCGCTGTTCCAGGTTGCGCGCGATCTCGGCAAAGAAGGGATCCGCCAGGTAGGGCACCACGATGCCGACGTTCTTCGTCAGCTTCCGGTTCTGGTTCATGGCGAAAATGTTGGGCGTGTAGTCATAGTCCGCCAGCGCCTGTTCGATGCGCGCCCGTGTCTTGGGACGCACGCTGGCGGGGTCGTGGAAATACTTGGACACGGTCGGGCGCGAAATGCCGCAAAGCGCGGCGAATTCGTCCATATTGCGGATCTTGTTACCCTGCATCCTGTCCAACCCGGTCTTCTTTACAAAATTCTCACCGCAAACTTTACCGCGAAAAATTTTTCTTGTCGCGCGTAAAAAAGTGGGTGTAGTCCCGTGGGTCAGAGAGTCGCGCCCGCCGCTTCGGGACGGGTGCCAAAGCGAGGACTGACCATGATCCTGTGTTCCGGCGAAGCCCTGATCGACATGATCCCCTTCCCCACGACGGCACCCGCTGCGGCGGGTCGCGACGGGTTCGTGCCCTTTGCCGGCGGTGCGGTCTTCAACACCGCCGTGGCGCTTGGCCGGCTGGGCGCGCCCACGGGGATGCTGACCGGGTTGTCGCGCGATGTCTTCGGCCAGCAGCTGGAACAGGTGCTGGCGGAAAGCGCTGTGTCATCAGACCTTTGCGTCCGGTCGGACCGTTTCACCACGCTGGCTTTCGTGCGGCTTGAGAACGGCCAGGCCACCTATGATTTCCATGACGAAAACACCGCCGGACGGATGCTGACACCCGACGACATGCCGGCGCTGGACGCCCGCGTCACGGCGCTGTTCCTGGGCGGCATCAGCCTGATGATCGAACCCTGCGCCGAGGCCTATCGTGCCCTGCTTGCGCGCGAAGGCGGGACGCGGGCGGTGATGCTCGACCCCAATATCCGGCCCGATTTCATCCGCGATCCGGGGCGCTATCGCGACCGGCTGAGTGCGATGCTGGCGCAAAGCGACATCGTAAAGGTTTCGGACGAGGATCTGGACTGGCTCCTGCCCGGCGATACCCCGGCCGAGGCGCGGTTGGCGCAGTTGTTCGACCTCGGCCCGTCGCTGGTCGTAATGACCAAGGGCGACAAGGGCGCGACGGGCTATATGCGCGACGGCCGCAGCGTGACGGTGCCGGCGCGGGCGGTTCAGGTCGTCGATACGATCGGCGCGGGCGATACCTTCAACGCGGGCCTTCTGGCCAGCCTGTCGCAGCAGGGGTTGCTGACGAAATCCGCCCTGTGGGATCTGTCCGACGCGGCGCTGGAACAGGCGCTGGATCTGGGCGTGCGGGCGGCGGCGGTTACCGTGTCGCGGGCGGGGGCGAACCCACCCTGGCCCCAGGACTTGTAATCGGATCTTCATTCGGATCCCCGCGCTACCGGCGGCCGCGGAAGAAATCCTTCAACAGCGCCTCGGCGGCCTGCGCGCCGATGCCGTCATAGACCTCGGGGGTATGATGGCATTGGGCATGGGCAAAGACCCGCGCGCCCTGCGCCACGCCGCCCGATTTCGGATCCGCCGCGCCGTAATACAGCCGCGCGATCCGCGCATTGGCGATGACGGCGGCGCACATGGCGCAGGGCTCCAACGTGACGTAAAGATCATGACCCGGAAGCCGTTCCGACCCGGCGGCGGCACAGGCGTCGCGGATCACCAGCATCTCGGCATGGGCCGAGGGGTCCGACAGTTCCCGCGTGCGGTTCCCGGCCCGCGCGACGATCCGGCCCGCCGGATCGACAAGCACCGCGCCCACGGGCACCTCGCCGCGGGCGGCAGCGGCCTGCGCCTCTTCCAGCGCCTGATCCATGAAAGACGTGAACCCCATGGGCTTGGTCTGCCCCAGCTTCCCGTCTTCCGCAAGCGCCGCAAAGCCTGTATGGCGGGGGCATGAGCCAGAACCGCAAAGATCCCGCCAAATCCTCCTTCGCCGCCCGCAAGGGCAAGGCCGCAGGTCCGCGCCGCGCGTCGCCCGGCGGGAAACCGGGGGGCAAGCCCTCTGACGTGTCTCAAACCGAAGGCCAGTCCGAAGGCGCGGCCAAGTCGCCCGCAGGGGACCGCATCGCCAAGGTGCTGGCCCGCTCCGGCGTCGCCTCGCGCCGCGAGGCCGAGAAGATGATCGGCCAGGGCCGGGTCAGCGTGAACGGCAAGGTGATCGAAAGCCCCGCGCTGAACGTCACCGCCCGCGACAAGGTCACCGTGGATGGCCGCCCGCTGGATGCGCCGGAACCGGCGCGGCTGTGGCTGTATCACAAGCCCACGGGGCTGGTGACGACCCACAAGGACGAACAGGGCCGTCCCACGATCTACGACGACCTCCCCGAGGAGCTTCCCCGCGTGATGTCCGTGGGCCGGCTTGACCTGAATTCCGAAGGGCTGTTGCTGCTGACCAATGACGGCGGGCTGAAGCGCAAGCTTGAGCTGCCGGAAACCGGATGGCTGCGGAAATACCGCGTGCGGGTCAAGGGCAACCCGACCGACGCCAGCCTTGCGCCGCTGCGCGAAGGCGTGGTCGTGGACCGGGAAATCTTTCAGCCCATGCAGGTTGCGCTGGACCGGCAGCAGGGCGCAAACGCCTGGCTGACCGTGGGCCTGCGCGAAGGCAAGAACCGCGAAATCCGCCGCGCCATGGAAAGCATCGGGTTGTCGGTGAACCGCCTGATCCGCGTGTCCTATGGCCCCTTCCAGCTGGGTCCGCTGAAACCCGGCGAGGTCGAGGAAGTCCGCCGCCGCGTGCTGCGCGACCAGCTGGGGATGGAGCCCGAGGACGACGACGCCCCCCGCCCCCGCGTGACCCGGGGCAAGCGGCCCGCCCCCAAAGCAGCGCCGAAGGCCCCGGCGGGCAAGGCGACCTTCAGCCGGACGACTTTTTCCACGGGTCCTGCCGGCAAGGGCGCTGGCAAACCCTCTAGCAAACCCGCTGGCAAAGGCCCCGACGCCGCGAAAGCCCCCGTCAAGGGCAAGGGCCCCAAGCCCCGCCCGCCCCTGCCCAAGGGCAAGGGCGTCCGCGATCAATCCGCAAATGCCCCCTGGGATGACGGTCCCGCGCCCGCAAAACGCCCCCGCTTGACGCGCAAGCGGCCAAAGTCGTAAATCCGCCTCTTCCGTTACGGCGGAAACCGCGTGACTATGCAGAGGGATAGCATTCGTGTAATCCTCACCCCATATGGTGTGGACGCCAAGTGACGGGGTTTCCAACGGGGGTGGCATGACCGGCAGCGGATTGCAAAAACTGGCCTTTTTCCTTCTTCTGGCCCTGATCCTTTACGCAAGCGTGACGGCAGCGGGGGCGTAATGGCACAGCGATACGGCGGAGAATTCAGCCCCCGTGGGCAATCCGGTCAGACCTCTGCGCAGGGGGCACCCAAGACGCAGCCCGGCGGCGGCGCATCCGGCACCCCCGGCAATTTTCGCGGCGCGAAACGCACCCGCGCGGGTCTGCGCGTCAACCTTCTGTTCCTTGCGCCCTTCCCGCTGATCTGGAAGGCCTTCGGCTCCGACCCGATCGTGATGGCGCAATACCTGCTGGCCCTGGGTGCGCTGATCGGGGCGGCCTGGTTGACCCGCGAAGGGCTGCGCGCCGAAGAGGCCTATGAGGCCCGCAAGGTCGCCCGACGCCCCGCCCTGCCGCGCAAGATCCTTGGCTCGGCCCTGACCGGGGTGGGGCTGGCGCTGGTCGGTTTCGCCGGGCACGGGCCGGTTGCCGCCGGGGTCTACGCCCTTCTTGGGGCTGTGCTGCATTCCATGGCCTTTGGCCTCGACCCCCTGAAAGACAAGGGGATGGAGGGCGTCGACCTGCATCAGACCGACCGCGTGGCGCGCGCCATCGACCGGGCAGAATCGCATCTGACCGCCATGTCCGACGCCATCAAACGCGCCCAGGACCGCCAGCTGGAAGCCCGGGTGGATCGCTTTCAGACCGTGGCGCGGGGTCTGTTCCGCACAGTTGAAAATGACCCGCGCGACCTGACTGCGGCGCGGAAGTACCTGGGCATCTATCTGCAGGGCGCGCGGGACGCGACGGTGAAGTTCGCCGATCTCTATGCCCGCACGCAAAGCCCGCAGGCCCGTGCCGATTACGAGGCACTTCTGACGGATCTTGAAGAAAACTTCGCAGCACGGACACAAAAGCTTTTGTCCGATGATGCAGGTGACATGACGGTTGAAATCGAGGTGCTGCGCGAAAGGCTGCAGCGCGAAGGGGTCCGGCCCGAGTAAGACCCGAGCAGGACCAGACTGGGGTCCGATCAGGTCCGGCCCCGCATAGGTGGAACAGAACCCGGCACCGCCGGTGGAGTGGAGAGAAGTGATGTCCGAGAATATTCGCGCCAAGGCCGCAGACACCCTGAAAGAGGTCGAAGCGGTCACCGCCGTCGTCCTGCCCGAACCCGCGCCCGCAGATGCGCTGGTTCCCCTGGCCCAGGCCGACGCGCCGACCAGCGCCGAGATCGAAAAGCGCATTGGCGAACTGGACATGACCGACACCGGATCGATCGTGCGCTTCGGCTCTTCGGCCCAGGCCGAACTTCAGACGATCTCTCAGGCGATGCTGCAGGACGTGCGCAACAAGGATGTGGGCCCCGCCGGTGACAGCCTGCGCAACATCGTCACCACGATCCGCGGCTTTTCGGTGTCCGAACTGGATGTCCGTCGCGAGCGGTCTTTCTGGGAAAAACTGCTGGGCCGCGCCGCGCCCTTTGCCAAGTTCACCGCCCGCTTTGAAGAGGTCCAGGACCAGATCGACCGCGTCACCGAAGAGCTTCTGAGCCATGAGCACAAGCTGCTGAAGGACATCAAGTCGCTGGACCTGCTCTATGAAAAGACGCTCGCCTTCTACGACGAACTGGCGCTGTACATTGCGGCCGGCGAAGAAAAGCTGGCGCGCCTGGATGCCACCGACATCCCCGCGATGGAGGCGGCGGTGAACGCCGCCCCCGAGGGCGAACAGGTGATGAAGGCGCAGGAGCTGCGCGACCTGCGCGCCGCGCGCGACGATCTGGAACGCCGGGTGCATGACCTGAAGCTGACGCGCCAGGTGACGATGCAGTCGCTGCCCTCGATCCGGCTGGTGCAGGAAAACGACAAGTCGCTGGTGACCAAGATCAACTCGACCCTCGTGAACACCGTGCCGCTGTGGGAAACCCAGCTGGCCCAGGCGGTGACCATCCAGCGCTCGGCCGAGGCCGCGTCGGCCGTGCGCGAAGCCAACGACCTGACCAACGAACTGCTGAAGGCCAACGCCCAGAACCTGCGCGAAAGCAACAAGATGATCCGCCAGGAGATGGAGCGCGGCGTCTTTGATATCGAGGCCGTGAAACAGGCCAATGCCGACCTGATCGGCACGATCGAGGAAAGCCTGCAGATCGCCGACGAAGGCAAGGCCAAGCGCGCCGCCGCCGAAGAAGACCTGAAGAAGATGGAAGCCGATCTGCGTGACACGCTGGCCGCCGCCAAGGCGCGCGCCGACGGCGTGGGCGATACGGCCGCGACCTCGGTGCCGCAGGCGTAAATTCGGATGCGGGGCAAGGCGCATATCCCTTCGGGGCTGGCGGATCTGGCCGCGCGTCTGCGCGGTCGTCCGCGTGGCCACACGGGCCGGGACGCAGGGCATCCGTATGTCCGGCGCGGGCGCGCCGCAGTGGCGCTTGCGCTGTGTGCCACCGTCGCGGCCTGTCAGCTGGCCGCGCCGACGCCCACGCTGAAGCCCAATGCGCGGCCCAGCCCGGTGCCCGCCGCACTGCCCGCCGGGCCGTCGCAGCAATCCCAGGCATTGGCGCGCTATTATTCCGCGATCCAGGCGGACCTGCTGGCACAGGGGCTGCTGCGCACCGATGGCGGCGGGGTCGATACGCCCTTCAATGCCCGCCAGCTGGCGGCGAATTTCGAACGCATCGTGTTCTACGACGAATACGCCCGGGGCGCGGGCCTGCGTGGATCCGGCGGGGCCCAGGCCCGGCTGCGCCGCTGGCCCGGCCCGGTGAAGGTCGCGGTGGAATTCGGCCCCTCGGTCCCGCAGGACCTGCGCGTCGAAGACAGCGCGACCGTGCGCGACTATACCGCCCGGCTGGCCCGTCTGACCGGCCACCAGATCGGCTTTGTCGGCGAAGGCGCACAGACGGGGGCCAATTTTAACGTGCTGGTGATGGGCGAGGACGATCATGACCTCGTGGTGTCGCGGGTGCAGCAGATCGTGCCCGACATCTCCTCAAGCGCGCTTGGCATCTTCGAACGTCTGCCCCGGGCGATCCACTGCCTCGTCGTGGCGTTTTCGCGCGACGACGGCACCTCGGGTTATGGGCAGGCGATCGCGCTGGTCCGGGCCGAACACCCCGACCTGGTCCGCAAAAGCTGTTATCACGAGGAAATGGCCCAGGGGCTTGGCCTGGCCAATGACAGCCCCCGCGCCCGGCCGTCAATCTTCAACGACGACGACGAATTCGCGCTGCTGACCACGCATGACGAAATGCTGCTGAAAATGCTGTACGATCCCCGGCTGCGCCCGGGACAAAGCGCCGATGAGGCCCGCCCGATCTTCACCAGGATCGCGGCAGAGCTGATCGGCGGCGAGAGTTGAGAAAGGACATTTGACATGGGCATCCTGGATTTCCTGAGCGGACAGTTCATCGACGTCATCCACTGGACCGACGACACGCGCGACACGCTGGTCTGGCGGTTTGAACGTGAGGGGCATGAAATCAAATACGGCGCCAAGCTGACCGTGCGCGAAGGTCAGGCGGCGGTCTTCGTACATGAAGGCCAGCTGGCGGATGTGTTCACTCCCGGGCTCTACATGCTTGAAACGAACAACATGCCGATCATGACCTCGCTGCAGCACTGGGACCACGGGTTCAAATCGCCCTTCAAGTCCGAGGTCTACTTCGTCTCGACCACCCGGTTCACCGACCTCAAGTGGGGCACGAAGAACCCGATCATGGCGCGCGACCCGGAATTCGGCCCGGTGCGCATCCGCGCCTTCGGCACCTATTCGATCCGCGTCACTGATCCCGCAAAATTCCTAAGCGAGATCGTCGGCACCGATGGTGAATTCACCATGGACGAGATCAGCTATCAGATCCGCAACATCATCGTGCAGGAATTCTCCCGCGTCATCGCGGGCTCGGGCATTCCCGTGCTCGACATGGCCGCCAATACCGCCGATCTGGGCAAGATGGTCGCGGCCGAGATCTCGGGCGTGATCGCGGAATACGGCCTGACCCTGCCCGAGCTTTACATCGAAAACATCTCGCTCCCCCCCGCGGTGGAAGAGGTGCTGGACAAGCGGACCTCCATGGGGATCGTGGGCGACCTGGGGCGGTTCACCCAGTTCTCGGCCGCTGATGCAATGACTCGCGCGGCCTCGAACCCCGGCGGCGATGGCGGCATGGGTGCGGGCCTAGGCATGGGGATGGGTATGGCGATGGCCAACCAGATGGCGCAAAGCGGCCCCTGGGGCGCGCGGCCCCAGGCGGCTGCCGCTCCGACCCCGCAGGCCCCTGTTCAGGTCGCCCCCCCCGCGCCGCCGCCCCCGCCGGTCGAACACGTCTGGCACATCGCCGAGAATGGCGCGACCCACGGCCCCTACTCCAAGGCGCGGCTGGGCCGCATGGTGACCGAAGGCGGAATGACCCGCGACACGATGGTCTGGACCGCCGGCCAGGACGGCTGGATGCGGGCCGAGGACGTGACGGAACTGGCCCAGCTCTTTACCGTGATGCCGCCGCCCCCGCCGCCAGGCGTGTGATCCATGGCAGGTGCTCAGGCGGTCATGGCCTCACGCCCCGGCGACACGGCGTCCGGCAATGCGCTGGCGCAGGACATCGCCCTGGCGATGCTCGGGGCCGGCACGGTCGATTCTTCGACCTTTGCCGCCGATGCCCAGTGGCAGCGCCCGGGCGGGGTACTGGCAGGCCGCGCGCAGATCACCAGGGCCCTGACCGGGCTGACCCCGCCCGCGTCGATTACCGTCGAACAGGTGGTCAGCCAAGGGCGCACGGCCTCGGTCTCGGGCCGGGTGCGCCTGACGCCCTCCGACGCGCGGCTGTTCTGCATCGTCCTGCGCTTCACCTCTGCCGCCTGCCGTGACCTGGCCCAGATCGTCAGCTTCGATCACCGCCTGCCCCGCTGACATCCTCTTGCCGAAAATATCCCAGGGGTGAACCGGCAAAGCCCCGCTTTGCCGGGAGGGGGCAGCGCCCCCCTCCACCCCCTCCGCCCGCACGACGTTCCGGGGTTTCGCCCCGGCCCCGACCGCTCTACCTTCCGCCCGACACCAGCCGGAGCCCGCAATGACCCAGGACCATCGCTTTCCCTGCCCGCAATGCGGGGCCGACTACCGCTATGCCCCGGCCGAGGGGAAGCTGATCTGCGACCATTGCGGCCATTCCGAAGCGCTGGCCGATCCCGGCCCCTGGGCGGGCGGCATCAGGGAACTGGACTTCCGCGCCGCGATCGAGGCCCGTCTGCCAGAGGCCGAGATCGAGGAAACCCGCGTCTCCAGCTGCCCCAACTGCGGCGCGCAGGTGGAATTCGACGGCGACACCCATGCGGATGAATGCCCCTTCTGCGCCACGCCCGTGGTCACCGGCACCGGCACGCACCGGCATATCAAGCCCAAGGGGGTGCTGCCCTTCGCGCTTTCGGAACGCGAGGCACAGCAGGCCATGGCCAACTGGCTGGGCAGCCTGTGGTTCGCCCCCAATGGGCTGAAGGATTACGCCCGCAAGGGGCGCAAGCTGGACGGCATCTATGTCCCCTACTGGACCTATGACGCCGACACCAAGTCACGCTATCGCGGCGAACGCGGCACGATCTACTACGTCACCGAAACCGTGATGCACGAAGGCAAGCCGGAACAGCGCCAGGTGCAGAAGATCCGCTGGACCCCTGTCTCGGGCCGGGTTGCGCGGTTCTTTGACGACATCCTTGTGCTGGCCTCGAAGTCGCTGCCCAAGAAATACACCGACGCGCTGGAACCCTGGGACCTGTCGGAGATGAAGCCCTATACGCCGGAATTCCTGGCCGGTTTCCTGGCCGAGGGCTACCAGGTCGAACTGGCCGAGGGCTACGAGGAAGCCCGCGCCATCATGGACCGCACCATCGACCGCGACGTGCGCTTTGACATCGGCGGCGACCGCCAGCGGGTGCATGGGATCGAAACGCAGATCAGCGGTGTGACCTTCAAGCACGTGCTGCTGCCGGTCTGGATGGCGGCCTATAAGTTCCGCGGCAAGACCTACCGCTTTGTCGTCAACGGCCGCACCGGCCGGGTGCAGGGCGAACGGCCCTGGTCGCCCTGGAAGATCGCCCTGGCCGTGGTGGCAGGTGCGATCGTGGCGGGCATCATCGGCTATGTGATGGCGCAGAACGGCGGCTAGGGCCTGGCCTTTTCAGCGGCCTGAACCAAAGGGATTTTAGGGGGAAAGATGAACGATTACGATACCTTGATGGGGCTGCTGACGGCCCGCCACTCCTGCCGCGGCTTCCTGGATCGCGCCGTGCCCGAGGATGTGATCGAACAGGTGGTCACCGCCGCCGGGCGCGCACCTTCGTGGTGCAATGCCCAGCCCTGGCAGGTGATCGTGACGCGCGGGGCCGAAACCGACCGGCTGCGCGCCGCGCTGATGGCCGCGCCCGGAACCCGCGCCCCCGCCCCCGATGTACCCGGCCCTGAGGGCTATCCCGGCGTGCATGGAGACCGCCGCCGCACCTGCGGCTGGCAGCTGTATGAGGCCGTCGGCGTGGAAAAGGGCGACCGGGCGGGGTCCGCCAAACAGGCGATGGAGAACTTCAACCTTTTCGGCGCGCCGCATACGGCGATCCTGACCTCGACCCGCGAGTTGGGGGCCTATGGGGCGCTGGATTCGGGCGGCTTCCTGATGGCCTTCTGCCTGGCGACCCAGGCGCTTGGGCTGGCGACGGTACCGCAGGCGGCGGTGGCCTTCCATTCCGACGTGGTGCGCGAGGTGCTGGAAATCCCCGAGGACCGGCTGATCCTGTGCGCGATCACCTTCGGCTATGAGGACCCCGACCATCCCGCGAACAATTTCCGCACCGAACGCGCTGCGCTGAACGAAATCCTGGAGGTCCGGGGCTGATGCGCGCGATATTGCAACGGGTGAGCGAAGCCGCCGTTCGCGTCGATGGAGAGGTCGTGGGCCAATGCGGGCCGGGCCTGATGATCCTGGTCTGCGCCATGCAGGGCGATACCGAGGCGAACGCCGATCTTCTGGCGGCCAAGGTGTCGAAATGCCGGATCTTCGAAGATGAGGCGGGCAAGATGAACCGGTCGGTCCTGGACATCGGCGGATCGGCCCTTGTGGTGTCGCAGTTCACCCTTGCCGCGGATACGTCCCGCGGGAACCGGCCGGGGTTTTCCTCTGCTGCCGCGCCCGAAGACGGGCGCAGGCTGTACGCGCATTTCGCCCGCGCGCTGGCCGATCTGGGCGTGCCTGTGCAGACCGGCCAATTCGCGGCAGACATGAAGGTGTCGCTGGTGAACGACGGCCCGATCACGATCTGGATGGAGTTCTGAGCCGCTCGTCCAGCCCTGACGTGCTGGCCTCGCATCCTGGCGTCGTTATCTGACCTGACTCTGTTCGTGCCGGAAAGATCGGATGCAACCCATTCGGGGTTTCACGGGTTGGTGAGGAAACCACACGTGAAAGGACCCGCCATGAACCGCATCATCTATCTCGTCGGCCTCGTCGTCATCGTGCTTGCCATCCTCAGCTTTATCGGGATCGGCTAAGGCCTAAACCGACACCTCGGCCATCAACTGATCCTTCGTCAGATCAGCCTTGGTGCCCGAGGCCGTCACCGCCCCGCGCCGCAGCACGTAGAAGCTGTCGGCCAGGCCGTAGGCGAATTCGAAATACTGCTCGACCAGGATGATCGCCATGTCGCCCTTGTCGCGCAGGTATTCAATCACCCGTCCGATCTGCTGGATGATGTTGGGCTGAATGCCCTCGGTCGGTTCGTCCAGCAGCAGAAGCTTGGGCTTGGTGATCATGGCGCGGGCGATCGCCAGCTGCTGCTGCTGCCCCCCCGACAGATCCCCGCCCCGCCGATGCAGGAAGTCCTTCAGGATCGGGAACAGTTCGAAAATCTCGTCGGGGATGTGATGTTCGGACCGGGGCAGACAGGCGAAGGCCGTCTGCATGTTTTCCTCGACCGTGAGCAGCGGAAAGATCATCCGCCCCTGCGGCACATAGCCGATGCCCTTGTGGGCCAGCTGATGCGCCGGCATCTTTCCCAGGTCCTCTCCGTCCAGCATCATCGCCCCGCCCGATCGCGGATGCGTGCCCGAAATCGCCTTCAGTAGCGATGTCTTGCCGACGCCATTGGTGCCCATGATGCAGGTGACCTTGCCGGTTTCGGCCTTCAGGTCGATGCCGTGCAGGATCTGGCTTTGACCATAGTGCAGGGTCAGGTTTTCAACGTTCAGCATGGATTACCGCCCCAGATAGACTTCGATGACCTGCGGATTGGCCGTGACATGGTCCAGCGATCCTTCGGCCAGGACCGATCCTTCGTGCAATACAGTGACCTTGCAGTTCAGCCGGCGGACGAATTCCATGTCATGTTCCACCACCACGACGGCGCGGGTCTTGGCGGCCTCGCGCAGGATGTCGGTGGTGTGTTCGCGTTCGGCCAGGGTCATGCCCGCCGCCGGTTCGTCGACCAGAAGAAGCCGCGGTTCCTGCGCCAGCAGCATGCCGATCTCCAGCCATTGCTTCTGGCCATGCGACAGCTCTCCGGATTTGCGCGTCAGCGCGTCCGAGAGGCCGATTTCGCTGGCCAGCTCCTCGACCCGGGCTTCGTCCTTGAAGCTGGGGCGGTAGAAGAGGCACGGAAAGGATCCGCGCGGGTTCTTCAGCGACATCAGCAGGTTGGCATGCACGGTCTGATCCTCGAAGACCGTGGGGCGCTGGAACTTGCGGCCGATCCCCTCCTGCGCGATGCGCGCCTCGCTCATCTTCAGGAGGTTCATGGATTTCTCACCCCAGAGCACGCGGCCCTCGTCGGGCCGGGTCTTGCCGGTGACGATGTCCATGAAGGTGGTCTTGCCGGCCCCGTTCGGGCCGATGATCGCCCGCATCTCGGCCTGACCTATCTGGAAGCTGAGATTGCGGATCGCCTTGTAGCCGTCAAAGGTGACCGAGACGCCCGAAACTTCGAGTAAGGAGCTCATCCCCGGCCCTCCCCTTGCCGTTTGCTGCCCTTGTCGGGGCCGTAATCCGCGCCGTGGCGGTCGGGTGCGATGCGCCCCGCCACCAGGTCGACCAGCCCGCCGATGCCCTTGGGCGCGAACAGCGTGACCAGCACGAAGCTGAGGCCCAGAAGCACCAGCCACCAGTCCACCCAGTCGATTGTGTAAAACCCAAGCGGCACCGACGGCACCAGCCCGCCGGTGAACCAGGTCGAGACGATAGACACGAAGGCCGCGCCGATGACCGCCCCGTAAAGCCGCCCGCGCCCGCCGATGGCGACCCAGACCGCCAGGTAGATCGAAGCGATCGGCGCGACCTCGCCCGGGTTGATGATCCCCGCCTGCGGATAATAAAGCGCGCCCGCAATGGCCGCGATCACCGCCGTCAGGGTGAAGATGAACAGCTTGTAGCCCTCGACCGAATAGCCCAGGAAGCGCACCCGCGCCTCGTCATCGCGGATGCCGCGCACCACGGATCCGAACTTGCCCGAGACAACCCAGGCACACAGCACATAGCCAAGCGCCAGGGCGGCGGCAGAGGCCCAGAGGAACCAGATCGACACGGTGGCCTGGCCGGCGGTGACGCCCGGCAGGTTCTGCAGCCCCGACAGCCCGTTGTTGCCGCGCAGCCCGCTTTCGTTCTGGAACAGGTAAAGCGACAGGGCCAGCGTCATGGCCTGCGTCAGGATCGACAGGTAGACGCCGGTGACGCGCGACCGGAAGGCCAGCCAGCCGAAGACCAGCGCCAGAAGCCCCGGCACCAGCACCACCAGCGCCAGCTGCGCCGGCAGGGAAGAGGCGAAATACCAGATCATGGGGAAGTCCGAGGATCCGACCACCCCGAAGATCTGCGTGCCGATGGCGTCCACCACCTCCTGATCCGTGGGCGGGATGGGCGCGTTGGCCATGGCCTCGGCGACGATGATCTCGGTCCGGGCATACATCAGCCACATGCCTACCATGTAGCCGCCCAGCCCGAAGAAGGCGAAATGCCCAAGCGAGAGAATGCCACAATAGCCCCAGACCAGGTCCATCGCCAGCGCCACCAGGCACAGGCACAGCGTCTTGCCAAGTGTCTTCACGAACGAGGTCGATATCGCGCCGGACCCGAAGGCCTCGGACATCAGGGTGACGCCCAGGGTGAAGGCCGCCAGAGCGGCCAGGAACACCAGGATCGACGGGTTGCGCAGGATGAAAGGCCGGCTCATTGGCGCGCCTCCTTGTGGTCGGGTCCGCGGTCGCGCGCGGGATCGGTATGGGTCTGGGCGGGGAAGGATCGCGCCCCTGCCCCGGCCTCGGGCGCGGGATGAAGATCGTCGCAGGGGGCGCTGCCCCCTTGCGCCACTCCTGGCAGAGTGGTGCCACTCCCCGGGATATTTCCGGCAAGAGGATGGGGGCGCGGCCCGCCTGCATCATCTTGCTGCAAATACTCCCGCCGGAGGCGATCCAGCGCGTGACAGAGGTCCAGGCCCTGGAAGCGGGGCGCGCGGTTGGCATTGGCGGGGACAGAGAGCTGAGCCATGGATCAATCCCCCGCCGCGCGGCCCTTGAGGGCGATGATGCCCCGGGGACGGAACTGGATGAAGATGATGATGAAGACGATCATGTAGGTCTGGGCGGCCAGGGTGTTCGACGGGTTGAACCACTCGATCCCCTTCTGCAGGAAACCGATCATCGTCGCCCCAAGCAGCGTACCCCAGATATTGCCGACACCACCCACGACCACGGTCATGAAGCTTTGCACGATATAATCCGAGCCGAGTTCCGAGGTCACCTTGGCATAGAGCCCGATGGCCACCCCTGCGATCCCCGCGATGCCGGAGCCCAGGCCGAAGGTCAGCATGTTCACCCGGTCGGGGTTGATCCCCATCGACGCCGCCATGCGCGGGTTCTGGGTGACGGCGCGGGTTTCCAGGCCCAGGCGCGTCTTCTTCATCAGGAAGAGGAAGAAGCCCAGGAAGATCAGCGCCAGCACGAAGATCGCGATCCGGATGTAGGAAATCGACACCACGTCGTTCATCACCCAGGCCCCGTCGAGCCAGCCGGGCGAGGTCAGGGGCCGCGCCTGGGTGCCAAAGACGTTCTTGGCGATCTGCTGCAGCGCGATCGAGATGCCGAAGGTCGCCAGAAGCGTTTCGAGCGGGCGGGAATAGAGCCAGCGGATCACCAGCCGCTCCATCGCCACACCGGCGGCGAAGGTCACCGCAAATGCCAGCGGGATCGCCACGATGATCGACACGGTATAGTTCGGGATCACCTGCTGGACCACGTATCCGGTATAGGCCCCCATCATGATGAATTCGCCATGGGCCATGTTGATGACCCCCATGACGCCAAAGGTGATGGCAAGACCGATCGCCGCCAGGAAGTAGATCGAGGCCAGCGACAGCGCATCCAGCGACAGATCGAAGAACTGGTTCAGCCCGACCTGAAGCTCGATGGATTTCAGCACGTCGCGCGCGGCCGAGGTCACGGAAGGCTCCGGCTCGGCATAGACCTCGGCAAAGCTGTGGGCGGCGAGGGCCGCGTCGATCTCGGGCTCGGTCGGGATGGGGGGCACGGTGCCGGCCTCGGCCAGCGCCAGGTAGGCGCGCATGCGGGCCGCGGGATCGGACAGCTGCCCCACGGGCACGCCACCGACCGCGCCATCGGCAAGGTTGTCCTGCATGGCCGACAGAAGCGCGGCTTCAGACAGCATGGCCGGGGCTTTCCCGTCTTCGACCAGCATCTGGTAGGCCGCCATGCGCGAAAGGTCATCCGTGCCGGGGCGCAGGGTGCGGGCGATGTTGCGGGTGGCGGGGATCTCGCCCGCGAAGATCTCGGTTTTCGTGGTCAGGATCGGGTTCAGCTTGGCCCGGGCGTCAACGCCCAGATCGCCGCGAAAGCCCTCCATCGCGGCAATGCGGTCGGCGGGGGTTTCGCCATAGCTGATGGTCAGCAGCCGTTCGATCCGTTCCTTGCGGGCGCGGATCGCGGCGTCGGGTTCGTCTTCGATTGCGGCGCGCAGCACCGGCAGGTGGCTTTCGTTGCCGTTGCGTTCCAGCGCGGTCAGGGCGGCCAGGCGCGCGGCCGGATCGGGATCGGAGAGCTGGAATTTCACCAGGGCCGAGCCGATCAGCGCGCGGATGCCCGAGTTGGGCTTCAGCTGGTCATAGCCTTCGTCCGGAACCTCGGCGATCGCGCCTGCGTCCGCGAAATCGAAGATGCGCAGCGTGTCGCGGTCGACCTCTTCGGCATAGACAAACAGCCCGGTCGCCTCGTCCACCCACATCTCGCGGGCGGCCCATTTTTCCAGCACCAGCTTGGCGGCGGGCAGGTCACTGTCGCGCAGGGCGTCGATGGCGGGCTGGATCGTCCGGCGCGAGGATTTCTGGATGATCTCGCCGTGCTCCTGCAGGAGCATCTGGATCGGAGCATCCGCATCCTGTGCCTGCAGGGGCGCGGCGGCAAGCGCAAGAAACAGCCCCAAACCGGGGACCAGGGCCGAGAAAAGGCGAGAGAGCATGGGCGGGGACCGGTCGGACAGAATTCGTTCGGGATCCGGGCAGGGGATGTCGCGCCGCGGACCTGTGAGGCAGGTCAGGGCAGCAGGGCCGCCCCGACCGGGATCCATGGGGACAGGACCAAGGCCCTGCCCCGCATCGGGATCAGTAGTTGGATTCCAGCTGGACGCAGGTGGAGGTGTCGGTGTTGTACATGCCGCACTCCAGCTCTTTCCAATCGGACTTCAGCACTGCGGATTCCGGCAGGAAGTCGGTCCATGCATCGCCGGGAACCGGATCGGTTTCCGAGATGATGTCGAACTGGCCGTCTTCCAGGATCTCACCGATCAGCACCGGCTTGGACAGGTGATGGTTGGTGCCCATCACGGCGGTGCCGCCGGTCAGGTTCGGGAATTCCTGGCCCCACATCGCTTCGCGGACCGGGTCAACATCGGTGGTGCCGGCTTCTTCGACCGCGTTCACCCACATGTTGAAGCCGATGTAGGTGGCTTCCATCGGGTCGTTGGTCACACGCTCTTCACCGGCGAAGGCTTTCCATGCGGTGATGAATGCGTCGTTCGCTTCGGATTCGGCGGACTGGAAGTAGTTCCAGGCGGCCAGGTGACCGACGAGGTTCGAGGTGTCGAGACCCGAGAGTTCTTCTTCACCAACCGAGAAGGCGACGACGGGAATGTCTTCGGCGGAAATGCCCTGTGCAGCCAGTTCCTTGTAGAAGCCGATGTTGGCGTCGCCGTTGATGGTCGAAATCACGCCGACCTTCTTGCCGTCTGCGCCAAGCGCGACGACGTCAGCCACGATCTTGGACCAGTCGGAATGACCGAAGGGCGTGTAGTTGACGAAGATGTCTTCGGCCGCGATGCCCTTGTCCTTCAGGTAGGATTCCAGGATGTTGTTGGTGGTGCGGGGATAGACATAGTCGGTGCCCAGCAGCGCGAATTTCTCGACGCCCAGTTCTTCCAGGTAGTAATCGGTGGCCGGGATCGCCTGCTGGTTCGGCGCGGCGCCGGTGTAGAAGACGTTCTTCGACGATTCCTCGCCCTCGTACTGGACGGGGTAGAAGAGCAGACCGTTCAGTTCCTCGATCACGGGCAGCACGGATTTCCGGCTGACCGAGGTCCAGCAGCCAAAGATCACGTCGACCTCGGACACGGTCAGCAGTTCGCGCGCCTTTTCGGCAAACAGCGGCCAGTCGGACGCCGGGTCGACAACGACCGCTTCCAGCATCTTGCCGTTCACGCCGCCCTTCTTGTTCTGCTCTTCGATGAGCATCAGAACGGTGTCTTTCAGCGTGGTTTCGGAAATCGCCATGGTGCCCGACAGCGAATGAAGGACGCCGACCTTGATGGTGTCGTCGGCGGCGATGGCGGTGGTCCCAAGCAGGATCGAGCCGGCAGCGGCCCCCAGCATGGTCTTCAGAAATTGCGACATATGTACGTCCCCTCTGTGGAACGTCGCCTAACGACCGGGTGGATGGTTTGATTTCCTCTCCCTTCACCCCTATGTGCCGTTCAGCGACGTAATCGTTGCTGGCGTGCGGTGGCTACCGGACTGGCGAATGGTGGGCTGCCGCACGCGTCTGATGCACCCTCGATCAGGTGCGTCGCCACAAGACGCGCTTTCGACAAACAGGGGAACGCTGCTGCGGGGCGAAAGGCGTGCAACGGCGCGATTGCGCCATATTTGCTCAATTATCATGCGTACTTTTTGGAAATTGCCCGTAAATTGGGCGGATTTTCAGCGAATTTGCCGGGATTTTGACTCGGGAACGCAAAACGGCGCCCGTCAGGGGCGCCGTTTGGGGATCTTTCGCGGGAAGGGGTGACCCCGGGGTCAGGCCGCCGTGGGAAGACGCGGCCGGTCGGGCGTTTCGGCAACGTCAGGCTCCAGCATGGTTTTCAGCGCGGACAGCATGCGCGCCGCACCTTCGGTCGCCTGCGACACCTCATCCGTGTCGGCATCCGCGCCGAAGCCGCATTCGCAGTAATGCACCAAGGTGCCGCCGTCCTCGTGCCGGTCCAGCGTCAGCATGATGCGCACGCCGTTCGACAGTTCCAGCCGGATCAGGCAGTCGGGGCGCATCTCGCGGCACAGGACCGAGATCCTGGGGGCGTCCGCGCGGAACTGCCAGCGCAGCTGCGCGCCTTCTTCGATACAGCTGTCACCGGCGTCATGCAGCCAGAAGCGCGACAGTGTCTCGGGGTCGGTAAGGGCAAGGAAACATTCCCGGCGGGGTCGGCGGATCGGCAGGCTCACACGGGCAACCGGCATCACCTTGGGCATCAACTTAGGCTTGAACATCTACGACATCTCCCTTGTCGGGCAGTCAACGCGCTGTGGCGGGGTGGGTTCCCCGGCTTTGATGCGGACAGGCTGCCGCGCGGGCGGTTCGCCGCCGATCCGGCCCCGAGGGTCGTGTTATTTCAAGGACCTAAGCGCCATCACCACCGCATCCAGCATCTGCGCCCGCGCCGAGGGACCCGCGTGCAGGATAAGCGGGCGGCCCAGTTTCGTCAGCACCGCATGGTCCAGCAGCGTGCACCCCCCGGGCGGATCCAGGCGCTGGTGCACCGCGTTCAGCCCCTGCGCCGACAGCGCGGCCACAAGGTCCGGCAGATCGGCGGCCTGGGCGGTCAGATCGGCCGTCAGCACCAGGCTGTGCGGGTCCGCAGCCCCGCCGGGGGCCAGCGTGCCGCGCCGACGGTCCGTGGTGCGCGCGGCCGAAAGATCCGGGTCGGGCGCGGCAAAGGCCAGGATCGGTCCCTGCGGGATCAGATCGGCAAGGGCCTGGGCAAACAGCGGCGAGGGCGCGGGGGCCATCCCCGTGCAATTCGCGGTGGCGCGGGGCGTCGCACCGAAGTTGCGGGCCGGGTCCTGACCGTCGAAGGCCCGCGCCTCGCCGGTTTCGACGGCGATCAGCGTGGTGCCCCGGGTTGCAGCCTCAAGCGAAAGGTCGAACGTCGCGTCGTCGCTGTCGTCCAGCAGCAGGATCGTCGGTCCCCCGGGCGCGGCTGTGCCGATCCGGGTAAAGCGCCAGTTTCGCCCGTGTTCGCGGATGCCGGTTTCCTGCAGACACAGGCCCGCGCCGTCGATCTGCGCGGCATTGCGGGCGACATCTGCGTCGCGGCTTTTGGCCGGGTCCGCGCAGCCCTCGGGGCGCGGGGGCTTTGCGGCTGGGGCTTTCGCGGCGGGGTCGGGGTCCACCTGGTCGGGTGCCACCTGCGGGCGCGGCAAAGGACGTTTGGTCGGGGTGCGCGTCCCGGGCGCGCCCTGTGGTGCAGGGGCCTCGGCCCGGGCGCTGTCCTGCGCGGCATCGGCGGGCATGTCGGCGATGACCCCTTCGGCATCCGCGGGCGCGGCGGAGGGGATGTCTGTCGCGGCGTCATCCGCCGGCGGCGTGGCGGCCTCTTGCGCAGGCACCTCGGGTATCTCTGGCGTCTCGGACGCAGGGCCAAACGACAGCTCTGGCGTGACAACCACGTCGCCGACGCCGGGGGTATCCGCGGCCGCGTCGCCTGCAACATCCTCGGGCGGGCGGATCGCACCGGGCGGCAATACGCCATCCCGGCGGGCGTCGAACAGGCTGGGTGATCCCTGCGCCAGCGCCCCTCCACCAAGGCACGCCACTAGACCAACGCACAAAAGCACAGCACCGCAGACGCCCTGCCGGGTCGCCCTGAAAGCCCGCGAAAGGGCCACCCGTGCCGCCGTGCCGATCTGCGTCAAATCCCGGTTCTCCTGCTGGTCCGCTCCTTCCCTAGCCCGTTCCCGCCCCCTGCGGAAGCACCCCCGGCCCGCTTGCGCGCTTTGCAGGCCTGCAAGGCGGCAATTCCCCGCGCGTGGGCTGCCATGGGCGCGAATCCGCTGGAACTCCGCCAGCCAAGGACTACTTTGGGGAAGACGCCTATTTACCCTGGGACACCGCCCTTATGCCCTTTGTCCGCCGCGCCCCTGCGCCCGGTTTTTGCCTGACCGCCTGCCTTTCTCTTGCCCTCAGCGCGCCCCTTTCGGCGGCCGAGCTGAAGCTGACCGCGCCCGATGACCTGCGCGACGACCTGCTGTCGGCCTCTCTGACGCAGACCGCCCTGGACGAGGGTGAGACGGACGTGCAGGACCTTATCGCCGCCGCCCAGGCCGACTACCGCCGGGTCCTGGCCGCGCTGTATGAACAGGGCTATTTCAGCGCCGAGGTGAATATCCGGGTCGATGGCCGCGAGGCCGCGCGCCTGTCGGCGCTGCAACCGCCCGCCGCCGTCAACCGGATCGAGATCACGGTCGACACCGGCCCCGCCTTCACCTTCGGCCAGGCCGAGATTGCGCCGCTGCCTTCGTCGGACACCCTGACCGAAGGCTTCACGACCGGGGCCCGTGCCGGCACCGCCGTGATGCGCGAAGCCGCCCAGGACGGGGTCGAGGCCTGGCGCCAGAGCGGCCACGCCAAGGCCGCCGTCACCGCCCAGACGATCACCGCCGACCATGCCCGCAACCAGGTCGATGCCGCCTTTCGCATCACGCCCGGACCGCGGCTTAGCTTCGGGCCGTCGCGGATCGCGGCGAACAGTGCCGACAGCGCGGTGCGCCCCGAACGGATCCGCGCCATCGCCGGCATCCCCGAGGGCAAGACCTATGACCCCGACGAGATCGACAAGGCCGAACGCCGGCTGCGCCGCACCGGGGCCTTCCGCGCCGCCAATGTGACCGAGGACGCGGCCATCGGCCCGAACGACACCCTGGGCACCGTGATCGAGGTCGAGGATGCCAAGCCCCGCCGCTTTGGCGCAGGGGCCGAGATTTCGACGACCGAGGGGCTTCGCCTGACCGGCTACTGGCTGCACCGCAACTTCTTTGGCGGGGCCGAACGGCTGCGCTTTGACGCCGAGGTCGCCGGGATCGGCGGCCAGACCGGCGGCATCGACTATTCGCTTGCCGCCACCCTGACCCGGCCCGCCTTCCGCCACCCGGATGCGCAGCTGACCCTGCGGGCGCTGATCGCGCGCGAGGATGAGCCGACATATCTGACCGACCAGGTCGAACTGGGCGTCGGAGTCGACCGGATCATCAACGACAAGCTGACCCTGCGGAGCGAGCTGGGCTTTCGCCTGGCCCGCACCAGGGACAGCTTTGGCACCCGCGAATTCCGCCACGTGCTGCTGACCGGCGGCGCGACCTGGGACAACCGCGACGACAGCACCGACCCGCGCAAGGGGGCCTTTGCCGAGGTCGAGCTGATGCCCTTTGTCGGGCTTTCGGGATCGGCCACCGGGCTGCGGGCCACGGCGGACCTGCGCGGCTACCGGGAAATCGGGCAGAAGATCGTGCTGGCCGGGCGGATGCAGGCGGGATCGGTGATCGGGCCCTCGATCGCCTCGACCCCGCCGGATTTCCTGTTCTACTCGGGCGGCGGCGGCACCGTGCGCGGCCAGGGCTACCAATCGCTTGGCGTGGGCACCGGGGCCACCAAGACCGGCGGGCGCAGCTTTGCCGCGCTCTCGGCCGAGGTGCGCGGCGACGTGACCGGGAACATCGGGGCCGTGGCCTTCGTGGACTATGGCTATGTCGCGGCCTCGTCGCAGTTCGCGGGCGGCAACTGGCACGGCGGCGCAGGCATAGGCGTGCGCTACAAGACCGGGATCGGCCCGGTGCGCGCCGATCTGGCCACCCCCATCACCGGCCCCAATGCGGGCCGCAGCGTCAGCCTGTACGTCGGGATTGGACAGGCATTTTGAGACAGCTTGGCGTTCCAAGACCTGCGCGCACCTACAGACACTCTGACACATCGAGGCACCTTCGCGTCGTGAAACATCTTCTTGCTCTCTTTCTGGTCGTCACCCTTGCCGCGCTGCCCGGGACGGGCCGCGCCCAGGACGAGGATGGCGAAGGCTTCCTGACCCGGCTGCTGCAGGACAGCCTGTCGGGCGCGGGCCGCACCGTCGACATCCAGGGGTTCCAGGGCGCGCTGTCCTCGACCGCGACGCTTGATCGGATGACCATCGCCGACGAGGACGGCATCTGGCTTGAGCTCTCGGGGGCCGTGCTGCGCTGGAACCGCGGCGCGCTGTTGCGCGGGCGGCTGGAGGTCGAGGAACTGTCGGCCGAAACCCTGACCGTGAACCGCCTGCCCAAGGGCGATGACACGGCCAAGGCCGAGGCCTCGGGTTTTGCCATCCCCGATCTGCCGGTGGCCGTGAACGTGGGCGAGGTCTCGATCACCACGCTTGAACTGGGCGAACCGGTGCTGGGCGAAGCCGCGCGCTTTACCTTTGCGGGCAATGCCGCGCTGGACGACGAAAGGCTGGCCACCGCGCTGTCGCTGCGCCGCCTGGACCGCGCCGGAGAGATCACCGCCCAGGTCGACCTGCAACCGGATGCCAACCAGCTGGTGCTGGAGATCACTGCGGAAGAGCCCGAGAACGGCATCGCTGCGCGTCTGTTGGACCTGCCCGGGCGGCCCTCGGTGTCGCTGCGGGTGGACGGGGACGGGCCGCTGGACGATTTCACCGCGCAGATCTCGTTGGCCTCGGACGGGCAGGACCGGCTGGCGGGGACCGTCACGCTGACCGGTCAGGCCGATGGCGCACAGCGCTTTGCCGCCGATCTGGGCGGCGATCTGACCGCCGTGCTTCTGCCCCAGGCGCGCGACTTCCTGGGCGATGACATCCGCCTGACCGCCAACGGCCAAAGCGGACCCGAGGGTCTGGTGCTGGATGCGCTGGACCTGCGGGCGGCGGCGGTGCAGCTGTCGGGGTCCTTCGCGCTGGCCGCCGATGGCCGGCCGCAGCGCTTTGCCCTGAACGGTGAAATCGGGGCCGAGGACGGCAGCCCGGTCACCCTGCCCTTCGGTGATGGCCCGACCCTGCGCCAGGCGGTGATCGCGGCGCAGTTCGACGCGGACCAGGGCGAGGACGTCACCGCCACCGTGACCCTGGCGGATTTCGTGCGCCCCGACGTGACCGTCGGCATCGGAGAGTTGGGCCTGCGCGGCACCATCGCCACCAGCGGCACCCGCGCGGTCGATCTGAACCTGAACGCCGCCCTGTCGCAGCTGGTCTTCACCGACCCCGCGCTGCAATCCGCCGTGGGGGACGAGGTCACCGCCACGACCCGCATCGCCTGGACCGAGGGCGAGGACGTGGTGCTGGACCGCCTGGACCTGCAGGGCAGTGATTATTCCGCCCAGGTGGATGCCACCCTGACCCCGGGCGGCGGCACATCCGTAGTCACCGCCGAAGGGCGCGCGGGCATCACCGATCTGTCGCGGCTGACCCCGCTGGCCGGGGCCGATCTGACGGGCCGTGCCGATCTGGGGTTCACCCTGTCGGCCGATCTGCTGGGCGGCAGTTTTGCGGTGACGGCACAGGGGTCGACCACCGACCTTGCGCTTGGGATCGAACAGCTGGACCCGGTGATCGGCGGCGACGCGGTGCTGGACCTGGCCGTGAACCGCAGCCAGGCGGGGCTTGAGGTTGAAACCTTCAGCCTGACCAACGACCAGATCCGCCTGTCCGCCAGCGGCCTTCTGGCCGATGACGCGGGCCGGATCGAATACGATGCGCAACTGGCCAACTCCGGGGCCTTCACCGGGGCCGAGGGCGGGCCGCTGGCCATCGCCGGCGCCGTGCAGCGCTTGCCCGACGGGTTCGAGGTCACGGGTTTTGGCGGCGGACAGGATCTGGCCACGGGCATCGCCCAGGCCGATGCGCTTCTGGCCGGGGAAACCGACCTGGCCCTGCGCCTGACGCTGACCGACCGCATCCTGCTGGAAGACGCCCGGATCTCGACCCCTGCCCTGTCGATCGAGGCGGGCGGAGAGCTGACGACAGGCGCCCGCGACGTCACCGTCACCGGCCAGCTGTATGACAGCGGCGTGGTCACCGGCAGTAAAGGCGGCCCGCTGGATCTGACCATCCGCGCGCAGCAAGAAGGCGCGGATACCGGCGTCACGATCACCGGCACCGGACGCGACCTGGCCACGGGCATCGCCCAGGCCGATGCGCTTCTGACCGGGGACACCCGGCTGGATGTTTCGCTTTTGCTGGGCGAACGGATGCTGCTGCGCGATGCTACGATCACCAATCCCGCCCTGTCGGTTCAGGCCGAAGGGAACCTGACCGACGGCGCACGGGACCTGCGCGCCAGCGTGACGCTGGACAATTCCGGCGCGCCGCTTGGGGCCTCGGGCGGGCCGGTCACGGTGAACCTGCGCGCGGTACAGGACGGCACGGCCTATGTGCTGGACCTGGACGGCGAAGGGCAGAACATCGGCACCGGTCAGGCGCTGGCGGATGAGGTCCTGCGCGGCACCACCACCTTTGCCGCCGAAGGGCGGTTCGATCAGGGCCAGCTGCGGCTGAACAGTGCGACGGTCGACGGCGCCAGCGTGACGGCAAGCGCCAGCGGGCTGATCGCAGACGGGGCGACGGATCTTGATTTCCGCGCGCGGCTGGCCTCGCTGTCGCAGGTCGTGGCGCAGGCCCCTTCGGGGCCGGTTACGGCCAGCGGATCGGTGCGGCAGCTGGAGGGCGGGGCCCTGGCGCTGACCATCGACGCGGACGGGCCGGGCGGCACGGTGGCGCGGGTTTCGGGGCGGGTCGGGCTGCCGGGCGGCGCGGTCGACCTGGACATCTCGGGCAATGGTCCCTTGGCGCTGGCCAACCCCTATATCGCCCCGCAAAGCATCACCGGCACCGCCCGGTTCGACCTGGCGCTTTCGGGCCAGCCGGGGCTTTCGGCGCTGTCCGGTCAGGTCTCGGTCTCGGGCGGGCGGGCGTCGGTGCCTTCGGCGGGACTGGCGGTCGAGGCGATCGGCGGCACCGTGTCGCTGGCAGGGGGCCGCGCCCAGACCGACCTGCGCGCCACGGTGAACGGCGGGGCCATCGCCCTGTCCGGTCCGGTCAGCCTGTCGGGGTCCTACCCCGCCGATCTGGTGGCGACGCTGACCAATGTCCCGATCGAGAAACCCGGCCTTCTGTCGACCCGCGCCAATGGCCGGATCACCGTCAGCGGCGGGCTGACCGGGGGCGGCACCGTCGCCGGGCGGATCGGTCTGTCGGACACCGAATTGCGCATCCCCTCGGGCGGGTTCGGCGGGGTCGAGGCGATCCCCGAGATGCGCCACGTCAACGAAGGTGCGGCCAGCCGGGCGACCCGGACACGGGCCGGGCTGACCGACAGCGATGGTGCCTCCTCGGGCGGGTCTGGCGGCGGCAACGCCCTGCGCCTGAACCTGCGGGTCGAGGCCGAGAATTCGATGTTCCTGCGCGGGCGCGGCATCGACGCAGAGCTGCGCGGCGGGCTGACGCTTGAAGGCACGACCAATGACGTCCGCCCCGTGGGCCAGTTCGACCTGGTGCGCGGCCGGATCGACATCCTGACCAAGCGGCTGGACCTGACCGAGGGCCGGGTGCGTCTGGCGGGTGGCTTCGATCCGATCATCCGGCTGGTGGCGGAAAGCAGTTCCGGCGAATACGTGGTGCAGATCGTCATGGACGGCCCTGCCGCCGCGCCCCAGGTGGTCTTTACCTCGCGCCCGGAACTGCCCGAGGACGAGGTCCTGTCGCAGCTGTTCTTCGAACGCGACATTGCCTCGCTTTCGCCGCTGCAGGCGGCCCGGCTGGCCGTGGCCATCGCCGAGCTGACGGGCAAGGGGGGCGGCGGCGTCGTGGGCAAGATCCGCGACGGGGCCGGTCTGGACGACCTGGACGTCAGCCAGACCGCCGACGGGGAAACCGCGCTGAGCGCCGGCAAGTACATCAGCGACAACATCTATACCGAGGTCGAGGCGACAAGCGGCGGCAAGACCAGCCTGTCGATCAACCTGGATGTCACGGACAACCTGACCGCCAAGGGGCAGCTTGGATCGGATGGCGACAGTTCCCTGGGTATCTTCTTTGAACGGGATTACTGATCGGCGCGGTTCGTCAGGATCCTGATTGCGGTACAGTAAACGGCCCTACAAACGGCCCCGCCCCGGCGGGGCCGTTTCGCGTTCAGCTCCGGCGGCCCGCGTCCGGCCCATAGGCCAGCTGGTCATACAGGTGCCAGGTCGCATGGCCCAGCAAAGGCAGCACCCAGAACAGCCCCAGGAACCCCGGGATCAGCGCCACGAAGGTCACCACGGCAATGAAGGCCGCCCAGGCCAGCATCGGCCCCGGGCTGCCCCGCACCACCTGGAACGAGGTGATCATCGCGGTGACGAAATCCACCTCGCGGTCCAGCAGCAGCGGCAGGGCGATCACTGTGATCATGTAGAGCAGCAGCGCAAAGCCCGCGCCGACCAGCGTGCCGACCGCCAGCATGGCCAGACCGTTCGGGGTCAGGAAGACCTCTGCGCTGGACGAGATGTTGGTCATGGTCGAAAGCCCGAGGAACAGGGCAAAGATCATATGCGCCAGGAAGAACCAGAACAGCAGCATGAAGATGATGATCGCGCAGATCGACGGCAGCTGTCGTTTCGACTGACGCAGGATCACGGTCAGGATCGCGCCCCGGTCCAGGGGGCGGCCCTGTTCCAGCCTTCGGGACACGTCGTATAGCCCCACGGCCGCGAAGGGTCCGACCAGCGGAAAGGACACCGCCGCGAAGATCAGCCAATAGCTTTGCCCGGTGGCAAAGGTGATCCAGGCCAGGATCCAGCCGATGCCCACGTAGGCAAAGGCAAAGAACATCCCCCAGATCGGCGCGCGCCGCATGTCCGCCGCCCCCCGCGCCAGAGCCTGGCGCAAGTGGTCGAAACGGACGGGGACCAGCGGGGGCACCCCCAGTTGCGGTGTGTCTGGCATGGATCCTCCGTGCTGTCCGGGCGGATGTGCCGGGACCCTTGCCAAAGGGAAGCCGGAAAATCCCGCGCGATCAAGAACATCCCAAATACAGCTTTAGCCCGGGGGTCCCGTGGTCAGCCACTGCCGGGGCCTCAGCCCCCGGCGCGAGGCGGCGGGCGGCGCGATGGCCAGTCGGTTGCCAAGTGATAGCCCTGCGCCAGTTGCAGCACGCCCAGATCGCCCCGGTAGGGGCCGATCAGCTGTAGACCCATGGGCAGCCCCCCGGCCCCGAAGCCCGCAGGCACCGCCAGCCCCGGCAAGCCGATCAGCGACGCCGGGATCACGCATTCCATCCAGCGGTGATAGGTGTCCATCGCCTGGCCCGCGATCACCTTCGGATGCGCCCAGTCCACCGGGAAGGGCCAGACCTGCGCCGTCGGAGCGATGAGCGCGTCATAGCGCGCGAAGAGCGCCGCCGCCGCGCGATACCAGGCCGAGCGGATGGAAGAGGCGCGCAGGATCTCGCTCGCGCTCAGGGCGCGGCCGCGCTCGATCTCCCAGACCGCGTCTTCGCGGATCAGCGGGCGGTACTTCGGGTTGTCGAACAGCGGCCCGACACTGCCCGCAACCGCCAGCGACCGCAGGTCGATCCAGGATTGCCACAGGTCCTCGGCCGGAAACGGGGCCGCCAGCGGTTCAACCGTGCAGCCCAGGTCTTCGAAGGTCTTCAGGGCGGCCTCGCATGTCGCCAACACCCCGTCCTCCATCGGCCAGGCCCCGCCCCAGTCGCCCAGCCAGCCGATGCGGCGCCCTGTAAGGTCGGCGTTCAGCGCGCCCGAAAACGGGCCGTCGCCGTGGGAAAAGGGCACGCCCGGATCGCGGCCCGCCTGCACGTCCAGCAAAAGCGCCAGGTCGTCGGGGCAGCGCGCCATCGGGCCGGCGGTGGCCATGGGGGACAGGAACAGCTCTTTCCCCGGGTCGTTCGGCACCAGGCCATAGCTGGGGCGGAAACCGTAGACATTGCCCCAGCCTGCCGGGTTGCGCAGGCTGCCCATCATGTCCGATCCGTCCAGCAGCCATTGCATCCCCGTGGCCAGCGCCGCCGCCGCCCCGCCCGAGGATCCGCCGATCGACCGCCCCGTGTCGTAAGGGTTGCAAGAGGCCCCGTAGACCGGGTTCACCGAATGCGATCCCAGCCCGAATTCCGGCACGTTGGTCTTGCCGATGACGATGATCCCCGCCGCCCGCATCCGCGCCACGTGCAGATCATCCGCCTTGGGGATGAAGTCCTTCAGGATGGGAGAGCCCAGCGTGCCGGGAAGCCCCGCCGCATTGGCGGTGTCCTTGATCGCCAACGGCAGCCCCTGAAGCGCCCCGGCGGGCGTGTCGCCGGTTTCCCGTGCCTGGTCCTGGGCCCGGGCCTCCTGGATCAGCTGGTCGGCATCGCGCAGGGCGACGATGGCGTTGACGCGGGGGTTCTCGGCTTCGATCCGGGCCAGGCAGGCGCGCATCACCTCTTCCGAGGAGACCTCTTTCGTCTTCAGTTTCCCCAGCAGGTCCCGCGCGCTCAGCGTTGTCAGCTCTGTCATCTCACCTCTCCCCTTTTGGCGGGAGGTTAGCGATGCGGCGCGGGAATGCCAGAGTGCAGCCGCGCAAGCCTGCCCTCGCATGGCGGTTCGGCTGTGCGGCACGGTCCCGGTGCGGCGCTTCAGGGTCGGGTTCCGGGGGGCTGTGGGGCCGACGTGCCCGGAGAGGATCAGCCGATCGTCACCGACCAGCGGAAGCGCGCGCTTTCGCCCGGGGCCAGGGTGATCGCGCCGGGGCGGTCCGCGATCTCGGGGCCCGCACCCTTGCGCGCGGCCATGCCGTGCCAGGGTTCGATGCACAGGAAGGGCGCGCCGGGCTTCTGCCACAGGGCAAGATTGGGCAGATTTTCAAAGGTGAAACGCAGGCTCGGCGCGTCAGAGGCGTCCGGCGCATCAAAGCGCAGCCCCTGCCCCGCACCCTCGGGAAAGATCATGGCGTCGGCGTCGAACATCGCCGGGTCGGGCCGTAGTTCTCCGCCCGTGAATGGCGAGGGATGGCGGGTGTCGTCCAGCAACCCGTTGGTCAGCCGCGCCAGCGCAGGCTCGGCCCCATTGTCCAGCGTGATGCGATGCGCCTGCCCCTCGGCCCCGGGCAGCGGCCAGAGGAAGGCGGGGTGAAAGCCCAGGCAGAAGGGCATCATCGCCCGCCCGGTGTTGGCGACCACGGCGGTTACGGCAAGGGTCGCACCGCTGACCGCATGGGTCACGGTCAGCGCGAAGGGGCGCGGGTAGGCATCGTGGGTGGCCATGTTGTCGGTCAGGCTGTGCACCACACGGGTCGGTTCGGCCTTGATCCGGTCGAACGTCATGCGGCGGGCAAAGCCGTGCTGGGCCATCTCGCCGCCCTGCCCGTCAATGGCGACCCGGTCGTCGGGTGCACGGCCCACGATCGGGAACAGGATCGGAGAGCGCCCCGACCAGACCTGCGGATCGCCATGCCACAGAAGTTCACGCCCGTCCGGGGTCATCAGGCTTTGCATCTCGGCCCCGTGGTCCGAGACGGTCACCACGATGCCATCGCTTTCGATCCGGGTCACCGGGTCCGGTCCGTGCATGCCCTGTCCATCCATGTCGCTGCCCTTTGCATGGTCTTTTTTGGCAAAATGCCATGTTGCGGGCGCAGGGAAAACAGGCGGGGATCCGCTCGGCGGAAATGCGGGCTTTTTGGGAAGCGGGATCTTGGGTGGAAGGGCGGGAGGTGCCTGCCAGAAGAATCCTCAACTCTGAGAAATTGGCGACAACATCGGCGACTGCGTTGACTTCGATCACCAGATAAAACCGGATCGCAACGTGTGCTGTCTTCACAAAGGGCAGCGTCCGGCCCGCGGGGGGGCGCAATAGCGCCGCCCCAGGGGGGCGGGACGGCGCTGCCCGGCGTAAACGCCGGGCGGTACAAACAACTGATCGGGTGACCGAATGTCGCCACATGGCATCGCCCAAAGAAAAAGGGGCCGACCCCGGCCCCTTCCCCAAATCCAAACCGCCGCCCGAAGGCGCGCAGTTCAATCCTCGCCTGCGGCCTCGGCGCGGGACTTGCCCGAGACGTTCATCGCCAGCGTCGCCGCCATGAACCCGTCCAGCGCACCGTCCAGGACGCCCTGCGTGTCGGAGGTCTCGTGCTCGGTCCGCAGGTCCTTCACCATCTGGTAAGGCTGGAGGACGTAGGATCGAATCTGGTTGCCCCAGCCGGCCGAGCCCTTGTTTTCATGCGCCTCGTTGATGGCCGCGTTCCGGCGGTCCAGCTCCAGCTGATAAAGCCGCGATTTCAGCGCCTTCATGGCGATGTCGCGGTTCTGGTGCTGCGACTTCTCGGACGAGGTCACGACAATCCCGGTCGGCGCGTGGGTGATCCGCACGGCCGAGTCGGTGGTGTTCACGTGCTGACCGCCCGCGCCCGAAGACCGGTAGGTGTCGATGCGGATGTCGGCGGGGTTCACCTCGATCTCGATATTGTCGTCGACCACCGGATAGACCCAGACCGACGCGAACGACGTCTCGCGCGTGCCCTTGCCGAAGGGCGAGATGCGGACCAGACGGTGCACGCCGGATTCGGACTTCAGCCAGCCATAGGCGTTGTGGCCGGAAATCTTGTAGGCGACCGACTTGATGCCCGCTTCGCTGCCGGCTTCCTCGGACTGCAGTTCGACCTTGTAGCCCTTCTTCTCGGCCCAGCGGACATACATCCGCTGCAGCATCGACGCCCAATCGCAGGCCTCGGTCCCGCCGGCACCTGCGTTGATCTCAAGGAAGGTGTCGTTGCTGTCGGCTTCACCGTTCAGCAGCGCCTCAAGCTCTTTCTCGGCGGCGCGCGCCTTCAGCACCTTCAGCGCGGCTTCGGCCTCGGCGACGACTTCGTCGTCGTCCTCCATCTCGCCCAGCTCGATCAGCTCGACGTTGTCGGACAGTTCCTGCTTGATGCCGTCGTGCACGGCCAGGCTGTCGACAAGCGCCTGCCGGTCCTTCATCAGCGCCTGCGCCTTTTCGGGATCGTCCCAGAGGTTCGGATCCTCGACACGGGCGTTGAATTCCTCAAGCCGGTGCTGCGCCGTCTCCCAGTTCATCCGCTGGCGCAACAGCTCCAGCGATTTTTCGATGTCAGAGACGATGTTCTGGGTCTCGGCGCGCATGTCTGATCCGTTCTTTCCTGTCAGGGCCGGGTGATACCGTGCCACCGCCTTGTGGGCAAGATGTGCCGCCCCGTTCGGGCAGCGGGGGCCGGGTGGTGCCCGGCCCCCATGATGAAATGTCAGTAAAGCCCGCCCGAGGACAGGGTGCCAAAGCTGGCCTTTGGCCCCACGGTCGCCTTCTTCCCGGTCGAGGTGGTGACCTGCCGCGGCCCCGCCTGGGCCTCGTCGAACAGCGGAAGATCCGCGCCCATGGCAAAGCCGCCGTCGAAGGTGATGCCAAAGATCGGCTCTTCCCCGTCGCGGAAGTATTCGGCCACCACGTTTTCGCCGCTGGCCCCGTCAGGCAGACGAGCACCGGTGTAGCGGTCGATATTGATGAAATGCCCACCCGGCGGCACCTTGAAGCGGCCGCCGCCGTATTCCTTCACCGCCTCACTCATGAAGCGCTGGAAGACCGGACCGCAGAAGCCCCCGCCCGAGGCCCCGCGCCCAAGCGGCTTGGGATCGTCATAGCCGATGTAGCAGCCCGCCACGACGTTCGAGGTGAAGCCGATGAACCAGACGTCCTTGGCGTCGTTGGTGGTGCCGGTCTTGCCCGCCGTGGGCACCGGCAGGTTCACCGCAGACGAGGCCGTGCCGCGTTCCACCACGCCCCGCATCATCGAGGTCAGCTGATAGGCGGTGATCGCGTTCATCACCCGCGCCCGGTCCGAAACGATTTCGGGGCCACGGCTGCGCGGGATCCTGGGATCGGCGCAGTCGACGCACTGGCGCTGGTCGTGGCGATAGATCGTGCGGCCATAGCGGTCCTGCACCCGGTCGACCAGCGTGGGTTCGACCCTTTCACCGCCATTGGCAAACATCGCATAGGCCGAGACCATCTTGTAAAGCGTCGTCTCCTCGGAGCCGAGCGCATTGGCCAGGTACTGACCCATGTTGTCGTAGACGCCGAACTTTTCCGCATAAGAGGCGACGACATCCATGCCAACCTCCTGGGCCAGACGGATGGTCATCAGGTTCCGCGACCGTTCGATCCCGGTGCGCAGCGGCGTCGGGCCATAGAACTGGTGGCTGGCGTTCTGCGGCCGCCACAGGCCCTGGGGCGTGTCGATTTCAATCGGGGCGTCGATGATGATCGTCGCGGGGGTATAGCCGCTGTCCAGCGCTGCGGCATAGACGAAGGGTTTGAAGCTGGACCCGGGCTGGCGGCGCGCCTGGGTGGCGCGGTTGAAGACCGAGTTCTGGTAGCTGAAGCCGCCCTGCATGGCGATCACGCGGCCGGTGTTGACGTCCATGGCCATGAAACCGCCCTGGACCTTGGGCACCTGGCGCAGGGTCCAGCGGATGAAATTGCCGCTGCCGTCTTCGGTCATGCGGCGCACATGCACCACGTCGCCGGGCTTGAAGTTGTCGCGGAAACTGCCCCGGATCCAGGAAATGTCCTTGCGCGGGACCACGAAGGGCTCGGCCTCGGTTTCCTCGACGCCTTCGATGCCCAGGCGCATCTGCTGATCCTCGACCCCCAGCACGACGGCCGGATGCCAGGGACCATCCAGCGTCACGTCGCGGGCGACGCGCACGTTGGCCAGCGCCGCACGCCAGCTGGCCTCGTCCCCCAGCTGGGCGGGGTCGATGGTCTTGCCGGTGCCGGTCCAGACGCCCAGCCCACGGTCGTATTGCTCCAGCTGACGCTGCAGCGACTGCGCCGCCAGCACCTGCATTTCGGGATCGATCGTGGCGCGGACGGTGAAGCCGCCGGTGAAGAATTCGCCTTCGCCGAAGTCGCGCGACAGCTGGCGGCGGATCTCGTCGGTGAAGTAATCGCGCGGGGGGCGTTCGGTGCGATAGCTTTCGTAGTCGCCGTTCTGCACGGATTTCAGCGGCAGGGCGACCTCGTGTTCATAGACCGCGCGGGAGATATATCCGTTCTCCATCATCTCGCGCAGGACGAAATTGCGGCGCTCGGTCACGCGTTCCTTGCGGCGGACGGGGTGGAAATCCGACGGGGCCTTGGGCAGCGAGGCCAGGAAGGCGGCCTCGTGCGGGGCCAGGTCCGACAGGGCCTTGTTGAAATAGGTCTGGGCGGCGGCGGCCACCCCGTAAGAGTTCTGGCCCAGGAAGATCTCGTTCAGGTACAGTTCAAGGATCTTTTCCTTGGGCAGGGTTTCTTCCAGCCGGGTGGCCAGGATGATTTCCTTGATCTTGCGTTCGATCTGGCGATCGCCGGACAGCAGGAAGTTCTTCATCACCTGCTGGGTGATGGTCGAGGCCCCGCGCACGTTCTGGCCACGCGATTGCACCGCCTCGACAATGGCGGCGGCGATGCCACGGGTGTCATAGCCCGCATGGGTGTAGAAATTCTTGTCCTCGGCCGAAATGAAGGCGTGTTTCACCAGCTCGGGGATTTCATCGGCCGGCGCGAACAGACGGCGTTCCTGGGCGAATTCGTCGATGATCCGCCCTTCGGAGGAATAGATCCGGCTGATCGTCTTGGGCTGGTAGGACGCCAGGCTTTCATGGCTGGGCAGATCGCGGCCATAGACCCAGAAGATCGCACCGATGCTCAGCGCGATGACCATCACGCCGAGTGTCAGAAAGCTGAAGATGCCTCCGAAGAAGGATAAGACGAATCTGATCATGCAGGCCCCATGCGTGTGTGCCGATCATATAAGCCGGGGGGATGCCGGGGTCAAAACACGATCATGCAATGCGCCTGCAATCGGCCTTCTGTCGCCCGGAGATGGGTCCCGACAAGGTGCCGGTCATTGGATTTGACAGGCCGGGCCGGATGTCGCCAAATGGCGTCACCAACAGAATTCGTCTTTTCCAGTGTCCATTTCCAAAGAAGGCATCCCCATGCGTTGTCCCACCCGGTTCCCGACCCTTTCGGCCCTTGCCCTGTTGCTGGCGCTTCCCGCGGCCCCTGCCCTGGCCCAGGCCAATACCGACTACGACGCCTGCCGCGGGGCCGGGCATGATTTCGGCACCTGCATGACCTATATGATGGACCGCAACGCCATGGGCTGCACCGCGGCGCGCAAGCAGATCCGCCGGCAGAAATCCGCAGCCGCGAAAGAGGGCTGGCACCTGGCCTTTGCGGGTCGCAAGGACAGCACGATCACCGGCATCCGGGGGTGCGGCTATGCCTGGAACAGCGATCCGGCCAAGGCGCAGCAGGCCGCGATGCAGAACTGCCGAAAATGGGAAAAGACCTATGGCACAGGTGACGGCGACAAGGTCTGCAGTCTGATGAACTGATCCGGGTCCAGGGATCGGGGCCTACTGCCGGACCAGCGGACGCTTGGCCGCGTCTGCGGTTTCCCAGGCGGCGATGCCATCGGCCAGGGCACGGGCGATGCGCGACAGGAACTCGGGGTCGCCCAGGTTCTTGCGGTCGCGTTCCGACGACAGGTAGCCGACCTCGATCAGGACAGACGGGATGTCGGGGGCCTTCAGCACTGAAAAGGCGGCCGCCCGGTGCGGGCGGGAATTCAGCGGCACGTCGGCGGCGGCGATGGCCAGTTGCAGCGTTTCCGACAGGGCAATGGCGCGCGGGGCGGTTTCCTGCCGCGCCAGGTCCATCAGCACCCCCGCGACCACGTCATCCTTGCCGGTCAGGTCCACGCCCGACAGCAGGTCGTCGCGGTCGTGCCGTTCCGCCAGCTTGGCCGAGGCCTCGTCCGTGGCCGTATCGGCCAGCGTATAGAGCGTCGCCCCCCGCGCTCGGCCATTGGGCAGCACATCGGCATGGAGCGAGATGAAGACATCCGCACGCACGTCATGGGCAATCGACACCCGCCGTTCCAGCGGCACGAAACTGTCGTCGTCGCGGGTCAGGATCACGCGGGTGTCACCGCGCCGGATCAGAGTCTCCTGCACGGCGCGGGCCAGATCCAGCATAAGGGTCTTTTCCATCAGGTTGCCACGCACGGCCCCGGGGTCGATGCCGCCATGGCCCGGGTCGATCACCACGGTCAGGATGCCGTCATCCCCCTGTGGCGGGGCGGTCAGCGCCGGCACCGGCAGATCCCATTGCGGATCGCGCGGGGCCCCGGCCCGGTCGGCAAAGCTTTTTGCATCGGTATAGGACAGCCCCACGGACAGCGCCGCCTGCCCGGTTTCGGTGTCGATCCGCATGGTGGCGGTGTCGATCTGCATCGGGTCGGCCAGCGTCAGAACCAGCCGCGACCAGCCGGGACGATAGCTGCCAAAGCGCAGCCCGGTCACGCGGTCGGTCTGCAACAGCGCTTCGGCGGACAGGCCGGTCCAGTCGACCTCGCGGAAGTCGATGACCACGCGGGTCGGGGCGGCAAGGGTGAAGATCCGCCAGGGGACACCCTGCGACAGGCCCAGGGTCACCGAAACGCCCCGCCCCTGATCGCTGATCGCGCTGGCGTCGGTGTCGATCCGCGCCAGGCCGGTCAGCCCCTGGGCGCGTGCGGCCGAGGGCAGCGCAAGGGTCATCACCAGCAGCGCGACGGCCAGGGCCGAAAGCGCGCGGGCGGCCAGGTCTCGGATGGCCAGAGACACCTGGCGGGGGAATGTGGATCTGCTCATCTGCGGTTGCTCGCGCCCAATCTGTCCGGTCTGTCTGATGTGCCCGGGGTTCGGCGGCCTTGTCGCGGGCCGCTCTTGCCGGGATCATAGATCAGCTTGGGCGGCGATGGAACATGGCCCGGCAACTGGGTGCGGCGACGGGTGGCGACAACGGGTGGCGGCTGGCCTAATGCTCCAACCCGGCCTCATAGGCGATCGGGGTGCCGTGGGGGGTCGCCTCGGCCGCACGCTGCCAGGTGCGGGCGGCCTCTTCGATCAGCGCGGCCTCGGCCAGGCCCTTGACCTGCACCAGCCCCAGAAGCGCATCCAGCCAGTCGCGCCAATAGGCCTCGGCATGGGCTTGCGGGCTTTGGGCGTCGGGCGCGGGGCGGTCGGAGCCGATGCGTTCCGAAAGCGCCTCGGCCCATTCGGTCCAGGAAAACGCCCCCTTTTCATGTAGATGCACGGTCAGGGCAAAGGCCTTGGCCTGCCAGGGCGCAAAGAAATGCAGGTCCCCGGCGTCGGGTCCGGGAATTGGAAGGCGCGCGTCAGACATTCAGATACGGTTCCCACAGGTCGACGTTCACACGGTCATTTTCGCCCGCCCGATCGCCGAACAGATCCCGCGCCGCGAAGCTGATGTTGTACAGCCAATGCGCCGTCGTGCGGTCGCCTTTGGCCGAAGTATCGGGGAAGACGTGATAGCCATGCACGGCGGCGACCACGCCGCGCCGGTTGCGGCAATAGGCGGGCATGCGGATATGGCCGCGCGGCTGAAGATTGCGGGTCTGCACGGTCTGCCCGACCTCGAACGCCGGGCGGCTGCCCTTGGGATCGCGGTCATAGGGCGACCCGCGCATCAGCGCAGGCCCGACCTTGTCGGCGGCAAGCGCGGTGACATCGGCGGGGCCATCGGCCTGACCGGTGGACAGTTCGTCGTCGGTCACCAGGCCCTTGGTCTTCAAAAGATCCTCCAGCCCGCGGATCCACAGCTGATAGTAGCTGAGGCCGTAGTATTCGCCGGGATCGCGGTTTTCGCGGGCAAAGCGGCTTTCATCGATGGTCCAGGCCCCGGCCCCGCCGGCGGCCACCACCATGGCCATGGCGCGGCGTTCCCATTCGGCGTGAAACAGCGGGTCCTGCGGGTCGGGCGCAATGGGGCCAAAGCCGTCGCGGCCACCCAGATCCTGCGGGCCGTTCATGCGGCTTCCCCGGTGGCGGGGGTGGTCGCAAGGGCGGTGCCGATCATGCTGTCACGGCTCACCAGATCGGCCAGCTGGTCTTCGCTGAAGCCTTCGGTGCCCTCGGGGCGCATCGGAATGACAAGGTATCGCATCTCGGCGGTGCTGTCCCAGACGCGGATCGCGGTGCCTTCGGGCAGGGTCACGCCGAATTCCGCCAGGACGCCGCGCGGATCGCTGACGGCGCGGGCGCGGTAGGGGGCGGATTTGTACCAGGTCGGAGGCAGGCCCAGCACCGACCACGGATAGCAGGAGCACAGTGTGCAGACGACCATGTTGTGGTCCTGCGGCGTGTTGAAGACAGCCGTCAGATGTTCGCCCTGCCGCCCGGCAAAGCCCATGCCATGGATCGCGGCGGTGGCGTCGTCCCTCAGCGCCTGGGCGAAATCGGGATCGGTCCAGGCACGGGCGACAACGCGGGCCCCGTTGCGGGGACCGACGCGGGTTTCATAGGTGTCCAGGATGACATCCAGCGCGCCCGGATCGATCAGCCCCTTGTCGGCCAGAAGCTTCTCCAGCGCCATGACCCGGGCGGTTTCATCGTCCAGATGGCTGTGGTCGTCATGAGGATGACCGTGCAAGTCATCGTGCGAATGATCGTGTGGCATGGCGGGCCCTTTCGTCCTGATCGAAGGATCCCGGCCAAAGGATCACAGCCCCCTCAGCTTGGCAATCACGGGTTTGTGGTTCTGGTCCTTCCCCCGGCGCGGTGCTAGGGCAAGGGCAGCAACATGGCCCCGGCGCATCGGCCCGGGGAAATCTGGCAATTTCCGGGGAATATCGCGAATGGTGCTGCTGACAATCTGGCCGCTTTTTGCGCTGATCTGCCTGGGCTACCTGCTGGCGAAACGGGGCTTTCCCCGGCCCGACTTCTGGGACGCCGCCGAGAAGCTGACCTATTTCATCCTGTTTCCCGCGCTGCTGGTGCGCAGCCTGTCGAACGCGCCGGTGCGCGACCCCGAGATCCTGAAACTGGGCGGCGCGGCGGTGGTGTCGATCCTGCTAGCCGTGGCGGCGATGGCCCTGGCGCGGCGGGCGCGGCCCCTGGGGGCGGCGCGGTTCGGCCCGGCGGTGCAGGGCGTGATCCGGTTCAACACCTACCTCGGGCTGGCGATCACCGCCGCCCTAGCCGGCGACCCAGGACTGGAGCGTGCGGCGGTCTACCTGGCCATCGCCGTGCCGGTGGTCAACGTCATCTCGATCATCGCCCTGACCGAGGGCAATCCCCTGCGCCGTCCCGGCCTGCTGATCAATTCGATCCTGCGCAACCCGCTGATCCTGGCCTGTCTTGCCGGGATCGCGCTGTCGCTGACCGGGATCGGTCTGCCCTATGGCAGCGATGCGCTGTTTGCGATGCTGGGTCAGGGCAGCCTGCCGCTTGGGCTGTTGTGCGTGGGTGCCGCGCTGCAACCCAAGGCGCTGCGGCGGGATCTGGGCGCGCTTGGTGCGGTGACGGCGGCGCGGCTTCTGGCCATGCCGCTTTTGGCCTGGGTCGTGGCGCATCTGTTCGGGCTGGGCCAGGTCGAGACGCTGGTGCTGGTGATCTTCTGCGGCATCCCGACGGCCACGGCGTCCTATGTGCTGACGCAGCAACTGAAGGGCGACGGCACCTTCATGGCCGGGATCGTCACCGGGCAGACCGCCGTGGCGGTGCTGACCCTGCCTGTCGTGATCTGGCTGCTGGGCTAGGTGGGCGGGCGGATCGCCGCCCTGCCCCGATTAGCCCTGATTAGCCCCATCTGCGCCAATCAGCCCTGTTCAGCCCGCTTCGCGGATGAACTCGGCCGCGCGGGCCCCGATCATGATGCTGGGCGCATTGGTATTGCCCGAGGGCAGCGTCGGCATGACCGAGGCATCCGCCACCCGCAGCCCCGCAACCCCATGCACCCGCAGTTTCGGATCGACCACGGCCATCGGATCATCCGCATCGCCCATCTTTGCCGTGCCCGCCGGGTGATAGACCGTCTTGGCGTGGCTGCGGATATAGGTGCGCAATTCGTCATCTGACATGACGCCCGGCGCGGGGCGCTTGCGGTCGCCAAGAACGGCGCGCAGGGCGGGCTGATCCAGCAGCGACAGGCCCATGCGCAGCCCGCGCAGGGACAGCTCCAGATCCTCAGGGTGGCTTAGGACCCCGCTGCGGAATTCCGGCCGGGCGCTGGCGTTGCTGCTGCGCAGCCGCACGGTGCCGCGCGACTTGGGCCGCAGCACGCAGACCGAATACATCACGCCATGCCCTTCCAGTTGCACCACGCCCTTGGCGGCATTGTAGCCCGGCATGAAATGCAGCTGCACATCGGGACGGCCCGCGCCGCTGACATCGACGAAGCCGCCAGCCTCGACCATGTTCGACGACAAAAGCCCGCGCCGGTCCCACAGATAGCGCAGCATGTGGAAGGCCCCGCGCGGCATGCGGTCTTCGCCCACGACGGACACGGGGCCCTGGGTCTTCGCCTCGACCGGCACAATGGCGTGGTCCTGGAAATTCTCGCCCACGCCCGGCAGGTCGCGCAGCACGGGGATTCCATGCGCCTTTAGCTGGGCGCGCGGCCCAAGGCCCGAGCGCATCAGGATCAGCGGCGTGGCAAAGGCCCCGGCGCTAAGCACGACCTCGCGGCGAGCGTGGATTTCGCGGCCATCGGCCAGACGGACTCCCCGGGCTTGCCCATCCTTGATCAGCAGCCGGTCAACGGCGGCGCGGGTCAGGATGGTCAGGTTGCGGCGCTTGCGGGCCGGGGCCAGAAAGGCGCGCGCGGCCGAACAGCGGCGGCCATCGCGGGTCGTGGTCTGGAAAAAGCCGATGCCATCCTGACGCGCGCCGTTGAAATCCGCATTGGGGCGGATATGGGCCTGCGCTCCGGCGGCCACGAAAGCCTCGCTTAGCGGATGGCGAAAGCGCGGGGCCGACACGCCAAGCGGCCCGTCGGTGCCGTGATAGGCGTCATCAAAGGTGTCGTTGCCTTCCAGCCGCCGGAAGACCGGCAGCACCCTGTCCCAGCCCCAGCCCGAGGCCCCGGCAGCATCCCAGCTGTCGTAATCCTGCGGCTGTCCGCGCACGTAAAGCATCGCATTGACCGAGGATCCGCCCCCCAGCACCCGCCCCTGCGGGATGACAAAGGGACGCCCGGCCAGCTGATCCTCGGGCTCACCCTCGATCAGCGTGGCATCCCGGCCGCGGTGCATGATCTTGAAGAAGGTAGCGGGGATGTGGATCCAGGGGCTGGTGTCGCGCTGCCCGGCCTCGATCAGCAGGACCGAGACCTGCGGATCAGCGCTGAGTTCACCCGCAAGCGTGGCCCCGGCGGACCCGCCGCCGACGATGATGACGTCATGATCACGCATATGTCTTAGCCTGCCACCTGTCCTGAAGCCTGGCGGCGTTGCATCTGCTTGACGATGTTCAGCTGATGGATCTGGCTGGTGCCCTCGTAGAGGCGGAACAGCCGCACGTCGCGGTAATAGCGTTCAATGCTGGCATGGTTCGCCACATAGCCCGCGCCGCCGAAGACCTGCACGCAGCGGTCCGCCACGCGGCCGCACATCTCGGAGGCGAAGTATTTGCAGATCGAGGCCTCTAGCGCGATGTCGCGGCCGTCGTCCCGCGACCGGGCGGTGGCCAGGACCAGCTGTTTCGCGGCCTCGATCTCGGCCCGGCAATCGGCCAGGAGGGCTGCGACCAGTTGGAAATCCACGACCTTCTGGCCAAATTGTTCGCGATTTGAGGCATGGTCAAAGGCCATGTCCAGCATGCGGATCGCCGGCCCGGTGCACAGGGCGGCCAGGTGGATGCGCTGTTTGTTCAGCACCTTCATCGCGGTCTTGAAGCCCACGCCCTCGACCCCGCCGATGACATTCTCGGCCGGGACGATGCAATTGTCGAAATGCACCTCGCCCACGGGGGATCCTCGCTGGCCCATCATCTGATAGCCCGCCGAAGTGCTCAGCCCCTCGAACCCGCGCTCGACAATAAAGGCGGTGACGCCCTTCGCCCCCTTGGTGCCATCCTCGGTCCGGGCGAAGACGGTGAACAGATCGGCAATCGGCGCATTGGTGATATAGCGCTTCATGCCGTTCAGAACGTAATGGTCGCCTTCGCGCCGGGCGGTGGTTTCGATATTGCTGGCCTCGGACCCCGCATTGGGTTCGGTCAGCGCCAGACAGCCCGTGGCCTCGCCCCGCGCCATCAGGGGCAGGTACTTCTGTTTCTGCGCTTCGGTGCCGTCGGCCACCAGCGCCTCGGAGCCGATGCCGGTGTTGGTACCGACCCGGGCGCGATAGGCGACGGCGCATTGCGACAGCTCCATCGCGCCCAGGACAAGCTCTTCGGTGGTCAGGCCAAGCCCGCCGTATTCTTCAGGGATGGACCAGCCGAAATAGCCGCGCCTGGCCATGTCGTCGACGATGTCCTGCGGCACCTCGTCCAGCTCGGCCACGCGGTCTTCGTTCGGGTGCGCGACCGTGCGGACCCAATCGTGGACCTCGCCCAGAAGTGCGTCGAGTTTTGCCTGATCGCGGATCATCTGTTCCCCTTTCCCTGCCGTCTTCCGAAGTGCCGGTCTATTGGCCCGTCTATTGGCCGAAGACGGGTTTGCGTTTCTCGACAAAGGCCGCCAGACCTTCGCCCGCCTCGTCGCCATAGCGCGCGGCGTTGATGTTGCGGCCTTCCAGGTCGATGTGATCGGCCAGGCCATTGTGCGCGGCCCCGGCGATTTCCGCCTTGATGGTGCCGATGGCGTCGCGGGCCCCGGCGGCACAGGCGCGGGCCAGGTCCATTGCGGCGTCCAGCGCGCCGCCCTCGGGGGTCAGGGCATTGACCGCACCGGCGGCATGCAGGCGATCTGCGCCGACGGGACGGCCCAGCATGCACAGTTCCGACACCAGCTGGCGCGGCAGGGCCTCGCGCAGGAAGAAGGTCGTGCCGCCATCCGGGGTCAGGCCGATCTTGACATAGGCGGCGGTGAACTTGGCCGTCTCGGTCGCGGCGACCATGTCGCAGGCCAGCGCCAGCGCCAGGCCCAGCCCGGCGGCACCGCCCTCGACCGCGGCGATCACGGGCTTGGGGCAGCCGCGCAGCGCCAGGATCATGGCGGAAAGCGCATCAGTGTTCTTCGACACCTCGGACAGGGGCAGCGTGCGGCTTTCCTTCAGGGCGTTGACGTTCCCGCCCGAGGAAAAGAACCCGTTCGCGCCGGTCAGCACCACCGCCCCGACGCCCGGATCATTGCCCGCGTCCATCAGGATCGCGCGCAGGGCCAGATACTGCGGCGCGCCGATGGAATTGCGCGTCTTGGGGCCGTCCATCGTGACGACAAGAATGCCGTCCTTCAGGTCGGTGCGGATTTCGGTGGTGCTGGTCATCGGGGTCATGGGGCGTGCCTTTCGGAAGGGGTCAGGGGCCTGGCGGCCGTCAGATGATGCCGTTTTCGCGCAGGGTGGCAATCTGCGTGGCGTCAAAGCCCAGATCGCCCAGGATCGCGTCGGTATCCGCGCCCAGATCCTTGGCGGACCAGCGGATCTGGCCGGGGTTGCGGGTCAGGCGGGGCACGACGTTCTGCATCCGCACGGTGCCGAAATCGTCATCCTTCACGGCCGTCACCACGTCGCGCGCCTGCACCTGGGGATCGTTGAAGATCTGTTCCGCCGAATAGATCGGACCGATGGCCCCGCCTTCGCGCTGAAAATCGGCCAGAGTTTCGTCCAGCGTATGCGTGGACATGTAATCGGCAAAGATCGCGTCCAGTTCGTCGCGGTGTGCCAGACGGTTGCGGTTGCCGGCAAAGCGCGGGTCGTCGATCAGGTCGTCGCGCCCGATGGCGCGCATATTGGCGCGGTACATATTGTCGGTCGATCCGGTGACGGTGACATAGCGGCCGTCGCTGGTGCGGAAGACATTGGCGGGCGCGGTATATTGGTTGTTGTTGCCGTCGCGTTCGCGGATCTGGCCCAGCTGGTCGTATTCGATGGCCAGGTTTTCCAGCAGGCGGAAGGTCGCCTCGGTCAGGGCCAGGTCGATTTCCTCGCCCTCGGTGCCGTTCTTGAGGATGCCAAAGAGCGCCGCCAGGATCGAAAACGCCCCGAAGACGCCGCCGAAGGCATCGGCGATCGGATAGCCGGGGTGCACCGGCGCGCTGTCGGGCATGCCGGTGATATAGGTCAGCCCGCCCATGGCCTCGAAAATCCGCGCGAACCCGCCCTGCGAGGCCTTGGGCCCGGTCTGACCAAAGGCCGAGACGCGCAGGATCACCAGCTTGGGGTTGATCGCCCACAGGGTGTCGCGGTCCAGCCCCCATTTGGCCAGGGTGCCGGGGCGGAAGTTTTCCACCAGCACGTCGTGTTCGGCGATCATCTTCTTCATGATCTCCAGCCCCTCGGGGCGGCGCAGATCCAGCGTGCCATAGCGTTTGCCGCGGTTGGTGACCTTCCACCACAGCGGCTTGTCATCGCGGAAGGGCGGGAAGTTGCGCAGCCCGTCGCCCTGCCCCGGCATTTCGAACTTGGTCACCTCGGCCCCGAAATCGGCAAGCAGAGAGGCCGCGAAAGGCGCGGCAATAATGGTGGCGATATCAAGGACTTTCAGCCCGGCCAGGGGTCCGAAGGGGGCGGTGTCGGTCATGGGTCTTTCCCTTGTTGGTCAGGTTGCGGGCTGGTCGAGTGCGGTCAGGAAGGCGGGGTCAGGCGGAACCGCGCCTCGGCGATGCCCTTGGCCCAGAGCCCGTCGATGGCGAACAGCTTGCCGCCGTCGGGATGGGTCGACACCGCGCGCCCGGTGCCGGAATCGCGGATCGAGGTGACGAAAAGCGTGGTCATGTCCGCGCCGCCAAAGGCCAGCGAAGACGGCAGGTCGACCGGCGCGGGAATGCGGGTGATCAGCGTGCCCTGCGGGCTGAAACAGCCGATTTCCCCGGTGCGGATCAGCGCGCCCCAGAGGTTCCCGGCGCGGTCCACCGTGGCCCCGTCGATCCCGGCCTCAAGCGGTGCGGTGTCGATGTGCAGGCGCGCCGGACCGGCGGCCCCCGTGGCGGGGTCGTAGTCGCAGGCAAAGACCTTGCGCGCGGGCGTATCGGCAAAATACAGTACGTCGCCCTCGGGGCTGAAGCAGATACCGTTGCCGATATGCAGCCCTTCGGCCAGCACCCGGTGGCGGCACGCGCCGTCGACCTGGTGCAGCTGTCCCAGGGGTTCCCCGCCCCGGCCCATACCGGCACAGAGGAACCGGCCCTGGCGGTCCAGCTTTGCGTCGTTCAGGCGCATGGCCGGATCGGCACCTTCCAGCACAAGCAGGTGCTTTTCGGCGCGGACCTCGGGGTCGTACAGCACCACGCGGTGGTCCAGCACGATGACCAGGTTTCCATCCTCGGCCAGGGCGATGGCCCCGATGTGGCCATTCATCCGGTAGTCGAAGACCCGGCCCTCGGCGTCGCGGCGGTGCAGCACGCCCGCCACGCCGTCGATCCACCACAGGCAGCCGGCCTCGGCATCCCAGACCGGACTTTCCCCCAGGGCGTCGGGCCGGTCCTCGATCCGGCGGAAGGTCAGGCCGGTGGTCTGGGTCAGGTCCTCGCAGCGGCCCTGACCCCTTGGGTCGGTCTTGCGGGCCTCAGCCATTGTCCGACACCGGCTTGCCCCGGCCCGCCAGCGCCGCGCGGGTCTTGACCGCGATGGCCCAGACCACGATGGCGGCGGTGATGACCAGGATGGTGCCCGCGATCGGGCGGTCGAAGAAGGACCCCAGATCGCCCCGCGACACGATCAGCGACCGGCGGAAGTATTCCTCGATCATCGGGCCCAGGACAAAGCCCAGCAGCAGGGGCGCGACCTCGAAGTTCAGCGCCCGCATTCCCAGGCCAAGGAAGCCGAAGGCCAGCAGCACGAAGACATCCACGATCTGGTAGTTCACCGAATAGATGCCGATGCAGGTAAAGGCGACGATCACCGGGAACAGGTAGTTGTAGGGGATCGCCAGCAGTTTGACCCACATGCCGACCAGCGGCAGGTTCAGCACCAGCAGCATGATGTTGCCCACCACGAAGCTGACGATCAGGCCCCAGAACAGGTCCGGGCTGTCCTGGATCACGGTCGGTCCGGGCAGGATGCCATGCACCATCATCACACCCAGCATGATCGCCATCACCGGGTCGCCGGGGATGCCCAGGCTGAGGGTCGGGATGAAGGCCGATTGCACGGCGGCGTTGTTGGCGGATTCCGGGGCGGCGATGCCCTCGATCGCGCCCTTGCCGAACTGCTCGGGGTGTTTCGACATCTTCCGTTCGACCGCATATGACACGAAGGTGGCGACCAGACCGCCGGTGCCCGGAAGCGCGCCGAAGAAGGCCCCGATGCCCGACCCGCGTGCCATCGGCATGGCCGAGCGGCGCCAGTCTTCGCGCGTGGGCAGCATGTCGCGCAGGCGGATCTTGTCGGATTGCACCTTGGGGGTCTGGGCGCGTCCGGCGCTGGCGATGATTTCCGGCAGGCCGAACAGGCCGATGGCCACGGCGACCAGCGGCAGACCGTCGAACAGCACCGTCTGGCCAAAGGTGAACCGCGCCACGCCCGAGTTCAGGTCGAGCCCGACCAGCCCAAGCGCCAGGCCAAGCGACACCGCGATCAGCGACCGGATCGACCGGCCCGACCCGATGACCGAGGCCGCGATCAGCCCCAGCAGCATCAGCGCCACGTATTCATGCGGGCCAAAGCGCAGCGCCACCCGGGCCAGCGGCACCGAGAAACCCGCCAGCAGGATCACCCCGACGATGGACCCGACAAAGGAGGCGATAGCGGTCATGAACAGCGCCTGTCCGGCGCGGCCCTGTTTTGCCATCGGATAGCCGTCCAGCCCGGTGACGGCGCTGGTGGCCGTGCCCGGCAGGTTCATCAGGATCGATGCGGTCGAGCCGCCGTAAGAGGCCCCGTAGTAGATCCCCCCCAGCATGATCAGCGCATAGTTCGGATCCAGGTGGAAGGTGATCGGCATCAGCATGGCCAGCGTCGCCATGATGCCGATCCCCGGCAGCACGCCGACCAGCGTGCCCAGGAAGACGCCGATGAAACAGTACAGAAGCCCTTCCAGCGAGAAGGCCACGCTGAGACCCAGGGCGATGTTTTGCAGAAGTTGATCCATTTCAGAATGCCTCGATCTGAAGGCCAAGGCCGACGCGGAAGATCAGCGCACAGGCCAGGGCGCTGCCCAGGCCCAGAAGACCTGCCTTGACCAGGGTGTTCCGGTCATTGGCCAGGCTGGCAAGAAAGACGGTCAGGGTGATCGACGGCACCATGCCGAAGCGTTCGATCGTCAGGGCGAAGGCCGCGAAAGAAGCCGCGACAAACAGCATCCCGCGCAGCTGGCGGTGCGACAGGGTCATCGGGATCTCGGCCGGGCGGGACGCGACCAGGATCAGCACGGCCAGCACGATCATCGTCCAGCCCAGGATAACCGGGAAATACCCCGGCCCCATCTGGCTGAGCGTGCCGATCTTGTAGCTGCTGCCTTCGGTGACGACAAAGATGCCCACGGCCAGCGTGACGATGGCGGCAAGGACGTCTTCCAGTCTCTCGGTTACAAAGCGCATTGTCTCCTCCCTTGGATCTGATGCGACTGTCATAGGGGCCGGGCTGTCCCTGGATGGGGCTGACCCGGCTGGTGTTCAGGTGCCGATCGCGCGGATCAGCTGGCCGGTCAGCGCCGCGGCCGCGTCGGATCCGACATAGCGGCAAAGCGCGGCCAGATCGGCGGCATCCGTCGCGGCATCGGGGGTCGCTTGGCTCAGGACGGTGTTGACCCGCATCCCGGCGGCGGCCCATTCCAGCGCCAGCGTGCGGCCCAGCATGGCAACCGCGGCCTGCGCGGCGCGGCTGGCGGTTCCGGCTGGCTGTCCCGTGCCGCGCGTCAGCACGAAGGTCAAAGCAAAGCCGGGGCTGCGCGCCTGAAGGGCAGCGCAGCGGCGGGCGGTGTCCCGGGCCAGGCGCAGGGCCTGGGCGGGGTCGGCGGTGCCTAGCCGGGTGTCGATGACATGGGCGAGGCCGGTCGTACCCTCGGGGTCCGCCCCGGCATTCAGCGCATCGCGCAGGGCGGTGTCGCCTGTATCCGACAGAACCACCACGGCATCACCGGGCGTGGTGCCGGCGGCGGGGGCGATGGCGGGATCGGGCAGCGGGCCCTGGGCGACCTGACTTCCGGCATCGACGCTCAGCGTCTCGCCGCTTAGCCGGTGCCCGGCGGGCGATGCCAGGAAGGCGACCGCGCCGGCGATATCTTCAGGCTCGACCAGCCGGCCCAGGGGGATGCCGCGCGCGATGGCGACCAGATCGACCCGGCCTTCGTCATGCAGCGATTGCAGCAGCGGCGTGCGGGTATAGCCGGGGGCGACAGCCGACACCGCGATGCCCTGCGGGGCCAGGTCCAGCGCCAGACCTTCGGTCAGGGCGACAACGGCGGATTTCGTGGCGCTATAGGGGCCCCGCAGCGCCAGCGGACGCCAGGCGGCACCAGACGCCAGGTTGATGATCGCCCCGCCCCGGGGCAGCAGCGGGGCGGCGGCGCCACAGATCCGCTGCACGGCGGTCAGGTTCAGCGCCACCAGCCGGTCGAACCGATCCTCGGGCAGGGTCGCGATGCTTTTGCCGGTGGTGTCGGTCATGCCGGCGTTGTTGACGACCAGATCCAGCCTCCCAAGCGCCTGCGCCGCCTGCCCGGGCAGGGCAGAGGCGGCATTGGCGTCGGTCAGATCCACGCCTAGGGCCAGGTGATCGGGGCCGAGGGTCTGCGCCCGTTCCTGCGCGGCGGCAAGGTCCAGATCGGCGATCGCCACGCGGTAGCCCCGCGCGGCCAGCGCCTGACAGATCGCCCAGCCGATGCCATTGGCGCCGCCAGTGACTAGGGCAGTTTGGCCCCGGCCCTGTTCCGTCGTGTTGCTCATCTGGTGCCCTCCCTGCACGTCTGGCCGTCCTCCCGGCCCCTGATCCTTTGCCCCCCGATCCTGTGACCCGTCCTCAGGTGATCGCGATGCCGATCCCGCCGTCGGTGGACAGCACCTGACCGGTGATGAAATCGCTCTCCTCACCCAGCAGATAGCCGATGGCGCGGGCGATATCCTCGACCGTGCCCAGACGGCCCAGGGGCGTGTTGGCGATGCGTTTCGCGTCCCTCTCGGCCGAGCGGTGCTTGGCGGTGCCTTCGGTCGGCACGGCGGACGGCGCAACCGCGTTCACCCGGATCTGCTGCGATCCCAGTTCCACGGCCGCGGCGCGGGTCAGACCCATGACGCCGGACTTGATGCCGCTGTAGACCATGGAATTCTTTGCCGACCGGAACCCGGCAGCCGAGGCGACATTGACGATCGTGCCCCCGCGTTCGGGATCCATGGCGGCGGCGGCGAATTTCGTGCCCCAGATGATCGAGGAAAAGCCGACCTGAAGCATCCGGTCCAGCGTTTCGGGCATGATGTCGGGGATCGCCTGATAGCGGACCCAGGCGGCGTTGTTCACCAGACCGTCAAAACGGCCGGTCTTTTCGACCACCATGGCGACGGCGGTCTCGATGCCCTCGATGGTGGCGACGTTCTGCACCACGGGAAAGGCCTGCCCCCCGGCGGCGGTGATTTCCGCGACCGCTTCGTTGGCGAATTCCTCTTTCAGGTCGTTGACGCCGACGATCCAGCCGCGTTCGGCCATCAGTTTGGCGGTGGCGCGGCCGATGCCGTGACCGGCCCCGGTGATCAGCAGGGATTTGGCTTCAGACGACATGTTCGATTTCTCCGTACCATTCGTTCGTGCGGGCGGCGATCAGGCGATCGCCCAGCCCTTCGGTGGCCTGCGCAACTGCGCCATAGGCCGATTGCGCGCGCATCTGGCGCAGGTGGCGGTGTAGCGGGACTTCCCAGGTGAAGCCCATGCCGCCAAAGACCTGGATGGCGCTTTCGGCGACACTGATGCCGGCGCGGGCGGTGCCCAGCCAGGTGGCCTCGATCGCCAGATCGGCGTCTTCCACATCGGCCTTCAGGGCGCGTTTCAGCCCGTTGCGCATGGTCGAGACGGCCAGCTTGTCGCGCGACAGGCGGTGGCGGATCACCTGGTTCGCGGCCAGGATCTTGCCGAACTGCGACCGGTCCTGGGCATAATCCGCGGCCAGGGTCAGGCATCTGTCTGACGACCCGGCGACGAAGGCGGTGCGCAGCACCTGGGCCTCGCGCTGAAGGGTGGCGACGCTGGCGGCGTCCAGCACGGGGCCGGTCAGATCGCCGCTGATGTCAAAGGCCGATTCCGGCGCGTCCACGTCCAGCGCGGGCACCGCGCGGGCGGTCACGGCATTGCCGGTCTGGGCCAGCACGGCGCTGCCATCGGCCCTCAGGATCAGCACATGGTCGGCCTCTTGCCCCAGGGGGGCGGCGGCGACCAGGCCATCCTCGGCCCGGCCCTGCCAGGCGACGGTGGCCAGGGTTTCCCCCGAGGCGATGCGCCCGGCCAGATCGGCGTCCACGGGGGCCAGCGCCTTGGCCAGCAGGACCGCTTCGATCAGCGGGAAGCCCAGCAGCCCGGCCCCTGCGGCAGACAGAACCGGCACGGCAAAGTCCAGCGGCAGGCCCAGCCCGCCCGCATCCTCGGGCGCGGTGACACCGATCAGCCCGGCCTCGCCCAGCAGGGCACCACGGGCCTTGGCATCGTCGGCGGACGCACAGGCGTCGACCACGGCGGCGGCGGTTTCTTCAAACTCTTTCGGATCGAGATCGTCGAACATGGGTCAGGCCGCCTTTTTCAGCTTGAGGATACGTTTGGCAATGATGTCCAGCTGGATCTCGGTCGTGCCGGCATAGATCGTCTCGGCGCGGCCGGTCAGGTAGATATGCTCCATCCGGGCCTTCAGGTCGCGCAGCGCCTGATTGCTGTCGGCCGGGAAGCGCGACACGATTTCATAGGCCATCTGGGCAAAGCGCTGGTGCGCCTCGGACCAGAAGAGTTTCGGGAAACTGCCGCGCGGGCCGATTTCCTTGCCGTCCAGCAGATCGTCCACCAGCGCCTCGACATGGCCCTTCAGCAGCTCAACGTCGATGCGGCACTGGGCCAGTTCTCGGCGATAGCCGCGCAGGATCTTATAGGTGCGGTTGTCGCTTTGGCAGCCCATCACCAGGTGGTCGATTTCGCTTTGGAAGCGCCAGGACCGGTACATGCGGTTGGTCGCCCGTTCGATGGACAGAACCCGCGTTGCCGCAGCCCAGCCTTCGTCGGGCGATCCCAGCATATTGGCATCATCGACGATCACGTCGTTGAAGAAGACCTCGCAAAACGACCGCGCCCCGTCGATCGAGGTGATCTCGCGCACGTCGATGCCGGGGCTGTCCATCGGCACGGCAAATAGCATCAGGCCCTTGTGGCGGTCCTCGGGTTTGCCCGAGCGTGCCAGCAGCAGGCAGCGCTGCGATTTCGACGCGCCCGAGGTCCAGATCTTCTGACCGTTGACCTTCCAGCCGTCGGCGGTTTTCTCGGCGCGGGTGCGCAGACCGGCCAGGTCCGATCCGGCACCGGGTTCGGAAAAGCCCTGGCACCAGATGTGTTCCATCTTGAGGATCTTGGGCAGCAGGTCGCGTTTCTGGTCCTCGCGGCCCACGGCCATGATGATCGGCCCGGCCAGTTCCTTGCCGATGGAGTTCACCGCATTGGGCATCGGCGACAGGCCGATTTCGCGGTTCGCCTCAAGGTGTTCGCGCACGGTCAGACCGTGGCCGCCATAGTCCTTGGGCCACATGATGCCGGTCAGACCGCCGATGTGCTGGGCCGCTTCGAAGTCGATCTTCTGTTGCAGCGTCGCGCCGGGGTCAAGACAGCGGTCGGTGCGCAGTTCGTCTGTCAGGTTGGCCTGGATCCAGGCGCGGGTCTTTGCGGCATAGCTGCCGGCCGCAGGCGTTGCGCCTTCGGTCTTGGGGTCCACATGGGTCATTCTGCGGCCTCCGCCTGATGGTGGTCATTGGGGATGATCAGCGCGTCCAGCGCCATGGCCCCCTGCCCCTTGTCGCGGACAAGCAGCGGGTTGATGTCGATTTCGGCCACGTCGTCGGCAAAACGCGCGACAAAGCGCGACAGGTTGACGATGGCGTCGGTCAGGGCGTCCAGATCCGCCGGGGCCCGGCCCCGCGCGCCGTCCAGCAGCGGGAAGGCTTTCAGCGACCGGACCATGGTTTCGGCCTGGGTCTTGCTGACCGGGGCCAGCGCCAGGGCGGTGTCTTCGAAGATCTCGGCAAAGATGCCGCCCAGGCCGATCATGACGACGGACCCGAAGGTGGCATCACGGGTCGCGCCCAGGATCAGTTCGGTGCCGCCCGTCGCCATCGGCGCGACCAGCACACCGTCGACACGCGCGTCCGAGGCATGCAGTTCCACCGCAAGCATGATCCGCTTGTAGGCGGCGGCGACATTCTCGGCCCCGCTGATGCCCAACTGCACGCCGCCGATATCGCTTTTGTGCTGGATGTCGGGCGACAAGATCTTCATGGCCACGGGCCCGCCGATCTTCTCGGCCGCCTTTGCGGCCTCATCCGGGCTGCGGGCGATGATCTCTTCCGGGAAGGGCAGACCGGCGGCGCGCAGGGCGACCTTGGCCGAGGCCTCGTTTCGCCAGGCCTCGGGAGAGAGCGCTTCGACGGCGATCTGCTCGACCTCGACCGCGCCGCGGGTCTGGATCCGGTCGCGTGCCGAAAGGGCGGCAATCCCGGCCATGCAGGCGTCGATGGTGGGGAAACAGGCGATGCCCAGGCCGCGCAGTTCCTCGACCGCGTCCTGCGGCTGGGCGATGCAGGCGACCACGGTCTTTTCCGGGTGCTTTGCGGTCACGCGGGCCAGCGCATCGGTATAAACCTTGCGCAGACGCGGAATGCCCATGCCCATGGACAGCATCAGGCAGGCGGTGGAATTGGCGGGATCGGACAGGGCCGAATCCACCAGTTCCTCAAGGAAATCGGGGTTGGCCGACATCTGCGCGGTGGCGTCGATCGGGTTCACCGCCGAGGCCAGCGGCAGCACCGCCTTGATCCGCGCCTGCGTCGCCTCGGACAGGGGATTGACCGCAACGCCATTGGCGGCGGCGGCATCGGCCATCATCACGCCGAACCCGCCCGAGGCCGCGACGATCGCCACGGAAGGATCCGTGCCGATGCGGCGGTCGCCCATGGCGTCCAGCGCGATGCCGGTGTTGACCATTTCCTCCAGCGAATGCACGCGGATCGCGCCGTGACGGTCGAAGACGGCGTCAAAGACGCGGTCGCTTCCGGCCAGCCCGCCGGTATGCGACAGGGCGGCCTTCTGTCCGGCTTCCGAGGTGCCGATCTTCATCACCACGACCGGCTTGCCGCTGGCGCGGGCCTTGTCCAGCGCGCGGGTCAGGCGGGCGCCATCGCGGCAGGTTTCCAGCACGCAGAGGATCACGTTCGTCTCGTCATCCTGGGCGACCCATTCCAGCGCGTCGGCAGCCTGAACGTCGGCCTCGTTTCCGGTGGCGATGAAGCGCGCCAGACCGGCGCCGGCCTCGTGCAGGTTGGCCAGGGCGGCGCTGCCGACATTGCCGCTTTGCGACACGATGGAAATCCCGCCGGGCTTGGGCATGTCCTTTTCCAGCGCGACCGAGAAGGTGGCGATCACCGCATCCCGCACGCTGACCGCGCCCAGGCAGTTGGGGCCGACGATGCGCATGCCGCTGGTGGCGGCCAGTTCGGTGACACGGGCCTGAAGCGCCTGCCCCTCGGGGCCGTTTTCGGCAAAGCCCGCGGACAGGACAATCGCCGCGCCCACGCCCAGTTCGACCGCGCGTTCCAGCACGGCCACGGCGGCCGCGCCGGGGACCAGAACCATGATCAGGTCCGGCACCTCGGGCAGCGCATCAAGCGAGGCAAAGGCCGGAAGATCCTGCACCACCTCGGACTTGGGGTTCACCGGGTAGATGCGGCCCTTGTAGCCATGCATCTTGAGCATGTGGATCGGGCGGCCGCCGGTCTTGGTCGGATCCGAGGACGCCCCGATCACGGCAATGGATTGCGGCGCGAAAATCGGGTCGAGCCCGCGCGACTGGGCGATGGTCTTGTCCTGCAGGGTCATATCTCAGCGCCCCTTGAACACCGGGTCGCGCTTTTCAAGGAAGGCCATGCGCGCCTCCTTGGCGTCCTCGGTCTTGGACAGGGCCATGGTGTAGTTCTGTTCCAGCCGGTAGGCGTCGCGCTGCGGCATGTTTTCGACCATGTTGGCGGATTCCTTGGCGTATTTCATCGCCAGCGGCGCCTTGGCGGCGATGTCCTGCGCGGTCTTCATGGCGGTGGCGACCAGGTCTTCAGGCTTGGTGACGGCCTCGATGATGTTGCGCTCGTACAGTTCCTGCGCGGTCAGGCGGCAGCCGGTGAAGAACATCCGCCGCATGGTCGAGCGGCCGAACAGCGAATTCAGCATCGCAGCGCCGCCGGCGAGCCCGACGTTGATTTCAGGCATGCCGAAGACCGCGTTTTCCGAGGCATAGTAGATGTCGCAGGACGCCATCAGGCCCAGGCCCGCGCCCAGGGCGGTGCCATTGATCGCGGCGACGACGGGCTTGGCGCATTCGCGGATCGAATTGCCGGTCTCGCGGGTGATGCGGTTGTGTTCCAGAAAGTCGCCGGGGTTTGCCGGATCGGGGCGGTCCTTCAGATCGGCCCCGGCGCAGAAGACCTTGCCCTCGGCGGTCAGCACGGCGGCGCGGATGTCGTCGCGCTGCGAAATCTCGTCAAAGATCTCGACGATCTCGTGGCGCATCTTGCGGTTCAGCGCGTTGACCGGAGGGCGTGCCAGGGTGACCAGCGCCACCATTCCGTCCATCTCGACTCGCACGTGTTCCTTGCCCATCATGGCAGGCTCCTCCCTTGAATTTCGGCCTTGAACACAGGCCCCTCTCAGGCCCGTCACAGGCCCCTCCCGCGCTGACCGGTCGGTCAGTCACGACTCAGGATTAGCGAGGAGAATTTGCGGACGCAACAAAATTTTTACCAAAAAATAGGCTTGACTGACCGACCGGTCACCCCCTAGCGTCCAGCTTGACCCGGACAAACCAACCGTTCGGTCAGCCTATGGGAGGAGCATTGAAATGACTGAGTTCAACCGCAGAAATATCCTGGCCGCCGCTGGCTTTGCCATCGCCGCAGCCACCACGCCCTTCGCCGCTTCGGCGCAGTCCGGCGACCCGATTCACCTGATCGTGCCCTATGGCGGCGGCGGTCTGATCGACGGCCTCGTGCGTCAGATCGGCGACATGATGTCGTCCGAACTGGACCAGCCCGTCGTGGTCGAAAACAAGCCCGGTTCGAACGGAATCATCGGCGCGACCTATGCCGCCGCGGCCAAGCCCGATGGCCTGACCTATTTCATCGGTGCCACCGGCCCACTGTCGCTGAACGTCCTTCTGCGCAGCAACCTGACCTATGACCTGGACAGCTTTGTCCCCGTCGGCACCATGATGAGCGGCCCGCTGACCGTGACCGTGCCCGCCTCCATGGGCGTGAGCACCCTGGACGAGCTGAAGGCCAAGGCCGTCGAATCCGGCCAGCCGCTGCGCTATGCGACGCTTGGGCCGGGCTCGGTCACGCATCTGTTCGGCATGGTGCTGCAGGATAAACTGGGCGTGCCCATGGTGGACGTTGCCTATCGCAACAACCCCTCGGCCATCGTCGACCTGATCGGCGGCCAGAACGACCTGAACTTCTCGACCCCGATTTCGCTGGTCAAACACGAGGAAGCGGGCGACCTGAAGATGCTCGCCATCTCGACCGAGGAACGTCATGAACGTTTCCCCGATCTGCCGACCACGGTTGAACTGGGCTATCCCGACCTGGTGTCGTCCTTCTGGTTCGGCGTCCTGGCCCCGGCCGGCACCCCCGAAGACCAGATCGCCCGCGTCTCGGCCGCGCTGCAGAACGCGATGAAGAACGAAGAGCTTCAGACCAAGATGACCAATGTCGGCATGACCCCCCACGTCGGCGGCCCCGACGCGATGCAGGCCCAGCTGGACTGGGACCAGGAGTTCTGGGGCGGCGTGATCAAGGAAAACAACATCACTCTGGAATGATCTGTTTCAGGTCCTGACCATGCGAACCCCCGGTGCCTGGCACTGGGGGTTTTTCTTTGGGGTGGTGGCTGCCCGACAAAGGAAAAAACCGCCGCGGTTGCGAAGGGTTTTCACATGTATGGGACTGACGTCGACGGGGGACTGCTGCCCCCTACCCCGCCTTGGCCATCAACCCGCCCAGCAGGATATCGGCGTATTGGTTGACGATTTCTTCCGGCGTCAGGGTCTTTTCGGGGTCGTGCCAGCGGTGCATCCAGTTGATCCCGGACAGGACAAGGCGGCCGGTCATGGCGGGGTCGACGTCGCCGAACTCTCCGCTTTCGACGCCGGCGCGGACGATGTCGCGCAGCATCATCTCGAAGGCGCGGCGGCGGGCCAGGCGTTGCTCCATCCGGTGGCGGTCGGGGTCGGACCAGAAGGCATTGCTGGCCGCCACCCAGGCCGAGCGGTGATGGGTGAAGAACTGCGCCGCCGCGACCATGAAGGCGCGCAGCTTTTCCGCCGCCGTGCCATCCGCCGGGATCCGGTCCCAGACGTATTGGTTCAGGTTCTGCGTGGCCGAAAAGGCGATGCGGGCGTAGATGTCTTCCTTGCTGGTGAAGTGATGGTAAAGCAGCGCCTTGGACACCCCGGCGGCCGAGGCGATGTCGCGCATCGAGGTCGCGTCATAGCCCTTTTCGGCAAACAGCGCCGTGCCGGTGTCGAGGATGGATTGCATCCGCTCGCTCACCGTGTCCTCGCCATAGGGCGGGATGCTTAGATCAGTGGCGCTTGTTTGCTCGGTCATTGGGCTTGGTCACCTGGGAAATTCGTCGACCCAAGATGCCTGTGACTGACCAGTCGGTCAAGGCTTTCGCAGCGGTGTTTTTTCAGGGTTTTTGCATTCCCGGTATGGCCGCCGGCCAGCCGCGGAACCTTGTGTCGCCCCCGCCCTGCCCAGTGGCACAGGGTCACCCGCCCTGGACCCGCCCGCCACCGCGCACCCGCGCCCAGTTGGCCGAGACGAAATCCAGGTAGTGCCGCAGCTTTGCCGGCACGAAGGGGGTCTGCAGGTAGGTGGCAAAGATGCCCTCCTCGAAGGTGGCATTGGTGATGCGCAGATGCGGCAGAAGCTCGACCAGGTCGCCCTTCGCGATGTCCTCGGCCACCGTGTATTCGTCCAGCAGCGCAAGCCCGCGCCCGTTGCGCACCATTTCCAGCAGCACCAGCCCGTTGTTGGAACTGAAGGCCGTGGGGATGTGGATCTCTTCCTCTTGCTGGCCGTCGCGGAACCGCCAGTAGACCTGTTCGTGGCTCAGCCAGTAGGTCAGACAGGCGTGCTGCGCGATGTCCGACGGGGTCACCAGCGGCGGGGCGCTGTCCAGATAAGCGGGCGCGGCCACAAGGATGCGGCGGCTTTCGAACAGGCGGCGGCGGATCAGCCCGCTTTCCTGCGGCGGGGCGATGCGGAAATCCAGGTCGAAGCCGTCTTCGCGCAGGCGGACCTGGCGTTCCGACAGGTGCAGGTCGACGACCAGATCGGGGTACAGCCTTTGGAACGCCGGTTGCAGTTTCGCCAGGACCGAGACGCCGAACATGGTGCGCGAATGGACTCGCAGCACGCCGCCCACGTGATCCAGCCGGGCGCTGGCGGCGGTGTCGGCGGCCTTGACGCTGGCCAGGATGTCGCGGGCATCGCGCAGGTAGGTCTCTCCGCCCTCGGTCAGGCCAAGGGCGCGGGTCGACCGATGCAGCAGCGCGACCCCCAGGGCGGCCTCAAGATCGTTGACATGGCGCGACACGCTGGCGGGCGACAGCCCGTACAGCCGCCCCGCCCCGGAAAAGCTGCCCGTCTCGGCGGTGGCCACGAAAAGCTCCATCGCGCGCAGTTTGTCCACGGGGCACCTTTTCATATTCCAAAAAACTCAAATCCATATTCACCCCGTTATCGCGAAAAACGCAATAATGTATGTTGGCTGCAACAAACTTAGGAGGAGACGAAAATGGACTTCGGTGCATTCATTCTTGCGCAGCAACGCGGCTATCATCAGACCTCGCACGAGGTGATCGCCAATTCCGTCGAACAGACGGTCATGGCCGAACAATGCGGATTCTCGAACGCCTGGTATGCCGAGCACCACTTCAACAACTATTCGCTGTCGCCCTCGCCGCTGATGATGGTGGCGCATACCGCCGCCAAGACCACGACGATCCGTCTGGGGTCCGCCGTCTGCATCCTGCCGCTGTATCACGCGCCGCGTTTCCTGGCCGAGGTCGGGCTGGTCGACAGCCTTTCGGGTGGCCGGCTGGAGCTGGGCATCGGCTCGGGCTATCAGGACTTCGAATTCCAGCGCTTCGGCACCAACCTGGAAGACAGCTCGAAGATTTTCGAGGAATATCTGGACGTTCTGCCCAAGGCGCTTGGCCAGAAGATCTTTGAACACCACAGCGAATACCTGGACATCCCGCCCAGCTCGATCGCGACGCGCCCGGTCCAGGAACCGCTGCCGCCGATCTGGGTGACCACCGGCAACCCGCGCCTGCGCGAACGCGCCTTCAAGGAAGGCTGGAACCTGTTCGTCACCGCGCTTCTGGGCGGCATGGACCAGGTGCAGCGCGTCCGTGGCCAGATCGACGAGGCCATCGACAATTCCGGCACCGACGGGTCGAAATCGCGGATCGGTTTCCTGCGCTGCGCCTATGCCAGCGACAATGACGCCGAGATCGATCACTACCTGGAAAACGCGCTGTTCCAGCGCCGCCTGTCCTTCAGCCTGAAGAACCGGACCCAGCAGACCGACGACGGCTATCTGATGAAGGAAGTCCCGACCGACACCGACCCGAGCATCGAAGAGCTGCGCAACAACCTGCCCGTGGGCAGCGTGAACCAGGTCATCGACAAGCTGCTGGCCGAGATCGAGGTGCTGAAGCCCGACCACATCGCGCTGCAGACCCAGCTGGGCGACTTCAACCAGAAGACCATGCTGAAGCAGATGGAGCTTTGGGGCGACAAGATCATCCCGGCGATCCAGAAAGAAGTGGGCGCGGGCACCAAGCTCGTCGCGGCGGAGTAAGGCGATGCGGATCGTTCTCACATCCGGCGCCCTGCCCCGGCTTGAGGGGGCGGCCGACTTCAAGCGCTTCAGCCTTGTCATTGACCCGCTGCTGCGGGGGGATCCTGCCCCCGCAGTGGCCGCCATCGGCGAGATGGCCGATGCCGATCACGTCTGGGTCCGTCCCGATGCGATCCGTGCGATCTGTCCGCTGGCCGGAGATCCGGACTGGGCCAAGGGGTTCGACGCCATGGTGGGCTATGCGGCCCAGCACGGCTGGACCGACGACAAGGGCCGCATCCGCGCCCATATCGAGGTACTCGAAGCGCTGGAGCCGGTCGAGGCCGGTGTCTTCCGCGACGCCATGCGCCGCTTTGCATCCGGCGTCTGCATCGTGGCGGCGGGCGAAGGCGACGGGCGCTGCGGCATGACCGTGTCGGCCTTCACCTCGGTCTCGGCGGAACCGCCGCTGGTGCTGGTCTGCCTGAACCGGTCCGCCTTTGCGCACAGCTGCCTGACCGGGGCCGACCGCTTCAGCGTCAACATCCTGGGCGCGCAGCAGGAAGAGACCGCCATGCTTTTTGCCGGGCAGCGCGGGATCCACGGGGCCGACCGGTTTGACGATCTGTGGCAGCAGGACGGGGCCGGCGCGCCGGTTCTGACCACCGCGCATCATTCCATCGTCTGCGCCATGGAAAGCCAGCATGTTTCGGGAAGCCACACGGTGCTGGTCGGGCGCGTTGTGGCCGCAAGCACCGGCAATGATGACGGCGCGCTACTGAACTACAACGGGGCGCTGCGCCAGGGCACCTGGGCCGCCTGAATTCCTGGGCCGCCTGATCCCTGGGCCGCCCGCAGTTTGGTGCGCCAGACTTCCGGCCCGCCATTCATTCGGGCCGCCTGATTGAAAGACTTCCTCCCTGAGCGGGGATGATCCGGTTGCCGGGTTGTCCCCGCTTTTTTGTGCGCATTGTTGGGGTGCGCGCCTGGGCTGGCAACAGCGCGTTATGGGTTCGGTACGCCAAATTTGCCCTCGCCCGACACATATCGCCCTGTGCTGGGACGACTTTCGCCCCCCATGGCCGGTCTGCCCCTGCCCCGGCACGAAGGGCCGTTACCCCCCGTGGCGGCCGATGCGATAGACGGGATCGTCGGGGAAGGATCCTCCAATCGGGGTGCGGGGGCCAAAGCGGTCTGCTTCGCTGTCCTGTGGCACGGGCTGATGGTCCACCCAGTCGTAGACAACTGTGCGGTCGATCACCCGCCATTCCCCGCCCCGGCATTCGAACAGGTCACAGTAGCGTCCCGCCATCTGCACCTGGCGCACCACCCCGTCCGGCCCGGCCCCACGTTGGAGCGCGTGGAAATAGCTTTCCGCGGCGGCCTCGGTCCCCGAGCGGAAATCGATCAGGATGTTGCTGATCTGGTGCACATTGCGCGCGCCCCTGGCCCAGGCGGCGCGGACACGGTCGTAGAAGTCGACAATCGGGCCAGAGGTCGCGCCGTGGCTGTCATGGGCCTCGGGCCAGTAGGACGACATCAGCGCCGCTTCATCCGCGCGGTCGATGCCCCGGGCATAGCGATAGAGGCAATCGCGGATCGCTTCCCTGGCGACAAGCTGGGCGATCGGGTCGAGGTGGTGTGTTTCGGTCATATAAGGGCTCCTCCGGTGAGGGGAGGAGTATCGCACGGGCGGTCGCCGCGGGCGAGGTTCCACAGGGGGGGGTCGGGCGGATTTCCCGCACATTTCATGGGCTTGAAAATGGCGATCCCTGAAGGACTCGAACCCTCAACCTGCTGATTAGAAGTCAGCTGCTCTATCCAGTTGAGCTAAGGGACCGCTGCAGCGCTTTTCGGGTATTTCCGCCGCTTTGGCAAGCGCCGGACCAGCGGGGGCCAGCCCCCGCACCCCCGGGATATTTCCGGCAAGAGGATGGGGTCAGTGGGTCCAGACCTGGCGGCGGTTGGTCGCGAAGTTGTCGCCGTAGCCGCCGGGGCGGACGTTGGCCTTGCGGCTGTGCGGTTCGACCACGACGGCGTCGATGCCTTTATCCTTGGCGTAGGCGAGCGCGGCTTCTTTCGTGGGGAAGCGCAGGCGGACCTGGGCCTGGGTGTCCTCATTCGAGGTCCAGCCCATCAGCGGATCGATGTCACGCGCCGTGTCCGAGACATGTTCCAACACCCAGTCACGCGTCTTGGCCGTGCCGGACTGCATGGCGTTGCGGGCGGGGCGGTAGATACGTGCGGACATGGCCTACTCCGGGATGGTTCGCTTTGCTTATGGAATATGGGGCCCATCCGGGCAAGAGCAAAGCCGGTGCGGCAGGCTGACGCCATGGCAGGCCGGACCAGCGAAACCGCAGGAGCGAAGGGTAAGGGTAGGATGCGGCTGCACCCTGGCCGGGGATCCATGGCGTCGGGGAAAGCGTCCCATGGGTCGGTGCGCGGGGCAAGCCTGCGAAAGTGGTGATGGATCAGGCGTTTGCGGGGTTTTCCTTTGATACATTGGAGATGCGCCTTCTTCGCGATTTGCGAAAAGGCGGGGTTGTGGCGCTGAATAATGTGCATTTTATGCATCCTGCTGACAGATCCTGTCAGGACGCCCGGGGGATGCGGGGTTGAAAGGCGGGGATTTGGGGACAAATCTGACGCACAGCCGGAGAATCGCCCATGACCACCACGACCGCCATGCCAGAGACGCTTGAAGAGGTGCGCGCGCGCCCCAAGCTTGAAGGGGGCAAGCGGCTTGTCATGCACACCGGGTTCGAGCCTGCGGGCGACCAGCCGACCGCCATCGCCGAACTGTCGGGCGGCGTGCGCGAAGGAGAGCGGGACCAGGTGCTGCTGGGCGCGACCGGGACTGGCAAGACATTCACCATGGCCAAGATCATCGAAGAGACTCAGCGCCCGGCGATCATCCTGGCCCCGAACAAGACGCTGGCCGCGCAATTGTATGGCGAATTCAAGGGGTTCTTCCCCGAGAACGCGGTTGAGTATTTCGTAAGCTACTACGATTACTATCAGCCCGAGGCCTATGTGCCGCGGTCGGACACCTATATCGAGAAGGAAAGCCAGATCAACGAACAGATCGACCGGATGCGCCACTCGGCCACCCGGGCGCTGTTGGAACGGGACGATGTGGTGATCGTCGCGTCGGTGTCCTGCATCTACGGTATCGGCTCGGTCGAGACCTATGGCGCGATGACCCAGGATCTGAAGGCCGGGGGGATGTATGACCAGCGGCAGGTGATTGCCGATCTGGTGGCGCAGCAGTACCGGCGCAACGATGCGGGGTTCCAGCGTGGGTCTTTCCGGGTGCGGGGCGACAGTCTTGAGATCTGGCCGGCGCACCTTGAGGATCGGGCCTGGCGGCTGTCCTTCTTTGGCGAAGAGCTGGAAGGCATTCAGGAATTCGATCCGCTGACGGGGTCAAAAACGGACAGTTTCGACCAGATCCGGGTCTATGCGAATTCGCATTACGTGACGCCAAAGCCGACGATGCAGCAGGCGGTTGTGTCCATCAAGAAAGAGCTGAAGGAACGGCTGGCCCAGCTGGTGAACGAGGGCAAGCTGCTGGAGGCGCAGCGACTGGAGCAGCGGACGAATTTCGACATCGAGATGCTGGAGGCCACTGGCGTCTGCAACGGGATCGAGAATTATTCGCGCTATCTGACCGGGCGCGCACCGGGGGAGCCTCCGCCGACGCTGTTCGAGTTCATCCCCGACAATGCCATTGTTTTTGCTGATGAATCCCATGTGTCCATTCCCCAGATCGGCGGCATGTACCGGGGCGACTATCGGCGCAAGTTCACCCTGGCCGAACATGGGTTCCGCCTGCCGTCCTGCATGGACAACCGCCCGCTGAAGTTCGAGGAATGGGACGCGATGCGTCCGCAGTCGATCTATGTCTCGGCCACCCCCGGCAATTGGGAGATGGAGCAGACCGGCGGCGTCTTTACCGAACAGGTCATCCGCCCGACCGGCCTTCTGGATCCGCAGGTCGAGATCCGGCCGGTGAAGATGCAGGTCGACGATCTGCTGGATGAGATCCGGCGCGTTACGGCGGATGGATACCGGACGCTGGTCACCACGCTGACCAAGCGGATGGCCGAGGATCTGACGGAATATCTGCATGAGCAGGGGATCAAGGTCCGTTACATGCATTCGGACATCGATACGATCGAACGCATTGAAATCCTTCGGGATCTGCGGCTTGGAGCCTTCGACGTGCTGATCGGGATCAACCTGCTGCGCGAGGGGCTGGATATTCCCGAATGCGGGTTGGTGGCGATCCTGGATGCGGACAAGGAAGGGTTCCTGCGGTCCGAGACTTCACTGATCCAGACCATCGGCCGGGCAGCGCGGAATGCCGACGGCCGGGTCATCATGTATGCGGATTCCATCACTGGGTCGATGGAGCGCGCGCTGGCCGAGACAGAGCGCCGGCGTGAGAAGCAGATCGCCTATAACGAAGAACACGGCATTACGCCGGCCACCGTGAAGAAGAACGTCGATGACATCCTCGCCGGGCTGTACAAGGGCGACGTCGACATGAACCGCGTGACTGCTCAGGTCGACAAGCCCATGGCGGGGGCAAACCTGCAAGCGCACCTGGATGGTCTCCGGGAAGACATGCGCAAGGCTGCCGAAAACCTCGAGTTCGAAGAGGCCGCGAGACTGCGGGACGAGGTCAAGCGGCTGGAGGCGGTCGATCTGGCCGTGGCGGATGATCCCATGGCGCGGCAACAGGCGGTCGAACGCGCCTCGGACGAGGCGGTGAAATCTCGCGGCCGATCAACAGCCGGGCGGCCCGGACAGCGCGGGGGCAACGTGCAGCGGCGCAAGCGGCGTTAACATATTGGGCGGAAACCCGTTGTTTCCGCTACTCGCGCTTTCTTCGGTTGATCCCGGCCTGATCCAATCTGATGTCAGCCTTGGTTAACATTTGATATTGGATCACTTTTGAAACTCCTTTCTTGCGGCGTATTTGCCACGGCAGCGGTGCCATTTGCCATTGCTCTCACTTCCTTGCCGACGGCAGGCCTTGCCCAATCGGCGGGCTGAAACGTTCAGACGGCGCAGGCGTGTGACCCGAACTATGCCGGGGCTTGTGTCCCGATCGCGTCTGACGTGGACTGCGCCGGAGGCTCGGGGAATGGGCCAGCCTATGTGCGCGGGCCGGTTCGTGTCGTGGGGCGCGACATCTACAAACTGGAGCGCGACGGCGATGGTATCGCTTGCGAGTGATTTTTCGGTCTGGTTCGGGGTCCTTCTGGCGGCCTTTGTGCGTGCAGATTAGCCCCCGGATTCTTTCCAAACCGTGAACGCGGGCAGAAAAAAATCTGACCTAAGTTCATCATTTCGAAACCTCTTTCATGCCTGGATGCAAAAAGGCGCGACACACCCACGGGAAGGCGAGGCATTAACTATAGATACTGAAACACCGGCCATATCGACTTTCGGATAGGTCACACCCCAGCCAAGGACCGATATACAGATGGCATCGGCGGCAGAACAGTCGCCAGAAAACTTCTCAGCACAACCGACGGTGTGGGCCGCTTGCTCCCGCTCTGTCGCGGCAACAGGCCCCTTCGTCCCAGATGAAAGGCCTGACCGATGCGAATTCTTCTGACCGACATGACCTGGCACATGGCGATCGTCGCCAAATCCCTGCGGGACGCCGGTTTCTTCGTGACCGAGGCCGGCGACGTGTCCGAGTTGTTGGAATTCGCGCAGACTGGCGAACAGGACGGGATCCTGATCGACCCGGATCTGCCGCAGGCCGACGCAAGGGTCATCCTGCGGCAATTGCGCAGCCTGAAGGGAAGGACTCCGATCTGCGTGCATACCCGCCGCGATGTCGATCGCATCGCGATGCTGGCGGCCGGGGCGGACGATGTCTTTGATGCCGATATCACAATGCCGGAAATGTCGGCCCGGCTTCAGTCCTTCGTTCGGCGGGCAGCGGGCTTCGGGTCCCCTGTGCTGCGCATCGGCGATCTGCAGATCGATCTTGCGGCTCAGTCCGTGCACTTGGGCGACATGCCGATCCGGCTGACACGTCTGGAATACGAGTTGATCGAAACCATGGCTCTGCGCCGCGGGGCGCTGATCACGCGCGACGAAATCATGCTGCAGCTTTATGCTTGGCAGGACGAACCCGATGCCAAGATCATTGATGTCTATATTTGCCGGATCCGCGCCAAGCTGGCCGCAGCTGGTGCGACCGAAGATCTGATCAGCACGTCCTTTTCCCAAGGGTATCGACTGTCGGCCCGACCGAGCGAGGTTTTGCCAAACGCGGCCTGACCCTTGTGATCAGGCTCGCCCTCCGCGATCGCCCGCTGGCTCTCTCCCGGCGGGCGATTTGCTGTCGGGATGGAAGCCACGGTCCGGACGGGATAAAAGGCGCGCATGACCGATCCGATCCGACCAACCGATGACGAAGCGCGTTCCCTGGCGCGCGCCCTCCTCGACGATGCAGACCATTGCACACTTGGCGTGTTGGAACCCGAAAGCGGCGCACCAATGGTGACGCGGATCGCGCTAACCTGCGACCCTGAGGGCCGGCCGTTAACGCTTGTCTCATCGCTTTCGGCACATTCCAAGGCGATGGCGGCGTCTTCGATGGTGTCGCTTCTGGTCGGAGTCCCCGGGGCAAAGGGCGATGCCCTGACGCACCCGCGCCTGACGCTTCAGGCCCGGGCAGAGGAAATCCATCGCGACGCCCCAGAGTTCCCGGCCCTGCGCGACCACTATCTTCTGAAAAAGCCGAAATCGAAGCTTTTCATCGACTTTGGCGATTTCTACCTGGTCCGTTTTCACGTCACACGCGCCTTCCTGAACGGCGGTTTCGGCCGCGCCTTTCACCTGACTCCCGCGGACCTGAAGCCGCCCGAAGCTTTGTGATCACGGGGAGCGCGGTTACAGCGGATTGTCCATCCGGACCCGCATGACGACGGTTCCCTTGACCTCGGATTCCCACCTTAGGTCGATCTGATCCTTGTTCGCGCCCTGTTCGGTCGTGACATAGGGCAAATAGAACTGCCGGACGTTCGACCCATTGGTGATCGCGTTCTTCGGCATCAGCGATTCCACCGTCTGCGCCCAGCCGCCAAAGGGCAGCTTGGGCGCGCAATCGACGCTCCACACCAGGGCGGGGGTGTTTTCGTTATGCTCCAGCACCAGCGGATTGCTTGTCCCCGTGTTCACCAGGTTGAAGGCATTGTCGCGGAAGGCGATGTTCTTCATCCGGCTCATGTCCATGCCGGCGAGACTGGTGTCGATCTGTTCGACCCGGTCGATATTCCCGCCCACGGCACGGAATAGGTTGCCGGTCACCGACAACCCGTTGATGAAATGCCCCGCCCCATGCGGGCGCACCGTCAGGAAGGTGAACCAGGGGGCGACGTAGCTGGCCAGGAAGACATTGTCGCTGATATTCATTGCCGAAAAGCTAAGCTCGGACGCAAAATCCGGGGCCTGATCGTGTTCGTTGGCCCATTCGATGTGACAATTGTCGACGTAATTCCCGACAAAGGTCATCCGGGCCGAAATCTCGGTCACCACGATGCCCGCCGTCCGGATCGCGTTTTCAGCGCTGTCGCCCTGGAAGAAATGGTTGCCGGTGAAGATCGTGTTCGCCCCGCCGATCACGCAGAAATGGCGCAGGTGCATGGCGCGGTTGTCGCGGATCTTCACGTCGTTGGCGTTGGCGTTGAAGCCGATCGACACGCGGTCCTGGCCCAGCTTCGCGCTCTCGTCCGAGAGGAACTGACACCGGTCGATCATCATGCCCTGGCACCCCGCCCCGTGCGAGGTCACGCCGCGATCCTTCGGACGGGTGATGAAACAATCGCGCAGCCGGAAGACGGACCCCGAGGGCGCAAGCAGGATGGCCGAGCAATCGCCCCAGCACTGAAACTCGATATCCGACATCTCGAACTTGTCGAGTTTCGAGAATCCCGAAAAGTCAAGTAAATACTGAAATCTCTGAAACGTGTATGTCTGCGTGCCCTCGGCATCATACAGCGGCTTGGACAGCGTGATCTCCTGCGCGCCGATATTGACCTCTTTCACATAGACCTCGCGCCCCACCCCGTTGGCGGTCACAAGGCTTCCGACGGGCACGTTCGCGGCGTTCTGCACCGCCGTCAGCTTCAGCGGATCGCTGGCCGAATAGCTGGCCTGAGACGTCACCGTCACCGTATCCCAGGCCGGTCCCGCGACGCATTCGAACTGGCCGTTGCGGATCAGCCGCCGGGTGGCATAGCTGTCCTTGTTCGGCACCGCCGCCTGCATGTCGATCGGGGCGGTCACGCCAATGCGCCGCCCGCCCAGATCCAGGCTTTCGTGGTCGGTGTTGTTCAGCAGCGCCTGAAACGCCTTGCGAAAGGCCAGCTCCTCGTCTCCGAAGGCGTCGATATAGCCGGGAAGATCGAAATTCTTTCGCAGCGACAGCACCTTGTCCGTCGCCATAACCAGCGTGCCTTCAAAGGTCACGCGGCTGTCCATCGACAGGCTGTCGCCCAGAAAATAGCTACCCGCGGGGACCATGACCATGCGCCCGGCGGCCGCGTCATCGGCCGCCTCAAAGGCGGCCAGGTCGTCGGTGACGCCATCGCCTACGGCCCCATAATCGCGCACGTCGACCCATGCCATCATGTCGCGCAGGAAGACGTTCGTCGCATCTTCGATCACCACGTCGTCGATGCGCACGGTGCCGCCGTTCGGACCCGTAAGGTCCAGGCCGAAATAGCCATACTCGGGCCCCTGCCCCCAGACCATGTCGACGCCGCCCCGGTTGCCGGATCCGACGATGGCGGACAGTTCAACAACCTCGCCATAAGACGTCAGCGTAACCTCTGGCCCCACCTCGACCAGGCCCGGCACATGGGTGTCATTGCCTGTCCCGGCCCAGCCTGCGATCCGCACATTGGGCAAGGCACCGGCCACAGCCTTGATCCGGATCGTCACCCGCAGATAGCACCCAGGCAGGATCGGCGTCCGCCCCATGTAGCGTAATTTCTGAACCGTCTGTGTTTTCAGAATTTCCAGGCATCCCGCGAAATCCTGATCCGCCGGCACAAAGGCAGCATCCGGCGATCCGTCGTAGCTGTCAGATCCGGCCGTGCCGTCACCACTGGACCAGACGTCCAGCCCCGCCGCGAACCCCGTGGGCATGAAGGTGATGCCGTCCGTGACCGCCTTGTTCATCGCAATTCCCCTTGTCCCGGCCCCACCTGGGGCGTTTCGGAAAGGGGTACTCAGACAGGGTTAATCAAACCTTCCAGAACCGCGCGCGCCGCCCCCTCAGGCCGCAACAGGCGGCGCCTGCACGAAACGGACGCCGTTGATCTTCCAGCCCATTTCGGTCTCGACCATGTCGTAATCCAGAAGATGCACAACGCCCTTGCGGTCGATCACCTCGACCCGCTGGACCAGGCGCGCGCCCTCTTCCCGCAGATCAAGAATGCGCATCTGATCGGGGTTCAGCACCATGGGATAGCCCTGGCGCACCATGGTGCCGAAGGTCTGGGAACTGCCGAAAATCCGTTTCAGCGTGGGGCTGGCGTGGGAAAAGGCCGCCTCCATGTCGCCTTGTCGGAAGGCCTCGAACTGGCGAGTGATCACATCGCCCGGCCCGCTGTCCTGCGCGGCCACCGGCAGCGCGGAAAAGGCAAGGACCAGACAGATCGCCAGGCCGCGCAACGAAAAAGGCATTGAAACAGACATCTCGGGCACCTCCGTTTGGCTACCCAAGAGATACGGTGCCCGCGGGCATCCGGTTTCATCTTGCCGGAAATACTCTTGCCGAAGGCAACGGCCCCCGTGGGGGCCGTCAATGGCTTAACCCAGCTCTCCGGCCAGGCCTTTTTCAATCAGATCAACGGTTTCAGCCACGCCATAAAGCGCGATGAAGCCGCCGAACCGCGGGCCCTGGGACGCGCCCAGAAGCACCTCGTACAGCGCCTTGAACCAGTCGCGCATCGGGTCGAACCGGTCGCGTCCGACGTCAAAGATGATCTGTTGCAGCGCATCACCATCAACTGGAAGTTCATGAGATTGAAAAATAGTTAATTTGTTCTTCAACTCCAACAGCGCCTCGCGCTCCACGTCCGTGGGCGCGCGATAGACTTTCTCGGGCTTCACGAAGTCGTTGTAATAGCGCACCGCGTAACCGGCGGCGGCGTCCAGCTGGGGGTTGGCCTCTGGCGTGGCGTCCGGCGCATAGCGGCGGATAAAGCCCCAAAGCTGCTCTTTCTCTTCCGCACCGGCAACGGAGGCCAGGTTCAGCAGCATCGAGAAGGGCACAACCATGTCCGAGGCCGGCACATCGCCGTTGTGGATGTGGAAGACCGGGTTCGCCACCTGTTGTTCCGGCGTCTGGCCGGGATAGGCGCGCAGCTGCTGGTGGTATTCGTCCATCGCCCGCGGGATCACGTCAAAGAACAGACGCTTCGCGGTCTTGGGCTTCTGGAACATGAAATAAGACAGCGATTCGGTGCTGGCATAGGTCAGCCATTCGTCGATCGAGATCCCGTTGCCGGAGGATTTCGAGATCTTCTGCCCCTTGTCATCCAGGAACAGCTCATAGGTGAAATGCTCGGGCTTCTTGCCGCCAAGGATCTCGCAGATGCGGTCGTAGATCGGCGTGTTGGTGGAATGGTCCTTGCCGTACATCTCGAAATCGACGTCCAGCGCGGCCCAGCGGGCGCCGAAGTCGGGCTTCCACTGCAGCTTCACCTGGCCGCCGGTGACCGGCAGGGTCCATTCGCGACCATCGGGATCGTCGAAGGTGATCGTATAGTCGTCCTTGTTCACCGATTTCATCGGCACATAGAGGACGCGGCCGGTTTCGGGGTGGATCGGCAGGAAGATCGAATAGGTCTGTGCCCGTTCGTCGCGCAGCGATTTCAGCATCACCTTCATGATGTCGTCGTATTTTTCGACCGCGCGCTTCAGCACCGCATCGAATTGACCGGACTTGTAAAATTCCGTGGCCGAGTAGAATTCGTAGTCGAAGCCGAAGGTGTCCAGGAACCGGCGCAGCATGGCGTTGTTGTGGTGGCCAAAGCTTTCGTGCGTCTCGAAGGGGTCGTAGACGGCGGTCAGCGGGCGCTGCAGGTCTTCGCGCAGGCGGTCCTGGTTGGGCACGTTGCCGGGCACCTTGCGCATGCCGTCCATGTCGTCCGAGAAACAGATCAGCCGGGTCGGGATGTCCGAAATCACCTCGAAGGCGCGGCGGATCATCGTGGTGCGCAGGACCTCACCGAAGGTGCCGATATGCGGCAGGCCCGAGGGGCCATAGCCGGTCTCGAACAGGACGAACCCCTTCTCGGGCGGGGCCTTTTCGTAGCGTTTGAGCAGACGGCGCGCTTCTTCGAAGGGCCAGGCCTTGGAATTCATGCCAGCGTCGCGCAGATCGCTCATAGTGCTCTCCTAATCTGTCGCCGGGTCCGTCCGGCGGTCGGCTCTCTCTATTGCTACGGCGGTGAAGGGTCAATATTCTGCACTGCAACACGACTTATCGGAGCCCGAGATGAACGAAACCATCGAACACGCCCTGTCCCCGCAAGACTGTCTTGTGATGCTGATGATCGCCGTTTCCGTCTCGGACCAGACGGTGCGCACCTCGGAACTGATCAAGATCGAGAACCAGGTGAACACCCTGCCGATCTTCGGGACCTTCGACATCGACCGGCTGCCGCAGCTGGCCAACACGGTCTATGACCTGTTCGCGGAAGAGGACGGGCTGGACGCGCTGTTCGGGCTGGTGCGGGACAACATGCCGGAAAAGCTGAACGAAACCGCCTATGCCCTGTGCTGTGACGTGGCGGCCGCCGACGGCACCATCCGCGTCGGAGAGCTGCGTCTGCTGGAAGAAATCCGGGATGAGCTGGACATCGACCGGCTGCATGCGGGCGCGATCGAACGCGGGGCCCGGGCGCGGCATATGACGATCTGAACGGTCGATCCCGAAGCTGACCACCCCCGCCCCGGACCGCAAAGACCGATTTGGCCGGGGCGGATCGGCGTTCTTGCGGTGCTGAACAATCTGGCCTGTCGGGCCAAACGGTTTCCCGATGCCCGGCTTTTGAGCCGGGATCGGGCGGCAAAACGGGCGCAAAGCCGCCGTTTCCGCCGCGTCACGCCCGTGTGAATTGACCGAACCCGGCCCGCGTGAGACGATCCATGCATTCTACATGTATTTGGATCAGTACCATGAACCGTTATTCTCTTGCTGCTTTGGGCGTCCTATTTCTTGTCGCCATGCCCATTCTGGGCACCCTTCACGATGCCGCCCCCAGCCATGACCGCACCGTGCGGCTGTCGGCCCCGGCGGCGGGTCCGATGGTGACCCAGTACTAAGGGCGACAGGTCAGACGCGACAGGTCAGGCGCCGCGCGGCCAGTAGCGCGCGCCTCAGCTTGCGTGGATCAGGCTCCAGCGTTGAAGCAGGGCCTGCTGCAACAGTTTCGACCGACGATTCCAGGCCCGCCCGCCGGGGGGGCGTTCACGCTCGGCCTCGCTTAGCGCGTCGCGGCGCGGCAGGTCCGAGGTCAGGATGGCAAAGGCCAGGTCGCTGCCATCGGATTGCTGGGCAAACCCCGACAGCGTCGAGACAAAGTTCAGAGTGCCGGTCTTGGCCACCACCTCCAGCGGGTGATCGCGCAGCTGGCGATATTTCTCATCCCGGATCGGAATGTCCTTGAGCAGCGGGCGCAGCGCCGTGCGGCCCAGAGGGCTGGCCATGGCGCGGGTCAGGTCCCCCGTGGTGGTGCGCGAGGCATCGCCAAGCCCGGAATGGTCGACCATCTGCGTGTCGCGCAGGTCCAGCACCTCGCGCGCCCAGTCGGACATGGCGGCGGCGGAATTCACCAGCGTCTCGGGGCGGCCCAGCCGCCGGGACGAGGCCGACATGCCCACCATCTCGGCCGTGATGTTGGTGGAATACTTCAGCATGTCCTTCAGGATCACCGTCAGCGGCGCGCTTTCCAGTCGCGACAGGGTCACGCCGGCGGGCAGGATCTCGGTGACCTCGGGGGTCTTCAGGGCGACGCCATGGGCGCTCATCATGGTCTGGAAGACCTCACCGGCGTAAAGCTCGGGCTTGCGGACGGGCAGCCAGCGCGATCCGCCCTTGCCCAGGGCCGAAAGCGCCACGGTCCAGTCGTCGCGACTGCCGATGTCATCGTAGGTATAGACCGGCGCGGCCCGGTCGACGATGCGCATCCGGGCCATGGCCACGGCGGGGCGGTAGCGTTCGGACCGGGCGTCCATGGTCACGCCCCATTTGCCGTTCGCCCGCTTCCATTCGAAATGCACCCGGTTGAAATTCAGCGCCAGCCCCGAGATCGCGGGGTTGTACCCCACATGGGCGGGCTGAAGATCGTCGATCACCGGGGCAAAGGGCAGCGCCCCGCCCCAGATCAGGAAGCGCCCGGTGACGGACTGAAGCCCGGTGTCCTTCACCTTTGCCGCCAGCGCGGCCAGGTCGTCGGTCTGCAGGGTCGGATCGCCGCCCCCGGCCAGGATCAGATCGCCGTGCAGCGTGCCGCCACGGATGTCTCCGGCTGCCAGCACGCGGGTTTCAAAGCGGTGATCGAGGCCCAGCACGTCCAGCGCGTATAGCGCGGTCAGCGCCTTGGCGACGCTGGCGGGGGGCATGGGTTTGGTCGGGTTGCGGGCCTCAAGCGGGCGGCCGGTGTTCAGGTCGAAGACGGCGAATGAGACCTCGCCACTCAGCCCGGCATCGTCGATGATGCGGTCGGCGGTCTGGGCCAGCGGCTTGGCCGATCCGGGCCGCGCCTGGGGCCGCAGAGAGGTCGAGGGGGCCAGCGCCAGAACGCCCGAGGGGGCGAGGCTGGCAGCGGCCAGGGTGGACAGGAAATTGCGCCGGCTGAAATGCGGTTTCATGGCGACAGGTTAATCAGGGCGCGGCGCGGGGCTCAAGGGGTCTTGGGGCTGTGGCGGGTCGCAATCGGGTGAACGGGGGTCAGCCCTGCGGCACCGGGTCCGCCCCTTGCTGGCCGCCCGAAGCCCCCCACCCGCCCGAGCGGCGCAGCAGCGTCGACGAGACCGAGCGCATGGGCACGTTGACGAAGCACCAGCAGGGGGCATCCGACCGGCCCAGCAGGATCGAAGCGCGGGCCGACAGCCGGTAGCGCGCGTAAAGCCGCGCGGCCTTGGACGTCCGGGCCGAAATCCGATCGCCGGGGCGGGCCAGGATGCCGACGGGCACGTTTTCCATGATCCATTGCCAGTCCTGCCACTGGTCGAACTGCGCCAGGTTATCCGCGCCCATCAGCCAGACGAACCGCGTCCGGGGATAAAGCGCCGTCAGCTTCGCCAGCGTCTCGGCGGTATAGCGGGTGCCGATCCGGGCCTCGATATCGGTGATGGTGACGCGGGGGTGGTCCATGACCTGCTGCGCCCGCGCGATACGGTCGGCCACGGGCGCAGGCTGGCGCGCCTTCAGCGGGTTGCCGGGGCTGACCAGCCACCAGGCGTGGGTCAGGCCAAAACGGCGCAGGGCTTCACGGGTGATATGCGCATGACCATCGTGGGCCGGGTCGAAGGACCCGCCCAGCAATCCGATCACTTGGCCCGGCGCGGCCGGGGGTAAGTCGCAGGTCAATCCATTGCGCATGACCGGGACTTATCCGACTTTTCGCCCGAAAAGAAGCGGTTACCGATAGGGGCCGCAGGTGGTCATGACCGACCCTAGCTTCGCCGTCTGGACGTTGCCCGATCATCGCCGCCCAGGAACAACCCGATGAAGCCCAGGCCGGGGACGTTGTCGCAGACCACCTTGACGAAGACCAGGAAGGGCACGGCCATCAGCGCCCCAGCCGCACCCCAGAGCCAGGCCCAGAAGATCACCGCGACAAAGACCGCCGCCGCGTTCAGGCTCAGGTGGCGGCCGACCAGGACGGGGGTGATCATCTGCCCCTCGATCGAGGTCAGGACCAGGTAAAGCGCCGGCGGCACAAGCATCGCGCCAAGGGTGTCGTAGGTCACGACCGACACGGCGGCCACGGCCACCACGCCGATCATCGCCCCCAGGTAGGGCAGGTAGTTCAGCAGAAAGGCGGCAACGCCCCAGACATAGGCATAGGGCATGCCCAGCCCGTGCAGCGTCAGCCCGACGGCCAGGCCAAGGCCCGCGTTGATCACCGTGATCGCCCCCAGATAGCGCGAGATCTGGCGTTCGATATCGTGGCTGATCTTCAGCGCGCGCTTCTTGTCCCGCAGCTTCGGGAAAGCGCGCACCAGCTTGGTCTGGAACATGTCGCCCGAGGCCAGCAGGAACATCGACAGGATCAGCGCGATGACCAGCGCCGTGCCCGTCCCGGCAAGAGAGGCAAGCGCGGTCTCGATCATGCCGGGTTCGTCGACCAGCACGCGGGTCACGTCCTCGGGGCCGTCGGCGGGGGACGGATCGGGTTCGGTCATTTCCTGCACCTGCTCCTCGGCCTCGCGGACCTGGCGCAGTTTGTCCTTGACGCTGGCCAGCTTGGTCTCGGCCTCGGCCTGGACCTGGGGCAGCGTTTCGACCAGGCGACTGGCGGGCCCGCTCAGCATGTAAAGCCCGAAAGCCGAGGTAAAGCCGATCAGCGCGATCAGCAGCACCGCCGCAATTCCGCGCGGCACTCCGCGCTTGGCCAGCCAGCGGACCAGCGGCGACAGGGTCAGGGCAATCAGGACCCCCAGGACAATCGGCAGGATGACGACCTTGGCCAGAGAAATCGACCACAGGACAAACAGCACCAGAAGACCGCCCAGAAGATACTGGATGCGGCGCAGCAGGGCGAGGTGGTCGTCCTGTGCGGAAGGTGGCGCATCTGGGGCTGCCCCTTTGGCGGAAGGCTGGGGCGCGGGCGGAGCGTCGACCAAGGCGGGGATCCCTTTCGTTTCGCTGTCAACGCGGTCCTCGGCGCGGCGGTTCCCGGTTTTCGAAATGACAGGGGTCGATCGTGGGGGGCGGTCATCGGGGCCGATCATCGGGATTGTGACCCAGGGGCGGGCTGTCGGGGGCTGTCGGGCCGGGTTTCCCCTGAAACGTAACCGCCCCCTGCCCCGGTCCATGCGGCCGCATCACTGCCACGGGTGATTGCTACGCCCCGGCCCTTTGGGTATTGGGGGCGGGACCGAATTGAAGTGCACATCCCACAGACACCCCACAGACGGAGCAGACCATGGCCGCCTATCAGTACGTTTACCACATGTCCGGCGTCTCCAAGACCTATCCGGGCGGCAAGAAGTGCTTTGAAAACATCAACCTGAACTTCCTGCCCGGCGTGAAGATCGGCGTCGTCGGCGTCAACGGCGCGGGTAAGTCGACCCTGCTGAAGATCATGGCCGGCTGGGACAAAGAGTTCTCGGGCGAGGCCTGGCATGCCGAAGGCGCCAAGGTCGGCTACCTCCCGCAGGAGCCGGAACTGGACCCGAGCCTGGACGTGCGCGGCAACGTGATGCTGGGTGTCGCCGAGAAGAAGGCGATCCTGGACAAGTACAATGAACTGGCGATGAACTATTCCGACGAGACCGCGGAAGAGATGGCCAAGCTTCAGGACGAGATCGACAGCCAGAACCTGTGGGATCTGGACGCGCAGATCGACATCTCGATGGAGGCGCTGCGCTGCCCGCCCGATGATGCCGATGTGACCACCCTGTCGGGCGGTGAGAAACGCCGCGTTGCGCTGTGCAAGCTGCTGCTGGAACAGCCCGACATGCTGCTGCTTGACGAACCGACCAACCACCTGGACGCGGAAACCATCGCCTGGCTGCAACAGCACCTGATCGACTACAAGGGCACGATCCTGATCGTCACCCACGACCGCTACTTCCTGGATGACATCACCGGATGGATCCTGGAACTCGATCGTGGCCGCGGCATCCCCTACGAGGGCAATTATTCCTCGTGGCTGGAACAGAAGGCCAAGCGGCTGGAGCATGAGGCCAAGGAAGACAAGGCCAAGCAGAAGACCCTGCAGCGCGAACTTGACTGGATGCGGCAGGGGGCCAAGGCGCGTCAGGCGAAATCCAAGGCGCGGATCCAGGCCTATAACGACCTGGCCAACCAGTCCGAGCGCGAGAAGATCACCCGCGCCCAGATCGTCATCCCCGCCGGCCAGCGCCTGGGCGGCAAGGTGATCGAGGTCGAGAACCTCAAGAAGGCCATGGGTGACAAGCTGCTGATCGAGGATCTGTCCTTCTCGCTGCCGCCGGGCGGCATCGTCGGCGTGATCGGCCCGAACGGCGCGGGTAAATCGACGCTGTTCAAGATGCTGACCGGCCAGGAACAGCCCGACGAGGGCAAGATCGAACTGGGCGATACCGTGCAGCTGTCCTATGTCGACCAGTCGCGCGACGATCTGAGCGATGGCGACACCGTCTGGGAGGCAATCACCGGCGGGGCCGAGATCATCGAGCTGGGCGATGCGCAGGTGAACAGCCGGGCCTATTGTTCGTCCTTCAACTTCAAGGGCGGCGACCAGCAGAAGAAGGTCAACCTTCTGTCGGGCGGTGAACGCAACCGGGTCCACATGGCGCGGCTGCTGAAGTCCGGCGGCAACGTGCTGCTGCTTGACGAACCGACCAACGACCTGGACGTGGAAACCCTGCGTGCCCTCGAAGACGCGCTGACCGAATTCGCCGGCTGCGCGGTGGTGATCTCGCACGACCGGTTCTTCCTCGACCGGATCTGTACCCACATCCTGGCCTTTGAAGGCGATGCGCATGTGGAGTGGTTTGAAGGCAACTTCGAGGAATACGAGGAAGACAAGAAACGTCGCCTTGGCCCCGATGCGCTGGAACCCAAGCGCCTGAAGCACAAGAAGTTCACGCGCTAAGATCTCGCCCGGCCGCCCCTTGGGTGGCCGGGCCGGTTTTGCCGGGGAAACGGGTGTTCTTGTGACCCTGCCCCGGCCTTCCCCTGCCCCGGCGTCCGGCCCGGATGCCACTGCCGATGCAGCCCCCCTGCGGGTGCCGACGGTCCAAAGGATCGGCGAAAATGCGACACGGCAAAAGGGGACTTGCGAATTTCCTATGCAGGACACGCGAATCCTGTCAGACTCGGGCTGCTTTACGACCTCTACCGACTTCCTGTTTCGCTGATACCCGGCAACAGTCCCTCGCTAGACTAAGGACGGCCGGGCCGTCGCACCAACGCGGGCGGCATCAAACAGGAGTACACGGACATGGCCACTGGCACCGTGAAATGGTTCAACACCACCAAAGGCTACGGCTTTATCGCACCCGAAGACGGCGGCAAGGACATCTTCGTCCACATCTCTGCGGTCGAGCGTTCCGGTCTGACCGGTCTGCAGGACAACGCAAAAGTCAGCTACGAGCTGCAGGCAGGCCGTGACGGCCGCGAAAGCGCCGTGGATCTGGCCCTGCTCTGATCGCAGGTCAGGTGGTTCGGGCCCGGCATGCGCCGATGGCCCGGCCCCGCACATGGATTTTAAACGCCCGTGGGACCCCTGCGGGCGTTTTCCTTTGCGCAAATGCCTGAAGCTTCACCCTTTTGTGACCGCCAAGGCGTGACCAAAGGGACACAGATCGGGGGTGGGGCCGGAACAAGTCGGGTTTTCCAGCCGTTACGAATCAAACGCCCCATGGCAGACTGTCAGGCGTTCCCCGTTCCAACAGAGGCTGCCCCATGATCGCACGTCGCACCTTTCTGACCGCCGCCGCAGCAGCCGCGGCCTCCTCGGCCCTGCCGCTGCCTGCGCTGGCCTATACGCCGCCGAAGAACCTGCAGCCGACGAATGTGCGGATCGCCGCCCGCTATCAGCCGGGCGAAATCGTGATCCTGCCGCGGGCCTACTATCTGTATTACGTCACCGCCCCGAACGAGGCGATCCGCTATGGCATCGCCGTGGCCAAGCCGGGGCTGGGCTATACCGGCACTGCGACCATCAAGCGCAAGGTCGAATGGCCGACCTGGCGCCCCACGGCCGAGATGATCAAGCGCGACCCCGCCGCCTATGGCAAGTTCGAGGGCAACCAGGACCGCATGGCCGGTGGCCCCGGCAACCCCCTGGGGGCGCGGGCGATGTATCTGTATGAGGGCAACCGCGACACCTATATCCGCATCCACGGCACGGTCGCGCCGAAGTCGATCGGGCGGATGGCGTCCTCGGGCTGTTTCCGGATGATCAATGACCATGTGATCGACCTGTATAACCGGGTCGATCTGGGCACCAAGGTGACGGTTCTTCAGTAACCGCCTGAAATGTATAAAAACCGCCCGGGGCGATCAGTCCCCGGGCGGTTTTCTTTTGGCGGGACGCTTGGCCCGTTCAGCCCTTTGCCCCGTTATCCCCTGGCCCAGTCCACGATGGCCTGGGCGGGCATGGCACCGGACTGCCGCTTGCGTTCGCGACCGCCAGCAAAGGCGACCATGGTGGGAATGCCACGGATGCCATAGGCGGTGCCGGCCTTCTGGTGCGCCTCGGTGTTCAGCTTGACCAGCCGCGCCTGCCCCGACAGCACCTGCGCCGCCTTCGAGAACTCGGGCGCCATCATCCGGCAGGGGCCGCACCAGGGGGCCCAGAAATCCACGATCAGCGGCACATCATCGGTGCGCGCGGCCTTCTGCAGCGTGTCGAAATCAACCTCGACCGCCTTGGCCGACATCAGCTTTGCGGCGCAGGTGCCGCACTTGGGGGATTGCGCCAGCCTTTCGGCCGGCACGCGGTTCACCTGGCCGCAGTCCAGGCAGGTCAGTTTCTTGCCGCTCATCTTCAGGCCCTTTCCAGATCTCGGGTCCCGGCCCTGGCCGGATCCACATTCGCAAACCGATATATGTGCGCCTTCCCGCAAGGAAAAGGCCCCGCCCCGCATGGCATCTGGCCATTCCCCGGCGCAAGGCTATGTTGAGCCTCAATCGACATCTTCCCCCGGTCCCCCCTGCCCATGGCGCATCGTTTCCTGCTGATCCTAGCCCTGACGGCCCTTGCCGCGCTTGGGGCCTGTTCCAACCTGCCGCCGCCGCAGCGTGCGGGCGTGCAGCCGATCGTGCATGACGGCAAGGCAGAGGTCGGGGTGAAACGCGCGGTGGTGCTGATCCCCGGGGCGCATGCTTCGGTCCAGCTGTTTGCGCCGGTGATGTCTTGGCAGGTGCCCGACAGCACGGTGATCGCCTACCGCTTTCCGGGCATCGACGGGCTGGACCTGGATCACCGGGTGGATATCGTCGACAGCGGCGCGATGATCGCCCGTGCCCTGAACCGCCTCAAGGTCGATGAGGTTTATCTGATCGGCTATTCCACAGGCGGGCCGATCGCGCTGGAAACCGCGCGGCGGCTAAAGGCAAAGGAGGTGCAGATCGCGCTGATCTCCTCGGCCAGCGACAGCCCGGCGGCCTCGATCGCCTCGGTCCGGGGGGCCTGGGACGTGCTGAAGGCGGCGTTGCGGGCGAAACAGCCGGGACTGGATGAAACCTGGGTCGAGAATTACCGCACCCTGCTTTATGGCCGCCGCCACTTTGACCAGGACGAACTGGCCGAGCAAAGCCGCCAGCTGGCCGCGCTGCAGCGGGGGCAGATCACCACGCCGCCCAAGGGCATGACCATGGCCCATACCGCCGATCTTCTGACCTGGCGGTTCGAACATCCCGAGGACGTGGCCGACATGCGCATCGGCTTTTTCCACGGGGCCGAGGATTCCGTCTTCTCGCCCGGTCTGACCCGCCGCTACGCCAGGCGGTTGCAGGCTGACGCCTTCCGCCTGTATGAGGGCCAGGGTCATCTGCTGTTCGTCACAGAACCGCATCTTTTCGATGACGTAAGGGACTTTTTCGGGCTGTAGACGCAGGGCTGGCGGCAGATGGATATTTTTGACGTGATCGTTGTCGGCGGAGGCCCCGCCGGGGCGGCCGCCGCCCATGTGGCCGCACGGGCCGGTCTGCGGGTGGCGCTGGTCGACAAGCACAAGTTTCCGCGTGAAAAGCTGTGTGGCGGCGGGTTCACCGGGCGCAGCTACCAGTATTACGAACAGATCTTCGGCGCGCCGATCGCGGGTGACATCATCATCACCAAGCGCGCGGTGGAATTCCATGCCGAGGGGCAGGAGCTGGCCCGGATCGAGGATATCCCCCCCATCCACATGACCATGCGCCGGGATCTGGATGCGTCGTGCGTGGCGCATGCGCTGGCCTCGGGGGCCGAGGATCTGACCGGCACCGGCTGCGAGGCGCTGGATCTGGACTCGCAGGTCGTCACCCTGAAGGACGGGGTGCAGATCGGCTATCGCGTGCTGATCGGCGCGGACGGGGCGAATTCCGGCGTGGCGCGGGCGCTGTACGGGCAGGCGTTTGATCACGACCGCATCGGTTTCGGGCTAGAGATCGAAGGCCCGGTGCCCGCGCCCGACGCGCCGGTGCGGATCGACTTCGGTGCCGCCGACTGGGGCTATGGCTGGAACTTCCCAAAGGCCGGGTCGGCGACCATCGGCATCGGCGGCGTGCACGGGCGCAACCCGGACATGAAGGCCAAGATGCAGGCGTATCAGGAGATCTTTGGCCTGGGCGAGGGCTACAGGGTCAAGGGCGCGTTTTTGCCGTTTGGCGATGTGCGCCGCTGGCCGGGCCGGCGCGAGGTGCTGCTGGCCGGGGATGCCGCCGGGCTGGTCGATCCCATCACCGGAGAGGGCATCGCCTATGCCATGCAATCGGGGGCCTTCGCCGGGGCCGCCGCGGCCGAGGCGATCGCCGCCAACCACCCGCCCCGCGCCCTGACGCTTTACAAGCAGAAGCTGCGGCCGATCCATAGCGCCATGTTCCACGCCAACTGGATCCGCGAGATCATCTTTGGCCGCGCCTTCCGGGGGGCCTTCTATCGCGCCTTCAAGGGGTCGGGCACGGTGCGCCACCAGTACCTGCGCCTGATGGCCGGAGAGATCGAATACCCCGCCCTGGCCTGGGCCACCTTCAAGAAGGTACCGGGGTTTGTCATGCGGAGCGTGACGGGGCGGTAGGGACTGAGTTGGGTTTGGGCCGCGGATCATTCCTGCGGAGAGACGCCGGGGCGTGTCCATCGACTTTCTCGTGCCAACGCCAAACCGGTTTCGTTTGATCAAGCAAACAGACCCCGGGCAGCGGTCGTCCGCGGGTGGCTGCGAAGCGGCCGCCCAGGGGGGCGGACGGCCGCTGCCCGGCGTGCCGCCGGGCGGGACATCTGTTGAACCGTCGGCAGTCAGGATGGGGCTCAGGTGGACCGCATATCCGCCGCGGCACTTCGTCAGCCGCAAAGAGAACCGGCTCAGGATTGGAAATCGCGTAGGGCTATGGCGACAGAACCTGAGTGAGCCCACCCTCTCAGCTAATAGACGCACTGGCCTGCCGGGCAACGGGCCGCTGCCCGGCGGGCCGCCCGGAGGGACATATCATTGACCGCCAATCACGGCGGAAGAAATCAACTCCCCTCACCCGCCTCGACCCGGCCGATCAGCTCTTCGACCTTCGGGCCCAGCTCCTCGACGATCCGCGCCACGCCTTCGCCCGAGGGATGGATCCCGTCCGCCTGCATCAGGCCAAGCGCCTCCGAGGGGTCCGCGCCCTCGCCCATCAGGCCAGCAAAGAAATTCGGCACGTATAGCGCACCATAGGCCTTGGCCAGATCGGGGTGCACCGCGTCAAAGGCCGCCTTGTACTCCGGCCCGTAATTGCCCGAGGCCTGCAGGCCGATCACCAGAATCTCGACCCCCTTGGCCTGCCCGGCCTTCAGGATGCCATCCAGGTTCCGGCGCGTTTCCTCGGGGTCCAGACCGCGCAGCACATCGTTGCCGCCAAGGGTGACGATGATCGCGTCGATGTCCTCGGTCAGGGACCAGTCGACCCGCGCCAACCCACCCCGCGTGGTGTCGCCGGACACGCCTCCGTTCACAATCACCACGTCATGGCCGCGCGCCTGCAGCCAGACCTGAAGCTGCGGCACGAACCCTTCTTCGACCGGCAGGCCGTAGCCCTGGGTCAGACTGTCGCCAAGGGCCAGGATCCGGACCTCCTCGGCCTGGACGGCACTGCCGAAAGATGCGGCAAAGCCCAGGAAAAGCGCCGCCAGACCGCCCGAAACGCCCCCAAACCCGGGTTCGCGCCGCTTAATACCCGCCTGCGCCTTGCCCCCCGGGATCAAACGCCCATATGAGCCTGAACGCCGCAGACCACAGAGAGTTTTCATGACGACACCAGCCAGCGACCCGATCCTCTCTCTGACCGACACGCGGCTGACACTGGACGGCAATGCCGGGCCGGTCGACATCCTGCGCGGGATCACGCTGTCGGTGAACCGGGGCGAAACACTCGGGCTGATCGGGCCTTCGGGGTCGGGCAAGTCGTCTCTCCTTATGCTCATGGGCGGGCTGGAACGCGCCACCGGCGGCACGATCCGTGCCCTGGGGCAGGATCTGACCGCAATGGACGAAGACGCGCTGGCCCGCTTCCGCAGGGATCATATGGGGGTGGTCTTCCAATCCTTCCACCTTATTCCCACAATGACCGCGCTGGAAAATGTCGCAACCCCGCTGGAACTGGCGGGCGTTTCCGATGCCTTCGACCGCGCGCGGGCGGAGCTGGAGGCCGTGGGCCTTGGCGCGCGCACCGATCATTACCCGGCGCAGATGTCGGGCGGCGAACAGCAGCGGGTGGCGCTGGCCCGGGCCTCGGCCCCGCGGCCCGACATCCTTCTGGCCGATGAACCGACGGGCAATCTGGACGGGCCGAATGGCCAGGCGATCATGGACCTTCTATTCGGCTTGCGCGACCGCCACGGCGCGACGCTGGTGCTGGTGACCCATGCGCCCGAGCTGGCCAACCGCTGTGACCGGGTGATCCGGCTTCGCGACGGGCTGCTGGACCGCGCCGAGGCCGCGGCATGAGCCTGGCGCGCGATCTGCGCCTGGCCGCCCGCTTTGCCGCCCGCGAATTGCGCGGCGGGCTGTCGGGCTTTCGCATCCTTCTGGCCTGTCTCGCCCTGGGGGTTGCGGCCATCGCCGGCGTCGGATCCATCCGCGCCGCCATCGAAACCGGCCTGTCCGAGGAGGGCGCAGCCCTTCTGGGCGGCGATGCCGAGGTCAGTTTCACCTATCGGTTCGCCAGCGAGGAAGAGCGCGGCTGGATGGAGCTGAACGCCGCCTCGGTCTCGGAAATCGCGGACTTCCGGTCGATGGCGACGGTGCCCCTGCCCGATGGCACGGTGGACCGCGCCCTGACCCAGGTGAAGGCGGTGGACGATGCCTATCCCCTTGTGGGCAAGGTTGAATTGTCCCCCGCCATGCCGCTGGACCAGGCCTTTGACTGCGACCCGGCGCGGCCCTGCGTGGTGGCGGAACGGCTGCTGACCGACCGGCTTGGGCTGTCCCCCGGCGACATGCTGCGCCTTGGCTCGAAGGAATTCATCCTCGCCGCCGTGCTGGAGCGTGAACCCGACAGCGCCACCGGCGGCTTCGGCCTTGGGCCGCGTCTGATCGTGCGGCGCGCGGATCTGTCCGGATCCGGCCTGCTAGAGCCCGGGACCCTCTTCGACAGCAAATACCGCCTGATCCTGCCCGAAGGTGCCGTGCTGGACACCGTCAAGGCCCAGGCGTTACAGCGGTTTTCCGACAGCGGCCTGCGCTGGCGCGATGCCCGCAACGGCGCGCCGGGCGTGGCGCGTTTTGTCGATCGTCTGGGGGCCTTCCTGGTGCTGGTCGGGCTTTCGGGTCTGGCCGTGGGCGGGGTTGGTGTCTCGGCGGCGGTGCGGGCCTATCTGGCGCGCAAGACATCGGTCATTGCGACCCTGCGCACCCTGGGCGGGACGCGGCGGCTGATTTTCCTGACGTATTTCCTGCAGATCGGCGCGCTGGCGCTGGCGGGCATCGCCCTTGGCCTTCTTCTGGGCGGGCTGGTGCCGCTGGCGCTGGCCCCGGTGATCGCCGATCAGCTGCCGGTGCCGGCACGCTTTGGCCTCTACCCCGGGGCGCTGGCCGAGGCCGCGCTATACGGCCTGCTGACCGCGCTGATCTTCACCCTCTGGCCGCTGGCACGCACCGAAGACATCCGCGCCGCGACGCTGTTCCGCGATGCGCTGTCGGCGGGCCGGGCGCTGCCGCGCCTGCCCTACTTGGCGGTGATCGTGGCGCTTCTGGTGCTTTTGGTGGCCCTGGCGGCGGTGTTTTCGGACACCTGGGCACTGACGCTCTGGACCTCGGGCGGGATCCTGGGCGCACTGATCCTCCTGGCCTTGGCGGGCACCGGGCTGCGGGCGCTGGCACGCCGGGCGCAGCCCCTGGCGCGGGGGCGCGCGCCGCTCAGATGGGCGCTGGCGGCCATCGGCGGTCCGCGAAGCGAGGCGCTGCCCGTGGTCCTGTCGCTTGGGCTTGGGCTGGCGGTGCTGGCCGCCGTGGGCCAGATCGACGGCAACCTGCGCGGCGCGATCACCGCCGAACTGCCGGACCGAGCGCCCAGCTATTTCTTCGTCGACATCCAGAAGGACCAGATCGACGGCTTCCTCGACCGGGTCGAGACCGACCCCGCCGTGTCCCGCGTGGATCACGCGCCGATGCTGCGCGGGGTGATCACGCGGATCAACGACCGCCCCGCGCGCGAGGTCGCGGGCGATCACTGGGTTCTGCGCGGTGACCGCGGCGTGACCTATTCCGGCCCCCTGCCCGAGACGACCACCGTGACCGAAGGCACATGGTGGGGCGAAGATTACGACGGCCCGCCGCAGATCTCCTTCGCTGCCGAAGAGGCGCTGGAAATGGGCCTGCGGATCGGCGATGAGATGACGATCAACATCCTCGGCCGCGACATCACCGGCACGATCACGTCCTTCCGCGAGGTCGATTTTTCCACCGCCGGCATGGGCTTCATCACCGCGATGAACCCCTCGGCCCTGTCGGGCGCGCCGCATAGTTTCATCGCCACCGTCTATGCCGAAGAACAGGCCGAGGCCGCCATCCTGCGCGACGTGGGCCAAGCCTATTCCAACGTCACCGCGATCCGGGTGCGCGACGCCATCGACCAGGTGGCGACGCTGCTGGCGGGCATCGCCTCGGCCACCTCCTGGGGGGCGGCGGCGACCTTGCTGACGGGCTTCCTGGTGCTGATCGGCGCGGCGCTTTCGGGCGAACGCGACCGGGTTTACGAGGCCGCGATCCTGAAGACCATGGGCGCCAGCCGCGCGCGCATCCTGCACAGCCTGGCGCTGCGCTCGGCGCTTCTGGGCGCAGGTGCCGGCGCTGTCGCCCTGACCGCCGGCATCGCCGGGGGCTGGGCCGTCTGCACCTTCGTGATGGAGACAGACTATTCCATCATCTGGGGCAATGCCTTCGCCATCGTGCTGGGCGGCCTTCTGGCCAACCTCCTCGCCGGGCTGGCCTTTGCCTGGCGCCCCCTCGCCGCACGCCCCGCCCGCGTGCTGCGCGCCGCCGACTAGACCCTGTCAAAACGAAAAGAGGGGCCAAACAAAAGGGGCCGGAAACCCCAGCCCCTCTTTGGTTTTCTCAAATATCCTCGGGGGTAGCCATGACTGCCTTCGGCAGTCGTGGCGCAGGGGGCAGAAGGCCCCCTGCCTCCCTCTACGTCCCAAAGCAACGCTCAGGCAGGGGCACCCAAGTCCCGATTACTCCGCAGCCTCCGCATAATCGCTCATCGGCGGGCAGGTGCAGGTCAGGTTGCGGTCACCCCAGACGTTGTCGACGCGGTTGACCGGGGGCCAGTATTTGTCGACGCGGAAGGCGCCGGGCGGGAAACAGCCCTGTTCGCGGGAATAGGCGCGGCCCCAGTCGCCGACCAGGTCCTCGACCGTGTGGGGCGCATGGGCCAGGGGGCTGGCGTCGCGGGTCAGCTTGCCGCTTTCCACATCCGCGATCTCTTCGCGGATCGCCAGCATGGCGTCGCAGAAGCGGTCCAGCTCGGCCTTGGTCTCCGATTCCGTCGGCTCCACCATCAGCGTGCCGGAAATCGGCCAGGACATGGTGGGCGCGTGGAAACCGCAGTCCATCAGGCGCTTGGCGATATCTTCCACCGTGACGCCGTGATCGGCGAAGGGCCGGGTGTCCAGGATGCATTCATGCGCCACATGGCCCAGGGGCCCCTTGTAAAGGATTGGATAGGCGTCCTTCAGGCGGGCCGCGATGTAATTGGCGTTCAGGATCGCCACGCGGGTCGCCTGGGTCAGCCCCTCTCCGCCCATCATCAGGCAATAGGCCCAGGAAATCGGCAGGATCGAGGGCGAGCCATAGGGCGCGGCCGACACAGCCCGATCCCCGCCCTGTTCGACGTGGCCGGGCAGATGCGGGATCAGATGCGCCTGAACGCCGATCGGACCCATGCCGGGGCCGCCGCCGCCATGCGGGATGCAGAAGGTCTTGTGCAGGTTCAGGTGGCTGACGTCGCCGCCCAGGTCGCCAGGGCGCGACAGGCCCACCATGGCGTTCATGTTGGCCCCGTCGATATAGACCTGGCCGCCGTGGTCATGCACGATCTTGCAGACCTCGGTCACGGTTTCCTCGAACACACCATGGGTCGAGGGATAGGTGATCATCGCCGCCGCCAGACGGGCGGAATGTTCATGCGCCTTGGCGGCGAAATCCTGCAGGTCGATATCGCCATTGGCGGCCGATTTGATCGGCACCACCTTCCAGCCGACCATCTGGGCCGAGGCCGGGTTGGTGCCATGGGCCGACATCGGGATCAGGCAGACGTCACGCTCTCCTTCGCCATTGGCGATGTGGTAGTTGCGGATGGTCAGAAGCCCTGCGTATTCGCCCTGCGCGCCGGAATTCGGCTGCATCGAGAAGCCCGCATAGCCGGTGATCGCACACAGCTTGGCGGACAGATCGCCCAGGATTTCCGTATAGCCCTCGGCCTGGTCGGCGGGCACGAAGGGGTGCAGGGCGTTCAACTCCTTCCAGCTGACGGGCATCATCTCGACCGCGGCGTTCAGCTTCATGGTGCAGGAGCCAAGCGGGATCATCGCCCGGTCCAGCGCCAGGTCGCGGTCCGACAGACGGCGCATGTAGCGCATCATCTCGGTCTCGGCCCGGTTCATGTGGAAGATCTCGTGCGTCAGGTAATCGCTTTCGCGCACCAGCGCGTCGGGCAGATCATAGCTGGTGCCCTCGGGCACGGGCGTGGTGATGCCGAAGGCGCGCCAGACGGCGGCGATGGTCTCGGCCGTGGTGACCTCGTCCAGGGTGATGCCGATGCGGTTGTCGCCCACCTTGCGCAGGTTCAGCCCCTCTTCTACGGCGGATTTCAGGATCGCACCCTGGAAAGCGCCGACCTCGACCGTGATCGTATCGAAGACCTTCTTGGGGAAGACGTCAAAGCCCGCCTTGCGCAGCCCTTCGGCCATCTTGACGGTGCGGGCGTGGATGCCCTGGGCAATCGCCTTCAGCCCCGACGGACCGTGGAAGACCGCGTACATCGAGGCCATGACAGCCAGCAGCGCCTGCGCCGTACAGACGTTCGAGGTCGCCTTTTCCCGGCGGATGTGCTGTTCGCGGGTCTGTAGCGACAGGCGGTAGGCCCGGTTGCCACGCGCGTCGATGGACACGCCGACGATCCGGCCTGGCATGGCGCGTTTCAGCGCGTCGCGGCAGGCCATGTAGGCGGCATGCGGGCCACCATAGCCAAGCGGCACGCCAAAGCGCTGCGTCGAGCCGACGGCAATGTCGGCCCCCATCTGGCCCGGCTCCTTCAGCAGGCACAGTGCCATGGGGTCGGCGATGACGATGCCGATGGCCTTTGCGGCATGCAGTGCCTCCATCTGCGGGGTGAAGTCGCGCAGCAGGCCGTTGGTGCCGGGGTACTGGAAGATCGCGCCAAAGACCTCGTCCGCCTTCAGGTCAGACGGGCGGCCGATGCGGATCTCGATGCCCAGGGGTTCGGCGCGGGTGCGGATGACGTCGATGTTCTGCGGGTGGCAGGCCTCATCGACAAAGAAGACGTTGGATTTCGACTTGGCCGAGCGCTGCGCCATGGTCATCGCCTCGGCCGCGGCGGTGGATTCATCCAGAAGCGAGGCATTGGCGATGTCCAGGCCCGTCAGGTCGCAGATCATCGTCTGGTAGTTCAACAGTGCCTCAAGCCGACCTTGGGAAATCTCGGGCTGATAGGGCGTATAGGCGGTGTACCAGGCGGGATTTTCAAAGATGTTGCGCTGGATCGCCGGGGGCGTGACCGTGTTGTGATAGCCCTGCCCGATGAGCGAGGTCAGAACCTTGTTCTTGCCCGCCACCGCGCGCATCCGGTCCAAAAGCTGGCTTTCCGACAGCGGCGCGCCGAAATCCAGGGGCTTTTGCTGGCGGATCGTCTTGGGCACCGTGCGGTCGATCAGATCGTCCAGGGACCCGACGCCGATCACGTCCAGCATGTCCTTCATCTCGGCCGGGGACGGTCCGATGTGGCGGCGGTTGGCAAAGTCGTAGGCGTCGTAATCGGTCGGGGTAAAGGTCATGGCATCCGGTCGGTTAGAGGCAGCGGGAAAGGCGGGGGCACCCCCCGACGATGCGGGGGGCAAAGGCGTCGGACGGCCCCCGACGATGCGGGGGCCAAGGGCCCTGATCAGGAGATCATGTCCTGATACTCGGCCTCGGTCATGTAGTCGTCCATCTGGGACGGATCGGCGGGCTTGATCTTGAAGAACCAGCCGTCGCCCAGGGGGTCTTCGCCGACCTTGCCGGGATCATTGACCAGGGCTTCGTTCACTTCCGTGATCTCGCCGTCCAGCGGGGCCAGGATGTCGGATGCGGCCTTGACCGATTCGATCACGACGCATTCGTCGTCCTTGCTGACCTCGGTGCCGGCTTCGGGCAGTTCGACAAAGACGATGTCGCCCAGCTGCTCGGCCGCGTGTTCGGTGATGCCCACGACGATCTCGTCGCCTTCGGGCCGCAGCCATTCGTGTTCTTCGGTGAATTTCATCCTTGGGACTCCCTGGGGTTATCGTTTGAAGTTCGCGGGGGTGAAGGGCAGTGTGGCGACCGTCACGGGCGCGCGTTTGCCGCGAAGTTCCGCGGAAATGATCGTGCCGGGCGCGGCCATGTCAATGGGGACATAGCCCATGGACACCGGGGCCTGGACCGTCGGCCCAAAAGCGCCCGAGGTGATGGTGCCGATCTGATCGGCCGCGGCGTCATCGGCGAACAGCGCCACGCCTTCGCGCATCGGGGCGCGGCCCTGCGGGGCCAGGCCCACACGTTTGCGCGCCGGGCCCTCGGCCAGTTCGCGCAGGATGCGGTCGGCCCCCGGGAAACCACCGGCGCGGTCGCCCCCGGTGCGGCGTACCTTCTGGATCGCCCAGGTCAGCGCGGCCTCGACAGGGCTGGTGTCCATATCGATGTCATGGCCATAGAGGCACAGGCCCGCCTCCAGCCGCAGGCTGTCGCGCGCGCCCAGACCGATCGGAAGAACGCCGTCCTGTGCCAGCAGGGCGCGGGCCAGATCCTCGGCCGCCTCTTCGGGCACCGAAATCTCGAACCCGTCTTCGCCGGTGTAGCCCGAGCGCGAGACCCAGCAGGTCGCGCCGCAGAGCTCCACATCGCGCACATCCATGAAACGCATCTCGGTCACGGCGGGGTTCAACGCGGCCAGCGCGGCTTCGGCCCCCGGCCCCTGCAGCGCCAGAAGCGCGCGGTCGGTGACCTCGATCACCTCGACCCCCGGCATTCCGGCGCCCATATGGGCGATGTCATCCGCCTTGCAGGCCGCATTGACCACGACATACAAGTGATCGCCCCGGTTGGCGAACATCAGGTCATCGCGGATGCCGCCCTGATCGTTGGTCAGCAGCCCATAGCGCTGGCGGCCTTCGGGCAGGCCCAGCACGTCGACGGGCATCAGGGCTTCAAAGGCCAGCGCCACGGCGCGGGGATCGCCCTTCAGCAGCACCTGCCCCATGTGCGACACGTCGAACAGCCCGGCGGCGGCGCGGGTGTGAAGATGTTCCTTCATCACCCCGGCGGCATATTGCACCGGCATCGAATATCCGGCGAAGGGCACCATCTTGGCCCCCAGTTCAACGTGGAGGTCATTCAGCGGCAGGCTGATCAGATCACTCATTGCGGCCCTTTCCCATCCCGGAAAGCGCCGGGCATCGCGTTGCACGATGCGCAAGGCCCGTGCGTCGATGCCCCCTCTGTCCTTGTGCCTGAGATCGCTATCCCTTCGGCGGGCGCGGATGCGCCACTCTCCAGAGTGTTCACACGAACAGGTCCATTGGCCTGAGAGATTCCGGGGCGGTTGCTCCTTCGGCACTGGTTGAACCAGTTCTCCCTGTCCGTAAGCGACGCTTTAGCGCGGGTCCACGACCCGCGCAAGCCTTATGGCGCGCCGGACCGGCTGGGCATTTCGAGGTGCCGCATTTGCGGGCGGCCCGTTCCCCGCGGGCGGTCGCCCGGGGCCGTTCGGGATGCGGATCAGGCGTGCGCCATGCCCTGCGGGCATGAGATCGGAGAGGCCAGGATCGCATCCAGACCGGCGTTTTCACACACCAGATCAGACAGATAGACCCCGTCCATCGAGGCATAGAAAGCCTCGGTCGCGCGGGCGATGACATCCTTCAGGCGGCAGGCCTCGACCAGGGGACAGGTGTTTTCACCATCGGCGAAACATTCGGTGATCGGCACGCTGGCCTCGGTCGCGCGAAAGACCTCTCCGACGCTGATCTTTTCCATCGGGCGGGACAGGCGCATGCCGCCGTTACGACCGCGCTGCGTATACAGAAACCCCAGCTGCGCCAGACGGTTGATCACCTGCGCCAGGTGGTTTTCCGAGGTGTTGCAAGCCTCGGCGATGTCGGATTTCGTCACCAGCCTGCCTGCGTTGACGCCGCAATACATCAGCACCCGCATGGAGATGTTGGATCTTTTCGTCAAACGCATGATACACCCTTTTCCGAAACCGCGGCGCAGGTCACGGGGACGCACGCCTAACCCTGGATGCCCTTGCGTAACATGGGGGTGCGAAACATGAATATGATTTGGATCAAATAGGAGCCCGCAGGTGGCATCGGCACTGGACCCCTTCTTTTTCGGCTACGGCAGCCTCGTGAACACGGCGACGCATATCTACGACCGTCACCACCCCGCCCGGCTGGACGGCTGGCGGCGGGTCTGGCGGCACACGCCGATCCGCGACATGGCCTTCCTGACGGCGGAACCCTGCGAGGGCGTCTGGATCGACGGGCTGATCGCCGCGGTGCCGGGGGCCGACTGGGTGGCGCTGGACGAACGCGAAACCGGCTATGACCGGGTGCCGGTGATGGCGGGGATCACGCATCGGGCGCCGGATGCGGGCGACATCGCCGTCTACACGATCCCGCAGGACAAGCACGGTCCGGCGGACGGGCAAAGGCCGATCCTTCTGTCCTACCTGGACGTGGTGGTGCAGGGCTATCTGCAGGTCTTCGGAGACGAGGGCGGGCGGCACTTCTTCGACACGACCGTGGGCTGGGACGGCCCCGTCCTGAACGACCGCGCCGCGCCGCTGTATCCGCGCGCACAGCGGCTGGACGCCCGCGAGACCGGGTTTGTCGATCACCACCTGAAGGATCTTGGGGTCGAGATCATCCGGGCCTAAGCGCCGTCCGGGTCGGGTAAGAAAAAAGGCAGGGTCCCGGGGGATCCTGCCTTTTGTTTTGGGTGCCTGTTGGCCAGGGGTCGCGCGTCAGTAGCCGCGCGCCTTGATGACCTGCAACAGCGGCAGCAGATCGCCCATGTCGGGGCCGCGTTCCTGTCCGGTGACCGCCTTGCGCAGCGGCATGAACAGGCCCTTGCCCTTGCGGCCGGTGGCCTCTTTCACGGCGGCGGTCCATTTGCCCCAGGTTTCGCCGTCGATCTGTTCGGGCAGCAGGGGCATGGCCTGACGGATGAAATCCGCGTCCTCGTCCGCGACCAGCGGGTCGGCCCCGTCGCGCATCAGCGCCCACCAGGCGTCGATGTCGTCCAGCACGGTGATGTTGTCGCGCACCACGGACCAGAAGGCCGCGCTCTTTTCGGCGGGCACGCCGGCGGCGGCGATGCGATCCTTGACCGCGTCGTAATCGGTCGCCTGCAGCACGTTGGCCGTCAGCGGGAACAGGTCGTTTTCGTCGAACTTGGTCGGGGCCGAGCCGAAGGTGGACAGATCGAAGCCCTCGATCAGCTCCTCGATCGAGGACCGCAGTTCCACCGGCTGAGACGACCCCAGACGCGCCATCAGCGACAGCAGCGCCATGGGCGCGATGCCCCGCGCGCGCAGGTCGCGGATCGACAGGGTGCCCAGGCGTTTCGACAGCGCCTCGCCCTGGGGGCCGGTCAGCAGCGAATGGTGGGCAAAGGCCGGCGGGGTGGCACCAAGCGCCTCGATCATCTGGATCTGGGTCGCGGTGTTGGTCACGTGGTCCGAGCCGCGCACCACATGGGTCACGCCCATGTCGGTGTCATCCACGACCGAGGCCAGCGTATACAGCACCTGCCCGTCCTGACGGATCAGCACCGGGTCCGAGACCGAGGCCGCATCGAGCGACAGATCGCCCAGGATGCCGTCGGTCCATTCGATGCGCTGCTGGTCCAGCTTGAAGCGCCAGACGCCCTGGCCCCGCTCGGCCCGCAGCTTGTCCTTTTCCGCATCCGACAGGTTCAGCGCGGCGCGGTCGTAAACCGGCGGCTTGCCCATGTTCAGCTGCTTCTTGCGCTTGAGGTCCAGTTCGGTCGGGGTCTCGAAGGCCTCGTAGAAGCGGCCCATCTCGCGGTATTTGTCGGCGGCCTCGGCATAGCGGTCCAGGCGGTCGGACTGACGTTCGACCCGGTCCCAGTGCAGGCCCAGCCAATCCAGGTCTTCCTTGATGGCGTCGACGTATTCCTGCTTGGACCGTTCCGGATCGGTGTCGTCGATCCGCAGAATGAAGGTGCCGCCCTGCTTTCGGGCGATCAGGAAGTTGAACAGCGCGGTGCGCAGGTTGCCGACGTGGATGTAACCGGTCGGAGAAGGGGCAAAGCGGGTGACGGTCATGGCGGGCCTCTTGAATACCCGGCGGGACTTGTCACAGCGCGGCGCAAATGTCCATGCGCCTGGCGGTTTGCGGAGGAGCGCGCGGGGGATCCCGGGGCGCATCGCCTTGTGCCCTGTGCGGGTCCGGGGCCTGACGTCGGGCCAGAGAACGATCAGCCGAGGTCAGACAGGGGGCAGTCGGGGTCAAACAGCGAACGGCCCGCCGAGAAGGGACAGGGAGGGCGGACCGTTGCAGTGCGAAGAAAGGGGATCAGAACAGCCAGTTCAAGCCGTCGTCTTGGCCATCGTTGCCACAGCCGCTTCCGTCCATGTCGTCGTCATCGTTGTTGCCGAACAATTCGTCGACCACTCCTCCGCCACCCAGAAGATGCTCAATAGCACCCTCTGTGTCCGTTCCGTCCGGGTCGTTGTCGCCCGTCAGGATGTCATCCACCGTGCCGCCATCACCCAGGATCTCATCGACCGTGCCGCCTTCGCCCAGCAGGTTGTCGATCAGGCCTTCGTTCTGGCTGCCGTCACTTTCGTTGTCGCCGGTCAGCAGGTGATCCAACGTGCCACCGTCGCCCGCCAGTTCGTCGACGATGCCGCCTTCGGCCAGCAGGTCATCGACCAGACCGTCGGTTTCGCTGTCGTCTTCCTGGTCGTCTCCGGTCAGAAGATAATCCAGCGTGCCGCCGTCGCCGGCGATGTCGTCGATCAGCCCGTCCTCATCCGTTAGGCCCGCGTGATCGTCTTCGTCATCCGCGTCGCCCCAGGTGTCGACCAGTGCCTCGACGTGCAGGTGCAGCAGGCTGTCCGGATCGTCGTTGTCGCCGTCTTCGTCCCAGCCGTTGCCCTGACCATCGTGATCACCCAGAAGCTCATCGACGGTGCCGTCTTCGCCCAGCAGGTTTTCCACCAACCCGTCGGTCTGGTTTTCATCCGCGTCCGGATCGTTGTCGCCGGTCAGCAGATCGTCCAGCGTGCCGCCGTCCCCGGCGATCTCATCGACCAGCCCGCCTTCGGCCAGCAGGTCATCCAGAACGCCGTCGGTTTCGGTGCCGTCGGTTTCGTCGTCCCCGGTCAGGATCTGATCCACCGCGCCGCCATCGCCCAGAAGATCGTCCAGCAGCCCGTCGTCATCGGTCAGCGTGACCACGCCATCCTGGACCTGGCCCGAGGTCAGAAGATCCTCGACCACGCCGTCGTCCCGCAGCAGGACGGAACTGTCCGCATCCGCCACCAGGGGTTTGCCAAATAGAAATTTCGAAAAAGAAAGTTTAAGGCCGAACATCGGAGCCTCCTGTTACCATCATACCGTTTACCTGCGGCCCCTATCGCTGCCGCCTGTTGCAGCCTTTCGTCACATACGATCGCTGCCGTGCCTCAATGATGTGGCGGGGATGTGTCTTTGATATACGGGTGATCCGGCAACAATGATTTTCGCCCCATGGGTGAAACTCTTTTCCCGATCGACCTATCAGTCTGACCGTGCTGGATTTTTCCGGAAGGTGCCCGCGCGGGAAAAAGGGGGATCCGGCCGATGCAGCCTTGGGGTTGCGAAACTGCATTCCCCGATCAATGGGCATCAATGGCCGCGACGACCCGTTATCGTTGCAAGAGGCGCAACAGTCACTGCGGATGAACCGGCCAGATCCCAGTCAGATCCTTCAGCCCCGTGCGGATCAGCTCCTCCAACACGGTCATGTCCACGGCGTCGAGCCGGGTGATGTAAAGACAGGACTTGCCCAGCCGATGCGGCCCGAGCCGTGACAGGATTTCAGAATAATCCTGATAGCCCGGCATGATATAGATCGACAGCGCGGCCTTGCGGGGGGAGAACCCGGTCGCCAGCCAGGATCCCGTGCGGCCCGAAGCATAGGTGTAGTCATAGCGCCCGTAACCGATGATCGACGGCCCCCACATTCGGGCCTTCCATCCGGTGACGCGATCGAACAGTTGCAACAGCACCTCGCCCTGGGCGCGGCGGCGGGGCGGTTCGACCCCGGCCAGGAAGTCCTGCGGGGCGACATCGGTCGGAGTGGTCTTCTGATCGGCCATGGCACAGCTTTCGTCAGCCTGCCCCCAGCCTGCCAGAAACTCAGGACCGGCGGAAGGTCAAGTAATGCGGCGTGCGGTCTTCGCGCAGCGCCTTCTGTTCATACCGGGTCGAGATCCAGTCATCCCAGGGTTCGCGCCAGTCGGCGGGCTTTTCCGCCAGCCATTCGAACCCGTGGCGCGGCACTTGTTCCAGCGTCTGACGCACGTAGTCGGGGATATCCGTCGCCACCCGGAAGATCGCGCCAGGCTTCAGCACCTTGGCCAGCGGCGCGAGGTGGTCGGGCGTGACAAAGCGGCGGCGGTGGTGGCGTTTCTTCGGCCAGGGGTCGGGATACAGCAGGAAGGCGCGGGAAATCGAAGCTTCGGGCAGCACGTCGAACAGATCCCGCGCATCGCCGGGATGGACGCGCAGATTGTCGACGCCGGCCTCTCGGATCTTGCCCAGCAGCATGGCGACACCGTTGATATAGGGCTCGGCCCCGATGATGCCGACCTGCGGGTTGCGGCTGGCCTGATGCACCAGATGCTCGCCCCCGCCAAAGCCGATTTCCAGCCAGACGTCGCGATCGCCGAACAGCCCGGGAAGATCCAGGGGCGCGCGGTCGGGGTTTTCTTCCCATCCCACGGCACCGGGCGACAGGGCGGCCAGATCCTCGTCCAGGTAGACCTCTTGCGAGGGTCGCAGGGACTTGCCCTTGAACCGGCCGTAGAAGTTGCGCCAGGGCGCGCCGGTCGGGTGCTTGCCTTCGGCATTGGGCTTGCCGGTCGGGGTATCTGAATGATCGTCGCTCATGCGCGGTGCTTAGCCTTGGTGGGGATCGGGATCAAGCGTCGGGGCTTCTGCGCATCTGCGCACATGAGATGTCGAAAATCTTCGAATATCGCACGAACGGCTTTGCTGGCACTTAGGGGGCAGAAATCGCATCGGGCCCGCAACGGGCACATCTTTCACCCCGACCACAGGTTCGGGGCATCAAAAGGAAAACGGAAATGACCAATCTTACCGCCTATGCCGCACCGCTTGGCCGCGTGCTTCTTTCGTTCATGTTCATCCTCTCCGGCCTGCAGAAGATCACCGGCTATGCCGGCACGCAGGGCTACATGGAGATGATGGGCGTCCCCGGCGCGCTGCTGCCGATCGTCATCCTGGTCGAGGTCGTCGGCGGCATCGCCCTGCTGATCGGCTGGCAGGCCCAGATCGCCGCCTTCCTGCTGGCGGGCTTCTCGTTCGTTTCGGGGTTCCTGTTCCACTTCCTGCCCTCGCTCGGCATGGAGGGCATGGCCGCCCAGGGCGAGATGATCGGCTTCATGAAGAACCTGACCATCGCCGGCGGCATGCTGATGGTCGTCGCCTTCGGCCCCGGCACCCTGTCGGTCGGCAAGAAACCGGCGGCGGTTCCGGCGGAATAAACTTCGCCCGCCACCACAGCCTGTCAACTGACGAAAGGCCATCGGCACCCCGCCGGTGGCCTTTTTCGTTGCTCAGCCCTCCTGCCGGGCCTCATAGGCCGCCCGCGCCGCCGCGATCTCCTCGTGGTGCGCCTCGGCCCAGAGCCAGACACCGCAGAAGGCCTTGCTCAGCCCCAGCCCCAGGTCGGTCAGCCGATATTCCACCTTGGGCGGCACCACCGGATAGACCTTGCGGGTGACCAACCCGTCCCTTTCCATCGCGCGCAGGGTCTGGGTCAGCATCTTCTGGCTGATGCCAGTGCAGGCGCGCGACAATTCCCCAAAGCGACAGCATTCGTTCTCGGTCAAGATCTCGATCAGCAGCATGGTCCACTTGTCGGCAACCCTTCCGATCAGCTCCTCGACCAAGCGGTCGATCCGGGGATCGGTCTGGATTTGCTGCAATTCCTGCCGCAAGTCGGGGGTCGTCATGTCCCATACTCTCTTTTCGGTAAGTATAAATCTTTTTGGTGCCTTCTTTCCCATGGGTAGCAGGGGCGACATCTAGGGGCCAGACCCACGGATGACCCCGAAAGGACCCGAAGATGAGCTTTACCAACCGCACAATCCTGATCACCGGCGGCAATTCCGGCATCGGCCAGGCGCTGGCCCGCGCCCTGCTGTCCCATGGCAACCGGGTGATCATCACCGGCCGCAACCGCGACAGCCTGGCCCGCACCCTGAACGAAACCCCTGCGCTGGTCGGCTACCCGCTGGACGTGACCGACCCGGCCGCCCTTGCGGCCTTTCCGGCGCAGGTGCTGGCCGATCACCCGGACCTCGACACGGTGATCCTGAACGCCGGCATCATGGAGGCCGAGGATTACACCGCCGATCCGGTCGTGACCGAGGTGGCGGATCGCACGATCGCCACCAACCTGACCGCGCCGATCCACCTGGCGGCGGCCTTCCTGCCGCATCTGCGGGCCCGGCCCCGGGCCGCAATCATCACCGTCTCCTCGGGCCTGGCCTTCGTGCCCAAGGCCGCGAACCCGGTCTATTCCGCCACCAAGGCCGCCATCCATTCACTCAGCCAGTCCCTGCGCCACCAGCTGCGCGACACCTCGGTCGCCGTGCATGAAATCGCCCCGCCCCTGGTCGCGACCGAGCTCACCCCCGGCCAGTCCCGCGTCGCCGCCGCCCTGCCCCTGCAGGAGTTCACGGATGAAGTCATGGCCCTGCTGACCCAGCCCGCGCCCCCGCCCGAAATCCTGGTCACCCGCGTCGCCTTCCAGCGCCACGCCGAGGCCGAAGCCCGCTACCCCGCCGCCTTCGCCACGATCAACCCCAGCTGACCGCGCCATACCTCCCACTTCCCAAAACCACCCCCTCCCCCATCCTCTTGCCAGAAATATCCCGGGGGAGCGCGAGGGGGCAGCGCCCCCTCGCTTCCCTCTACGTCTGCACGCCTCCGGCGTGACGGGCCAGCGCCCCCCCCGCCCTCCTCTACGTCGGCACGCCTCTGGCGTGACGGGACAGGGCCCCGCCGCCCCCTCTAAGTCGCACGTCCTCTGCGCGCTCCCCGCGCCAAAACCCGACCGCACCAAACAAAACAGCCCCCCGGAAACCGGGAGGCTGCGTCTCATTCCAAACAGGGGGCCAATCAGGTGGCGTACCCCAAAACCTGCTCAGACGGCCTTTTTCAGCGCTTCGACCAGGTCGGTCTTTTCCCAACTGAACCCGCCGTCCGCCTCGGGCTTGCGGCCGAAATGGCCGTAGGCGGCGGTGCGCTGGTAGATGGGCTTGTTCAGCTCCAGGTGTTCGCGGATGCCGCGCGGGGTCAGGTCCATGACCTGAGCCACGGCGCGCTCGATCTCGGCCTCGTGGACCTGGCCGGTGCCATAGGTGTCGGCGTAGATCGACAGCGGGCGCGAGATGCCGATCGCATAGGACAGCTGGATGGTGCATTTCTCGGCCATGCCGGCGGCCACGACGTTCTTCGCCAGATAGCGCGCGGCATAGGCGGCCGAGCGGTCGACCTTGGTCGGATCCTTGCCCGAAAACGCACCGCCGCCATGCGGGGCCGCGCCGCCGTAGGTGTCGACGATGATCTTGCGCCCCGTCAGGCCCGCGTCGCCATCGGGGCCGCCGATGACGAATTTGCCCGTCGGGTTGATCCACCATTCGGTCTTGTCGGTCAGCCAGTCGCCGGGGATCACCTGGCGGATATAGGGTTCGACAATGGCGCGGATGTCGGCCGAGCTTTGGTTTTCGTCCGTGTGCTGGGTGGACAGCACCAGCTGCGTCACCTCGACCGGGACACCATTTTCATAACGCAAAGAGACCTGGGATTTCGCATCCGGGCCAAGCGTCGGCTCGGTCCCGTCCTTGCGGACCTCGGCCAGGCGGCGCAGGATCTTGTGGGCGAACTGGATCGGCGCGGGCATCAGGTCTTCGGTCTCGGTCGTGGCGTAGCCGAACATGATACCCTGGTCGCCGGCGCCTTCTTCCTTGTCCACGGCGGCGTCCACGCCCTGGGCGATATGGGCCGATTGCTCGTGCAGAAGGTTGGTGACCTCGACGGTTTCGTGGTGGAACTTGTCCTGTTCGTAGCCGATGTCCTTGATGCAGGCGCGGGCGATATCCTCGACCCGGCCCATGTAGTCGGACAGCTTGGCCTGATCGGCCAGCCCGACCTCGCCGCCGATCACGACGCGGTTGGTGGTGGCGAAGGTTTCGCAGGCGACCCGCGCATGGGGTTCCTCGGCCAAGAGGGCATCAAGGACAGCGTCGGAAATCCGGTCACAGACCTTGTCCGGGTGCCCCTCGGAGACGGATTCCGAGGTGAAGATATAGTTCTTGCGGGTCATGAGAAGTGCTCCGATCAGGTCAAGCCACTCCGTCAGGAAGCCGTTGGAGCAGCGGTTTCCTTCGCCTACCCCCGCCCAGAGGGGCCGTCAACGCGGAAACGCCGCGCATTTGAACGAGCCCCCGCAACCAGTGTCAGCAGGGCAACGATCACCAGCCCGACCAGGGGCAGATCCCCGATCCGCGCATACACAGGCGCGGGACGCGCCGGCGGCAGCGGCACGTCGCGGATCCCCGCGGTGCCCAGGGCCATCGGGTCGATCAGCCGACCGGCCGGATCGATCATGGCGGAAATGCCGGTATTCGCCGCCCGGATCATCGGCAACCCCTGTTCCACCGCCCGCAGGCGCGCCTGGGCCAGGTGCTGATACGGGCCCGAAACGGTGCCGAACCAGGCGTCATTGGTGATCAGCAACAGCGCCTCGGCCCGCGCCGGGGCGGCGTGGATGTCACGGGCAAAGACGCCTTCGTAACAGATCAGCGGCAGCAGCGGGCCGATGCCCGGCACATTGATCAGCTGCGCGCCGGGACCGGGGGAGAACCCGTTGCCATCCCGCTGCGCCAGCCCGCGCAGGCCCAGCCCGCCCAGCAGATCGCCCAGGGGAATGTATTCGCCAAAGGGCACCAGGTGGTGCTTGTCATAGATCTGCGCGATCTCTCCGCCCGCCGACAGCTGAACCAGCGAATTGTAGATCCGCAGATCGTCGTCGCCCCGGTTGATGCCGAAGACCATGGGCACGTCCCGCGCCGAGGCCGAGAGTACCGGCATCAGGTCGGGCACCTGGTCCAGCCAGGCGGGCACCGAGGTTTCCGGCCAGACCACCAGGTCGGGACTGCCCGGGGCCTCGGTCATGGCCAGCGTGCGGTCGAAATGGCCCCGCGCCAGCAGCGGATCCCATTTCTCGTCCTGGGGCACATTGGGCTGCACGATGCGCACCACCGGACGGCCCGCCATGTCGCCGGGGGCAGGCGTGGCCAGATGGCCGATGCCCATGATCGCCGCCAGCGCCAGCGCCCAGAGCGGCAGGCCCAGAGCGGGCCGCAGCCGTGTCAGCGGCAGGGTCGTGGCCAGGGTCAGCACCAGCGCGCCCAGCCCCATAGCCCCGCCCCATTGCGCCCAGGCCAGCGCGGGCGTCGGGATCAGCACATGGCCAGGCAGCGCCCAGGGAAAGCCGGTGAAGATCACCCCGCGCAGCCAGCCCATCAGGAGGAAGGCCAGCACGGTTGCCATGGCGAAAGCCGCGCCCTGGCTTCGGATCAGCGCCCGGGCCAGCCCGCCGGCCGCGCCCCAGAACAGGGCCAGCCCAGTCGCCATGAAGATCAGCGCAAAGGGGGCCATCCAGCCGTGGCGGGCGACGTCGACCAGGAAGGGCTCGACAATCCAGCTGAGCGAGAGCGCGAAATACCCGCTGCCAGCTGCCCACCACACCACCGCCGCCTGGCGCGCGCGGGTCGTGGGCAGGGCCATCAGCTGGACAAAGGCCAGCGCCAGGATCGTCAGCGGCCAGAGGTCAAAGGGGGCCTGCCCCAGCCCGGCCAGCGCCCCGGCGATGGCGGCAAACCCCAGCCGGCGGCGCGGCGACAGCCCGGTCAGCAGGCGGGGATAGCGGGGGGGATAGACAAGATCCGCACCAGAGGGCGCGGATCCGTCAGAAGCCCCGGTCACAGGGGCCAGCGCCGAAGGCTGCGACGCCACGGCCCGCGGCACGGCAGGTTTCGACGCCTGCCCGGTCGCGGCCGTCCCGTCCCGGGTCATTGCGCGGCAAGATCCACCGTTTCGCCATCCTCGGGCTGCGGCGCGGACATGTCGATCCCGTCGGGGCGCAGGCGCACGCGCAGACGCTTGATCCGGCGGGGATCGGCATCGACGACCTCGAATTCATGGCCGGCGGGATGCGGCACGACCTCACCCCTTGCGGGGACACGGCCCGAAAGCATGAAGACCAGACCGCCAAGCGTGTCGATCTCTTCTTCGTCGACGCTGTCATCCTCGGTCAGGTCGATGCCGGTTTCCTTGGCGAATTCGTCCAGCGGGGCCTTGGCCACGGCGAGATAGGTGGTCTCGTCCTCCTTGGACCAATGCTTGTCCTCTTCGACGTCGTGTTCGTCTTCGATCTGGCCAATGACTTGTTCGATCAGGTCCTCGATCGTGACCAGCCCGTCGACACCGCCGTATTCGTCGATCACCAGCGCCATGTGGCGGCGTTCGGACTGCATCTTTTGCAGCAGCACGCCGATCGGCATCGAGGGCGGCACGAACAGAAGCGGACGCAGCATCGATTTCAGGGTGAAGCGGCCCGGTTTCGTGGTGAAGCCGTGGCGCAGGGCAAAGTCCTTCAGGTGGATCAGGCCAATGGGCGTGTCCAGCGTGTCCTGGAAGACCGGCAGACGGGTCATGCCGGTGTCGCGGAAGGTCTTGACCAGCTGATCGCGGGTGACATTGGCCGGAACGGCGACGATTTCGGCCTTGGGGATGGCCACGTCTTCGACCCGCATGCGGCGCAGGTTGATCATCCCATGGGTGGGACGTGACGAATTGTCCGTGGTTTCCACCCGCGCGGTATGCACCACCGGCGCCGGAGTGTCCTTGCCCAACAACCGGGACCAGAACCCGCGTCGGGGTTCGCTGTCCTGCGTGTCGGTATTCGTCAGAGTCTGCGGAAGCGCGCCATGCGCTGCGTTAGAAGACCCGTCGCTTTGTTCGCCCATCAATCCTTACCATTTCGCGCCAGAGAGAATCACCTGGCCAACGGGGTCCTGCCCCTACTGGTTCCTATATGGGTCCGGCAGACCCATTTTGCCAAGTATTTCGACTTCCAAACCTTCCATCAGCGTGGCGTCGGCGTCACGCACGTGATCATAGCCCAAAAGATGCAACACCGCGTGAACGATCAGATGCGTCACGTGGTCCTGCATGGGCTTGCCCTGTTCCTCGGCCTCGCGGGCGCAGGTGTCGTAGGCGATGGCGATGTCGCCCAGCTCGGGGTCGAAGTCCGGTTCGGGCAGATCCGGACGGGCCCCGGCCTGATCGGCCCCGCGTTCCTCGGATGGCCAGGACAACACGTTGGTCGGAGAGGGCTTGTCGCGGAAATCCGCGTTCAGCACCGCGATCCGCGCATCGTCGCAGCCCAGAAGCGAGATTTCCCAATCCTCGGGATCCAGCCCCAGATGGCGCAAGGTCGCCTGCGCCGCAGGTTCGGCGATGGCAGAAAGGTCGGACCAGCGGGGGTCCTCGATCAGGCAGTCGATGGTCATCTTGGCTTGGGCCCCGGACTGGTCAGACACTGGATAATCAGACGATACTGACAACGCAGGCACCGCACATAGCCCTGTCGCGGGGCCGAGGCAACGGGCCGCTCCGATCGCCACGATTTCACCGCAATTGCGCCCCGGAAATGCTGCGTTTCCATCGTGGCACGAATTGCCAGCTTCAAGAATCGGTTAACTTCTGTATTCTCTCACGGCATTTTGACCACATGTTCTATTGGAGCAAGACCATGCGTAACACGTTTATTGCTGCCGTTTGTGCAGCACTCCTACCCGTCGCAGCCGCCGCTGCCCCGGTCGACCTGTCCACCTGGACTGCGAACGGAAATGGCAGCTGGAACCTCGCCGGGGACAATAACTCCGTCAAGCAGACCCTGAACAACAACCCGACGGTTTTCATCAACCAGAAGAACAGCCAAGGCTTGGCGCTAAGCGGCACGATCAAGGTCGAGACGACAAGCGACGACGATTTCATCGGGTTTGTCCTGGGCTACAACAACGGCGACCTGACCAATGGGGCGGCTGATTATCTGCTGATCGACTGGAAGCAGGGCAACCAAACATATCACGGCTGCACCGGATCGGCCGGACTTTCGATTTCGCGTGTCTCTGGCCAGCTCGGCGACAACTCCGGTGCGTGGTGCCACGATCCCGCCAACAACGTGACCGAACTGCAGCGGGCGACCACCTTCGGCAATACCGGCTGGCTCGACAACACCGAATACACCTTTGAACTGATCTTCACCGGCACGAACGTGCAGGTCAGCGTCAACGGCCAGAAAGAGCTCGACATCAACGGCAGCTTCGCCAACGGCAGCTTCGGCTTCTACAACTATTCGCAAGCCAACGTGCGCTATGCCGGTCTGCAGGAAGAAATTGCGCCGGCGGTTCCGCTGCCCGCGTCGCTTCCGCTGATGCTGGCAGGCTTTGGCGGGCTTGCCGCACTGCGCCGCAAGGCCCGCAAGTAACACGGACCTCCATTGAACGTGGGAAGGGGCACCTTTTGGTGCCCCTTTTTGCTGTCCGATGTGCCGAAGACCCTACTTCGCCTCGTCCGCCTCGTAGGCTTCGATGATCGCGGCGACCAGGGGGTGGCGCACCACGTCCTTTGCGGTGAAGTAGTTGAAGCTGATCTTGTCGATGCCGCCCAGCAGGCGTTCGGCGTCATGCAACCCCGAGGGCATGCCGCGCGGCAGGTCGATCTGGCTGCGGTCGCCGGTGATCACCATGCGCGATCCCTCGCCCAGGCGGGTCAGGAACATCTTCATCTGCATGGTGGTGGCGTTCTGTGCCTCGTCCAGCACCACAAAGGCATTCGACAGCGTGCGGCCGCGCATGAAGGCCAGTGGCGCGATCTCGATCACCTTTTCTTCCAGCATCTTGGCCAGCTGCTTGCCGGGCAGGAAATCGTTCAGCGCGTCGTACAACGGCTGCATGTAGGGGTCGACCTTGTCCTTCATGTCACCGGGCAGATAGCCCAGCTTCTCGCCCGCCTCGACGGCGGGACGGGACAGGATGATCTTGTCGACCAGACCGTCGATGAACATCGACACGCCCACGGCCACGGCCAGGTAGGTCTTGCCGGTGCCGGCGGGGCCGATGCCGAAGGCCATTTCGTGCTGGAAGAGGTTTCGGACATAGGCCTTCTGCGCTTCGGTCCGGGGTTCGACCAGCTTCTTGCGGGTCTTGATCTCGACCGGGCCGCCCTTGAACATCTCCATCTGGCTGCCGTCGCGGCTGGCCCGATCGGGGCGTTCGGCGGCACCAGGCATCCGCAATTCGCGGTCGATGTCTGCGGGGCCGACGGGGCGGCCTGCCTCAAGCCGGGCATAGAGCGCGCGCAGGACCTTCACGGCCTCGTCCGCGGCGGGCTTTTCGCCCATGGCCACAAGGTGATTGCCGCGCCTGAGGATCTGGACCGAAAGTTTCTGTTCCAGGTCGGCCAGGTTGCGGTCGAATTCACCGCAAAGCTCGATCAGCAGGAAGTTTTCAGGAAATTCGACGGCGACCTCGGCCAGAGAGGTGTCGGCGGTGTCGCGGGGGGGCAGCGTTGTGGCAGCCAATCAATGCTCCTGTTCTTTTGTTCAAGTGTAGGTCGCGCCGGGCGCGGGGAAAACAAAAAATGCCGCAGGTTTGATCCTGCGGCATCTCTTTGCGTGATATGTGATCAGCGCGCCCATCTTAGCCCTGGGGCTGTGTTCCGGTGCGCGGATCGAAGATATGTCCGCCGCGTTTGAAGCCCCCGGTCGCCGTGTTCGGCTCGGCCGTGCCCGAGCAGACGGGCTTGCCATAGGGGTCCAGGCGTTGCGACAGGTATCCTTCGACACCGTCGTCGATGATCCAGTGGTCACAGCCGTTCGGATCGATCCAGATCCCGGCCTGCAGCTGGCTTAGATGTTTCTGACCGAAGCCCCGGTCGACACCCTTGAAATCAGGCGTCGGGCTGGGGTGGCCACAGGCCGCGACCGAAGCGACCAGTCCGATCCCGAGGGCGATCTTCATCAGGTTCATGTCGTCCCCCTTACTGGATGCAGATGATTTCGACGCGGCGGTTCTTGGCCATGCCCGCGCGGGTGTTGTTGGTGGCCGCCGGCATCCGTTCGCCATAGCCGCGGACATCCGCGATGCGGGCCCCGACCGAAGAGGCCACCTGGGCCACCGCATTGGCACGGTTGTAGCTGAGCCGCATGTTGTATTCATCCGAGGCGCGGCTGTCGGTATGGCCGGCAATGATGAAGGACGTCGCGGTCGAGTCCTTGAAGAACTGCGCAAGCCGCTGCTTGTTCGCGGGGCTGATATAGTACTTGTCGGTGGCGAAGAACTGATCCGACTGCATCACGCCGCAGACGTTGCCGCGATTGCAGACCGGAATACCCTGGCGGGTGACATGGGGGGACATGTAGCCTTCGAGGCCGTCATCCATCACCCAGTGCTCACAACCGTCCGGGTCGACCCAGATCGTCGGGATGTATTTTTCGTTGTAACCGAGGTTCTTCCCCGGAGAGGGCTCCTGCGCCAGGGCCGGGCCCGCGACAGTGGCGATGCAAAGGGCCGCGGCAGCCATCCCTTTGATCATCCGTGCGGCGGCATCAAAGCCAAAATTCACCACGATAATGTCCTCTGCTTCCCCCGTTGGATCCGGCCGGAATAGGTGCGGATCCAGGCGTTGTTATCTGCCCTCACTTTACCGGATCACGGCCCTTTGTGAAGCTTCAATCCGACAGGGCGGCTGCAAAATATGGGATGCGTGATCGCTATGACCACGAATTCTGGGGGCACTGTATGGATTTGCGCCACCACCGGCAGGCGTGCCCGGGCGGCATGCAGCCCCCCCCCCGCCCGGGGGGGGCATGCGCCGGGAATCAGGCGGTGTTGACCGATGTACTGGCCGCTGTGCTGGCCGCTACGCCAGCGGCTGCGCCAACAAGGGTGCCGCCCAGGGAATTCGGCCCGCTTTCGGTGATCTTCACCCGCACCAGGTCGCCGGGGGTCAGATCGGCGGTCAGATGCACCGCGTGCAGGTGATCGGACTTGCCGACCATCTGGCCTTCCAGCCGGCCCTTGCGTTCGATCAGCACGCCGACCTCGCGGCCGACCATGGCATCCTGCACCGCGCGCTGCTGGCGGGTGATCAGGGCCTGAAGCTCTTGCAGGCGGGCGTCGGCCACCGCGGCCTCGACCTGTGCACGCTCGGCTGCCGGGGTGCCGGGGCGGGTGGAATATTTGAAAGAAAACGCCTGGCCATAGCGGACCTCTTCGATCAGCCGCATCGTGTCGCGGAAATCCTCGTCGGTCTCTTCGGGGAAGCCGACGATGAAATCGCCCGAGATCAGGATATCGGGGCGCGCATTGCGGATCCTCTCGATCAGGCGCAGATAGCTGTCGCGCCCGTGGCTGCGGTTCATCCGCTTGAGGATCCGGTCGGACCCGGACTGCACCGGCAGATGCAGATAGGGCATCAGCTTGGAACAGCGGCCATGGGCGTCGATCAGGTCATCGTCCATGTCATTGGGGTGGCTGGTGGTAAAGCGGATGCGCTCCAGCCCGTCGATCTCGGCCAGCTCCCAGATCAGCCGCGCCAGGGACCAGTCGCGCCCGTCCGGGCCTTCACCGTGATAGGCGTTGACGTTCTGGCCCAACAGGGTGATTTCGCGCACCCCGCGTTCGACCAGATCGCGGGCCTCGGCCAGCACGCGGGAAACGGGGCGCGATACCTCGGCCCCGCGGGTATAGGGCACCACGCAGAAGGCGCAGAACTTGTCGCAGCCTTCCTGCACGGTCAGAAAGGCGGTCGGGCCGCGTTTCGCCTTGGGCCGGGCCCTAAGCTTCTCGAACTTGTCTTCCTCGGGGAAGTCGGTGTCGATCACCTTTTCCTTGCCGGCCTTCGCCTCCATCTCGGGCAGGCGGTGATAGCTTTGCGGGCCGACCACAAGGTCGACCAGGGGCTGACGGCGGATGATCTCCTCTCCCTCGGCCTGGGCGACACAGCCCGCGACGCCGATCTTCAGGTCGGGCTTGGCGGTCTTCAACTCCTTGTAGCGGCCCAGTTCGGAATAGATCTTCTCGGCGGCCTTTTCGCGGATGTGGCAGGTGTTCAGCAGGATCATGTCCGCCTCATCCGGGCTGCCGACCTCTTCGTATCCGTTGCCGCCCAGGGCCTCGGCCATGCGTTCGCTGTCATAGACGTTCATTTGGCAGCCGTAGGTCTTGATGAATAGCTTCTTGGGCTGGGTCATGGCGTGTCTCGCGGCGGCTTCGGGCTGGAAGAAATCAGCCCGCTGACTAACGGAAACCGGCCGCTCTTGCAATGCGGGCCAAAAGGCGTGACTCTGCCCCCTATCCTCGCAACCCCTCCCCCGGACCATGACGCAGTACACCAGCCTCGACGCTTTCCTGGCCGCCCGGCCCGCCGCCTTCCTGGCCGGCCCTTCGGCGATGATCTTCGCCGAGGACGAGGTCGAGATCGCCTCGACCCTGCGCCACCACCTGGCGACCGGCTTTGCCTGCGTGGTGCTGTTTGCGCATCCCTCGTTCGCGCTGGACCGCACGCTGGCGAAACAGGTGATCCGCGTGGATTACGACATGGCCGCCGGGGCCACGCTTCGCGATGCCGTGAATGCCGCCGCCCGCATCGCGCCGGGGGCCTGGCTTTATTACTGCTACAACGCCGAATACCTGTTCTTCCCCTTCTGCGAGACACGCTCGGTCGGGGAAATGCTGGCCTTCCACACAGAGGAACGGCGCGACGCCATGCTGACCTATGTGGTGGACCTTTACGCCGGGGACCTGTCGCAGGCCCCGAATGCGGTCTCTCTCGACGACTGCCAGCTGGACAAATCGGGCTACTACGCGCTTGCCCGGCCCGACCCTGCAAACCACAACCACCCGCGCGAACGGCAGCTGGATTTCTTCGGCGGGCTGCGCTGGCGATACGAGGAACACGTGCCCCTGGACCGTCGCCGCATCGACCGGATTTCGCTGTTCCGCGCCCAGCCGGGGGTCGAGCTGCTGCGCGATTTCACCTTCACCCAGGCCGAATACAACACCTACGCCTGCCCCTGGCACAACAACCTGACGGCGGCGGTCTGCTCCTTCCGCGTGGCCAAGGCGCTTCGGCGCAACCCCGGCTCCTCCCATGACATCACCAGCTTCCGCTGGCACAATTCCGCCCCCTTCGACTGGAGCTCGCGCCAGCTGATGGACCTCGGGCTGATGGAGCCGGGGCAGTGGTTCTGAACGGGGATCCGACCGGGGCCTGACGATTGCCGCGAGCCCCGATCAGCCGGGATCAGTCAAGATCTTCGACAACGATCCGATCGTCTTCGACGCCCAGATCCTTCAGCGCCTCGGTGACATCCTCGATCATCGGCTCCGGCCCGCAGACATAGAACTTGCCCGCCTCCTGGTCGACGCGGTCCTTCAGGAAAGCCCGATCGATACGACCGGCCATAACGCCCGGGCCCGGGTCCGGCTGATCGGTGACGATGAACTCGGTCTGCAGCCCGGTCATTCCCTCGAAGGTGTCGCGCAGAATGATGTCCTGCTCGGTCGCATTGGAAAAGATCAACCGACAGCCCTCAAGCGCGCCCTCCTTCTGCAGCCGCTGGCGCAGCACGGCAACAAAGGGCGTCACACCGGCCCCTCCGGCAATGAAGGTGCCCGCACCCTCATCGCGGATCGCGCCCCAGGGCTCGTCGATCAGCACCGCGTCACCGGGCGTCATGCGGCCGATCTGCTCGGTCACGCCGTCATGCTCGGGATAGGACTTGATGACAAACTCCAGCCCCGCCTCCCCGGGCAGCGAAACAAAGGTGAAGGGCCGCGCCTCTTCACGCCAGCCCTCGCGGTCCAGCGCCAGGTCTACGGCCTGGCCGGGGGTGAACTCGAACCCCTCGGGGCGGTCAAAGACAAGGTGGTGGGTGTCATGGGTGACCGGCTCGATCCGGTTCAGGGTCAGTCTGTGGCTCATCGGAACTCTCCTTTGCCCGACCAACCCCCGCCCCCACGCCCCTGTTCCGAAAAACGCGCGCCCCCTTCCATCCTCTTGCCCGAAATATCCCCGCCGGAGGCAAACCCGAGGGCTCCGGCCAGCTTGGCTGGACGGGGCACGAGACAAAAGAAATGCGCCGCCCCAAAGGGCGGCGCTCATTTTCTTCACAGTCGCTCCGCCCCACGGGACGGCGCATTTTCTTCACGGTCGCTCCGTCCCACAGGGCGGTGTTCCAGAAGCCAGCACCCGAAACGCCAGCTCCAAGGCCAGCGCCAAACCCCTTACAGGTTCTCCGGCTGCGGCATGCCCAGCACGTGATAGCCGCCGTCGACGCGGATGATCTCACCGCTGGTAAAGGCCCCCGCGTCGGACGCCAGGTAGACCGCCGTGCCGCCCACGGCCTCCAGCGTCGCATTCGCGCGCAGGGGCGAATTCGCCTCGGTCTGGCGGAAGGTCTTGCGGGCCCCGGAAATCGCCGCCCCCGCGAGGGTCTTCATCGGGCCGGGCGAAATCGCGTTCACCCGGATCCCGTCGGGACCGAGGTCATTCGCCAGGTAGCGCACGGCGGATTCCAGCGCCGCCTTGGCCACGCCCATGACGTTGTAATAGGGCGTCACCCGGGTCGAACCCTGGTAGGTCAGGGTCAGGATCGTGCCGCCCTCCTTCATCAGGGGGGCCGAGCGCCGCGCCACGTCGATCAGCGAGAAGCACGAGATATCGAGCGAGTTCTTGAAATTCTCGCGGCTGGTGTTGATGAACCGCCCGCCCAGTTCGTCCTTGTTGGAAAAGGCGATGGCATGCACGACAAAGTCGATCTTGGGCCATTTCGCCCTCAGCTCGGCAAAGCCACGGTCCATGCTTTCCTCGTCGGTGACATCCATGTCGACAACGAAATCGCTGCCCAGGCTCTGCGCCAGCGGCAGGACGCGTTTCCCGAAGGCTTCGCCCTGGTAGCTGAAGGCCAGCTCGGCCCCGGCTGCGGCCATTTCCTTGGCGATCCCCCAGGCGATCGACCGGTCGTTGGCGACCCCCATGATCAGACCGCGTTTGTTCTGCAAAGACTGCATATGGCTTCCCTTTCCGGCTTTCTTTTGATGTCGCCGTTTCAGTCCCGCGCGTCAAGCCGACGCATGGCATCCAATGCGCCAGACGTGCGCGATGGCAACGCTGCCCGACACCTGCGCCCGGCCCCGCAGAATGCCCCAATCGCCCCCACGACGTGAAAAGGGGCAGAGCCGGTGATCCCGGCCCTGCCCCCTTTGGACTGTTCCAACTGGCGGGATCAGTCGCGCAGGCGCGACAGAAGCATGGACCCGTTGGTGCCGCCGAACCCGAAGGAATTCGTCATCACCGTGTCCAGGCCCGCGTTCTCGACCAGCTTGGTCGCGATCTCTTCGGGTTTCAGTTCCGGATCCAGCGTTTCGACGTTGATCGAGGGCGTGATGAAGTCGTCCTTCAGCATCAGCAGGCAGAAGATCGCTTCAAGCGCGCCCGCCGCACCCTGGGCATGGCCGGTCATCGACTTGGTCGAGCTGACGGGCGGGGTGGTGCCTTCGCCAAAGACCCGGCGCACGGCCTGGATTTCGCCCACGTCGCCCACGGGGGTCGAGGTGCCATGCGCGTTGATATAGCTGACCTTGCGACCTTCGGGCAGGGTCGCCACGGCCAGACGCATGGCGCGTTCGCCGCCCTCGCCGGACGGGGCCACCATGTCGTGGCCGTCGCTGGTCGCCGCATAGCCGGTGACTTCGGCATAGATCTTGGCCCCGCGCGCCTTGGCGTGTTCGTAGTCTTCCAGAACGACCATGCCGCCGCCGCCCGAGATCACGAAACCATCGCGGGTTTCGTCGAAGGCACGGGACGCCTTGTCCGGGGTGTCGTTGTACTTGGACGACATCGCGCCCATGGCGTCGAACAGGCAGGACAGCGTCCAGTCCAGCTCCTCGCCGCCGCCGGCAAACATCACGTCCTGCTTGCCCAGCATGATCTGCTCTGCCGCGTTGCCGATGCAATGCAGCGAGGTCGAGCAGGCCGAGGTGATGGAATAGTTGATGCCCTTGATCTTGAAGGCCGTCGCAAGGTTCGCGGACACGGTCGAGGACATGCATTTCGGCACTGCAAAGGGCCCGATCCGCTTGGTCGCGCCGGACTTCAGAACCGTCTGATGCGCTGCGAACATCGCGCTGGTGGACGGGCCGCCAGAGCCCGCGACAAGGCCGGTGCGCGGGTTGGAAATCACGTCTTCCGACAGGCCCGCATCCTCGATCGCCTGGGTCATCGCGATATAGGCATAGGCGGCCCCGCCCCCCATGAACCGCAGCGCGCGCTTGTCGATATGCTCGGCCACGTCGATCTTGAGCGTGCCGGCAATCTGGCTGCGGAACCCGTGTTCGGCCATCTCCGGGGAGGCGACGATCCCGGACTTCCCGGCCTTGAGCGAGGCGGTGACCTCTTCTGCATTGTTCCCGATCGAGGAGACGATCCCCAAACCTGTGACGACGACGCGGCGCATGTGGCCTCCCTTTCTGACTTGGGACTTACTAGAGTATCGACGCGCCCCCGTGCAAGGCGCGGTTGGTTAACGGCGCGGATTTGACCTATGGGCGGGTGTTGGCCGATGCCCGGGCGACCCCCGCCCAAGATGCTTGCCAGCGCGGGATTTCCGGGCACAGCTGGTGCAACAGTCCTTTGGTCACAGGCAGCCGCCCCACCATGAAGAAATCAGATTTCGCCCAGCTTGTCGCGGACCGGGTGCATCCCCCGTCAAAGGCCGAAAGCCTGCTGAGGTTCCACGAAAATCCGCCCGGTCGCGGGGTAACGGCGGAGCGGCGCGCCCTGGCCGCCTGGATTTCCGCCCTGCCGCAGGCGGATCGCGCCAATGTCCTGCACCTGATGGATGACGCCATCCAAAGCGCCATCTTCGGCCTGCTTGTCCTGCTGGACGAGGGCGAAGTTTATCGCGACGGCGAGGTCGTGGGCGAGGTGCAACTGGACTACCGCGCCGCGACCGGAGAGGTGACGCGCCTCAACGCCCCCGAGGGAGAGGATCTGCACGACCTCTATTCCCATGCCCTGAAGGACCGGACGGCGGATTGATCCGCGCCTACTTGGTCACCTTCTTCACGAACTGCGACTTCAGCCCGATCTGGCCGTGGCCGGGGACCTTGCAGTCGATGTCGTGATCCCCCGGGACCAGCCGGATGTTGGTGACCTTGGTGCCGACCTTCACCACCTGCGAGGTGCCCCGCAGCTTCAGGTCCTTGATCACCGTCACCGTGTCGCCATCCGCCAGCACATTGCCGACGGCGTCGCGGATCACATCGCTTTCCTGCGCCGTAGCAGACCATTCATGTCCACACTCGGGACAGACAAGAAGTGCATCCATTTCATAGGTGAAGGCGGATCCGCAGTCGGGACAGGGGGGAAGAGCATCGGTCATGCCTGCCTCTTACCCCTGCCCCTGCCCTACGGCCAGATGCAAATGGCCGCAGGATCGTCAGACGCACATCTGCGGAACGCCCTTGGCAACGACGTTCTGCCAATCGCTGCCAAGCGTCTCACGTGCGGAAAGCGCATTTCGGGCCTCGGGCGACTTGTCGGGGATCATCTTCACGACCATGCCCTGCGTGTAGGTTCCACCCCAGAAATCACTATCCGTGTTGTCCCCGGTGATGATGAACTTGTCGCCGCCCTTGCGAATGACTTCGATTGCGGCAGCCTTGAAGGCGATATTGCGCGCAGCAACAGCCCCGCAGTCAGAGTCAGTCCGAGTATCGATCTTGAACGTGTCTTTCGACATCGGCTGAACCGCTGTCTCGGCACAGGCGACAAGTCCAAACAAAGCAATAGCCGCTGGAACGTGGATAAATTTCAATTCTACTCTCCTCGTGTATATGTGACGCCAATTAGAGGCATCGCACACCGTAGAAAGCAAAACACGAACCTTTACAATGAGATAAGCCAAAAAGATTGGCACGGCCGTTTTTTCTCCAAGGAAAGTGAGAGCCAGAGCAACACCCATGCCCCAGGAAAAAGGCGCAACAGGATCTGCTGCGCCTTCCACTGTCCGGAAAAAGAAGGAAGTCAGCTTTCGCTGAGCGCGACCTTCATGTCCTTGACCTGGTAGATCACTTCGCCGTCGGCCTCGACGATGCCGTCAGCGACGCCCATGGTCAGGCGGCGGGTCTGGATCGCCTTGGTGAAATTGATGCGATAGGTCAGCATCTTGCGGTCCGGACGGACCATGCCGGTCAGCTTGACCTCGCCCACGCCCAGGGCATAGCCGCGCCCCTGCCAGCCGCGCCAGCCCAGGTTGAAGCCGGTCAGCTGCCACAGACCGTCCAGGCCAAGGCAGCCGGGCATGATCGGGTTGCCGGGGAAGTGGCAGTCAAAGAACCACAGGTCGGGTTTGATGTCGAATTCGGCCAGCACGTGGCCCTTGCCGTGTTCGCCACCATCGGCGCTGATGTCGGTGATCCGGTCCATCATCAGCATCGGCGGTTCGGGAAGCTGCGCATTGCCCGGACCGAACAATTCGCCCCGCGCACATTTCAGCAGATCATCCCGGTCAAAGCTTGTCGGATACTCGGCCATCACTGCCCCCTTGCCCCTAAGAAATCCTGCCCCCTCTAGCACCCTGCCAGCGTGCCATGCAAGGGCGGGCCCGCGCGGGGCCCTGCCATGCGCCGTCTGCGTACCGTCGGGGACCGCGAAAGGCACCGGCCAAGGGCGACTTTTGCAACGGCATTGAAATCCCTTGCCGCAACGGCTTATATTGTCCGGCGACACAGCCAATGGACATGGTTCTTAGCCGGATGAGCAGCACAGCAACGACAGACGTCACCCAGTGGCTGGCCCAGGGCGGCCTGCGACCGACGCGTCAGCGGACCCTGCTGGCCGAGCTTCTGGTCGGCGATGGCCAGCACCGTCACGTCACCGCCGAAAGCCTTTTTGCCGCCGCGCAGGAGTCCGGGCAGTCGGTTTCGCTGGCGACCGTGTACAACACGCTCAAGGCCTTCTGCGACGTGGGGCTGCTGCAGGAAATCACCGTGGACGGGTCGAAAAGCTATTTCGACACCAACATGGGCGACCACCCGCATTTCTACTGGGAAGACGACGGCCATCTGACCGACGCCCCGGCAGATCAGCTGAAGATCGTGGCCCTGCCCGAGATCCCCGAAGGGGCCGAGCTAGCCAAGGTCGACGTCGTCATCCGCCTGCGCCGCCGCTGACCCTTTTGCGGGTCGCGGGTCGGCCTTCGATCTGCCCCCTGCCCCCGCACTGCCCCCAGCCCCGGACAGACGATCGCGCGATGCCTCGCGCTTTTCGACAAAACCACGGGTGTCGCCGTATTCCATGAAGAACTGGTAGTGATCATGCACCCCGGCCATGCGGGCGGCGTGTTTGACGGGGCACCAGTAGGCCTCGGTCCGGGCGGCGATTTCCCCGACATATGCGATCAGCCCGTTGGCATAGGCGCAATAGGCGCAGTTGATTTTCTGCGGCAGGTTCAGATGCGCCAGCCGGTGGCGGTCCATCACGATATAGTCGCCCCGGGCGACCCGGGGGATGCCATAGGCGCGAAAGCAGATCGCCTGATACAGGCTGACGAAGAGATCCAGGATCACGAAGGGGATGATCAGCGAATAGATCACCGGGGCCGTGATCACATGGCTGAACCGGATCTGCGGGCGCGCCCTTGCGGGGGTCTGACCGGCGCGCAGCCCGGCGATATAGCTGGCCACGTCGACGTCGGGCCAATCCACGTTCTGCACATGGGCCGCCGTGCGGTCCCTGATCCGCGCCCAGAAGTCTCGAAGCGTTTCTGCCATGATGCGCCCCCCTTGTGGCCCCCTTCGTCTTGAAGGGTGCCCGCTGAATGCCGGTCCGGTTTGCCGTGTCAGTATGCAGGCAAAGGCGGCCATTCGGCAATCGCCATGGCCGGCGGGCGCCCTGCCGCGACTTGCGGATACGAAAGGGCTTTCGCCTGCCCGTCCCGGTGATACGGTCGGGGCCTGATCCGGGCGCTTTAGCAAAGCCCCGCGGCCCCCTGCGCGAAAGGACCCCCAGATGCCCCATTTCGACGCCCCCGACGGCACGCGACTGTATTACGAGGACGCAGGTGACGGGGTTCCGGTGCTGTGCCTGTCCGGTCTGACGCGGAATGCGCGGGACTTCGACTATGTCGCCCCGCACCTGGATGGCGTGCGGCTGATCCGCATGGATTATCGCGGGCGGGGCCTGTCGGAGCACGCCGATCCCGCGACCTATGCCGTGCCGGTCGAGGCCAAGGATACCGTGGCGCTGCTGGATCATCTGGGCGTAGACAAGGCCGCTGTGCTGGGCACCTCGCGCGGGGGGCTGATCGCTCTGATCCTGGGGGCGATTGCGCGCGACCGTCTGCTGGGCGTGGCCTTCAACGATGTCGGCCCGGTGGTGGACCCTGCGGGGCTGGCCGACATCATGACCTATCTCGGCGTCGTGCCGCAGGCCGCATCGCTGGAGGCCCTGGCGCAGGACAAGCTGGCGGATCCCGATTTTCCCGGCGTCGACAAGACGCGCTGGCGCAGTTTCCTGTCGCACAACGTGGTCGAGGGGCCCGAGGGGCTGCGCCTGAATTATGACCTGAAGCTGCGCGATGCGGTGGCGGCGGTCTTTGACCAGCCCGCGCCGGATCTTTGGCCAGTCTATGATCTTCTGGCCGACCTGCCCTGTGCGGTGATCCGGGGGGCAAATTCGAACCTTCTGTCAGAAGCGACCTTGCAAGAGATGGCCCGCCGTCACCCCGGCCTGATCACCGCAACCGTGCCCGATCGCGGGCATATTCCCTTTCTTGACGAACCGCAGGCGCTGGACGCCCTGCGCCTCTGGTTGGAGCAGATTGCATGAACATCGACATGATCCGGGCCGCAGCAGATCGCGCCCGGGGCCACATCCGCCACACCCCGCTGCTGTCGTCGCCGTTTCTGGACGAAATCGCCGGGCGGCGCGTGCTGGTAAAACCCGAGTGCCTGCAGCAGACCGGCAGTTTCAAGGCGCGCGGGGCCTGGTCGGCCCTGTCCGCGATGGACCCGGATCAACGCAAGGCCGGGGTGATGGCCTATTCCTCGGGGAACCACGCGCAGGGGATGGCCTGGGCCTCGGCCGCACATGGGGCGCCTTGCGTGATCCTGATGCCCTCGGACGCGCCGGCGCTGAAGCGGGCGAATACCGCCGCGCTCGGGGCCGAGGTGGTGCTGTACGACCGCGCCCGCGAAAGCCGCGAAGAAATCGGGGCCCGGATCGCGCAGGAACGCGGGCTGACCCTGGTGAAACCCTATGACGAGCCGCTGGTGATCGCGGGTCAGGGCACCACCGGCCTTGAGATCGCCGAACAGGCGCAAGAGGCCGGGGTCACCCAGGCCGAGGTGCTGGTCTGCTGCGGCGGCGGCGGGCTGACCGCGGGCGTGGCGCTGGCGCTTGAGGCCGAGGCCCCCGGCCTGAAGGTCCGCCCCGTGGAACCCGAGGGCTTTGACGACACCGGCCGGTCGCTGGCCGCCGGGGAAATCCTGCGCAACCCGCAGATGGACGGGTCGATCTGCGATGCGATCCTAACGCCGCAGCCGGGCGACATCACCTATCCGATCCTCAGCCGCCTCTGCGGTCCGGGGCTGAGCGTCACCGATGACGAGGCGCTGTATGCCGTGGCCCAGGCTTTCCTGCGGCTGAAGATCGTCGCTGAACCCGGCGGGGCGGTGGCTCTGGCGGCAGCCTTGCTGCGGCGCGATCAGATCGCGGGCGATGCGGTGATCGTCACCGTATCGGGCGGAAACGTCGATCCGGCGATGTTCAATCAGGCGCTGACCCGTCACGCCGGGTCCTCGGACACCTGAGGCGAAACACCAGTGATTCTGCGCACCCTCGGTCAGGGACAGCCTGACCGGGGGTTTTTCGCGTTCGACATACGACACCGTATGCAAAGAGGTTCGGAAGCAAAAACAAAAGGATGATCCGGAGCGCATGTTTTGCGCCCTGCCCCGCCACTCTGGCCTGTGCGAATTTAATTGACACAGACAACTACAATACGGCACCCTTGTCCAAAGGGAGATGGAAATGCGCACACAAGTCGTCATCGTCGGCGGCGGGCCTTCGGGTCTGCTGCTGTCTCAGCTGTTGTTGAAATCCGGCATCGAGTCGATCGTGCTGGAACGCAAAACCAAGGACTACGTCCTGTCACGGATCCGCGCCGGCATCCTGGAACAGGGGATGCTGGACCTGATGCGCGAAGCCGGGGTTGGCGCGCGGATGGATGCCGAAGGCTTTGTCCATGACGGCACGCTGATCGCGGCCAACAATGAAACCTTCCGCATCGACTTTGTGCAGCGCACCGGCACGCCCGTCATGGTCTATGGCCAGACCGAGGTGACCCGCGATCTGTACGAGGCGCGGGAAAAGGCGGGCGGCAAGATCGTCTTCAACACCGATGGCGTGGTGATCCATGACGCCAAGACGGATGCGCCCTATGTGACCTATATGGTCGACGGGACCGAGCATCGCATCGACTGTGATTTCGTCGCCGGCTGTGACGGGTTCCACGGCGTGTCGCGCAAGACGATCCCGGATAGCGTCCGCAGCGAGTACGAAAAGATCTATCCCTTTGGCTGGCTGGGCGTCCTGTCCGAAACGCCCCCCGTGGATGACGAACTGATCTACGCCAATTCGCCGCGCGGCTTTGCCCTGTGCTCGATGCGGAACGCCAACTTGTCGCGGTACTACGTGCAGTGTCCGCTGACCGATCACGTCGACGACTGGACCGACGCCGCCTTCTGGGACGAGCTAAAGCGCCGCATCCCCGAGGAAGCCGCCGACAAGCTGATCACCGGCCCGACCATCGAGAAAAGCATCGCGCCGCTGCGGTCCTTCGTGACCGAGCCGATGCAATGGGGCCGGCTGTTCCTGTGCGGCGATGCCGCCCATATCGTGCCGCCGACCGGGGCCAAGGGGCTGAACACGGCTGCATCGGACATCCATTACCTCTATCATGCCCTCAAGGAGCATTACCTGGAGGGCTCTGACGAAGGGATCGACGGCTACAGCCAAAAGGCTTTGCAGCGGATCTGGAAGGCCGAACGCTTCAGCTGGTGGATGACCAACCTGCTGCACCGTTTCCCCGACCAGTCGGACTTCGATCTGAAGATGCAACAGGCCGAGATCGCGTTCCTGCGGGACAGTGACGCCGCGCAGACGGTCATGGCCGAGAATTACGTGGGACTTCCATACTGATGCGTATTGTTGATCTAGACGGGCTGTCCGTGCACTACCGGGTCGATGGCGACCCGGATGGCGCGCCGGTGGTCTTTGCCAATTCCCTGGGCACCGACCTTCGGCTGTGGGACGCGGTTCTGCCGCTGCTGCCCAAGGGGCTGAAGTTCATCCGCTATGACAAGCGCGGGCACGGGCTGACCCAGGCCACGGCGCAGCCCTATTCCATGGGCACGCTGGTGCGCGATGCCGAACAGCTTCTGGATCACCTTGAGGTGCGCGATGCGCTGTTCGTGGGCCTGTCGATCGGCGGCATGATCGGCCAGGGGCTGGCGGTGAAGCGCATGGACCAGGTCCGCGCGCTGGTGATTTCCAATTCCGCGGCGAAGATCGGCGTGGCCTCGATGTGGCAGGACCGGATCGACGCTGTGAACCGCGACGGGATCGAAAGCCTGGCCGACGCCGTGATGGAGCGCTGGTTCGGCCGCGCCTTCCGCGACACGCCCGAACTGGCCGCCTGGCGCACCATGCTGATCCGCCAGGCGGTCGATGGCTATGCCGGCTGTTCCGCCGCGATCTCGGGGACGGATTTCTATACGCCAACGTCTGGTCTGCGCCTGCCCGTCCTGGGCATCGCCGGATCCGAGGACGGATCGACCCCGCCCGACCTGGTGCGCGAAACCATCGGCCTGGTGCCGGGGTCCAAGTTCGAACTGATCCGCGGTGCGGGCCATCTTCCCTGCGTCGAGAAGCCCGAAGACTACGCCCGCATCCTGACCACTTTCATCAAGGAGACAGGACATGCCTGATCGCCGCCCCGCCGGGGAAGCCACCCGCCGCGCCGTCCTGGGCGAAGCCCATGTGAACAAATCGCAAGGCAACGCCACCGACTTTGACCAGGGCTTTGTCGACCTGATCACCGAAAGCGCCTGGGGCACGGTCTGGGCCTCGGACGCGATCCCAAAACGGGAACGCTCGATGATCACCCTGGCTCTGCTGGCCGGGCTTGGGAACTTCGAGGAATTCGAACTGCACCTGCGGGCGACGGTGAACACCGGCGCAAGCAAGGAGGACATCCGCGAGGTGCTTCACCACGTGGCGATCTATGCGGGCGTGCCACGCGCGAACCACGCCTTCAAGCTCGCCCGTCAGATCTATGCCGAATTGGAGGGCAACAATGTCTGATCGCATCCAAGATCGGGGGCCGCTGATCCCGCGCAACCGCGCAGCGCATCCCCCCGCCTATGACATCGACTACAAGACGTCCGTGCCGCGCAGCCCGCGCTGGTCGCTTCTGTCGCTGGAATCCGGCCCCTCCGAGGAAACCGGCCCCACCTTCGGCCACGAGATCCTGGGCGAATGGGACAACAACCTGATCATGAACTGGACGCGCGGCAAGGCCCCCGCCGTGGGCGAACGCATCCTGGTTCATGGCCGGGTGCTGGACGAAAACGCCCGCCCCGTGCCGCATACGCTGGTCGAGATCTGGCAGGCCAATGCCGGCGGCCGCTATCGCCACAAGAAGGACACCTATTTCGCGCCGCTCGACCCGAACTTCGGGGGCTGTGGCCGGACCATCACCGATGAGAACGGGTATTACGAATTCCTGACGATCCGTCCGGGGGCCTACCCCTGGCCGAACCGGGGCAACGACTGGCGCCCGATGCATATCCACTTCTCGATCTTCGGACATGCCTTCGGTCAGCGCCTGATTTCCCAGATGTATTTCGAAGGCGACCCGCTGATCTATCGCTGCCCGATCGCGGCGACGATCAAGGATCGCGGCCAGCTGGACACGCTGGTGGCCCCGCTGGACATGGCCAAGGCGCGTCCGATGGATTTCCTGGCCTACAAGTTCGACATCGTGCTGCGCGGACGCCGCCAGACCATGTTCGAAAACAAGCTTGAGGGGATGTGAGATGGTTCAGAAACTCGACACGCTGATCGAAACGCCCTCGCAAACCGCCGGGCCTTACGTCCACATCGGCTGCATGCCGACCTATGCCGGCAACGCCGGGGCCTATGACCTTGAGATTGGGGAAAGCCCGATTGCCGACGGGGCCCAGGGCGAGGTGATCGAGATCACCGGCGAAGTCATCGACGGCACGGGCTGGGCCCTGCGCGACGCGATGATGGAAAGCTGGCAGCCGGACGCCGCGGGCAAGTTCCCCGGCCAGGCGGGGGCGGACCCCAAGGTCTCGGGCTATTGCCGGTTCGCGGCGGATTCCGAGACGGGCAAATTCACCTTGCGCACCGTCAAACCCGGAGCCGTCCAGGCGCGCAGCGGCGCGATGCAGGCCCCGCATATCTCGGTCTGGGTGGTGGCGCGTGGCATCAACATCGGGCTGCAGACACGGATCTATTTCGAGGACGAGGACAATAGCACCGACCCCCTTCTGAACCGGATCGAACAGCAGAACCGCGTCCAGACGCTGATTGCAAAGAAGACCGCAGAGGGTAAATATACCTTCAACATCGTCCTGCAGGGCGACAATGAAACGGTTTTTCTGGATATCTGATGACGCAGTTCATCCTGGTTCACGGGGCCTGTCATGGGGCCTGGTGCTGGCAGAAAGTGGTCCCCGCGCTGGAAGCGCGGGGGCATTCCGTTCGGGCCATCGACATGCCCGGCCGGGGCGGCGGCGTGCCGGATCTGACCCTTGCCGATCAGGCCCGCGCGGTGCTGGACGCCTATGAGGGGCGCGCCGTTCTGGTCGGCCATTCCGCTGGCGGCTTGTCGATTTCCGCTGCAGCCGAGGCCGCGCCCGACAGGGTCGAGCGGCTGATCTATGTGGCGGCCCTGCTGCCGCAGGATGGCGACAGCCTGGGCGGGCTGATGGGGGCGCTGGAAGGCCCGCGCGCCGATATCCCGCTGAAGGTGGCCGAGGATAGGCTGTCCTATTGCTTCGACACCGAAGGGGCGGGGCCGAAACTGTACAACGGGGCCAGCCAGGCGGATATGGACTGGGCTTTGCCGCAGGTCTGCTTCGAACCTTCCGGCCCGCATCGCGACAAAATTCAGCTTGGACAGAATTTCTCGAAAGTTCTGAAATCCTATGTTCTGTGCACAGAGGATCTGGTGATCCCCGCGCAGGACCAGGAACGCATGGCACAGGGTCTGACCGATGTGGCGCGGATCGAGACGGGGCATTCCCCCTTCCTCTCCACGCCCGGGATCCTGGCCGAACATCTGATCGAAATGGGGACGTAATGGCCGGAGCGGTTCACGACAGCGCAATCTATCACAAGCTTTTCGACGCGGGCGAGGCCTCGAAGCTGTTCACCGACAGCGCCGAGGTCCGCGCCATGCTGATCGTCGAAGGCGCGCTGGCCAAGGCCCAGGGCGAACTGGGCATCATCCCCGAACTGTCCGCTGCCGCCATCCACCGCGCCACGCTGGAAATCGTTTTGGATGCCGGGGGCTTGGGGGCGCAGGCGGCGGTGAACGGCGTGCCGATCCCCGGCCTTGTCGCCGCCTTCCGCGACGAAATGCAGGCCCCGGAACATGCGCAATACGTGCATTGGGGCGCGACCTCTCAGGACATCGTGGACACCGCGCTGATGCTGCGCCTGCGCCAGCTGCTTGGCCTGATGGAGGCCGGGTTGAAGGACACCCTGACCGCGCTGGCCCAACTGGCAAAGGAGCATGCCGATCTGCCCATGGCGGGCCGGACCTATGGCCAATACGCCACGCCGGTCAGCTTCGGATCGGTTGTCGCGGGCTGGGGGCAGCCGCTTCTGGATTGCCTGAAAGACCTGCAATCCGTGAAATCCAACCTACTGGTGTCGCTGTCTGGCGCGGCCGGAACGGGTTCGGTCTGGGGCGATCAGGCGGCACCGCTGCGCGCGGCGCTGGCCAAGGGGCTGGGCCTGGGCGATCCGGGGCGCAGCTGGCACGCCGATCGCGGCCCCGTCCTGCGGATCACCGACTGGCTGAGCCGGGTGTCCGTGGCGCTGGCCAAGATGGGCGAAGATCTGACTATCATGGCGCAATCCGGCGTGGGCGAAATCCGTCTGGGCAAGGCTGGCGGATCCTCGACCATGCCGCAGAAACAGAACCCGGTGCAGCCCGCCGTCCTGGTCGCCGCCGCGCGCCATGCCGTAGGTCTGAACGCGGTGATGCAGGGGGCCGGAATGGCCCGGCAACAACGCGACGGGGCGGCGTGGTTCACCGAATGGATGACCCTGCCGCAGCTGTGCCTGTCTGCCGCGACCTGCGTGGAAACCGCCCGCGCCCTGACCCCGGGCCTGGCCCCGCAGGCCGAGGCAATGGGCCAGGTTTTCAATCAATCCCAAGGCCTTATGCAAGCCGAGGCGCTTAGCTTTCACCTAACCGCCACCCTGCCCCGCCCCGAGGCCCAGGCCCAGGTCAAACGCCTGTGCAAAGAGGTCATCGCGGATGGCGGTCACCTGCGCGACGCGGCGCAGGCCGCCTTTCCCGATATCGACCTGAGCCCGGTTTTCGGCCCCGAAGGCCAGCTGGGCGATGCGGCCGACCAGGCGCGAGCCTTTGCGGCGGCGGTGCAGGCGCTCTGATCCCCTGCACCCGGCCGCGTGCAGCAATCTGACGTTACGGAAAATCGTTCCGAATTGTGGAATTCCGGCCCACCCTTGCGTAAGCTGGGCGGGACATAAGGCCCGTGGATGCGGGCCAGGCATGGTAAGGGGAGGTTCTCATGCAAAAGGTGCGCGCGGCGGTCTGCCGGGACTACAACACGCCGATGAAGATCGAAGACATCCAGCTGCGTGATCCGCAGATGGGCGAGGTGGCGGTCGACATCGACGCCGTGGCGATCTGCCATTCCGATATTTCCTTCTGGCAGGGCGGCTTTGGCGGGGCTCTTCCGGCGGTCTACGGCCACGAGGCGGCGGGCGTCGTCACCGCCGTGGGCGAGGGTGTGCAGGGCATGAAGCCGGGCGACAGCGTCTGCGTCACGCTGATCCACGCCTGCGGCCATTGCACCACCTGCCAGTCCGGCAAGCCGACGATCTGCGGCACCCCGGTCGACAACATGGAGGATTCACCGATTTCCACGCCCGACGGTGCGCCGGTCTACCAGGCCATGTCCTCGGGTGCCTTCGCGGAGAAGGTCGTCGTGGATCAAAGCCAGCTTTGCGTGATCCCCTCGGACATGCCCAAGGACGTGGCCTCGCTGATCTCTTGCGGGGTGATCACGGGTGTGGGGGCCGCGGTCTTTGCCGCCGATATCGAGGTCGGCCAGGACGTGGTCGTCATCGGTGCGGGGGGCGTCGGCCTCAACGCCATCCAGGGCGCGCTGATCGCCGGGGCGCGGCGCATCGTGGCCGTCGACATGCTGCCCGAGAAGCTTGAAGTCGCAAAGGAATTCGGCGCAACCGACGTGGTCCTGGCCGAAGGCAAACCCTGGGCCGAGGTCAAGAAGATCCTGGGCCGCGGGGCCGATGCGGTGCTGGTCACCGTGGGCGTCGCGAAGGTCTATGACCAGGCTCCGAAGTACCTTGGCTGGGGCGGCAAGGTCGTCATGGTCGGCATGCCCCATGGCGACAAGGTCTCGGCCTATTCGCCGCTGCTGATGGCCAACCAGGGCCAGGCGATCGTCGGATCCAAGATGGGCGACATGGTGATCAAGCGCGATATCCCCTGGATCGTCGACATGTACAAACAGGGCCGCCTGAAGCTGGACGAGCTGATCTCGGGCCGATGGACGCTGGACCAGATCAACGAGGCGATCGAGGATACGAAATCCGGGGCCGCCCGCCGCAACGTGATCATGCTGAAGTAACCTTTGCGTCCTCCCCTGCCCCCATGCGGGGCGGGGGATACCCCTGCGCCTGCCCGCTTGCGCTACACAAAGTCGCCCCCGCATGATAAGGCGGTTCAGATGCAACGCAGGAACCCACCCTTGGCCGAATTGAAACCCCTGGTCCCGCCGGAAGAGATGGAACGCAACGCCCAGGCGGCTGCGGGTTTCCTCAAGACGCTTGCCCATGAGGGTCGGCTGATGATCCTGTGCCACCTCGGAGGAGGAGAGCGGTCGGTTGGCGAACTTGAAGAGCTTCTGGGCATGCGCCAGGCCGCGGTCAGCCAGATGCTGGCCCGTCTGCGCGAAGAGGGCCTGGTCTCGACCCGTCGCGACGGCAAGGCGGTTTACTACAGCCTTGCAAACGAACAGGTGTCCGAGGTGATCGGCCTGCTGTATCGGCAGTTCTGCGCGCCCTCGGAATAATCTGGCCGTCCTGACCCTGCCGCCCCCCTTGCTGTCCCCCGTGCTGCCCCCGGAGTGTCCCGCATGACCCAGCCCGCACATCCTGCCCCCGGCCTTTCCCATGTCTGCGACCTTCATGTCGAACTGGACCCGATCCGCGAAATGGGCCAGGGCCGCGCCGGTCACCGCAGAATCATTCCGATCATCGGCGGCCGGGTCGAAGGCCCGCGCCTGTCGGGCAGGCTTCTGAACCTCGGGGCCGACTGGCAGACGATCTGGGACAGCGGCGTTGCCGAGCTGGACACCCGCTATGCGATGGAGACCCACGACGGCGCTGTGATCGAGATCATCAACTACGGCTATCGCCATGGCCCGGCCGAGGTCCTGGCCCGCGTGATGGCCGGTGAGGCCGTGCCGGCCGATCAATATTACATGCGCACGCAGGCGCGGCTAGAGACCGGGGATGCGCGGTACGAATGGGTCAACCGGACGGTCTTTGTCGGCACCGGATCGCGCCAACCGCTTGGCGTCACGGTCTCTCTTTTCGCGGTGGAGTAAGACGCCGGGCGGCTGCTTTCCGGCCTCCGCCCTTCGCGGTCACCGCGGACCGAAGGTCTTTACTCCAAGCGCCAATCTGTCCGGCCCGCCGTATCATCCACAAACGTGGTTAGCGCCCCCCCCCCTGCTACTGCGCGCCGCTCTCCTTTCCTTCCCATTCAGCCCCCGCCCGACAAAGTCGCCCGCCCGGCAGGCAGCCGTTGGGCCCAGGGGATCAACTCACGGCGCGCACTGCTCGGACCGTTAAGCGAAGGTAGCACCACGCGCGCTGCAGGAAGCGGGGGCTAGCCCCCGCACGTAGCAGTTAGCGGGGGCCAGCCCCCGCACCCCCGGGATATTTCCGAAAACCAAAGAGGTAGAGCGCGCCCTGCCCCTCTTTGGTTTTTACAAATATCCCGGGAGGTCTGGAGGGCAGCGCCCTCCAGCGCCCTCCGCCAGGGCGGGCCTAGTCCATGCGCGCCTTCAGCGCCGAAACGTCCCGCATGAGCGAAGATATATCGGTGCCGATCGCGGTGAACCCGGACCCGAGAGAGATCAGGCGGCGGGCGAAATCCTCGTTCAGGGTCAGGATGCCCGAGGGGACGTTGATCGCCTTGAGGCAGGCAAAGGCCTCCTCGATCGCGGCGACCACGTCCGCGTGGGCCTGGTTGCCGGGATGTCCCATGGAGCCCGAAAGGTCGGCGGGGCCGATGAAGACCGCGTCGACACCCTCGACCAAGGCGATTTCTTCCAGCTGCTCCAGGGCGCTGGCGGTTTCGACCTGGACGATCAGGCAGAGCTCTTCCTCGGCGCGGGTCATGTAATCCTTGACCAGCCCGTAGCGCGAGGCGCGGGTGCCACCGGCCATCCCGCGGATACCGTGCGGCGGATAGCGCATGGCGGTGACGGCGGCGCGGGCCTCATCCGCCGTCTGCACATAGGGGATCATCAGGGTCTGCGCGCCCATATCCAGGTAGCGCTTTATATAGGCCGGGTCATTGGACACCGGCCGCACCACGGCCGAGACATCAGGATAGGCGGCGATCGCCTGGAGCGAGGCATGAACCTGGAAAGCTTCGGTCGTGGTGTGTTCCGTGTCGACGACGATCCAGTCAAAGCCCTGCGCGGCCAGCGCCTCGGGGACGATGGGGCCGGCGATGGTGTTCCAGAACCCGGTCTGGTGATGCCCGGCCTTCAGCGCGGCCTTGAAGCGGTTCTTGGGCAGATCCATGGCTTATCCCTTCAGCAGCGTGGCGACGCGGGCGATGGCCAAGGCATAGCCCTGGGTGCCACAACCGGCGATCACCGCATCGGCGCGCGCCGAGACATAGGAATGGTGCCGGAAGCTTTCACGCTTGTGCACGTTGGAGATATGCACCTCGATCACCGGACCGTCGAAGGCATTGAGCGCATCCAGGATCGCCACGGAGGTATGGGTATAGGCGGCGGGGTTGATGACCACGGCCGAGGCCTCGGTCCGGGCGCGGTGGATCGCCTCGATGATCTCGCCTTCGTGGTTCGACTGGAAGAAGGTCGTGGACAGGCCCGCATCGGCGGCGGCAGCAGCGCAGAGCGTTTCGACATCGGCCAGGGTCTCGGCCCCGTAGATCTCGGGCTGGCGCTGGCCCAGCAGGTTCAGGTTGGGGCCGTTCAGCACGGCAATGGGCTTGGGGGTCGTCTGGGTCAACGTTGGGGCCTCCGGGGTGTTTGGATCGGTGATAGCATGTTTGCGCCCCCGCGCCATGGGCCTGAGGTTTTGGGGCCTGAGTTTTGGGGCCCAAGTCTTGGGATCTGTGTGAGGCCAGCGTCTTGCTTCGGTGTCCCTAGCCGCGCGGCCAGCCAAGCCAGCGGGGTGTGCGGCGGGCGAAGGCCTCGAACTCTGCCCCGTGGGTCCGGGCCAGAAAGGCTTCCTCGGTCCGGATCTGCACGCTGGCGGCGATGAAGAACAGCAGCACCGCAAGGATCCCGGGCAGCGAGGGCACGGCGCAGGCCACCCCAGTCAGCAGCGCGCCCTGACCGACGAAGGTGGGATTGCGCGAGATCGTATAAAGCCCGCCCGAGACCAGCGCGCCCACGGCCCCTTCGCTGACCCCGACCCGCCAGGAGGCCCCCATGGCCATCTGCGCGGCGAACCCCAGCATCGCCCCGGCCACCGAGAGCATGACCCCGGGAAGGGCCAGGCCGGACAGACCGGGCGACCAGAGGGGATCCAGCCCGGCAAGACCGGGGACCAGCGCCCAGATCAGCGGAGCCAGAAGACCAAGGGCAAAGCTGGCGCGGAAGCTCATGACGGCCAGCCGGTCCAGCCCCCGCGCCTGCCCGAACAGCCAGACCGGCCGCCCGGCAGCGCGGGCGGCCAGCGCGGTGCCGCCGAAAAAGGCGAGGAGGTAGAGGACCAGCACCAGAAGGGCTGCGATCTGGACTGCTGACAGGGGGGTGTTCAGGGAAGTGTTCAGGGGATCGGGCATGCGCGGCTCCGGCGGGATGTGCTGGCGCGATGATTGCCGGGAACGTGCGGGGTGCAAGGGCGGATTAGTGGTTTCGATGCTTGATCAAGGTGTTGTGACCATCGGGTCGACGGGGGTGGCCTGGACAGGTCAGATTGCGGGCAGAGGTGCCAGAGACTGCCCTGCGCGCAGCGGGTTCAGGAAAAAGGGGCCAATACATCCGCCCGCATGAACCCGGACCCGGCCACGGCTGACCGAGCCCCTGAAGCAGAAAGGGCGACCCGCGCGGGCCGCCCTTGCAAGTCGCTGATCGCGGATGGATCAGCTGCGTTCGATCGCGATGGCGATGCCCTGACCGCCGCCGATGCACATGGTGATCAGGGCGCGTTTGCCGCCGATCCGTTCAAGCTCGTACAGCGCCTTCACCGTGACGATGGCCCCGGTGGCCCCGACGGGGTGGCCCAGGGCGATGGCACCGCCGTTCGGGTTCACCACTGCGGTATCCAGGCCGAGGCCGTTGTTCACGGCGATGGCCTGGGCGGCGAAGGCTTCGTTCGATTCGATCACGTCGAAATCCGAGACGCTCAGCCCGGTGCGCTTCATCAGCATCTCGACCGCGGGGATCGGGCCGATGCCCATGACCTCGGGGCGGACACCGGCGTGGGCGTAACCCAGCACGCGGGCCAGAGGCTTCAGCCCGGCCTTTTCCGCAGCCGAGGCGCGTGCGAGGACCAGAGCCGCAGCCCCGTCGTTGATGCCCGAGGCGTTGCCCGCCGTGACCGAGCCGTCCTTCTTGAACGCGGGGCGCAGGCCGGCCAGACCTTCCAGCGTGGTGTTGGGCTTGACGTGTTCGTCGGTGTCAAAGGCGACCTCGTCGCGCTTGACCTTGACCATCACGGGCACGATCTGGTCCTTGAAGTACCCGGCCTCGATGGCGGCGGCGGCGCGCTTCTGGCTTTCCAGTGCAAATTCATCCTGCGCCTCGCGCGAAACGTCGTGCTCGGCCGAGACGTTTTCCGCCGTCACACCCATGTGGCCGGTGCCGAAGGGGCAGTTCAGCGCGCCCAGCATCATGTCCATCGTGCGGACATCGCCCATCTTCGCGCCCCAGCGTTGGTCGGGGATGATATAGGGCGAGCGCGACATCGCCTCGGCCCCGCCGGCCAGACCGAAATCCGCATCGCCCAGCATCAGCGATTGCACGACCGAGACGATGGCCTGAGCGCCCGAACCGCACAGGCGGTTCACGTTCATCGCGGGGGTGGTGTCGGGGATGCCGGCATCCATGGCCGCAACGCGGGACAGGTACATGTCGCGCGGTTCGGTGTTGATCACATGGCCATAGGCGACATGGCCGATCTGCGCGCCCTCGACCCCGGCACGCTCCAGCGCGGCCTTGGCGACGGTGGCGCCGGTCTGGGTCGGCGGCACGGCGGCCAGGCTGCCCCCGAAGGTGCCGATGGCGGTGCGTGCGCCGCTGAGAATGACGATATCTTCCATGATGAACCTCTCCCTTCATGCGGCGGAACTGCCGCCGGTTGGCACGTTGATGCCCTGTGGGATGCTGCGTTGCAACATTTCCTGCCGCCCGGTAGGCGAGAAACGCAGCGGAACAGCGGGTTTCGGGGGTGCGCGCAGGCCTTTGGGGTATGGACGGCCCGGTCAGGGCACGGGAACCTCGTCCAGAGGGGCCATCAGCATGGCAATCTGTTCGCGCAGCCAGCGATGCGCCGGCGCATTGGTCGAGCGGCGGTGCCAGACCATGTACAGCTGGGCTTCGGTCACCTCCATCGGCGGGGCATGGCAGGTCAGCCCGACCCGATCCGCGACATGCAGGGCAAGCTGATGCGGCAGAAGGGCGATCAGATCGCTGCCCGACACCGCCCGGTAAACGCCCGAGAAAAACGGCAGTGTCATCGCGACATGCCGCTTGCGCCCCAGACGGTCCAGCGCCACGTCCCCGCCTGCGGTCACCTTGCCCTCGGGCGAGAACAGCACATGCGACAGCGCGCAATACAGGTCGAGCGGGAAGGGATCCCGATCCGCGATCCCCGCGGCCTCAACCGCCGGATGGCCCTTGCGCGCGATCACCGTATAGGCCGACCGGAAGATCCTGCGGTGATCCACCCATTCCATGCCCGGCTGTCCGGGGATCAGGGCCATGTCGACGGTATAGCATTCGATCGTGTCGATGTAGCTGTCGTGCAAAAGATCGACCAGGTGCACCTGAATGCGCGGGGCGACCTGCGCCAGATGGGCGGCAAGCGGCGGCATCAGCAGTTCCGAAAAGAAATCCGCACCCGAGATCTTGAAGCTCAGCTCGGCCTCGGCCGGGTCGAAGGCACCCGGCCCCGCCAGTATCTGTTCGATCTGGTCCAGCGCGTCGCGCAGCGGGGCCTCAAGCGTGCGGGCAAAGTCCGTCGGCACAAGGCCCCGCCCTTCGCGGACAAACAGCGGATCGTTCAGCGCATGGCGCAGGCGCGACAGCGCCGCCGAGACCGCGGGCTGCGACAGCCCGGCCCGCTGGCCGGCCCGCACGGTCGAGCCTTCGCGCAGCAGCGCATCCAGGACTTTCAGAAGGTTCAGATCGAAGGCAGATAAATTCATCAGGCAAATTCTTCAGATACGATCAATCGATTTAACGCATACCGCAAAACGTGCAATTTGTAGAGACGTTCTTAACACCTTGTTTTCAATGCCTCCCCGCGCGGAGGCCAACCGGGGCTTTGCCCGGGTGCAGGAGGATTTTGCATGTCTCTCTATAAACTCGATCCGGCCGCCATCGACTGGGGCGGCGTCAAATACCACACCCTGCTGTCGCCCGAGGCGACCGGTGGCGCGATGAGCATCGTCGACAGCCTGTCGCCGGTGAACTCCGGCCCGCCGCGCCATGTGCACGAGGCCGAGGACGAAACTTTCGTCCTGATGACCGGCACCTGCGAATTCTGGCTGGAAGGCGAACAATTCACCCGCAGCGCCGGGGAAAGCGTGTTCATCCCGCGCGGCAGGGAACACACCTTCCGCGTGATCGGGGATCAGCCCTGTCGGCACCTGGTGATCCTGACACCGGGCGGGTTCGAAGGCTTCTTTGCGGAGATGGCAGTAAAACAATGCCGGATCCCCGAAGATATGCCTACCATCGAAGAGGCCGCGACGCGGTTCAACATGCGGTTCACTGGACCGCCCCTTGGCGTTTAACCAGTTATACAAGAAGGAGAATTAGGAATGAAGGGACTTGCACTTCTATTGATGGTGGCGGCCGCCGTTTCCGCCCTGATCGGCATGGCCTGGGGCATCCAGATGTCGGCCACGGGCGATCACAGCCTGTCGCCCGCGCATGCGCACCTGAACCTTCTGGGCTGGGTCAGCCTGGCGATCTTTGCGGTCTTCTATCACCTTGTGCCCGCTGCGGCCGACAGCCTTCTGGCCAAGATCCAGGGCGGGGTCGCGATCGCCGGTCTGATGCTGATCGTGCCCGGCATCGTCATGGCGCTGACCCAATCGGGCGAAACGCTGGCCAAGATCGGATCGGTCCTGACCATCCTGTCGATGCTTCTGTTCGTGGTGGTCATCCTGACCAAGGGCCGCGCGGCGCAGGCCTGACGAGGGCCGGGTCCTGGGGGCCGTGATGGTGACCCGGGCCTGATCCCGACAAAGCGAAAAGCCGCCCGGTGTCCCGGGCGGCTTTGTCATTCTGGTGCGGCGGGCGCTTGACCCACCCTCTTAGACGACGTCGAAGACCAGCGGCTTGATCTGGCGGAACTTGCCGGTGTCGGCCAGCGCCTTCAGGGCCGCGTCATTCGGGGCTTCGTCCAGGTAAAGCAGCGCGATGGCTTCGCCTCCGGCCGAGGCACGGCCCAGGGTGAAGTTCGCGATGTTCGCGCCGGCCTGGCCCAGGATCCCGCCCAGGGTGCCGATGATGCCCGGCACGTCCTCGTTCGTGGTGTAGAGCATGTGCGGCCCGACCTCGGCATCGACGTTGATGCCCTTGATCTGGATGAAGCGCGGCTTGCCGTCGCTGAAGACGGTGCCCGCAACCGAACGCTCGCGCTTTTCGGTGACCACGGTGACCTTGATGTAGCCCTCGAAGGCACCCGACTTGTCCTGGTTGGTGGTCGAGATCTGGATGCCGCGTTCCTTCGCCACGACCGGGGCCGAAACCAGGTTCACGTCGGGGTTCGACTTCTTCATGATCCCGGCGATCACCGAACAGTTCAGCGCCGCCAGGTTCATCTCGGCCACGACACCGTCATAGAGGATGTTGATCGCCTTGACCGGTTCGTCCGTCATCTGGCCGATGAAGGCACCCAGGTGGCTGGACAGCGCAACCCAGGGGCCCATGACCTTGGCTTCCTCGGCGGTCATCGAGGGCATGTTCAGCGCGTTTTCAACGGCACCGTCGATCAGGTAGTTCGACATCTGCTCGGCCACCTGGAGGGCGACGTTTTCCTGCGCTTCGGTGGTCGATGCGCCCAGGTGCGGGGTGCAGACGACGTTGGGCAGGTTGAACAGCGGGTTTTCCTTGGCCGGCTCTTCCGAGAAGACGTCAAAGCCTGCGCCGGCGACATGGCCGGATTTCAGCAGATCGGCCAGGGCCTCTTCGTCGACCAGGCCGCCACGGGCACAGTTGATGACGCGCACGCCCTTCTTGGTCTTCTCCAGGTTCTCGCGCGACAGGATGTTGCGGGTCTGGTCGGTCAGCGGCACGTGCAGGGTGATGAAGTCGGCGCGGGGCAGAAGCTCTTCCAGCTCGACCTTCTCGACGCCCATCTTCTCGGCCTTTTCTTCGGACAGGAAGGGATCATAGGCGATGACCTTCATCTTCAGGCCACGAGCACGGTCGCAGACGATGCCGCCGATGTTGCCGGCACCGATGACGCCCAGGGTCTTGCCGGTCAGCTCGACGCCCATGAACTTGGACTTTTCCCATTTGCCGGCATGGGTCGAGGCGCTGGCCTCGGGCAGCTGGCGGGCCACGGCGAACATCATCGCGATGGCATGTTCGGCGGTGGTGATCATGTTGCCGAAGGGCGTGTTCATGACGATCACGCCTTTTTTCGAGGCGGCGTCCTTGTCGACGTTGTCGGTGCCGATGCCGGCGCGGCCGACAACCTTCAGACGGTCGGCTTTTTCCAGCAGCGACGGCGTCACCTTGGTGGCCGAGCGGATGGCCAGGCCGTCATAATTGCCGATGATCTCGGCCAGCTTGTCCTTGTCCTTGCCCAGGTCGGGCATGAAGTCGACGTCGATGCCGCGGTCGCGGAAGATCTGGACGGCGGTTTCGCTCAGCTTGTCGGATACGAGTACTTTCGGGGCCATGCGGGCTCTCCTTAAGTTGCGGCCCCTTGGGGGCCATATGATTGGGATGCGGGGGAAGGCAGGCGTGCTGCCTTCCGGTCATGTTCTGGGATCGCGGGCCGGGTATCTGCCCTGTTATCGACCCTGACGGACCTCGCCTTGCGAGGCAGACCCGTCAGGGCTGACAAGCAGCCCGGGCGCAGGGGTCAGCCCTGCGCGGCGATTTCGGCCTCGAAGGCATATTCCAGCCAAGGCATCAGCGCCTCGACGTCCGCGGTCTGAACCGTGGCACCGCACCAGATCCGCAGACCGGCGGGGGCGTCACGATAGGCCCCGATGTCCAGTGCCACGCCTTCGGCTTCCAGGCGCTTGGCCACGGCCTTGGCGAATGCTGCACCGTCCTGGATGCGGTCGTCGGTGAACTTCAGGCAGACAGAGGTGTTGGAGCGCGTCGCGGGATCCACCGCCAGGTTCGCGATCCAGTCCTTCTGCTCGCAGAAGTCCCAGATGACCTTGGCGTTGGCGTCGGCGCGGGCCATCAGACCCTTCAGGCCGCCGACCTCACGCGCCCAGTCCAGCGCGACCAGGTAGTCTTCGACTGCCAGCATCGAGGGCGTGTTGATCGTTTCACCCTTGAAGATGCCATCGATCAGCTTGCCGCCCTTGGTCATGCGGAAGATCTTCGGCATCGGCCAGGCAGGGGTGTAGGTTTCCAGCCGCTCGACCGCGCGGGGCGACAGGATCAGCATGCCATGGGCCGCTTCGCCACCCATCACCTTCTGCCAGGAGAAGGTGGTGACATCCAGCTTGTCCCAGGGCAGGTCCTGGGCAAAGGCGGCAGAGGTCGCGTCGCAGATGGTCAGGCCTTCGCGGTCGGCAGGGATCGCATCGCCATTGGGCAGGCGCACGCCGCTGGTGGTGCCGTTCCAGGTGAAGACGACGTCGGTGTTGAAGTCCACCGTGGTGAAATCGACGATCTCGCCATAGCCGGCCTCGCGGACCTCGGCGTCGATCTTCAGCTGTTTCACGACGTCCGAAACCCAGCCCGAGCCGAAGCTTTCCCAGGCGACCATGGTCGCCTTGCGGGCGCCCAGCAGGGACCACATGGCCATTTCCACGGCACCGGTGTCGGATGCGGGAACGATGCCGATCTTGTAGTCGGCGGGGATGCCCAGGATGTCGCGCGTCTCTTCGATCGCGGCCTTCAGCTTTTCCTTGCCGATGGCGGCACGGTGCGACCGGCCAAGCGCGGCGTCGGACAGTTTGGACAATTCGAATGTGGGGATCTTGGCACAGGGGCCAGAGGAGAATCGCGGATTAGCCGGCCGCGATGCCGGAGCGTTGTTCGCCATGGATGGTAACCTTCCAGTCAAGCGCCCCTCGTTGGGGAGGGGTGTCCCGCCGACGGCTATAGTCCCGAATCCCTGAACACGCAATGAAGGAAATGGCGGTTTCATGCGCCCAAGCGTCGCAAACCGTCCCCGTGCGTTCGTTGTGCCATGCTGCACCGGCGAAACCCCGCCAATCCCCTGTTTCTCAAGGGGATCGCGGGGCCAATCGCGGCAAGCCCGCCAGCTGCAGCCCCGGGGGTACGGGTTCGACTACGACTAAAGGCCTGTTTTCAATTGCAGCCCATCAGAGTCACGCTACGCTGACGGAAAACGGAGAGCATTCATGCAACTTACTGATTCCCGCGACATCTCGGCTGATCGCGACACGGTATACGCCGCCCTGCTGTCGCCGGAGGTCCTGAAGGAATGCGTTCCCGGCTGCCAGGAGCTGACCGGCACCCCGGAAGAGGGGTTCGAAGCCACGGTGGTTCAAAAGGTCGGCCCGGTAAAGGCCACCTTCAAGGGCCAGGTGACCCTGTCGAACATGAATGCGCCCGAAAGCCTCACCCTCTCGGGCGAAGGCAAGGGTGGCGCGGCCGGTTTCGCCAAGGGCGGCGCAGATGTCCGCCTTGAGGAAATCGAGGGCGGCACCCGCCTGCATTACGATGTCGAAGCCAAGGTCGGCGGCAAGCTGGCCCAGCTGGGCAGCCGCATCATCGACGGCTTTGCCAAGAAGATGGCCGATCAATTCTTTGAAGATTTCGCAGCCGCCGTGGAGGGCCCCCAAGAAGAGCCCGCCGGCGGAGAGGCCGCAGAAGACCAGCCGAAAAAAGGTTGGTTCAAGCGCCTGACCTCGTAAGATCGGGGTCATCATGTCGCCAGCGAATATAGCAAGCAACGGGAGGAACACATGAAGATTTCACTTACGGTCAATGGCAAGACCATGTCCGGAGAGGCCGAGGGGCGCACGCTTCTGTCGACCTTTCTGCGCGAGGAACTGGGGCTGACCGGCACCCACATCGGCTGTGACACCAGCCAGTGCGGGGCCTGCACGGTCCATGTGAACGGCAAGCAGGTCAAATCCTGCACCATGTTCGTCGCCGAAGCCGACGGGGCCGATGTTTCGACCATCGAAGGCATGGCGAACACCGATGGCTCTCTTGGTGTCATCCAGCAGGCGTTTCAGGATCACCACGGGCTTCAGTGCGGTTTCTGCACGCCGGGTATGGTGATGGCCGCGGCCTCGCTGCTTGAAAAGAACCCCAAGCCGAGTGAGGCCGAGATCCGCCATCACCTGGAAGGCAACATCTGCCGCTGCACGGGCTACCACAACATCGTCAAGGCGATCATGGCAGCCAGCGGCCAGGAGGTTCCGGCGGTCGCCGCCGAGTAACCCGGGCCAATTATCGTGGCGCAGAGGAGAGCGCCCCGGGACACGACCAACACGACAAGACTGGCCGGCGCATCCCCGCGCCGGGTCACGAGACCGGGGTGTCATCCGGTGACACCCTTATCCAGAGGGAGGAGATCCTCATGCCCAAAGACGGAATTGGTGCCAGCCCCAAGCGGCGCGAAGACGTACGTTTCCTGACCGGCAAGGGCCGGTACACGGACGACATCAACCTCAACGGCCAGCTTTACGTGCATTTCCTGCGCGCGGATGTGGCCCATGCCACGATCAACAGCATCGACACCTCGGCCGCCGAAGGCATGCCGGGCGTTGCGCATGTCTTCACCTCGAAGGATTTCGAGGCGGTCGGCGGTTTGCCCTGCGGCTGGCAGGTGACGGACAAGCATGGACAGCCCATGCAGGAGCCCAAGCACCCGATCATCGCCGAAGGCAAGATCCGCCATGTGGGCGAAATCGTTGCCGCCGTGGTGGCCGACACGCTGGGAAACGCCCGTGACGCCGCCGAGGCGATCGAGCTGGACCTGACCGAACTTCCCGCGGTCATCGACATGAAGAAGGCGGTGCAGGACGGTGCAACCAAGGTGCATGACGACCTGACCTCGAACCTCTGCTACGACTGGGGTTTCGTCGAGGAAAACAAGGCCGCCGTGGACGAGGCCTTCGAGAAGGCCTCGCATGTCACTACGCTGGAACTGGTGAACAACCGCCTTGTCGCCAACCCGATGGAGCCGCGCGTGGCCGTGGGTGATTACGCCCAGCATGATGACAGCTCGACCCTTTATACCACCTCGCAGAACCCGCATGTGATCCGCCTGCTGATGGGTGCCTTCGTGCTGGGCATCCCCGAGCATAAACTGCGCGTGGTGGCCCCCGACGTCGGCGGCGGTTTCGGCACCAAGATCTTCCACTATGCCGAAGAAGCCTTCTGCACCTTCGCCGCGAAACAGCTGCGGCGTCCGGTGAAGTGGACCTCTTCCCGGTCCGAGGCCTTCATGTCCGACGCCCATGGCCGCGACCACGTGTCGAAGATCCAGATCGCGCTGGATGCGGACAACAACTTTACCGCACTGCGCACCGAAACCTACGCCAACATGGGCGCGTACCTCTCGACCTTCGCGCCCTCGGTTCCGACCTGGCTGCATGGCACGCTGATGGCGGGCAACTACCGCACGCCGCTGATCTACGTGAACGTGAAGGCGGTCTTTACCAACACGGTTCCGGTGGATGCCTATCGCGGTGCCGGCCGCCCCGAGGCGACCTATCAGCTGGAACGCTGCGTCGACAAATGCGCACGCGAGCTGGGCGTCGACCCGGCCGAGCTGCGCCGCCAGAACTTCATCAAGCCCGACCAGTTCCCCTATGCCACGCCCGTGGCGGTGGAATACGACACCGGCAACTACCACGCGACGCTCGACAAGGCGCTGGAACTGGCCGATGTCGCCGGGTTCGATGCCCGCGCGGCTGAATCGAAGGCGCGGGGCAAGCTGCGTGGCCTGGGGATTTCAAACTATATCGAGGCCTGCGGCATCGCGCCCTCGAACCTGGTTGGTCAGCTGGGTGCCCGTGCGGGTCTTTACGAATCCGCCACCGTCCGCGTGAACGCCACCGGCGGCATCGTGGTCATGACCGGATCGCACAGCCACGGCCAGGGCCATGAAACCACCTTCCCGCAGGTGATCGCCGACATGATCGGCATCGACGCCTCCCAGGTGGAAATCGTGCACGGCGACACGGCCAATACGCCCATGGGCATGGGCACCTACGGGTCCCGGTCGCTGGCCGTGGGCGGGTCCGCCATGTTCCGCGCGACCGAGAAGATCATCAACAAGGCCAAGAAGATCGCCGCGCATCTGCTTGAAGCCTCGGAAACGGATATCGAGCTGAAGGACGGCCAGTTCTCGGTCTCGGGCACCGACAAATCCGTGGCCTGGGGCGATGTGACACTGGCGGCCTATGTGCCGCACAACTACCCTCTCGACAGTATTGAACCGGGGCTCGAGGAAACCGCCTTCTACGATCCGGCGAACTTCACCTACCCCTCGGGCACCTATATCTGCGAGGTCGAGGTCGACGAGGGCACCGGCAAGGTCGACGTGCTGAACTTCACCGCCGCCGATGACTTCGGCAACGTGGTGAACCCGATGATCGTCGAAGGCCAGGTGCATGGTGGCGTCGGTCAGGGGATCGGCCAGGCGATGCTGGAAAACTGCGCCTATGACGAAGACGGTCAACTGCTCTCGGCGTCCTACATGGATTACGCCATGCCGCGGGCCTCGGACATTCCGATGATCACCGTCGACCATTCCTGCCAGACCCCTTGCACGCACAACCCGCTTGGCGTGAAAGGCTGTGGCGAGGCCGGGGCGATCGGCTCGCCTCCGGCGCTGGTGAATGCAGTGCTGGACGCGCTGAACCGGAACGGTCATGCTGTAGACCATATCGACATGCCCCTGTCGCCGTCGCGGGTCTGGTCCGCGATGAATTCCTGATCCAGAGGGAGAGTATCCGAGATGTACAACTTTGAATTCGTGAAACCTTCCTCGGTGGATGAGGCCGTCGCGGCCCTGCGCGACGAAGACGCCCAGCCGCTGTCGGGCGGGCAGACCCTGATCCCCACGATGAAGCAGCGCCTGAACCAGCCCTCCAAGCTGGTCAGCCTGACGGGCATCGCCGACCTGGTCGGTGTGTCGTCCTCGGGCGGGGTGCTCAGCGTGGGCGGGGCCACCCCACATGCCACCGTGGCGGCCGAGGCCGGGGACTACCCGGCGCTGGCGGCCCTGGCCGGTCAGATCGGGGACCCGGCGGTCCGCAACCGCGGCACCATCGGCGGGTCGCTGGCCAACAACGACCCGGCCGCCTGCTATCCGTCGGCGGCTCTGGCCTCGGGCGCGACCATAGTGACCAATGCGCGTGAAATCGCGGCGGACGACTACTTCCAGGGGATGTTCACCACCGCCCTGGACGAAGGCGAAATCATCACCGGCGTGAAATTCCCGATCCCGCAGGCGGCGAACTATCAAAAGTTCGAACAGCCCGCGTCCCGCTTTGCGCTGACGGGCGTCTTCGTGGCCAAATATGCCGACGGCGTCCGCGTCGCGGTCACCGGGGCCTCGAATGACGGTGTCTTCCGCTGGACCGAGGCGGAAGAGGCGCTTTCCGCCAATTTCTCGCCCAATGCGATTTCGGGCCTGACGGTTGCATCAGATGACATGATCTCCGATCTGCACGGCTCCGCCGCCTATCGCGCCAATCTGGTCAAGGTCCTGACCGGCCGCGCCGTTGCCGCCTGCGCCTGACGCTCCAGAAAGGCCAGAAAGATCTGAAAGGGCCCTCCCCAGCCGGAGGGCCCTTTTCCTCATCCTCTTGCCGAAAATATCCCGGGGAGCACGAGGGGCTGGCCCCTCGCTCCGCCCTACGTATTAACGCAACGGGTCCCTGCCCTAGCCCTGCACCCAGTCCTGCGCGATCTCGACCCGATCGCAGCCCGCGAACCGCGCCATGCGGCTCAGCTCGGCCTCCAGCTTTGCCAGCCGCCCCTTCGAGGCCCGCACGCCCGGCTCCAGCCACAGCTTTGTGACCTCCAGCACCCCGGCGTTGCGGTTTGCCTTCATGTCGATCCGGCCGATCATCGCCTCGCCCTCGAGGATGGGGAAGACGTAATAGCCATATTGCCGCTTGGCCGCGGGGACGAAGATTTCAATGCGATAGTGGAAATCGAACAGCCGCAGCGCCCGGTTGCGGTCGCGCAGGGCCGGGTCAAAGGGGCTAAGGATCCGGACGCGGTTCGGCGCGGGCTCCAGCGTCTTGGCCTCGTCCAGCGTATCGGGGAAACACACGCTCTTGCGGCGCTTGCCATCGGCACAGGTGATCTCGATCTCCTGCAACTGCCCGGTCTTCAGCCCCCTGTCGACCCAGGCCTTCGCCTCGGCCGGAAAGACATGATCCCAGAAGGCCGCGATTTCGCCTGACGTGGCAAAGCCAAGGCGTTTCAGCGCCTCGTGGCAGAACCAGTCGACGGCTTCCTCGACCTCCGGGGGTGCCAGATTGCAGACCTCCGGATAGCAGGCCGTCGGCAGGTCATAGAATTTCTGAAATCCCTGGCGCTTCGAAATCGCCAGTTCTCCGGTCCGCCAAAGGAACTCCAGCGCGGCCTTGGACGGGTGCCAGTTCCACCAGCCGCCCGATTGTCCGCGATGTTTTTCGGCCATCAGGTCCGCGGATCGGCAGGCCCCATGTTCGGCGACGTGATCCAGAACCCTTTGAATTTCACCGCGATAGGCCCCGCCCTGCCAGGTCTTCCACTTTTCGGCCAGCCGGTCGCGGGACCGGCGGAAGGGCAGCGACCAATAGCGATAAAACTCGGCCGGGATCACGGCCGCGTCGTGGGTCCAATGTTCGAACAGCAAACGGTCCCGTTCCAACAGCGGATCCAGGTTCTTCGGGCGATAGGCGGGACGCCGGGCAAAAAGGATCATGTGATGCGCCCGCTCGACCGTGCTGACGCTGTCGACCTGAACGAAGCCCAGATCATGGATCAGTTGGTACAGATCCGCGCCCTTGCCCGCCCCCTTGGGGGTCGTGCCCAGAAGATGCCGGTGCAGGAAAAGGCGACGTGCGGTCGCTGTGTCCAGAACCGCGCGCGCCATCAGCGCGCGCGCAGCGTATCGCCGGGGTTGATCTTGGGGGTCAGCTCGACCTTGCCTTCCGGGGCCGCTTCGCCATTCAGGCGGTTCAGGATGATCTCGGCCGCGCGGCGACCGATTTCCTGGCGGCAGCTGTCCATCGTGGCCAGCTTGGTCGGAAGCCCCTGCAGCAGCTGGACGTCGTTGAACCCGGCCAGGCCGATGCGATTGGGCACGTCAAAGCCCTGTTCCTGCAGCCATAGCAGGCCGCCCGCCCCGATCATATCGTTGGAATAATAGAGAAAATCCAACTCGGGCGAGCGCTTCATCATGGCCGCGGTCATTTCCCGCCCCTTCGCCAGGGCAGAGCCGTCGGTGTAGAATTCCTGATCCTCGATCTCGACGCCGCCCTTGGCCAGCGCCTCGGTGAAGCCTTCGAAGCGTTTCCGGGCCCGGTGGTCGAGCCCCAGTTTCGTGCCCATGAAGCCGATCCGGCGATAGCCCGCGGCCAGGATTGCATTGGCCATTTCGCGCCCGGCGCGGCGATGCGAAATCCCCACGGCGGCATCCACAGCCTGGCCATCGGTGTCCATCACCTCGACCACGGGAACACCTGCGGCAGAGAGCATCGCGCGGGCCGCATCCGAATGCTCCAACCCCGCGACGATCACGCCCGAGGGACGCCAGGACAGCATCTCGTACAGGACCTTTTCTTCCTTTTCGGGAAGATAATCGGTGACGCCCACGACGGGTTGCAGGTCGGTTTCTTCGAGCACACGGCTGATGCCGGTCAGAACCTCGGGGAAGACCATATTCGACAGCGACGGGATCACCACGGCGACCAGGTTTACGCGCTGGCTGGCCAGCGCCCCGGCGATCTTGTTCGGCACGTAGCCCAGACGTTTTGCAGCGGCCAGAACCTTTTCCCGCGTTGCATCCGACACGTCGCCGCGGTTCCGCAAGACCCGGCTGACTGTCATCTCGGACACGCCCGAAGCCTCTGAAACATCACGAAGGGTCAGCGGGCGGTGGTCTTTTGATGTCACGGGTGTGGATCCTGAAAAGTGTTCCCAAACCCTAACCCGCCCCTCTGGGCCGTTCAAGCGGCAAGCCTGTCATGCCCGCCCATGCTCTGCCCCGTCTTCCTTCAGGCCTAATTCAGAATTCCGCCCATTCGTCGTCGGACACGTCGCTGGCCGAGGCAATGGGATGGTTCACGACAGCCTTTCGTTCAACAGCTGCGGGCCGGGATGCCGGGACCACGGCCAAGGGTTTGCCGGAATTTCTGCTGTCGACGGTGAAGGCGGCCGAGATCTGCATCAGTTTTTCGGCCTCGCGCACCATGGTCTTGCCGGTGCCGTGAACCTGGGTCGCGACAGCCGCGTTCTTTTGCGTCACGCCGTCAAGCTGATCGACCGCCGTGTTGATTTCCTGCAAGCCAACCGATTGTTCCCGCGCCGCCGATGCGATGGCCGAGACCGAGGTCGAGACCTTGTCGAAATCGCCGATCAGGGTTTCGAAAGTGGATCCGGCTTTTTCCACCAGCTCCACCCCGCTAGCGACATTTTCGGCGCTTTCCTGGATCAGCGCGTTGATTTCCTTGGCCGCGTCCGAAGACCGCTGCGCCAGGGCCCGTACTTCGGACGCGACGACGGCAAAGCCGCGACCAGCTTCGCCGGCGCGGGCGGCTTCCACCCCCGCGTTCAGGGCCAGCAGGTTGGTCTGAAACGCCAGATCCTCGATCACCGAGGTCACCTGCGTGATCTTCTGGGACGAGCCCGAAATCTTGTCCATCGCCCCCATGGCCTGGGTCACCACCGACCCGCTTTGCACCGCATCGGCCTTGGCCCGGCCCATGACGCTATCCGCATCGGACGCGGAATCCGCCGTGGATTTGACCGAAGCCGAAAGCTGCGTGATGGCAGCGGCGGTTTCCTCCAGGCTCGCGGCCTGTTCGATGGCCTTCTGGCTTAGGTCGTTCGAGGCATTCTCGACCTCGCGCGCATTGGCGTCGATTTCATGCCCCGCCGACAGCAGCGCGGTGACGGTTTCGTTCAGTTTCGCCAGGGCTGCATTGAAAGCGGCGCGCAGGTCCTCGTATTCCGGGGCGAAGGCCACGTCGATGCTGGCGGTCAGGTTACCCTCGGCCAGGGCCGAGATATTGCGGGTCAGCTGTTCCACGACCTGCTGCTGTTCGCGGGCGGATTGATCGCTGCGGGCGCGTTCGACCTCGGCCTGGTCAAGCTTGCTGCGCAGGTTTTCCAGGTTGCGCGCCAGATCGCCCACGTCTTCGCGCCGGTTGGTCATCGGCACGTCCGAGGCCAGATCGCCTTCGGCCATGTCTTTCAGACGCTGGCCGACAACGGCGAAGGGTCGGGAAATCGCTCGGCCGACAAGCCAGCCAAGCAGGGCAAGAACACCCAGCAACCCCAGGACCTGAACGGCAAGGGAATTGCGCAGATCCTCGACCGGTTGCATCAATTCGGCCCCCTGCTGTCGCGCGGCAATGGCCCAGGTGGTGCCGTGGAATTCCATTGGCACGGCCATGACATAGTCGGTTCCGCCCTGGGCGTTCGGCTGTTCCGTCACCTCGGTCGCCTCACCCGACAGCGCGGCATCAAGGTAAGGGGTGCGCTTCACCTTGTCGAACATGCTGCGCCCGTCTTCGAACCGAGAGGCCGAGCGCGCCATCATATCGGCCCCGACCGCATAGGTTTCGCCGGTCGCACCAAGGCCCGAGGCCTCGTTCAAAATGGCGGTCAGCCGGGACAGCGGCATCTGGTAGATCAGCACGCCTTTCACCTCTCCCCCGGCGCGGATGGCTGTGCCGACGAAACTGGCCGGGGCCCCGTCCGCCGCGGCATAGGCCGCCACATCCATGAAGGATGTCTTGCCCTCGGGCAGGGTCAGCGCGCTGCGAAATGCCTCGGCCAAATGGGTGTTGCGCCACTGCCCTTCCAGCAGATTGGTGGCATAGTCCTGCCCCTTCGCCGTGGAATACAGCACGTTGCCCGCGGGATCGATCAGCAGAAGATCGTAATAGCCTTCGCTTTCCATGACCGACTGAAAATAGGGGTGATACTTTGAATGCACCATGTCGTATTGGGTGCCATTGCCAACCGCCGTCATCATCTGACGCTGCCCCGCCGGATAGGGGTTTTCGGTGACGAAGGCGCGCTGAAGCGTCGCCTGCTGCCCGTCCCCCATGGTGCGCCAGGCCAGTGAAAACGAATTGATCGCCGCAAGGGTCGTCGGGTTGGCGGATTGCGACAGCAACCCGGCTTCGGTTTCTTCGAACAGGGATTTCAGGGCATCGCGGCGCGCATTCAGCGTGGTCGCGAATTTCCGTTCGATTTCAGACATCAGAATGGTGCGCGCATCGATGAACGAGGTCACCCCGATCACCAGTGCCACCGCCGCGCCCATCAGCACGATGATCAGCGGCAGTTTCGCGGCCAGGCGCATCTGACCGATCAGGGCCAGGGGATTGAACCGGGCACCGGCCGGGGCCGGAGGAGCAGAGGAATGGGTCGAGGCTGCCGACATGGACGGGTCCTTTGGCTGGGTCTGCGGCGCAGACGCATGACATGCCCCCCGGCAGATCCCGGGCGGATTGGCCAGCAGAATGACCGCCACCCGTTAACATCGGCCTTCACACCGGAATTATTTCCGATCGTGGTTAAAATTTTCCGATCAGCTGTCTGATGGGCTGACAGCCCTGGCCCGCTTCGCTATGACGACCGCGTGGCCCCGTGGCTCAACTGGATAGAGCAGCCCCCTCCTAAGGGGCAGGTTACAGGTTCGAATCCTGTCGGGGTCACCATATACGGTTGCGCTGCCACTTCGCTGAGTGAGCGCGATGGCCAGTCAAAACACCCGCGCCGGCACCAAAAACGCCCCTCGACCGCCCCATTTCACCTGATCAAACGCAACCACTGGTCAATCCGCGGCAAAGCGGCCAAGGTGCCAGCAAGTCAAATCGGAGGCCAGAATGCAACGGACCGGCGCGCAAATTCTCGTGGATCAGCTGAAAATTCAGGGGGTTGATACGGCCACCTGCGTGCCTGGCGAAAGCTATCTCTCGGTGCTGGACGCGCTAATCGGGTCCGGCGTGGATCTTCTGACCTGCCGGCAAGAGGGCGGTGCCGCCATGATGGCCGAGACCTATGGCAAGATGACCGGCCGGCCCGGCATCTGCTTTGTCACCCGCGGCCCCGGTGCGACCAATGCGGCGGCAGGCGTGCATGTGGCGATGCAGGACAGCACGCCGATGATCCTGTTCGTCGGCCAGATCGGCCGCGACATGACCTATCGCGAGGCCTTTCAGGAGCTTGATTACGGTCAGGTCTTCGGCACCATGGCGAAATGGGCCTTCCAGATCGACAACCCCGCCCGCATTCCTGAACTGATCGCCCGCGCCTTCCGCGTCGCCACACAGGGTCGCCCCGGCCCGGTGGTCATCGCACTGCCCGAGGACATGCTGGTCGAAACCGCCGATGTGCCCGACGCCCCCAAGGCCGAACCGATCGAGATGTCGCCCTCGGCCCCCGGGATGGACAGCCTGGCCGCGCGCCTGGCCAAGGCGAAGAAACCGATCGCGATCCTTGGCGGCGGCGACTGGCGTGGTGAAACGCGCGATACGATGATCGCCTTTGCCGAACGCCACGGTCTGCCGGTTGCGGTGCAGTTCCGGCGCGGCGGGTCCTTCCCGGCGGATCATCCGAACTATGTGGGCGACCTGTCCATCGGGGCGAACCCCAGGCTGGTACAGGCCGTGAAGGACGCCGATCTGGTGCTGATGCTGGGCGGGCGCATGTCGGAAAGCCCGTCGCAGAACTATACGCTGTTCGACATCGGCCAAGGCGACGACCGCCTTGTGCACCTGCACCCCGACCCCGAGGAGATCGGCCGCGTCTATCAGCCGGGCATTGGGTTGATCGGCTCGGTCTCTGGTTTCGCGCGGGCCGTGGCGGACTGGCCTGGCAGCAACCTGCAGTCCGACTGGGTCGGCGACTTGCGGCAGGCCTATCTTGATTGGTCCACTGATCCCCTGCCTCTGCCCGGCGATTTCCAGATGGGCGATGTGATGTGCTGGCTGCGCGACACGCTTGGCCCCGATGCCGCGATCACCAATGGCGCGGGCAATTTCGCCACCTGGATCAACCGCCACTACCGGTTCCGCGATCACGGATCGCAGCTGGCCCCGACCAGCGGCTCCATGGGCTATGGCCTGCCCGCCGCCGTGATGGCGAAACGTCACCGGCCCGAGCGTGACGTGGTCTGCATTGCAGGCGACGGCGACATCATGATGACGGTGCAGGAACTGGCGACCGCCGCGCAATACGACATCCCGGTGATTGTGCTGATCATCGACAATTCGATGTTCGGCACGATCCGCATGCACCAGGAACGCGACTATCCCGGCCGTGTGTCCGCGACCGAGCTGAAGAACCCCGACTTCGCCGCCATGGCCACCAGTTTCGGCTGCCATTCGGAAACGGTTCGCGACAGCCGCGATTTCGCCGCCGCCTTTGATCGGGCACGCGCCAGCGGCAAGCCCGCGCTGCTGCACTGCTTCCTCGACCCCGAGGCGCTGACGATTGCCAAGACCCTGTCGGAAATCCGGGGCGCATGATGCATCTTTTCTTCGACGGCCATAACGATCTGCTGCTGAAGATGACCCTGGGTCGGGTCACGGCGGAAGAGGTACGCGATGGTCACGGCAAGGGGCAGATCGACCAGCCCCGCGCCCGCGCCGGCGGTATGGGGGGCGGGTTCTTTGCGCTTTTCGTGCCGACCCCCGGGGCCCCGGGAATGGACATGGCCGCGATGCGGAGGGAGAGCTATGACCTGCCCCTACCCCCCGAACTGGACCATGCCACGGCGCTGGATCAGGTGCGGATCGGCATGGATCATTTCGACCGCCTGGCCCTGCTGGGGGTGATCACGCCCTGCACGACCGCCGATCAGATCGCAGATGCTCTGCAAGGCCCCGGCATGGCCGCCGTGCTGCACATGGAGGGGGCCGAGGCCATCGGCCCGGACCTGGCCGAGCTGGACGAATTCTACGCCCGCGGGTTGCGATCCATCGGGCCGGTCTGGTCGCGCTCGACGATCTTCGGACATGGGGTGCCGTTCCGGTTCCCCTCGGATTCCGATATCGGGCCGGGGCTGACGGGTGCCGGCAAGGACCTGGTGCGCGCCTGCAACGCGCGGCGCATCATGATCGACCTCAGCCATTTGAACATGGCCGGGCTGCGCGATGTGGCGGCGATTTCGGACGCGCCGCTGGTGGCGACCCATTCGAATGCCCATGCGGTGACGCCCTCGGCCCGCTGTCTGACGGACGCCGAATTGCACCTGATCGCAGAAACCGGCGGCATGGTTGGCGTGAACTTCGGCACCTGTTTCCTGCGGCCGGATGGGAAATTCGTCTCGGACTGTCCGGTGGACCATCTGCTGCGCCACCTTGATCACCTGATGGGCATTTTGGGCGAGGATGGCGTGGGCTTTGGCTCGGATTTCGACGGGGCGGTGCTGCCCAATTGGATGAAGGACGTCAGCGGCCTCGCGATGCTGCGAGAAGCGCTGGTGGCGCATGGCATCGGCGACGCGCTGATGGCCAAGCTGACCCATGGCAACTGGCTGCGGGTGCTGCGCAAAACCTGGGGTGAATAGACCGATCAGTCCAGCCGGATCCGGGAGGATGACGACCGCCCCGAGGCGTCGATCACCGTCACATCGGCAAAGCCCTGCCCCAGCCCCTCCAGCAGCGTTTCGCGGCGGCGCGTGGCGATGACGCGCGGGGCCCCGTCGACCAGCCAGGTGAAGGGCGGCACCCCGTCGCGCACCTTGGCCGGCAGGGCTTGCGTCTGCCCAAGGACGGCCCCGTCGGGCGGAAAGGTCAGGCGGGGATGATCGGCCTCCTGCTGAGCCGTGCCACCGGTAAAACGGCGCAGGGGGGCAGGCAGGTTGGCGGCGCTGGTCAGCAGCGTCTCGGGCGGGGGCGGCGGCAGCGGGTCGAGCGTAGGTTTCAGCCGGGTGAAGGCGTCGAACAGCACCGGCGCGGCAAGGTCTCCGCCAAAGGCCCCGGGCACGGCGGTGCCATCAGGGCGCCCCATCCAGACGCCGATCACATGCGCGCCGTCAAAGCCGATGGCCCAGGCGTCGCGGTAGCCATAGCTTGTCCCGGTTTTATAGGCGAGCCGATTGGCCGGGGCCCCGGGTGGCGGGGCAAGATCGGACAGGATATGCGCCACCTGCCAGGCCGAGGCCCGCGACAGGATGCGGGCCGAAGGCGATTTGTTTTCAGCGGCTTGCCAATGCAGGGGCTGCGCCATGCCGCCATTGGCCAGACCGGCATACAGCTGCACCAGATCGGTCAGGCGCAGTCCGACACCGCCTAGGGAAACCGCCAGACCGGGCCGGCCCCCCGGCAGCTCTGGCAAGGTCCCGGCGCGGCGCAGCGCGGCCATCAGGTTCTGCGGGCCGATGGCCTGGGTCAGCTGCACGGCGGGCAGGTTTAGCGACAGGCGCAGCGCCTCGGCCACGGTGACGTCGCCCCGGAACTTCCCGTCGAAATTCTGCGGTGCATAGCCGTCGAACCGCATCGGCCGGTCCTCGATCATCGTCAGCGGATGGGCCAGGCCGCGGTCGAAGGCCAGCCCGTAGACCAGAGGTTTCAGCGTCGATCCGGGCGAGCGCACGGCCCGCGTCATATCCACATGCCCCTGCCCCCGCGTCGTCAGCCCCTCTGATCCGACCGAGGCCAGGATCTCTCCGCTGCGGTGATCGGCGACGAGGATCGCGATGGAGAGCCTATCTGACCGGTGGCGCAGGGCGGCCTGGGCCAGCGCCTCGACCTGATGTTGCAGCGATGCGGACAAGGTCAGCTGCTGCACCGGCGCATCGGGGCGCGTGGCATGGGCGCGGTCGGTCAGATGCGGGGCAAGTGCAGGGAAATCACGCCGCAGCCGGGGGGCGGGATCGCGGCGGGCGGCCAGTGCGTCACCCTTGGGCAGCGCCCCGAACTGGACTGATCGGTCCAGCACCCGATCGCGGGCGGCGCGGGCCACCCCGGGGTGACGATCGGGGCGGCGGGCCTCGGGCGATTGCGGCAGGGCGACCAGCAGCGCGGCCTCGGCCGGGGTCAGGCGGCGCGGCTCTTTCCCGAAGTAGGACAAAGACGCCGCGCGCACCCCTTCCAGATTGCCGCCCATGGGCACCAACTGGGTGTAAAGCGTCAGGATCTGGTCTTTGCTCAGCCGTCGTTCCAGCGCCAGCGCCAGCCGCATCTGACGCAGCTTGCCGGCCCAGGCACCGGTGCCGCTGTGTTCCAGCAGGCGGGCCAGCTGCATGGTCAGGGTCGACCCGCCCGAGACCACCCGCCCCGCCATAAGCGACGACCACGCAGCGCGCAGCAGCGCGCGGGCATCGACGCCGTTGTGTGATAGAAAGCGCCGGTCCTCATAGGCCATCAGCAGCGCGGGATAGAGAGGGTCGATCTGATCCAGCCCCGCGCGCAGCCGCCAGAGCCCGTCGCCCACGGTATAGGCGCGCAGCAGGGTGCCGTTTCGGTCGCGGATCTCGGCCGCGGTCTCGACCCCAAGCGGCGGAATCACCGTCGCGTCGATCCAGCGGTCCAGCCCGTCCCGCGCCAGCGCCCCGCCCCAGAGGGTCAGCGCCAGCGCCAGAAGCAGACCGGGTGCGCGGGTCATTCCACGACCGTCACACGCCCGGCGGCGGTGCGGGCGCGGTAGCGCGGGCGGTACATGTCTTCGACCGTGGCCGCCGGGTGGTGATAGCTGCCCGGAGAGATCGCGCGCACGATATAGGCCAGCCGGAACGCCTGATCCGAGCGCCAGTCGAGCGCGGTCAGGAAGCGGTCGGACCGGGCTTCGCTATGGCTCACATCAACCGTCTTCAGCCAGTCCAGCGCGCGGATGTCGCCCTGGCGCAGAAGATTGGGGTTGTCGATCTCGAACCCCGCCGGCAGCGGATCGCTGATCATCAGCCTGGCACCGGTGTCCTCGAACGGCTGCACTGTCAGCACGGTGACCAGCCGCGTGCCCTGCGGCACCTGGGCGGGATCGGCGGGCGTGCCCTCCAGGGTGTAATAGTCGCGCTGGATCGCATAGCCGTATCCGCCCTGTGCCACCGGGATTTCAGGCACGCCAAGGGTGGTCAGGGTCAGCGTCGTGTCGGCCCCTCTGGTGTTGCGGATGGCCAGCGATGTCAGCGCCTGTGCCTCGACCATGCGGACGAAGGGGCCGGTGACGGGCGCGCCATTGACCGACAGCGCCGGGGTGGCTGTGCCACCCGTGGCGGGCGTGTCGATCAGGGCGCGGGCGGCCATCAGGGACCAGGCGCTTTCCTGCGTCGACAGCGGGAAGTCGGCGCCGGCGATACTGGCGATCAGGCTGGCACGATTGACCGCCTGGGATCCGGATTCAACCGCAAGTGTCAGCACAGCGGCCGCGTCCCGCAGGTTGGTGCCAAAATCGTCGCGATAGCGCTGCGGCTCGTCCTGCGCAGCGCGCGCATCCAGCTGACGCGCAGCGATGGCAAACATCGCATCGGCACGGGTCGGATCGCCGTACATGGCCAGCGCCGCGCCCAGTTGCGCGGCGGCAAGGGGGGTGCCGAAAGCATCGCCCTTCACATCGGCGTAATAGCGCAGGTCGCCCATGTTCGCCTTGCCCTCGCGCGCGAGGACCATCAGCGCATAGGCCAGCGCCTCGCCCCCGGTGTTCGATTGCGCATCGAAATCGGGGGCATAGTTCACCCGGTTGCGCAGGTTGTCCAAAGCCTGACCAAAGGCCAGATCCGGCACGTCATGCCCCTGCGCCTTTGCACGCGACAGGAAGTCGGTGACATAGGCATCCAGCCAAAGCTCCTCGGACCCGGCCTGCCACAGCCCGAAAGCGCCCGAGCTGTCCTGACGCGTCAGCACCCGGTCGATGGACTGGGCGATGCGCAGGTCCAGTTCCGCCGGGGCGGCCAGGTCCATCGCCTCGGCCACCGAGGACAGGTAAAGCAGCGGCAGCGCTGTGGATGTCACCTGTTCCGTGCAGCCATAGGGATAGCGGTCCAGCATCGCCAGAAGCGCCGGCGCGTCGAATTGTGCCAGCGGCCCGGCGGAAACCATCGCCTGCCCGCTGCCCGGCCGCATGCCCGCAAAGAGATTGGCATCAAGCGTAAAGGTATCCCCCGCCGCAAGATTGAACCGCTGCGTGACCGAGACCTCGGGATCGTTGCGGCGCACCGGCAGGGTCAGGGTCTTGGTCAAGGCCTGGCCGCCCGGCGTGGTCAGGGTGACGGTAATCGCATGGTCACCGGGCAGGTCCGCCGTGACGGGGATGCGCAGCACCTGGCGCGCGCCCTCGTCCAAGGTGACCGACGCGGGCACCGGATCGGGCAGCGTGACGCCCTTCGCGCTGACGGAAAGGGCGGTGTCGCCCGTAGGGCCGAAGGCATGGGTCAGCTCCAACAGCAGCGTCGTGGTGTCGCCCGGTTGCAGGAAGCGCGGCAGGGTCGCGGTCAGCACCACGGGATCGCGCACCAGCACGTCCCGTTCGGCCGATCCCACGGCCTGGTCGGTCCAGGCGACGGCCATGAAGCGCACGGTGCCGTTGAATTCGGGCAGGTCAAAGCTGACCTCACCCGTGCCATCGGGGCCGATGGCGACGGGGCCGGTGAAATAGGCCACCAGCTCCTCGGTCGGGGGGGGCGATTGCAACCCGATGGATCCGCCCGCATCGCCGCCGGACCGGACGCGCCCCATGGCCCCCTGCCCGCTGTCAATCAGACGCCCGTAAAGGTCGCGGATATCCATGCCCAGCCGCCGCTGGCCAAAGTAATGGGCCTTGGGGTCGGGGCTGTCGAACCCGGTCAGGTTCAGGATACCGACATCGACGGCGGCCAGGGTGACGTAGGCCTGGCCTCTGCCCTGGCCCGCGACCTTGACGCGCGCCGTGACCGGCCCGCGCGGATTGGCCTGGTCGGGCAGATCCAGCATGACCTCCAGCGCCTTGGCACCGGGATCAACGGGGGCATAATCCAGCCCAAGCGCACGGGTCGGCATCTGCCCGGCCTCGGCCTTCATCGGCCGGATGACCGAGGCGGTGACATAGGCCCCCGCGCCCCAGTCCTCGGTCACCTTAAGGTTGACGATATTCTCGCCCTCGGCCACCTCGACGGTCTTCATCTCGATCAGGCGGTCGGACAGGACGGTGACGATGGCGGTACCGGCGTGGCGCGGCACAAGGCGCAGCTGCGCCCAGTCGTTCAGCGCATAGCCCGGCTTGTCGAGCGAGACCTCCAACATATCGGGGGTCGAGGAGGCATCGGCCGGCGCATACCAGCCGGATGTGAAGTCGACCGAGGACGCCACATAACCGGCCGCGCCATCGCCGCCCTCGACCACGATCTCATAACGGCCCCAGTCGGTCGGGACCGAGACCTCGACCGGGGTGTCGCCCAGGCGGGCAGTGCCTTCGGCCACGGGGGTGCGGGTGGTATAGGGTTCCCAGTTCCAGCTGCCGTATTGGCGATACCATTGATAGCGCGTCGTGACCCGGTTGACGCGCCAGGTGACGGGCATGTCCTGCACGGTCAGATCGGGGCTTAGCGCGATCAGGTCAAAGGCGGCGGTCGCGCCTTCGGCCACGCTGTCGGTGAACAGCGGCTTGATCCCGATCACCGGCGCATCGGGGCCGACAAGGCGGGTGATCTGCCGTTCCACCGGACGGCCCGAGCCTTCCGAGACGCCGATGGTCGCGCGCAGTTGATAGGGGGTGCCGGTCGGCACCTCGGGGAAGTCGGGGGTCAGGGGCAGCGCCAGCGCGCCGGTGTCGCCCGTCACGCCGTCCAGCCGGGTGGTGCGGGCAAAGCCTTCGCCATCATAAAGGCCAAAGCGATAGCCGGGGTGGCTGTCCAGCTGGCGCGCCTGCGACAGGCGCAGCGTGCCCTCGACCGCAAGGCCCGCGCCCGGCGCGCCAAAGAGGTAATCGGCCTGAAGCGCAAGATCCGGCAGGGCCTGCGCGCGCAGCGGGCCTTCGGGCAGGTCCAGCGTCACGTCGATGCGTTCAGGCAGGAAATCTTCGACCAGCACGCGGGCGCTGGCCAGCGCAGGGGCGTTGACGTCGGCCTTGATGTCCACCCGCCAGGTGCCGCGCGGCACGGTCTGCCCCAGGGGCAGGGCAAAGACATGCCCGCCCGCCTGATCGCGGGACGAGGTCAGCCGGGCATATTCCACTCCGTCCGGCCGGGTCAGGATCGCCGTGATCGGCAGGCCGGGGATGGCGCGGGTCCGGGCGTCGCGCGCCAGGGCGGTGACATGGATGACTTCACCCGCGCGATAGGCCCCGCGGTCGGTGGTCAGGAAGACGTCGACGGGGGGCGCGGGTTCCTGCCCCGCAACGCCCCGGTCCGACAGGTCAAAGGCCGGATCGGTCAGCGACAGAAACGCCAGATCATCGCCCAGACGCGCGGTCACCATGGCAGGCGCAGCCCCGTCGGTGCCCCGCGTCAGGCCCGGATCAAAACGGACATAGCCCTGATCGTCGGTCATGCCCTGCCCCAGAACCCGGTTGGCGCGGCCGATCAGTTCGACCGTCACGCCCGGTTTCGGCTGGGCATCCCCCAGCCCGCGCAGCACCACGTGCAGACCGTCGTTGCCCTGCATCGTGGTCAGCCCCAGATCGGTCAGGATGAACCACTGAAAGGCCGCTTCCTGATCCTCGCCCGGCAGTTTCGCCGCCAGCGCATAGGCCCCCGGTTCCTGCCCGGCCAGAACCTCGCCCAGGGGCAGGCGCGTGGTCATGGTGCGGTTCAGGGTCATGGCGGTCTCGGCCTCTCCGCGCCAGATCTCTTCCGCGATCTCGGCGGTAAAATCGGCCATTTCCCAACGGTTCAGGCGCTGGCCAAAGTATTGTTCCTGCACCGCGCGCAGCAGGTTGCGGTCGGTCACGCGATAAAGCGTCAGGTCCAGCAGATCGGCATTCACCGTCTCGACCGGCAGCGCGGCCTCTTGCGCCGCGGGCAGCACATAGGCGCGGCCGGCGAAATTCACCTGCGGGCTGCGGTCGCGGACATAGACGCGCAGGGGCACGTCCTTGATCAGGCGCTCTCCGCTGGCGGCGGGCAGGCCTTCGCGGAAGGTCAGCGTGGCGCGGCCGCCATGGGTCAGCCCACGGACGCACAGACGATTGACGTCGGATTCGACCGCGAGTGTGGGATCGGGCAGCTGGACATAGTCGCCATAGTCGACGCCGGCCTTGACCAGCGGTTCGGTGAACTCGGCGCAGACCTGCGGGTCGGCCAGATCGGAAAGGACCTCGTGATCGCGGATGCGGAAGCCATACAGCCCGACGGCCCGGTCCAGCGCGGCGGCGCGGTCTTCGCGCGGGGCCAGCTGGTCGGCCAGGCGCAGCGCGGGGATCATGTCGCGACCCCGGTTCACGGCCTCCAAGGCGCGGGCCAGCTGATCCAGCGCATTGGCGCGGATCGGCGCGTTGTCGGCCCGCAGGTATCCGTTCACCGCGGCCGAAACCGCGCGGGCGCGGTAGCGGGCGGCATTGCGATCCGTCGCCTCGGCCGAGGCCAGCAGAAGCCGGGCGTAATCCACCCATTGATCCGCCGCATCCGTGGCCGAGACCGCGCCGCCCATCCAGCGCATCGCCTCCAGCAGCTTGCCGTCCGCCTCGCGCTGGCGGGCGGCGGTCAGCATATCGCCTGCCCGGTATTGCCCCGAGGGGTGGATCCAGCCCAGATCCCGCGCCAGGATCCGCGCATCCTTCAGCGTGTTTTCTTCAATGAAGTCAATGTCATGTGCCCTTTGCGCAGCCTGACTGCGCAGCGCGTCAGGAAAGGGCATCAGAAGCGCCGATTGCGCCCCCTGATAGGGGGTCTGGCCGGTGATCGCGGACTTGGGGAAACAGGAATTCGACCGGGCATTGAAGGTGAAGCCAAGGCAGGCGCTGTCGCTTTCACAGGCGGCGCGACAGGCGGTGAAGGTGGTGTCGAACATCTGGCTTAGATCGGTGCCGACAAAGTCCTGGTCCAGCGTCACCACCATGCGGCGTTCGGGCAGCGGATCCTGCTGCGCCTGCGCGCCCGTCACCCCAAGGGACAGACCAAGGACAAGACCCAGAATGGACAGGGTCGGTGCGGCGTGACGGCGAAACATGGGGGGCTCCCTTACTCTTTCAGGCAGGGTGCCACGGGCGGTTTCCCGGATACAAGGATTCGCCGGCGAAAAGGCGCAGCAACGCCCTTGCGGCGTAAACGGTTTCTTCACCCTGATCGGCGATGTTTGACCCGACAGCGGCCCGAATGGGCGAAGGGAGATGCGTGGATGAGCCTCGCCACCAAGCTGACCGAGGAACGTCGCGCGCGCCTGGCGGCGGAACGGTTGCTGGAACAGAAACAGGCGGAACTGCATGCGGCCAATCGCAAACTTGGCCGCCATGCCCGCGCCCTGTCCGAAGAAATCGTGGAAACCCGGGCCGAGGTGGCCAATGTCCGGGATGAAAACCAGCGCGTGCGCCTGGACCTGTCCGAGGCGAACCAGAAGATCGAGATTGCCGAACGCCGGCTGTGGCATTCGATCCGCGCGATCCGCGACGGTTTCGCCTTTTTCAACGCCGACGGAGAGATGATCGCCGCCAATGACGCCTGGCTGGATGTCTTTGACGGGCTTGAGGAAATCGCCCCGGGCGTTTCTTACGTGCGGATGCTGCAACTGGCGACCGAAGAAGGGATCGTCGACATTGGCGACACGCCTCCGGCGATCTGGCGGCGGCAGATGATGGACAGATGGGAAAGCGCGGGGTCCGATCCGATCACCCTGCGGCTGTGGAACGGCGTCTTCATCAAGCTGGTGGATCAGCGCGGGCGCGACGGCGATATCGTCTGCCTGGCGCTGAACATCACCGACACGGTGCGCCACGAACGGGTGCTGCGCCGCGCCCGCCAGAAGGCCGAGGCCGCGAACCGCGCCAAAAGCGCCTTCCTCGCCAATATGAGCCACGAGATCCGCACGCCGATGAACGGTGTCGTCGGCATGACGGAACTGCTGTGCGACACCGACCTGAACGAGGAACAAAGGCTTTACGTCGACACCATCCGCAACTCGGGCGAGGCGCTGTTGGTCATCATCAATGACGTGCTCGACTATTCCAAGATCGAGGCCGAGAAACTGCAGCTCCACCCCGAGCCCTTCGATCTGGAACGCTGCATCCACGAGGTCGTGATGCTGTTGCAGCCCGCCGCCCGCGACAAGGGGCTTGAGCTGGTGGTCGACTACGATCTGTTTATGCCGACGACCTTTGTCGGCGATCCCGGGCGGTTACGGCAGGTTCTGACCAACCTGATTGGAAACGCGGTGAAATTCACGCTTGAAGGGCATGTGCTGGTGCGTTGCGTCGGTCTTCCCGAGGGCGAGGAGTATCGCGTTCACGTCACGGTCGAAGACACCGGGATCGGCATCGCCAGCGACAAGAAGGACCTGATCTTTGGCGAATTCCGTCAGATCGACGACGACCGCAACCGCAAGTTCGAAGGCACCGGGCTGGGGCTGGCCATTTCGCAAAGCCTGATCGGGCTGATGGGCGGTGAAATCTGGCTCGACAGTGAGGTCGGGGTCGGGTCTTCCTTCGGGTTCAAGGTGACGCTTCCGGTGTCGGGCGCCGTCCCGCAGGATGCCCCTGTTCTGAAACGGGAATTCCGGCGCGTCCTGGTCGTCGACGACCTAGAGATCAACCGCATCATCCTGGCCCGCCAGGTCGAGGCGCTTGGCGCGACCCCTGTCGTCGCCTCCTCGGGGGGCGAGGCCCTGCGCCTTCTGGACGACGGCATCGATCTGGTCATCACCGATCACAACATGCCCGCGATGGACGGCATGGAGCTGGCCGAGGCGATCCGCGACGGGCAGGCGGGCGGCGGGCAGGCGGGCGGCGGGCGGAACGTGCCGATCCTGATGCTCACCTCCTCGACCGCCTCGACCGAGACGGATCCGGCGCGCAGGCATCTGGCCGGTGTGCTTCAACGCCCCACGCCCCGACATGAATTGTTCCGGATGCTGGCCGATCTTGCGCCGCCCGCCGTTACTCCGCCACCTCCGACCCTTGTCGAAGAGCACGGGAAATCCCCTGCCGTCGTGCTTGCGGCCGAGGATAACGCGACCAACCGGCTGGTTCTATCCAAGATGCTGCGCGGGGCTCCGATCACCCTGCATTTTGCCGAAGACGGGGCCGAGGCGGTGCAAAAATGGCAGCAATTGCAACCGGATCTGGTTTTCATGGACATCTCCATGCCCGGCATGGACGGCACCGAAGCGACCCGCCTGATCCGCCAGCAGGAACAGGATCTGGGCCTGCCACGGACGCCGATCATCGCGGTCACTGCCCATGTGACCGAAGACGGCGAAACCGACATGCGGCGCGACGGCATGGACGGGTTCATAGCCAAGCCGATGCGCCGCGCAGCGGTGCTGGCGGCGGTTGCCGACCATACTCCGGCAGGGCGTGGCGGCTGTGCGGCCCGAACGGTGCAGGCCCGTGACGGCCCCCCGGCCGAAGCGGCGGCGGGCTAGATGGCGACGGGTTTGGGCGCGCGCGGCCAGGTGGCGGCAAGGGCACATCCTTCGGCAAGCCTTTGCGAGCGCTTGCGACAATGCTTTCGAAATCGCCCCGATCGCGCTAGTCTGGAAACAATAAGAAGCAGTCGGGATAACACTTACAGGCGAGGAGTCCCCATGAAACATGTGCCCGTGAAACCGGCCGGCGCTGGCTATGCGCGTCTGGCGATGAGCATGCTTTTGGGTGTGCTTCTGTCGGTGCCCGCAACGGCGGCCGAGCTTCGGGATCGGTCCCTGCGGCCTCAGCTGCGGCCGGGCACATTGGTCTCCCCCGCGCGGTCCGATGCCCAGGTGATCGCCGCCATGGCCCTGAAAGCCCTGAGTTCCGAGACGACGGCACAGCCTGTCCGCGCCGCGCGCAGCGCCGCCTCCCTGCGCCCCAAGCTGCGGCCGGTGTTGGAAAACGTCCGCACCGTCGCCTATGTCGAGGCCAGCGACCCCGCCGGTTTCCGCACCTGGATCAATGGCTTCCGCAACCGCGCCCTGGCCAAGGGCATTTCGGGCAGCACTTTTGACCGCACCTTCGCGCAGGTCAGCTATCTCCCCGAGGTGATCAAGCTGGATCGCAAGCAATCGGAATTCACCAAGTCCACCGGCGATTACCTGGCCAGCGCCGTATCTGACACCCGTGTCAGCACCGGGCGCGAAAAGGCCGGGCAGTACGGGCAGGTGCTGCGCGCGATCGAAGGGCGCTATGGTGTCGACCGTCATATCGTCGCGGCGATCTGGGGGATGGAGACGAATTACGGCGGGTATCGCGGCAAGACGCATGTGCCCTCGGCGCTTGCCACGTTGGCCTATGACGGCCGCCGCGGATCATTCTTCGAAGCACAGCTGATCGCCACGCTTGGCATCCTGCAGCAGGGCGACACGACGCCCGACCGGATGGACGGAAGCTGGGCCGGGGCCATGGGGCACACGCAGTTCATGCCCACCTCGTATGAATCTTATGCCGTTGATTTCAAAGGCGATGGCCGCCGCGATATCTGGGGCGAGGATCCGACGGATGCGCTGGCCTCGACCGCTGCTTACCTGAACCGCATGGGCTGGGTCGTCGGGCAGCCCTGGGGGATCGAGGTCACGCTGCCCGCGTCTTTCAACTATGCCCTGGCGGGTGGATCAAAGAAGATGCCGTCGGACTGGGCGCGGCTTGGCCTGCGCGCGGCGGATGGCCAGGCGCTGCGCGACCATGGGGCTGCGCGGGTGCTGCTGCCCTCGGGCGCGCGGGGACCGGCCTTTCTGGTTTTCAAGAACTTTGACGTGATCAAGCGCTACAACAATTCGGACAGCTACGCGCTTGGTGTTGGTCATCTAGGTGACCGGATCTCTGGTGGAGGGCCGCTGCGCGGATCCTGGCCGGATGGGGAACGCGGGCTGAAACGGGCGGAACGTCAGGAATTGCAGGTGCTTCTGACCCGCGCCGGGTTCTCAACCCAGGGCGTCGACGGGCGGATCGGGCCGAACACGGTCGACGCCATCCGCCGTTATCAGCAGCGGGTCGGCCTGACGCCTGATGGCTATCCTTCGGTTGCGCTGCTGGCGCGGCTGCGGGGATAGGGCGCGCGCTCAGGCGGGGTCGCACCCTCGGCCCGCCCGCCCGAATTTTTGTTTGCGTCTAGCGACTTGTCCCTAGACCACCGCGCATGGCCCGGGGTCAGGCGGTCGCGCAGGAAGGCCACCGGATGCGCCCGCAGCGACAGACGCATGGAGACGAAATCCTCGACCACCGCCTCCCCCGGGGTCATCTGCGGCAACAAAGCCGCCGGCTCGACAATGCCTTCGCCGTCCATGTCGCCTTCGAACAGCGGTAACGGCGCACCGGGGCGCAGGGCCTTGGCCTCCCATATGGCGGCGCGACGGTTCAGGCCAAGGGGCGCGAAGGCATCCGCCTCGGCCAGGCGTTCGACCAGCCCGGGGGCAACGCCCGCCCGCCGCCAGACGTCCGAAACCGAATGATAGCCGTTGCCGCGCGCGGCGGTGATCCACTCTGCCTCAGCCTCTCCCACGCCCTTGACCTGACGAAAGCCCAGCCGCAGCGCCAGGTGCCGGCCGTCACGTTCCAGCGTATTGTCCCAGTGCGAGGCGTTGATGTCCACGGGCCGCACCTCGACCCCATGTTCGCGGGCATCGCGCACGATCTGCGCCGGGGCATAGAACCCCATGGGTTGGGAGTTCAGCAATGCGCAGGCGAAAACCGCCGGATGGTGTCGCTTGATCCAGCTTGAGGCATAGACCAGCAGGGCAAAACTGGCGGCGTGGCTTTCGGGAAAGCCGTAAGAGCCAAAGCCCTCGATCTGGCTGAAACAGCGGTCGGCAAAGTCTTCGTCATAGCCGTTGCGCTTCATGCCGCGCATGAACCGGGTGCGGAATTCACTGACATTGCCGTGCTTCTTGAAGGTGGCAAGCGATCGGCGCAGGCGGTCGGCCTCTTCCGGGGTGAAACCCGCGCCGATGATGGCGATCTGCATCGCCTGTTCCTGAAACAGCGGCACGCCAAGCGTCTTGCCCAGCACCTTCCCCAGTTCGTCCGAGGGGAATTCAACGCTCTCCTCTCCGTTGCGGCGGCGGATATAGGGATGCACCATGTCGCCCTGGATCGGACCGGGGCGGATGATCGCCACCTCGATCACCAGATCGTAGAAACAGCGCGGCCGCATCCGGGGCAGAAAGTTCATCTGCGCACGGGATTCCACCTGAAAGACCCCGATCGTGTCGGCCTTGCACAGCATGTCGTAGACCCGCGGATCCTCGGGCGGGATCGTGGCCAGGGTCAGGTCGGTGTTCTCATGCCGCACCAGCAGGTCAAAGGCCTTGCGGATACAGGTCAGCATGCCAAGCGCCAGAACGTCGACCTTCAGAATGCCAAGCGTGTCGATGTCATCCTTGTCCCAGCAGATGACAGTCCGGTCCTCCATCGTTGCGTTTTCGATCGGCACGAGTTCATCCAACCGCCCCTCGGTCATGATGAAGCCGCCGACATGCTGGGAAAGATGGCGCGGAAAGCCTTCGATTTCGTGAACAAGCGCCATGGTCTGCATCAGGCGCGGATCGCCCGGGTCCAGCCCGATCTCGCGCATGCGCTGATCGGCCATACCATCGGCCGCGAAGAACCCCCAAAGCTGCGACGACAGCGCGCCGATCGTATCCTCGGTCAGGCCCATGGCGCGCCCGACCTCGCGGATGGCGCGTTTGCCACGGTAATGGATGACGGTGGCACAAAGGCCGGCGCGGTGACGCCCGTAGCGCTGATAGATGTGCTGGATCACCTCTTCGCGCCGTTCGTGTTCGAAATCCACATCGATATCAGGGGGTTCGTCCCGCGCCTCGCTGACGAACCGTTCAAAGACCATGGTGCCGACCTCGGGGCTGACGGAAGTGACGCCAAGCGCATAGCAGACCACGGAATTGGCGGCCGAACCGCGTCCCTGACACAGGATGCTGTGGGACCGGGCAAAGGCGACCACATCATGCACGGTCAGGAAATAGGGTTCATACTTCAGCTTGGCGATCAGCCGCAGCTCGTGCTCCAGCATCTGCCGCACGCGGTCGGGTGCGCCATGGGGATACCGCCAGGCGAGACCGGCATGTGCAAGCCGGGCAAGCCGCGCCGAGGGGGTTTCGCCGGCCGAGATCTCGGACGGGTATTCATAGCGCAGCTCGTCCAGGGAAAACGTCAGCCCCTGGGCAAGCTGGACCGTTCGGTCCAGCGCATCGGCATGGGGTCCGAGGATGCGCCGCAGGTCAGACTCGGACCGCAGGCGGCGTTCCCCGTTGGCCAGCGCATCGCGGCCCAAGGCATCGACGCGGCGGCCGGTGCGGATCGCCGTGACCACATCGGCCAGCTTGCGCCGCCGCCCGTGGTGCATCACGGGCCGCGCGCTGACCACCGTTGCCAGAGACAGCCGTTCCGCCAGCAGCGCCTGGGTGGTCAGCCGCGCCTCGTCCTGGCCGTCATAGGCGGGGGCCAGCGCCAGCACCATCTTCGGGGCAAAGCGGCGCGTCAGCCGCTGCGCCCGTGGCAGCCAATCGCCCGCGCCGCCCGGATCCGTCAGCGCCTGTGGCGGGTGCAGCACCAGCCGCAGCGCCTCCAACCCATTGTCGAAAAGGTCGTCCATCGTCAGCAGGCACTGCCCCTTTGGTGCGCGCAACCGACCGCGCGAAATCAGCCGACAGAGCCGCGCCCAGCCGATCCGCGTCTCGGGCAGCGCCGTCATTTCAAGTCCCTCTGACAGCACCAGCCGCGCTGCGGGGATCAGCCGCGGGGCTTTTGGCTGCGGCGCGACATGGCCCGGCTTCAGCGGCCCCATGGGGCCGTGTGTCCGATCCCAGTCGGCCCGTTCGCGAATCGCCCGGGCCAGATCGCGCGCCTTCTGATGCGCCCGCACGATGCCCGCGACGGAATTTTCATCGGCAATCGCCACCGCGCCCAGACCCAGTTCCTCGGCACGGGTCATGTACTCCTCGGGGTGGGACGCCCCGGTGAGAAAGGTGAAATTCGAGGTGGCAGAGAGCTCGACGAACATGGGCAGAGGCAGCTTGAGACGGCCTCCAGTATATTCACGTTTTGTTCTTTTTTGAAGTTTAAGCTGAGGGGGAGAGGTTCGAGAAGGAGAGGAGACGGATGTGATGCGATGGAGTGGTGTGAAATCAACCGGTTCGCAGGGATCCGATGGCCCGACCCAGCACGAAACAAACGACCGAGACGACCACGACCGACGGCCCCGCCGGCGTATCCGCGGCATAGGACAGCCCCAGTCCGACCAGCGCGGACAGCACACCGATTCCCATGGCCACGCCCAACATCATCTCGGGCGAGCGGGAGAGCGGCCGCGCCGCCGCCGCCGGGATGACCAAAAGCGCGGTGATCAGCAATGCGCCCACGACCTTGATCGCCAGCGCCACCAGAAGCGCCAGGGCCAGGGTCAGGATCCGCCGGTCACGATCGGGGTTCAGCCCTGCGGACCAGGCCAGATCCGGGTTCACGGTGGCGGTCAACAACCCGCGCCAGCGCCAACCGATCACGGCCGCGATCACCGCAGCGCCCGCCCAGATTACGCCGACGTCCGCCCAGCCAACGGCCAGGATGTCACCGAAAAGATAGGCCTCGAGGTTGAGGCGCGCGCCGGGCAGGAAGCTGACCGCGATCAGACCGAAGGCCAGCGCGCCATGGGACATGACCCCCAGCAGGGCGTCGGCCCCAAGGCCCACGCGGGGGTGTTCCAGCGCGGCAATCACCAACGCGACGGTGACCGCCACCGCGGCCACGCCAAGGGTCACGGGCAGCTGGATCATCAGCGACAGCGCCACGCCCAGCACCGCCGCATGACCGACCGCGTCGCCGAAATAGGCCATGCGCCGCCAGACGACAAAGACGCCCAGCCAGGGGGCGGCCAGGGCCACGCCCACCCCGGCCAGGGCGGCGCGGATCATGAATTCGGACAGCAATCCACTCATTCGGCGGGCTCCGCAGGGTCTGCATGTTTATCGGCGTGGGCATGGGCATGAGCGTGGTGCCCCTGTCCATGATGGTGTGCATGGTCGTGCCCATGATCATGGCCGTCGCCGCCCGCGTGATCATGCGAATGGTCATGTTCGTGACGATAGAGCGCCAGCGTGCCCTGGGTGCCCGTGCCGAACAGCGCCCGATACTCCGGGGCGGAGCGGACGATTTCCGGCGTGCCTTCACAGCAGACGTGCCCGTTCAGACAGATGACACGGTCGCTCGCGCTCATCACCACGTGCAATTCGTGGCTGACCATCAGAACGGCCAGACCAAGATCGCGACGGAGCTCCTCGATAAGGGCGTAAAACCCGGCAGAGCCGCGTTGATCCATGCCTTGCGTCGCCTCGTCCAGCATCAGAAGCTGCGGCTGCACCAGCAACGCGCGGGCCAGAAGCACGCGCTGGTACTGCCCACCCGACAGGCCGGTCATCGGGTGATGCGTCAGATCGGTGATGCCGCACCGCTCCATCATCGCGGCCTTCTTGGCGCGGGGCGACGGGCGCGGCAGGTCGAGGAATCGGGTGACGGTCAGCGGCAGGGTCGGGTCGATACTAAGTTTCTGCGGCACATAGCCAAGGCGCAACCCGGGTGCCCGTGTGATCGTGCCGCTGCGGGGACGCACCGCGCCGACCAAAAGCCGCATCAGCGTCGACTTGCCAGAGCCGTTCGGCCCGACGATGGTCACGATCTCTCCGGCGTCGATATGGAAATCGACGCCCGACAGCACATCCGTCCCGCCGAACCCGGCGGCCAGGCCCCTGCCCTCGATCAGCCGTGTCATTCAGGGCTGTCCGTGCAGGCGGCGCAGAGACCTTCGGCCTCGACCGTGGTACGTTCGACGCGGAAGCCTTTGGGGATTCCGGGAAGCGTCGCGCTGACCTCGGCCACGCTGCCGCAGCCGCGGCAGATCAGGAAGGCGGGCGCATGGTTGTCATCGGTCGGACGCGGGCAGGCGATAAAGGCGTTTAGGCGTTCGATCCGGTGCGCCAGACCATTGTCGACCAGGAAGCCAAGCGCGCGATATGCGACCGGCGGCTTGGAGCCCAGCCCCTCGGCATCCAGGCGGGCCAGCACGTCATATGCGCCCATGGGGCGATGGCCCTCGAGCAGGATTTCAAGCACGCGACGACGGACCGGGGTCAGCCGCGCGCCGCTTTCCGCACACAGCGATTCGGCCGCCTGCATTGCCCCGGCGACACAGCTGTCGTGGTCGTGCGGCCGGAAGGCCCGGGGCGGCGTGCTGGCGGCGTCCTGCCGGAAAGAAAGGTTTTCTTTGGTGCTCATCTTGCATTGTTATCATGTAACGTTTAGGAGGCGCAACGTTACTTTATAACAGAAACGGACAAACATGCGCTCTGCCTTCTTCGCCCTGCCCCTGCTTGCCTCGCCCGTGCTGGCCGAGGTTCCGCAGGTGGTCACCGACATTCCGCCCGTCCACTCTCTTGTCGCTTCGGTGATGCAGGGGGTGGGGACACCAACGCTGCTGCTGCCGCCCGGCGGCTCGGCCCATGGCCATCAGATGCGCCCGTCCGAAGCTGCGGCCATGTCGGCGGCGGATCTGGTCGTCTGGGTCGGAGAGGAGCTTTCCCCCTGGATCGCCGATGCCAGCGCCAAGCTGGCTCCGGATGCGGCGTCCTTGTCGCTGATCGACGTGCAGGGCACCGTTCTGCGTGAGGCCGGGCACCATGGGCATGACCATGAAGCAGGGCATGAGACCGGAGCGGAGGACGGCGGGCATTCGGACGAGCACCACGACGCTCATGAGCATGATCATGACGGCCACGACCACGCGGATGGCGGCGAGGGCCATGCCAAGACGGCGGACGCGCATGATGATCACGGGCATGAGCACAAGGGGGACCACGGCCATCAAGAGACGCGTGACAGCCACGCTGGACATGATCACGACGACCATGGGCACGACAGTCGCGGGCAGAAAGCCGCCGCACAGGACGGTCACTTCGCGGGCGACGGGCACGACCACGACGGGCTGGACCCGCATGTCTGGCTGAACCCGGACAATGCGCAAAACTGGCTTGCGACGATTGCCCAGGCGCTGGCCACGGCCGATCCGGAAAACGCCGCGACCTACCAGGCAAACGCCAAGGCCGAGGCCAAGCGTATCGCCGCAGCGACAAAAGAACTTGAGGCGCTTTTGCAAGACATCACAGGCGGTTACATCGTCTACCACGACGCCTTCGGCTATTTCTCGGACCGGTTTGACCTGCCTTCGGCTGGATCCGTTGCGGATAGCGAAGCAACGCCTCCGGGCGCGCGGGGGCTGGCAGATCTTCAGGCCTCGGCACAGGCCAGCGACGTGCGCTGCCTGTTCATCGAACCGCAGTTTGACGGCAAGGTCGCGGAACGCACCGCTGAAACCCTTGGCCTGCAGGTCGGCGTGCTGGACCCGCTTGGCGCGGATCTGACGCCCGGGCCGGATCTCTACACCGCGCTGGTCCGCAACATCGGCCAGTCGCTGCACGACTGCCTGAGCCGTTAACGGACCAGGATCGCCCTGAAATCGTTCACGTTCGTCCCCGTGGGGCCGGGCGTGAACAGCAGACCGGCGGCCTTGAAGGCGGTGTAGGCGTCATTGCGGGCCAGCGCCTCGGCCGGGTCGATCCCGGCGGCGCGCATGGCGGCGCAGGTGGTGCCATCGGCAAAGGCCCCGGCGTTATCCTCGCTGCCATCAATGCCATCGGTGTCGGCGGCCATGGCGCAGATCCCGTCCTGCCCCTCGATCGCCAAGGCGAAGGCCAGCAGGAATTCCGAATTACGACCGCCCCGCCCCTTGTGGCGCAGGGTGACGGTCGTCTCCCCCCCGGACAGCAGCAGACAGGGCCGGGCAAAGGGCCGATTTCGCAGGGAAACCTCGCGCGCGATGGCGGCATGGGCACGGGCCACGTCGCGGGCCTCGCCCTCCATCGCGTCAGAGAGGATATGCGCGGGGATGCCCTGTGACACCGCCAGATCCGCCGCCGCTTCGAGCGATCGGGCGGCCGAGGCGATGACCTGAACGGAATTGCGGGCAAAGGCCGGATCGTCGGGGGGCGGCGCGTCTTCCTCGGCCGTCTCCAGGAACCGCCGCACCGCGGGTGGCAGGTCGATGTTCCAGGCGCGGATCGCGGCCAGGGCCGTCGCGCGGTTCGCAGGCCCCGGCACCGTGGGGCCCGAGGCGACCTCGGCCGGGTCATCGCCGGGCACGTCCGAGACCACCAGCGACACGACCCGCGCAGGGGCCGCCGCCAGCGCCAGCCGCCCGCCTTTCACGCGACTCAGCTGTTTGCGGATGGCGTTCATCGCGCCGATCGGCGCCCCCGAGGCCAGCAAAGCCTGGTTCAACGCCTGTTCGTCCGCCAGTTCCAGCCCCTTGGGCGGGGCGGCCAGCAGGGCCGAGCCGCCGCCGGTGATCAGCGCCACGACCAGGTCGTCCGGCGTGAGCCCTTCAAGCAGCGATAGCACCTCTTGCGTGGCGGCTTCGCCTGCGGCGTCGGGCACGGGGTGCGATGCCTCGAGCACCTTCAGATACCGGCAGGGGGCCGCATAGCCATAGCGGGTGACAACCACGCCCTCGACCGGATCTTCCCACGCCTCTTCAAAGGCTTGCGCCAGCTGCGCCGCGCCTTTCCCGGCCCCGATCACGATGGTGCGCCCGGCCGGTTTGTCGGGCAGATGCCCCTGCAGCGCGCGGGCCGGATCGGCGGCGGCGACGGCGGTTTCGAAAAGCTGGGTGAGAAAGGCGATGTCGGTGGTGTTCATGGCCAAAGCTTAGCCGCCCTTGGCCGGGCCGCAAGGCCTGCAAATGCCCAAGTCGGCCGCGAATTCTGACCATCTGGTCCAAAATCGCGTCACGCCCGATTGCCAAAGCCGATTTTCCGCGCTTAGGCTAAGCCAAACCCGCCACAGGAGGCCCCAATGGACGACGGATTCCGCGACAACGACATTTCCAAGATCGTCGAGGCCGACAAGGCCCATGTCTGGCATCACCTGATCCAGCACAAACCGTTCGAGACCGGCGAACCGCGCATCATCACCGAGGGCAAGGGCATCCATGTCTGGGACCAGCGCGGCGTGAAACTGCTGGACGGTGTGTCCGGCGGGGTCTGGACCGTGAACGTCGGCTATGGCCGCGAAAGCATCGCCAATGCGGTGCGTGACCAGTTGATCAAGCTGAACTATTTCGCCGGGGCCGCCGGCACGATCCCCGGCGCGATCTTTGCCGAAAAGCTGATCGAGAAGATGCCGGGGCTGACGCGCGTCTACTATTGCAACTCGGGCTCGGAAGCGAACGAGAAGGCCTTCAAGATGGTGCGCCAGATCGCGCACAAGCGCTATGGCGGGAAGAAGACCAAGATCCTGTATCGCGACCGCGACTATCACGGCACCACCATCGGCACGCTGTCGGCCGGCGGGCAGGATCAGCGGAACGCGCAATACGGCCCCTTCGCGCCGGATTTCGTCCGCGTGCCGCATTGCCTGGAATATCGCGCCGCCGATCAGGGCGCGCCTGCTGAAAATTACGGCGAATGGGCCGCGGATCAGATCGAACAGGTGATCCTGGCCGAAGGGCCCGACACCGTCGGCGCGCTGTGCCTTGAACCGATCACCGCAGGCGGCGGCGTCATCACCCCGCCCGAAGGCTACTGGCCCCGCGTGCAGGAAATCTGCCGCAAGTACGACGTGCTTCTGCACATCGACGAAGTCGTCTGCGGCGTCGGCCGGACCGGCGAATGGTTCGGCTATCAGCACTATGGGATCGAACCCGATTTCGTCACGATGGCCAAGGGCGTGGCCTCGGGATATGCGGCGATTGCCTGCTGCGTGACCTCCGAGAGGGTGTTCGAGCTGTTCAAGGCCAACCCGGACGATCCGCTGGATTATTTCCGCGACATCTCGACCTTCGGGGGCTGCACCGCCGGCCCCGCTGCCGCGATCGAGAACATGCGCATCATCGAAGACGAAAACCTGCTGGAAAACACCCAAGCCATGGGCGCGCGCCTGATGGCGAATTTCGAAGCCCTGGCCGAGAAGCACAAGGTGGTGGGCCAGGTCCGCGGCAAGGGGCTTTTCGCCGGGATCGAGCTGGTTGCCGACCGCCAGACCCGCGCCCCGGCAGACGAAAAGAAATGCGCCCAGATCGTTGCGGAATGCGCCGCGCGCGGGGTGATCATCGGGGTCACCAACCGGTCGATCCCCGGGCACAACAACACGCTGACCTTCAGCCCCGCGCTGATCGCCACCCCCGACCATATCGACGAAATCTCGAATGCCGTCGATGAAAGCCTGGGCGCGGTCTTCGGGTAACCAGCCGTTAGAATTAACAAAGCCGCCCCTGACCGGGCGGCTTTTGCGTTTTCTTAAGGGTCCGCCCTTAATCTGCGGGCTGAACCATCCGCCCCATGCGACGACCACCCAGGATATGCAGGTGGTAATGCGGCACCTCTTGCACGCCGTGTTCCCCCGCGTTCGAGATAAAGCGGCAGCCCTGCCCCGCATCCGCCGTCACGCCCAGATCTTGGCAGATCCTGGCGACAACGCGGTTGAAATCGACGATCTCGGCGTCCGAGGCTTCGCTGGCAAAATGGTCATAGGTCACGTAAGGCCCCTTGGGGATGACCAGCACATGCACCGGGGCCTGGGGGCGGATGTCTTCGAAGGCCAGCGTATGCTCGGTCTCGGTCACGGTCTTGTTGGGGATCTCGCCGCGCAGGATCTTGGCGAAAATGTTCTGGTCGTCATAGGCGTAGGCCATGGGGAACCTCAGTCATCAAAGAGTTTTTCGGTTTGCGCCAAGCTTTGCGCCACATCTTCGGGAACCGCAAGGAAGCGCAGCAGCGCGCGGGCGTTCTGATCGGTGGTCGCCGACTGCCGCAGCCGGTGGTAATTGGCAAAGCCCGCATCGCGGATGCGGTCGGCCTCCATCTGCAGGGCGTCGCGGATCGTCGGCAGCAGCCGGGCCAGCGCATCCGGCGGCGTCTGGTCCGAGGCCAGGCCGGTCCGCCGCGCATGCCCCGCCAGGTAGGCATCGTCAAAATCGCAGTCGATCTCCAGCAGCGTCGTCACCGCCCGGTCGGAACAGAAGTCCTGCACCAGGTCCAGGCTGCCGGGATCCAGGCAGATCACCATGCGCGAGGTGTCGTAATATTCGTACAGCATCCGCATCAGCGACCGCCGGTGCCGTGCGCGTTTCGCCAGGGACGACTGGATCCCGCCCAGATCGGGCAGCTTCGCGCCCTCTTCATGGAACACGTAGTCGACCACCTGCAGGTCGGTCAGCCGGGCGATCCGCCGGGTCAGCCGCTTGGCCACGTGCCACTTCTTGCAGATGACGATCAGCAATTCGCGGTCCCGTCCTAGGCTGGCCTCGTTCTCCCAGAAGCGCGGGGCAAAGCGGTGGCCGATGCGCCCCCGCCCGGCCAGGAAGGCATACAAAGACCGCCCCTCGTTCGAGATGGCAAAGCTTTCGCCCTTGGCGGCATAAAGGTCCCCCAGCCGCGCCTTCAGGTCCTGCGCCTCGGGGCTGACCTTGCGGGCGAACAGGAAATCCTGCGCCAGCAGCAGGTCGTAGTGGTCGTTGTAGAAGGTCACCGGCATGCCGTAGTCGGTGAACATCAGGAAGGTCAGTGTGCGGCTTTCGATCTCGTCCCCGGGCACCAAGTGGCGCACCAGGGTCTGAAAGAAGGTCTCGTCCGGGATCCAGCTGCGGGCAAAGAACCGCACCACGTCGCGCCGTTTGGCGATGAAGGCCATCACCGCCTCCAGCGTCTGACGCCGCAGGCACCACCACTGGCTGCCGATCTGGATCTGCAACCCCTTGGGCAGGCGGCGCTTCAGCCCCAGGCGGCGCTGCCATTCGATGCTCAGATAGAACAGACGCTTGTGCTTGCGTTCGTTTAGGACATGACGATAGATCAGCCGCTCTTCCTTGATGCCGGTCTTGATCCAGTCGCTGTCAAAGAAATCAAAGCTCTCGATAAAGTCCCGGTCGTTCCGGTCCAGGAACTCATGGGCGTATTCGGCGGATTTGATGGGGATGCAATCGCCCGACATCATGTAGAAATGGGTCGCCCTCGGAAAGGCTTCAAGCGCCGCCTGCGCCGCGCTGATCGTGGCGGCGACCAGCGACCATTCCCCCCAGCCGCAGCGATGGCGCCTGGCGGCAAAGGTCACGCGGGGGTCCGCATCCAGCGCCGCGCGGATCTGCCCATAGGCCTCGGCCCCGCCATTGGCGTCGAAATGCACCGACACGCAATCGCCGGCCGCCGTCAGACGGCGCGCCTGGTCGATGATCGCCTGCGGATCCTTGTGGCACAGCAGGATATACGCAATCGTCGCCATTTCAGAAACAATCACCCGTATTAGGCCGGTTTTATCCCCACTACTACACGGTTAGGGCGATTGATAAACCGTTGAATCTTTGCTTATTTGCCTGACAATCACGGCGAACAACAGCGGGGGTGGCAAAACGCGCCCCACGCACGGGGGGCAGAACGTCATGGGGTATCCCGGGGTCTGGATGACCGAAAGCGAAAGCGTGGTCTATCGCGTGGTGCCGAAATGCGCCTGCTCGACCATCGGCCAGATCCTCTACTACTCCGACCACGGGGCCTTCTACGACGGAGACATCCACGACGCCGACCGCGGGCTGCACAAATGGGCACAGGACTGGTCGCAGGCCCCGATCGAGGCCAATGTGAACGCCCACAAAAGCTATGCCTTCACCTGCGTGCGCAACCCCTATGCGCGGATCCTGTCGTCCTTCTTCGACAAGATCTGCGGCATCCAGCGCAACGGCAACCGCTACCGTGGCAACCTCGTGCCGCTTCTGGTGCAGAAATACGGGATCGAGGTCGGCGGCGACGACGGCAAGGACGACTTCGATCAGATCAAATCCTTCCGCCGTTTCCTGCTGTTTGCCCGCGACACCATCCGCTGGCGCCGCCCGATGGAGCCCGACATCCACTGGTCCGCCATGTCCGGCCATATTTCGACCTTCATCGTCAACGGCGGCCGCTACGATCAGATCTTCTGGACCGAGAAATTCAACGAGGGCATGCAGCAGGTGCTCGACCATATCGACACGCCGCATGCGGTCGACCTCTCGACCATCCCGCGCTTCAACGAAAGCGAAGGCCACGGCCCCAAACGCGCCCACCCGGTCGAGGATTACTTCGACGACCTCTCGATGCACCTAGTCTACGAGATCTACAAACGCGACTTCGAGCTCTTCAAATACGATTTCGAAAACCCGGCGAACAAGCTGCCGATCGGCGACATCGACCTTGAAGAAGTCCACGCCAAGCTGGGTGACTGACCCCGGGGCCCGCGCCACCGCCCCCCAGATCATCTTGCCGAAAATACTCCCGCCAGCGGCAACCCGAAGCCCCGCCCCCATGGGCGGGGATGAGTAGAAGTCGCGCGGCCCCTAGGGGGCCGCACAACTGGATCAGCTGTCACCGGATCCCAGCTTGGGGGACGCACGCTCCAGCTTCAGCTCGGCGTCGGAAAACCGGAAGGGTCCGCGCACGCCCGGCACGCCTTCGGGGTCGATCCGCATGCCGCGCGCCACGACCTGGGGATCGTCAAAGACCTCGTCCATCGTGTTAATCGGCCCGGCCGGGATGCCCTGACCCTCGCAGGCGGACAGAAGATCAGCCTTGGTAAAGCCCATGCAGGCCTCCTGCAGGCGGCGGATCATCTCGGGCCGGTTGGCGACGCGCGACGGGTTGTCGATGTAATCGGGGTTCGTCTTCATCCCGGGCAGGCCCAGCACATCGCACAGCCGCTGGTATTGCGCATCATTGCCGGTGGCGATGATGATATGCCCGTCCGAGACCTCGAAGACCTGGTAAGGCGTCAGGTTCGGGTGATAGTTCCCGGTCCGCGCCGGCGGGGTGCCGGTGGCCAGGTAATTCATCGCCTGGTTCGCGGTGACCGCCACCGCCGAATCCAGCAGCGCCATGTCGATCTGCTGGCCACGGCCCGTCACGCTGCGCTGGTGCAGCGCCGCCAGGATCGCGGTGGCGGAATAGACGCCGGTGAACAGATCGGTGATCGCCACGCCTGCGCGCAGCGGCTGGCCATCCGGTTCGCCGGTCAGCGACATCAGCCCGGACATGCCCTGGATGATGTAATCATAGCCCGCACGATGCGCATAGGGTCCGGTCTGGCCGAAGCCGGTGATCGAACAATAGATCAGCCGCGGGTTCACCTGCGCCAGGCTCTCATAGTCCAGGCCGTATTTCTTTAGCCCGCCGACCTTGAAGTTCTCGATCAGGATGTCCGCATCCTTGACCAGCTCGCGCACCATCTCCTGCCCCTCGGGGGTGCGGAAATCGCAGGTGACGCTGGTCTTGCCGCGATTGCAGGAATGGTAATAGGCGGCGCTGCGATCGTCTTCGCGGTCGATGAAGGGCGGGCCCCATTTGCGGGTATCGTCGCCCTCGGGGCTTTCCACCTTGATGACGTCTGCGCCCAGGTCCGAAAGCGTCTGACCGGCCCAGGGGCCGGCCAGGATTCGGGCCAATTCAACGACCCGAAGGCCTTCCAAAGGTGTGGCCATCAGCCCTCCAGCTTGGCGTCCAGAAGCGCCTTGAGATCATTGTAGTTCATGTTCGGGTGCTTCTCGCCGTCGATCAGCAGCGTGGGCGTGCCGGTCACGTCATCGGACTGGGCGTTTTCCTGGAACCAGGCAACCAGCGCGCGGGCCTGGTCCTCATCGGTCAGGCAGGCTTCCATCGCGTCGCTTTCCAGCCCGGCCACCAGACCGATCTTGCGCAGACGTTCCGCGATGCCGGCCGGATCGCCATTGCCGATCCAATCCTTCTGCTGGGCGTAAAGCATGTCGGAAATGCCGAAGAACCGGGTCGGTTCACAGCGCGCGATCAGCGCCGCCCAAAGGCCGAACTGATCGAAATAGACGTCGCGATAGACGAATTTCACCTTGCCGGTGTCGATGTAATCCCGCTTGAGGTCCTTGAAGACCGCCTTGTGGAAATTCGCACAATGCGGGCAGGTGAAGGATGCGTATTCCGTCAGCGTGACGGGTGCATCCTCGGCCCCCAGGGTCATCTCGACGATGCCGCTGGTGTCCGCGCTGCCCTGCGACGACACCGTCGGCATGGCGGGAATGGCAGTGGTCTGCGGCCGGGTGCTGTACCAGATGCCGCCCAGGGCGGCGACGGCCACGGCTGCGCCGCCTGCCATGAAAGCTCTGCGGTCCATGAATGGTCCTTCCTATTTGTCCTGCTTGCTTAAAACATTCTGCGCCAGGGCCTCAAGGGCACTGCGCAATCCCTGATCGCCGACCCCATGGGCCACATCCCGGGCCTGGGCGACGATCTCGGGGCGCGGGGGGGCCGGTTCGGCCCGGGGCGCGTCCCGCGTCTCGAAGGACACCTGTCCTTCGGCAAAACCTGTGGCCGCGGTCTGGGTCACCCGCACGCGGCTGATGGCATTGTAGCCATAGACGGCGTTGACCTTCTGGCGCAACACGTCCTTCTGCATCTCGACCATGGGGGCCAGCGGCCCGGTGGTCAGAACGGTCAGCGTGGCGCCGAACCCCTGGCGGCCGAATTTCACATCAACGGGCCGCGCCATCCGCGCCAGGTCGCCCGCAATCTCATCCCAATGGGTCAACAGCCGCGTCGCCGCGAAGCCCCGGCTTTCGCCGGCCTGGCGAATGCGGTCCTCCAGCAGCTTTGACGCGCTTTTGAAGCCATAGGTGGTGGTATTGCGGCGCTTCATCTTTTGCCTCGTGCGATTGGGCTCTATCCTAGTGAGATATTCGGCAGGGACCAGAGCCACGGAGACACCGGACATAAACAATGCGTGACGAGTTTGGAACATCTGACGCCCGCGATACCCTGGCGGGCGAATTGGCGGGCACCCTGCTGGCCTGGTACGACCGCCATGCGCGCGACCTGCCCTGGCGCGTGCCCCCCGGGTCCAACCACGCGCCCGATCCCTACCGGATCTGGCTGTCCGAGGTGATGTTGCAACAGACCACTGTCGCGGCCGTTAAGACCTATTTCGAACGGTTCACCACCCTCTGGCCCCGTGTCACCGACCTGGCCGAGGCCGAGGATGACCGCGTGATGGCCGAATGGGCCGGCCTCGGGTACTACGCCCGCGCCCGCAACCTGCTGAAATGCGCCCGCACCGTCGCCAGGGACCTGGGCGGCACCTTCCCCGACAGCGAAGAGGGGCTGCTGGCCCTGCCCGGCATCGGCCCCTATACGGCCGCCGCGATTTCAGCCATCGCCTTTGACCGGCCCGCCGTGGTGCTGGATGGCAATGTGGAACGGGTCATGGCGCGGCTGCATGACATCCACGACCCCCTGCCTGGATCAAAGATGACCCTGAAGGCCCGGGCCGAAGCACTGACCCCGCAGCATCGCCCCGGCGATTACGCCCAGGCGGTGATGGATCTGGGGGCGACGATCTGCACCCCGCGCTCTCCGGCCTGCGGGATCTGCCCCTGGCGCGATCCCTGTGTTGCGCGGGACCGGGGCACCCAGGCCGAGCTGCCGAAGAAGACCCCCAAGAAGGCCAAGCCGATCCGCCAGGGCATCGCCTATGTCGGCCGGACGCCCTCAGGCGACTGGCTGCTGGAAAAACGCCCCGACAGCGGATTGCTGGGCGGCATGCTGGGCTGGCCCGGCACGGCTTGGGCCGAGGCCTCCCAGGACCATGCGCCCCCCCTGCCCGCCAACTGGCGCGACACCGGGGCCGAGGCGCGCCACACCTTCACGCATTTCCACCTGCGGCTGGCGGTGCAGGTGGCGGTGATCGACCCGGGACAGATCCCCGGGGACAGCGCCCTGCGTCTGGTTCCCGCGCAGGATTTCCGCCCCTCGGATCTGCCGACGGTGATGCGAAAGGCGTTTGACCTGGGGCGCACGGCGTTCGACAGTTGACGCGAGACCCCAGGAAAGCGGACCCCCCGATGCCCCGACCCCCAAGACCCCTGACGGACTGGCGCAGCGCCCTGCCCTTCTGGATGACGCTGGTGAACGTGCCGCTGGCGGTGCTGGGCACGCTTTGGGGCGGGCTGTGGCTGCTGGCGCTGCCAGCCTATGGGCTAGTGCTGGTCTCGGTCCTCGACCGGATCGCCGGGCTGAACGAAGACAACGCCGACCCCACCACGGCCGAGGCCGACCTGTTCTGGTATCGCGCCATTACGACGGTCTGGGTGCCGGTGCAATTCGTGCTGCTGTTCTGGATCATCGGCACGGTCGCCGCACAGCGTCACCTGGGCTGGGCCGAGCTGGTGGTGCTTCTTTATGGGGTCGGGATCATGACCGGCGCGGCGGGCATCGTCTATGCGCACGAGCTGATGCACCAGCGCAACCGGACCGAACGCTGGTTGGCCGACATCCTGCTGTCGATGGTGCTGTATTCGCATTTCCGGTCCGAGCATCTTCTGGTGCATCACATCCATGTGGGCACGCCCAAGGATGCGGTGACCGCGCGCTACAACGAAAGCTTCTTGCGCTATTTCCCCCGGGTTCTGGTGCAATGCCCCGGATCCGCCTGGCGGGCCGAGGTGGCGCTGCTGGCCCGGCGCGGCGCGGGGGCCTTGGACCGGCGCAACCCCTTCTGGCGCTATGCCGCGCTTCAGGCCGGGATGCTGGCCATGGCGGGGATCGTCGGCGGGTGGTACGGGATCGGGCTGTTCCTGGCGCAGGCCTTCTTTGCGATCTGGATGCTCGAGCTGACGAATTACATCGAACACTATGGGCTGACGCGGAAGTACCTGGGCAACGGCAAGTTCGAACATGTCAAACCGCATCACTCCTGGAACGCGGCGCATCGGGTGTCGAACTGGTTCCTGATCAACCTTCAGCGCCATTCAGACCATCACTACAAGCCCGACCGCCGCTTTCCCCTGCTGCAGCACCATGCCGAGGATCAGGCCCCGCAGCTGCCCTATGGCTATCCGCTGATGACGGCGCTGGCGATGGTGCCCCCGGTCTGGCGGCGGATGATGAACCCCCGCGTCCGCACCTGGCGGCGCGCGCATTACCCCGAAATCACCGATTGGACCCCCTACAAGCGCGGCACGCATTCGGGCTGAGGCCGGCAACGACAAACGCCCGATCCTGGGACCGGGCGTTTGTTTTTTGATGTAGCGCGGGCCCTAGCGGCGGCGGCGCAAGGCCACGGCCCAAAGGCCCGACAGCAGAAGAAGCCCCCCCGCCGGCAGCGGAACCTGTGGCGCTGGATCAAGCGTGGGGTCCGAGACATTGGCGGTGAAACCGATGTTCTGGAAGTCGATTTGCCCGTTCGACCCGGTCAGATAGGCCCGCACGCTGCGCGTGTTCAACGGGGATTGCAGCGCAATATTCTGTGCCGTGATCCCGCCAGAAGATCCAAGTGCCGGCTGGATCGAGGTCGACCCGATCGAGGCCCCGAGCGAGTTGAAGAAGGTGAATTCGACGTTGTCGACGTCGTAGCCCTCACCAGTGTAGTTCCAGAAATGCAGCGTCGTGATGTCGTAGGACACGCCGAAGGTGAAAATCAGCTCAAGCCCCTGGTTCGGCGCACTGCCGGTGAACCAGATATGCGTTGTCTGGTCGTGGAATTCCTGGGCTGTGGCCGTGGGGGCGTCGATCACCTTGTCGATCGTCTGCCCGTTGTCGAAGGTGTTGTTGAAAGTGCCCGTGCCCGTCCCTGATCCGACGGCCACGCTGATGTTGTCGATGTTAAGATAGGTCGTTGCCGCGGACAGCGGAGCCGAGAAACCCAAGGTCGCGGCCGTTGCCAGCAGGATTGAAAGTCTTGTCATGATACCACCCAAACACAAAAGAATATCGGGATGGTCTCATGATTCTTTATTTGGATCAATTTTCGGACCGACAGGATGGTGTGGCCGGACAAAAATAGCCCCGGCACGAAGGCCGGGGCGTCAGGTGGAACACGCCTGACGGCAGTCGGCGTGGTCGGCAAACTTTATGCGATGTATGTGGGTCTAGGCCGCGGCGCTCAGTTCATCTCGGCGCGGATCTGCTGGCGCAGCAGGTCGATCGGGATGGTCTGACCGTCCTTCTTGAAGTGCCAATAGGTCCAGCCGTTGCACGAGGGCGCGTTTTCCAGATGCGCGCCGACCTGGTGGATCGAGCCGTTGAACCCGTCGGTGGCCAGGGTGCCGTCGGCGCGGACGCGGGCGGCCTTGCCACGGGTGTTCACCAGCATCTCGCCGGGGCGCAGCATGCCGCGCTCGACCAGCTGGCCGAAGGGCACGCGGGGTTCGGAGCGTTTCGAGGCGCTGACCTGCAGGGCCTCCTTGTCGAACTTGCGGACCTTGGCGATGCGGGCCTCGGCGACCTTGCGGTAGGCCTCTTCGCGTTCGATCCCGATGAATTCGCGGCCCAGCATCTTGGCGACGGCGCCGGTGGTGCCGGTGCCGAAGAAGGGGTCCAGAACCACGTCGCCGGGGTTGGTCGACCCGACCAGAACGCGATGCAGCAGCGACTGCGGCTTCTGCGTCGGATGGGCCTTGTCGCCGTTGGCGTCCTTCAGGCGTTCGCCGCCGTTGCAGATCGGCAGAACCCAGTCGGACCGCATCTGCACGCCTTCGTTCAGCGATTTCAGCGCCTCGTAGTTGAAGGTGTACTTGGCCCCTTCGGACTTGGAGGCCCAGATCATCGTCTCATGCGCATTGGTAAAGCGCTTGCCGCGGAAGTTCGGCATCGGGTTCGACTTGCGCCAGACCACGTCGTTCAGGATCCAGTAACCGGCATCCTGAAGCGCGCTGCCGACGCGGAAGATGTTGTGGTACGACCCGATCACCCAGATCGCGCCGTTCGGCTTCAGCAGGCGGCGGGCGGCGGCCAGCCACTCGCGGGTGAACTTGTCGTAGGCGGCAAAGCTGTCGAACTGATCCCAATGATCGTCGACGGCGTCCACTTCGGAATTGTCGGGGCGGTGCAGCTGGCCCTTCAACTGAAGGTTGTAGGGCGGATCCGCAAAGATGAGGTCGACGGATGCCTCAGGCAGGGCATTCATCTGCTCGATGCAGTCACCAGCAAGGATCGTATTCAGCGGCAGAAAAGCCGCGGGATTGGTTCGTTTCATGTGTCTTCGCCTCTGGCCCGGCCCGGTTTTTGATGGGCTCGTTGGATGCACAAAGGATGATTCGAAACCGAATCGCGGTCAATTTCTTTTTTGATTCAAGAGGTTACTAATCAGGGTTTACACAAGATATTGTAGACCGGCTTGAAGGACTTCCTATGGTGTGGGGTCACACCAAGGGCTTGAAGCGCCGAAATGTGGCTTTTTGATGGATAACCCTGGTTTGTTTCCCATCCATAGCCGGGAAAGTGTTGCGCCAAATCCCTCATGATCGCGTCACGGGCGATCTTGGCCGCGATCGAGGCGGCGGCGATCGACACGCTGCGGGCGTCCCCCTTGACCACGGTGGTGGCCGGGATCGTCAGCCCGCGGGGGATCATGTTGCCGTCGATCAGGCAGTGGTCGGGCGGATGGCGCAACCCGGCCACCGCGCGTTCCATCGCAAGATGAGAGGCGCGCAGGATGTTGTGTTCGTCGATCTCGGCCGGGCTGGCATGGGCGACCGAGATTTCGGCACAGTCGCGCAGTTCGTCCAGCAAGGCCTGGCGCTTCTTCTCGGTCAGCTTCTTTGAATCGTTCAGCCCGGCGGGGATGCGGGCGGGGTCCAGCACCACGGCGGCGGCGGTCACGGGGCCGCACAGCGGGCCGCGCCCGACCTCGTCCACGCCGGCGATGCGGGGGAAACCCTGGGTGAGCAGGTCGTGTTCAAAGGAAAAATCCGGGCCAGTCATGGCCCGGATGTACCGCCCGGCGGGCAGGAAGGAAAGATCGCGGTCCCCAGGGGGACCCAAAGGGATCAGGCGTCGAACCCGTTCCGGCGCAGGCAGACCGGCGCATAGAACAGGCGCGGGCCCTGGGCAAAGTTCCGGCGCACACAGTCCGAAGGCAGCGTGGCCCGGGTCTGGTTCTGGGTGCAGCGGACGGCGTAGCCCTCGGTCCAGCCGTTGCTTCCGCGCACGCTCATCAGGCAGTTGCGCGGGATCGAGATGCGGCGCGCGCGCGGCTTGTCGTGGCGGTTCTGGTACCGGTTGTCATGGCCGGGCGTGTAATAGCGCGGCTCACCGCGGTTGTTGTAGCCTTGGTTGGTGTGGCGCGGCGGATCGTAGGGGCGGTGGCGGCTCTGGCTCACGGCGTCTTTCTTTCGCTGTTCGGCGACCAGGGCGCTGCCGATGATGGCCAGGGCGGTGGCCCCGACGATGATGCGCACGGCGTCGCGGTCGCCCGCCTGGGCGGTGCCGACATTGACCGAGGTGACCGCCAGCGCGGCGGCCAGGACGGTGGCCATGATCTTGCGGGGCAGACGGTGAAGGGATGTACCAGCCATGTTGAGGTTCCTATATCTATGTCTTGGGGGCAGCAGGGCCCGGGGGATGCGGACCCGATGGACCCGCGGCGAGGTAGGACCACCCTCGCCCCGAGTGTCGAAATCGGGCAATAACGGCCCCCTGCTATCGGATAACATCGCGCGCCGACCCGCTTGGTTATTGAATGACGGCAGGCGCTTGGGCACAGTCGGGACCATGAAACACACAGTCTACATCCTGATCGCCGCGCTTGGCCTGATGGCCGCGCCCCTTGCCGCCCAGGCGGCCTGCCTGGTGGAATACAAGGCCAAGCAGGACGACCCCCTGCGGCTGAGCGTCGGCACCATCGAAGTCGCCTCGTGCGAGCCGGCCCAGGCCGAGGCCGAGGCGCGCGCCGCCCTGGCGCAGCAGGGCTGGACCCTTCTCAAGATCCTGTCGATCAAGGGCTAGGCGCATGACCCACCCCGGAGAGAACCAGACCTTTGCCGCCGATGCGCGCCGGGTCGGCACCCGTGTCGTGGCGCTTGGCCTGGGGGCCATCGCCGCGCTGCTGCTTTTGGGCGGGGTGGTGCTGTTCCTGACCCTGCCCGACGCCGGGGTCTTCAACGACCGGGTGGAACGTCTGTTCGTGGAAAACGACACCCTGACGGGAGAGGCCGAGCTGAAGCTGCTGGAAATCCTCGCCCAGTCCGGCACTGCCTTTGCGGAAACCCTGGCGGGCTATCGCATCGTGATCTTCGTGCTGCTGGTCTTTGCCACCGCGCTGCTGATCGCCGCGCTGGTCTTCCTGGTGATCCTGGTCACGCTGAACCGCCGCATGGCCGAAATCGAACGCGCCGGGATCGAGGTGAACTCTCTTCTGATCTCGCGCGAGGAAAAGACCGTCTACCTGAACAACCACGGTTTCAAGCTGACCGATGCCGCGATGGAGACCCTGTCGATCCTGGCCGAGGCGCGCATGGACGACGAAATGCTGTCCGGCGCGCAGATCGAGGCGATGATCTCGGGGCGGAAGGTCGAGGATTGCGACGAGGCCGCCGGGGCCACCCGGATCAAGCGGCTGCGCGACACCCTGGGCAATCAACTGGTGTCGGAACTGCTGGTCCGGAATATCGCGCGGCGGGGCTATATGCTATCGGTCGGCAAAGATGTGATCCGGGTGCTGTGATTCCGGGGTTGAACTGACGCGGATCAGCATCGATAAGCACCCCGTCAGTATACCAGTACACATGCCGTGCCCGTGGGCCTTGCCCCACGCGGATCGGGTCGTTACCGCTTGGATACAGGGTGAAAGGTTCCGCGATGCTGGCCGACCAGGCAGGCACTTTCGAGCAGATGACCGAGATCGAAGAGGTCTGGCAGGCCGTCAAACGGGCGTTGACGCCCGAGGGGATCGATTTCTTCATCTACCTCTCGGTCGACCCGGATTTCAGCCACCCGCATCTGCTGACGAACATTCCCGCGCTCTATGCCGGGTTCCCGCCCCAGGCCGATCCGTTCCTGCACCATTGCTGCAACAGCTACGCGGTGACCAAGACCGGCGTCGCCTATCTTCCGGAACACGATTATCTGCCCGACGAGGCCAAGACCTTCATCCAGCGCGCCCGCGACAGCGGTTTCAAGACCGGGCTTGGCCTGCCCATGCGGCTGCAGGGCGCGGCCCGCTTCGGCGGGTTCAACCTGGGCACCGCCATGGACCGCGAGGCCTTCGAGGCAAGGATCCTCCCCCGGCGCGAGGAATTCCGCCTGTATTGTCTTCTGGCGCACCGCCGGATCGAGGAGCTGACGCAGCAGCTGGCCCTTGGCAGCGGTGAATTCCCCCGCCCGATGATCGCGCCCGAGCATGACGAGATCGCGCAGCTGACGCCCAGGGAACGCGAAATCGCCTACCTGGTGGCCCAGGGGTTCAGCCGCAAGGAATGCGCCCGGCTATGCGCGATTTCGCAGCACACCGTCTCGGATTACCTGAAATCGGTCTATGCCAAGCTGGGCATCAACGACCGCATTCGCCTGACGCAGATCTTCAATGCCGCGGGCAGCGATCCGATCGCCCCGCCCGACTGATCCGGCCGATTGATCCGGCGCATCGGGGTACCGGGGCGCCCCCCCTATCAAGGGGGATATACACTGGCGCGCTTTCACGTCAGGTTCGTTGGCGGTGTCGGTCATCCGACTTTCTTTGGTGTAAATTTGGTATGTTCCGGCCGGGCACCCTCGGGGCCCGTCCCAAGGCACGACCGACACCATCAGAACCCGCCTGATTACCAGGATCGGGTCGACTCATTTCCATGACGGATCTGGCCCGTCCTCAGTGAGTGGGGGACGGGCCAATTATTTTGCGGGGTTGGCCGCCCTAGCGTTCGCCCCGGCGATAGGGCCGCATCAGCGCCTGCGGCACCCGCGCCCGGCGCGCCATGACGATCAGCGCCACGATGGACAGCAGATAGGGCAGCATCAGGAACAGCTGATAGGGCACGCCCTCGACCACCGTCTGAAGCCGCAGCTGGAAGGCATCGAAGAAGGCGAACAGCAGCGCGCCCAGCAAGGCGCGCGCGGGCTTCCACGAGGCAAAGACCACCAGCGCGACGCAGATCCAGCCCCGCCCCTGCACCATGGTCGGGAAAAAGGAATTGAAGGCCGCCAGCGTCAGGAAGGCCCCCGCCAGTCCCATCAGCGCCGATCCCGCCATGATCGTGCCAATGCGCAGCCAGATCGGATCGATGCCCTGGGCGTCCACCGCATGAGGGTTTTCCCCGGCCATGCGGATCGCCAGGCCCAGAGGCGTGCGGTTCAGCCCCCAGGCAATCGCCACCACCAGTACCAGCGCCAGGTAGGTCGGCGCGGTCTGGTTGAAGATCACCGGCCCCAGGAAGGGGATGTCGGACAGCACAGGGATCTCGAGCGGGCGGAACGGCTCGATCGTTGGCGGGGACGAGGCCGTCGGCACGGCCAGGCGGAACACGTAGTAGGAAAAGCTGGAGGCAAAGAGCGTGATGCCCAGGCCGGTGACATGTTGGCTTAGCCCCAGGGGCACGGTCAGAAGCGCATGCAGCAGGCCGAAGGCCGCCCCGCCCAGGGCCGCGACGATCATGCCGGTCCAAAGGTCCGCGCCATTGTAGACCGCAAGCCAACCCAGCATGGCCCCGAAGGTCATGATCCCCTCGATCCCGAGGTTCAGAACCCCGACGCGTTCGCACAGCAACACGCCCAGGGTGCCCAGGATCAGCGGGGTGGCGATGCGCAGCACGGCCTCCCACATGCCGACCGAGGTCAGGATATCGGCAAGAATATTCATCGGCGTATCCTGTATTGGGCAAGGAACAAGGCCACCAGCATAGTCAGCAGCGACAGGGCCACGGTGACGTCGGCGATGTAGGACGGGATCGACAGGGCGCGCGACATGCTGTCGGCCCCGACGAACATGATGGCGGAAAACAGCGCCGCGCCGATCACCCCGATCGGGTTGAGATTGGCCAGCATGGCGATGACGATCCCGGAATAGCCGTAGTTGGGCGACAGGTCCGTGGTGACATAGCCCTTCACGCCCATCACCTCGATCGCGCCGGCCAGGCCCGCAAGCCCGCCGGACAGACAGGCGACCGCGATCAGCGTGGTGCCAAGCGGCACGCCGGCAAAGGCGGCGGCGCGGGGGTTCAGACCGGCGGCGCGGGCGCGGATGCCGAAGACGGTGCGCGACTGCAACCACCAGACCACCACGGCCATGGCGGCGGCGATCAGCAGGCCGACATGCAGGCGGGTGCGGTCCATCAGCTTGGGCAGCACGGCGCTGTCGGGCACCGGAACCGACTGCGGCCAGCCAAAGGCCAGCGGGTCCTTCATAACGCCGTCGATCATCAGCGACACGAAAAGCACGGCGACGAAGTTCAGCAAAAGCGTGGTCACGACCTCGTCCACGCCGAACTTCAGGCGCAGGCCAAGCGGCACCAGCAGCAGGATCATGCCCGCCACGGCCCCTGCGGCCATCGACAGCGGGATCACCACGCCCGCCGGCATCGCGGCCACGGCGGGGATCATGCCAAAGGCGGTGACCCCAAGCGCGCCGAGGTAGAATTGCCCTTCCCCGCCGATGTTCCACAGCCTTGCGCGGAAGGCGACGGCGGCGGCGAGGCCGGTCAGGATCAGCGGGGTGGCGCGGGTCAGCATTTCCGACAGGCCGAGGCGAGAGCCAAAAGCCCCCTTGAGGATCAGCCCATAGGCACGGATCGGATTGGCCCCGGCCAGCGCGATCAGCAGGCCCGACACCAGAAGCGCCGCGACGATGGCCCCGACGGGGGCCAGCACCGTCAACACGCGCGAGGGATGGTCACGGCGTTCAAAGCGCATCTTCGGTCTCCGCCTTCTTGTGTTCGGGCATTTGGGTTTCGGCCTCGATTTCTGCGGCGGCGCTCCAGTCACCGGCCATCATCAGACCCAGCAGCTGCGCATTGGCGCGGTCGGCTGGGATGGCGGGCGACAGGCGGCCGTTGACGATGGCGCGGATGCGATCCGACAGGCCGATGACCTCGTCCAGGTCCTCGGAGATCAGCAGCACCCCGGCCCCGCGTCCCCGCGCCTCAAGCAGGCGCTCGTGCACACCGGCGATGGCCCCTTCGTCCAGCCCGCGCGACGGCTGCGCGGCGACCAGAATGTCGGGACCGGCCTCCAACACGCGGCCCAGGATCAGCTTTTGCATGTTCCCGCCCGATAGCAGCCGGATCCGGCCGTCGGCGCTGGCTCCGCGCACGTCATAGCGGTCGATGATCTGGTCGGTGGCCGCGCGGGCGGCGGCCCGGCGCACCATCCCGCGCGACGAGAATTCGGGCGACCAGATGCGTTCCAGCACGGTGTTTTCCCAGGTCGTCATGTCGCCGATCGTGCCCTCGGCATTGCGGTCCTCGGGGATGCGGCCGATGCCGGCGGCGATGGCATGGGGCACGTCATGGGTCGTCACCGCGCGCCCGTCGATCAGCAGGGTGCCCGCATCGGGCGGATAGAGCCCGGAAACCAGCCCCGCCAGCGTCGTTTGCCCGTTGCCGGAAACCCCGATGATGCCAAGCGTCTCGCCCGCGCGCAGGCGGAAGCTGACACCATGCAGCGATGCCCCGCCCTTTCCGGACAGCGTCAGGTCGAGGCCTTCCAGCAGCACCTTCCCGGGCGTGGCAGGCGGACGTTTCGGGCGTTCGACCTTGCGGCCCACCATCAGCTCGGCCAGCTCTTCCTTGCTGGTCTCGCCGGTGGCGCGTTCGGCGACCACACTGCCCCGGCGCAGCACCACGACACGGTCCGAGGCCGACATGACCTCGTGCAGTTTGTGGCTGATGAAGATCAGGGACAGCCCGTCGGCGGTCATCTGGCGCAGGGTGGCAAAGAGGCTTTCGGCCTCTTGCGCAGTCAGCACGGCAGTCGGTTCGTCCAGGATCAGGATGCGGGCGTCGTTGTACAGCGCCTTGAGGATCTCGACCCGCTGACATTCGCCGACCGACAGGTCCGAGACACGGGCATCCGGGTCAACCTTCAGGCCGAATTTTTCCGACAGCGCCACCAGCTTGGCCCGACCCGCGCTGCGGTTGGACCGCAGGCTCCACAGGCTTTCGGTGCCGGTCATGACGTTTTCCAGCACGGTCAGGTTGGGGGCCAGGGCGAAATGCTGATGCACCATGCCGACGCCGGCGCGGATGGCGGCGCGGGACTTTCCGGGGGGCAGCGGCGTGCCGTTCACCCGCACCTCGCCCTCATCCGCCGTGTAGTGGCCGAAAAGGATCGACATCAGCGTCGTCTTGCCCGCGCCGTTTTCCCCCAGAAGCGCGACGATCTCGCCCTTTTCCAGGTGCAGCGACACGTCTTCGTTGGCGGTGACATGGCCGAACCGCTTGGTGATGTTGGACAGGTCAAGCACGCGGGTCATGAGGGGGCTCCGAACATCGCTATGGGGTGGTGCCACTGGCCGGCGGCCTCGATCGTTGCGCCAAGGCCCAACAGCTGCAGGTCGCTGCCCATGGGGCCGATCAGCTGCACTGGCAGCGGCAGGCCCTGGGCATCCGCACCAACGGGCAGGGTCAGGGCCGGCGCGCCGGTGACATTGGCCAGCGCGGCAAAGGGGGCGAAGGCATCCATCCGTTCAATCTGCGTCGCGCAGTCCCGGTGGTCCATGGGAAAGCTGCCCAGGGCGGGCGGCGCGGTCGCCAGCATCGGGGTCAGCAGCACGTCGATCCGGTCGAAGACCTGCCACAGCTTGTGCGCCGCCTGGACCGATTGGTCCAGCGCGGACCAGAGGTCGACGGCGGACATCGTCAGCCCGCGTTCGATAAAGGCCTGGGTCAGAGGTTCGGTCTGGTCCGGATCAAGCCCGGTGGCCACAAGCCCCGCCAAGTTGACCGACACGATACGTTCGAACGCCCGGGCCGAGGCACGGCGGATCTGGGTCAGCGCCTGGGCGGGGATCTCGATGATCTGATGGCCTGCCTCTTCCAGCATGGCGGCTGCACGGGTCACGGCCTCGGCCCTGTCGGGGTCGATGCCTTTCGCGTCGGTCAGCAGGCCGATCTTCAGCCCGGGCCGTTCGGCGCGCTGCACCGGGTCCGGGAAGGGCCCCCGTGCCTGCCCCGTCAGACAGGGCCAGAGCGCGCGGGCGTCGCGGATCGTGCGGGTGATGGCGAATTCGGTGGCGATGCCGCCCAGGTGGTTGCCAAAGCCCGGCCCGCCGGGCACCGCCCCGCGCGTGGGCTTTAGACCGATCAGTCCACAACAGGCTGCAGGCACCCGGATTGACCCGCCCGCATCGGTGGCATGGGCCAGCGGCACGATCCCCGCCGCCACCGCAGCCGCCGCCCCGCCAGATGACCCGCCCGCGATCCGCGACGGATCCAGCGGGTTGCGGCAGACGGGGCCCACGGCAGGTTCGGACGACAGCGACAGGCCGAATTCCGGCACCGTGGTCGCGCCGAAGACCCGGAACCCGGCGGCGCGGAAGCGCGCGGCCAGATCGCTGTCGGACAGGCCCTTCATCCGGGCCAGCGCCGCCGACCCGGCGCGCATCGGTATGCCGGCAAAGGGGCCGCCCAAGTCCTTGGCGAGGGTCGGAACCCCGGCAAAGGGCCCGTCTTCGGCCGCAGGCACGGTGTCGGCCATCCAGGTGACCGCACCCAGGTCCGCGATGGCCCCGGCCCGGCCGCGCGCGGCGTCAAGCGCGGCATCCGCACTGATCCGGCCCGTTGCGATGGCCCCGGCCAGATCCGTGGCGTCGGCGATATTTGTGAATTCGGTCAAGGTCTTCGCCCGTCAACGCCCCGCAACCGGGGCGGCGTAACAGCTCGGGCCGGGAATGCCCCGGCCCGAGCAGGTCGTCAATCGCTTTGGCTTACTTCGGTTCGTCGAAGTTGCGCGGCACCTCGAATTCGCCGGCCATGATCGCGGCGCGGACTTCTTCCATCTTGGCGACGGCTTCGGCCGGGGCCGCACCTTCGACGTAAGAGATGTCGTTGCCGCCGTCCTTCATCAGGCTGAGCGGGGTGTAGTTCTTGCCGGTCGGGGTGCCCGCGGCGGCATCGGCCACGGCAGCATCCAGCAGCGGCCGGAAGGACCACAGCGCGTTGGCAAAGACGGTTTCGGGGTAGCGCGGCGTGTAGTCGATCATGGACCCGACGGCCTTGATCCCGCGTTCCTTGGCGGCATCCGCCGTGCCGATGCGTTCGCCGAACAGGATGTCCGCGCCGCTGTCGATCTGGGCCAGCCCGGCCTCGCGCGCCTTGGGCGGATCGAAGAAGGTGCCGATGAAGCTGACCAGGTGCTTGGCATCGGGGTTGGTGGCCTTCACGCCGTCGGCAAAGCCGTTGATCAGCATGTTGACCTCGGGGATCGGGATCGCGCCGACGGACCCGACGGTGCCGGTTTCGGTCATCGCACCGGCCAGCATCCCGCACAGGTAGGCGGCTTCCCAGTTCCAGGTGCCGAAGACGCCAAAGTTGTCGCCCGCCGCTTCGCCCGACGACCCCATGAGGAAGGCGGTATCGGCATAATCGCCCGCGACGCTGCGCGCCTCACGCTCGACCGCGTAGGATTCGCCGACGATCAGCGCATTGCCGGCCTCGGCGTATTCGCGCATCACGCGGGGGTAATCGGTGCCCGACACACCTTCCGAGAAGGTGTATTCGATCGAGCCATCTTCGTGCGCGGCCAGCATCGCGGCGTGCAGGACCGAGTTCCAGGTGTTTTCAACCGGAGAGGCATGGATGCCCGCAACCTTCAGCGGGGTCGCGGCGCGCAGCAGCGACGGGGCGAAAAGCGTGGTTGCGCCAAGCGCGGTCCCGGTGCCCAGCAGGCGGCGACGGTTAATCTTGATCGAAGTCATCGGAATGGTCCTTGTCCCTGTTTGCCCGGAGCAGCCCGGGCGGTCGTGTTGTCCAAGTGAATGGCTACCCGGATTTGGCGGGCGCATCCGCCCGTCTGTCAAGCGCAGCCATGAAGGATTGCCCGATCGTTAGGCAGCGAGTGCCGCGATATTGGGCATTTTCTGACCAGTTGGTCAAATTGAACTTCCCTTGGGGCAGATCGGGGCCGTCGCGACGCCCCCCTTCCCGCCTGCGCTATTGGGCCGCTTTGGGTGCATAAGCCGCCGGATCGACCTGGCCGGGCCGCCCATCAAGCATCAGGGTCGAGACCTCGGGCGCGGTTTCGGCGATGGTCTTGCCACGGCGGATCACCTTGATCCGGTTGGGGCGCAGGCGGATCGCCTCGCCCGGGTCGGTGGCCTGCAGGATCACCATGTCGGCGTGGCAGCCCGGCTCCAGCCCATAACCCTCAAGCCCCATGATGCGGGCCGAATTCACCGTGACCGCGTCGAACAGCGCCCGCTTGTCGTCGATGGACCCCATCTGGGTCGCATGCACAGCCATATGGGCCACGTCCAGCAGATCGCCGGTGCCCATGGAATACCAGGGGTCCATCACGCAGTCCTGCCCCAGCCCGACGTTTATCCCCATTTCAAGCATCTGGGGAATGCGCGTCAGGCCGCGCCGCTTGGGATAGGTGTCGTGGCGACCCTGCAACATCATGTTGATCAGCGGGTTGGGAATCGCGGCCATCTGCGCCTCGGCCATCAGGGGCAGCAGTTTCGAGACATAGTAATTGTCCATCGAATGCATCGAGGTCAGATGCGATCCGGCGACCCGGCCCTGAAGGCCGAAGCGCACGGTCTGGGCGGCCAGCGTTTCCACGTGGCGCGACAGCGGATCGTCGGTTTCGTCGCAATGCATGTCGACGCGCAGCCCCCGGTCGGCGGCGATCCGGCACAGCGCCTCGACGCTGCGGGCCCCGTCTTCCATCGTGCGTTCGAAATGCGGGATGCCGCCGACGACCTCGACCCCCATGTCGAGCGCGCGGGTCAGCGCCTCGGTGATGCCGGGCTCGCGGTAGTATCCGTCCTGCGGGAAGGCGACCAGCTGCAGCTGAAGATAGGGGGCGACCAGATCGCGGACCTCAAGCAGCGCCTCGGCGGTGACAAGGCGGGGATCCGAGACATCGACATGGCTGCGCACCGCCAGCAACCCCTTCGAGATCGCAAGATCGCAGTAGCGCAGCGCCCGGTCGATCAGCGCCTCCTTGGTCAGGGTCGGACGCAGCTCTCCCCACAGTGCGATTCCTTCCAGAAGCGTGCCCGAGCGGTTCATCCGCGGCAGCCCAAGCGACAGGGTGGCGTCCATGTGGAAATGCGGATCGACAAAGGGCGGCGTGACCAGAAGCCCGCCCGCATCGATCACCTCGCCGGCGTCGGCGGTGATTCCCGGCTCGATCGCGGCGATGGTGCCCTCGCGGACGGCGATGTCCTGTCCGGTGCGACCGTCGGGAAGGGTGGCGTTGCGGATGATTAGGTCGAACATGGCGGATGGCCCCTTGGTGTCGTGCGGCATCCAGCCTAGCCCGGCGACGCGGGGCTGTCATCCGGACAGGTGCCGCGCCACGGGAAAGCCGCGCTTGCATCGGTCGGATGTCGGGAAAGGGCCCAATTCGCGGGCAGAGGCATATCGCAGACATCCCGCCAAACCGGCGAGGTCATTGAATAATTTCCACTAAGGGAGGTTCAGTGGTGAGCCGTGCAGGATTCGAACCTGCGACCCACTGATTAAAAGTCAGTTGCTCTACCAACTGAGCTAACGGCCCACTCTAGAGCCGCCCTATTAGATATGCCTTCGCGGGGGGTCAACCCGGTTTCCCGGATTTTTTGCGAAAAATCTGCAAATTCCCTGACCCCTTCCCCAACGTCGGCTTTTCACCCCCGACCCGGGCCCTGTCAGCGCAGGGTGACACCCTGGGGGCACAGCGGTTTCTGCGGCCTTTTCTACAGGCGCGATGCGCCTTATATGCGGGGGATGCAGACACGCCCGATCCCTTCCGACGGTCTGCCCTTTCGCAAGATGCATGGGGCCGGCAACGATTTCGTCATCCTCGACAGCCGGGGCATGGCCCCGGTGTGCACGGCTGCCCTGGCGAAGGCCGTGGGGGACCGGCATCGCGGCGTGGGCTTTGACCAGCTGGCCGAGATCCGCGACGGCGTGGATACGGACATCGAGCTGGACTTCTGGAATTCCGACGGCAGCCGCGCCGGGGCTTGTGGCAATGCCACCCGCTGTGTCGCGGCGCTGTGGATGGGCGAGACCGGGCGCGACCGGGTGACCATCCGCACCGCCCGCGGCGTGCTGCGGGCCGAGATGCGCGGTCAGGCTGTCTGGGTGAACCTTGGCGCGCCGGTGCTGGACTGGGCGCAGATCCCGCTGTCGCACGCGGTCGATCAGCAGCATCTGCCGCTGGAGGGCGACCCGGTGGCCGTGGGCATGGGCAACCCCCATGCGGTCTTCTTTGTCGATGACATCGCCGCGGTCGACGTGGCGGCGCGTGGCGCGGCGGTCGAACATGATCCCCTGTTCCCGCAGGCGACCAACGTGGAATTCGTCCAGGTGCGGTCGCGCGGAGAGGTCCGGATGCGGGTCTGGGAACGCGGCACGGGAATCACCCTGGCCTGCGGCTCGGGCGCTTGCGCCGTCGCCGTGGCGGGCGCGCAGCGCGGCCTGACCGACCGGCACATCCGTATGGAGGTCGACGGCGGCTGGCTTGAACTGGACTGGACCGACGAAGGCGTCTGGATGACAGGCCCCGTGGCCCATGTGTTCGAGGCGGTGCTGTCGCCGAAGCTTCTGGGTGGGCTGGAATGACCAAGCCGCCGATCTTTGAAACCTTCGGCTGCCGGCTCAACGCCTATGAGACGGAAGCGATGAAGGAACTGGCCGAGGCCGCCGGGGTCGAGGACGCCATCGTCGTGAACACCTGCGCCGTCACGGCCGAGGCCGTGCGCAAGGCGCGCCAGGACATCCGCCGGATGCGGCGCGACAATCCGAACGCCAAGATCATCGTGACCGGCTGCGCCGCCCAGACCGAACCGGAAACCTTTGCCGCCATGGCCGAGGTCGACCACGTGGTCGGCAATTCCGAGAAGATGCAGGCCGAGACCTGGAAGGGATTCGCCCCCGACCTGATCGGCCAGACCGAGCGCGTGATCGTCGACGACATCATGTCGGTGACGGAGACCGCGGGGCACCTGATCGACGGCTTCGGGCGGCACCGGGCCTATGTGCAGGTGCAGAACGGCTGTGACCACCGCTGTACCTTCTGCATCATCCCCTATGGCCGGGGCAATTCGCGATCGGTTCCCGCCGGGGTCGTGGTGGACCAGATCAAGCGTCTGGTTGACCGCGGATTCAACGAGGTCGTGCTGACCGGGGTTGATCTGACCTCCTGGGGGGATGACCTGCCAGGGACGCCGCCGCTTGGTGACCTGGTGCGGCGCATCCTGAAGCTGGTGCCGGATTTGCCGCGGTTGCGGATCTCCTCGATCGATTCGATCGAGGCCGATCCCGCGCTGATGGAGGCCATCGCAACCGAGCCGCGCCTGATGCCGCATCTTCACCTGTCGCTGCAGGCGGGGGATGACATGATTCTCAAGCGGATGAAGCGCCGTCACCTGCGCGATGACGCCATCCGCTTCTGCGAAGAGGCGCTGAAGCTGCGCCCCGACATGACCTATGGGGCCGATATCATCGCCGGTTTCCCGACCGAGACCGAAGAGATGTTCGAGAACTCTCTGAAGCTGGTCGAGGAATGTCAGCTGACCTGGCTGCATGTCTTCCCCTATTCGCCGCGCCCCGGCACCCCGGCGGCCAAGATGCCGCAGGTGCGCGGCCCGGCCATCAAGGACCGCGCGGCCCGGTTGCGGGCGGCGGGGGATCTGCGGGTGCAGGCGCATCTGGACGCCCAAGTCGGACGCGACCAGGTGATCCTGATGGAAGGCCCGCGCATGGGCCGGACCGAGCAATTCGCCGAGGTGCGGTTCGACCGGGACATGCCCGAGGGGCAGATCATCACGGCGCGGATATCCTCGCATGACGGAAAGTCATTGTTTGCGTGACATCTGATCGCGACAGCGCCCTGCCCCGGCGCTAGTCTTGCCCGGACCGTCGATGCCTTCGGCGAGAGTATTTCTGGCAAGATGATCAGGGGGGCCGCGCCATGCATCCCAATCCTATGTACCATGTGGGCAGCCGCGACGACTGGCTGGGCTTTGCCGCCGAGACGGGATTCGGTGTGCTGGCCGCGTCTGATCCCGGGGGCGCGCCGCATCTGGCACATGTGCCTTTCGTGATCGAGGGCGACCACGTGGATCTTCATCTGATGCGGTCGAACCCGGTGGCGCGGGCGGCACGCGAAGCGATTCCCGCACGCCTGGCCGTGCAGGGGCCTCATGGGTACATCTCGCCCGACTGGTACGGGATCGAGGACCAGGTGCCGACCTGGAACTATGTCTCGGTGCATCTGACCGGGAGGCTGGAGCCGCTGCCCCCGGAGGCGCTGCGCGAGGTGCTGGAGCGGCTGTCGGACCATTTCGAGGAACGGCTGGCCCCAAAGCCGGTCTGGAAGATCGACAAGGTCGATCCCGAGGCGCTGGCGCGCTTGATGCGGATCATCCTGCCCTTCCGCCTGTATATCGAAGACGTGGACGGCACCTGGAAGCTGGCCCAGCACAAGCCCGAGGCGGCGCGGCTGGCCGCAGCCGAGGGGCTGGCGCAGGCCGGACTGGGATCCGAGGTCGAGGTGCTGGCGCAGCTGATGCGCCAGGCAAAGCCGATCTGAGGCAGGTGCCGTGCCATTGCGGGCGGGCAAGCCCGGGTTGGCGGGGCGCGGCGTCCGCGGGCGATGGACAGGGGCGCGCGGCGCGGCATAGGCTGCGCGCAAAGGGCCATTGCCCGTCTTTGGGACAGCAAGGCCCGGAACAGGGAGAGAAAGATGAAGCTATTCCATTCACCGTCTTCGCCGTTCGTGCGCAAGGTCATGGTCGCCGCGCAAGAGCTGGGGATCGCCGAGAGCATCGAGGTCATCGCGACCGCGACCACGCCGGTGGCGACCGACGGCGCGCTGAAGGCGGCGAACCCCCTGGGCAAGCTGCCCTGCCTGGTGCGCGACGACGGCCCGGCGATCTATGACAGCCGGGTGATCACCCGTTATCTTGACGCGGTGGCGGGCGGGTCCCTGTACCCGGAGGCCCGCATCTGGGAGGTGCTGACGCTGGAAGCCACCGCAGACGGGCTGATGGAGGCCGCCGTGCTGATGGTCTACGAACACCGCGTCCGCCCCGAGGACAAGGTTTTCGACGGCTGGATCGAGGCGCAATGGGGCAAGGCGCTTGGCGCGATCAAGGCGATCGAAGAGCGCTGGATGGGGCATCTGAATGGCCCGCTGGATGCGGCACAGATCGGGGTCGGCTGTGCGCTGGCCTACGTGGATTACCGCCACAACGACCGCAACTGGCGCGCCGAGGCCCCAGAGCTGGCCAAGTGGTTCGAGGGATTCGCGGCACGTCCGTCGATGCAGGGCAGCCAGCCCCCGGCTTGAGCCGCGGCCATTGGAACAGCCTTTGGAACAACGAAAAAGCGCCCGAATGATCGGGCGCTTTTTGCATTTTAAATAAAGATGTTATCCGGGCTATCCGGACCCCTGCGTCAGAAGCTGAAGCCGACGCCGATGTTCAGCGCGTTGGTGAAGATCCGGGTGTTCAGATTGCCGCCGCCGGCCAGGTCGGCCGAGTTCTGCGACCAGGTGAACTGGTATTCGCCAAAGATCGACCAGCGGTCGTTCAGCTGGTACTTGGCCCCGGCGGTCACGCGCGCGGCGGCACCGGTCACCTGGTAGCCATAGGTCACGTTGGTGCCTTCGGTCACGTCCACATGCGGCATCGAGATCCCAAGGCCACCGCTGACATAGGGCGTGATCGACCCGCCCCAGGCACCGGGCCAGCGCTTTGAGATATTGGCGGTGATGATGTTCAGACCATCGGTGAATTCCAGGCGGGAGAAGCCGGCCGGCATCTCGGCCGCGGGGGCGTAGACCTTGTTGTGCGAGAATTCCAGCCCGAAGCCCACGTTCGACGGACGCCACCAGGTGGCGCGCAGGCCGTAGTAGGGCGGTGCGGAAAAGCTTTTGCCCTGCCAGCCGATCAGGCTGTCAAAGCTGGTGCTGCCCGAGGATGCGCCGCGCGTGCCGGTGACGCGGCTGTGCGGCGCGGTCTGGTAGCCGGTGTAGAAGTTCAGCTCCATTTCCGCGCGGGCGGGGGCGGCCAGGGTCAGGCCGGCGGCAAGGGTTGCGGCACCGGCGATGGCGGCAAGGCCCTGGCCCGTGCGGCCGTTCAAGCGGCGAGAGGCCGATGCCCTGGTCGGTTGAGGTGTCGATTGTGTGGGGCGTGTCTTCAGCATGATCCCGTCCGATCCTTGCGGCCAATGTCTTAAGGCCTGATCTTCCGGCCATTATCTGGGGACCTGCCTACACCTTGGGGCGGGCCTTCTCAAGCGCGACAGATGCGCGCCCCCCCTTGAGACAGCCCATTGTATGCTGGACGGCACGGAAATCGGCGGTTAAACACCGGCTCGGAGAGGCAGGACTGCAAGGTCCGGCCCCAGTTTTCGTATCCGGGCCGACAGGCCGAATGATGGAGCAAACCTCGTGTCCCACGCAGAAGACCACGAAGGCACCAGGAGGGACTTCCTCTACTATGCCACCGCAGGTGCAGGTGCCGTCGCAACGGGCGCGGCTGTCTGGCCGCTCGTGAACCAGATGAACCCCTCGGCCGATGTTCAGGCGCTTGCCTCGATCCGCGTCGACGTGTCAGGCGTCGAGCCCGGCACGCAGCTGACGGTCAAGTTCCTTGGCAAGCCGGTGTTTATCCGCCGCCGCACGCAGGAAGAGATCGACGAAGCCAATGCCGTCGACGTCACCAGCCTGCCCGACCCGGAAGCGCGCAACGCCAATATCGACGCCGGTTCCCCCGCGACCGACCCCAACCGCGCCCTCGCCAATGACGAAGGCAGCGAAGAGTGGCTGGTCATGATGGGCGTCTGCACGCACCTGGGCTGTGTGCCCCTGGGCGACGGTGCCGGCGACTTCGGCGGGTGGTTCTGCCCCTGTCACGGTTCTCACTACGACACTGCCGGTCGTATCCGCAAAGGCCCCGCGCCGCAAAACCTGCCCGTCCCCGTTGCCCGCTTTGAGGGCACCGAGATCGTTCTGGGCTGAGGGAGATAGCAATGTCCGGTATTCCCCACGATCATTACGAACCGAAGACCAAAGGCGAAAAGTGGGTCCATTCCCGCCTGCCGATCATCGGCCTTCTCTATGACACCCTGATGATTCCCACCCCGAAGAACCTGAACTGGTGGTGGATCTGGGGCATCGTCCTGGCCTTCTGCCTGGCGCTGCAAATCGTCACCGGCATCGTCCTGGTGATGCATTACACCCCGCATGTGGACCTGGCCTTCGCGTCGGTCGAACACATCATGCGTGACGTGAACGGCGGCCATTTCCTGCGCTACCTGCACATGAACGGCGCATCGCTGTTCTTCTTTGCGGTCTACATCCACATCTTCCGCGGTCTGTTCTACGGGTCCTACAAGGCACCCCGCGAAATCACCTGGATCATCGGCATGATCATCTACCTGCTGATGATGGCGACCGGCTTCATGGGCTATGTTCTGCCCTGGGGTCAGATGTCCTTCTGGGGGGCGACCGTGATCACCGGCCTGTTCGGCGCGATCCCCTTCGTGGGCGAAGCGATCCAGACCTGGCTGCTGGGCGGACCCGCCGTGGACAACGCCACGCTGAACCGCTTCTTCTCGCTGCACTACCTGCTGCCCTTCGTCATCGCGGGCCTGGTGATCGTGCACATCTGGGCCTTCCACTCGACCGGCAACAACAACCCCACGGGTGTTGAGGTCCGTCGCGGGTCCAAGGAAGAAGCCAAGAAAGACACCCTGCCCTTCTGGCCCTACTTCGTGATCAAGGATCTCGTTGGTCTGGTCGTCGTGCTGGTGATCTTCTTCGCCATCGTCGGTTTCATGCCCAACTACCTGGGCCACCCCGACAACTACCTGGAAGCGAACCCGCTTTCGACGCCGGCGCATATCGTGCCCGAGTGGTACTTCCTGCCCTTCTACGCCATCCTGCGTGCCTTCACCGGCGACGTCTGGATCGTGATGGCGGCAAGCTGGATCACCGGCGGCATCGTCGACGCGAAGTTCTTCGGCGTGCTGGCCATGTTCGCGGCCATCGCCGTGATGGCGCTGACGCCCTGGCTCGACACCTCCTCGGTGCGGTCCGGTCGCTATCGCCCGATGTTCAAGTGGTGGTTCTACCTGCTGCTGATCGACTTCGTGGTCTTGATGTGGTGTGGCGCGATGCCGGCTGAACCGCCGTATTCGACCATCTCGCTGATCGGCTCGACCTATTGGTTCGCCTACTTCCTGGTGATCCTGCCGATCCTCGGCGTGATCGAGAAACCGCTGCCGCAGCCCGCGTCCATCGAAGAAGACTTCGAAGCGCACTACGGCAACAAGACCCCCGCCGAATAAGGAAAGGACAGAGATCATGTTCCGCAAGTTCACCATCTCTGCCCTTGCAGCACTGGCCCTTTCGGCCGGTGCCGCCCAGGCGGCAGGTAGCGAAGGCCACATCGAAGACGTGGATTTCTCGTTCGAGGGGCCGTTCGGCACCTTTGACCAGAACCAGCTTCAGCGCGGCCTGCAAATCTACACCGAGGTCTGCTCGGCCTGTCACGGTCTGCGCTATGTGCCGATCCGGACGCTTGCCGACGAAGGTGGCCCGCATCTGCCCGAAGATCAGGTCCGCGCCTATGCGGCCCAGAACTTCGAGGTCTTCGACGCAGAGCTGGACGATTTCCGTCCGGCGAAACCGGCCGACCACTTCCCGGTGTCCAACCTGGAAAACGCGCCCGACCTGTCGCTGATGGCGAAGGGTCGCGCGGGCTTCCACGGGCCCTATGGCCTGGGTCTGAACCAGCTGTTCAAAGGCATGGGCGGCGCTGAGTACATCGTCAGCATCCTGGCCGGCTACACCGGCGAGACCAAGGAAGAAGCCGGCACCACCTATTACGAGAACACCGCCTTCCCCGGCGGCTGGATCGCAATGGCCCCGCCCCTGGCGGGCGAGGACGTGGAATTCGCCGACGGTCACGCCAACGATCTGCACCACGAAGCAGAAGACGTCGCGGCCTTCCTGATGTGGGCGGCCGAGCCGAAGATGATGGCGCGCAAGCACGCGGGCTTTGTCGGCGTGGTCTTCCTGGTCATCCTGGGCGCGCTGCTTTACCTGACGAACAAGCGTCTGTGGGCCCCGCACAAGGGCAAGAAGATCGCCTGATCTTCAGAGCAGGACCAAGACATTCGAAAGCCCCGCCCAGTCCGGCGGGGCTTTTGCTTTTGCGGCCATGGTTCGAAATGCTCACTCGGCCCGACGCAGGGCGTCGCCCCGGGCTCGCCCGGCGATTGACTTGGACTGTCGGGAAAAAAGGCCCGGGGTGGGTTCAGAGAACCGCCCCCCGGGCCAGTCGGGATTACCCGCGATCCGGGCCGGAGGAGGCCAGGATCTCTTCTTCGGTGCGCTGCCAGATCTCGTAGGCCATTGGGTCGCGCGTTTCCTCGAGGATGTGACCGACCAGGCCGATCGCCCGCGCCATGACGCCAAAGCCGCGAATGATCTCTTGCGGGAAACCGAATTCGCAGCAGATCGCGCCGATGGCCCCGGTCGCGTTGATGGGCAGTTGCCGGCCCGACTGGGCCTCGGCCTTCTCCTGGATCAGCTGCATCAAGCGGACGTAGTCGCCGGATTTGCCGTTCTCGGCCGCGATCTGGAACAGGCGCGGGGTGCGGGGATCGACCGGTTTGTGCACCGGATGGCCCAGACCCGGAACGATCCGGCCCGCCGCGACATGGTCGGACACAACGTCATCCGCGATGGCCCCGAGGTCAGCGCCCTGCCCCGCCTGGTCCCGGGGCAGCGCGGCGTAGAGCATGCGCGACGCGCCCTCCATCGAGCCGACAAAGACCGTGCCCAACCCGCACAGCCCCGCCGCCACGGCGGCCTGAAGCGATTCCGGCGCGCCCATGTAGGTCAGGCGCGCCACCAGGGCGGATGGCGTGATCCCGTGTTCGACCAGCGTCACGGCGATGGCGTTGAAGACCACCGATTCCGCCGGATCGGGCCGCCGCCCGGTCACCTGCATGAAGGCCATGTCGCCCAGGTTGACATGGCCCAGGATCTCGGACGGCAGGTCGAGCCCGTGGACATTGATCTGGTCCGAGATGCTCCACCCGATGTTCGAGGTCAGCTTGTCCTTGCGTTTGGGCATGGATGGCTCCTTAGATCGGGTCCCAGCTGAAGACGTCGCCCGACACGTCCAGCGGCATGAACCCGGCGCGCAGGGCGGGCATGGCGTGATCGGCCACCGTCTCGGGCGTCCAGCCCTCGGCCCGGTGGACCGATTTGACGGGGCGCGGCTGGCTCATCACGAACAGCTCGTTGTTGCGCGAGGCAAAGACCTGTCCGGTCACGTCGCGCGCCCGGTCCGAGGCCAGGTAGACGGCCAGCGGCGCGATCTTGGCGGGCTTCATTTCCTGAAGCTTCTTCACCCGCGCCTCTTGCTCGGGGCTGTCGACCTTGATGGACGAGGTCATGCGGCTCCAGGCAAAGGGGGCGATGCAGTTCGAGGTCACGTTCCAGCGCGCCAGGTCCAGGGCGATGGATTTCGACAGCGCCGCGATGCCCAGCTTGGCGGCGGAGTAATTCGCCTGCGCCAGGTTGCCGATCAGACCCGAGGTCGAGGTCATGTGGATCAGCGCCCCGCCGTTCTGTTCACGGAACTGGTCGGCCGCCGCGCGGGACGTGTTGAACGCGCCATACAGGTGCACCTTCACCACGGCATCGAAATCCTCGTAGGTCATCTTGTGGAAGAAGCCGTCGCGCAGGATTCCGGCGTTGTTGACCACAGCGTCCAGCCGCCCGAAGGCCTCGACCGCGTCCTTGACCATCTGGCGCGCGGCGTCGGGATCGCTGACCGATCCCCCGTTGGCGATGGCGCGGCCGCCTTCGGCCTCGATCTCGGCCACGACCTTGTCGGCGGCCCCGGAGTTTTCGCGGTCCCCCTTGAGGCTGGCCCCGAGGTCGTTGACCACGACCGCCGCCCCGGCCCGCGCCGCAGCAAGGGCGATGTCCCGCCCGATGCCGCCGCCTGCGCCGGTGACCAGCATCACCTTGTCTTTCAGAAGTCCGTCCATGGCATCCGTCCTTTTCTACGATGTTCCAAGTGTGTCGAAGCCGGGGACCAGGGCCCCCGCAAAATCGCGCATCTGTCCCCGGACGCGCGCGCCGATCACGGCCTCCGCATCCAGGTGGCCCATGACGCGCACCCCGTCGTCCAGGTCGATCAGACCGATCCGCCAGGGCGGCGCGACGGGGAAGTCGCGCGCGGGGGCCCGGTGCTGGGTGGTGACCGCAAAGACCCGGCCCAGGCCGGTGCTTTCAAGGGTCTGGACCGGCCCGCTGCACCGGGGGCAGCGGTCGCGCGGCAAAAACCAGTGGGTGTCGCAGGCCGGGCAGCTTTGGATCTGGATCGCGCTCATGCCAGGGCCTCCATCACCAGCGACACATGCGAGGACAGAACACCGCCGTCGCCATGCATCAGGGCATGTGCGGGTCGTGTCGGGATCTGCCGCGCCCCGCCCTGGCCGGTCATCTGGGCAAAGCATTCCGCCAGATGCGCCATGGCCCCGGCGACGCCGCAATGGCCATAGGACAGAAGCCCGCCATGGGTGTTCAGTGGCAGCGCCCCCGCCGCGTCAAAGCGCCCGGCGGCGGCATCGCGTCCGGCCTGCCCCGGGGCGCTGATCCCAAGCGCCTCGAGCAGCAAGGCAAGGGTCACGGTGAAACTGTCGTAGACGGCGAGATAGCCGATATCGCCGATCCCCACCCCGGCCATCTCCAGCGCGCGGGCCGCGCTTTGGCGCGCGCCAAGGGCAAGGTCGTCGGGGGCTTCGCTGATGTGCTGATGCGTATGGGCTTGGGCTGCGCCGGTGATCTTCACCGCCGGGCCATCCCCGGGCGTGGACGAAACGATGACCGCCGCGCCGCCGTCCGAGATCGGGCAGCAATCCAGCAGCTTCAGCGGATCGGCAATGGGGCGGGAGGCGGTGACATCGGCGACCGTCAGGGGCGCGGTCAGATGGGCCCCCGGCGTCGTCGCGGCGTGGCGGCGCATCAGCACCGCCAGTTCGGCCAGATCCGCCTGGCTTGCCCCGGTATCGTGCAGATAGCGCGCGGCGGTCAGGGCGTAATAGGCGGGCACGGTCGCCCCGGCGGGCACCTCGGCCTGGGGATGGCCGACCTGCGCCAGCGTCTGCACAGATGTATCGCGGCTTTGTCCGGTCAGCCGGTTTTCCCCGGCAACCACAAGCACATTGCGGCAGGTGCCCGAGGACACGAGGATCTGCGCCAGGTGCACCATGCCCGCCCCGGTCGCGCCGCCCATCTGCATGCCATGGGCATAGGTGGGCGACAGGCCGTAGCCTTCGGCAAAGAGCGTCGCCAGCATCAGGTGCGGCAGCGTGGTGGCATAGCCGCAGATCAGCCCGTCGATCTGCCCCCTCTCCATCCCCGCCTGATCCAGCGCCCGGTCGGCGGCATCGGCCATCAGCGACAGCGGGTCCGCGCCTTCGTGGCGTCCAAAGGCGGTCGCATGGGCGGCGCGCAGATAGGCCATCAGCCGCGGGCCTTCAGGGTGGCGCGTCCCGTCAGCACCGGCGTCTCGCCCTCGGCCAGCACGGTGACCTCGTAGCTGCCGGCACCCTGGTGGCGGGCCGTGGCGGTCAGGCTTTGGCCCACGTAGGTCGGCGCGCTGAAGCGGATGTCCAGATCGGCGATCCGCAGGCCGGCGCGGGCGATCGCCTCGACCAGCAGGTTCAGCGCCATGGTGCCATGGGCGATCGGTCGGCCAAAGGGCGTGTCGGCGGCGAAATCCGCATCCAGGTGGATCGGGTTCCAGTCCTGGGTCAGCGCGGCATAGGCCTGCGCGGCCTCGGGCGTGGACTGGATGGTGAGGGCGGGGATCGTGTCGGGATAGGTCATCGCGGTGCTCCTCAGGCAGCCCAGATCGACAGGATCTCGCCTGTCATCAGTTCTTGCCCGGCGGCTTCGGCGCGCAAGGAAAAGGTCACCCAGTTGCGGCCCTTCTTCAGCGCCTTGTCGCGGACCGAGACGTGATAGGTGACCTTGGCGCCAAGCGGCACGGTGGCCCCGGTGAAGGCCAGTGTCTGAGAGGCATGCACATTGCCCTTTGGCCGGGGCTGGATGGCGCGGATATAGGCCTCCATCATGCCGGCGACGATCATGCCGTCAGGCGCATCGGGGCCGGTCGGGGGGCCATAGATCGCGGCCCAGCCGTCGGTGCGTTCGGTGTCCAGCGGGATCGTCACCTCTCCGAAGGACTGGCCCGGCTCAAAACGGTCGTAGGTCCAGATCGGGTCGCTCATGTCTTGTCCTTTCCGTCCTGGGGGACGTCCTGTGCCGCGACCGGCAGGATCAGCGCGTCCAGCGCGACCGCGCCTTCGGGGCGCGCCAGCAGGGGGTTGATTTCGATGCTGTCGATGGTGTCGGCATTCGCCGCCGCCAGAACCGACAGCCGCGCGATCACCGACGCGATGGCCGCCCGATCAACGGGCTGTTCGCCGCGGTAGCCGTCCAGCAGCTTGGCCCCGCGCAAACGCGCCAGCATCTGCAACGCCTGGGCTTCGCTGACGGGGGCATGGGCCAGCGCCACGTCCTCGAGCACCTCGGTCAGGACACCGCCCAGCCCGACCATGACCATGGGGCCCATGACCGGGTCACGCTGCGTGCCGACGATCAGTTCGACCCCGGCCCCTGCCATGGGCGACACCAGGATTCCCATGATCCGCGCGCCCGGGCACAGCGTCGGGATATCGGTCAGCATGCGCCGGGCTTCATCCCGCACCGCCTTGGCATCGCCCAGGTTCAGGGCGACGCCGCCGACCTCGGTCTTGTGAGCGATGTCGGGCGACACGATCTTCAGAACCACCGGCAGGCCCATTTCTTGCGCGGCGGCGGCGGCTTCGTCGGCGGTGCCGACAACGCGTTCGGGCAGGATGGGGATGCCGGCCTCGGCCAGGCGGGTCTTGGCACCGGCCTCATCCGTGGGGGTGCCCGTCAGATCGGTGTCGTCGATCACCGGCGGCGTGCCCTCGGCCCCACGGTCGAACCCTTCGGCCAGCTGCGCCATGGTGGCAAGGGCCGTGACCGCGCGCGACGGGTCGGCAAAGGTCAGCAGGCCCTGATCCTCGTAGGCGGTCGCCTGTTCGTCATTGAACAGGCCGATCACCGCAAAGGGCAGCTCCGCCCCCTTGAGCGTCTGCAACAGCACATCGCGCAGTTTCGGCCCGATCACCGGCGAACTGGTCCAGGACGTGAAGAACCCGGTGTAGGCGTCGTAGCCGCCGGTGCGCATCATTTCGGCCAGGTTTTCCGGGATCAGGTCGAAATCGTTCAGCGCATGGGCGGTGATGTCGACCGGGTTGCGCGGAGAGGCAAAGGGATTGCGTTCCAGCAACTTAGTGACGGACGCCTCGGGCATGGCCGGCACCTGCATGCCGCGCAGCTCGGCCGCGTCGGCCATCAGCACCCCGGCCCCGCCCGACACGGTCAGGATCCCCAGGCGCTTGCCCTTGGGCATCGGCGCGACGGATGCGGCGTAGAGCGTGTCGAACATCTCTTCCGTGGTCATGGCGCGCACGGCCCCGTATTGCTCGATCACCGCCTGAAAGCTGGCATCCGACCCGGCAAGGGACGCGGTGTGCGATTGCACGGCGGCGGCGCCGACCTCGGATGCACCGACCTTGATGATGGTGACTGGCTTGCGCAGATCGCGGGCGCGGGACAGGGCGCGGATCAGGCGGGGGGCGTCGTTGACGCCTTCCATGTACATGCCGATCGCCGTGATCTCGGGCTGTTCGACCATATATTCCAGGCATTCCGCGACCGAGATGTCGGCCTCGTTCCCGGTGGACACCCAGCCCGCAACGCCCAGGCGCCGCGCCTTGGCCATCGACAGAAGATGGGTGCCATAGGCCCCGGACTGGGTGATCAGCCCGATACCGCCCCGGCGCGGCATCCCGCCTTCAAGCCCGGTGGTAAAGGTCGCGCAGGCCCCGGAGGCCGAGGAATAGCAGCCCAGGCAATTGGGCCCCAGGATGCGCATGCCATAGCGCGCGGCGATGGCCAGCAGACGGTCCTGCGCGGCGCGCCCTTCTTCGCCCACTTCGGAAAACCCGGCCGAGAAGATGACGGCGGCCTTCACGCCCTTGCGCCCGCAGGCCTCCAGCGTTTCTTCGGCGCGGGCGGCGGGAATGGCCAGGACGGCCAGGTCGACCTCGCCCTCGATCGCCTCGATGTCGGGCCAGGCCTTCAGGCCCTGCACGGTGTCGCGGGTCGGGTTGACCGGATAGATCGGCCCGTCGAACCCTGCGGCCTTGCAGAAATCCACCGGACGCCCGCCGATCCGCGTCGGGTTGTCCGATGCCCCGATCACCGCAATGGCGCGCGGCGCGAAAAAGGCCCCGAGCGAGGCCGCGCTGTGCTGTGTCATCTGTTCTCCCCCCTGGCGGTGCTAGCTGTCGCGCCGCCCGAATACGTTCAATTCGATGAAAGTCTTTGCCGACCGCAGGGCCATGGCGGCGTCGCGCAGGGCGGCTTCTTCGATCTGGTCGGATATGCTGATGGTGGAAAGGCCCAGGCGGGGCGTGCCCTCGATGTCGCGGATCACCACGGCGGCGATGCTGAGGCCCCGGAACAGCTGACCGAAGTCGAAGGCGTAGCCGTCGATCTTGGCCTGCTGCACCTCGTCCCAGTAGGCGTCGAAGCCGGGCGCGCGCTGCCAGCGCAGCCGGCCATAGGCGTCGCGCAGGCTGTCCTTGTCCATGTCGCGGGCGGCGGCAACGCAGCGGCCGACGGCCCCCACAAGATCCGGAAGACGCGATCCCGGCTGCATGTCGGCGCGCACCACGTCAGACGGAGAGATCCGGTCCGACAGGACGATCCGCCCGTTCGGCGTGATGGTCCAAAGCGCGACAAGAACCGAATGCTCGCTCGAGATCCGCTCCATCACCGGGCGAATCATATCGCCCGGGTTGCGGCCCAGCATGGGTGCGGCCAGCTCCAGCACGCCCATGCCGATGGCATAGCCCTTGGTCCGTTCATCGAAGGTGACCAGCCCCTCTTTTGCGAGCGTTTTTAAGATGTTGTAGGTGGTCGAGACGTTCAGCCCGGTTTCCCGCGCCACGATCGCCACGCCCTCGGGCGCGGGCACCTGGGCCAGGCGGCGCAGGATCTTCACCGCGTTCTCGACGGCGCCGACGAATTTCTGGGGGTCCGAGGTCTTCATTAGATTTTTCTCTTGTCCGAATGCCATTCGTTATACAGAATGGCCGACATGACGCAAGCCCCTCTGGAAACGATTCCAATCATAGGTCAGAGGCAACGCATTGCTATTGAAAGGAATTTCACATGCGGACCCCGCCCGGACGCACAGAATCAACACATCTGCCGCACGGGGCAGCGTTGACCCGATGACCACCGACTGCCTGAACCTTACCCAAGACGGAGAGGTCCGGATCCTTCGCCTGATGCAGCCCGAACGCCGGAATGCGCTTAGCGACGAGATGCGGGCCGAGCTGCGCGATGCCCTGCGCGCCGCGCACGAGGATCCGGCCGTCTGCAGCATCGTGCTGGCCGGGTCCGGCGGCTGTTTTTGCGCCGGCGGCGACATCAAGGGCATGGGCCAGCCGGTCGACATCGCGCTGACCCGGCTGGACGTGGTGCATGACGTTGTGCGGCTGATCGCGCTTGGCCCGAAACCGGTCGTCGCGGCCGTCGATGGCGTGGCCTATGGCGGCGGCATGTCGCTGGCGCTGTGCTGCGACAGCGTGGTCGCCACCCCCGGCGCGCGGTTCTGCGCCAGCTTCGGTCGTGTCGGCCTGGTGCCGGACATGGGGGCCATGTGGTCCCTGCCCCGGCGCATCGGCGCAGCGCGGGCGCTGCGGTTCCTGCAACAGGGCACCGAGGTTCGGGGAGAAGCCGCCGTCGACATGGGCCTGGCCGATGTGCTGGCCGCAACTGGGACGGACGAAGACCTGATCGCCACGGCCACCCAAGAGGCACGGACCCTGGTGCCCGCAGCCCCCCTTCCCGGCGGCCACATGCGCCGCATCATCACCCGGCATCACGGTGACCTGGAGGCCGTGCTTGCCGACGAACGCGAAGCGCAGGGTGCGCTGTTCGCGACCGAAGACCACGACGAGGCCCGGCGCGCCTTTCTTGAAAAGCGTCCACCAGGATTCATCGGCCGCTAGGGGAAGAGGACCCCGCCACGGCGGCCATCACGGCCAGGCAACTGGCCCGTTCTCAGGGAGGAGAATAAAGATGACCAAGTTGAACAGACGCCAGACCATGGCGCTTCTCGGGGCGGCGGCCGCCGCACCCATGGCCCCCGCGGTCCTGCGGGCGCAGGACAAGCCCGCGGGCCTGCCCGACACCATGATCTGGAGCACCTACGACGTCGGATCCACCGGCTATGTCGAGGCGACGGCGATCGCCGATGCGATGATCAAGAACTATGGCACCCGCGTGCGGCTGCTGCCCTCGGGGTCGGGCGTGGGGCGGATCATCCCGCTGAAGATGGGCCAGGCCAGCACCGCCTGGCTGGCCAATGAATTGTTCTTTGCCACCCGCGGCATCTTTGATTTCGCGACGCCCGACTGGGGTCCGCAGAACTTGCGCACGATCTGTGGCCGCCCCGCCAGCTTCGGCATCGTGGTCACCCAGGAAAGCGGTATCGAGAAAATCGAGGACCTGCGCGGCAAGCGGTTCGCCTATGCGGCGGCCAACCCCTCGGTCTCGGTGAAGGTCGACACGATGCTGGCCTCCAAGGGGCTGACCCGCGACGACGTCGAGGTGATCGAATTCCCGTCCTACGGCGACACGCTGCGGTCCCTGACCCAGGGCCAGGCGGATGCGGCGGGCTCTGCCCTGACGTCGTCTGCCCTGACCGAGTTGGAGGCAAGCCCGCGCGGCATCCGCTGGCTGTCCTTCGATCCGAACGACGCCGAAGCCTGGGACAACATGAACAAGATCGCACCGATCTTCTCTCCGTTCCGGGAAACCATCGGCGTCGGCGTCACCGGCAAGGATCCGGTGGACGTGGTGGCCTATAAATACCCGATGGTCACGGTGATGCACGATGCGGATCCCGACATGACCTACGGTTTCCTCAAGGCGCTGGACGAAAGCTATCCGGGCTACAAGGACGCCGCGCCGATCATGGAAAGATGGGGCATCAAGATGTCCGGCACCACGCCGATGGACGCCCCCCTGCACGAAGGCGCGATCCGCTACCTGCAGGAAATCGGCCAGTGGTCGGACCAACAGCAGGCCTGGAACGACCGTTCAGTCGCCGAGATCGAGGCCCTGACCGCCGCCTGGCCCGACTTCCTGGCCGCGAACAAGGGGTTGGGAGAGGCCGAGTTTGCCGCCGCCTGGGACGAGGCCCGCGCCAAGGCCACGGCGGCCCTGTGATCGCCGCCTGATCCGACCTGATCCATGGCCGTCCCGCGTTCCGCGCGGGGCGGTCCTGATGCAGCCTGCGCCGACCCGCCCGATGGACCTGCCAGACGGCGGGCCGGCCCTGCCCATAGGATGACCCCGTCATGAGCCTTTCCGAGCAGATCCCCGAGACCGCACCACAAGCACCGGCCCCCGCCGACACCGCCATGATGCGCCTGTCGCGCGTCGTCGTGATCGCCCTGTCGGTGGTCGGCATCGCCATGACCATGGTGCAGACCCTGCCGATCATCGCGCCGGGGATGCGGCCGATCACCTCGGCCTTCTACTATGCGCTTCTGGGCGTCTTTCTGGCCGTGGTTTTCCTGCGGTTCCCGGCCGACCGGCGCGACCGGCCGATGTGGCTGTGGCTTATGGACTGGGCGATGGCCGTGGCGGCGCTGGTGATCTGTACCTACCTGGCCTTCCAGGCGCGGCGGATCATGACGGCGGGCTGGTCCTTTGCTGCCCCCTTCTGGCCGACCGTCGGGGCGTCGATCCTGTTCGTCCTGTCGATCGAGGGCGTGCGCCGCTGTGCCGGGCTGTTGCTGGCGGTGGTCTGCGCGGTCTTCGGGCTTTACCCGATGATCGCGGATTCCATGCCCGGCGTGCTCTGGGGGAACCAGTTCAGCTGGTCGGGGCTGGTGGCGGCCCATGCGCTTGGCACGGAATCCATCATCGGCATCCCCTTCCGCGTCGTGGCCGACCTGCTGATCGGCTACATCATCTTCGGCGTGGTGCTTGCGCTGCTGGGCGGGGGCGAATTCTTCATGGCCCTGGCGCTGAAGCTGCTGGGCCGGACACGGGGCGGGCCCGCCAAGGTGGCTATCGTCGCCTCGTCCCTGTTCGGATCGCTGTCGGGGTCGGTGGTGTCGAACATCATCACCACCGGGACCTTCACGATCCCCTCGATGAAAAAGGCCGGTTACTCGCCGCATTACTCCTCGGCGGTCGAGGCCTGCGCCTCGACGGGCGGGACGCTGATGCCGCCGATCATGGGGGCCGCGGCCTTCCTGATGGCGACCTTCCTGGCCGTCCCCTACGGAGAGGTCATCGCCGCCGCCGTCATCCCCTCTCTTTTGTTCTACGCGGCGCTTCTGCTGCAGGCCGATTGCTATGCGGCCAGCAAGGACCTGCAGGGCGCGGACGAGGCCGACATCCCCTCGGGGCGGTCGGTGCTGCGGCAAAGCTGGATCTTCGTGCTGTCGCTGGCGGTGCTGATCTACGTGCTGCTGGTGCTGCGTCTGGAAAGCTATGCGCCCTGGTACGCGACCGGCGTGATGATCGTCGGCGCGCTGCTGGACCCCTATTTCCGCCCGCGCGTCCTGGCCGTCACCAAGATCATCGAGGAAAGCGGCGTCGCCCTGGCCCAGCTGATCGGCATCCTGGCCGGTGTCGGGCTTGTGGTGGGCGCGCTGTCGATCACCGGGGTCGGGTCGGCCTTTGCCCGCGAGCTGGTGCAATATGCAAACGGCAACGTCTACCTGCTGCTGCTGTACGGTGCGATGACATCCTTCGTGCTGGGCATGGGGATGACCGTTTCGGCCTGCTATGTCTTCCTGGCCATCATCCTGGCCCCGGCGCTGGTTCAGGCCGGGCTGAACCCGATGGCAAGCCACCTGTACATCCTCTACTGGGGCATGCTGTCTTATATCACCCCGCCCGTCGCGCTGGCCGCGATCACCGCCGCCTCGGTCGGAAAGGCCGATGCGATGAAGACCGGCTTCACCGCCATGCGGCTTGGGCTGATCCTGTTCATCCTGCCGGTCTTCTTCGTGCTGGAACCTGCGCTGATCGGCCAGGGCGATCCGATGCACGTGCTGCAGGCGGTGGCGACCGCGGGCTTCTCGGTGGTTCTGCTGTCAGCGGGCCTGTCCGGGTGGCTGTATTTCTCGGGGCGGATCAACGCGGCGGAACGCGTCGTGGTGATCCTGGCCGCGCTTCTGTCCCTTTACCCCGAACCCGTGACCGATCTGATCGGCGTGGCGGTGGCCCTGGCGCTTTTCGCGCTGCACCGCATGCGCCGGACCGCAACAGCCTGAAAGGACCCCCATGGTTGACGACGATACCTTCCGCCAGCTTCTCGACACGGTCGAGCGCTTTGTCCGCGAACGCCTGATCCCGGCCGAAACCCGCGTCGAGGAAGAAGACGAGATCCCCGAAGAGATCGTGCAGGAGATGCGCGAAATGGGCTTGTTCGGCCTGTCGATCCCGGAAGAGCACGGCGGGCTGGGCCTGACCACGCTGCAGGAAAGCCGCCTGGTCGAGGCGCTGTGCTATGCCTCGGTGTCCTTCCGGTCGCTGATCGGCACCAATGTGGGCATCGGGTCGCAGGGCATCGTCATGGATGGCACCGACGCGCAGAAGGCGCAGTATCTGCCCGATCTGGCCAGCGGCGACATGATCGCCAGCTTTGCCCTGACCGAGCCGGACATCGGATCGGACGCGGCCCATCTGAAGACCACCGCGCGGCGCGACGGCACGGATTTCGTTCTGAACGGCACCAAGCGGTACATCACCAATGCGGTGCGCGCCGGGGTCTTCACCGTCTTTGCCCGGACCGACCCGGATCGTCCGGGGGGCGATGGTGTCTCGGCCTTCCTGCTGCCTGCGGATACGCCCGGCATCACCGTGGCGAAACCCGACCGCAAGCTGGGGCAGCGCGGCACCAAGACGTCGGACGTGATCTTTGATGACGTGCGCCTGCCGGAAAGCGCGATCATCGGCGGGCCGCAGAACCTGAACCGGGGCTTCCGCACCGCGATGAAGGTGCTGGACCGGGGGCGCGTGCATGTGTCGTCCATCGCCGTGGGCACGGCGCAGCGGATGCTGGACGTGGCCACCGCCTATGCCATCGACCGCAAGCAGTTCGGCGTGCCGATTGCCGAACACCAGTTCGTGCAGGGCATGCTGGCGGAAAGCCAGGCCGAGCTGTTGGCCGCCCGCCACCTGGTCCGCGCCACCGCCGAGGCCTATGACCGCGAAGGTCAGGCGGTGCTGATGGCGTCTTCGTCCAAGCTCTTTGCCTCGGAAATGGCGTTCCGGGTGGCGGATCGGGCGCTGCAGATCCACGGCGGGGCGGGCTATATGGCCGAATACCCGATCGAGCGTCTGTTCCGCGACAGCCGGTTGCTGCGGATCTATGAAGGCACCAGCCAGATCCAGCAGATGATCATCGCGCGCCGCATGGTGAAGGAATTCACCGGTCGCGCCTGATCCCTGCGGGGGCCCTTTGGCGGGGCCCCTCAGCGCCCCAGATAGGCGCCCAATTCAGGGCCTGGGTTGTCCAGCGCCTCTTGCGTCGGAACGGGTCGCTCGGCCCGGCCCGACGCCACCACGCTGATCAGATCGGTGATGCGGGCGGCATCCTCGGGCTCATGCGTCACCATCAGAAGCGTCGCCCCGGTCTCGCCCAATACTGCGCTGACCAAATCCAGCATCTCGGCCCTGAGGGCGGGACCAAGCGCGGCAAAGGGTTCGTCCAGCAGCAGGATCGGCCGGCGCATCACCAGCACCCGGGCCAGCGCGGCGCGCGATTGCTGACCGCCCGACAGAGCGGCGGGGCGACGGGCGTCCAGCCCGGCCAGTCCAACGCGGGCCAGCGCCGATGAGACCGTTTCGCGGTCGTCAGAGGTCAGCCGCAGATCGGGGCGCAGGCCAAGGCCGACGTTCTGCGCCAGCGTCAGATGCGGCAGCAGGTTGCCGTCCTGGAACAGCATCGCCACGGGGCGTTTGCCCGGGGGCACACCGGTCAGGTCGGTGCCGTCCCAGGTGACGCGCCCATGCAAGGGGGCGAGGAACCCCGCGATCCCCGCAAGCAACGTGGATTTCCCCGCGCCCGAGGGCCCGATCAACGCCAGCCGCGCGCCTTTTGGCAAAGTCCAGTCGGCGGTCAGGGAAAACCCGCCCTGGGTCAGGCGCAGCCCGTCAAGTGTCAGCATGGCGTCCCATCCGGTCGAACAAAAGAAACAGCCCGAAGCTGAGGGCGGTGAGGATCAGGCTTGCACCCGCCGCGGCCTCGGTCCGGTAGGCCCCGAGCAGGCGGTAGATCTCAAGCGGCAGGGTCGCGGCCTCGGGCGGGGGGAACAGCGCGATCACGCCCAGATCGCCCATGGACAGGGCCGCCGCCAGCCCGGTGGCAAAGCCGAGGGGACGGCGCAGGCGCGGCAGCAGCAGCCAGCGGAACCGGTGCCAGCCGCCTAGGCCCAGGCTGTCGGACAGCCGGCCGTAGGTGGCCTCGATCTGGCGGATCTCGGGCGAGAGGCTGCGCAACACGAAGGGCAGCGCCATGGCCGCGTTGACCAGCGCGGTGATGGCCAGCACGTGGTTGCCGGGAAAGGTGAAGGGCCGGATCAGCAGGAACAGCCCCGTGCCCAGCACCAGGGGGGAGGCGGCGAGTGTCATCAGGCCCACGGCCTCGAACCGGCGTCTGCGCGGCAGGGCAAGGGCCAGCGCCAGCAGGACCGAGATTGCGGCCGAGGCCAGGGCGACCAGCAGCGACACCCCGGCGGCCATCCAGATCGACACCGGCAGGCTAAGGACCGAGGCCGCGCCCCGGCCCAGCACCAAAGCGATCGGCAGGGCCACGAATGCGGCGGCTAGGGTCAGAACGGCCGCGTCCCACAGGCGCAGCCCGCCCGCGCCGTCCCATCGCTGGACCAATCGGTCCAGCCCCGGTGCCGCCGTGCCATTGCCCGCCAGGATCAGCGCCAGCACCGCCGCCGCCGCGACGATCACCAGTTGCAGCGCCGACAGAACCGCCGCGCGGCCCAGGTCGAAATCAAAGGTGAAGGCCTGGTAGATCGCCAGTTCGACATTGGTGGCGGCAGGCCCCCCGCCCAGGATCAGCACGGTGGCAAAGCTGGAGAGGCAGATGGCGAAGATCACCGCGCAGATGCCGGGCAGCCGGGCGCGCAGCATCGGCCATTCCAGCGTGCGGAAGATCGTGGCGGGGGGCAGGTCCAGCTGCGCGGCCAGGCGGAAGTGTTCCGCCGGAATCGCCCGCCAGCCCTCGAGCAGCAGGCGTACCGCCAGCGGCAGGTTGAAGAAGACATGGGCCAGAAGCACGCCGTGCAGACCGAAGATGTCGATCGGCGGCAGGCCTAGCGCCTCGAGGGCGGAGTTCACCAGCCCGTTGCGACCGAAGATCGTCAGAAGTCCGGCGATGGCCACGATCACCGGCAGGATGAAGGGCGCGCCCATCAGGGTGATCAGCGCCGCACGGCCCGCAAACCGCCGCCGCGCCAGGGCACGGGCGACCGGGATCGCAAAAGCAGCCGAAAGGATCGCAGACAGGCTGGCCTGCAACAGGGTGAAGCGCAGCGCGGCCCAGTCCGCCGGACCGGGCCAACCGGCCCCGCCGGCCCGCCACAGGACGGCCGCCAGGGGGGCAAGGATCAGCGCGGCGACCAGAAGGGCCGCCGCGCCGCCAAGACGCAGCATCGCAGGCGATGCGGGGCTTATTGCGACAGCGCGTTGCGCCATTCTTCCAGCGCCGCGTCACGGGTGGCGGGCACGTCCTCGGGCGCGATAAGCAGCGGTTTCGCGGGCGTGATCAGCATGTCGAAGCCCTCGGGCAGGCCGGCCGAGGGTTCAACCGCCGGGTACATCCAGTTGGTCGTCGGGATCACCGATTGCGCCGCGTCCGAGACCAGGAAGGCCAGGAAGGATTTCGCCAGATCCGCCTTGTCGGATCCCGCGACGAGGCCCGCGACCTCGATCTGCATGTAGTGGCCTTCCTCGAAGGGCAGAGCCACCTTGGAGGCGTCTTCTTCCGCGATGATGTGGTAGGCGGGCGAGGTCGTGTAGGACAGGACCAGGTCGCCTTCGCCTTCCAGGAACATGCCGTAGGCCTCGGACCAGCCGGGGGTCACGGTGACGATATTGTCCGACAGGGCCTCCCAGATGGCGGGGGCCTCATCGCCGTAGGCCTGTTTCACCCAGAGCAGCAGGCCCAGCCCGGGCGTCGAGGAGCGCGGATCCTGGATCAGGATGCGGCGGTCGCTGTCGGCCAGATCGCGGAAGGTCGTGGGCGCGGGATCGCCCTGGTTGCCGATGAAGGCGAAATAGCCCCAGTCGAAGGGCACGAAATCGGGATCGTTCCAGGCCACGGGCAGCGCATAGTCAGCGCTGACCCCATGCGGCGCGAACAGCCCGGTGTCGCGGGCGGCGGCGGTCAGGTTGGTGTCCAGGCCGAGGACGATGTCGGCCTTGGTGGCATCGCCTTCCAGCCGCAGGCGCGACAGCAGCGCCGCGCCGTCACCGGCGGTGACGAATTGCAGATCGCAGGCGCAATCAGCCTCGAACGCCTGTTCCAGCGCCGGGCCCGGCCCCCATTCAGAGGCGAAGCTGTCGTAGGTGTAGATGGTGAGGACGGGGGTTTCCTCTGCCATGGCCCCAGTGGCCAGCAGAAGACCCGCAGCGGTGATCAGATGCTTCATGGCATCCTCCTTCAGTGCAACGGGCGAAAGAAAGTAGTGGGTCGCGATACGCGGCCTGGCCTTCCCTCCGCCGGTGTTAACCGGTTCAGGTTCAACGGGTTCGCGGAATTGCATCTCAGCCCGAATGGGCACCCCGAGGTGCGGCGGAGACTAGTGGCTGACCGCCGGGATGACAAGAGAGCGGAGCACGCGGTGGCGGGCCGGGTGGTTGAGTATTTCTGGCAAGATGATGGGGATCGGGGGGCGCGAGGCGGAGGGGGCGGCGCGGGACCCGGTGCGGGCCAGGCGAAAAGGCGGAATTGCACCGGAGGGGCTTATGGGTTAGGGCCGTGGCAACGTCTTTTCAGGGGCTTCTGCCATGTCTCTCAATTCCTTCGGTCACCTGTTCCGCGTCGCCACCTGGGGCGAAAGTCACGGGCCCGCGCTTGGCGCGACGGTGGATGGCGTGCCGCCGGGCGTGGCGGTGGATGCCGGGATGCTGCAGCATTGGCTGGATCGCCGGAAGCCCGGGCAGAACCGCTATACCACGCAGCGGCAGGAGCCTGACCAGGTCGAGATCCTGTCGGGTGTGTTCGAGGGCAAGACCACCGGCACCTCGGTCCAGCTGATGATCCGCAACACGGACCAGCGGTCGAAGGATTATTCCGAGATCGCCGAGAAGTTCCGCCCCGGCCATGCCGACATCACCTATTGGCAGAAATACGGCATCCGCGACTATCGCGGGGGCGGGCGATCTTCGGCCCGGGAAACGGCGGCAAGGGTGGCCGCAGGCGGGCTGGCGCGCGCCGCGCTGGATCACCTGGCCCCGGGCATCGAGATCAAGGGCTACATGGTGCAGATGGGCCCGCACAAGATGAACCGTGACCGGTTCGACTGGGACCAGATCGAGCAGAACCCGTTTTGGGTGCCCGACGCCCAGGCCGCCGGGGACTGGGCCGATTACCTGGACGCCCTGCGCAAGTCGGGCAATTCCGTAGGCGCAGTGGTCGAGGTCGTGGCGCGGGGCGTTCCGGCGGGCCTTGGGGCACCGATCTACGGCAAGCTGGACACCGACCTGGCGGCGGCGATGATGTCGATCAACGCCGTGAAGGGTGTCGAGATCGGCGAAGGCATGGCGGCGGCCGAACTGACCGGAGAGGCCAATGCCGACGAGATCTTCATGGGGAATGACGGCCAGCCGGTCTATTCCAGTAACCATGCGGGCGGGATCCTGGGCGGGATCTCCACCGGGCAGGACGTTGTCGTGCGGTTCGCCGTCAAACCGACCTCGTCGATCCTGAAGCCGCGCCAGACGATCACCAAGTCGGGCGAGGCGACCGAGATCATCACCAAGGGCCGCCATGACCCCTGTGTCGGCATCCGCGCCGTCCCCGTGGGCGAGGCGATGATGGCCTGCGTGATCCTGGATCACCTGCTGCTGCATCGCGGCCAGATCGGGGACGCCGGCGGAAAGATCGGCTAAGGTGCTTTCGGTCCTTTCGATCACCCTTCCGATCTTTGCCATCATTGCCGTCGGGTTCCTTGCCGTCCGCTATGGCCCCTTCAGCCGCGACACCATGCGCGCGCTTGGCGATTACACGATGATGATCGCCCTGCCCTGCGCGTTGTTCCATGCCGTCGCCGGGCGCGACTTTGCCGAGGTGATCGACGCATCCTACCTGGGCACCCTGGCGATCGCCGGACTGGCCACCCATGCCCTGATGTGGGGCTTGGCCCGGATGCAGCAGGCGGGGCCGAAGCGGCGGGCGCTGGCCGTCCTGGCCTCGGCCACGCCGAATTCGGCCTTCCTGGGTTATCCGATCTTCCTGATGGTCATTCCCGACCATGCCGCGCCGGTGCTGGCGATGAACCTGCTGATCGAGAATTTCCTGCTGACCCCGATCGGGCTGACCCTGCTGGGCAGCGCCCGCGAGGACGGAGAGGCCAAGCTGCCGCCGCTGAAGCTGGCCGGGCAGATCATCCTGTCGGTGCTGCGCCGGCCGCTGATCATCGGGCTGATCCTTGGGATGGCGACGGTGCTTGCGGGGGTCGAGCTGCCTTCGGTGATCGAAAGGTTCACCGGCATCCTGGGCACCGCGGCGTCGCCTTTGGCGCTGACCGTGATCGGCGGGTCCCTGGTCGGGCTGAACCTGCGCGGTGACCTGCGGCTGGCCAGCCTGATCGCGGGGACCAAGCTGCTGATCCATCCGCTGATGATCTTCTGCGCCATCGCGCTGTTTGCCGCGCTTGGCTGGCCCGCGCTTGGGCCGGAACTGCGGATCGGTGTGCTGCTGACCGGCTGTCTGCCGATGTTCGCGATCTTCACGCTTTTCGCGCAGGAGGTGGGGCACGAAGGCCTGGCCTCGCTGGCGCTGATGCTGGCGACGGGGCTGTCCTTCCTGACCATCAACCTGGCGCTGGTCCTGCTGGTCTAGGATTTTCCGGTGGACGGTCGTTTGATCCGACCACGTTGACGAAATCTTCACCCCCTTGCCGCAGGATCGCCCTGTATCTGGCAAGGAGGATGAGATGCGACAGGATGCGGATCACGAAACCCTGGGCGCGAGCCTGCTGTCGGTGGCCGTTCTGGCCGGATCCTTGGCCTGGCTGCTGGGCTGGTTCGCGCTGGATCTGCCGCCCGCGCCGATGCTGCAGGATCCCGGGCGATGGCAGGATCCCCAGGCCACGCCCCTTGATCCGCCGCCCGAGGTTGAGGTTTCCGTTCTGGACGGCCCGCGCGACGACAGCCCCTGATGCTTCGCGGCACGCGCCGGCCAGGGCACTGGCCTGCGCGCGTCGGACGGTGTCGATCTTTCTGCGGCCGAAGTCAGGCGCTGGCGGCGTTCAGCGCGGCGTCCAGCAGCTGCTTGATCTGGGCTTCGCGGGTTTCGGCCACCAGGCGACCGATTTCGGCATCGCCCTTCAGCACGACAAGGGTCGAGCGGCGCGGGATCTTCAGGTCCTGGGTGAACTTGGCCTTGCCATAGGTGTCCCAGTCGACGTTCACGAAGGTGATGACCTGTTCGTAGGACGGGTTCTCGGCCTTCAGCTTGTCTAGCACACGTTCCTGCGCGGCGCAGGTGGTGCACCAGCTGGCCTTGAAGTCCAGGAACACGGTTTCTCCGGCGGCAAGGTGATCCTGGACCAGCCCGGGCGTGTAATCCAGCGGCGCGGATTTTGCGCCAGAAGCCAGCGCAGGCACCAGAAGACCGGCGGCCCCGAGCGCCACGAAGCCCCGGCGGGTCAGCCCGGGCGAGGGTTGCGCTATTACGGTGTTCCGGTGCGGTTGGGTCTTACTGGCGGGCTGGCCAAGGGTTGGGTTGGCGCGGCGGGGCGGGAAGCGATGTGTCATGTAAAGTCCTCCTCGGGGTGGAAATAGGTGCGGTGACGGTCGGGCGAAACTTGGCGGATGGATGAAAGATAGGGCGGGTCAGTGGAACGTCAGAAGGAAACCGAAAGGTCAAGCAACCAGGGCGGCAGGGTCTTCAGCGCCCAGATCTCGGCCAGGTGGTGCAGGCGAAACAGGATGGCCAGGCCAGTCACCACGAAGATGACGCCAAGCGCGGGGCGCGAGACCTCGGCGATGCGGCGCATGGTGGCCTGGTGTCGCGTCAGCAGGGCGCGCGCGCCGTATCCCAGCCCTATGATCAGCGTGGCGACCCCGGCGGCAAAGGCCATCATGATCGCGGAGGCCCAAACCAGAGACCCGCCCTGAGAGGCCAGCGAAATGGCCCCGCCCAGGGTCGGGCCGACGCAGGGGCTCCAGACTGCGCCAAGCAGCAGGCCGCCCAGGAACTGCCCCCGGGCCCCGGTGCTTTGAATGCGGGAAATACGGGTATCGGCCCCGGCGGCCATGCCAGCGGTGGCGGACGAAAAGGCCATGGAAAAGCGCGGGACCAGCAGGATCAGGCCAAAGCCGATCATCAGGACCGCCCCGCCTTGCGCAATCGTATCGGCATCAAGACCCAGGGCATAGCCGAAGGCGGCCACCGCCACGCCCAGCACGACGAAGCTGACCGACATGCCCGCCGCCAGCGCCAGCGGCCCGCGCGGGCTGGCCTGCAGGGCCGAGCCCAGCACGATCGGCAGCACCGGCAGGACGCAGGGGTTGATCAGGGTCAGCAGCCCCGCGAGGTATCCGAAGACAAGTTCCATGACCCCATGGTGGCGCAGCCGCCTGCCCCGCGTCACCTGACGAATGCGTTATCCGCCGCGGATTTTATAACATTCTCTGACGCCCGCTGACGCGGCCGTCAGGAATGTTTCAGCTGACGGTCTTGGCGGGCGGCTCGGCCGCATGGGCGGGGACAGGCCGGGCCTGAGCCTGTTTCGACAATTGCACCGCCAGGATGCCAAGCGCGATGATCAGCGCGCCGAAGATATCCAGCAGGCCGACCGCCTCGCCCAGGACGATGGCGGCGATCAACACCCCGAAGAAGGGGTTGAGGAAATGGAAGGTCGCCGCCCGGATCGCGCCGATGCGATTGACAAGCACGAACCAGGTGAAGGTCGCGGCAAGGCCCGGCACCAGGGTGGTGTAGAAGAAGGCCACGATCAGCGGCGTGGACCAGGTGACCTGCCAGTCCTCGGTAAAGGCGGCGACAACGGCCAGGGCGGCGGCCCCGACCAGCATCTGAAGCCCGACAATCATCAGCACGTTGCCGCCCGCGCTGGCCCCGCGCACCGACAGAGTCGCCACGGTCAGCGCCAGCGTGCCGATGATGCACAGCCCGATGGCGAGGGGATCCGCGCCGCCGGTCAGGCGGCTGCCCATGATCAGCGCCACGCCCCCCATGCCCAGGACCAGCCCCAGCACCGCCACGGGCCGCAGGCGGTCGCCCAGGAACAGCCGGCCCGCCAGCCCGACAAACAGCGGCATGGCGGCGGCGATGATCGCGGCCAAGGAGGCCTCGATCCGCTGCATGGCGACGAAGAACAACCCAAGGTACAGCGCGTTCTGGCAGATCCCGAAGATGAAGGTCGATTTCCACTGCGGCCGGGTCAGACGCCAGGTCTGGCCCATGGCGCGGGCGATGGCGATGCCCAGAAGCCCCGAGATCAGGAAGCGCAGCGACAGCGACATCAGCGGCGGCGCATCCGCCACGATGATCCGGGCCGAGGTGAAGGCCGAGGACCACATGAAGGCAAAGGCCAGCCCCAATCCGATTGCGCGCAGATCCATTGATATCGTCCCGTTCTGCGGCCCGCGGCGGGCCTGGATTTCGGCGTGGACCGCATGCCAAAAGGAAAGGGCCGCCTTTTCAGGCGACCCTTTCGAAAACTCTTACCGGGGACAAGTGTTGAATGCCCCCGATCTCTGCAAGATCAGCTGTTCACGCTGTCTTTCAGGGCCTTCGCGATGGTCACCTTGACCACTTTGTCGGCTTCTTTCTTGATCTGCTCGTTGGTGGCGGGGTTGCGCACCATGCGCTCGGGGCGCTCACGGCAGTAGAATTTGCCAACACCGGGGATCGCAACGGCACCGCCGCCGGCGACTTCCTTGGTGATGATGTTTGCAATCGCGTCCAGAGCAGCGGTTGCGGATTTCTTGTCAGAACCCAGTTCCTCGGCCAGAGCCGCCACCAGTTGGGTCTTTGTCAGAGGTTTTGCCATTTCTGGTCTCCTTGCTTATTGCCCGATTGGTTGGGCTTGGTCCAAGGCATTTAACCGGATGTAGTGTTGTGACACAAGAAATAGTGACGCCAATTCACTCCGATTTCCCTTAAAAACAGCACTTTTTTCGTTAAAGGAAGGCCGTTTCGTCGAAAGATCGCAGTTTCCGGCTGTGAATCCGCTCCAACGGCATGTCCCTAAGGGTTTCCATGGCGCGAATCCCTATCATCAGATGGCGCGAAACCTGGGTCTTGTAGAAGTCGCTGGCCATGCCCGGAAGCTTCAATTCCCCATGCAGGGGCTTGTCGGACACGCACAGTAGCGTCCCATAGGGCACGCGGAAGCGGAAGCCGTTGGCGGCGATCGTCGCGCTTTCCATGTCCAGCGCCACGGCGCGGGACTGCGACAGGCGCTGCACCGGGCCGGATGTCTCGCGCAGCTCCCAGTTGCGGTTGTCTAGCGTGGCAACCGTGCCCGTCCGCATGATCCGCTTGAGGTCATAGCCCTGAAGCTCGGTCTCTTTCTCGACCGCCTCTTCCAGGGCGATCTGGATTTCGGCCAGCGCCGGGATCGGCACCCAGACGGGCAGATCGTCGTCCAGCACCTTGTCTTCGCGCAGATAGGCATGGGCCAGGACGAAATCGCCAAGCGACTGGGAATTGCGCAGGCCCGCGCAGTGGCCGACCATCAGCCAGGCATGGGGGCGCAGCACGGCGATGTGGTCCGTCGCGGTTTTCGCGTTGGACGGGCCCACGCCGATGTTGACCAGGGTGATCCCTGCGGAATTGGGCCGTTTCAGGTGATAGGTCGGCATCTGCGGCATCCGGGGCGAGGCCGGAAGCTCCCCCAGGGGATCGGTGATCTCGGCGTTACCGGTCGACACGAAGGACGTGTAGCCGCTGGACTTGTCGGCCAGCATCCGGCGGGCGAAGGCCTCGAATTCGCTGACGTAGAACTGGTAGTTCGTGAACAGCACGTGGTTCTGGAAATGATCGGGGTCGGTGGCGGTGTAATGCGCCAGACGGGCCAGGGAATAATCCACGCGCTGCGCGGTAAAGGGGGCCAGCGGCAGCGGATCGCCCGCCTGGGGCACAAAGGTGCCGTTGACGATGTCGTCGTTGGTGGTGTCCAGGTCCGGCACGTCGAAGACATCGCGCAGCGGGAAGCTGGCGGCCCCTTCCTGCGGTACGGTCAGCCCGCTGTCGCGGGCGACGGCGAAATGCACCGGCATCGGGGTCGAGGACGGGCCGACCACCACGGGCACGTTGTGGTTCTTGATCAGCAGGGCGATCTGCTGTTCCAGGTAGTTGCGGAACAGGTCGGGGCGCGTGATCGTCGCGGCATAGGTGCCGGGCGCGGGCACATGGCCGAAGGACAGGCGGCTGTCGATCTTGGAAAACGTCGTCGTGGTGATCCGCACTTCGGGATAGAAGGCGCGGATGCGCGTGGCAGGCTGGCCCTTGCGCATCGCGGCCATGAATTCGCCCTGCAGGAAGGCCGTGGCCTGATCATAAAGCGCGTTCAGCCGGTCGACGGCCTCTTTCGGGGTGTCGAAGGCCTCGGGGGCGGGCGCGTCGGGCGTGACGAAGTTCAAACCGGTCTCGATGTCTTTATCCATATCCATGCCCCACATCTGGTCGCGGGACAGGCAGAAAGGCAAGAGGCACCTCGGGTCAGAGCAGGCCTTCCTTGCGGAAAAGCTCTTTCAGGTCGGTCTCGGGACGGGCACCGTAGTGGGAAATCACCTCTCCGGCGGCGACACAGCCCATCCGGCCCGAGGTCGCAAGATCCTTGCCCGTGGCCAGCCCATACAGGAAACCGGCGGCGAACTGGTCGCCCGCGCCGGTGGCATCGACGGGCTTGACCTCTTTCACCGGGACCTGCGCGTGATCGTTGCCGCGCACGATGGCCACGTCGTGGCCGGACCGGGTGCAGACGATCAGCCCGCTGTCCCCGGCGGCCTTTTCCAGCGCGGTCGACAGGTCATCGGTCTGGTACAGCGATTTCCATTCGTGTTCGTTGCCGATCACGTAGTCGAGCTCCTTGACCAGCTTACGAAAATCGCCGCGGTGACGGTCGACGCAGAAGGGATCGGACAGGGCGATCCCGGCCATGCCGCCGGCGTTGCGGGTCAGGCGGGCCGCGGTTTCAAACGCCTGCTTGCCCTTGTCCTTGTCGTAGAGATAGCCTTCGAGGAACAGGATCCGCGCCTCGTTGCAGACATCCTCGGGCACGTCCTTGGGGCCGACTTCGGACGAAATCCCAAGGTAGGTGTTCATCGACCGTTCGCCATCGCGCGACACGAAGATCATCGACCGGGACGAGGGCAGCCGCGCCTCGCGCTCGGGCGCGTTCGGGCAATGGGTGCCGGCGGCCTCGGTGCCTTCGACATAGGCGCGGCCCACGGCGTCGTCGGCGACCTTGCCGATAAAGGCGGTCTTCAGGCCAAGGTTGCTGCAGCCGGCCATGGTATTGGCGACCGACCCGCCGGGGATCTGCCGGTGTTCGCCCATGGCGTGGTACAGCATCTCGGCCCGTTCCAGTTCGACCAGCTGCATGATGCCCTTCTGGATCGCCATTTCCGACAGGAAGTATTCGTCGACCGGGGCAATCACGTCCATCACGGCGTTGCCGATGGCGATCACGTCATATTTCACAGGGTTTTCTCCTCGAATTCGCAGAGGTCGCGGATCAGGCAGGCCGCGCATTTGGGTTTCCGGGCCACGCAGGTATAGCGTCCGTGCAGGATCAGCCAGTGATGCGCGTGGCGTTGATATTCGGCGGGGATATTGTCTTCGATGGCGCGTTCGACCGCGTCCACGTCCTTGCCCGGCGCGATGCCGGATCGGTTGCCGACGCGGAAGATATGGGTGTCGACGGCCTGTGCCGGATGGCCCCACCACATGTTCAGCACCACGTTCGCGGTCTTGCGGCCCACCCCCGGCAGGGATTGCAGGGCCGCGCGAGAGGATGGGACCTCTCCTCCGTAGTCCTCGACCAGGATACGGGCGGTTTTCATCACGTTCTTGGCCTTTTGCCGGAACAGGCCGATGGTCTTGATGTGCTCGATCAGGCCTTCTTCGCCAAGGTCGAGCATCTTCTGCGGCGTGTCGGCGATCTTGAACAGCTTGGCCGTGGCCTTGTTCACGCCCGCATCGGTCGCCTGCGCCGACAGCGCCACGGCGACGACAAGGGTATAGACGTTGACGTGATCCAGCTCGCCTTTCGGCTCGGGCTCGGCCGCGGCGAACCGCTGGAAGATCTCGGTCAGGGTCTGATAGGGCAGTTGCTTGGCCATGGGGGCGGTTATTGCTTGGAAACAAGGGTGGGGCAAGCGCGGAACGCCTTTCGGCCGGTGCGTCATCGACGGGCCCGTCGACCGCCCGGCCCAAAGAACCCGCAGGTTCCGGGTCGCGCCCTGCCCTGCGGCGGCTTAGATTGGATCCCGAAAGGACCGCCGCCATGCCGAACATCCAACCAGACACGGACCCAGATAAGGGCTACCACTATCAGGTTATCCGCCGCGCGATCGAGGCGATCGACCAGTCCGAGGCACCGCAATCGCTAGAGGCGCTGGCCGCCGCCACGGGGATGAGCCCGGCGCATTTTCAGCGTCTCTTTTCGGCCTGGGCCGGGGTCAGCCCGAAGCGGTTCCAGCAATACCTGGCGCTTGGCCATGCCAAGGCCCTGCTGCGAGAGAAGTTCACCACGCTGGATGCCGCCGCCGGCGCGGGTCTGTCGGGCACCGGGCGGCTGCACGATCTGTTCATCAGATGGGAGGCGATGAGCCCCGGCGATTTCGCCAGTGGCGGCGCAGGGCTGCGCATGGCCCATGCCACGCTGGACACCCCCTTTGGTGAGGCGCTGGTCTTTGGCACCGATCGCGGCATCAGCGGCATCGGCTTCACCGCCGAGATGGGCCGCGACGCGGTCTGGCACGATCTGACCACTCGCTGGCCCGGCGCGCAGTTCCACGAAGACACCGCGCTGCTGCGCCCCTGGGCCGAGGCCGCCTTTGGCCAAGCCGGAGAGACGCGGGTGCAGATGATCGGCGCACCCTTCCAGATCAAGGTCTGGGAGGCGCTGCTGCGGATCCCCACGGGCCAGGTCTCCACCTATGGCGAGATCGCGCGCAGCATCGGATCGCCCCGCGCCGTGCGCGCCGTGGGCACCGCCGTGGGGCGCAACCCGGTCAGCTGGCTGATCCCCTGCCACCGGGTGCTGCGGTCCACCGGGGGCCTGGGCGGCTATCATTGGGGCACGCCGGTGAAACGCGCCATGCTGGCCTGGGAAAGCGCGCAGGCGGACCCCGCGGCCAGGACCGCGCTGGCAGGCTGACCGGCGATCAGGCCGGGGTTCAGGCCGGGGTTCAGGCGGTTAAGCGGGGGTTAAAACGCTTCGGCGAAAAGGCGCTTGGAACCTTTTGCGCGGTAAAGTGTTTTGACTGTAACGCGGGAATAGTCATTCCTGCGGCAAGAATTGACCGACCTGCAAGAGGCCACCATGACCCGCACCATCGCCGCACAGCGCAACTTTTTCACCCGTCCCGTCCTTGCCCTGTCCGCGGCGACCCTTCTGGTCACCACCGCCTGCACGGACATGAACCAGAACGACGGTCGCCAGAACACCCGCACGGGTGCGCTTGGCGGGGCGACCTTCGGCGCGATCGCCGGGGCCGCGCTGTCCAAGGACAGCAAGAAGGGCGCCATCATCGGGGCCGCCGCCGGTGCGCTGGCCGGGGCCGCCTATGGCGACTACCTTGACCGTCAGGAAGCCGCGCTGCGCGGTCAGCTGGGCAACAACGTCCAAATCGTCAACACCGGCGACCGCCTGATCGTGACCATGCCGCAGGACATCCTGTTCGCCACCGACAGCGCCACCCTGCGCGCCGACCTGACCGGCGATCTGGCCACCGTGGCGCGCAGCCTGAACGAATACCCCAACACCACCGTCCAGGTGATCGGCCATACCGACAACACCGGTGACGCGGGTTACAACCAGCAGCTTTCGGCCCGCCGTGCCAATTCGGTCGCCAATGTGCTGGTGCAAAACGGCGTGTCCTCGGGCCGGATCCAGTCGTTCGGCCGGGGCGAAGATCAGCCGCGTGCCTCCAACCTGACCCCCGAGGGCCGCGCCCAGAACCGCCGGGTCGAGATCGTGATCCTGCCGAACGCCTGATCGCGCCCTTTCCCCGCCTGATTTCACAAGTCACGGAACGCCCTGCCCCAACCGGCAGGGTGTTTTCGTTTGCGGTGCCGGGGTCGACAGTGGATCGGCGGGGGATCGACAGCGGGGACAGCCCCGCACACACGGCGCTGCACCGGCAGACCTTCCTTGGGTCATTTGCCCACTGGACACTTCGCGCGAAGGGCGTAGCCTTCCGCCACAACAAGGAGGTGATCCATGAAGGACGACAATTTCCTCAAGGAACATAATGCAAAGGCCCTGTGGCATCCCATGGGCGCCCCCGGCGACAGCATGGCGAACCCGCCGACCATCATCACGAAAGCCGAAGGATCGCGCATCTTCGACATCGACGGCCATTCGGTGGTCGACGGCGTGGGCGGGCTGTGGTGCGCCAACCTGGGCTATTCGAACGATGTGGTGAAACAGGCGATCTCGGACCAGCTGGCGCAGCTGCCCTATTACTCGGCCTTCGCCGGATCGACCAACCCCGCGGCAATCGAAGCCTCGGTCGCGGTGCAGGAGTTCTTTGCCGAAGACGGCATCGGCCGGGTCTTCTTCACCTCGGGCGGGTCGGATTCCGTCGACACCTGCCTGCGGCTGACGCGGAATTATCACCGCATCAAGGGCCAGCCGCAGCGGACCAAGTTCCTGTCGCTGAAAAAGGGCTATCACGGCACGCATTTCGGCGGGGCCAGCGTGAACGGCAACAACCGCTTCCGCATCGGGTATGAACCGCTTCTGCCGGGCTGTTTCCACATCACCGCGCCCTACCCCTATCGCAACCCCTATGACGAAGCCGACCCGGCCAGGCTGGCGCAGAAGATCGCAGCCGAACTGGTGGACGAGATCGAATTCCAGGGCCCCGACACCATCGCCGCCTTCATCATGGAGCCGATCCTGGGCGCCGGCGGCGTGCTGGTGCCCGATCCCAGCTTCATGAAACTGATGCGCGAGATCTGCACCCGCTACGGCATCCTGATGATCGCGGACGAGGTGATCTGCGGTTTCGGACGCACCGGAGACTGGAGCGGATCGCGCCACTGGGGCGTGAAGCCCGACCTGATGTCGGTGGCCAAGGGCATCACCTCGGCCTATTTCCCGGTCGGCGCGGCACTGGTGTCGGAAGAGGTAGCCGAGGTGTTCGAGCAGGACCAGAGCGGCAATGCCGCGATCTGGCACGGCTATACCTATTCGGCGCACCCGGTCGGGGCGGCTGCGGTCACCGCCTGCCTGTCGGAAACCCTGCGCCTGGACACCAAGACCAACGCCGCCGCGCGCGGCACGCAGCTGTACGACGGGCTGATGGGCCTGAAGGAGAAGTACGACATCATCGGCGACGTGCGCGGCGGCCATGGGCTGATGACCGCGATTGAATTCGTGTCGGACCGCGCCACCAAGACGCCCCTGGACGCGGATACGGTCAAGACGATCCAGAAACGCGTCTACGAGGCTGGTGCCATGGTCCGCCCCGCACCGCCCAACATCATGATGTCGCCTCCGCTGATCATCACCGAGGCCGAGGTGCAGATCATGATCGACGCGTTTGATACGGCGATCGGGTCGGTTTGAATTTGTAGTGTTGGGAATGGGAAGGTCGGCCCTTTGGGGCCGATTTTCTTTTTGGGGGGGCAATAGTTTCAGTCGTGCAGTATTGGTGAGGGTTTGCCGCGGGGGGACGACCGGTAACTCTGTCATGGCAGCTCGTGCCTAGATGGGCGGTTAGCGGTCGTTCGCTGCGCTCTGCACCAATGACTGCAAAGCCGAGGAAGACAGGCTATCGTGCCTGGGCATTGAACTAGAGCACAAATAATGGGTATTCCGATGACGAATGAATACAAGGTCTTTGAGGGTTTTATTGGTGGTGTCAGCTGTGACGTTTCAAAAGATGATTATGAAAGGGCGAAACAATCTCGCGAGGTACTAGCCGCGGCATTTAGCATTGAAGAGGCATTCAGCCTTATCGCCCGCTCATACATAGATCTCGAAAAGACCTTAATGTCAGCCAGCCTTGAATGGAGCCTAGAGAACGACGACTACGCATCTCACAATGATTTTTTTGATCACTGGAGAGAGGTAATCAATCTCAACTTGCTTTCCCTTCTGACCGCTGCTGGCGCTTATTCTGAACGAATGGAGAGGCTTGCGAAGAGCGCGAGCATACCGGGATTTGATTGGGAAGCATACGACCCGCGCAGAAAAGCAGTCTTCGACTCTGATCTATCTTACAGGGTGATGTGTGCTCTAAGAAATTTTTCGATACACGACAAGCTTCCGATCGCGGGGTTCCCGATTTCTTTCAAGAATGAAACGTCGTCAGGCCGGCTGAAAGATGGGGAACCTTGGCGACGGAGACTTACATGCAGTCCTCATATTCGCACCCAACCCTTAGTTGCGTCAGAAAAGATAAGAAGAGCGACAAGAGACGAGATTGAAGAACTGAGTGCTGAAGGTATCGACCTCAAGATGTTCACTAGGGGCTTTGTTGAAAGCCTATTTACCTTGCACCAAGTCGTGCGTGATTTGACAGAAGCGTCCCTCGCACAAGCTCTGAACTCCCTCTCGGAAATGGAAGATCGCCTCTCAGACGCGAAAGGAGGCCAATGCAAGTTTGCGCATATTGGCGAGAAAGGCGCAGGGCTAGAACTTGCCCTTTATATAGACACAGCTCGCCTCGCTCGAATCCAAGGAAAGCGACAAGATTGGAAAAAGTTGCAAGGCCTGAGGAGACGATACGTCTCATCAGAGACTACGCGGCGCGAAGGGATATATCTTTGCGAAGTAGATGATTTATGGGTTCAGAGCTAATTAACACTCGAGGATCCGCTACGCATGCGGTTTCTGAATTTGCAAAGGTTAGCAGCAGGCTTGGACCGGACGTTATCCAGTTGGTCGCAAATGTCGGTTGTGGGCCGAGCAAATCGGTCCGGAAGCAGGGCCCCTGCAGGGATTCTGCTGCGTGGATTTTGATCTACGTTCTTACCAGCTTTGCCATCTTACAGACGCAAGGCCCTCCCAAGTCTTCATGTCGCACGAGTAGCACAGAGCCTTTCTGCGGTTTGCGCGGCGAATGCGGTGAGTGTTTCTCCAAACCTTTTAGCGGCAATTATCTCCTCAACGGGGATCGCCTCAGCAACCATTTGGTCCTCGCCTTCCGGCTCGGCGACTGCGAACACCAAGTACTGTTCATCGGCTAGTAGGTAACCGGCACAGTGGCCGTGTGCGATGCGGTTTCGTGGTCTTGAGTGTTTCTCGTAGCGTTTTTTCAATTTTCTAAAGTTTTTTGCGATCTGAGATTCGCGGTCATGCTCTTCAAGCAATCGGGCGATTTCCAATATTTTTGCTGTACCTTTCACCTTCATTAAACGGCTAGCAGTTGCATGTAGATCTTCGCCTGTAAACGCAGACACGAGCATAGTTAGCGCTCCATCCAATGATCCCCATGCCAGAATTAAGTCAAGCATGGCATCCCTATGGAATGGCTTTAGTGGATTACCGTATTCACCACTACTGATCTCTTCTATCAGCTTTTTCGACATCCCAGAGCCCTTTCGAAGTGAAGTCAAAGACCTACCATAGGCATTAACTCATGCCAAATGGCGCCAGCAGAAAGACGATCAGCCTATCGTTAAACTGCGACTTTCGCCAACGGCTGGATTGAGGAAGCTGCATTGCAGCAACCAGCGGGGCGGCAGACAGAAGCTTCGGGCCGGAAATGCAGGGCTGCACTCATCCAGAGCGCACCGCTCGGCATCTGCTCCTGCCGCCTGGCTAACACAGCACGCCGCAGTGCCCGCCGCGTAGTCTCCTCGCGGCGGGCGCGCTTTATCTTATTCTTCGTAGTGTGGGCCGTCCACCGTGACGCCGGTAAGGTCCAGCCCATCCTGCATCAAGACAAGCGAGAAACGTTTGAAAAAAGAGAAGAATTTTGGACCGGACATCTGGATGTCGATGGCCCGAACAACTTTGTCTGGATCATCGTAGCTGCCCTTTTGGAGGTAGACCAACACACCCGGTTCATACTCATCTCCGTGATTACCCATGAAGGATATTCGATACCCGACAACTCTCTCGTCATCGGTAGCAAGCCCCTGGGCAACGAGGTAATCAGACATTCTTTCGGTGTCGGACCTATCTGCCGCGACGGACCCTTTGAAATCGTTGTACTGCACGGATGCTTCGAAATCTGACATTGTCTACTCCAAGTTGATCCAAGCAGTGTTGGCGATTGCCTCTGAAACTTTCAAGGAATGTTCCCATAGTAGGAGAACTTGTCGCGCTATTTCACCGAAAGGATGAGGAGCCCCTATCCCTGCCAGCTTCAGGCGACGGCTTAAATATTGGGCCAACAAAGGGCCGAGAAGCTGTCCATGATGGCGAAACGGATCTGGATTTCTGCGATCGGGCTGCCGGAAAGTTGCTTTGCACATTGATGATGCAAATACCAAAGTGGGTATGGGGCTGACATCGGTCATCCGCCGCGCCTGGCGAGAACGACCGCAAAGGGCCGATCGCGTCGATAGGGTGGCGCGGCCCTCGTGATGGGGTCGCAGCGCCGCCGCATGACCGGTCTAAGCCCAGTTTGACTGATGCTGCGCACTGACCCAGTGCCTGCTATCGGTTTATTTTATCGCTCATGTAGGAATCTGAAAAACCGAATTTCGTTCGTATGTAGTGTCGCGCTAACGCCCTCATAATATCGGCAGCAGCGGATAGCCTGCGCGTTTCACTCGAAATGTCTGCGTCTGATTTATAGGATTTTGAAGCATGCGCTGCTGCGACACGGCACTTGTAGCAATAATCTTCAATCTCAGTCTCTTGCCTGTCCGAATGAAACTGAGCCAAGGCATGCTCGGGCACATTGGTGCAAGCATCCGTGAAAACGCGCTTGATCCACCTTTTTGCCTTCCGAGCGTCACGCCACATCTCAAAAACCTTAAAGAAGCTCAACACTGCCTGTGACGCTATCTCTGCTTCGGCAGCATTCAACCCTTCTCGGTAGTATGAAAGGCAGTTCAATAGCTCCTTATCCTCTGGCAGCGAGCGAAAAAACATCCAATCGGGCATAACGTAGGATGCGATTTCACGTCTTGGAACGGGCACGGGTACAGGATTGCCGGTCCATCCTTCCCGCAGGATAGCGTGTTGATCATCACACCAAGCGAGAAGACTCAAAAAGCGGTTGAGTAGAGTCTCGGCGGCTTCGACTGAGATACGCTCATGGTGTAAATCAATGCTGATGGAATGCGAGTGTTCCTTGGTTTTTGGGAAAAGCACGAAATCATGACCGCCGAACTCGACTCGCGTCGGTTCCTTTGGCCAAGTGACGGCGGTATCTACGCCAAGGCTCAAGAATCTTGATCCTCTGCGGGCACCAAGGCGCTCGTCGAAAGCGTTACGCTCATCTTCTGTTTCATATTCTCGCCAATCCGTTTCTAGTGGCCGGTTCCAATGGCGCGAAAGGTCGATGTCACGCTTTAGCTCTCGGAAGAACTCTCGGTTTAGGACTAGTTGCCGGGTGTTGGTCGATAACGGTCGGTCATGGTCGAAGTCTTTTTCCGCTCCTGCCGCCGCCAGAGTCAGAGCATATTCCGAAACGTAGGAGTTTGTCTTCCGTTGGCCGTCTTCCTCGAAAATCAGCTTTGCTTGATATTCATCGTTTCCAGGAATTCGGGCTATAGAAAGCGTAAGCGACACAAGGGCATTGCAGTCTTCATCTTTGGTTAGCAGAGCAGCCATCGCCTCAGCGAGAGACGCCACCCCCTTAAACGACGCCGCGACGCCACCGACAGGCCGAAGATCGCCCATTATGAGTGCCACATGGCCAGCCCATCCGCTTAATGTCGGCACAAAGCCTAAAACGGCCCGTGCGATCTCACTGTTGCTAAGGCGTTGCGCGGCCCTTTCTCTCCCACGGGGAAGTTGCCCATACCCCCGTAGGCTTTCAAATCGCTTTAGTGTCTCGTCATACGATCGTGGTTCAGAAAGTTGACGATGAAGAAGAAGGGACAGGTTTTTTGCATACATGGCTATTGCTTAGACTTGCGTATATAAATCATCAATGTTGGTCCAACTGCAGCGCACGCCCGCTTGGTCCGCACTGCTGACCTTCGTGCCCTGGAATATGCTGCGCGGGGTCATGAACGTCGGGTACTAGGTAGCCGCGCTGCGGTAATGGTGATCCTGGCCAATGACCGCAAAGGGCCGGTCGCGTTCTCGACAGGCTATCTCTTTTCAGCAGTCAAAGCCTTCGGCAGGCCCTCACTCCACTTGCGCAGTTCATCCAGGAAACCCAAGGCTGTGCGCCCGAAATCAGTGATTTCGTAAACCACGGTGATCGGGGCGGTTTCACATACCTCACGCCTGACCAGCCCTTGGTCTTCGAGTTGCCGTAAGCGTTCCGTGATCATTTTCTTCGATGCGCCGCCGATCATCCGGGCGAGGTCGTTGAACCGCACCGGCCCATCCTTGACGTGCCAGAGGATGGAGCCGGTCCATTTCCCTCCGATGATCCGCATCCCGCGCTCGATGGCGCAGGGCTCGGTGCAGGCATTGGCCGCGCTCCGTCGACCTGCACCGTCTATTTCGATCTTTGCATCCATCATTTTGCACTCCGCTGATCCATTTAGGTTTAGGTTACTAAAAGTATACTGGTTGCTTTTGCTTCCTGCCAAGGTCATCTCATCCCGGACCCCGCCGAAGTCAAGCGGGCACAGCAACGGAAGAGACGATATGAGAAAGATCCACATCCTGAACGGCGCGCAGCCTTACGAATTTGCCCCCGGTAAACTCAACAGAACGCTCGCGGAGCGCGCCAAGGCGACATTTGAGGCGCAGGGTCACGAGGTTCGCCTGACCACGGTCGCGGCCGGATACGACGTGCAGGCCGAGGTGGACAGTCACCTCTGGGCGGACGTGGTCCTCCTGCAATTCCCGGTAAACTGGATGGGCGTGCCGTGGTCGTTCAAGAAATACATGGATGAGGTCTACACGGTCGGGATGGGCGGACAGCTCAGCAACGGCGACGGTCGCAGCGCTGCCGCACCGAAGGCCAACTACGGCATGGGCGGCAAGCTGGCAGGCACGCGTTACATGATCTCGGCCACGCTGAACGCCCCGGCTGAAGCCTTCGACGACCCGGCAGAGCCGTTCTTCGAGGGCATGTCGCTGGATGACCTCCTGCGTCCGGTCCACCTGAACGCCAGGTTCTTCGGCATGACGCCGCTGCCGACCTTCGGGGCCTTCGACGTGATGAAGAACCCCGACGTGGCCTCCGACCTCGCCCGGTTCGACGCCCATCTCGCTATGACCTTCGGGGAGCTCAGCAATGACGCGGCCTGATATCGTTCTCTACACCGCCAACACCATGAACGGCTGGAAGCCCCTGATATTTCTGCACGAGGCACAGATTGACTACGAGCTGGTGCCGATCGACTTCGGGAAGAAGGAGCAGAAAGCGCCCGATTACCTGCGCCTGAATCCAAACGGCCGCATTCCGACCATCGTGGATCGCGGCGCTGATGACTGCGCCGTGTTCGAGAGCGGCGCGATCCTGTGGTATCTCGCCGAGAAATACGATCGGTTCCTCAGCCACGACCCCAAGGAGCGCTCGGAGACGCTGCAATGGCTGATGTTCCAGATGGGCGGGATCGGCCCGATGATGGGCCAGGCGATGTTCTTCCAGCGGATCGCCAAGCCGAATGGCGATGAGGTGCCCTACGCCATTAACCGCTATGTGACCGAAAGCCGCCGCCTGCTGGAAGTGCTGGATACGCGGCTCGCAGGGCGCGAGTGGCTGGTAGGTGATGCGATGTCCATCGCGGATATCGCGACTTACCCTTGGGCGCGCACCTACTTCTGGGCGACTGTGAGCGTCGACGGATTGCTGAACCTTCAAGCGTGGTTCGACCGCATCGACGCCATGCCGCGGGTTCAGGAGGCCCTGCAACTGCCAGAGCCGCGACCGTCTGCTTTCGGTCAGGGCGACACGGATGCAGCGGCCGCGGAGAACGCAGCCAGGTTCCGCTAAACACCTGACGCGCTGTCTCCGGGGTTGGTCCGGCCAGCGCGTTATATTTTCCGATATTGTATCGGCTCGGATCAGTGTCCGCTTGAAGGTGCTGCGATGCGGCATCCAGGCTGTATTTGAATGTCGGCAATGGGCCGGTAGCGACCTTCTGACCAATAACAAAACTACGTCACAGGTCGCGGCGGAGTGATTGACCTCCTCTCAGACACCCAACTCACCCCGCCAATATCCCCTCACCGCCCCGGAATGTCCCCCCGCTTGGTCCCCGCGGCGGGCCAGCTGTCGATGGCGGCAAGCGCCTCTTCGGCCGTTTCGACGAACTTGAACAGCGAAAGATCCTCGGCCGCGATGGTGCCGGCGTCGGCCAGGGCCTCCCAGTTGATGATCTTTTCCCAGAAGGCGCGGCCGAACAGCAGGAAAGGCACGCGCTCCATCCGGCCGGTCTGGATCAGGGTCAGGGCCTCGAACATCTCGTCCAGGGTGCCGAAGCCGCCCGGGAAGACGCAGACCGCGCGGGCGCGCATCAGGAAATGCATCTTGCGGATCGCGAAGTAGTGGAAGTTGAAGCACAGGTCCGGCGTGACCCATTCGTTCGGGGCCTGTTCATGCGGCAGCACGATGTTCAGCCCGATGGACTGGCCGCCGGCGTCATCGGCGCCGCGGTTGCCGGCCTCCATCACGCCGGGGCCGCCGCCGGTGGCCACGACCCATTCGCGGCCATAGCTGTCCAGCGACCGGGCGGTGATCATCGCGGCAAAACGGCGGGCCTGATCGTAGAACTTCGACAGCTCGGCCAGGGTCTCGGTCTTGGCATCGGCCTTTTTCGCGGGCTCGGGGATGCGGGCACCGCCGAACAGCACGACGGTCGATTCGATGCCGCGTTCGTCCATGACCATCTGCGGCTTCAGCAGTTCCAGCTGCAGGCGGACGGGGCGCAGTTCGTCCCGGCAGAGGAATTCGTCATCGGCAAAGGCCAGGCGGTACGCCGGGGCGCGGGTCTGGGGCGTGTCGGGCACGTCGTCGGCGGTCTGAATATCGGTATGCGCGTCGCGAAACGTGCGGTGCGCGGAACGGTGGCGGTCTTCGGTCATGAAGTGTCCTTAAGTGATTTGCCCTCAACCTAGCGCGGGGCCCGCCGCGCGACCAGTCGTGACCCGCCGGGACCCGCCCCGCCCGTCAGTGCCGCGCACGGGCAGCCAGAGATTGCGCCCCCGCGCGGATTGGTGTCTAACCGCCCGCGAGTTCAAACCGACAGGAGCCGCCCCATGTCCAACGCCCAGCTGGAAACCGCCATCGAAGCCGCCTGGGAGGCGCGCGACACCATCAGCCCCGCCACCACCGGCGAGACCCGCGATGCCATCGAAACCACCCTGGCCGCGCTGGACAGCGGCAGCCTGCGCGTGGCCGAGAAACAGGAAAGCGGCGACTGGCACGTGAACCAGTGGGCCAAGAAGGCCGTGCTGCTGGGCTTCCGCCTGAAGGACATGGAAATCCAAACCGGTGGCCCGCAGGGCGGAACCTGGTGGGACAAGGTCGACAGCAAGTTCAAGGGCTGGGGTGCCGAAGAGTTCAAAGCCGCCGGGTTCCGCGCCGTGCCGAACACCGTGGTCCGCAAGTCGGCCTATATCGCGCCCGGCGTGGTGCTGATGCCGTCGTTTGTGAACCTCGGGGCCTATGTGGACAGCGGCACCATGGTCGACACCTGGGCCACCGTCGGGTCCTGTGCCCAGATCGGCAAGGACGTGCACCTGTCCGGCGGCGTCGGCATCGGTGGCGTGCTGGAACCCATGCAGGCCGGCCCGACCATCATCGAGGACAACTGCTTTATCGGCGCACGCTCCGAGGTGGTCGAGGGTGTGATCGTCCGCGAAGGGTCGGTCCTGGGGATGGGTGTCTACATCGGCCAGTCCACCAAGATCGTGAACCGCGAAACCGGTGAGGTCTTCTATGGCGAAGTGCCGCCCTACTCGGTGGTCGTCTCCGGCTCCATGCCGTCGAAGAACGGTGTCAGCCTGTATTGCGCCGTGATCGTGAAGACCGTGGACGCAAAGACCCGGTCCAAGACCGGCATCAACGACCTGCTGCGCGACTGATCGCGCCTGGGTCCGGCGGGCCTCTGCGCCGCCGGACCCGAGACCTGTCCCATGACACCCGATCAGGCGCTTTACTGGCTCGACCTTCTGGGGACCTTCGTCTTTGGTCTGTCCGGGGCGATGCTGGCGGTGCGGCGGGATCTGGATGTCTTCGGGATTGCCGTGCTGGCGGTGGCGGCCGCGCTGTCGGGCGGGATGATCCGCGACATGGCGCTTGGCGCGACGCCGGTGGCCGCGCTTGGGACCTCGCACACGCTGCTGGCCGCCTTTGCCGCCGCGCTTTGCGTCTTCTTTTTCCACAGGCTGATCGAGAAGCTGTCGAAACCCGTCATGGTTCTGGACGCCATCGGGCTGGGCCTGTTTGCGGTCAGCGGCGCGCGCAAGGCGCTGGATTTCGGGCTGGATCCGCTTCCGGCCGTGGTGCTGGGCGTGCTGACGGCCGTGGGCGGCGGGGCCGTGCGCGACCTGCTGGTGGCCGAAACACCCCGAGTGCTGCGCGAAGAGGTCTACGCGCTGGCCGCGCTTCTGGGCGCGGTGATCGTGGTGGCGGGCGATCGGATCGGGGCGGATCCTTTGCCCGTTCTGATCCTTGGGGCAGCGCTGGCGGCCTTCGTGCGGATCCTTAGCGTGTTACGCGGGTGGCAGGCCCCCAAGGCCCCCGGCCCGCGCGACTGATTGCGATCATTTCTGCATCGGACAGGTACGGATCCCCAGCAGGGTATAGAGCGGGCACCAGCCGATCAGGCCGGTGGCCAGCGGCACCAGGCCGATCCAGCCCCAGGGGGTCTGGGGGCCCAGGAAGACCAGCGACAGAAGCACTAGGCCAAGGATGACGCGCAGCGCGCGATCAAGGGTTCCTTCGTTGCGGGACATGTGACGACTCCTTCACGTGTGAATGGGGTTAGTCTACGCCCCGCGCGGGCCGGGTGATGTGACTATGTCACCGAAGGGCCGGGATTTCCGCGAAACGCAGGGGCGACGGGGCGGTCAATCCTCGGCCAGGTGGCCCAGGGCGGTGCGGTCCAGCAGGGTCACATGGCCGCGCCCGATGCGGATCAGCCCGCGACGCTGGAATTCGGCCAGGCGGCGCGACACGAAGGCCCGCCCCGAGGCGGTTTCAGCCGCCAGGCCTTCGTGGGTCACCTGGATGTCGTCGTGATCGCGGCCCAGCCGCAAAAGGGCGCGCGACAGCCGGGCGTCGAACCCGGTCAGGGCGACATCTTCGACCAGCTGTTCGAAATCGTGGAACCGCCGCGCCACCGCGCCCAGCAGACGGTCGCGAAATCCTTCGTCCTCGGCCAGCTGGCGGCGGAAATCGCCGGGCGGCAGGATATGGCCGCGGATCGCCGTCTCGGCCACGCCTTCGGCCGCATAGTCGCGCCCGTCCATCAGGCAGCCGAAGGTCTGCAGGCAGACGTCGCCGGGCGTCACGCGGTACAGCACGACCTCGCGCCCGTTGGTGCCGGTCATGGTCACCCGGATCGTGCCTTCTTCTAGAACGACAAAGCCGGTGCAGGGCATTCCGGGCGAAAACAGCACCGTGCCCGCGTCGCAGATCAGCGGGTGACCGGCCAAGCCTCAGCCCTGCTTCGCGGACTTCTCGGCCACCGGAGCGCCAGCCTTTTTCCAGCCGGTGAACCCGTCCGAGATATGGGTGACGTTCTCAAGCCCCATGTCCTGCGCCGCAAGCGCCGACAGGGCCGACCGCCAGCCCGAGGCGCAGTAGAAGACGAACTTGTGATCCTGCTGGAACTGCGGCTTGGCATAGGGGCTTTCGGGGTCGATCCAGAATTCCAGCATGCCGCGCGGACAGTGGAAGGCCCCGGGGATCATGCCCTCGCGCTCCAGCTCTCGGGGGTCGCGCAGATCGACGAAGGTCACGCCTTCCTGGCCATGCAGCACCTGCATGACGTCCGCCGGGGCGTGGCTTACCTTCTCGTTGGCCTCGGCCACCATGTCCTTGATCCGTTTCACGCGCGTTCTCCTTTACTCACCATACCAGCCATCAGACCCGCCGCCCCGGTGAATGGCAAGCGCTGTCTCTTTACTAAGACGGCCAAATCTGACACCCGTCAGGCCAGACCCGGGCCCCGCACGGCGGCCCGCAGGAGCACAGACAAGGACGACCCCATGGCCAAGGAAAAGAAGACGCCGCGCAAACAGCAGGTCTATACGCTGCTGGTCGAAGTGGGCCGGGCCGCGGGCGACGGGCTTCCCGAAGGGTCCACCGGGGCGGCGCTGATGTGCTATGCCTCGGGCGTGGACGAGGCCGAGGCCGTGCGCGAAACCGTCGCCATCCTGAAACAGGCCGAAATGGCCCCGCTGGATGTCTCGGGCTATGGCACGCTGGACGAACGCCTGGCCGAGGGGCACGACATCTCGGACGAGGAACGCGGGCTGATGGCGCGGGCGCTGGAAGACAACGCCGTGGTCGTGGCCCAGGTGACCCCCTTCTATGACGAGGGCGAGACGCGCCACTGACGCCCCCCTTCCGGAACGCCCCCTGCCCCGGAAGCCCCATTCGAAAGGACCCCAAATGAGTGTTGATCCCGTTGCCCTGACCGCCGATCTGATCCGCTGCCCCTCGGTCACGCCCGAGGAAGGCGGCGCGCTGGTGCTGCTTGAGGACCTGCTGTCGAAGGCCGGGTTCACCTGCACCCGGGTCGATCGCAACGGCACCTCGAACCTCTTTGCCAGATGGGGCAATCGCGGGGCCAACCGGTCTTTCGGGTTCAACGGTCACACCGATGTGGTCCCCGTCGGCGACGAGGCCGCCTGGACGGTGCCGCCCTTTGGCGCGGTCGAAAAGGACGGGATGCTGTGGGGTCGGGGCGCGACCGACATGAAATCGGGCGTTGCCGCCTTTGCCGCTGCGGCCATTGATTTTGTCACTGACACGCCGCCCGACGGCGCGGTGATCCTGGCAATCACCGGCGATGAAGAGGGCGACGCCACCGATGGCACCACCGCCCTGCTGGACTGGATGCGCGACAACAACGAGGCGATGACCGATTGCCTTGTGGGCGAACCGACCAGCCCCAATGTCATGGGCGAGATGATGAAGATCGGGCGGCGCGGGTCCATGACCGCCTGGTTCGAGGTCACCGGCGTGCAGGGCCATTCCGCCTATCCGCACCGCGCCCGGAACCCGCTACCTGCGCTGGCGCGGCTGATGGACCGGCTGGCCAGCCATGAGCTGGACCAGGGCACCGATCATTTCGACGCCTCGACCCTGGCGATCGTGACGATGGACACCGGCAACCCGGCGACCAACGTGATCCCCGCCGCTTGCCGGGGCGCGGTCAACATCCGGTTTTCCGACGCCCATTCCGGCGACAGCCTGTCGGACTGGCTGCGCGCCGAGGCCGAGGTGGTCGCGGAAGACTTTGGCGTGAAGATCGTCACGCGGATCAAGGTTTCGGGCGAAAGCTTCGTGACCCCTCCGGGTGCGCTGTCGGATCTGATCGCCCGCGCGGTCAAGGACGAGACCGGCGTGACGCCCGAGCTGTCGACCTCGGGCGGGACCTCGGATGCGCGGTTTGTCAAAGATCACTGCCCGGTGGTGGAATTCGGCCTTGTTGGCAAGACGATGCATCAGGTGGATGAGCGGGTCGAGATTGCCCAAATCCACCAGCTCAAGGCGATCTATTCCCGCATCCTGCGCGACTACTTCGCCTGATGCCCGCCCGGCCCCGGCTTGTCGTGATGGTCAAGGACCCGCGCCCCGGCCGGGTCAAGACGCGGCTGGCGACGGATATCGGGGCGATCCCGGCGACCTGGTGGATGCGGCATCAGCTGCGCGATCTTTTGCGGCGGCTGCGGGATCCCAGATGGGATCTGGTGCTGGCGGTCGCGCCCGACGGGGCCGTCGCCTCGCCCGTCTTTCCGCATGATCTGGCGCGTGTGGCGCAGGGGCCGGGGGATCTGGGCGACCGGATGGGGCGGGTGCTGCGGAACCGCCCGAGCAATGTTCATAGGGCTGCGCCCGGCCCGAGGGGGGGCGGGTCGGGCGCGGCCCGGCGGAGCCGCCGGGTGGAACAGACCTCATGGGCCGTGCCATGCTGCATCATCGGCGCCGACATCCCTGGCATCACCCGCACCCATATCGCCCGCGCCTTCAAGGCCCTGCGCGGCAGCGATGCCGTCTTTGGCCCCGCCCCCGATGGCGGCTATTGGCTGATCGGGATGCGCGGGGTGCGGCCGCCTCCTCCCGGGCAGTTTCAGGGCGTGCGCTGGTCAACGGAACATGCGCTGTCCGACACGCTCTCCACCCTACCCGATCACCGCATAACCCTGGTCGACACCCTGCGTGACGTGGATACCGCCGCCGATCTGCCCTGACGCGCGCTTGCTTTTGATGTGACGTCCCGCCCCCGTCGTGCTACGGCAAAATCATGAGCAACATCCCCTCCAAAGATCAGATCCTGCAATGGATCGCCGACAACCCCGGCCTGACGGCCAAGCGCGACATCGCCAAGGCCTTCGGGATCAAGGGGGCTGCGCGGATCGACCTGAAGCGCGTCCTGCGCGAACTCGAGGCCGAGGGGCATCTGGAGAAGCGCCAGAAGACCTATCGCGACCCCGACCGGCTGCCGCCCGTGTCGGTGCTGCTGGTCAATGGGCCCGACGCCAATGGCGATCTGACCGCCAAGCCGCTGGAATGGCAGGGCGAGGGTGATGAGCCGGTGGTGCACCTTGTGCTGCGCAATTCCGACCCCGCGCTTGGCGCCGGGGACCGTATCCTGGCCCGCGTGACCCTGCTGGGTCAGGGGCCGGACTACGAAGGCCGGCTGATCCGCCGCATCGGGCACAACCCGCGCCGCATCCTGGGCGTCTTCCGCGCCGGGTCCGAAGGCGGGCGGGTGGTGCCGATCGACAAGGGCTCGGACCTGGAATGGATGGTGCCAGCTGGCGCGACCCACGGGGCCAAGGACGGAGAGCTGGTCGAGGCCGAGCAATCCGGCCCCAAGTCGCGCATGGGCCTGCCCCGCGCGCGTATCGTCGAACGTCTGGGCGATCCGACCGCGCCCAAGGCCGTGTCTTTGATCGCCATCCACCAGCACGGCATCCCCGATGCCTTCCCCGATGACGTCATGGACGAGGCTGACCGCGCCAAACCCGTCGGATTGAAGGGCCGCGAGGACATGCGCGACATGCCCTTCGTCACCATCGACCCAAGCGACGCGCGCGACCACGACGACGCCTGCTATGCCCATGCGGATGACGATCCGAAGAACCCCGGCGGCCATGTGCTTTGGGTCGCGATCGCGGATGTGGCGCATTACGTGCGCCCCGGCACCGCGCTGGACCGCGAGGCCCGCAAGCGGGGCAATTCGACCTATTTCCCCGACCGCGTCGTGCCAATGCTGCCCGACCGGCTATCGGGCGATCTGTGTTCGCTGCACGAAGGCGTGCCGCGCCCCTGTATCGCGGTTCGGATGCGGCTGGATCCCCACGGCGTCAAGCTGGGGCATACCTTCCACCGCGGGCTGATGCGCTCGGCCGCGTCGCTGTCCTATGAAGAGGTGCAGCAGGGCATGGATGGCGCGCCGAATGACAAGGTCGGCCCCCTGATGGAGGACGTGGTCCGTCCGCTTTACGCCGCCTATGCCGCGCTGAAAGAGGCACGCGAGAAACGCCAGCCGCTGGATCTGGACCTGCCCGAACGCCGCATCATCCTGTCGGATGAGGGAGAGGTGCTGTCGGTCAACTTCCGCGACCGGCTGGACGCGCACAAGCTGATCGAGGAATTCATGGTGCTGGCCAATGTTGCCGCCGCCGAGACGCTGATCGCCAAGAAATCCCCCCTGCTGTTCCGCGTGCACGAAGAGCCGCCGGTCGAAAAACTGGAAAGCCTGCGCGACACCGCCCAGGCGGCCGGGTTCAATCTGGCCAAGGGGCAGGTCATCAAGACCGCGCATCTGAACGCGCTGCTGAATTCCGCCGCCGGGACGGATCATGCGGAACTGATCAACATGTCGACCCTGCGGTCGATGACCCAGGCCTATTACGCGCCGCATAACTTTGGCCATTTCGGCCTGGCGCTGGCGAATTACGCGCATTTCACCTCGCCCATCCGGCGCTATTCGGACCTGATCGTACACCGGTCGCTGGTGGCCGCGCATCACTGGGGCGAGGACGGGCTGACCGGCGATCAGATCGCGGAACTGGACAGCGTCGGCGCGCATATCTCGGAAACCGAGCGGCGGTCGATGACCGCCGAGCGCGACACCACCGACCGCTACCTGGCCGCCTATCTGTCGGAACGGGTCGGTCACGAGTTCTCGGGCCGGATTTCCGGCGTTGCGCGTTTCGGGGCCTTTGTTCGGCTGGACGAAACCGGGGCCGACGGGCTGGTGCCGATCCGGTCGCTTGGCGATGAATTCTTCCATCACGACCGCGAGGCCTCGACCCTGATGGGATCCAAGACCGGGCGGATCATCCAGCCGGGTCAGCGCGTTACGGTCAAGCTCTCCGAGGCCGCGCCGGTGACTGGCGGGCTGATGCTGGAGCTGATTTCGCTGGATGGTGAGGCCGTCAGCCACGGGCCGGGCGGGTTCCGGCGCGGGCGGGGACGGCCGTCTGGCGGGGGGCCGAAGCGCAAGCTGGTCCATGCCAAGAAGAAGGGCGACAAGATCAAGAAGAAGATCAAGCGTCAGCGCCGGTGAGGGGCCGGAACAGGGGCCAGAAACAGGGGGCCGTCTGCCCCCTGCGCCGCAAATGCCAAGGCATTTGCGCCTACCCCCGAGGATATTTTTGGAAAACCAAAGAGGGGCTGGACCGATTGGTCTAGCCCTTGTGGTTTACTCGGGGGCGCGGACGAAGACCGGCTGATCGGGGGTCGAGGTTTCGGCGTCATAGGCATAGCCGCCGAGGTCGAAATCCTTCAGGCCCTCGGGGTCGGTTATGCGGCGGGTGACGATGAAGCGGGCCATCGACCCGCGCGCCTGTTTGGCGAAGAAGGAGACAATGGCGCGTTTGCCGTTCTTTTCTTCCAGGAAGGTCGGCGTGATGATCCGCAGGCCCAGCTTGCCCTGATCGACGGCACCGAAATATTCCTGGCTGGCACAATTCACCAGCACGTCAGTGCCCGCGGCCTTTGCCTGTTTCTTCAAGGCCTTGGCGGGATCAGCGCCCCAGTAGTCATAAAGGTTCTTGCCGCGGCGGGTGTTCAGGCGCGTGCCCATTTCCAGGCGGTAGGGCTGGATCCCGTCCAGCGGGCGCAGCACGCCATAAAGGCCGGACAGGATGCGCAGGTGGTCCTGCGCCCAGTCCATTTCCTCGGGCTCCAGGCTGCCGGCCTCGAGCCCGGTGTAGGTGTCGCCGGCAAAGGCCAGAGCAGCGGGGCGCAGCACATCCGTGGCCGGGTCCTCTTCGAAATCGCGGTAGCGGTCTCGGTTCAGCCGGGCCAGGTCGTCCGAGAGGTCCATCAGGTCCTTGATCTCGGTCAGGGTGCGGTTGCGCATGGTGCGGGCCAGGCTGTTGGCCTCGGCCAGGAAATCGGGGCGGGTCATGGTGGCGGACTGGGGCGACCAGTCCAACCGCTTGGCAGGAGAAATGACGATCAGCATGAATGGGCCCTAGCTTGCTTCTGAAATGGCGTCGAGAAAGGCGGCACCGAAGCGTTCCGTCCGGCGATCGCCAAGGATACGTTCCAACGCGGCCGAGGTGTCGGGTTTCGCGGCCACGACCTTGGCAATGGCCGAGGCCGAGCAGGACAGCGGCTTTTCGGTGCCGTCCGGCCCGTGGTGCAGGTCACGCTGCAGCGCCATCAGCCGGTCATAGAGGTCCCCGCCACCGCGCGCCGCGGCCTTCAGGCGGGTCGGGTGCATTTCCTCAACCGCGCCGGTGATCACCGACAGGAACGTCGCGCCGTAGGTGTCCAGTTTCTTGGTCCCCACGCCCGAGACCTTCGCCATGGCGTCCAGGCTTTCGGGGCGCTGTTCCGCCATTTCGATCAGGGTGCGGTCATTGAATATGATATAGGCCGGCACGCCCTGCTGTTCCGCCAGCTCGCGCCGCTTGGCCTTGAGCGCCGAGAGCAGCGGTTCGTCCTCTTCGTTGACCAGCGTCTTGACGGCGGGGCGGCGCGCCTTGGCGGCGGCGATGGTGTCGCGGCGCAGGCGGATCGTGTCCTCTCCGCGCAGGATCGGCAGGGCGGCGTCGGTCATGGTCAGCGCGCCGTGGCGGTCGGGATTGGGGCGGATCAGGTCGTGGCCCATCATCTGGCGGAAGACGGCCTGCCATTCGCCCCGCTTCAGATCGCGCCCGACGCCGAAGGTGGGCAGGTCCTCGTGCCCCTTGGCGCGGACCTTTTCCGTCGGATTGCCGATCAGGATGTCGATCAGGTGGCCCGAGCCGAACCATTCGCTCGTCCGCAGAATCGCCGAGAGCGCCTTGCGCACCGCCTCGGTCCCGTCAAAGACATCCGCGGGGCGATCGCAGAGGTCGCATTTGCCGCAGCCCTGGGCCTCTTCCCCGAAGTATTCCAACAGGGTGGCGCGGCGGCAGTCCAACGCCTCGGCCAGGCCCAGAAGCGCGTTCAGCCGGCCATGGTCGGCCATGCGGCGTTCGGGCGGGGCCAGGCCTTCGTCGATCTGCGACCGGCGCAGGCGAATGTCATCCGCGCCGAACAAGGTCAGCGTCTCGGCCGGGGCTCCGTCGCGGCCGGCGCGGCCGATTTCCTGGTAGTAGGCCTCGATCGACTTGGGCAGATCGGCGTGGGCGACCCAACGGATATCGGGTTTGTCGACGCCCATGCCAAAGGCAACGGTGGCCACGACGATCAGCCCGTCCTCTTGCTGGAAGCGCTGTTCGGCCAGGCGGCGATCGTCGGCCTCCATCCCGCCATGATAGTAGATCGCGGGATGCCCGGCCTCGCGCAGGGCCTTCGACAGGGTCTCGGTCTTGGCGCGGGTGCCGCAATAGACGATGCCCGACTGGCCCTTTCGGGCGGCGGCAAAGTCCAGGATCTGGCGGCGCGGACTGTCCTTGGCGGCAAAGGCCAGATGGATATTGGGCCGATCAAAGCCGCGCAGGAACTGCTGCGGCGGGCGGGTGCTGAACAGACGCTCGACGATCTCGGCCCGGGTTTCCGCATCCGCCGTGGCGGTAAAGGCCGCGACCGGCACGTCCAGCGCCGCGCGCAGTTCCCCGATCCGCAGGTAATCCGGGCGGAAATCATGGCCCCACTGGCTGACGCAATGGGCCTCGTCCACGGCGATCAGCGACACGCCGACCCGTTGCAGCATGTCGCGCGCCCCGACCGAGGCCAGGCGTTCCGGCGCAAGATACAAAAGCTTCAGCCGCCCCGCGCCGATGGCGTTCCAGACCTCTTCGGTCTCTTCCTCGGTGTTGCCGGAATTCAGCGCGCCCGCCTCGACTCCCGCTGCCCGAAGCGCGCGGACCTGGTCGCGCATCAGGGCGATCAGCGGCGAAATCACCACCGTCACCCCGTCGCGCATCAGGGCAGGCAGTTGATAGCACAGGGATTTCCCGCCGCCCGTCGGCATGATGGCCAGCACGTCCTGACCGGTGGCCACGGCGCGCACGATCTCCTCCTGCCCCGGACGGAATGCGTCAAAGCCAAAGACAGCGCGCAACAGCGTGGCGGGTTCGGACATCTGCCCCTCTTGGATCCGGAAAACTGCTCAAGTCGACCATAGGGTCGTTAAAGCGCAGTAAACCAAAATATGGGGGGCAAATTCAACCCGCCAACCGCATGTGGTGGAAACAAACCTGGGGGTCAGCATTGCCCCGCAGGCATCATCTTGCCAGAAATACTCACCGGCACCGCGGTGCCGCCCGTGCGCCTTACAAGAAGAAGGCGACGTTGTTCTGCAGGATGATCCGCAGCGCGAAGATCCCGACCAGCACAACCAGCGGGGCCAGGTCCAGGCCGGACATGGGCGGAAGGATGCGGCGGATGGGGCCGTAAAGCGGTTCGAGAATGCGGTTCAGGCCATACCAGATCTGGCCGACCAGCTGCTGGCGGACATTGAGCACCTGGAAGGAAATCAGCCAGCTCATGATCACATGGGCGACCACGAAGAACCAGACGATGTCTAGGATCAGCATCAGGATCTGGAAAAGCGACTGCATCATTCTCTCCTTTTTGGGCCGTTCCTACCTAGGGACGCGCGGGCGGGCTGGCAAGTGGCGCGATCATGGCGAAGTGACGTTATGATCCGATTGACGCGGCCTCGCCCGGACCACAGATCCCCCGAAAGGCGCATATCGCACAGCAGGAGCAGCCCATGTACCCCTTCATCCGCCTCGCCAAAGAGGTCCTGAAGTTCCGCAAGGCCCCGCCACTCGGGCTGCGGGATGTCCATGTCTCGCATCACCGGATCTGGCCCTGGGACCTTGATTTCATGAGCGAGCTGAACAACGGTCGCACCCTGTCGATCTTCGACCTGGGCCGCATCCCCTTTGCCATGCGGTCCGGGCTGTTCCGGGTGCTGCGCAAGCGCAAGTGGGGACTGACGGTGGCCGGGTCAGTGGTGCGCTATCGCAAGCGGCTGACCAACCTGCAGCGGATCGAGATGCAGTCGCGGCTTCTGGGCTGGGACGCGCGTTTCGTCTATATCGAGCAATCCATGTGGACGGCGGACGGCACCTGCGCCAACCACGGCATCTTCCGCACCGCGCTGGTCGGCCAGGGCAAGATGGTGCCCACGACGGATATCCTGATGGAACTGGGGGTCACCGATACCTCGCCCGAGCTGCCGGACTGGGTCGCCGCGCTTTTCGCAGCCGACGACACACGGCCCTGGCCGCCGGCCCGGGTCTGACCCCGGGGGGCCGACCAACGGCCCCGCACCCCCGCACCTGCCCCCATGCGCCCTGCAAGGGGGCAAGGAATATCTTGCCCCTGCGTCGCTTTCCGGCTCATAACGCGGGAAACAGGGGGCGGGACATGTCACTGCGCAAACGCATCTGGGGCTGGTTTTTCTTCGATTGGGCCAGCCAGCCTTACAACACGCTGATCATCACCTTCATCTTCGCCCCCTACTTCCGCGAACTCTACGTCGCCGAAGGCATCGGCGACAGCGCGGATGCCCAGGCCTACTGGGGCTTTGCCACCGGGCTGATCGGGCTGGTGATCGCCCTCTCGGCGCCTGTGCTGGGCGCGATCTCGGACATCTCGGGGAACCGGCTGCGCTGGATCTGGCTGTTCTCGGCGATGTATGTCGTGGGCTCGGCCATGCTGTGGTTCGCGGCCCCGGGCAGTTTCGATCTGTTCACCATGATCGTCTTTTTCGGCATCGGCATGATCGGGATGGAGTTCGCGACGATCTTCACCGATTCCATGCTGCCCGACCTCGGCACCAAGGAAGAGATCGGGCGCATCTCGGGCAATGGCTGGGCCTTTGGCTACCTGGGCGGGCTGCTGACCCTGGTGCTGATGCTGGTCCTCTTTGCCGAGAATTCGACAACCGGAAAAACCCTGATCGGCATGGACCCGATCCTGGGCCTAGATGCAGGCCAGCGTGAAGGCACGCGCTTTGTCGGGCCGCTGACCGCGATCTGGTACGCGGTCTTCATGATCCCCTTCTTCCTGTACATCCGCGACCCGAAACCAGCGCAGGCTCCGAAGGGCGCGGTGATGCAGGCGCTGAAGGGCGTGGGGCAGACCGTGCGATCCCTGCCGGCGCGGCCGTCGCTGTTTTCCTACCTCGCCTCGTCGATGTTCTACCGCGATGCCCTGAATGGCATGTATTTCTTCGGCGGCATCTATGCCTCGGGCGTGCTGGGCTGGTCGGTGGTCTTCATCGGGGTCTTCGGCATCGTCGCCATCATCTCGGGGGCGATCTTTGCCATGATCGGCGGGCGCATGGACGAAAAGTTCGGGCCGAAGCCGGTCATCAAGGTCTGCATCCTGATCCTGACCTTCGTGGCGATTTCGATCGTTCTGGTGTCGCGCACATCCGTCTACGGGATCCCGGTGGCGGAAGGATCGATGCTGCCGGATGTGACCTTCTTCATCTTCGGCGCACTGATCGGCGCGGCGGGGGGCGTGATCCAGTCGGCCAGCCGCACGATGATGGTGCGCCAGTCCAACCCCAACCGCATGACCGAGGCCTTCGGGCTTTATGCGCTGTCGGGCAAGGCCACGTCCTTCCTGGCCCCGACCCTGATCGGCATCGTGACCGCAATCAGCGGATCCCAGCAGATTGGCGTCTCTCCCCTGATCTTCCTCTTCCTTGCTGGCCTCGTTTTGCTACGATGGGTCAAAGCAGAAGGAGACCCCAGAGAATGGTCCGCACCCTCACAGCCCTTGCACTGACCGCGCTTCTTGCTGCCTGCGGCAGCGATGAGCCCCAGGTGTCGTCCCAGCAGGAAGTCCCGTCGTCCATGCGCGGGAAGGAGGCAAGGCAGCTGTTCGGGTCGATGTCCTTCGCCTCGGCCCAGGGTCCGGCGGCCTTCGGCAGCTATGCCAAGGGCTGCGCCGCGGGGTCCGAACAGCTTGCTGAAACCGGGCCGACCTGGCAGGCGATGCGCCTGTCGCGCAACCGCAACTGGGGCCACCCGGAGACCATCGCCTATCTCAAGGACCTCAGCCAGAAGGTCGCCGCCCTGCCGGGATGGGAGGGGCTTTATATCGGTGATATTTCCCAGCCGCGCGGCGGGCCGATGACCTCTGGCCATGCCTCGCACCAGATCGGGCTGGATGCGGACATCTGGATGCTGCCACCGAAACGCCTGAACCTGAGCGCGTCCGAGCGTGAACAGATCTCCTCGATCTCGATGCGGCGCGCGGGCGGGGCTTACGTGAATTCCGACTGGACCCCGCAGCACCACCAGGTGCTGAAGGCCGCCGCCAGCGATCCCCGCGTGGCGCGGATCTTTGTCTTTCCCGGGGCCAAGGTGCAGATGTGCAACGACGAAAAGGGCGACCGGTCCTGGCTGCGCAAGATCCGCCCCTGGTACGGACACCACTATCATTTCCACGTGCGGCTGAATTGCCCCAAGGGCGCGCGCGGCTGCGTCGATCAGGCGGCACCCCCGCCCGGTGACGGTTGCGCCGACGCCGAGAAATGGGTACGCGACATCCTGAACCCGCCGCCGCCCAAGCCGCGGGATCCGAATGCCCCGAAACCCAAGCCCAAGCGGCAACTGACCATGGCGGACCTGCCCGGACAATGCGTCTCCGTTCTGCAATCACGCTAAGCCTTGGCGCGGCCGCCATCGCGCTTTCGGCCGCCTGGGCCGCCGGGCTGACCGGATCCGAACGGCGGTTCGAGATCGAGGAAAACGGGCTGCGGATCGGCGGCCTGTCGGGTCTGGCCGTGCTGGACTATGGCGCGCGTTTTCTGGCGCTGTCCGACGAAGGGTTTCTGATCGAAGGCAGCTTTACCCGCGATGCCAATGGGCTGACCGGGGCCAAGGCCACGCGCAGCATCCCCCTGGGCGGACCCGGAGGGCGGGCCCTGGATGCGCGCGGCAAGGAACATGACAGCGAAGGCTTGGCGATATCCTCGGACGGGGCGCTGAGCGTGTCATTTGAACATGTCCACCGCGTCGCCAAGTACCGCGAACCGGGCATCGCCCTGCCCTATCCTGCGCTGATGCGCGGCCTGGACCTGCCCGAGAACGGCGGGATCGAGGCGCTGGCGGTTGATGGCCAGGACCGGCTGTACATCGTTCAGGAACAGTCGGCCCACGGTGGCGACGTGCCCCTGATGCGGCTGGAGGGCGGCCGGTGGAGCGTGCTGGGCAAGATCCACCCAAGCGACGGTTTCGTGCCCGTGGGCGCGGATTTCGGCCCCGACGGCATGTATTACCTGCTGGAGCGCAAGGTGGCGACGCTTGGCTTCCGGTCGCGCATCCGGCGCTTTGATCTGAGCCAACCCGCCCCGGAGGTCGACGGCATCTTCCCGGCCGAGGTCATCTGGCAATCCGGCCTGTCCCTGGGCAACCTCGAAGGGCTGGCGATCTGGACCGACCCGCAGGGCGTGGTCCATGCGACCATGGTGGCCGACAACAATTTCTCCGCCGTGCTATACGGCGGTATGGTGTCCTTGGTGCTTGCCAAGTCCGCCGGAACAATGTAGGCGGCGTCCCCGGCCCATGGTGGGCCACAAGTCTCCGCGACCTTGTCTAAAAAACGGACCCAAAACATGACCCGTATCCTTCCTGGCGTAATCGCCATGGCCGCCGTTGTCGTGGCCTCCAATATCCTGGTGCAGTTCCTTTTCGGACAATGGCTGACCTGGGGTGCCTTCACTTATCCCGTCGCCTTCCTCGTCACCGACGTGATGAACCGCGTCTACGGCGTCGCTGCCGCGCGCCGCGTTGTCTTCATCGGTTTCGTCGTCGGCGTCATCTGTTCGCTGATCGGCACGCAGATCATGGGCGAATACGGCCCGCTTGTGACCTGGCGGATCGCCATCGGGTCGGGCCTGGCCTTCCTGTCGGCCCAGCTTCTGGACGTGGCGATCTTTGACCGCCTGCGCGAAGGATCCTGGTGGCGCGCGCCGCTGGCCTCGACCCTGGTCGGATCCTCGGTCGACACCGCGATCTTCTTCACCATCGCCTTTGCCGGCAGCCTGACTTTCCTTGAGCCCGCGAACGATGTCTCCTGGGCAGGAGAGGCGCTGCCGCTGCTGGGAAGTGGCCCCGTTGCGCCCCTCTGGGTGTCGCTGGCCGTGGCCGACTGGATGGTGAAACTGTCGCTGGCGCTGATCGCCCTGCTGCCTTTCCGTGCAATTGTCAGAAAACTTTCACCAGACCTTGCGTGATTTCTTTTGACACACACGAAATCTGTGGCACCCTGAAATTATCGGAAACAGATGAAAGGAGGTGCTCTAGTGTCTATTGGGATTACGGAGAGAGGTGTCGGAACAGTCTGGAAGGGAAAATCCTGAGGCAGCCCTTGGGGTTCAACTGACCAGATTGGTGGCAGCCTAACCGGCCCCACCTCCTAAACTCGAGGGAGCCATCCGAACCGATCGGATGGCTCTTTTGCTTTTTGCCGCCTTGGTCTTATTTTATGGCTCTGTTCAGGGGGCAACATGCTGCGCATCACCGACGACATCGCCATCGAAGACTGGGAGATCACGGAACAATTCGTGCGCTCCTCGGGGCCTGGCGGGCAGAACGTGAACAAGGTGTCATCGGCCGTGGAACTGCGGTTCGAGGCCGAGCGGTCGCCCTCCCTGCCCGATCCCGTCAAACGCCGCCTGCGCCGCCTGGCGGGGCGGCGCTGGACCAAGGACGGCGCGCTGGTGTTGCAGGTGTCTTCCGAACGGTCCCAGGCCCGCAACCGCGAAATCGCACGGGAACGTCTGGCAGAGCTGATCGCCAAGGCCCTGGTCGCGCCCAAGCGGCGCATTCCGACGAAGGTGTCGGCGAACCAGAAGCGCAAGCGGGTTGAGGCGAAGAAGGCGCGGAGCGAGGTGAAGGAAGGGAGAGGGTGGGAGAGGTGAGAGGCAAGCCCCCACGCGCCAAATTCACTGATCGCAAACCTTGATCACTTCTGCTTTTTGACCAACCCCTGCTTCCTTTTGATCTCGTCCATGGTGGCGATTACGACGGACACGCGCTTGCTGTCCGCGGGATGCGTCCCCCAGAAGGACAGCTTGCCGCCTTCTCCCTTCACATCCTCGGAGCGGGCAAAAAACTGCGCCCCCTTGACCGGATCATAGCCCGCCGCATGGGCGATCCGGGTGCCCAGCATGTCGCTTTCCAGCTCGTAGGTCTGGGAAAACGCCGCATTGCCCAGTTGCGCGCCAAGCTCGACATTTCTGCTGACTGCATTGGAATCGTAATATCCGCCGTAGGACGCCGCCGATGCATTTGCATAGGCGCTGATCGCCCCGAGGATAAGAGCCCCGGCAACGGCCTGCTGTTGTTGCTTCTGTATATGCTGGCCAATCAAATGGCCATATTCATGGCCCAGAACAAAGGCGACCTCGTCGTCGCTACGCACATCCTGCAAAAGCGGTAACGTAAACCGAATAACCGGGCTTTTGTTTCCGGGCTGGCGATAGGTGAAATACGCGTTGCGGTCCTGCCTTTTTCGATCCAGTTCCAGCGCGACATTGCAATCAATCTCACGACCTTCCGCGAATTCCTTGCGGCAGAAGGCCTCGGCCACCGGCTGCACCCGTCTGACAACGCGATGGAATCGGGCCTCGGCGGTCGTCAAAGAGGAAGCTTTTCTCGGTGGCTCGGCCTGAGCCGCGGAAAACATCTGCGCCGCCTGTTGCGACACGCCGTCGCCGGTTTCGGGAATGACATAGGTCGTACCGCACGCGGAAAGGGAAACAAGAAATAGGGCCGCAATTGATTTGCGGGCGAAACCTGAAACGCTCAATAGTATTCTCCTGATCTTTCCCGGCAAGACACCGCGATCAGGAATTGAATTCAAGCAAAAGCAACGGTCGGAACACAGAAACGCGAAACCGGCAACAATGCCCTATCGTATTTCTGCCCTGCTATCACACCACGACAGCTTGCCGGTCCTGCTCTCCAACCCCGAACACCCGCTTGTACCGGGTAATCTCCCCCTCCGGTCCCATGGCCTTCTCCGGGTTGTCCGACAGTTTCACCGTCGGCTGCCCATCCGCCGCAACCGCCTTGCAGACCAAAGAAAACGGGGCCAAAGCGTCGCCGTCGACCAGCCCGCGGAAGTCGTTCGTCAGCAAGGTCCCCCAGCCAAAGGATACCCGCACGCGCCCCGAGAACTGGCTGTGCAGCTCGCGGATCTTGTCCACGTCCAGCCCGTCCGAGAAGATCACCAGCTTTTCGCGCGGGTCTTCACCGCGGGATTTCCACCAATTGATCGCCGTTTCCGCCCCCGTCGCGGGATCGCCTGAATCGATGCGGATGCCGGTCCAGCCGGCCAGCCAGTCGGGGGCGCGCTCCAAGAAACCGGCGGTGCCATAGGTGTCGGGCAGGATGATGCGCAGGTTGCCGGAATGCTCCTCGTGCCAGTCGGCCAGCACGTCATAGGGCGCGCGGGCCAGGGCCGCATCGCCCTCGGCCAGGGCGGAATAGACCATGGGCAGTTCATGCGCGTTGGTGCCCACGGCCTCAAGATCGCGGCGCTTGGCGATCAGGCAATTCGAGGTGCCGGTGAACTTGTCGCCCAGCCCTTCGATCATCGCCTGCACGCACCAGTCCTGCCACAGATGCGAATGGCGGCGGCGGGTGCCGAAATCGGCGATGCGCAACCCGTCGATTTCCTTCAGGGCGGTGATCTTTTCCCAGATCTTGGTCATCGCGCGGGCATACAGCACCTGAAGTTCGAATTTGCCCATCTCGTCCAGGATGGCGCGGCCGCGCAGTTCCATAAGGATGGCGAGGGCGGGGATTTCCCACAGCATGACCTCGGGCCAGCTGCCCTCAAACGTCAGTTCATATTGGTCGCCGACGCGTTCCAGGTGGTAGGCGGGCAGGCGCAGGTTCTCGAACCACTCCATAAAGTCGGGGCGGAACATCTGGCGTTTGCCGTAGAAGGTGTTGCCGCGCATCCAAGTCGATTCCCCCCGGGTCAGCGACAGCGACCGCACATGATCCAGCTGTTCGCGCAGCTCGCCCTCGTCGATCAGCTTGGCCAGGGGGACATGTTTCGACCGGTTGATCAGCGAAAAGGTCACCTGGGTGTCCGGCTTGTTGCGGAAAACCGACTGACACATCAAGAGCTTGTAGAAATCGGTATCGATCAGGGACCGGACGATCGGGTCGATCTTCCAGCGGTGGTTCCAGACTCGGGTGGCGAGATCGGTCATTGCGCGGCTCCTGCTTTGGGATGGTTAAAGCAGCGGGGTCAGGGGGTGTCCAGCGCCGCGCATCCGCCGGGCGCGCGGGACTGGCGGTCAGACGATCGTGACGCCGGCCTCTTTCATGCCGGTGATCGCGGCCAAAAGCGATCCGTCCAGGTCGATGCCACGGCACAGTTCCTGGCGGACAGTCACGTCAAAGCCCAGCCTGGCCGCGTCCACGGCAGAGAAGTTGACGCAGAAATCGGTGGCGAGGCCCACAAGCGTCAGATCCCGGATGCCGCGCGTCTTCAGATAGCCCTCAAGCCCCGTGGGCGTCGTGTGGTCGTTTTCGAAGAAGGCGGAATAGCTGTCGATCGCCGGGTTGAAGCCCTTGCGAATGATCAGATCGGCGCGGTCGGTGGTCAGATCCGGGTGGAACAGCGCCCCGGTCGAGCCCTGGATGCAATGGTCGGGCCACAGCACCTGGGGGCCGTAGGGCATCTCGATCAGCTCCATCGGGTTGCGCCCGGCGTGGGACGAGGCAAAGGAAGAATGGCCCGCCGGGTGCCAGTCCTGGGTCAGGATCACCGCGTCGAATTCGGTCATCAAGGTGTTGATATCGGGCACGATCTGGTCGCCCTCGGCCACGGCAAGCGCGCCGCCGGGGCAGAAATCGTTCTGGACATCGATGACGATGAGGGCGCGGGTCATGGGGGCCTCCGGGTGGAATGGGTCGGGGCGAAGGTAGCAGCATGGCGGCGCGGGTCAATTGCCGCAACGCTTTGTGGACGGGGCGGGACTTGGCGCTAAGTGCTGGGTGAACCAGTTGAAAACACGGAACCAAACGGGGCCAAGATGAAGATTGTCGGACTGATCGGATCACTGCGCAAAGCGGCCTTTACCCGCCAGATGATGGAAACCCTGCCCGAGATCGCGCCCGAGGGCATGCAGATCGAGATGGCCCAGATCGGCCACCTGCCCTTCTACGACGAGGACCTGCGCGTCGAGGGCGAGGCCCCCGCCGACGTCCGCGCGCTAAGCCGGAAGATCGCCGCGGCCGACGGGCTGATCGTCGGATCCCCGGAATACAACCGGTCCTTCCCGGCGGTGATCAAGAACGCGATCGACTGGGTCTCGAAAGAGCCCGAGAAGGCGCTGATGGGCAAGCCGACGCTGATTGCCACGCAATCGCCGGGCCAGCTGGGCGGTATCCTGTCGAACTACCACCTGCGGCAGGTGTTGTCCGTCTCGGGCGCGGTTTTCATCACCGGGGGAGAGGTCGCCATCACGCGGATCGGTGAAAAGGTCGCCGATGGCCGGGTAAGCGACCCTGAGACCCGCGACTACCTGCGCAGCCACCTGGACAAGCTGGCCGATCTGATCCAGCGCCAGGGCTAGGCCGCGACGGCCTGTCCCTTGCCTTGGCGCGGGGGCAGGCGTAGATCGCAGCCCATGTACACGATCGCTGCGCTTTACCACTTTACCCGTTTCCAGGATCCCGCGTCCCTGCAGGGTCCGCTGAAAGACCTGTGCCTGTCCCAGGGCGTGACCGGTTCCCTTCTGCTGGCCGGTGAGGGGATCAATGGCACGATCGCCGGATCCCGCGCTGGCATCGACGCCGTGCTGGCGCATATCCGCACCCTGCCCGGCTGTGCCGATCTGGAGTGGAAGGAAAGCAGCGCGCATGAACAGCCCTTCGGTCGGTTGAAGGTGCGTCTGAAGAAAGAGATTGTGACCATGGGGCAGCCGGACGTCGACCCGCGCGCGCAGGTCGGGCATTACGTTGACCCGGCGGATTGGAACGCCCTGATCCAATCGCCCGATGTGGCGGTGATCGACACGCGGAACGATTACGAGGTCGCCATTGGCACCTTCGAAGGGGCTGTCGATCCCAAAACCGAAAGCTTCCGTGACTTCCCGGCCTGGTGGGAGGCGAACAAGGACCGTTTTCACAATAAGCGGATCGCAATGTTCTGCACCGGCGGTATCCGATGCGAGAAATCCACCAATTTCCTGATCGGTCAGGGGGTCGAGGATGTCTATCACCTGAAGGGTGGCATCCTGAAGTACCTGGAAGAGGTCCCGCAGGAAGACAGCACCTGGCAGGGCGAATGCTTTGTCTTCGACGGCCGCGTGTCCGTCGGGCATGGGCTGGCCGAGGGGCCGCATAAACTGTGCCATGCCTGCCGCCGTCCGATCCTGCCCGAGGATCGCGCCCGCCCGGAGTATGAAGAAGGCGTGTCCTGCCACCTGTGCATTGGTCAGACGTCAGAGGCCGACAAGAACCGGTTTCGCGAACGGCAAAAGCAGATCGCCCTGGCCAAGGCGCGGGGCGAACAGCATCTGGGTCGGGCTGACGTCTGACGCCTAGACCGTCACGGGCATGCGGGCCGCGCGGCCAGTGCGCAACAGGATCATCAGGACGATGCCGACGTTCAGCAGGTTCCAGGCGATGCCGTTCAGGAAGGCCAGGAAATAGCTGCCCGAGATGTCGTAGATCCATCCCGACATCCACCCGCCCAGGGCCATGCCGATGATTGTGGTCATGATGACCAGGCCGACGCGCGATCCGGCCTGGCGGGCAGGCAGGTATTCCCGCACGATGACCGCATAGCTGGGCACGATGCCGCCCTGGCTGAGACCGAAGATCGTCGATACCACGTAAAGCGAGATCAACCCATTTGACGGCAGATAGGCGACCAGCGCCAGTGCCTGCAGCACCGATCCGATCAGCAGCGTGCGCACCCCGCCGATCTTGTCGGCCAAAAGGCCCGAAACGATGCGCGACCCGACTCCGCCAAGCAGCATCAGCGACAGCATCTGACCACCGACCGCCGGTCCATATCCAAGGTCGACGCAGAAGGCGACGATATGGACCTGCGGCATCGACATGGCCACACAGCAGGCGATCCCCGCCAGTCCCAGCATGAGCGTCAGCGTGTTGGGCGAAAAGCCAGAGGAGCGCGCCCGGGCAAATGAGATCCTGTCGGATTGGCTAATCGCCTCGATCGGCAGCGGGCGGCGCAGGAACAGCGCGCCGGGGATCACGACCGCCAGGATGGCAATCCCCAGGATCGTATAGGCCGGGCGCCACCCCCCGTCGGAGATGGTGCCCGCCAAAAGCAGCGGCCAAAGCGCGCCCGACAGGTAATTGCCCGAGGCGATCAGCCCGACCGCGATCCCGCGCCTGTTCAGGAACCAAAGCGAGACATCGGCGATCAGCGGCGCAAAGCAGGCCGCCGCGCCGAAGCCCACGAGCACGTGCAAGAGGGTCACCGTCGCGAACCCCGGCAGCATGGCCGAAAGAAGGAACCCGAGGGCCTGCAGAATGGCCGCGCCGATCAGCGCGCGGGTGATGCCGAAACGGTCCACGGCCCGGCCGATCAAACCGTTGCCAATCGCAAAGCCCGCCATGGTCAGCGTGTAGGGAATGGTGGAGTCTGCGCGGTCCAGCCCGAATTCGGCCTGCATCGATGGCAGGACCAGGATCACGGCCCACATGCCGACGTTGCCGACAATCGACAAAGCCAGCGACAGGCCAAGCCGCCGCCATGAATATCCACTGTCGAGCACGTCGTGATCTGTCATCCGGCGACGCTAGGGGGGCACCCGCGAGCAGACAAGGTGGAAAATCGCCGTGCAACCCTGTGGATGCAGGCACTGCCAGAGACCTGTGAAGCGCGCGAGGCCTCATCCGGCCTTCCGAACCGGAAGCGCGTCGGGACGCGTGACTACACCGTCCAGGCGGAAGATCGACCCGGCGGCGACAAGGCTGCCAAGTTCGTTCCGCAGGACCCGCAGCGCGGCCGTTGTTTCCTCGAACATGGCGACGTTTTTCTGTGTGTTGCTCTCAAGCTCTTCGGTGGCGCGGCTGACCTCACGAATGCCGGCGTCGGTCTCGGACGAGGCGGTGGTGACCTCTTCGATGCGGGTGACCACGTCATCCATCCCGGAGACGATCTCTTTCAGGGCGGCGCCCGAACGTTGCGCCTTTTCCACGCCGATCCGGACGTTCGAAGTCGCCGTGCCCACGATTTCCGAGATTTCGGCGGCCGCTTCGGCCGATCGGCGCGCCAGGCCCCGCACCTCGGTCGCGACAACGGCGAAACCGCGCCCGGCCTCACCAGCGCGCGCAGCCTCGACCCCCGCGTTCAGGGCAAGAAGGTTGGTCTGATGGGCGATGTCTTCGATCACTTTCAGGGTGTTTTCGATCCGGGCCGAGGATTCGTCGATCCGGCGCATGGCATCGACGGTTTCCTGAACCACCGCATCACCCGCCTTCGCCCGTTCAGAAATGGTCAGCACCAGTTTGCGCACTCCGCCTGAGGCTTCGGTCGAGTGCGTGACGGCGACAGACATCTGGTGCAGCGCCGCAGCGCTTTCTTCCAGAGAGGCGGCGTTGCTTTCCGACCGCTTGGCAAGATCCCCTGCGGCGTCTGACAGTTCGCTTGCCGAGGTTTCGATTTCGCCTGCCGAGGTCAGGATCGTGGCGATCGACTGGCCCATGCTGTCGGCCATGCAATTGACCTGCTCGGCGATGTCCGAGAAGACGCCGGAATAGCTGCCCGTCATACGGTAGGACAGATTGCCGTCGGCCAGGTGCTGCAAGGCCGTGCGCACGGCCCCCAGGCCGTCGCGCGTGATCTCTCCGATCCGGTTCATGCCGTCGCAGATGCCGGCCAGGGTTTCGGATTGGGCCAGATCGCCCTGATCCAGCGTCACCCGTTGAGAGAAATCGCCGCCGGCGCAGGCGTCCACGACGCGGGATATTTCGCTGGCGATGCGGGTCTCTGCCGTACGGATCGCCTCTTCCCGGGCTTGCTGGTCTGCTGCGCGGGCCTGTTCGAGGCGATGGTTTTCCTCGCGCTCCTGCGCGATCTGTTGCTGCGCCTTAAGGGTTGCGGCGCTTTCCGCCTCGGCCCGGGTGCGGGCGTCGACAATCGTGTCGCGAAAAGCGGTCAGCGCCTGAGCCACGCGACGGATTTCCGGCGTGTCGACGGGCGGAACCTGGGCGGTCAGGTCACCTGCGGCCATGGCGTCAGCGGCAGTCACAACGCGGCGGACAGATCCGACGGCGGTTAGGTGTGCAACAAACGACAGCCCCCCGGCCAGGGCCGAGCCGAGCACCAGCAGGATGGCCAGCCCCAGCACATTGCGGGACTTGGCCGCGCGCAGGGCGGCGGATTGTGCGGTGATCGCCGCGGCCAGGGCATCTTCGGTGGCTTTCATTTGCCCGATCCGACCGGTAGCGGCGGCGAAGTAGTCGGCGGCCGTCACACCGCGATCCGATCCGCCCTCGGCCTGGAAAGCGAGGTCCCGCATCAGCGCAAGCTTTTGCGCGGCCTCACTCCTTTCGATTGCATCCAGCGCGGCGAGACCGGGCTTGTCCGCAAGTTGCCGGAACAGGCCAAAGGCCAGATCCTGCTGGGCGACCAGCCGTTGCAGGTGCAGCTGACGTGGTGGTGAGAAATCGCCAGCTGCGAACATGCCAGAGCCGATGGCGCGTTCGATGCCCGCGCGTTCCTTCGCGACCATGAAGGCCGAAAGAGCGGTCAGGGCGGTTCCGATCTCGGGGTTGCGGGTCATCGCGCCGATCTGGCCCACCAGGTCAATGGCGCGCCCGTTCAAGCCAGTGTAATAACCAAGCGCCTGGCCGACCGGCAGGATCAGTGCATCCACGCCCGAGCGCACCGTACCCATGCGCCCCATATCGGCAAGAATGCCCGCGACGGCATCGGCGGTCACAGCGGGCGTTCGCGCGGCAGTCCGGGCCACGACCTGACGCAGGGCGTCGGCCGCGGCATCGGTTGCGCGACGTTGCGCGTCCAGTTCCGCGCCAAATTCCGCACCGCCGGAATTCAGGAAGATCGAGGTCGCCCCGCGTTCCTTCTGTTGTTCGTGCACCAGCCCGCCAAAGGCCACGGCAAGCTTCATCTGGTGCTGGATCAGCCCCGCATCGCGCATCCCGGCCCAGGACCGCAGGATCATCGCCGCCCCAAGCGCCAGCGCCAGCACGATCGGCAGCGCCACCGCAAGCAGGATGGATTTCGACAAGCTTAACGATCTGATCCGCTTCATCCGCGCCCCGGGTCTGCCCTACCCGCGCAGATAAACCCAGAAACCTTAAGAAACTGCTTCTGCCCGCGCTCAAAGGGCTTTCCCGTCAAGTACAGGCCTCGCGCGTTGCGTCGCATTGCTGTTCGGGGTGGGCGGCGGCAATGGCGGGCAGCGCAAGGCATGCGGCCTCGATCTCGGCCAGGCGGGGCCAACGGCCCAGCTGCACGCCCCACCTTCGGGCATTGTAAAGCTGCGCGGTGATGCAGACATCGGCCAGGTCCGGGGTCTTTCCACCGAAGGCAAAGCCCGCACCGGCGGGCAGCAGCGCCACGAGTTGATCAAAGCCTTCCGCCATCCAGTGGTGCATCCAGTTGCGCCGGTCTGCGTCATTCGCAACGAAGGCCTTGCCCAGCCGCGCGAGCACACGCAAATTGTTGACCGGATGAATGTCCGTGGCGACGGCCAGCGCAACCGAGAGCACCCGACTGCGTGCCAGCGGATCGGCTGGCAGCATGGGCGGCACGGGATGAACCGCATCAAGATAGTCGATGATCGCCAGCGACTGGGTCAGCGCTGTACCGTCGTCCAGCACAAGGGTCGGAACACTCTTGCCCGGGTTCAGCGTCGCGTAGGTCCGCGACCGCTGATCGCCTGCCAATAGGTCCACCGGAGCATAGTCGAAATCCAGCCCCTTGAGGTTGAGAACAGCGCGGACCCGGAACGACGTGGTCGAGCGCCAGTAGGAGTACAGCTTCACGGAATCCTCCTGTCGCCTGCGGGTCGGATGAAGGGGAGTGAATGTCTCATGCCACCCCTAAATCAGGACCAGCGCGATGGCGGGGACCGAGATAATGGCGACCAATCGCACGATGTCCGCCGCCCAGAAGGGCAGGATGCCGCGAAACATCGTGGTGATCGGGACGTCCCGCAGCACACTGCGCAGGACAAAGACGTTCAAACCGATCGGAGGAGAAATCAGGCTGATTTCAGTCACGACAACCACCAGGATGCCGAACCAGATCGTCACGTTGTCCGCATCTGCCAACCAGCCGGTGCCGAAATCCAGAGAGAGGATCAAAGGATAGAAGATCGGCACGGTCAGCAGGATCATCGACAGGCTTTCAAGCACCGCTCCGAGGACGATATAGACCAGAACCAGCGCAAGGATGACCACATAGGGGCCCACCGCGAGCCCGCTGACCCAGGCCAGGATCGCGTCCGGCAGTCCGGCATAGGAGACGAAGTTCGAAAAGACCTCGGCCCCGATAATCAGCGCAAAGATCATCGCCGAGGTGCGGGCAGTATCGAAACAGATCGCCAGATAGTCGCGCAGGCCAAGGCTGCCCCGGACAATGGCGATCACAAGCGAGACCAGCGCGCCGATGGCCGCCGCCTCTGAGGGGGTGAAAAGCCCGCCGTAGATGCCGATCATGATGACGGCGAAAAGGCCGACGACCGCGATCACCCCGGTGATGTCGGCGCGGGTGATCGGGGCGACACCGGCTTCGTCCGGGGCCAGTCCGGGTTTCAGGCGCACAGTCACCGCAACGGCAGCGATATAGCACACGACCCCGAAGAGGCCGGGCAGGATCCCGGCCAGGAACAGTTTGCCAATGTCTGCTTCGGTGATGAGCCCGTAGATGATCAGAATGACCGACGGCGGGATCAGAATGCCCAGTGTACCGCCTGCCGCGATGGCTCCGGTCGCCAGGCTGTCGGCATAGCCCGTCTTGCGCATCGACGGCATGGCGACTTTGGACATGGTCGCGGCAGTGGCCAGTGACGATCCGCAGACCGCCGAAAAGCCACCACAGGCCACGATGGTCGCCATGGCCAGCCCGCCCTTGAGCCGATAGAGAGACCGATGCGCTGTCAGGAAAAGCGCATCCGATACGCCCGACCGGGTCAGCAGATTGCCCATCAGAATAAACAGCGGAATGACCGACAGGGTGAAGGAAAAGACGGTATCGAAAGCGGCGTTGCCGGTCAGACGGAGGCTGGCGTCCCAGTTGCGCAGAAGGGCAAAGCCGGCTGTTCCGGTGATGATCATGGCAAAGGCGATCGGCACCCGCAGGAACACCTGAAGAAACAGCGCAAAAAAGGCGATGAGGGAAGCGATCATGAAAGGTCTTTCAGGCTTTTGAGGATGTGGCGCAGGGCGACCAGCGCACCTATGGCGCAGCCGATTGCAGCGACCCAGGCGACAAGGTTCAGCGGGATCGCCAGCGAATTCGACACCGATCCGTATCGCGCCAGGCGCGCGGCATGGTCGATCAGCTGCCAGGCCAGCCCGCCGAAGACCAAAAGGGCCGCCGCGCCCCCCAAAAGGATCCGCAGCGCCTTGCCCAGGCGCGACTTGGGCTCCCACAGTTCGACCTCGACGTGGGACTGCGACAGCATGGCCAGGGGCATGGCCAAGAAGACCAGGCAGACGAGCAGGATCTCGGTCAGTTCGAAGGCCCCCTTGATAGGAGCGTTCAGAACATAGCGAGCGATGACATCGGCCCCGGTCAAGGCCATCATCACGCTGAGCACCCCGGCAGTGCCGAGGCCAAGCGCCCGCTCAAAGTATCGCCAGGCCCGTGGGGCCTGACGATGCTGCTCGATCCCGGAGGATGTCTTGACGGATGTCATTTCGCCTGCTCCCGCAGGGCGGCCAGGGCTGCGGCCCCGTCGAAGCCCTGCGCAGCGACCGCTTCGGCCCAGGCCGCTTCCTTGGCTGCGGCGATCTCTTGGACCCGGTTCAGCACCGGGGCCGGGGCGGCGTAGAAGGTCACGCCTTTGGCGGTCGCGTCTTCTAGACCGGCGGTGTCGGCGGTATTCCAGACCTGACCGGCCACCTTCGCAAGCATGGCCCCCGAGACAGAGCTGATGGCCGCGCGATCCTCTTCAGACAGATCGTTCCACCGGTCTTCGTTCATCACCATGAACCAGCTTGTGTTATAAAGGCCACCGGGCACTTCCATGGCGTATTTCACGTGTTGCGACAGGTTGAAGGCCTTCAGCGCCTCGGCCGGAAAGGTCACCCCGTCGATCACGCCGGTCGACATCTTTTCATAGACATCGCCGGGCCCCATGAACTGCGTGGTCACGCCCAGTTCTTCCGCCAGTTCGGCAACATAGCCACCGGGAACCCGAACTTTCAGCCCCTGAAAATCCTCGGGTGTTTCGATTTGGCGCAGGCTGTTGTGAAACATTCCCGGGCCATGCACCCAGAGCCCAAGAAGATGTGTGCCCGCGTGTTCGGCGGCGGCATCCAGCCTGTCGCCATAGACGTCCCAGTAGGCGACCGACGTCTTTGCCGCATCATCGCCAAGGAACGAGAACTGGCCGATCCGCGACCGCTGAAACCGGTCGTCGGTGGTGAATGAGTGCAGCCCGTAGGTGATGTCGGCAATGCCGTCGGCGGCCATGTCGAAATGCGCCGGCGGAGGACCAAGGGGCCGGGGAAGGATCCGCACGGTGACGCGGCCTTCCGTCAATTCCGTAACCTGATCGGCCCAGGGCTGGATGGTGCCGGTTACCAGCGGATGCGCCGGCGGCAGCCAGGACGACAGGACGTATTCCTCGGCCTGTGCGGTCAGTGTGTTGGCACCTAGCGCCAGAAGCGAAGCGGTCACCAGACGGGAAATGCGTGCGGTGCCCTTGCGGGTGGTCTGCGTAGTCATGATGAGAAGTCCTTTCAGGCGACAACCGGCCAGGCCGGCGTCGAAAATCATGCTTGGGAAACGGCCTGCTCAGGCCGAGAGCTTGCGGTCGAGCGAGAAGGCTCCGCCGCCCCGAACGACAAAGAAAAGCGCCGCGACAGCCCAAAAGAGCGGGTATTCATAGCCGCGCGCCGTCCAGAAAAAGCCGTTGCCCAGGTGAAACAGAACCGCGAAGGCCATGAAGACCGCGATGGCCACCGCAACGAAGCGCGTCAGAAGCCCGAAAGTCAGCATCAGACCGCCGAAGAATTCGACGCAGCCGATCAAGATCGCCAGCAAAGTCGGGGCCGGATAACCAACCGATTCCAGGAACCCCGCGGTGCCCGAGATACCGCCGCCCCCGAAGATCCCGAAAAGTTTCTGCGCCCCATGCGGCACCAGAAGAAGCCCCGTCGTCGCCCGAAGCGCCAGCCATGCAACTCCGTCGAACGGTTGCGCCACGCTGTCGAGACGCCGGTTGATCACGGCAAAGATGCCGCCTTGCTCTGCGGGCGTCAGCGCTGCCCTCTGCGTGGTTTGTTGTGTCATGTCCCTCCCCTTTCATTTGCAGCGTCCGAATCTGGCGGACGCCCCGTTACATTTGATTTCATTTGAAACTAAGTCAACAGTAATTTCATATGAAACCAAATGCGCTGGCACAAGGAGTGAACTTGTGGTTTGGTTCGGGCGCGTCGCACCACCCAAATCGGCCGCATCAACCCGGCACCGCAACCCCCGCATGAGAGACATGCTATGTCTTTGTTAGTCCTTGAGGATTTCTTTCCGTTCCACACACGGATCTTCTATCGCCAGGTCAGCTCGGCGGTGACACGTGTCTATGAAACCCGCTATGGGCTGAAGCCTTACGAATGGCGGACGATGGTGATCCTCGGCCCGGACGGAGAGTTCACGGCCAACGAGATTGTCACCAAGTCGAGCATGGACAAGGTGTCGGTCAGCCGGGCCATTACCGCGCTGAAGGCACGCAAGTGGATCCTGTCGAAAGCCAACAAGGCCGACGGTCGCAGCCGGCTACTGCGCCTGTCGAGCGCGGGCAAGGCAGTCTACGACGACCTCGCACCACTCATGCTTGAAGTCGAGCGGAAGCTTTTGTCGGTCTATTCCGAAGAAGAGGTCGCCGAGCTTCGACGCCTGATGGCCAAACTGGCGAACCAGGACAGCGCAAAGTTCATCGTGTGATCCATTGCGGCATGTAGGTTGCGCCTGCCCCAAGACCCGCGTGCATCCGGGTGACCAAGGCACCAAATGACAAAGGCACCCGAAGGTGCCTTGTTCAATTGGTCGGAGTGAGAGGATTCGAACCTCCGGCCCCTGCCTCCCGAAGACAGTGCTCTACCAGGCTGAGCTACACTCCGACCGTGAGGCTGCGGGGTAGCGCCTTTGCCGGGGCTTGGCAAGGGGGATTTCGCCGCAGTCGGCCGGGAAGCGGCGGAAAAAACGCCCATGATCGCGATGGCGCGACACAGGCACCGCGAAGCTTAGGGTCGACGTGCGGGCAGAGGGGCCGAAACCGGGGTGTCGGGCCGCGTCCGCGCCTCACGCGAGACGATGTAAAGCCCCGAGCCGATGATCAGAATCGCCCCGATCAGCGTCGGGCCCTGCGGCCATTCGTCGAAGAACAACGCGCCAAACAGCGTGCCCCAGATCAGCTGGGAATATTGCATGGGGGCGACCAGCGCGGCCTCGGCCCGCTTGAAGCCCTCGATCAGGCAAAGCATGGCGAGAAAGCTGAGCAGGGCCAAAACGGCCAGCGCGGCGAAATCCCCGCCCGACAAGGGCGCGAAATTTCCCGGGGCGGGCAAAGCAATACCCAGCACCAGGATAATGCCGAGCATGGGATAAAGGATCATCAGCGGCAGTCTTTCCTGCCCGCCGATCTTGCGCGCCGTCAGATGCACCAGCGCATTGCCGATGGCCGAGGCCAGGGCAGCCATATGGCCCAGCCCAATGCTCGCGGTGCCCGGCTGCAACACGACGATCACGCCGATCAACCCGACGACCACCGCCGTGGCGCGCCGCCAGCGCAGGACCTCTCCCAGGATGGGCACCGCGAGGACGGTGATGATCAGGGGCGCGGCAAAAAGGATCGTATAGACCTCGGCCAGGGGGAGGGTCGAAAAGGCATAGAAAGCCCCGAGGGTTGCAACCAGAACCGCCAGAACGCGCAGCGCCATCCAGCCACGATTGACCGGGCGCAACGTGCCGGGCGTGCGGTCCGCGATCAGCAGCGCCACCACGAAGGGCAGGCCGAGGAGATAGGCAAAGAAGGCGATTTGCACCACCGGCAGACCCGACCCCAAAGCCTTGATGATCGCATCATGCGCCGAATACAGCGCGCAGCCGATCAGCGCGATCAGGATACCCTGAACGTTGGCGGAAACGGGGCCAGAGGTAGGGCCGGGACTGACGGCAGGCATGGCAATGACCTTTCACAATGCCCCCTTTGTGCAGAAGCACCCTGCCCCGCACAAGCCCCGTGGACAAAGAAAAGATAGCGCTAACTGCCGCCGCGACGCAGGCGCATCAGAGGACCGATCCGCATGGCACCGGGCGTCGCCACCCGGGACCGCGACCGCAGCACCGGACGGTTGTCGGATGCGCCTGCGCGGCTTTCGCGGAAGACGATGTACAGACCGCTGGCAATGACGATTCCCGCCCCGATCAGCGTCGTGCGCGACGGGACCTCGTTGAAGATCAGCGCGCCGTAGAGGATCGCCCAGAGGATCTGGGAATATTGCATCGGCGCGATCAGCGCGGCCTCGGCCCGGCGATAGGCGGCGATGGTGCAGGTCATGCCCATGAAGGCCAGGAAGGCGACCAGGGCGACCCCGCCCAGATGCTCGACCGGCATCGGCTGATAGACGAAGGGCAGTATCGCCCCCATGAAGACGAAATTCGCCATCAGGGGATACAGCAGCAGGACCAGCGCCCGTTCCTTCGCCCCGATCCGGCGCACCACGACGGATGAAAACGCCCCGCAGATGGCGGCGACAAGCGCCGAAAGATGGCCCAGGGTCAGCTCGGCCTGGCCGGGTTGCAGCACGACGATGATCCCGGCCAGGCCGACCAGGATGGCCAGCCCCCGGCGCAGGCGGACCTTTTCGCCCAGAACGGGGATCGCCAGCAGGGTGATCAGCAGGGGCGAGGCAAAGAGGATCGCATAGGCATCCGCCAGCGGCAGCACCGAAAAGGCATAGAAGGCGCAGATGCTGGAGGTCACAGCCGACAGGGTGCGGGCGACGACCCACTTTGGGTGGACCGGTTTCAGGTTCGCCTCGGTCCGGTCGCGCATCAGGGCGAAGGTGCTGATCGGAAAGGAAAACAGCACAGAGAAAAAGATGATCTGAAAGGGGGCATAGCTGCGACCCAGCAGCTTGACGATCACGTCATGGGTCGAAAACAGCGCAAAGGCCAGAAGGGCCAGAAGGATACCGGGCAGCGGTCCGCGCATGGCGTACTCCGTCGAAAACCATCCTCCTCTGCCCCGGCATGGTAGGGACACGGCCGGAAGGTGCAACCCCGGCCGTGTCCTTCACTGTCAGAGAGAGGCGTCCAGCGCCGCGACAACCGCGTCGCCCATTTCCGCCGTGGTGGCGGGGGTGATGCCCTCTTCGTTCAGCAGGTCGGCAGTGCGGATGCCCTGGGCCAGGACCGCGTTGACCGCCTGCTCCAGACGGGTGGCTTCGTCGCCCATGTCGAAGGAATAGCGCAGCGCCATGGCGAAGGACAGGATGCAGGCACAGGGGTTGGCCTTGCCCTGACCCGCGATATCCGGGGCCGAGCCGTGCACCGGTTCGTACAGCGCCTTGGGACGGCCGTTGTCCATCGGCGCACCAAGCGAGGCCGAAGGCAGCATGCCGAGAGAGCCGGTCAGCATCGCGGCCAGATCGGACAGCAGGTCACCAAAGAGGTTGTCGGTCACGATGACGTCGAACTGCTTGGGCCAGCGGGTCAGCTGCATGGCGCCGGCGTCGGCGTACATGTGCGACAGCTCAACCTCGGGGTAGTCCTTGCCGACCTCGGTCACGACTTCGCGCCACAGGATGCCGGATTCCATCACGTTGGCCTTTTCCATGGAACACAGCTTCTTGCCGCGCTTCATGGCCAGTTCGAATGCCGACCGTGCAACGCGGTCGATTTCGGATTCGGTATAGCGCTGCGTGTTGATGCCGACGCGTTCGTTGCCTTCCTCGAAGATGCCGCGCGGTTCGCCAAAATAGACGCCCGAGGTCAGTTCGCGCACGATCATGATGTCGAGGCCGGCAACCACGTCCTTTTTCAGCGACGAGAAATCCGCAAGCGCGTCAAAGCACTGGGCCGGGCGCAGGTTGGAATACAGGTCCATTTCCTTGCGCAGGCGCAGCAGGCCACGCTCGGGCTTGATCGAGAAATCAAGCGCGTCGTACTTCGGGCCACCCACGGCACCCAGCAGGACGGCGTCGACCTCTTGCGCCTTGGCCATCGTGTCGTCGTGCAGCGGCGTACCGTGTTTGTCATAGGCGCAGCCGCCGACCAGGTCTTCGCTGACGTCGAAGGTGATGCCGCGCTTGGCGCCGAACCAGTCGATGATTTTGCGAACCTCTGCCATGACCTCCGGGCCGATACCGTCACCGGGAAGGATAAGAAGCGAGGGGTTGGTCATGGGTCTGTCCCTTTTATATGGCCGCCGCTGCGGCATCGGAAAATGTCGAAAAACGGCGTAAACCGCAGCGGCCGCAGGGTCAAGGAAAGCCAGCTGTTGCAGGCTTCGCCAGGGGGCATGGCCGGGTTTTTCTTGCGGGTTGCGGCCCGTGTCGTGACCGGTTTGCGGCGCGGTCAGGCGCGGGACAGGATCGGGGCCAGTTCGCGTTCCAGATGCGCCCAGGCCAGTGCGACGCGAGGGGTCCGGCGCATGGTGTCATGCGCGGCCAGCCAGACGGGCAGCGGCGGGATGTCCAGCCCCGGGAAGACGGGGACAATCTCGGGATCGCGCGCGGCCACCGGCAGCTGACCAAAGCCGATGCCGCAACCGGCGCGGACGAATTCCCAATAGGCCACCTGATCGTCGCAACGGATCACGAAATGATCGCGGGTGACCGGAAGCCCCATGTCGCGGAAGGACCGCAGGATCAGGTCGGACCGGTCAAAGCCGATCATGTCGTGGGTCAGCAGCGCCTCGGGCGTGTCGGGCAGCCCGTGGCGGGCCACGTATTCGCGCGACGCAAAGGCCCCGATCGGCAGCCAGCCGATCTGCCGGGTCACCACGTCCAGCTGTTCACTGCGATACATGCGCACGGCGATGTCGGCCTCTCGGAACAGCAGGTTCTCGGCGGTGTCCGAGGGCAGAACCTCGATCGCCATTTCGGGCGCGGCACGGCGCAGGCTGGCCAGGATCGGCGGCAAGTGGTGATGCGCCACCAGGCGAGAGGCCGTGATCCGCAGGGTGCCGCTCAGTCCCCTGTCCTCTCCGGCGGCGGAAATGGCGATTTCGCCCAGGGCCTCGGCCATGCGACGGGCGGCGGGCAGGATCAGCTGGCCCTGCTCGGTCAGTTCCAGCCCGCGCGGCTGGCGGTGGAACAGATCCAGCTGCAGCGCCTGTTCCAGCTTGCGCACCTGCCGGCCCAGGGTGGGCTGCGACAAGTCCAGCTGACGCGCCGCTGCCGACAGCGATCCGGTTTCCGCCACCGCCAGGAAGGACTGGATCAGGGCCCAGTCGAGGGATTTCAGCAGGTCATCCATTCATTGGTGAATATCATACCTTCATCCTGGGTCAATTTCGCCACGCTCAGGCATGGCGTATTTTCGGGACAGGAGTTGCAGTTTGACACAGGAGATCCCGATGCACCGTCCCGACACGACCCCCGGCAAAACCGCCCTGATCCTGGGTGCCAGCGGCAAGTTCGGCCGCAACGCCGCGCAGGCCTTTGCTGACCGCGGCTGGCAGATCCGCCGCTTCGACCGCAAGCGCGATGACCTGATGCTGGCCGCTCAGGGCGTGGATGTGATCGTCAACGGCTGGAACCCGCCCAGATACAACCTATGGGCGAAAGAGTTGCTGCCCGCGCATCAAAGCGTTGCCCGCGCCGCCAGGGCCAGCGGGGCCACGGTGATCATTCCGGGCAACGTCTATAACTTTGGCCCCGATGCGCCGAGAGGCTGGAGCGAGACGACCCCGCATCTGGCGACCAACCCGCTTGGCCGGTTGCGGATCGCGGTCGAGCAGGGCTATCGCGACGCGCAGGTCCAGACCATCGTGCTGCGCGCCGGCGACTTCTGGGACACCGAGCGCAGCCAGAACTGGTTCGACCTGTTCATCGCCAAGAAGGCGCATCGCGGGGTGATGAGCTATCCCGGCGACCTGGACACGCCCCATGCCTGGGCCTTTCTGCCCGATCTTGCCCGTGCCGCAGTGCTTCTGGCCGAGCGGCGCGCGACGCTGGCCCGGTTCGAGGATGTGCCCTTCCCCGGCTACACCCTGACCGGACGCGCCTTGGCCGACGCCATGGGGCAGGTGCTGGACCGGCCCGTGCGGGCCCGCCGGATGAGCTGGCTTCCCCTGCAGCTGGCGCGGCCCTTCATGCCGATGCTTAAGGGCGTGTTCGAAATGCGCTACCTCTGGGGCCTGCCGCATCACCTTGATGGTAGCAAGCTCGCCCGCCTTTGTCCCGACTTCGTGCCGACCCCGATGGATCAGGCCCTTGCCCGGGCAATGCAGCCTTTTGCGCCCGAGGCCCTCAGGGGTCGCCCCGCCCCGGCCTGAGCGGGCGTTCGGGCAGCGAAAGGTCAAGGAAGATCGGCCAATGGCGGCTGACCTCGGGGCGCAATGGCCCGCGACCACCGCCCGCGACCGGCAGATCAGCCGAGGGCAGAATGTAGTCCACCCGCATCCGGCCCGGCCCGGGGGCGGGCCATTCGGCCGTTGGCAGGCCGCGCAGAGCAGGCGGATCGTGCAGCAGCGGATGGGACAGAAGCGCGCGGATGGTGGGGCGGTCGCCCTGTCCGGCCTCAGGATCGGCATTGGCGGTGCCGACGACCACCAGCGGATCGGGCGGCGCGGGACCAAGCCCGCCGGACAGGCGCAGCAGCCACAGCCGGATTTCATCCGCATTGCGCCGGCCATTGCGATCCTCGGGCCCGTCGAAAACCGGCGGGGTGGCGTGGAAGATCATCAACCGCAGGGGCGTACGACCGGGCGGGTCGACCTGCAACTCCCAATGCACGGTGGTGGACAGGCGCTGCACCCCGGCCCCCGTGGCCTGCGCGCCGGTGCGGCCCTGATGGTCGATCACCTGGCTGTCCGGCAGGTCCCGCCAAAGCAGCGCGCTATGATCCGCCGACAGGGTCAGGGGATAGCGCGACAGGACGGCCATGCCCCCCTGCCCGGCAAAGTACCCAAAGCCCTGCGCATCGCGCGCGCCGCGCAGCCGGCCATCGCCATCCAGATCCAGCCCGGTGTCGACGCCGGAATTGGGCGGGGCGCTGAAAAGATGGCGATAATCGGGCCCCTCGGCCGCGCGGATCGCGTCCGCGAAGGCAGACAGGGAAACGCCGTTCAGATCATGATCGAACCCGCCCAGCACCAGAACATCGGCCTTCAGATCCGACAGGATCCCCAAGGCCCCTGTGATCCGGTCCGTCCCGCGCCGGATGTCGCGCAGCAGAAGGCCGGGGCCCTTGGCCATCAATTCGCTCTGCCAATAGGCCAGCCGCAGGGTGTCAGGGGACGGATCGGCGGCCCGAACCGGACCGACAGCCAACAAACAGAATATCAGACAGAAGATCGGGCAAAGCGCCCCGATCAGGCGATCTGCATGCCGTCGTCGCTGCGCGCCTCTGCATAGGTGCGGCGGCGCTTTTCCTCGATGATGTCGGCGACGCGATAGAGCGCGATGCCGCGGATCATCAGGTTTGCCGGTACAAAGGCCCATATCGTCATCACCCAGACCAGGGTGTGCGCCTCACCGATGTTGATATCGATCAGCGCCCCGGCCAGTTTCACAAATGCCGGGAGCAAGAATGGCAGAAGGAACCCTAAGACCAGGTTAAGAACCGCATCGCGTTTCAGCCGGGTCAGAACGTCTCCTCCGCCGGTCGGGTCGAACAGCGGCAGGTTGATCCAGACGTTGAAGGCGCCGTAGCGAACGGGCCAGCCATAGATGCGCACCAGCACACCAAAGGCGATGACGCCAAGGATACCAACCACATAGGCGATGCCGGCAGCGGCGCGCACCATGGCGACGGTTTGTTCCGTGGTCTCGGGCGGCAAGGCCAGCAGCACCAGCCGAACCGGAGAGAAGGGGAAATCCACGGCGCGGGCCATCAGCTCGGCCAGTTTCATCAGAAGCGAGGCGATCGGCGTTTCCAAAGCCGCCCCCGAGAAATAGACCGTCAGCAGCAACACCATGGAGAACATGGTGAAATAGCGTAGGCGGTTCACCGGCGGGGCAAATCGGAATTCAAGGATCGACGGGTACTGGGAATAGTATTCGACAAAGGTGAAGGCCCCCGCGACCAAAGCCACGAGCACGGTCACCTGGGCGGCGTCCACCCCGATGTTCGGCAACAGCAATGCTGGTGTGGCGATCGCCAATGCGATCAGAAGGGCGCGTAGAAACGCACCTGTCAAACGGACGATCACTGCTCTTTCCCCTCAAACTGGCCCGGGGTGATACGTTGCCGCCCCTGTGTCCCAACTTGATGCCGCATTTGCGGTGCCTCATTGTTGCCCCAATCGTGCCGACTTTTCGCCCATAGCTCAAGCCGCCAAATCATAAGACCCGGGAAATGGGGCGAATCCTTGATCTAACTGGTGCGTTCTTGCATCAATTTAGGCACGAAAAAGGGGCCCCGAGGCCCCTTTTTACTAGAACTTGTGGTTCATCCTTTCAGCGCCCATAGCCCGCGTCCGGCAGGACCTTGCCGATGCGCGACCCGGACCTAAGGCCCGGAGACAGGGGGGAACAGGCCCGATCAGACCCAGGGACGGGACTGCGCGGCCTGGGATTCGAAGGTGTCGATCGCGGCCGATTTCTCAAGCGTCAGACCGATGTCGTCCAGGCCTTCCAGCAGGCAATGCTTGCGGAACGGGTCGACGTCAAAGGTGATCACGGTGCCGTCCGAGGTGGTGATGGTCTGGGCTTCCAGGTCCACTTCCTGACGGGCATTCGCGCCCTTCTCGGCGTCCTTCATCAGCAGGTCCACCTGATCTTGCGGCAGGACGATCGGCAGCATGCCGTTCTTGAAACAGTTGTTGAAGAAGATGTCGGCGAAAGAGGTGGAGACCACGACCTTGATGCCGAAATCCGCCAGCGCCCAGGGGGCGTGTTCGCGCGAGGATCCGCAGCCGAAGTTGTCGCCGGCGATCAGGATCGAGGCGTCGCGATAGGCCGGCTTGTTCAGCACGAAGTCGGGCTTTTCGCTGCCGTCACGTTCATAGCGCATTTCGTCAAAGAGGTTCACGCCCAGGCCGGACCGCTTGATCGTCTTCAGGAAGATCTTGGGGATGATCATGTCGGTGTCGATGTTCACCAGCGGCATGGGGGCCGCGATGCCGGAGAATTTCTCGAACTTTTCCATAGCTTTATCCTTTGGGTGGCGGTTGTCGCCCTCACCTTGCGCCGCGCGGCGCACCCGTGAGGGGCGACAAGCCCGTGCCTTACATCATGGTCCGAATGTCGGTCAGCTTGCCGGTAACGGCTGCTGCCGCCGCCATGGCGGGCGACACAAGGTGCGTGCGCCCCTTGTAGCCCTGGCGGCCTTCGAAGTTCCGGTTCGAGGTCGAGGCGCAGCGCTCGTTCTCGCTCAGCTGGTCGGGGTTCATGGCCAAGCACATGGAACAGCCCGCAAGGCGCCATTCGAAACCGGCCTCCTTGAAAATGTCGGCCAGGCCTTCCTCTTCCGCCTGTGCACGCACAAGGCCCGATCCGGGCACGACCATGGCGCGCATGCCGTCCTTGATCTTCTTGCCCTTCAGCACTTCGGCTGCGGCGCGCAGATCCTCGATCCGGCCATTGGTGCACGACCCGATGAAGACGGTGTCGATCTCGATGTCCGACAGTTTCTGACCGGGGGTCAGGCCCATGTATTCGATCGACCGGCGGGCCGCTTCGATCTTGCCGCCCTTGAAGCTTTCCGGCGTCGGCACGACGGCGTCGATCGGCAGCACGTCCTCGGGAGAGGTGCCCCAGGTGACGACCGGCGCGATCTCTTCGCCCTTCAGGGTGATGACCTTGTCCCAATGCGCATCGTCATCGGAATAAAGCGTCTTCCACCAGTCCAACGCGGCTTCCCACTGCGCGCCCTTCGGCGCATGGGGGCGGCCCTTGACGTAGTCAAAGGTGGTTTGGTCCGGCGCGATCAGGCCGGCGCGGGCGCCGCCTTCGATGGCCATGTTGCAGACGGTCATGCGGCCTTCCATCGACAGATCGCGGATCGCTTCGCCGCAATATTCGATGACATAGCCGGTGCCGCCGCCAGTGCCGGTGGCACCGATGACCGACAGGGTGATGTCCTTGGCGGTCACACCCGGGCGCAGCTTGCCGGTGATCTCGACCTTCATGTTCTTGGACTTCTTCTGGATCAGCGTCTGGGTGGCCAGCACGTGCTCGACCTCGGACGTGCCGATGCCATGCGCCAGCGCGCCGAAGGCCCCGTGGGTCGCGGTGTGGCTGTCGCCGCAGACCACGGTCATGCCCGGCAGGGTCCAGCCCTGTTCCGGGCCGACGATGTGCACGATGCCCTGACGGATGTCGTTCACCGGATAGTAGTTCAGGCCGAAATCCTTGGCGTTCTTGTCCAGCGCTTCAACCTGGATGCGGGATTCCTCGTTCTCGATCTTGGCGTTGCGGTCACCGGTGGTGGGCACGTTGTGATCGGGTACGGCGATGGTCTTTTCCGGCGCGCGCACCTTGCGGCCGGCCATGCGCAGGCCTTCGAAGGCCTGGGGGCTGGTGACTTCGTGCACCAGGTGGCGGTCGATATACAGAAGGCAGGTGCCGTCGTCGGACTGGTCTGCAACATGGGCATCCCAGATCTTGTCGTAGAGTGTCTTGCCAGACATGGTGTTAATCCTTGTAGCTAAGAAAGCACGCCCGTCTCGGGGCGAAAGATGGCTCGGCAGGAAATGACCGGGGCTGTCACTGTTATGGCTCTGGCTGTGTCATCGGACCCGGATCCTGGTCGTGATCGGGCAATGACAGGGACCATGGCGCGGGCACAGCAGGCTGCGCAGACCCGGCCGCCTTATAGGCGGGCCAGGACAGTCATGGTCGCGCCGAAGAACCGCCAGGGCAGGCGCGCGCGATCGTCCATGTCGAAAAACTGAGTCATGCGCCTCAGATAACGCCTGCCAGGGGTTTCATCAAGCTTGCTCTGCTTGTGCAGGGGCGGGTTCGCGCCGCGCAGGAGGCCGTGATCCGGCGGCCTGCCGGTTTGTGGTTCGGACCAGCGATCCGCTACGGGCCATCACCCTGACGCGTGGTCGCGCAGCCAAGCCATCGCATCCGGCAGCGTGTCGAACTGGCAGACCTTGAGGCGCGTCAGCCCATAGGAATGACCCACGATCATCCGGCCGATGCCATGCCCGAAACTGCCCGGCGGCGCGGCGATCACCAAGGGCAGCACCTGGTCGGCCCCCAGATCGCGGGCCAGCCGACCATCCACCATCGTCAGCAGATTGCGCGCCAGCGCCCCCGTCAGGGCCGAGGACAGCTGTTCCGACAGATCCAGCACCAGCCCCCGCACCTCGCCCGCGATCACCCGCTCCCGGATCCGGGTCACCATGGCCTCACCTGCGGCCCGATCCGGGGCCTTGCGGATCTGCAACAGGGCGATGCCTGCGCTAGGGAAGCTTAGATCCATGGCGTGGCAGGCCGTCCCTGCCCGGCCAACGCGATAGAAGGACGACAAGGGGCACGCCTGTCCGGCCGGAATGGCCCGAAGAAGCGACATGGAAAATTGACTGGCAATAAAGACATAATCCCATTGTAATGGATATAAGCGCGGTGTCGATGCCAATTGGCGTCAGATCCGCCCGACACGACGGAAAGGCGGATATGGCAGACCCGACGCAGGACGCCGTGACAGTGACCCAAGAGATCGCGACCAGCCTGATCACCCAGGCCGAGGGCTTCGTGACCGGGCTGATGCGCCCTTGGAACCTGTATCAGCTGGCCATCGCGGCGGGACTTCTGCTTCTGGCGACGCTGCTGGCCCGCCCCGTGGGCGCGCGCTATCACAACTGGCTGCGGTCGCGGGAAGACTGGCCCAAGTGGCGGCTGCGCTTTGCCCTGCTGATCCACCGCCGCCTGCGCCTGATCCTGTTTGTCGCGCTGATCTGGCCGCTGATCTGGGTGATGCGCGAGGTCACCTGGCCCTCACGGTCCTATCTTCTGGCCATCCTCGGCAGCCTCGCCTTTGCCTGGCTGGTGATCGCGCTGCTGACCCGGCTGATCGCCAACAACGCCCTGCGCAGCCTGGTGCGCCTGGGCGGCTGGATCTGGGTGACGCTGTTCATCCTGAACCTGACCGGCGACGCGCAGGGGCTGCTGGAAAGCATCGGGGTCAGCTTCGGATCGACCCGGCTGACGCTTTGGATGGTGATCCAGGCGCTGGTCATCCTGACGGCGCTGTTCACCGTGGCGCGGTTCCTCAGCCATGCGTCTGCCGCCAATATCAGCCGGGTCGAGGATATCAGCCCCTCAATGCAGGTGCTGGTGGTCAAATTCCTGCAGCTGCTGCTCTACGGCATGGCGGTCTATATCGGGCTGAAGGCCGTGGGCGTCGATCTGACCGGGCTTGCGGTTCTGTCGGGGGCCATCGGCGTCGGTCTGGGCTTCGGCCTGCAGAAGGTGGTGTCGAACCTGGTGTCGGGGATCATCATCCTTCTCGACAAATCGGTTAAGCCGGGCGACGTGATTTCCGTGGGCGAAACCTTCGGCTGGATCAATTCGCTTGGGGCGCGCTATGTCTCGATCACCACGCGGGACGGGCGGGAATACCTGATCCCGAACGAAGACCTGATCACCACGCAGGTGGTCAACTGGTCCCATTCCGACGATTTCGTGCGGCTCGACATCTATTTCGGCACCGCCTACGAAGACGACCCCCACGATGTCCGCCGCATCGCGATCGAGGCCGCCCAGACCGTCGACCGGGTGCTGACGCACAAGCCGCCGGTCTGCCATATCGTCGGCTTCGGCGACAGTTCCGTGGACTATATCCTGCGCTTCTGGATCACCGATCCGACTGGCGGGCTGACCAACATCCGGGGCAATGTCTACCTGGCGCTCTGGGATGCCTTCAAGGCGAACGGCATCTCGATCCCCTTCCCGCAGCGCGAGGTCCGGGTGCTGAACGACCCCGCCAAACGGCCCGACTAGGGGGCCTTTGCCGCGTCTTATCCAAAGCCTTGCCCCCAGACTTTCCCAGGGCTTTCCCCAACGTCGCGCCCGCCGCCCGCATTCTGCCCTGCGGCATGAATGCCCCGCGCCGGGGCTTTCTTCCCCCGCTTTATTGAAATGACATCTGGCGGCTGTTACATTTGGCCTATGTCCAGCGCCGGGACTCAGGCGGCGCGCAGCAAGGAGGACAATGTCCTGTCACTTGACATTGCAGCGGTTGAAACCGCGTCGAAAGGGTCGCCAATGACGGCACGGACCCCGTCTCAGAAAGACACGTCGATCAGCGAATCCCTACTCTCCCTGATCCTGACCTCCCTCGAATCCGACAAGGCCGAAGACATCGTGCAGATCGATCTGCGCGGACGGTCGTCCATGGGCGACTTCATGGTGATCTGCTCTGGCCGGTCGTCGCGCCAGGTCGCGGCACTGGCGGAAAAGCTGGTCGACAAGATCAAGCAGACCTATGGGTTCACCGCAAAGGTCGAAGGCAAGGACACCGGTGACTGGGTCCTGATCGATACCGGCGACGTGGTTGTTCACGTTTTCCGCCCCGAAGTCCGCGACTTCTATCAGCTGGAAAAGATGTGGATGCCCGGCCAGGGCGACGCCAAACCGGCCTGATCGGGCGCAACCTGCGCCGCAGGGCACGGAACGGACCACATGAAACTGACGATCTGCGCCGTCGGGCGCCTGCGCAAGGGGCCCGAGGCCGATCTGATCAACGACTACCTGATGCGCGCCACGCGTACGGGACGCGCCCTCGGCTTCGGCACCGCCTCGGTGACAGAGGTCGAGGACAAGAAGGGCGGCGGCATGGCGGCCGAGGCCGCGCTGCTGTCGAACGCCCTGCCCGAGAACGCCCGCATCGTCGCCCTTGACGAACGGGGCAAGCTGCTGACCTCTCCCGGTTTTGCCGATCAGCTCGCCCGCTGGCGCGATGACGGCATCCGCGACACCGCCTTCATCATCGGCGGGGCCGACGGGATCGACCCGGCCCTGCGCGCCCGCGCCGATCTGTCCCTGTCCTTCGGGAAAATGGTCTGGCCGCATATGCTGGTCCGGGTGATGCTGTCGGAACAGATCTACCGCGCCACCACGATCCTCGCCGGCTCCCCCTACCATCGAACCTGATCTGCCTCTTTGGTTTTCACAAATATCCTCGGGGGTGAATGACGCCGCTTGCGGCGGCAGAGGGGGCAGACAGCCCCCTCCCCCCGCCCGCCGCAGGCGCAGAGCCAAAGGGTCTTCCCCAGGACGCCCCGCCGAAAACCAGCCCATTGCGGCCGGATACCACCTTCAATCCCTACCCGCTTGCCGCTAAACAGCCCGCAACCACCGAACAAACGCCCGGAGCAGCCCCATGTCCCATCCGAAACCCGTCGTCCTGTGCATTCTCGACGGCTGGGGTCTGTCCGACCGGACCGAGGACAACGCCCCGCACCTGGCCGAGACCCCGACCTATGACCGCATCATGGCGACCTGCCCCCATGCGACGCTGATCACGCACGGGCCGGACGTGGGCCTGCCGCGCGGCCAGATGGGCAATTCCGAGGTCGGTCACACCAATATCGGCGCGGGCCGGGTCGTGGCGATGGACCTGGGCCAGATCGACCTGGCGATCGAAGACGGCTCCTTTGCCAAGAACGACGCGCTTCTGGAATTTGCCCGAACGCTGAAATCCACCGGCGGCACGGCGCATGTGATGGGTCTCGTCTCGGACGGCGGGGTGCATGGCCATATCGAACATATCAAGGCGGCGATCCATGCGCTGACCGATCTGGGCGTGCCGGTCGCCTTCCATGCCGTGACCGACGGGCGCGACGTGGCCCCGAAATCCGCCTATGGCTATCTCTCGGACCTTGAAGACGCGCTGCCCGAAGAGGCCTCGATCGCCACGCTCTCGGGGCGGTATTATGCCATGGACCGTGATAACCGTTGGGACCGCGTGTCCGAGGCCTATTCCGCCATGGTCCGCGGGGACGGTCAGAAATCCGCCAATGCCCATGCCGCCATCACCCGTGGCTATGAAAACGGCGAGACGGATGAATTCATCACGCCCACGGTCCTCGGCTCCTACGCCGGGGCGCAGGACGGGGACGGGTTCTTCTGCCTGAACTTCCGCGCCGACCGCGCCCGCGAGATCCTGCGCGCCGTAGGCGAGCCGGGGTTCGACGCCTTCGACACCGGTGCCCGCCCGAATTGGGCCGCGCTTCTGGGCATGGTCGACTATTCCACCGACCACAACGCCTACATGACCACCTGCTATCCCAAGCAGGACATCCGCAACACGCTTGGCGAATGGGTCGCGAAACAGGGCCGTAGCCAGTTCCGCCTGGCCGAGACCGAGAAATACCCCCATGTGACCTTCTTCCTCGACGGCGGGGTCGAGAACCAGAAGGACGGTGAAGACCGCTTCATGCCGCTCTCGCCCAAGGTCGCGACCTACGACCTGCAACCCGAGATGTCGTCCGAAGAGGTCACGGACCAGTTCGTTGCCGCGATCGAAAAGGGCTACGACCTGATCGTCACCAATTACGCCAATCCCGACATGGTGGGTCACACCGGCGATCTGAAGGCTGCGATGGCCGCCTGTGCGGCGGTGGACCGGGGCCTGGCCCGCGTGGTCGAGGCGCTGGACAAGGCCGGCGGCGCGATGATCCTGACCGCCGATCACGGCAATTGCGAGGTCATGGTGGATCCCGAAACCGGCGGGCCGCATACTGCGCATACCACCAACCTTGTGCCCGTGGCCTTGATCGGCGGGCCCGAGGGGGCCAAGCTGCGCGCGGGGCGTCTGGCCGATCTGGCCCCGACCCTGCTGGAGCTGATGGGCCTTCCGAAGCCCGAGGAAATGACCGGGGAAAGCCTGCTTTCATGATCCGTGCCGCCCGCCTTGCCGCGCTTGCCGCGCTGCTGTGCCTGCCGGGCCTTGCCCTGGCGCAGGGGGCTGGCGGGCAGCTGGACACGGCGCAGGCCGCGCGCCAGGCCGCCCAGGATATCGAAGCCGCAGTCACCATGCTGGCCCAGGCCGAGGAAGCCCCCGACCGCGTCGCTGCGCTGACCGAAACCACCCGCGCCTTCGAGGCCGGGCTGGCCGCGATGCGCGACGGATTGCGCCGCGTCGCCGCGCGAGAGGCCGAGCTGAGCGCCCGGCTTGATGCCCGCGAAGACGAGATTGCCCAATTGCTGGGCACGCTTCAGGTGATGGGCGGCACCGGCACACCGGCGGTTTTCCTGCATCCTTCGGGGGCCGTGGGCACCGCACGTTCGGCGATGATCGTCGCCGATGTTTCGCGCGGGCTGGACCAGCAGGCCGCCGGGTTGCGCGCCGATCTGGAAGAGGTCCGGGTGCTGCGGCAGCTGCAGGAAAACGCCGCGACCATCCTGGCGGATGGGCTGCGCGGCGTGCAGCAGGCCCGCACCGATCTTAGCCAGGCCGTGGCCGATCGCCGCGATCTGCCGCGCAAATTCACCGAAGATCCCATCAAGACCGCGCTTCTGATCGCCTCGACCGAGACGCTGGATGCCTTTGCCTCGGGGCTGACGCAGATCGCCAGCAACGAACGCGCGCTGGATCTGCCAAGCGTCCGCGACCGCAAGGGGCAGATCCCCAGCCCGGTCCAGGGCCGGGTACTGCGCCGCGCAGGCCAGGCGGATGCGGCCGGGATCACCCGCCCCGGCGTGGTGCTGGTGACCCGCCCCCGGGCGTTGGTCACATCGCCCGTCGCCTCGACAATCCGCTACCGGGGGCCTTTGCTTGACCTCGGAAATGTGATGATCCTTGAACCGGAACCGGGCATATTGTTCGTATTCGCGGGGCTGGACGTGGTCTATGGTGCCTCGGGTGACATTCTTGCGGCCGGCGCGCCGATCGGGTTGATGGGGGGGACGACCCCCGACCTCGGGGCGATGCTGATCGAGACCAATGGCAACGGGGCCGATACGGAATTGAGCGAAACGCTCTATATGGAAGTGCGACAAGACAATATCCCGCAGGACCCCGCAGAGTGGTTCCGGGAGATGAAGGAATAAGAGCATGAAGAAACATATCGTCGCCGGTCTGGTCGGCATCACCGCCGGCCTGCTGGGTTCGACACAGGTTGCGGCACCGCTGCTGGCCCAGGACAATGCAAGATCAAGCAACGTCTACGAGCAGCTGGACCTGTTCGGCGACATCTTCGAGCGTATCCGCGCGCAATACGTGGAAGAAGTGGACGAATCCAAGCTGATCGAAGCGGCTATCGACGGCATGCTCACCTCTCTTGATCCGCATTCGTCCTACCTGTCGCCCGATGACGCCACCGCGATGCGGGTGCAGACCCGGGGCGAATTCGGCGGTCTCGGGATCGAGGTCACCCAGGAAGAGGGCTTTGTCAAAGTCGTCTCGCCCATGGATGGCACGCCCGCCTTCGAAGCCGGGATCGAGGCCGGAGATTTCATCACCCACGTGGACGGCGAAAGCCTTCTGGGCCTGAACCTGGACGAGGCGGTCGACCTGATGCGCGGCCCCGTGGGGTCTGAGATCGTCGTGACCGTGGTCAGGGAAGGCGAGGCCGAGCCCTTCGACGTCTCGATCATCCGCGACACGATCAAGCTGACCGCCGCCCGCGTGCGCACCGAAGGCCATGCCATCGTTGCCCGGGTGACGACCTTCAACGACCAGACAACCCCGAACCTGGTCGAAGGCCTTGAGGCCCAGATCGAAGCGGCCGGCGGCATGGACGAGGTCAACGGCATCGTGCTGGACCTGCGCAACAACCCCGGCGGCCTGCTGACCCAGGCGATCAAGGTCGCCGATACCTTCCTTGAGAAGGGCGAAATCGTGTCGACCCGCGGCCGCAACCCCGAGGACGGGGAACGGTTCAACGCGACGCCCGGCGACCTGATCGAAGGCAAGCCGATCGTTGTGCTGATCAACGGCGGCTCGGCGTCTGCGTCGGAAATCGTTGCAGGCGCACTGCAGGATCACCGCCGCGCCATCGTCGTGGGCACGAAATCCTTCGGCAAAGGCTCGGTCCAGACGGTCATGCCGCTGCGTGGCGACGGCGCGATGCGTCTGACCACGGCGCGCTATTACACGCCCTCGGGCCGGTCGATCCAGGCGCTTGGCGTCTCGCCCGACATCATCGTCCAGCAGCCGCCCCGCGCCCTGCCCGGCGAGGAGGAAGAGGAAGAGACCACCGCACGCCGCAACCGGTCTGAAGCGGACCTGCGCGGTGCGCTGAACAACGACAGCCTGAGCGAGGATGAGATCCGCCAGATCGAGGAAGAGCGCGCCGAGGCCGAAGAAGCCGCCAAGCTGCGCGACGAGGATTACCAGCTGGCCTATGCCATTGATATCCTGAAAGGTCTGGTCGCGCTGAAGCCCTGATCGGGGGTGATGCCCGGGGCGCGCGATGCGGATTGCGCGCCTGTCAGGGGCATGGCGTTCAAGAACGAAAAAGGCCGGTCCTGAAGGGGGCCGGCTTTTTGCTTGCGGGGTCAGATGGCGCTTGAATGGCGGGTTTTCTGATCGTCGAAGGCGTCGAAGGCACGGGCCACCATGCGGGTCAGGGGCCGCGCCGCGGGCGGGATCGTCAGGCCCCGATCGGTGACCTCAAGACAGCTTTCGAACCGGGCGTTCACCGCGTCGAACATCGCGCGCAAGGTCGCCGGCGAGGTGCCGAAGGCCTCGGTTAGTGCCGGGGTCGAGACGCTGAAATCGCACATCAGCGCCTCGATGATCCGGGCGCGCAGGCGGTCGTCCCCGGCAAAGGCATGGCCCCGCGCGGTCGAAAACCGCCCGTCGCGGATGGCCGCAATATGGGCCGAGGTCCCGGCCGCGTTCTGGGCATAGCCCTGCGGGAAGCGCGAAATCGAAGAGGCCCCGATGCCGATCAGCACCTCGGCCGGGTCGTCGGTATAGCCCTGGAAGTTGCGGCGCAGCCCCCCGTTGCGCTGCGCGATGGACAGGCCGTCGGATGGCAGCGCGAAATGGTCGATGCCGATCTCGTCATAGCCGTCCCAGACGAACAGCTGGCGCGCGGTCTCGAACAGGTCAAGACGCTCGGGCGGGGTCGGCAGCGCATCCGAGGGCAGCATCGACTGCCGCCGCGCCATCCAGGGCACATGGGCATAGCCATAAAGCGCGACCCGGTCGGGTGCGAGAGAAAGCAGTTTCTGCACGGAATCGGTGATGCGCGGGCCGGTCTGATGCGGCAGGCCAAACAGGATGTCGGCGTTCAGGCTGTTCACCCCGGCCTCGCGCAGGGCCATGGTGACGTCGCGCGTGACCTCGAAGCTTTGTTCGCGCCCGATCGAGGTCTGGATCAGCGGATCGAAGTCCTGAACCCCGATCGAGGCGCGGTTCATCCCCGCAAGCGTCAGGGCTGCAAGACGGGGTGTGTCAATTTCGTTGGGATCGACCTCGACCGAGAATTCATAGCCCGGTGCAAAGGGGGCAAGGGCCGCGATGGCCCCGGCCAGATCGGTGATCATCGCGGGCGACAGAAGCGTCGGCGTCCCCCCGCCCCAATGCAGCCGCGACAGGGTCACGCCCTTGGGCAGGTGACGCGCCAAAAGCGCCAATTCCTGTTGCAGAACAGTCAGATAGGCCGCAACCGGCGCATCGCTTTGGGTGCCTTGCGTGCGGCAGGCGCAGAACCAGCACAGCCGCCGGCAGAAGGGCACATGCACGTACAATGAGATGCGGGAGCCTTCGGGAATCGCCCCGATCCACCGGGTCACCCGGGCGGCGTCGACGGCATCCGAAAAATGCGGGGCCGTGGGATAACTGGTATAACGCGGCACTTTCGCGTCAAACAGTCCCAGCCGCTCCAATTGGGTTTTGCTCCTCATCCCTCTGGCTGTAATATATAAGTCCAGGCAAAATCTTTGACCCAGATCAAAAGTAAAAAGTTCATGCTTCTCGACCCCGTTCAGACCGACCACATCCATTGCGAAAGCTGCCCGATCCGGCACCGTGCGGTCTGTGCCCGCTGTGAGGCGGACGAATTGGAGCTGCTGGAAGAGATCAAGTATTACCGCAGCTTCGAGGCCGGCCAGCACATCATCTGGTCGGGCGACAAGATGGATTTCGTCGGCTCGGTCGTGTCGGGCATCGCCACGCTGAGCCAGACGATGGAGGACGGGCGCACCCAGATGGTCGGGCTGCTTCTGCCGTCGGATTTCGTCGGCCGTCCGGGGCGCAGCGGGGCCGCCTATGACGTGGTCGCCACCACCGATCTGGTGATGTGCTGTTTCCGCAAGAAGCCCTTTGAGAAGATGATGGAGACCACGCCGCATATCGCGCAGCGCCTGTTGCAGATGACGCTGGACGAATTGGACGCTGCGCGGGAATGGATGCTGGTGCTGGGGCGTAAGACCGCACGGGAAAAGATCGCGTCGCTTCTGGCGATCATCGCGCGGCGCGATGCCTCGCTTCACCTGAACGCCAAGAACGGGCCGCTGGTCTTCGATCTGCCCCTGACGCGCGAGGCGATGGCGGATTACCTGGGCCTGACGCTGGAAACGGTCAGCCGCCAAATCTCGGCCCTGAAACGGGACGGGGTGATCGTGCTGGAAGGCAAGCGCCACGTGACGATCCCGGATATGGAGCGTCTGCTGGAAGAGGCTGGCGACGACAGCGACGGCGGCATGCTGGACTGATCGGTCCAGGCCAAGGCCCTACGGAATGGAAAGGACCGGCGCGGGTTTGCGCCGGTCCTTCCGGTTTCTGGGGTGTGCCGGTCAGTGCGCCAGAAGCACCGGCACCTCGGCCTCTTCCAGCATGTTGCGGGTGGCCCCGCCCAGGATCGCCTCGCGGAAGCGGGAATGGCCGTAGCCGCCCATGACGATCAGGTCGGCGCTGGTATCCTCGGCGTGGCGGCGGATCATGTCAGAGATACGCGGCATGGTCTTGGCCAGCACGTCAATTTCCGCCTTCACCCCGTGGCGCGCCAGCCAGGCCGCCAGCATTCCGCCCGGATCGGACCGGTTGGGCCCATGCACCGGCGGGTCGATGATGGCAATATGCACCCGGTCGACCTGCGCCAGCAGCGGCAGCGACGCCTTGATCGCCGCCAGGGATTCCGGGCTTTCGTTCCAGCACAGCAGCGCGGTTTCCGGCAGTTTCGCCACCTGGTCGGCCTGGGGCACGATCAGCAAGGGGGCACGGCCTTCGAACATCGCGGCCTCGACCACGGGCTCAAGCTCGATCCCGGCGTCCTTGCCGTAGGGCTTCGGCAGAACCACCAGGTCCGAGAACCGCGCGTGCTGGGCGACGTGGCGGCCCAGGTCGGCCATCTGCGCCACGCCGGTGTCGGTGCCCCAACGGGTGTCGGTCAGGGCGAGGGCGGCCTTGGCGGCCTCCTCGATCTCCTCGGCCTCGGCTCCGGCGCGGGAAATCGCCTCTTGCAGGATCGCGGCATTGGCCCCGGCGTAGTAATACCCCATCTGGGACCGGTCCACGCCCAGGCATAGCGCGTCGATATGCGCGTCGACGTTCAGGGCCAGGGTGGATGCGGCGTCGAGGACGGGTTTGACCAGCGCCTTGTCCGTCAGGATCGTCGATATTGTCTTGATCGCCATGATGTCCTCCTTTGGATTCAGGCTTGTCTGCCCCGATCCAAGCAGAGCCCGCGCCCCGCCGCCTTGATACGCATCAAATTGGCCGCGACCGGCGAAACCCGGACGCGACACGCCCCGCCCCCATTCCTTCGAGTTTTCGGAAATCTTGACGCAGATCAAAGCCGCGCCCCGCCCCTGTCGGCAGAAAGCCTGCAGTCGATTCATCCGACAGGCAGGGGATTCGTGCCTGCAAAGGACAGACGAAGGGACGCGATATGACGAATTCGATCAAGCTTGTCGCGCTTGGCCTCATCACCCTTTTCGGGGCGATTGCGGCCAATTATGCGCGCGACCTGGCATATATGGTGAACGCGCTTGTGGTCATGCTGACCGCGGGCGGTTTGTTTCTGTGGACGCTGCGGAATGCAGATGATTCAGCGACCAAGCCGGATGTTTCCGGCGAATACATGGACGGGGTGGTCCGCTATGGCGTGATCGCCACTGCCTTCTGGGGCGTGGTCGGCTTCCTGGTCGGCATCGTGATCGCCTTCCAGCTGGCCTTTCCGGTTCTCAACTTCGAATGGTCTCAGGGCATCCTGAACTTCGGCCGCCTGCGCCCGCTGCACACCAGCGCGGTGATCTTCGCCTTTGGCGGCAACGCGCTTCTGGCGACGTCCTTCTACGTGGTTCAGCGCACCAGCGCGACGCGCCTGTGGGGCGGCAACGCCGCATGGTTCGTCTTCTGGGGCTACCAGCTGTTCATCGTGATGGCGGCGCTGTCCTATGTTCTGGGCGGATCGCAGTCCAAGGAATACGCCGAACCCGAATGGTACATCGACCTCTGGCTGACGATCGTCTGGGTGGTCTACCTGGCCGTCTTCCTGGGCACGGTGATCATGCGCAAGGAACGCCACATCTATGTGGCCAACTGGTTCTACCTGAGCTTCATCGTGACCGTCGCCATGCTGCATGTGGTCAACAACCTGTCGATCCCGGTGTCGATCTGGGGGTCCAAGTCGGTGCAGGTGATGTCCGGCGTGCAGGACGCCATGACCCAGTGGTGGTACGGCCACAACGCCGTGGGCTTCTTCCTGACTGCGGGCTTCCTGGGCATGATGTACTACTTCATCCCCAAACAGGCCGAACGCCCGGTCTATAGCTACAAGCTGTCGATCATCCACTTCTGGGCGCTGATCTTCCTTTATATCTGGGCCGGTCCGCACCACCTGCATTACACCGCGCTGCCTGACTGGGCCTCGACGCTCGGCATGGTGTTCTCAGTCGTGCTGTGGATGCCCAGCTGGGGCGGCATGATCAACGGCCTGATGACGCTGTCCGGGGCCTGGGACAAGCTGCGCACCGACCCGGTGATCCGGATGATGGTGATCGCTGTCGGCTTCTACGGCATGTCGACCTTCGAAGGCCCGATGATGTCGATCAAGGCGGTGAACTCGCTGTCGCATTACACCGACTGGACCATTGGTCACGTGCACTCCGGCGCGCTTGGCTGGAACGGCATGATCACCTTCGGCGCGCTCTACTTCCTGGTGCCGAAACTGTGGAACCGCGAACGGCTGTACAGCCTGTCGATGGTCTCTTGGCACTTCTGGCTCGCCACGATCGGGATCGTTCTCTACGCGGCGTCCATGTGGGTGACCGGCATCATGGAAGGCCTGATGTGGCGTGAAGTGGATGCGAACGGCTTCCTCGTGAACTCCTTCGCCGACACCGTGGCCGCGAAACTGCCGATGTACATCGTGCGGGGTCTGGGCGGCGTGCTGTTCCTGGCGGGTGCCGTGATCATGTGCGTCAACCTCTGGCTCACCGTGACACGCCAGCCGGCGGTGCAAAGCAACAACGGCCTCGTGCCCGCGGAATAAGGACCAAGAGCAATGGGAATTCTTGATAAACACAAGGTTCTGGAAAAGAACGCGACGCTTCTGCTGGCCCTGTCCTTCGCGGTCGTGACCGTGGGTGGCATCGTCGAGATCGCGCCGCTGTTCTACCTGGAAAACACCATCGAGGATGTAGAGGGCATGCGCCCCTACACCCCGCTGGAGCTGACCGGGCGCGACATCTACATCCGCGAGGGCTGCTATGTCTGCCACTCCCAGATGATCCGCCCGATGCGCGACGAGGTCGAGCGTTACGGCCACTACTCGCTGGCGGCGGAATCGAAGTACGACCACCCGTTCCAGTGGGGATCGAAACGGACGGGGCCTGACCTCGCCCGTGTCGGCGGCCGCTACTCGGATGAATGGCATGTGGACCACCTGCGCGACCCGCAGTCGGTGGTGCCGGAATCGGTGATGCCGAAATACGGCTACCTGGAAAACACGCTGATCGACGGCGAATACATCCAGGACATCATGTCCACCCATGCCTTCGTCGGCGTCCCCTACTCGGACGAGATGCTCTCCGAGGCGCAGGCGGATTTCGCCGCCCAGGCCGATCCCGACAGCGACTGGGACGGGCTGGTCGAACGCTACGGTGACAAGGTTCAGGTGCGCAACTTCGACGGCCGCCCCGGCGTGTCCGAGATGGACGCCCTGATCGCCTATCTCCAGATGCTGGGCACGCTGGTCGATTTCTCGACCTTCACGCCTGATGCAAGCCGGTAAGGGGGCGACCATGGACACCTATTCCATCCTTCGGGAATTCGCAGACAGCTGGATGCTGCTGGCGCTCTTCAGCTTCTTCGTCGGAGTGATCCTCTGGGTCTTCCGGCCGGGAAGCCGCCGGACCTACGCCGACACTGCAGACATCCCGTTCCGGAACGAAACGAAACCCGCGCAAGCGGACCAGGTCGCAAAGGAGGCCTGAGATGAGCGATCTTAAAGACAAACATGGCACGACGGGCCACAGCTGGGACGGGATCGAGGAACTCAACACCCCCCTGCCCCGCTGGTGGCTGTGGACCTTCTACGCCTGCATCGTCTGGGGCGTGATCTACACGATCCTCTACCCCGCCTGGCCGCTGGTGAACCAGGCCACCGCCGGGATCCTGGGCCATTCGACCCGCGCCGAAGTCGCGGCCGAGATCGAGGCGGTCAACCAGTCGAACGCCGCGATCACCGAAAAGCTGGCGATGACGGATCTGACGGCGATCCCTGCTGATGCCGATCTGAACTCCTACGCGCTGAATGCCGGTGCGGCCGTGTTCAAGACCTGGTGCGCCCAGTGCCACGGGTCGGGTGCCGCCGGTGCCAAGGGCTATCCCAACCTGCTGGACGACGACTGGCTCTGGGGCGGCGACATCGAGACGATCCACGAAACGATCACCGTCGGCATCCGCCAGCAGGCCGATGCGGATGGCGATTACCTCCGCCAGTCGGAAATGCCCGCCTTCGGCCGCGATGACCTGCTGGAAAACGGCGATATCGACGCGGTGGTCAACTACGTGATGTCACTGTCGGGCGATCCGATGGACGCCTCGCTGGTGGCTCATGGCGAAACGGTCTTCGCGGACAATTGCGCCTCCTGCCACGCCGAAGACGGCACCGGCGACCGCGCCCAGGGTGCACCGAACCTCGCCGATGCTATCTGGCTCTATGGCGGCGACTTCGACTCGATCCGCGAAACGGTCTGGAACGCCCGCTACGGCCAGATGCCGGGCTGGAGCGACCGCCTGACCGAAGCGCAGATCCGCGCCGTGGCCACCTACGTCCATCAGCTGGGCGGCGGCGAATAACCCGCCCAGACCGAATCCCCGCCCTCGGGCAGGGGGCACCGGCCCGTTCGTCCTGTTCGCGCGTTTCCTGAACGGCCGGTGCCGATACCAAAGCCTCCCGGGTTCCCCCCGGGGGGCTTTTTCATGCTCTTTGGTTTTCGAAAATATCCCCGCCGGAGGCCCCGCCCTCCCTGCAGGGAGGGCAAATAAAATCACGTGCGCCGCAGGCGCGCAATTGGATCAGAGTCGCACGGATTGGTCGCGGATCATTCGGCGGATCATTCGGCGGCCAGGGGGCGGGCGGCACGGCCTATCTCGGCCAGCTCTGCCGCGACACCCGCGATCAGCGCCTGGAACTCGGCGAAATCCGAACGCGGCTCGATCCGCGCCTCGTCCATGTAAAGCGACCGGTCGATCTCAAGCTGCACCGCGTGCTGGCCGCGCAGGGGGCGGCCGTAGTGCTGGGTCACGAAGGCCCCGGCGAAGGGCGTGTTGCGCGCCACCGTCAGGCCAGCCGCTTTCAGGATCTCCTCGATCCGGTCGGTCACCGCCACGCCGGCCGAGGCCCCGAAGCGATCGCCCAGCACCACGTCGGGCCGGCGGGCACCGCTGCGGGAAATGCAGGTCACGGCCTCGCGCGGCATGGAATGGCAATCGATCAGGATCGCTTCGCCAAAACTGCGGCGCGCGCCGGCCAGAAGCTCGGCCAGGCAGTCATGATAGGGATGCCAGCTGTCCTCCAGCCGCTGCCGCGCCTCGGCCAGGGGCAGCTTGCCGCGATAGATCGCCCGCCCATTGGCCACCACGCGGGGAATCACCCCCAGCCCCGAGGCGACGCGGGGATTGTGGCTGACCCGCGACAGGCCATCGACCACGGCCGGATCCAGCTCGTCCGGGCTGCGGTTCAGATCGACATAGGCGCGCGGGGCCCGGGCGACGAGCAGCGGCGCGCCGTGGCCGGGGGCAGATGCAAAAAGCTCTCCGACGAAGGCATCTTCCGAGGATCGGATCGTCCGCCGGTCCAGAATCGATTCGTTCAGGAAAGAATCACTGTAATCCCGACCCGAATGGGGCGAGGCAAAGACCACCGAAGTGGTCAGAATCTCGGGAAGAAACAGGTCGAAAGCGGCGTTGGTCATGGGCAATCCCCTATATCCCCATTTAGACCGAAAACTTTCGGCTCCAAAAGGCTTGATCCCTCCCGCGACTCTGATTATAGACACGCGAACCGGCGCGGGACACCCCGCGCCCCTTTTGATTAGGGGGCGCAACCTGCATCGGGAAAATGGGCGGTTAGCTCAGCGGTAGAGCACTTCGTTGACATCGAAGGGGTCACAAGTTCGATCCTTGTACCGCCCACCATTTTCACCGGCCCCCGGCTGCAAGGCCCCGGGTCAGATTGCGAATCAGGCGCTCGCCGCGCCGCGAAGAAGGAGATGGCCATGAAGGTCCGTAACTCGCTCCGCTCGCTGAAGCAGCGCCACCGCGATTGCCGCGTCGTGCGCCGCAAAGGCCGCGTCTATGTGATCAACAAGACGCAGCGCAAGTTCAAAGCTCGCCAGGGCTAAGAACTTCGGGCAAGACCACGACAAAAGCCGTCTCTTCGAGGCGGCTTTTTTCATGTCCGGGTCCTGGCCTGATCCTCCCGTCTTCTCCACATCCCTGCCCTGCCTTTGCAGGCCCCTGATCCTGCAACCTGTGTACAGCGTTGCCGTGACGGAAACGCTCTGTCGCGGGGCTGGCGGATTGACCGGTGAATTGCGGCCACATAGTGTCGATGCCCTGCCAAAAACAGGGCCTGTGATAGATATGAAGCGTTATTTCAAAACAATCCTCGCGTCGGCCGCGCTATTGTCTCTGGTTTCGGGGGCAAACGCCCTGACGATCCCGAATGAAGGTGTGGGCCGGGTCGCGGCCTCTCTGCTTCCTGCATCGGCGCTGGCCTGGATCGCGGGTCAGGGCTCGGGCGTCGGGTTCAACTTCGACACGCCGATCAATCAGGCGATCTGCCGCCTGTCCTTGACCCGCTGCGGAGAGGATCCGGATGGCGTGACCACCGCGCAGGCCGGGCCTTTTGGCGTGATCGACGGCTTCACCTCGGGGGACGGCGGCGTCTATCTTTTTGACACGCTGACCCAGACCAACCTTCTGCGCCTGCGCTCGGCCGAGGCCGAGGCGGATGCCGGCATCGGCGGCGCTGTGGCCGTCGGTGACAATTTGGTCGCCGTGGGCGGCACCGGTGCGGTCTATCTGTTCGACGGCACCACCGGCGCGTCGCTTGGCAAGTTCACCGACCCTGCGGGCGCTGCAGGCTTTGGCTATTCCGTGGCGCTGCGCGGCAAGACCCTGGCCGTGGGCGCGTCCGACGCCACCCCCGGCAGCGGTCTGGCCTATCTGTTCGACAGCGAAACCGGCGACGTGCTGCAACGCTTTGCGGCCCCCGACGGCGTGATCGACTTCGGGTCGGACGTGGCCTTTGGCGATGGCGTTGTCGCCGTGCTGGGCAATTCCGCCGGCGCGGGCGAGGCCCCGAACCCGACGGCCTATCTGTTCGATCAGGCGAATGGATCCTACCTGGGGGCCATCGGGGCCGGCCAGGCGGGCAATCCCTTTGCCACCGGCACCACGGGCACAACTGTCGCCGGCGCGTCTGCGGGCACGGGCAATTCGCTTGCCCAGCAGATGCCGCCCGCAGTACCGTTGCCTGCGCCGCTCTGGCTTTTGCTGGCCGCGATTGGCGGCACAGTGATTGCTAGAAGGAAGTCCATCGTATGAAAATCCTGTTTCCGGCCGTCCTGGCCTCGCTCGCCCTGACCTCTGGCGGGGCGATTGCCCAGACGGCTGAACGCTGTTCCCTGGTTGGTCAGATGGCCGGATCCGTCTGGCTTGAGATGATCCAGGGGCTGGGTGACGGGAAGACGGCACAGGTGGATTCCGCCATTGCGCGGCTGGACGCCCTTAGCGCGACCTATGCGCGGCTGGACTGCGATCAGGCCGCACTGAACACGGCCTTTGACTGTGTTCTGACGGCCGAGGATGGCCAGGCCCCGCGGGCCGTCCTACGCCAGTGCATGGCGCAATCGGGGATCGCCGGCGAATAACCGGCGACCCACCCTTTTCTTCGAAAATCCGACCTCAGTCCTGAGTCCCGGCGGCCAGCTTGTCCGGCGAGACCTTGAAGGTCTGCGTCTTGCCGTCCTTGGATTCGCCCAGGAAGATGGTCTGATGCGGGAAGGGGATTTCGATGTTGCGGTCGTCGAAGACCTGCTTGAGCACCCCGTTATAGGCCCGGCCAACGCCCCATTGCTGCCCCGGCACACATTTGATGCGCGCCCGGCAGACCACGGCGCTGTCGCCAAAGGATTGCAGACCGAACCATTCCAGATCGGCGATGATCTTGGCGGCCTGGTCGGGATCGCCGCGCAGCTCCTCGAAGGCGTCGAGCATGGCTTGCTTCACCTCTTCGACGTTCTCGCGGTAGGCCACGCCCATGTCACAGACGAAGTAGCCGAAATCGCGCATGTAGTTTGTGACCATGTCCACCGACGAGAAGGGGATGATGTGAAAGGCCCCCGCCACGTCGCGCAGCGACACCGAACGGATCGTCAGGCGTTCCACCGTGCCGGTTGTGCCGCCAACGGTGACGACGTCGCCCACGTTCATCGCGTTCTCGAACTGGATGAAGATGCCGGTGATGATGTCCTGCACCATCTTCTGGGCACCGAAACCGATGGCCAGACCCAGCACCCCGGCCGAGGCCAGAAGCGGCGCGATGTCCAGGCCGATCTCGGATAGGGCGAACATCGAGGTAATGATCACCAGGGCGATGGTCGCGGCATTGCGCAGCAGGGTCAGCAGGGTGCGTTCCCGCGCCGTGGGCACGTTGCCGTATTCCGGGTTCAGCCGGTAATCCACCCACGACGTCAGGCCAAGCCAGATCAGGAAGCCGACCACAAGGATGGCAAAGACCGAGAAGAAGGCGCTGGTCAGCTGGGCCCCGAACTGGCTGGTCATCCAGGCGCGCAGGTCAATCAGGTCGATGGCGTTCAGCGCCACCGCGACGACGGCGGCAAAGATCACCAGGCGCAGCACGAACAACACCCGCGGCACAAAGCGGTTCAGCCGGGTTTCCAGCAAAGGCATCCGGGCGTTGATCCCTTCGGGAAGGGACACGCCGCGCGCCATGGTCCGGCTGATCGCGCCGGAGATGGCCAGGCCGATCAGACCGATCACGGCAACCTGCCCCGAGGCCACGAAGGACCGGAAGGCCGCATCGCCGGGACGCACCAGGACGATCAGGAACATCACCAGCAGATAGGCCAGCGCGGGCCAGTGCCAGTGGCTGGCCAGGAAATGCAGCGTGCCGGTGCGACGGCGCGGGGCCGGTTCGGCGGCCAGCGCGGGCTGAAGGCCGGCAGCGGTGTCTTCGGGCGTAACGGCCTCGGCCGCGACGGCGGTGTCGGGATCGGCCAGCGCCTGGGCCACGTGTTCCGGCGGCTCGGCCCCGGCGGGAAGCGGGTCATTGGTGCCCAGCATCCAGTCCGCCACAGGTTTGCGGTTGCGCACAACCAGAACCACCGCAATGGCCAGGATCAGGAAGGCGATCAGCGTCGAAACCGCCCGGCCCGCCGCGTAAGAGGCATTGGCATTGATGATCGGCACGATCAGCAGCTGACCATAGCCCCCGATCGAGATCAGCAGGTTCAGGCGCGACGACAGGTAGCGCGCAGCGCGGTCGCCGATCGGGATGGGCCGCAGATGCGTGGCCGAGGGCGACAGCACCAGCCGCACTGCAACCTTGGCCATTTCGACCAGCAGGAAGGCGTTCAGATAAAGCGTCTGACGGATGCCGATTTGGCCGAATTCACCAAGCGCCAGCGTGGCGATGGCATAGCCGGCAGCCCAGGCGATCACCACGTTCAGCACGTCGATGAAGCCCGAGGCCACGTATAGCGTCGCGGTGCGGGCGAAGCCGCCGTCGCGGGCCGAGGCCCCCATCCGCACATAGATCGACTTTCCGATGCGGCGCAGCACCAGGTAGACGACGATCGTGGCGGCGATGACGAAGATCAGCTCCTGAAACGCCTCCCACAACACGGTCAGCTCATTGCCGCGCAGCCCGTCGAAGACGGCGGGTGCGGTGGTCATCTGGGTCCAGACGGCGGTGACGCTTCCGGCAAGATCCTCGGCCGCGTCCTGGGTGATGATGGCGATGCGCCGCCCAAAGGACAGGCTTTCCGGCGGCGGCGTGCCGTCGGAAAGCGTTTCCACGATCTGATCGGGGGTGGCGGCGGCATCGGCCCCGGCGTCGCGCAGCTGTTCGATCAGCTTGGCGCGGGCGCTGTCATCCTCGATCACGTCCAGCAACAGGTCGAGGCTGCTTTTGTCAGCGGGTTGATCGGCGGCCTGTTCAGAAGCCGTTTCATTCGGGGCGGGTTCCTGCGCTGCCTCCTGCGCCATGGCCTGCAGGGGCAGGATGAGCGCGGTCAGCAGGGCAAAAATCATGGATTTCATACGTGGTCTGTCCCTTTTGTCTTCAAGGGACAACACACCATCGCGGCACAGGTTCCAAGTGTCTGCGCCGCAAGGGCGCAGATTCTTTTCCTTTAAACCCGTCCATGACCTGCCCGGAAGACCCGGACAAAGGCGGGATCAGTCGTAGGTCCGCTGATCCTCGATCACCTTGCCGTCGTTCGGCAGCGATCCTACAGGCACAACTTCGACGCGGCCTTTTAGTTTCAGAAGATCGGCCACGGATGTCTCATAGGCGGTGCCATCGCCGCCCTCGGCCTCGACCTGGACGACCATCACGTCGCGTTCGCCTTCGCGCTGCGCCAGGACGCGGGCGCGGTGGATGTCGGAATGCTTGGCGACCAGCTGGGCCACCTGTTCGGGGCGCACGAACATGCCCTTGATCTTGGTGGTCTGGTCGGCGCGGCCCATCCAGCCCTTGATCCGCATGTTGGTGCGGCCACAGGGGCTGATGCCCGGCAGCACGGCCGACAGATCGCCAGTGGCAAAGCGGATCAGCGGATAATCGGGGTTCAGGGTCGTGACCACGACCTCGCCCACCTGGCCGGGGGCGACGGGATCGCCGGTGCCGGGGGTGACGATTTCGACAATGACGCCTTCGTCGACGATCATCCCCTCCATCGCGGGGGATTCATAGGCGATATTGCCCAGATCGGCGGTGGCATAGCTTTGCAGGCAGGCAATGCCCCGGTCGGCGTATTCCTGGCGCAGCGACGGGAACAGCGCCCCGCCCCCGACCACCGCGCGGGTGATCTTCAGCGGCAGGCCCATCTCCTCGGCCTTGTCGAGGATCACCTTGAGGTAATCGGGCGTGCCGGCATAGGCGGTGCAGCCGATGTCATGCGCCGCCTGGGCCTGAAGTTCGGTCTGGCCGGTGCCGGCGGGCAGTACGGCAGCCCCCACGGCCCGCGCGCCGTTTTCAAAGATCATGCCGGCGGGCGTCAGGTGATAGCCAAAGCAGTTCTGCACGATGTCGCCCTTGCCGATGCCCGCAGCATGCAGGAAGCGCCCCATGCGCCACCAGTCATGCCCGGCCCCGCCCGGTTCATAGATCGGACCGGGGGACTGGAAGACATGGGCAAAACCGCCCACGGGCAGCGTGGTCAGCCCGCCAAAGGGCGGCTGCGCCTTCTGCGCCGCGCCCAGGTCGGATTTGCGCAGCACCGGCAGCCGGGCCAGGTCCGCGATGGATGTGATCGCCCCGGCGTCCACCCCCGACAGCGATCCGGCATAGCCCGGCAGGGCCTGGGCGGCGGCCACCTGGCGCGACAGATCGCCCGCCAGCGCCTGTTCGCGTTCATCCGCCGAGCGGGTTTCCAGCGTGTCGAAATGTGTCATCAGAGGCGATCCCTTCTTTGCTGCCCTCTTTGGGGTCGTTGCGGGGTCTTGAGCTGTGGGTGCTGTCAGGCCGACGTTCAGGACAGCCAGCGCTTGCGGCGACGGTAGGACCGGACATCGCGGAAGGATTTGCGCCCCTCATCCGACATGCCCAGGTAGAATTCCTTCACGTCGGGGTTTTCGCGCAGTTCCGCCGCGGGGCCATCCATCACGATGCGCCCGGATTCCAGGATATACCCGTAATGGGCAAAGCGCAGGGCGACGTTGGTGTTCTGCTCGGCCAGCAGGAAGGTCAGCCCTTCCTTTTCGTTCAGGTCCTTCACGATGCCGAAGATCTGTTCCACCAGCTGCGGGGCCAGACCCATCGAGGGTTCGTCCAGCAGCACGGTTTCGGGACGGGACATGATGGCGCGACCGATGGCGACCATCTGCTGTTCCCCGCCCGAGGTATAGCCGGCCTGGGATTTCCGCCGTTCCTTGAGGCGCGGGAAATAGGTGTAGACCATGTCCAGGTCGGCATCGATATCCGCCTTTGACGCCCCGCGGGTATAGGACCCGGTCAGCAGGTTTTCCTCGACCGTGAGGTGTTCGAAGCAATGACGGCCCTCCATCACCTGGATGACACCCTTCTTGACCAGGGCGGCGGGATCCAGATGGGCGACGCGTTCACCGCGATAGGTGATCGTGCCCTTGGTGACCTCTCCGCGTTCGGAATGCAGCAGGTTCGACACCGCCTTCAGGGTGGTTGTCTTGCCGGCGCCATTGCCGCCCAGAAGGGCCGTGATGCCCCCCTTGGGAACGGAAAGGGACACGCCTTTCAGCACGAGGATCACGTGGTTGTAGATGACCTCGATATTATTGACCTCAAGGAGCTTTTCCTGGGTTTGTCCAGCATCCAGCATCTGGGGCGATCCTCTTGCAAAAGGGCGTTTGGGGTGCCCCGGCCGGTTGGGCCCGGCCGGGGCGGATTTCAGATCAGGGGTTCAGATCAGTCGCAGTTCGGCGTGATGTTGTTTTCCGCGGCGAAGGCCTCGGAATCCGCGGCGATCAGCGGCGCAATCACGTCCTGGTTGGACTGGATGTAGTCGGTGATCAGCTTGAACTGACCGGCGGCGGCATCCCACTGGGACACGGCACCCAGGCCCTGACCACCGTGGTTCTGGCACGACCCCTGGATGTCGGGACCAAAGCCCGGCAGGCCAAGCGCGGCATAGGTTTCCTGGGTGATGTCCAGGGCCTCGTAGCCGTCACGCACCATGGCGGGGGTCACATCCGGGGTTCCGTGGATTTCCTGCGCCTTCTTGATCGCCTCGGCGGTCATCAGCGCGGAATAGAGACCCCGCATGTAAAGCACGGTGCCGATCTGGTCACCCGCACCTGCGGCCAGACCCTTGTCCACGACATGTTTCTGGATGTCGTCGAAGATCGGATAGTCCTTTTCCAGGCCGTTGAAGGTCAGCGCCTTGTAGCCGTTGGCCCCGTCACCGGCGGGCTTCACGTCGTTTTCAGACCCGGACCACCAGATGCCGATGAAATGGTCCATCGGGAAGCGGATGTTCACGGCTTCCTGGATGGCGACCTGGTTCATCACGCCCCAGCCCCACATGATGACATAGTCGGGACGCTCGCGGCGGATCTGCAGCCACTGGGACTTCTGCTCCTGACCGGGGTGGTCGACGGGCAGCAGGCTCAGTTCATAGCCGTGGATCTTGCCCAGCTCTTCCAGGGTGCGGATCGGTTCCTTGCCGAAGGCCGAGTTGTGGTAGACCAGCGCGACCTTCTTGCCGCTCAGGTCGCCGCCTTCCTGGTCCAGGATGTGGCTGATCGCGACCGATGCGCCATCCCAGTAGTTCGCCGGGTAGTTAAAGACCCAACGGAAGACTTCGCCGTTCTTGGCCGAGGTCCGGCCATAGCCGACCGAATGTACGGGGATGCCGTCGGCGGTCGCCTTGGGGATCAGCTGATAGGTGATGCCGGTGGACCAGGGATGGATCGCCAGCGGGCTCTTCGATTTCAGCGCCTCGTAGCATTCCACACCCTTTTCGGTGTTGTAGCCGGTTTCGCATTCCTCGAATTCGACCTTCACGCCGCCGATGCCGCCATCGCGTTCGTTCAGGAGGGTGAAGTAGTCCTTGTAGCCATCCGCGGTCGGGATGCCGTTTGCCGCATAGGGACCGGAGCGGTAGGTCAGCGACGGGACAAACAGGTCCGCCATCGCCGGTGCTGCGGCCATCATCACGGCAGCTGCTGCGGTGATCAGGGTCTTGGTTTTCATCGGTAAGGTTCCTCCCTTGATATCTCCGATGGTTTCGGGTGCGCCGGGGGCTCCTCTCCCCCGGTCGTTTTGGGACTGGCCCGCCGCGTCAGTGCGGGAAGGGCCAGAGCCGTAGTTTCTCTTTCGTGACGCGCCACAGCTGGGCGATGCCATGCGGTTCCGCGATCAGGAAGACGATGATCAGCAGGCCGACGATCATCAGTTCCAGATGCGCCGCCAGGTCCGTGGGCCAGCCCAGGGTGCCGACCAGAAGGTTCTTCAGGAAGACCGGCAGCAGGACCAGGAAGGCCGCGCCGGCAAAGCTGCCGAAGATCGACCCCAGCCCGCCGATGATGATCATGAAAAGCACCAGGAACGACTTGTTGATGCCATAGACCTCGCCCACTTCGACCGCGCCCAGGTAGACCGCGAAGAACAGAGCCCCGGCGATGCCCACGAAGAAGGACGACACGGCAAAGGCGGTCAGCTTCGAGGTCAGGGGGTTCACGCCGATGATCTCAGCCGCGATGTCCATGTCGCGGATCGCCATCCACTTCCGCCCCTGGGTGCCGCGCGTCAGGTTGCGCGCGATGATCGCCGAGCCGACGGTGAAGACCAGGCAGAAGAGGTACACGGCCCAGGGCTCCGACGCCGGACCTGAAATCGCATGTCCGAACAGGGTGCGTTCGGGCGCGTTGATCTGCCCCGAGGCCGAGTAGTTGTAGAACCACGGCACCCGGTTGAAGAGCCAGACCAGAAAGAACTGCGCCGCCAGGGTCGCCACCGCCAGGTAGAACCCCTTGATCCGCAGCGACGGCAGACCGAACAGCACGCCGACGATCGCGGTGATCCCGCCCGCCAGAAGCACGTGGAAGAACAGGTTCACCTCGGGGAAGGCGGTCATCAGCTTGTAGGTGGCATAGGCCCCCACGGCCATGAAACCGCCGGTGCCCAGGGACACCTGACCGCAGTAGCCCACAAGGATGTTCAGCCCGATGGCCGCGATCGAATAGATCAGGAAGGGCAGCAGAACCGCATTGGCCCAGTAGTCGTTGATGAAGAACGGCACGACCAAGAAGGCCACCGCCAGCACGGCGTAATAGCGCCAGCGGTCGAACCGGATCGGAAAGGTCTGGTTGTCGTCGACGTAGGATGTCTTGAACTCACCTGCTTCGCGGTAAAACATGTCAGACCTCGTTCGGTGTCAGTGTGATGGATCCGGCCCGGCTGTCCCCGGAGCGGCAGATTTTCAGGTAGGACCGGATGCCAAGGGCAAGCCCGGCAAAGGCGGTCAGCGCGTAAAGCGACATGCGCATCGCGTTGCCCGGATCCTCGGTCACGGCAAGCGCGCCGAAGACCCAGAAGACCGACCAGGCGATCACGTTGAGCGTGGCCAGCTGCTTCATCCGCGCACCTCGGCCAGGGCGTCATGGTGTGCCTGGTGATGCGACCGGTGCACCGGGGCCTTGGACGGCGCAGCACGGTCAGCCGGTGCATCGGCGGTCAGCGCGGCGATCAGCCCGTCCCGCGACCGCGGATCCAGCGGATAGTCGGCAGCGGCGGCATGAGCGTCGGGAAATCCCCACATGGTCACACCCTCTCGATGATCTTCTCGCCGAACAGGCCCTGCGGCCGGAAGACGAGGAAGAGAAGAGCGAGGACATAGGCGAACCAGTTCTCGGTCGCGCCGCCGACCATCGGGCCGATGGCGAATTCGAACATCTTCTCGCCCACACCGATGATCAGCCCGCCGACGATCGCGCCGGGGATCGAGGTGAAGCCGCCGAGCATAAGAACCGGCAGCGCCTTCAGCGCGATCAGCGACAGAGAGAACTGCACGCCCGACTTGGCACCCCACATGATGCCCGCGACCAGGGCGACGAAGCCCGCGATCGACCAGACCAGCACCCAGATGAAGTTCAGCGAAATGCCGACCGACAGCGCCGCCTGGTGGTCATCGGCCACGGCCCGCAGGGCGCGGCCCTGCTTGGTGTATTGCGAAAACACCATGAGAGAGGCGACCAGAACGATGGCAATGATCGTGGCCCAGATGTCGAGGTTGTCGATGAAGAAGCCATAGCCAAAGGCGTCAAAGGTGATCTGGTCGATGGTGCCGTTGATGCCCTGCGGCAGGCCCACGTCCAGTTTCTTGATGTCCGCGCCCCACATCAGGTCGCCCAGGCCTTCCATGAAATAGGCCAGCCCGATGGTCGCCATGAACAGGATGATCGGCTCCTGGTTGACCAGGTGCTTCATGATCAGCGCGTTGACCAGCCAGGCCAGCAGGACCATGACGCCCACGGTCAGTACGATGCCGACCACGGCGGGCAGGTGCCAGCCAAAGTGGTGCACGTTCGACCCGAAGACCGCGTTGATCAGATGCGAGAAGGGCACCCGCCCCTCCATGATCCCCACAAGGGTCATCGCCGCAAACAGCGCCATGACGCCCTGGGCATAGTTGAAGATGCCGGAGGCCTTGTAGATCAGAACGAAGCCCAGGGCGACGAGGGCATAAAGCACCCCGGCCATCAGGCCGTTCAGAAAGACTTCCATCCCGAATAGAAGCTGGTCTGGCACTTCTATCTCCTCCCTTTGATCCCCGGGGTGCCGGTCTCCTCCACCGGTGCCCCTCGACGCCTGTCGCGCCCTTTGTTTGGTGCCGTCACGGGACGGCGGGAGGGGCGATGCCGCAGGCGAGCGCCTGCCGACGTGCCCCCCGAAATGCGCCGGGCCCTAGTCGTGGGCCACACCGAGGTAGGCGTCGATCACGTCCTGGTTGTTGCGCACCTCGTCCGGTGTGCCGTCCCCGATCTTCTTGCCGTAGTCCATCACGACCACCCGGTCGGACAGATCCATCACCACGCCCATGTCGTGTTCGATCAGGGCGATGGTGGTGCCGAATTCGTCGTTCACATCCAGGATAAAGCGGGACATGTCCTCTTTTTCCTCGACGTTCATGCCGGCCATGGGTTCGTCCAGCAGCAGAAGCGACGGTTCCGCCGCCAGCGCCCGTGCCAGTTCGACCCGCTTCTTCAGGCCATAGGGCAGACGCGCGACCGGGGTCTTGCGGATGTTCTGGATTTCGAGAAAGTCGATGACCCTCTCGACCACTTCGCGGTTCTCGACCTCTTCGCGCTCGGCCTTGCCCTTCCACAGCGCCTGGGCGGCCATGCCCGTCTTCATGTGGTTCAGGCGGCCGGTCATGACGTTGTCCAGAACCGTCATGCCTTCGAACAGCGCGATGTTCTGGAAGGTCCGGGCGATGCCCTGGCGCGCGACCTCATAGGGGCGCATCTGCGGGCGCTTCTTGCCGTGGTACAGAACCTCGCCCTCCTGCGGCACGTAGAAGCCCGAGATGACGTTCAGCATCGAGGACTTGCCCGCCCCGTTCGGCCCGATGATGGCGCGGATCTCGCCCTGACGGATGTCAAAGCTGATGTCCTTGATCGCCACCACGCCGCCGAAGCGCAGGGTGATGTTCTTCATTTCCATCACCACGCCGCCGATCTTGCGGCCGTCTTCGGTGATGTAGCCTTCCGACTGGTCCAACATGTCCCTGCCCCCTTATTCCGCCGCGATCGGCTTGGTCCGAACCGGCACGATCTTGGCGTCGCGCAGATCCAGCGTGGCCGAGATATAGCCCTTGCGCCCGTCCTCGTAGGTCACCTCGGTCCTGGTCGAGACCGTGTCGGACCCATCGTAAAGCGCGTTGATCAGATCGGCGTATTTCTCTTCGATGATGCGGCGGCGGACCTTGCGGGTGCGGGTCATTTCGCCGTCGTCGGCGTCCAGTTCCTTGTGCAGCACAAGGAAGCGGTGGATCTGACACCCCGAGAGCATCTCGTCCTCGGCCACGGATGCGTTGACCTCTTCCACGTGCTTCTGGATCGTCTCCAGCACCTGCGGATGGCCCGCCAGTTCCTGGTACGAGGAATAGGCGATGTTGTTCCGCTCGGCCCAGTTGCCAACAGCGGAAAGGTCGATGTTGATGAAGGCGGTGCAGCGGTCGCGGCCGTTGCCGAAGACCACGGCCTCGAGGATGTTGGGATAGAACTTCAGCTTGTTCTCGACATACTTGGGCGCGAACATGCTGCCGTCGGCCATCTTGCCGACGTCCTTGGCACGGTCGATGATCCGCAGGTGGCCGGTGTCGGGTTCAAAGAAACCCGCGTCGCCGGTGGCCACCCAGCCTTCGGCATCCTTGGTCGAGGCCGTGCTTTCGGGGTTCTTGTAGTATTCGACGAAGACGCCGGGCGAGCGATAGAACACCTCGCCCGTCTCGCCGATCTTCACCTCGACCCCCGGGGACGGCACGCCCACGGTGTCGGCGCGGACCTCACCATCGGGTTGCTGGGTGATGAACACCCCCGCTTCGGTCTGGCCATAAAGCTGTTTCAGGTTGATCCCGAGCGAACGGTAGAAGCTGAAGATCTCGGGCCCGATCGCCTCACCTGCCGTATAGCCGACACGCACGCGCGACAGGCCAAGGGTGTTCTTCAGCGGGCCGTAGATGAACAGCTCGCCCATCTTGTACTTCAGCTTGTCGCCAAAGCTGACCGGCTTGCCGTCCAGAAGGTCGGGGCCGACCTTGCGGGCATGGGCCATGTAGCGGTCGAACAGCCATTTCTTCAGCTTGCCCGCGTCTTCCATGCGGATCATGACGTTGGTCAGCTGGGTTTCGAACACGCGCGGCGGGGCGAAATAATAGGTCGGCCCGATCTCGCGCAGGTCGGTGATCAGGGTCTCTTCGCTTTCGGGGCAGTTGACGCAGAAGCCGGCCCAGTAGGCCTGCCCGATCGAGAAGATGAAATCGCCCACCCAGGCCATCGGCAGATAGGCCAGAACCTCTTCGCCCACGCCAAGGCTGTCGAACTTGGACGAGGCGATCGAGGTTTCGATGATGTTGCGGTTGGACAGGACCACGCCCTTGGGCTTGCCGGTCGTGCCGCTGGTGTACAGCATCACGCAGGTGTCGTCATAGCCGATGGCGGCCTGGCGGCGCTCCAGCTCCGGGGTCAGTTCATCGCGCAGCCCATGGCCGGTTTCCTGAACGTGGCTGTATTCATGCAGCTGGCTGTGGTCGTATTTCCGAAGGCCGCGCGGATCCAGGTAGATCATGTGCTCGAACTGGGTCAGGCGGTCCTGAACCTCGATCACCTTGTCGACCTGTTCCTGGTCTTCCGCGATGATGAAGCGCGCGCCGCAATGGTCCAGCACATAGGCCATCTCTTCGGCGGCGCTGTCCTGGTAGACCGGCACGGGGATCGCGCCGATGGTCTGCGCGGCCACCATGGACCAGTACAGATGCGGCCGGTTCGACCCGATGATCGCGACGAAATCGCCCTTGTTGACCCCAAGGTTCAGCAGGCCAAGGGCCAGATTGCGGATCTCTTCGCGGGTTTCGCCCCAGGACCAGGTCTGCCAGATCCCGAATTCCTTTTCGCGATAGGCCGCCTTGGTGCCGAACTTCTTGGCATTACGGTCGAGCAGGGCCGGTACGGATACCAGCCCGCCCGCGTCACCGGACGCAGGTGCCATTCTTCTTCCTCCCCTGTTTTCCGGCGTCTCCTCACACCGGATCGCCGTTGCCGGCGAATCCCCGTTACCCGGGGCTTGATCCAGTTTAATGCCTAAAATTTTGCCGCAACATTTCCGAATTCTAACGAATTGTAACAGCCGTCGGGATGGCTTTTCCGGGCCGGATCGCGGTGCTACCCCTAAGGGACCGGCGGAGGGGGAGAGCACGGGGAAGAACGGGGGGACCGATGGACTACAAGACGCGCAACAGCCTGACCCAGGCCGGTCTGAACCTGATCCAGCAAGCGCTGTCGATCTATGACGAAGACCTACGTCTTGTGCTGTCCAACCGCCAGTTCAAGGACATGTTTTCCCTGCCGAGCGAGCTGACCCTGGCCGGATCGCGGTTCGAAACCACGATCCGCTTCCTGGTGGAAAGCGGCGAATACGGCGAGGTGACGGATATCGACGCGGCGGTGCGCGAAAGGGTGGCCCAGGCCCAGACCTTTCAGCCGCATTACTTCGAACGCCGCCGGGCCAATGGCCGCGTCATCTCGGTCGAGGGGGCACCGCTGCCGCAGGGGGGCTGGGTCACGGTCTACACCGACATCACCGACATCAAGCGGCAGGAAACGCTTCTGCGCGCCCGCTCGGCCGAGCTGTCGGGACAGGTGCTGAACCATGCCGAGGACCTGGCCGCCGCCAACCGCAAGCTGCAGGCCACCAACGCCGCCCTGGAAGAGGCCCGGCGCGAGCTGACCCAGATGGAGGCGCGCATCCGTCTGACCACGGAAATGATGCCGGCCCATATCGCCCATATCGCGGTCGACCGGACCTATTCCTATTCGAACCGGCGGCTGTCGTCGGTGATGCCGGGGCGGCCATCGAACATCCTTGGGCTGCATATGGCCGACGTGCTGGGGGCGCAGGCCTATGCGGCGGTGAAACCCTATGTGGACAGCGCCTTTGCCGGGCGCGCCTCGGTCTTCGAATTCACGGACGAGGCATCATCGCGCCGGATCCGCACCGCGCTGACCCCCGATACCGACGGCGGGGCCTATATCCTGTCCACCGACGTGACCGAGGAAAGCCAGACCCGCGCGGCGCTGTCGCAGTCGCGGCGGCGGCAGCTGGCGGCGCAGGTGACCAGCGGCATGGCGCATGATTTCTCGAACCTGCTGACGATCATCCTGGGGGCGCAGTCGCGGCTGTCGGCGATGGACCTGGGACCAGAGGCGCAACAGCTGATCCGCGCGACATTGTCGGCGGCACACCGGGGCGGCGATCTGTTGAACGGGCTGGCCAAGATGACCGCCGACCGCCGGCCTGCGCCCGCGCCGGTAGATCTGGGGGCCTTCCTGCAGGAACTGGCCGTGCTGGCCGGGCCGACCCTGGGCGAAGACGTGGCCCTGGTGCTGGACGACCGCACTGGCGGGGCGCGGCTGATGCTGGATGCCTCGATGCTGCAGGACAGCCTGCTGAACCTGATCCTGAACGCCAAGGACGCGGTGGCCGGGCGCGGGCGCATCGTGCTGACCGCGACCAACGTCAAGGACACCTGGCTGGACCTGACCGTCGAAGACGACGGGCCGGGCTTTTCCCCCGCCGCGCTGGATCATGCGCTGGATCCCTTCTTTACCACCAAGGGGGACGAGGGGACCGGGCTAGGCCTGTCGACGGTCTATGACATGACGCAGACGGTCGGCGGCCGCATGAAGGTGGCCAACGGGGTGTCGGGGGGCGGTCAGGTCAGCCTGATGCTGCCCTGGCGCGCCGCCCAGCCTGCGCCGGAACCGGGCCTGGCCCTGCTGGTCGAGGACAGCCCCGACCTGCGCCAGAACGTCCGCGCCCTGCTGCGCGCCGAAGGCTATTCGGTGATCGAGGCCGCCAGCGTCGAAGAAGCCCGCAGCCTGGTCGCCCAGGTGCCGGGCCTGACCCTGATCCTGTCGGACATCACGCTGGAAGGATCGCTGACCGGCATCGACTTCTTCGACAGCTTGCCGCCCGAGGCACCGCCCTGCTACATGATGACCTCGCTCAGGCCGGACCATCCGCTGCATGTTTCGGCGGCGCAGCGCACGCCGGTGCTGCGCAAACCCTTCGATGCCACAGCCCTGTCCCATCTTCTGACCCACGGAGCCCTACCGGAATGAGCGACGCGCCCCTTGTCACGATCCTGGACGACGAACCCGAGATCCGGTCGATGCTGGCCTCGGCGCTGGAAGATGCGGGCTATCGCACCATGGGCTTTTCCCGCGCCACGGAATTCGAGGCGGCGATGCAGTCGATCACGCCGGATCTGTGCCTTTTGGACCTGTCCCTGCCCGACCGCGACGGTCTGACGCTGATCCACCGGCTGGCGCTGGAAAAGGGCGCGGTGGTCATCATCATCTCGGGTCGGGCGCAGGTGCAGGACCGCGTCACGGGCCTGGAACTGGGGGCGGATGACTACATCATCAAACCCTTCGACCCGGCCGAGGTCGTGGCGCGGGTGCGGGCGCGGCTGCGGCGGGACCGGCCATCCTCGGCCTCGACCCAGACGGCGCAGTTCGCCGGCTGGACCGCGCATTTCGACCGCTTCGTGCTTGAGGACGCCGAGGGTGCGGATGTTCCCTTTTCCCATGCCGAGGGCGAGGTGCTGCGCCTGTTCCTGGAACGCCCCAAGCGGCTGATTTCCCGGGCGGTCATGCAAGAGGCGCTTGGCGGCGCGGCGGGCGACAGTTTCGACCGGGCGATGGATGTGCGGATCTCGCGGCTGCGGACCAAGCTGCGCGAAGATCCCAAGAACCCCCGCCTGATCAAGACGATCTATGGCGCGGGCTATATCTTCCTGGGCGACGTCCGCTGGAGCTGAGCGGATCGCCTAGCCGCCGCGGATCAGGTCGTCTTCGTCCTCACCGGCGGACAGGCCAAGGGCGTCCAGCCCGTTTTCCAGGTGGTCCGACAGATGCGGCGTGCCCAGCAGGTAATCGGCGGTCGGGTGATCGGCCTCGTCCCGGGCGGTGGTCTTGGCCTCTTCCAGTTCATCCGCGCCAAAGGTGCCGCGGCCGATCCACATCAGGGCGACCAGGCTGATCGCCTCGTCCTCGTTCAGGTTTTCGATGAAGGCGCGCAGCTCGCCCTCGGCGCGGGTCAATTCGCGCGCCATCAGGATGATCTGGGCGACCTTGCGGGTGGTGATCTCCAGCATGGCTGTTCTTCCTTTCCGGCATGGGTGTCATGCCCCGAAAGGATGCGCCCGCCCGGTCCGCCGCGCCTTGATCCTGCGCAAATGGCCTAACCGAACAGCCGGAAATAGGCCCAGTTCGGCAACAGCCGCGCGCCCCGGAAGACCAGCGAAAACCACGTCGGGAAAGCGCGGGAAAAGCGCGATGTCGCCATGTGGTCGAAACAGATGTCGGCGGCATCATCGGGTTCCATGATGCCTGGCATCGCGAAATCATTCTTCTCGGTCAGGCGGGTGCGGATATAGCCGGGGTTCAGAAGCTGGACCTTGATGTCGCTGCCCCGCAGGTCGCAGCGCAGGGATTCCGCCAGCGCCATGATGCCGGCCTTGGTGGCGACATAGGGCGCGGCCCCGGGCAGCCCGCCATAGGCCGTCAGCGATCCGGTCAGCACGATATGCCCCTGCCCGCGTGCCTTGAAGACGGGCAGGACGGCCCCCACAAGGCGCATCGCGCCGCCAAAGTTCACATCTGCCATGGTCTGGGCCTGGTCGTCGTTCCAGTCATCGGCACCGAAGGGCCAGTAGGCCCCGGCCAGATAGACCATGCCGTCGATCTCTCCGGCGTCCTTGGCGGCGCGACGCACGGCATCGGGTTTGGTGACGTCCAGCGGCAGGACCCGCGCCGGGCCGGGCAAAGCGCGCGCCAGATCCTCCAGCGCGTCCTTGCTGCGGGCCGAGAGGATCAGGCGGACTCCGGCCTGGGACATGCGGCGCGCCAGGGCCGCGCCCAGGCCGTCGCTGGCCCCGATCAGCCAATAGGTCTTGCCTCTCCACTCGGTCATGACGGCTCCTCTCTGCTTAAATCGACTTCAATCGGTAATACTGGATCAACGCGGGCCATACGCCGCACGTTCCCTGTAGCACCGGTTTTTTCGGGCTTTTGCCCCGGGGGGCCTAGCTTTGCTGGCGCACGCCCTGGGTCACCGCGCGATCCGGCGGCACGGGACGGTTGCGATAGGGCGCGCCCTTCCACCACAGTTTTGCCGCCTGCCAGTGGATCAGCGCCAGCACCCGCCGCGACCCGAAGGGCCGCCGCAGGAAGGCGCGCAGCAGACCTGCGTTGGTCAGCGGCCTGGGTTCCCCGACCAGCGTCGCGATCACGCCGCCGCCCTGGCGGTCATAGTCGATCTTGATGCCGATCCGGTCGGGCCGCAGGTCAAACCGGAAGCGATAGCCCCCGGTCTGCGGCTGAAAGGGCGAGACATGCATGATCTTGCGGGTCATCAATTCGGTCTCGGCCGTGATTTCGGTCCGACCGTCGCCGCAAAGATAAGAATGCCGGTCGCCAAAGGTGTTGGTGACCTCGGCGATCACGTTGCGCAGGGTGCCGGCCTCGTCCAGGCAGAACCAGAAGGACACCGGGTTGAAGACATGGCCCAGGATCCGAGGCTGCGTCAGCAGAAGGATCTTCGCGGGTGCGGGCATGCCGTGGGTTGCAAGGACCTCTCGCACCCAGACGGGCCCGCGCCCCTTGCCTGGGTCGCCGCCATGGTCCCGGTCCTGGACCGAGGCAAAGCCGCCCCGGTTTCGCGCGAACAGCCCCGGCCCCGCCTGCTCAGCCTCGGCGTCGATCAACACGTAGTCGACCCCATAGCGGAAGGCGTTCTTCACCGGCCCCTTGCGCCCGTGCCAGGTGTGGCCCGAGACCAGATATGGCGGCGACCAGATCATCACTCGGCCACCAGCGGCACCTGCACGGGTACAGGAATGGGCCGCGCCGCCGCGCGCAGACGCTCGACCACATCCGCCGCGCTGGCCAGCCCGTCTTCGTGGAAACCGTTCCGCATCCAGGCCCCGCAGAACCAGGTGTTGTTGCGGCCGTTCAGCCGCGCCATGTCCTTCTGCGCCGCCAGCGCGGCGGTGTCGTAGACCGGATGGCGCAGCGTGACCTCGTCAAAGATCCGGGCCTCGTCGATCTGGCGCGTGGCGTTCAGGGTGACGAACAGCGGATCATCGGCCGGGATCGGCTGCAGGCGGTTCATCCAATAGGTCAGGTCCAGCGCATCACCGCCCTCGCCCTGCCCTTCTGCATTCTGCCCCTCGCGGTAATTCCACGACGCCCAGGCGCGACGGTGGCGCGGCATGACGCTGTCATCCGAATGCAGCGTCACGGTATTGGGCTGATAGCGGATCGCGCCTAGGGCGGCCTGTTCCTCGACCGAGGGGTCGGACAGCAGGGAAAGCGTGTCATCGGAATGGGTCGCCAGGATGATTTCGTCAAAGGCCTCCCATCCGTGGCCGTCCAGCCGGACCTCGGGCCCGGCCATGCCGCGCCGCACCGCCTGCACCGGCGTGCCCAGGCGGATATCCACGCCATCGCGGCGCATCGTGGCCTCGAGCCTGCGGACATATTCGATCGACCCGCCCTGAACCGTGTACCACTGGTGCTGGCCCGTATGGCTCAGCAATGCGTGGTTCTCGAAAAAGCGGATCATCGCGTCGGCGGGAAAATCCAAGATCTTCTGCTTGGGCGTCGACCAGATCGCGGCGGAAAGCGGCAGAAGATAATAGTCGCGGAACCAGTCGCCCGTGCCCAGTTGCTCCAGCAGCCCGCCGATGGTCAGACTGCTGTCCTGCGCCACATCCAGCGCACGGGCGTTGAACCGCATCACGTCGCGCAGCATCTTCAGATATCGCGGATCGCCCGCGTTGCGCCACTGGGCAAAGACGGCGCGCATATCGGCCAGCCCGTACTCCAGCCGCCCCCCCCAGACACTGGCCCGCACCGAGGCCCCGAAGCTCATGTCGCTTTTCGCCACCGGCACGTCGAGGTCCTCGAACATCTGGGTCAGCAGCGGATAATTGGCATAGTTGAAGACGATGAACCCGGTGTCGACAGGCTGATCCCCGCGCTTGCCTGCAGTGATGGTGCGGGCATGACCGCCCAGGCGGGGCGCGGCCTCGATCAGGGTGACGGAATGGTCCTGCGACAGCATCCGCGCGGCCCCCATGCCGGAAATTCCGCCGCCGATGATGGCCACCCTGCGGCGGGAAAAAGATTCTTCGAATGGCATGAACGGCCCTTTGTGTCTGATTTCCCAAGGGTTACGCCGGGCAGATGGTTCCGGATTTCTTTTCATCACGGTTTTCGAAAGTTTTTTCCTGAAAAATCTGCCCGCCCGGTGATCCGGCCCCGCGACCCGCGCGTAAACAGGGCATGTTGCAGCACACCGCCCCAGCCTCTTTGCCTGCAGGCCCTGATCCGTCGGGGTCGCCCGAAAGAGACTTGCGTGCTACCAAAAAGGCGGGAACGGCCGCGCCCCGGCGCGCCGCACCGCAGATGAGCACCCAGAAGGGACAGGGCCGCAGCATGAGCGCGTCGACGCCAGGACAGGACCAGGGGCGGGACAAATCCGCAGACCGCAGGGCGCAAGAGGCCGCGGCCTGGGTCGAGGACATGCTCCTGATCCGCGACCACAAGGACCGCGAGGCCTTTGCACGGTTGTTTGCGCATTTCGCCCCCCGGGTGAAGGGCTTCCTGATGAAGTCCGGGACCGAGGGGCAGCTGGCCGAGGATTGCGCTCAGGACGTGATGGTCACGGTCTGGCGCAAGGCACATCTGTACGACCCGGCGCGCGCCACGGTGGCGACCTGGGTCTTCACCATCGCGCGGAACCGCCGGATCGACGTGGCCCGGCGCGACCGCAGGCCGGAACCCGAGGATCTGGGTTGGGGCCCGGAACCGGATGCGACGCAGGAAGACAGCGTCGCATTGCAACAGGAAACGGAACAACTGGGTGCGGCCCTGAAGGCCCTGCCCGCGAAACAGAGGGACCTGATTGAACGCGCCTATTTTGGCGATCTGTCGCACAAGGAAATAGCCGAGGCGACGGGCCTCCCGCTCGGGACGATCAAATCACGGATACGGCTGGCGCTGGACAAGCTGCGCCATGCCATGGGGTAAAACGACGATGAGTATCAAGCACCACCTGACCGAACAGCTTCTGATGGGATATGCCGCCGGCACCCTGCCCGAGGCGTTCAACCTGGTCGTGGCCAGCCATATCTCGATGTGCGACGACTGCCGCGCCGCCCTGGCCGCCTACGAGGCGCTCGGCGGGGCCATGCTGGAAGACAGCTGCGCCGGGGCCGCTGAAACCGACCTCTCGCCCGGCAGCTTCGGGGCCTGCCTCGCACGGCTCGACACCGTGCCTGCGGATCGCGACGCCTCAGACCACCAGCCCGTGCCGCCCGCCCCCACAGGCCCCCATACCCTGCCCGAGCCCCTGCGCTCTTACGTCGGCGGTGACATCGACGCGATCCGCTGGCGTCCCGTAGGCGGCGGCGTGAAACAGGCGATCCTGCCCACCTCCCGCGCGGCCTCGGCCCGGCTTCTCTTCATCCCGGCGGGATCCGCCGTGCCCGATCACGGCCACCGCGGCACCGAACTGACGATGGTGCTTCAGGGCGCCTTCTCGGATGAAACCGACCATTTCGCCCGGGGCGACGTGGAAATCGCCGACGAGGATCTGGAACATATGCCCGTCGCGGAAACCGGCCGGGACTGCATCTGCCTCGCCGCCACCGATGCGCCCCTGCGCTTCCGCTCCTGGCTGCCCCGCCTGGCGCAGCCCTTCCTGCGGATCTGACACAGGCAAATTGACCGGGATCCACCCCGATCCCCATCATCTTGCCGAAAATACTCTGGGGGGTGAATTGAGCGGCACGCTCAAGAGGGGGGCAAGGCCCCCTTCCCCCGCCCGCCGCAGGCGCATCCGACGGGGAGGTGCTCACAGTCAGGCCGGGCAAAAAGAACCGGGCAAACAAAAAAGACCGGGGCGCTGCACCCCGGTCTTTTCGCTTTCAGATCCGCGAAACGTCAGCTCTTGGGACGGCGCGGCGGCTGGTTGCCGCCCTTGCGCGGGGCACCCTTGCCGGCCGGTTTCCCGCCGGGACGGCCTTCGAACTTGCCACCGGGTTTACCACCGGGCTTACCACTGGGCTTGCCCCCCGGCTTCCCGGCAAACTTGCCAGCCGGTTTTCCGCCCTTGCCCCCGAAGCCGCCGCCCTTGCGGTCGTCCTTGCCAAAGCCGGCACCAAAGCCGGACTTGTCCTTGCGCGGGCCCTTCGCGGGTTTGCCCCCCTCGGCGCGGTCCCCCCGGACCTTGCCACCCCGGCCCGAGGCCGAGGGATCCGACAGGTTCCAGACCGCTTTCGAAGACTTGGCCGCGCGGGGCGCGTCCGACCCGCGATCGGCCGGGCGATCCGAACGGGCGGGCTTGTCGCCGCGATCCTTGCGGGGACGGTCTTCGAAACGACCTTCAGACCGGGCGCCAAAGCCGCCGCGATCCGGGCGATCGCCGTCACGCGGTTTGAAGTCGCGCTTCTTGAAATCGCCACCCTTGCTGTCGCGATCCTTGAAATCCCGTTTCTTGAAATCGGACGTCTTCGCATCCCCACGGTCGCCGCCCTTGAAGCCGCGATCCCCGTCGTGCGACCGGCGCTCACCGGATCCCTTGCGGTCGGACCAGCCGCCCTCGGACCGGTCTTCGCGCGGGGCACGCTTTTTATAGGGTTTCGCCGGACGATCACCCTCGGCGGACCGCTCGGCCCGGGGCGGACGACGGTCATGGTCCTGATTGCGATCTGCTGGCCGCTCACGACGCGGGCCGCGATCTTCGCGATCCTCGCGCGGGCCCTTGCGATGCGCGGGCTTCGGCGCGCGGCCGGCCAGGGCGGTGCCTGGGGCGCGGCGGAACTCGGGCGCGCCCTCCATCCGGCGGGCGGAAACACCGTCTTCCAGAACGCCGCCTTCACCCAACTTCGCCTCGAATTCGGGCACGCTGGCCTCGGCCAGCTCGACATAGGTTTCGTCCTGCTGCACGCGGATCGCGCCGATGGCGGTCTTGTCCAGACCACCGGCCCGACACAGCAGCGGCAGAAGCCAGCGCGGCTCGGCCCGGTCGTTGCGGCCCACGCTCAGCGCGAACCAGGTCGAGGGGCCAAAGGGCTCCCGATCCTTGGCGGGGGCGCGGGTGTCGGGGTCCGACAGCTCCTCGGGGGCGGAATGCTTGGCGCGATACAGCCGCAGGTAGGCCGCCGCGATGATCTGCGGTTCGTGCATCGCCAGCAGACGGTCGGCAAAGGCGCTTTCGTCGCTCGTCACCTCGTCGGACCAGACGGGATCGTTCAGCAGGCGTTCCTCGTCCTTGGCGTTGATCTGATCGGCATCGGGCGCGACGGTCCATTCGGCGGTGACGCGGGCGAATTTCAACAGACGCTCGGCCTTCTTGGTGGCCTTGGGCGGCACGATCAACGCCGAGATCCCCTTGCGCCCCGCACGCCCCGTCCGGCCAGACCGGTGCAACAGCCCCTCGGTGTTCGAGGGCAGTTCGGCATGGATCACCAGTTCAAGGTTGGGCAGGTCGATGCCGCGGGCGGCCACATCCGTCGCCACGCAGACCCGCGCCCGACCATCGCGCATCGCCTGAAGCGCATGGGTCCGTTCGGTCTGGGACAATTCGCCCGACAGGCTGACCACCTGGAAGCCCCGGTTGGCAAAACGCGCGGCCAGCCGGTTCACCATGGCGCGGGTGTTGGCAAAGACGATCGCATTCTGCGCCTCGTGAAAGCGCAGCACGTTGATGATGGCGCTTTCCACATCCGCCTGGGCCACGCGCAGCGCCTGATAGGAAATGTCGGCATGCTGTTCACGGTCGGAAATCGTCGAGACGCGGACGGCGTCGCGCTGGAACTGCTGCGCCAGCTTGGCGATCATCGGCGGAACGGTGGCCGAGAACAGCAGCGTGCGGCGATCCTCGGGGGCCTCGCCCAGCATGAATTCCAGATCCTCGCGGAAGCCCAGGTCCAGCATCTCGTCGGCCTCGTCCAGGACAACGGCGCGAATGGTGCTTAGATCCAGCGACCCGCGCTGGATATGGTCACGCAGACGGCCCGGCGTGCCCACAACGATATGCGCGCCGCGATCCAGGGCGCGGCGTTCGTCGCGCATGTCCATGCCACCCACGCAGGATGTCACCCGCGCCCCGGTCTTGGCATAAAGCCAGCCCAATTCGCGCATCACCTGGAACGCCAGTTCCCGCGTCGGCGCAACGATCAGCGCCAGCGGCGTGGCGGCCGGGCCCAGAAGGCCCGCGTCATCCAGCAGGGTCGGGCCGATCGCCAGGCCGAAACCCACGGTCTTGCCCGATCCGGTCTGGGCCGAAACCAGCAGGTCCGAGCCCGCAAGCTCGGGGTCGGTGACCGCCTGCTGGACGGCGGTCAAAGTCTCATAGCCGCGCTCGGCCAGCGCATCCGACAAGGTCTGGATCATGGGGAAAACCGTTCTGGGTTGGCCAGGGCGGGGATTGGCGCGGCCTGGACAGGAGAAGAAAGCGACCCTCTACCCCAGCTTGCGCCTTCTGTATATGGTTTTCTGCGGTGTGGCTAACGCGCCACCCTTTGGCGCGTGCCTATCACCCTGTGTCTGGCCTGTGTCTGGCCTGTGTTAGTCGCGCCGCGTCAGCCGCGCCACGGCGGCGCTGGCATCGCTGACCCCGGCCTCGGGGGCCAGTTCCTCGAAGTCGAAGTTGTCCAGCCGCGCGGCGCGTTTGCCGGCGCGTTCGGCGGCGGTGCCGATGCCTTCGATATCCTTGCGCGCCTGGTCGAAATGGGTGTCCAGCTTCTGCACCCGCTCCACCACGAGTTCCACGTCGCGATGCAGCAATTTCAAGGTGTTGCGAATGGCCCCGGCCTGTTCGCGCATCCGCGCGTCCTTCAGGATGGCGCGCATCGTGTTCAGCGTCGCCATGCAGGTCGTGGGCGACACGATCCAGACCCTTGCGTTGAAGCCTTCGCGCACGATGTCGGCGAAGTTGGCGTGCAGTTCAGCATAGACCGCCTCGGACGGCAGGAACATCAGCGCGCCATCGGCCGTCTCGCCTTCGAGGATGTATTTTTCCGAAATCGCCTTGATATGCGCCCGGACCGAGGTCTTGAACGCCTGCGCGGCGGCGCGCACTTCAGCGTCGGTGGCGGCATTGCGCAGCGACTCATAGGCCTCGAGCGGGAATTTCGCGTCGATCACGATCGGGCCCGGCGGGTTGGGCAGATGGATCAGGCAATCGGCGCGCTTGCCGTTCGACAGGGTCTGCTGCAGCGCATAGCTGTCCTTGGGCAGGGCCTTGGACACGATGTCGGTCAGCTGGATTTCCCCAAAGGCCCCGCGCGTCTGCTTGTTCGACAGGATGTCCTGCAGCGACAGCACATCGCCCGACAGCTTGGTGATATTCTCCTGCGCGCGGTCGATCGTGGCCAGCCGCGCCTGCAGTTCCGTCAGGCTTTTCGTGGTGCGTTCCGACCCGCCCTGCAGCTGCTTGTTCATGCGTTCCTGCATGTCCGACAGGGCGCGGGCGGTCTTCATCGAGTTGTCGTGCAGCCGGTCGGTCATCTGCTGCTGAACGGCGGCTAGGCGGGTTTCCATCGACTGGATGACCTGCGCCTGGGTGTTGGCCTGGGCATTCGACACGGCCGTCAACCCCCCGGTCAGCTGCTCCTGCCCCCGGCCAAGCGCATCAACGGCGCGGCCCATCTGGTCCATCTGGTAGATCAGCGGCTCGGACGCCTGGGCGGCGCGGCTGACCCCGCGCAGGGCGGCGATCAGCAGGATCACGATCAGCAGGCCAAGGGCCGCGGCGATCAGCAGGGCCAGGGAAACGGGGTCGTTCAGGTCAAGGGTCATCGTGCCGATCTGCATCAGGTGCGTCCGAAAAGCCGTTCAATATCAGACAGTTTCAGCTCCACATAGGTGGGGCGTCCATGGTTGCACTGGCCGGACATCGGCGTCGCCTCCATCTCGCGCAGGAGGGCGTTCATTTCCTCGACCCGCATGCGGCGGCCCGACCGGATCGACCCGTGGCAGGCCACCCGCGACAGGATCGCGTCGATCCGTGCCTTCAGCGTCGTGCTGTCGCCCGCATCGGCCAGTTCGTCCAGAATGTCCAGCACCAGCGCTTTGGCATCCACTTCGCCCAGGATGGCGGGGGTTTCGCGCACCGCGACGGCACCGCCGCCGAACGGCTCGATCGTCAGGCCAAGCGCCTGAAGATCCTCGGCGAATTCTTCAAGCCTGGCACAATCCCCGGCGCTGAGTTCGACGATTTCGGGGATCAGAAGCGCCTGCGCGGCGACCCCGTTTTCCGCCATCTGATGCTTCAGTTTTTCATAGACCAGCCGTTCGTGCGCCGCGTGCTGATCGACCAGAACCATGCCGCGGTCGGTCTGGGCGACGATGTAATTCTCATGGACCTGCGCCCGGGCAGCCCCAAGCGGGAAGCTCTCCAGCCGGGGGTCTTCCGGGCGGCGCTCGGGCAGCTCGGGCTCGTACCGGGCCGAGGGCTGGTCGGCAAAACCTTCAAAGACCGCCGCAGGCGAGTTGGACCGATCAGTCCAGCCGCTGAACCCGCCCTGGTCCGCCGCCAAGGCCTGCCCATGATAGGCCGTCGCCCGCGCCTCGCCCGAGGGGCGATCCATCTGGTAGACCCGCGCTGGACCGATCGGTTCAGCCCGCATCGCCCCAAGCGTTGCCCCAGCCACCGTGGTCGACGCCCGGTGCCCCGCCTCGGCCAGCGCATGACGCAGGCCCGACACGATCAGCCCCCGCGCCACACCGGGGTCGCGGAAACGCACTTCGGATTTCGCGGGATGGACGTTGACGTCGACCAGCGTGGGATCGCAGTCGATGAACAGCGCCGCCGCCGGATGCCGGTCGCGCGACAGCACGTCCATATAGGCCGCCCGCAAGGCACCGGTCAGCAGCTTGTCCCGCACCGGCCGGCCGTTGACGAACAGGAACTGCGCCACCGCCGCCCCACGCGAATAGGTCGGCAGCGCGGCATAGCCGGTCATGTGCAGCCCTTCCCGTTCGGCGTCGATGCGCAGGGCGTTCTCGGCGAACTCCTTCCCCAGGATCGAGGCCAGCCGCCCATGCAACGCGTCGAACATGTCGCCCGATTCCGGGTCCGCGCGGAAGGTCACGCGCCCCTCACCGCCACCGGTGACGTCGCGCAGGGTAAAGCCGACATAGGGCTCGGCCATGGCGAGCCGCTTGATCGTGTCCGTCACCGCCTGACCTTCGGCCCGGTCGGTGCGCAGGAACTTCAGCCGCGCGGGCGTGGCGTAGAACAGATCGCGCAGCTCGACCACAGTGCCGCCCGACAGCGCTGCGGGACGCACCGGCTCACTCCGCCCGCCGCTGACGGCGATCTCGGCCGCCTGCCCCCCCGCCGTGCGCGAGGTGATCTTCAGCCGCCCGACCGCCCCAAGCGAGGGCAGCGCCTCACCGCGAAACCCGAAGGTGTGGATGTTCAGCAGGTCCGACCCGTCGATCTTCGACGTCGCATGCCGTGACAGCGCCAGCGGCAGCGCATCCTCGGGGATGCCACAGCCGTCGTCCTTGACCCGGATCAGCCCCTTGCCCCCGTCGGCAATCGTCACTTCGATGCGCGTCGCCCCGGCATCCAGCGCGTTTTCCACCAGCTCCTTCACGGCCGAGGCCGGGCGTTCCACCACCTCACCGGCCGCGATCCGGTTGATCGCCGCCTCGTCCAGCTGGCGGATCACAGGTAGGTTTTCGCTTATCTTGGGGTCAGGTCGCAACATGCCCCCAGACCTAGCACGCACCCCGCGATTCGACCATGGGGTCGCGCGCCGCTTTGCACATTAACCTTAACGCGCCAACGATCCCCGCCTTGCGCCCTGCAGGCCACGTTTCCCGGCAAAATGACCCGTCAGCTGGCCGCGCCTTTCATCGCCCCTTTCATCGGGGTCACCCGCAACATATAGTGTCCGCAAGCAAAACGGCGGATAGCCGGGCAGAGGGTCACAGGCGGAAAGGTCGCGGCATGGCGCATATCATCGTTGTGGGTAACGAAAAGGGCGGCGCGGGCAAATCCACCGTCTCGATGCATGTGGCGACCGCGCTGGCCCGGATGGGGCACAAGATCGCGACGCTCGACCTCGACCTGCGGCAGAAGACGCTTGGCCGCTACGTCGACAACCGCACCCGCTTCCTGGCCAAGGAAGGCATCGACCTGCCCTCGCCCAGCTACATCGACCTGCCCGAAATCGAGAAATCCGCCCTGCAGCCCGGCGAAAACCCCTATGATCACCGGCTCTCGGCCGCCGTGTCCGAACTGGAAACCCACGCCGATTTCATCCTGATCGACTGCCCCGGGTCCCACACCCGCCTCAGCCAGGTGGCGCATTCCCTGGCCGATACGCTGATCACGCCGCTCAACGACAGCTTCGTCGATTTCGACCTGCTGGCGCATATCGACAATGACGGCGAACGCATCCTCGGCCCCTCGGTCTATTCGGAAATGGTCTGGAACGCCCGCCAGCTGCGCGCCCAGGCCGGGCTGAAACCGATCGACTGGGTGGTGCTGCGCAACCGCCTCGGGGCCCAGCAGATGGTCAACAAAGCCAAGATGGAAAAGGCGATCAACAAGCTGTCCAAGCGGATCGGATTCCGCGTCGCGCCCGGCTTCAACGAACGCGTCATCTTCCGCGAACTCTTCCCGCGCGGGCTGACCCTGCTCGACCTCAAGGACATCGGCGTCCAGCAGCTCAACATCTCGAACGTCGCCGCCCGGCAAGAGCTTCGCGACCTGATCAAGGCGCTGGACCTGCCCGGAGTCGACGTCACCTTCTGACCCCCCTGGATCTCAGGCGCGCCACCCCGCCTGCATCATCTTGCCAAAAATACTCCCGCCGGAGGCGTCCCGCCCTCTCGGCCCCACCAAACGGCAGGGCCCCAGGGCCAAGCCCCTGACGGTAGATGTTGACGAGCGCCCATTTTTCGCTTTGGGCGTCCTTTTCTTTTTGATCGCGGTGAAAGTTTTCTACTTCCAAGGCAGTAGCCCACGAGCCCAGCATCTCTTATGAAGCCCATCGTCTCGATCCTCGCTGCGAACCTACTCGCGACTGCCTCCTACGCGGGCGTCATCTATGACAACAGCGATCTCTCGAAGATCGTCGCGACCAATGCGGCTCGTTTTGAAAGGGACTACCAAGGCGAAGCTTTCGCAGCGAGATTGCCCTTCAACAACCTAAGCAGAGCCTATTTTTCAAAGCACTTCCTGGCCGATTTTGGCGCAGGTGGGATGCTTCCCAATGTTCAGTGCAGGGTCTTTGACGAGAAGGTCGTGCAACGATAGATCGACGCGAAGACCGACCAGAAGTTCTATGTTCACGGCAAGATCTCTGACACATTTGCTGGTATACTCTTGCTCGAGAACTGCGACATTCGATAACCTGAGATCCAAACGCAAAAGCCTTTCACTAAAGCCTTCACACGAAATCCAGCTCATAGATGCGCCCGCGTGCAGGACCCAATCGCATTGCGGGCGTTTTGCCGTCCGCGCCGGGGTCGCACCAGTTATGGAAGAAGCGGTAGATCTGGACGATTTTCGCAAGCAGTTCGGGCTTGTAGAGTTACTACTCGTCCCAGGTGTGCCCTGTGTTCCCGCTCGAAATTGCGGGGCGCGACGCGAACCGCACATTCGACCGGATCTTGTGAAAGTAAGCATCCACACCGCGCAGCGTCGCTTTGCGAACAAGGCGGGGGGCGGACATATCTGATAGCTCCGACCGCCATGTCGGCACGCGCACGACTTTGTGTGGCTCGGGTTTCCTAGGGAACGGGAACTCACCAATCTTCTTGGCGGAGCTCCCCATCGCCGCGGCCAGCGCCTGATCGACGAGATCGGCATAGTCTTCGTTCGACAGCATCTGGATCTGCTAAAGCGATATCCCAGACAGCCTCTATAGCAGCGCCCGTCCGTTCTTGAACTGCTTCAGCCGCATGTCGTGCGTCATGCCCTTGTCGAAGCTCACGACGGCGATGTCCGCACGGCGTGACCGGATTTCCTGCACAAATACCGCTTGGAAGGCCTGCTGGAGACCCTTGTCGTCATCCATGGCAAGCAGGAGAGGTGCATCCGTGTGCGCAAGCATCTCCTGCACACGCAGCGCGTGGGCATACTGGAGGATGTCGTAGCGCACGAGCGCGCCTTGGTGCGGCAGTTGGTAGAGGTCCGTGGTCTTCACCCGCTTCTGCTTACGCAGCTTCCGTAGCCAGCCCTCGAACTCCGTCTTCGTCCAGACCCGGACGAACTGTCGGAAGGCGTTAGAGATGTCCGCCTCGCCAGCTTCCAGGGCTCGCGCTTCGGCATCCTCCATCGACAGAGATGGGTCGAACTGGAGCGCGGCCTCCACGATGAAACCGGACCGGTTGTGGGCCGTGCAGAGGTGCTGCACGGCCACCGGAGTGCGCTTCTGCTTCGTCGGCCAGTTCAGTATCAGCGTCTGACTGTCGGTCGCGAAGAGCGATCCGACCTCGTGGAAATCGACCTGGGAGAAATCCTCCCCCTGCGCGACGAAGCCCTGGATCTGCTCATGGAAGAAGTCGATCTTGCCGTAGAGACCCCGGTAGGAGGTTCCAGTGATCTTGCTGATATTCGACAGGGAGATGTCGTTGCAGAGCATCTGGAAGATCACCCGGTTCTTATCGCTGCGCCGATGGCGTCGCGCTGGCTTGCCGACAGAAAATGTCTTCAATCAAAGGCGACACTTATACCGTGGATCTCCCTTCGCGGTCTTGCCGAACCGCCAGTAGAACCCTTGGTTCGCCTCGCCCGACATGCCATGCGCGAAGCAGCCTTCCGACCGACAGGACGGAGCTGTCGGATCGTGCTCTGGCAAATACTTCAGACGCCTGTATCCTTCTGGGATCGCTCGATTCTTCCTGAGCCGGGACGTCTTGTTGCAGGTCGGGCATTTGAAATACTCCTCATGCATGGCACCGGAAACCGTGCCACGCAGGACGCTACCAGGTGCCGGGTCGGAGTCTGTCGTGCGCTTGAAGGGATCGGGATGCATCCCAAAGCTGGCGCAAGTGGGGTTGCGGCAGAAGTTCAGGTCCAGGCCCGGAAAATCCCGCGGCAGGTGCCTCTCGAGAGGCGGAAATTCTGTTGAAGATATTTTCGAGTGGTCCAGCATCTTTTTCTCCCCTCGTGAGTAGGTAAAGATGCTGTTTGAAGGTAATGTTGGCCGCTCTACGGCCAACAGAAGGATTTTCTCAACATTTACCGTCAGGGGCTTGCCCCAGGGCCCGCCTCAGCGCCTCCAGCTGGCCAGCCAGCGGGAGAAGCGGCCGCGCCCCTCGCGGGCGCTGTCAGCCAGATTGTCCCAGCCCTCGTCCACGCCCTCGACGATCGGATCGATACGACGATCCCAGAACCGCAGCCAGCGGACGCGGATCGCCCAGAACACGGCAAACAGCAGCACCAGGATGATGATGTTCAGCCAGGGAATGATCGTCATGTCGGGATCCGCGACCTGCTTGACCGCGATGGCATTGGGAAAGATCGACTGGAATTCGATCCGCCAGCCGTAATGCGTGACCATCACCCACTTCGGGTTCTCGCTGGTGGACCGCAGATCGCTCGCCTCGGTCTGCAGGTTCGAGGTGTCGAACTTGAAATAGGGCGGCCAGCCCCAGCCGGTGTCCTCGTTGCGATAGACCAGCGGCTTGCCGTTCTTCTTGATCGTCTGGATGAAGAAGACGTCGCGGTTCACCGTGCCGGTCGCATTGCCGGTGTCTTCCTTGGCCCAGAAGATCGAATTCTCGCCGAAATCCACCCGCTTTTCATAGGTGTCCGAAATCCGCACGATGTCATGCTGCGGCAGCGTGTAATGCAGGAAGGCCACGACAAACAGCGCGACGACGGCCCGGAAGGCCCATTTGATATATGCCATTTATCCGCCTCTCAGGAGTAGTTCACGACGTAGATGATATAGGCGATGACAGCCAGGGGAACTATATAGACCAACAGGATCAGTTTGCGACGGAAGCTGTCGTCGTAATCCTCCAGCCCCCTGCGCACGTAAAGGTCCCGGTCCTCTCCGTATTCCCGGTCGCCCGCGTCATAGGCGCGCCGCAGCTTGCCCTTGCGCACCCCGCGCGACCACAGCGAGACCGAGACATAGACCACCGTCAGCCCGACCAGAAGGACCAGCAAAAGCCGTGCAAGTGCGATCATCTCAGCTCCTTTCCCGCCGCACCGCGCCCCAGGGGCCGACCCGGGCGATCATGTCGTCGCGGGGCGGGGGCGGCGGCGCGGGGCTTTCCTCCATCCCCGGCTCATGCCCGAAGAGTGCCGCGCGCGTGCCCGCCTTGTCCACCGCGTATTCCCGCGCCAGCATATCCGCCACATAGCTTTTCTTGGTCTCGGACCAACCCGCATAGGCGCGATAGAACAGCGCCTTGTGGCAGATGAACAGCTGGCGCACATCCTTCGGGGCCAGTTCCGCCAGCAGCATGTTCACCAGATCCGCATCGGCGTGATCGCTGGCGCGCAGATTGTAGAAATAGGCCGGATGATCGCTGGAAATCCGGGGCCAGCGCGCGCCGTCCTCGGCCCAGGCAACCAGCTGGCGCAGGGCGTGGTATTCGGGCGGCAGATCGTCGGCATGGCGGCGTGCCAGGCGGCGGATGTCGCGCCTTGTCGCCCCGGTCAGGTCCACATCGGCCTGATGCGCCGCGTCGACCACGATGAAATCCATCTTCTGGCGCAGGATCGCCGTGCCGTCGATGCCGCGTGCCTTGATGATCGGCTCGACCAAGGCGTTGTCGGCCAGGAAGCGCGCGATCCGGTTGGTGTCGCGCTTTTCGATCACGTCGCCCAGCCCCGCCCCCTCCAGCCGCGCCGCCGTCTCGGTGATCGCAGTCGGCGGGGTCGAGCGGAACAGATAGGTCCCGCCGAAATGCGCCGTCCAGAAGTTTTCCTGTTCGAACACCATCTGTTTCAGCCGCACCGGATTGCGCGTCACATCGCCCGTGCGCTTGGCCATGGAGATCATCTCTCCGATCAGCACATCGTCGAACCAGCCGTCTTCCTCGCCCAGGAACCGGTCCGACAGTTGCCCCAGCTTCTCCGCATCGCGCACCAGCCCGGTGGTGGTATCGGCCTCGATCTCGATCTTGCGGATGTCGTTCAGCCGCGCCGGATTGGTGACACTGAAGACCGAATTCAGAAGCTCTCCGGCCACCGCATCCCGGGCGGTCAGGGCAAACAGCTGCGCCTCGTTCGTCTCGATGAACTGCCGCAGGATATGGCGCGAGGTCGAGAAGCTGGCATTCAGCAGCGGCGCGGTCTTCTGCGCGGTCGTCAGCAGGATGAACTGCCGGTTGCAGCCGTTTTCATTCAGGTAGAGCGGGTCGTCCAGCTCTTCGCCCACTTCAGGCGAGAAGCCCGAGATGTCTATGTGGAAATCGGTGAGGGTGGTGGTCTTGCCGGTCAGATGCTCCAGCGCGCGGTTGTAGCGGTCAACCAGCGCGGGAGAGGTCACCGGGATCAGATTGCCGAACATGAGGCCGAGGCGGATGAGGCGGTTCATTGGGAACCGCTCCAATCCTGCAGTTTGCGGCTTCTTTGCAGAACTATGTCGTAAGTATTGAAGCCCGGACGTGTTCGAATGGCTTTGACTGGCGAATTCAAGCCTATAAAATCAGAAGGGTTTTTGCGCGACCTACTGCCAACCAACACCCCAGCCAATTTAAGCCCTACCCCAAACCTTATGAATGGAAGGCAATCAATGTTGCGTGCACCACAACATTCACGTCGCCGTTCCACACTGCAGTACACCGCTTCGTTCCTCAAATGAACAAAAAGTCGGTATTCTTGCTCATAACGCCATTTGCTTGACTTAATCGAGCATAAGTCTTCAACTTTTGTCCGATTTGATAGCTTCGGAAGATTATCACCTTCCGCAAGTACTTTCCGAGAAGGCTCGTATATCACCTTATGCAGGTGATCAGACCGAACGTCGAAGACCATGCACACACCCGCGCCGGATGCAGCATAGTGCGCCCACATAACAGGATTGCGCCAAGTTTTTGAGAAACAGACGAGTCCGATTTCGCTGTCTAACTCTTCTCGCCATTTCCGATGGTTCTTGCGGAAACTCTTTTCATCGCCAGCGACGCACCCTGCCTCGAATATATCGTTGCATTTCGAGAATTCGGACACCTTCAATCGCTGGTGTTCAATATTGGAAATGGCATGTTCGGAACTCGTAAAGTAGTATAGTCGCTGAAATCCGTCTCGGCTTACATTCAGCCATTTCATCTCTGGATCTTGGGCGCGAATGTAATCCCTCGAATTATTGCCTTGCTTCACCCCTTCCCCTCCAGATACCGCTTCTTGGCCTCTTCCTGCCGCCCGAAGTCGCGCACCATCGCCTCGATCGCCACCTCATCCGACTTATCCGCATAGCGGAACTCAGAATCCGCGTAGCGGTTGATCTCCTGCACGACCATCTCCACCGTAATCGGCTGGCGCAGATCCTCGATCATCGCCGCCTTCTCGTCATAGGGTTTGAACAGGAACAGATCCGGCTGCTCCATCCACTCATCGGGCAGTTCGAAATCCATCGCGCGGACCTTCACCGCGTCGGTGATGTTCTTGATCGCGCGGCCGGTAAAGCGTTTATCCGCCTCCTGAATCGCCTTCAGATAGGTCCCCAGCTTGGCAATCGTGTCCAATGGCCCAACCCGCGCCGCGACCGCGTCATAGACGTCGACCAGACCGGCCTCCTTGGGGCGTGCATGAGCGTCGAAACTGGCGGCGACGGCGCGCTTGATCTCCTGCGCGGCAAAAAGATCGTGATCGCCCAGGGGGATGTCGTGCCGCTGGCCCATCAGCAGGGCCAGGATGTCGATGTAATCCTCGCGCGTCTGGGGGCCATCGACCAGAAACCGCGCCCCGGCCCTCTGTCTTAACGCATCATCCACGTTTTCGGGATAATTCGAGAACATGCCAAAGGTGCAATTGCCGCGCACCACGGTATTGGCCCCGGCAAAGGCCTCCATGAAGACGGCGGTGACCTCCTGCTGCCCGGCGCTGGACTGGCGGTCGCCCCGCTTGCCCGCGATCTGGTCGATGTCGTCTATGGTCCCGAAACCGATGACCGACGGGTCCAGCACGTTCTGGATGAACGCCTTGGCGTTCTGCCCCGACTTGCCCTGATAGCTGTCGATATTGTCGATGCCAAAGTTCTGATACCGGAAAGGATAGCCTGCGTTGCCACAGTAATCGTTCAGAAGCCCCGCCATCATCTGGATCAGCGTCGTCTTGCCCGTCCCCGGCTTGCCGTCCCCCATGAAGGTAAAGATGAACCCGCCCAGGTCCGCAAAGGGGTTCAGCCGCCGGTCGAAATCATAGGCCATCAACATCTTGGCCAGCCTCAAAGCCTGATACTTGGCGATGTGGTTGCCGACGACCTCGTGCGGCTTCTTGAAGCTCATGGTCAGTGTGCCGCCGCCGCTGCGCGTGGCCGGGGTGAAGCCGCGCAGAGTCAGGTCATCCGCCTCGACCCGGTAGGAGGCATTGGCAAACGGCGCGACCCGCGCCAGCCCCTCGGCCCGGCGGGCGGACTTCTCCATCAGCGCCTCGGCCCAGGCGATCACCGTGGGCACCAGCTTTTCCTCGTCACCGACGGCATGGGTCGCCAGCGCCTGATCCAGCTGCCAAAGCGCCCCGTGCAGGGCCAGCGACGCATTGTCGGTCAGGAATTCCTCGACCTCGCCGACCTCGACCTGCACCTCGCCCGCGTGATCGGCCAGTAGCCAGGCCAGCGCATTGGCGCTGCTGTGCAGGACGATCAGCGCCTCGGCCGCCAGAAGCTCTGCAAACTCCGTCCGGCGATCGGCCGCCAAGGCCCCCTCAAGGTTGCGCCTTTTCAGATCCTTCAGCCCGGTCTGCTCGGCATAGCCTTCACCCAGGGCCAGCCCCACGGCCAGCGCCCGCCGCAAGGCCTGAAGCATCGCCGCCTGCCGGGTCGAGATCAGCGGATCCGCCCCGTCGCAATCACCCACCCGGTCGATCAGATGCACCCCCTCTGGGCGGTCCTCCCTGCGGGTCACCAACCCCGGCGTTGTCGAGCGGAACCGCCGCCGCGCGCCCAGCCCCGGCGATCTGTCCTCCGCCCTCACGGACGTCGTCGCCCTGGCCACCCGGGGGGCATGATCGAACCCGTCCAGGAACCCCAGCGCCGCCTCAAGATGCTTGGCGATCTCCTCTTCCCGCAGCTCCATCACGTCCGACGTCAGGCTCATCGCGCCCTCCCCTGCATCATCTTGCCAAAAATACTCACCCGCCCGGCCTCCGCTCAGCGATAGCTCAGGACACGGCCCGGCCGGCCCACCACGAATTTGCGGATCGGCGCAAAGCCCGCCGGATTGCGCTCGGCCAGCACCTGGTAGGGGCGTTCGGGCAGGATGATCGCGCGGGTCCGCTCCGTGGCCCCGGTCTCGGGCCCGCCGGACAGCGGATCGATGGCGAAGATCTCGCGCTCATTGGTGCCGAACCAGCCGGCGCGCTCGGTCCGGACACGCTCGGACACCAGGACCTCGTCGGTCCAGGCCAGCGCCCAATCCTCGCCCTCGGCGGATCCCGCCTGTTCCAGCACGTCGCGGATCGGGCCGGACTGGCGTGTGTAGGCGTGGGAATACATCGGGCCGATGTGGAAGCGACGCAGCCGCTTGGGATGCAGCTCGTCAAAATCCTCGTCAAAGCCCTTGGCGATGGTCAACAGCTTCAGCCCACCCAGGGACTGCGCCATCAGATGCGCCTGCACCTCGGGCCAACGCCGTTCGTCGCGGGGCAGCGCGGTCGGGTCGGTATCCTCGACCTCCATCAGGTAGATCACCGGCAGGTTCAGCTGACTGTCATAGACCGACCAGTGCAACAGGTACTGGCGGCGCTTTGGGTCCAGCTCGCCCAGCCAGATCGCCTCGGGGTCGTTGCGTGCCCAGAACAGATTGCCCTTCGACAATTCCTCGTAATACAGGCGCTGCGACAGGGCGAACTGCAGCTTAGTCGGCACCTCCAGGTCGCCGATGATCCGGGCCAGCATGTCGCGCTTCAAGGCATCCGCGTCGGGCATCTCGCGCAGGTGGCGTTCGGCCTGCTGCGCGTCATTGGCCATGACCAGAAGCTCCTGCGCGGCGGGAAAGCCGCTTTCGTGGTTGTCGATGGTGAGGGATCCGAAGAACCGCCCCGTGTCGCGCCCGGTCAGAAGGTATTTCATCGACAGGGCCCGGAAGGTGAAGGTCAGGGCGCTCAGATGCCGGGTCAGCACCTCGGCCTCCCGGCGCGACAGGGACGCCTCGCCCTCCATCACGCCGGCGACACGGGCCAGGTGGCCCATGATCCCCTCGAACTTGCGGAAATACCGGCGCGAGGCATAGGTGTCGGAGAGGCCGACGTGATCGTTTGCGGGCGTTTGCACGGGGTCGGTCACGGGATCACCCTCTGGCATGGGCACCGCAGAAGCGAGGCCGGGGGGACGCCGGGGCGTCCGGCCGGACGAGCGGCGGGCAGGCGTCAGGCACCGTAAAGGTTCTTGTCATGCTTCTCGACGATCTTCTGGAACCGCCGGGCAAAACGTTCGTCGGCCTTGGCCTTTTCCTCCAGCACCTTGCGGGCAAAGACCATGTGGTCTTCGTGGGCTTCCAGCATATCGGCCATCCGGGCATTGGTCGCAGCCCCGATCTGGGCCATGGCCTGCTGCGCCTGCTTGTCCGTCTCGGTGCCGATCTCGTTGATCTTGTGGGCGACGTCCTGCTGCTGGGCAGTCTTCAGCGACTTGGTCAGCGCATCGTACAGCACCACGCGCTGCTTGGTGTCCGTCTGCAGCTTGTTGATCAGCACCATCTGCGTCGCCGCCTGGTTCTGCAGGCTGTCCACCCAGGACTTGCCCTTTTCGATGTACCGCTCAAGCGTCTGGGATTTCGCCAGTTTGACCTGTTCGTCCTGCACCAGCGCGTTGTAGGCCTTGTTCAGATCGGCCAGTTCGGTTTCCAGCTTGGTGCGGGCGGCGGCGTCCTGTTCGACGGCAATCCGGTTCTCAAGATCGATGATCTTCGGGTCCATGGCCAGGATCTGACCACGCACGTCTTCCAGCGACTGCACGGTGAATTCCCGGTCGTCCAGCGTGGCGGTCAGGTTGGTTTCGACCTTTTCCTTCTGTTCGTTCAGCACCGCCAGCTGGCCTTCCAGCAGCTTGGTGATCACGTCCGATTTGGCGATCAGGTCCTGCAGCTTGTCGTCGATGGATGCCGTGCGGATCCGTTCCTGCCGCATCGAATCCGCCTTCGCCCCCGAGAAGATGCCGACAAAGCTTTCCCAGCCGGTCTTGGACCGCATGTCGTCGAAATCCTTGGAAAAGGCGGCAGTGACATCATCCAGGCCCATGATCAGTTCGGCGATGTTGGCGTTCATCACCTCGGTCTGGGCGTGCACGTCGTCCAGCGTCGCATTCTCGATGTCGACGCTGATGTCGGTGCCGGTTTCCATCTTCTGGCGGGCCATCTCGATCCGGCTGCTCAGTTCGGCGATCTTGCTTTGCGCGGCCGCGACCTGTTCCTGGCTTTCGCGAACCTGTGCGTCGAAATCGGACATGGGTGTCTCCGTTAATGAATGCCCTACCTATATGGGTAGGTTAACGCGATTTTCCCAGTGGCGTCACGGCAAAAGGCAGGTGCGGGAAACCTGACTTGAGCGCGCGCGCCCCGGAGTGCAGACTGCGGGCAACGGCCCGTGGATTTTCAGCGGCCGCCCAAGGAGGATTTCATGAGAAAGATCATTTTGATCACCGCCTGCATCCTGTCCGCGCTGGCCCTGGCCGCCCGGGCGGATGACGTGACCGACACGCTGCAAAGCGCGATCGAGGCCTATAACGACGGCGATCTGCAATACGCGATAGAAGAACTGGATTATGCCAAGCAGCTGATGCTGAGCATGAAGACCGACGCCCTGTCGGTCTATCTACCCGCCCCGCCCGAGGGCTGGACGATGGAGCCCAACACCGAAATCGGGGCCACGCTTGGCATGATGGGTGGCGGCGTCGGGGCCGAGGCGGATTACACCAACGGATCCGACAGTTTCACCGTCACCATCATGGCCGACAACCCGATGATCGCCGCCATGGGCGCGATGATCGCGAATGCGGCGGCCATGGGCATGAAGGTCGAACGCATCGGCCGTCAGAAGTTCGCGATCGAGGATGGCACCGTGCAGGGGCTGATCAACAACCGCATCCTCGTGAAGGCCGAGGGCGATGACACCGATCAGCTGCTGTCGGTGCTGGGCACGATGGATTTCAAGGCGCTCAGCAACTTCGGCCAGTAAGACTGCAGGCCAAGACTGCAGGCGCGGGTGGCCGCGCCTGCCCGCCCTGCCCCCGGGGTCTCAACGCCCCAAGGCACTGCCGGTTTTCCGCGCCATAGTGCCGTCACATCAATCCCTTCGCCGCGCTGCACCGCCAGATCTGCGCATTTGCGGGTTGCGCCCGTGACGGCGCGGGGAAATGCTGCGCCATGACAGCCGCCCTCCGCGACAGGGCCGGATCCAGATCGGACCCGGCCACCCGCCAAGGCGCGCACCGCCACAGGAGACAGCATGAAACCCGGGTCCCGCAATCTGATCACCGATGTCCCCGGCCTGCGGGTCGGCAATGCCGAGGACCACAAGGTCCGCACCGGCACCACCGTGCTTGTGGCCGATGCGCCCTTTACCGCCGGGGTGCATGTGATGGGCGGTGCGCCGGGCACGCGGGAAACCGATCTTCTGGCCCCGGACAAGACGGTCGAACAGGTGGATGCGCTGGTGCTTTCGGGCGGGTCTGCCTTTGGGCTCGACGCGGCCTCGGGCGTGGTGGACCGGTTGCGAGAGATGGGGCGCGGCTTTGCCGTCGGCGGCATGCATGTGCCGATCGTGCCGGGGGCGATCCTGTTCGATCTGATCAATGGCGGCGACAAGGGCTGGGCCGAAAACCCCTACAAGGGCCTGGGCCGCAGCGCGCTGGATGCCGCGGGCGAAGATTTCGCCCTGGGCACCGCTGGCGCGGGCACTGGGGCGACCACGGCCAACCTGAAGGGTGGGCTTGGCTCGGCCTCGGTCGTGCTGCCCAATGGCGTGACCGTGGGGGCGCTGGTGGCGGTGAATGCGCTTGGCTCGGCCATCGTGGGCGACGGGCCGGAATTCTGGGCCGCCCCCTGGGAGCTGGGCGCGGAATTCGGCGGGCTGGGCGTGGCACAGGCCCATCCCGATCCGCATCTGCCCATGACCAAGCTGGGCAGCCACCAGAACACCACCATCGGCATCGTCGCCACAGACGCGCAGCTGACCCAGGCGCAATGCACGCGCATGGCCACGGCGGCGCATGACGGCTATGCCCGGTCGCTTGTGCCCAGCCATACGCCGATGGACGGTGACCTGATCTTTGCCGCCGCCACCGGCGCGCAGGCGCTGGCCGACCCGGTGGCCGATACGCTTTTGCTGGGCCATGCGGCCGCGATCTGCATGGCGCGGGCCGTGGCACGCGGGGTGCATGCCGCCCGCGCGGCCGAGGGCGATCCCTTCCCTGCCTGGTCGGCACGCTTCGGCTGATGGCTGGCACTGGACAGGGCGCACGCTAAGTGCTCTGTCAACGTCAAGACGACGGCCCGAGGGACCCTTCCGGTCCTGCTCCAAGCCGATATGCGGCCGGGCCCAACCCGAAGGAGGACCACATGCTGGACCAACACACCGATCTGAAATCCCTGCTGAAAGACCCGTCGCTTCTGGTCGAGGCCGCCTATCTGGGCGGCGAATGGGTGCAGGGCGACGAAGGCACGTTCGACGTGACCAACCCGGCGCGGGGCGACGTGATCGCCAAGGTCGCCGACCTCAGCCGCGAACAGATCGCCGAGGCAATCGACAAGGCCTATGTGGCGCAGAAGGACTGGGCATCCTGGACCGGCAAGGAACGCGCCGCCGTGCTGCGCAAGTGGTTCGACCTGATGATGGAAAACCAGGACGACCTGGGCACCATCCTGACCGCCGAACAGGGCAAACCCCTGGCCGAAGCCAAGGGAGAGATCGCCTATGGCGCGTCTTTCATCGAATTCTTCGGGGAAGAGGCCAAGCGGATCTACGGCGAAACCATCCCCGGCCACCAGCGCGACAAGCGCATCATGGTGATGAAGCAGCCGATCGGCGTCGCCGCCTCGATCACGCCGTGGAACTTCCCCAATGCGATGATCACCCGCAAGGCCGCGCCGGCGCTTGCAGCAGGCTGTTCCTTTGTCGGCCGTCCGGCCAAGGAAACGCCGCTTTCGGCGCTGGTCATGGGCGTTCTGGCGGAACGCGCGGGCATCCCCAAGGGCGTGTTTTCCATCGTGACCTCGTCGCGGTCCTCGGACGCGGGGAAAGAGTTCTGCGAGAACCCCAAGGTGCGCAAGCTGACCTTCACCGGGTCCACCGAGGTGGGGCGCATCCTGCTGAAACAGGCCGCCGATCAGGTCATGAAATGCAGCATGGAGCTGGGCGGCAACGCGCCCTTCATCGTCTTTGACGACGCCGATCTGGATGCGGCTGTCGATGGCGCGATCATGTGCAAGTTCCGCAACAACGGCCAGACCTGTGTCTGCGCCAACCGGATCTACGTGCAGGCGGGCGTCTATGACGAATTCGCCAAGCGCCTGAAGGCCAAGGTCGAAAAGATGAAGGTCGGCGACGGCCTGGCCGAGGGCACGGACCTGGGCCCGCTGATCAACGCCGACGCCATCGACAAGGTGCAGGAACATATCGCCGATGCCAAAGCCAAGGGGGCCAAGGTCATCCTGGGCGACGGCCAGCCGATGGAGGGCGCGGGCCATTACCTGCCGCCGACCATCCTGACCGGTGTCACCCAGGACATGCAGGTCGCCCGGGACGAAACCTTTGGCCCCATGGCGCCGCTGTTCAAGTTCGACGACGTGGACGACGTGATCGCGATGGCCAATGACACGATCTTCGGGCTGGCCTCCTACTTCTACGCCAAGGATCTGAGCCGCGTGTACAAGGTGGCCGAGGCGCTGGAATACGGCATCGTCGGCGTGAACACCGGCATCATCTCGACCGAGGTGGCGCCCTTTGGCGGCGTCAAGCAGTCGGGCCTGGGGCGCGAGGGATCGCACCACGGAATCGAGGATTACCTGGAGATGAAGTACGTCTGCATGAGCGTCTGAGCCTTTTGGCACAGGTCGGGCAAAGGGGGCTGTCTGCCCCCTTCGCCACGCCGGCCCGGGGGCCGTCATGGCACCCCCGAGGATATTTGTGAAAACCAAAGAGGGGGGCGCGGTCCGAGGGGGCCGCGCCTTTTTTGATGGGCTCAGCGCCGGCGGGCGGCGGCGTGCAGGTGCACCGCCGCGCAGCCGGCATAGGCGAGCAGCGCAAAGAGGATCACGCCCGAATGGCCCATGGGGGTGGCCATCGCCAGAAGGATCGGCGTGCCCAAGAGGTTGCCCAGGTTGCCCATCTGCGCCAGCGCGCCATTGGCCAGGGCCTGGTCATTCGGGTCGGGGTTGAGCTGCGGGATCGCCGTAAAGCTGGCCCCCTGCACCAGCCCGAGCGCGGCAAAAAGCGCGATCGGCGGCAGGAAGGCCGAGGGGGCGGCCCACATCGCCAGCGCGGCCAGCGACGCGCAGGCCAGGCCGATCAGGATGATCGTGACCGCTGGCAGGATCCGCAACAGCTGTGCCCCGAGGGTCAGAGAGGTGATCAGCCCCGCAAGCGGCATCCAGAAGGTCAGCGTCGCGCGGGTGGCCTGGGGCAGATAGGGCGGGATCACCGTCAGGATCGCCACGAAGGTCAGCGTGTAGAACAGCCAGCCAAGCGCGGGCGCGGCGATGCGCGGAGAGGCATAGATCGTGACATGGCGCGCCAGTAGCCCACGCAGCCCCGGCCAGGGCGGCGGCGCGCTGTCGATCAGCCCCGAGGGCAGCGCACGTGCTAGCGCGGCAGCAAGGGCCAGCATGAGCGCGCCATGCAGAAGGAACAGGGCCTGGGGGCCATGGGCCTGCGCCAGCGGCACGCCGGCCCAGGCGGTCAGGGCGAAGGTCACCCCGAAGTAGCTGCCCCAGAGCGTCATGACGTAGGGCCGATGCCGGACTGCGGCGAGCCGCGCGATCAGGGTCGGCAGGGCGACGACCAGGGCGATGTGGCTGATGCCCTCGATCGCGCGGGTGACCAGCATCCAGCCGAAGGGCGGCAGCAGGGCCTGAATGCCCGAGACCAGCGCGCCCAGCACCAGTGCCAAAAGCACCACGCGGCGAAAGCCGATGCGCGCCACCAGCATGCCCGCGACCAGCCCCGTCAGCACCCCGGTCAGAGAGATGATCGAGACGAGAAACCCAAGCGAGGCCCCCGCCTTCGGATAGGTCTGGGCCAGCATCGGGAAGATCGCCGAGATCTTGGCGAATTGCGCCGCCGCCGTCATGCCGGCCAGAAGCAGCAGGGCGATCAGCCCGAAGGGTGTCGTGTCGCGGGTCATGGCCCTGCGTGGCCCCTTGCGGGCGGTTTGGCAAGGGTGATGGCGGGTTGCGCGCGGCGCAGCGGCTGCATGACCGGTCGTGCGGCGGGTGGTGGTTGGCGGGCGGAAGGGGTCCCGCATTGTATTGATGCGGGATCGGGGCGGGCCCGTAGTGTCACCACAGAATCCGTATACGCGATCTGATCTGCGCAGGGTCCCGGCCGATCCTAGCAGCGATCTGCCCCTGTGATCTGCCCCTGTGACCTGATGGCCTACACCCTTGCCGCGCCAAGTGGTTTCGCCCATATTGCCGCGCAGCAGCCATGCCCTGTCGCGGAATGCCGCGAGGGCCCTGACGAAGGATAGCCAGATGAGCCTCGAGGCCCCGGAAACCAAGATCGTTGAAACCCGCAAGGTCGCCTGTGACGGTGGCGAAGGGGCGCTTGGCCATCCGCGTGTCTGGCTGCATATCCCCGAGGACGACAATTTCGTCGAATGTGGCTATTGCGACGCGAAATACGTGCTGAAGGGCCACGAGGGCTAAGGCCCCGGCAAACCACCCTTAGCTGATCGGGATCGGCTCACCAGTGCAGGGCAGCAGGGCCCCGGGCCCGTCCTTTGGCGTCAGGAACTCCAGCACGTTGTGACCGGACCAGACACGCAGGCCGCGCAGCCGCGAATCCAACCCGCGCCCGATCCCCGTGCCGGTCACATTGTCCTGCGAATAATAGATCACCTTGCCCTTGGTTCCGTCCTCGCAGGACAGCGAGGCGGTGGCGATGTTCACCCCCTCGCGGTAGCGCCAGCTGCCGGTGCAGGGCGTGCCGTCGGACATGGCTCCAAGGATGATGCCCTTGCCCCAACCGCGCGCCTGTCCGTCGAACCAAAGGCCGTCACCGCCGATACAGGCCAGCACACGGGCGCAATTGTCCCCTGCCATGGTGTTTTCACAGGGCGGCATCTTTTCTTGCCCGGCCGTGTGCGCGCCCCCTTCCACAAGGCTTTGCGCGGCGGCATGTCCGGACCCCACCCAAAGCAGGAAAAGAGCGGCTGGCAGCAGAGCACGGAACATGGCAGAACCCATCAGGACGATATCGCGCGGAGGCTAACATGACACAACATTTCGGCAAGGGGTGTCACCTGCACCTGATCGACGGATCGGCCTTCATCTTCCGCGCCTATCATGCGCTGCCGCCGCTGACGCGGAAATCCGACGGGCTGCCGATCGGCGCCGTGTCCGGGTTCTGCAACATGCTGCACCGCTATGTCGAAGGGAACACCGGCCCCGATGCGCCGACCCATGTGGCGGTGATCTTCGACAAGGGCTCGCACACCTTCCGCAACGATATGTACGACCTCTACAAGGCCAACCGCGAGGCGATGCCCGAGGATCTGCGCCCCCAGATCCCGCTGACCCGCACTGCCACCGAAGCCTTCAACATCGCCTGCAAGGAGCTTGAGGGCTACGAGGCCGATGACATCATCGCGACCCTCTCGTGCCAGGCGCGCGACGCGGGCGGACGGGTGACGATCATCAGTTCCGACAAGGACCTGATGCAGCTGGTCGGCGGCGGGGTCGAGATGCTGGACGCTATGAAGAACATCCGCATCGACGTCGAAGGGGTCGAGGCCAAGTTCGGCGTCGGGCCCGACCGCGTGGTGGACGTTCAGGCGCTGGCCGGCGACTCGGTCGACAACGTGCCGGGCGCGCCGGGCATCGGCATCAAGACCGCGGCGCTTCTGATCAACGAATACGGCGATCTGGAAACCCTTCTGGACCGCGCGGAAGAGATCAAGCAGCCCAAGCGCCGCCAGACCCTGATCGACAACCGCGCCCAGATCGAACTGTCCAAGCGGCTCGTGCAGCTCGACTGCAACACGCCGCTGGACTTCACGCTGGACGATCTCGAGGTGCGCGACCCCAACCCCGAAACCCTGCTGAACTTCCTCAACGAGATGGAGTTCCGCACCCTGACCAAGCGGATCGCGGACCAGATGGGGGTCGAGGCGCCCGCCGCCCCCGAGGCGGTCACGTCAGGGACCGACGAGGGCCCCGCCCCCGTCGAAATGCCCGCCATCGATCCCGAAAGCTATGAAACCGTCACCACGGCCGATCAGCTGGCCACCTGGATCGATCGCATCCGCGAACGCGGCTACGTGGCCGTCGACACCGAAACCACCGGCCTGGATGAAATGAAGGCCGATCTGGTCGGCATCTGCCTCGCCACCGATCCCGGGCAGGCGTGTTACATTCCGCTCAACCACCTCGCCTCCGAAGGCGAAGGCCTGTTCGCGACCGAAGACCGCGCCCCCGGCCAGATGGCCGAGAAGATCGCGCTGGATATGTTGAAACCCGTGCTCGAGGACGATGCGATCCTCAAGATCGGGCAGAACATGAAATACGACGCCAAGATCCTGAAACGCTACGGGATCTCGGTCGCGCCCTTCGATGACACCATGCTGATCTCCTACGCCCTGAACGCGGGTCTGCATGGCCACGGGATGGACGCGCTGTCGGAACAATATCTTGGCCATACGCCGATCCCGATCAAGGATCTGCTGGGCTCGGGCAAGTCGATGATCACCTTCGACATGGTCCCCGTCGACCAGGCCACCCGCTATGCGGCCGAGGATGCGGACATCACCCTGCGCCTGTGGCAGGTGCTGAAACCTCAGCTGCATACCAAGAAGGTCACCACGGTCTACGAAACGCTGGAACGCCCGCTCTCGCCCGTGCTGGCGCAGATGGAGATGCACGGCATCCAGGTCGACCGCGATACGCTGTCGCGCATGTCCAATGCCTTCGCCCAGAAGATGGCCGCGCTCGAGGCCGAGATCCACGAGCTGGCGGGGGAATCCTTCAACGTCGGCTCGCCCAAGCAGCTGGGCGAGATCCTGTTCGACAAGATGGGGCTTGAGGGCGGCAAGAAGGGCAAGACCGGGGCCTATGCCACCGGGGCCGACATCCTCGAAGATCTGGCCACCGAACACGACCTGCCCGCCCGCGTGCTGGACTGGCGCCAGCTGTCAAAACTGAAATCGACCTATACCGACGCGCTGCAGGACCACATCAACCCGGAAACGGGGCGCGTGCATACCTCTTACGTGCAGACCGGGGCGAACACCGGACGCCTGGCCTCGACCGATCCGAACCTGCAGAACATTCCCGTCCGCTCCGAAGAAGGCCGCCGCATCCGCGAGGCCTTCGTCGCACCGCAAGGGCGCAAGCTGCTCTCGCTCGACTATTCCCAGATCGAACTGCGCATTCTGGCCCATATCGCCGACATTCCGGCGCTAAAACAGGCCTTCGAGGACGGCCAGGACATTCACGCCGCCACCGCGTCGGAAATGTTCGGCGTGCCGCTGGATGAGATGACGCCGGACGTGCGCCGCCAGGCCAAGGCGATCAACTTCGGCGTGATCTACGGCATCTCGGGCTTTGGCCTTGCGCGCAACCTGCGCATCCCCCGGGCCGAGGCCCAGGGCTTCATCGACCGCTATTTCGAACGTTTCCCCGGCATCCGCGACTACATGGAGGCGACGACGGACTTCGCCAAGACCCATGGCTACGTCCAGACCCTTTTCGGGCGTCGCATCCACACGCCGGAAATCGCCGCCAAGGGGCCGCGCGCCGGCTTTGCCAAACGCGCCGCGATCAACGCGCCGATCCAGGGCACGGCCGCCGACATCATCCGCCGCGCCATGGTGCGCATGCCTGCGGCCATTGCCGACCTGCCCGCCAAGATGCTGCTGCAGGTGCACGACGAACTGGTCTTCGAGGTCGATGAAACCGCGGTCGATGCCGTGACCGAAGCCGCCCGCAAGGTCATGGAAAGCGCCGCCGCCCCGGCGGTCAAGATCGACGTGCCGCTGGTGGTCGACGCAGGCCAGGGCGACAATTGGGCCCAGGCGCATTGAGTGCATTCAGCGTCTATCTCTCGGCTCACCGGGTGAAGGCGCTTGGACTTGTGCCGCAGGGCGTGGGCTTCACCTGCTTCTTCGGCGGCCCGCATCTCGGGCTGCCCAGTTTTCGCCGCGCCAAGGTGCAGCCGGGCGACCGGCTCTATCCAGTGACCGTCGCCGGCGGCCAGCTTCTGCTGCTCGGGGCGGCGACGGTCGAAACGATCACGGATGAACCCGACATCCACCCCCGCGACTTCGCCCCCCACCTCGACATGGCCGTGACCGAGCGCTGGATCGCCCGCTCCGGCTGGCCTGCACCCGCCTTCTTCGGCGCGCTCTGCCCGACCTGCGCGACCGAGGCGCTGACCCTGACCGACAGCCTCGGCCCCTTCCGCCCGCGGCCCCTGCCCGCTGCGGATCTCGACGCTTTCACCTTCCTCAACGCACGCGGCACCCGCCGCCCCGATGGCGTGAGGGACGGAAAGATCACCAAACCTCTGGCCTTCCAGGGCATCTACCGCCTCGCCCCCCATAGCGCTGCGACCCTCGCATCGCTCGCCCAGAACTGACCACAGGCCCCGCGGCATGCCCGATCCGGGCGTAACTCCCTTACTCGCGCAACCGAGGCCCTGACCCTGCCCCACAGCCGCCGCCCCCTTCCGTCCGCACCCCCTGCCCACTGCGGACCTTGACGCTGTTACCTTTCTCAATACGGTCAGCACGCGCCGCCCCGACGGCGCAATGTACGGAGAACTCACCAAATCTCTGGCCCTCCTGGGTATCCACCGCCTCGCCCCCCCATAACGCTGCAGCCCTCGCAACGCTCGCCCAAAACTGACCACAGGCCCTGCGGCCTCCACGATCCGGGCGCAGCTCCCTCACTGCGCGCCCATCCCCATCATCTTGCCAAAAATACTCGCGCCGCAGGCCAGGGCCCGGCGGGGCTCGATGCCCCTCCGGGCCCTCCCCCTCCGCACTACACTCCCCCGCATCACGCGGCCACTCCGCATCTCGGCACACCACTGCAAAACCAGGACTTGAAAAACACATTCACATTATAATATATGTAATCCAACGCCCGCCGTGGCTTCCCGATTTCAGGACCCTGCCCCGTGAAACAGCCAAACCTCTCCCCCGCCGCGCTCCGGCGCTATCTTCCCATCCTTGACTGGTCCCGCGACTATTCCCGCGACACGCTGACCTCGGACATGGTGGCGGCGGTGATCGTCACCATCATGCTCATCCCCCAGTCGCTCGCCTATGCTCTGCTGGCCGGGCTGCCGCCCGAGATGGGGCTCTATGCCTCGATCCTGCCGCTGGTCGCCTATGCGATCTTCGGCACCTCGCGGGCGCTGGCGGTCGGGCCGGTGGCCGTGGTCTCGCTGATGACCGCCGCCGCGGTTGGCAAGCTCGCCGCGCAGGGCACGCCGGAATACATCGCCGCCGCCATCACGCTGGCCTTCCTGTCGGGGCTGATGCTGCTGGCCATGGGGCTCTTCCGCCTCGGATTCCTGGCGAATTTCCTGTCGCACCCGGTCATTGCCGGCTTCATCACCGCCTCGGGGCTGCTGATCGCTACTTCTCAGCTGAAACATATCTTCGGCATCTCGGCCGAGGGCCACAACCTGGTCGCGCTGATCGGCAGCCTGCTGGCGCATCTGGGCCAGACCAACCCCTATACACTGGTGATCGGGCTGGCCTCCCTCGGGTTCCTCTTCTGGGTCCGCAAGGGGCTGAAGCCGCGGTTGCTGGCGCTTGGGCTGAAGCCCCGGCTGGCGGATCTTCTGGCCAAGGCCGGGCCGGTGATGGCCGTGGCGGTCTCGGTGCTGCTGGTCTGGACCTTCGGGCTGGACGCGCGCGGCGTGGCCATCGTGGGTGACGTCCCCATGGGTCTGCCACCGCTGACCCTGCCGGCCTTCTCGGCCGACCTCTGGGGGCAGCTGTTCCTCTCGGCGCTTCTGATCTCGATCATCGGCTTCGTGGAATCCGTCTCGGTCGCCCAGACCCTGGCCGCGAAACGCCGCCAGCGCATCGCCCCCGATCAGGAGCTGATCGGCCTCGGGGCCTCCAATGTCGCGGCCGCCCTCAGCGGCGGCTACCCGGTCACCGGCGGCTTTGCCCGCTCGGTCGTGAACTTCGACGCGGGCGCGGAAACCCCTGCCGCCGGGGCCTTCACCGCCGTGGGCATCGGCCTGGCCGCGCTTCTGCTGACGCCGCTTCTGTTCTTCCTGCCCAAGGCCGTGCTGGCCGCGACCATCATCGTCGCCGTGTTGTCGCTGGTGGACCTGTCGATCCTGAAAAAGACCTGGGCCTACAGCCGGGTGGATTTCGCCGCCGTCAGCGCCACGATCCTGCTGACCCTCGGCATCGGGGTCGAGGTCGGCGTCTCGGCCGGCGTCGCCCTGTCGATCCTGCTGTTCCTATACCGCACGTCGCGCCCCCATGTGGCCGAGGTCGGGCTGGTTCCCAACACGCAGCACTTCCGCAACATCACCCGCCACGACGTGCAGACCGATCCCCGCGTGGTCACGATCCGCATCGACGAAAGCCTGTATTTCGCCAATGCGCATTTCCTGCAGGATCTTCTGTATGACCGCGTCACCTGTGACGAACCGATCGAACACGTGGTGCTGATGTGCTCGGCCGTAAACGACATCGACATGTCCGCGCTGGAAAGCCTCGAGGCGATCAACACCCGCCTGACCGACATGGGGATCAAGCTGCACCTGTCCGAGGTCAAGGGCCCGGTGATGGACCGGCTCAAGCGGACGCATTTCCTGACCGACCTCAGCGGAGAGGTCTTCCTGTCGCAATACGACGCCCATGCGACCCTGACCGCCCGCCCCAGCCCCCGCGCCGTGGCCGAGTGATCCGATGCAGGCCGTCGCCGCATTGACCGATGCGGCGGCGCGCCCTATGTCGCGCCCATGACTACGACAACCTGGAATGGACGGATTGCCGGATCGCCCGGATCCTGGGGCAGCGCAGAGGCCCCGCTGCGGATCCTTGTCGATGATGCGCTGACACCGCTGCCCATGCCCGCCGAATTGCTGCCGCCCGAAACCGCGGGCGATCACATCGCGCTTGGCCCCCTCGGGGCGCTTGGCGCGCAGGCCCGGCTGGCGCTGCTGGGCTTTCAGCACCTCAACCCGCATTGGGACGGCATCGCGATCCACTGCGGCGCGGCGGCGACCCATTGGGCGACGCTCTCGGCCCGCGAGGTCATCCACCTGACCACCTCTGCGGCCCCCGCGCTTGCCCTGGCCCTGTCGCAGGGCGAGGCCGGCGCGTCAGGGCCGGACGAGCAGGCCGGGGACACGCGCAAGGTTCTGGACGCAGCGCTGGACCGGCCGGAAAAGCTGCTGACCCTGCTGGGTGATCTGACCCGCCCGGCACAGATCCGCGCCGCGCTGGCCGGGGCCGACGTGGGCGCGTCGCGCACACTCTGGCTGGGCCAGCAGGCCGTGCTGATCGGGGATGGCCCCTTGGTCGGCGATTACGCCCGCGCGCTTCAGGCGGCCCATGTGCCGGTCATCCTGACCGATCACACCGCGCTTCTGCAAAAGGGGTTCGAGGCCCTGGCCACCCGCTTCACTCAGCCCGACTGACCGCGCCGCTTCGGCCCGAACAGCGCCGCACCGCCCAGGATCAGCCCCGAGACCGTGGCGATCATGCCCGCGGCGCTGACAGCGTCATCCGCCCCCAGCCACAGCGGCCCGTAGCCCGCCAGAACATAGCCCAGCACGGCCGAGACCAGCGCCAGCCCGGCGCTGATCCAGACCTGCGTCGCCAGCCGGTCGGTCATCAGCCGCGCGGCGGCGGGCGGACAGATGAACATGGCGATCACGATGATCGACCCTACCGCATCGAAGGCCGCCACCGCCGCCATGGCCGAAACCACCACAAGCGCCAGCCCCAGCAGGGTTACCGGGATGCCAATGGTGCGGGCGAACCCTTCGTCGAAGGTCGAAATCGCCAAGGGCCGCCAAAGCGCGGCGATGAACAGCGCCACCAAAGCGGCGACCACGGCCATGCGGGTCAGCTCCGGCGGCAGCCAGGCCAGCGCCTCGGGATCCAGAAGGCTGTGCCAGCCGGTGGCATCCAGCCAGATCAGGCTTTCCAGATTGCCATAAAGCGCGTGCTGCACGTCCAGGTGCACGTTCGAGGTGTCGGATTGCTCCAGCAGAAGCACCCCTCCGGCAAACATCGTGGTAAAGACGACGCCCATGGCGGCGCCCGGCTCGATCCGTCCGACGCGCTGCACGATCTGGATCAGCGCCACGGCAACAAGCGCGGCCCCGGCGGCCCCCAGCATCATCGGCCAGGTGCTGACCATGCCGGTCAGCAGGAAGGCCACGACGATGCCCGGAAGGACCACGTGGGAAATCGCATCGCCGATCAGCGCCTGACGCCGCAGCAGCAGGAAGTTCCCCGGCAGGGCGCAGGCCACGGCGGCCAGGCACCCGATCAGGATCGGCGGCAGCGACAGGGCAACGAATTCCGATCCCATCAGCTTCTCCCCTCGGGCACCCGGCCCCTGGCCTGGGGCCCCGCCCCGTCCGAAGCAATCGCGTCATCCAGCGCGCGCAGCTGATCCGGGGTCACCAGATCCTCGATCGGGGTCAGCCCGTCATAGCGCGCGGCCAGCGCCGCGCCCTCGGGGCGGCTGCGCAGGTAGGACCAGCGCCGTTCGTCGCGGGCCGCCCAGGCCGCCAGCCTGCGGCCCTGATCGGTCACCACGCCATCAGCGCGGATCAGCCCGGCGCGGCCCAGAAGACGGCGGGAATAGCTTTCGTGCACGCGGTGCCCATGGGCCAGCGCCAGCAACCCCTGCCGCATGTGCACCTGACGGCGGAACCGCATATAGGCGATGGCCCCGGCCAGCACGCCGCGTTCGGGCGCAAACACCAGCGACAAGGTGAACAGCGCCGCCGCCACCAGAACGATGATCGGCCCGGTCGGCAGATCCGGGGCCAGCGCCGACAGCACCGCCCCCGAGGCCCCGGCCAGCCCGCCCATGACCCCCGCCAGAAGCGCCACGACCTCGGCCCGTTCGGTCCAGAAGCGCGCGGCGACGGCAGGAAGGATCAACAGGGCGACGATCAGGATCAGCCCGACGATCTTCAGCCCGATGGTGGTGACGGCCAGCGCCAGCGCCATCATGCCCATGTCCACCCGTGCGGGGACCAGCCCCTGGGTCGCGGCATATTCCGCATCGAAGGACACCATGGTCATGGGCCGGCGCAGCAGCAGGCAGGCCAGCAGCGTCAGCGCGCCCCCGACCGCGATCACGATGGCATCGGCGCGCAGCATCCCGGCGGTCGAGCCCAGCAGGAAGGTCTCCAACCCCGCCTGACGGCCCGCGCCCAGGGTCTGGATCACCGTCAGAAGCACTATGCCAAAGCCGAAGAAGACCGACAGCACCGCGCCGATCGCCGCATCCTCGCCCAGGCGGGTGCGGCGGGTCAGCCATTGCACCACTGCAAGGCCCGCCAGCGACGACAGCGCCGCACCGCCCAGAAGCCCCACCAGGTTGCGCCCCTCGCCACCAAGGGCGACCATGAAGATAAAGGCCAGCGCCACGCCGGGCAGCGTCGCATGGCTGATCGCGTCGCTGACAAGCGAGCGTTTGCGCAGGTACAGAAAAGCCCCCGTCACCCCCGCCGCGATGCCCAGAAGGCCCGCGCCGGTGGCGACCAGAAGGGTGTTATAGCCCAGATCCATCATCCGCTTGCCCTCATGCCTTGCCCTTTACGCCCCTCACGCGTCCAGCGTGGGGAAGGGCTGTGGCATGGGCGCGGGCCCGGCCGAGGGGAACAGCTGATCCAGCAGCCCCGTGGCCAGCCGCCCGCCATAGGCGCTTTGCAGGGCGGTTTCGGTAAAGGCCGTGGCGACAGGGCCCGCGGCCACCGGGCTGCGGTTGATGATGAAGACATTGTCGAAGTAATCCGGCACGGTCGACAGGTCGTGATGCACGGCCAGAATGGTGCGCCCCTCGTCCTTCAGGGATTTCAGCACGTCGATGATGGCCTTTTCCGTGGCTGCATCGACGCCCGCAAAGGGTTCATCCAGCATGTAAAGATCCGCGCCCTGGGCCAGCGCCCGGGCCAGGAAGACACGCTGCTGCTGACCGCCCGAAAGCTGGCCGATCTGGCGGCCGGCGAAATCCGCCATGCCCACCCGGTCCAGACAGTCCCGCGCAAGGCTGCGGTGCTGGCGGGTCAGCCGGCCCAGAAGCCCCAGCTGGCGATAAAGCCCCATTTCGACCACGTCGAGCGCGCGGGTCGGGAAATCCCAGTCGACGCTGGCGCGCTGCGGCACATAAGCGATCCGCGCCCGGACCCGGTCCAGCGGCTGGCCGAAGACCTCAACCTGGCCCGAGAGGCGCGGGATGATCCCCAGCGTCGCCTTCAGCAGCGTCGATTTGCCTGCGCCGTTCGGGCCGATGATCGCGGTCATGGCCCCCGGCGCGATGTCCATGTCGGCTGAAAAGACCGCAGGGGTCGCACCATAGGACACGGTCATGCCGCGCACTTTCAGCGGCAGGGGCACGGCCGCGCTGGCCTGCTCGGACGGCAGGGGGGACATCATGGCGGCGGCCTGGGTCATCCTGCGGCCCCCAGCTGACCGATGCGGCCCTTCTCGGGCGCGGTGCCGCCCAGCGCGCGGGCGATGGTGGTGACGTTGTGGTCGATCATGCCGGGATAGGTGCCCTCATAGGTGCCCGGCTCGCCCATGGCGTCGGAATACAGCTCTCCGCCGATGGTGACCTTGTGTCCCCGGGCGGCGGCCCCTTCGATCAGCGCGCGCATGTTGCGGTCCGACACCGAGGTTTCCACAAAGACGGCCCCGATCCTGCGGGTGACCAGCGTGTCGACAAGGTCGCGAATGCGGTTCAGGCCTGCCTCGCTCTCGGTCGAGATCCCCTGGATGCCCAGGACCTCGAAGCCGTAGGCACGGCCGAAATAGCTGAAGGCATCATGGGCGGTGACCAGCACGCGGCTGTCCTCGGGCACGGTCGAGAGGACGTCACTGGCATAGGCATGCAGGGCGGCAACAGTGTCGCGATACTCGGTCGCGCGGGCCTCGAACGTGGGGGCGAGGTCGGGCTGCGCCTCTTGCAGGGCGTCCGCGATCGAGGCGACCACGTGGCTCCAGATTTCGGGGGCCATCCAGACGTGGGGGTCGAAGCGGCCGTCATAATCCGGATGGCTCAGCAGAAGCGCCGGGTCGATCCGGTCTGCGACGGGCACGACACTGCGGCGCCGGGCGAGGTTCAGCAGGAATTCCTCCATCTGCGCCTCGAGGTAGAGCCCGTGCCAGAGCGTCAGGTCGGCCCGCGTCATGGCCACGATATCGCTGCGGGTCTGGCGGAAGGCATGGGGATCGACCCCGGGCCCCATGAGCGCGCGCACCTCGCCCGCGTCGCCCAGGATGAACCGCGCGGCATCGGCGATCATGCCGGTGGTGGCGACGACGTTCAGCCGGTTCTGCGCCCGGAGGGCGGGTGCCTTCAGCACAGGGCCAAGGCCCAGCGTCGCGCCAGCGGCAAGGCCGGTGGTCAGCAGCCTGCGTCGGGTCGGTGTCATCGCGGTCGGGTCCTTCTGGGTCGCGGTTTCTTCGGGAAATTGAGAACGGTTCGCAACTTTGTCAAGCGGAATGCGAACGATTCTCAACTAGACCCCCATCCATTCGCAACTGGCGGTGAAGATGTGCGGATTTTTGCTGCATTGGCTGCCCTCGCGGCGCGCTTGCCAAGGGGTTGGGCGCATGACACCCTGCGCCCGAACCGCCATGAAGCCCCGGAGGAGCGGATGCAGACCAAGGTAGAGACAACCGAGCAGGGCGCGCATGACACGCAGGCTGCCCAGCTGCCCCAGACGACGGATGCGCGAAATCCCGGGCAGGCGCTGGACCTGGACTGGGTGCTGGGGGCCGAGGCCAACCGGTCCGCGATCGAGCGCCGCTGCGCCACGCTGCCCGGTCGGCGGTCGGTGAAGAAGGATTACCAGGCGGCCTGGCTGCTGCGGGCGATCACCTGCATCGACCTGACCACCCTGGCGGGCGACGACACCGAGGGGAGGGTGCGGCGGCTGTGTGCCAAGGCCCTGAACCCGGTGCGCGCGGACATCTTGGACGCGCTTGGCATGGAGCAGATCACCACCGGCGCGGTCTGCGTCTACCACGACATGGTGCCGGCGGCGGTCGGGGCCTTGTCCGGCTCTGACGTGCCGGTCGCGGCAGTGTCGACCGGCTTCCCCGCTGGTCTGTCGCCGTTCCACCTGCGCCTGGCCGAGATCGGCGAAAGCGTCGCCGCCGGGGCCGAGGAGATCGACATCGTGATTTCCCGCCGCCACGTGCTGACCGGCAACTGGCAGGCGCTGTATGACGAGATGCGCGCCTTCCGCGCCGCCTGTGGCGAGGCGCATGTAAAGGCGATCCTGGCGACGGGTGAGCTGGGATCGCTGCGCAATGTCGCCCGCGCCTCGCTGGTGTGCATGATGGCGGGGGCGGATTTCATCAAGACCTCGACCGGCAAGGAGAGCGTGAACGCCACCCTGCCCGTCAGCCTGGTGATGATCCGCGCGATCCGCGACTATCACGAGCGCACCGGCTATCGCGTCGGCTACAAGCCCGCGGGCGGGATTTCCAAGGCCAAGGATGCGCTGGTCTATCTGTCCTTGATGAAAGAAGAGCTGGGCGATCGCTGGCTGCAGCCTGATCTGTTCCGCTTTGGGGCCTCGTCGCTTCTGGGTGATATCGAGCGGCAGCTGGAACATCACGTGACCGGAGCCTATTCCGCAGGGTGGCGTCATGCGACAAGCTGAGGATTTTTTGAGTATTTCCGGCAAGATGATGGGGATTACGGGCGCACTAGGATGGCCTGACCTGTCTTGTGACTATCATGTGCTGACCGAGAGTGAGGCCCCCCGATGAGCGTGAAAGAGATCTTCGAGTCGATGGATTATGGTCCGGCCCCCGAGGCAGCGGGCGATGCGCTGGCCTGGCTTGTGGACCAGGGCGACCGCTTTGGCCATTTCATCGACGGGGCCTGGACCGAGGTCGGTGAGACCTTTGAAAGCCGCAATCCCGCGACGGGCGAGGTGCTGGCCCATGTGACCCAAGGCACGGCGGCGGATGTGGAGGCAGCGGTGGCCGCGGCCCGCAAGGCACAGCCGAAATGGGCGAAGCTGGGCGGCAAGGGGCGCGCGCGGGTTCTGTATGCGCTGGCCCGGCTGGTGCAGAAACATGCACGCCTGCTGGCCGTGCTGGAAACGATGGACAACGGCAAGCCGATCCGCGAGGCGCGCGACATCGACGTGCCGCTGGTGGCGCGGCATTTCTATTACCACGCCGGCCTGGCCCAGCTGATGGAGCGCGAGGCCCCGGGAATGGAGCCGGTCGGTGTCTGTGGTCAGGTGATCCCCTGGAACTTCCCCCTGCTGATGCTGGCCTGGAAGGTCGCGCCGGCGATTGCGGCGGGCAATACCGTGGTGCTGAAACCGGCGGAATATACCTCTCTGACCGCGTTGTGTTTTGCCGACATCTGCCGCCAGGCGGGTGTGCCCAAGGGGGTCATCAACATCGTCACCGGCGATGGCCGCGTGGGCGAGATGATCGTGACCCATGAGGACGTGGACAAAGTGGCCTTCACCGGCTCGACCGAGGTGGGGCGGAAGATCCGTGTCGCCACGGCGGGTCAGGGCAAATCCCTGACGCTGGAGCTGGGCGGCAAGGGACCCTATGTGGTCTTTGACGATGCCGATCTGGATTCGGCGGTCGAAGGGCTGGTCGATGCGATCTGGTTCAACCAGGGCCAGGTCTGCTGTGCCGGGTCGCGCCTGCTGGTGCAGGAGGGCGTGGCGGAGCGGTTCCATGCCAAGCTGAAGGCCCGCATGGACAAGCTGCGCGTCGGCAATCCGCTGGACAAGAGCATCGACGTCGGTGCCGTGGTCGACCCCGTGCAGCTGGAGGCGATCCGCGGGCTGGTGGACGGCTCAGGCGGTGAAGTCTATCGCGCGGCCTGCGCGATCCCCGAGGGCTGTTACTATCCGCCAACGCTGATCACCGGCCTCGCCCCCGCCGACCGGCTGATGCAGGAGGAGATCTTTGGCCCCGTTCTGGTGTCCTGCACCTTCCGCACCCCGGAAGAGGCCGTGCAGCTGGCCAACAATACGCGCTATGGGCTCGCGGCCTCGGTCTGGACCGAGAATGTGAACCTTGCGCTCGGGATGGCGCCGAAACTGGTCGCGGGCGTGGTCTGGATCAACGGCACCAATATGTTCGACGCGGCGGCCGGGTTCGGCGGCGTGCGGGAATCGGGCTTTGGCCGCGAAGGCGGATGGGAGGGGCTGTCGGCCTATCTGAAACCCGCGGGCAAGACCAAGCCGCTGGCGCGGATCGAACCGAAGACCGGCAAGCCGGACGAGGTCGGCGATGCGCTGGACCGCACGGCAAAGCTTTATGTCGGGGGCAAGCAGGCGCGCCCCGACGGCGGCTATTCCAAGGCGGTCTATGGTCCGCGCGGCCAGCTGATCGGCCATGTGGGCATCGGCAACCGCAAGGACATCCGCAACGCGGTGGAGGCCGCGCAGGGCGCGAAATCCTGGTCTGGCACCACCGCGCATCTGCGGGCGCAGATCCTCTACTACATCGCCGAGAACCTGGAGGCGCGCGCGTCTGAATTCGCCGCCCGCATCGACACGATGACCGGCGCGAAGACCGGCAAGGCCGAGGTGGCCGAGGCCGTGTCACGGCTGTTCACCTATGGGGCCTGGGCCGACAAATACGCGGGCGACCTACGGTCGGTGCCGATCCGCGGAATGGCCCTGGCCGTGCGCGAACCCGTCGGCGTGATCGGCGCGCTCTGCCCCGATGACGTGCCGCTGCTGGGGCTGGTGTCGGTCATGGCCCCGGCGATCGCCATGGGCAACCGCGTGGTGCTGGTCCCGTCCGAGGCCTACCCCCTCGCCGCGACCGACTTCTATCAGGTGCTCGACACCTCGGACGTGCCCGGCGGGGTGGTGAACATCGTCACCGGAGCGCATGCCGAACTCGCCCCCACCCTCGCCGCGCATCTCGACCTCGATGCGGTCTGGAGTTTCTCTTCCACCGACCTGTCAGAGATCATCGAAGGCCAAAGCGCCGGCAACCTCAAGCGCACATGGGTCAACAATGCCCGCGCCCGCGACTGGATGGGCGCAGAGGGCGAGGGCCGCGCCTTCCTCGACCAGGCAACCGAGGTCAAGACCGTCTGGGTGCCCTACGGCGAATAACCCAAAAGACTCACACTCTTTGGTTTTCACAAATATCCTCGGGGGTGAATGCCGCCCCCGGGGCGGCAGAGGGGGCAGACAGCCCCCTCACAACCGAAACCAGATGCACTACGTCATGGGGTCATAAGCACCCCCACCCCGATCACATCTCGATCGGCATAATCTCGGCCACTTCGACGGATCCGCCGCCGTCGATCATCGGGTTGCCCTTCGCCAGCTCGCAGGCGGCTTCGATGCTGTCGGCCTCGACAATGGAATAGCCGAAGGCGGCATTCACCACCTTGTCGGACACGCCATCAGGGCCGACCGATTTCGAAATGCCCACCGGCTCACCGGGATCGACAAGGTTCGGGCCGACCTTTTCCATCCAGCGGCCCCAGGCGGCCATGGCCTCCTGCTCCTGGCCGGGTTCGGGCTTCATCGGGGCGTCGGCGTGGTAGATGAACAGATACTTGGGCATGGTGGCCTCCTTGGGCTCAGGTGTGAAAGTGGGGCTTGAAATCCGGGTCAGAACTCAGCGGGTCGTCGGGACAAGCGAGGCCTGCGGGTCTAGGAAGAAATCCATCTTCCGCAGGGTCGACAGCCAGCCGCGGGTGTGGTCCTGCGCGGCCTCGGCGCTGGCCAGGTCGCGATGCGTCAGGGTCAGGCGCGCGCCGCTTGCGGTTTCCTCCACCGCAAAGCTCACATGGCTTTCCGGCCCGCGCCGGTCGTCCTCATCGTGCCAGGCCCAGGTAAAGCCGACGGACCCACGCCCGCCTTCGGGCGGGCTGACATGGGTGATCTGCCCCGAGACCTTGAATCGCGATCCGCTGTCCTTGCCGCGCATCGTGCAGCTCCAGGGGCCGGTGGTACGGAAATCCATCTGGCAGTCGTCCAGATAGACGCCCTCGGGGCCGAACCATTGCAGGATCTGCACCGGCTCCGTCACCGCCCGCCACAACCGGGTCAGCGCCACGGCATAGTCGCGGATCAACTCCACATCTGCAGTTTCCGTATCCTTCATTGGTCCTCTCCCTCGGGGTCAAGCGCAAGCATCCCGTCCAGCCGGTCCAGGCTTTTGCCCCAGAAGCTGCGGTGATCCATCGTCCAGCTGTTGATCCGCGCCAGGGCCCCGGCATCGACGGAATAGAACCGATGCGTGCCCTCGATCCGCTGCCGCACCACCCCGGCTTCGCGCAGTACCTTCAGGTGGCGCGATATGGCGGGTGCGGAAATCGTGGCCTGCGCCGCCAGCGCCCCTGCGGGCAGCTCCCCCGAGGCGATCAGGGTTTCGACCAGGCTCAGACGGGTCGGATCGGACAAGGCGGCAAAGGTTCGGGTCAGCTGTGTCATACCCACAGGCTGGCCCGATTCTTTTATTAACGCAAATGTTAATTAACGCATGCGCGAATTATTGCGCCGCGAGGAAGGCCGGTTAACCGGCCAAGGAGCCGACGAACTCGGCCTTCGTATAGCCCTGCAGATAGAGCAGCGCGCTCAGATCGCCGTGGTTCACCCGGATCTCGCATTGCGCGGCCACCGTCGGCTTGGCGTGCAGCGCCACACCGGCCCCGGCGCGGGTCAGCATGCCCAGATCATTGGCCCCGTCCCCCACGGCGATCACCTCGCCTTCGGTGATACCCAGGCGCGCAGTGATCTCTTCCAGGGCCTGCACCTTGGCCTCGCGCCCCAGGATCGGGCGGCCGACGCCCCCGGTCAGGGTGCCGCCTTCGGCGATCAGCGTGTTGGCGCGGTTTTCGTCAAAGCCAAGCGTTTCGGCGATCTTTGCGGTAAAGGCGGTGAACCCGCCCGAGACCAGCGCGCAATAGGCCCCATTGGCCTTCATCGTCGCCAAAAGCTCGGGCCCGCCGGGCATCAGGGTGATGCGCGTGTCGATGACCTGCTGGATCACCGCCTCGGGCAGGCCCTTCAGAAGGCCGACCCGTTCGGTCAGCGCGCCTTCGAAATCCAATTCGCCATTCATGGCGCGGGCGGTGATGTCTTTGACGCGCTCGCCCACCCCGGCCTCTTCGGCCAGTTCGTCGATACATTCCTGCTGGATCATGGTGCTGTCCATATCGGCCAGCAGCATCTTCTTCTTCCGGCCCTCGGCGGGCTGGATGTTCAGATCAATCTGAATTGCCTGAAGATCGGACCAGATGTCGCGAAAATTGCCAGGCACTTCGGACAGGGGAAATTCGGCCGCGTGATCCGGGGCCAGCCAGGTGACCGTGCCGCCCCCCCAGGCGTTGCGCAGCGCCTCGACGGCGGCGGGATCCAGGGTTTTGGCAATCAGTGTGGCGATATACATGGGCGGCCCCTTTCGATGTCGGGGCCATTAAGCACGGGACAGCCGAAAGGGCCAGCCCGTGCCTTGGTCGTGTGTATCAGAGGGGCCGATCAAGCCCCTTCGATCATGTCCACGCGGGTGGCATGGCGGCCGCCTTCGAATTCGGTGGCCAGGAAGGCCTCGACGATCTCAAGCGCCAGACTGTCGCCCACGACGCGCGCGCCAATCGACAGGATCTGCGCATTGTTGTGGGCGCGGATCATCTTGGCCGAGAAGGTGTCGGAACAGACGCCGCAGCGGATGCCCTCGACCTTGTTGGCGGCCATCATGATGCCCTGCCCGGTGCCGCACAGGATGATCCCAAGCGCGCAATCGCCCGAGGCGACGCGTTCCGCAGCAGCGCGGCCATGCAGAGGATAATGGGTGCTTTCCGGCGTGGTCGGGCCAATGTCGACCGCGTCCCAGCCCAGATCGGTGATGTGCTTGGCGATGGCCTGGCGCAGCTCGATCGCGGCATGATCGCTGGACAGGACGACACGTTTGTTGGCTGACATGATGAATTCCCCATTCCCGGTGGACGTGCGTTCGGCGGGCTTACAGCACGCAGGATCCGGGGGGTCAAATGAATAAGGGGCGTGGAGGCTTTGGGCACAGACCCTCTGGGCGCGATCTCAGGACGCCCAGTAGTTGGCGAAATACCCTTCCGAGGCCCCGACGCCCTGCTCCCGGCGGAACCGGGCGCGGGCCTTGCGCACCAGGTCCTGTTCGCCCGCGACCCAGACATGACGATCCGGCCCCTCGGGCGCGTCCATGACCGACAACCGATCCCAAAGCGTTTCGCCCCGCGCCCGCACGACCCAGTGCAGGCGGATGCCCGGCGGATGGGGCAGATCAAGGATGTCTTCGGGATGACCGACCTCGATCAGCACATCGCCACGGCGATCCGCGGGCGAATGTTCCAGGATCCGGCGCAGCGCCGGCAGCGCGGTTTCGTCCCCGGCCATCAGCACGTCGCGCCCTGCGGGGAAATCTCCGCTGCCCGGGCCGGTGATGCCGACGATGTCGCCGGCCTGGGCGCGGCGGGCCCATTCGGTTGTGTGACCGCCTTCATGTTCGAAGATGTCAAAGGTGAAACGCCCGGCCACGGGGTCGAGATCGACAAAGGTATAGGCGGCGCGGTGCAGCAGATCCGCCCCATCGGCCCAGACCGTTCGGCCGCTGTCATCCAGGCGGGGCCAGACGGGCGCGCGACCCTCGGGCGGCAGGAGAAGCGAAAAATGCATGCCCCGCCCCTCGGCCAGCCGCAGGGTGTCGTCGCAGGCCAGGGTGATCCGCAGGAACCTGGGCGCGACGCGGGTGCAGCTGACCACCTGCGCGGTGGCAAAGTTCAGCGGCGTGGTGTTGCGCCGGATCTCGCCCTTCCAGACGGCCTTGGCCGCCAGGCCCGGCAGCAGGAAATCCAGCACATAGGCCATGTAGTCGCGCACAAGCTGCAGGGCGATCGCGTCCAGCGCGGCGATCTGCATGTCCAGCACTTCGTCGCTGGTGCTCAGCACCACATCGCCTTGGGCCAGGGTCAGCGACAGCTGGCCCGGGAATTCGGCCAGCTGCACGTCCGCCTCGCGCATGTAGGTGGCGACACGGGTCAGCAGGTCACCGGTGACGCCCATGTCGAACTGGGCCTCGGCACGGTGATCATAGCGCGGGGGTGCGGGGGTCTGCACCGGGTCATAGCGATAGCCCATGGTCTCTCTCGGATCGGAAAGGAAGCATGTCGGATGGCTAACGCGCGGCCGGGGCCCGGTTTGGCTGGGGTCTGCTTTATGGATGCGGGGGCGGAAAGGCAACCGCCCCCGGGGGTCGGGTCAATAGCCGACGGTCAGATCCACGTGATCGGGCAGCGCGCCGGTGTCGCGGTAGGCGCGGATGTTGCCCGCTACGATGGCCGCACCGGACCTGGGGTCGGTCGGGCCCGAGATATGCGGCAGCACGGTGATGCCGGGATGCGACCACAGCGATGAGGACTCGGGCAGCGGTTCCTGGTCAAAGACGTCCAGCACCGCGTGCCCCAGATGGCCGCTGTCCAGCGCAGCGATCAGCGCGTCGCTGTCGATGATCGGACCCCGGGCAAAATTGATCAGCCCCGCGCCCTGTTTCATCTGCCCCAGCCGTTCGGCGTTCAGAAGGCCGCGCGTCGCCGCGGTCAGCGGCAGCAGGCACAGGATGATGTCGCTTTCCTCCAGCACCTGGGTCAGCCCTGCCTCGCCCGAGCGGCAGGTGACACCGGGCAGGTCCTTCTGGCTGCGGCTCCAGCCGGTGACGTTGAAATCCTGCGCCCGGATCCGATCGGCCGAGGCGCTGCCCAGCTCGCCCAGCCCGAGGATCCCGACGGTGACATCGCTGGCCCGGCGATAGGGCAGCGCGTTCCAGATCTTCTGCTCTTGCTGACGGGCATAGGCGGGCATGTCGCGGAACAGGTAGAAGGTCCAGGCCAGCGCGGCCTCGGACATGTTGCGGGCCAGCTGCGGATCGACCAGGCGCACGATCGGGCGGTCAAAGCCCGGCAGTTCCGCGACAAGCCGTTCAACCCCCGCCCAAAGGCTGTGCACCCAGGCGATATTCGGCAGGCTTTTCAGATCGTTCGGGTCGGGATTGGCAACCACGGCGATATCGGCCTGGTCGCGCTGTTCCGCGGTCATGGCGCGCAGCGACAGCACCGTTTCGCCAGGCAGGGCGGCACGCAGAAGGTCCAGCCATTGCGCCTCGGCCTCGTCGGACAGGCGGGTGACAAGGGCGATCAGGGAAGAGGTCATCAGGGGGTTCCTTGGGTCTTTGCAGTCAGAGGTCGAGCGCCTTGAGAAAGGCGGTGAAAAGCGGATGGGGCCGGTGCCGGCGGGTCAGAAGCTCCGGATGGCCCTGCAGCCCGATGCAAAAGCGCTGATCGGGCAGTTCGACCGCATCGGCCAGCGTCGCTCCCTCTTGCCAGGCCGAGATGACCAGACCGGCGCGGCGCAGGGAGTCGTGCAACACCGGGTCCAGCACATAGCGGTGATTCACCGGGACCTGCACCTCGGCCTCGCCCAGGATAGCGGCCAGCCGCGTGCCCGCAACCGGATGCGCCCGGCCCCGGCCGATCCGAAAGCCGCCCGTCACTTCGGATTGGGCCAGGCGGCGGAAGACCTTGGTTTCGGCGTCGGGCGCGGCTTCTTCCATGTTGGCATCGTTGAAGCCCGCGCGCATCTGCGCGACGGCGGTAGTCAGCGTCTGCATGCCCAGGCACAGCCCCAAAAGCGGGATGTCCGCGGCAATCGCGGCGCGAGCCACGCGGATCTGACCGGCCACCTGGTCCATGTCGGCCCCGCCGGGCAGCACGATGCCATCAAGGTCGCGCAGATCATCGGGAAGGCTGTTGGGCGATGCCTCGGCCGGGTCCCAGAAGCGCAGGGTCAGTGTCAGACCAAGCGCGTCGGCGGCATCGCCAAGCGCGGCAAGGACCGCCGGATAGGTCTGGCGCTGCCTGTGTTCCGATCCGACGATCAGGATATTGGCCTGAGTTGCGTGGTGAACAGGTGGATCCGCGACGGGGCGGCCATAGGCATCCCTTTGCCAATGCTTGGGAAAATCGGCGGGACAATCCCCGGCGACATGCCATCCGTCTTGCCCCTGTTCGATGATCACGTGCTGGACCGGTTGGTCCAACTGTTCCGCGCGATCGGCAAGACGCCGCGCCATGTCGGCCTGCGCCGAGACCGCCGGATTGACCGGCACGACCCAGTCGCCCTGCGCCCAGGTGGCGATGACACCGGGCGGCAAAGGCCCCTTGGCCGAAGCATTGCTGTACCATTCGATCCAGAACAGCCCATTGAGGCCAAGCCCTACGTCGGTCACGTGCTGGCGCGCCTCATAGGCACCCAGTCCGCCGCCGCCCGTGTCCAGGGTCACCACCCCGGCCCCAAGCGCATCGGCCAGCGCAGCGGCCAGCATCATGTCCTCGGCCGGGTGGACCGTGTCGTGTTCTACCAGCCAAAGCGTCATTTGGAGCGGGACGCCTGTGCCGTGCTGGCCTGTTCCGCGCCGCCCAGATGGCGGGTCATCAGCTCGGACGCTTCAGACAGGCGGCCCTTGGCGATGGCGTCAAGGATCTGGATGTGTTCCCGGCACCATTCCCGGATTCGGCTGCGATTCTGGTAGCTTGCGAACTCCAGCAGGCGGCGCAGACGGTTCTGATGCTGGATCGCCTGAAGCAGGAAGGGATTGCCCGAAAACTCGGCGATGCCTTCATGAAAGGCCGCGTCCAGTTCGAACAGCTGCTTGCCCATGCCGGCGTTCAGGCTGGGATGATCGTGGAAATAAAGGTGCTGCAGCCGCATCCGATCCACCACCGCCATATCCGCACGGAAGCTGGGCATCAGAAGACCCTGGGGTTCGATCAGGCGGCGGAATTCATAGCTGGCCTTCTGCGATTCCATGTCCCCCATGGTCGGCATGAAGGACCAGTTGCGACCGGGACCCCGGGTGACCAGGCCGTCGCGCTCAAGCTCGGCCATGACGTTGCGCAGGGTGCTGCGGTCCATGTCATAGCGGCGACCCAGATCAGCCAGAGAGACCTCCTCGGGCAGGTCCTGGGCGATGCGATCCTGCATGATCCGGGTGTAGATGCGCTGAGTCGAGGACAGCGGCGTTTCGACCTCGACCCGGGTCAGCTGATCCGTTCGCAGGCGCAGAAAGTAGCCCTTGTTCTTGATCGCCTCCAACGCGCCTTTTTCCGCCAGCAGCGCCAGCGCGGCACGAATCGGGGTGCGGGACACGCCCAGGATCTCGGCCAGCTGCTGTTCACGCAGATGGTGCCCCGGTTCGAACCGGGATTCGATCACGAGATCAAGGATCTGGTTGGCAAGCGCGTGCCTGGCCTGGCTGGCAGAGGACATCTGTTCGGGCTTTCGAATTGTACATCACAATACAAACGAAACAATGAAACGAGGGCAAGATGAAAAGCGACGGCCCCAAAATTCGCTGCTACTTCGCGTCAGAATCCCAAATTCCCGCCTGATTTTCTTGCATATCGGCGCATATCGGGGCGACAAGCCACATTTTTAGGCAAAAGTTCTCGATGGACGCCGCCGCCGGACAAAATCGCCCCAATCCGCTTTCGTTGTACAAATGATGTACGCTTGAACAATGCTATAAGCAAAATCTTTCAACAGGAGCCCTCCCATGCCTACCAAACGACCTGTTTCCCACTTCCTTGCCGGCGCGCTGGCAAGCCTTGTTGCAACCTCGGCCATGGCGGCGGATCTGCCGTCCTCGGGCCTGATCGAAAGCGGCAAGCTGACCTATGGCGTCGCGGCGACCTTCGCGCCCTTCGAATTTTCTCGCGATGGCGAACTGACCGGTTTCGACATCGACATGATGGCTGCACTTGCAGAAAAACTGGGGGCCGAGCCGGTCGCCAAGAACATGGAATTCAAAGGTCTGATCCCCGCGCTGCAGGGCGACCGGATCGATTTCATCAACTCGGCCATGTACATCAACCCGGCCCGGTCCGAGCAGGTGGATTTCCTGGAATACATGCAGATCGGCAACCGTGTCGTGGTCCAGGCGGGCAACCCCAAGGGCATCACCGGGCGTGACGATTCGCTGTGCGGCATGACCATCGCGGTGACCCTGGGCGGCATCCAGGAAAGCCAGGCGCGCGCCGATGACGAACGCTGCACCGCGGCCGGCAAGGACGGCATCAACGTGATGACCCTGCCGACCGCCCAGGACAGCGCGCTGACCCTGCGCCAGGGCCGCGCCGATGCGATCTATGACAGCACCCCCGGTGCCGTGATGCTGCTGGAAAAGGTGGCGGACACCTATGAAGTCGTCGGCGAGGAATTCGAACAGAACACCCGCGTCGGCATGGCCTTCCGCAAGGGCGAGACCGAAGTGAAGGACGCCGTTGCCGCCGCGCTGGACGAAATCGTGGCCGATGGCACCTATGACGCGCTGGTGGCCAAGTGGAACCTGCCCGCTTCGGTGTCGATCTTCAAATAACCTGACCCTTCCGCCCCGGCGACCAGGCGTCGGCGGGGCACCTCCTCAAGACAAAGGCGGTGGCACATGTCCCTAGACCTGGTCGTCCAGTATCTGACCTCTCAATCCTTTCTGAACGGTGCCTGGATCACCCTGCTGATCACCCTGGTGTCGCTGTTCTTCGGCGTGCTTGCCGGCTTTATCATCGCCCTGGCCCAGCAGGTTCGTTTTGCCCCGGTGCGGGTGCTGACGGTGCTGTACTTGTGGCTGTTCCGCGGTACGCCGGTGCTGTTCCAGATCATCTTCATCTACAATGTGCTGCCCAGTTTCGATATTCGTTTCAACGCCTTCTGGTCCGGGGTCATCGCGCTTTCGCTGAACGAAGGGGCCTATATGGCGGAAATCATCCGCTCTGGTCTGCAGTCGGTGAAAAAGGGCCAGCGGGTCGCGGGCCAGGCACTTGGTATGTCGCGGCTGTCGATCCTGCGCTGGATCATCATGCCCCAGGCCGCCCGGATCGTGCTGCCGCCCATGGGCAACCAGATGATCGGGATGCTCAAGACTTCGGCCCTGGTGTCGGTGATCGCCGTGCAGGACCTGCTGCTGGTCGCCAACCAGACCGCATCCGCCGACTTCCGTTACTTCGAGGCGCTGACCGCCGCCGGGATCTACTACCTTGGCCTGACGACGATCTTCATGATGGCGCAGGGCGCAATGGAATCCGCGCTGGATCCCAAGCTGCGCCGCCGCCGTGCCGCCGGTGACCGTGGCCCCCGTGCCGTCGCCCGCCGCATCCTCACATCCATCCAGACCGCAGGAGGCGACAATGTCCGCTGAAGAAAAGATCCTGGAACTGGTCGACGTGTACAAGACATTCGACGACCTCACCGTGCTCAAGGGCTGCAACCTGCGGGTCAAGAAGAAGGAAACCGTGGTTCTGATCGGGCCGTCCGGGTCCGGCAAGTCCACCCTGCTGCGCTGCATCAACCTGCTTGAGCCGCCCAGCAAGGGGTCGGTCGTCTTCGAAGGTCACGAGGTTTCGGGCGATCTTCGCGGGGCGGACAAGCTGCGCCGCGACATCGGCATGGTCTTCCAGAACTTCGAGCTGTTCCAACACCTCAGCGCGGTCGAGAACATCATGCTGGCCCCGATGAAGGTGCTGGGGATGAGCAAGGCGGACGCCCATGACCTGGGGCTGGAGCTGCTGCGCAAGGTGCATATCCCCGAGCGAGCTGACCATTTCCCGGACGAGCTTTCGGGCGGTCAGCAGCAGCGCGTGGCCATTGCCCGGGCGCTGGCCATGCGGCCCAAGATCATGCTGTACGACGAACCGACCTCGGCCCTGGATCCCGAGATGATCCGCGAGGTTCTGGACGTCATGACCGAGCTGTCGAACGAGGGCATGACCACCGTCTGCGTCACCCACGAGATGGGATTTGCCCGCCGCGCCGCCGACCGCATCGTCTTTATGGAGGATGGCTGCATCCTCGAAGATGCTGCGACCGAAGAATTCTTCGGCGGCCGCGCCAATGAACGTGCGCAGAAATTCCTGTCGCAGATCCTGCACTAAGCCAACCGGACCCCCAAGATGATTGCCCAGCCTCAGCCGACCCGGCTTCTGACCACCCTGACCGATCTTGTCGCCATTCCGTCGGAAAACCCGCCGGGCGGCGAAAAGGCGGTGGCCGAATACATCCGAGACTGGCTGGCCCCGCTTGGGTTCCAGGTCCGGCTGGAAGAATACGCCCCGGGCCGCTTCAATGCCGAAGCGGTCCTGGCCAACGGACCCGGCCCGGTCTTTGCCTTCAACACCCATATGGACACGGTTCCGGCGGGTGATGGCTGGCAAAGCGACCCCTTCACGCTCACAGAGCGGGCCGGGAACCTTTACGGGCGCGGCAGCTGCGACTGCAAGGGCCCGCTGGCCGCGATGCTGGAAGCGCTGCGCCTGATGGCCGAGGACCGGGGAAACTGGTCCGGCACCCTGATGGGCGTCTTTACCGGCGACGAAGAAGTCGCCAGCGAAGGGGCCAAGTACTACTGCGCCCGCAAGCAGGACATCGACATGGTCGTCGTGGGCGAACCCACGGGCAACACGGTCTTTTCTGCGCACAAGGGGTCGTTCCGGCCGCGCGTGCGGGTACTGGGTCGCGCCGCCCATTCGGGCAGCCCGCACCTTGGGGAAAACGCCATCTTCGCCGCCGGTCTGCTGATGCCCCGGATCGCCGCCTACCACGACGATGTGCTGTCGCAACGCAGCCATCCGCTGGTCGGCAATCCCAGCCTGACGGTCACCCGGATCAGCGGCGGCCATGCGGACAACGTGATCCCAGACGCCTGCGAACTGCTGCTGGATCGGCGGTTGATCCCGGGCGAAACCGACGACACCGCCATGGCCGAGATCGAGGCCCTGCTGGACAGCGCCCGCAAGGATCTGAACCTGCGTTGCGAGATCACCGGCAAGAACGCCACCACGGGCGGCGCCACGGAAACCGCCGAAGAGGCCGAGATCGTGCAGATCTCTCTCGCGGCCTGCCGCGCCTCGGGGCAAAGCGACGCGGGACCCTTCGGGTTCCAGGGGGCCTGCGACCTGGTGCATTTCATCGACGCCGGGGCCACCGGCACCGTCATCGGCGCGGGCGACATCCGGGTGGCGCACAAGCCCGACGAATATGTGCCGCGCGACGAATTCATCGTCTCGGCCAAGATCTATGGCGACATCGCGCAACAGGTTCTGGGGAACTGAGGTGGAGACCGGGTTTCACCGCGCGTCGCTGCACTATCAGGGTCTGACGCTGCACACCGCCAGTTCAGGCGCGATTGCCGGGCTGGACGCGCTGTACCTGCGGCTTGGACCGCTTGGCGCGCCGATGGCCGTGGCCGAGGTGCGGCTGAACTGCGCCTATCTGAACGGCTATCCCGCCGAGGTCCTGATCGCAGCTGCGCAGGACCTGGTGGCCCGCCTTGACTGGGGCAAGACACCTGCCGATCTGCGCCGCGGCCTGATGGACAGCGCCGCCCCCGCGCCGGTGCGGGCGCTGGTGGATTGCGCACTTTGGGATCTTGAGGCGCGGCAGAAGGGCCTGCCACTGGCGCATCTTCTGGCCGGTCGGCCCGTGCCGCTGAGCCGGGGCAGCAACCAGACGCTGTTCCTGTCCAGCGATGACCAGATGCTGGCCCAGGCCAAGACCTATGTTGCGCGCGGTTTCACGGACCTCAAGCTGCGGTTCGGGGCGGATTTCGACGCCGACCTGGCCCGGTTGCAGCTGTTGCGCGACCACTTCGGCCCTGACCTTGTGCTGGCCATCGATGCCAACGGAAGCTGGCCCGTGGAACTGGCCGCAGACCGGCTGGACCGGCTGGCCCCGCTGGATCTGAAGTATGTTGAACAGCCCATAGCCCCGGGCGACTGGGACGCGCTGATCGCGCTGGCGGCGGGGGCTCCGATGCCGCTGATGCTGGACGAAAGCATGGCAGGCCCGTCTGACGTGGCCCGCGCGGTCGAGGGGTTCGAGGCGGCAAATGGCAGGCTTTGGGCGCATCTCAAGCTGATCAAGACCGGGGGGATCACCCCGGCGCTGGCCGCCGTTCAGGCCTTCGAGGCCCGGGGCCTTCCCTACATGATCGGCCAGATGAACGAAGGCGGGCTGGCCACGGCCGCCGCCGCGCATCTTGCCCTCGCGACCCGGCCGGTCGCGGCCGAGCTTTACGGCGCGGACGGGCTGATCGACGACCCCGCCCAGGGGCTGACCTACACCGCAGGACAGATCGTCCTGCCCGACGCCCCGGGACTGGGGCTGCCTTTCGATACGCGGCGCGCGCCGCACATGATGGAGAACTGACATGGAAACCGCAGGTGTCGTACAGGGACAGGAATCCGCCTTTCCCAAGGCCGAATACGAGGCACGACAGGCCGGGGCCCGCGCCCGTCTGGCCAAGGCCGGGCTGGATGCGCTGGTCATCACCGGCCCCGAGAACATCTTTTACCTGACCGGTCAGCAGACGCCCGGTTACTACACCTTCCAGGCGCTGATCCTTCCGGCAGAGGGCGATCCGGTCTTTGTCATCCGGCAGCTGGAGTATTTCAACTTCATCGCCAATACCTTCATTCCCGACGCCGAGGTCTACCAGGACGCCGAGGATCCGATTGCCGCACTGATGCGTGTGCTGGACCGCATGGGGCTGAAGGGCCGTCGCGTCGCCATCGACAAGCGGGGCTGGTTCCTGCCGATCGCGGTCTATGAAACCATGCTCGACGCGCTTGGTGCGATCGAAGACGGCGCCGGCATCGTCGAGGCCGGGCGCGCCGTGAAATCGCCCGCCGAGGTCGAGAAACTGCGCAAGGCCGCGTCCTATGTCGATGCCGGGATGACTGCAGGTCTTGCCGCGGTGAAGGCCGGGGCCACCGACAACGACCTGGTTGCGGCGATGCTGCAGGCCTCGATCGCGGCCGGGTCGGAATACATGGGGATGGAGCCGCTGGTGTCCACCGCGCACCGCACCGGCATTCCCCATGGCACCTGGCGGCGGACGCCGCTGTCCTCGAACGATCCGGCCTTCCTTGAAATGGCCGCGGTGCACGACCGCTATCACGCCGCGCTCATGCGCTCGGCCTGGGTGGGGCCGGTGCCGCAGGTTGCCCAGGACATGATGAAGGTCTGCCAAGAGGCGCTGTCGGTCGCGCTGGACGAAATCCGTCCGGGCGTGACCTGCGAAGTGCCGCACCTGGCCTGCCAGAAGGTCATCGACAAGGCGGGCTATACCGACAACTTCCGCAAGCGCCTGGGCTATTCCACCGGTATCTCCTTTGCGCCCGACTGGGGCGAAGGGTCGATCCTGTCGCTGAACGCCGGCGTCACGACCGAACTACAGCCCGGCATGGCCTTCCACCTGCCGCCCGCCCTGCGGATCTATGGCCAGTTCACCGTCGGCGTGTCCGAAACCATCGTGATCACCGAAACCGGCTATGAACAGCTTGGGTCTGTTTCGCGCGACCTTTTGCAGGTTGCCGGGTGATGCGCCGCTTCGGGGCCGGTTCACTCCGGCCCCCTCCGGGCAGCCCCTGCCCGCCAATCGAACAGAAAGACCATCCATGACCTATCTCGCCACGCGGATGTCCGTCGTCGGGGCATCGCCGACGGCCGCCATTTCCGACACCCTTCGCCGCCTGTCCGCCGAGGGCCATTCCGTCATCAACCTGGGCGAGGGAGAGCTGGACTTTGCCACGCCGTCCCACGTCTGCGAGGCCGGGATCGCCGCGATCTGCGCCGGTCAGACGAAATACACCGCCGTCTCCGGCACGGCCGAGCTGAAGGCCGCGATTGCCCGCAAGTTCGCCCGCGAGAACGGGATCGACGTGCCGGTGTCGCGGATCATCGCCGGGGCCGGGGCCAAACAGCTGATCTTCAACGCGCTCTTGGCTACGATCGATGCCGGGGACGAGGTTCTTGTGCCTGCGCCCTACTGGGTCAGCTATCCCGACATGGTGCGGCTGACCGGCGGCGTGCCGGTGATCGTGCAGACCACACCCGACGCGGGCTGGAAACTGACGCCCGAGGCCCTGGCCCAAGCGCTGACGCCCCGCACCAAGTGGGTGATCCTGAATTCGCCCAACAACCCGACCGGCGCGGTGTATTCCCAGGCAGAGCTTCAGGCGCTTGGTCGCGTTCTGGCGGATCACGACGCGCTGATCATGGCCGACGACATCTATGAACACATGGTGCAGGAAGATCCCTTTGTCGCGCCGGCCTCTGCCCTGCCAGACCTGGCCGACCGGATCCTGACGATCAACGGCGTGTCCAAGGGCTATTCCATGACCGGCTGGCGTCTGGGCTATGCGACGGGACCGGAGGCCCTGATCAAGGCGATGGACATCCTGCAATCGCAAAGCACCTCGAACGCCTCGACCATTTCTCAGGCGGCGGCGATTGCCGCGCTGGATGGCGACCTTGGGTTCATGTCCGACTGGCGCGCCAGCCTGAAGGCCCGGCGCGACCTGCTGCTGGCGGCGATTGCCAGGATCCCGGGCCTGTCTTCGGACGTGCCGCCGGGGGCCTTCTATGTGTTCGCGGATTGCAGCGGGCTGATCGGCGCCACGCGTGCAGATGGCACGGTGCTGGAAAGCGACGTGGACGTCGGCGCATACCTTGTGTCCGAGGCCCATGTGGGCGTAGTTCCGGGGACAGCCTTCGGAACGCCCGGCTACCTGCGGCTGGCCTATGCCGTGGACGACGCCCTGCTAAGCGAAGCGGTGGACCGCATCGCCGCTACCGTCGCCAGATTGACCCTGACACCGGCCGCGACGCCGGTGGAAGAAACCGCGCTGTGACAGGCGCCTGACCTAATGCCGCGCGGTCCGGCGGGACCGGCGGCACATTTCGACAAACCGGAGATCCCGATATGAAATCGCTGTTCCACCTTGCCATTCACGTCACCGACCTGGATGAGGCACGCGCCTTTTATGGCGATGTGCTTGGCTGTGAAGAAGGCCGTTCGACCGACACCTGGGTCGATTTCGACTTTTTCGGCCACCAGCTGTCGCTGCACCTGGGCGAGCCCTTCAAGACCACGCGCACCGGGAAGGTGGGCGATCACATGGTGATGATGCCCCATATGGGGATCGTGCTGCCTCTGGACGCCTGGCTGGCGCTGGCAGATCGCCTGGCCGAGAAGGGTATTTCCTTCGACATCCCGCCGGTGATCCGGTTCGAAGGCGAGCCTGGGGAACAGCGGACGATGTTCTTCTTTGATCCCTCGGGCAACCCGATTGAAATCAAAGGCTTTGCGGACTTCGACGGGTTGTTTGCCTCCTGATCCGACAGGTCTTTTCGACAAACACAAAAGCCCCCGCCCAATCTGGGCGGGGGCTATTTCGTACGCCGTGCTCATCGCTTGAAGTCGCTTTGCGTCTTCTGCGATCTTCGCGTGGATTGGGCATGGGGATGACCGCGTGGGCTGGTTTGCCTGCGGTTTGGTTTGGTGTGTTTTTTGGTGTTGGTTGCGGGAGTAGGATTTGAACCTACGACCTTCAGGTTATGAGCCTGACGAGCTACCGGGCTGCTCCATCCCGCGACACTTTTGTTGGGCTACCGCGCAGAGCGCTATTTGAGCCCGGTTGGCGTCGAACAGGTGTGTTCTTGGCCGTGTCAGCCCTTGATCCGGTAACGATTAGGGCTTGTTTGTGCCCCGAGGGGCGCATCGAAAGAGAGAAATCGTTTTGGGTTCTTACTAGGTCTGGCGGTGACCTACTCTCCCACGTCTTAAGACGCAGTACCATTGGCGCGACAGCGCTTAACGGCCGAGTTCGGGATGGGATCGGGTGTTTCGCTTGTGCTATGACCACCAGACCAAGAAAGAACCCATGTTGTCCAAGTCTCTGATACACAATGGTGTGTATGCTTCTGATTTATCAGGAGTAGTTGGTGTTAGCCTGGCTACTACTGGATCAAATCAAGCCTATCGGGCAATTAGTAATGGTCAACTGAATGCGTTACCGCACTTACATCTCCATCCTATCGACGTGGTGGTCTACCACGGCCCTCAGGGATACCTTGTTTTGAGGGGGGCTTCCCGCTTAGATGCCTTCAGCGGTTATCCTGTCCGGACATAGCTACCCTGCACTGCCGTTGGCACGACAACAGGTCCACCAGTGGTCCGTTCACCCCGGTCCTCTCGTACTAGGGGCAACTCCTCTCAAGTATCCTACACCCACGGCAGATAGGGACCGAACTGTCTCACGACGTTCTAAACCCAGCTCACGTACCTCTTTAAACGGCGAACAGCCGTACCCTTGGGACCTGCTCCAGCCCCAGGATGAGATGAGCCGACATCGAGGTGCCAAACACTGCCGTCGATATGGACTCTTGGGCAGTATCAGCCTGTTATCCCCGGCGTACCTTTTATCCGTTGAGCGATGGCCCTCCCACTTGGGACCACCGGATCACTATGGCCGTCTTTCGACTCTGCTCGACTTGTCAGTCTCGCAGTCAGGCTGGCTTATGCCATTGCACTCAACGAGCGATTTCCGACCGCTCTGAGCCAACCTTCGCGCGCCTCCGTTACGCTTTAGGAGGCGACCGCCCCAGTCAAACTACCCGCCACACAGGGTCCCGGAACCCGATAAGGGATCGCGGTTAGACATCAAGCAGAACAAGGGTGGT
>NZ_FNZG01000002.1:256190-1002423 GCF_900109195.1 Pseudooceanicola nitratireducens | reverse complement strand
AGACCTCGGCTTCGAACTTGGTGTGCGGGTTCACGGAGCCCGGCTTACACAGAACCTGGCCACGCTCAACGCCTTCACGGTCAACACCGCGCAGCAGGGCGCCGATGTTGTCGCCGGCTTCACCACGGTCCAGCAGCTTGCGGAACATTTCCACGCCGGTGCAGGTCGTCTTGGTGGTGTCTTTGATGCCGACGATTTCGATTTCGTCGCCAACGTTGATCACGCCACGCTCGACACGGCCGGTCACAACGGTACCGCGGCCGGAGATCGAGAACACGTCTTCGATCGGCATCAGGAACGGCTGGTCGATCGCACGCTCGGGCTGCGGGATGTACTCATCCACGGCGGCCATCAGTTCCTTGATCTTGTTTTCGCCGATTTCCGGATCGCGGCCTTCCATTGCTGCCAGCGCGGAACCCGCGATGATCGGGATATCGTCGCCCGGGAAGTCGTATTCGGACAGCAGTTCGCGAACTTCCATCTCGACGAGCTCGAGCAGCTCTTCGTCGTCGACCTGGTCAACTTTGTTCATGAACACGACCATGGCGGGGATACCCACCTGGCGGCCCAGCAGTATGTGTTCGCGGGTCTGCGGCATCGGGCCGTCAGCTGCGTTCACGACCAGGATTGCGCCGTCCATCTGGGCCGCACCGGTGATCATGTTTTTCACATAGTCGGCGTGGCCGGGGCAGTCGACGTGTGCGTAGTGACGCGCTTCGGTCTCGTATTCCACGTGTGCGGTGGAAATCGTGATGCCGCGGGCTTTTTCTTCCGGTGCGCCGTCGATCTGGTCGTAGGCTTTGAAGTCACCGAAGTACTTCGTGATCGCCGCCGTCAGCGTCGTCTTGCCGTGGTCAACGTGACCGATCGTGCCGATGTTGCAGTGCGGTTTGCCGCGCTCAAACTTTTCCTTTGCCATCTCTCACAGGCACCTTCGTGGTTGGGGGGCCGCCAAAAAGCCCGGTTCTACTCCGGCGGCGATTTAAGGGCTTTGGCACGGATAATCAAGCCAAGAACCGGGTCTCAGCCTTCCGTTGCAAGATTGTCATTTTTCTCGACGATCTCATCCGTGGTCTCGTCGCTGGCCGCCGCGGCGGGCTGTTCGCCAATTCCGGGAAACCATTCAGGATTCTGCAGCATCCAGTTCTGAACCAGCTTGGCCGCGCTGCGCGACAGGTTCTGGATCTGCTCTTCCTTGGTCTGCGTCAGACCGGACCCGACGATGGTCGATCCCGAGAAGGTCTCGAAGACCGTAAATTGCTTGGCCTCTTCGTTCAGCTTCCGCCCCAGGGCGTCGTCCCAAAGCGTGGCGCGAATGATCAGCACGGACTTGGGCGAGGCCACCAGCGGCACCCCCGGAGGCGCGATCGAGAACCCCTCGACCGAGATGCCCAAGTGGTAAAGACGCTCTCCCTCGTAGCGGCCAAAGCGTTCCTCGACCGCGGCCTGGAGCGCGGTGACCCATTCCTCTTCCGTTGCGTCACGCGACAGCGCCGCCTGGCGCATTTTCGACGCTACCACGACGTTGTGGCCCAGCCGGAATTGCCCCAGGTCCGCAGGGGCCTCCTGCAGGTCGGACACATCGGTGCAGGCAGCCGCCAGCACCAGCAAGGCCATCGCGGCAAGTTTCCGGATCATCGCTGTATCTCTCCCTCAGGGCCCAGGCGGGCGGGTTCCGTCCCGCATATCCCAAGGGCGCAGGTCATGCAAATTCTGTTGCGCCACGCGACGCTGCACCCTGTGTGGTTTGCAGCCCGCAATGCCTGCCCTAACTTCTGACTATCTGACGCCAGCCCCCGCACACCACCTATCTGACGCCAGCCCCCGCACACCACCCGACAGGAGAGCCCATGTCCGGACAGCCCACGCCCGATGCGCCGGTTTCCCCCTTGCCCGTGCACGCCGCCCTGGCGACCCAGCCGCTTGGCTTCTTCGGAAGCCTGCGCGCAGCGCGCAGCAACCTGTTGGAAATCCTGCCGGAACTTGCGGTGAAACAACCGATGGTTTCGGGCAAGACCGGGGTGCGCTGGCACATGGTCATGGACCCGACCGCACTGCGCCGCATCCTGCTTGAGAAGGTCGAGGAATACCCCAAGTCGGTTGTCACCAAGAACTTGCTGCGCCCCGCCATCGGCGAAAGCCTTTTCGTGGCCGAAGGCGCGCATTGGCGCTGGCAAAGGCGGGCTGCGGCCCCGGCCTTTTCGGCCCGCAATATCGGCGCGCTTGCCCCCGTCATGACCGCCGCGGCCGAGGCCAGCGCCGACCGGATCGCCACAGCCGGTCCGCGCGCAGTGAACGTCTACGACGAAATGGTCCGCGCCACGTTCGAAGTGATCTCGGATGTCACGCTGTCCGGCGAACGGCATTTCGACCGCGCCGCCATGCACCGGGCCATCGACAATTATATCGACGTGGCTGGCCGCGTGTCGCTGTTCGACATTGCGGGCATGCCCGGCTGGGTCCCCCGCCCCGGCCGCGTCTTTTCCGGCAACGCGTTGAAAAAGATGAAATCCGTAGCGGATGAGGCGATAGGCCAGCGCCGTCAGGCCAAGCAGCCGCCGGACCTTCTGGATCTGCTGATCGCGGGCACGGATCCCGAAACGCAGCGCCAGATGCGCGGACCCGAGATCCGCGACAACCTGTTGACCTTCATCGTCGCCGGGCATGAAACCACGGCGCTGACACTGTCCTGGGCACTCTACCTCCTGTCCTTTGCGCCCGAGCAGCAGGAGCGCGCGGCGGAAGAGGCCAGAAGCCAGCTGGGTGATCGCGCCGCCACCGCCGATGACGTCGCATCGATGCCCTTCATCCGCGCCGTGGTGGACGAGGCGCTGCGCCTTTATCCCCCCGCCGGCATCATTTCCCGCACCGCGCAACAGGCCGACACGCTTTGCGGACGCGAGGTCCGGCCCGGTGACACCGTCATGGTTCCCATCTACGCGCTGCACCGCAATCGCCTGCTTTGGGACAACCCCGATGCCTTCGACCCGGACCGCTTCATGGGTGGCGCGCCGGTGGATCGCTATGCCTATCTGCCCTTCGGGGACGGCCCCCGGATTTGCATCGGCGCAGGTTTTGCCCTGCAGGAGGCCGTGATTATCCTGGCCACGCTGCTTGCGAGGTTCCGGTTCGAAGCCGTAGCCGGCAAGACCCCAAAGCCGGTTCTGATCATCACGACACGCCCAGAAGGCGGCGTTTGGCTGACGGCGCATCCCCGACCCTGACGGGTAAGACGCCTCCTGCTGCGCGCGGCACGTTAACGGTTTGTTAACCGTTCTGACCGGAAGATGAACGTCACGCAGGGCTTCCCTGTGGCGATGGATCTTTTGCATCAGGACTTTCCCATTTCGATGTCAGCCCAACTTCAGGATAGCGCCCGCTTGCAAGACGCTCCGGCGATGACCGAGCTCGAGTCCACGCTTGAGCAATTCCGCACTACGGTCGAAACGGCCTGTGGCGCGGCAGCTTCGCTGTTTCTGATCCTTCCAGGCGAAAGCGGCCACACACCCCCATTGGTCACTTTGACCGCTGACACGCAGCTGGGCCGCCAGCTTTATCAAGCGGCCATGGCAGCAGTCGGATCACTTCGGGCAAAGGTCACCATGTGCCCTTCAGAAGGCATTGATAGTCCCTGCAGCATTTCGAGGTTTTCCCTTTCAGAAATCAATTTCGACGTCTTTTCATTCCTCGTCAAAGGGCCGGAAGCCGGCACTTTCGGTCTTTTCGCCATGGCCGTACGCGCCAATCCCGGGCAACAATCCGACCTGCCCGATAAGGGCCGGAAGATTGCCCTATGTTTCGGACGCGTCTGGAACATCCACGACAATATGTCGGAGATGGCTTTTGAATTGGCCACGCTGTCCAGCCGAATGGCACGCCTTCGAAAGCTTAGCGAAACGGATCCCCTGACCAATCTGAACAACCGGGTTTCATTCGAAAACAAGGTCAGGGAACGCATCGAAGATGGCGGTCAGCATTTCGCCTTTGTGATCATAGACGTCGATCATTTCAAAATGATTAACGACATCTATGGCCATCAATTTGGCGATACATATCTGAAGGCGATTGCCAAGACACTCAAGCACACTGCACCAGAGGGTGCCGTCACAGGCCGGTTGGGCGGCGATGAATTCGGCCTGTCCGTTCCACTGCCTCGTGGCGGGCGCGCTTACCTTGATGGCCTGCTTTCGCGAATGAAGAACAACATCCAGCGTGCAATTGCCGTGCTGAACAAACCCGACCTCGGTCATGTCAGCATCGGGGCGTCCCAGTTTCCACTGGATGCTTCGGGCTATACCAAGCTTTATGAACTCGCCGACTGTGCCCTATATGCGGCAAAGAACGCCGGCCGGGGAAAAAGCGCGATCTTCCACTCCCGGCATCACGTCCGCTACAACACCAGTGAACTGGGCAATCTGTTCCATCAGGCGGTGCGGCTCAACCAGATCCACCCGAACTTCCAACCCATCGTAGACCTGGAATCACGCCGCTGCATCGGCTTCGAGGTTCTTGCCCGTTGGCGCGATGACACCGGAAAAAACATGATTCCTGCGCAATTTTCGACCGTATTCCGGGACCATTCCCTTGCCGAAAAGATGACCCGCACCATCATGCGGCGGGCTTTTCAGGATTACGGATCAAGCGTCTCTCAGACCTTTCCGCACCGCAGCCTTTCAATCAACGTGACGTACTTCGACCTGATGAACCCCGAGTTCGTCTTCGATGTGCAGAACGCAATCTCTGAAACCTCGTTTGGCTGGGAAAACCTGACAATCGAAGTGACGGAACAGATCATGCTGGACGACACCAATGGACAGATCCGGCGCACGGTAAAAGAACTACGAACACGGGGGGCCCGTATCGCCCTGGACGACTTCGGCACCGGATATGGGGGGCTGCGTCATCTATCTGACTGGCCGATAGATTTCCTGAAGATCGACAAGGCCTTCGTGGACAAGATCGGCTCTGACGACAAGTCCGTGGCGATCCTGCGCGCTTTGCTTGCCATGGCCAACGGCCTGAGGGTGAGCGTCATCGCTGAAGGAATTGAAACCGCGCAACAAGCGGCACTTCTTCGAGACTGGGGCTGCCGTCTGGGCCAAGGGTTTCTATTTGACGCTCCGCTGCCAAGCGGCTCTCTGGCCGGATATGATCCGAAATATTCGTTCTGAATACTACATGTTCACAAGGGTTCATCACAGGAAGCGCCGGACGCACGTGCAGCGACCAAATGGATTGAATTGCACAGAAGCGCCATGTCGACCGGCTTCCCCATCCGAAGCCCTGGCCAGCCGGCTTTCCTTGCTGATTGGGCAGGGCCCGCAAGATAGATCACGCCAGCATTCGGAAACCGCCGCCTCAGAACCTGCGCTTCGGCCTCAGGCAGATCCTCTTCCACGATCAAGACCGAAAGGTCAGGAAGCCGCTTTGCGATTTCGCACCCTTCATCCATGCTGCCGGCCCGATGCACGTCAGCCCCCAGCATTTCAAGCGTATCGCCCAGTATCGCGCGAAACTCCGGATCCGGATCAACAACCAGTAGGCGCATGGTCCCAAGTCGCGGCAACGCCGCCTGATCCCTGGTCGAGGGAAGCTGAGGCCTGGGCAACGCGAGGCAGGCCTGAAATCCTTTGCCTGGGGCAGAGCTCAGCCTCAGCTCTCCTCCTGCATTCCGCGCCATCGTCGAGATGATCGCCAATCCAAGACCGGTACCGCCAACCCCGCGCCGGGTGGTAAAGAAGGGATCCGCCGCCCGTTCAAGCACCTCTTCGGTGACGCCGGGCCCGTCGTCGATGACATGTATCCGAACCTGCTCACCTTCACTGTCGACATTTACATCGATCTGGCCAAACCCCAGTTCCCCTTCGGCTATCGCATTGCGCGCATTGAGAATGAGGTTCAAAAGAGCAAGTTCCAGATCCGCGCCCGAGGCCGCAACCGGCAGAGGATCAAGCACCGGATCATGGGTCAGCACAATGCCGTCGGGAAGGGTCCGCCGCGCCAGTTCGACCGCCGCCAGCGCCGCCTCTCCTGCGTCGACGGTTGCAACCGCACCATTCTGCGTCACCGTCAGTCGCTGCAAACGCTCGGCCAGTCGGGAACCACGCTCGGCCGCCTTGAGGATGATCGCGGCAGTCTTGTCATCAGGATCGGTCCGCGCGCCCGCGGACATGTTGATCACCCCAAAGACATTCAGCATTTCGTGCGAGACACCGCTGACCACCTGAGCAAGCGCATCCGCCCGTTCGGTCAGCGCCGCCGTCTGCTGCAGCATCCAGGGCTCTGTCACGTCGGCGATGACCAGCACCTTCCAGGCCGCGTCGGGTTTGAATGAAGACAGACCCAAGATTCTCTCGTGTCCGTCCGCGTCCATCCAACCACAGTGAACGTCCCCTTCCTCGGCCAAAGCCCGCGTCACCGGGTGACGTCCGGACCCCGGCCTTTCACGACGGGGAACGTCATGCAGGTCAATGGACAGCAAATGCGCGACCTCCTGCGGCCGGTCGCCGAACAACCGTTCTGCCGCTTGATTTCGCCCCATGATGGCACCCGTTTCCGACAATACGAAAATCGCCTCGTCCAGCCCGGACAGGATGGCGCGCAAATTAGCTTCGGAACGGAAATCGCGGCGCGCCACATCTGCTTGGTAGCGCGCCAGCCGGACGACCGCCGCGCATGAACCGATCATGACGAAAACTGCAAACACCAACTGGCGCTGCCGCCCATCCATCACACCGCGATCAGTCATCACGTAGGAAAGTTCGATCAAACTGAACGGCACAAGGATCGCCCACGGCAGGTAACGCCGCGCCAACCGGCCGTCGAGCGCGTCGGATGTTATGACCCCCAGCCAGGTCCCCTGAGCCCGTCTTAGAATCGCCGCCAAGGCCAAAAGCAGAACAGAAATCGCCGTTGGCAACGAAAGTCCCTGAAAAAGAGTGAACCGAAACAGGGAGTCCAGATCGATCACCATACCGATCAAGGCGGCCAGTGCGATGACGATGACAAAGGTCGCAAACGCCTCATGCACCCGCCTCGCCTGCAGTGACGGGACAAGGCTGGCAACCGCAGCCGCAGACAAGCATAGAACTGCGACCAGTGTGGCAAGGGACATGCGATCCCCACCAACGGGCGCATCTGCCCCCGTCGATGCCACAAAAGCCAAAACTGCGAACAGGTCGGCTCCAATCGCAAGACCGACACTAAGCGCACGAATTGACAGCTTCCGCGATTGGCTCAAAAGCGTGCTGATACCCAGCATGGCAACGCACAGTGCCGTACCCGGCACCATAGCCGGCAGATCCCTGAGCCCGCGCAGGAAAACCTCTGATCCCAATAGCCAGCCGAACACCAGGTTGAGGCCGGCAAGGATGATGACCGGCCCAACCAACAGGGCCGTAATCCCCTGTGTGTCGACGGTCGCTGTAGCGCCCCACACTGAATGCGGTTCCGACCTACGGCTCATCCCCCGGTTCGGCTTATCATATCTAGACAACCTTTCTCACTTCGGCATCAACAAGGATGACAGCATTGCCTTAATTTCATCCAAAGATGCCGATTTTTTTATGCGCGCCGTAGCAAGGCGAAACCCCTCGGTAAAGACTGGCGTGTTATACAGCTCGGAGTGGCCGGTCATGATGACGATCAAAACATCAGGATATTCCAATCTAATCTTATGAACTAGGGAAATGGCCCCGCCTCCGGGCATCACCACATCGAGAAAGACAATATCATAGTGGCCGTCCCGCAAAGCATCCATGACCTGTGCCCCCGAATTCACAGAGAACACCTTGTGGCCGATCGATTCCATCCCGATACGAAATGCAGCAAGATAATCTTCATCATCATCTGCAATAAAAATTCGTGCCACGCCCATCTCCTTCCTATACTGGCTTGAACCAGTCTGATACCTTGCCTTCTTGGAGACAAGAAATTTCAAATGAACGATAAACCAGAAACATTCAGCAATAAAAACCCTGAGCGCGCCATTCCCCTGATCGCTCTTGGGGCCTCTGCCGGCGGCCTGAAACCGCTCGAAGCCTTTTTCAGCAAGGCCCCCGCCGCGGCTGGCTGGTCCTATGTGGTGATCCAACATCTTTCGCCCGACTATCGGTCGATCATGAAAAGCATCCTGGAACGCCAGGTTCACCTGTCCGTCCGCCATGCCGAAGATGGGCTGAAGATAGAACCGAACACCGTCTATCTGAACAATCCCAGCGAATTCATCCGGCTCGAAGACGATGTCTTCCGGGCCCGGGCCTATGACGAGGCTGACGGGCTGCCGCATCTTCCGATCGACTATTTCTTCAATTCGCTTGTCTCACGCGCCGCGGACAGGACGGTCGCTGTTGTGCTCTCGGGCTCTGGGTTCGACGGCACCAGAGGTGCCGGTGCCATTCACGCCAGCGGCGGCACGATCTTTGCCCAGTCTCTGGACGATGCCGAATTCACATCCATGCCAAAGTCCATCGTCAAGAGCGGGTTCGCCGACAGAATCCTCACCCCTTCGGAAATGCCTGAAATCATTGGTGAAATATTTCAGAATGGCAAGGTTCCTCAAACCAAGGACAATGCCGCCGCGTCACGCATGTCCCAAGAGATCCAGGACCTGTTGAAGCAACAAACCAACGTCGATTTCTCGTCCTACAAGCAAGACCTCGTGCTACGGCGGATCGAACGACGGCAGCAGTTGCATGGGTTCCGGCAGTTGCAGGAATACGGGCAGTTGCTACGCGCCAACCCTGCGGCAATCGACGAACTTTATCAGGACATTCTGATCGGGGTGACGCAATTCTATCGCAACCCCGAAGCGATCGCCGCGCTCCGCAAGGAGGCCATCGACAAAATCGTCAAGGAAAAGGACGAAGCTGATCCGATCCGAGTCTGGGTCCCGGCCTGCGCCAGTGGCGAAGAAGCCTACACGATCGCGATTGAGTTGAACGAATCCGTCAAGGAACACAACCCGAATTGCAAGTTCCGGGTTATCGCCACCGACGTTCATCATCGGTCCATCGACCGTGCCGCAACTGGTGTCTACCGGGAAGAGGCGCTGGAGGCGATGCCGGCCCATCTTCGCAACCTCTATTTCGACAAGCACCGCGATCAGTACATCATTGATCCGGTTCTTCGGCAGAAATTAATCTTCTCCGTCCATGATGCGCTGACCGATCCGCCGTTCATGCACCTGGACCTCGTTTCATGCCGGAATTTTCTGATCTACCTAAAGACCGAACCGCGCAGCCGCATCCTGTCGATGTTCCTGTTCGGGCTTCGGAAGAACGGCTACCTTTTGCTTGGACCATCCGAAACGATCGGATCGATGGCCGACGATTTCAATTGCGTTAACCAACGCTGGCGGCTGTATCAAAAAGCCTCGGACCAGCCCAATCTGCGCCGCTATCACTTCACCGAACGTCCCAGGGGCCCTGCCCGCCATGATGAACTGATGTCGCGGACACCACGCGTGCGCCACAGCATGGATGATCGGAACATCGAATCGATCGAGCTTCGCAATCGCGATATGCTGATCAAAAGCTACAATGCCCTGCTCAAGCGCTATGCCCCCTCTTCTATCTTAATCACCATCGAGGGGCGGGTCCTGTCCTGGTTCGGCGCGGCATCGGCCTTCATCGACACGATGAACAACCTGGCCGACTGGACGGTCGAGGATATCGTGCATCCGTCTTTGCACTTTGCCATCAACGTCGGGATCGAGAAGATGCGACGCAGCCCGTCGGAACCCTATTCCCGACGGGTCAAGATCGATTTCGAGCTGGAGCAATATCAGTACTGCAACATCACGATCGAGCCGCTGGAACGGACAAGCCCGCCCCGCTTCCTTCTTGTATCGTTGAAACTTGCAGAAGGAGACCCGACCACAGCTGAGAACCAGCCAATCGACCTTGGCGCAACTTCAGAGGATGCCGCCCTCCTGACCGCCCGCGTGGCCGAGCTGGAGCGGGATCTGCGGCTGACCGAAGAGACCCTGCAGCAGGTGACCGAACGGCTTGAGGCCAGCGGAGAGGAGCTTCAGGCCTCCAACGAAGAGCTTCAGGCCTCGAACGAAGAATTGCAGGCCTCCAACGAGGAACTGCAAAGCTCGAACGAGGAACTGCACGCCGTCAACGAAGAACTGGTCACCGTCAGCGCTGAACATGAGCTGAAGATCGAAGAACTGCAGGACCTGAATGAGAACACCGAACTGGTGCTGGGCCTGCTTCAGGTCGGTCTGATCATCCTGTCGCCCGAAGGCCGGATCCGGCGGTTCAGTCAGCTGGTCGGACGCGCCTTCCAGATGCAGCAGCATGACATCAACCGCACTCTCGAGGTCGTCGGCCCCCGGTTCGATTTCGTCGACCTGAAGGTGCTGACGGATGAGACGCTGAAGTCTTTGAAATCGCAGAAAAGCTGCGGGACCTATGCCGGGCAGGACCTGACGGTCGAGGCATTTCCAATCCCCAGCCGCACCGCTGGTGGAGAGAACATGGGCGCGGTCGTGATCTTCCACGGCCTCGCCCCGCAGGGCGAAACCGAAGACCTTGTCAGTTGAACTTGTTGTCCCGCGGGAAGCCCCGCGGGGCCATCCGGCCAGAGCCCGCGCGCTTGCCGATCCATTCCTCCAGATCGGTCTCCACGCGGCGACGCCCAGCCGGGTCATGCCAGCTCAGACCGTCGGACAGGGTAAAGGTCGTGACGTCAGACAGGCCGCCGTCCTTGTATTTTTGCAACCGAACGCCCTTGCCCCGCGCCATTTCCGGCAGCTCATCCAGCGGGAAAACCAACACTTTGCGGTTCTGTCCGACCACGGCGACCGCATCACCGGACACGCGCTTGCAGGCCAGCGCGACCACCTCACCGCGCACGTTCAGCACCTGTTTGCCGGTACGCGTCTGGGCCAGGATCTCGTCCTCGGCCACTAGGAAACCGTCACCGGCGGTCGAGGCCACGATCAGCTTGCCGCCCGGACGATGGATCAGGATGTCGACGATATCGGCCTCGTTCGGCAGGTCGATCATCAGGCGCAGGGGTTCCCCCATGCCGCGACCGCCAGGCAGGTTCGCCGCCGACACCGTGTAGATCCGCCCGTTCGTGCCGAAGACCAGAAGCCGGTCGGTCGTTTCCGCGTGGAAGGCAAACCGACCCTCGTCCCCGTCCTTGAATTTCAGCTGCTGCGTCAGGTCGATATGGCCCTTCATGGCCCGCACCCACCCCATTTTGGAGCAGACGACAGTGATCGGCTCGCGCTCGATCATGGCCTCCAATGGCACTTCTTCAACCTCGCCGGCCTCTTCGATCAGGGTCCGACGCGCGCCGCCTTCAGATTTCGCACCAAAGGTCTTCTTGACCTCCTTGATCTGATCACCGACCGAGGCCCACTGCAGGTCTTCGCTGTCCAGCAGATCCTCAAGGCCCGCGCGTTCCTCCATCAGGGCGTCGCGTTCCCGGATCAGCTCCAGCTCTTCCAGGCGGCGCAACGACCGCAGGCGCATGTTCAGGATGGCTTCGGCCTGAACTTCGCTCAGCTCACCCGAGGTATCCAGCCCGATCGGGCTGACATAGCTCGCCTCATCCGCGGCCCGCCCCCGTTTGACGGACCAATCTTCGGCCATCAGCGCGGCTTTCGGGTCCTCGTCATAGCGGATGATGTCGATCACGCGATCCAGGTTGAGGAAGGCGATGATGAAGCCTTCCAACACCTCGAGCCGGTGGTCGATCTTCTCCATCCGGTGCGTCGACCGGCGCAGAAGCACGTCGCGACGGTGGTCGAGGAAGGCGCGCAGCACCTCTTTCAGCGAACAGACCTTGGGCGTCACGCCGTCGATCAGCACGTTCATGTTCAGGCTGAACCGGATCTCAAGGTCAGAACTGCGGAACAACATGTTCATCAGCACGTCCGGATCGACGGATTTCGACCGCGGTTCCAGCACCATGCGGATGTCGTCGGCGCTTTCGTCGCGGATATCGGCGAGGATCGGCACCTTCTTGGTCTGGATCAGATCCGCAATCCGTTCGATCAGCTTGGATTTCTGAACCTGATAGGGGATCTCGGTAATGACGATCTGCCACTGACCGCGGGCGAGTTCTTCTTTCTCCCACTTGGCGCGCAGCCGGAAGGACCCGCGCCCGGTGCGATAGGCCTCGGCCACGTTTTCGCGCGGCTCGACCATGATGCCGCCGGTCGGAAAATCCGGCCCCGGAACATAGTTCAGCAGTGTTTCATCACGCGCGTCGGGGGTCTTGATCAGATGCAGCGCTGCATTGCACAGCTCGTCAATGTTGTGCGGCGGGATGTTCGTGGCCATCCCCACGGCAATCCCCGACGACCCGTTCGCCAGAAGGTTCGGAATCGCCGCCGGAAGCACGACCGGTTCGCTAAGCGTGCCATCGTAATTGTCGCGGAAATCAACGGCGTTCTCGGCCAGGCCTTCCATCATCGCCTCGGCGATGGCGGTCAGGCGGGCCTCTGTGTATCGGCTCGCCGCAGGGTTGTCCCCGTCGATATTGCCAAAGTTGCCCTGGCCGTCGACCAGCGGGTAGCGCACGTTGAAGTCCTGCGCCAACCGGGCCATCGCATCATAGATCGCCTGGTCGCCATGGGGGTGGAAGTTCCCCATCACGTCGCCCGAAATCTTCGAGGATTTCCGGAACCGTCCCCCTGCCGTCAGCCGCAATTCGCGCATCGCGTACAGGATCCGGCGGTGCACGGGCTTCAGCCCGTCGCGCGCATCCGGCAGCGCACGATGCATGATCGTGGACAGCGCATAGGTCAGATATCTGTCACCGATCGCCCGGGACAGAGGTTCGGATGTTTGCGCACCACCCATGTTGGGGTCATCTACCAGATCGCTCATAGATCGTGTGTAGCCCGAGCCACCGATACGGTAAAGATATCAACGAAAAATTAAGGAAATCCTTACCTTCGCGAAAACTCGAATCGCCCTATAAGGAACCAAATCCGGTCACAAGTCGTTGATGTCCCAAGCTGCTAGGGGTCACACCATGTCAAAGTTCATTTTCCTTACCTTCGCATTTCTCGGCTGGGCGCTCTATGAAATGAGCGGCGGCAGCGACTTTCAGCCGATGTCCCAGCAGCGCGCCGAAGCCGCGGCAGAGCCGCAGGTGATTCAGGTGTCGACCAAGTCCAGCGACGAAGCCACCGCACAGGTCGCCGCCGCGATCGCCGAAGACACGCAGAAGGAGATGCCGCTGGTCACCCGCGCGTCTTTCTCGAACCCCAATTTCGACCTCCGCGCACCCGCGGAAGAAGAAATCGCCGCTGTCGATCCGGCCGTGTTGGAATCCTTTGGCCGCGTCCTGAACAAGCCCGTCATCGAAGATCCGCAGGTCATCAAGGCCGCGGTCGCAACTCCGGCCCCGGTAGAAGCCCTTCCCGATATCCGCGAAGTGACCGGCAACCGCGTGAACATGCGCAACGGCCCGGGCACCAAGTTCCCCGTGCTCGCCAGCCTGAAACGCGGCGCAGAGGTCGAGGTTCTGTCCGATCCCGGCAACGGCTGGCTCAAGCTCCGGGTCAGCGACTCGGGCCGCATCGGCTGGATGGCAGATTTCCTTGTGACCGACGGACAGTGATCCTAGGGTGCGGCCATGTCCGCGCCCTCAATCCTGATCACCGGCTGCTCCTCTGGCATTGGTTACCACGCCGCCCATGGCCTTCGCGCCGCCGGGTGGCGTGTTTTTGCGACCTGCCGAAAAGATAGCGATGTCAGTCGCTTGGCGGCCGAGGGCTTTGAGACCACGCGACTGGATTACACCGACCCGCAGTCAATCGAAGCGGCCCTGGATTTCGTGATCACATCCACCGGCGGCACGCTGGATGCGCTTTACAACAACGGGGCCATCGCCCTTCCAGGCGCAGGCGAGGACATCCCCCGCGACGGGCTGTCCCTTGTGCTCGACACCAATGTCATAGGCCCCCACGACCTGACCCGGCGCGTCATTCCGATCATGCGTCGGCAGGGGCATGGCCGGATCATCAATTGTTCGTCGGTTCTGGGGCTGGTCACTGCGCCCTGGCGCTCGGCCTATGTGGCGTCGAAATTCGCCATCGAAGGCCTGACCGACACGCTGCGGATCGAGATGCGCGACACGCCGATCAAGGTGATCCTGCTGGAGCCCGGCCCGATCACCAGCGACATCCGCAAGAACAGCCAGGCGCTGTTTGAAAGGTTCGTCGACTGGGAAAATTCGGCCCGGGCCGCGCAATACCAGGGCACATTGATCAAGCGGCTTTATGACGCCCCCGGCCGCGACCGGTTCGAGCTTTCGCCCGAAGCCACGACCGCCGCGCTGCTTCGCGCGCTGACCGACCCACGGCCCCGCGCCCGTTATCGTGTGACGGTGCCGACCAAGGCGATGAACATCGCGCGACGGCTGCTGCCGACCCGCGCGCTGGACTGGATCCTGTCGCGCGCCTGACCTGCGCGGAAATGGCGGGTTCGCTTTTTCCAAAGACCCGGCTACATCTGCTGAAAGACCGGAGGCCAAAATGTTCCAAGACCCTCTTTTCATCTTTGTTGCGCTGGCCGTTGTCGCCGTCGCGGCAATCCTTCTGTACGGCATCGGCGGCTTTGCCGTCGGATCGAACGGGAAAAAGGCAAACAAGGTCATGCAGTTGCGCATCGTGGCGCAATTTCTGGCCGTGGTGCTGATCCTGCTGTTCGTCTGGCTTCGAGGGGGCAACTGACATGGTGGTGCTGTCCAAGATCTATACGCGCACCGGCGATGCGGGCGAAACGGCGCTTGGCGACGGGTCCCGGGTCCCCAAACCCTCTCTCCGGGTCGAGGCCTATGGCACGGTGGACGAGACGAATTCCGTCCTCGGCCTGGCCCGTCTGCATTCGGAAGGCGAGATGGACGCAGCCCTGGCCCGCATCCAGAACGACCTTTTTGATCTGGGCGCGGACCTTTGCCGTCCGAACATGGAGGCAGACGCCGACGCCGAATACCCGCCCCTGCGCATGATCGCGACGCAGGTCGACCGGCTCGAGTCCGAAATCGACGCGATGAACAAGGACCTCGCCCCGCTGCGCAGCTTTGTTCTTCCCGGGGGCAGCGCCCTTGCCGCGCATCTGCACCAGTGCCGCACCGTCTGCCGCCGGGCTGAACGGCTGTCCGTGGCGCTTCTGTCCGAAGAAGGCTGCAACCCGGTCGCGGTGAAATACCTCAACCGCCTTTCCGACTGGTTCTTCGTGGCCAGCCGCGTGGCCAATGGAAACGGCGACGGCGACGTTCTTTGGGTACCGGGCGCAAGCCGCTGATATCTCAGGCCTCTTTGCGCAGGGCCTGGTGCGCGCGTTTGTTCACGTACATCCGTGCATCTGCCTTGCGCATCAGGGTTTCCAGGTCGCCCGCATCTTCCGGATAGCACGCATGCCCCATGGAGGCGCTGACCTGCAGGATATGCGCCGGCTGGCCGACGCCTTGATCCACGGGAAACCGCCGCGCCATGGACGCCGACAGGCGTGACATGACGGCCCGGCGGTCTGCCTCTCCGCAGTCGACAAGAAGCACGGCAAATTCGTCGCCGCCGACCCGGCCCAGCACGTCCGAGGACCGGGTTGCCATGGTCAGCGTCTGCGCCACGTCGCGCAAAAGCTGATCCCCGGCGGCATGGCCAAGGCTATCGTTGATTTGCTTGAACCCGTTCAGGTCAGCATAGACCAGCACCGACACGCCGGCTGTCTGCAGGGCGGCTGCCGCCCGATCGCGAAAACCGACCGAGTTCAAAAGCCCTGTCATCCGGTCCGTCATGGACATCTGGCGCCAATGCTGCGCCTCTTCCCGTTGTTTGCGTTCTTCGGCCCGGAGGCGATCCAGTTCTTCCGCCGTTTTAAGCAACCCGCGATGAGAGGCGACAACCTGCGCCACCGCCTGTTTGCGCCGATCCTCCTGCGCCAGGATACAGGGCTGACCATCCAGTTCGAAACGGCGGCATTGCATCGCGTGTTTGACGCCGCCCAGACAAAGGGTGCCCATCCGAACCTGGCTGGTCCCCAGAACATCGCCCAAGAACCCCATCCCGGGATCGACCGATTGGCCTGGGGTCATCGTACCCGCGGTGTCACGAAAGGCAGCATTTCCCCCGAGGACAACACCATCCTGCCCGATCAGGCAGGCTGGCCCCGGCAGCGCCTCAAGCACCGACAGGGCCCCCGCAAGGGTTGCATGATGTTCAGCCGTAGAAGTCCTGGCCATCATCGATATCGTCCACCGGCTTTGACAACCGAACCTTCACCAGGCAGCGCGCATCGCCGCGCGCCAGGGATTCCGCAACGTGAACCCGGGCAAATCCGGTGGCATTGGCCGCGACACGTCCGAATACATTCGTGGTCATCTGGCACAGTGACGTCCGGCCAACCACCTCTTTGCCAAAGGGGCAATGTCCGTTGGAAAAGATGATGCAGTCGCCATCAATTTTTTCGACCCGAAAGCTGCCGCCAATCTGCGCCTTGAAGGCGACAAGGTGATCGGCCACCTGCCGCGCATCGCAGTCGCGGCCGCGCAGTTCTGCCAGATCGCTGTTGCCGATGCGTCGGCCGACCACGCCGATAAAACTTTCCGCATCTTCGACGCCAACCACATCTTCGATCGTTTCGGATAGCGCCCCGATCATCCGATTGAAGAAGTCCGCCCGCGCGGGCGGATCACTGACCGGAGCCCCCGGCCCAATCTTTCGTTGATCCGTCATCACCCTTTCCCATGTCCAGACGCCTAATCAGGGGCGGCGCAGGGCCGTCCCTGACACAGGGTCTCAGCAAAAGGGAAAGCAAAGATTAACGGATGCGCGCAAATCCAAGATAATTGCGCGCGATCCGAAGCAGCTTACAGCAGACCGGCAAAGACCTGATCCGGCGGCCGGTGACCATCGGCAAAGGTCTTGATGTTGATGATCACCTTCTCGCCCATCTCGGCGCGGCCTTCGCGCGTGGCCGACCCCATGTGCGGCAGCAGCACGACGTTCCGCAGCGCCCGCAGATCGGCGCTGATGCCGTCGCTGTAATCCACCACGTCCAGCCCCGCACCGGCGATTTCCTCGGCCTGGAGCATCCGCGTCAGGGCGTGTTCGTCGATCACTTCTCCGCGCGAAGTGTTCACGATCACCGCCTCGGGCTTCATCAGCTTCAGCCGCCGTGCGTTCATCAGGTGGAAGGTCGAGGGCGTGTGCGGGCAGTTGATCGACAGCACGTCGACCCGCGCCACCATCTGGTCCAGGCTTTCCCAGTAGGTCGCGCCCAGCTCGGTCTCGGTTTCGGGGCGCAGGCGTTTGCGGTTGTGGTAATGCACCTGCATGCCGAAGGCATTGGCGCGGCGGGCCACGGCCTGACCGATCCGCCCCATGCCAAGGATCCCCAGCCGGCGTCCAGCAATCCGCCCCCCCAGAAGGGCGCCCGGGCTCCAGCCCTGCCAGCCTTCGCCCTGCATCAGGGCCAGGCCTTCGGGAATGCGCCGCGTCACCGACAGGATCAGCGCCATGGTCATGTCGGCGGTATCATCGGTCACCACGTCGGGCGTGTTGGACACAAGGATGCCGCGTTCGCGACAGGTGGCCACGTCGATATGGTCGACGCCGGCACCGAAATTGGCGATCAGGCGCAGGTTCGGCCCGGCCTGCGCGATCAGCGCGCGGTCGATCCGGTCCCGCAGGTTGGGCACGATCACATCCGCAGTCCGCATCGCCTCGGCCAGTTCGGTCCGGTCCATCGGGCGATCCTCCGGGCCCAAGGTGACGTCGAACAGCTCCTGCATCCGTGCCTCGACCCGTTCCGGCAAGCGTCGCGTTACAACAACACTCAGACGTTTCGTTGGCATGAAGGCTCTCCCCTGGCTTTCAAAGGTCGTTCGTTACGGGCAAAGTGGCGTAAACGAACCGGCGGCACAAGAACCGCCAGCACATAGCAAGCAGTTTTGAGCGGGCAGTAACAGGTATGACCATGCGGCACTGGCAATTTGGCGCGATTGCGCTGTCTTTTCTTCTGGCAACCCTTCCCCTTCACACCACCGCAGCGACCGATCCCGCCCCGGTGGAAGAGGTCGCCCGCACCGGTCCCGTCACCCATCTGCCGCTGCCGCGCTATGTCTCGATGAAGGCGTCCAAGGGCAATGTCCGCCGTGGGCCAAGCGTCACGCATCGCATCGACTGGGTCTTCATGCGCCGCAACATGCCGCTGCAGATCACGGCCGAACATGGCCACTGGCGCCGGGTCGTCGACCAGGAGGGCGTGGGCGGCTGGATCCACCATTCCCTGCTGTCGGGCGTGCGCACGGTTCTGATTCAGGCCGACATGCTGGACCTGCACATGCGCCCGAACGAAAACGCCCCCGTGTCCGCGCAGCTGGAAATGGGCGTGGTCGCGCGTCTGGACCAATGCCTGCCCGACTGGTGCCGCGTTGCGGTATCGGGCTACAAGGGCTGGGCCCCGAAGACCGCGCTTTGGGGCGTGGATCCGTCGGAAACCCGCGACTGACCTCCCCCTGCATCGACACCTGAAGGCCCCCGCATATCCGGGGGGCGCAGGCCGCGGGCCATTCTGCCCGCCAGTGCGTCACGCCTGAATGCCCTGCACCATCGTATCATTTATTCCGCCCTGCCCGCCGACCATTCTCCTGCGCGCAGCGAATCCTTTGCCCGGAGGCCCGGGCGCACTAGCATTCCAACGATCCGATTGATCCCATCCTTTTGTACCGAAGTATTTGCCATGATCCGTTTTCTCATCCTCACCCTCTGCCTGCTGTTGTCCCTGGCCCTGAACGCCGTGGCGCAGGACAGCGACCAGCCGACCGGCACCATTTCCGTCACCGACAGTGCGGCGCAGGACGCCGCTATTGCCACCCGCATCCGCGACATATTGGGAGAGCTTGAGGGCTATGAGGATGTTACCGTCACCGTGTCCTCGGGCATCGTCACACTGCGCGGCACCACGCTGGACGCAGCATCAGCCGGTGATCTGAACGACCTGACCGCCCGCGTCGAAGGCGTTGTCGCCATCCGCAACCAGGTCTCGGAAACCACAGATGTCTCGCGCCGCCTGGACCCCGCGATCGAACGGTTCGAGAAACGGCTGTCAGACCTGATCGCCTGGGCCCCCTTGCTGCTGATCGCGCTGGCGGCCTTCCTGATCGTGGTCTGCCTGGGCCTGGTGATCGCCCGGATGAAACAACCCTGGGACCGCCTGGCCCCCAATGCCTTCATCGCCGACATCTACCGTCAGCTGATCCGCCTGGCCTTTGTGATCGCCGGCATCGTCGTGGGGCTGGATATCCTGAACGCCACGGCCCTTCTGTCGACGATCCTGGGCGCGGCGGGGATCATCGGCCTGGCCATCGGTTTCGCCGTGCGCGACACGGTCGAGAATTTCATCGCCTCGGTCATGCTGTCGGTGCGGCAGCCCTTCCGCCCCAATGACGCGGTCGAGATCAACGGGGACGAGGGCAAGGTGATCCGCCTGACCTCGCGCGCGACGATCCTTCTGTCCTATGACGGCAATCACATCCGCATCCCCAATGCGACGGTCTTCAAAAGCCGCATCGTGAACTATTCGATGAACGACGAACGGCGGTTTGTCTTCGATCTGGGGATTGCGCCCGATGCCGACATGGTGCTGGCCACCCAGGTGGCGCGTGACACCCTGGCCGCCCTGCCCTTCACCCTGCAAAGCCCCGCCCCCAATGCCTGGATCGACAGCGTCGGAGACAGCACCGTGGCACTGCGCATCGCCGGCTGGATCGACCAGCGCGTCACCTCTCTTCAGGCCGCGCGGGGCGAGGCGATCCGCCTGTGCATGGCCGCCCTGAGTGAGGCAGCGATCGCCATGCCCGAGCCGACCTATCGCATCCTAGACGCCAATCCCCCGGCCGCGCAGGACGACGCGCCCCCAGCCCCTGCGAAACCCGCCCCCGCAAAGCCCGCCGTGACGCCTGCGGCCGCCCCGCCTGCCCCCGACCAGGTCATGGACGTTCAGGCCACCCAGGACCAGGAGCTGGAGGCCATCGTCGACGAGGAACGCCGCGAGAAGCGCGACGACGACCTGCTGACCCGCGATGCCCCCACGGAATGACATGACCGCCCGGGCTGCCCCCCGCAGGCTGCCATTCCGTACCCCGCGCCCCCGGCCCGAAGCCCTGCGAAATTTTTCCCGCTGATTGGTCGGTTTTTGCAGGAAAAGGGCTTGAACCCTTCAAACGACCAGAGTAATCAGCGCGTCACTGTTGGGGTGTAGCCAAGCGGTAAGGCAGCGGTTTTTGGTACCGTGTACCGTAGGTTCGAATCCTACCACCCCAGCCATGTTTTCCCACCAGAACAAAAAAGCCCAAGAATATAGGGTCGCAAGGATGCGGTCCGGAAATGCTGTGTCACAGAAATCTGAGACTGTGCCACAAGCTGTATCACAGGATGGGCCACATCCTGCGGAACCGCGCTCCATCGACAGGCCTGCGTCAGGCGCCTGCAACGCGGCAAAGATGCTATCGAAGACCCGCCGTCCCCGGCGTTCGCCAGGGCCCTATCTTCTTCTCAGAGGGTCGACCTACTACTTCAGAAAAAGATTACGTAGCGTCAAAAATCAGAAAAAATGCACGGGAAAATTTCTGTGCCTCTCCCTTCGGACGAATTTTCGGACCGAGGCGATGTGCCGGGCGGCGCATCTCCTCTCAGTCCTACAACGCGAAGAGAGAAAAATAATGACAAACACCTCCGCAACCGCCATCACCGCAGAGCAGATCAAGGTTATCCTATCCGACATCCTGCGCGCTGAACTCAACCGCATCATCGACGCGCAGAACGCAGGCGAGCCCATCGACGACGATGAGCTCGATCTCCAGATCCAGAGCCTGACGGCCCAAGGTGACGATATGCGTCACCACGCCCGTAAGAACGACTTTCGACTTGTGGACCAGATCGCGCGGGATGCCGCTGCCCGCCTTGGCATCACTCTGCCCGAAGATCTCCCGTCGAGCCTGGGACGCCGGGTGACTGATTTGGCCCGTGACATTCTCGATCTCGAAGTGAAGGCCCTCGACGGATACGACGCGGTCACGGAAGCAGCAGACTCCGTCGCGCGTTTCTCGGCACTGCCAGTCGACGATTTCGTCCGAACGAAGCCGGTGACCCTGAGTGCAGCCTGGGCCAAGACGCTCGAACTTTATCCTACCCGCGACATGAAGGGGAACATCGATGCGATCGCAAAGGTCGCGCTCGCGTTCTTTGGAGATGTTCCAGTCGCGACGATCACGACGGATCGACAGACGGTATTCTTCAAATGGATGTCTCGACTGCCGAAGAGCCACGGGAAAGGGCACGGTAAGAACCGGTTCTGTCCAGATGCTCCCAAGGACCCAAGCAAATCGCTGGTCACCAAGGATGACGAGATTGAGGCAGCCGATGAGGCGGACTACATCGCGACTGAAGCGCTTCGGGACAGGGACGATTTGTCCGATTTGGAGAAACGGGCCCTCTTGTCGGAACAGCTCGTGCCCCGGCTGACAAACAGCACGCTGAAGCGCAACCGAGACGGCCTGAACCGCTTGATGAAAGGCGCCCGAGCACTCGGCTGCACGGAAATGCCAGAGGTGATTTCTTATCGCGATGTCGAACGGATCGTGAAGGCGCTGGGCGAGGAGAAACAAGATCCGCTCTACCTGCGGGTTGTCCAGTCGAAGCTCCGCATGCCCTGGACCGAAGAGCGACTGAGCCAGTTGCTGACCTCTCCGATCTACGCCGGTTGCTTTTCTGAGAGCCGTCGTTGGCGCCCGGGAAACGTGATCATCCGCGACGCATTCTATTGGGTGCCACTCATCGTAATGATGATCGGCAGCCGGATTAAGGAAATACTCCTCTTGGAGCGGCGCAACATCATCTGGCGCAACGGGGAATACTGCTTCGCTATCGCTAAGGGTGCAGCTCAACTGGGAAAAACGGACGACGCATACCGTGTTGTCCCCATTCCCCAGATCCTTCTCGATCTCGGCTTTATCGAATGGTGGAAGGGCCTCGATGATGCTCATGGTCCCCTCCTCTTCCCGGAAGCCGCCAATCGTTCGGCGGTGGGAAAAGTGACTGAGCCGTTCAGCAAGGCATACTACATCATCCTGAACCGCCTTGATCTTGGTGACGCCGACGAAGACTTCTATGCGCTTCGCAAGACATTCCATTCCCTCTTGCGAGCCGCTGACGTTGCCGACGGACAGCGCCAGGCAATCGCCGGCCACCGGACAGGGTCGATCATGAACATTCACTACACAGCGCATCGGACGAAGGAGCTGAAGGAGGCCGTAGACAAAGCCGAATTCGCACTCGAGATCGGATTTTCAGAGGAGCACGGCTTTCCCATCATCTTGTCGTGCGGCCTGAGCAAGGGTTCGCCCTTGTCCGTTGACGTCACGCTCGCCGATGACGGGACTGCCTCAGAGATTGTGGTCAGTGAAGACGGAAAGGCGCCGCGCAAGTTCGCGACGATTAACGCTGCCACAGGGCAGAAGATCGAACCTATCGAGCTGTGCACGCTGGCGTCTTCGTTCAAAGAACTTACAGACGAGCGGACGATGCGTCTTCCGAAGCATCCGCTCAAGCGCCAGGCTGTTGAGCACTTCCGCGCTCTCGGCTAAAAAGAAAGGCAGAAAAACACGTATTACGGCAGGTTCTGAAGAGCCTGCCGTCCTTTTTCCGGGCCGATGCTGCTTGCCTTGCCCCATGGACAACTGTTTGACCGTAGCCACAGCTGATCCTTAGAAAACGGTGCGAACTGGCAACTGAACTGGTCGGTATAGGGCGGGAAGCGGTCATTCGCTGCGACTTGAACCAATGTCGGCATTGTTGAGCCTCACACGCCGGGGGGACAACGCGCTCGGTTAGAGCCTTCGCCAGATCGCGACCGCGTCGGAGCGTCGCCACCAACACGTTCATTTCTTGACGACGAATGCCGGATGTCTACCTCGCCAATATCGTGTTACATTGACGCTGGAACCACGAGGAGGAGCGCGGTTTTGCTGGAACATGCACTTGTTCTGGATTCTTTGGGGTCGCCGATCCGGCACCAGCAGAAGACGCATTCAGCTGATTGGGACGAAGTGGAGGACTTCTGCCGGTCGGTCTATATGCGGTATCGGGTGCGGCCTTTGGATCGCTTGTCCCGCCCGGACGCGACCATGATTTCGGCGAAGGCGGGCTGTGTGACCATGACCCGGTTTGCCTACGGCACCGGTATTCACCTTGACCGTTTCGATCCTGACGCCGGAAACATCCTTGTTCTTAACACCCTGCGCGGGGCATTGGATCATCAAGCCGATGGTGGCTCTGTTGCAACCGGTGCCGGGGAAAGTTTTGTCGTAGACTGCTCCAGAGCTGAATATTGGCTGGAAGGTGATCCCAACCATATGCAGCTCAACCTCACGATCCCGCATCAGGCGATGGTGGATACGGCCGAGCGGTGGTTCGGTTTCGTTCCGGATGACCGGCTATGGACGAGCCGCGTCAAGATCGGTGGTCCCAACTCAGCCTGGCCCGCTCTGCTCGATTATGCCACCCGTGCATTGACGCGCGAGGGTGAAGTCTCATCGAACGCGGTGCTGGCGCGACATGTCGAAGAGATGCTCTGCGTCGAACTGCTGCGCCAGTGGGCATCGGCTAATGGGTTGAGCCTTGAAACCGGGGCCCGCTGTGCCGCTCCCGCTTATGTTCGAGCGGCCGAAGAGATCATGGAAGCCGAAGCGCGCGAGGCACCTTCAATTGGCGATGTGGCCAAGCGTGTCGGCGTTTCTGCACGGACTCTTTCCGGCGGATTTCAGAAGTTTCGAGGTATTTCGCCTCGGGCATTCCTCGTGGCGCGGCGGCTTGAGGGCTTTCGCCGGGATCTTGAAACGTTGCCAGCCAATGTGACCGTCACCGTGATCGCCGCAGACTGGGGCTTTTCGAACTTCGGCGCTCTGGCCGGCCGGTATCGAGACAGGTTCGGAGAAACGCCTTCGCAGACGCGTGGCCGATCCGCGCGACGCATCCGCCCACACTGACTTTGTTACCGAAACCGGACAGGCCATGCCGGTCGCGGACAGCGCGCCCGGCATGTGTCCCGCATTCTTCCCCTCACGTCTTCAAAGGAGGAACCAATGAAGGACATCAACACAAACGATCTGAAAACCCGGTGTGACGCCGTTCTGAACGGGCTGGTCAGCGGTCCGTCGCGTGTGCCCGGGGTTGTCGCAATGGCGACGGACCGCAATGGCGATATCTACTCCGGCGCTGCCGGAGAGCGGAGGCTGGACGGCGACGCGATGACGGAGGATACGGTCTTCGCCATCTTCTCGACCACCAAGGCCATCGCGGGCACGACCGCTCTGCAATGTGTCGAGGAGGGTCTGCTCGATCTTGATACCCCCGCAAAGAACTACGCCCCGGCGATTGGCGAGCTTCAGGTGATTGACGGCTTTGGTGCCGATGGCACCCCCCGCCTGCGCGCCCCGAAAAGCGATGTGACGACGCGCCAACTGATGCTGCACACCGCCGGGTTCGGCTACGACTTCTTCAACGAGACCTACAGACGCCTGGCCGAAGAGCAGGGCCAGCCCTCTGTCGTCACCGGAAGCCGGGCCTGTATCGAGACGCCGCTGCTGTTCGATCCGGGCACGAAATGGGAATACGGCACGAACATCGACTGGGTCGGACAGGTCGTCGAAGGCATCCGCGGCAAACGTCTGGGTGAGGTCATGAAGGAGCGTATCTTCGACCAGCTCGGCATGCAGGACATCGCCTTTACCCGGACCACCGACATGAAGGATCGGACCGCCACGATCCATGCGCGGGGCGAGGATGGCGGGCTGACCCCGATGGACGACTTCGCACTGCCCGATGATCCCGAGGTCCACATGGGTGGCCACGGGCTCTACGCATCTGTTCCGGAATACATGAAGTTCATCCGCATGTGGTTGAACGACGGAGACGGGCCGAACGGACGGGTCCTGAAGCCCGAAACCGTCGAATGGGCCGTGAAGGGCGCGCTTGTCCCGCCGCAGAAGGTCACCATGCTGCCCGGCGTAATTCCCTCGCTTTCAAATGATGCAGAGTTCTTCCCGGGCATGCCCAAGGACTGGTCCTACACCTTCATGGTCAACACCGAAGACGCCCCGACCGGTCGCCCGGCCGGCGCCATCGGCTGGGCCGGGCTGGCGAACAGCTACTATTGGATAGATCGGAAGAACGGGATCGGCGGCTACTGGGCAACGCAGATCCTGCCGTTCGCAGATGGGGTCTCCTTTCCGGGCTATATGGATTTCGAGAGCGCGGTCTACGCGGCCCTCTCGGGGCAATAGCGGCATCTTCCTGCTAAGCTGAAGGACCGGGCGCCTGAGCGCCCCGTCCGACTTGCCGGTTCTCGCGCCTTAGATTGGTCATGAGATAAAGAAGCCCTTGGACGGGTTTGGACCGAACGTCCGCTAAGGGCCGGGAACACACTTGGCCGGGGAGAGCGGGAAGCGGTCCTTCTCTACACGCGCAGCATGTCAGCTCGCCATTCCAATAGCGGACTTTCGTGGCGTTCTGAGCGGCTCTACTGCCAAGTCCATTAGGTCGGGGCAACGCAGGGATTCTCTGTGTGCGGGACGCGACAAGGGTGCGGTCAGCCATTCCCTGCGAATTCGGGTCAATTCAAAGCCCATCAGCGGTCGCAAGTGATATCGGAGACACGGGCCTCGGCCTCTCCCGTCAACTGTCCCCTCCACGGAGGGGGCTTTTCACGCAGCGGCGCAGCACAGCATCTTGTGGGTGACGCCGGGTCTTTCAACAAGAGAACAAATCGGGTATATCAACCCCGGAAGGATAGGAGTGAAGTCAATCGATGAGATAAGGGTGCGACACTATGAGCGAGGCGCTGCCTCCCGACGAAGAATTCGTCATCACCGACCCGGACCAACAGCCGGGCGTCGTTTTTGAAGTCGAACCGGGTATTCGCCCGGCCATGTTGGAGGGCTACCTCTCCGAAAAGATGGTCCGGTGCTCATTCTGCAAGCAACGGCAACGTCACCGGAAGGGGTGTTTCGCCCTCCTCCCCGAGGTCAGCAAGGCTCTCTGCGACCATTGCTGCGCGGTGGAGTTCACGGACAAGGTCACCGTCGCGAAGATAGAGAAGGATCTCGACCGGCGCGTTGCCCAGGCAGAACAGCGCAAGATCTCCGGAGCTGTCTTCGAAGGAGTGCCACAACTGATAGAGATCCTTGACCGTGACCTCATCCCGATCGAGCAATCCCTGCAACAGGTCATGGAAGAACTCGAGAGGATCTTCCCGGCCCTTCGGCGAAGGAAGCCTCCGAAGTTGGCAGTGGCTTGCGGCGGCCTGGCAACGATCTTGAAGGCGGCTGACGAGAAGCTGATCGAGCGCAGGATCGAGGAAATTCTCCGGAAGCGAGGACTCGTCAATGACGCGATCCGAGAGGGATTCGCGCTTCTCCAGGAAAGCGTAAAGGCGATTAGCCCGGACCGCATTCGGAGCCGGTTTCGCGGCCTGGCCGAGGGCGCGGGCTACGAAGAAATGAAGATGTCGGGCAACGTCATGGTCGCCGGTAAGTGGGACACGCATCTCGGCGAATACGACTTCTGGGAGACGACCTACGAGGGTTCGGTTATCATCATGCCGGATACCACCGAGATCCGGGGGCTGATGGAAGGGGTATGATGTATCACAATATCGAGGCAGAATTGCCGGACACCCTGGCGGAACGTGTTTCCATGCTCGAAGGTATCATGATCAGCGCGGCCACTGGCGGTAGCCACGAAGACCCGTTCTACCGGATCCTCCGGACAGAATTTATGAATGACCCGGATATCCGGGACCGGCTGCCACACTTCGTTCGGAAGTATCGGACCCTCTCGGCATTCTGGCCTTACATCAAAGAGGAAAGTGGCAACTATGCCGGTCGGCGGCAGCTGATCACTGAGGCCTTCACGCCATTGATCGACTACCTTGAAGCGCCCTATCGGACACCAGGAGATGCGACAGTCACAGACGCGATGACGGCCTTCTCTGCCGATGGTGTAAGTGAAGCCTGGGCACGCGCACTGAACAGGCGGTCTACGGATCCAGAAGGTGCCATCACTGCGGCACGCACGCTTCTGGAGACCGTCTGCAAGCACGTCCTGGATGAGGTCGGCACCCCCTACACCGACAAGGAAGATCTCCCCAAGCTCTACGGCATGGTCGCACAGGAGCTGAACCTCGCGCCGAGCCAGCACGCGGAGGAGCCGATCAAGGCGATCCTGGGCGGCGCTATGAAACTGGTGAATGGTCTCGGCACGCTGCGGAACCGCCTCTCGGACAGCCATGGCCGGGGAGGCAAAGCTCCCGTGAAGCCGGCCGCGCGCCATGCAGCCTTGGCCGTGAACTCGGCCGGCGCCCTGGCTGCCTTTATCGTCGAGACCCACACCGAGAGGACGTAATGGCGCTCGTCCCGTCAATCTATCCCTACGCGGGCCTGCGCCATAAACGGGCATGACCCCGGACAATACACCATTGATGACGCGATACGGCTGCCAGGTCAGGCTCGAGTGGCCGAGCTTGGTCGTGATCGCGCTCGACAGGGGCGGAGCGATCGAGATTGGCCAGTTCACTTCTACAAAGACGGAGACATGGCACGAGGTTCAGGCAAGGGTCATGCAAGCGCTTGTCCGCGATCACAACCCGTAGTGATCCCTCCACGCCCGGCGCGGCAGCACCGCGGCGGCTTGGATCACCGGATTTATCCGCCTCGCGTGCAATCCAGCCTGATCAATCAAGTTGGTCCGTATGAGGCGCGGGTGAATGCGATCATAGCACTGAGCGAAGAACTGCCTTGCTGCTTCAGGCCATGCGTCCCTATGCCCCTGATCGACCTCGAGAAACTTCTTGATGCAGAACACGACGAGATCCGACATCTGGATCATCGGATGCTTTCTCGAGTCGATCGAATAACTAAACTCGACGACGTGTTTTACCCTCTGGGTCGGCACAACTTCGAAGCGACGGAACCTGGCAATGGAAGCGACATCGGCCTCGAATTGCTCCTTCTCGTCAATGATTATGATGCCGCGGGCGGACCGACCCAACCGAGATTTTACGTGCCCATTGACGACCGTTGTCATGTAGTCGAATGCCAGTAGATAAGGGACACGGCAATTGAAGGTGTCATGCTCTGTTCCATTGGCCGCGCGGCTCAACGCGTCCTTCGATAGGGCGACGTAATGCACATGGTGCGAACGTTGACCAATGAGTTCGAGCAAATCCAGCGCGAGTTGATTGCGCCTCTCCCGATCATGACCGTCAAAGAAGCCTTCGCCGTTCGGACTGAGAAGTTCACTCGAGTGCAGTTCGAAACCGGCTGGAACCCGATCAGGAGCAAAATACTGAGTGATCACCCGCTCGAACTCGCCGGTCGTTCGAACCCAACCTTCGTCCCTCACGGAGATACCGCCCAGAACGAAGATCGGTTGCTGGCCTGGTGCAATGTCAGCTCCCGTGCAGCCTGCTTCATCCAGATAAAAGAAATGCATACCGATATTCGCTTCTTCTAATTGCCAAGTCCAAGCATGGCAGATTATGCCCCGAAAAAGAATTTGATCCTCGATTTCTTTAGCTGAGATGTGGTGGTATCGGCATCAGCGAACGGCAGGAATGATGCGCCGCAGTGCGGCATTCAATGGTAGGAGTGAATGTCGGCTTCGGGCCGGTCGCGACGCCCCCATGTTCCGGAGGCGATCCCCACGCCACGCACTTCGAAAGACGCCAAATTTTCGGCGCATTTTTCTTTCAATAAGCCTGGATATCTATGGCTTGGAGTTTTCGATGGCGCAGCCAGTGTCAGTGCTTGTCGACGGTGACAACATTAGCGGCAAGCACGCAGAAAAAATTCTTTCTATAGCCGCTCAGCACGGCGAGCCAATTCTGGTTCGCGTCTATGCCGATGCACAACGTCCCTCTGACTGGCATGGTGCGATTGGCTACCGAATGCTGCATTGTGGAACGGGTAAGAACGCCGCTGACATTCTTCTGGCACTGGATGCGCTGGAATTGCTTCTGTCCAAAAATATGCGCTGTTTCGTAATCGCAAGTTCAGACGGTGATTTTATCCATCTTGTAACCAGATTGCGGGAGCATGGAGCTAAGGTCATCGGGATTGGTGAAGTAAAGGCGCCTAACGCCTTTCGCGCAGGTTGTAGCGATTTTGTAGAAATCGGCACGCCGCAGCCCGTGCGTCTTGTGCCGGAGCCGCCAGCGACTGTAACGGCGCTCGACCGCAAGATCCGGGCCATGATTGCGATGCACAGCAACAAGGGCATGGGCATGCACATCGCTGAACTCGCCCCAAAGATGCACACTCAACATGGGATTCGGATCAGCACATATCCCGAGCGGAGCTGGCGCGCCTATTTGGCTGCGCGGCCATCGCTCTACGAACTGAGCCCTCGGGGCCCTGAAGCTATGGTTCGCTTCCGTCCCGAAGGCTTCACTCAAGCTGCGTAGGCGGCCAGAAGACATCCCGCGCGAGCCCGTCCTTGGTCATGTTACAGCTGAAAGCATGAATGGCGGCAATGCGGCTTGCGGCTGCCGCATTTCAGGTTGGCTCTGGGCCGGCTCGGCCGGGCGGGCACACTCGCCTTGGCGTCCAACGCGCTGCGCCGCCCCATGACAGCATCGAGCCCGAACCACAGATGATGAGCGGGCAACGAAAACCGCTTTACGCATTCGCAATGAGTAACGACCATTCAAATCAACGTTTTCCAACCCTCTCGCCTTGGCGAAGGATGTAGTCGGCACCTTTCAGCCCAAGTTTGTTTGGCCCGGCCCAGATTAGGTAATAGAGCGGCGCGTTGCGCGTGTTCCGGATCAAGTGCGGTTTGGCGACGAATGGGAAAAGCGACTTTAGCCGACTGACATAAAGTTCGAGCAACATTTCCGCTACATCGCCGTTCTTGGTCGTAACCTCGTTGCCGAACAAATCGACCTCCCGGCTATAGGCGATGGTGCGCCATTCGTCTGTTCCGAAGCAGGCGGTCAACTGGTCGGCCCAACGTTCCGGAACATTTCCGGAGCGGGTGATAGGCGATTGATAGCCATCGCCAGCGGGAAGTTGATCACCACTTCCATTGTGCCTGTGTCCACCAACGCCTCTAAGGTCGCCCATTCCATATGAGCGCCATAGGGGTCGAGGAAAGCGACCCCGCGAATGTTGCGCGCCTTGAGAGACGGCGCGAGGTTGCGGATCAGCGGGTTGCAGTCGCCCACCTGAACCGTCACGCCGTTCCGCTCTTCGGTGAGAGCGCGCAGCGTCTCTGCGCGAGTTTCGTCGAGGTCGAAGAAATAATGCCGGTGTGGACTTGCCCGGGTTTCGTGGAGAGCGTTTAGCTCACTTCGCGGGCCTTTCGCTCGAATGCGATCGGGCTCTGGAAGCCGAGCGATGAATGGCGTCTGACGGGATTGTAGAACCCGTCGATGTGTCTGGCGATGGCGTTTTCCGCCTTTTGGTGGGATTGCCAGGTGACCGGCCAGATCAGCTCCGACTTGATGGTCTTGAAGAACGTTTCCACCATCGAGTTGACGTAGCAGTTCCCGCGCCCGCTCATCGAGATCAAGATGCCACGTTTGCGGAGCCGCGCCTGATAGTCCACCGAGCAGTATTGCGATCCGCGGTCGGAATGGTGAACCAGTCCTGGCTCAGGGTTGCGAGCGGCCAGAGCATGGCGCAGGGCTTCGACGGCGAGGTCACGCTTCAAGCGATCACTCGTGGCCCAACCGACGACGCGGCGCGAGAAGAGGTCCAAGACAATGGCAAGGTGAAGCCAGCCCTCTGCCGTCCAGATGTAGGAGATGTCCGCCCCCCACTTCCTGTCCGGACCGTCCGCCGCGAAGTCTTGTGCCACGAGGTTGGGCGCGACTGGCCAGGCATGTTCACTGTCCGTCGTCCGTTTGAAGCGCCGCTTTTGCCGCGCGATCAACTGGCTCTCGCGCATCAGTCGTGCCGTGCGGTGCCGCCCGATCTGGTGCCCCTCATCGACGCGATCGCGGTGCATGCGGGGACTGCCATAGGTCCCGTTCGACAGCGCAAAGGCCGTTCGGATGTGGGCCAGATGGATCATGTCCTGCCGCTGGCGATGACAGGCGGGGCGGTCCCTCCAGGCGAAAAACCCGCTCTGGCTGACTCCGAGAACCCTGCACATCCTCTGGATAGGAAAGCTGGTCTTCTCCGCCTCTATGAAAGCGAAGCTCATCGACTTGCGTCTTTCGCGAAGAAGGCTGCTGCTTTCCTAAGAAACAGCCGGTTCAGGCGAAACGGGCGCCAAGGCGTAGCCCAGGGTCTTGGCGCGTCGCTGGAGGTTCGCGAGGACGCGCTGGCGGTGTCGCTCATCATAGGCTGCGGCGCCCTGATCTTGATAAGTCATTCCATGCCGGATGGAGTTGTAGAACAGGACGGCGATCTTGCGGGCGGTGGCCGTCACCGCCTTCTGCTTTCCGATCCGCGCCGAGAGACGGCGATAGAAGGCGCCCAGGGCCGTGTCGCTGCGTCCGATGGTTGTGGCGGCCAATCGCAACAGGGCCGCCGCCCGGCTTGAGGAGCGCCGCGTCTTCGACGACAGAAGCTTGCCCCCGGAGATCTTGTTGCCGGGTGCCAGGCAGAGCCAGGATGTGAAGTGCTTTGCCGTCTTCCACGCGCGCAGATCAGTGCCGCACTCAGCCACCAGCTTCAGCGCCAGCGAAGGACCAAGGCCATGTATCTGGGTCAGGTCGGTTCCCAATACCCCGTAGAGCGCTGCTCGCACGTCGAAGGCCGGTGCATTGACTTGCCTGCCTTTGATCCGGGCCTTCGGCAGCGGCGGCCGATCGTCCCCTCCCTTGACTGAGAGGGCGGCAACAGCCGCTTCCAGCCGCTGATCGCATTCCTTGATCTTGGCTTTGTAGAAGTCATAAAGGTCAAGCGACTGCGCCAGAGCGAAGACATGTTCCGCCCGGTCATTGCCCACAAGTGCTGCCCGGATCGTCTCCGGCGAGGATTTGCATCGCACATCCCGGTAAGCGGCCAGCACCTCCGGATCGCGCTCACCCGCGACGATGGCGCGAATGATCTTCATGCCGGTCGCGCCGGTGATGTCGGAGACGACATGGTGCAGCTGTAAGTTCAACTCCATCAGCGCCTTCTGCATGTGTTGAATATGCGCGGCCGCATACTCTGTCAGACGTTCGCGCTGGCGCATGTAAGCACGCAGGGTTGCGATCTCGGCTTCGGGGCGGAAACTACCACGCAGCAGGCCGTAGGAATGCAACTGGCGCAGCCATCCTGCATCGCTGACATCGGTTTTGCGGCCGGGCACGTTCTTGGCATAACGGGCGTTCACGAGGATCACCTCGAAGCCTCGGGCCTCGAGGATCTCGAACGCCGGTATCCAGTAGACACCGGTGGATTCCATGGCCACGCTGGTGACGCCGCAAGACCGGAACCAGTCGGCGAGGTCGTGCAGATCCTGGGTGAACGTGCCGAAGGCGCGAACCGACATGTCACAGCTGGACGGATTCACCGCTGCCATATGCATCGTCGAGCCGATGTCGATCGCGGCCGCATCGGGATTGACCATCTTCAAGTCCGGGTGGCCGCCGGTCGTAGGTCTGGGCATGACATCTCCTCCGTTCGGAACGAAGGGCGTGGGCCATGCAAGTTCTTCATCTTCCTAACCGGGATCGCCGCTATCGCGCCGTCACCACTCTCAAGTGCGCATCAGCCCTTGTGCCACGTTTTTTAACGGGGTCCAGCCCACCAATAAGCCATCGGCAACTGCCCTTCGCTACGAGCATAGCACAAGCTGTTGCTACCCCGCACAGGCGGGCTGCGGCCCAGAACGGTTTTTTAGGATGTCACGCTCCTGCTTCAGAACCGTGTTCTCGCGTCGTAACCGCTTCAACTCGGCGTGCAGGTCCATCGACGCCTCGACCGGCTCACCAGCACCCCGTTCACGACTGAGCCATCGCGTCAACTTCGATAGGCCAATGCCCAGATCTTCTGCGATCTCGCGCCGTGTCCGACCGCTTGTCAGCGCCAGTCTGACTGCTTCACGCCGAAACTCCGGCGTAGGTCTGTTTCCGTTTCCCATAGAACACCTCCTGGTTCCTCAGTTGGTGCTCTCCACTTTTTCCGGGCAAGTCCACCTCCCTGACAGCGGCGGCATCAATGTCGACGACCGTTTTGCCGTTCTCCAGCATGTCAGAGACGATCTGATGGACGAGATCCGGTGAATAGCTTCTCGGTCGGCCGCCTTGGTTTTGCGTAGCGAGGGTCTTGGTCATAAGGACTTTGTCTTTCGGTTGGTCAAACCGGGAATGACAAACCCGGTCTAATGGCTGCGGTTGATGGGAATATTGGCTAAGTGGGCGTGACCGGAAATTCCGCCCGTCACGTTCCAGACGAGGCGGTGCCGTCGGCACCGCGAAGGCGCCAGTCGCTGCCGACTTTCTCGACAACCGGGGCCTCTTGCTCGGACAACCGGCCGAGCACGCGTCGGATGGTCGCCATACTGTTTTCGTCCGACATGCCCCCGAATATCTCTGGCGGCACGCATTCGAGGATATCGCGTGCCTTGAAAGTCTCTGCGCCGCGCTTGCCGGTCAGGCCGCGGATGTAGAGGACGGTCAGGACCGCCGTGTCATATTTCGATGCTTGCGTCGGCTTGCCCACAGCTTCCTTGTCTGACGGTTTCTGGCTCTCGACAGCTTTCACCGTAGTGCGGTCTTCACCATCCTCATCATGACCCAGGACAAAGCTCTCGGTTCGAAAGTAATGGTCTCCCGCCTTCGGCATCGTGCGTTGTTTTTCCTGAAGGACGCGCACTGCCTCTGCTTTCTGCGGCATGAGCGAAATCTCGGTGTCGACAGCACCGCGCAGGGCAGAGCTTCCACGGCCGCCGCGATCCGTATCTTTTCCGGTGTGGTGCACCAGCATGACATGCGCGTTGCTGCGCCGCGCGATCCTCTCGGCAGCATTGACAACGCCGGTCATGGACGCGGCGCAGTTCTCATCGACGCCAGTGATCGACCGAGCCAGGGTGTCGAAGACGATCAGAACGACTTTTTGGCCAAAATCACGAACCAGGTTGTTGAGCTCGGCAATGAATTGTTCCACTTGCTCGGGATCCGAAAGGTTCACAGGTTCCATGCGAACAATGTAAGGCGAGGTCGTTGGAGACTCTCCGATTCCATGCGCCTGCATTCGGTCGAGCACGGACGTAGGGGCCTCTGCGCCGACATGGACGACAATACCTTGCCGCACTCGTGCACCGAAGTAGGGCGTTCCGGTGACGATGCAGTTGCCGAGATGGCATACCAAGGCAGATTTTCCACAGTTGCTCGGTCCGAATAGGACAGATGTTTCCGCGCGCCTTAACCAGCCTTTCACGGCGTAGTTCCATACCAGATTCGGTCGGTGGGTGCGGGCGTCCCGATAGAGGCCCTCCGGCGTCTTCGGGTTCACTTCGGGGTGTCGATGATTGTGCATTGCGGGTGTCCTTTTGGCGGCTCGTGAGAATGTCCGACTTGCTGTCAGAAGGGACTTAGGTCCGACCGCTGGAAGAAAAAAAACGGCACGGCGAAATTTTCTCGATGGCCGCCTGACAGACATACGGACCCTCTCCCTACGGGGAGGGTCCGTATGTCTGTCAGGTGGATTGGCTGCTTGTCGGCGACGTGTTTTTTGATCGGGCGAATTTTCCCTATGTCCATCTCAAACCCAACCAAGACATGGATAAAGCCAATGAAAATCAGCACTATACAGCCCATCTCGATTGCCGAGGCCGCCAGGCTTCTTGCCGTCTCTCCACGAACGGTGACGCGATTGGTCGACAAAGGTGATCTCAGCGCGATCCGCATCGGCGCGACCCTCGCTCTCCCTGTCGGAGAATTGCCCGCGCTTCTTCAAATGTGTTTCGACGGCGACCGACCGCAGGCACTGCTCACCCTGCACGAAGTCGCGGCACGCCTCGGCTGTGCGCCGGACGATGTCCGAGCACGCACGGCGCGTGGTGAACTCAAATCTCTCCGTGTGGGCCGATCTGTGCGTTGGTTGCCGCTCGAGCTTCAGTGCTGTGTGAGCGGGGAGGCACGGCCATGATCGTTGCTCCAGACGAGACCTACACCGCAGCTGACGCCGGCCTGGTCTTGGCGCGCTCCGAGCGCCAGGTGCTCCGTTACCTCGATAGCGGTCGCCTGCGTGGATCGAGGGCGTCCGGACGGTGGACAGTCACAGCGCTACACATATGGGAATTCCAAGGCATCGCCGAAGAAATGATGGAGAGCTGGCGGCTTTATTGCCGCATTTCGGGCGCGCCAGAAGAAATTATTGAAAAACATAAGGTTGCGGAACCCGGGGAGTGAGGTTGGACTGCACGGCGTTGGCATGCAGACCACCCCAATCCCCCCGGTGGCGGCAGATGACATCCCTTGTCGCCAGATGACCGACCACGGCGCGCCGCGACTGCCCCTGTCGCCCGATCTCGAGGTCCCGCCGGCGTGTGCCGGAACGCGCCAGGACCTCGAAACCGGGTCGCAGGACCAATCAAACAGGACGAACCAGACAATGAAGCACGAAACTTTTGCAAGCACCGATGTCGCAACCGAGAACGGCGATACCGCAGACCTGCGCCGGTGCCTCTGGCTAACCACCATGAAAGGGGCCACCCGGACCGCGACTCTCGCAAGCCTGGCGACCGTCTGTGCTGCCATGGGGGATGGCGGCGAGGTGCCAGTGGAAAGACTCCGGCAGATGGTCGAGTCGCCCGATGCCGATACGAAGGCGAAGGTGGGGGAACGCTGGTTGCAGGTCGCAAGTGACTTGCGCCGCGCCTTGCGGGCTTGGGACGATCGGCCCACGCGCTGGCTGGCTCAGCGCCTTCGCGCACGACTTCCGACTCTTGCAGATGCGGCGACCGCGGCTGGGCTCCGGCTCGGCAGCGACGAGTTGCGCCGTGCCGTCTCGGCGCTCGAAGCTCTCGCTGCATCGGAAAATGGCGCACTCGAGGATCTCCCTGCGACTGCCAGTGCAATCGAGCCGTTCCTGCGGACCGCTACTCCGGAGACCTTCGGTGTCGCGAGCATGAAGTCACTCGAGAACAAACGGACTCTCATTCGCAAGGTAGTGCGGTTCGTTGATCCGCTAAGCACCGGCATGCGGGAGACGGCCCCCGCGACCCTGCCTTCGCAGTGGCAAAAGATTCTCGCGAGTCTCGACCACCAGATGAAGGAACACGAGAAGAGTGCCGTCGCGATCCTACGACGCCTTGCCGGGTTCTGCGCGCGGCAGGGGATTGCCCCGGTAGAGATTGATGACACGCTCATCGAGGCCTTCGTCGCCATGGAACTGGCAACACATTCGCCGACCTATATCGAGAAGCTACGCGCCGCCTTTCGGCGGTGGAACGACACAGTCGAAGACGGTTTCGAGGGCCCGCACCTGCGGTTACCCGGTGCTCCCGTGCACCGCCAGCAGAACGTGGCATGGACCGCCGTCCCTCCAGGAATTCGCACGCCTGTAGACGCATACCTTGCGACGGCGATCTCGGTCCGGAACCCCGGCGACTGGGGAGGCCTTGTCCCGGACGAAGACCCGGAATACGCCGATCTGGGCATCGCCTTCGAGACCCCGGTTTCAGATCAGAGGGCGGCCGCACCGATCTTGGAGCCCGGCACTCACAAGAACTGGCGGGATGCAGTCAAACGCGCATGGCATGCTGCGGAATCCGACCCGCGGGTGCAATCGAAACCCATGGCCCTCGGAGACCTGTTCTGTCGGTCCATTGTTTCGGCTTTGGTCGCTTCTGTCCGCGCGGCGCGGCGCAAGAGGGAGGAGTCGCAGGGGCGCGTCTTCGACCCCAAGGTGAAAGGCCGCTACGAACACACTTTGGTGGAAGCCCTCTGTTCCGTCGGGCGGGCGCTTGCCATCGACCCCAGTCGGCTGGCGGAAGTCGAGGAGTTAAAACGGCAGCTCGACCCAAGCGTTATCGCAATGAAGCGGTCGGCAGACGGAAGCTTCAAGCGCGTCTATGCCGAACGACGCATTGGCACTCGCCATTCCACTATGCTCGCGAAATTTGCCGACACATCTCAGCTCAAGCGCTGGTTCGAGGCTCCTTCCGTCCTTTGGAGCCTGGCATGCGCCCCGATCCGGCAGGGTCGCAAGCCGCGGTCCACCCACGTGGCCCTCGCACGCAACGCGCTCATCGCTCGAATGGGGCAATACGTGGCGCCGGTCCGGCGCACGAACCACGCGCGATATCGCCATGTCGGGGATGATCGTCACCTTATCCTGCCCGAAGGTGACGGAGAGGGCACGCTGATCATTCCTGCGCACGAGGGCAAGACTCTGAAGGAGATCCACGTCCGGATCGACCGTGAAACCGTCCGAATGCTGAAATACTACATCAAGCACTTCCTGCCGATTGCCCGGAGACGGGCGAAAGCTTCCCCCGACAACCCTCACTTATTTCCAGGTGCCGGCGGGCGCGAAATCGAGAATGGCGGCTACGCCCCCGGTATGGGTTACTTCACCAGAGCCAAGCTCAACAACAGCTTCAAGAAGCACATGAAGAAGCATTGCGGGCTGGACCTCTGCCTGCACGTGATGCGCCACCTCGCCGGAAAGGTCATCCTCGATCAGGACCCGTCCGCCATGGCATTGGTCAAGGAAATTCTCGGTCACAAGCGCCTGAAAACGACCCAATCCTACTACGCCGAGGTTTCGAGGTTGATCGCGCAACGCCGCTACATCCACCTGCTGGAGCGCCAGTCGCGGCAAGTGCTTGCAACCGTTGCTTTCAAGTTCGTCGATCCGCAGACCGGAAAGGAAATATGACATGCCGAAGCACAGTCTCACCCTGCCGCGGTCAAGCTGGCCCGAGGACCTTCGGACCCGGTTTGAGCGTCGCCAACTCTCGGAGTCTCAACGGAAGCGACTGGGCAGTGCATTAGGGCGTTGGTTGAAGATCGCGGATGACCTCGGAGTTGATGCCCGGGCCGTATCTCGGCAGACGTGGCTGGAGCGCACCCAACACATGACACGAGCGCTGCGCAACGAGGTGCGCCAGGCGCTGGCCATAGCATTCCCGGATGCGGCGGCGTCGCTTTATGCGGATGACTACCATGGGACCTTGCGGCAGGACCCCCGCGTCCAATTGCGTGCAATGATCGCACGCAACCTGGCCAGGTTTCCGGACGATTGGCGTGATGCCGCGATGCCGCTCCTTCATGTCGACGAGGCCGGGCTCGGTGACGGCATCCTCGTTCAGGCTTGGGCCCCAAGCACGATCAAACGGCGTCTTGAAGGAGCGGCATTGCATTTCGACTACTGCCGAACACGACAGCTGGCTGTTGATATCACGCCTAAGTCTCTCCGAGCCAAGCTCCGAGAGGACCAGGCCCGCGTGGAAAGCGGCGAACGTCGCCTTGGAGGCGTTGCCATAGATGTGGCCGGTCTGGCCGGCTTTGCCGCCGCAGTGCGACCGGAGAGATCCTGGGCGTGGCTGATGACCGCGCGTAATCGGCTCAAAAAGCTCGCAAACTACCACGGGTCTCGGAATGCATCGCGCGCCATCGACGCCGCCGAGCTACGGGCGGCCGGGCAACAACTACTCGACAAGGCCGATGCACTCCATGCTGCTGCCCGCAACCGAAGAGCCTTGGTCGCGGCACACACGAAAGCGCGGACCGCATTGATGATGATCCTGCTTGCCGAGGCGCCGATCCGCATCACCAGTTGCGCCGAGGTGGAGTTGCGAAGCGGTCTACTGGACGATCTTACGGGGCTTTTCCTCGATGGTTCGAGCACAAAGGAAGGCGATATCGACAGGCGAGCTTTCAGTGCAACGCTGACCGACGCCATTGGCCGTTACGTCGGTCTGCATCGTGCCGTCGTCGCGGCGCGAGAGGAAACACGCTTGCTCGTCGGCGAGCGTGGCGGCCCGATCAAAGCCGCACAACTCTCGAAAAACCTGGGTGACTTCACCGAGCCGCTCTTCGGAGTTCGGGTCACACCGCACGCGATCCGCCATTCGGTCGGAAACTTCATCGTCGCCACGGCCCCAGACGAAGCGGCACTTGCGACCATAATCCTCAACCACCGCAGCGATGCCGTGACGCCTGCGTATCATCAGCGCGCCGATCAGATCGTGGCCTCCCGGAAGCTGCGTGAGGCCGCGGAGAGCAGCGCCGCCGCGCTGTCGGTCGACACGAGCCCGACCCGCAGAAACGCAGGTCGAATGAAACTGGGAAATCTGCGACGCAGGGCAATCACGAGCAGAGCCCAAACGAGGTTTCATCGGAAGTCGATAAAGTGAAGAGGCATCCGGGCTGTCAAAAGGCGACGAGAAGTCTCGTCAGCAGAAGTGCACAGCCCGGAAACTTCGGCAACGCAACCATACGGCAGAGGAACTGAATGGCGCGCCGATGGCCGGGTGTCCGGTCAGGCCCCTCCCTGTGAGGGCCTGATCGGACACCCGGCCCGATTGGCGCGGATGAGGACGAAAGTGAGGAAGGGACGATCTTGACCCGGCCAGGAGCCGGACCACCGAACTGGAGGACGTCATGTTCGACCACATCCGCCCCGACACTTTCACCACCGATGACCCTTTCGCTCCCCTCAGGGAGTTCGCAGCTTCCCATCGGGAGGCTCTGATCAATGCCGCGGCGCTTCTCGGGGGGAGCCGGGGGGCACGCCTCTCGCTCGATGCCCTGGACGGTCTTACGTCCGGGATCAGTCCTGCCCGGCGCACGCGATCCGAACTCGCGGCACTTCTCGAGCTTCTGTCCCTCGAGAATGTCCACGACGAAACCCGTGAAGAGGCGGCGCGGTTCGCGGCGATCGATCCAGCCGATCCGATCGTCGAGGAGATCTGCGAACTCACCGACGGATTGCGTGATGCGCTCGAACCGCTGATTGCCGCCCAAACCGCCGGGTCACGCCGCGTGGCCGCGTAGGCAGGAATGCCACAGGCGCTGCTGGCGCACCCCGCTGGCAGCGCTTGACGGCCATACCTGGCCGTGGCGCCATCCACATCATGGGTCACCGACTGGAGGCAGTGAGGTCAAGTCCAAGGCAGGCGTCAGGCTCGACTGGCAATCGAGCGGACCCAAGGGAGCTGTTCCAGAACACCACTGACAAAGGCTCAAATGCGCGGCTGGCGGCAGCCATTTGAAGGGACGGGAGCGGCGGGATGCCGTTGTTGCCCCTACTAAAATGACCGGCAACGAACCGGCCATGTTCGTCGCGCGCTGAGCGGGCTTGAGGGTTCAATACAAATCTCGGACAGCCTCTGAGGCTAAAATGCAAAGGGCTCTCCGAACTTATCGGCCGACTGGCTGCCCGCCCAGGAACTGATCGGGCTTGCGCGGCTGATTATGGCCGCGCCCGTTCGCCAAACTTGACGACAGCAGATCAACGGACGGCAAACGCCGTCGGCTGTCAGAGCAGGAGGGCTTCATGCTCACCATTACACCCCACACCGATCTTCGGGCGAATGTGCACAGTCCGAAAATTTCTGAAATCGCCGACTTTCTCGGTCGGGAAGAGCCCGCGCTCGTTGAGCTTTTGGAAGCCTTCGGGGATCTCGAAGCCGCTGAAGCCGCGCGACAAGCCGCACGGCTCTCGGAAGCGCGGGTCCCGGAACTGCAAAGCCTCGGCAACGCGATCAAGCGGGTCCTTGCCGGACTGGACGACATCCAGCCGTCATTCGTCGAGCACATGATGATCGCGGGTGTTTGTCAGCGTGATGCACCCGCAGCAATCCGCTGGACCGGTGCAAGGCTGACGGACCTCCTCGGCATTATCGAGGCGGCTTGATGCCATTTCGGCGCCCCTGGGATAGGGGCGCCGGCGACCATGGGGGCATCGGGTCACCCGACGACCCGGAAGGGGGCAGCTTTGGAGCCTATGTTCCGGTGGCTGAAGGGGCTGCGCACCTGCTCGAGGTTGAAGTGGATTTCCGAAATCACGCCGTGGAGCGTCTTCATGGAGATGCCATCTTGAGCGTAGGACTTCTCGCCCTCATCGAGCGGCTCATGGCCCATCAGCGCCCTCTTGACGTAGCCGGGCACCAGATTTTCCATCAACGCATGGTGAAATGTCGTCCTGAGCGCATGGAAGTCGAGACCGCGCCAGTAGACCTTGTGCGCTTGGCGGTATTTGGTGAATTCTTTAGTCCAAAGCTCTGTGAAAGTTTCCTTGTGCTTGCCGCGCTTGAGATCCGGGAAGAGGCGGGGCTCGCTTGCTCGGCGACGCAACTCGACGAGTTCGATCAAACCGAGCCGCACGAGTTCGGGATGGACCGGTATCAGCCGGTGTCCAGCGTCCGACTTGATGCTGTTCCCGGGCTTATTGTGCAGCCGGTAGTAATGAATCCCGCCGGTCGTTTCGAAATCCTCGGGTGAGAGCTGGAGGATTTCCTCTTCGCGTCCTCCGCCGAGCAGCGCCATGAGCTGCGCCCAGAACATGGGGTCGCCAACGTCATCGCACGCCCCGCGGAACACCGGCGTCGCGAGGAACTTGTAGATCCGGTCATCCCAGGGACGACGGTCGCGCTTATCTTCAGACTTCTCATTGCCTCTGCGCTCTTGTTGCTGATCATATGCTTTGTGAATGGGCTGGCGTCGAGGTGTCCGAGCTTGACCAGCATCTTGGCGGGCCGGTTGAGGGAACGCGTGTGCTTCAGGATCGTCTCGACCCGGATACGCGGGATGAGGTTGTTCAGCCGGGCGCGCTCGATCTTGGCTTCGGAACCTCCGGACAGCGTCGCTTCTGCAACAGCGCGCTCGACGTTTCTCTTTTCCTTTTCGTCCGTTGTTGCGATCAGGGCATCAAGGTCACGGGTTTCCGAGCAACTCTTGCCGTGGGTCTCCGGAAGCTTCCGAATTTTTTTTCTTGGCTTCGCGGATATCCTTGTCGGAAATCTCACTCAACGGGCGGTTGCCCAGCAGACGCACCCAGAGCCCCTTACCAACCTCAAGGTTGTTCCGGCTGATGTTTTTTCATCGCTCGCCTGCCAATTCATCCGGGACTTCTTCTTCACCGAAATCGTCCGTATATCCCTGGAGCTTCTTCGCGATGTAAAGGTCGAAATAGTCCTCAAGCAGCAGCGATGTGGCCGAAGGCACCTCGTCCTTTTCTGCCTTGGAAGATGGTATTCTTCTTGACTGACATCGGGCACCGCCGCTCGCGGTGGACTTTCGACACGGCAGACAACTTGCGGACCAACAGCGAACCCTTTGCCATTTGCGCGATGCGCTACCATCCGTCCTCATCCACTCCTGTCGCCTCAAAGCCGATGTGTCAGCGGGTAAGGTGTATCCGTGACCTCCGTGACTTGCTATGTTGTCGGTAACCAAATTCGCATTGTCGAGGGTTTGCAACCAGTTCTGGGTAGTGCCCCTTGCCTTCAGCTTCGAATGAGGGGCCCGGTCCGTCTCAGCGAGGACCCGGCGTCGTTGGATATTGAAACATGATCGGGAATGATCGTAATCGCAATGGTCGGCAAACTGTTAAGACTCTCTCTCGACCTGCGTGATGTCTGCGTGTGGCTGAGCAGCCGGCATGTAGATACGCTATTTGGCTTCTGCGTTGATCGAAACTACAGCTCGGATCCGAGCGTGATCTCTCACGTCGTAGTCAGTTGTAAAGATCAGGATACACGGCGCATGCTTCGCCAAGAAGCGACCCAGGCGCTCCAAGCGCTGGGATACACCGTGGCGCCGGCGGGCGGAGATGTCTATGACACGGGCCCGGCGTCTCGGGAAGGGATGTCAGCGCACCAGAAACTCCGCAGCATCCGTCGCGTCTACGATGCGATCAACGGCAAATACTCTTCGGCACATGACTATAGCCGTCCACGCCCGACGGATGAGGAAATTGCGTCGATGCCAGTCGATGACGCTTTTTAGTTCGACGCTAAAGACCGAAAACGCTCTCTGTGATTGGCAAACCATGTTTTTGAAAGAGGTGACGGCTACGACCTCGTGATGAACACCGTCGATTCGATCCCGAAATCGACTTGAGCATCGACGAGGGTTTCGTCCGATAGAGCATACAACATGGCGTGACGGAGTTGGTTAGATCGATCCAGGCCGGATTGGATGGTCCGCGACTATCTCCCGCGTGCATTCAAATGCCATCGCTCGGGCCAATAACTTCGATGGCTTCCTCGCTCGCCCTCCTCCACCAAGCAGTCAAGTTTGGTCGGAAGCTCCAGGTTCGAGCGTTCTATTTTTCGACAGATAGGGCATTTTAGGGTTTTGACGCTGGCTTCCGCCCGACCTTGGGGCCAAGAAGCCAGGGCGCAACGCGCCAAAGGTAGACAATGAATGCCATAGTCCAGAAGGCGGTGGCAAAGTCGATGCCGTCGAACCTACCAACCTCAGCGCCTTGGCCAACCACACGCGCCAAAGTGGCGGCACAGATCAGGGCGAATGCTCCCGTGAGCCAAGGTCCGGCAACCAGCGGACGGCCGGTATGCCCCATTGTTGCCCGCATCATGACCGCCAGTGTCATCCCGGCGACGGCGCCGATGCCCAGCACGTGGGCGCTGGCGGCCGGCCCCACGAGGCCTGCCGCTTCGGCTCCGATGGACGCAAAACCCAGCGGCACCATCAGGTATGCGACATGGAGCATCAGAAGAAGCGGCGACCGCCAAGTGGCCAGTCCCCGCCAGCGCAGCAGCCGCATCAGGTGCAGCAAAGCTGCGGCGCCGCCGACAAGAACGCTCGCCGCATGAAATGGCGCGATAGCCCAACTGACAAGTGCGGCGGCACCGATCAGGATGCAGACACCGTCGAAACGGTTGAACGCAACCGGCATCCGCGCCGACCGGCGTTGGGCAAGCCAGTTCCGCGTGAAGCTCGGCACGATGCGCCCTCCGATCAGCATGATTAGGAAGACAAGCAGGGCGATCCCAAGACGACGACCGATATCGGAGACGCCCTGGGTCAACGCCTCGATGTGAAACACAATATTCGCACCCCACAGCAGGGACACCGGAACGAGGACCTTGAGGTTCTTCCAATTTCGACCGGCCACGATTTCCCGTGCGATCATCCCGGCGACAGCGAGCAGGAATATCTGATCGATAATGGTGGCCCCGACCGGACCGACCGGCAACAGCCCCGCGACACCGGCCCGTCCCGCGAGCCACAGCGCCAGCAGAACCGCCAATGGCCAGCCGCGTGTAGGCATCCGCCCGGTCCAGTTCGGAACTGCCGTGAACAGGAATCCGGCAACCACGGCTGCACTATATCCGAAGATCATTTCGTGGATGTGCCAGTCGGTCGGTGCGAGGTGGCCGCCGATGCGGACATCCCCGTGCCAGATCAACCACCACACCGGGATTACAGCGGCGGCAAAGAGGCCCGCAAAAAGAAAGAAAGGACGAAAGCCATAGCTGAAAAGTGCCGGGCCTTGATAAATTTCGCGCGTTTTCATTGATCTTACCCTTTGAAAGCAATCGGGCGGCACCAATGGCACCGCCCGGATCGGTCATCAGACGTAGGACGCTGCGTCATTCGACCTGGGCGATCAGATCCGCCATACGGCCTTTCGCCTTGCCCTTCTGCTTCACGGCCTCAGCTGCTTCGAGGTTGACCGCGTCGCCCACCTGGATCAGTGCAACCATCCCCATGGCATAGTGCGGCGTGCACTTGACGCCATAGACGCCCTCAGCTTCGACGGTCAGGTCGAATTCCTCGTTGAACTTGGTCTTGAAGCCCTCAACTCCGTCCGGGAGCATCCCGTCGATATCCTCGACATTGTGGCCCTTGTCGGTCGGAATGAACTTCACCACGTCGCCGGGCTGCGCTTTGACGAAGGCAGGCTCAAAAACCATGGCACCGGCCTCGCCTTTGTTCAGCATGTGGACCTCGAAGGTCTCGGCATTGGCGGCACCGGCAGCAAGGGCAAGCGCGGCGGTCATCATCAGTTTCGTAAGCATCGGAACATCCTTTCGTATCTTGTCCGGTTGCATTCTCTGGTCGCGTTATGCGTTAAGGTGAGCAACCGAACGTTGCTCTGAAACAAACTCCGGACCCAAAAATTGCCCAAACTCGACGAAAGCCTTCTGAGCGACCTGCCACCATTCTCCCTTCTTGAGAGGTCGCAGATTCGCGAGGTCCTCGACCACGCGGTGTCACGTCGCTACGAGGAAGGCACTGCGATCTTTCGTGAAGGACACGACGCCGACCGGTTCTATATGCTGCTCGACGGCTATCTGCGCGTGGTTCGGACAACGCCCGGCGGTGACCAGATCATCGTTCTGCATATTTCGCCCGGTCAGTTGTTCGGGATAGCCCCGGCCTTGCAGCGCGACACCTACCCGGCAACATCCATCGCTGCTGCCGAGTCGATTGCCCTCTCGTGGCCCGTCAGCCTCTGGTCAGACTTCACCACGAACTACCCTGGCTTCGCGACCGAGAGTTACAAGACTCTCGGCCAGCGTTTGGGCCAGATTCAGGATACGCTGACCGAAATGGCTACGCAGGCCGTGGAGAAACGCGTGGCCTGCGCTCTTTTGCGACTTGTGAACCAAACAGGGCGGAAGACAGAGGGAGGAATCGAAATCGCCTTTCCCGTCACTCGGCACGACATATCAGAGATGACCGGCACTACCCTGCACACGGTCAGCCGGTTGCTTTCCGCTTGGCAGAAGGACGGTATTGTGCAGTCGACGCGCAAACACATCGTGGTCACAGCTCCACACCGTCTTGTTCTTTTGAGCGGCATCGAAGGATAGCCATCGCTTGAAGGCGCCGCCCCGAACATCGCAGGGCGGGATGATCTTAGCGAGTCGCTACCTTGGTCAATTGTCTGAGCCCAGCTTCCCGTCGCCATCAGCCTGGTCATCGATGCGCGCTGATAACTCTGCCCGAAAAGCGTCTTCGTCCAGGTCATATTCGAGACACGCATCTGTAATCGCGTGAAAGGGCGCAATCGGACAGCCAGGACACAACATCCTGCGATAAAAAAATACCGATGCAACTTCAGGCCAGGCCGCAAACAACTCTGACAAGGGCAGATTGGGATCATCGAAGTCAGGCTTGCTCATGGCGGGTCCTTTCATACCCGCATGTTGCGCTCACCTTTCGTCCCGTTCTTTGCGATTTCGCAACAAGTGGCGATATCGAAGCCAATAGACATCCGGTATCCGCAACAATTTGTCGGGACCGCGACATGTCAGAACTACTCACCAAATCGCGGGCCAGGAACGTGTTCTACGGGGGATCCATCTTCTTCGTCGTCGTGTTCGTGGCCCTGACGGCGCAGAGCCACCGTCACATCGTGGACAAGGCCACGGCCGGAATGCCCCTCACCGAAGAGGTCCGGCTGGGCAAGCACGTCTGGGAACGCCACTCCTGCATCAACTGCCACACGCTTCACGGCGAGGGCGCCTACTTCGCGCCCGAGGTCGGCAACGTGATGACGAGGTGGGGCGCCCAGGACGATCCGGAACTGGCCTATGAAATCCTCGACGGATGGATGAAGGCGCAGCCCTCGGGCATCGAGGGCCGCCGCCAGATGCCGCATTTCGAGATCACCGAAGAGGAGATGCGCGCGCTCGCCGAATTCCTCCGTTGGGCCGATCAGACCGACACCCAGAACTGGCCGCCGAACGACGCGGGCTGATCGAGGGACAGGAGAAAAACCATGAAATACCAAACACAAAAGGTGGCCTACGCCTACTTCCTCGCGGCCATGGGCCTATTCGGCATCCAGGTGCTGGGCGGGCTGCTGCTGGGCTGGATCTACGTCTCGCCTAACACCCTATCCGAGGTGCTGCCCTTCAACATCGTGCGCATGATCCACACCAACGCGCTGATCGTCTGGCTGCTCCTCGGCTTCTTCGGCGCGGCCTACTATCTCGTCCCCGAGGAATCGGAGCGCGAGATCTTCTCGGTCAAGCTGGCCTATATCCAGCTGGCGATCCTCGTGGTCGGCACGCTTGGTGCCGTCGGTTCCTACCTCGTGGGTGTCCACGGCGGCCGCGAGTTCCTCGAACAGCCGCTCTGGGTCAAATTCGGCATCCTCGTCGCGGCGGTAATCTTCCTCGTCAACGTTTCGCTGACCTTCCTCGCGGGCCGCAAGACGGCGATCACCAACATCCTCATGATGGGCCTCTGGCTGCTCTGCCTGCTGTGGGTCTTTGCCTTCATCAACCCGGACAACCTGTCACTCGACAAGATGTATTGGTGGATGGTCGTGCACCTCTGGGTCGAGGCGACTTGGGAGCTCGTCATGGCTGCGATCCTCGGCTTCCTGATGCTGAAACTGACCGGCGTCGACCGCGAGGTGATCGAAAAATGGCTCTACGTCATCGTCGCCACCGCGCTCTTCTCGGGCATCCTCGGAACCGGGCACCACTTCTACTGGATCGGCACGCCGGGCTACTGGCAGTGGATCGGCTCGATCTTCTCGACCTTCGAGGTGGTCCCCTTCTTCGCAATGATGTCCTTCGCCTTCGTGATGGTCTGGAAGGGCCGTAAGAACCACCCGAACAAGGCCGCGCTTCTGTGGTCGCTCGGGTCCTCCACCGTGGCCTTCTTCGGCGCGGGCGTCTGGGGCTTCCTGCACACGCTGCACGGGGTGAACTTCTACACCCATGGCACGCAGATCACCGCCGCCCACGGGCACCTTGCCTTCTACGGCGCCTACGTGGCCCTCAACCTCGCGATGTTCAGCTATGCGATGCCGCTGCTGCGGAACCGCGCGCCTTACAACCAGGTGCTCAACATGGCGAGCTTCTGGCTGATGACCGGCGGGATGGCCTTCATGACCTTCACGCTGACCTTCGCAGGAACGATCCAGACGCATATGCAGCGGATCGTGGGCGACTACTACATGGACGTCCAGGACCAGCTTGGCCTCTTCTACCTGATGCGCTTCGGCTCGGGTGTGGCGGTGGTGCTGGGGGCGCTCCTCTTCATCTACTCCATGCTCGTGGTGCGCCGCGAGGTGGTCAAACCCGGCCCCGTGATCAAAGACGCGGCCGTTCCGGGAGAGTGATCCGATGAAAGACTTCAACACAGCCGACCTGCCGTTCTACCAGTCCGTCGCAGATGAATGCACGGTGTTCGAAACGGCCCATGCCAACGCTCTGCCCCTTCTTCTGAAGGGGCCGACCGGATGCGGCAAGACGCGCTTCGTCGAACACATGGCGGCTCGTCTGGACCTGCCGCTCCACACCGTGGCCTGCCATGACGACCTCAGCGCCGCCGACCTGATCGGGCGCTACCTGTTGAAAGGGGGCGAAACCGTCTGGGTCGACGGGCCGCTTACCCGGGCGGTGCGCGAAGGCGGCATCTGCTACCTCGACGAGGTGGTGGAGGCCCGCAAGGATGTCACCGTCGTCCTGCACCCGCTGACCGATGACCGACGTCGGCTGGTCATCGACAAGACGGGCGAGGAACTGGTGGCGCCCGACAGCTTCATGCTCGTGGCCAGCTACAACCCCGGCTACCAGAACATCCTGAAAAAGCTGAAGCCCTCGACCCGGCAGCGCTTCGTCTCCGTCGGGTTCGACTTCCCGACGCCTGAGGTCGAGGTGCCAGTGGTCATGCGCGAAAGCGGGCTGGACGAGGGCCGCGCGAAGGCGCTGGTCCGACTGGCGGGCGGCATCCGCAACCTCTCGGGCATGGACCTTGAGGAAGGGGTATCCACCCGCCTGCTGATCTACGCCGGCACGATGATTGCCAAGGGGATGCCCGTCGACCGGGCGCTTCAGGCCGCGATCATCGAACCGCTCAGCGATGAGCCGGACGTTCAACAGGCCCTGCGCGATATTGCCAGCGCCGTATTCGGGTGATTCCATGATCCACGTTCTCGACCTCATGGAACCGGAGGAAACCGTCGGTAACCTCTGGCACGACATGGCCACGCGCAGGGCGGCTTCAGACGCCGACCGCGCCGTCACCTTCGACGCCATGCGCCCCAGCCTTGCCGCGCTCTTCCGGGCGCTCGGCGGCCCGGCGGGGGTCGAGATCGTGGCGTCCCCACTCGCCTCCTCCGACCACCGGCCCAGCCTGTTCCGCCGGGTCGGCACCCCGCGCGAAATGGTGCATGTGGCAGATTTCGACGGTGACCGCCTGCGCCTGCCGCCGGTGATGGACTGCTTTTCCACACGGGAGCTGAACCGCGCCGCCTATCTCTGGCTCGCCTCTATCGCAGCCTTTGCCCAGGTGCCCGCGCGGCTGGCCGACCCTTACCGCAACGACCTCGCCCAGATCGCGGCTAACGAAAGTGCCATGGACCGCGCCTTCCGCGCCTGCCCCGGTCTTCAGGAAGATTACCGGGTGCTCTGCCTCGAAACCTGCGCCCTGCGCAAACGCGGCGCCCTGCCCCGGCACGAGGCCTCGGTCGAGCTGATGATCCTCGACCAGATCGGCTGTCAGCGTGGCGGGATCGAAGAAATCGACACCCCCGCCCCGCGTGGCTACCGCAGTTATGCCCCGGTGCCGATCTGGCTGCGGTTCCTGCCGCGCACCACCGGCAAGGGAGCGGCGGATGCAGCGGAGGACCCCGATCAGATCCCCGCCTTCGCGGTTCCCAGCCGGAAAGAGGCGAAACGCGAAGATCGCGATCAGGCGAACCGCAACGACGGGTTCATCATCCATCGGTTCGAAACGATCATGTCCTGGGCCGAAAGCCTGAACATCAACCGCATGGTCGATGACGACGATCAGGACAACGCCGCAAAGGCGGCCGAGGATCAGGACCATCTGACATTCTCGGAGAACATGAAGCGCGCCGCGACCCGTCTGCGCCTGTCGCTGGATCTGTCGCCGCAGGATGCCGATCACGAGATGCTGGCAGGCAAGTTCACCTATCCCGAATGGAACCGCCGCTCCGGTGATTACATGCCCGGCCATACCCGCGTCCTGGAAGCGCCCGCAAAACCGCGCACCGAATACGCCCCTGACCCGCGCCTCGTCGCCCGGGTCAAACGCCAGTTCGCGCCGCTGCACCCGCGCCGCGTTGTCCTGCCCCGCCAGATCGACGGTGAGGATCTCGACCTCGATGCCATCGTCACGTCCCGCACAGATATCGCCTGCGGGCAGGAAGGGTCAGACCGGGTCTGGCAAGCGGGACGCCCAGTGGCGCGCGACCTGAGCGTCGCGATCCTGATGGACTGCTCCCGCTCCACTGAAGCCGCTATCGGCGACACCTCCGTCATCGAGGTCGCCCGCGAAGCCCTGTCATCGCTTGCGGAAGGGATCGACACCGCCGGCGACCGGCTTGGCATCTGGGGCTTCTCCTCGCTCCGCCGCGATCGCGTCTTTCTGCATCGTGCGAAGACCTTCGAGGAACCGATGTCCGGCGACGTCACCGCCCGGATCGGGGGCCTTGCACCCGGCCATTACACCCGGCTCGGCGCGGCGATCCGCCATGTCTCGGCCCAGCTCGCCGAAGAAGGCGCGACCCGCCGCCTGATGCTGGTGCTGACCGACGGCAAACCCAACGACCTCGACCACTACGAGGGTCAGCACGGGATCGAGGACAGCCGCATGGCCGTCCGCGAGGCCCGCGCCCTCGGCCAGGCCGTGCATGGCGTCATCGTCGATCAGGATGGCCAGGACTGGTTCGCCCGCATCTTCGGCCGCGCGGGCTTTACCCTGCTGCCGCATCCCGAGCGCCTGCCCCGCGCCCTGCCCGAGATCTATCAAACCCTGACCATGGAGAGCTGAGATGAAACGCATTCTCGCCGTCACCCCGTATCTTGCACTGGCACTGCCCACGTCCGCCCTGGCGGAGGCGTTCGACAGACCCATCCCCCAACCCCAGACAGAGACGGCGGAGTTCTGGTTCTTCGTGGGCTCTGTCGCGCTGGTCCTGTCACTTGTCGCCGTGCAGATGCTGGTGAGCCGCCGATGAGACCCTCACCGAAGCTCTTCGCGGCGCTCTATCCGTTCGGGGCCGGCGCCATGGGGGTGAACCTCTTCTTCGCGTCGCTCATCGGGTCATGGATGGGCTTACCCGTCCTGACGCCCTGGCAATCCGCCGCCGGGGGGCTGGTCATCGGCTTGCCCGCGACCTACGCCTTCGCCTGTCACATCGTGCGACTGATGGAGAAAGCCGAAAGCTGATGACCGGATGGACGGAATACACGCTCGCACTGGCGATCTTCATCGCCAGCCACTTTTTGCCGCGCATCGGCGGCCTGCGCGACGGGCTGATCGGCGCGGTCGGGCGGCGCGTGTATTTCTCGGCCTACGGGCTGCTGTCCCTCGCCCTGCTCGTCTGGGTCATCGTCGCCGCGGGTCGTGCGCCGTATGTCGAGCTCTGGTCACAGGCGCCCTGGACCAGATGGATCCCCAACATCGCCCTCCCGCTCGCCACCGTTCTGGTCACCTGCGGCTTCGGCCTGCGAAACCCCTTCACGCTCGGGGGGAAGCGCGACACCATCGTCGATCCCGACCTTCCGGGTTTCGCAGCCGTGTCCCGACACCCGCTGTTCCTCGCTCTGGCGCTTTGGGCCGGGGCGCATCTCGTGCCGAATGGTGACCTCGCCCACGTCATCCTCTTCGGCAGCTTCAGCCTAATGGCCCTCGCCGCCATCCCCGCTTTCGACGCGAAAGCCCGCCGTTCACTCGGCGCCGAAGCCACGGCATTCTTCTCCGCCACAGCTACATTCTCTCTACTCCCCCTGACCGACCGAGCCTGGCTCCACGACAACGCGCGTCCGCTGACAATCCGGGCCATCATTGGCCTGCTGATCTGGGTCGCCGCCCTTCACCTGCATGGATCCTTGATCGGCGCATCGCCCTTTCCGTTCTGAGCTTGATCCTGCGCAAAGTTCACGACCCGGGAAAGGCACATACGGGGCATATGAAACAGATCGACCGCCTCAGATCCCTCGGCCTCTTCGACGCCCGGGTGCCCCGCTACACCTCCTATCCCACCGCCCCGGTCTTCTCGCCCGAGGTCGGTGCCGCTCACCAGGTCAAAGCGCTCGCCGCGCTGAACCCGGACGAACCCGTCTCGGTCTACCTCCACATACCCTTCTGCGAGCGGTTGTGCTGGTTCTGCGCCTGCCGCACGCAGGGCACAAAGACCCTTTCCCCCGTTGAAAGCTACATCGGCACGCTGGAGCAGGAGTTGGCGCTGCTGAAAGATACCCTACCCGCCGGGCTGCGGATGGGCCGGATGCACTGGGGCGGCGGCACGCCGACGATCCTGCCGCCGCATCTCATCCACCGGCTGGCACAGGCCGTTCGCGCCGTCATCCCCCCAACCGAGGACCACGAGTTCTCGGTCGAGATCGATCCCACTATGGTCGATCCCGACAAGATCGCAGCGCTGGCCCAAGAGGGCATGAACCGCGCCAGCATCGGCATCCAAGATTTCGACCCGAAGGTGCAGCAAGCCATCGGCCGCATCCAGCCCTTCGACGTGACACGGGCCTGTGTCGAAGACCTGCGCGCAGCGGGGGTTCACTCGCTGAACGCAGACCTCGTCTACGGGCTGCCCCATCAGGACATCGCGCGGATGGATGACACGATCTCGAAAGTGCTCGAGCTGGAGCCCGATCGGCTGGCCCTTTTCGGCTACGCCCATGTGCCGTGGGTGTCGAAACGCCAGCAGCTCATCGACGAGGAGGCGCTGCCGAAGGAGGTCGAGCGATATGAACTCGCAAAACTGGCGGCGCAGCGGTTCAAGGATGCGGGCTTCGATGCGATCGGGATCGACCATTTCGCGCGATCCGGCGATACTCTGGCGCGGGCAGCCCGCACCGGCCACCTGCGGCGCAACTTCCAGGGCTATACTGACGACACCTGCCCGACGCTGATCGGCCTCGGGGCCTCCTCAATCTCGCGTCTGCCCTCGGGCTACGTCCAGAACGCGCCGGCCACCGCCGCTTATATCCAGCGCATTGAGAGCGGGACATTGGCAGGGTCGCGCGGTCACGTAATGACAGAGGAAGACCTGCTCAGGGCTCGCGTCATCGAGATGCTGATGTGCGATTTCCGCATCAACCGACCTGCACTTCGTCAGGTGTTCGGCGACACATCAAACATCGTCGATCCATTGATTGCTCAGGTGGCTACCCGGTTTAGCGACTACGTGGAGCTTTCGGAAAACTATCTCGACATTTCCCGTGCGGGCAGACCCCTCACGCGCATCATCGCAAGCTGGTTCGACGCTCACGTCCCGGACGGCGTCAAATATAGTCAGGCCTCATGAACGGATGCTCTACGAGTGTCGGAAGCGCTGAATTTCTCGACTGGTCTCCAACAACTTGGAGATTGCACAAACCAATGGCGAACAGGGCCAACTGCCTTTATCCATCGCTTTAGGCAGAACTGTCGGCGGCTCGCTGCGGATGTCAGCAGCGAACTGCCCCACGCGCATAAAGCGCCGACGACATCCATTCCGCGCCTCTTAGCGGATTCTAACTCTTCCTCATCATACTTGTAGCTTCGGCAATTGGAGGCATAATCCGACGAAATGCGCCAGAAGTGACTGAATTGACCACCACCACGCCTGCCCGGACCTACGTCGTCGTGCTTACCGCACTCGGCGCGACTCATCTATTGAACGACCTGATGCAGTCGCTCATACCCGCAGCCTATCCGATCCTGAAGGAGGCATACGGGCTCGACTTCGTGCAGATCGGACTCATCACATTAACATTCCAAATCGCCGGATCGCTGCTGCAACCAGTGATGGGTATGGTGACGGACCGCTATCCAGCGCCGTATTCACCCGTGGTTGGCATGGCCTTCACCTTGACCGGATTGGGGTGCCTGGCCTTCGCCGCAAGTTATGGTGGGATCCTCGTCGCGGTGGCGCTGATTGGCATCGGATCCTCGATTTTTCATCCTGAGGCAACGCGCATGGCACGCTACGCGGCAGGCGACCGACAGGGACTTGCACAGGGGATATTCCAAGTGGGCGGACAGGCGGGTGGCGCTCTCGGTCCTGTCCTTGCCGCGCTGATCATCGTGCCTTGGGGCCAGCCGAGCTTGGCCTGGTTCGCAGTGCTCGCGCTTCTCGCGATGGCGTTGCTGACCTGGATCGGGAGCCAGCAGCATCGGATCCGCTCAGAGTTCACGGAACGCTCCGCCCGCCGCCGAGCCGATACCCCCTCCCCCGAGCATAGCGCAGCAACGATCGCTTTGGGATTGAGCGTGCTCACCTTCCTCATGTTCACAAAGAACACCTATGGCGAGAGCTTCCGGTCCTTCTACACCTTCTACCTGATCGAGAAGTTCGGTCTTTCGATCCCCGCGTCGCAGATGATGCTGTTTCTATTCCTAATCGCGGCGGCGGTTGGCGTGCTGATCGGCGGGATCGTCGGTGATGCGATCGGGCGGCGGCAGATTATCTGGATCTCTGTGCTGGGGCCCCTTCCGTTGACACTGATCCTGCCCTACGCCGACCTATTCTGGACCGGCGTGCTGACGGTGGCGATCAACCTGATTATGGCCAGCGCCTTTGCCTCAATCCTGATCTACGCCATGGACCTGCTGCCGAACCGCATCGGTCTGATCGGCGGTTTGTTCTACGGTCTAAACTTCGGTCTTGGTGGGATCGCGGCGGCACTTCTTGGCGTAACGGCGGACAGCTACGGAGTCGAGGCGGTCTATCGACTCTGCGCCTTTCTGCCTTTGGCGGGGCTTGCTGTCTGGTTCTTGCCTCCGATCGAGGAACGGCGTGTCATGTAGACAAGTTCGATATTCACGCCGGTGAAAGAGATACTGTTCGAACACCACAAAAATCCACGACGACAGGGGGAACACGAAGCGCCGAATTGGGACTCTTGGGGGGACAGACAACTACCAAAGCCATGCCCAAACCCCGGTGTGATCGAACAGCAACCGCGCTTTTCTACGTCTTCCTTACGACGCTTCTGGCCAGCGCAGCGATCAGGTCCGTTCGCGTTACGATGCCCGTGATCGCACCGTGTTCGATAACCGGCACTGCATCGACATCACCATCAGCCATCATTGGGAGCAGAGCACTGATCGGCGTATTGGTCGTGGCACGAGGTCCGGCGACGCTCATAATATCCTTAGCCTGAACAGGTCGGTCTCTCCGACTATCCAGCAACCGCCTAAATGCCGACACGAACCGTCGATCCAGGCGCAGCGCGTCCTCCCGCGCTTTCCCAATCAAGTGGATCTGAAAGATGACGCCCAAATACTTGCCGCTCTGGTCAATCACCGGGAGTGAGGTGAACTTGTGACGTCGAAATAAATCCGCGACTTCCACAAGTTCCGTGCCAGGAGCGACCGTAACAAGGTCCGTGGACATAATCTGGGCTGCGGTAAGCGGTCCGGTCTCGTGAGTGGCCGCCTGGATCTCAGCAGCACCGATCAAACGGGCCAGATCCTCGACCCCCAGGTTAAATGACTGTCTGTATCGTTCGAGAATAGAACTCAGTTCACTCTCTGTAAGGCCGAGGCGTTCAATCGGAGAGGCGTCTTCTGTGCCTTGCGGACCCGGATCTTCAAATTGCCGGAAGGGATAACGTCGGCCGGTCAGACGTGCAAAGCACATCGCGACAGCGACCAGAGCCGCTGTGCCCAAGCCGATCGGCATAATCGCGAACCAAAAGCCGAGGCTCTGGATAGCGTCCGGAGAGAGTGCCGCGGTCATCGCCACGGCACCGGCCGGTGGATGCAAGGCGCGGCACATCATGGTGACACTGATTGCCAAACCGACGCTCACAACCACCCGTGTCAGGGGATCCGAGACAAGCAGACACACTGCAACAGCAACCAGTGCTGCGACGGTATTGCCGATGACCGCTGACCAGGGCTGAGCAAGAGGCGAGTTCGGAACAGCAAAGAGAAGGACCGACGTCGCTCCGAAAGGGGCGACGAGGTAACGGCCCCACTCCAAATCGATAGACGGCGACAGTAGCAACAGCCCTGTCAGCCCCAGACCGACGACCGCGCCGAGACCAGCACGCAAAGCTTCGCTGGTATGAACGTGTCCTACCGCAGGTCCAAAAGATCTGAAAATTTGCAAACAAGACCCCCATTTATATGGCGCGCAAATTTTCAGCACATCGCCCAGAGTTCAAGCACATGTTCGAGCAATGCCGGTTTATCGTTCCCGCACCAGCCGGAATCCCAAGTGATCCGGTGGAAGCCCAACGGCACACCCACCGACGCTGGCGTCCCTAATAAAGTCAATGACCGCCGCCTGATGACGCCCACCCGCGATGCGCACGCCGCAATAGGGGTCGCGGGCGGTGATCACACCATCGGCACCCACCTCGCCATTCTCCATGCATCCGTCCGTCCATTCCCAGACATTGCCGCCCATATCCGCCAGACCGAGGCTGTTTTCACCAAAGCCGCCGCGCGGTCTCAGTGCCGGGCTGGAACTGCCACGCAGGAATACGCCGCGCTGGTATTGCGACAGCATGCGCTCTCCCGGATCGAGGTCGCCTTCGTCCGGGGCAGCATCGCCCTGCCGCTCGGCGGCGGCTCGCTGCCATTCCAGCGCGGTCGGAAGACGCCAGACCTGACCTGTCTGTTCGGACAGCCATGCGGCATAGGCCGTCGCATCGATCCAATTGACGTTCGTCTGGGCCAGTCCGCCAGCCCCGGTTTCGACGTCCACACAGGCCCCGTCTGCAACGCAGGCCGAATATTCCCGTTGCGAGACCTGATACTTCATGATGTCGAACGCACCGACCGGAAGGCTTTGCACACCGGGCGTCGCAGCCTTGCCATCCCGGCTGTAATTGCCAAGCGGCCGATAGGCCACTGCGCCCGCGGGCACCCGCACGATATCACCTTGCAGGGCGGTCGCGCGCAAAGCCTGCGCAGCATCCCTGTCGCGCGCCTGATCCCCAAGCCACGCCCCTGCCCCGAGACCGCAGACCAGCGTCAGACCCGCCAGCCCGATCATCACTCTCATCATGTCCATATCGGGACCTCATGATCAAAAGAGGGGCGCCCGGATTGGCCGGCCGCCCCAGTCAGTTTTCGCCTTGGAACAGCCGCGCCTTATGGCAGCGCAGTCTTACCTTCGTAGGCGGCGTTATACTCGACAGGTGCCTGAACCTGCTCCATCAGGTCGTTGTTCCAGTTGCCCTCGACCACCACGTGCGCCGTCGCGCCGAGGTTCACAGCCTCGATCAGGTTATGGTTCACGTAGGCATAGACACCCGGCTGGAGGAACTCGTAGAGAGCCGCGCCCGCGGATCCGCCCGCGATGAACCACGTTTCGAGGTCACGCTGCGGCGTGTTGTTGAACTTGCCGCGTTCCCAGACGAGGTCGCCGTGGCCACCGATCAGGTGCGGCCGGGTGTCCCGGTTGGCCTGACTGTGCACGAACAGGACCTTTTCACCCTGGGCCGCGTGCAGCGCGTTGTCGCCGGTCAGCGACCCGACCTTCCCGTTGAAGACGACGTGGCTCGGGATCAGGCCGTTCATCACCTCCAGCGTTTCGGGATAGCTTTCGGCCACATCCTCGAACCGCTTGTAGTCGCCGTTTTCGTCCTTCGGGATATAGAAGTCGTTTTCTCCGATATAGAACACGCGGTCATAGCGCACCGGATCGCCCTTGTGGTCGGTCAGACCACCACGTGGCAGGACCATGATACAGCCGGACATGCCGCTCACGACGTGCCAGGGGATCATTGGGCCACCCGGGGCGCAGTGATAGACGAAGGTCCCCGGACGCGTCGCCTTGAACCGCAACGTGGTCTTTTCACCGGGATTGACCAGCGTCAGGGACCCGCCCCCAAGCGCACCGGTCGCCGAGTGAAAATCCACGTTGTGCTGCATCATGTTCTCAGGCGAATTGAACAGCGTCAGTTCGACATAGTCGCCCTCATGGACAACCATCATGGGGCCGGGAACCGACCCGTTGAAGGTCATCGCCTGAAGGTAGGCACCGCTATCGACCTCGATCTCCTTCTCCACGATCTGCATCTCGAATTCGACGATGCGCGGTTCGGCCGGGGCTTCCTGTTCATGTTCGTGGACCATCGGAGGACGCACGAGCTTGCGCTTGATGCGCTTCAGGCTCGACAGATCCACGGGGGGGGCCATCGAGGTGTCCATGATCTCTTCGGCCTTGGCGGCCTTGGCGAGAACGGGCAGCGCAGCTATGCCGGCGGCGCCCATCAGTGCGGCTCTTCTCGTCAGCATTTTCAATCTCCTTTCAGGTATGAATGCTGTTTGAGAAGACGCTACCGGCCCTGTTGTTTTCGAACGTTGCGGAAACACAAACTTCACGACCGAATGCCAGCCGAGCCGACGATTTTCGCCCCGAGCGGCCGAAGCAGGTCGCGTTCCGATGGCGACATGAGAACGGCCGCAGTCGATGCGGCATCCGCAATCGCCGCACTGTCATGACATATCGAGGCTGGCCCGGAAGTGAGCTGCGCGTCACGTCTGGGATCGAAGATGTGTCCGATACCCGCGGCGGGATCGACCAAGGTGCCCACAACATCCGAAGTGGCGATTGCGTGGTCTTTCAAGGTGACGGTCCGGCCGCCGGGGATCGATACACGCCATCCCTGCCCCTGCCCGTCCCCAAGGGCCCGGATTTCTCCTGCGTTTACCAAGATGTGCCGGAGACCGGCACTCTTCAGAAGAGAGGCAAGGCGATCCGTGGCATAGCCCTGTGCGATCCCGTTCAGGGTCAGAGCCATACCGCCCCTTTGAAACCTGATAGCCTGCGGGGATAGCGACACATGTTGGAATCCGACCCGGCGACGCGCGTGCTGCACTTCGTCCGCCCCGACACGGCGTCCTTCGCCAAACGCTCGAGCATGAAGGTCGAACAGCGGCTGGACCGTTGGATCGAAGGCGCCTTCCGTCGCCGTGAAGACCGCCCGGGCCTCCGACAAGAGATGCAGCATGGCGGGATCGGGGTTACGCAGTATCTGATCCCGGTTCAGCTGAGCCAGGGCGCTGTCCGTCCGGTAGAGCGAGAAGAGGCTCTCGATACGCGAAAGCTCCAATTCAAGGCCATCGAATAGGGAAGCCGCCTCGGCCTGCGAAATGCCGCAAACGGCGATCTCGGCGCGCGCGCCAAGGGCTTGCCCCCGCCAGTAGGCGACCTCTCTGCCCGCAGCGGATGCACGGCCAGCCGCAAGGGTCGCGGCCGACATGGCAATGAAACGACGTCTCGAGAACCGGGTCATTGCATGACCTCCCCGTGGGCGGCATGCCCGCTCATCCCGATTTCCGCCGGACGCACATAACTTTCCGGCACATCACCCCATTGGACGATGCGTCCACCCCGATCCGCTACGAACGCGGTGGCATCCTCACGGCGGCTGAACGGCAGCGCTTCCGGCACCCCCATTCCGCCAAGCTGATCGCTCTCGATGACGAGAAAGGCCGTTTCGGCAGCGTGCCAGTTGGCGATGCCCGGCACGCTCCAGCTTTCCGCGCGACTCATGTCGGAGACGAAAACCGCAGTGATCTCCATCTCCCGCTCCGGGTCATGGATGTAAGCGACGGCATCGGACACTTGGCTGAACCAGAGCGGCGCTGCCCGGCCTTTCAGGTGGACCTGCGCCTTGGGCCCAGGATGGTCCGCGACGAACATCTGGCAGTAATGGCCGAGGGCATCGTCCGTCATCTCAACGGGGACAACGACGCTCGCCACATCTTCCTTGCAGGCGGTCAGGGCCAGAGACACGGCAAGGGCGAACACGACTTTCTTCATGGGACAATCCTCTTGGTGCGGGCGGAGCCAATGGCGATCGTTGCCACCAGCCAAAGCCCGAGGGCGGCCAGCGCGGCCACCGGCGGGAACGGAAGCGTTTGGGAAAGACCGTCGATCCCCGCGACGGGCGCGGCGTCGATCATGGCAAGGTTGTAGAGGCGGAACGCATCGGCGGGGTTCGCGATGACAAGCCATGGGAAGACATGAGTGGCGAAGATGCCCTCACCCGCCGCCATGATGGCACCCAGAAGCGCGACGTCATAGAGGACGACCAGCAGCAGCCAGACACCCACAGCGGCCGCGGCGGCCCGCGCGGTTCGCCCAGTAAGCGCCGACAACATCAGCCCGATCCCGACGAAGATCGCCCCCAGCCCGCCCGCCGATAGCATCAACCGGAGCCATGCTAATACGCCGTCCCGGCTGATCTCGGCCAGGAAGCCGATCAAAAATCCGACTGTGCCGAAGGCGATCAGGATGGCGACGCAGACCGCAACCGTCTGTGCCAAAAGCTTTCCGACGAACACCTCCCACCGACGGACCGGCGTGGCAAAGGTCAGGGCAAGAGATCCCCGCTCGACCTCACCGGAAATCGAGTCATAGGACATGAGCAAGGCGATCAGCGGGATCAGGTAGACCGAAAGGGTCGCAAGGCTGACCGCCGTCAGGGTCAGCACGTCGACCTTCAGGCCACTTCCCTGCCCAGCACCAAAGAGCGCCAGCGCCAAAGCGAACAAGCCAAGCACTGCGGTTGCCAGAATGACCCAGAGGTTTCGGCGCGCCTGCCGCAACTCCTGTCCGAAAACGGTGCCGATGCGCGTGCTCATATCTGGTCCTCCGTCGGGCCCATTCGGGAAAAATGCCTGTAGATATCGGTGAGACCGGGAGGCGCAATCTCGACGTCCCGAAGCTTGTCATGGTGCCGCCCGAGGCGCGCAAGAAGGTCCACCTTCGCGCCCTGCGCGCAATCGAGGTCCAGGCGGCATCCGTTGACCCGCCGCCCGCCGAATTCGCCATGAAGATCGTCTGCCGCCCCCGGCTTGGCCGATATGCGGATCGTGGTCGGCAAACCTGCTTCCTGGGCCAACTCTGCCAGGGTGCCCTCTGCCTTCAGCCGTCCGCGGGCGAGGATCGCAATGCTGTCTGTCTTGTCCTGCACTTCCTCCAGCCCGTGCGACGAGAGCAGCACGGCAGATCCCCGGGCAGCCGCATCGGCGATCACCTCGTAGAACTCGTGCCGCGACACCGGGTCGAGACCGCTGGTCGGTTCGTCGAGCAGAAGAAGCCGCGGGGCACCGATCAGGGCCTGCGCCAGCCCAAGACGCTGGCGCATCCCCTTGGAATAGGCCCCGACCGCCCGATCAGCGGCATCCAGAAGGCCGACACGCGCCAAAAGGTCCGAAACCTCGGCCTTCGGTGTTCCTCGCAAGCCTGAAAAATAGCTCAGCACCTCGCGGCCCGACAGGTTCCTCTGGAAAGAGACGACCTCGGGAAGGTAGTTCACGGCCTCCCTGGCCGGGTTGGACCCCGGCGCGTGACCAGCGACGGCAACGGTGCCGGAGCTTGGATGCAGAAACCCGAGAACCGTCTTGAACAGCGTCGACTTGCCGGCACCGTTGTGGCCGAGCAAGGCCAACCGCTCGCCGGGCTGAACGGACAGTGAAACATCGTCGAGAACCCGCTGCCCACCGAAAGACAGACAGAGAGCATTGATGGCGAGAATTGCAGTCATGATGGTTCTCCTTGCGGCAGTCCGGTTCCGGTCGGCGACGTCAGCGGATGGGTATCGGTCACGCCCCCGGGCAATAGCCCCGGGAACCTTGACTGCGACCAACGGATGAGCTGCATGGCCGGTGCCCCCATCAGCAGCCGTGCCGCCGGCTGCGACCAGACAAGCCGGTCGATGCTGTCATTGGGCCGATAAGGACTGTCGGCGACGCCATCGCCATTCACGTCAAAGGCGACGTGATCGGACCAGTAGTTGCCGATGCCGTCGGCCGACCATTCCATCCACGTGGTGCCGACGTATTTCACCTGGGTTCTGTTACCAATGAAGGCGTTTCCGGCCAGCTCATTGCCCTGGCTTCCGGCGGTAAAATGGACACCGATCCCACAGCCTTCGAAGCGGTTGCCCTCGAACCGGTTGTGGTTGGAATTGTAGATGAATAAGCATTTTTCGCCGCCATTGCGCACTTCGTTCCGACGCATTTCGGCGCGGTTGGCGAAGTTCATGAAAAAGCCGTGGTTGGAGTCTCCGTCCGACAGGTTCCGTTCGACGATCAGGCGCGTCGAATACATGAACGCATAGCCCATGTCATTGTCGCGGCTGATATTGTCCGTGACCTCGATCCGGTTGGCATACATGGAATGGAACGCGAACCGCAGATTGCTGAAACGGTTGCGCCGGTAGACCGCGTCATTTGACGTGGTGATGAACACGCCGTCCCGGCCTTTCGAGATCTGGTTGTCTTCGACCGTGAGCCCAGGTGCGTTCCAGACGTAAATGCCCGGTCCGCGTTCAGCGACACGGAGGTCGTTGCGACCGTCGATCCGATTGTTTCTGATGGTGACATCACGGGCACCATGGACGTCGATCCCGATCAGGTTCCCGTTCAGCGTCACCCCGTCGATGATCGTGCCGTTGGCCGCCTTCGTCAGGCGAATGCCGCTGTCGAGATCGCTGAGCCGGGCACCCGCGCCCGAAATTGTAAGCGCGGTGATCGTCACGCCGCCGGTATCGACCGTGACGACGGAACCCTCGCCAGGACCTTCGATCCGGGCAAGAGGTCCCGTGAGCGTGACAGGTGTCTTGATAATCACCGGCCCGGCGTAGGTGCCTTCCTCCAACACCACTGTATCGCCGGGCCGGGCGGTCGCGAGGGCCCGCACCAGCGCCCCCGGTCCCGGCCGCACCTCGACCGTCTCCGCAAGGGACGCAAGCGGAGCGAGGCAAAGGGCCAGCACGAAACCCAGAGAGCGCATGATCCGGTCCCCTCCCCTTACGCGACCGGTTTCACGAGCATGCGGCCGCGCATCTCCATGTGGAGTGCGTGGCAGAACCACTGGCAGTAATACCAGTGCACGCCCGGACGGTCGGCGGTGAAGGTCACCGACGCCGTGGCCTGCGGACCAACCTCGAAGGCGATACCGTGGTTGCCCAGGGTAAAGCCATGGGTCAGGTCGTCGACCTCGTCCATGTTGGTGATGTAGACCGTCACCTCGTCGCCCTGTGTCACCTCGAACTGATCGAGGCTGAACGCCGGCGCGACCGAGTGCATGTAGACCCGCACCTTGTTGCCGTCCCGGATCACATCGGCTCCGTATTCCAGTTCCACGCCGTCCTTCTCGGCCTGAAGCCGCGCCTCTTCCCACAGGCTGTCACCGCGATCATAGATCGACACGGGGTTCACCTTGTCGGCGCGCACGAGGATACAGTCATGCGGCTCGGCAAAGGTCGGGCCGTCGTGGACAAGCGCCATCTTCTCGCCCGAGATGTCGATCACCTGGTCGTTCTCGGGTTTCAGCGGGCCAACGTTCAGGAACCGGTCTTTCGAGAACTTGTTCAGCGAGATCAGGAACTGCCCATCCGCCTCAAGCGTCTCGCCCATCGTGGTGTGGTTGTGGCCCGGCTGGTAATGCACATCGATCTTCTCGATGATCGGGTCCACGTCTTCGCCGTTGAAGGCCTTGATGGCGTCCTCGATGTTCCACTTCACCATTTGGCTGTCGAGGAAGAGCGTCGTGAACGCGTTGCCCTTGCCATCATAGGCGGTGTGAAGCGGGCCGAGGCCCAGCTGCGGCTCTGCGACCACGGCCGAGCGCGGTTCTGCCCCGCCGAAGACCTCGGGCAGCTTGGTCACGTCGATCACGGTCACCGTGGGCGACAGCTTGCCATTTATACACAGGTGGCGTTTGTCCGGAGCCATGTTGCAGCCATGCGGGCTGTTCGACACAGGGATATACTGGGTGTATTTCCCGGCTTCACGACCGTCGATGACCTTCACACCGTTGTATTCGGTGTAATCCCCGGCCGCGATGCCGGCCTCGATCGCCTTGATGTCGAAGATGACGACCCAGTCCTGCTCGTTCGCGGTCATGTCCGCCAGCGTGACCCCGTTCTCGGAGTTGTAACAGGTCGAGAAGGCATAGAGCCCGTCGTAATCCGCATCGCAGTTGTCGAGGTTGCCGTTGACGATCACTTGCCAGGCGATCTCCATCGTGTCGCCGTCGATGGCGGTGAAGATCGAGACGTATTTCTCAGGTTCGTCCAGCACGATGCCGTCGTTCGGCAGCGGGATGCGGTGTTCGCCGTTGGCGAAAACGTAGCCGGTGCGCGGGTATTTTTGCGGCCGCAGACCGTGGATGTCCGACGTGTTCGGAATTTCGATGATCCTGTCGGTTTTCATGATGTCGCAGCGGATGCGCGCGACGCGGGTATTCGCTTTGTCGTTGGCGAACAGGTAGCGCCCGTCATAGGTGCCCTCGGTAAAGGACATGTGCGGGTGGTGCAGGTCGCCGTTGTCGTAGGTCACGCGCCCCCGCTTGGCGAGAAACTCTTTCGTCTCCGGCAGAAGCCCCTCGGTCAGGATCTTCAGGCTTTCGTTGGTAGAGCCCCAGCCGGTCGCCGAGCAGCGGTTGAACACCGGGATACGCATAAGTTCACGCATGGAGGGCACGCCGATGATGCGCACCTCGCCGGACTGGCCCGAGGACCAGAAGCCGTAGTAGCTGTCCAGCTCGCCCGGTGCGACCTCGATCGAGGCCGTCGCGGCCGCCGCCTTGCGGGTCGACGCAAGCAGGCCCAGCCCGCTGGTCCCGGCGACCGTCGCGAGCGCGGCGACGCCAGCCGTCCCCTTGAAAAGTCCCCTGCGGGACACACCCTTGGTTTCTTCGCTCATTGTCTTTCCTCCTTCATTTGGCATTGGAAAGTTGGTTGGGATGACCGAGGTTCGGTCGTTCGGCATGGGCCGCGAGCGCTGCCGCCGATGCCGCGTCCTTGGCGCGTCGCTTGTCGGTCTTGATGACGACCGGACAGCGCGCGTGATCCTGGTAGAGCACCTGACAATTCAGGCAGGAGATGCACTCGTTCGGGTTGATCTCGCCCGTCGGGTGGATGGCATCGACCGGGCAGTCCGTCGCGCAAAGCTGACAAGGGTTGCCGCATTCCTTGTAGCGTTTGAGCCAGCGGAACATGTGCAGTCGCGCCGGGATGGCGAGGCCGCCGCCGAGTGGGCAGACGTAGCGGCAATAGAACCGCTCGATGAACAGCCCCGGCAGCAAGAAGGCGAATGCGATCAATACGTAAGGCAGTGGCCGCGCGAATTTCAGGATGATCGCGGTCTTGAACGGCTCAACTTCGGCGAACCGCTCGGCCAGTTCGAGCGAATAGAGCGACAGGCCGAAGAGTCCGAGAAAGATGATGTATTTGACCGCCCAGAGCCGCTCGTGCAGGCCCCAGGGCAACGTCACCTGCGGCACCCGGAACCGGCGCGCGATCTTGTTCGACAGTTCCTGAAGCGCGCCGAACGGGCACAGCCAGCCACAGTAGGCCCCTCGCCCCCAGAACAGCAGTGCTGCCGCCACGGCGAACCAGAGGATGAAGATCAGCGGGTCCATCAGGAAGGTGTTCCACTGGAAGTCGCTGAAGAGCGCATTGACCACCGCGAGAATGTTCACGACCGAGAGCTGCGCATTGGCAATCCAGCCGACAAAGACGAGCGTGAACACGAGGTAGGCGTTGCGCAGTATCGCAAAGGTTCGCGCGTTCCGGGTCGCGAAGGCCTGGAAGAAGAAGATGCCCGACAGGAGCGCCAGCGCGGTGGCAAGAACGATCACCTGTAGCCGCTTGGTGTCCCATATCCGTTGCCAGAGCGCGTCGCGGGCGTCCGCGTCGGCTGCTGCCGGTGCCGCCTGTGCGACGGGTTCAGAAGGAACCTCGCGCACATATGGGGACGGCAACTCGTAGCCCAGGTCGTAGGTCAGGAAGACCTTCTCGATCGGACCGACGGCACGGCTGACGAGGAACTGTAGCCGGAAGGGCCTGGCCGGATCGAACCCAGACGCTGCGGGGACGATGAACAGGTCCATCTCTCCGAATTCCGGGGCGCCCTCGGCCGCGATCTGTCCGATGCGCTGGTGCCCGCGATCGCGAAACCGATAGGACATTTCGCCCTGGATCAGCTGGAAACGGTCGAAAATGCCGCCGCGCACATAGCCCGAGCCCTTGAAGGACCATTCTCCGGCACCGAATACGGCGATGGCGTGGTCCCCCGGTTCCAGCCGTGCGGCCAGATTGTCCCAGCCCGTGTCGCCAAGCAGCGACCGACCAATGGCTGGATGGCTGACGACGGTTGTCCGGACATCGACATAGGCCTGATCGGGGGCCGCTGTTTCCGCGTTTTTCTCCGTCCGCGGATCACCGAGCGCGGCGAAATCCGCATTGATCGTTCCAACATCCAGCATGAGGCGGCGAATGGCGCCATTGCCGGCCAGCGTTTCCCAGTCAGTCACTTGACCGGCATCGGGGGCGAATTCTTTTCTCGGACCAGATGCGGACGGGGCCGCGAAACCGTCCAGCCCCAACGCGCGGGCAGCCTTCACGCCAGCCCTCAGGATCGAGTCGTCGATCACCATGATGGTGACCGTGGCCCCCGAGACGATTTCCAGGTCATCCGTATCCCGCGGACCGGCCACCGAGCTCAGATCGAACCCGGTATAGTGGTCGATGACCGCCCGGATCTCGCTCTCGGGGATACCGACCAGAACGATCGGCTCCGAATGCTTGATCAGCTTCGCGCCGGTCAGATGTGCCTCGGGCGAGAGGCCCACGAGTATGTGGATCGGTTTGCCCGAATACCCGGTCGTGGGCACAAAATCAGAGGTCAGGAACACCCAACCGATCGTGTCGTTCCCCTTCAGCGTCGGCACGAGCCCGTCGTCGCGTGGAACACCGAAGGCCTCGGCTCCAGGCACGAGGTCCTGGGGCTCTACAGCCTCAAGGAATTGATCCACCATAGGCGCCGCGAAGGCCTGAACAGCAATGCTCAACAGGACGGCCACCGCCCAAGCAATCTGGCGTATCGCGCTTCGCATCTTCTCGCCGCCTCACATCAGCCCAAACTTCTTTGGGCGTTGCTTAAAGGCGGGGCCGGATGCGGAGTTTGCGATTGAGCAACGTTCTCGGCGAATTACGGGTGCGGTGAAACCGATGCGCCTTATGCCAACTACGTCAGGATCAGGTCGATCCTGTGCTGACTACCTAAATGGTGACGCTAACAGGCTCTGAGAATTTTTTTCACAATGAATTCGGCAACCTTGGGACATACCGAGAACAAATTACATCATGTGGCGTTGAAACGAATCCGGACCGGGCATATATTGGGATTGTTAGCGCCTAAGATTGAAGGGAGGCAATCGAACGGGCACCATTTTGGAGGAGGCCTTACCGATGCCGCTTGACGATACTGCCCCGCAACTCGACGCCCTACTGCTGGGGACAGTCCTTGAAATGGAACTGAGCCCTCGAGACAACCAAGTTGCCTCGAAACGCTACAACCTGATCCCAGAGCACCTCCAACGACCGAACAGTCCGATTCGCCGATATATGGAGACTGCGCTCGTCTACCCTCAGGGTTCCCGTGCCATCGGCGCCACCATCGTTCATGGCGCGGACGACGATAGGTTTGATCTCGACGCTATATTGGAATTCCGCACACCGATAGGCTGGACTCCGCGGCAAGTTCTCGACGAACTCCATGCAGCTTTCGAGGGTTTTCCGGACGTGAAGAAGATTGAGCGCTGCACGCGCTGCATCCAGCTCCAGTTTGCCTTCATGCATTTGGACGTCACACCGATGGACCCCGATCACGATCCTCGGCGTGAACGCGTCGGTGAGATCTATCATAGCCCCGACGAAGGACCTGATGAACGGTTCCGTGTAAACCCCTACGGCTTCGCGGATGACTTCAGGACCCGTATCACGATGCCGAGCCGAGGCTTCCAGGATCATGTCCATGGAGTCCGCTCCAAGTTGCAAATGAAAGATCGTCTGGTGCCCGGCACAATTATGGCCGATACGGACATAGACGCGCTCCCCGAGCCCATCGATCCGATCCGGGATGCGCCCCAGGTCATCGCCCTCAAGCTCATGAAGCGATACCTCAACCTGCGCTATGCCAACCGGGACGAGAAGCGCCCGGTGTCTGTCTATCTTTCCAAGGTCGCTGCCGAGGTCCCCCTCTCTCCCTTCGGGATTTGCGCGCAGCTCGAGAACTATGCCGCAGAACTCGACCGGCGTATGGCAGTCGCCCTGGAAAGCGGTCGCCGCCCCGAGGAGCGCAATCCGGCACTCTGGGAAGAGAACTTCAACGACCGGTGGCCGAAGCACGACCGGGAGATGAAGCTCTTCCGGATGGATCTGCGGCATCTGGGATCGGAACTGGCTCGCGCCCGGACCTCCACCCTGGCGGACACACGCAAGATCTTCGACGACCTGTTCGGCGAGCGGGTCAGCGAGAAGGCGGTTCGGGCCTATATCGACGGTCTTTCCTCGTCCGCCGGCGCCGCACATTACGAGCACAACAAGGGGTTCGTGGCCAATCCCGGCCTCATCTCGCCCGCGCCGAAACAGGCGGCCAAGGTCTCGAAGGCCCCTGCCCATCACTTCCATCCCGGTTTCCGCGGAAAATGAAGACCAAGCCCCGAAAGCCGCGCTCCGCTCAGGTCCAGCTCAACCGCATGCGGCATCGCTGGCCTGACCTACGGCCGCGGATATTGGAAGAAGGTCGGGCTATCGCCTGGATCGGACCTCTCCGGGGTTTCCAGATGAAATATGAAGTCGCCGTCATTTGGGGATGGCAGAACCCGAAAGCGGTCCCCCTGGTCCATGTTCTGGACCCGCCAATCGAGCCCCGGCCGGGAACCGACTTCATCGATCTACCGCACCTGAACTACGATCATCAGAACCCAGAAGACTCGGCGCTCTGCCTGTTTGATCCCGATGCCGGGGAATGGGACAGCACGATGCTCATCGCCGACCGGATCGTCCCGTGGGCGTCCGAGTGGCTTCATTTCTATGAAATCTGGCAGCTCGACGGCGTCTGGCGCGGCTCGAACGCGCCGGGCCCGATCTCCGTGGGCGAAATCCTAAGACAGATACAGGAAGCTCCGGATGGCACGAGGGCGTAGTCCATCGCAAAAGACCAGAATTCTCGTCTGGGGCCGCGCCGCCGGCCGTTGCCAATATCACGGCTGTGGCAAACGCCTCGATGGCGACCTCGTGACGGGCGATCTGGCTAAGAACCATGCCTACCTGGCTCATATCATCGCCTCTGACCCGGGCGGCGAACGTGGCCACCCGTTCCTGTCGCACCAGCTCGCGGACGATCCTGACAACCTGATGCTGATGTGCGATCCGCACCACCGAGAGATCGACGATCCCGCGAAGATCGACCGCTACACCGTGGACACTTTGCAGGAGATGAAGCGTGCCAACGAGGAGCGGATCGAGCGGCTCCTCGAGAACCCGAATGCAACACCCGCCCATATCCTTCGGATTGCCGCGGCGATCGGCGACAACGAAACAGCCGTTCCGCTCCGGGACTGTATCGAGGCAATGAGGCCGGAGTTCACCCCGGCGGATCGGCGCCCGATCGACATCAAGATCCGCGACATTGCGCAAAAGGACAGCGATCCCGAATACTACCCAGTCGTCATCGATGCACTTCGCAAGAAGATCGAGCGAGAGATCGCCGGAAGGTTCGCGGACGGTGAGCTCGAGCATCTCGCAGTGTTCGGTTTCGCGCCCATGCCCGTCCTCATGGAGCTTGGTCGACTGCTTTCAGACCTGTCTGCGGTTTCAGTCTACGGTAGGCACAGGGAACCGATGCCGGGCTGGGGCTGGCCGAACGATCGAGAACCTCTCGAGTTCACCTGCTCTCCTGGCGCTTCCGGCCCGAAAAAGGTGGCTCTGAAAATCTCTGTTACCGCCGGCATTGCAGATGATCGTGTGATCCAGGCGCTACCTGATCAACCGGTTTCGATCTGGGAGCTCCGGAGCAGTCGGCTGGGCGCGTCTGAGCTTCGCAACAAGGATGATCTCTCCCGGTTTCGGGAACTCGTCGGAAAGACGTTCGACGCCATCAAAGATCAGCACGGGATGGACGTAGACCTGGCAGTATTTCCAGCGGCGCCGGCCGCATGTGCTGTCGAGTTCGGCCGAGCATGGCAGCATAAGGTTCATCCGCCGTTCTTGATCTATGACCAAATTCCGGACCAGGGGTTCGTTGTCCGACACCAGATCCGAGCGGCGATGCAGGCGGACGGTTTGAATTTGCATTCAGCGCAGTAGTAGGCGCAGTCGCCGAGGCGAGTGGAGAATTCACACGGGACCAAGTCGAAGACCCTTATGCCACTCGAATCGCGAATACTTCGGGCCGCAAGATTTTGCGGCCCGAAGTATCTTGTGGGCAATATCACTCAGCATATTGTTTTTGTGGCGAGCGCCGTTCTGAAAGCGGCTGGCCTTCAGCCCCACACTTTCTTTCTGTCTTTCTTTTGTCCGCGGTTCAGGCGGCTGTGGTCTCGTCTGTCTCCGGCTCCTGCCTGATACCGCGACGGAAGGCGGTCAATCCCTGCCCCACCTCGCCCATGATCGAAGAAATCTTGCCGCGCCCGAACAGCACGATCACGACGACGAGGATGATCGCCAGACCCGGCAATCCGATATTGTTGAGCATGACGTCATGTCCTTTTTTGCAATTACACCGGCACGTCGGCCGCGCCTAACTTCGCGTCAAAGGCGAAGAACGCTGGCAGACATACGCATCCCTGCGGCTGCTGTCTTTGCGCTTCAGCAAACTCGCGAGGCTTCAGTCGCCGATCTGCCGTTCCATAAGAAAACTCTGGATCTCCTCCGCCGGTGAAAGACCGGGCTGCGTCTCGCCCTGAAGTTCCTTTGGCACGGTCCAGCCCGGTTCGACGCCGGTCATGTCCGGGAGCTCGTGCGCGATGCCCTTGTGACAATCGATGCAGGTTCGCTGACCGGACAGCAGGTATTCGGTGTGGATCTCCGCCGCGCGCGGAGATTGGCGGCTGAGGTCCATCGCCACTTCTGAATGGCAGTTCCGGCATTCAAGGCTGTCGTTGGCCTTCAGCCGCGACCATTCACGCTTCGCCATGACCAATCGGTGTTCCAGGAACTTCTGGCGGGTATCGATGGTCCCGAAGATCTTGCCCCAGACCTCTTTCGACGCCTGCATCTTGCGGGCGATCTTGTCGGTCCATTCGTGCGGCACGTGGCAGTCGGGACACCCTGCCCTTACCCCGGACCGATTAGAGAAATGGACGGTGTGCGACAGCTCTTCGAAGACGTTATCCCGCATCTCGTGGCAGGAGACGCAAAAGTCCTCGGTGTTGGTGTATTCGAGCGCAGTGTTGAAACCGCCCCAGAAGATCACCCCGCCAACGAACCCGCCCAGAGTCAGGAACCCGAGCCCGAGCGTTCCGGCAGGGGTCCAAAGGACGTCCCAGAACCAGCGGAAAGGGGCAAATATCCAGCGCATATCACTCGCTCCCCGCGCCGGACGCACCCATTTCGGACATGTCCGTGAAGGTATTCCCAATCAGGGCCGACGTATCGGCCTGCGGCACATGGCACTGGGTGCAGAAATACCGACGAGGGGACACGTCGGCGAGCATCTGAGCGTCGCGCGTCATGTAATGCGTGATCGAGATCATCGGGGCCCCGGACCCGAGTGAATGTTCGCGTTTATGGCAGGACATGCAGCGGTTCGCATTGACCGACAGCTGGTAACCCTCGATCGAATGCGGGATCACCGGCGGCTGTTCTGGATAAGCCCGCATCTGGCGCACGTCGTCGGTCACATAGCGTTCCAACGGGGCGGCTGGCACAGGCTCCATCGGGTTGGGGGACGGTCCGGAAAGCTCCGGCACGTTCTGAGCCAGAACGAAGGTCGCCGTAAGGCAGGCGCCGAGGATAGTGGGAAGGCGAAGATGTCTCATCAGACCTTCTCCACGCGCACAGCGCATTTCTTGAAGTCCGTCTGTTTCGATATCGGGTCAGTCGCATCCAGCGTCACCTTGTTGATCAGCTGGCTGGCGTCGAACCACGGCACGAAGATCACGCCAGGCGGCATCCGGTTTCGACCGCGTGTTTCGACCCGACTGCGTATCTCCCCCCGGCGTGAGATCACCCGCACCTCCATCCCTTGGTTCAGCCCGCGTTCCCTTGCGTCGATCGCGTTCATGAAGACCTTGGCCCCCGGAAACGCCTTGTAGAGCTCGGGCACGCGCATCGTCATCGACCCGGAATGCCAGTGTTCCAGCACCCGGCCCGTCACCAGCCACATGTTGAACTCGTCGTCCGGACTTTCCGCCGGCGGCTCGTAGGGAACCGCGATGATGACGGCCCGGCCGTCGGGCTTTCCGTAGAACTCCCAACCGCTGCCTGGCGTCACATAAGGATCATAGCCTTCCTTGAAGCGCCACTTTGTCTCCTCCCCATCAACGACCGGCCAGCGCAGCCCGCGCACCTCGTCGCTTTGGTAGGTGTCGTAGGGCGCCAGATCATGGCCGTGACCGCGCCCGAAGGCGGCGTATTCCTCGAACAGACCCTTCTGGAGGTAGAAACCGAAATCCTTCGCCTCCTGGTTTTCGTAATCGTCGCGCACCTCATCCAGGGGGAAGGCATCGACCTGACCATTGGCAAAGCAGACATCGTAGAGCGTTTTCCCCCGGTATTCAGGATGCGCATCGAGGATTTCGGCCGGCCAGATCTCGTCTGTCGTGAAGCGTTTCGAGAACTCGACCAGTTGCCAGAGGTCCGACCGCGCCTCACCCGGCGCATCGACCAGCTGGTGCCAGGCATGTGTCCGGCGTTCAGCATTGCCGTAGACGCCTTCCTTCTCAACCCACATGGCGGCGGGCAGGATGATATCGGCGGCCATGGCGGTAACTGTCGGATAGGCGTCGGAGACCACGATCATATTGTCGGGGTTCCGGTAGCCCTGGTAGGTCTCGTTCTGCGAGTTGGGTGCCGCTTGCAGGTTGTTGTTCACCTGCACCCAGTAGAAATTCAGCACGCCGTCCTTCAGCATCCGGTCCTGAAGCACCGCATGGAACCCCGGCTTGGTATTCAGCAGGCCGTGTGGCAGCTTCCAAAGCTCCTCCGCGTGGTGCACATGCTCCGGGTTGGTCACCACCATGTCCGCAGGCAGACGGTGCGCGAAGGTCCCAACCTCTCGCGCCGTGCCGCAGGCCGAGGGCTGACCAGTGAGCGAAAAAGGTGAATTGCCCGGCTCGGAGATCTTCCCGGTTAGAAGATGGATGTTGTAGACCATCTGGTTCGCCCAGACGCCGCGGACGTGCTGGTTGAAGCCCATGGTCCAGAGTGACATGACCTTGGTGTCCGGGTCGGCATAAAGCTCGGCCAGTTCTTCCAGAAATCCCGGCTCGACCCCCGACAGGTCGCTGACGTATTCGAGCGTGTAGGTCGAGACATGCTCCTTGAACGCTTCGAAGTCCGACGGTTCCATCAGCCCTGCATTGGCCGCGCCCGTCGCAGCCTGCTGACGCGGGTCCTCGTCGCGCAGGCCGTAGCCGATGTCCGTCTGCCCCTTCATGAAGGTGGTGTGCTTGCCGACGAACTCCTCGTTCACGCGGCCGGTCTGGATGATGTGGTTGGCAATGTAGTTCAGGATCGCCAGATCGGTGCCCGGCTTGAACACCATGGGGATGTCGGCAAGGTCCATGGACCTATGCGTGAAGGTCGACAGCACCGCGCACTTCACGCCGGGCGTGCCGAGCCTACGGTCAGCCAGGCGGGTCCAGAGGATCGGGTGCATCTCGGCCATGTTGGAGCCCCAGAGCACGAAGGCATCCGCATGTTCGAAATCGTCGTAGCAGCCCATGGGCTCGTCGATGCCGAAGGTCCGCATGAAAGCAACGGCAGCAGAGGCCATGCAATGCCGCGCGTTCGGATCAAGGTTGTTCGACCGGAACCCCGCCCGCATCAGCTTGGTCGCGGCGTAGCCTTCCAGCACGGTCCACTGGCCGGAGCCAAACATACCGATGCTCTCCGGCCCCTTCTCCTTGAGCTGCTTTTTGACCCGCTCGGCCATCACGTCGAAGGCCTCGTCCCATGTAACCGGCTCGAATTCGCCGTTCTTGTCGAATTCACCGTTTGTCTTGCGCATGAGCGGCGTGGTCAGGCGGTCCTCGCCATACATGATCTTGGACAGGAAGTAGCCCTTCACGCAGTTGAGGCCGCGGTTGACCTCATGCTGCATGTCCCCGTGCGTGGCGACGACCTTGCCCTCCTTCACGCCGACCATCACGCCACAGCCGGTGCCGCAGAACCGGCAGGGCGCCTTGGACCACTTGATCTTCAGGGCTTCGACACCGCCTGGAACCGGTTGTGCAAGCGCATCATGCGGAATCCCTGCGGCGGATGCGGCGAGCGCAGCCGCCTGTGCCTTCAGAAGCTGACGTCGATTCAGGTCGAGTGGCATATTGGCTCCTCCGTTTCGTCGGGGTCTTCTGCGTGTTCGAAAACCATGTTCGCCACGAGCACGCCGGGCATGAGATTTATCTCGGTCAGCCGGTCCCCCAGTTGGCCGGTGCTGCCACCCTCGATCGTGATGATCAGCCGGGTCGCATCGCCACCGTGGATTTCCACCCCTTCCAGGCTCATGAGACTGTCTGCAACGGCATCGCGTTGCGTGTCCCTGACGCTCACGACAGCGGACGAGACGTGCCAGCGCTCAGGCATCGGCGGGCTCCTTTCTCACGGCATGAATGGCATCTGCCGGGCACGGTGCGACGCAAGCGCCGCAGCCCGTGCAGGCCGACTGGTTAAGGACCGGCAGGAAAGGCCCACCGATCCGCGGTTGCATAGAAATGGCCTCCTCGGGACAGGCGTCCCGGCATGACATGCAGGTGATACCGGCCTGCACAAAGCAATCGTTCGAAATCACGAACGTGTGGGACATGCGAAGATCCGTCGCAAAAACCGGCTCCTCGCAAACCTCCGCGCAGGTGCCGCAGAAGGTGCATTCACCCCGATCCGGTAAAAGGACCACACCGTCATCGGCAAGGCCGAGAACCCCCTCCGGGCAAGCCGAGACACAATCCCCGCAGCGCGTGCATTCACCAAGCGACGCCACGGTCACACCTGGCGGCCTCGGCCTGAAATCAGCCGGTCGAGGAGACCCTTTCAGAAGTTGGCGGCGGGATATGCTGGCTTGGGCTGGCATTCAGGATCAATGCCCGAGGGGACCCGGTGGGCCGGCGATGATCTGATACATCCAGACAAGAAAGCCATAACCGCCGACAACGCCCACGGCTACAATCGGCCATATGCCAAATGCGAGCACGAAGAACCTGAATAATTCTTGCCGCCTGTTAAGGATTTGAGGGCCATCTGGCGGATTGTTGCTGCTATCTATCATTATGCCCCTGCGATACTCGCCGCGATGCGAAAGCCAGATCGATCCGGCCGATGCACGGTCTTGGAACTGTTGAAGCAAGCGCTCCATGAATCAGCATCTTTGATGCATATTGGCAGCTCTGCATGGCATCACGCAACCGTGAGGCGATGGAAAACTCAAAATGAGCGGAAACCATCTGGATGGTCTCTCACGCTCAACGATCAAGAAAGAAGAGATCTGAGCACCATCAATCGGCCATAGCTTTACGAGCCTCAGTCAATGAAAAGTTCCTCGATCTGCCGGGCGAGAAGCCGCTGATGGCGGCGTTGACTTACTGGGCGCGGAGTCTACGCTGGGTGGCATGGTCAAGCATGAGAATCATTTTCGGTTTCAGCTTCTGAACCGCCCGGTCCCCCGGGCGGTCCGCGCATAGTCGCGTCCACGACCAACCGGGGCATCTCAAACAAATGCAACTTGAGATCGAGGGCTTTAGCGCCCCGGGAGAAATGGCATGTTCAACGCCCCCATACCCAAGCCGAGCCACTATGAGACTTTTCGCCAACGTGTGCGTCGTGCCACGAGCCGTCGGGGGTATTTCCTGACAACCAAGGACAGACGTGGGATTCAGACCTTGCTTGACACACAGGGGACGCGCTTCGCCGCAAACCCACCGATGCTCCAGGGCTTTCTGCGACACAAGCTCAGGATTTCGGCGCATGTCGACGAGCCTGTCCCATCGGATCTGGCCATTTCAGGTCGACTGGTATCCTACATGATCAGCGGAGAGGGTGCCCGTAGCGGCGTCCTAAGTCTGGACCCACTCCCGCACCCGGGAAACATTCTCGTCACATCTCTGTTGGGAGCTACGCTTATCGGCATGCGGGCCCTCCAAAAGGTCCCCCTGCTTCGGGAAGACGGCCAGATCGACACAGTGGTCGTGCTCGACGTCAGTCCAAACGCGACCTGATCCAGATAGTATTAGAAGAACCAATTTTCAGACTCCGCACATCTCTGTCGCGGCGAAGGAGAAACCAATGAACAAACCTCTGAGAACGAAGACTGCAACATCTCGCAGACCCAAAGTCGTCCTTGATGAGAGGACACTGAGCCGACTCGAAGCCATGGCTGAAGCCGCTTATTCCCGCAATCCGATGATTGCGGACCTACTGCTGGACGAGCTGGGTCGAGCTCGCATCGTTCCAACACGGAAGGTGCCGAATGATGTCGTCGCAATTGGCCGAAACGTCACGTATCGCGACGAAACAACCGGCGAAGAGAAAACGGTTACGCCCGTATATCCCGAAGACGCCGACATCTCGGTTGGAAAGATATCCGTGATGACCCCCATTGGAGTCGCTCTCATTGGCCTCGCCCAAGGTGCCAAGTTCGCCTGGCAGACCCGCTCGGGCGAGGTCCGGGAACTGTCAATTTTGAACGTGGCGGATGTTGCCTGTGCAGCACCGAATGAGGGCTGAGATGCGACATCAGGCGAGAGGGCTGAACGACGCGCATGTCGCGCCCGGAGGGAGGTTCCAGCGGCATTAGCCACGCTGACACTCCTTCCGGGTCGGAATTCGCGTGTGACTGCACGCCCTACCAAGAACGGAACGACAAGAGTGTCATAATGCGCTTCCTACCAAACACCTGCCCCGCTTGTAAGGAATCCGTGCCGCGTGCCGCCGCCACGCGCTGCCCGAGTTGCCACCACCCTCTACGAGTTCCCAGCACCAGAACTGGGCATCTCTGTGTGAGATGCGGAGAGACTACTGTTCAACCGACGACTTCTGCTGTCTGTCTTTCTTGCCGCAAGCAGCGTCCATCCCGGTTGGCAAAGGAGTTGGTGCAATGATCTGGTCCATCGCGCGCAGATTCACATGGCCACTTGGCATCATGACCAGCGGTGTGCTCATCGGGATCTATCGTCATGAAGTAGAACCATACCTCGGTTTCCGCGTTGAAACCGCCGGTTCACTACTGACCTATATCGGCGTAGCGTGGTTCGGCAGTCGTATTTTCGGCTTTGCCATGGATCACGGACGCTCACAAAATCGCCCCTACCCAAAACTATTCAAAGACTTGATGGCGGTTCTTTTCTTCTTTGCCGCTCTCTTCGCATCAGCTGCATCCATGCTGGAACAAGGATTAGTCGGCGCACTTGCTGGATCAAGCCTTATACTGGCCGTGCTCGGGTTCGCTGTCAGGAACGTCGTGGCAGACACCTTGTCAGGGGTCGCACTTGGCATCGAAGGCCCATACAGGATCGGCGATTGGGTGGACATCGATGAAGCTGCTCGCGGACGAGTCATCGAGATAGGATGGCGAACGACCAGGTTGCTTACTCTTGATTCAACCTACGTCATCCTACCTAACAGTCAGATCGCTCGGCGGCGTATTACGAACTACTCGGCACCCAAGCCGCAATACCGAGCACATGTCTTGGTCAAGCTGTCGCGGGTGGTTTCCGTAGAAATAGCGAAGGGCCTGCTGCTGGAAGCCACCGCTTCAGCGAAGCTCATTAAGTCAGAGCCTGCACCCGACGTGAAGGTAGTGGAACTTGGGCCGGTTACGACGACGTATGCGCTGCGGTTCTGGCTGACGAAATTTGAGACTGATGCCGACAGTCGCGACGAAGTTCTTTCTTATGTGGACAAGGTCTTGAGGCGAGCAAGAGTGCCGGCTCCATCTATGAATGTCGAGTTAGCTGGTTCATCGGAGGATTTTGAAAGCGGTGTCGCGCTTACGACAGAGCTGACCAAACTATTCAAGGTCAACCAAAGCCAGAAAGCGCGATCAGAAGCATCGCATGGCGAAAAACCAAAGCTATGCACTCGTCGACCTCAGATGGCAGCTGGAGACTTCGATTAGGGTTATTGTTCGAGTAACCCCGCTCGAACCCAAAAATGTCGCGGATTGACCGACGGACATACCTATCAGCGTTGCTCCCGCCATAGAGTGGATCGGAACCTCACCAACTGAACTTATAAGGCCGACAGCCAGGAGGCCGTTGCAAACACGCAAGCCATCCAAACTATATCTGACTTGCCTACCAATGGTTGCCAAATTTCCAGGTGCAGGATTGTCGGCGCAACGCGCGACCGACAGCTTTCGACGTAGCAATTGGATCAGCTGGCAAGGATATGTGATGCGCCCTGTATCGGCAAAAGCCAAAAACTGCCTGATATTAAACTGGTCGGTTACTGTGAGCCAGACGTCCTCTTCTCGACGAGAAGTATCAACGTTCTGCGATCTTAGGGAATTCGTAACGTGTATCGGAAGTGTCATTTGCGTCCCCGCTCGGGGCGCAAAACCCCGGTTTCTCAGTGGAGGTTCTTGAGAAATCCCCGGGTGGTCGTTCAGATCAGAACAACACAGACCGCCCGGGGTTACGGGCGGTTCAGAAGCAGAAACCGAAAAATGATCTCAAACTTGATCATGACGGACATGCTTCAATCTGAAAGTCGGGTTGTCAACAAGGTTCACTGTTCGCCCCTGGACGGCACGACTGGAAAGGTGCTTCTCGACAACACCGTTCCATCCGTTGAAACGACGATGCGGAATGCCCGGTCACCTCGGTAGAACGTCATCCTGGAACGTCCCTCGTCTGTGCCGACACCGGTCTCGCAACGGCTGGTGATCATTCCATCACGCATCTCGGCCCGCACCGCCTCTAACGACACCCCAAAAGCATGCGCCAAAAGCTGCGCATCAACCACATATCCTTCTGCGGACAACGACACTTCACTCATTTCCAGCCTCGCTTGCACCACACTCCGGCTCAGAGAGGATCCGCCTGTGCGCTTTCGCCTCGGCCTGCGCCAACAAATTGGTATTTACAATACCTATTAAAGCACATACTCCGTTAAGGCAAAGGCAATCAAGGATGCATTTGGATGGCACATGCACAGACATCCCCTGTCCCATCGATGCGACCAGCCATGACGGCCCGACTTCACGCCGAAACTGGACTGGACGAAGCGGTCTTGCACGAACTTGTTCAAGCGTTCTACGCGAAGGTCAGATCCGACGCCCAACTGGGTCCCATCTTCGAAAGTCGCATTGTCGATTGGGAACCACACCTCGACCGAATGACAGCGTTCTGGTCATCAGTAGCCCTGATGACGGGGCGCTACCATGGCGCGCCGGTTCCCAAGCACATCGGGCTCCCAGTCCGCTGGAGCCACTTTGAACGCTGGCTCAGCCTTTTCCGCGAAACCGCAGTAGAAGTCTGTCCACCCGCCGGGGCCGCGCACGTCATAGAACGGGCCGAGCGGATAGCACGATCTCTGAATATGGCCATCCAAGATGCCGATCGTGATGGCGTGCCCAGCCTTTCGCGAGCTGACAATGGTTGAAACCGCAAGAATTTCGATAGAGCGTGTTTACGATACACCAGTAGACAACTCATGTGCACGTCTATTGGTCGATGGCATATGGCCGCGAGGTGTTTCGAAGGACGAACTCTCGATCGATGCCTGGATCAAGAATGTAGCCCCGAGCGCAAACCTAAGGAAGTGGTTCGACCACGACCGGGAAAAGTGGGGCGAATTTCGAAATCGCTACCTCCATGAACTCGCAGATAACCGAGACGCAGTAGGCGAGTGCCTGGACTGGTGTCGAAAAGGACCGGTCATTCTGCTCTACGCTGCAAAAGACCGCGATCACAATCAGGCTGTGGTTCTTCGGGAATATCTTACGCAACGGCTGAAAAGCACTGACGTGTGACAAGACCGCAGTCGAGCGCATTGCCCGATCGCTTTGCGTCAGGGCGAAGGAAAGGAGCACCAGTATGACAATTCTCTACCTGCTCATCCCGTTGACGATGGCGATGGGAGCCGTCGGTTTACTGACTTTCTTCTGGACGCTGAACAACGGGCAATACGACGACCCACAGGGCGATGCACAGCGAATACTTCAAAGCGAAGACCGCCCTCTTCTGCCGACGGCACGCCCGGACGAGGAGAAACTATAGGATGCTGCAACGCCTCACAATCGCGGAAAGACAGTTGGCGCTTGCCATTTCGATTGCGGTCATTTTAGCAGGTTTGCTGATGGCGGCCGCCGGTAGCGGCGACCCAATGGGACCGCACGGTGCCATCGTAATGTTCGCGGGCGCGATCGTATTTCTTGCTGTTCTTCGTGTAATACAGGACCCTGAACCGCTCGAGGATAGAGCCGAAAATTACTACGACGACCCGACGCGCGTGGGTCTGCTAATATCGCTTGGATGGGCGGTCATCGGGATGGGCATGGGAGTCTGGGTCGCAGCGCAGTTGGCCTGGCCTGACCTTCGCTTCGATGCAGCATGGTCAAGCTTCGGGCGTATCAGGCCAGTGCACACGTCTGGTGTAATCTTCGGCTTCGGTGGCAACGCTTTGATCGCGACATCGTTTCACGTCATGCAACGCACCAGTCGCGCAAGACTTGCTGGCCATGTCGCTCCTTGGTTCGTTCTTCTCGGCTTCAACCTTTTTTGCGTGATAGCAGCTTCAGGCTACCTCATGGGCGTCACTCAATCCAAGGAATACGCCGAGCCCGAATGGTATGCGGACCTTTGGCTCGTCGTGGTCTGGGTCATCTACTTCGTGCTTTATATCAGAACCCTCGCGCGACGGAATGAGCCGCACATCTACGTCGCCAACTGGTATTATCTGGCTTTCATACTCGTTGTGGCAGTCTTGCATATCGTCAACAACCTTGCTGTGCCTGCCAGTTTCGCCGGCGCCAAGAGCTATTCCGCCTTTGCAGGTGTCCAGGATGCGATGACTCAATGGTGGTATGGTCACAACGCCGTGGCCTTCTTCCTGACAGCCGGCTTTCTGGGAATGCTCTACTACTTTTTGCCAAAACGGGCTGAGCGGCCGATCTATTCCTACCGGCTATCGATCCTCTCATTCTGGGGCATCACTTTCTTCTATATCTGGGCAGGGTCGCATCATCTGCACTACACCGCTCTTCCGCAGTGGGTGCAGACCCTTGGCATGACCTTCTCGGTCATGCTGCTCGTGCCCAGCTGGGCCAGCGCAGGAAATGCACTGATGACGCTCAATGGGGCTTGGCACAAGGTGCGAGACGACGCCACGCTGCGCTTTATGATGGTCGCTGCGGTGTTCTACGGCCTGTCGACGTTCGAAGGCTCGTTCATGGCCGTCCGTGCAGTCAACTCTCTGTCGCACTACACCGACTGGACAGTCGGCCATGTTCACGCTGGTGCAATGGGTTGGGTCGCGCTAATCACTTTCGGTTCAATTTACGCAGTTGTGCCGACCCTCTGGCAGCGTGAAACCATGTATTCTTGGAAATTGGTAGAATGGCACTTCTGGCTCGCATTGGCAGGAACGGTCATTTACGTCTTCGCGATGTGGAACAGTGGCATAACCCAGGGGCTGATGTGGCGCACCTACACTGAAAGCGGGACGCTTACCTACTCCTTCACAGACACGTTGGTTGCTATGCATCCCTACTACGTTGCCCGTGCTGCTGGTGGTGCTCTATTTCTGGCAGGGGCAATCCTCGCGGCGATCAATGTCTACCTGACAATCCGTAATGTCCCGCAAAAGCGAACTGAAGGAGACTACCCAACGCCATCGGAAGCCACGGAACCGGCCGTGCCGGTCGCGGAGTAATCGAATGTTTCGCAAAATCCTTTCTCCTTTCGCCCGAATGTTCGAGTTCCAAGCTCGAACCCACTACCGCGCCGAGCGGCACTCGATGGCGTTAACGGTCGGTATCATTCTTGCGGCTGGCGTCGGAGGGTTTGTTGAAATTGCGCCGTTGTTCACGATCGACGAAACTGTCGAAGCAGCACCGGACATGCGGCTATATACGCCTCTCGAACAGGCTGGGCGCGACATATACATCCGAGAAGGGTGCTATGCTTGCCATAGTCAAATGATCCGAACGCTCCAGGACGAGGTGGATCGATACGGCCCGTATTCCCTGGCCGTTGAGTCACAGTATGACCATCCCATGCTCTGGGGCTCCAAACGCACCGGCCCGGATCTGGCCCGCGTCGGTGAGAAATTTTCGGACGAATGGCAGGTCCAGCATCTTATCAATCCGCGGGCAGTCGTGCCGGAATCTGTGATGCCGCAATACGCTTTCCTTCTCGAGAACGAGCTCGATGTTGAGAGCCTTCCTGCTCGACTGCATGCTCTACGCAGAGTCGGCGTGCCATACACCGAGGATCAAATAGACAACGCGGCAATTGATGCACGCGGCCAAGCCCGTCCCGAAACAGAGGCAGCCGACGGGGTTTTCCAGCGTTTCGGTGATGACACCAACGTGCGGTTCTTTGACGGCCGCCGTGATCGCGTTACCGAGATGGATGCGCTCGTCGCGTATTTGCAGATCCTTGGCGGCCTGACTGATTTGCCCTCGCAAACCCGATCTCTGGAAGGAGATTGACACAATGGATATCACCCACGACCTGACAAGTGTCATCGCCAAGTCCTTCGGATTATTCTATCTACTCACCCTCTCGATCGGCATCGCAGCTTACGCATTCTGGCCTTCTCTTGGCAAACGCTTCGAGAGAGCCGCCAACAGTATCCTTGACGATGAGGACGGACCATGTCGGTGAAAGAACGCGATCCGTTGACCGGCCACCAGACTACGGGACACGAGTGGAACGGGATAACCGAACTCAATACACGCGTGCCGCGTGCGATCTGGTTCTTCATCATTGTGACCCATGTATGGGCGTTGTTCTACTGGGTCCTAATGCCCGCCTGGCCGACGGTAAACACCTACACCAAAGGTCTTCTGGGCGTGGACCAACGGCAACAGGTCGAAGCGCGAGTCGCCGCAGCAGATGCCAAGCGCTCCTCCTGGTCTGATCCCATAACTTCGTTGACGCTGGACGAGGTCAGGTCCGACCCCACCTTGATGGCTCATGTCCAGCGAACCGCCCCTGCCCTATTCGGTGACAACTGTGCAGCGTGCCACGGTGCGCAGGCTCAGGGCGGTCCCGGCTACCCCTCTCTCGTGGATCAAGCCTGGCTCTGGGGAGCGGACGATGAGACGGTTCTGGAAACCCTCCGGGTTGGCATCAATGCGCCACACCCTGAATCTCGTTTTTCACAGATGATGGCATTTGGGCGAGATGGCCTATTAGACCGTGAACAGATCCGCATTGCCGCCGACTACGTGCAATCTCTGTCCCGACCAGCTGAAGAAATCAATGCGGACCGGCTCGCTGCTGGTGCCACACTCTTTGAGGAAAATTGCGCCAGCTGTCACGGCGAGGATGGCACAGGGTCTCAGGACCTCGGGGCACCCGATCTGACAGACGAGCACTGGATCTACGGCGGAGATGAAAAATCGATTTTTAATACGATTTTCCACGGCCGCCAAGGCTGGATGCCGGCTTGGGAACAGCGCCTGAGCGAAACGGAGCGGCGCATACTGACCATCTACCTTGGTCAACTGAAGGAGACGCACCATGACGACTGACAGGACACGAATGTGGCTCACACTCGGTGCACTGACGATCATTTCGGTCTTCGTCCTTGCCAACACCCATCTTTTGAAGGTTTCACTGGCGTCGCAGCCCGCATGCATTGCCGCTGAGACAGAAGGTGCCGCGACGTATCGCGCGGCAAAACCGTCATGCTGAGCGACAAGCTTGCCCCTCCTCCGCCTGACAATCCACACGATGCGGGAATGATCCCTAAAGTCGTTCCACCTTTGCCACGCCAGAGCAGCCATGCCCGCAATCTGCCTTGGCGCACTGCTTTTTCATGGGTCAGTTCCGGGTGGCGCGACCTGTGGACCAATCCAATCCCCAGTCTCGCATATGGTTTCGGAGTGTTCCTTTTATCAGCGCTCGTGGTCTGGTGCCTTTTCCAGCTGGACTTCGACTATGCGCTGCTTCCTGCTCTTTCTGGTTTCATGGTGCTCGGACCACTCATCGCCAGCGGCCTATACGAAAAGAGCCGAAGGTTGGAGGTAGGTGACACAACGAGGTTCGCAGGGATGCTCCTTGTCCGACCACGGTCGGCTCGTGCTGGCTTCATGATGGGAGTTTTGCTACTCGGGCTCTTCCTACTTTGGATGCGCGCCGCCGTTTTGATCTATGCGCTGTTCTTCGGCATGGTCGCTTTCCCCGGCATAATGGAAATCCTACCAATGTTGTTTCTCACTCCGATCGGATGGAGCCTGCTGATGGTGGGGTGTATCGTCGGTGCACTATTCGCAGCTTTCGCTTTCGCCATTAGTGCCTTCGCTTTTCCCATGCTCTTGACCGAACGAACAGATGCTATGTCAGCACTTGGCATCAGCATGGCTATGGTCTGGAATAATTTGTCAGTGATGCTGGCGTGGGGTGCGATCGTGGTCGTGTTGTTCGCCGCATCCGTTCTCACATTTGGGCTTGCTCTGATCATCATCTTCCCACTCCTTGGACACGCTACCTGGCACAGCTATCGTGAGATACGAGGTCGCGAAGAAGTGGAGCATGATGATGATCGAATGTTCGTGCGACCGGCGTGAGTGCTCCACCTGCTTTTTGGGAGCCCTTCGCCAAAAAAGCATCAGCCGCAGTTCCCGGGTAACGTCTCGGAGATCTTACGGCGCGGTAGCCTCGCACTAACTTACACCCGAACGTCATGAACTTTTGAACCTGTCGTAATTTATTGCGTTCAATTTTTGACAGCTCGCAAAGCATTACGAAGCGCCTTCCGCTCCTCGAATTCACCAGTCACATCTCGCATTATAGCGGCGATCATTTTTATTTGCCCGTCGTTATCGAAAATCGGCATAATCGAGAACTGAACCGATATCTGAACGCCGTCCTTACGGGTCGCGGGAACCGACAGAAGGTCGCCGGCACCATAACGTGTCCGACCTGTCTTCATTGTTTGCTCATAGCCTTCCCAATGACGGGCACGAAGCCTTTCCGGCGTAATGATGTCGAGTGACTGACCAATTGCCTCCGACGCTGCGAAGTCGAAGATCCGCTCAGCACCCTCGTTCCAGAAGCGAATGATACCATCCCTGTCGGAAACGACGAGTGCGTCCGGCATTCCTTCAATGAGAGCGCTTGCCAATGCCTGCTTCTCTTCACTCACGTTCGAACTCCCTTCCTGCCTCAGTTATGATCGCGTCGAGAGGTATGTCATGTGGTTGGGGGAAAATTGTGGAGACATGTGCCGAGGAGAACCCAACGCCAATACTCAATGGCTTAGGCAGTGTGGCACCGAGGGTCCGGTCGAAATATCCCCCGCCGTATCCCAAACGATAGCCTTCAGCGTCCCAGCCAACCAAGGGTGCGATGACGATCTGAGGGTGCAGCTCAGGTTCGGAGGCTGATGGAACCGGTATATTCCAGCGCCCTCTCGTCATGCGCGTAGTCGGACACCATTCCCTGAAGACGAGCGGCCCGGCCTTCCGGACAACGACAGGCAAAGCAATCTGCCAGCCCTGCCCATGCAGATCATGCATGAGCAAGCGCAGGTCCGGCTCGCCTTTAATCGGCCAAAATAGGCTTACGATTTTGTCGGTTGCCGTAGAACGCTGTTCTGCAAGCAGCTCGGTAAGATGAGTAGTGAGGGCTTCCGCTACGTATTGCTTGTTCTGTGAGCGCATTGCCTTTCGCTCATTCAGAAGGCGCTTGCGCTCGGCTACACGCCATCTGGCCACATCTCGCGCCTGTTGCGGGTCCACAGCCAAGGGATCGAAGTAGTCCGGTGCGACTTCTCCTGCCAAGCATGGGGGAGAAGAGAAACCGCCGACACACTTGAAGCCTTCAAAGTCATCAGTCATCGTGATTTCCTTAAAAATCCAAATGCCACACGGCACAGATGGTCGCATTCAACTGATCTGATACATATATTAGCGTGGATGACTCGAATAGACACCTAAAATACCAATTCATGGATGTAGGATGCGTTTGACCTCTTTCACCGATTATGGGCTGCGCATGCTGATGCGGATGGGCAGTGCTCCGGAGCGCGCGTTCTCCACCGCTGAGCTCGCTCAGGAGTTCCAACTCTCGCGCAACCATCTGACCAAGATCATGCAAAAGCTCGCGGGTGCCGGGTTGGTTCAGACACGACGTGGCGGCGGCGGAGGAGCAAGGCTTGCCCGACCACCAGAGGAGATCCGATTGGGTGACATCGTCCGGCTACTGGAAGAAGGTCAGGCTCTGGTCGAGTGTTTTGAGCCTTCGGGTGGCGATTGCACAATAGATGGAGGGTGCCGCTTGAAGTCACGGCTCCGGGTGGCGGAAATGGGCTTTATCGACAACCTGAACCGGTCAACACTCGCGGATATCGCCCTCACTCCGATTGAGTGACATTGACGACGGCCATTGACCCACCAAGGCCGAAGCAATAAGTCCGCCTCACGGGGTGATGGCGTCATCCCGTTTCCCATTCAGACCGTCCTGGACGCCCGGACCTGTTCGCGCATCGTTGCCGATGCAGAGGAGGTTTTTCATGGCTTTTTTAGATGCTGTTTCCACACGCGAAATCGATATGGATAAGCGCCTCGGTATGCTCGCGATGTGCCTCGCTATGGTGTTCCTGCCAATCGGGGATGCGATCTCAAAATCACTGACAGCCTATGCCGCCCCCTTCGAGGTGACCGTATGGCGAACGGTCGCCCAAGCGGCATTCTTCTTGCCAGGAGCCGTGTTACTACGCCGTCATTTTCGTGGTTCGATCCTATCGCTCGGATCGCTGTTGTCCGCGTGCCTGATCTTGACAGTGACACTATCTTTGATCACCGCCTTTGCATCGATGCCGATCGCGACGGCCATCGCCATCTTTTTCGTAGAGCCATTGCTGCTCACGCTACTCGCAGGTCCTTTTCTGGGAGAGGTTCCCGGATGGCGTCGCTATGCCGCTGTAGGCGTTGGCCTCATCGGCGCTCTTGTGGTGATACGGCCGAATTTCGCCACCTTCGGCCCGGTCGTTCTACTGCCGCTACTGGCAGCGCTCGCCTATGCCATGAACATGATCGTCATGCGAAAATCCACGCGAACAAGATCCGCGCTAAGCTTCCAGTTTGGTGCTTCGATGATCGCAGGAGGTCTTTCGCTGCTTGCGGTCTTGCTGGCGCAGGGGCTCGATATTGACACAACAGGCCTCGCCACCCTTCCTGAATGGGGGCCGTGGGCATTGGCTTCTGCGGGTGCGCTTGCTCTTGTGACCTTCATGATGATCACCTTCGCATTCAGCAAAGTCGAGGCGAGCCTTCTCGCGCCGTTCCAGTATCTTGAGATCGTAGGGGCAACTGCGGTTGGCTACCTGTTCTTCAATGAAGTCCCTGATGGAATGACCCTATTCGGAACGGCGATCATTCTCACATCGGGAGCATACGTGTTCTATCGCGAACGTGTTCGCGGCGTAGACGGCGCGGCCACCCGCCCAAGTGAGCGTTAAGGCAACACACCGGTTCCATCGCTACCGCGACGCATAGCAGTGGCGATGGTTTCCAGATGGTCGCGCATCGATCTTTCGGCAGAATCCGGATCGCGATCAAAGATGTTCTGCACCACCTGAGAATGCTGCTCGCTGTGTAACCCAACAAACTCACCAACACCAAGCCGCCTATAGGTCTGGTCCCATTCTCTCTGCCAGGCGGCTCTCCGGCGAGCGTCAGCAAGGTGGTCGAGAAGCCCGACGAGTATTGGGTTTGCAGCGACTTCGGCGACACCGTGATGAAACCTGGCATCCGCCGCCTCAGCAACTGAGCGAGTCGCCACGGCACGCCCCGCGTCCACCAGCTTTTCCAGATAGCGGGCATCTGCCCGGGTAGCACAGCGCGCGGCCTCCGCAGCGATGGCAGGCTCAATCATCAGCCTCGCCTTCATCAGCTGCTCGGGCGAGACGGCATGGAGAAGCACCGTTTCCCGCACGGGATGTCCCAGAGGAGCTCGCCCGCGAAAGGTGCCCTTGCCGACCTTACGCCAGACCTCGCCTTCTGTTTCGAGCCGAGCCAGCGCGAATCTAACCGTTTGTCGGCTACTTCCAAGCATAGAGGCAAGGGCTCGTTCAGTGGGAAGCTGGTCGCCCGGGTGCGGCGCGGCTGTTTCTATCAGTTCGCGCATCCGGGTCAGCGCCGCGTCTTTAGTCCACCGTATCATGATATCCCCACAGACCAATTTGCAGACCAAAACACAAATAGGCAACACCCGTCTCGTGATTCTCGTTCTCGGAAACTACCCCATGCTCACAACTCTGGTCCTAATCATCGCTGGCCTGGCAGCCGGGGCTTTGAACGCCGTTGCCGGCGGGGGCACATTTCTCTCTTTTCCAGCTTTGGTGTGGGCAGGCATTCCTCCCATCATGGCTAACGCGACGGCGACACTGGCAGCGCTGCCTGGTTACATTAGCAGCGCCTGGGCCTTCAGAGATGATATTCATGCCAGCGACAGCCTTCCCTTGCTCATGGTCATTGCCATCGCATCCCTTGGCGGCGGCTTGGGCGCAGCCCTTCTGCTTGCTACACCCGGAACCGTTTTCGAGGGGATTGTTCCTTGGCTACTGGCTTTCGCAACTGTGATCTTTGCCCTTGGCCCTCGTATCACGGCCTCCATGCGAAGGCGCGGTCGCGCCAAGACAGGTCTTGGCGCTGCGACGATTGTTCTGCTTCTCGTCGCAACATACGGTGGCTACTTCAACGGAGGCGTCGGGATATTGTTACTCGCTGCGATGGGGCTGATCGGGCTTACCAACTTGAACGAAATGAACGGCCTCAAGAACCTGGTGTCCTCAATTCTCTCGCTCGTCTCGGTCATCGTCTACATCGGCGCGGGTTTGATCGCGTGGCAGCACGCGCTTGTTTTGGGCCTCGCTTGTGCATCCGGCGGTTACCTCGGTGCAACTATGTCACGGCGAATAAGAAATCCTACTCTACTCAGAGCTTTCATCACCGTGGTCGGAATTACGATGACCATTGTTTTCTTTTTACAATAGGTTGGAGCTTACGAGTATGGCTGAGGGAGAAAGCAGCACCGCGTCTTGATCACCTTGGTTTCGAAGATCGGTGAACGGAATTCGCAGAAGATACTTCGCTCACTGGTCAGCCGATACACTGTGCCCCATAAAGCCCCCCCGTCGGCTGAGGACCTTGGCCAGACGGATGTCGATATCCTTCGGTTCGAGAACGGCAAAATTGTCGAGACTTGTGACCTCCGCGAAAGCTTGCCGGGAACGGCAGCACCAATATCTGACGACAGGGCATGGCAAACGTGCCCACCAACGCCCGCGACCTCAATCGGGCGCGAACCACGATCCTACGGCTTTGACCCAATGGCGGCATTCACCGGTGCGCGCGAGGTCGCGAGGCTTGTCCGAAACACGCAGGCCGCCCGTGATATGCACCACGATAACAGCTACGGTGGCTCATCGGCACGGCCGGTCTGGTTGCGACGATCAAAGGGGCCACGTGGAGGGACACTGGATGAAACACTATGTCGCTTCCGGCGTCGGGCACTTGACACCATATACTTGTGTTTGCTATTATTTATATGATTATCAATAAGTTAGAGTAGAATCCTACCACCCCAGCCAGTTCTCCTGAAGACAAGCCGATCGCATCGCCTGGGCATCTCGCCCGGATTGTTGCTTTTGCCATAGCACCCCCCCGATCTTGTGATCGGAGGACTTTCTTTCGTTGAATTTCTGGCAGCATCCTCCGGGGCTAGCCCGCCCGCCCCGCTAGACCGAGGCCTCCGCCAGGCTGGCATAGCGCCCCGCAGCGGCGCGCAGTTCGGCGTCGGTGCCGATCTCGATGATGCGCCCGGCCTCCATCACCGCGATGCGGTCGGCGTCGCGGATCGTGCCCAGGCGGTGCGCGATGACAAGCGTCGTGCGGTCGCGCGACAGATCCGTCAGGGCCCCTTGGATCAGGCGTTCGGTCGCGGTATCCAGCGCGCTCGTCGCCTCGTCCAGGATCAGGATTGGCGGGTTCTTCAGGAAGGCGCGCGCGATGGCGACCCGCTGTTTCTGCCCGCCCGACAGCATCACGCCACGTTCACCGACGATGGTGTCCAGCCCTTCGGGCAGATCGGCGATCATCCCGGCCAGCTGGGCGCGGTCGGCGGCTTCCAGGATCTCCTCCTCGCTGGCCCCCAGACGGCCATAGGCGATGTTTTCCCGCAGGGTGCCGCCGAACAGGTAGACATCCTGGCTGACGATGCCGATCTGCCGCCGCAGCGTGCGCAGCGTCATGTCCCGCACGTCCTGTCCGTCGATCAGGATGCGCCCCTCACCGGGTTCGTAGAACCGCGGCACCAGCGACAGAAGCGAGGTCTTGCCCGCCCCCGAAGGACCGACGAAAGCCATCGTCTCGCCTGCGCCGACATGCAGGTTGATGTCGCGGATCACCGGGCGGTCATCGCCGTAATTGAAGTGCACGTTCTCAAACGTCACCGCGCCACGGAAGGCCGGGGCCGGAACCGCATCGGGCCTGTCGGCCACGTCGGGCTGCGTCTGCATCAGGTCCAGATAGCGGCGGAACCCAGCGATGCCGCGGGGATAGACCTCGATCACGGCGGCGATCTTGTCCAGCGGGCGGAAGAAAACCCCGACCAGCAACAGGAAGGCCACGAAGCCGCCGGTGGTCAGCGACCCGTTCAGCACGAAGATCGCGCCAGCCACCATGACGATCACCTGGATCAGCCGCATGCCCATGTAGTTCAGCGAAGACGAGGCCGCCATGACCTTGTAAGCCGCCAGCTTGGTGCTGCGATAGGCGGCGTTGTCCTTGGCAAACAGCGCGGTTTCATGATCCTCGTTGGCGAAGGCCTGGACCACGCGCATGCCGCCGACGTTTTCTTCCAGCCGGACGTTGAAGGCGGCGACGCGGGCGTAGATTTCGCGCCAGGTGCGGGTCATGCGGCCACCGTAGACCGTCACGATCACTACGCAGGCGGGCACGATGGCGGCGGTGATCAGGGCAAGCTCCAGATCGATGGTCAGCATCAGAAGGAAGGCCCCGACAAAGGTCATCACCGCGATGAACAGATCTTCGGGGCCGTGATGCGCGACCTCGCCGATCTCTTCCAGGTCGCGGGTCACCCGCGCCACCAGCTTGCCGGTGCGCACCCGGTCGAAATAGCTGAACGACAGGCGCTGAAGGTGATCGAAGGCGCGGCGGCGCATCTCGGTCTCGATATTGATGCCCAGCATGTGGCCCCAGTAGATCACCACCGCCATCAGCCCCGCGTTCACGACGTAGATCACCAGAAGACCCACGGCCGCCAGGATCGTCACCGGAAGATCGCCCGAGGGCAGCAGCCGGTCGATGAAGGCCTGCACCGCCAGCGGAAAGGCCAGTTCCAGCAGGCCTGACAGCACAGCACAGCCGAAATCCAGCCAGAACAACGCCTTCCATGGGCGGTAATAATCGAAAAACTGGCGCAGCATGGCCGTTCCTTCCTGGTCTTGCGCCCCGGCGGGGCGGTCTTTGAACCCGCATCTGGCCTGCCCTCGCACCCGGTTGGTGCGGGAACAAGCCCCGGCCCGGTCACGCCGGGTTTGCGGTTTGATCGGGCCGTGCCAACAGGTCCCTTGCCCCGTCGCGACCGCAACTTTGCCGGGAATCGGCGCGAATCATCTCGCCCCAATTAACGGGACCCGATCTATGGGCAGTGACCTCTCGACGGCGGATTCTGTGGCATCGGTGCCACGCAGTGCAGCCCGGCAAAATATTTGCCTCTCATATATAGTTTATTCTTTTACTCAAGTTCTTTCGGTGGCATGGGGTGGCCCCGTTGACATGTCCGATTGTTTTAGTCAGGTACGCGCCGCAAAAAATCGAAAGGCTCCCATGACACACGCCCGCCGCACCGCCCTCATGGCCGGGGCAAGCACACTTACCCTTGCTGCCTCGCCCTTGATGGCGCAGGAAAATCAAGAGGTTGTAGACCTCAACACGATTATCGTGACCGCCACGACCGACACCTCGACCCAAGCCGAAGGCTACGTGGCCGAGTACAACCAATCCGCCACGAAATCCGACACGCCGCTGGCCAAGACGCCGCAGTCCGTGTCCGTCGTGACCGCACAGCAGATCGAAGACCAGAACGCCCAGACCCTTGGTCAAGCGCTGAACTACACCGCCGGCGTGCTGGGCGAGCCCTATGGCATGGACCCCCGCTTTGACAGCCCGACCGTGCGCGGGTTCGAGGCCCGTGGGTCGCAATACGTCAACGGCCTGCGCCAGCTGCGCTACATGGGTGCGCCCGCCTATGAAACCTATGCCCTGCAGCAGGTCGAGGTTCTGCGCGGCCCCAGCTCCTCTCTCTATGGGGCGGGATCCCCGGCCGGGATCATCAACCAGGTGCAGAAGCGGGCACAGGATTTCGACTTTGGTGAGGTCGGCCTGGGCTTTGACAACAACGGCTCCAAACAGGTGTTCTTCGACTTCAACACCGCCGTCACCGACGACCTGTCGTTCCGCGTGACCGGCATCGGCAAGGATCAGAACACGCAGATCAAGGACCTGGGCAACGACCGTGGCTACCTGGGCCTTGCCGCCCGCTACCGCCCGTCGGATTACACCACAATCGACGTCATCGCGTCCTACACCAAGGATTCGCCGATCTCTCCGGCCGGTGTGCCCTTTGCGCTGACCGGTCAGGGCAACGACGACTACCTGCGTCAGCTGAACACCGGCGAACCGGGCTGGGATCGCAGCGACCGCCGCATTTTCAACCTGGGCTTCGAAGTCAATCACGAGCTGGAAAGCGGATGGACCCTGAGCCAGAGCTTCCGCTACGAGAAATTCGACTGGGAATACTATGGCCACTACGTGAACGGCACCGCCAATGGCGGGACCGAGATCACCCGCGGGGCCAACCGCCAGGTCGAGCATAACACCGGCATCAGCCTGGACACCCGCCTGGCCGGCGAAGTCCAGACCGGCGACGTCGTGCACGAGCTGCTGTTTGGCATCGACATCCGCCGCTTCAAGGCCGACACGGTGACCGAGTTCTACAACTCGACCACAGGTGGCGTGGGCAACCTGACCTGGGCCAACCCGACCTATGGCACACATCCGAACGGCACGGCCTGGTACACCAGCACCCCGGCGATCACCCAGACGCAGGTCGGTGTCTACGCCCAGGACGAGATCGAGATGGGCCGCCTGCGCGCCTCGCTTGCGCTGCGCTATGACTGGTCGAAACAGGAAGGCACGACCTACACCAACTTCGCCGGCAACGGCGTCGTGGATCAGTCCGACACCGCGCTGACCGGCCGCGCCGGCCTTGGGTACGAGATCGCGGAAGGCACCTTGGCCTACCTGAACTACTCGACCTCGTTCGATCCCGAAATCGGCGTCGACGGCAGCGGCAACACGCTGAAGCCGCTGACCGCCCGTCAGTGGGAGGCCGGCGTCAAATACGAACCGACCGGCTATCGCGGTCTGGTGACGGCCTCGGTCTACGACCTGCAGCAGGAAAACCTGACGATCAACCTGGGCGGTGCCCTGGGCCGTCAGCAGATCGGCAAGGTCAAATCCTACGGGTTCGAACTGGAAACCGTGGCCGAGCTGACCCGCGGTCTGAACCTGCGCGCCAGCTATGCCTACAACCGCACCCGCGTGGTGGAAAACGGCGGCTCCAACAACGGCAACGAAATGCCGAACGCGCCGCGCCACATGTCCGGGATCTGGCTGGACCAGACCTTTGACAGCGGCTTCCGCCTGGGCGGCGGTGCGCGGTTCATCGGGTCGCGCAAGGGCGATCTGGCCAACACCTATTCGCTGGCCGGCGTGACGCTGTTCGACCTGGGCGTGGGCTATTCCACGGACAAGTTCGACGCCTCGCTGAACGTGGGTAACGTCTTTGACAAGGTCTACCTGGCGAACTGCGGCAGCTTTGGCTGCTACTACGGCGAAGGCCGCACCATCACGGCCAAGATCAGCTACAAGTGGTGATCCCTGACCGCGCGTTCAGCGTGCCCTCGCGACGCGCCTTTCTGACCGCCGCCAGTCTTGCACTGGCGGCGGGTTTCCCTTTGCGGGCCTCTGCCAAGCCTTCCCCGCGTCTGGCGGCCATCGACTGGGCGATGCTCGAGACCGCCATCGCCATCGGCCACATGCCCGTCGCCGCCTGCGAATTGATCCGCTACAGCCAGGACACGCCCGAACCCGAGATCCCCGACAGCGTGGTTGATCTGGGCCTGCGCGGTGCCCCGAATTTCGAACTGCTTCAGCTGGTCCGCCCCGACCTGATCCTGACCTCGCCCTATTACACCCGGTACGAGGCGCGGCTTGCCCAGCTGGCCCCGGTGCTGAACCTGCCCTTCTATGTTCAGGGAGAAGCGCCCCTGGCCAAGGTTCTGGCCGCCCTGCACGGCCTGGCCGAACGGGTCGACGATCCCGGGTCCGCCATTCGCGCCGAGGCCCGCGCGCAGGACAGCTTTGACACCATCGCTCGTGACATCTCCGCCCATGCGGACCGGCCGCTGTGCCTGATCAACATCGGCGATGCCCGCCACCTGCGCGCCTTTGGGTTTGACAGCCTTTTCGGCTCGACCGCTGCGCGACTTGGGCTGGAGAACGCCTGGGAAGGCCGCACCCGCTTCAGCTTTCTCGCGCCGGTTCCGATCGAACGCCTGGCCAGCCTGCCCGAGGCCCGCATCGTCATCGTCGGTGATGTCCCCGTGCAGGCACGCCGCGCCCTGTCCCGGTCGCGGCTGTGGCAGGCGCTGCCCCAGGTCGCCGAGGGGCGGCTGTATCAACTGCCCGAGGTCAACGCCTTCGGCGGCTTGCCCTCGGCCCTGCGCTTTGCCCGGCTGCTGCGCCATGCGCTGCTGACCAGCCCAAAGGTGCGCCTGTGACCCGCGCCCGCCTTCCCCTTCTGCTGGCGCTGACCGCCGCCCTGGCCCTTGCGCTGACCGGCCGCTATGCGGTGATGCAGCTGCCCCCGGGCCTCTGGCCCGCCCTGCCCTTGGACGCCGACGGGATGAGCGTCGATCAGATCCTTCTGGCCTTCGGCACCCTGCCGCGCGGGGTGATCGCCCTGCTGGCCGGGGCGGCGCTTGGGCTGTCGGGTGCGCTTTTACAGATCGTGCTGCGCAACCCGGTGGCCGATCCCACGACGCTTGGAATTTCCTCGGGCGCGCAGCTGGCGCTGGTGCTGGCGACGATCCTGGCCCCTGACCTGCTGGCCCTGGGCCGCTGGCCGATCGCCCTGTCCGGGGCCGGTCTGGCCACCGCGCTGGTGCTGGCCGTGGGCGCGCGCCGCGCCTTTGCGCCGGTCACCATGGTGATCACCGGCATGCTGGTCGGCATGACCGCCAGCGCCATTGCCACCGCCGTCACCCTGTCACAGGGGCAATACCTGCTGTCGCTGGTGATCTGGAACGGCGGATCGCTCGTCCAACAGGATTGGAGCGGCGTTGCCACCCTGGCCCTGCTGCTGGCCGTCGGAGCCCTGGCCGCCGCCCTGCTGGCCCGCCCGCTGCGGGTGCTGTCGCTTGGCATCGCCGGGGCGGCGGGTCTGGGCGTGAACGTCGCCGCCGTGCGGCTCGCGGCGGTCTGTGTCGCGGTTGTGCTGGCCGCCGGTGTCTCGGCGGAACTGGGGCTGATCGGCTTTGTCGGCCTGGCCGCCCCCGCCCTGGCCCGGACCCTGGGCGCCCGCACCATCCCGCAGCGCCTGGCGCTGTCGCCGCTGATCGGCGCGCTGATCCTGTCGCTTTGCGACGGGCTGGTCCTGACCCTGGCCGGCGCAGGAGGAGAGATGTTCCCGACCGGTGCCCTGACGGGCCTGATCGGCGGCCCGCTTCTGATCTGGCTGCTGCCGCGCCTGCGCGGGTCCACCCCGCCGGGGACCGAGGCCGCCGAAGGCCCCGCCCCGCGCCTGTCCCGCCCGCTGCCGCTGTTGGGCGCGCTGGTGGCCGCGCTGGTGGTCCTGGCGCTGGTGCTGGTCTGGATCGGCCGCGTGCCCGGCGGCTGGGCCATCCTGGACGCCCAGAGCTTTGCCGACTTCCTGCCCATGCGCCTGCCCCGCCTGATCGCGGCGGCGGCAGCAGGGGCCGCGCTGGCGCTGGCGGGCGCGGTGCTGCAACGGCTGACCGCCAATCCGCTGGCCTCGCCCGAGGTGCTGGGCGTCTCGGGCGGGGCGTCGCTTGGCTTTGCGGCGGTGATCTACCTGGTGACAGGCCCCGGCGCGGCGCTGCTGTACGGGGGCACAATCGCGGGCGGGGTCGTGGCCCTTCTGCTGGTCGCGCTTTACGTGCTGCGCCGCGACATGCCGACCGAACGCATCCTGCTGGCGGGCATTGCCGTGTCGGCCTTCGCCTCGGCGGTGCTGTCGGCGATCATGGCGGCGGGGGACGCCAAAAGCTGGGTGATCCTGGCCTGGCTCAGCGGATCCTCGGCCGCCGTCACCCTGCCCGGTGCGCTTGGGCTGGGCGCCGTGGCGCTGGCGCTGTGGCTGGCGGCCCTGGGCGGACGGCGCTGGCTGGCGCTGTTGCCGCTTGGTACCGGGGTCGCGGGCGCGCTTGGCCTGCCGCTGCGCCTCGCCCGGCTACTGCTGATCGTGCTGGCGGGCATCGCCACCGGGGCCGCGACGATCCTTGTCGGACCGCTCAGCTTTGTCGGGCTGATGGCCCCGCATATGGCCCGCCGCCTTGGCCTGGCCCGCCCCGAACACCATCTAAGCGGAGCCGCCCTGATCGGTGCCCTGCTGATGCTGACCGCCGACTTCGGCGCCCGCATGGCCGGCTTTCCCTATGAACTGCCGCTTGGCCTGTTCGCGTCACTGATCGGCGCGCCCTGGCTGTTGTGGCTGCTGATGAGGTCGAAGTGATGACCCTGTTTTCCCTGAATAATCTGACCGTGGACGTCCCCGGCCGCCGCCTGCTGCACGAGGTTTCGCTGAACCTGCCAGCAGGCCGGATGATCGCCCTGATCGGCCACAACGGATCGGGCAAGTCCACCCTGCTCAAGGCGCTGGCCCGCCAGATCCCCGCGACCGGAGACATCCGGTTCGAGGATCGCCCCCTGCCCGACTGGTCCGCCCGCGACTATGCCCGCCGCCTGGCCTTCCTGCCGCAGACCACCCCCCCGGCCGAGGGGATGTTGGTGCGCGAACTGGTCGCCCTGGGCCGCTATCCCTGGCACGGCGCGCTTGGCCGCTTTGGCCCGCAGGACGAGGCGGCGGTCGCGGGCGCCATGCAGGAATGCGGCGTCACCCGCTTTGCCGACCGCCTTGTCGATACGCTGTCGGGGGGCGAGCGTCAGCGCGTCTGGCTGGCGATGATGGTGGCGCAACAGGCCTCGACCCTGCTGCTGGACGAACCGATCTCGGCCCTGGACATCGCCCATGCGGTCGAGGTGCTGCAACTGGTGCGCCACATGTGTCACAGCCAGAACCGCAGCGCGGTGATCGTGCTGCATGACGTGAACATGGCGGCCCGCTATTGCGACCACATCGTCGCGCTGAAGGGCGGTCGCGTCGCCCTGCAGGGCACGCCCGACGACCTGATGACGCCTGCTGCGCTGCACGACATCTATGCCTTGCAGATGGAGATCCTGGCCCGCCCCGACGGCTCGCAGGTCGCCGTGCCCGCCTAAACGAAAGGGCACCACGGCGGGACGCGGCCCGCTGGCAGGGCACCCGGCCAAAAAGCCGCGAAAAGACCTGCAAAAGCGCCTTTCCGACACAATACATGCACTTGCATGATAAGGGCCCGTGAACTAGTCAGACCCCACAGCCAGGATTTTCCCAGCCGACAATCGAAAAGACGCCGGGGGACATCATGCGGCACAGAACAGGCGCGCTTTTGCGCGGGACCAAATCCATTCTCATGGGCAGCGTGGCCGCTGTCATCGCCACCACCACCCAGGCCGAGGTCTTCCAGCTGGACCCGCTGGTGGTGCAGCAGCGCGACATCCACGGTCAGGCCGCCGACCGCGCCACGTCGATGTATGTGTCCGACTTCGAACTTGAGCGCGCGCGCACCGGCGATCTGAAGGATGTCTTTGCCGGCATCGCCTCGGTCTCGGTCGGGGGCGGCATTCCGATCGCCCAGAAGATCTTTATCAACGGCGTCGACATGCTGAACCTTGGCGTGTCGATCGACGGAGCGGCACAGAACAACCGCGCCTTCCACCACGTGACCTCGAACGCCATCGATCCGGGCCTGCTGAAACAGGTGCGGGCGGATGCGACGATCTCTCCTGCGGATGCGGGGCCCTTTGCCCTGGCCGGATCGGTCGTCTTCGAAACCGTCGATGCCGAGGATATCCTGACCGATGGCCAGGCCGTCGGCGGCAACCTGCGCCTGTCCTATGCCGACAATGGCAACACCGCCCAGGGCGCGCTGACCCTTGCGGGCCAGTACAACGGGTTCTCCTGGCTGGGCTATGTCAAACGCGCCTCGGGCGACGATTACACCACCGGCGCGGGCACGGCTCAGGTCGGGTCCGGCGCGAATATGCTGAGCACCCTGGGCAAGGTCGCCTATGAGGCGCAAGAGGGCCACCGCTTCGAACTCTCGGCCCAGCACCTGCGCGACAACGAACTGCGCCAGTTCCGCCCCAACTTTGGCGGTCAGGGCGGGTCGGCCCAGCCGCTGTACCAGTTCAACACCCTGCGCCGCAGCTATTCCTTCACATATGAAAACGTGCTGGCCGACGGGCTTTGGGATCCCAAGCTGACCCTGGGTTATTCCGAAAACGCCGTGAACCGGCCGCTGAACGAAGACAGCAACGGCACCACCGGCACTTATTCGATGACGCTGCAGAACACCTTCCACCTGGACGGGGCCAGCACCATCGTCGCCGGCCTGGATTACCAGGACACGACGGGCAACTACTACAGCCCGCCGACCTCCAGCTCTCCGGCGGATGTCACGGAACGGTCGCGCAATATCGGCGTCTTTGCCCAGGTGCGTCTGGCGGCGACCGACCGGCTCGACCTGTCGTTCGGGGCGCGGTACGACCGCCAGCGCTTTACCGGAACCGGCGGCCAGCAGATCACCAATCAGGGGCTTTCGGCGAATGCCTCGGCCACCTTCCAGCTGACCCAGGCGCTGTCGCTCCGCGGGGGCCTGTCCACCGTCTTCGGCGGTCTGGATATCGAGGACAACTACACCTTCAACCCCGCTTGGGATTACACCGGGCTGCGCCCGTCCCGCGCGAACAACGCCACACTGGGCTTCGACTACGAGGTCGGCGGGCTGAAACTGGGGGGTGAGCTGTTCGTATCGCAATTCAAGAACGCCCGGACCTCGACCTATGGCGCGACCCGGAATTCCGACTTCGAAAGCCGGGGCTTCAACCTCGGTGCCACCTATGGCTGGGACAGCGGCTTTGCCCGTGTGACCATGTCGCACAGCAAGGTGTCGATCAACGGCCAGGAAGAGGACAGCTATACCACGCTGGACTTCGGCGCGCCGATCGGAACGGTCTTTGCCTTCGAGGTCGAACAGGACACCGGAATCCAGGGCCTGAAGGTCGGCGGCGGCATCGACGCGGCCCTGCCCAAGACCGGCGGCGGCAGCTTTGGCAACCGCGACTTCCCCGGCTATCAGGTCGTGAACGTCTTTGCGGAATACGTGCCGCCGTCGATGAAGAACCTCACCATCCGGGGCGAGATCAGCAACCTCTTCGACGTGACCTATGCCGACCGCACCACCTATGGCGGCGATTTCCAAAGCATCGATACGCTGAAAGAACCGGGCCGCACGATTTCGGTCGTCGCCGTCTTCCAGTTCTGATCCTGTCCGCGTGACCTTTGCACCGGCCCCAGGCGGGCCGGTGTTTTCATTTGCGCACACCGCGTGGCCGGTCAGGCGCGGCTACGGATAAAGCCGGATCAGGTACCGCACCATGTCATAGGCTTCTTCGGTGCTAAGCCGAGTGCTGAATTCCTGCTGCATGATGTGGCTGAAGATCGGGTCGATCTCGTCCATCTTGGCGCGGCCTTCGGGTGTCAGCGTCACCTTCTTTGCGCGGCCCGGCCCCTTGGCCCCTGCCCCCCGGACATAGCCCAATTCTTCCATCCGGGCGATGTGACGCGACAGCGAATATTGCGGGCACATCAGGCGCTGTTCCAGCTCGGACATGACGATGCCCGCCTCGCCCGCCCGGTCAAGCTGCACCAGGATCTCGCTCCAAAGCGGATCGCCGATGCCATGTGCGCGCAATTCGCGGGCGACGCGGGCCATGGTGCTGCGCTGCACCCGAAGCAGGTTGATCCACAGCCGGTTGTAGCCCGTTTCGGGATCGGGATCGTCGTGAAACGGATCTGTCGCGGGCACCTGCGAAACCGACATGTCACCTGTCCTAAGCCAAAGGTCTGGTCAGACTGCACCCTGGCACCGGTGCTGACCAGTGAATTCCGCGCCCTTTTCCGGCCATTTGCGCGGCTGCGCAAGGACTTGCCCGTTATGGCCCTAGCCGGACCGCCGCGCCGTCACCGGCAGGTGACGGTCATCTGTGCGGCCCGGTCCGGGCAGCACATCAACCTCTTGCGGGCGCAGGGGGTCGCCGCATTCGGAACAGCTGAGCACCGGGTCGAACAGATGCCCGCAGCTCTGGTGGCGATGCAACACGGGGCGGCCCGCGTCGCCGGCCATGTGCCGGTCCCCCCAGTGCACGATCGACAGCACCACCGGATACAGATCCAGCCCCTTGGCAGTCAGCTTGTATTCATGGCGCGGCGGGCGGTCCTGGTAGGCGATCTTTTTCAGCACCCCCGCCTCGGTCAGCTGCTTCAACCGGTCCGACAGGATGCCGCGCGTCACCCCCAGCCGGTCCTGGAAGGCATCAAACCGGCGCACCCCCAGGAAACAATCCCGCAGGATCAACAAAGTCCAGCGGTCTCCGATCACCGACAGGGTCCGCGCCATCGAACAACTTTCCTCGGCCAGCTCATCCCATTTCATCCGCGCTCTCCACGATCAGGGGCAGGTCTGTGTCAGGAATAAACTTGACCGGGGGCTGATGTCAAAATTAAGTTCGATTTCAGAACCGACTCAGCGCGGATCGGTCGAGGGAGGATATCATCAAACCCCGCACGCCCGGCCGGACATCCGGCGGATGGCGGCCTGCGGCCCGGTGCCCTGCCCTTGAAACTGATGACCAGACCCCGCGTCCCAAAGGGAAGGCAGGGCAGATCGAAAGGTGACCCAATGACCCAGACCGCAAAAGCGATCGAATTCCACTTCGATTTCGGCAGTCCCAATGCCTACCTGGCCTACAAGGTCCTGCCCGGGATCGCCGCCCGCCAGGGGGCCGAACTGAACCTGATCCCCGTGCTGCTGGGCGGTGTCTTCCGGGCCACCAACAACCGATCCCCGGCCGAGGCCTTTGCCGGCATCCGCAACCGCCTGGAATACGAGGCGATCGAGCGGGATCGCTTTATCCGCCGCCACGGGCTGACCCGCTTTGCCTGGAACCCGGCCTTTCCGGTCAACACCCTGCGCCTGATGCGCGGGGCGGTCGCGGCGCAGCAGATGGGGGTCTTCGACGCCTATGTCGCCGCCGTTTTCACCGCCATGTGGGAAGATCAGGTGGACATGGGCGATCCTGAGACGGCGATTGCCACCGTCACCGCCGCCGGGCTGGACGGGGCCGCCATCTTTGCGCTGGCGGAAACGCAGCCCGTCAAGGACGCCCTTCTTGCGACCACCAACCGCGCCGTCGAAATGGGCGATTTCGGCAGCCCCACCTTCCACGTGGGCGGCGAAATCTACTTTGGCAAGGACCGCCTGCGCGACTTGGAAGACCACCTGGCCAGCCTCTGACCGGCCCAAAACGACCGCACCGCGAAAAGGAACCATCCCATGGACCACCGCAACCAGACCGTCGCCGTCATCGGGGCCGGAGATTACATCGGGGCCGAGATCTGCAAGGCCTTTGCCGCCGAAGGCTTCACCATCTTCGCCGGTCGCCGCAATGGCGACAAGCTGGCCCCCCTGGTGGCCGAGATCGAGGCCATGGGCGGCAGGATCGAGGCCCGCACCCTAGACGCCCGCAACGAAGACGCGGTCATCCAGTTCATCGCCGAGGCCGAGGCCACCGCCCCGCTTGAGGTCTGCATTTTCAACATCGGGGCCAATGTGAACTTTCCCTTCACCGAAACCACCGAACGGGTCTTCCGCAAGGTCTGGGAAATGGCCTGCTATGCCGGGTTCCTTACCGGGCGCGAAGCCGCGAAGACCATGCTGCCACGCAATCGGGGCTGCATCTTCTTCACCGGGGCCACGGCGGGCCTGCGCGGCGGCAAGGGCTTTGCCGCCTTCGCCAGCGCCAAGTTCGGCCTGCGGGCGCTGGCGGAATCCGCCGCGCGCGAATTGATGCCCCAGGGCATTCACGTCGCCCATCTGGTGATCGATTCCGGTGTCGACACCGCCTGGGTCCGCGAACGCATGGCCGAGTCCGGCAAGGACCGGGTGCTGATGGACCCGGCCTCGGTCGCGCAGACCTATATCCAGCTGTGGAAGCAGCCGCGCGATGCCTGGACCTTCGAAACCCAGATCCGCCCCATGGGCGAGGCCTGGTAGCCCCCTGCTAGGCCACTGCGATCAAAGCGGAAGATCCCGGTCTTCCGCGATCGCCTCCATCGTGATCAGCGATGTCACGGTGTCCAGATCGACCGAGGCGATCATGCGCTGGTAGACCTGATCGAACCCGTTCATGTCCGCCACCTGCACCTTCAGGATATAGTCGTAGTCCCCCGCGATCCGGAACATGTCGATGACATTGGGGATGGTCGAGACCTCGCGCCGGAAGTTTTTCAGCCAGTCCGCCGAATGCTGCCGCGTGCGGATCAGCACGAAGACGGTCAGCCCAAGGTCCACCGCATCGCGATCCAGCCGCACGGTATAGCCCGCGATGACCTTTTCGTCCTTCAGCCGGTTCACCCGCCGCCAGCAGGCATTCTGGCTAAGCCCCACGCGGTCCGCCAGGTCGCGCTGCGACAGGGTGGCGTCCTTTTGCAGCGCCCGCAGGATCCGTCGATCAATTTCGTCAAGTTTCACGCTCATGCGCGTCATTTGACCCAAAATATGCCCATCAGACAACGATATTTGTGAGAAAACCGCGCCGATCTTCGACCATTTTCCCTTCAAACGAAGGAACAGGCGCAAGATGACCGACTTTTTCACCGCTTTTGCAGATCAGATGACCACCCCGGACCGGATCGAACGGCTGCGTGCCGGGCTGATCGGCGACGGGCTGACCCTGCCCGGCCCCGACGGCCCGCTCCCCCTGATCTATGCCGATTACACCGCCTCGGGGCGGGCCCTGCGGCAGGTCGAGGATGCGGTGATGACGCATGTCCTGCCCTATTACGCCAATTCGCATACCGAAGGCTCCTATTGCGGCGCGCTGATGACCCGCCTGCGGCGCGAGGCCCGCGCCGTCATCGCCCGCCATTGCGGGGCCGACGACAGCTTCGCCACGATCTTCACTGGCGCCGGGGCCACGGCCGGCATCAACCGCGCGGTGCACCTACTGGGCCTGCCCGAAATGGTCGCCGCCGGTGCCAAGCCGCTGGTGGTGCATGGACCGTATGAGCATCATTCGAACATCCTGCCCTGGCGCGAAACCGGGGCCGAGGTGATCGAGACCTTGGAAGCCCCCGGCGGCGGTGTGGACCTGGCGCATCTTGAACAGGTCCTGAACGCGGCTTCCGGACGGCCGGTGATCGGCACTTTCTCGGCCGCGTCGAACATCAGCGGCATCCTGACGGACACCACCGCCGTCACCCGGCTGCTGAAACGCCATGGCGCGCTGGCGGTCTGGGATTACGCCGGTGGTGCGCCCTATATCGGCATCGACATGGCCCCCGGCACGGATCACGCCATGGATGTCGTGGTCTTTTCGCCGCACAAATTCATCGGCGGCCCCGCGGCCTCGGGCGTGCTGATGATCCGGCGCGACGTGGTTCAGGGGGCCCGCCCGACCTGGCCCGGGGGTGGCACGGTGCGCTTTGTCTCGCCCTGGGGGCATGACTACGCCACCTCGCTGGAAATGCGGGAAGAGGCCGGCACGCCCAATGTCATCGGAGACATACGCGCCGCCCTTGCCGTGCTGGTCAAAGAGGCCATGGGCCAGGACTGGCTGGACCGCCGCCACGCCGCCCTGCGCGCCCGCGCCGAACAGGCCTTTGCCGCGATGCCGGGGGCACGCTTTGCCGGGCAATCCTGTGCGCCGGGCACCCGTGCCCTGCCGATCCTGTCCTTCTGGCTGACCGGCGAGAATGCCCCGCATTTCGGGGATGTCACGCGGATCCTGTCGGACCGCTACGGCATCCAGACCCGCAGCGGCTGTGCCTGCGCCGGGCCCTATGGGCACCGGCTTCTGGGGCTGTCGCGGGCGGACAGCGACGCGATCCGCACCCGGATCAGCGCGGGCGACGACACGGCGCGCCCGGGCTTCACCCGCTTCAACCTCAGCGCGCTTCTTTGCGACGACAAGGTCGATGCGATCCTGTCGGCGGTGGCCGAGATCGCCGCGACATCCCCTGCGCGCCTGGCCGAACCGGCCTGAGCGTCACGCGCCTTCGGCAATCAGCGCCCCGATCGCGCGGGCGCTGGTCCCGCCGGGGGACGCCAGGTGATCGGCAAAGGCGGGGCCCATGGGCCCGATCGCCGCCTGCGCCTTGCGCAGCAGCTTGTCGCGCAACAGCTTCCCGGGCAGCGGCGCGGCCAGGTCGTGGGCATAGTCCAGCACCTCGCCATCGCGCAGGGTGATCTGTCCGCGCGCCTGCAGATCCGTCACCCCTGCATCGCCCGTGACCTCGACCCGGCTGGCGAAATCCGCCAGCGCGGGATCCTGCGCCAGGGCATCGCTATAGGCCCGGTCATCCCCGGTCTCATCGCCGCGCAGCGCCATGCCCGCCAGCCAGGCATAGCTGAACTTGACCTCCAGCCCCGTGGTCGGGGCTTTCTTGTCACAAACGCTCAGCCAGCGCGGGCTGGTCAGCAGGGTTACCCCGGCCACGTCGTCCAGCGTCAGCCCTGCGGGCCTGACGGCCAGCAGCCCTTCTATCATCGCGTGGGTGCCGTGGCAGCAGGCGTGGAACTTGTACTTGTTGTCATCGAACAGGAACCCCTGCGCAGGCGGCAGGTCAAAGGCGTCCCCCACATGGGTCGCGTCGCTATGGGTGTCCAGGAACCCCTGCGGCCCGGTCAGCCCATCCAGGGCCGAGGTCATGCCAAGCCGCGCCAATTGCGCGCATTCCACCCCGGTCGAGGCCGCGATCCCCGCGTTATAGGGTTTGCCCATGGTGCCGAACTGCGACCGCAGCCCCGAGGCACGGGTCGCACACAGCCCGATGGCCGCGCGGGTCTGATCCGCGTCCAGCCCATAGAGCCGCGCCGCCGCAACGGTTGCGCCAAAGGCCCCGGCGGTGGCGGTCTGGTGAAAGCCACGATTGTAATGCGCCGCCCCCAGGGCCACGCCGATGCGGATCGCGGCCTCGGCCCCGATCACGAAGGCCTCGACCAGCTGGGCCTGAGAGGCGTCCAGCTCCTCGGCCACGGCCAGGGCGGCGGGGTAGATCCCGACTGACAGATGCCCGACATGGGCGAAATGCGTGTCGTCATAATCCAGCGCATGGCTGACCGCGCCATTGACCAGCGCCGCCATCCGCGCGGGCACCTGCATCGCCCCCGGCGCACCACCGAAGACATGGGCGACAGGGCGTCCGCCTTCGAGCGCGGCCAGGTCGCGCAGCTTGCCCGAAAGCGGTTCATCCCGCCCGGCCCAGCCGCAGACCATCCAGTCCAGCAGCGAAAGCTGCGCCTTGGCGCGTGCACCCTCGGGGATCTGGTTGGCGGGCAGATGGGCCAGGTCGACGATCTGATCGGTCAGGCTCATGCCACGTCCTCCGCCCTGGCGCGGGCCAGGATCGCCTGCGCCCGCTTGATCACCGGCGCGTCCACCATCGCGCCATCCAGTTTCACCGCCGACCCGTCGACCTGTGCCGCCGCCACGACGCGGCGCGCCCAGGCGATGTCATCTGCGGCGGGGGCAAAGCCCTGCCGCGCCGGGGCGATCTGCGACGGATGGATCAGCAGCTTGCCGCCAAAGCCCAGCTGAAGGGCATGCCGGGCATCGCCGGTGATGACCTGCGCGTCCTTCAGATCGGTGGTCACCCCGTCCCAGGGGGCCACCTGCCCGCCCAGCCGGGCCGCCAGAACCAGCGCCGACCGCGCCGCCAGAAGACTGTCGCGCGCATGCGCCATCCCCAGGTCAGCCGCATAGTCGATCGAGCCAAAGGCGATCCGCACCGAGGCCCCGGCGATCGCAACCGCGTTGTGCAGCCCAAGGGCCGTTTCGATCAGCGCGATCACCGGCTTGCCCGTGGCCTTGGCCACGCGGATGCAATCCTCGGCCCGTTCGGCCTTGGCCAGCATGACCCCGGCCAGTGGCAGCGCGGCGCAGGCCTTCAGATCTGCGGCATGCCAGTCGGTGTCGCTGGCATTGATCCGAAGGATGACCGGCATCCCGGGCCGGGCGTCAGCCATATGCGCCACGATGGCCGCCCGCGCTTCGTCCTTCTGGGCGGCGGCCACCGCGTCCTCAAGATCCAGGATCACCGCATCGGCCCCGGCCGAGGCCGCCTTGTCAAAACGGTCCATCCGCAGGCCGGGCAGGAACAGGGGGAAGGCGATCTTGTCCATCACGTCACTTTCTTTGCGTCACTTCAAGGGGCCCGCGCGGGCCAGAGGCAATAGGTGGGGACAATACCCAAGACCGCGACGCAAGGGGTATATGTTTTTCCTATACCTATCTTCGACACTTCGTATTTCCCGCAATCGCCCGCCCATGGTCTAACCTGCCCCTGACCCTCTCGGCCGTAGCCCCTGACCGCCCATGATGGCGCATCAGGGCACCGCCCATTGGCCGCGACCGGAACGCAGATTGAACCCGCAGGAAAAGGACACCTCATGGCAAAGGATCTGGATGGCCTTCTTGTCGTCTCCATCGAACAGGCCGTCGCCGCCCCCTACCTGACCGGCCGCCTGGCCGAGGCCGGGGCCCGCGTGCTCAAGATCGAACGCGCCGAGGGCGATTTTGCCCGCGCCTATGACCACCTTGTGCACGGCGAAAGCGCCTATTTCGTCTGGCTGAACCGGGGCAAGGAATCCGTCTGCCTCGACCTGCGCGAGGATGCCGACCGCAAGGTGTTCGAAGGGGCGCTGGAAAAGGCCGATGTCTTTGTCCAGAACCTGGCCCCCGGTGCCATCGACCGCCTGGGCTATGCCCCCGAGGACCTGCGCCGCAAACACCCCCGGCTGATCACCGTGTCGATCTCGGGCTATGGCGACGAAGGCCCCTATGCCAAGCTCAAGGCCTATGACCTGTTGGTGCAGGCCGAAAGCGGGCTGTCCTCGATCACCGGGAACCCTGCGGGATCGGCCCGCGTCGGTGTTTCCGTCTGCGACATCGCCTGCGGGATGACGGCGCATCAGGCGGTGCTTCAGGCACTGATCGCGCGCGGCATCACCGGTAAGGGGCGGCATATCTCGGTCAGCCTGTTCCACGCGCTGGCCGACTGGATGAACGTGCCCTACCTGCAATATGCCTATGGCGGCAAGGAACCGGCCCGCGCCGGGCTAAGCCATCCCACCATCGCGCCCTACGGGGCCTTCCCCGGATCGGACGGCAAGCTGGTGCTGCTGTCGATCCAGAACGAACGCGAATGGGTCAAGTTCTGCGACGGCGTGCTGGAACGCCCCGAGATCGCCACCGATCCGCGGTTCGACAGCAATTCCAACCGGGTCGCCAACCGCGCGGTGCTGGATGATCTGATCGCCGGGATCTTTGCGGCAAGCCCCCGCGATGCCCTGTCCGAGAAGATGCACCAGGTCGGCATCGCCAATGGCCGCGTCAGCACGATGGAGGATTTGGCCGCCCACCCCCAGAACCGCTATGTCGAGGTCGACACGCCCTCTGGCCCCGTGCGGCTGCTGTCGCCCGGCGCGGTGGTGGACGGGGCATTGCCCGAGTTCGGCCCCGTCCCCGCCCTCGGGGCCCATACCGATGCGGTGCGCGCGGAATTCACCGCCACACCCTCTTCCGACTGACACCCGATACCGCCCGCCGCGACCCTATTCATAAGGACCAACACCATGATCCCGACCAGCGCCTCTTCCGACCATGACGAACTTCGCGACGCCCTGCGTGCGCTTTGCGCCCAGTTCCCCGGCGAATACCACCGCACCCATGCGCGCAACGAAACCTACCCGGTCGAATTCATCGACGCGCTGACCCGCGACGGCTGGCTGGCCGCCATGATCCCCGAGGAATTCGGCGGTGCGGGACTTGGCCTGACCGAGGCCTCGATCGTGATGGAGGAAATCAACCGGGGCGGCGGCAATGCCGGCCATTGCCACGGCCAGATGTACAACATGGGCACCCTGCTGCGGCACGGGTCGGACGCGCAGAAGGCCAAGTACCTGCCCGGCATCGCCAGCGGAGACCTGCGCCTGCAATCCATGGCCGTGACCGAACCCACCACCGGCACGGACACCACCAAGATCAAGACCGTCGCCAGGAAGCAGGGCGACCGTTACGTGGTCAACGGCCAGAAAGTCTGGATCAGCCGGATCGAACATTCCGACCTGATGATCCTGCTGGCCCGCACCACGCCGCTGGACCAGGTGAAGCGCAAGTCCCTGGGCATGTCGATCTTCATCGTCGATCTGAAACAGGCCATCGGCAACGGCATGGAGATCCGCCCGATCCGCAACATGGTCGGCCACGAAACCTACGAGGTCTTCTTCGACAACCTTGAAATTCCCGAAGAAAACCTGATCGGCGAAGAAGGCTATGGCTTCCGCTACATCCTGGACGGGCTGAACGCCGAACGCACGCTGATCGCCGCGGAATGCATCGGCGACGGCTATTGGTTCGTGGAAAAGGCCGCGGCCTACGTCGGTGAACGCACCGTCTTTGGCCGCCCCATCGGCCAGAACCAGGGCGTGCAATTCCCGATCGCCAAATCCTACGTGAACATCGAGGCCGCCAACCTGATGCGGTTCGAGGCCTGCCGCCGGTTCGATGCCCACGAAGACTGCGGTGCCCAGGCCAACATGGCCAAGATGCTGGCGGCGGATGCGTCGTGGGAGGCGGCGAATGCCTGTCTTCAGTCGCATGGCGGCTTCGGCTTTGCCGAGGAATACGACATCGAACGCAAGTTCCGGGAAACGCGGCTGTACCAGGTGGCCCCGATTTCGACCAACCTGATCCTCAGCTACGTGGCCGAACACGTGCTGGACATGCCGCGGTCGTTCTGACCGCGCCAGTGTTCCAGCAACCACAGGCCCAAAACCCCGGCCCGTCCGAAGGAGACGACGATGGACACACCCGACGCCACGATCCGCGACTGGATCGGCCACAGCCGCAGCGTCACCGACACGCTGACCGCCCGCCTGGCCGCCGAATACCGCGCCACCATGGGGCCGATGCTGTGCAAGGGGCCGGACATTCCCGGCCTGCAATGGATCCTCGCCCCCGAGATCTATCCGGCCGAGGATCTGGGCCGCGACGCCCACCCCCGGCTGGGGCTGTTCCTGCCCGATCTCGGCCTGCCCCGCCGCATGTGGGCCGGGGGCTCGATCACATGGCACGGCGGCATCCACGAAAGCGAAACGGTACGCCGTGACACGAAGGTGCGGGATGTGAAGTACAAGGAAGGCCGCAGCGGCCGGCTGGGATTCGTCACGCTGGATCACCGCTATCTGGTGGATGGCGATCTGCGCGTGGAAGAGGTGCACGACATCGTCTACCGCGAAGACCACGATCCGTCACAGCCCGCCCCCACCCCGCCGCAGGCCGAGCCCTGGCAAGATGCCGTGGTGCGGGCGACCACGCCCGACGCGACCCTGCTGTTCCGCTATTCCGCCATGACCTTCAACGGCCACCGCATCCACTATGATCCCGCCTATGCCACCGGGGTCGAAGGCTATGCCGGCCTGGTGGTCCACGGCCCGATCCAGTCCACCTGGATGCAGCACCTGGCCACCGAAATGCTGGGCGAGGTTCCGGCGCAGTTCCGCTATCGCGGGCTCTCACCGCTGACCGCGAACACCCCCGTTCAGGTCGAGGGTCGCAAGACACCCGAGGGGCTGGAGCTGCGGGTGCGCGACATGTCCCGCGACGTGGTCACCATGACGGCCACGGCCACCGCCTGATTATTCGGGCCTGATCACTTGGACCTGATCACTCGGGCCAGCCTATTCAGGCCTGATCACAGCTGATCGGGATCAAAGGCCAGCCGCCCGTCCCAGATCCCCCGCGCCACCAGGTCCGCCGCCACCTTCAGCGTCAGCTGTTCGATGGCGGCGCAGGCGCGGGTCTGGGCCACCTTCGGGTTGCGCGCCAGGTAAACGGGGCGCGAGATCACCGGATCCACGATCGGCGCGTTGACCAGCCGCCCGCTTTCGACAAAGTCGTGGCAGGCCGCCGGCGCAAAGATCGAAAAGCCCGACCCACGGGCCACCAGTTCCTTGATCTGGGTCATCGCATCCAGTTCGGTGACCACGTTCAGCGCCACCCCGGCACTGTCGGCGGCTTGGTCGACGATCCGGCGCAGCCCGTGGCGATCGCCCGGCAACACCAGTTCGATCTGCTCCAGGTCCCGCAGCGGCACCGGCGCGCCCGGTTCGGTCGACAGCGGCCAGGCATCGGGGGCGGAGAAGAAATACAACTGTTCGTCCAGCACATGGGTCGAGACGAAATGCTCGGCCCCCTGCAGGGTGTAGAGCATGCCGATCTCGACCGTCTCATCCTCGATCCAAGTGCGGATGAAGCCGCTCATCGCCTCGCTGGCGCGCAGGCGGACCTTGGGAAGCTCGACCCGCACGGTTTCCGCCAGGGGCACCGACATCACCATCGAGGACGACGGCGGCATGCCGAAACGCACCACGCCCGAGATCTCTTGCGACAGTTCGCGCATCTCGGCCAGGCAGCGGGTCATGCGGGCGCAGATGTCCTGCGCGTGGGTCAGAAGCACCTGCCCTTCCTGGGTCAGGACCGACCCGCGCGGGGACCGGATGACCAGCGGCACGCCCAGCTCCTGCTCCATGTTGGCCAGGTGCTGCGACAGCGACGGCTGCGCCAGGTTCAGCTTTTGCGCCGCCTCCGACAGCGACCCGGAATCGGCGATCGCGATGAAATAGCGCAGCTGGCGGATGTCCATGGTCGCAAGTCCTGTGTCGTGCCCGTCCCGGGTGCAGCCCCCGCGACTTTGCATCAGCTTTACCGCAGGGGGCCCGGGCGTCCACCGCCATTCGCGCCCCGGACAGGCCCGCCCGGCAGGGATCACGATAGCAATGCGCTATTGACCGATACGGATATTGGTATCATCTAACCGCATGGCCATTACCTTCAGACAGCTGGAATATTTCGTCGCCCTCTCGGAAGAGCTGCATTTTGGCAATGCCGCGCGCAAGCTGAACATCTCTCAGCCGCCGCTGAGCGCCAGCCTGCGCCAGCTGGAGGAAACCCTGGGCTTCGCGCTGATGATCCGGTCCAACCGGTCCGTGCGCCTGACCGAGGCCGGGGCGGTCTTTGCCCGACATGCCGCGCGGCTGCTGCACCAGTTGCACCAGGCTGAAACCATCGCGGCACAGACGGCCAAGGGCACATCGGGCACGTTAAGCGTGGGCTTCGTGCCCTCGATGCTGTTCCGTCGCCTGCCCGAGATCCTCAGCCAGTTCCAGGAGGCCTATCCCAAGGTCGAACTGGTCCTGCAGGAAACCAATTCCGCCGGACAGATCGACCTGATCACCGGGCACGAACTCGACGTTGGCTTTATCCACGATGCCCCCCTGCCCGACGAGATCGACAGCCACCTTCTGGAAACAGAACGCCTGGTCTGCTGCCTGCCTCGCGGTCACCGCCTGGCCGGTCGCGGCAAGATCAAGGTGCCGCAGCTGGCGGGCGAAAAGGTCCTGGTGTTCGAACGGGCCTATGCGCAGTCGAACTATGACCGCATCGCAGAAGTGCTGGCCGAAGGCGGGATGGCCCCCTACGACGGCTACCGGCTGCGCAACTGGTTCACCGTCGTTACCCTGGTCAGCCAAGGCATGGGCGTCGCGCTGGTGCCGCAGTCGCTGGCGCGGATGGATTACGGTGACGTAGTCTACGTGGAAATCGACGGCACCGAGGCCGAACATCGCGTGTCGATGATCTTCCACCAGAATTCCGGCAACGAAGTGGTCCGCGAATTCCTGCGCTTCGTGAAGGCGACCGAGATGGGGCAGATGCAGCCCCTGGAATGGGTCCCCGAGGTCTGAACGCCCCTTTCAAACGCAAAAGGGCGGCCCGACGGCCGTCCTTTGTGTTTGTGATTGCCTTGGGGCTCAGGCCAGTTGCCTGCGCCTTTTCGCCAGCAGGATCAGCACCGTGACCACCATGACGGCAATCCCGCCCAGCTCGACTGTGCGGACGGGCACGACGATCATCAGCGCGCCCACACCGACCGCGACGCGCGCCAGCATGCCGATCCGGCCGACACCGTACAGGTAGCCTTCAAGCGCACAACTGACGAGAGCCAGGCCAACCACCGCGGTGCCGACCGACAGGACGACATCCACCAGCGCCCCGTCGAGGATCAGCGCAGGCTGATAGACGAAGAGGAAGGGCAGAACGAACAGAACGATGCCCAGCCGCATGGAGGTGAAGCCCGCCTCCATCCCCTTGGCCCCCGAGATCTGCGCAGCAGCGATCGAGGCCAGAGCAACCGGCGGCGTGATGTAGGACAGCATCCCCCAGTACAGCACGAACAGGTGCGACCCGATCGGAGAGAAGCCAAGGTCCACCAGCGCCGGGGCCAGCAGCGTCGCCAGGAAGATGTAGCAGGCGCTGACCGTCATCCCCATGCCCAGGATGAACGAGGTGATCGCCCCCAGCACCAGCAGCAGGAAGGGGCTGCCGCCGCCGTATTGGATCAGCTCGCGCGAGAAGGCTCCGCCCACGCCGGTGATCGACAGCGCGCCGATGACCAGGCCGATGCCGCAGAGCGTGCCGATCAGGTAGGCGATGTTGATCGTGATGTCCTCGATCATCACGCAGACACCTTCCCAGGTCGGCAGCTTGCGGTGCCGCACCAGCGCCATGACCAGCATCAGCGCCGTTGCGTAATAGGCCGCACGCCCGGGGCTGACGGTGAACAGCAGCGTGACCAGCGCGATCAGCGCCAGCACATGATGCCAGCCGTCGCGCAGGGCTTCGACGACGGTCGGCTGCCCCTCGGCCACGGTCGTCTGCATGTTGGTGCGCGCCGCGTATAGGTCGACCTGGAAGAACAGCGTCAGGTAATACAGCACCGACGGCACCACCGCCGCGACCATGATCGTGGTGTAGGAGGTATCCAGGAAGGACGCCATGATGAAGGCCACGGCCCCCATCACCGGCGGCATCAGCGTACCCCCGGTCGAGGCGCAGGCCTCGACCGCCGCCGCGTAGCGCGCGGGATAGCCGGTGCGCTGCATGGCCGGAATGGTCAGGCGACCGGTGGTCAGCACGTTGGAAATCACGCTGCCCGACAGCGACCCGAACAGCCCCGAGGACAGGATCGCCACCTTGGCCGGGCCACCCCGGGTCCGACCCATCAGCGCATTGGCGAAGTCCATGAAGAACTGCCCGCCGCCCATGATGTTCAGCGCGGATCCGAAGATGATGAAGCCGACCAGCGTGTCGGCGACGACGCGCAGCGGAATGCCGATCACGCCCTCGGCCCCCATGACCAGCGAGGCCACGGTTTCGTTAAGCGCGAAGGACGGCCCCCACAGGAAGCCCGGCATCGCATCGGCAAACAGCGGATAGGCGGCAAAGGTGCCGCAGATCACCAGAAGGATGGTGCCGCCGATACGGCGCACGGCCTCAAGCGACAGGGCGATGGTCACGCCAGACACGATCGCGGCCTGCTGCGGCGGGATGATGTCCCAGCCCTGGGTCAGGATGCTTTCGCCGACGGAACACAGGTAGAGCCCGCAGCCCAGGCTAAGCACGGCGGTCAGCGCATCGATCAGCCGCACCGGCGTGCCACGCCCGGCCAGCGGGAAGATCAGGAAGGACGCGGCCAGGTACAGGCCGATGACGAGATAGTAGAAGCGGTTGGCCAGCAGGGGAAACAGCCCCGCGACCTGGATGTTGAAGGTCTGCAGGATGATCGCGCAAAGGCCAAGCACGCCAAGCGCGACAACGGCCAGCCGGCCCCGGTCTGCAAAAATGGAAACGGCCCGCGGCTCGGCGGACCCGGAAGAGGTGACGTCAGTCATGTGGACACCTGTCGACAGAAGTGGAAACGCACGGCCCGATCAGGCCGTGCGTTGAAGGGAACCGGATCAGTTCAGCATCTCGCTGCGATACTTTTCCCAGTGTGCGGGCCAGTCCTTGTCGGACAGGCCTTGTTCTGCGGCCGCGTCGAAGGCGGCGTTCCAGGCTTCCTTGACCTGCTCCAGGCGCTCGACGCGCTTGGCGTTCCAGGCGTCGGCTTCTTCGGTCCAGACACCGATTTCCGTCAGATAGCGGACCGCGCCGGGGTGGAAGGGGGCATCTGCCGGCGGCACGCCTGCGCCCTTGATGTCCCAGGCGGGGGTCGCCGCGGTGGCCGAGGCGTAGATGTCGTAGGTTTCATCCAGTGCCTTGACGAAGTTGTAGACTTCGTCTTCGTCCGCGTTGGCATAGACCGTGATCATCGGGTAGCGGACCGAGATCATGGGCGAAGAGGCCTCTTCGCTCAGGCCGGCACCGGCGGTGGCGTCGGTCGGCCCGAAGAAGCTGGCGACCTTGGTGATGTTGGCCCAGCCTTCGGCATCGTCGGCAGCCAGCGGCAGCCAGGCGATCCCGTGCGACGAGGATTCCATCTCGTACAGGGTTGCCGCCGTCGGGGTCGACCCGACCGCATCCACCACACCATCGACCAGGGCGGTCAGCATGGCACCGTAGGACGGCATTTCAACGACCTGGACGTCGTCCCAGGTCAGGCCGCCGAAGGCCAGCATGGCCTCGATCTTGATGTTGATCGACGGGTTCGCCTTGATCTGGGGCACGCGCTTGCCGCGCAGGTCCTGGATCGAGGTGATGCCGCTGTCGGCCGCAACCGCCATCCCGAAGGTCGAGGGACGGCCCGCGACGATGCGCAGATCCTGGGGACCCCATTCCTGGGTGGCAAAGTCGTGCACGGCCTCGGTCGCGAAGAAGACTTCGTTGGCCAGCCAGCCGTACTGGACCCGGCCGGTGCGCAGCGGCAGCAGACGCCCGATCGAGGTGCCCGAGGGCATGATGCGGACGCGGGTGCCGAATTCCTTGCCGAAGGCATCGGCGATGGCCGCCGCTTCGACATAGCCGCTGGAGCCGACGTCATAGGTCGACCAGAGCATCGACTTGGGCAGCGTGGCCTCCTGGGCCGAGGCCGCCGTGCCAGCAGCGACGCCACAGGCCACAAGGCCCAGCACCGCGGCACCGCGCGTGAAGATGGATCGGAACATGGTGTTTTCCTCCCTTTGACGCACCGGATGGGGCGCCTTCCTGGTTCAGCCGGCCATGGTCAGGCCGACGGTTTGGTCGGGGCCACGCCCAAATCGCGCAGCGCCCGGATGTCCTCTTCGTCGTAGCCGGCCTCGCGCAACACCTCCTCGGTGTGTTCGGCGAAGCCCGGTGGCTTGCGACGGAAGGTGGCAGCAGTGCCCGACAACTTGGCCGGAGCACCGAGCCCCTGGTATTCGTCAATCTCGACCCGCATCTCCCGGTGGTGGGTGTGCGGATGGGCCAGGGCCTCTTCGACGTTCAGCACCGGACCTGCCGGAACCCCGGCGCGGATCAGCCTGTCGGCCAGCTCTGCCCCGTCGGTTTCGGCCAGCGCGGCCTCTAGCGCCTGGGTCAAGGCAACACGATTTTCCACGCGCTTCCCGTTGGTGGAAAAGCGCGGATCAAGGGGCAGGTCTTCGGCCCCGATCTCGGAACACAACTTGCTGAATTGACGATCATTTCCGACGGCGAAGTAGACGTCTCGCGTTGCCGTCCGGAAGGTTGAGTAAGGCGAGATATTCGGGTGATCGTTGCCCGTCAAGGCAGGCACCCGCCCCGAAAGGGCATAATTCGCCGCATGGGGATGCAACAGCGAAATTGCGGAATCGAAGAGGGCGGCTTCGACGAACTGCCCCTGCCCCGTGGCGTGCCGGTGATGCAGCGCCATGGTGATCGCCAGCACCGCGTTCAGACCGGTGACCATGTCGACAACCGGCAGCCCGACCCGGGTCGGGCCGCTGTCAGGCGTGCCGTTGACGCTCATGATGCCGCCCATGGCCTGGAGGATGGCGTCATAGCCGGGCATGCCGCCCATGGGGCCATCCGCGCCGAAACCGGTGACACGGCAATGGATCAGCCCGGGGAACTTCTGCGACAGCACGTCGTAGCCCAGACCCCATTTCTCCATCGTGCCGGTCTTGAAGTTTTCCAGCAGAACGTCCGCCCCGTCGAGCAGCCGCAGCAGCGCGTCCCGGCCTTCGTCCCGCCGCAGATCCAGCGCGATGCCGCGCTTGTTGCGGTTGAGGCCAAGGAAATACGACGCCGTTTCGTCCCGGAAGGGCGGGCCCCAGGCCCGGGTCTCGTCTCCTGCGGGGGGTTCGACCTTGATGACGTCAGCGCCGTGATCGCCCAGGATCTGGCCCGCGAAGGGCCCGCCCAGAACGCGGCTGAGGTCGATCACCTTCAACCCGGTCAGCGCGCCCTGGCTGCCGGGGGTCTGTTCTTGTGCCGTGGTCATTCCGCAGCCACCTTCAGGATCGGTGCGCCCTGATCGTCAAAGGCGCGGTCAAGCAGGGCGTCCGCCGCCGCCTGATCTGCCGAGACCGAGGCCAGCGGATCGCGGGCCGTCAGCTTGTGCGCCACGACGGCGCTGGCCAGCGACGCCCGGTCCGAGGCCGCGTTGTGCCCGGCCTGGCGCAATTGCCCGGCTTCCCAGCACATGACAACGGCCGAGGTCGCGTTGTAGACGCCGGTGACCGCCTGACGGGTGTCACCTTCGCGGGCGCGGTCGGCGGCGACCTCGCTTAGCAGCTTGGCAGCGCGTTCAAAGGCTTCCAGCGCGGGGCGGGTCTCGTCGATCCCTTGCGTGATCGCCTCGCCAGCGATGTCGCGCACGTAGTCCGACAGCGCATCCAGCGCGCCTTCGCGCCGGGCGGCGCGGGCCACGTCCAGGGCAACAATGTTCGACGTGCCTTCCCAGATCGACCCAAGGTGGCTGTCGCGCAGCACCCGGGCGTCGGACCATTCCTCGATATAGCCGCAGCCGCCGCGCACCTCCATCGCGTCGCCGGCGACCTTGCGGGCATCGCGGCAGGTGCGGAACTTGATCAGCGGCGTCAGGATGCGCAGGACCTTGGCCATGCGCGCGTCGCCCGCATCGGCCGCCTGCAGCGCCCGGGCCGCGTGGAAGACCATGCTGCGCCCCTGTTCGGCGGTGGTCAGCATCTTGGCCAGCTGCACCTTCATCAGCGGCAGATCCGCAAGGCGGCTGCCAAAGGCGGTGCGGTTGCGGGCAATGAACATCGCCTCGTTCACCGACCGGCGCATCATGCCGGCGCTGCGCACGCCATTGGCCAGGCGGGACATGTTGATCATGTCGGTCATCTGCTTGAAGCCCTGCCCCGGTTCACCGACCAGGTAGGCGGTGGCCCCGTTCAGCGAAATCTCACCGCTGGCCATGGACTTGGTGCCCATCTTGTCCTTGAGACGCAGGATCGAATAAGCGTTCCTGCTGCCATCCGGGAGGATGCGCGGCAGCAGGAACAGCGAAAGGCCCTTGGTGCCCGTATCGCCCCCTTCGGGGCGGGCCAGGACCATCGCAAGCGCGGCGTCGGGGTTCGAACAGAACCACTTGTCGCCATGAAGTTTCCAGTCGCCGTCAACCAGTTCGGCGGTCGTGTCGATTGCACCCACGTCCGACCCTGCGGCCTGTTCGGTCATGAACATCGCGCCCTGGAACAGGTCGTCCATGTCCTGGCTGGTCAGCTGATCGAAATAGCGCGCCACCAGGTCGGGATCGCCGAATTTCACCAGCGTGCGCGTCAGGCTGTCGGTCATCGACAGCGGGCACATCAGCCCGAACTCGGCCTGGACGAAAAGATAGACCAGCGCGTATTTCACCAGCGGAGGAAGCTTGTCGGCCGACCCGAAGACGCCGCCGCGATGCGACATGGCGGCCAGGCCGAATTCGGAAAAGGCGTAGCGCTCAAGCTCCTGGAAGTCGGGGTGCTTGGTGATCTTCTCATCCGAGGCCCCGTTGCGCGACCGGATCGCCAGGGTCGGCGGGTTCTTGTCAGCCGAGAGAGCGAGCTTTTCAAGGTCGGACCCGACCAGCGCGCCAAGTCGATCCAGTTGCGGAGCGGCAAGAGACAGGGCATCATCTGTCAGGTAGACCGACAGCAGCGCGGCCATGGCGGGATCTACCCGGTAGGCATTGGACCCATAGCTGTCCGGAATATTTCTGTGCACGGAACCGGCCATCGTCTCCTCCTTCATCAACGGCTATCCGGTTGTGCTACTCCTCCAATGATCGCAAATAAAATACTATATTCAAATTGAATGATAGCAATTCAGGTATCACCGCCTCATCGTCGCGCACCCCGCCCCCTGTACCGTAAGATCCGGCAGAAACCTCGAGCGACGGTTATAATGTTGAAAATGGGACATCCCAGAAACGAGGAAAATGGATGAAGTACAGGCTCCAACCCTTCACCGGACACATTCATTTTCGCCGACGACGGCGACTTCCGACCGCAATTGGAAACGGCACAACGACCGATTTCGGGAAGGGCACGGCTAACGCAGTCTCACCTGTTTTACCGCTTGCCCAGAGAGCCAGAAGCCCGACTTCGCCGCCCTGCGCTATTACTACAGGATGAAAACCGCGTGCGCGCACCCTCTTAATCCGATCGAACGGTCCGGCAGCAGTGCCTTCGTCTTGGGTCCTACCCCCCGACCACGTTGTGATTGAGGATTTCGAACCCGACCCCGACCGCCCCGACAAGGTCAACGCCAACCAAGGCCAAGGCTGATCGGCACCCGGGTCGAATTGCCCCAATAGCGCAAATAGCCATTGCACCTGCAATGATGTTCCTGCCACCCTTGGGCCCAACCCTGGGCCCTGCCCCGAGAAGATGTTTCAGACAGCCCCGGACCCCATGACCGACACGCCCTCAACCGACCTGCCGCCGCTGCCCGAGTTCGATTTGTTCGCCTTTACGCCCTATCGGCTGGCGGTGGCCGCCAAACGCACCAGCGACGAACTGGCCCGCCAGTATCGCGACCGCTTCGGCATCACGATCCCCGAGTGGCGGGTGATGGTGCATCTGGCGCATTCAGGCAAAGTCTCGGTCCGGGATATCGAAGCCCGTGTCGCCATGGAGAAATACGAAGTGTCGCGCGCGGCAAAACGCCTGCGCGAGGCCGGGCTGATCGAGCGTCGTGAAAACCCCGAAGACCGCCGCCTGGTGATCCTGGCCCTTACCCCGGAGGGCCACGCCTTGATGGCGCGGATTCTGCCCATGGCCCGCGCCCATCAGGCCCAGATCGAGGAGCGGCTTGGCCCCGCCTTCGCCCAGCTTGAGGCCGGCCTTGCAAAGCTTCTGGCAGAAACCGACTGACGATTTTGCAACCTTTGCAAGATCAAGCGGACAGAAATACCCCTTGGAAAAAGCGGTTCAGATCCTCGACCGCATCCAGTGGCAGCACATTCGCAACATATTGGTCGGGTCGCACCACGACCAGCGCACCGACCTTCCGGTCGATGCCGCGCATGTCAAAGATGTCCGCCGCGGGATCCGCGCAGAAGATCTTTTCGTAGTCTTTCAGGCCGAACCGCCCCTTGGCCGGGGTCAGAAGCGCGGGCATCTCTTCCAGCGCCAGATCCCGGAAACCTGGCTGAAACACCGCGCGCAGATCGATGAGACGATCAATATCCTCGCCCGCGCGCAGGCTGCGGGTCAGACAGGACCCCGGGGCCCCGAGTGCCGCGCAAAGCCGGGCGATGCCACCATCCGGACCGCCGCGATCGCCCGCCCCGGCAAAGGCAAAGACCCGCCAACGCGCGTCGGCCTGGACCACGTGGCCCAGGTGCAGCGGCTTGGCATCGGCCAGCCGGATGACCGGGGCGGAATGGAACCGCGTGCCGATCTCGAACCCCGGGGCCAGTGCCTGATGCCTGGCATCGCCGGTCAGGGCCGAGGGCGGATAAGTGACTGACATGCCTGCCGTATAGCGGCCGTGCTCGATGAAATACTTCTGGAATTTGGGCGTCTCGCCTTCCTCTCCCGAGGGGCGTTCGGACATGATCCGCGACCATTCCCGGTCAAAGTCGATTAGGTCCTGCGCCACCGCCTGACGTTCCTGCGAATAGCTTTTCAGAAGCTCAGGTGCGGCGCGCCCGGTCAGCACACTGACCAGTTTCCAGCCCAGGTTGAAGGCATCCCCCATCGAGACATTCATCCCCTGCCCGGCCTTGGGCGAATGGGTGTGACAGGCGTCGCCGGCGATAAAAACACGCGGCTGCGCGCCGTCGCGGGCGTCATCGAAAGCATCTGTCAGCCGTTGGCCGATCTCATAGACCGACCACCAGACCACGTCTTTCACATCAAGTACATAGGGCGCAAAAATGCGCTGTGCGGCGGCGATCAGCTCTTCGACCTGGATGTTGCGGCCAGCGACACGTTCGCCTTCGGCCAGCTTGTCCATCTCGATGTAGAAGCGCACCAGGTAGCCGCCCTCGCGCGGGATGATCAGCAGGTTGCCCTGGGTCACCGACTGGATCAGCGTCTTGTTGCGGATGTCGGGAAAATCGGTGGTGCAGAGCACGTCCATCACCCCCCAGGCCTTGTTGGCGCTGTCGCCGACCAGCTCTCGCCCGATCGCCTTGCGCACGGTGCTGCGCGCCCCGTCGCAGCCCACGACATAGCGGGCGCGGATCTGCTGTTCCTCGCGCGTGTCGACATGGCGCAGGGTGACGCGGACGGGGTGGTCGCCGGTGTCGTCCACGGTCAGGTCCGCGATCTCGGTCCCGTAGTCCGGCACCAGACGCGAGGGCGATTTGCGCATGATCTCCAGGTACATGTCATGCACGCGGGCCTGGTTCATGATCATGTGCGGCATCTCGGACAGCCCGTCCTGAACATCCTGGACGCGGCCGATGCGTTCCAGCTTCTGATCGCCGGTCTTCCAGAAGGTCGTTTCCCGCACATCATGGCCTTGCGCCAGGATCGTGTGGGCGAAACCGAAGGCGTTGAACATCTCCATCGACCGGCAGGAGATCCCGTCGGCCTGCCCCCGCTCGATCGGGCCGGGCTTGCGTTCGACGATACGGGTCGTGATGTCCGAAAACCCCGCCAGCTGCGCCGCCAGGGTCAGCCCTGCGGGTCCGCACCCCACGATCAGCACGTCCAGTTCGGCAGGCATCGGCGCATCCAGGCTGCGCCCTGGAGCGGCATCGTGAAGGGTCGGATCGCCGGGCTTGAAACCGTTCAGGTGGTACTGCATGGGGGATCCTCCTATTTGATATGTACACTTACTAAATAACAGCACCCCGCCCGGTCAAGAAAAATGATATGCCTAGATATCATCATCTGCTAAACCCCTGAGCACGATGAACGATACCCCGATCAAAACCCGCAGCTCTGCCCTGCCCGGCCACCTGATCCGGCGGCTTCACCAGCTGTCCACGCGGGTCTTCACCGAAGAAACCCGGGCCGCGGGATTCGATCTGACCCCGGTGCAATTCGTTGCGCTGGATGCCTTGCGGGAAAACAACGGCATCGATCAGGCCCGCCTGGCCGAGGCCATCGCCAAGGACCGCGCCACCGTGGGGTCGGTGATCGACCGGCTGGAACAGAAGGGTCTGATCGCCCGCCAGGTCAGCCGCCGCGACAAGCGTGCGCGGGAACTGACGTTGACGGATGAGGGCGCGGCGCTGGTGGCGGCGATGACCCCAGTGGTCGAGGCGCTGCAAGCCCGCATCCTGCCCGGCCTGACCGCGCAGGAATACGACCAGTTCATCGCCCTTGCGGCCAAGGCCACGGCCTTCGCCCCCGAATAGCTGACCGATCAGGCGTCCGGATCATCGACTCGACCTGCCACGGGGATCGCGCTAACGATTCCACAAGGAAGAGGAGATATCATGTCCGAGACATTCGACGCCTACGTCATCACCCGCGATGAGGAAACCAAACAGCAGTCTGGCGGCTGGACCCAGGTCAGCACCGATGACCTGCCCGAAGGGGATGTGACCATCCGCGTGCGCCACACGACGATGAACTACAAAGATGCGCTGGCCATCACCGGCAAAAGCCCCGTGGTTCGTCGCTTTCCCATGGTCCCCGGCATCGACATCGCCGGAGAGGTCGTGGCCTCGGACAGCCCCGACTACGCCGTCGGGGATGAGGTCATCATGAACGGCTGGGGCGTCGGAGAGGTGCACTGGGGCGGCTATGCGACCTATGCCCGGATGAAGTCCGACTGGCTGCTGAAAAAGCCCGCCGGCCTGTCCGGTGCGGAATGCATGGCCATCGGCACCGGCGGCTATACCGCAGCGCTTTGCGTGCAGCGCCTGCTGGATGCGGGCCTGACCCCGGAAAGCGGCACGGTACTGGTCACCGGCGCATCCGGCGGCGTGGGCTCCTTTGCCATTTCGCTGCTGTCGTCGATGGGCTTCACCGTCGCCGCCTCGACCGGGCGTGCCGAAGAAGAACCCTATCTGCGCGGCCTGGGCGCAAGTGAGATCGTCGATCGCAACACCCTTTCCGGCAAGGGCCGTCCCCTGGACAAAGAACTATACGCCGGTGCGGTCGATTCCGTCGGCTCCACCACGCTGGCCAACGTGCTGTCGCAGGTCAAATACGACGGCACCGTCGCCGCCTGTGGCCTGGCGCAGGGCTTTGACCTGCCCGCGACCGTGATGCCCTTTATCCTGCGCGGCGTGACCCTGGCCGGGGTCGACAGCGTCATGGCCCCCAAGGCCCGTCGCGAAGCCGCCTATGCCCTGCTGGACAAGCATCTGGACCGCGCGAAACTGGCCGAGATCACCCAAGAGGCCGACATTCGCAACGTCGACCAGCTGGCCGCCGACCTGATCGACGGCAAGGTGCGCGGCCGCCTGGTGTTTGCTGTATCCTGACGCCAGCCCACGACAACAAAGGCCTGTCCCCGGATCGCTCCGGGGGCATGGACCGCGCCCTGGCCCCTGGTCGTCAGGCGTAGAAATCCACGATCGGCCGCGAGGTATCGAGCCCCGCTTCTTCCAGCTTCTGCAAGAGCATCGTGGTGAAATCCTCTTCCGGCGGGATGTCGTCGGTATCCGCCAGCACCTCGGCCACGATCGAAGCCAGCGTCTGAACCTGCGGGCTGTCAGGCCACCCCGGCGCGTGGCGGTTCACGCGGGCCGTGTCACGCGGGGCGCTTTGCCCCTGGGCCTGGCCCGTGTCGCGCAGCGGCAGTTTGACCACCGTCGCGCCTGTTGTTTCCTCTGAACTTGTGGCCGCAGGGCGACTGGTCGTGTCGGTCCTGGCCAGCATCTTGTCCACGATTTGCTTCTGCGTCGGGGACAGCGCGACCTGGCTCACGCGGGCCACCTCTGCCGGTGGCATGGCACTTTCCGTTTGCATCATGGTGCTGTTCCGAATGTCTGCCGGGCCTAGTCCCGGTAACAAAGATTAAAGCCCCGGAACCTTTCCATCCGATTAACGCGCAAAAAGAAAATCAGAAAAGACAAACCCCCGCCGCCCGAGGGCGACAGGGGGTTCTACACGTGCAGTTTCAGTCAAATCCGCAAAGTTCACGGATCTTATGCCACCTTCACGAATTCCTTGACCAGACGGATACAGCGCATCCACCGGCCGGGCTGCGCAGATCCCTCAGGCCGCGCCCAGCAGACGCATGGCGTTTTCCTTCAGGATCAGCGGGCGCACCTCGTCCTTGATCGGGATCTCTTCGAAATCCTTCAGCCAGCGGTCGGGCGTGATCGCGGGCCAATCGGACCCGAACAGCATCTTCTTCTTCAGGATCGTGTTGGCATACTTGATGAAGATCTCGGGGAAGTACTTGGGTGACCAGCCGGACATGTCGATATAGACGTTCGGCTTGTGGGTCGCGACCATCAGGCCTTCCTCGGTCCAGGGGAAGGATGGATGCGCCAGGATGATCTTCATGTCGGGGAAATCCACGGCCACGTCATCGACGTGCACCGGGTTCGAATACTTCAGCCGCATCCCCATGCCGCCGCGCATCCCCGATCCCACGCCGGTCTGCCCGGTGTGGAATAGGGCAATCGCGCCCTCTTCCTCGATCGCCTGATACATTTCATAGGCGATCTTGTGATCGTTCGGCCAGAAGCCCTGCATCGTGGGGTGGAACTTGAACCCGCGCACGCCGAAATCGCGAACCAGACGCCGCACTTCGCGCACCCCCGCCTTGCCCTTGTGCGGGTCGATCGAGGCGAAGGGGATCAGGATGTCGTCATTCTCGGCACAGAGCTGGGCGACTTCTTCGTTGCTGTAGCGTTTGAACCCCGTCTCGCGTTCCGCATCCACGGGGAAGATCACCGCGCCGATCTTGCGTTCACGGAAATACTCGGCGGTCTGTGGCACGGTCGGCAGCATGCCCTCGGCCCCGGCGGGGTTGCGGAAATACTTGGCCATGCCGGCCTGAAATTCGTTATAGCCGTCGTCCCGCCCGTGGTTGCAGGGTTCCTCTGCATGGGTGTGGATGTCGATGGCGATCAACTCGTCAAAATTCATGTCTCTCCTCCTCTGCGCCGTGGCGCATACGTCACGAACCGGGGGTCAGCCCGGTGAATTTCTGTAGCAGGGCAATCAGTTGCGCCGCCTCATCGGGGCTAAGCCGGTCGGTTTCGCTTTGCGCGTAGTCAAAGAACTCCTGCGCGTGATCCTCGACAAAAGCGCTGCCGGATCGGGTCAGCCTCAGCTCGATCCCACGGCGGTCTCCTTCGGGGATTGTGCGTTCGATCAGCCCGTCTTCTTCGAAGCTGCGCACCAGCTTGGTCATATGCGCCCGCTTGATCCGCAGCTTTTCGGCCACCGCCCCCTGGCGCACGCCCGGATTCAGATGCACCACCCAGAGGACCGAGAATTCGCCCGGCTTCAGCCCGGATTTCCCCAGCTGGTCGAAGAAATTGTCAAAGACTTCCAGCTGGCCGACCCGGAACAGGAAGCCAAGCGACCCGGCCAGTTGGCCCAGCCGCAGCTCGGCCTCGTCCGAGCGGTCGACCACCAGCTGCACCCGGCTCACTTGCCGGGATGCGACAGGCGCGCCGCGCTTTTGTTGAGGAAGGCATTCAGGCGCTCCTCGGCTTCCGGAGAGGAGGCGGCCATCGAAGCGACGAAGCTTTCCAGGAACAGCCCGTCGGCGCGCGACATGTCCCCGACCCGCGGCAGCGCGTGGATGATGGAATAATTCGACATCTCGGCATTCTGCGCCGCCTTGCGCGCCAGGTCGATGGCAAATGCCTTCGCCTCGCCTTCGCCGACGACGTATTGGCACAGGTTCCAATGCTCCCCCTGCTCGGCCGAGACGGTGCGCCCGGTCAGCATCATGTCTGTCATCCGCGCCACGCCGCACAGCCGCCCGACGCGAACCGAGGCACCACCGCCGACGAAAATACCGCGCGTGCCTTCGGGCAGCGCGAAGAAGGTCGTCGCATCAGCCACCCGAATATGCGTCGCCGCCGCCAGTTCAAGCCCGCCACCCACGACGGCCCCGTGCAGGGCGCTGAAGAAGGGGATCTTGCCCGCTTCGATCCGGTCAAAGACGGCGTGCCAGCTGCGCGAATGGTGCACCCCCTCGATCGGAGAGCGTTTGACATGTTCCGCCAGGTCCAGACCGGCGCAGAAATGCTTGCCATTGCCGCAGATCACGGCGGCCTTGGCTTCTTCCTGGGCGCGGTCCACGGCGGCAGCCAGGGCCTTGATCACCCGGTCGCTGACGGCATTGCGTTTCTCGGGCCGGTTCAGCGTGATGACCGCGACCTCTCCATCCAGGTCGTAAAGGACGATGTCTTTGTCGGATTCACTGTCGGACATGGCTTCCCTCATTTTTCGCATTGATTGTTTCCCAGAAAATTGTTTCCTTGTAAACGAAATTCTCGGGCGCAGAGGGAGGAGACCCAGGATGGCACATGCAGAAGGCTACCGTCAGGCCAAGTTGTGGGACCCCCAGCTGGCGTGGGAGGAGCGCCCGGACGGGTCCTGGCTGATCTGGCGCGAAGACCCGATCGCCGACTACCCCGCACGTATGACCGACCGCATCGACCATTGGGCCGCGCAGACGCCCGACACCACATGGATGGCGGAACGGGACGGCGACGATTGGCGGCGGGTCACCTACGCGGATCTGGCGGCACAGGTGCGGACACGCGGGCAATGGCTGCTGGATCAGGGGCTGACGGTGGAACGGCCGCTGATGATCCTGTCGGAGAACAGCATCGAACACGCGGTGATTGCCATGGCCGCGCAATATGTTGGCATCCCCTCGGCGGCGATTTCCCCGGCCTATTCGCTGGTCGCCTCGGACTATGCCAAGCTGACCGGCATCGCCCAGCAGATCACCCCCGGAGCGGTCTTTGCGCAAAAGGCTGGCCACTTTGAGGATGCGATCCTGAAGGCCCTGCCCGAAGACATCATCGTCCTCACCACCGAAGGCCAGGTGGCGGGCCGTCCGACGACCCTGTGGGCGGACGCAACCGCCACCCCGCGCGACGTGGATGCGGCCCATGCGGCGACAGGCCCGGACAGCGTGGTCAAGTTCCTGTTCACCTCTGGCACCACCGGCACGCCCAAGGCGGTGACCCAGACCAACCGGATGCTGGCCTCGAATCAGGAAATCGTTGCCGATTGCTACGCCTTCCTGCGGGACGAGCCGCCCGTGGTCGTCAACTGGCTGCCCTGGAGCCATACCGCCGCCGGCAACAAAGTCTTCAACATGGTGCTGTATAACGGCGGCACCTATTACATCGATCACGGCAAGCCGACGCCGGGCGGCATGGCCGAAACGATCCGCAACCTGCGAGAGGTCTCTCCCAACTGGCACCTGACCGTGCCAGCGGGCTATGACGCCCTGGTCCGCGCGATGGAGACCGACGACCAATTGCGGGAAAGCTTCTTTCGCAATCTCAAGCACATGATGTACGCCGGTGCCGGTCTGGCCCAGCACACCTGGACCCGGATCGAGGATCTGGCCGAACAGACCGTCGGCCACAAGGTGCTGATGTCCACCGGCCTCGGCTCGACCGAGACGGCCCCCTTTTCGCTGTATTGCACCGACCCGCAGGAGGGGCCGGGCAATGTGGGCATCCCCTCTCAGGGCGTGGTCATGAAACTGGTCCCGGCCGAGGGCAAGCTCGAGGTGCGGATCAAGGGGCCGAACGTCACGCCCGGCTACTGGCGCAACGCCGAAATGACCGCCAAGGCCTTTGACGACGAAGGATTCTACATGCTGGGCGACGCGCTGCGCTTCGCGGAAGAGGGCAACCCCTGGAAGGGCTTCGTCTTCGACGGCCGCATCGCCGAGAACTTCAAACTTCAGACCGGCACCTGGGTCGCCGTCGGGGCCCTGCGTGCCAAGCTGGTGGACCAGATGGGCGGGCTGGCCTCGAACGCGGTGATCGCGGGCGAAAACCGTGAACGGCTGACCGCGCTGCTGGTGCCCGACATGGCGCGCCTGGCCCTGCTGGCCCCCGACACCCCTGCCGATCAGCTGACCCGTCACCCGGCAGTGCACGAGGCCGTGGCCGAGAAGCTGGCGGCCCATGCGGCCAGCGCGGGCGGCTCCTCGGGGCGGGTGACGGCGGTTCTTCTGATGGACCAGCCGCTGGATCTGGACAAGGGCGAGGTGACGGACAAGGGTTCGGTCAACCAGCGTGCGGTGCTGCGCCACCGTGCGGATCTGGTCGAAAGGTTGTACACGGCGGGTGACGTGGATGTCATCACGCCGAAGAGGGAGGAAAGCTGATGAAAATTCAAGGACATGGTGCGCTGGTCACCGGTGGCGGATCCGGGCTTGGCCAGGCGGTCGCCCGCATGCTGGCTGAAAACGGTGCGAAGGTCACCGTGCTGGACCGGAACGCTGACGCCGCCGAGGCCATGGCGCAGGAACTGGGCGGCGCGGCCGCCGCAGGTGACGTCACATCCGAGGACGACGTGCAGAAGGCCGTCGACACCGCCGACGCCCTGGCCCCGCTGCGCATCGTGGTGAACTGCGCCGGCATCGGCCCGCCGGAAAAGATGGTTGGCAAGAATGGCCCCATGCCGCTGGCCAACTTCGAGACGGTGATCAAGGTCAACCTGATCGGCACGTTCAACGTCGCCCGCCTGGCCGCCGCGAAGATGATCGAAAAGGATCCCATCGAGGATCTGGCGCGCGGGGCCATCGTCAACACCGCATCCGTTGCGGCCTTTGACGGGCAGATCGGCCAGACGGCCTATTCGGCATCCAAAGGCGGCATCGTCGGCATGACCCTGCCCATGGCGCGGGAACTTGCGCGGTCGGGCATCCGGGTGAACACGATTGCACCGGGGATCTTCAAGACGCCGCTTCTGGCATCTTTGCCCGAGGATGTGCAGGAAAGCCTGGGCCACCAGGTCCCCTACCCCTCGCGTCTGGGCGATCCGGCGGATTTCGCCAATGCCGCGAAGTTCCTGATCGAGACGCAATACATGAACGGAGAGGTCATCCGTCTGGATGGTGCGATCCGTATGGCGCCAAAGTAAGGGCCTGGTTTTTCGTGTCTCTTGTGCCGCCTGCCCGGAGCCTCGGGTGGGCGGTTTTTCTTTGCCTGAGAGTTCAGTTTCGTGAGCGCATGCCAGTCCAATTGCGTGATAAATCGCCATGTCAGTGATGCTTAGAAGCAAAAATGACTTGGTGTCGGTGATATTGCTCTCATAGGGCAGCGCCGCCCCGCGGGGGTGATCTGGCTTCTCGGAAATCGTCCAATGGACGATTTCGCCTGATCACGGGCGGAGCCATGGGGCGCAAAAGCGCCGCCCCAGGGGGGCGGGACGGCGCTGCCCGGCGTGCCGCCGGGCCGGGAAAAACTCAACGCAAACAAAAACGGCGCGGGACATGCCCGCGCCGCCTGAAATCAGAAAACCAAAAACCCCTTACATCGCCGCTTTGAACAGCGCCGTCAGGTTCTCGGTCGTCAGTTCGACGGGGTTGCCGCCGCAGGACGGATCCTCAAGCGCCATGGCGACCAGGTCGTCGATGCGGTCAGCCTGAACGCCCATCTCGCCCAGCCCCTTGGGGATCTGGAAGCGCGCGTTGAAATCATCGACGAAGCTGCGGAACCCGTCGAAGCCGCCGGAAATGCCCAGGTATTCCCCGGCCCGGTCGAACCTGTCGCGGATCAGCGGCGCGTTCAGGTCCAGAACGGCGGGCATGCAGACCGCGTTGGTGGTGCCGTGGTGCGTGTTGTAGACCGCGCCAATCGGGTGGCTCATCGCGTGGATCGCGCCCAGGCCCTTCTGGAAGGCGGTCGCGCCCATGGCGGCGGCGGACATCATGTTCGCCCGCGCCTCGATATCCGTGCCGTCGTCATAGGCGCGCGGCAGGTTGTCGATGACCAAGCGCATGCCCTCGAGCGCGATGCCCTGGCTCATCGGGTGGTAATGCGGCGAGGAAAACGCCTCGACGCAATGGGCAAAGGCGTCAAGGCCGGTGCCGGCGGTGATATGCTTGGGCATGCCAACCGTCAGCTCGGGGTCGCAGATCACCACCGTCGGCAGCACCTTGGGATGGAAGATGATCTTTTTCACATGGGTTTCGGAATTGGTGATGACGCTGGCGCGGCCCACTTCGGATCCGGTGCCGGCGGTGGTCGGCACGGCGATGATCGGCGCGATGCCTTCGGGGTCGGCGCGGGTCCACCAATCGCCGATATCCTCGAAATCCCAGACCGGGCGCGACTGACCCGCCATGAAGGCGACCATCTTGCCCAGATCCAGACCCGAGCCGCCGCCAAAGGCGATGACACCGTCATGGCCGCCTTCGCGGTAGACCTTCAGCCCGGCCTCCAGGTTGACCTCTGACGGGTTGGGGTCGACCTCGGCAAAAAGGCCACGCCCCAGGCCGGCACTGTCCAGGATGTCCAGCGCCTTGGTGGTGATCTCCATGCTTTTCAGACCCTTGTCGGTCACCAGCAGGGGGTTCTTCATGCCTGCGGCGATGCAGGCCTCGGGCAGTTCGGCGATGCGGCCGGCGCCAAAGCGGATGGCCGTGGGATAGGACCAGTTGGCGGTCAGGCTCATGATGTCACCTTCTTCATGTGGTAGGATTTCGGACGGGTCAGGTTGTGATAGCCGATCACCGACAGCCCGCCGCCGCGCCCGGTATCCTTGCAGCCGGTCCAGCACAAGCCGGGATCCAGGTAATCGGCCCGGTTGAGGAAGACGGTCCCGGTTTCGATCCGGTCCCCGATCGCCGCCGCACGGTCGATATCCGCTGTCCAGAGCGACGCGGTCAACCCGTAGTGGCTGTCATTCATCAGCGCCACGGCCTCGTCATCGGAAGACACCTTCATGATGCCGACCACGGGGCCAAAGCTTTCCTCGCGCATGACTTCCATGTCGTGGGTCACATTGGTCAGCACCTGCGGCGTCAGATAGGCCCCGCCGTCATCGGCCGGGTCCGTCGGGATATGCGCCACGGCCCCTGCGGCGACTGCGGCGTCGATCTGGTCGCGCACAAGTTGTGCAAATCGCACATGCGCCATGGGGCCCAGGGTGGTTTCCCCGTTCAGCGGATTGCCCAATTTCAACGTTTTCGCCCAGGCGACGGCCTTTTCCACAAAGGCGTCATAGAGGCTTTCGTGCACGTAGATCCGTTCGATCCCGCAGCAGCACTGGCCCGAGTTGAACAGCGCCCCGTCCATCAGCGTATTGACCGCCGCGTCCAGATCCGCGTCCTCCATCACATAGCCCGGGTCCTTGCCGCCCAATTCGGTCGAGACCGGCACAAAGGTGCCCGCCGCCGCGCGTTCCATCGCCTGGCCGCCACCGACCGATCCGGTGAAGTTGACGAAATCGAAGGCGCGCGCCTTGAGCAGTTCGTTCGTCGTGTCATGCGACAGGAAGACGTTCTGGAACACATCCTCGGGGACACCGGCGGAATGGAAAGCCTTTGCCATGCGTTCGCCGACCAGCAGCGTCTGGGTCGCGTGTTTCAGCACCACGGTATTGCCCGCGATCAGCGCCGGGGCGACCGTGTTGATGGCGGTCATGTAGGGATAATTCCAGGGCGCGACAACAAAGACGACACCCCAGGGCACGCGGCGGATATAGCGGCGGAAGGTTTCATCCTCGCCCACCTCGATATCGGCAAGGCTGTCGGCGGCGATCTTGGCCATATGGCTGGCGCGTTCGTTGAAGCCGCCGAATTCACCGCCGAATTTCACCGGGCGGCCCATCATATGCGCCAGTTCGGGCACGATTTCGTCGTTCATCGCGCCGACGGCGGCGACACCGGCCATCACCAGGTCGATCCGCTCCTGCAGGGGGCGCGCGGCCCAGGCGGCCTGCGCGTCACGCGCGCGGGCGGCGGCGGCCTTGCCTTCGTCCAGCGTCAGGACAGGGCGTTCCGCAAAGACGCTACCGTCAATCGGAGAGATACATTGCAACATGTCAGTCATAGCGGCTCACTTCGATCAGATTGCCATCGGGGTCATTGAAATAGACCGAGGTGATGGGACCTAGAGCGCCCGATTTCGCAACCGGCCCTTCCACCACGGCGATGTTTTCCTGTGCCAGCCGGTCAAGCACGTCCTGAACCGGCCAGTTGGTGATCAGACACAGATCCCCCGACCCGATACAGGCGTGATTACGCTGTTCCTGGCCCAGGGTCTGCAGGTTGATCTTCTGATTGCCGAAGGCCAGCGCGCGCCGCCCCCCGGCAAATGTCACGGCCTCGACCCCCAGCACGCGGGTGTAGAAGGCAACCGAGGCCTCAATGTCCCGCACGGTGAGGACGAGGTGGTCGATACGTTCGATCATATCAGGCCCGTTCGAACCCGCGTTCGATTTCCCAGTCGGTGACGATGCGGTCGTATTCCTCCTGCTCCCATTCGGCGCAGCGGACATAGTGATCCACGACGAAATCGCCAAAGGCCTCGCGCAGCAGGGCCGAATTCTTCAGCGTCTCGGTCGCCTCGCGCAGGGACGTCGGGATTTCTTCGACGTTCTCGGCGTCGTAGACATCGCCGCGGGTCGGCGGGGCCAGTTCCAGCCCCTCTTCGATGCCCTTGATCCCGGCGGCCAGAAGCGCGGCCTGTGCCAGGTAGGGGTTCAGATCCGACCCGCCGATCCGGCATTCCATGCGCACGCCCTTGGTGCCTTCGCCACACAGACGGAAGGCGGCGGTGCGGTTGTCGACGGACCAGACCGATTTCGTCGGCGCAAAGGTGCCCTTGGCAAAGCGTTTATAGCTGTTGACGTAAGGGGCCAGGAAGAAGGTGTAGTCGCGGGCGTATTTGATCAGACCCGCGCAGAAGTTCTTCATCACCGGGGACATGCCGTGTTCGTCATTCTTGTCGAAGAACGCGGCCTCCGCCCCCTTCCACAGCGACATGTGCACGTGGCTGGACGACCCGACCTTGTCCGACGCCCATTTCGCCAGGAACGAGGCCGAGATGCCGTTGGCCCAGGCGATTTCCTTGGTCGCATGCTTGGCGATCGTGTGGTTGTCGGCGCAGTCCATCGCTTCGGCGTAGCGGATGTTCAACTCCTGCTGGCCCAGCTCGGCCTCGCCCTTGGTGTTCTCGACCGGGATGCCGGCACCGACCAAATGATTGCGCAGCGGGCGCATCATGCCCTCTTCCTTGGTGGTCTGGAACAGGTTGTAATCTTCGTTGTGACCCGACAGCGGCACCAGCTCCTGGTAGCCTTCCTTCTGCAGGGTCCGGTAATCTTTCTCGAACAGGAAGAACTCCAGCTCGGTCGCCATCATGGCGTCAAAGCCCAGATCCTTCAGCCGCGCGATCTGGCGTTTCAGCATCTCGCGCGGCGAATGGGCGACGGGGGCATGGGTGTGGTGATCTTCCAGATCGCCCAGCACCAGCGCGGTACCTTCCAACCAGGGAACCAGACGCAGCGTCGACAGGTCAGGCTTCAGCGTATAGTCGCCATAGCCCGACTCCCACGAGGTCGCCTTGTACCCCTTGGGCGTGGACATCACCAGGTCGGTGGCCAGCAGGTAGTTGCAGCAATGGGTTTCCTCGACCGAATGTTCGATGAAGTTCGACACGTGGAAGCGTTTGCCCATCAGGCGGCCCTGCATATCCACCAGGGCCACCAGAACGGTGTCGATTTCCCCGGTCGCGGCCATTTCCTTGAGCGTTTCGAATGTCAGGTTGCCCGGCATGTCTTTCCCCTTGTTTCACGCGCCAAGGTGGCCCCGAAAGGCCACCTTGCTGTTTCGTTAGGAGGGCCCGCGCGGGGCCGCCCTGCATCGTCATCGTCGACGGGTCAGCCGTTGGTGTACGGCGGGCCTGCCTGGTTGATGACGCCGTTGTATTCCTTGAAGATGTTGACGATCTTCTGCTGGATTTCACCTTCCTGGGCAATCTCTTCCCAGAAGGCCTTGGCGGCATTTTCGACCTCGGCCCATTCGGCGGCCGGCACGGTGCGCAGTTCCAGCTGATCGCCGGTGGCGCGCAGCTTGGCCTCGCCGCCCCAGTACCACTGGTTGCGGTAGGTGTGACCGGCTTCGATTGCCGACATGACGACGGCCTTGAGGTGCTCGGGCAGGTCCGCCCAACGTTTCTCGTTCACGAAGTAGGACCCGATCCAAGCCCCCGAGATGTTGTTGGTCAGGAAGTAGTCGGTGACGTTCGCCCAGCCGACGGTGTAATCCTCGGTGATGCCCGACCAGGCCATACCGTCCAGCTCACCGGTCTGCACCGCGACCTCGGCATCCTCGTAAGGAATGTTCATCGGCACGACGCCGAATTGCGCCAGGAAGCGGCCCGCGGTCGGGAAGGTATAAAGCTTCAGCCCGTCCAGATCCGCGACCGAGGTGATTTCCTTCTTGGTGTTGAAGTTACACGGGTCCTGACCCGCGGCCGACAGCCACTTGACGCCGACCTTGGCGTATTCCTCTTCCCAGATCTCTTTCAGGCCGTACTGGTTGAACAGCACCGGCACGTCGAGGATGTGCTTGGTGGCAAAGGGGAAATAGCCGCCGAACTGGCGCAGCGGGGTCGGCGACGCCATCGAGTCGTCGTCCGAATGCACCGCGTCGATGGTGCCACGCTGCAGCGCCTGGAACAGCTCTCCGGTCGGGACGATCTGATCGGCGTAGAACAGCTCGACCTCGAGCTCACCATTGGAGGCGTTGTTGATGTAGTCGACGATCGGCTTGGTCACATGTTCGCCAAGCGCCGCACCGGCATAGGTCTGCCAGCGCCACTTGATTGCGCTTTGCGCCCGGACGACGGCCGGAGCAGCCAGCGCCGCCGGGGCCGCGGCCGCTGCGCCGCGAAGGAAGGAACGTCTTGTTGTCATTACTCTCTCTCCTGTTGGTTTCGAATTACGCGACCGGTTGATCCGGCCTTATGGTTCATCTGGAATAGATCAGATCAGGCAGCCAAAGGGCGATCTGCGGGAAGGCCATGACGATCACCAGCGCCACCACCATGACACCCACGAAGGGGATGATGGACCGGTAGATGTCCTTCAGCCCGATCTCGGGCGGGGCCATGGCCCGCATCAGAAACAGGTTATAGCCGAAGGGCGGCGTCATATAGGCGATCTGACAGGTGATCGTATACAGCACACCGTACCAGATCAGGTTGAACCCCAGCTCGCCAACAAGCGGCACGTAAAGCGGCGCAACGATGACCAGCATGGCGGTGTCGTCCAGGAAGGTGCCCATCACCAGGAAGGACAGCTGCATCAGGATCAGGATGACCCAGGGGTTCAGGCCCAGCCGTTCGGTAAAGAGGCTCTCGATCGCCTTGACCGCGCCCAGCCCGTCGAAGACCGCGCCAAAGGCCAGCGCCGCCAGGATGATCCACATGAACATGCAGGTGATGCCCAGGGTCTGGCGGATGCAGGTTTCGAACACCCTGCGCGTCATCCGGCCCTTCAGCACCGCCGCCAGGAAGGCCGCCAGCGCCCCGATGGCCGAGCTTTCGACAAGCGAGGTATAGCCCTTCACGAAGGGAAACATCATGATGAAGAAGATCGCCAGCGGCAGCAGCCCCGCCCGCAGCAGCCGCAGCTTTTCGCCCAGGGGAACGGCGTCGCGTTCTTCCTTGGGCAGCACCGGGCCAAGCGCCGGGTTCAGCTTGCAGCGCACGGCGATGTAGATCACGAAAAGCGCCGCCATCATCAGCCCCGGCAGCACGCCCGCCAGCCACAGCTGCCCCACGGGTTGCCGCGCGATCATCGCGTACAACACCAGCACGACCGAGGGCGGCACCAGGATCCCAAGCGAGGACCCCGCCTGGATCACCCCGGTCACCATTGTCTTGTCATAGCCGCGTTTCAGCAGTTCCGGCAGCGCGATGGTGGCCCCGATGGCCATGCCCGCGACCGACAGGCCGTTCATGGCGGAAATCAGCACCATCAGGAAGATCGTGCCAATGGCCAGCCCGCCCGACAGCCCGCCCATCCAGACGTGGAACATCTTGTACAGGTCGTCGGCAATCTTCGATTCCGACATCACGTAGCCCATGAAGATGAACATCGGCAGGGTCAGCAGCGGATACCACCGCATCAGCTTGATCGCGGCGGAAAACCCGATGTCATAGCCGCCCCGGTCGCCCCACAGCAGGATCGCCGCGATGACGGCGACAAAGCCGATGGCCCCGAAGACACGCTGCCCGGTGAACAGCATGACCATCATGGTCGAGAACATGAGGATGGCGATCAGCTCATAGGGCATCGGCGGCGTCTTTCTGATCGGCAGAGGCTGTGTTTTTCTGATCCGGACCCGCACCCTGATCAGGGCGCATCGGCTTTCCGGTTTTAAGGAAGATGATGTCCTTGAACAGCTCGGACAGCGATTGCAGCAGCATCAAGGTGATGCCCGTGCACATGATGACCTTGATCGGCCAGATATAGGGCCGCCAGACCGACGACGACCTCTCACCGCCGTATTGGAAGGCGTAGATCGTCGACTCGATCCCGCCCCACAGCAGCACGCCCAGGTAGGCCAGCAGGAAGAAGACGGTGATCGCGTCGAACCAGGCCTTCCGGCGGGGCGAGAAATCGCCATAGAACAGGTCCATCCGTACGTTCGATCCCATCTGGATCGCGTAGGGCCCGCCCAGGATGTAATAGCCGACCATGATGAACTGGGCCATTTCCAGCGTCCACAGCGACGGGCTTCCGGCCGCCTTGGAAAAGGTCGACCACAGCAGAACGCCCATCAGGACGAAGATGCCGAACATCATCAGCCGGCCCAGGCGGTAGTTGAACGCATCCACCACCGTGATGAAGCGGCGCATCGCCTTCATGCGGTGGCCTCCTGTGTCTGTCCCGGCTGCGGCAGGATCGCGCGCAGCGTCTCGGCCAGGTGATCGGCCATGGCGGCCGCGCCTTCCGGCGGCTCGATCAGGTCGTTCTGCACCTCGATCATCAGCGCGGGCAGACCCTGGCTTTCGCCATGTTTTTCAAGCGTGTAGGTCACGCCGTCCCCGGCCCCGTAGGGTTCGTTCAGCGCGCTTGCGTACTGCCCGCGGGTCTGTTCGACCTGCAAGGCCGCCTGCGCCAGCGCGCCATCAGAATGGAACAGATAGCCCAGTTCGACCGCGCGCTCCTGGCCCAGGTAGATCCGGGTGAAACTGTGCACGGTGATCAGCGCCACCGGCCCCGCGACCCGCGCCCGCTGCGTCGCGACCGTTTCGGCCAGGGCGTCATGGAAGGGGGTATGAAGCCGGTCAAACCGGTCGCGGCGCGCCGTGTCGGACAGCCCCTGGTTGCCCGGAATTTCAAAGACCTCGCTGACCGGCGGGATCGCCGTGGGCGACTCCAGCGGGCGGTTGAGGTCATAGACAAGCCGTGATGTCGCCCCCGCCACCAGCGGCGCGTCCAGCCGTTCGGCCAGGCCCCGCGCCACGGCAAGGGCCCCGATATCCCAGGCCGCATGCGACGTCAGCGCCGCCCCCGTCAGCCCCAGGTCGTTCAGATCGGCGGGAATGTGGCGCGACGCATGTTCGCAGACCAGCACGACAGGCGCAGCCCCGTCCGGGCGGAAACGCTCTACCGCTGTCCAGTCGTCTTGCACGGATTTTGCCCCCCGGTTCCGATCCCTCGTCTTGTTGTAGAGATCACTACAGAATTTTCTGGCCTGTCAAGAATATTCCTGTAACTATTTTTACAAACGCGCAGAGTTTGTACAGAAAGGAACCACCTTGGAAAGCAGACCACTGGTTCGGGACCTGCTGCGGGAACGGCAGTCCGATCTGACCGCGTCCGAACGCAAGCTCTCGGCCGTGCTGCAAGAGGATTCGCTGGTCGCCGGGCTGCAATCGATCACCCGCCTGGCCGAGATGGCCGAGGTCTCGACCCCGACGGTGATCCGCCTGGCGCGCAAGCTGGGCTTTGACGGCTTTCCCGACCTGCAGAATGCCATCCGCGAAGAACTGGCCGAACGGATCAAACGCCCCCTGGCCAAGCTGGACGCCGCCCTGACCGATGCCCGCGACCATATCGTGTCGCAGTTTGCCGAAACCGTGTCATCGAACATCAACCGCACGCTCGACCGGCTGGACCTTGCCGAATTCGACGCGGTTGGTCAGCTGCTGTCGGATCCCACGATGCGTATCTACCTGCTGGGCGGGCGCATCACCCGGTCGAACGCGCATTACTTCTTCAACCACCTGCAGATCATCCGGCCGAACGTGCACCTGCTGGACAGCTCGCCCTCGGTCTGGCCGCAGTCGCTGCTGGACATGAACGAAACCTCGGTCCTCGTGGTCTTCGACATCCGCCGGTATGAACGCGAGCTTGAGAAGCTGGCCCGCCTGGCCGTCGAACAGGGCGCGCGCATCGTGCTGTTCACCGATGCCTGGGGATCGCCTATCGAAAAGGTCGCCGCGCATACCTTCCGCTCGATGGTCGAGGTGCCGTCAAGCTGGGACAGCACCCTGGCCATCAACTTCCTGATCGAGGCGCTGGTGGCCGAGATCCAGCGCCTTGGCCCGGATCAAAGCGCCGAACGGATCGCGGCGCTGGAGAACATGCTGGGGGAATCCCGGATCTTCCGGAACACCTAATCGCCCTGCGCCCACGCCCCGGCGAGTCCCCCGCGCAACGCCTTGACCCAAAAGCCCCGCCCCACGGGGCCCGCGCTTGCGCGCCCCCGGCCCCGCCCCGATACTGCCGGCACTTTCCCCGGACCGGAGCCTGATCCTTGCCCGACACCCTGCCCCAAACGTCCAGCCCCCAGGGTGATGCCACCAGGGTCATTCCGCTTGAGGGCGGGCTGCTGCGCAGCCGTCTGCGCCAGGAACAATTCTGGCAGGCCTTCGGTCAGGGCTGGACCGGACCGCTGACGACCCTTGCCGCACTGGCGCGCGGGCGGCAGGCTCTGCGCGACCACCTGGACCGGCATTCCACGCTGGATCCGGCCACCCTGCCCTATGATCCCGACGTGGTGGCAGACCTTGGCCGCCCCGACGCGCCCGTAACCCTATCGGCCAAATACCCCAAGGGCATCGCCCGCCAGATCGCCGACCACCATGGCATCGCGACAATCATCGAAGGAAAGGCCGCACCCCAGGCCACGCCCCGGAAACGCGACGTGCTGCGCGCCCTGCGCCCGCATCAATGGCTGAAGAACCTGCTGGTCTTCCTGCCGATGCTGGCCGCGCATCAGCTGGACGCCGCGACCTTTGCCGCCGCCCTTCTAGCCTTTGTCAGCTTCAGCCTGGTTGCCTCCTCGGTCTACGTGCTGAACGATCTGCTGGACCTTGCTGCCGACCGCGCCCATCCGCGCAAATGCAACCGCCCCTTTGCCAGCGGCGCGGTGCCGCTGTCCTATGGATCGGTCCTGGCCCCGGCGCTGCTGATCGCCGGCGGGGCCGTCGCAGCCCCCCTCGGCCCGACCTTCATCGCGGTGCTGGCGATCTACTATGGCGCGACCATGCTCTATTCCTTCAGCCTGAAACGCCACATGGTGATCGACATCTGCATGCTGGCGGGGCTGTACATCATGCGGATGATCGCGGGCAGCACGGCGACGAAGATCCCGCTGTCGGTCTGGCTGCTGGCCTTCGCGCTGTTCATCTTCCTGTCGCTGGCGGCGGTCAAACGGCAGGCCGAACTGGTGGACGCCGCCGGGCGCGGCGCACTGGCGTCCTCGGGCCGAGGGTATCAGGTGGCGGACCTGCCCATCATCTCGATGATTGCGCTGTGTTCGGGCTATGTCTCGGTCCTGGTGATGGCGCTTTACGTCAATTCGCCGAACGTGGTCGAACTTTATGCCCAGCCCGCAGCCCTTTGGGCGGTCTGTGCGGTGCTGCTCTACTGGATCACGCGCACGGTGCTTCTGACCCATCGGGGGCAGATGCATGACGACCCGGTGGTCTTTGCCCTGCGCGACCGGATCAGCCAGATCTGTTTCGCGGTGATCGCTGGATGCGTTCTGATCGGGGCACTGTTGTGAGCCTGATCGCCCGCTACACCGCCTTTGCCGTGATCGCCACGCTGGCCAACCTAGGCGTGCAGCGCCTTGTGCTGGGCGGGGCTGACACGCCCCTGCGCCTGGTGCTTGCCATGGCGGCAGGCACGCTGGTCGGGCTGGTGGTGAAATACGTCCTGGACAAGCGCTGGATCTTTGACGACCGCAGCACCGGGGCCCGCGCCCATGCCCGCCGCTTCACCGCCTACACGGTGATGGGCGGCGTCACGACGCTGATCTTCTGGGGCAGCGAAACGGCCTTCTGGTTGGCCTTCGGCACGGACCTGGCACGCGAAGGCGGGGCAATCCTGGGGCTGAGCATCGGCTACGTGGTCAAGTACCAGCTGGACAAACGCTATGTCTTCACCCCCGCCTGAGGGGGGTTAGACGTACTTCAGCCCTTTCTCGGCCAGCCGTCCGCGCATGTCGTAGATGTCCAGCCCCAGCTCTCCGCTGGCCAGGCGCTGGCGCTTGGCCTCTTCGGCGGCAAGGCGTGCTTCGGCCTTTTCCAGCACCGCCTCGGCCTCGTCCCGGCGAACGACACAGACACCATCGTCATCGGCCACGATGATGTCGCCCGCCTGGATCGTCTGACCGGCGCAGACCACCGGCACGTTCACCGAGCCAAGCGTTTCCTTCACCGTGCCCTGCGCGGAAATCGCCCGCGACCAGACCGGGAAGCCCATCTGCGTCAGATCGCGGATGTCGCGCACGCCCGCGTCGATCACCAGCCCGCGACAGCCGCGCGCCATGGCGCTTGTGGCCAGCAGATCGCCGAAATACCCGTTGTCGCAGGGCGAGGTCGGGGCAAGCACCAGGATGTCGCCCTCTTGCAGCTGTTCGATCGCTACATGCACCATCCAGTTGTCCCCCGGCGGGGCCGAGATGGTGACCGCCGATCCCGCGATCTGCGCGCCGGAATAGATCGGCCGCATGTGGCTTTGCAGGCATCCCTTGCGCCCCTGCGCCTCGTGCACCGTGGCCACACCGGCCCGGCCCAGGGCGTCGATCACCGGTGCCTCCGCGCGGGGTATGTTCTGTACGACAACTGCCATCTTGTTCACTTTCCTTGCTGATGTCCCGATCCATGCAGGACGCACTGCCCCGGGGGGCGGCCTAGCCTTTGACCGGCGGCGTACCATGGGTGTGGAAGGACGGAATGGTCTTCAGCCCCCAGGCCTGGCCCTTCTTGCGATCGCTTTCGGTCCATTTCACCGGCTGCCAGTCCGGGGCCAGGATCAGCCGCGCCCCGGCATTGGCCAGTTCGACCCGGTTGCCCGCCGGTTCCCAGACATACAGGAAGAAGGTTCCCTGGATCGCGTGCTTGTGCGGGCCGGTTTCGATATGCACCCCGTTCTGCAGGAAGATATCGGCGGCGCGCAGGATGTCTTCGCGCTGGTCGGTGGCATAGGTCACGTGATGCAACCGGCCATCGCCGCCGCCGTGTTCCTCGGTACAGGCCAGGTCATAGGTCTTGTTGTTGACCGTGAACCAGCATCCGCCGATCCGCCCGTTGTCCAGCTGGATGTATTCCGTCACGCGCGACCCCAGGCAGGTCTCCATGAAGCGGCGGAATTCGGTGACATCCTCGGACAGCAGGTTCAGGTGGTCGATCCTTCGCGGGGCCGCCCCGGTGAAGGACGAGGCGGTGTTCTTCAGTGCCGCCTGGTCTTCGCCCTCGGCCTCGTACCAGCGGGTGTCATAGTAGATCTCGAAGACATGGCCGAAGGGGTCTTCGAACCGGAAGGCGCGGCCATGGCCCAGATCGCCTTCGACCCAGCCGTGGGTCTTGTAGCCTGAGGCCTCGATCACCGCCACGCGCCGCTCCAGCGCCTCGGGGCTGGCGGCGCGATAGCCGATATGCCCGACGCCCGTCGTCTCGGCGCGGGTCAATTTCAGCGTGTGGAATTCGTAATCGTCCCAGGCCCGCAGATAGGCGCTGGTCTCGTCCTCTCCGGACAGTTTCAGACCGTAGACGCGGGTGAAGAAATCCAGGCTTTCCTCGTATTTGTCGGTCAGCATCTCGACATGGCCAAGATGCGCAAGATCCATGCTGGGGTTGGTCGGCTGTTCCATTGCGATCCCTTGGTTGCCTCCGCGCTGACGGAGGCGTGACCGGCCCTTGGCGGGCGATCTCTCCTCCGTTTCCCTGGGGGTGGTGATTTCATCGCCATCCCCCTGCGGCAAGTTGAAAGCCTGTCCCTTGCCATAAGTATGCGCTATACTCACCTGCCTTCGCCGCCCTTATCGGAGGCATTTCAGCCCTGAAAACAAGACACGTGACGCCTGTGACAGCATTCCCATTCAAAGCCCTGCGCCCATGATCGCCCTGTCCCGCAACCTGCGGCACTTCCGGCTGCTGCTGGCCGTGGCCGACACCGGATCGCTGACCCAATCCGCCGCGCTGGCGAACGTGTCGCAGCCGGCGGTGACCCAGGCCGTCACCAAGCTTGAGAAAGAGGCCGGAGGCCCGCTTTTCGACCGCACCCGCCAAGGGTTCTTCCCCACCCCGAGGGGAGAGGCGATGTCCGCCCGTCTGCGCCGCGCCTTCGACCGGCTGGACCCGGCCCTGACCGACATCGCCCCCCGGCTGAAACTGACTGCGACCTGGGCGCAGCTTCAGGCGCTGGTGGCCGTGCACGAGACCGAGAATTTCACCCTGGCAGCCCGCCGCCTTGGCCTGGCCCAGCCGACCGTACACCGCGCGATTTCCCATCTTGAGAAAGAGGCCGGCCGCCCCCTGTTCGACCGCACCGCCTTTGGGCTGGTGCCGACGCGGGCGACCTCGGCCCTGACCCAGGCGGTGATGCTGGCCTTTACCGAAATCGACCAGGCCGAATCCGACCTGGCCGACCTGGACGGAGGAGAGGCCGGCCGGGTCGTCGTCGGCGCGCTGCCGCTGTCGCGCTCGGTCCTCCTTCCGCGCGCCCTGGCCCGGTTCCGCGACCAGCGCCCCAACCATCCGGTGCGGGTGATCGACGGGGCCTATGACGAACTTCTGGGTGATCTGCGGCGGGGCAAGATCGACATGATCATCGGTGCCCTGCGCAGCCCGCCCCCGATCGGCGACATCCGGCAGGAACCGCTGTTCGACGACCGCCTGTCGATCATCGCCGGGCCGGGCCATCCGCTGCTGGACCGCAAAGGCCTGACCGCCGAAGATCTGCGCAGCTGGAAATGGGTGGTGCCCCGGATCGGTGCCCCCAGCCGCGCGCATTTCGATGCCTTCTTTGCCGAAACCGGCCTGCCCGACAGCATCGTCGAGGCGGGATCGATCCTTCTGATGCGTGAACTGCTGACCCAAAGCGACCACCTGGGCTGTATCTCGTCGGCGCAGGCGCAGGCCGAACTGGCCCATGGGCTGCTGCATGAAATTGATGTGACCACCCGCTGGCCGCGCCGTCCCATCGGCCTGACCTACCGTGGAAACTGGTTTCCCACAAAGGCGCAGGCGCTGCTTCTGGATCTGCTGCGCCAGGGGGCGCAGGACATCACCCTATAGCATCAGCTTATTTCGCGACCTCGGCTTTGAATTGGTCAGCTCCGGCCCCGACCCGCTAGGCATGTCCCGCTGGCGGCTGCGACGCAAGGCGCGCCGCACAAGGGGGGCACAAGGGGGAAGAGGACGCCAATGACATTGTATTCCGACCAAGCCGGGACAACGGCGTGATGCGCCGCGCCCTGGACTTTTCCGAGGGCCTGCAGCGGCAGCTGAACCGCGCCGCCCTGGCCCTGACCGTCGTCGGCACCCTGTGCCTGATCGCCATACTGCTGGTCGTCACGGCGGGCATCGTCATGCGATACCTGTTCAACACCCCGCTGCTGGGCGTGAACGAAATCGTGCAGCTGACCGCCGTGGGTCTGGTCATGTCCGCCCTGCCCTATTGCACCGCCAAGGGCGATCATGTCGCCGTCGATGTCTTTGACAGCATGCTGGGCAGATGGGGCCGGTTCCTTGGCGATATCCTGTCGCGCGTGATCTCGGCCCTGGTGTTGGGCCTGCTGTGCCGCCGCGCCGCGCTGAAGGCGCTGGACGCGCTGGAATGGGGCGATGCGACGAACATGCTGAAAATGCCGATCTGGCCCTTCTACGCCATCCTGTCGGTTGGCGCGGGCCTGTGTGCGCTGGTCTTTGCCGTCCAGCTTCTGGTGCTGATCCTGCGGGGGGCCGACTGATGACACCGATTGCCGCCGGATTGATCGGCATTGCCATCCTCTTTGTCCTGCTGATCCTGCGCACGCCCGTGGCCTTTGCCATGCTCAGCGTCGGGTTCTTCGGCTACTGGGCGCTGGAAGGGGCCCGCAGTGCCGGAGGCGTGCTGCTGACCGAAAGCTATTCGGCGGTTGCCAACTACAACCTGATCGTGGTGCCGATGTTCGTGCTGCTGGGCAATATCGCCTCGGCCGCCGGGTTTTCACGCGGGCTTTATGATGCGGCCTTCGCCTGGGTCGGGGCGTTCCGGGGCGGGCTGGCCTCGGCCTCGGTGCTGGGCTGCGCGGTCTTTGCCGCCGTCTCGGGGTCCTCGGTCGCGACGGCCGTCACCCTGGGCAAGGTCGCCCTGCCCGAGATGAAGCGCCTGGGCTATGCGCCTTCGCTGGCCACCGGGTCGATCGCGGCGGGCGGCACGCTTGGCTTCCTGATCCCGCCGTCGACCGGGTTCGTCCTTTACGCCATCCTGACCGAGGAAAGCATCGGCAGGCTCTTCATGGCGGGCATCCTGCCGGGGCTTCTGCTGACCGTGCTCTTCATGGGCGCAATCTGGCTGGTATCGCTGCGCGACCCTGCTGCCGGCCCGCGCGGCGCACATGTGCCCCTGCCGCAGAAGCTGCGCACCCTGGGCGAGGCCGGGCCGCTTCTGGCCGTCATCGCGATTTCCATCGGCGGCATCTACCTGGGCGTCTTCACCCCGGTCGAGGCCTCGGGCATCGGCGCGGCCCTGACCATCCTGCTGGCGCTGGTCCGCCGCCGCCTGTCCTGGGACGGTTTCAAAGAGGCCGCGCTCAGCACGCTGTCGACCTCGGCCATGCTGTACACCATCGTGATCGGGGCCAATGTCCTGAACCCCTTCTTCGCCATCACCCGCATCCCCGCCACCCTGGGCGAAGGGCTGGGGGCGCTTGGGCTTGGGGCCTATGGCACGCTGCTGGTCATCATCCTGGCCTACGTCGTGCTGGGCATGTTCATGGACGGGCTGTCGATGCTGGTGATCACGGTGCCGGTGGTCTACCCGGTGATCATCGCCCTGGGCTTCGATCCGATCTGGTTCGGCGTCATCGCCGTCATTGTCATCGAGATGGGGATGATCACCCCGCCCGTGGGCCTGAACGTCTTCGTCGTGCGCGGCGTGGCGGGGGATGTGCCCCTGACCACCGTCTTCCGCGGCGTCTTTCCCTTCCTTGCCGCGATGATCCTGGCGCTTTTGCTGATCATCGCCTTCCCGGGCATCGCCCTGTTCCTGCCCGACACCATGTTCGGCTAGGCCGCACCGCGGCCCGGCCCACACGACATCCCAAAGAGGAGGACCCCAGGATGTTCATCAAGACCCTCACCGCCGCCGCGCTGGTTCTGGCCGCGCCCATGGCCATGGCAGACGACCTGAAGCTGGCCGATTTCCAGCCGCCCACCCATTTCGTGGTCGATCAGGTCTATGCCCCCTTTGCCGCCACCCTGGCCGAAAAAACCGGCGGGGCCGTGACCGTCACGACCTATATGGGCGGCGAACTGGGCCCGGGCCCGGTGGAACAATACAACCGCACCGTCGAGGGCGTGACCGACATCGCCTTTGGCCTGCCCGGCTATACGGCCGCGAACTTCCCCACCACGCTGCTGACCGAACTGCCCGGCGTGATCGACCCGGCGACCGGCACCCAGGCGGTGCAGGACAACATCGACATCCTGGCGAATGAATACCGCCGCGTCGCGCTGGTCGGCCTGTGGAACAACGCGCCCAACCTTCTGTTCACCTCGGAAAAGCCGATCCGCAGCCTCGAGGATCTGTCCGGCCTGAAGATCCGCGTGCCCTCGCGCAATGCCGGCCTGGTGGTCGAGGCCTGGGGGGCCACCCCCGTCTCGATGCCCGCGCCTGAAATCTACAACGCCATGCAGACCGGCGTGATCGACGGCGCGATGATCGACGCCACCACCCTGAAGGCCTTCAAGCTGGCCGAGGTCACCAACCACATCACCATGGGCATGGACACCACCGTTTCGTCCTTCTTCATGATCATGAACCGTGACAGCTTTGGTGATCTGACGGACGACCAGCAGCAGATCGTGCTGGAGGCCGGTAAGGAGGCCTCCATCGCCGCCAACAAGGCCTGGATGAGCGTGGCCGAAAGCGCCCTGGCCGATTTCCAGGCCACCGACGGCAAAGAGGTCATCACCCTAAGCGCAGATGAGGCCGCGAAGTTCAACGCAGCCTCCGCCCCCGTGGTCGAGAAGGTCATCGCCGAGGCCGACGCTGCCGGCCTGCCCGCCAGCGACTACGTCAAGGCGCTGAAGGGCGAATAAGCCCGGCCAAGATGGTCTGCACCGGCCCCTCGCATCGCTGCGGGGGGCCTTTTTCGTGCCTCAGGGCCAGGCGGCAAAGCTTTGCGGTTCGCTGGCTTCCCTGCGGCGATAGGATTTGCGGAAGGCGGCCGGGTTCTGCCCCGTCTCGCGCTTGAAGAAGCGGGTGAAATAGGCCGGATCGACGAACCCGAGGCGAAAGGCCACCTGGCTGACCGGGCTGCCGGTATTGGCCAAAAGCTCCATCGCGTCGCGCAGAAGCAACCGGTGCAGATAGGCGCGCGGCGACAGCCCCGTCGCCCGCTTGACGGCCGAGCCAAGGCGGTCGCGGCTGACCTTCAGCTCGCGCGCGTAATCCTCGACCGGCAGGTGATCGCGGGCGCGCTGTGCGGCCAGCAGGATGAACCGTTCCGACAGCCCCTGCGGCGCGCCCCCCAGGTGCACCAGGTCCTTCCGCGCCCGCCGCCACAGCTGCAACAGGATCAGCGACAGGTAATGCGCGGTGGCGATCTCGGCCCCGGGATCTCCGCCCTGGCGTTCCGTGGAGAAACCGTCCAGCAGGTCGGGGATATTGCCAAAGCTTTCGACCGCCAGGTCCAGGTCCTGCGTCAGGGTGCGCTGCATCTGTTCACCGATCGGCGTGGTCGGAAGCGCCTGCATCAGCGCCGCCTCGGGCACGGTCAGAAGACTGCCGCGCGTGCCCGCCCCAACCACCAGTTCGCGCGGCGCGGACCCGACCCACCACAGCAGCCTGGGCCCGTCGTGATCGGGCATCCGGGCCCCGTCCTTCAGCGCCAGATGCACTCGTCCATATTCCAGCACCAGCAGATGCGCCGCACCCTTGGGCAAGCCATAGGCCACCCGCGACAGCGGGCTACGGATCCGCTGAAGACCGGGGGTCGGACGGCGCGGCGGGGCGGGACGATAGGGCACAGGCATGATGCCCGCAGACTTGCGCCCAGCCCACCAAAAATCAAGCACAAGTGCAATTATTGGCCCCGCAAGTGCATTTATTGCCCTGCCGGACCGGGACTATCCTGTGTCTCAGCCAAGTCGGACCCGCCCTGCGGGGACCGCCTTAGGCGCATCTGGCCGGCCAAAACCGGCTGAAAGGGAGGAAACCATGACTGGAATTTCGCGGCGCGCAGCCCTGCGCGCGCTTTCGTTTGGCGTGACGTCCACGCTGGCCCTGACCGCGGGCATGGCCCTGGCCGAGGGCGACACCGTCAAGATCGGCTATGCCGTCGCCCGCACGGGTCCAAGCGCCACCGGCGCAGGCATCACCACGATCCCCAACTACGAACTCTGGGTCGACAGCGTGAACAAGGCCGGCGGCCTGACCCTGCCCGACGGCAGCAAGAAGATGATCGAGGTGGTGGAATACGACAACCGGTCGGCCAACCAGGACCTGGTGCGCGCCATCGAACGGCTTGCATCCCAGGACAAGGTCGACCTGATCCTGCCGCCCTGGGGCACCGGCGCCAACCTGGCGATCGCGCCCCTGATGGCCAAGTTCGGCTATCCCCAGCTGGCCGTGACCGCCGTGACCGACAAGGCACCCGAATTCGCCGCCCGTTGGGACCGCAGCTTCTGGATGCTGGGCGGCGGGCATGATTATGCCAAGGGCCTGGTCGACGTGCTGGCTGCCGCCCGCGACGCCGGCACGATCAACGGCAAAGTCGCCGTCGTCTCGGTCGCGGACGGCTTTGGCATCGACCTGATCAACGGCGCGCGCCCCGCCTTCGAAGAGGCCGGGTTCGAACTGGTCTATGACAAGACTTACCCCCTTGGCACCTCGGATTTCGCCGCCCTCATGAGCGAGGCACAGGGATCCGGCGCGGACAGTTTCGTCGCCTTCTCCTACCCGCCGGGCAGCTTCGGCATGACCAAGACGGCGCAGTCCATGGGCTATAACCCCAAGGTCTTCTACATCTCGGTCGGCGGTGCCTTTCCGATCTATCCCGGCGTGGCCGACGGCAAGGCCGAGGGCGTGATGGCCATCGGCGGCGTCAATGCCGACAGCCCCGCGATCCAGGATTATTTTGCCCGCCACACCGAATTCACCGGCAAGGCCCCGGACAGCTGGGCCTCGGCCATCACCTATGCCTCGCTCGAGATGCTGGAACAGGCGGTGGAACGGGTCGGCCTTGACCACGCGGCCCTGGCCGCTGAACTGTCGGGCGGGACCTTCGAGACGGTGATCGGCGAGGTCAAGCTGGAGGACAACCAGCTGCGCGACCTGTGGTGGGTCGGCCAGTGGCAGGGCGGGGCCTTCCGCGCCGTGAACCCCGGCGACAAGGACGGGGCAAGCGCGCCCGTGATCCCCAAGCCCGAGTGGTAAGCCACCGTTTCCGCAAAGAAACGACCCAAGATGAAACGGCCCGCGTCAAAGGGATGCGCCAAACGGTGCGGGCCGCCCTTCCCAAGGACACTCCATGTTGATGACGACCCTCATCCTCGGGCTCGTACTGGGTGGCACCTATGCGCTTTTGGCGCTTGGGCTGACGCTGCAATACGGGATCGCACGGATCATGAACCTCGCCTATGGCGAGCTGACACTCGCCGCCGCCTTCCTGGTCGTGGCCTTCTTCCAGGGCGCGGGCCTGTCGCCGCTGCTGTCGCTGCCGGCGATCGCGCTGGCGGGCTATGGCGCGGGCTGGCTGTTGTACCAGGTGATGATGCGCCCGCTGGTGGCCCGATCCGGCGGCAGCGGACGGCTTGAGGTCGACAGCATCCTCGCCACCTTCGGCTTGCTGTTCCTGATCCAGGGCGTGCTGCTGGTCAGCTTCGGGGCCGATTTCACCTCGATCTCCTATCTCGACCGGGGCGTGTCGGTCCTTGGCGTGTCGGTCGCGCTGAACCGGCTGATCGCCTTCGGGATCTGCATCCTTGCCGGCACCGCGCTGGTCACCGCCCTGCGCACCACCAGCTGGGGCTTGCGGATGCGCGCCGTCGCCCTGACGCCCGGATCCGCCCCGCTGGTCGGCATCGACGTCAACCGCGTGGCGCGCCAGGGCTTCGCCCTCGGCTCGGCCCTGGCGGCCATCGGCGGGGCCTCGGTGTCGATGTACCAGACGTTTTCCGCCACCGACGGCGTGGTCTTCACCATGAAGGCACTGGTGATCGTCATCATGGGCGGCGTCGGCAATGTGCCCGGCGCGCTGGCCGCGGGCTTTGCCCTGGGCCTGCTGGAGACCTTCGTCGCCACCGCCATCGACCCCGGCCTGACCCTGGCCGCGACCTTTGCCATCTTCCTGGCCGTCCTGCTGTGGCGACCCCAGGGCCTGTTCGGAGCACGCTCATGATCCGGATCCTGCTTCCCCTGATCGGGCTGGCACTGCTGACCGTGCTGCCCAACTATATCTCGGACTATGGGTTGGGCCTGCTGATCGGGGCTGCGACCTATGTCACCCTCGCATCGGCCTGGGCGCTGTTTTCGGGGCAGACGCACTATATCTCGCTGGCCACAGTCGCCTTCTATGGCACCGGGGCCTACACCGTCGCCGTCCTGAACGAGGCCCTGCCCTATCCCGCCGTGCTGGCCTGTGCCGCGCTGATCGGCGGGGCCATGGCGCTGGTGGTCGGCCTGTCGACCCTGCGGCTTCAGGGCGTCTATTTCGTCATCTTCAGCTTCGGCCTGGCCGAGCTGACCCGCCAGCTGATCACCTGGTACGAGGTCAACGTGACCGGCACCCTGGGCCGCTATATCTTCCTGGATATCACCACGCGGCAGATTTACTGGCAGATGCTGGCGCTTGGGGCGGCGACCCTCGCGCTGACTGCCTGGATCAACCGGTCCCGCCTGGGTCTGGCTTTGCGGGTGATCGGTGACGATGAAACCGTGGCCGCGCATTCCGGCATCAACCTGGCAAGGACCAAGCTGATCGCCTTCGTGCTGTCGGCGATGATCCTGACGCTGGCCGGGGCGATCACCTCTCCTCGCTATGTCTACGTGGAACCGGCGATCGTCTTCAATCCGACCGTCAGCTTCCTGACCGTGATCATGGCGCTGCTGGGCGGGGCGAACAGGCTGTGGGGCCCGGCCCTGGGTGCCGTGCCGCTGTTCCTGGCCTTTGAATACCTGTCGTCGAACTTCCCCGACACCTACCCGATCTTCCTGGGCCTTCTGTTCATCGGGGTCGTCTTTCTGGTGCCGAACGGCCTTCTGGCCAAGCTTGAAACCCTGACCGCCCGCAAGGCCCCGCAGACCAAGGAGGCACGGACATGAGTTTCCTGTCGATCAAAGGGGCCGTGAAGCAGTTCGGCGGGCTGAGGGCCGTGGATGGCGTGTCCTTTACCCTGAAGAAGGGCGAGATCGTCGGCCTTCTGGGGCCGAACGGATCGGGCAAGACGACGCTGATCAACCTGGTCTCGGGGGCCCTGCCCGCCACCGCCGGAGAGATCCGGTTGAACGGCCAGCGCCTGACCGGGCTGCGCCGCGACCGCATCGCCCGTGCCGGGGTCGCCCGGACCTTTCAGCTGGTGCGCATCCTGCCGTCGCTGTCGCTGATCGAGAACGTCAAGATCACCGCCGTCTTCGGCCACAACGCCCACTGGGGCCGCGCCGCCGAACGGGTCGCCCGCGAGGCGCTGGAGATGGTCGGCCTGTCCGACCGGGCCGAGGCCCAGGCCGGCGATCTGACCTATATCGACCAGAAGCGCCTGGAACTGGCCCGCGCCCTGGCCGCCGAACCCGAGATCCTGTTGCTGGACGAATGGCTGGCCGGCCTCAACCCGACCGAACTGTCCGAGGGCATCGACCTGATCCGCAAGCTGCATCAAGGCGGGCTGACGATCCTCATGGTCGAACACATCATCGACGCGGTGCGGGCGCTGTGCCCGCGGGTCGTGGTGATGAACTCGGGCCAGCTGATCGCGGACGAGGCGACCGATGCGGCCCTGTCCGACCCCTCCGTCATCACCGCCTACCTGGGAGGAGAGGTCGATGCTTGAGATCCGTGACGTGACCATCACCTATGGCAAGCATGTCGCGCTGGACCGCGCCAGCCTGACCGCAACACAGGGCCGCATGGTCGCCATCCTCGGGGCCAATGGGGCGGGCAAATCCTCGCTCCTTGGGGCAGTTGGCGGGCGGATCCGCCCGGCCTCGGGCGATATCCTCTATCGCGGGAAATCGCTGCTGCGCCTGCCTTCGCATCGCCTGGTCGAGGAAGGCATCGCCCTGGTCCCCGAGGGGCGCGGGATCTTCCCCGCCATGACCGTGGCCGACAACCTGGCGCTTGGCGCCCTGCCCGCCCGCGCGGGCCAGGGGGCCGCCGCCCGGATGGACGAGGTCCTGACCCTGTTTCCCAAGCTGGCGCAACGCAGGGGCCAGATCGCCGGCACCATGTCGGGCGGCGAACAGCAGATGGTGGCCATCGGCCGCGCGCTGATGTCGAACCCCGACCTGCTGCTTCTGGACGAACCCTCGCTTGGACTGGCCCCCATCGTGGTGAAAGAGGTCTTCGCCGCCCTCGCCCGCATCCGCGCCACCGGCCTGACGATCCTGATCGTCGAACAGAACGCCCGCGCCACGCTGGAACTGGCGGATGACGCCTACCTGATGGAGGTCGGGCGCATCACCAAGTCCGGCCCCGCCGCCGACATCAAATCCGACCCCGCCGTGATCCGCGCCTTCCTGGGCGGATCCCTGGCCGAAACTCGCTGACAGGAGAGCCCATGACCAAGCTCAATCTCTATATCAACGGCGCTTACGTGGCTGCCGAGGGCGACCGGACCTTCACCCGCGCCAACCCGATCAGCGGTGAGGTCGTGACCGAAGCCGCCGCCGCATCGCTGAACGACGTGGCCCGCGCGGTGGATGCCGCCGCCGGCGCCTTTGCCACCTGGTCCGCCACCTCGCCCGGGGAACGCCGCAAGAAGCTGCTGGCGGCGTCCGAGAACCTGATCGCCCGGTCGGATGACATCGTGCAGGCGATGAAGGACGAAATCGGCGCGACCGAGGCCTGGGCGCGCTTCAACTGCATGCTGGCCGCCGACATGCTGGTCGAGGCCGCATCGCTGACCACCCAGATCAAGGGCGACGTGATCCCCTCGAACCGGCCCGGATCCACCGCCATGGCGATCCGTCAGCCCGCGGGCGTGGTGCTGGCCATGGCCCCCTGGAACGCGCCGGTGATCCTGGGCGTGCGCGCCATCGCCACGCCGCTGGCCTGCGGCAATACCGTGGTCATGAAGACGTCCGAGCTTTGCCCCCGCGTCCATGCCCTGATCGTCGAGGCCGTGGCCGAGGCGGGCTTCCCCGAAGGCGTCATCAACGCCGTTTCCAACGACCCCGAGGAGGCGCCGCAGGTCGTCGCCGCGCTGATCGAACATCCGGCGATCCGGCGGGTGAATTTCACCGGCTCGACCCGGGTCGGCCGGATCATCAGCGAACTCTGCGGCCGGCACTTGAAGCCTGCCCTTCTGGAACTGGGCGGCAAGGCCCCGATGATCGTGCTTGAGGATGCCGATATCGACGCCGCCGTCGCCGCCGCCGGTTTCGGAGCCTACATGAACCAGGGCCAGATCTGCATGTCGACCGAACGGATCATCACCGTGGGCGCGGCAGGCGATGCCTTTGTCCAGGCCTTCGCCGAAAAGGTCGCCAGCCTGCGCGCCGGCGATCCCCGCCAGGGCGACACCCCGCTTGGATCGCTGGTCAACATGGCTGCGGCGGAACGGATCACCGACCTGATCGCCGACGCCACCGACAAGGGCGCGACCCTGATTGCGGGCGGCGGAGAAGCCACGATGCTGAACGCCGCCGCGCTGGACCATGTCACCCCCGAGATGCGGATCTATTCCGAGGAAAGCTTTGGACCTGTCGTCGCCATCATCCGCGCCGGATCCGTGGACGAGGCCGTGCGCATCGCCAATGAAAGCGACTTTGGCCTGTCGGCGGCGGTCTTCGGCCGTGACACCATGGCCGCGCTGTCGGTGGCCAAGCGGATCGAAAGCGGCATCTGCCACGTCAACGGCCCCACGGTCCATGACGAGGCGCAGATGCCCTTTGGCGGCGTCAAGGCCTCGGGCTATGGGCGGTTCGGCGGCATCTGGGGCATCGACGAGTTCACCGAACTGCGCTGGATCACCCTGCAGGACGGACCGCTGCACTACCCGATCTGACCCTGTGGCGCGGGCCGATCCGGTGATCCGCGCCTGGATCGGCACGTCGCTTAACAGCCGCGCACAGTAAAAGACCGGCCGCCCCAGGGGGCAGCCGGTCCCATGCCTGACAGGGAGAAACGTCAGGCCAAGGCCGAGAGAGGAGCCTTAGAAGAAACCCAGCTTGTTGGGGTTGTAGGACACCAGCATGTTCTTGGTCTGCTGGTAGTGGTCCAGCATCATCTTGTGCGTTTCACGCCCGATGCCCGACTGCTTGTATCCGCCAAAGGCCGCATGGGCCGGATAGGCGTGATAGTTGTTCACCCAGACGCGGCCGGCCTCGATCTCGCGGCCGAAGCGGTAGGCACGGGTGCCGTCGCGGGTCCAGACACCGGCGCCCAGGCCGTACATGGTGTCATTGGCGATCGCCAGCGCCTCGGCTTCGTCCTTGAAGGTGGTCACCGACACGACCGGGCCGAAGATTTCCTCCTGGAAGACGCGCATCTTGTTGTGGCCCTTCAGGATGGTCGGCTGGATGTAATAGCCGCCGGCGATGTCGCCGTTGAACCGCGCCTCTGCGCCGCCTGCCAGGACCTCGGCCCCTTCCTCGACACCGATGGTGAGGTAGGATTTGATCTTCTCCTGCTGTTCCTTCGATGCCTGCGCGCCGACCATGGTGTTCATGTCGCGGGGATCGCCCTGCACGATGGCTTCAACCCGCGCGATGCAGCGCTTGATGAATTCCTCGTAGATGTCTTCCTGGATCAGCGCGCGGCTCGGGCAGGTGCAGACCTCGCCCTGGTTGAAGGCGAACAGGACAAAGCCTTCGACCGCCTTGTCGAGGAAAGCGTCATCCTCGGCCATGACATCGCTGAAGAAGATGTTGGGGGACTTGCCGCCCAGCTCCAGCGTGACCGGGATCAGGTTCTTGGTCGCGGCCTTCATCACGATGCGCCCCGTCTCGGTCGAGCCGGTAAAGGCGATCTTGGCGATGCGCGGGCTTTCCGCCAGCGGGCCACCGACCTCGGGGCCCATGCCGTTGACGATGTTGAGCACACCGGCAGGCAGCAGGTCGGCGATGCATTCCATCAGCACCATGATCGCCGCCGGGGTCTGTTCCGCGGGCTTCAGCACGATGCAGTTGCCGGCCGCCAGCGCGGGGGCCAGTTTCCAGGCCGCCATCAGGACCGAGAAGTTCCAGGGAATGATCTGGCCGACAACGCCAAGCGGTTCGTGGAAGTGGTAGGCCACGGTGTCGTGGTCGATTTCCGACATGTTGCCTTCCTGCGCGCGCAGGACACCGGCGAAGTAGCGGAAGTGGTCGACCGCCAGCGGGATGTCGGCGTTCACGGTTTCGCGGATCGGCTTGCCGTTGTCCCAGGTCTCGGCGGTGGCGATCAGATCCAGGTTCTCTTCGATCCGGTCGGCGATCTTCAGCAGGATGTTGCTGCGCTCGGTCGCGCTGGTGCGGCCCCAGGCTTCCTTGGCGGCATGGGCGGCGTCCAGCGCAAGCTCCACGTCCTCGGCGGTCGAGCGGGCCACTTCACAGACCTTCGCGCCGGTGATCGGGGTGATGTTGTCGAAATACTGGTCCTTCACCGGGGCGACGAAGGTGCCGCCGATGAAGTTGTCATAGCGGTCCTTGAAGGGCGACGTGTATTCGGCCGCTACTTGGGTCATCTCGTTCATGGTAGTCCTCCTGTGTTCCCCCGGTCCTCCACCGGCGTTCCCAGAAGGCTGCCCCCGAATCCCTGTCCTGTCAGCGGGGGGCGGGGCGGGCATGTGCCCCACCTGTCTCAGCGCTGAGACAGGTCAGACCATCTTTCCGTTCAGACCCAGGCGCCCCATGCGACGGTACAGCGTTGCGCGTCCGATGTTCAGGCTGCGCGCGGCCTGCGACACGTTCCCGCCCGACCGCGACAGCGCCCGGACCACCGCCGCGCGTTCCGCCTTTTCAAAGCTGGACAGGCCGCTGTCACCCGTGCCTTCCCCCTCGCCGCTGCGCAACAGGTCCGAGGCCGGGCGCGGATCCACCGGCCCGCTGGCCGCCAGTCGGAAGGCCCGCCGCGCCCCGCGCGTGGCCCCGCGCACGATGTCGTCGCCATCCACCGCCAGCAGCATGGCACTGTCCTGCGCCCCCGTGCCGCCCCCCAGCCCGACCTGCGGCGCGGCGTCTACGACGATGATCCGCGCCTCGGGGAAAGTGGCGCGGAAGGTATCCGCCTCGATCTGGCGGGCGGTCTGGGCCACCATGGCGGCGATCAGCTGATTGAAGGCCTCGGTCTGGTCCGCCCGGGCCGAGGACACGTCGAGCGCGCCGATCAGATCGCCTTCGGGCCCGAAGATCGGCGCATCCATGCAGCTCATTGCGGTGTTGCGGGCGTGGAAGTGATCGCCACGATGGATGATGACCTGCCGCCCCTCGGCGATGCAGGTGCCGATGCCGTTGGTGCCCTCCGAGGCCTCGGACCAGTCGGCACCGGGGGCCAGCCCCCAGCTGTCGAAAGCCTCGCGGTCGCCGGCCGAGGCCCGCAGATCCAGCACCACCCCCCGGTCATCGGTCAGAAGCACGCCACAGCCGGAACTGCCGACCATCTGGAACAGGGCGTCGATCTTGGGCGTGGCGATGCGCAACATGCCCTCGGACCGTTCCAGCCGTTCGTCCAGCACCGCCTGGGTGACCCGCCGCACGCCGCTGCGCTGGCCCGGGTCCAGCCCATGGTGATCCAGCGACCGCCGCCACGAGGCCGCCAGCCGCGACCGCGCCGCCGCGCCCGGATCGCTCGCCCGGGCCAGAACCTGGTCGATGTGCTGCGCCATGCTTGTCATGATGTGCCCTCCTCCGGCCGTTCGCATCTTGGCCCGCCGCAAAGAGGATGGGCCCGGGCTGGCATTGGTCCGGCTCGCCCCTTGGCGCATGTTAGGACAGCCCCCCGAGCCCTGCAAATGCGACCAAAGTCAGAGGCCCGCGCAAGCGCCCGGCGAAATGCCGCCACGTCACGGCACCCCACCCCGGGCATTTTCTGGACAATCGTTCAGAAATTCCGTCCAACTGCCCCCGCCGGGATGAGGAGATCCCGCCAGGGAGGACGCATGACACCCCACAGAACCCGCCACGACCGATCCGTCGCCCGGCCTCTCTGCCCCGTCATGCCCAGCCCGACATATGCCAATTCCGCGCGGACCCGGTTGCGCCAGCGCCAAGCCCTGAGCGACCGCAGTCAAGCGTCTGAAGACATGAACCAAGGAGGACTGCCATGTCCGGTACGATGATGTGGAACGCCCTGACCACGGGCTCTTTGATTGCCCATGCCGAGAAATACCACGCCGGGACGGAAATCGTTTCGGTCGAGACCGACGGCACCCGCGCCCGCACCACCTGGGGCCAGGTCGGGGCCAATGCCCGCCGCCTCAAGTCCGCCATGGACAAGCTGGGGATTTCCGAAGGCGCGCGCTGTGCCACCATCGCCTGGAACAACACCCGCCACCTGGAACTGTACTTCGGCATCGGCAGCGGCGGTCGCGTGACCCACACGATCAACCCCCGCCTGACGCCGGAACAGATGATCTATATCATCAACCACGCCGCGGACGAGATCCTGTTCCTCGACCGGACCTTCCTGCCCGTCGCCGCCAAGCTGGGCGCGCATCTGAAGACGGTGAAGCATTTTGTCCTGATGGGCCCGCGCGACGAAGAGGCCGCCGCCCAGGTCGAAGACCTGCTGTTCTATGACGAGCTTCTGGAAACCGGCGACGCTGACACGCAATGGCCCGATGTCGACGAAAACGCCCCCGCCGCGCTGTGCTATACCTCGGGGACCACGGGCAATCCCAAGGGTGTGCAATACACGCACCGGTCCCTGGTGCTGCATTCCATCGGCGGCAACCAGCCCGACGGGCTGAACATCTCGGCCCGCGACGCGGTGATGCCGGTGGTGCCGATGTTCCACGTCAACGCCTGGGGCGTGCCCTATATCGCCGCCGCCACCGGGTCCAAGCTGGTGATGCCGGGGCCGAACCTTGATGGCGAAAGCCTGGCGCGCCTGATCGACGCCGAACAGGTGACCCTGTCGCTTGGCGTGCCGACGATCTGGATGGGCCTTCTGGCGGGGCTTGAGAAGACCGGCATCAAGCCCACGTCGATGAAGCGTACGGTGGTTGGCGGATCGGCCCTGCCGCCCTCGATGATCCGCGAATTCCGCGACAAATATGGGGTAGAGCTGATCCACGCTTGGGGCATGACCGAAACCTCTCCGCTTGGCACGCTGAACCAGCTGCTGGAAAAGCACCGCGAGCTGGACGCCGACGCCCAGGCCCGCCTGCGCGAAGGCCAGGGCCGTCCGCCCTGGGGTGTCGACCTGCGCATCGTCGACGAGGCCGGGCAGGAACTGCCCCGCGACGGCGAAACCCAGGGGGAACTGCAGATCCGCGGCCACTGGATCGTCGACAGCTATTTCGGCCAGGACGCCAGCGCCCTGACCGAGGATGGCTGGTTCGACACCGGCGACGTCGCCACGCTGGATGCGGACGGCTACATGGTGATCCGCGACCGGTCGAAGGACATCATCAAGTCCGGCGGCGAATGGATTTCCACGGTCGAACTGGAAAACATCGCCATCGCCCACCCCAAGATCGCCAATGCCGCCGCCATCGCCGCACGTCATCCCAAGTGGGACGAACGCCCCGTGGTCATCGCCGTGCCTGCCCCCGGTGCCACCCCGACCGAGGATGAGATCCGCGCCTCCTATGACGGCAAGGTCGCCAGCTGGCAGGTGCCGGACCGCGTCATCTTTGTCGAGGATCTGCCCCTCGGGGCCACCGGCAAGGTTCTGAAGAACAAGCTGCGCGAGGCCTATGGCGAGATCCTGATCGACGCCTGACGGGGGCCTGACCGGGGCCTGATCGGAACCGAACCCTGGCCGGGCGGTCAACGACTGCCCGCCACGGCCAAAGGGCACCAGGGCATCTGCCCCGCCCCCCCTTTGCCGGGGCCCGTGATGCCACCCAGGCTATGGCGGCCGGTCAGCAGCCGGAAAGACAACCTCAAATACGGCCCAACACATTGGCCCCCAACCTCCGGAGCGTTCAGGGTGACGAAGACCGCGCCGACATCCCCAAGCCCCGGCCACGCCGCGCCCCGGCTGGACAAGCTGAACCGCCTGGAACGTCAGGCCGAGGCGAAATCCGCCAAGCGCGCCCGCCGCAAGGACGAGCTGGCCGACCATGCCGTCGCCGCGCTGAAACAGCTGGGCTATGCCCGCACCAGCCTGCGCGACATCGCCGAAATGTCGGGCGTCGCAGTCGGCACGCTGCATTACTATTTCGAGGATAAGGTCGACCTGATCACCTATTGCGTCCAGCGCTACAAGATTGGCTTTCTCGAAGAGATGGAGGCGATCCTGGCCTCGGACGCCAGCGCGCCCGAGCTGAGCCAGCGTTTTGCCCAAGGCCTGGCGCAATCGATCCGCCAGGATGCCGCGACACATCGGCTTTGGTACGACATTCGCAACCAGGCGGGCTTTGATCCCGCCTTTCTTCCGGTGGTAGGTGAGATCGAAACGGCCCTCTCCGGGCTGATCCGCAAACTGGTGCTGCGTATGGGGGGCAGCGAGGACAAGACCGATCTGGTCTATCTGATGCTGGATGCCACCTTCCGGACCGCCGTTCAGGGCGTTCTGGCAGGCGACGCGCGGGCGCTGGACCAGTTCGAGGCGCGGGCGCAAAATCTGTTGCCCCGGCTGTTACAGCCTGGGACAACAGGTTAGGCCGGGGCCCTACGCGGCTTCAGCCGCCAGATGCTGCAGGATGCGGGCGTAATTCTCGGTGCCCTGGGCACCGGTCACCAGATGCTGGCGCAGGAAGACCATGGCGGGCACGCCGGTGATCCCCTGCTGGGTCCAGAAACGCTGTTTCCCGCGCACCTGATCCGCCTGGGATCCGCTATCCAGCGCTTGGCGCGCCTGATCCGCGTCCAGCCCGATGCCTTCCGCCACATCGACCAGCACATCCAGGTCATCGACGTTGCGCCCTTGGGCGAAATAGGCCGTCAGAAGCGCCAGCTTCATATCATGCGCCCGGCCCTGTCCTTCGGCCCAGTCGATCAGCTGATGCGCGCGGAAGGTGTTCCACATGCGCTGATCCTCGGCAAAGGCAAAGTCGAACCCGATCTCCTTGCCGATCGCGGTGATACGGTCGCGCGCGGCGGCGGAATCCGCGGCCGACGACCCGTACTTGCGTTTGACATGGTCGCGCAGGTTCTCGCCCTCGGGGCCCATGTCGGGGTTCAGCTCGAACGGGTGCCAGTGCACCTCGATCGCGATGCCGGTCTGGTCCGAGGCCTGCTTCAGCTGAGAGTAGCCGATGGCACACCACGGGCAGACCACGTCCGATACGATATCCACGCGGATCGGGTCAGTCATGTCCTGGTCCTTTCTTCCTTGGCCCGGGCCTGCCCCTTTGCGGGCGGCCCGGCCTGTCACAGATGGGGATCAGGCGGGGATTTTGCACCCCCGCCCGCAGCCGCCATTACGGTTTCAGCATCACCTTGCCCGCGCGTCCGGGCGTCAGCGCGGCGGTCATCGCGCCCTTCAGATCGTCCAGCCCATAGGCCCCGCCGGTGTCCAGCACCATCTGCCCCGAGGCCGCCAGCTGCACCAGTTCGGTGATCAGCTTGAGCCGCAGCGCCGGATCCATGTCGGCACTGACCTGAGAGCCCCAGAACCCCTTCACCGTGACCTGCTTCATGATCAGCGCGCCCGAATTCAGCGGCATCGGCGCACCGGTCGCCGTGCCAAAGACCACCAGCTCTCCGTTCACCGACAGAAGATCCACCAGCGCGGCCGAAATCTCGCCCCCCACGGAATCGATGGCCGAGGCGACGCGGCCAGAACCGATGATGTCGTGCGCGGCCTTGGTCCAGTCCGCATCGGCGGTCGACAAGACATTCTCGATCCCCGCCGCGCGCAGGTCCTCGGCCGCGTCGTCGCGACGGACCAGGTTCAGAAGGTTGATGCCGCGCGCCTTGGCCAGGATCACCATGATGCGCCCGACGGCCCCGTTGGCCGCGGTCTGCACGATCCAGTCGCCTTCCTTCGCCTGCAGCATCTCAAGCAGCGAAATCGCCGAGAAGGGCATGGCGATCAGCTGCGCCCCCATCTCGTCCGAGATCTGCGGCGGCAGCGGCAGAACGCCCCCGGCCGGGGCAATGAAGTGGTCGGCCCAGGTGCCATGCACCCCGGCGATGGCAATACGCTGACCGATCAGCGTGCCATCGACGCCCTCGCCCACGGCTTCGATCACACCGGCGGCCTCGGATCCGCCGATGGCCCCGGGCAGCGGCGGCTTGTAGCCGTAATTGCCGCGAATGGTCCAAAGATCGTGGTTGTGGATCGGCGACAGCAGGGTGCGCACCAGGACCTCTCCGGCGGCGGGCTTCGGGGTCTCGACCTCGCGGGTTTCCAGAACGTCGACGGGTTCGCCAAAGATGTCGTGTACGGCGGCTTTCATTGGGATTTCCTTTCCGGGCCGCGTGCCATCACGCGGCGTTTGATTTCGTCCAGCGCCCGTTCAAGCGGGTGCTGCGAATGGGACAGTTTCGACAGGATCGCCGCGCCCAGAAGCTGGGCATAGATGACCCCGGCAAGGTCTGGCGCGGGGGCATCAAGTACCAGCGATCCATCTTTCGCGCCGATCTTCAGCATCTGCGCGATCCGGGCGGTCAGCTGGCTGACGCCGTCGTCCAGAACGGCGCGCATCGGTTCGGACAGGTCGGCGACCTCAGCCCCCAGCTTGACCACAAGGCAGGTGCTGACCAGCCCTTCGCTGCGATCCTGGTCAAGCCAGGCCTGGCAGAAGGCCATCAGCAGATCCGCCCCCCGATCCCCGCCCTGCCCACCCCGGGCCAGAAGCGTGTCGATGCGGGCCAGGTACTCCTCGACATAGTCGGTGAGGATCGCCTCTCCGTAGGCCTCTTTCGAGGCGAAGTAGTGATAGAAGGACCCCTTGGGCACCCCCGCCTCTTTCAGAAGCTGGGACAGCCCCATGGCCCCGAACCCGTCGCGCGCCACCAGACGGCGGCCGGTCGACAGGATCGTCTGGCGGGTGATTTCGGACTTGCTGGGCGTGGCGGTCGTCTGTGTCATGACCCGCATCTAGGTGCGAATAGACCGGTCGTCTAGTATCGTCCCGATTTATGTTTCGCCTTCCGTGGCGGCAAGGAAATCCCCGCGCCGGTCGTGCGGACCGGCGCGGGAAAATGCAGGTCTTAGCCCCCCACAAGACGCGGCAGGAACAGCACCACATCCGGAAAGGCGATCAGGATCGCCACGATGATCAGGTCTACGACCACGAACCAGAAGACACCGCGGAACACCGTCGTCAGCGTCGTCAGGTTGCCGATCACGCCCTTGATGACAAAGACATTCATCCCCATGGGCGGGGTGATCATCCCGATCTCAAGCAGCTTGACCAGAACCACGCCGAACCACAGCAGGCTCATCCCGCTTTCGTCCACCAGCGGCAGAACAATCGGCAGGGTCAGCAACATGGCACCGACAGGCTCCAGCATCATGCCAAGAACCAGATAAACCATCACGATGCCGACCATGATCAGAAGCGGCGACATCCCGAAGGACAGGATGGCCGAGGACAGCGCATCCCCGATCCCCGACAAGGCCAGGAACCGCGTCAGCAGGCTGGCCCCGACGGCAATGATCAGAAGCCCGGCGGTGGTCGCGATCGTCTCGGTCACGGCGGCGCGCAGGGCGCTGAAGGTCAGCGTCCGGTTCAGCGCCGCCACGAACAGCGACAGCACCGCACCGATGGCCCCTGCCTCGGTCGGGGTGAAGGCCCCGCCAAAGAGACCGGCAAAGACGCCGATGACGATCAGAAGGATCGGCCATGTCTCGCCCAGGGCCCGGAATTTCTCTTGCCTCGTGACGCGCCGTTCGACGGCCGGGGCCAGGTCGGGGTTCAGCTTCACCCGCACCACGATCAGCGCCACATAGGCGATCAGGGTCATCACCCCGACGACAAGCCCGCCCAGGAACAGCTGGCTGACGGATTCCCGTGCGATGATCCCGTAAAGGATCATCAGGATCGACGGCGGGATCAGCGCCCCGATGGTGCCCGCAGCCGCGACTGTGCCGGTCGCCAGCTCGGGCGAGTAGCGGTTGCGCACCATTTCCGGCACGGCGATCTTGCCCATGGCAGCCGAACAGGCGACCGAGGATCCGGTCACAGCGGCAAAGCCCGCGCTGCCGAAAACCGACGCAATGGCAAGCCCGCCGGGCAGCCCCGACAGCCAGACCTGTGCCGCGTTGAACAGCCCGGTCGTCAGCCGCGTGTGATAGGCGACAAAGCCCATCAGCAGAAAGGCCGGGATTGAGCTGAGAACCCAGCTGCTGGCAAAGTTGTAGGGCACGATGCCCAGCGATCCCCAGGCGATGTTCCAGCCGAACATGGCCCAGAGCCCGCCAAAGGACACAGCGATCAGCGACACGCCGATCGGAATGCGGATGAGGATCAGGAAGAACAGGACCGCAATGAAGACGCCTGCGGTTTGAAGGTCAGTCATCGGCGGGATCTTTCGTCAGATAGGGATCGTCAATGCGCGGGGGCTTCAGCCCGGAGGGGCGGCCAAGCAGCATGGCAAGCGCCTTCCACGCGGCCACGACCGACATCAGGCCAAAGCCCACGGGCAGGAAGAAATAGGTGGGCCAGGTGATGACCTTGCCGCCGGCCTCGATCGAATAGGCACCGGTGGCGAATTTCGCCATCGCCTCCTCTCCGGTGCGCAGCGCGACCAGCGCGGTCACGCCAGCGGTCAGCACTGCGGCAACGAAGGCCAGGAAGCCCTGCACCTTCTGCGGGAAGCTGGCGGTCAGCAGCTCGACCCCGATGTGCATGTCGTTCTGTTCCACCTTGGCCAGGGGCAGAAAGGCGATCGCGACCATGTAGAAGGCCGAAACGTAAAGAATGGTCGCATCCAGCGGCGCGTTGAAGACATAACGCATGACCACGTCCAGGGCGACGTGGAAGACCAGCAGGATGACAAGGATCCCCGCAACGCCAGAGGCAGCCGCGGAAAAGACGGATATGACCCTTCCGATGAGGTTCATGGGATAGCTTTCTTCAGCGGGGACAGGCGCAAAGGCCGGGTTGGCGGGACAGGTCCGGAACCTGCCGCGCCTTCCCGGCCCCGCGCCCCGTCAGGGGGCGCGACAGTCGCGCGTTACTGGGCGTAGGCGGCGGGATCGACCTTCGAGACGACCTCGTCCCACAGCAGCTGGGTCAGCTGCTCCTGGGTTTCGATCTCGGCCACCAGTGCGTACCACTTCTCAAGACGCGCGGGGAATTCGGCCGCGATCTCGGCCGCGCGCGCGACGTTGTACTGTTCGGTGAACAGCGTCGAAACGGTCTGCAGGTCCTGGCGGGTGAAGTCCTTCACGGCGGCAACCAGCTCCGGTTCGGCGTCGTGAATGGTGATCCCCTTCTCGTTGGCGTGGCGGATGGCCGCCGCGTCATCGGTGTAGAAGTTCCAGGTCGTCGCGGCGGTCATCACCGTCCCGGCATAGAGCATCGCGGAACGCTGCTCATCGCTCATCGAGGTCCAGCGATCGCGGTTCACGTTGGCCGAGGCCACGCCAGCGAAGGCCCCGCCCGGCACGCCGATGGTGATATCGGTCACGACCTCATGCAGGTTGTAGTTCGTCAGTTCGGGCGCGCTGAGCATGGCACAGTCAAGGATCCCCTGATCCAGCGCCTCGTACACTTCGTTCACCGGCAGGCGCACGCCTTGCGCGCCGAAGTGTTCGGCAAACCGGACAAAACCCGCACCGCCCGCACGCAGACGCTTGCCTTTCAGATCCTCGACCGAAGTCACGACCACGTCCTTGCACAGCAGGTTGTACAGCGGGGTGACGCCGCCACCGGTATAGACCTGGTTCTGCGCGGCGAATTCCGCCACGCATTCCGGGCAATCCTGCATGGTGTATTCCAGCATGGCACCGGTATAGGCCAGCGGCTCTTTCCCGTTCGGGGTCTCGGCCAGGTTGATCAGCTGGTTCAGCTCGTGCAGGAACAGGTTGGTGCTGTATTCGGCGGCGTAATAGGGCGGCAGGACAAAGCCCACGTCGGCCAGGCCGTCGCGCACGCCAGGGCTGGTTTCCGGCAGGCTCAGCAGCGACATCGCAAAGCTTTTCACCTTCAGATCGCCGCCCGAACGCTCTTCCAGCGCGGCGGCATAATCGTCGACGGCCAGACCGACGGCGGAATTCGTCGGGTAGCCATAGGCAAAGTTCAGGTTGTCGGCCGCCAGCGGGGTGGCGGTGGTTGCGGCAGCAGCGGCAATCGCCAGGGCCGAGGCCTTGGCTACGGTACGGCGGGTCATGTGTTTCCTCCCTTTATGATCCGTATGTCTCGGTCCGGGAAGACGGGGCTGGCGGGGCCTGAAACGCCCCAAAGCCGCCTGTCGCCGGGGTCGGCAGGATCCTCCAATCGCTGCGACCACGGCTGATGCTCAAATCAATTGCCCGAAACATCATACCCGGTAGTATGTTTTATACAGTCAGGGATGCCCGGCTCAGGTCAAGCCCCCGAAACGGGACATGTTGACAAGAAGGGCGCAAAATGCGGTGTGAAAACTGCAACCCCGTCTTTGACGAAAAGACAAAGGACCAGCAAAGGGGACAGATGGTGCTTGGCGAGATCGCGCAACCCGCGAAAAAGCAGGACAACCAGCAGGAAATCATCGAGGCCGCCGCCCATTGCTTCATGCGTCACGGGCTGGAAAAGGCGACGATGACCGACATCGCCGACCACCTTGGCGCGACCAAGGGGCGGGTCTATCACCATTTCCGCTCCAAGAACGCGGTCTTCTTTGCTGTCTACCGTCAGGCCATGGTCTTCTGCTTCGAGGCGGTCGAGCCCCTGATGGCCCAGGACCTGCCCGCCGCAGACCGCCTGTTCCGCATGGCCGAAGCCCACGCCCATGTCATGATGGACACCCTGCCCTATCAGCGCAGCATCCGCATCGGCGTCGAGATCTACCTGCGGGGCTCGACCACCGAGGCCGACCGCACCGTGCTTCGAGAGCTGATCGAGATGCGCAACCGCTATGAACATCTGTTCCGCGAGGTGCTGGCCGAAGGCCAGGCCGATGGCAGCCTGTCGGTCACGGATGTGCCACTGGCCGGCCGGGCCCTGATCGGCGCGCTGAACGGCCTGGTCGACTGGTTCCGTATTCGCCCCGATCAGCCCCAGTCCGAACGCGATCACATCGCCCGCACCCTTTCCGCGACGATCCTGGACGGGTTGCGCAGCTGACGCCCCCCGCCCGTTCGGCCCAGTCTATCCGGCCATCCTATCCGGCCATCTCTCGCAGCGCCCGCTTTACGATCTTGCCGTTGGCATTGCGCGGCAGCGGATCGCGGGTGAAGGTCGCGAAATCGGGCCGCTTGTAGTCGGCCAGATGCGCCTTGCAGTAGTCCCGAAGAACTTCAAGCGTCAGATCGGGGTCTTCGGTCTGCACGAAGACATGCAGTTTCTCGCCCAGCACCGGGTCGGCCCGCCCGATGGCCGCGCATTCCATGACCGAGGGGTGGGCGATCAGCGTATTCTCGATCTCGGCGCTGTAGATGTTGTAACCGCCCCGGATGATCATGTCCTTGCGGCGGTCGTGCAGGGTGATGAACCCCTCCTCATCCATCGATCCGACATCGCCGCTTTTCCAATAGCCGTCGTGGAATTCGGCGGCGGTCTTTTCGGGATTGTTCCAATAGCCGGGCACCACGTTCGGGCCACGGATCCACAGCTCTCCCGGGGTGTTGCGGGGCAGATCGCGCCCGGCTTCGTCGCGCACCCGGATTTCGCCGCAGGGTACGGGAATGCCGACGCTGTCCGCGCGGGAGACACCATAACCGATCGGCAGGATCGTCGCGGGGGACGTCAGTTCGGTCGCGCCATAGGCGTTCATCAGGTTGAGGGTCGGCACCTTCTCCGACAGCTCGGCAATGGTCGAGGCTGCCATGGGCGCACCGCCATAGCCGCCGATCCGCCAGGACGACAGGTCATAGGCGCTGAGATCGCAGCGCAGCAGCACAAGGTTGTACATCGCCGGAACGATCAGCGTCTGCGACACCCGTTCGCGTGCGATGATCTGCAGGAAGGCCTCGGCCTCGAAGGCGCGCATGATGACGATGGTCCCGGCGGTGCGCAGCATGGTGAAGATCGTCGCGATCAGCCCGGTCACATGCGACGCCGGCACGCACAATAATGAGCTGTCGCCGATCCCCAGCTCCATCGCCAATTCGAAATGCATCGAGGAATGCACGATGTTGAAATGGGTCAGCATCGCGCCCTTCGGCTTGCCCGTCGTGCCCGAGGTATAAAGGATCACGGCCGTGTCTTCTTCCTGGACCGGCACGGGATCGGCCGTGTGGCCGGCTGCTCCGATATCCTCGAACGCAAGGGCACCCGGGGCCTGCCCGCCCACGCTGATCCGCTGGCGCAGCAGCGGCAATTCGGCGTCCCCGGGCAGATGGCCTGACAGATCCGCGTCATGGATCAGGACCTTCGCGCCGCAGTCGTTCAGGATATGCGCCAGCTCGGGCGTGCCTTCGCGCACGTTGATCGGCACGGCAATGGCCCCCAGCCGGATCACGGCAAACAGCGACAGCACGAATTCGGGACAATTCGCCATGACAAGCGCCACGCGGTCCCCCTGAGCCACGCCCAGATCGCGCAGCCCGGCGGCCAGGGTGCCGATCCGGGCCACCATCGCCTCATAGGTGATCCGGGTGTCGTCGCAGACCAGCGCCTCGGCCCCGGCATTGCGGGCGACGGCCTCGTCCACCATGATGTTGATGTCGGCCGGACGATCGGCAAAACACTTGAGATTGTCGCGACCGAAATGGCTTTCGGTCACGATCCGATCGGTGATCTGCGCGGGCCAGATCTGCATATTCCACCTCCTCCTGCGGAAAACGCCGGCAAGATGGAACCGTTTCCGAAAAAGCGCAACTTGCCATTCCTGCAAAGGCGGGGCGTCAGCCCGGGCCATCGCCCGGCAGACTGACGCCCAGCACCCTGTCAGCTTGACGCGGGATCAGTCGATCCCGTTGGCCCGCTGCATTTCCCGCACGTAGGCGATGATATCGCTCACATCCGCGCGGGTCAGGCCGCTCTGCGCCGGCATATCGCCGAAGGGCCAGTGATGCGCCCGCACCCCGTTCTGGACCGCCATGTAGAAGGCCATGTCGCCATGGTGCCCGGGTTCATAGACCTTGTGAACAAGGGGCGGACCATAGCCGATGCGCCCGGAGGCATTCGCCCCGTGACAGGCGGCGCAGGTGCCGTCGAAGGCACGTTTCCCGATCTGGGCCGGGCCCGAAAGCTCGGCCGGGAGGGTGACCTCGACGATCGACTCGTCATCCGGGTCAATCTGGGTGTCATTCTGCGTCAGGGGAACCGGGGGACGGGTCAGGTAATAGGCACCGCCAAGGGCGGCCAGGGCCAGGGCGGCGACGGGTAGGAACTTCTTCATCTTCTTGTCCTGAAAGGCGCGGGAGGACCCCGGCGCGGTCATCATTCTGCGGCCTCAGCCGCAATTTGCACTGGTGTCGCGATCAGGATCGGGGGGGCGGCGGATCCGCCTTGGGCGGTTGGGACGCCCATGCCGGGCTGTGGAAATGTTTGCTGAGGCCCGAGGACGCAGAGACCTGTGTCAGATCCATCATGGTCAGCGGCAATGCCACCACCGCACAGGTCAGGGAATGCGGACAATCCGAGGAGGTGGCTGGCACCGCCCCAGTCTGATGGTCCATCGCATGTTCCGGACAGGCCGGACAGTCCATATGCTGCGCCATCTCATGCGCCCCGACCGGCCCCACGGACGGCAGAGCCCAGCCGAGGGCCAGAAGGATCAACAGGATCAGCCGCGGCAGCATGACCAGGACTTAACCCTTGGCCGCGGCTGCGGGCGCATTGCTGAGCCCGTCGAGGATTGCGCAATCCGGCGCGTCGTCGCCATGGCACTGGGTGATCAGCGATTCCAGCTGCCCTTCAAGCGCGCGCAGCTGGGCAATCTTGTCCCGCACGGCGTCGAGGTTGCGCAGCGCCAGCGCCCGCACGTCGCGGCTGGCCCGGTCGGGATCGGCGTTCAGATCCAGCAGGCGGCGGCATTCCTCTAGCCCAAAGCCCAGATGCCGGGCCTGTGCCAGCATGCGCAGCTGGGTGATCTGGCGCTCACCAAAGTCGCGATAGCCATTGGCGGCACGGTCGGCATCAACCAGGCCGATCTCCTCGTAATAGCGGATGGTCTTGACCGAGAGGCCTGTCGCCTCGGCAGCGCGTCCGATGTTCATCTGGGGTCTCCTTTGGCCTTAAGATAAAGGCTCCCCCCACTGGAGGGTCAAGGGGGGAGAGGGACGCGGGGCCTTGTTTGGGGGCTGGTAGGGTTTGTGGGCTGCCAGTGACGACGGCGGGAGAGTGTTCCTTCACGCCGGAGACGTGCCGACGTAGAGGGTGGCGGGGGGGCGCTGGCCCGTCACGCCAGAGGCGCGCCACGTAGAGGATAGCGAGGGGGCCTTGTCCCGTCACGCCGGAGGCGTGCCGACGTAGAAGGAAGCGAGGGGGCCCTGCCCCCTCGCGCTCCCCCGGGATATTTCTGGCAAGAGGATGGGAGGGGGTCAGAGTTTCTGGGCCCGCAGGCGCAATGCGTTGCCGATGACCGAGACGGACGAGAGGCTCATCGCGGCGGCGGCGAAGATTGGCGACAGCAGGATGCCGAGGAACGGGTAGAGGATCCCGGCCGCGATCGGCACGCCGGCGCTGTTGTAGATGAAGGCGAAAAAGAGGTTCTGACGGATGTTGCGCATCGTTGCCTCGGCCAGTCGTCGGGCGCGCAGGATGCCGGTCAGGTCGCCCTTGACCAGGGTCACGCCCGCGCTTTCCACCGCCACGTCAGCCCCGGTGCCCATGGCGATGCCCACGTCGGCCTCGGCCAGGGCGGGAGCGTCGTTGACCCCGTCGCCGGCCATGGCGACCGAGAGGCCCTCGTCCTTGAGGCGTTTGACCAGGGCATGTTTGTCCTCGGGCGAGACGCCGGCGTGGACCTCGTCAATCTGCAGGTCACGGGCGACGGCCCTTGCGGTGGCCTCGGCATCGCCGGTGGCCATGATGATCCGCAGGCCCGCGTCGTGCAGGGCGCGGATCGCCTGAGGGGTGGTTTCCTTGATGCGGTCGGCCACGGCGATCAGCCCGGCGGGCTGGCCATCGACGGCGACGAACATCGCGGTCTTGCCTTCGGCGCGCAGGGCGGCCGCACGGTCGGAGAGCCCCGAGATGTCGACTGAGAGATCGGCCATCAGCGCCTCGTTCCCAAGGGCCACGCGGTGGCCTTCGACCGTTCCGGTGACGCCCTTGCCGGTGACAGCGTCGAAATCGGTGCTGTCTTTGCGGGCGGCCCCGCGGGTTTCGGCACCACTCACGATCGCCTCGGCCAGCGGATGTTCCGAGCCACGCTCAAGTGCGGCAACGAGGGTGAGGAAGGAGGAAGCGTCCATGTCCACGGGGTCGACATCGGTCAGGGTCGGCTTGCCTTCGGTCAGGGTGCCGGTCTTGTCGACGATCAGAACGTCGACCTTCGCGAACCGCTCCAACGCCTCGGCGTCGCGGATCAGAACGCCCGCATTGGCCCCGCGCCCCGTGGCGACCATGATCGACATCGGCGTCGCCAGGCCAAGCGCACAGGGGCAGGCGATGATCAGCACCGAGACGGCGGCGACAAAGGCATAGGACAGCGCCGGCGACGGGCCGAAGGCCCACCAGGCGACAAAGGCCAGCAGGGCCGCCGCCACGACGGCGGGCACGAAGTAGCCCGCCACCCGGTCGGCCACCGCCTGGATCGGCGCGCGGGAGCGTTGCGCCGAGGCGACCATCTGCACGATGCGGTTCAGGGTCGTGCCCTCGCCCACCACCTGGGCCTCCATCAGGAAGCTGCCGGTCTTGTTCAGCGTGCCGCCGGTCACCGTTTCGCCCGCGACCTTTTCAACCGGCACGGGTTCGCCGGTGATCATGCTTTCATCGACCGAGGAGCGCCCTTCGGTCACCACGCCATCCACCGGCACGCTGTCGCCCGGACGCACCCGCAGGATGTCGCCGGCTTTCAGCGCATCCAGCGGCACGTCCTCTTCGGTATCGCCGGCCACCCGGCGGGCGGTCTTGGGGGCCAGATCCATCAGCGCGCGGATCGCGTCGCCGGTGCGTTCGCGGGCGGCCAATTCCATCACCTGGCCCAGCAGGACGAGGACCAAGATCACCGCGGTGGCTTCGAAATACACCGGTGTCATGCCCATGCCATCGGCCATCTGCGCGGGCAGCAGCCCGGGGGCCAGAAGCGAGACGATCGAGAAGAGATAGGCCGCACCGGTGCCGATCCCGATCAGCGTCCACATGTTGGGGCTGCGGTTCTTCAGCGAATTCCAGGCGCGTTTGAAGAAGATGCGGCACAGCCAGACCACGGGCGTGGCCAGCGCGAACTGCACCCAGCCAAAGGCCCGATGACCGATCCAGTCGGCAAAGGGCAGGCCCATGTGCGCGCCCATTTCCAGCACGAAGACCGCCAGCGCCAGGGGCGCGGTCAGCCAGAGACGACGTTTGAAATCAACGAACTCCGGGTGCGGCCCGCTGTCGAGGGTCGGCGTCATCGGCTCCAGCGCCATGCCGCAGATCGGGCAGTCTCCGGGGTGGTCCTGCACGATCTCGGGGTCCATCGGGCAGGTGTACATGGTGCCCTCGGGCATGGGTTCGGGCGCGGGGCGGTCGCCCATGTAGTCCTCGGGCGCGGCGTCGAACTTGGTCTGGCACCCGGAAGAGCAGAAATAGAATTTTTCGCCCGCGTGTTTCGACATATGCGCCGCTGTCGCGCGTTCGACCGTCATGCCGCAGACGACGTCCTTGGCGGTGCGGTAGGCCTCGGGGTCGGCCTGGAACTTGGTGCGGCAGCCGTCGCAGCAGAAGTGATAGACATGGCCTTCGTGCGTCAGGCTGGGCTTGCCGGCATCCGGGTCCACGGTCATGCCGCAGACCGGGTCGCGGGTCACTGCGCCCGTAGCGTGAGAGGTATCCTGATGTGAATGCGCCATGGCCTGTCCTTTCCGGTCTCGAAGACGTTGGAACAGGTATCTAGGGCTTCCAGCCGCTGGAGGGTCAAGAGGCTTTCTGCACCCTTCTGCGCCCCCGCAGGATCCGTCACATCAGGTCGTATTCCGTCACCGCCTGAAACGGCAGAAGCGCGCTGCCGATGGACCGGGCCCGCACCCCGCCGTCGCCCGCGATGATGCGGAAGGGACGAAGACCCCGGGTGTCGTAGTGGACCAGGGCAGCGATCGTCGCATCGACCAGCCGGGCGCGCAGGGCATGGGCCAGGCTGGTATCAAGCACCATGACCTCGACATCCAGGATCGCCTGGCCGGCGACAAAGCTGAAGGCCAGCGCCGGGGCGGCCACGGCCTCCCAGGCGGTCAGCACGTCCTCGGCCGCAGCGGAAAGCGGCGCATCCTGGTAGAAGACCTGCGGATCGATCCCCGCCTGCGCCGCCTTTTCTTCCAGCACCTGGAGAGAGGCCGAGCCGATCAGCTGATCCCCCGGCCCGGACGCGACGACCTTCATCGGCAGCGACCCGATGGCCGAGGCATTGCCCGACATGCCTTCATAGACGCGCCCGTCGATGGCGAGGCCCCCGCCCGCAAAGGTGCCGACGTAGATATACAGGAACGACCGCGCCTCGGTCGTCTTGCCGACCTTCAGCGCCGCCAGGCAGGCGGCCGAGGCGTCGTTCATCTTGGACACCGCCAGACCAAAGGCGGCCTCGATCTCGGCCCTCAGATCGGCCTCGTCCCAGGGGGCCATCAGGCCACGCGGGGCACCGATGGCGCTTTCCCAGCTGCTCAGCCCCTCGGGCAGCGCCAGTCCGACCCCCAGGATGCGCCGCGCCCGGGCGGGACCCAGATCGTCGATCAGCGCCTGCATGGCGGCGAAGATGTGATCGCGCACGGCCTCGTAGACCGGGTATTCATAGCGGAACTGCCGGTGTTCGATGATCTCGTAGTCGAAGCCCATGGTGGCGATCTCGACCGACTGGCGGCCCACCTTGACCCCGATGGTCAGCGCCCCTTCGGCGTTGATCAGATAGGGTTTCGAGGGCTGGCCGACCTTGCCCCGCACGCTTTTGCCGGCCCTCAGCAGCCCCTCGGCTTCCAGCCGGTTGACGATATTGGTGGCCGATTGCGCCGAAAGGCCCGTGGCGCGGGCGATCTCGGCCTTGCTCATCCCGCGGTGTTCGCGCACCAGGCTCAGGATCAGGCGTTCGTTCTCGGGGCGCGGCACCAGCGCCAGTCGCGGGTCGGTCGTGCTTTCGATCAGGCTCATGCCGGGTCCCGGTCCTTGGTTCGGCCCCGTCCCGGGCTGGTGGCGGATCCTGTGGCAGATCGCGGGCCCCGTCGCAAGTCGCGGCGCAAGCTGGGGCGCAAGCTGGGGCGCCGGTCCGACCGCCCCCCCCGGCGCAGGTGCTGCCTATAAAGGGCCCCGGCGGCTTCGCCCTGCGGGCAAGACGCGGCCATCAGATATAGCTCGCGTCTTCGTGGACCCCTTGGTCGACGCCGGTGATCATCGCCACCACATCGTTGCCGCTGGCGGTCTTGGCGTCGAGAACGCCGGCGATCCGCCCCTGCCGGAACACCACGATCCGGTCCACAAGATTGAAGACCTGCCGCAGGTTGTGGGAAATGATGATGACCGGAACGCCGCGTTCCTTGAGGCCGCGGATGATATGTTCGACCCGCGTGGTTTCCTGGATGCCCAGGGCAGCGGTCGGTTCATCCATGATGATCAGCTTCGACCCCCAGCCGGCCGCCCGGCTGATGGCGACGCACTGGCGCTGACCGCCCGACATGCCCGCCACCGGCTGGCGCAGGTCGGGGATCTTGATGCCGGTTTCGTCCAGAAGCTCTTTCGAGCGTTTGGCCATCGCCTTCTTGTCCAGCCACGACAGCGGCCCAAGGCGGAACTTCACCTCTTCCCGGCCCAGGAAGATATTGGCCGGCACATCCAGGTGATCGGCCAGCGCGAGGTTCTGGTAGACCGTTTCGATTCCATGTTCGCGCGCCTCCTGGGGGGAGGCGAAGGAGACCGGTTCGCCGTCCACGAAGACCTCGCCCCGGGTGCGCTGTTCGACCCCGGTGATGTTCCGCACGAAGGTGGATTTGCCCGCGCCATTGTCCCCGACGATGGCGATATGTTCGTCCGCGAACATCTTGAAATCCGCGTCGTTCAGCGCCTGGACGCCGCCGTAGTGTTTGGTCAACCCTTTGGTTTCCAATATGACTTTACGGTTCTCGGCCATGTTCCCTCCCTTGCCGCGCGATCGGATCCTGCGCGGCCTTCCCTTTACAAGCCATCCGGACGGGCGGGCTGTCAATACTTAAATCAAGTTGATTTAGTTATTGACAGAGACGGGGGGAATCGATCTTTCTAGGGGCATCAGAGCCGGGGCGAGGAGGCCCGTGGCATTTGGGAGGAGTACCAATGAACGTGAAATTCACCCTTGCCGGTGCAACCCTTGCCGCCCTTCTGGCCGGCACCGCCGCACAGGCGCAGGACGTGATCGGCTATATCACCAAATCGGCCACCAACGCCGGCTGGATGATGATCAACCAGGGCGCCGCAGATGCCGCCGAAGAAGAAGGCGTCAAGCTGGTGTCGGTTGGCCCGTCCTTTCAGGGCGACCTGTCGAGCCAGCTGGAAGTCTTTGAAAACCTTGTCGCCCAGGGGGCCAAGGCCATCGGCGTCGCGCCTGTCGACAGCTCGGGTATCGCACCGGCGGTCAATGACGCGATGAGCGCGGGCATCCCGATCATCGCCATCGACACCGGCGTGTCCGGGGCCGAGGTCACGTCCTTCGTCGCCACCGACAACTACGCCGTGGCCAAGGAACAGGGCAACGCCGCCGCCGCGCTGGTCGCGGATGGCGATGCGGTGATCTATGTCACCGGCAACCAGGCCCAGTCCACCGGCCAGGAACGCCGCAACGGCTTTGTCGAAGCCTTCTCGGCCGCGCGTCCGAATTCGGAAATCGTCGAAGTGCCGACCGAATGGGACAGCGCCCAGGCCCAGGAAGGGGTCGAGGCGATCCTGAACGCGCGCGACGACATCAAGATGGTCGTCAACGCCTGGGACGGCGGCACCATGGGGGCCAAGGCGGCGCTGGAAAACCTGGGCTACGGCGCGGGTGACGTGAAGCTTGTCGGTTTCGACGGGGCCTCGGACGCCATCGTCGCCATGGACGAAGGCTGGGTCCACGCCGACACCGCCCAGATGCTGTACCAGATGGGCTATCAGGGCATCAAAGCCGCCGCGGCCGCCGCGCGTGGTGAAGAGGTCAGCCCCCGGATCGACACCGGCTATTTCCTGGTGACGCCCGAGACCTCGGCCGAATACAAAAAAATGATCGGCATGGAGTGATCCACGCCCGACTGGGCAGGCCCTCCTTCTAGGGCCTGCCCCCTTTGCCACCGTGCACCCCGCCTTCCCCGCAGCCTTGCCCGTCGCCTAGATCGGCCCCGGAAGGCCACCCCAGACCGCACCCAGACAGGACCGACCGTCATGACCGACACCACCCATGGCCAGACCTTGCCTTCCCGTTCGCTGCAGGATCGGCTCATCTCGCTCGTTGTTCGGTTCTTCCGCGCCGAATGGTCCGGGGCGCTGCTGGCGATCATCGTCCTGGGCCTCGCGATCGAGGTGGCGACGGTCGACACGATGTTCTTCCGCCCGTCGAACCTGATGACGATCCTGAACAACTCGGCCGCGATCGGCGTCGTCGCCGGAGGGATGACCCTGATCATCCTGACCGCCGGGATCGACCTGTCCGTGGGATCCGTCATGGGGCTGACCGCGGCTCTGACGGGCTATGTCGCCAGTTTCTGGGGCTTTCCGCCGTTTTTCGCGATCATGACCGGGCTGGGCATCGGCCTGGCGGTCGGGGCCTTCAACGGCACGCTGGTCGCCTATTTCGGCATGCCGGCCTTCATCGTCACCCTTGCGGGCCTGTCGATCTGGCGCGGCACCGGGCATTTGACGACCAATGCCCAGGCGACCCCGAAACTGCCCGAGGCCTTCGACTATTTCGGCCGTTTCAACCCCTTCACCGGGCTGCGCAACGCCTACCGCGCGGATGAGCTGGACGGATTTGCCAAGACCCTGGGCGGCTTTGTCGATGCCAACTGGCTGAACTTCTTCCGCACCTTCCAGATGTCGATGCTGATCTTCATCGCCTTCTTCATCGTGCTGGCCGTGATCATCGCCAACACCCGTTATGGCCGCTACGTCTATGCCATCGGGTCGAACGAACCCGGCGCGCGCCAGGCCGGGATCAACACCCGCCGCTACACGCTGATGACCTACATGTTCGGGTCCTTCGCGGCGGCCTTTGGCGCCCTGCTGTTCCTGGGCCGCGCGCCCTATGCCAAATCCGACTATGGCCAGATGTGGGAACTGGACGCGATCGCGGCCGTGGTCATCGGCGGCACATCCCTGTTCGGCGGGCGCGGGTCGCTTTGGGGGACCTTCATGGGGGTCATCCTTCTCAAGCTGATCAACAACGGCCTGACGCTGGCCCAGCTGAACACCTTCTGGCAGATGGTGGTGACCGGCGGCATCATCCTGGTGGCCGTGGGCATCGACATCGTGCGCCAGTCCCGCGACCCCGAGGCGGTGCGCAAGCTTCTGGCCGCCGTCGGCACCTTCATGGCCTTCCTGGCGCTGATGACGCCCGGCGCAGTCTGGCTGCGGGCCAAGATCGCCCTGGCCGAACATGGCGCGGCCAGCGCCCTGCGCGAGGCCGGCACTACCCTTGCGCCCGGCCACACCGCCCGTCTGATGGACCCCGCCGCGATCGAGGCCTCGCAGGCCGCCGTATCGGCCAACGGCCTGACGACGCTGGTGCTGACCCTTGTCGTGCTGGCCGCCGGCGTGAACATCTTCCGCGGCAGCAGCGTGACCAGCCTGGCGCTGGCGGCGATCTTCGTGGCGATGATCCCGGTGCTGGCCCTGCTGGGCTACCACGCCGCGACGCCCTTCCTGGTGCTGGGTGCCGTGGTGCTGGCGGCAAGCGCCTTTGTCTTCGCCATCTTCGAACGCGCCCGCGCCATCGGGGCCGATGAATAATTCCATGTCGGATAGGCCCGCTTCGGACAAGACCGCATCGAATAAGCCCTCCCCTCCCGGGGCCCGGATCGCCGTCGGTGGAGAGAACCTGATCGACCAGGTCATCACCGACGGCGTTGCCGTCTCTCATCCCGGCGGGTCGCCCTTCAACGTCGCGGTCGCCGCCGCGCGTCAGAGCGCCCCTGTCAGATATGTCTCTCCGATCTCGACCGATGCCTGGGGCGTGCTGCTGGCGGATCGTCTGACCGAGGCCGGGGTCACCCTGGGCGGCGGGCGCAACGACCTCCCCACCACCATGGCGCAGGTGACGCTGACGAAAGGCCACCCCAGCTATCTGTTCCAGCGCGACGGCACGGCCGAACGCGCGGTGGACGCCGCCAGCCTGGCCCGCGCCATCGGCACCGATGTCGCCGCGTTGCACACCGGATCGCTGACCCTTAACGACGGCGCAGATGCCGACGCATGGGAGGCCACGATGGCGGCCGCCTACCAGCGCGGGCTTCTGACCAGCCTCGACCCGAACGTGCGCCTGTCGATCATCCCCGATCCCGGAAGCTATCGCGCCCGCATCTTCCGCATGATCGCCAAGGTCCACGTCCTCAAGCTAAGCGATGAGGACCTGGCCGCGCTTTGCCCGGATGAGGACGAGCCAACGGCGCTGGCCCGCATCCGGGCCGCCACCCCTGCCCCGCTTGTGGTCCTGACCCGCGGGGCCGAGGGTGCGACCGCCTGGCTGCGCGGTGCCGAGTTGACCGTGCCCGGTCCCCCGGCCGATCCGCTGGTGGATACGGTCGGCGCCGGGGACACATTCATGGCAAGCCTGCTTGTCGCCCTGCGTGCGGGCGGATACCTGTCGCCCCAGGGGCTGGAGGATCTGACGACCGACACCACCCAGGCCCTGCTGACCCGGGCCGCACGGGCCGCCGCGCTGAACTGCCAGCGGGAAGGCTGCGACCCGCCAACCCTGACCGAACTGGACGACGCCCTGCGCGCCACAACCGACCTGACCGCCTAAGATCACACGCCCGGCCCCCTGGGCATTGCCCCGCCCGGCCCGGACACGCCCGAAAGGACCCGCCCCATGGATCTATATCTCGACAGCGCCGCCACCGCAGACTGGGATCGCCTGATGCCTACGGGGATCTTCGTCGGTATCACCACAAACCCCCTGCTGGCCGCCCGCGCGGGCCTGTCCTATCCGGAAATCGACTGGGGCCTGATGGCCCGCAAGGCCGCCGACCTGGGCGCGACCGAATTGCACGCCCAGGTCCATGGCGCGCCGGACAGCTACGCCGCCTGGGCCGACAGGCTGCTCGAGGCCGGATCGGCCGCCGGGATCCGCACCGTGGTCAAGGTGCCGCTGATCGAAACCGCGATCCGCCAGGTGCCCGCACTGAAGGCGCAGGGCTGCCCGATCCTGATGACCGCCTGCTACGATGCCAAGCAGATGCTGGTGGCCAGCGCACTTGGGGCCGACTACATCGCCCCCTACTTCGGCCGCATGCTGGAGGCCGGGCTGCCCGCCTACGAGGCGATGACGCAGATGCTGGCGGTGACAAAATCGCGCGGCAACCGGACACGGGTGCTGATCGCTTCGCTTCGCGATGCCGACCAGCTGTGCCGCCTTTCGGAAATGGGGCACGACTGTTTCACCATCGCCGCATCGGTCGCCGACATGCTGCTGACCGATGACCGGTCGCTGGCCGCCGTCGCCCAGTTCGAAGACGCGGCCGCCGGCAAGCTCTGACAGCTTTCGGCAATGACAACAGACGGGCGCGGCGATCCCTGCCGCGCCCGTTTGCCGTTCTGCGCCCTGCCCTTCTACCCCCTGCCCGAAATGCGGGCCCAAACGCGCGCCAGATCCGCAAGAAACCGACCCCAAACCGGCCCCGCGACAACAGGCCCGGGCAAAACTGAACTAAACGGTTTGCTTTTCCCGAAAGCTTGCTTAGGTAACGCCACGTCGCAGTTCCGCACGACAGGAGTCCCCCCATGCGCAGCCCCTGGCCCCTTCTTGGCCTTCTGGCCCTTTTCGCCCCCGCCGTCACCCTGGCACAGGATGCGCCCCCGCCCACCCCGCCAAAACCCGTCAAGTTGATGGAGCTGACCACCAAGCCCATGGTCCTGAAACGTCAGTTCTTCGGACAGGTCGCGGCGCGGCAGACGGTGGACCTGGCCTTTCAGGTCGGCGGCCAGCTGCTGGAACTGAACGCCGAGGAAGGCACGGCGAAATCCCAGGGCGATCTGATCGCCCAGCTGGATGTGGCGGGATATGAACGCGCCGTGGCCCAGGCCAAGGCGAATTACAACAAGGCGCAGCGCGATGCCGAACGGCTGACCTCGCTTCGTGGGCAGGCTGTGTCGCCGGTGCAGGTGCAGGACGCCGAAACCCAGCTGAAGCTGGCGGAAATCGCCCTGGCCAATGCGAATGACAACCTGGGCCACGCCACCCTGCGCGCGCCCTTCGATGCGCTGGTCGCCCGTCGCCTGATCGCCAATTATCAGACCGTCGCTGCCGGCACCCCCGTGGTCCGCCTGCACGACGTGTCGGAAATGCGCGTCGACATCCAGGTCCCCGAGGTGCTGTTCCGCCAGGCCGGGGCCGGCAATGGCGTCAGCTTTGCCGCCGAATTCCCCGGCGATCCGCAGCAATACCCGCTGACCCTGCGCGAATTCGAGACCGAGACCTCCTCGATCGGGCAATCCTATGCGATCACCCTGGCCTTTGCGGAAAATCCCGGGGCCTTCGTCTTTCCCGGTGCCTCGGTCACGGTCTATGCCACGGCGGATGGCCTGCCTGCGGGCGGCATCATCCTGCCCGAAACCGCGCTGACCTATGACCCCGAGGGCGCGCCCTTTGTCATGGTCTACCAGGACGGCACCTTGACCCGCACGCCGGTCACGGTGGAGCTGGCCGAGGACGGCAACCTTTACATGACCGACGGGCCCGCCGACGGCACGCAGATCGTCATGACCGGGGCCTCGCAGCTGCGCGATGGCCAGGCCGTGCGCCCCTTCACCCGCATCGGGGAATAAGACCATGTCCATTGCCCGCGCCTCGATCGAAAAGGCGCTGATCACCTGGCTTCTGATGCTGACCTGCCTGCTGGGCGGCGTCTGGGGCTTTGCCACGATCGGCCGCCTGGAAGACCCCGCCTTCACCCTGAAGAACGCCATCATCATCACGCAATACCCCGGTGCCAGCGCCGAACAGGTGGCGCGCGAGGTCTCGGAACCGATCGAATCCGAGATCCAGAAGATGGGCGAGATCGATTTCATCACCTCGTCCAACAAGCCGGGCGTCAGCCGCGTGTCGGTCAATATCGACATGACCTATGACGGCGACGAACTGCCCGCGATCTGGAACAAGCTGCGCAACCGGGTCGCCGATGCACAGCGCAACCTGCCGCCCGAGGCCGGAACCCCGATCGTCAACGACACCTTCGGCGACGTCTTCGGCGTCTTCTACGCCGTCACCGCCCCCGGGTTCACCGACGCCGAGGTGCACGAGATTTCCGAATACCTGCGCCGCGAGCTGCTGGCGGTCGAAGGGGTCGCCGATGTCGCCGTCGCGGGCCTGCCCTCCGAGGCGGTCTATGTCGACGCCCGCACCTCGATCATCACCAACCTCGGGATCGGGCCACAGGCCATCGCCGGGGCGCTGTCGAACACCGACAGCCGCACCCAGGCCGGCAGTGTCACCCGCAACGGCCAGGACGTGCGCATCCAGGCCCCCGAAGGCTCCGACACGGTGGACGAGATCGCCAATCTGACCATCGGCATCGGCGGTGAGGTGATCGACCTTCTCGACCTGGCAACGGTGACCCGGTCCCGCGTTGACGAGCCGACGGAAATCATCCGTTTTCAGGGGCAGGACGCCTTTACCCTGGGCGTCGCGGGCAAGGCCGACCTGAACATCGTCGAGGTCGGCAAACGTGTCGATGCGCGCCTGGACGAGATCCTGCATGATGTCCCCGCCGGGGTGGAACTGCACCCGATCTACCAGCAGCATGTGGTGGTGGACGAGGCCTCGAACGCCTTCCTGTGGAACCTGGCGATGTCCGTGGCCATCGTGGTCATCGTGCTGGCGCTGTTCATGGGCTGGCGCGCCTCGATCGTGGTGGGGGCGACGCTGCTGCTGACCGTGGTCGGCACCGTCTTCCTGATGGCGATCTTCGGCATCGAGATGGAGCGCATCTCGCTCGGGGCGCTGATCATCGCCATGGGGATGCTGGTCGACAACGCCATCGTGGTGGCCGAAGGCATGCAGGGCGACATGGCGCGCGGCAAAAGCTCGGGCGATGCGGCGCAGGACGTGGCCTCGAAAACGCAAGTCCCGTTGCTGGGCGCGACCGTCATCGGCATCATGGCCTTTGCCGGCATCGGCCTGTCCCCGGATGCCACGGGCGAATTCCTGTTCTCGCTGTTCGCGGTGATCGGGATTTCACTGTTGCTCAGCTGGGTGCTGGCGATCACCGCGACCCCGCTTCTGGCGCATTACCTGTTCAAGGTCGGCACCCAGGGCGAAGGCGATCTGTACGGCGGCCCGCTGTTCCGCGCCTATCGCGCCACGCTGTCCGCCGCGCTGACCCTGCGCCACCTGGTGATCCTTGGGCTGATCGGCGTGACTGCCGCCTGCTACATTGGCTTCGGCCAGGTCAAGCAGCAGTTCTTCCCCGACAGCAACACGCCCCTGTTCTACGTGCACTACAAGCTGCCGCAGGGGGCCAGCATCAACCAGGTCTCAGACGACATGGCCGTGCTGGAGGACTGGCTGGCAGCCCGCGAGGACGTCGCATCGGTCACCACCTTCATCGGCGGCGGGGCGACACGCTTCATGCTGACCTACGCCCCGGAAGAGGCCCTGCCGACCTACGGCCACCTGATCATCCGCACCGACAGGCTGGACCAGATCCCGCCCCTTCGGGCCGAGCTGGAGGCCTTCGGCCGCGCCACCCTGACATCCGGGGAATTCCGCACCGAACGCCTGGCCTTTGGCCCCGGTGGCGGCGCGCCCATTGCGGTGCGCTTCTCCGGGCCGGACCCAGTGGTGCTGCGCGATCTGGCCGAACAGGCCGAGACCGCCTTGATCGGGGCCTCGGACCAGCTGCAGGATCTGCGCACCGACTGGCGCGAGCGGGAATTGGTGATCGTCCCCCGCTTTGCCGATGAACGCGCCAAGGCCGCGGGTGTCGGCCGCGACGACCTGGCCCAGGCGCTGCAGCTGGGCACGGACGGCATGCAGGTCGGTTACTACCGCGAGGCCGACCGCCTGATCCCGATCATCGTGCGCGCAGGCGATGCCCGTGTGCAGGGCGGCACCCATCTGTCGGACCTTCCGGTCTATTCCGATGCGGCCGGGGCCTATCTGCCCGTGGCGCAGATCGTCGACGGTTTCGAATGGGAGGCGCAGAACACCTTCTTGGTCCGCCGCGACCGGGTGCCCACGATCACCGTTCAGGCCGGTGTTCCCGCCGGGGTCAACGCGGCCACGGTCTTCACCCAGATCCGCCCCACGGTCGAGGCGATCGCCCTGCCCGAGGGCTACAAGATGGAATGGGGCGGCGAATACGAGAATTCGACCGATGCGCAGGCCAGCCTGGGCAAGCAGCTGCCGCTGTCGCTGATCATCATGGTGCTGATCTCGGTGCTGCTGTTCGGCACGATCCGCCAGCCGGTGATCATCTGGCTGCTGGTCCCGATGAGCGTGAACGGCGTCGCCATTGGCCTGCTGGGCACCGGCCTGCCGTTTTCCTTTACCGCGCTGCTGGGCCTGCTGTCGCTGTCGGGGATGCTGATCAAGAACGGCATCGTCCTGGTCGAGGAAATCGACCTGGTCCGGGCCGAGGGCGTGCCCTTCCGCCAGGCAGTCCTCGACGCCTCGACCTCGCGTCTGCGGCCGGTGGTCCTGGCGGCGGCGACAACGATCCTGGGCATGATCCCGCTGCTGTCGGACGCCTTTTTCGCGTCTATGGCGGTGACGATCATGGGCGGGCTTGGCTTTGCCTCGATCCTGACGCTGATCGCGGCACCGGTGTTCTACTATTCCTTCTTCCCCAAGGCCCGGAAGGAAGACGCCGCCGCCCGCAAGGCCGCCCGCGCCTGACGGCATTTCCGCCAGAGGACGATTGGAGCAAAAGACAGGCCGGCCCTCCGGCCTGTCTTTTTGTTCGGGGGAGCGTCGCGGGCCATCGCCCTGAGCCATCGGTGCCTTGCCCGCTCACGTCCTCCGTTACGACGACATCACCCGTCAAACGCACGCCCGCCCGCCACCGCCCGAAGGCGCGGTGTTACAGTTCGCAATTGTCTTGAAAATGGCGGAGACGAAGGGATTCGAACCCTCGAGACGGTTTCCCGCCTACTCCCTTAGCAGGGGAGCGCCTTCGACCACTCGGCCACGTCTCCGTCGACCCGTTTAGTGGCTGTGGCGGGGCAGAACAAGGCCGAATTGCAGGGAGCAGCAGCAAAACTGGCATTCGTCGCAAACGCGGCTACAGAAGCACGCGATGCAGGCCGGGCAAGGGAAAGACACCCGCGAACGGGTCTGCCAATCGAAATGCGGCCTGCCCGGTCAGCCGGTGACCGACGACCGGATCGCAGACCGCAAGGTGTCCGAGGAATAGGGCTTTTGCAGCACCGGGGCGGGCGGGAAGCTTTCCTTGATCGCCTCGGTCTCGCCATAGCCGGTGGCCAGCACGATGGGCACGCCGCGTTCCGCCAGCACCTGCGCGACCGAGGCCGAGGTGTCGGAGCCGAGGTTCACGTCAAGCAGCGCGAAGTCATAGGTGGTGCCCGCGTCCAGCAGTGTCATCGCCTCGGCGGTGGAGCCGGCAACATCGACCTCGTCGCAGCCCAGCTCTTGCAGCATGTCGGTGGCGTCCATGGCGATGATCATCGAATCCTCGACCACCAGCGCCCGGCCGGAAAGGTTCTGGACCTCGTCCACCACCGACAGGTCGGCCGCAGGGGGCACCTCTTCGGTTTCGGGGCCGATGAAACGGGCGGGAATGGTGAAATGGGCCTGCAACCCTGTCACTTTGAAATCCACCCGCGCCGTGCCGCTTAGTTCATGGGGGATGGACCGTTCGATGATGGCCGACCCGAAGCCGCGGCGGGTTGGGGCGCGCACCGCGGGGCCGCCGGTTTCCTTCCAGGAAATCGCCAGCGTGCCATCGCGGTCGCGGCTCATGTCGACGTGCACCCGGCCCCGGTCATCCGACAGCGCGCCGTATTTGGCGGAATTGGTGACCAGTTCGTGAAAGACCAGAGCCGCGGCGGAATAGGCCTGGGGCGACAGGAAGGGCGTCACGCCGCTGATCACCACGCGGTCGGTGGCATCGGTCAGGAAGGCCCGGACCTCGACATCCAGAAGCTCGCGCAGGGACACCGCGGACCAGTCGCGCCGGGTCAGCTGATCATGTGCCCGGGCCAGGGCCTGGATCCGGCCGTTGAGGTTCGCGACATAGCCGTCCAGCTGATCGCCATCGGCGCGCGTCTGGGACACCAGGCCCCGGATCAGGTTCAGGATGTTGCGCACCCGGTGGTTCAGTTCCGCGATCAGCAGATCCTGCTGTTCTCGCGACCGCTTGGCTTCCAGGTTGGCCTGATCGGTGACCTTCAACACGACCTCGAGCAGGGTCAGACGCAGGTGTTCGGCCAGGCGCAGCTCGGCCGTGGCCCAGGGGGCGGACTGGCCGGTGACCTTCTGACGCCAGGCTTCAAAGCTTTTGCGCGGGGTCAGGCGAAGGCCGTTCGGCCCCGTGGCCTCGACCGGTTTTTCGGGATTGCCGGCCCAGGTGACCTGTTTCGCCACCTCGCCCCGGAACAGCGCGATGTAATCGCGTGGGGTGCGGGAAATCGGCAGGGCCATGATGCCCACGGCCCGATCTGCAAAATGCGCGGCACCGGGGTAAGCGGCGGCCAGGTCATGGGTCTGGAACACCCGCGAGGTCGGCGCCGTGTTCAGGAACCGGGCGAGCCCGACGAATTCGTCATGGGTCGGCGCACGGCCGATGGCGCGATAGACCCCGTCGGAATAGATCGCGATCCCGTCGTACGAGATATGCTGTTCGATCTGTTCCGCGAAATCATCGAAGACATCGACCAGGTTTTCCCCGTCCGAAACCCGCGATACGACCTTGTCATGCAGCGATTGCGCGCGGGCCAGTTCTTCGCGCTCGGCGTTGGATTCATGCTGCGCCAGCTCATAGGCGAAAAGCTGGGCGAACAGTTCAATCGCGGTGCGCTTTTCGAAGTCGATGTAGCGCGGGCTGTTGTGATGGCAGGCCAGCAGCCCCCACAGCTTGCCTTCGCGCACGATAGACACCGACATCGAAGCCTGAACACCCATGTTGCGCAGGTATTCCAGGTGGATCGGCGACACCGCGCGGGTCACGGCCATCGACAGGTCCGGCACCACGCCATTGGGATCGGCGGGCGGCAGGATCGGCGAGGGTTCGGCATCAACGTCCGCGATCAGGCGCAGCAGGTTGCGCAGGTACAGCGCACGCGCCTGCTTGGGGATGTCGCTGGCGGGGTAGCGGAGGCCCAGGAAGGGCTCCATGTCGCGCTGACGGGCTTCGGCGACCACTTCGCCCGCGCCTTCGTCGTCAAAGCGATAGACCATGACACGGTCAAAACCGCTAAGCATCTTCAGACCGCGCGCGGCCTGGTCCAGTTTGTCCTCAAAGCTCGGTCGGTTGGCGATCCGGCGGATCAGCGCCTGAACACTGCCCAGGTCGTCTCGGTCCAGCCCTTCGTCGGTCTTCAGCTCGGCCTCGATCAGAAGCGACCGGCCGGACTGATGCAGGGAAACGTCAAAGCGGCGGCCATCGGCCATCAGGTCGAAATCGATGATCCGCGCGGTGGCATCTTCGTGTCGCAGGCTGGACAGCTTGGCCCGCAACCGCCCAAGGCTGGCCTGGGGCAGCACGTCGGACAGGGGATGGCCCACGGCGTCCTCGACCTTCCAGCCCAGGAAGTCGCTGATATTGCGAGAGGCGTGCTGGATCAGCCAGTCAGACGACACGGCAAGCAGGCAGCCATAGGGCTGAACATTGCCTAGAAGATGGATGGCTTCGCGGTCGCAGTTCGTCAGATCCACGTCCGTCTGTGTGGCCGCGGCAGAAGCGCCGCCCATCGGATGCCCGTTGGTCACCTGAGTCCTATCCCTGTCTGCGCCACTTCGGACGCTTTTGTCCTGTCGAAATCTTCCCAGCCGTCTGAGAAGAACCCGAAGATCCGCGCCGCATCGGCGACGGCCCTGTCCGCACCCGCGCCCGTGCCCGGCAGGCTGTCCAGCCGGGTCACAAGCGCCTTCCAATCGTCTACCGAACGCTCTGCGGTCAGAAAGCCCCCTGCGCCATGCAGGGAAGGATCCGACGCCCGCAGCCACCGCTTCCGCAACACGGCCGCACCAAGGCCTGAACCAAGCACCATGTAGTCAACCGCGGCCGAGGCCAGTAAGTTCCTTTGCCCGGACGATTTTTTTGCGGTTTTTGTCGGCGCGCCGGATTGGTCGTCGGCAGCCACCAGATCGCCTTGCCCCCGGCCTAGACCCAGGAAGTCCAGATCGGCCCGCAGGCTGGCGCGCAGCGCCGTGACCACCGGGGCGGTCTGCGGCGGGTCGGCAGGGTCGGACAGAAGGGCCAGACAGTCGAAACCGTGCTTCTGCGCATGCAGGAACTGCGCCAGGCCCAAGCGGTGCGACAGGTCCGCACCGGACAAAAGCGCGTCCAGCCGATCATGGGCGGCCCGCGTGTCGGCACGCAAACGTGCCCTTAGCGACACGGGCTGGAAACCGGGGGTGCTGGACCCGGCGGGCGGTACAAAAGGCAGTGTCATTCAGGCTTCAATCAACAAACGTCTGGTTTACCTAGGTTTCGCTCACCTAAGGTCAAAACACATTTAGTCGAAATTTCCAGATTTTTTCGAACCCGCGGATGACCCAGTTTAACTTCCGCAAAAAGACCTGTCATTCCGGGGGCCATTTCTTCACAATTGCCCGCAAGAAACCGCAGAAAAAGGGGACAGGCAGCATGATCGTCGCGGAATCCATCGGCTTTGCCGCAACGCACAGTATTTCAGAGATTCTGGGCGGCATACCGGGCTACGAGGTCAGCCATGGATCCCAGGATTTCATCGCCAAACACCCGATCGGCCAGGGTTCTCAGACGCCCGAAGACTTTGTTGCGGCGATGCAGGCCTCGGCCCAGGCCGGGCGCAGCCCTGTCGCCGTGCATACGCTGCTGCCGCCCCAGCTGATGAAACCCGTCTGCGATGCTCAGGGCGTCACCTATTGGCTGCTGGTGCGCGAACCCCGTGCCCAGATCGAAAGCTGCTATGCCTGGGCCGCGAAATCCGTGCTGTCGGGCAATGCCGCGCATTTTTCGCAGGTGCTGCAGCAATCCTTCAACGAGGTCGTGCAGATGAAGGTCCCCAGCAGCCTGTCGAACTGCCTTTACGCCTTTGCCTGCCACCATGTGCTCAGCTTCAATTTCCTGGCCATCGGCCTCGGCGCTCCGACCCGCAAGATGGAGCAGTTGCTGTCCGACGAAGCCACCTTCCGCGAGGCCTTTGCCGTCCCCGAAGACGCCCCCCTGCCCCACTTTCAGGGCGACCAGGTACACCGCGCCTCGCACCGGTCCAAGGCGGGACTCGAGGCGCTGGCCGACCCCGACCGCGAGGCGCTGCAACAGCGCTATGCGCTGAACGTCGGCGGCCGCGGCTATTCCATCACCGACATGAACGCGCTTCTGGGCTATTGATCGCTTGGGGCCACGCAAAAGGCCGGCGCGGGGCAACCCGGCCGGCCTTTCTAGTGTCTTGTGTCTTGGCCTCCGGTGCGCGGGACCTGCGGCCCCGGATCACACCGGGATCATGCGGGGATCACACCGGTATTGCACTGGGATCAAGCGTTGAAAAGGAAGTGCATGACGTCGCCGTCCTGCACGATGTAGCCCTTACCTTCCGCCCGTAGCTTGCCCGCGTCACGCGCGCCCGCCTCGCCGTTGCAGGCGATGAAATCGGCATAGGCCACGGTCTCGGCCCGGATGAAGCCCTTTTCGAAATCACCATGGATCACACCGGCAGCCTGCGGGGCTGCGGTGCCCTGGCGGATCGTCCAGGCGCGGGCCTCTTTCGGGCCGACGGTGAAATAGGTCTCAAGATGCAAAAGCTCGTATCCGGCGCGGATCAGGCGATCCAGCCCCGGCTCTTCCAGCCCCATCTCGCCCAGGAACATCTCGGCCTCTTCGGCGTCCAGCTGGCTGATCTCTTCCTCGATCCGGGCGCTGATGATGACGTGCGAATTGCCCTGCGCGGCGGCCATCTTGGCCACGGCGGCGGAATGGGCGTTGCCTTCGACGGATTCCTCTTCGGCGACGTTACAGACGTAGAGCACGGGCTTCGTGCTGAGAAGTTGCAGCATCTTCCAGGCCTTGGCGTCCTCGGCGTCGACCTCGACCACGCGGGCGGGCTTGCCGTCTTCCAGCACCGCCTGGGCGGCGGCCAGAAGGCGGTCCTGCTGCTGGGCTTCCTTGTCGTTGCCCTTCAGCTTGCGCACCAGATTGGCGCGGCGCTTCTCGATCGATTCCAGGTCGGCCAGCATCAGCTCGGTCTCGATTGTCTCGGCATCCGCAACGGGATCGACTCGGCCTTCGACGTGGGTCACGTCACCGTCTTCGAAACAGCGCAGCACATGGGCGATGGCGTCCACCTCGCGGATGTTGGCCAGGAACTGGTTGCCCAGCCCTTCCCCCTTGGAGGCGCCCTTCACCAGCCCGGCGATGTCGACAAAGGTCATCCGCGTCGGGATCACCTCTTTCGACTTGGCGATCTCGGCCAGCTTGTCCAGCCGCGCGTCGGGCACGGCGACCTCGCCCACGTTCGGCTCGATCGTGCAGAACGGAAAGTTCGCCGCCTGCGCTGCGGCGGTTTTCGTCAATGCGTTGAACAGGGTCGACTTGCCGACGTTCGGCAGACCCACGATACCCATCTTGAAGCCCATGAGGCCCCCCAAATCTAGCGTGTCCCGCGCTCAATACGCGGCAAGGGGCTGCGGCGCAAGTATGGGGGGCTACACGTCCCAGTCGCCGGGTGCGCCGACCTCTCCGATGGCCATCCAGCCGACACGGGCGCGGGCGATCCGGCTGTCGCCCCAGGTGCGGAAGACGATGTCGAACCCGTCGTCGCCGATCCGGTCCGCTTGCACATCGGCACGGACGTTGGCGCTGCTGTCCACGTCCCAGAGCGTCAGGGAGCAATGCACCACGGGGCGCTTGCGGAATTTCTCGGAAAAGCGGATGCGCTGACGCCGTTCGCGGTGGCCGTCACCGGTCCACATGGACCCGCCGTCCTGGAAATCCTGGAACAATACGGCCTCTCCCTGGTCGATCCCGACCGCATGGCTCATCAGTTTCTGCATCACACCAAACCTGAACAATTTCTATCCGAGGTTCAGGGTGACGCCAAAAGGCGGCAACAATTCGACATAAATCGGGGAAATATCCGGGCAGGCGCAACAATCGCCTCTCGCGCCGGCGCCTGTCCTGTGGACAGGCCATGGATCGCGTGCGCCGCAGTCGCGCTATTGGATCACTCCCCCGCCTTGGAACCGGAAGCCGCAAAAGGAAAAGGCCCCGGATCATCTCCGGGGCCTTTCCAAGATCGGATCACGACTGGATCAGAGGTTCGCCTGGTTCGGGTCCAGCCCGATGTGCGTTCCCACGGCCACCATGTCTGCCAGCAGCTTGGCGGCAGAGTCCGAGGCCTCGCCCGTGGCCGCATCACGCGCCTCACGGGCTTCTTTCACCCAGTCGTTGAAGATGTCTTGCGTCATCTCCTTCTGGTGCAGCGCACGTTCGGCCAGCACGGTAACGCCCTCGGCCGAGATTTCGGCGAAGCCGCCGGTGACGACGTAATCGTCTTCACCGTCCGGGCCCGAGACGTGCAGCACGCCGGGACGCAGGGTCGTGATCAGCGGGGCATGACCTGCCATCGCCGTCAGGTCACCTTCGGCGCCCGGGATCTGCACCTGCGCCGCGGGACCGGAAGCAAGGCTCCGTTCCGGCGAAACAAGGCTGAAGTTGAGGGTTTCTGCCATCAGTCAGACCCTTACGCGGCTTCCGCGGCCAGTTTTTCGGCCTTGGCTTTCACGTCCTCAATACCGCCGACCATGTAGAAGGCCGCTTCGGGCAGGTGGTCGTATTCGCCGGCCACAACCGCCTTGAAGGACGAGATCGTGTCTTCCAGCGGAACCTGAACACCGTCAGAGCCGGTGAAGACCTTCGCAACGTCGAACGGCTGGGACAGGAAACGCTGGATCTTACGCGCACGCGCAACGGTCAGCTTGTCCTCTTCCGACAGTTCGTCCATCCCGAGGATGGCGATGATGTCCTGCAGCGACTTGTAGCGCTGAAGGATACCCTGAACGTCACGGGCCACCTGGTAGTGTTCTTCGCCGATCACCTGCGGGTCCATCAGACGCGAGGTAGAGTCGAGCGGGTCCACAGCCGGGTAGATGCCCAGTTCCGAAATCGCACGGTTAAGAACGGTCGTTGCGTCAAGGTGCGCAAAGGTCGTTGCCGGTGCGGGGTCGGTAAGGTCGTCCGCGGGAACGTAGACGGCCTGGATCGAGGTGATCGAGCCGTTCTTGGTCGAGGTGATCCGTTCCTGCATCGCACCCATGTCGGTGGCCAGCGTCGGCTGGTAGCCCACGGCCGAGGGGATACGACCCAGAAGCGCCGACATTTCCGAACCCGCCTGGGTAAAGCGGAAGATGTTGTCGACGAAGAACAGAACGTCGGTCCCGGTTGCGTCGCGGAACTGTTCCGCCAGGGTCAGACCGGTCAGCGCGATACGGGCACGGGCTCCCGGCGGCTCGTTCATCTGGCCGTAAACCAGTGCGATCTTCGAGTCCGGCAGGTTGTCCGGGGTCAGAACGCCCGACTCGATCATCTCGTGATACAGGTCGTTGCCTTCACGGGTCCGTTCACCAACACCGGCGAACACGGACAGACCCGAGTGCACCTTTGCGATGTTGTTGATCAGTTCCTGGATCAGAACGGTCTTGCCCACGCCGGCACCGCCGAACAGGCCAATCTTACCACCCTTGGCGTAGGGGGCGAGAAGGTCGATCACCTTGATGCCGGTCACGAGGACCTCGGCTTCGGTCGCCTGGTCGGCGAAATCCGGGGCCGGTGCGTGGATCGGGCGGAATTCCTCGGCCTCGACCGGGCCCTTTTCGTCGACCGGTTCACCGATCACGTTCAGGATGCGGCCCAGGGTCGCGGTGCCGACGGGCACCGAGATCGGCGCGCCGGTGTCTTCGACGGCCTGACCGCGGACCAGACCTTCGGTCGCGTCCATTGCGATGGTGCGAACGGTGTTCTCACCCAGGTGCTGAGCCACTTCCAGAACCAGCTTGTTGCCGTTGTTGTCGGTGGTCAGTGCGTTGAGGATCTCCGGCAGGTGATCGTCGAACTGCACGTCCACAACGGCGCCGATGACCTGGGTCACTTTGCCTTTTGCGTTTGCCATGTTTCGTCTCCGGTTCCGTTAGAGCGCTTCCGCGCCCGAGATAATTTCGATCAGTTCGTTTGTGATGACGGCCTGACGCGAACGGTTGTATTCGATGGTCAGCTTGTCGATCATCTCGCCCGCGTTGCGCGTTGCGTTGTCCATTGCCGACATCCGGGCACCCTGTTCGGATGCGCCGTTTTCCAACAGGGCCGCAAAGATCTGCGTGGCGACACCGCGCGGCAGCAGATCGGCAAGGATCGATTCCTCGTCCGGCTCGTAATCGTACAGCGTCGCTTCGGCTTCGCCCTCTTCGGGCGCGTCGAAGGATGCCGGGATCACCTGCTGTGCCGTGGGCACCTGGCTGACGACGTTTTCGAACTTCGCGAAGAAGATCGTCGCGACGTCGAATTCGCCACCGTCGAACCGGGCAAGCAGATCTTTCGCGATGTCCTGTGCATTGGCATAGCCGATGCGCTTGACCTCGCTCAGGTCCACGTGACCGACGAACAGATCTGCGTGCTCACGCTTCAGCTGTTCACGGCCCTTCTTGCCGACAGTCAGTATCTTGACGGTCTTACCGGCGGCTTTCAGATCTTCGATCTTCTTGCGCGCCAGCTTGACGATGTTGGTGTTGAAACCACCGCAAAGACCACGTTCCGCGGTCATGACGACCAGCAGATGGACTTCATCCTTGCCCGTGCCGCGCAGCAGCAGGGGCGCAGTGTCAGACCCGCCAACCGAAGCCGCCAGCTGACCCAGAACGGCGTTGAAACGTTCTGCGTAGGGGCGTGCCGACTCGGCTGCATCCTGTGCCCGCCGCAGTTTTGCGGCGGCCACCATCTGCATGGCCTTCGTGATCTTGCGGGTCGATTTGATCGACTCGATCCGCAGTTTTAGGTCCTTCAGAGAAGGCATAAGCTCTCTCCCTTAGGCGAAGTCTTTGGCAAACTCTTCGATCGCTGCCTTCAGCTTGTCCGCGGGCTCACCTTTGATCTTGGGATCTTCGTTGGTGATCCAGTCCAGCACATCCTGCTTCTGGGTGCGCATGAACTTCAGCAGTTCAGCTTCGAAACGACCCACATCGTTCACGGCGACCTTGTCGAGGAAACCGTTGGTGCCGGCAAAGATGACGACGACGATTTCAGCGTTGGTCAGCGGCGCGTACTGCGGCTGCTTCATAAGCTCGGTCAGACGCGCACCACGGGCCAGCAGACGCTGCGTGGAGGCATCGAGGTCCGAACCAAACTGGGCGAAGGCCGCCATTTCGCGGTACTGGGCCAGCGACAGTTTCACCGGGCCCGCAACCGAGGACATCGCCTTGGTCTGCGCGGACGAACCCACACGAGACACCGACAGACCGGTGTTCACGGCCGGGCGGATACCCTGGTAGAACAGTTCGGTTTCCAGGAAGATCTGACCGTCGGTGATCGAGATCACGTTGGTCGGAATAAACGCGGACACGTCGCCGCCCTGGGTTTCGATGACCGGCAGAGCCGTCAGCGAACCGGAACCGAAGTCTTCGTTCAGCTTCGCCGAACGCTCCAGCAGGCGCGAATGGAGGTAGAAAACGTCGCCCGGGTAGGCTTCGCGGCCCGGCGGGCGGCGCAGCAGCAGGGACATCTGACGATAGGCAACGGCCTGCTTCGACAGGTCATCATAGATGATCAGCGCGTGCTTGCCGTTGTCACGGAAGTATTCGGCCATCGCGGTTGCGGCATAGGGTGCCAGGAACTGCATCGGGGCCGGGTCGGACGCGGTTGCGGCCACGACGATCGAGTATTCGATCGCGCCGGTCTCTTCCAGTTTCTTCACCAGCTGCGCCACGGTGGAACGCTTCTGACCGACAGCCACGTAGACGCAGTACAGTTTCTTGGACTCGTCGTCGCCGGCGGCGTCGTTGTAGGACTTCTGGTTCAGGATTGAGTCGAGCGCCACAGCCGTTTTACCGGTCTGACGGTCACCGATGATCAGTTCCCGCTGGCCACGGCCGATCGGGATCATGGCGTCAATGGCCTTCAGGCCGGTCGCCATCGGTTCGTGAACCGATTTACGCGGGATGATGCCCGGTGCCTTCACGTCGGCGATGCGACGTTCAGAGGCTTCGATCGGGCCCTTGCCGTCCAGCGGGTTGCCCAGACCGTCGACAACGCGGCCCAGCAGCGCTTCGCCGGCGGGAACGTCCACGATCGAGTTCGTGCGCTTGACGGTGTCGCCTTCTTTGATGTCGCGGTCCGAACCGAAGATAACGATACCGACGTTGTCGGCTTCGAGGTTCAGGGCCATCCCGCGGATACCACCGGGGAATTCGACCATTTCACCGGCCTGTACGCTGTCCAGGCCGTGCACACGGGCAATCCCGTCACCGACGCTGAGCACACGGCCCACTTCTGCAACTTCGGCGTCTTGTCCGAAGTTGGAAATCTGCTCCTTAAGGATGGCAGAGATTTCGGCTGCTTGGATTCCCATTATCCGACCTCTTTCATGGCATTCTGGAGTGCGGAGAGCTTCGATTTGACCGACGTGTCGATCATCTTGGAGCCCACCTTGACGATAAGACCACCGATGAGGCTTTCATCGACGGCAGTATTCAGTTTGACGTCCTTGCCGACCTGGGCCGACAGGACCTTGGACAGCTTGGTTTCCTGGGTCTTGGTCAGCGCCTTCGCGCTGGTGACCTCGGCAGTGACCTCGCCCTTCTCGGCGGCGATCAGGTCGCGCAGCTGCGCGATCAGCTGGGGCAGAACGAAAAGACGGCGCTTTTCGGCCATCAGACCTAGCGAATTCTTCAGCACGACCGGCAGGGACATCTTGTCCGCCAGTGCGGCCATGGCCTTGCCCTGTGCATCGCGCGAGTAGACAGGGGATTGGATCAGGTCGCGCAGATCGGCGCTGTCATCCAGTGCCGCAGCCAGCGCGTCCACGCCGGCTTCGAGCGAACCAAGATCCTTGTTGTCACGAGAGATTTCGAAAATCGCGGTGGCATAGCGCTGCGCGATGCCGGATGAGATCGAAGCTGGTTCGGACACGTCCACCCTTCCGATTACTTGGCCCCTGATCGCACGCGTTCCGCGCAGGCAGGGGGCGTTATGCCCGGACCGAAGCCAGAGCGGTAAAATCGGCGTGGGTTTAGCAAAGCGCTCACGACCTAGCAACCCGCTATGGAACGGCTTTCGATGCTTCTTGTTTTACGGGCGTAAAGCCGTGCCGCCCCGGGTTGCACCCCGTTTCGGGACGCCGCGTCACAGCGCGGGAAGCCCCCGAAAAGCCGCTAAAGGTTTCCGATTCCTTTACCTTTCAGGCCCCAGACGAATCCGGCGGGGGTGATTCCGCCCTGCGGAACGCGCGCCCTGCCCTGCCAGATAAGCACCAAGGTTACCGCAAACACCATACGTCGACGCATCGCGCCACAATTTTGCCTGCGTCATTTCGCGCCACCCGTCACAAAAAATTCAAGCAGATAAACGGGATATCCGAATCTGTGGAAACAATCAGTTTCGCCATCGAAGACCACTGGCACAGTTTCGCCTCAATGGTTAACGATTGCTTAACGGACAGGCTCCACGCCGGGCGTACACCCAGTCATTTCACTGGCGTTCCGCGCGCCGGGACCCGATCGGATCGGGCCCGGACAAGACCGGACCACCGCCCACGCGGGGCCGTCCTTCACGCGTTTACGCAGGGCTGACATGTCTTTTCTTTTTCTGCTTCTCTTTGCTTCCCTCCTTGGAACATCGCTTGGTCAGGACGACGACCCGATCGTCGCCACCTCGGGTGATGACACCCTTCCCCCCGATGATCTGCTGTTCTGGACCGGGACCGAGGGCGCGGACAGTTTCGAACACGATGGCCGTGGCGTGATCTCGGGGCTGGGCGGTGACGACACGCTCGAGGTCGGCGGCTATTCCCGCGCCGAGGGCGGGGCCGGCAACGACACGATCTTCGTCAACGACGTCTCCAAGGGTTACGGCGGCGCGGGCGATGACGCGATCGAGACCCGCAATGCCGGGATCGGCCATGGCGACGCGGGCGACGACGTGATCAGCGCCTACAACCAGTCCACAGCCTATGGTGGCGCGGGTCAGGACACCATGTTCGCCAACCGCTATGCCACGATCACCGGCGGTTCGGGCGATGACACGATGACGGCGGCCAATTTCGCCAAGGCCGGTGGTTCGCTTGGCAATGACACGATCACCGTGCGCGATCAGGCGCGTGGCTGGGGCGGCGAAGGCGACGACACGCTGTCGGCCTTTGGCGACAGCACGGTTGTCGGCGGATCCGGGGACGATGCGCTGAACCTGTTCGGCGATGCGCTTGGCCGGGGCGGCAAGGGTGCCGACAGCTTTGTCCTTTACGACAACGCCACCGGTTACGGCGAAACCGGCAACGACGATTTCACCATCGGCGCGAATGCCACCGCCTATGGCGGTCAGGGTGACGACACGTTCAACGACAACGGCAATTACTACGGCCCCGGGCGCGGCACCGGCTATGGCGGCGCGGGCGACGACAGCATCGAGGGCTATGGCCACGCGGATTACTACGGCGGCTCTGGCGATGATCTGTACAGTGCGCGCCTGCTGATCGCCCCCGACGTGGTCGACGGTGGCCTCGGCAACGACACGATCTTCGTCAGCCGGGGCGGCACGGCGATCGGCGGCGCGGGCAACGACATCGTCAACGCCGACGGCAATGCGACGCTGTACGGAGGTTCGGGCGATGATCTGCTGGGCTTCACCCATACCATCCTGTTCGACGAAAACGGGGCCATCGACCCGGTCGAACCCGGCGACCCCGGTCAGCTGAACATCACCGCCACGGGCGGGGCCGGCGCGGATACCTTCATCCTGACGAACGAGATGTTCGTGCCCCGGATCTACGCGCTGGACGACACGGTGCTGGAACCCGGCAGCGCAGCCGAGGCCGATCTGCTGGCCACCGCCTTCCCCGCCACGGACGACATCGGCACGATCACCGATTACAACCCGGCCGAGGATACGATCATCCTTGAACTGCCCGACGACGGCACGGGCTATGCCCTGTCGTCGGTCACCACGACCCCGGTGGCCGGGCAGACGGCGGTGGATGTCTCGGTCAAGATCGCCTCTTCCGAGGCAGGAGAGCCCGAGCTGACCCGCACCTTCCGTCTGCTGGGCGTCACCACCTTTGACGCCGACAGCCTGATGGTCGTGCAACCGGCGGCCGCTACGGTGTGATCGGGGCGGCCGGAGGCTCGTCACCTGATAGTGTCGGTCCGGGTCCGCCTGACCGACACACACCCCGACACGGGCACTCTAATACGGGCACTCTGATCCGCACAGCCTACGGGTCGAAACCGGCAGCCGGTTCCGGGCAGGTTGATCGGCAAAGGGTCAGCCTTCTGACCGAATAAACCCGGATCGCGGGGCGCTGCCCCCGCGTTCACAGGTCCGCTATGTTCACGGGCCCATTCCGTTCTCAGGCCCATTGGGTGCACGGGCCCATTACGTTCACGGGCCCACTACGCCGGCCCTGACGCCCGAACACGCATCAGACCCCCGCCAAACCCGCCTCAGACCTTGCGCGCCGGTTCGGCCGAGGGGGCGGTCAGCCCCTCCAACACGCGCAGGCCCGAGGGTTTGCGCACGCGCTCCCCCGGCCCGCTTGGGGAATGCACGCGCTTGGACGCCTCGACCATCAGCACGCCACCGGAGAGCACCATGGAAAAGCTGCGCCCCAGCTTTTCCCAGAACGGTCCGGTCTTGCGCCAGAACCGTTTATGCGACGGAGGTTGATAAAGCGTGTGCGCGTGACGTTCGGGCAAGAAAGAATGCCGTTTCAGCTGCGCCTCAAGCTGGCCCTGGCTATAGGGCCGGCCATAGCCGAAGGGCGTGCCATCGGACCGCGACCACAGCCCCGACCGATGCGGCACGATAAAGACGGCCTTGCCGCCCGGCCCCAACACGCGGAAACATTCCTCAAGCAGATCTGACGGGTTCTCGGACGTCTCCAGCCCGTGCAGAACCACCAGACGGTCCACATGCCCGGTCTCGATCGGCCAGCGCGTTTCGTCGCACAGCACGGACACATTGGCCATGCCCTGCGGCCAGGGCATCACCCCCTGCGGCCCCGGCATCAGCCCGATGACCCGTTTGGCATCCGAAAGGTAGGGCCGCAGCAAGGGCGCGGCAAAGCCGAAGCCCGCCACCGTCAGCCCCTGCGCCTCGGGCCAGAAGCGCGCCATCTCGGCCCGCACGAAGGTCTGCGCCGCGCGTCCCAGGGTCGAGCGGTAGTAGAAATTGCGCAGATCCTGCACGTCCAGATGCATTGCAACTCGCCCCTGTCTGGGTTTCCATGGCCCGACCATATCAAGCGCGAAAGGTTTTGCCATGCCCCTCGAGATCGTGACGGTGCCCTGCCGGTCGGACAATTACGCCTACCTGGTGAAGGGCGACGACGGGGTCTGCATCATCGACGCACCCGAGGCCGCGCCCCTGATCGCCGCCGCGAAAGCGCGCGGCTGGACCCCGGGCGCGCTGATGATCACCCACCACCACGGCGACCACACCGAAGGCACGGCCGAGCTGCGCGCCGCCTTCCCCGGCCTAAAGGTCATGGGCCCCAAGACGGAAGAGGCAAAGATGCCCCCCCTGGACATGGCGCTGACCGAAGGCATGAACGGTGGCAACGGGGATGCCTATACCGTACCTCTGGACGTGCCGGGCCACACCCTGGGACACATCGCCTTTCACTTTCCGAACGCCGGGGTGATTTTCACCGCCGACAGCCTTATGGCCTGGGGCTGCGGCCGCGTCTTCGAAGGCACGATGGAGATGATGCACGCCACGATGCAGAAGCTCGCCGCGCTGCCGCCCGAAACGCTGATCTATTCCGGCCACGAATACACCCTGGGCAACATGAAATTCGCCCTGTCGATCGAGCCGGACAATCCCGACCTGCTGGCCCGTGCCGAAAAGGTGAAGGCGCAGCGCGACCGGGGGGAGCCGACCGTGCCCGTCACTCTGGCCGAGGAACTGGCGACCAATCCCTTCCTGCGCTGCCACGTTCCGGCCGTGGCCCGGGCCGTCGGACTACCCGATGCGACCCCGGAACAGGTCTTTGCCGAGGTCCGCAAACGCAAGGACAGCTTCTGATTTGCCACAAAGCAGGGCCGAAACCCTGTCAAGCGAATAAATGTGAACGGAACGCGACAGAAAACCCTTGAAGACGGCCGCCAATAGACCAAAATTTAATACTATGAGGCCATGGTTGACGCCGGGGCCCGCCCCCGCGCTCCAACCCAGATCAAAAGGAGCATGCGAGTGCCCTCATTCTCGAATACGCTCGAACAGGCAATCCACGCTGCCCTGGCCCTGGCCAATGCGCGGCGTCATGAATTCGCAACGCTGGAGCATCTGCTGCTGGCGCTGATCGACGAACCGGACGCGGCCCGCGTTATGATGGCCTGCTCGGTCGATATCGAAGACCTGCGAAAGACCCTGCTGGAATTCGTCGAAGACGATCTTTCCAACCTTGTCACGGACATCGACGGGTCAGAGGCCGTGCCCACGGCCGCCTTCCAACGCGTGATCCAGCGCGCCGCGATCCATGTCCAGTCGTCGGGCCGGACCGAGGTGACCGGCGCCAATGTCCTGGTCGCGATCTTTGCCGAACGCGAAAGCAACGCGGCCTATTTCCTGCAGGAACAGGACATGACCCGTTACGACGCGGTCAACTTCATCGCCCACGGCGTCGCCAAGGATCCGGCATTCGGTGAAAGCCGCCCGGTCACCGGTGCCGAGAATGAAGAAGAAGCCGTCGCGCAGGCCACCAAGGTCGAAGAAGGCGATGGCAAGGAATCCGCCCTGGCCAAGTATTGCGTCGACCTGAACGCCAAGTCCCGCGAAGGCGACGTGGACCCGCTGATCGGCCGCGCCCACGAGGTTGAGCGCTGCATTCAGGTGCTCTGCCGTCGCCGCAAGAACAACCCGCTGCTGGTTGGCGATCCGGGCGTCGGCAAGACGGCCATCGCCGAAGGTCTGGCGCGCAAGATCGTCGCCGGCGAAACCCCTGCGGTGCTGTCAGAAACCACGATCTATTCGCTCGACATGGGGGCGCTGCTGGCCGGCACCCGCTATCGCGGCGATTTCGAAGAACGCCTGAAGGCCGTCGTGACCGAGCTTGAGGATCATCCCGACGCGGTCCTGTTCATCGACGAGATCCACACCGTGATCGGTGCCGGCGCGACCTCTGGTGGTGCAATGGATGCCTCGAACCTGCTGAAGCCCGCGCTTCAGGGCGGCAAGCTGCGCTGCATGGGATCGACCACCTACAAGGAATTCCGCCAGCATTTCGAAAAGGACCGCGCGCTGTCGCGCCGGTTCCAGAAGATCGACGTGAACGAACCCTCGGTCGAGGATTCGATCAAGATCCTGCAGGGCCTGAAGCCCTATTTCGAAGAGCATCACGGCATCCGCTACACCGCGGACGCGATCAAGACGGCGGTCGAACTCTCGGCCCGCTACATCAACGACCGCAAGCTGCCGGACAAGGCCATCGACGTCATTGACGAGGCCGGCGCCGCCCAGCATCTGGTCGCGGAATCCAAGCGTCGCAAGACCATCGGCACCAAAGAGATCGAGGCCGTCGTGGCCAAGATCGCCCGCATCCCGCCGAAGAACGTCACCAAGGACGATGCCGAGGTTCTGAAGGATCTGGAAACCACGCTGAAACGCGTCGTGTTCGGTCAGGACAACGCGATCGAGGCCCTGTCGTCCGCGATCAAACTGGCCCGCGCGGGCCTGCGCGAACCGGAAAAACCCATCGGCAACTACCTGTTCGCCGGTCCGACCGGTGTCGGCAAAACCGAGGTCGCCAAGCAATTGGCCGACAGCCTGGGCGTGGAACTGCTGCGCTTCGACATGTCCGAGTACATGGAGAAACACGCGGTCTCCCGTCTGATCGGCGCGCCTCCGGGCTATGTCGGGTTCGACCAGGGTGGCCTGCTGACCGACGGCGTCGACCAGCATCCGCATTGCGTGCTGCTGCTGGACGAAATCGAAAAGGCGCATCCGGACGTCTACAACATCCTGCTGCAGGTGATGGACAACGGTCAGCTGACCGACCACAACGGCCGCACGGTGAACTTCCGCAACGTGATCCTGATCATGACCTCGAACGCCGGGGCCTCGGAACAGGCGAAGGCGGCGATCGGATTTGGCCGCGACCGTCGCGAAGGCGAAGACACTGCCGCGATCGAACGCACCTTCACGCCGGAATTCCGCAACCGTCTGGATGCGGTTATCTCCTTCGCGCCGCTCGGCAAAGAGGTGATCCTGCAGGTGGTCGAGAAGTTCGTGCTTCAGCTAGAAGCACAGCTGATGGACCGCAACGTGTCGATCGAACTGACCCGCCCGGCTGCCGAATGGCTCGCCGACAAGGGTTATGACGACAAGATGGGTGCCCGTCCCCTGGGCCGCGTGATCCAGGAACACATCAAGAAGCCCCTGGCCGAGGAACTGTTGTTCGGCAAGCTTGCCAAGGGCGGGCTGGTACAGGTCGGCGTTAAGGACGGCAAGATCGACCTGCGCATCGAAGGGCCGGAAAGCCCGCGTCTCTCGGGCGACAAGCCGCCCCTGCTGACGGCCGACTGATCATGAAGACACCGCGTCTAGCGGGGCAGAGGGCGGGGATCTTCCCCGCCCTTTTGCTATGCCTGTCGGCCCTGCCCGGCCCGGCCATGGCCGAACCGCGCCTGGCCATGCCCGTCGACTGCACCCTGGGCGACACCTGTTTCATCCAGAACTACATGGACCGCGATCCCGGCCCCGGCGCGCAGGATTTCACCTGCGCCGGGCTGAGTTATGACACCCACAAGGGCACCGATTTCGCCCTGCCGACCCTGTCGGAGATGGCCCGCGGCGTCACCGTGCGCGCCGCCGCCGACGGCGTTGTGAAAGGCGCGCGCGACGGGATGATCGACCGCCGCTACACCGAGGCCGAGGATGCGCGCATCGACGGACGCGACTGCGGCAATGGCGTCGTGTTGCTGCATGCGGATGGCTGGGAAACCCAGTACTGCCACCTGAAACAGGGCTCGGTCCAGGTGCGCAACGGCCAGATGGTCAGATCAGGCGACGCACTTGGCCAGATCGGCCTGTCCGGGCGCACCCAGTTCCCGCATCTGCATATCTCGGTCCGGCGCGATGGCGCGCCGGTGGATCCCTTTACCCCCGATGGCGATCCGGGGACATGTCGCGGCGGCGATGCCCGCACGCTCTGGATTGACGACATCGCCTACCAGCCCGGCGGCGTGGTCGCTGCGGGCTTCTCGGTCGATGTGCCCAGCTATGACGCCATCAAGGCCGGTACGCCCAATGTATCGCCCCTGCCCGGCGACGCCCCGGCCATCGTGCTGTGGGGATACGCCTTTGGCGGCCGTCGGGCCGATGTGCTGCAACTGACGATCACCGGCCCCGAGGGGCGCGTTTTCAACACCCGCCAGCTGATCAAGAAGGACCAGGCCCAGTTCTTCCGTGCCGGCGGCAAGCGTCTGAAAGCCCCCCTGCCCGTCGGGAACTACACCGGCACCATCACCCTGATCCGCAACAAGCAGATCGTGTCGCAGCGGCAGGTCACGACGCGGGTAGACTAGCCCCCGAAGCTTAGCGTTCGGTAAACTTCAGCTCGATCCGGCGGTTTGCGGCCCGTGCTTCCTCGGACGTACCTTGGGCAATCGGCTGGAACTCGGCAAAGCCATTGGCCGACAGACGATCCGGCGGGAAGTCCAGGAAATCAACCATGTAACGCACGACCGACAGGGCGCGCGCCTGGCTCAGTTCCCAGTTGTCGCGGAATTCGCCCAGACCGGATAGCGGCACGTCATCGGTGTGCCCGTCGACCCGCAGCATCCAGTCGATGCCCTGCGGGATCTCGGCTGCCAGCGACCGCAGGGTCGCGGCGATCCCGGCGATCTGCTGTTGCCCGGCCTGGGACAGATCCGCGCTGCCCGGGGCAAACAGCACCTCTGACGAGAACACGAACCGGTCGCCGACGATCTGCACACCGGCCTGCCCGGCAAAGACATCGCGCAGCTGGCCGAAGAATTCCGACCGGTATTTCTCCAGCTGATCGCGCTCGGCTTCCAACCGCTTGCGCTCGGCTTCCTCCAGCTCGCGGCGGCGTCTTTCCTCGGCCGCCTTCTGCGCCAGCGCGGCGTTCAGGTCGGTGCCAAGCGACTGAATTTGCACCTGGTTCGCCGCGTCCCGCGCCTTGTAGTCGTCCAGCAGCGATTGCAGGCTGCCCAGCTGGGTGCGCAGCTGCGCCACCTGCTGGTTCAACAGCGCCGTGCGCCGGGCGGCTTCGGCGGATTGTTCCTGTTCCTCGGCCAGATTGCTGCGCGCCTGGGCCAGAAGGGCGGCGCGTTGTTCGGCCTCGCTTAGCGTGGTTTCCGCCGCCTGTTCGGCCTTCAACTTGGCCGCAAGCGCCGCCGCCAGCTGATCGCGCAGGTCGTCGCGATCCACCTGATCCGCCTGGGCCGCGTTCTGCGCAGCCAGCGCCGCTGTCAGTCGCGCGCGCAGATCCGCCATCGAGGCTTCCAGCGCAGCCTTGTCCTGGCGCAGCGCCTCTGCCCCGTCCGAGGCGGCGAGGGCCGCATCCAGACGCGCCTGCAACTCCGCCTGCCCGGCCTCGGCCTGGGCCAGCTGTGCGGCCAGCCCGCCACGGGTTTCCTCGGTATCGGACAGCTGCGCCTGCAGGGTCGAGGCCCGGGCCTGCGCAGCCGCCAGATCCGCCTGAAGCTGCGCCACGGCGGCATCGCGGTCCGACGCGCCCTGTTCGGCCAGCGCCAGCTGATCCCGGGCCGCCTGCAACTGCGCCTCGATCTCTGACACCTGGCCAGTGCTTTCGTTCAGGTTCAGCAATGCTGCCGCCAGCCGCAGGTCCAGGTCCTCCTGCGCTTCTTCGGCGGCGGCCAGAAGGGTCAGCGTTTCCTCGGCCTTGCGGCGTTCTTCTTCCAGCGCCAGCGTCATTGCGGTCAGTTCCGCATCCGCATTGGCCAGCTTTTCGCGCAGCGCCTCGGCGGCGGCGGCTTCGGCCAGGCGGGCCTTTTCCTCGTCGCTCAGCGCGGTTTCCAGATCGGCCACGCGGTCAGACAGCACCCCGCGCGCATCCTCGCCCTCGGCGGCCTGGCGTTCCAGATCCGCGATCAACGCCTCCAGCGCCTCGCGCCGGGCGGCAGCCAGGCGGGCGGCCTCCTGCCCGGCGTCGATTTCCTCACGCGCGGTGGCCAGCGCCAGTTCCAGCGCCTCTTTGTCGGACAGCAGGGTTTCACGTTCCGCCGTAAGATCGGCGACCGTCCCCCGGGCCGCATCGCGTTCCGACAGAAGCGTGGCAACCTGGGCTTCGAAATTGGTGATATCCGCGCGGGCCTGAGCCAGGGCGCGATCCTGATCGGCCCGCTGCTGGGTCAGAGATGCGATCAGCGCAGACTGCGTCGCAAGCTCTTCCCGCGCCTGGTCCAGCGCGCCCGAGGTCCGGTCCAGCGATTGCTCCAACTGGTTGGCACGGTCGCGTTCAAGCCCAAGTGCCCGGCTAAGCAGCGTCACCTCGGAAGAGAGCTGATCCAGCTCGGTCTCCTGGCCGGTGATGGTTTCGCGCAGCACGAACTGCACCACCATGAAGATGGTCAGCACGAAGGTCAGCACCATCAGAAGCCCGGTGACAGCATCCACGTAGCCAGGCCAGATCGCCCCCTGGAACCGGTTCCCCGAGCGCCGCGACAGGGCCATGGATCACTCCCCCCCGCCCGAGGGCTTCTTGGGCGCGTCGGTAAAGGCCGACAGCGGGCGGGTCTGCTGCGGCGTGGGCGCAGACCGTGCGCCCGTAAGGGTGCGGCCAAGCGCGGTGATATCGGCCCGCAGCTCGGCCATGGTTTCTTCGCGCCCGCCCGAGATCTCTTCGAGGATGCGCAGCATCTGCACATCAATCGACCGCAGGCGCATGCGGCTTTCCGCGTCCAGCCCGTCGCCCGCGGCAGGTTCGGCCTTTTCCAGGTGGCGCAACAGCGCCTCCTGCCCCTCGGCCACGCGGCGCATGGTGTCGTTCAGCGGCCCCTGATCGCCGGTGCGATGCAGCAGGCGTTCGATGGTATCGGCCAGATGGGCGATCTTTTCGTCGACCATATTGCGGGAAAGTTCAGAATTGCTGAACGTCTGCTGCAACATGTCGATCTGTTCGTTCATCGTGTCGATGACCGCCGACAGCACCTGCGTATCGGCACCACCTTCGCCCTCGGCGCTGGACAGGCCGATGCGGGTGATGCCCGACAGCCATTCCTCGAGCTCGCGGTAGAACCGGTTCTGACCATGCCCGGCGAACAGTTCCAGCAGGCCGACGATCAGCGATCCGGTAAGACCCAGAAGCGACGACCCGAAGGCCACGCCCATGCCGCCCAGCTGGCTTTCCAGCCCCTTCATCAGGCGGTTGAAGACATCCAGACTGGCCTCTCCGTCCTGGGGGGCCAGGCTGCGGATCGTGTCGACCACGGCCGGAACGGTGGTGGCCAGGCCATAGAACGTCCCCAGAAGACCCAGGAAGATCAGAAGGTTGGTCAGATAGCGCGTGATTTCCCGCGCCTCGTCGATCCGCGTCGCCACAGAATCCAGGATCGAGGCGGTGGAACTGGAGGACAGCTGCATTCGCTTGTTGCGCGACCGCAGCAGCGTTGCCAGCGGGGCCAGCAGACGCGGCACCCGGACGCCTTCGGCACCGCCACGGGCGAAGGCCTCGATCCAGCGGACCGACGACACCAGCTGCCCGGCCTGCCAGAAACAGGCCACCACGCCGATCACGAAGACGAAGAAGATGACGCCGTTCAGATAGGGGTTGGCTTCAAAGATCGGAAGAACGGACGGGCCGGCAAAGACACCCGCCGTCACGGCCAGTCCAAGCGCGATCAGCATCATCACGATCTGACGCACGGGTTGAGAGAATTGCGGATCGGCCTCGCGGTCCGGCTGGTCCATGCGGACAGCTCCTGACACTGGAAATTTGGCTCAGGCTAAGGGGTATCAAGCGTTAAGCCAAGCCATTATCCACTATATCTCGTACTCTGACCGACAAATGATCCAAATCCGGGTCTGCAATCCCAAGTTGGGTCAGATGGCCTGCGGTCTGCCACAGGTATTCGCTGTTCGGCCCCCTGCGCCCATGTGCGCGGGCGATGATCTGCGCCTGGTCTTCCAGCGTCAGCGCCCCGCAGTATTGCCGGTGCGCACGGTCCACCACATAGGACAGCGCCTGCACCCGGCGGCCATCGTCCAACACCACCGGCAGCACCTCTTCGCGGTAGGCCGAGGAGACGAGCTCCCGTTCCCGCAGCGCCGCCAGGATCGCGGCTTCGTCCGCCTGGGGGATGGCAAAGGCCACGCCCCGGCAGATCGCGCCCGCGGCTTCGTCCAGCGCCAGAACCAGGCCCGGCTTTTCCTCGCTTCCGCGGTGGTGAATCGAGGACAAGCAGAAACTGCGGTGATAGCCCGTCAACGTGGCGATCCCGCGGTCGGCCGGAGTGAACTCCGGGTTCCAAATGAGCGATCCGTAGCCGAAAACCCAAGTCGTCATGGCACTGGTCCTTTCCTTCCTCCGGCCTATAACGGCATCACCGATCCAGCAAAAGGGGCCGCCCGTTGAAACGCCTGTTGATTGTCGTCCTTGCCGCCGCCGCCCTGTGGTCTGCCTATTGGCTGGTCGGGGCGCAAAGCAGCCGATCCGCCTTCACCACCTGGTTCGAGGACCGCCGGGCCGAAGGCTGGGTGGCCGAGTATGACGATTTTGCCCTGCGCGGCTTTCCCAATCGCTTCGACGCCACCTGGGAAGGGCTGAGCCTGGCCGACCCCGACAGCGGCCTGGCCTTCGATCTGCCGATCTTCCAGCTTCTGGCGCTGTCCTATCGTCCGACCCATGTGATTGCCGTCGGCCCCCATGCCATCGGCATCGCCACGCCGGCCCAGAAATTCACCCTGGCTAGCGATCAGCTGCGCGCCTCGCTTCGCCTGACGCCGGACGCGGCGCTGGAACTGGAACGCGCGGTTTTGGAAGGCGACAACCTGCTGCTTTCTGGGGCCGAAAGCGCCGGGCTGTCGCATCTGAACCTGGCCGCCGAACGTCTGGGAGACGACGCCACCTATCGCACCGGCATCAATGCCAAGGGGCTCACCCCGCCCATGGCCCTGCTGCAAGAGGTCTTGGGCACCGACGCCCTGCCCGACCGGATGGAAAGCCTGACGCTGGACGCCACCGTCACCTTCGACCGCCCCTGGGACATCACTGCGATCGAAACCGCCCGCCCGCAGCCCCAGATCATCGACCTGACGACGTTGGATGCGCAATGGGGCGTGATGAAGATCCAGGCCAAGGGCCGGATCGAGGCCGACGCCCAGGGTCGGGCCACGGGCACGGTGAACCTTCAGGCGACGCGCTGGCAGGACATGCTGACCATTGCGCGCCAGTCTGGTGCGCTGACTGACACCGCCGCCCGCATGGCCGAGGGGGTCTTGTCCATGGCCGCCCAGGCCTCGGGCAACCCCGACCGGCTGGACGCCGAGATCACGCTGCGCGACGGCCAGGCCTACCTGGGGTTCATCCCGCTTGGTCCCGTGCCGCCGCTGCGTCTGCGTTAAACTTTGCGCTGATCTTCCGCGCGGCCTAGCGGCAGTAACTGCCCGACCGGTAGCGCGCCGTGTCAAAGTGGAAGTGGTCGCGGTGAAAGCGGTTGGCATCGGGGCCAAGCACCGTGCCAAAGGGGCCGCAGGCCGCGCTGTGCATTCGCTTCAGCACCTTGCCGTCACGCCGCGTGCCCCAGCCTTCAAGGACGGAAATCTTGGTGCCGTCGACAAGTGTGAAGCCCGCCACATCCACCGCCCGCCCCTTGCCATGTTCGGACAGTTTCGCGCCCTTCTGGTTGTTGCGCGTCCGGCAGGCGTAATGCGCCACGACCCGGATCTGGGACACCCCGCCGCCGCGTTGACGCACCGCCGGCTTCATGCCGCGATCCACCCAGGTCTTCAGGCTTTTCGCCGTTTTGCAGTCCATCAGCGCATGGGTCGACAGCGCCACGCCCGAAACCGCGCTGACCCGCACCGCCTGGGAAATCCCGCAGGCCCCGGGGCCGCCGACGGCACCGACTTCGACCCCCTGGATGTCCAGATCGCCACAGACCGCCCCGCGCCGCCGGGCGGCCTGCTTGCGGCGGCCGGCCTCTTCGACTTCATCGCTGCGCTTGCGGGGGCGCAGAACGCGCGTCAGGGATGGTGCCACCTTGGGCTGAACCTGCCGGGCCACGCCAAGCGTTTCGGGCCGGTCCGGGATCCGTGGCAAGGCGCGGGCGGAAACCGAACCATCGGCGCGCAGCTGCGGACGCAGCGACGATTGCGGAACCTCGGCCCAGGCCTGCCCGGCCATCAGGCCCACAAGCACAAGGGCGAGGCCCCGTTTCATGCCTTCTTCGGCCCGCCGCGGCCAAAGTCCGGGGCCGCGGTGTCCTGCCCGGCATCAATGATGCCGCGCCGCACCGCGCGTGTGCGGGTGAAGTAATCGAACAGCTGGTCGCCATCGCCGGTGCGGATCGCCCGTTGCAGCGCAAAAAGCTCTTCCGTGAAGCGGCCAAGGATTTCCAGCGTGGCATCCTTGTTGGTCAGGAAGACGTCGCGCCACATGGTCGGGTCCGAGGCCGCGATCCGGGTGAAATCCCGGAAACCCGCGGCCGAGAACTTGATGACCTCCTGATCGGACACCCGGTTCAGGTCATCCGCCACGCCCACCATCGTATAGGCGATAAGGTGGGGGATATGGCTGACCACGGCACAGACCTGATCGTGGTGGCCCACGTCCATCTGTTCGGTCTGGGCGCCAAGCGCCTGCCAGAACTGCTCCAGCCGGGTGGTGGCTTCGGCTTCCGCGCCATGGGGCACGATCAGGCACCAGCGGTTGTCGAAAAGCTCGGCAAAGCCGGACTCGGGGCCGGAATGTTCGGTCCCTGCCATCGGGTGCGCGGGCACGAAATGCACGCCCTCGGGGATATGGGGGGCCACCGCGTCGATCACCGACTGTTTGACCGATCCCACGTCCGTCACCGTCGCGCCCGGCTTCAGCACCGGCGCGATATCCTGCGCGACCTGCGCCATGGCCCCGACGGGCACGCACAGTACCACCAGGTCCGCATCCCGCGCTGCCTCGGCCGCGCTGTCGCAGACCCTGTCGCACAGCCCGATCCGCCGCGCCGTGTCGCGCGTGGCCTCGGACCGGGCATAGCCCGTGACCTCACCCGCGACGCCACCGCGCTTCATCGCCCAGAACATGGACGAGGCAATCAGACCAAGACCGATCAGCGCGACCTTGTTGTAGATCACGCTCATCGCGCGCCGCCCTTGAACTGGCCGATGGCATGGGCCACCCGCCGGCACGAGCTTTCGTCGCCCACGGTGATCCGCAGGCACTGCGGCAGCCCGTAGCCGCCGGTCTGGCGCACCAGAAGCCCCTGCGACCGCAGGTAGGCATCCGCCCCCTCGGCCTCTTCCGCGCTGGCGAAGCGCGCCAGGATGAAGTTCGCGCAAGAGGTGTCCGAGGGCACGCCGTGTTCGGCCAGCGCCTCGGCCATCCAGGCACGCAGCCGGGTGTTGTTGTCGCGCGACTTCTCGACATGCGCCTGGTCGCGCACCGCTGCTTCGGCCACGGCCAGCTGCGTGTTCGACAGGTTGAAGGGCTGCCGCAGACGGTTCAGCACGTCGATGATCTCTTGCGGGCCATAACCCCAGCCGATGCGCAGCCCGCCCAGCCCGTAGATCTTCGAAAAGGTCCGCGTCATCACCACGTTCGACCGGCCATCGACCAGCCGCACGCCGCCGTCATAGCCTTCGACATATTCCGCATAGGCCCCGTCCAGCACCAGCAGGCACTGTTCGGGCAGGCCGGCGGCCAGACGCGCCACCGCATTGCCACCGATCATCGTGCCGGTCGGGTTGGCGGGGTTCGCCAGATAGACCAGCCGCGTCCGGTCGGTGCAGGCGTTCAGGATCGCATCGACGTCAACCACGCGGTCGCGTTCCGGCACCTTCACCGGCGTCGCCCCCACCATGTTGGCGAAGATCGGATACATCGAGAACCCGTGTTCGGTATAGATCACCTCGTCCCCCGGACCGGCATAGGCCTGGGCCAGCAGGGTCAGGATCTCGTCCGAGCCGACACCGCAGATGATCTGCTCGGGGTTCAGCCCGTATTGATCGCCGATCGCCCCGCGCAGCGACGCGTGATCGGTGTTGGGATAGCGATGCAGATCATGGCCCGCGCGCATATAGGCATCGCGCGCCGCCTCTCCGGCCCCATAGGGGTTTTCGTTCGAAGACAGTTTGACCACGTCGGTGACGCCCTCGATCTTGGACGCGCCACTCTTGTAAAGTTCGATCTCAAGGATCCCCGGCTGGGGTTTGATCTGTTCGCTCATCACGACACCGCTTTCTGTTCCCGACCGTCTTAGCGGGCGATCCCGCGCAAGGCCAGCACCCCGCGTCAAGCTGAGGCTTTCACACCACAATGTTCCGCTGCGGCACACTGGACCTGTGACGCGCCCGGGTTAGGATCCAGTCCATTAACGCGACCCCGGGGGACCGCCATGACCGTCACGCTTCTCATCCTCGCCTCTGTTCTGGGCTTTGTGCATATCTTCGCGGCCATCTTGGTTGAAACCCGGATCCGCGGGTCGGCCTGGAACGCCGGTCCGCGCGACCATACCGACCCCGAGGACGTGCCGGTGATCGTCGGCCGCCTGCGCCGGGCACAGGCCAACTTCCTGGAAACCTTCCCCTTCTTCGCCACCCTGATGCTGATCTGCCTGGTCTCGGGCACCGAGGACTGGCGCGTTACCACCGGCGGCTGGATCTACCTTGCGGCCCGCGCGGCCTATCTTCCGATCTACGCCAAGGGTACGCCGGGCATCCGGTCGCTGATCTGGCTGGTCTCGATCCTCGGCATCGCGCTGATCGGCTGGGCGGCGACTGCGGGCTGACCCCTCCTCACGAAAATTTTGACGCCCGGGTATACTGCCTTGCCCGGGCTTTTCTTGCGCCTGCGCCCATGTGAACATATCATGAACACATGCCCAGAACGCTTGATGAAAAACTCGCCATCCTCTCCGACGCCGCGCGCTACGATGCCTCCTGCGCGTCCTCCGGCACGAGCCGGCGCGACAGCCGCTCGGGCGGGCTGGGATCGACCGAAGGCTCGGGCATCTGCCATGCCTATGCGCCGGACGGACGCTGCATTTCCCTGCTGAAGATCCTGATGACGAACTTCTGCATCTACGACTGCGCCTATTGCATCAACCGCGCATCCTCCAACACGCCGCGCGCCCGCTTCACCCCGCAGGAGGTCATCGATCTGACGCTGGAATTCTACCGGCGCAACTATATCGAAGGGCTGTTTCTCTCCTCGGGGATCATCCGCTCTCCGGATGCGACGATGGAGGACATGGTCACCATCGCCCGCAAACTGCGGCAGGAGCATGGCTTCAAGGGCTACATCCACCTCAAGACCATCCCCGACGCCGCGCAGGAGCTGATCGACCAGGCCGGCCTCTATGCCGACCGGCTGTCGATCAACGTCGAACTGCCGACCGAACAATCCGTGCGCGCCTATGCGCCCGAGAAATCCCCGGCCACGATCCGCGACGCCATGCAGCGGGTGAAAACCCGCCGCACCGCCAGCAAGGACCGCACCCACACGGGTAAGCGGCCGCCGAAATTCGCACCTGCGGGTCAATCGACGCAGATGATCGTCGGGGCCGATGCCTCGACCGACCGCACGATCCTGTCGCAATCCACCCGGCTTTACGGTGATTTCGGCCTGCGCCGCGTCTATTACTCGGCCTTCTCTCCGATCCCCGACAGCAGCGCCATGCTGCCCCTGATCAAGCCGCCGCTGATCCGTGAACACCGGCTTTATCAGGCCGACTGGCTGATGCGGTTCTACGGCTTCGACGTGGGCGAAATCACCGCCGCCCGCGCCGATGGCAACCTCGACCTGCAGCTGGACCCGAAACTGGCCTGGGCACTGGCAAACCGCCACCTTTTCCCGGTTCAGGTCCAGACCGCCGACCGCGACCTGCTGCTGCGCGTGCCGGGGTTCGGCACCCGCACCGTGCAGCGCATCCTGACCGCGCGCCGTCACCGAACCCTGGCCTATGACGACCTGAAACGCACCGGGGCCAACCTGAAGAACGCCCACCCCTTCATCACCCTGCGCCACTGGTCGCCCGGGGCCCTCACCGACAGCGCCGACCTGCGTGCCCGCTTCGCGCCTCCGCCGGAACAGCTCTCGCTCTTCTGACATCCTCTTGCCGAAAATATCCCCGCCGGAGGCTCTGCCCCCTCGGGGGCAGATCAGGAGCTTTCCATGCAGACCATCGCCCTGCCCCGGATCGGAACGGATCATGCCTGGCGTGATGCCGCGCGTCGGCACCTTGGCCTCGGCACCCCGCCCGAGGATCTGCTGTGGGCCTTCGACGCCCCGGCGCAGACCGACCTGTTCGGCAGTCCCGAGGCACCCGCCCCCACACCATCCCCCGCGCTGACCATGCCGCGCGCCGCGCTGGACCTGGCCGACCGCGTCGTCTGGCACGCCGATCCGCAGCGCTTCGCCCGGCTTTATGCCTTCTTCTGGCGGCTGAAATCACAGCCCGGGCTGATCCGCGACACCGCCGATCCCGACCTGATCCAGCTGCGCCAGATGGAGAAAAACACCCGCCGCTGCGCCCACAAGATGAAGGCCTTCGTGCGCTTTCGCGACATCGCCCCTGGGACGGACGGCCGCCGCCGCTTTGCCGCCTGGTTCGAACCGACGCACCACACGGTCGAACCCACGGCCCCCTTCTTCGCCCGCCGCTTTGCCGACATGGACTGGATGATCGTCACCCCTGATGTCACCGCCCGGTTCGAGGACGGTGTGCTGCGTTTCTCCCCCGGCTCCCCCCGTCCCGACCTGCCCGAGGATGCGACGGAAGAGCTGTGGGGCACCTATTTCTGCAACATCTTCAACCCCGCGCGGGTGAAGATCAGCGCCATGACATCCGAGATGCCGCGCAAGTACTGGCACAACATGCCCGAGGCGAAACACATCCCCCGGCTGATCGCCGAGGCCGAGGCCCGCACCCGCGAGATGGCCGACCGTGCGCCCTCGCTCCCTCCGGTCCGTGCCGCTGCCATCCGCCGCAGCCTGCCCGAAGCGCCCGTTCAGACCATGGATGCCCTGCGCGCCCGCGCCGCTGCGGCCAATGAAACGCAAGACAATGGCTATGGCCGCATCATTCTGGGCGAAGGGCCGCAGCCCGCGCCGCTGATGGTGATCGGTGAACAGCCCGGCGATGTCGAAGACCAGCAGGGCCGCCCTTTTGTCGGCCCCGCCGGCCAGATGTTCGACAGCGCCGCCCAGACCGCCGGCCTGCCGCGCAAGGCCTGCTTCGTGACCAATGCGGTCAAGCGCTTCCGCTATACCCTGCGCGGCAAGCGGCGGCTGCACCACCCGCCCGATAGGGGCGACATCGCGCATGGCAAATGGTGGCTGGAGCATGAGATCGCCCTGACCCGCCCGCGGCTGATCCTGGCCATGGGTGGCACGGCGGCGCTGACCCTGACCGGCCGGAAAGACGGCCTTCTGGCACGGCGCGGCGGGGTCGAGGAAACCGCCCATGGCCCGGTTCTGCTGACCCTGCACCCGGCCTATATCCTGCGCCTGGCGGACGCGACCGCACGGGCCGAGGCGCTGGACGCCTATACCCAGGACCTGGCCAAGGCGGCGCATATGACGGGGCTGGCCCTGCCCCTGCGGGCGCAGGGCCGGGCATAAATTGCAGCCCTGAACAGCGCGACCGATCCAGACACCACAAACCGACCGGACAACGAAAAAGGGCCGCACCATCCGGTGCGGCCCCTGTCCCTCGCAAACTGTTGTCCGAAATGTCGGATCAGTTCAGCAATTAGTTCTGTGCGTAGTATTCGATAACCAGGTTCGGTTCCATGATGACCGGGTAGGGCACATCCGACAGGCCGGGGGTGCGCACGAAGGTCGCGGTCAGCTTGGAGTGGTCGACTTCCATGTAGTCGGGAACGTCACGCTCGGGCAGCTGCACGGCTTCCAGAACGACGGCCAGCTGCTTGGACTTCTCGCGAACCTCGATCACGTCGCCTTCCTTCACACGGTAGGAGGGGATGTTGACGCGCTTGCCGTTCACGGTCACGTGGCCGTGGTTGACGAACTGACGGGCTGCGAAGACGGTCGGCACGAACTTGGCGCGGTAGACGACGGCGTCCAGGCGGCGCTCGAGCAGGCCGATCAGGTTCTCGCCGGTGTCACCCTTGGTCCGGGCTGCGTCACCGTAGATGCGCTTGAACTGCTTTTCGGTCAGGTCGCCGTAGTAGCCTTTCAGCTTCTGCTTTGCGCGCAGCTGCAGGCCGAAGTCGGACATCTTGCCCTTGCGGCGCTGGCCGTGCTGGCCGGGGCCGTATTCACGACGGTTGACCGGGGATTTCGGACGACCCCAGATGTTTTCGCCCATCCGGCGGTCGATTTTGTACTTGGCAGACGTACGCTTGGTCACGGTCTGATCTCCTTCTTGGGGTGCTCATCCGCCCTTGCGGGCCTTTTCGCACCGATGTGTGAAGGGCGTTGTCCTTTGCCGCAGCGCCTGTCCCCGTGGGGAAGTTGCCTTGGCCGACAGGATTCCCCTTGCGGGGGCCACCAACACCAATGAAGCCGCGCTTATACGGGCTGATTGGAGGGAGTCAACAGCTGTGATCGGGAAAACCGCCCGCCCCGCCGTGCAGGGTCCGGCCGTTCGCCAGAACGCCCGCGTCAGGCGGCGTCGTGCATCATGATCGCCGCCTCGGCCCGGGTCAGGTTGCGCCGGGCATAGCCGCCATAGGTCATCGGATCCTCGGCCACGTCGGGCATGCCGGTCAGCAGACGATCGCGGTCCGACTGCGACAGGGCCGACAGGGCGGCGCTGGCGGGGTGGAAGCTTTCGGTTTCGACGCCATTGGCCCAAATCACCTGATGCGCGGGCAGCAGCAGGTGGACATATGTGACCTCGCGCAGACGCAGGTCCTGCACGACCGAAGACCCGTTGACCAGATCGCGGGCCCGCACCAGCACCTCGGGGGTGTTGAACAGCGCCTGCGCCACCCGGCCTGTCACCAGCATCCGGTGTTCCGGCGAGACAAGGAATTCGTCGTCCGGCCGGTCGATACCGAAGGCCCCGGCACGGATGCGGATCGGGCGCAGTTCGGGCATGGTGTATAGCCGCGCGCCGGACATGCGGCGGGCCCCGGCCCAGAGCACCTCTTGCGCGCCATTGTCCTTGGTCAGCACCTTGTCGCCTTCGCGCAGATCCTCGACCGGGACCGCGCCGTAAGGGGTGGCGATCCGCGTGCCGGGGGTGAAACAGATCACCCCGCCACCGCCCTGCCCCATTCGGGCCCGGCGGCGCGTCGCGGCACGGTAGGACACGACCCAGAGGTCGCGGCGCTGCGGCGGCACCCCATCGACGAACATCACCAAAGGGGCCAGCCCATTGCCCAGTTCGATCAGCGTCGCCGCATAGGAAAACCGCCCGTCGGTGACCGCAAAGCCGCCGTCCATCAGGGGATCGTCTTCGTACCCCGGTTCGTCCGCGGTGCCGTCCGCCAGCACCTGCCCGACCAGACGCCGCACCGATCGCGCCGCCCGCCGGCGCAGGTCGCGCCCGTCATCGCCCATGTCCAGATGTAGAAGATCGCCCGGTCCGTCGACCCGGGTTGCCTCGCCCCGCCATGACCAGCTGGCCCCGATCCGCAGTGCGTGCACACCCGCACCGCGCAGACCGTCAAGCGCCGTCTGGTCCCATGCGATGACGAACGTGCCCTTATAGCCCGTTGCCATGCCTGTATCCGCCTTCCCATTCTTGGGTTCTGCTCACGCCGGTCTTTTTCGACCGATCAGATTGAGATCAGGTTAGCAAACTTCGCATGGCGCGAAAAGAGTCCACAAGCACAGGGGCGTTTCGCCCCTCCCGCGCCCCGGCCGCATCCTTAATACTGGTACGAGATCCGCAGCCCGCCGATCAGCTGGCCTTCGTACTGGCCCTTGAATTCAGGCCCCAGCCAGGTCAGCCCGTAGAACCCGCGCCAGCGGTCCTTCTGCCAGTGCATGCCCAGCCGCACCCGCGTGCGGGCATCGGTAATCTGGTTGCGCGCGGCCGGCAGGTAGAGGCTTTGCCCCACATGGGCCACATCCGCCCCGGCGACAAAGGTGATGCCGTCGGGCGCACGGCGCACCGCGCGATAGCGGAAGCCGGTGACCGGATCGCGCACCATCAGCTCTCCTTCTCCGGCGGGGCCGAGGGCAAAGTCGAACCCGACGCGGACCATATCCTCAACCCCGCCGCGAAGCTCGACAAAGGGGCGCAGCCGCGCGCCGTCGGCCAGGGTATAGCTGCGCCCGGCCTCGATCACCGCAGACCCGTGCACGCCATTGGGGATCTGCGACGCCCGCACCAAAGCCGAGGCCGTGTGATCAAAGCGTGTCACCCGGTGCAGCCAGTGCTGAAAGTCGATCAGATGCACCTGCGGGCCGGTGATGACGGCATCGGCCCCGGCCGCGATGTCCCATCCGCCCCGGGCGAAATGGCTGTGCAGCCCGAAGGACAGCGCCTGGGAATAGGGCCGGTCGCCGGTCCAGTTCAGATCCAGCCGGGCGGGGGCGATGACTTCGCCCAGCACGCGGAATTCCACCAGCGCGCCGGGGCGTGTGGGCAGCGCGCCGGTCCACTCCGATCCGAAGATATAGGACGACGCGACGGACCCGGTGCGCCAGCGGTCATAGCGATCCCCGAAGACATCGTTCACCACCAGGCGTTCATGCCCCAGGAAAGGCAGCCCAAAGATCCGGCGCGGCGCATCCTTGTCCCGCGTGCCCTGGGCCAGGGTGACCGCAGGTATCAGGGCGACCGTCAGGCAAATGGCCAGCGCGGAAACAAGACGGGAAATGGGGCCAAAATTGGGGGACATCTGGCGCATGGCGCGGGCTCCTACTGGACGGATCCTGAATAGCCCGCCGCGCGCCACGCGCCAAGCAAAGCCGCACCCGTTCCGCGTGTATTCGCCCTAGCCGTCCCGGTGATGCAACACCCGCCCCAGCACGTTCATCAGCAGCTGCGCCGCCAGGATCGAGGTCACGCCCGCCGGGTCGTGATCCGGCGAGACCTCGACCAGATCCAGGCCCACGATCTCGCCCCGCTGCGACAGGGCGTCGATCAGCTCCAGCACCTCGTAATAAAGGAACCCGCCGTGGCTCGGCGTGCCCGTGCCCGGCGCGATCGAGGGGTCGAAGGCGTCGATGTCGATGCTCAGGTAATAGCGCTCGCCCTCGGGGATGCGGGCGATCAGCGCCTCGCCGCCCATCTTGCGCGCCTGCCGGACCGAGATGATGTCGGACCCCATGCCCCGCGCCGCGTCATAGCCGTCCTTCGCGGTCGAGGACACGTTGCGGATGCCGATCTGGGTCAGCCCCGAGACCCAGGGCTTTTCCGCCGCCCGCCGCATCGCATTGCCATGGCCGTTGCGCACACCGTGGCGTTCGTCGACGAAATCCAGATGGGCGTCGATCTGCACCAGATGAAAGGGCTCTTCCCCGTCGAAGGCGTTGATGCAGGGAATATTGACCGAATGATCGCCGCCGATCACCACCGGCAGCGCCCCCGCCGCCAGCATCTTGCGCACGCCGTATTCGATGTTGCGATGGCTTTGCGCGGTATCTGTATGCACGATGTCCGCGTCACCGATATCAACGATCGAAACGCGGTGCGGTTCAAGATAGGTGATGTCGTCTTCGTGGTCATAGGCCCCGGCGTGCCCGAAGGAAAACAGGGTCGAGGCCTCGCGGATCGCGCGCGGCCCCATCCGCGCGCCGGTGCGCCACTGGGTGCCCCCGTCAAAGGGCGCGCCCATCACCGCGACATCGGCGTCGATCGTGTCCCAATCCTCGACATATGGGTATTTCCCGAAGGTGCAGATCCCGACGAATGGCAGGTTCAGCCGCCCGTTGTCATAGCCGTGTTTCATCTTGTCCCCGTTCTGTCCCCGTCTTCTGCGGGTCCGGTCCCCGTCCTGACCCTGCCCTTACCCCGCGCAACACCGGCATCCAAATTGATGCCACAGCGGGGGCCTTTGCCCCCATTAGGGCATATTTCGCGCCTGCTGTCCCGCAGCAAGATCCGGCAATTGCACCCTTTTCCGATCCGCATCAGAGGCTATGTTGTGACAAACGCGAACACGGGACGAGTGACATGAGCGGACTTCTAGCCCTTCTGGATGACGTGGCGGCCATCGCAAAGATCGCGGCCGCTTCGGTCGATGACGTGATGGGCCAGGCGGTCAAGGCCTCGACCAAGGCGGCGGGGGCGGTGATCGACGACGCCGCCGTGACGCCGAAATACCTGCACGGCTTCAGCGCCGAGCGCGAATTGCCCATCGTCTGGAAGATCGCCCGCGGATCGCTGTTCAACAAGATCGTCATCCTGCTGCCCATTGCGCTGCTGCTATCGGCCTTCCTGCCGATGCTGATCTATCCGCTGCTGATGCTGGGTGGCGGATACCTATGTTATGAAGGCGCAGAGAAGGTCTGGCACGCGCTTAGTCCCAAGCACCACGATCAGGCCGATGCGGTGGCCAAGATGGAAAAGACCGGCGCGCATCTTGAGGAACAGAAGGTCAAGGGCGCGATCAAGACGGATTTCATCCTCTCGGCCGAGATCATGACCATCGTGCTTTCCGCCCTGCCCGAGGGTCAGCCCTTCTGGCTACAGGCCGCCGCCTTGGGCGTGGCCGGTATCCTGATCACCCTTGCGGTCTATGGCGCGGTGGCGCTGATCGTGAAGGCCGATGACCTTGGGCTGGCCATGGCCGATCATGGCCGTCTGGGGATCACCCGGCGGCTGGGCGCCTTTATCGTGCGCGCCATGCCCGTCTTCATGCAGCTGCTGATCATCGTCGGCACCGCCGCGATGATCTGGGTCGGCGGGTCGATCCTTGTGCATGGCCTGAACGAACTGGGCTGGCACCTGCCCTATGACACGATCCACCACATTGCTGTCGACCTGGCCAGCGGGGCAGCCGACCTGGCCGGAGCGGTCGAATGGACCGTGACCGCCTTCCTGGACGGGGTGATCGGGCTGATCACCGGCGCGATCCTGATCCCCGTGGTCGGCGCGGTGTCGGGCCTGTTCGGCAAGAAACCCGCCCATTGATCCGGAAGCGGCGGGCCACGCCGCCGCCCCCCTCACCAAAACAATGGCCCCGCACCAAACAAAAGGCCCCCTCAGATCGCTCTGCGGGGGCCTTTTCATGTCACGTCAGACCGCGATCAGCCGCACTTGGAATGACCGCAGGAAGAACAGGTCATGCAGCCCTCGATCATCACCATGGAATACTGACCGCAGGACGGGCAGGCCTTGCCGCGGTTCGCGCCTTCCAGCCCGACGACACGGGCGGTCGGGTCGGTCTTCAGCCCGGCCCCTTCGCTTTCGATAAAGCCGGTGGCAACCAGGTGCGTTTCGATCACGCCGCCGATGGCCGCCAGGATCGAGGGGATGTACTTGCCCTTGATCCAGGCCCCGCCGCGCGGGTCGAAGACGGCCTTCAACTCTTCGACCACAAAGGACACATCGCCCCCGCGCCGGAACACGGCACTGATCATCCGCGTCAGCGCCACGGTCCAGGCGAAATGCTCCATGTTCTTGGAATTGATGAAGACCTCGAAGGGACGGCGGCGGCCACCGACGATGATGTCGTTGATCGTCAGATAGATCGCGTGTTCGCTGTCGGGCCACTTCAGCTTGTAGGTATTGCCTTCCAGCGTCTGCGGGCGGTCCAGCGGATCCTGCAGGTGGATGACGTCGCCGCCTTCCGTGGGCATCGGCGCGGGATCTTCCTCTTTCGAGGATTCCACCGACAGGACGGACCCGGTCACATCGTTCGGACGGTAGGTCGTGCAGCCCTTGCAGCCGGTGTCCCAGGCTTCCATGTAGACGTCCTTGAAGTCGTCAAAGGAAATGTCCTCGGGGCAGTTGATCGTCTTCGAGATCGAGCTGTCGACCCATTTCTGCGCCGCTGCCTGCATCTTGACATGCTCCAGCGGGGCCAGCGTCTGGGCGTTTACGAAATAGTCGGGCAGCGGGGCGTCGCCCTTCACGTCGCGCCACATCTGCACGGCGTAGTCGGTGACCTTCTCTTCGGTGCGCGACCCGTCCTTCTGAAGCACCTTGCGGGTGTATTCATAGGCAAAGACCGGCTCGATCCCGGAACTGACGTTCCCGGCATAAAGCGAAATCGTCCCCGTCGGCGCAACGGACGTCAGCAGCGCATTGCGGATGCCGTGTTCGGCCACCGCTGCGCGCACATCCTCGTCCATCGCCTGCATCGTGCCCGAGGCCAGGTAGGCCTCCGCATCGAACAGCGGAAACGCGCCCTTTTCCTTCGCCAGATCGACCGAGGCCAGATAGGCCTCGCGCGCGATCAGGCGCATCCAGGCTTCGGTCTGCGCCGCCGCGTCGTCCGAGCCATAGCGCAGTCCGACCATCAGCAGCGCATCCGCCAGCCCGGTAACGCCCAGACCGATGCGGCGCTTGGCCTCGGCCTCGCGGGCCTGCGCCTCAAGCGGGAAGTTCGAGGCATCGACGGTATTGTCCATCATCCGCACGGCCATGCGCACCAGATTGGCGAGCTTGGCCTCGTCCAGCTGTGCGGCGTCCTCAAACGGGCTCACCACCATCCGCGCCAGGTTGACCGAGCCCAGAAGGCAGGCCCCATAGGGCGGCAGCGGCTGTTCCCCGCAGGGGTTGGTCGCGGCGATGGTTTCGCAATAGCTCAGGTTGTTGGCCTGGTTGATGCGGTCGATGAAGATCACGCCCGGCTCGGCGTAATCATAGGTCGCCTGCATGATGCGGTTCCACAGATCGCGCGCCTGAAGCGTGTGATAGACCTTGCCGTCAAAGACCAGATCCCAGGACCCGTCGGCCTTCACGGCCTCCATGAAGGGATCGGTGACCAGCACGGACATGTTGAACATGCGCAGCCGGGCCGGATCGGACTTGGCGGCGATGAATTGCTCCACGTCCGGGTGATCGCAGCGCATGGTCGCCATCATGGCACCCCGGCGCGAGCCTGCGGACATGATCGTGCGGCACATCGCATCCCAGACATCCATGAAGGACAGCGGGCCGGATGCATCCGCCGCCACGCCCTTCACATCCGCGCCCTTGGGCCGGATGGTCGAGAAATCATAGCCGATGCCGCCGCCCTGCTGCATGGTCAGCGCGGCCTCTTTCAGCATGTCGAAAATGCCGCCCATGTTGTCGGGGATCGTGCCCATGACGAAACAGTTGAACAGCGTCACCTTGCGCGCGGTGCCGGCCCCTGCGGTGATCCGGCCGGCGGGCAGGAACTGGAAATCCTCCAGCGCGCCATAGAACCGCTCTTCCCAGGTGTCGCTGTCCTTTTCCACCGCCGCCAGGGCGCGCGCGATCCGTCGCCAGCTGTCTTCGACCGTGCGATCAATGGCCGTACCATCGGCCTCTTTCAAACGGTACTTCATATCCCATACCTGTTCGGCAATGGGCGCGGCAAAGCGGGTCATGGGAATCACCTTATCAGCAGCTGGGTGTACGGGCGGCCTTCCTACACTATCTTGAGCCGAGTGCCATCAGAAATGCCCCACGCGGACGAGTCCCCGCCCTTGCGGACATCAACGGATGGTTTATCCTTAACGACAGCTTACCAGATCTGGGGGGATCATGGCAAAACACGTGAACCTGATCAAACTCTCCGTCGGCACCGAAAGCGTCGCGGACCTCGCCGCCTGGCAGAAGACCCGCCAGGCGCTGGCCGCGGACGGCAACCCGCGCCACGTCACCCGGATGTTCCCCAAGCGCGTCGATGAGATCCTGGACGGTGGCTCGATCTACTGGGTCATCAAAGGGATCATCCAGTGCCGCCAGCGGATTCTCTCCCTGGACGAGGTCGACCGCGGTGACGGCATCCGCCGCTGCGCCATTGTTCTGGACCCGGAACTGCACCACACCGCCGCCTCGCCGCGCCGCCCCTTCCAGGGCTGGCGCTACCTCAAACCCGAGGATACGCCCCCCGACCTCTCGACCAAACGCGCCAATGACGATGCGCTGCCCGCCGACCTGTCCCAGGCCCTGGCGGACATCGGCGTGCTTTAAATACAAAGGGGACCGGACGCGCGCCCGATCCCCATCATCTTGCCCAAAATACTCTCGCCGAAGGCAAACAGACCCATCAGCGCCCCTGCCCCGAACAGGATCGCGGCACCGCCACCCGGCAAAGCTCAGTCGATCTTCAGCCGCTCGACCAGCGCGCCCAGCACCCGGCGGTCGTCATCCGACAGCTGCGCCTTGCGCGACCGGAACAGCGTCGCCTGGGACCGCAGGATCAGCCCGTCGCTCAGGATCTTCAGGTGGTTCGCCCGCAGCGTATCCCCGGTCGAGGTGATGTCGGCAATCGCCTCTGCCGTTTCATTCGCCACGGTGCCTTCGGTCGCGCCCTGGCTGTCGACCAGCTGGTAATCCGCCACGCCGTTGTCGCGCAGGAAATCCCGCACCAGCCGGTGATACTTCGTCGCGATCCGCAGCCGGAAGCCGTGCCGCGCCCGGAACAGCGCCGCCGCCGCGTCCAGGTCGTCCAACCCGTCCACGTCTGCCCAGCAGGCCGGCACCGCGATGATCAGATCCGCGTGGCCAAAGCCCATCTCGGCCAGGCTCTCGACCTGCTGATCCCAGTTCGCCAGCTTCTCCTGCACCAGGTCGGTGCCGGTCACGCCCAGATGGATCCGCCCCGCGGCCAGTTCACGCGGGATCTCTCCGGCGGAAAGAAGCACCAGTTCAACGCCTTCGATCCCCTCGACCCGGCCGGCGTATTCCCGGTCCGACCCGGCGCGGCCCAAGGTGATCCCCCTCTCGCCGAACCAGTCAAAGGTCTTCTCCATCAGCCGCCCCTTGGAGGGCACGCCCAGCTTGATGCTCATGCGTTTTCCTCCAGCTCGACGACCAGTCCGGGACGCACAACGGCCCCGACCGCCGGCATGCCCTCGGGGCGGCCGTTGGCGCGGCCCAGAAGCCGGGTCAGCGTGTCATAGCGCCCGCCGCTGGCCACCGGAGGCAGATCGGGCCGCGACCCGGCATAGAGGCCAAAGACGAACCCGTCGTAGTATTCCATGTGGGTGCGGCCATAGGCGGCCTCGAAATCCAGCGCAGCAATGTCGATGCCGCGTGCGTCCAGCGCTGCGGCGCGGGCGGCAAGCCCTTCGACCGCATCGGAAATCGACGGCATGTCCACGGCGATATCGCGCAGCCGTTCCAGCGCGAAGGGCAGCGTTTCGCGCACCGACAGGATGGCGTCGATCAACCCGACCTCACGGTCAGAAATCGGATCCGTGCCCGCATCTTCGCGCAGCGTCGCAATGCGTTCTTCAACCTCGGCCCGGCTGCGCAGACCGATCTGCATGCCCGCCTTGGCAAAGGGATCCTCGGCCTTCAGCAGCGCCGCACGTGCGGCGGGCACCGGCGCGCGGCCAGCGTAGCGATCCAACAGCGCCCGGAACCGGCGCGGCCGCCAGATATGGCGCAACAGCGCGGCCTTGCGCGGGGCGGATGTGTTCAGCCCGTTCACCGCCGCCATCAGGATGCCGATGTCACCGGTCGCCGCACGCAGGTTCAGCCCTTCGACGGCCTTGCGCGTCAGAGCAAAGACCTCGGCATCGGCCGCCGCCGGGTTGGATCCGTCAAAGATCTCGACCCCGACCTGCAGGTATTCGTTGGCCCGCGCCTCGTCTTCCTCCTGACGGCGGAAAACCTCTCCGGAATAGGTATAGCGTGCAGGCTCTGCCCCGTCGGCCATGTGCATTTCCACCACCGGAACGGTGAAGTCGGGGCGCATCATCTGTTCCCCGCGCAGCGCGTCCGAGGTCACATAGGCCCGCGCCCGGATGTCTTCGCCGTACAGGTCCAGAAGCGTCGCTGCGGGCAGCAGGATCGGGCATTCCACCGGAACGGCCCCGGCGGCCTCGAACCCGTCGCGCAGCCGTGCGGCACAGCTGCGGACACGCGCGCGAAGCTCGGGGGTGTGCCCCTGCCACAAAGGCATCAGCTGTCCCCTTTCAGGAGTTTCTGAATATGCTGAACCAACTGATCGCGCGGAATTTCAGCCTGTGACGGGCGTTCCTTCCATTCCTCGAGCGTCGCGTTTTCCGCGATTTTCTTGCCAAGGATCAGGTCCTTGACCTGCACCACGCCGCGGTCTTTTTCGTCCGCGCCCTCGATCACGGCAGCCGGAGAATTCCGCTTGTCCGCGTATTTCAACTGATTGCCGAAGTTCTTGGGGTTGCCCAGGTAGACCTCGGCCCGGATCCCGGCCTGGCGCAGCTCGGCCACCATGGCCTGATAGTCGGCCATGCGGTCGCGGTCCATTACGGTGACCACCACGGGACCTTCGCTTTCGCCGCTCATCCGACCCTTTTCGCGCAGCGCCGCCAGCAGGCGGTCCACCCCGATCGAGACACCGACCGCCGGCACCTTCTGCCCGGTGAACCGCGCAACAAGGTCGTCGTAGCGTCCGCCGCCCGCGACCGACCCGAACTGCCGCTTGCGGCCCTTTTCATCAAGGATTTCAAAGGTCAGTTCGGCCTCGAACACGGGGCCGGTGTAATAGCCCAGGCCACGCACAACCGACGGATCAATCTCGATCCGGTCGCTGCCATAGTCGCCGGCCTCAAGCAGCGCCGCGATCTGTTCCAGCTCGTCCACGCCCTCGGCCCCCACGGCGCTGTCGCCGATGGCCGCGCGCAGGTTGGCCAGCGTGTCAGCCGCCGTTGCACCCTTGGAGGTCAGGAAAGCGATGACCGGCTCGGCCTGTTCCGCCGCCAGCCCCACACCGTCGATATAGGCCCCCGAGGCATCCAGGCGCCCCTTACCCAGCAGCTCGCGCACGCCCGCTTCGCCGACCTTGTCGAACTTGTCGATGGTGCGCAGAACGTCGGCCTGCTGGCCTTCATCCGCGACGCCCATGGCCTCGAGCACGCCGTTCAGAACCTTGCGGTTGTTGACCCGCACAAGGTAATCGCCGCGCGGGATGCCGACCTCTTCCAGACAATCCGACAGCATGGCGCAGATTTCCGCATCCGCCGCGACGCTACCCGTGCCAACCGTATCCGCATCGCATTGATAAAACTGGCGATACCGCCCCGGCCCCGGCTTTTCGTTGCGCCAGACGGGGCCCATGGCATAGCGGCGATAGGGCGTCGGCAGGTCGTTGCGGTGCTGCGCATAGACGCGCGCCAGCGGCGCGGTCAGGTCATAGCGCAGCGCCAGCCAGTCGCCATTGCCGTCGTCATCGGCCTCTTGCCAGGCGAAAACACCTTCGTTCGGACGGTCCACGTCGGGCAGAAACTTGCCCAAGGCCTGCACCGTTTCAACGCCGGAAGATTCAAGCGCATCAAAGCCATAGCGATGATAGACCGCTTCGATGCCTTGCAGCATCTCGGTGCGTTCGGTCACCTCGGTGCCGAAATAATCGCGGAACCCCTTCGGCGTCTCGGCCTTGGGGCGCGGGGCTTTTTTCTGTTTCGCCATCTGGACCCTCTGCGCATTGGCTCGCGGCGGGGTCTAGCCTATGCCCCCCCGCGCGGCAAGGGTGCAGGTGCCCCCGTCGCTGCCCCCCGAAGCCCCCTTGCGCAGGATGCGCAGGGCGGTCAGACTCGGGGCCAAAGCCCTGCCCCTGATACGAGCACCCAGATATGATCGAAATCGAAGAACGCCTGGCCCACCTGGACCGCACGGTCGAGGATCTGTCGACCATCATCGCCCGGCAAGAGCGTGAGATCGCCCAGCTGACCCGCCGGGTTCAGATGCTTCTGGAACGCGAGGCCGAGCGCGAGGCATCCCAAGGCGATGCGGTGATCATAGGCGACGAACGCCCGCCGCATTACTGACGCCCCGTTTCCGAGCGCTTTCACCGCTGGCAGGGTTTTCAGGAATTACTGATCTTCGCGAAGATTAAGGCTCGCTGCTTCCACATAACCGCCGTGCAGCAGGACATTGTTCCAGCGCCCGCCCGCCCCGAAGGTTTCATAGACGCTTAGAAACACCGTGTCCTTCTGCAGCTCGGACATCCGATCGCCGCAGGGTTTGCTGGCGCGAACCTTGCAGACCTGCCGCTTGACCTTGTTATAGGCCTTCGCGACCTCGGTCTCCGGCCCGATGCTGCCGGCGGTGCCAAAGCGCAGAACCTCGTGCATTTCGACATCACCGAACATCGCCATCGCGCCCGAGATCTGGCGCACACAACCGTCTTCGAAGCCAGTCAGGTACAGGCTGCGCATCCGGGTGCTTTCGGGATCGGGGTCGTACAGCGTGTATTTCGCAGCCTCCTCGGGATAGGACGCGACCTTTTCGCCCAGATCCTCGACCTTCAGCTCACAGACGCGACCGATATTGCCAAAGGCCATGACCGTGCCCGGCACGACGTCCTTTTCCGGCCCCTTGCGTACCTCGGCAGCCTTGTCGGGAGTTACCCCAGCCCCTTGGCTGAACAGACCGAAGAGGCCGGGCATCCGGGCGCTGTCGTCTTCCGGTGCGGCGGGGCTTTCTTGGGGAAGCTCATCTTCGATCACCAGACCGGCAAGCGCGACTTCGGCGGCCTGGGTTTCGGCTGATTTCTCGGGCATCAGGCTTTTCAGTACAGACAGAAACCCCTTGCGTTCGCCGGCTTCGATCTGCGCAACAGCGGCCCGCGCCGCCAGGTCTTCCGAGGATCCGACCCGGTCCGTGCCTTCAGTGCCCGCCACCGCCTCGACCTGGCCCGAACCGGGGGCAAGGGTCTGATCGGACAGCGTTTCCATATCACCCCAGGGACCCTGACAGGCACATAGGCTGACCAGGGCCAGGGGCAGAAGTTGGCGGGCCACAGCTCGTTTCCTCTATATTTTGTATAGAGTGAATCAAATTTGATTCGCTGTGTCCAGTCTTCCGAATCGGGCCCTGCTCAGATCTCTTCGACTTCCATCACGCCGTTCAGGCTTTTGATCGCGCCCTTGATCTGTGGCGTCACGGGGAAGTCCTGCCCGGCGTCGATCTCGACCTCGCCCGGCAGACCCAGGTCCATCAGGCAGAAGCTGATCGGCCCCTTGGCCACCTTCGCCGCCGAGGCCTGGGCGTTTGCAAGAACCTCGGCCACCGCCGGGATCGCCTCGGCCGCGTCGACGAAGATCTTCAGCCCGACACCGCCCACATCGGCCACCACCGTGTCCAGCGGCGCGATCCCCCGGGCGAGCAGTTTCAGCTGGTCGCTTTCCATCGTGGCCTCGACCGTGGCGACGATCATCGACCCGGCATCCAGGTAATCGCGGGAGGCTTCAAGCGTGTCAGAAAAGACTGTACATTCATAAGCGCCCGTCATGTCCGAGGCCTGGACAAAGGCAAACCGGTTCCCCTTGAGCGACTTGCGTTCCTGCCGGCCAGACACGATCCCCGCCAGTTTCGCCACCAGCGGACCACCCTGCGCCAGATGGGTGAGTTCGTCCAAGGTCTTGACGTCCTTGCGCTTCAGCGCCCCGGCGTAATCGTCCAGCGGGTGGCCGGACAGGTAGAAGCCGATGGCGCGGAATTCCTCGGCCAGGCGTTCGGCGGGCAGCCAGTCCTGCACCGGGGACAGACGCGGTTCGGGCAGATCCTCGCCCGCGTCGCCGAACAGCGACACCTGGTTCGATTGCTTCTGTTCCCAGATCGCGGCGGAATATTGCACCAGCCCGTCCAGGCTGTCGAAGACCCGGCGGCGGTTGCCGTCCAACTGATCGAAGGCCCCGGCGCGGGCCATCATCTCAAGCGGTCGCTTGCCGACACGCTTCAGCTCGACCCGGCGGGCAAAGTCGAAAAGGTTGACGAAATCCTTGCCGTCCCGGCCTTCGACCACCAGCCGCATCGCGTCCAGACCAACGTTCTTCAACGCGCCAAGCGCATAGACCAACGCGCCATCGACCACCTTGAACGACGCGTCCGAGCGGTTCACGCAGGGAGGCACATAGGGCAGCTTCAGCGCTTTCTTCACCTCTTCGAAGTAGACGGCCAGCTTTTCGGTCAGGTGGATATCGCAGTTCATCACGCCGGCCATGAATTCGACCGGGTGGTTCGCCTTCAGCCAAGCGGTTTGGTAGGACACCACCGCATAGGCCGCCGCGTGGGATTTGTTGAAACCGTAGTTGGCGAACTTTTCCAAAAGGTCGAAGACCTCGGACGCCTTCTTGGCATCCACCCCGTTTTCGCCCGCGCCCTTTTCAAACTTCGGGCGTTCGGCGTCCATCGCCTCTTTGATCTTCTTGCCCATGGCGCGGCGCAGCAGGTCCGCGCCGCCAAGCGAATAGCCCGCCATGACCTGGGCGATCTGCATCACCTGTTCCTGATAGACGATAATACCCTGAGTTTCCTCAAGAATATGGTCGATCAGCGGGTGCACGGATTCGATTTCGCGCAGCCCGTTCTTGACCTCGCAATAGGTCGGGATGTTCTCCATCGGGCCGGGACGATAGAGCGCCACAAGCGCCACGATGTCCTCGATACAGGTCGGCTTCATGCGCTTGAGCGCATCCATCATGCCCGAGCTTTCGACCTGGAACACCGCAACTGTCTTGGCCGCGGAATACAGCTCATAGGTCTTGGCATCATCCAGCGGGATAGCGTTGATCTGGTTCTCGGCCCCCTCGGCCGGTTCATAGATTTCAGTCCCGTCTGCAGCGACATGCAGCGGCCGCCCGCCCGCGTGGATCTGGTTGATCGCGTTTTGGATCACCGTCAGCGTCTTCAGCCCGAGGAAGTCGAATTTCACCAGCCCGGCCTGTTCCACCCATTTCATGTTGAACTGGGTCGCGGGCATGTCGGACCGGGGATCCTGATACAGCGGCACCAGCCGGTCCAGGGGCCGGTCGCCGATCACCACCCCTGCCGCGTGGGTCGAGGCATTGCGGAGCAGCCCTTCGACCTGCATGCCGTAGTTCAACAGCCGGTCCACGACCTCTTCGTTGCGGGCCTCTTCGCGCAGCCGGTCTTCCTGGATCAGCGCCTGTTCGATCGACACGGGCTTGACCCCTTCGACCGGGATCATCTTGGACAGCCGGTCGACCTGGCCATAGGGCATCTGCAGGACACGGCCGATATCGCGCACGGCGGCCTTGGACAGAAGCGCGCCGAAGGTGATGATTTGCCCCACCTTGTCGCGGCCGTATTTCTCTTGCACGTAGCGGATCACCTCTTCCCGGCGGTCCATGCAGAAGTCGATGTCGAAGTCGGGCATCGAAACCCGTTCGGGGTTCAGGAACCGTTCGAACAGAAGCGAATAGCGCAGCGGGTCAAGGTCGGTGATCGTCAGCGCATAGGCGACGAGTGAGCCCGCACCAGACCCCCGCCCCGGCCCGACCGGAATGTCGTGATCCTTGGCCCATTGGATAAAGTCAGCAACGATCAGGAAGTAGCCGGGAAAGCCCATACCCTCGATGATGCCCAGTTCGAAATCCAGCCGTTCCTGGTATTTCTCGGGGCTGACCGCATGGGGGATCACCGCCAGACGCGCCTGCAGCCCGTCATTCGCCATGCGCCGCAGTTCCGCGACCTCGTCATCGGCGAATTTCGGCAGGATCGGGTCGCGGCGATAGGCCATGAAGGCACAGCGCTTTGCGATCTCGACCGTATTTTCAAGCGCTTCAGGAAGATCAGCAAAAAGTGTCGCCATCTCTTCGGGCGTCTTGAAGTAATGCTGCGGCGTCAGGCGGCGGCGGTCCTGCTGCTGATCGACATAGGCCCCTTCGGAGATACAGATCAGCGCATCATGCGCCTCGTACATGTCGGTCTTGGGGAAATAGACATCGTTGGTCGCCACCAGGGGCAGCTCCATCGCATAGGCCATTTCGACAAAGCCGCGTTCCGTGGCGCGTTCGTTCTGCGGCAGCCCGCTTTCGCCCGGATGCCGTTGAAGTTCCACGTAAAGCCGGTCGCCGAACATGCCCTTGAGCCGGTCCATCATGGCCTGCGCCGCCGGGCGCTGGCCGGCCTGCAACAGCATCCCCACAGGGCCATCCGGACCGCCCGACAGACAGATCACGTCTGCCGAAAATTCCTCAAGCTCATCCAGCGTGACCTGCGGCAATTCCCCCGGCTTCGTCAGATAGAGGCAAGAGTTCAGCCGCATCAGGTTTTCATACCCGGCCTCGCTCTGCGCCAGCAGGACCAGCGGCGCGGGGGCTTTGGGTTTCTCTCCGGGCTGAAGCTCCAGATATTTCAGATCGACCTGACAGCCGATGATCGGTTGCAGCCCTTCCCCGCTGGCGGTCACGGAAAATTCCAGCGCCGAGAACATGTTGTTCGTGTCGGTCACCGCCACGGCGGGCATGCCAGAGGCCTTGCACAGGCCGGGCAGTTTCTTCAGACGCACCGCCCCTTCCAGAAGGGAATACTCGGTGTGCACGCGGAGATGGATGAATCGGGGATCACTGCTCATGGGCGCAGGCTATCGCGGATTTCCGGCGGGCGGAACTGCTGTTGCGCTGGCGGCGAAATCACGGGATGGTCGGGCCAAGATGACGCCGACCCAGACGCCCCCAGACACACCCGAAACGACACCGCAGGTCGAGATCCTGCCCCATGGCCCGGACGGCATCGTCCTGCGTCTTGGGCTGACGCCCGATGCCGCAACGCTGGCGGCGGTCGGCGTTCTGCGGCAGGCGCTGGAAACCAAGGCCCTGCAAGGCGTTACCGAAATCGCCGGATCGCTGACCTCGGTCTTTCTGCGTTTTGATCCGGGCCGGACGACGCGCGCGGCACTAGTGGATCTGGCCCGACAGATCGCCGATCAGACGGACCTTGCGCGCGCGACACTGCCTGCGCCCGCGCGGCGCTGGACCATCCCCGTTTCGCTAGGCGGGGACCATGGCCCGCAATTCACCGACGCCGCCCGGGCCGCCGGGCTGACCGAAAGCGCCGCGCGCGACGTGATCCTGTCGACGCCGCTCCGGGTGCTGACCATCGGCTTTGCGCCCGGCCTGCCCTATATGGGTCTGCTGCCGCCAGACTGGGACATCCCCCGCCTGTCGCAGATCACGCCGAACGTGCCGCGTGGCGCGCTGGTCACCGCCGTGCGGCAGCTGATCGTCTTTACCAATCCCACGCCGACCGGCTGGCTACAGATCGGGCAGACGGCGTTCCTGGGCTTCGATCCTGACCGCAGCCCGGCCATGCCCCTACGCGCCGGGGACGAGATCCGCTTTGCCCCCGCCTTCCCGTCCGAGATCGAGGCCCTGCTGGCCGACAACCCCGGGGGCCTTGGCGGGGCCCGGCAGGAGGATCTGGCATGAGCGCGCGCCTGACCCTTCACAGCGCAGGGGCCGGCGTCACGGTTCAGGACATGGGCCGCCCAGGCGCGCTGGCACAGGGGTTGTCGCGCGGCGGGGCCGCCGACCGGCTGGCCCTGATCGAGGCCGCCGCCCTGCTGACCCAGCCCGCCCCCGTCGCGGGGGTGGAGATGGCTTTGATGGGGGCCGAGGTCTCGGTCACCGCGCCCATGCGCATCGCCCTGACCGGGGCCTTGATGCAGGCCAGCCTGAACGGCACGCCGGTGCCCTGGAACACCACGCTTCTGCTTACGCCCGGGGACCGGCTGCGGATCGGGGCCGTGAAGGCGGGCGTCTATGGCTATCTGACCCCTGCGGGCGGCATCGCCACCCCGCCCGTCATGGGGGCCCGCGCCACCCATCTGACCGCCGGCATCGGCAGGCCCCTGGCGGCGGGCGACAGCCTGCCCCTGGGCGAGGATCCTGCGCCCGACACCCCGCCCATGGCGCTGAACCCCACAGACCGCCTGACCGGCGGCACGCTGCGGATCATGCCCGGGCCGCAGACGGGGCTGTTCGACGCCACCACCCGCGACCGTTTCCACGCCACCGCCTTCACCCGCGCCCCAACCGGCAACCGCCAGGGGGTGCGCTTGGACCAGCCCGGAGCGGCCTTCGGAACCACGGGCGGATCGCTGGCCTCGGACATCATCCAGCCGGGCGACGTGCAGATGACCGGCGACGGCGTGCCCTATGTGCTGCTGTCCGAATGCCAGACCATGGGCGGCTATCCCCGGATCGGCACGGTGATCCCCGCCGATCTGCCCCGCGTGGCCCAGGCCGCCCCCGGCACGGACCTGCGTTTCATCCCCGTCACGGTCGATGAGGCCGACGCGCTGTGGACGAACGAGGCCGCGCAGCTGAAGGCGCTGCGCAAGGCGGTCACGCCGCTGCGGCGCGATCCCCATGACATCCCCGACCTGCTGTCCTATCAACTGATCAGCGGCATGATCCGTGGCGATGAACACGACGAAAAGGACCCATGCAGATGACCCAGAATGGCACCCAACCCAAGGTCGATCTGAACGCCGACATGGGCGAAAGCTTTGGCCCCTGGGTCATGGGCCAGGACGCCGCGATCCTGGATATCGTGACCTCGGCCAATATCGCCTGCGGCTTTCACGCCGGTGATCCGAACGTCATGGCGCGCACCTTCCGCACCGCGATCGACAAGGGCGTAGGCATTGGCGCGCATCCCGGTTTTGCCGATCTTCAGGGCTTTGGCCGCCGCCGCCTGTCGCTCTCGGGCGAGGAGCTGACCAATCTGGTGACCTATCAACTGGGCGCGGCCCAGGCGATGGCGCGGGCCGCCGGGGGCAGCCTGCGGCATCTCAAGCTGCACGGGGCCATGTCCAACATGGCGTCGGAAGACAAGGAAATGGCGCGCATCTGCTATGCCGCGGCCGAGGCCGTGCAGCCGGGCATCGTCATCATGACCCTCGCCGGCACCGCGCAGGAAGCCGCCGCTGAGGAACTGGGCCTGAACCGCGCCGGCGAAATCTTTGCCGACCGCGCCTATAACGACGACGCCACGCTGGTCGACCGGTCCCTGCCCGGTGCAGTGATCCATGACGCCGCCCTCGCCGGGCCCCGCATCGCCGAGATGGTGCGCGAAGGCGCGATCATCACCGCCAGCGGCAAGCGGATCCGCACCCGCATCGACACGATCTGCCTGCATGGCGACACGCCCGAGGCGCTGGAGATCGCCCGGTCGGTCCGGGATGCGCTGTCGGGGTCGGGGATCACGCTGGCCCCACTCTGACCCGCGAAATCCAGGCGAATGCCCGCATTTTCAGCAATTTCCGACAAAATCCGGCGGGACTTTCCCAAGGGCAACGCCTGAATTTTCAGCAAAAGCTTGCCAAGTGGCCCGTCATTGGCTTTCCTGTGTGCCGGTAAGCTCGCCCGGGTTCTACGCCGCATCGAACCTGGGACATTCGGCCAATGGGGTAAGGCGGCGGACTAATGATATGACCATCTCCTTTCACCTGAACGGAGACCGCGTGGACCTCTCCCCCGAGGTGCCGCCGACCACCACTTTGCTTGATTACCTGCGCGAGGCGTGCGGGCTGACCGGAACCAAGGAGGGCTGCAACGAAGGCGATTGCGGGGCCTGCACGGTGATGGTCACCGATCCCGACAGCGATCAGGCCGTGAAGGCGCTGAACGCCTGCATCCTGTTCCTGCCGCAGCTGCACGGCAAATCCGTGCGCACCGTCGAAGGCATGGCCGCGCCCGATGGCACGCTGCATCCGGTGCAACAGGCCATGGTCGACCACCACGGCAGCCAGTGCGGGTTCTGCACGCCGGGCTTCATCGCCTCGATGGTCACGGCCCATACCGCCGGGAAGACGGATCACGACACCCTGCTGGCCGGGAACCTATGCCGCTGCACGGGCTATGCGCCGATCGTCCGCGCCGCCCAGGCCGCGCAGGAGGCCCCCGTGCCCACATGGGTCAGCGATCCCGCGCCCGCGGTCGATCCGCTGGACATCGCGCCCGAGACCTCGGACGAGCTGGCCGCGATCTATGCCGCCCAGCCCGACGCCATGCTGATCGGCGGGGCGACGGATGTGGGGCTTTGGGTCACGAAGCAGCTGCGCGACCTGGGGCGGGTGATCTTCCTGAACCGCTGCGCCGATCTGAAACGGATCGAGGATGAGGGCGACAGCCTGCGCATCGGGGCCGCAGTCACCATGGCCGAGCTTTTGCCCGTGCTCGAAGCCCACCACCCCGGCTATGCCGCCATGGTGCGGCGCTACGGGTCGGAACAGGTGCGCCAGACCGCCACCATCGGCGGCAATATCGCCAACGGATCGCCCATCGGGGACAACCCGCCCGCGCTGATCGCCCTGGATGCCACCCTGCACCTGCGCCACGGCGACACCCGCCGGTCGATCCCGATCGAGGATTTCTTCATCGACTATGGCAAGCAGGACCGCGCCCCCGGCGAATTCGTCGAGGCGGTCAGCATACCGAAATCCGCCCCCGCGCTGCGCTGCTACAAGCTGTCGAAACGGTTTGATCAGGATATCTCGGCGGTGCTGGGGGCCTTCAACGTGACCATCGAAGGCGGCAAGGTCAGCGCCGCACGCATCGCATTTGGCGGCATGGCCGGCACCCCGAAACGCGCCAAACACGTCGAGACCGCACTGATCGGTCAGCCCTGGGATGGTGATATCGCCGCCCGCCTGGCCGAGGTCTGGGACCGCGACTTCACGCCCCTGTCCGACATGCGCGCCAGCGCCGCCTACCGGCAGGAGGCCGCGCGCAACATGCTGCAACGCTACTGGGAAGACAGCCAGGGCCGGCAGACCAACGTGCGGGAGGTGCGGGCATGAGCGTCGGAAAACCGCTTCCCCATGACACCGCCGCCCTGCATGTGACCGGGGCCGCACGCTATGTCGATGACATCCCCACGCCTGCCGGCACGCTGCACCTGGCCTTTGGCCTGTCGCCCGTGGCGCGCGGGGCTTTGACGGCGATGGACCTGTCGGCGGTACGCGCCGCACCGGGGGTCGTCACCGTGCTGACGGCGGATGACCTGCCCTTTGCCAATGATGTCTCGCCTTCAGTCCATGATGAGCCCTTGCTGGCCACCGACCGGGTGCACTACGTCGGTCAGCCGCTGTTTCTTGTGGTGGCCACCAGCCACCTCGCCGCGCGCACGGCCGCGCGTCTCGGAACCCCCGAGATCGCCGAAGAAACCCCGATCCTGACGGTGGACGAGGCCCTGGCCGCCGACAGCCGGTTCGAGGACGGCCCGGTGATCTGGACCAAGGGTCAGGCAGAGGTCGCCATTACCACCGCCCCCCGCGTCGTGCAGGGGCAGATAGAAGTCGGCGGGCAGGAGCATTTCTACCTGGAAGGCCAGGCCGCCCTGGCCCTGCCGCAGGACGGCGGAGAGATGGTCGTGCACAGCTCGACCCAGCATCCGACCGAGATCCAGCACAAGGTCGCCGAGGCGCTTGGCCTGCCGATGCGCGACGTGCGGGTCGAGACCCGGCGCATGGGCGGAGGCTTTGGCGGCAAGGAAAGCCAGGGCAATGCGCTGGCCGTCGCCTGTGCTGTCGCCGCCCGCGCCACCGGTCGGCCCTGCAAGATGCGCTATGACCGCGACGACGACATGGTCATCACCGGCAAGCGCCATGATCTGCGGATCGAATACCGCGCAGGGTTTGATGAGACGGGTCGCCTGCTGGGGGTCGAATTTCGCCACCTGATACGCTGTGGCTGGGCGCAGGATCTGTCCCTGCCCGTGGCCGACCGCGCCATGCTGCATGCGGACAATGCCTATCTGCTGGACCACGTCCGGATCGAGAGCCACCGGCTGAAGACCAACACCTGTTCCGCCACCGCCTTTCGCGGCTTTGGCGGGCCGCAGGGCATGGTCGGGATCGAGCGGGTGATGGATCACATCGCCCATGATCTGGGTCTGGATCCGCTGACCGTGCGGCGGGTGAACTATTATGCCGATGCGCCTGCGGCGGGCGCGGAGGGGGGGCCCTCTGCCCCCCCGCAACATTCCCAAGGGAATGTCGCCCCCCCCGAGGATATTTCTAAAACCAAAGAGAGCGGGGATCTGGCCAGCCGGGGGGCGCTGGATGTGCCGGAACCGCATGTGGTGGGCGAGGCTGAGGGGCAAACGACGCCCTATGGCATGGCGGTGACGGATTTCATCTTGAACCGGATGACCGACGATCTGGCGGCGCGCTGCGAGTATGACGCGCGGCGGGCGCGGGTGGCGGAGTGGAATGCCGGAAATCCGCTGCTGAAGCGTGGGATTGCGCTGACGCCGGTGAAGTTCGGGATCTCGTTCACGCTGACGCATCTGAACCAGGCCGGCGCCCTGGTGCATGTCTACCAGGACGGGTCGGTGCAGGTGAACCACGGCGGCACCGAGATGGGCCAGGGGCTGTATCAGAAGATGGCGCAGGTGGCGGGCGAGAGCTTTGGCCTGGGTCTGGAGGCGATCAAGGTCACCGCCACGGACACCGGCAAGGTGCCCAACACCTCGGCCACGGCGGCGTCATCGGGGTCCGACCTGAACGGGATGGCGGTGAAACGCGCCTGCGATGCCATTCGGGAGCGTATGGCGGACTGTCTGGCCGGTCTGTACCAGGTGCCGGTCGAGGATGTCGTCTTTGCCGAGAACCGGGTGCGGATCGGGGCCGAGGAGATCTCATTCCCCCGCGCCGCGCAGCTGGCCTATGAGAACCGCGTCAGCCTGTCGGCCACCGGGTTCTATAAGACGCCCGACCTGGCCTGGGACCGCAAGGCGGGAACCGGGCGGCCTTTCTTCTATTTTGCCCATGGTGCCGCCTGCACCGAGGTGGTGATCGACACGCTGACCGGCGAATACCGCATCCTGAGGACGGATATCCTTCATGACGTGGGACGCTCGCTGAACCCGGCGCTGGACATCGGCCAGATCGAGGGCGGCTATGTGCAGGGCGCGGGCTGGCTGACCACGGAGGAACTGGTCTGGGATGACAAGGGCCGGCTGCGGACCCACGCGCCCTCGACCTACAAGATCCCGGCCTGTGGCGACCGGCCAGAGGTCTTCAACGTGGCGCTTTGGGACGGGGAAAATGCGGCGGAGACGATCTATCGGTCAAAAGCCGTGGGTGAGCCGCCGTTCATGCTGGGAATTTCGGCGCTCATGGCGCTGTCGGATGCGGTCGGGGCCTGTGGCGCGGCCTATCCGGCACTGGATGCGCCCGCGACGCCGGAACAGGTGCTGGCTGCGGTGCGGAGGGTGCGCCATGGTTGATCTGGACGCCCTAACGGATGCGCTGGAGGCCCATGGGCCGCTGGTCCGCGTCGTCGTGGCCGAGGCGCGCGGGTCGGCCCCGCGCGATGCCGGGGCCGCGATGCTGGTCGGGCCCGAGGGCCGCATCGCGGGCACCATCGGCGGCGGGGCGCTGGAATTTGAGGCAATCGAAAAGGCGCGCGGGCTGACCGGCCCGAGGGTGGAGACACGCGCGCTTGGGCCCGACCTGGGGCAATGCTGCGGCGGGGCGGTGACCCTGGCCTATGACCAGATCGAGGCCCTGCCTGAAGCGACAGACGGTGTGATCCTGAGGCGGCTTGTGGGCGGCCCACTGCCCCCGACCGTGCCCCTGTCGGTGCAAAGGGCGATGGCGCAGATCCGCAACGGGGGGCAGCCCCCCGCGATCCAGCTGATCGAAGGCTGGCTGATCGAACCTGTGGCGCGCCGCCACGCAGCGCTCTGGGTCTGGGGCGCGGGGCACGTGGGGCGCGCGATCGTCACCATGGCCGCCCCCCTGCCCGAGGTGGAGGTCACCTGGATCGACGTCGCCGCCGACCGCTTTCCGCAGGAGATCCCGCAGGGCGTGACCATGGTCCCCGCCGCGCGGCCCGAACAGCTGATCCCCCATGCGCCGCGCGAGGCGCATCACCTGGTGCTGACCTATTCCCATACGCTGGACCTGGCGCTGTGCGACGCGCTGCTGCGCCACGGCTTTGCCAGCGCCGGGCTGATCGGATCGGCCAGCAAATGGGCGCGATTCCGGCGCAGGCTGGGGGCCATGGGCCATGCGGATGCCCGCATCCACGGCATTTCCTGCCCGATCGGCACCCCGCGTTTCGGGAAACATCCGCAACAGATTGCCGTCGGCGTCGTGCATTCGCTATTAGGGACGCTATCAGGGATGACGGCGCAGCAAGACGCCGAAAGGGACATGACAGGGTGACAGCACTTCTTTCGATACGGGGCCTGACCAAGGCCTATCCGGGCGTCGTGGCCAATGACGACGTGTCCTTCGACATCCAGCCCGGTGAGGTCCACGCCCTTCTGGGCGAAAACGGCGCGGGCAAATCGACCCTGGTCAAGATGATCTATGGCCTGGTGAAGCCCGACAGCGGTGAGATGACCATGACCGGCCAGCCCTTTGCCCCGGGCGAGCCCAAGGCGGCGCGGGCCGCCGGGGTGGCGATGGTCTTCCAGCATTTTTCGCTGTTCGACGCGCTGAACGTGGCCGAGAACATTGCCCTTGGCATGGCGGAACCGCCGGCCATGCGCGACCTGGCGGCGCGGATCCGCGAGGTGTCCGACCAATACGGGCTGCCACTGGATCCTTGGCGTGTGGTGGGCGACCTGTCCGCGGGCGAACGCCAGCGGGTCGAGATCATCCGCTGCCTGCTGCAGGACCCCAAACTGCTGATCATGGATGAACCGACCAGCGTCTTGACGCCGCAGGAGGTCGAGATCCTGTTCGAGACGCTGCGCAAGCTGAAGGCGGAAGGCACCTCGATCCTTTATATTTCGCACAAGCTGGAGGAGATCCGCGCGCTGTGTGATGAGGCGACCATCCTGCGGCTGGGCCGCAAGGTGGCCACCTGCACGCCCCGCGACACCACCGCCCGCGAGATGGCCGAGCTGATGGTCGGCGCCGAGCTGCATGTGCCCACGCGCGACACCCGCGCGCCCGGCGCGGTGCGGCTGGCGCTGAAGGATCTTTCCGTGCCCTCGCCCAGCCAGTTCGGCACCGCCCTGAAGGGCATATCCTTCGAGGTCCGCGCCGGAGAGGTGCTGGGCCTGGCCGGTGTTGCCGGCAACGGGCAGGACGAGCTTCTGGGCGTGCTCTCGGGAGAGATCCGCGCCGGGGCCGGCATGGTGGTGCTGGATGGCACCCCCGTCGGCGCGACCGGCCCCGCCATACGCCGCCGGATGGGGCTTTTGACCGCGCCCGAGGAACGGCTGGGCCATGCCGCAGCCCCCGACATGTCCCTGACCGAGAACGCCGCCCTGACCGGGGCCGAGCGCAGGGGCATCGCCAGCGCCGGGTTCCTGAACTGGGGCCGCGCCCGCAGCTTTGCCCGCGAGATCATCGACCGGTTCGACGTCCGCACGCCGGGCACCGAGAACGCCGCACGATCGCTGTCGGGCGGTAACCTGCAGAAATTCGTCATCGGCCGCGAGGTCCTGCAGGACCCGCAGGTCCTGGTGGTGAACCAGCCGACCTGGGGTGTCGACGCCGCCGCCGCCGCGACCATCCGCCAGGCGATCCTGGATCTTGCCACCGGCGGCGCGGCCGTGGTGGTGATCAGCCAGGACCTGGACGAGCTGATGGAGGTCTCGGACCGGTTCGCCGCCCTGAACGAGGGCCGGTTGAGCGACATCCGCCCCGCACAGGGGCTGAGCGTCGAGGAGATCGGCCTGATGATGGGCGGGTCCCACGGCATGGAGGTGGCGCATGTGTGATCCGGCGATCGGACGTTGTGCGGTACTTCCGGGGCAGTGCTGGCGGGGGCGTGGGGACGCCTCCGGCGGGAGTATTTTTGGCAAGATGATCGGGGGGGCGCGGCGCGTCTGCCCGGTGGTCCACGGGGGGGCATTGGCATGCTGAGACTTGAGAAGCGGCGCCAGCCAAGCCGGGCCTTTGCCTGGGCGACCCCGGTTCTGGCCGTCGTGGCGACGATGATCTTTGGCGGGCTGCTGTTTGCCGCGCTTGGCAAGGATCCCTTGGTGGCGATCCGCACGATTTTCTGGGATCCGCTGTTCGGGCAGCATGCGTTTTACTACCGGCCGCAGCTTCTGGTGAAGGGGGGGCCGTTGATCCTGATCGCCATCGGGCTGAGCCTGGGTTTCCGCGCCGGTATCTGGAACATCGGGGCCGAGGGGCAGTACATCCTGGGCGCGATCTGCGGCGCGGGCGTGGGCCTGGCCTTCTATCCGATGGAAGGCTGGTTCATCTTTCCGCTGATGGTGATCGCCGGCGCCCTTGGCGGCCTGGTCTGGGCGATGATCCCGGGGCTGTTGAAGGTGAAATTCGGCACCAACGAGATCCTCGTGTCGCTGATGCTGGTCTACGTAGCCGAGCAATTGCTGGCCTCGGTCTCGCTTGGGCTGTTGAAGAACCCGCAGGGCTTCGGCTTTCCGGGATCGCGCAACCTGCAGCAATACGACAGCGCCCATAACGCCGAACTGATCGCCGGCACCGGCATGCATTGGGGCGTGGCAGCGGCGTTTATTGCTGTGATCTTCGCCTATATCCTGCTGACCCGGCACCAGCTGGGCTATCACATCCGCCTGACCGGGGAAGCCCCGCGCGCCGCCCGGTTTGCGGGGGTGTCGCCGACGCGGCTGGTGCTGTTCTGCCTCGGCATCTCGGGGGCCTGCGCCGGGCTGGCGGGGATGTTCGAAGTCTCTGGCCCCGCGGGCCAGGTGACGATTGATTTCAACACCGGGTACGGGTTCACCGCGATCATCGTGGCCTTCCTGGGCCGGCTGCATCCCGTGGGGATCCTTCTGGCAGGGCTGTTGATGGCGCTGACCTATATCGGCGGCGAGATCGCGCAATCGGGTCTGGGCCTGCCGGCCGCCGCCATCCAGATGTTCCAGGGGATGCTGCTGTTCTTCCTGCTGGCCGTCGACGTTCTGACCGGATACCGCCTGCGCCTTGGCGGGGCCACAAAGGAAGGGGAGGCCGCGTGATGGATCTGTCCGCTATCAATCCCGTCCTGCTGATCGCCTCGCTCATGGTGGCCGCAACGGCCGTGATGATCGCCGCCATCGGAGAGCTGATCGTCGAACGCGCGGGCGTGCTGAACCTGGGCGTCGAGGGCATGATGATCACCGGCGCGATCTGCGGCTTTGCCGTGGCCGTGCAGACCGGGTCACCGACCGCCGGGTTCATTGCCGCCGCCGCCGGGGGCGCGGCTTTGTCGATGCTCTTTGCCTTCCTGACGCAGTTTGCCCTAGCCAACCAGGTGGCGTCGGGCCTGGCGCTGACGCTGTTCGGGCTGGGCCTTTCGGCCCTGCTGGGTCAGGGGTACCAGGGGATCAAGCCGCCCTCGACCCCGCGCCTGGACATCCCCGTTCTGTCGGATCTGCCCTGGGTCGGGCGGATCGTCTTTGGCCATGACCTGATGGTCTATTTCGGCCTGGCGCTTGTGGCCGCGACCTGGGCCTTCCTGAAATACGCCCGCGCCGGGCTGGTCCTGCGCGCGGTCGGGGAAAACCACGATGCCGCCCATGCGCTTGGCTACAAGGTCGTGCGCATCCGCGTCCTGGCCATCGCCTTTGGCGGGGCCATGGCCGGGCTGGGCGGGGCCTACATCAGCCTTGTCCGCGTGCCGCAATGGACCGAAGGCATGACCGCAGGCATCGGCTGGATTGCCCTGGCTCTGGTCGTCTTTGCCAGCTGGAAACCCTGGCGCGTTCTGCTGGGGGCCTATCTGTTCGGCGGCGTCACCGTGCTGCAGCTGAACTTGCAGGCCGCAGGCATCGCCATCCCGGTCGAGTACCTGTCGATGTCGCCCTACATCATCACCATCGTCGTGCTGGTCATCATGTCCGCCGACAAATCCCGTGCCCCGGCTTCCCTGGGTCGCATCTTCCATGCGACGCATTGAGGCCGCACATTTTCCAAGCCAAACTCCAAGAAGAAAGATCTGAAAGGGAGATCCATGAAACTTACCAAACGCGCATTGATGACCGGGGCCGCCATGGCCCTTGGCCTCGCCGCCACCGGCCCTGCCCTGGCGCAGGACAAGACCAAGGTCGGCTTTGTCTATGTCGGCCCCGTCGGCGACGGCGGCTGGACCTATGAACACGACAAGGGCCGCCAGGCCGTCGAAGAGCATTTCGGCGACAAGGTCGAAACCGTCTTTGTCGAATCCGTGCCCGAAGGCCCGGACAGCGAACGCGTGATGACCCAGATGGCGCTGGACGGCGCTGACCTGATCTTCACCACCTCGTTCGGCTACATGGACCCGACCATCAACGTCGCGAAGAAATTCCCCGACGTGAAGTTCGAACACGCCACCGGCTACAAGACCGCCGACAACGTGTCCGTCTACTCGGCCCGCTTCTACGAAGGCCGCGCCGTTCAGGGCACCATCGCGGGCCACATGACCGAAAGCAACGTGATCGGCTACATCGGGTCCTATCCGATCCCGGAAGTCATCCGTGGCATCAACTCGGCCTATATCCACGCCAAGAAGGTCAACCCCGACGTCCAGTTCAAGATCGTCTGGGCCTTTACCTGGTTCGACCCGGCGAAAGAGGCCGATGCCGCCAAGGTGCTGATCGAACAGGGTGCCGACGTGATCCTGCAGCACACCGATTCCACCGCGCCGCAGGCCGCCGCGCAGGAAGCCGGGAACGTGATCACCTTCGGCCAGGCCTCGGACATGGCGGAATACGGGCCGAAACCGCGTGTTTCCTCGATCATCGACAACTGGGCCCCCTACTACATCGCGCGCACCCAGGCCGTGATGGACGGCACCTGGACCTCGACCAACACCTGGGACGGCATCGGCCCGGGCATGGTCGGCATCGGTGAGATTTCCGACGCGGTTCCGGCCGAGGTGAAAGCCGAAGCCCTGGCCCTGAAGGACGCGCTGGCCTCGGGCGAATACCACGCCTTCACCGGCCCGCTGAAAAAGCAGGACGGCTCCGACTGGCTGGCCGAAGGCGAGACGGCGGATGACGGCACCCTGGCCGGCATGAACTTCTACGTCGAAGGCATCGAAGGCGACATCCCGCAGTAAGCGCGCGCCTTTTCAAGCATCACGATGGCCGTGCCCCCCGGGGCGCGGCCATTTTCTTTGCGGCTGTCGCTTCGCGTCGATTTGCTGGGTTCGCTTGTCTCGGGGCCGGGCCGAAGCCGCGCGAACCTGTCCCTGCCTCATCCCCTAAAAATATCCCGCACAACGCCGCGCCCTCGGGATGGTTCCAAGAAATTCCACCATCGGAATATTTATTAACCCAGAAGGTAAACCACGAGAACAAGACATGATTTCGCCCCTTTTCCTGCAGCGCATTGCCCCAGTTCTCCAAGGGCATGGCCGCATTCAGCGCCTGCCAAACCGACACACTTAACGAGGGGTATTCAAACTTGACCCGCATTTTCACAACCACATCCGCCGCCGCGCTTGGCCTGATCGCCTTTGCCGGCACGGCCAGCGCCGCGACCATCGACCTCTACACCACCGACTCCGGGCCCGTCAGCGCCTATGCCGGGGCCAGCGCCTCGATCGAGGACGCCGCACCGAGCGCACTGGGCGGCTTTCGCGAGATCATGGTCGAAGGCGACGGCATCTCTCCGGATGCGACCACCGGCGCGGCCAACCAGGGCCAGCTGACGTTTTCGAACGACGCCGGCGTGCAGGGGCAGATGTCCGTGGTCTACAACGGCCTGGGCGACAGCGGCCTTGGCGGCGTTGACCTGACCGACGGCGGCGTGTCCGACGCCTTTGCCTTCGACATCGTCGCGGCGGACGTGAACGTCGGCTACACGATCTCGGTCACCGATATCCTGGGCATCTCGTCCACCTCTTCGATCGGTTACACCGGGTCTTTCGTCACCAACAAGACCGCGCTGGTGTCCTTCTCGGAATTCACCGGCGTCGATCTGACTTCGGTGGATTCGGTGATCCTGTCGCTGGTCGACATCCAGACCGATTTCGCGGCTGACACCACGCTGGACAACTTCCGCACGCTGGACACCACGCCCGCCGTGCCACTGCCGGCGTCGGCCCTGATGCTGGCCGGTGGCCTGGGCTTCCTTGGCCTGCGTCGCAAGCGCGGCTGAGCCTGAGGGAACAGGCCCCTCGCCCCACACGAGGGGCCGATACGAAAAGCCGGTTGAGGGCGCGGATCTTCCGCGCCCTTTTCCTTGACCCCAGCTGGCCCGGTGTCCAAGTCTGTCTCCACCCCAGACCAGAAGCCCCCCGAAGCCCGAGGACCAGATGACCAAACGCAGCCTGCCCCCTTCGGCCTCTGTCACGCAGCCTGCGAACGGCGACCGCCAGGTGATGCCTGCCGCAGACCGCAACGGCCAGCCGATCGAGGATCTGGTCGCCCGCACCATCGGCGGCAACGACATCCGCAACGCTTTGGAAATCGCATCCGGCACCGGCCAGCACATCCTGCGCCACGCCCTGCGCCATCCGCAGATCACCTGGCAGCCCAGTGACGTGGACGCGGGCCGACTGGCCTCGATCAACGCCTATGCGACCGAGGCGACGAACATCCGCCCCGCGCTGATGCTGGATGCCACCCGGCCCGGCTGGTCCGCGACCCTGCCGCCGCAGGACCTGATCCTGCTGGTCAACCTGACCCACCTGATTTCCGAACCCGAGGTGCAGACCCTGATCGCCGAGGTCGGTCAGGCCCTGCGCCCCGGCGGGATCTTCATGCTCTATGGGCCATTCATGCGCGGCGGCGAACTGACATCCGAAGGCGACGCCCGCTTCCACGCCGAACTGCGCGCCGCCGACCCCGAGATCGGCTACAAGGACGATTTCGACGTGGCCGACTGGATCATTGCGGCGGACATGACATTGGCCGACATGGTGGACATGCCGGCCAACAACCTTGCCTTCATCGCACAGCGGAACTAAGCGGCGCGTATGATCGGAGGCCAATCAGCCCCCGGCCTAATCAGCGCGTCGGGACAGGCACATCGCCCCGGTAGTCATAGAAGCCCCGGCCCGTCTTGCGACCCAGCCACCCGGCCTCGACATATTTGGTCAGCAGCGGACAGGGGCGATACTTGGTATCCGCCAGCCCGTCGTGCAGCACGTTCATGATCGCCAGACAGGTGTCCAGCCCGATGAAATCCGCCAGCTCGAGCGGACCCATGGGGTGGTTCGCGCCCAGTTTCATCGCCTCATCGATGGACCGCACGTTGCCGACGCCTTCGTACAGGACATAAACCGCCTCGTTGATCATCGGCACCAGAACGCGGTTCACGATGAAGGCCGGGAAATCCTCGGCCGAGGAGGCAGTCTTGCCCAGGCGTTCCACCACGGCCAGACAGGCCTTGTAAGTCGGTTCATCCGTGGCGATGCCGCGGATCAGTTCCACCAGCTGCATCACCGGCACCGGGTTCATGAAGTGGAACCCCATGAACTTTTCGGGCCGGTCCGTGCGGCTGGCCAGACGGGTGATCGAGATGGACGAGGTGTTGGAGGTCAGGATCGTGTCGTCCTTGAGGTGCGGCACCAGCTCCTTGAAGATCGCGTCCTTGACCGTTTCGCGTTCGGTCGCGGCCTCGATCACCAGGTCCATCTGGCCCAGGTCGGTCAGCGCCAGGGTCGACTTGATCCGCCCCTTCGCCGCCTGCGCGTCGTCTTCCGACACGTGACCGCGGCTAACCTGACGGGCCATGTTGCGATCGATCTGCGTCATCGCGCGGTCCAGGGCTTCCTGGTTGATGTCGTTCAGCAGAACGTCATAGCCCGCAAGCGCACAGACATGTGCGATGCCGTTGCCCATCTGGCCTGCGCCGATCACGCCAATCGTACGGATGTCCATCCCCGGTCTCCCTTTACTGGTCGCGGACACACTGACCCGATCCGCGCACTGGCTGCAAGTACCCACCATTTGGATTGAATGCGGAATTTAAGACTTTGGAAGTGAATCACGGGCAAAAGGAGGGCGGGTTAACAAGTGGTGGGCAAGATGACTTGCGAAAAATTCGGACCGCGTCCGATCGACTACCTGCCGTGCCGGTACGGCACATCGCGCACGCTATATCGCGGGCCGCGCGCCGATCTGCGCGGACCCTACACCCTGTTCCTTGGCGGGACAGAGACCTATGGCAAGTTCCTGCGCACACCCTACCCGGCATTGGTTCAGGAAAGGTTAGGCGTGACCAGCGTCAATCTTGGCCTGGTGAACGGCGGGCCGGATGTCTACCTGCACGACCGCACCGCCACGAACCTCAGCCTGAAGGCCCAGGCGACGGTGATGCAGGTGCCCACGGTGCAGAACCTGTCGAACCGCTATTATTCCGTGCACCCCCGCCGCAATGACCGGTTCCTGAGGGCCAGCCCGGTGCTGCGCACGATCTTCCGCGACGTGGATTTTTCCGAATTCCACTTTACCGGCCATCTGATGCGGCACCTTCAGCACCAGGACGACGAGATGTTCCTTGTCCTGCTGGTCGAACTTCGCAAGGCCTGGGTCGCGCGAATGGAGGATGTGATCGACCGGCTGGCGGGCCCGGTCATCCTGATCTGGTTCGACGCGCACGACTGCCGGAACGACGACGGCCCCGACCCGCTGAAGGTCACGCACGAGATGATCGAGGCTTTGCGCCCGAAAGTGCAGGACATCCTTTATGTCCCCGCCCCTGCCATGGGCACGGCCAAGGGCGATCACACCGACGGCATGATCTTTTCCCCGATGGAGGCTAGCGCCGCCCGGCAGATGCTGGGCCTTCAGGCGCATATCGACCTGGCCCGGATCCTGTCTTCGGCGCTGCGCGATCGGGTGCCGGGGATCCCGTCGCGCCAGACCATGCCACAGAATACGCCTCAGACCGGTCGCTAACCGCCCGCGTGGTCCAGGCCGGGCATTGGGACCATGGCCAAAGAAAAAGGCCCGCCAGATCAGCGGGCCTTTCCTTAAGCTCTGAAAGCGCGGTGGCTTACAGTTTCTCGGTCAGCTCGGGCACGGCTTCGAAGAGGTCGGCAACCAGGCCGTAGTCCGCGACCTGGAAGATCGGGGCTTCTTCGTCCTTGTTGATCGCGACGATGACCTTGGAGTCCTTCATGCCAGCAAGGTGCTGGATCGCGCCGGAGATACCGACGGCGACATAAAGCTCGGGTGCGACGACCTTGCCGGTCTGACCAACCTGCCAGTCATTCGGAGCATAGCCCGAGTCGACGGCGGCACGGGATGCACCAACGGCGGCACCCAGCTTGTCGGCCAATTTCTCGATGATGGCGAAGTCTTCCTTCGACCCGACACCGCGACCACCAGAGACCACGACACCGGCCGAGGTCAGCTCGGGGCGATCGCTTTCGGCCATCGCGTCCTCGACCCACTCGGACAGGCCGGGGTTGTCGGCGGCTGCGACGTCAGACACACCAGCCGACCCACCTTCACCGGCGGCGTCGAAGGTCGACGTCCGGAAGGTGATGACCTTGGTGGCGTCTTTCGACTTCACGGTCTGGATCGCGTTACCGGCATAGATCGGACGTTCGAACGTGTCGGCGTCGACCACGGCGGTCACATCGGTCAGGACCATGACGTCCAGCAGGGCTGCGACGCGGGGCATGATGTTCTTCGCATCGGTCGTGGCGGGGGCCACGATGTGCGAATAATCACCGGCCAGCGACACGATCAGCGCGGCAACGGGTTCCGCCAGGCGGTGACCGTACAGCGCGTCTTCGGCGACCAGCACCGATGCCACACCGTCGATCTTGGCAGCGGCTTCGGCAGCGGCCTTTGCGGTCGCGCCAACGGCCAGAACCGTCACGTCGCCCAGGGCTTTTGCACCGGAAACGGCCTTGGCGGTGGCGTCCAGCGCCAGTTCACCGTCGTTGATTTCAGCAAGCAGAAGAACGGCCATTACACGATCCCCTTCTCTTTGAGTTTCGCCACAAGCGTATCGACATCCGCCACCATTTCGCCGGCGCTGCGCGCTTCGGGCTCGGACGTCTTGACGATTTCCAGACGCGGGGAGACATCGACGCCGTAGTCATCGGCAGTCTTCTCATCCAGCGGCTTCTTCTTCGCCTTCATGATGTTCGGCAGCGAGGCATAGCGCGGCTCGTTCAGGCGCAGGTCGGCGGTGATGATGGCGGGCAGCTTGACCTTGATGGTCTGCAGGCCGCCGTCCACTTCACGCTTCACAACGGCGCTGTCGCCGTCGATGTCCAGCTCGTTTGCGAAGGTCGCCTGGGACCAGCCCAGCAGCGCCGACAGCATCTGACCGGTGGCGTTCATGTCGTTGTCGATCGCCTGCTTGCCGGCGATGACCAGACCAGGCTGTTCCTCGTCGATGACCCCTTTCAGGATCTTCGCAACGGCCAGCGGTTCGATGTCGGTGTGCACGTCGTCGGCGGCAACCACCAGGATCGCGCGATCGGCACCCATGGCCAGCGCGGTCCGCAGCGTTTCCTGCGCCTGTTTCACACCGATGGAGACGACGACAACCTCTTCGGCCTTCCCGGCCTCTTTCAGGCGGATCGCCTCTTCGACGGCGATTTCGTCGAACGGGTTCATCGACATTTTCACATTGGCAAGATCGACACCGCTGCCGTCCGCTTTGACACGGACTTTCACGTTGTAGTCGATCACGCGTTTGACAGGCACCAACACCTTCATCTGCGGTCACTCCCTAGATTGCATTCCTGCACCCCCGGGCGGGGGCGGCTCTGGCGTTTGATATAGGCTCTGCTTCGGGCAGGACAGTGGAAAAGCGACGTGACGCCGCGACGCAGCGCCGCTTTTTTCCGCAAAACAGCATGATATTCCGCAATTCGGAAAATGTGAGCGATCACAATCCTCCGCTAAGATGGTCGAAGAATCACCTGACGCTGAAAGACGACTCCGATGCTGCGCTCCCTGCCCTCTCTGCTGCTTTCCCTAACGTTCACTTTCGCGGGGTCCCTGCCCGGCATCGCCCAGCAGGCGACCGATGCGATCCCGCCAGAGATGACCACCGACCTGGCCGCGCCGATCGACGATCCTGCCCTGCGCGCTGCGCAGGAGGCCAAGCGCAGCGGTGCCCCCGTCCGGGCCGAGCACTGGATGATCGCCGCCGCCCATCCGATGGCCGTTGCCGCCGGGGCGGATGTGCTGCGCGCAGGCGGCACCGCCGCCGATGCCATGGTCGCGGCGCAGGCCATGCTGGGCCTGGTAGAGCCGCAGTCCTCGGGCCTGGGCGGGGGCGGGTTCCTGGTCTATTTCGACGCCGAAAGCGGCATGCTGACCACGCTGGACGGCCGCGAAACCGCCCCGGCCGAGGCCACACCGCGCCTGTTCCAGAAGGACGACGGCACGCCCATGGGCTTTTTCGACGCCGTGATCGGCGGGCTGTCGGTTGGCGTGCCGGGCACCCCCGCCCTGATGGACGCGGCGCACCAAAGATGGGGACGCTCGGCCTGGCCCGACCTGCTGGCCCCCGCCATCACCGCCGCCGATCAGGGGTTTCCCGTCTCGGCGCGGCTTGCGGCCATGATCGGCTTTGACCGCGACAGGCTGATGCTGCACCCCGCCACCGCCGGATATTTCCTGCCCGGCGGCACCCCGCTGGCGGCGGGCGACACGCTGACAAACCCGGCCTATGCCGAAACCCTGCGCCAGTTCGCCACCGGCGGCGCGCAGGTCTTCTACGAAGGTCCCCTGGCCGAAACCATCACCGCAGCCGTCAACCAGGCGATCCAGCCCGGGCTGCTGACGCCATGGGACATGCGGAACTACACCGTGAAGGAACGCGACCCGGTCTGCCTGCCCTTCCAGGGGTATGAGGTCTGCGGCATGGGCCCGCCCTCGTCCGGCGGGGTGACCGTGGCACAGATCCTGGGCACGGCGCAGGCCTATCGCGGCGGGGACCTGTCGGGCTCGGCCATCTCCTCGGACCCGCAACTGGCCTTCGGCAGCAAAGCGCATCTGGATGACCTGACGCTTCTGGGCAATGCCGCGCGCCTGGCCTTTGCCGACCGCGGCCGGTACCTGGCCGACAGCGATTTCGTGCCCGTCCCGCTGCCCGGCCTCCTGGCCCCCGACTACATGAAGGATCGCGCCGGGGCCGCCAGCGCCGACCGCGCCATCGAAGACGCCGCCCCCGGCACGCCAGAGTTCGACCATGCGCTGAACTGGGCCGATCACGTGGGCCGCGCCTTGCCCTCGACCACGCATATGTCGATCGTCGATCAATACGGCAACGCGCTGTCGATGACCTCGTCGGTGGAAAACGCCTTTGGTTCGCGTGTCATGGCGGGGGGCTTCCTGCTGAACAACCAGCTGACGGATTTCTCGTTTCGGTCCCACAGCGACGGCGTGCCCATTGCCAACCGGGTCGAGCCGGGCAAACGCCCCCGGTCGTCGATGGCCCCGACTATCGTGATGAAGGACGGCGCGCCGGTTCTGGTGATCGGATCGCCCGGTGGCAGCCGGATCATCGGCTATGTGGCGGAAACCATCTGGCGACACCTGGTCGAGGGCCACGACATCCAGACCGCCATCGCCCTGCCCCATGCCGTGAACCGCTTCGGCACCTATGACATCGAGGCCACCCCCGAGGCCGAGGCCCTCGCCGCCCAGCTGACGGAGCGCGGGTTCAAGACCTCGATTCGCGACCTGAACTCGGGCCTGCATGGCATCGCGCTGACGCCACAGGGGCTGGAAGGCGGGGCCGATCCGCGCCGCGAAGGCATCGCCTATGGGGAATAGCGACAAGAGGTCGGTTTCAGGCCTCCATGTGTCGGCTGGACACAGCGCCCCGCGCCCGGCCTGCTAAACCGGAAGAAAGGTCCAAGCGAAGGAATCCGCAGATGAAATCCCATGTCAAAGCTCTGGTCGTCGGCGGCGGTGCCATCGGCACCTCGATCGCCTATCACCTGGCCCGCGCCGGCTGGGACGATGTCATGCTGCTGGAACGGGACGAACTGACCTCGGGCTCGACCTGGCATGCCGCCGGTCTGTTGCCGCTGTTCAACATGTCCTACGCGACGACCCACATCCACAAATACTCAGTCGAGTTCTACAAGTCGCTCGAGGCTGAAACCGGGCTGAACGCCGGCTTCTCGATCGTCGGCAACTTGCGCATGGCCCAGACCGATGCGCGGATGGACGAATACATGCTCTATGCCTCGACCGCGGAAACCGCCGAGGTGCCTTACGAATGGATGACCCCCGCCCAGATCAAAGACCGCTGGCCCCTGGTCCGCTCCGAGGATCTGAAAGGCGCGATCTACCACCCGACCGACGGCTACATTAACCCCGCAGATGTTACCATGGCGATGGCCAAGGGGGCCCGTCAGCGCGGCGTGCTGATCGAACGCAAATGGCAGGTCGACGGCTATGAATGGACCGGGTCCGACTGGCGCGTGACCGTGACCAAGATGGTCGAACGCGGCGGCAACCTTGTGCCGTCCGAGGAACAACAGGTCATCACCGCCGAACACGTGGTCACCGCCACCGGCAACCACGCCCAGCGCACCGCGCGGCTTCTGGGTATCAAGATGCCCGCCATCCCCGTGGAACATCAGTTCATCGTCACCGAGCCCGACCCCGAACTGGTCGCCTATCGCCAGAATGGCGGCGCGGAACACCCCGTCCTGCGCGATGCCGACGCCAAGTGGTACGTGCGCGAGGAACGCGGCGGCTGGATCCTTGGCCCCTATGAACGCAACGCGCCCGCGCGCTTTGCCTATGGCGTGCCCGACAGCTTCCGCGCCGACCTCTTCCCCCTCGACCTGGAGCGGATCGAAGAGGAATACATGTCCATGATCCACAGGATCCCCTCGTCGGAAACCGTGGGCCTGAAGGACGATTTCAACGGCCCCATCTGCTATACCCCCGACGGCAACCCGCTGATCGGCCCCGCGCCGGGCCTGCGCAACATGTGGCTGGCCGAAGGCTTCTCTTTCGGGATCACGGCCGCCGGCGGCACCGGCCACTACCTCGCCCAGCTGATGGTCGAAGGCGAGGCCGAGATCGACATGGCTTCGCTCGACCCGAAACGCTACGGGTCGTGGATGACGACCGACTATGCCATCGCCAAGAACGAAGAAGCCTACGAACACGTCTACATCCTGCACCACCCCGACGAGGAACGCGAAGCGGCCCGCCCCCTGCGCACCTCTCCGGCCTATGACCGCCAGAAGGCCGCGGGTGCCCAATTCGGCCAGGTCAACGGCTGGGAACGCCCGAACTACTACGCGCCCGACGGCTTCGACGATCACGCCGCCCGCAGCTTCCGCCGCGGTGGCTGGTGGCAACACGCGGTGGACGAGGCAAAGGCGATCCGCGAAGGCGTCGGCCTGATCGACGCCACGGCCTTTACCAAACACCTGCTCAAGGGGCCGGGGGCGACCGCCTTCCTCGACTGGTTCACCTGCAACAAGCTGCCCAAGGTCGGCCGCATCAACCTGACCTATGCGCTGACCACCGCCGGCACGACCCGCACGGAATACACCATCGTCCGCCTTGCGGAGGACGAATATTACCTCGTCTCCGCCGGGGCCTGGACCGCCTATGACAGCGATTTCCTGATGAAGGCGATCGAGGACAAGATCCCCGACTTCGGCTGGATCTCCTGCCATGACGTGACCACGCAATGGGGCGTCTTTGCCATCGCCGGGCCGAAATCGCGCGACGTGCTGAACAGCCTGATCCGCGATGCGGACCCGGCCACGGCGCTGACCAACAAACGCTTCCCCTGGCTGTCCTGCCGCGAGATCGAACTGGGCATGTGCCCCGTCCGCGCCATCCGCGTCGCCTATACCGGCGAACTGGGCTGGGAACTGCATCACCCGATCGAGATGCAGAATTACCTCTGGGATCAGCTGATGGTGGCGGGCGAATTCCATGGGCTGAAACTGGTCGGGGCCCGCGCTCAGAACTGGCTCCGGCAGGAGAAATCCTACCGCGCCTTCGGTACCGAACTGGGCCGCGACGCCACCCCGCTCGAGGCCGATCTGCCCCGCTTTGTCGACCTGTCGAAAGACTTCCACGGCAAACAGGCCATGGCCGACACTGGCATCCGCGCCAAATGCGTCACCCTGCTGATCGACGGCCCCGCGGATGCCGACCCCTGGGGGCGCGAGGCGCTCTATGACGGCGACACCAAGGTCGGCCGCCTGACCTCGGGCGGCTATTCCGTGGCCTTCGGCAAATCCATCGGCATGGGCTATGTCTCTCCCGACCTCGCCACACCGGGCACGAAGCTCAAGGTGCGGATGTTTGATCAGCTGTGGGACGCCACGATCACCGAAGACAGCCCCTACGACCCCAAGAACGAAACCATCCGCAAGGACGCCTGACCAGGCCCTGGCAGGGCCACACCGCCCTGAAAAGCCCCCCCTCATCCTCTTGCCGAAAATATCCCGGGGAGTGTGAGGGGCAGCGCCCCTCACCCCCGTCCGGGCCTTCAGGCCCGGACAAACAGATACAAACCGGGCCAGCAGGCCCGGCCAACTTAACAACACCACCCCGACAAATCCAAAAGGGCCGCCCGAAATCCGGACGGCCCTTTCTCATTTCGCTATTCAACTCCCGGCCTCGGACAGCTGTCCAAGACCCCGGGCGACACTCAGCCGCGGCCAGCGTCCAGCACTTCCTCGACCGTGCGCAACCCGGCGCGCGGGGATTGCACCAGCACCGCCATGTTGCCGGGCTTGTGCTCGTTCCGCAGCATCTTCATGTGCGCCTCGGGGATCTCGTCCCAGGGGAACAGCTCGGACATGCAGGGGTCCAGGCGGCGCTCCATCATCAGGCGGTTCGCCGATGCGGCCTGTTTCAGGTTGGCAAAGTGCGAGCCCTGCAGACGCTTCTGGTGCATCCACATGTAGCGCACGTCGAAGGTGGTGTTGAAGCCCGAGGTCCCGGCACAGATCACCACGATCCCGCCCTTCTTGACCACCAGGGTCGACACCGGGAAGGTCGCCTCGCCGGGGTGTTCAAAGACCATGTCCACGTTCACGCCCTTGCCGGTGATCTCCCAGATCGCCTTACCGAACTTGCGGGCCTCTTTCAGCCATTCGTTGTACTCGGGGCTGTTGACCTTCGGCAGCTGACCCCAGCAGTTGAAGTCCTTCCGGTTGATCACGCCCTTGGCACCCTGGGCCATGACGAAGTCGCGCTTGCTCTCGTCCGAGATCACGCCGATCGCATTTGCACCCGCGGTGGTCGCCAGCTGGATCGCGTAGGAGCCCAGACCGCCCGAGGCACCCCAGACCAGAACGTTCTGGCCGGGTTTCAGCTCATGCGGGTGGTGACCGAACAGCATCCGGTAGGCGGTGGCCAGCGTCAGCGTGTAGCAGGCGGCCTCTTCCCAGGTCAGGTGCTTGGGGCGCGGCATCAGCTGCTGCGCCTGCACGCGGGTGAACTGCGCGAAGGACCCGTCGCCGGTTTCGTAGCCCCAGATCCGCTGCGTCGGAGAGAACATCGGATCGCCGCCGTTGCACTCTTCATCGTCGCCATCGTCCTGGTTGCAGTGGATCACGACCTCGTCGCCCACTTTCCAGTTCTTCACCTTGTCGCCCACGGCCCAGACGATGCCCGAGGCATCGGACCCGGCGATGTGGTAGTCCTGACCATGCACGTCGAACGGCGAAATCGGCTCGCCCTTGCCGGCCCAGACGCCGTTGTAGTTCACACCGGCCGCCATGACGAGAACCAGCACCTCGTGGCTGTCGATCTGCCAGGTGTCGACGACTTCCTTCTGGAACGACGTGATCGGCTCACCGTGGCGCTCACGGCGGATCGCCCAGGCGTACATCTGCTTCGGCACATGCCCCAGGGGGGGCATTTCACCGATTTCATACAGGTCTTTTTTGGGCGCGTCATAAGCCGCGATCGCGGAATCAGTATCCAGAGCCATGGGGACCTCCTGTGTCTCGTTTGCCGCAACGCAGAATCGCTGCAGCTGCAAACATGGAAGTAAAATGCATCGCGCAACTTTGCAACAAGGGAAGTGGATTTTTTGTAATTTTCTGTCGTCGTGAAATTTCAACTCTCCTCCGAAGCAGGCCGGAGAAGCAGGAAAATGCCCAATTTTTACAGACTGCAGCGCCAACTTGACTTGGTCGGACTTCAGACCACATCTGACCCCTGCGCGTTGCCGCCATCCCTTATTCTGCCACGCGGCATTTGGGGTTGGCGCGCCTGAATGCGACGCGCTTTACCCAAAAGGGGGACCTTGTCTTGAAAACCATTCTTGCAGCCGCCGGCCTGTCCATGCTGGCTTTTTCGGCCCAGGCGGCCACCACGACCATCGATTTCGAATCGTTTGCGACCGGCACGACCATCGCTGGCACCGACCTGGGCGGCCTGACGCTGGCCACCGGTTTTGTCAGCTCGGGACCGAACGGCACCAAAGCCATCCTGCCGACCGGATCTGACTACACGCAGAAGTACCGCGCTGACTTCTCGGCCACGGATGTCACGGCATTTTCCGTCGACATGGGCGACTATGGCCAGGACGCCGACGCCCTGTTCCTCTTCGCCTATGACTCGCTTGGCAACGAACTGGACAGCGCCACGGGCTCCCTTGCTGCGGGCGTCTCGGGCATGACCACGCTCAACGTCAGCAGCCTGTCCAACATCGCCTACGTGATCTTCTTCGGGGAAGGTTTTAACACCCAAAACAACGTCTACGCCGACAACCTCAGCTTCACCACGACACCCGCGGTGCCCCTGCCCGCAGGTCTGGTCCTGATGGGATCGGCGCTGGCGGGCTTCGGCCTGATCCGCCGCAAGGGCTGACCCTTGCCGCAGCCACGACACGAACAGCGTCCCACTTCGGGGCGCTGTTTTTCTATGTGCCCCCCTTTCCCGTCTGCCCCTTCGATCAACGCGCCCCAGCCTGATCGCCCTTTGCTGCAGCACAGCACCCACCAATCGAATGCGCCGCGCCGCAGCGAATTGACATCGCCACATTCTTTCAGATACTGACCTCAAGACGAAATTTAGTTGCGCACCCGAATCCCATCAACGAACCGAGGCACCGCATGACCGAGACCCAGAAAGACCGCCCCTGGCTGTTCCGCACCTACTCGGGCCATTCCACGGCCAAGGCTTCGAACGAACTGTACCGGACCAACCTGAAAAAGGGTCAGACCGGCCTGTCGGTGGCCTTCGACCTGCCGACCCAGACCGGTTACGACAGCGATCACGTGCTGGCGCGCGGTGAGGTCGGCAAGGTCGGCGTGCCGATCAGCCATCTGGGCGACATGCGCACGCTCTTCGATCAGATCCCCCTGGCCGAGATGAACACCTCGATGACGATCAACGCGACCGCGCCTTGGCTGCTGTCGCTGTATATCGCCGTTGCCGAGGAACAGGGCGCGGATCCCGCCACGCTTCAGGGCACCGTGCAGAACGACCTAATCAAGGAATACCTGTCGCGCGGAACCTATATCTGCCCGCCTGCCCCCTCGCTCAAGATGATCGCGGATGTGGCCGAATATTGCTACAAGGAGGTTCCCAAGTGGAACCCGATGAACGTCTGTTCCTACCACCTGCAAGAGGCCGGCGCGACGCCGGAACAGGAACTGGCCTATGCGCTGGCCACCGGCATGGCGGTTCTGGACGAACTCCGCCCGCGCGTCCCGGCCGAGGATTTTCCCCAGGTCGTGGGCCGGATCTCCTTCTTCGTGAACGCCGGCATCCGCTTCGTGACCGAGATGTGCAAGATGCGCGCCTTCGTCGATCTCTGGGACGAGATCTGCCAGGAGCGGTACGGCGTCGAGGATCCGAAATTCCGCCGCTTCCGCTATGGGGTGCAGGTGAACTCTCTCGGCCTGACCGAACAGCAGCCCGAAAACAACGTCTACCGCATCCTGATCGAGATGCTGGCCGTGACCCTGTCGAAAAAGGCCCGCGCCCGCGCCGTGCAGCTGCCCGCCTGGAACGAGGCCCTGGGCCTGCCGCGCCCCTGGGATCAGCAATGGTCGCTGCGCATGCAGCAGATCATGGCCTATGAAACCGACCTGCTGGAATATGGCGACCTTTTCGACGGCAACCCGGCGGTGGATGCCAAGGTCGCGGCGCTGAAGGAAGGCGCGCGCGCTGAACTGGCGAACCTCGATTCCATGGGCGGGGCCGTGGCCGCGATCGACTACATGAAGTCGCGCCTGGTGGAATCCAACGCCGAGCGTGTGAACAAGATCGAGACCGACAAGACCATCGTCGTCGGCGTGAACAAATGGACCGAGGCCGAGCCCTCGCCCCTGATGGGCGAAGACGGCGGCATCATGACGGTCGACCCGGCGGTCGAGGCCGACCAGGTCGAGCGCCTGATCGCCTGGCGCGCCGCCCGCGACGAAGACGCGGTGAAAAAGGCCCTTGCCGATCTGCGTGCCGCCGCTGCGGCCGGGGAAAACTGCATGCCCGCCTCGATTGCCGCGGCCAAGGCCGGCGTCACCACCGGCGAATGGGCCGCCCAGATGCGCGCCGTGCATGGCGAATACCGTGGTCCCACGGGCGTCTCGGCCAGCGTGTCGAACCAGACCGAGGGGCTGGACGACATCCGCGACGCGGTCAATGCCGTGTCGGACAAGCTGGGCCGCCGGTTGAAGTTCGTCATCGGCAAGCCGGGGCTGGACGGCCATTCCAACGGGGCCGAACAGATCGCCTTCCGCGCCCGCGACTGCGGCATGGACATCAACTACGACGGCATCCGCCTGACGCCCGAAGAAATTGTCACCCGCGCGCAGGAACAAGAGGCGCATGTCGTTGGCCTCTCGATCCTGTCCGGTTCGCACCTGCCGCTGGTCGAAGAGGTCATGACCCGCATGCGCGACGCCGGCCTTTCGCATATCCCCGTGATCGTCGGCGGGATCATTCCCGACGAGGACGGAAAACGCCTGTTGGCCATGGGCGTTGCCCGGGTCTACACGCCGAAGGATTTCCAGCTGAACACGATCATGATGGACGTGGTCGAGCTGGCCGATCCCAAGTCGGTCGCCGCCGAGTAACCCTCGCCACCGCGCTACGCCCCTTCCACAACGCGCCCGCCCCCGCGGGGGCGGCCGAAGCCGACACCGCAAAAGCATACCCATGGAACGACGGGCGCGGGCGCGGACCATATGGAACTCCGCCCCAAAGCGCTGTAGCGTCCGCGCATGACGCAGACCCCCGCCTCCCTGCCCTCGGTGACCTTTTCGCACGATCAGGCCGATGCCTTCGATCGCATCACCGAAGCCCTGCGCGAAGACGGGGTCGATCTGACCGACGGCTTCACCCAGCCCCCCGGCGCGGGCAAGGGTCGGGTGTTGGCCGTCACCGGCAAGGCCGGTTCGGGCAAGACGCTTCTTCTTTCGGCGCTGTCGCGCGCAGCGGAAGAGGCCGGCGTGACGCTGATCTCGGGGGATTACGAACCGCGCAAGCACAAGGACCGCCGGACGCTGGCCATCCTCGCACCGACGAACAAGGCGGCCTCGGTCCTGCGGCTGCGCGGCGTGCCCGCGACGACGATCCACCGCATCCTCTATACCCCGGTCTATGACCCGCAATACGAACGCATCGCGGAATGGCTGGCCGGAGAAGGCGACCGACCCGAGATCGAAGGGCTGACAGATGAAGCGCTGGACCGCGCCATGGCCTTCTTCGAGACCAACAAATCCGTCCCCGGCGCTCTGGCGGCAGCCGGGCTGCGCGGGTCGGATTTCATCACCGGATGGAAGCGGCGCGATGACCCGCTGGACATTGGGCTGATCGACGAGGCCTCGATGCTGGACGACAAGCAGTTCGACGATCTGCGCGAAATCTTCCCGACGCTTCTGATCTTCGGCGATCCCGCCCAGCTGGCCCCGGTCGGCCAATCCGGCCGCATGGTCTTTGATCGCGTCGCCGCGCCCAACCTGATGCACCTGGACCGGGTCCACCGCCAGGACGCGGACAACCCGATCCTTGACCTGGCCCATGCCCTGGCCGACCCGCAGCTGAGCTTCGAGGACTTCGAGCGCATGATCGAGGACAAGGCCCGCGCCGACGACCGGGTGATCTGGGGCCAGCGGGTCGAGGTCGACCTGATGGCGCGATCGCCGGTCCTGGTCTGGCGCAACGTCACGCGCATCCGCCTGATCAATGCCTTCCGCCGGGTGCATGACGCCCCCGAAGACGCCCTTCTGCCCGGAGAGCCGCTGATCTGCGACGGGATCGAGCTGCCTCTGAAACACCGCAAGAAGCGCCTTGATCTGGAAGCGCGCGGGCTGATCAAGGGGGCACAGGTTGTCTACCTTGGCCCCGGGTCCAAGCCCGGGTTTTCGCGTCTGCACGTGATGGGGGCGGAAAGCCCGCAGGTCTCGGCGGCCTCGATCGTGAAGATTGAGAAACCGGACGAGGAAGAGCCCTTCATCCCTTATGCCGCCCGCATGGGCGCGACCTTTCTGCATGGCGCGGCGGTGACGATCCACAAGGCGCAGGGCTCGCAATGGCCCGAGGTGCAGGTCTTTGCCCCCGACCTTTACGCCGCCGCCCGCGTCGGTCGGGTCGAGGCCGGGCAGCCGCTGTGGAAACGGCTGGCCTATGTGGCGATCACCCGGGCCGAGACGCGGCTGCACTGGATCGTGCGCAACCGGCTGTCGCGGCCGACCGCGCCCCTGTCGGTCGACGATCTGCGCGCCGCGCCCCCCGCGCCGCTGAGCCTGAGCACCACCGAGGAGACCGCGCCATGAAGACGATCCTGATCACCGGGGCCAGCAGCGGCATCGGCCTGGCCACCGCCCAGGCGTTTTTAAAGGCGGGCTGGCAGGTCGGATGCCTTGCCCGGCGCGCAGACGCGCTGAGCGCGAATTTTGGCGGAGACGACAACGCGATGATCCTGCCCGCGGATGTCACCGATGAGGCCGCCGTCGATGCGGCGGTCGAACAGCTGGTGGCGCGGACCGGACGGCTGGATGTGCTGTTCAACAACGCCGGCACCTTCGGGCGGGCCGATACGATCGACGGGATCACGCTAGAGGAATGGCGTGCGGTCGTGGATCTGAACCTGACCGGCATGTTCCTGGCGGCCCGCGCGGCGTTTCGCCAGATGCGGCGACAGGATCCACAAGGCGGGCGGATCATCAACAACGGCTCGATTTCCGCCCATGTCCCGCGCGAGGGATCCCTGGCCTATACGGCGACCAAACATGCAGTGACCGGGATGACGCGGACGCTTTCGCTGGACGGGCGGGCCTTTGACATCGCCTGCGGTCAGATCGACATCGGCAATGCGCGCACGGATCTTCTTCAGGGGATCATAGATGCCAATCCGACGGCCCCGCCACCGTCCATGGACGTGGAGCACGCGGCGCAGGCAGTTCTGAATATGGCGCTTCTGCCGCCCGAGGCCAATGTGCAGTTCATGACGATCATGGCGACCAAGATGCCCTATATCGGGCGCGGCTAGGTTCGCCGGGACCGATCCAAAGGAGCGCCTGCGGCGCATTCCGTTTTATCTGCAAGGGGCGCTGCCCCTTGGCGTCAAATGCCTGGGCATTTGCCGCCTACCCCGGGATATTTTCGGCAAGAGGATGCGCGGAAAGGGTTTCTTAACTGGAATCGTGGAGTGTCGTGGGGCGGTTTTGGCGGTGACGCCGGTGACCGCCTTTGGTGAAGCCCCCCGTAAGCGTTGTCGGGCCGACAATCGGCGGGGGGTGGACCCTATGCGGAGCGAAGGGAGGTTAACTGAGGACGTGACCCGGGGTCGGGCGTGGACAAATGCCGGGGACGGCGGGATAGTCGGGCCAGCAAACGGAGGCTGATCCATGACCATCCATATCGGGGCCAAGCCAGGCCAGATCGCGGAAACTGTTCTGATGCCGGGCGATCCCTATCGCGCGAAATGGGCGGCAGAGACCTTTCTGGACGGGGCCGAACTGGTAAACGAAGTGCGCGGCATGCTGGGCTTCACCGGGACCTGGAAAGGCCATCGCGTGACGATCCAAGGATCTGGGATGGGCATGCCCTCTCTCTCGATCTACGCGAATGAACTGATCCGCGACTATGGGGCGCAGACCCTGATCCGTATCGGGTCCTGCGGGGCGATGCAGGACAAGGTGAAGATCCGCGACGTGATCCTGGCGATGTCGGCCACATCGATCTCGACCCCGTCGCTTGGCTTCTTCAAGGAGGTCAACTTTGCCCCGACCGCCGATTTCGGCCTGCTGAAGGCGGCCTATGAGGCCGCCGAAGCCCGGGGCGTTACGACGCATACCGGCGGGATTTATTCGGCGGACGTGTTCTATGCCGAGCGTCCCGACCTGGACGAGACGATGGAGCGTCACGGGATCCTAGCTGTCGAGATGGAGGCGGCCGAGCTCTACACCCTGGCCGCGCGCTACGGCCGGCGGGCTTTGGCGGTGCTGACGGTGTCGGATCACCTGAAAACGCACGAGGCGCTGCCCTCGGAAGATCGGGAAAAGAGCTTTGGCGAGATGGTCGAGATCGCGCTTGAGGCGGCTTTCGCCTGAGGGGTTTGAGCGAGGGATGGGCTTGGTTTGATTGGTGCGGCGCGCGGTTTGATTGGCTTCGCCCTGTGACCGGAGCGTGGTGCTGATCGACTTCTTCTTGGGCGATGTGACGGGCGCTGAGGACGGCCTGCGTGATTTTGCATGGGGTGCCGAGCTTCGGCCGCCCCAGAGTTTCCTCGGCCAGAAAGTGGCTTCGCCAGGGGACCAGAATTCGATGCTGATCGACATGTCTTGCGGCGCATCTGACCGCTTGTGCAGACCCCGCATGTTTTGGTGCGTGGGATGTTGCTCGCCCGCCCAGCCGAAGGCCGGTGTGCGAAACGTGGCTGGTGGTTCAACGGAGCAACGGAGCAACGGAGCAACGGAGCAACGGAGCAACGGAGCAACGGAGCAACGGAGCAACGGAGCAACGGAGCAACGGAGCAACGGCTCAACGGCTCAACGGCTCAACGGCTCAACGGGCAATACCCCGCCCCAAAACACCGTCAACCCGGGTCAGAGCCCATGCGTGCCGTCATAGCCGTTGCGCGCGGGGCTGGACCAGCCGGAGAGGGCAGCCGCATCCGGGGTGAAGCGCTCGATCAGCAGCGGGTGGCAGGGGGCGGTGTCGGACGAATGCTCGGAGCCGCAGTCGCCTCCCGGGCAGGCCGAAAGCGCGCCGACCAGGTCGATTTCGGCGAAGAACTCGACATAATCGCCGGGCCGCACCGGGCTGGCCTTCATGAAGTACTGGCCGGTATCGCGGGTGAAGCCGGTGCACATGAAGACGTTGAGCACATCGTGGACCAGCGTGGCGGCCTGATCGACCGGCAGCCCGGTCTCAGCCACGACCGCGCGGGTCAGGTTCGAATGGCAGCAGTGGTGGTACTGCCCCCCGCTTAGAAGGTGGTGCGTATGCGGATCGCAGCGCGTGCCGATCACGTCATGCACCCGCCCGCCAAATTCATCCGCGCCGTACCAGGCCAGCGTATCCGCCACCATCGTCGCCATGGGGCGCAGGGAGGGAAAGCTGCTCCACATCCGGTTGCCGACGCCCAGGTGCGTGCCATGCAAGGCACGGGTTTTGCCGGAGTAAAACCGCTCGGACATATCCGCGGACCAGAGGTTCAGATCCCCGACCTGGGGGCCTTCAACACAGGTGATGCGAAAGAACGATCCCGCCGGCACCCGGAAGGCTGCCGCATCGCGGGGCTGTGCCACCCATTCACCGGTCTTCTGCGCCCCCTTCCGCGCACGGGCGTAAAGCTCTAGCGGCGCGGGCGGCAGGCTGTCGGTCGGGTAGCAGATCACCGGGGCCATCCGGCGCCGGGCCTGGGCGTCTGCGGGGGCCGGGAAAGTCTCATTCGCGGGGGGTGTCACTGGGGCGGTCATGCGGGCCAGACTGACCGCGACGGCGTCTTTGCGCAATCATGAACATCACCGCCACGCCTTCTGCGTTGAGCCCGCTGCGCAAGCCTGCTCTAGTGCCCGCAACATAGGAGACGATCATGAGCCAAGACGACTATACCCCGCCGAAGGTCTGGACCTGGGACCAGGAAAGCGGCGGCCGCTTTGCCAGCATCAACCGTCCGATTTCTGGCGCGACCCATGACAAGGATCTGCCCGTCGGCAAGCATCCCCATCAGCTTTATTCGCTGGCAACGCCGAACGGCCAGAAGGTCACGATCCTCTTCGAGGAGCTGCTGGCCGCCGGTCATTCCGACGCCGAATATGACGCCTGGCTGATCAACATCGGGGACGGCGACCAGTTCGGCTCCGGCTTTGTCGAGGCCAACCCGAACTCCAAGATCCCCGCCATGGTCGACCATTCCGGCGATGCGCCGCTGCGCGTCTTTGAATCCGGTAACATCCTGTTCTACCTGGCGGAAAAGTTCGGGGCCTTCCTGCCCAACGATCACCGCGCACGGACCGAGGCGATGAACTGGCTGTTCTGGCTGCAGGGCTCTGCCCCCTATCTGGGCGGCGGTTTTGGCCATTTCTACGCCTATGCGCCCTTCAAGATGGAATACCCCATCAACCGCTTCGCGATGGAGGTGAAGCGCCAGCTGGACGTCCTGGACAAGCAGCTGGAGAAGAATGAATTCCTGGCCGGGTCCGACTATTCGATCGCCGACATGGCCACTGCCCCCTGGTATGGCCGCATGGCCACCGAAGGGGCCTATGAAGAAGGCAAGACCTTCCTGCAGGCGGGCGACTACAAACACGTCGTCAGATGGGCCGAAACGATCTTTGCCCGCCCCGCGGTGCAGCGCGGCCGCATGGTCAACGCGGCCTCGGGCGATCCGTCGAAACAGCTGCGCGAACGCCATGACGCCAGCGACTTCGAGACGAAGACCCAGGACAAGCTTGAGGGCTGATCCCCCGATCAGACCAGGAAAAGGGCCCCACATCCGGGGCCTTTTTTGCGCCCTTGGCCCGGCGCAGGACACCGTCGACGGGGCAAACCAAAGCGCATTCCAGAATGAAAAGGGGCGCAGAGGTTTCCCCCTGCGCCCGAACACGCGAACCCCGCCTCCCCTCGCGGGGCTCAAGCGGTGATCAGATCACCACCACGTCCAGCGGCGGGAAGCCGTTGAAGCCGATCGACGCATAGGTCGAGGTATAGGCACCGCAGTTGCGGATGATGAAACGGTCGCCCGAACGCAGACCCATCGGCAGCTCGACCGGGCGTTTTTCGTAAAGCACGTCGGCGCTGTCGCAGGACGGACCTGCCAGGATGCAGGGGCCGGTGGCTTCGTGATCGCGGTCGGTCAGGAACTGGTAGCGGATCGCTTCGTCCATGGTTTCGGCCAGACCCGAGAATTTACCGATGTCCAGGTAAACCCAGCGGTGCAGGTCACTGTCGGATTTCTTCGACACCAGCAGAACTTCGGCGGCAATCGCACCAGCTTCGGCAACCAGGCCACGGCCGGGCTCTGCCATCACGTGGGCGACATGGCCGAAACGCTCTTCGATCAGCTCCATCACGCGGGCGGCGTAGGCCGTCGGACGCTGGATTTCCTCACCGTAGTAGGCAGGGAAACCACCACCGATGTTCAGCAGGGTCAGCTCGTGACCTGCTTCATGGGCGGCTTTCCACATCGCGGCAACCTGGTCCAGCGTGGCGGTCCACATTTCGGCGCGTTTGGTTTGCGAACCCACGTGGAACGAGAAACCGACAGGTTTCAGGCCCAGCTCGACCGCCATGTCCATCAGCGACACGGCCTTGTCACGGGCACAGCCGAACTTGCGCGACAGCGGCCAATCCGCTTCCGAGGCATCGACGATCAGACGGATGTAGACATCCGAACCGGGCGCGAATTCTGCAATCTTTTCCAGCTCTTCTTCCGCATCGGCCGCGAACAGGGTGACACCGGCGTGGAAGGCGAATTCAATATCGCGCACCTTCTTGACGGTGTTCCCGAACGAGATGTTCTCGGGGCGGGCACCCAGCGACAGGCAGAGTTCGATTTCCGCGCGCGATGCCGCGTCGAAGCCCGAGCCGAGGTCAACCAGACGCTCGATGATCTCGCGCTGCGGGTTGGCTTTGACGGCATAGTGGATGCGGGCATGACCCAGGCCGGCCTTCAGCGCGTGGTACTGCTCTTCCACGCGGTCGACGTCGATGACCAGCGTCGGGCGGTCGAACACGGTCGAACGGATGAAGGATTCCACGCGGGATTCACGGCGAATAGAAGTGCGGACCGAAAAATCGGCTACGTATGCGTTCATTGGTCATCTCCAAAAGACCCGGCCATTCCGATTGCTCGGCGCAGACCGCTCAGTTCCAGTGAAGACGTTACCGTCGCTACGTAACCGCAGGGCTTATAGTCTTAGCCCTCTCGCCAGAGGCGCGTGCGTTGGCGTCTATGTAAGTCGCCATATCGGGCCAAACCCGGATTCGATCAATACCAAAAATGTCCCCGGAGGAAATTTTTTTGGGCCACCCCTGCATACGGGGATTAAGCCATTGATAAAATTTATGAACTCCGCCACGGCAGGGAAAGAACCGTGGCAGAGTTGCATCGGCCAAAGTACCGGAAATCGATCAGGCGGCTTTGACGTATTCGAAGTATTCGCCCTGCGCGGCACTCTCGGTGACCTGCGGCAGCGGTTCGAAATATTCGTAAGCCTGGTTCAGGGCGTTCAGGGCATCCTGCGCCTTGCGCAGCTGCTCCTGGCTGGGTTTTGCGATCTTGTCCATCAGGTGCCTCATTGGATCAAAGGCCCCTCCCTGCCCCACTACATGGCCCCAAAGCGCCGAAATGACAGCAGAAGTTTTCGCAATGCCGCATTGCAGCAATTGCAGATCTCAGACCTCGCGCCCGGCCACGCGCCCGGTGAAAAGGCAGCCGCCCAGGAACGTCCCCTCCAGCGCGTTGTAGCCATGATAGCCACCGCCACCAAAGCCTGCGACCTCTCCGGCGGCATAGACACCCTCGATCACCTCGCCCCGGGCATCCAGCACCCGCGCCTTCACATCCGTGTGCAGCCCGCCCAGGGACTTGCGTGTCAGGATGTTCAGCCGCACCGCGATCAGCGGCCCCGCCTTGGGATCCAGGATCCGATGCGGCTTTGCCGTCCGCACCAGCCGGTCGCCCAGGTACCTCCGCGCCCCGTGGATCGCCGTCACCTGCGCGTCCTTGGTAAATGGGTTCTCCATCTCGCGGTCCCGCGCCTCGACCTGGGCCCGGATCCGGGCCGGGTCCAGCGGGCTTTGCGGCTCCAGCCGGTTCATGCCCTCGACCAGCGCCTCCAGCGTGTCGGCCACGACGAAATCCGCGCCGTGTTCCTTGAAGGCCTCGACCGGTGCTGTTGCCGCCTTGTTCAGGATGCGCGCCTTGATGACCTCCCCCCACTTCCCGGACGTGAAATCCGGGTTCTGCTCGGACCCGGACAGGGCGAATTCCTTCTTGATGATCGCCTGGGTCAGGATGAACCAGCTGTGATCCTCTCCGGTCGACAGGATCCGCCGCAGGGTCGCCAGCGTGTCGAACCCCGGCAGACAGGGGGCCTCCATCCGCTGCCCCTTTGCATCGAACCAAAGCGACGACGGCCCCGGCAGGATGCGGATCCCGTGGTTGGGCCAGATCGGATCCCAGTTCTGGATGCCTTCGCAGTAATGCCACATGCGGTCGCCGTTGATCACACCCGCGCCTGCCGCCTCGGCCAGGCCCTGCAACTGCCCGTCCACGTAATCCGGCACGCCCGACACCATGCGCTTTGGGGCCGCCCCAAGCCTCTCGACCGGCCAGTGCCGCCGCACTTTGTCATGGTCCCCGCCGATCCCGCCCGAGGTCAGGATCAACGCCTGCCCCTCCGCCTCAAAGGCACCTATCGCCTCGCGCGATGTCGACACCCCGCGCGGCGCGTCACTCTCCACCAGAACCTGCCCCGCCACCCGGCGCGCCTTCAGGTCCAGCTCAGTGACCCTGTGCCGGAACCCGAAGGTCAGCGCCCCGGATTTCGCCAGCGCCTCGGCCCGCGCCACGAAAGGCGCAATCACCCCCGGCCCGGTGCCCCAGGTCAGGTGAAAGCGCGGCACCGAATTGCCATGCCCATGCGCCAGCGCGCCGCCCCGCTCGGCCCAGCCGACAACGGGAAACCAGCGCATTCCAAGGCCCGACAGCCAATCGCGCATCTCACCGGCGGCAAAATCAAGATAGGCGTCGGCCACGGCGCGCGGGTTGGCATCCTCCGCCCGGTCAAACCCGGCCGAGCCATACCAATCCTGCGCCGCCAGCTCCCGGCTGTCGCGGATCTTCATCCGCCGCTGTTCCGGCGTATCCACCATGAACAACCCGCCAAGCGACCAGAAGGCCTGCCCGCCCAGGCTCTGTGGCCCTTCCTGGTCCAGCAACAGGACACTGCGCCCGCGATCCGCGGCCTCAACGGCGGCCACCAGTCCCGCAAGCCCCGCCCCCACGACGATCACATCCGCCCGGTATCTCTGCATGGCCGCTCCTCCCAAGCCCAAGCCCTCCCGCAAAGCCTATGCGCCCCTGCGCCGGGCTCCAAAGCAGAACGCCACGTCAGCCCCTCTTTGGTTTTCGAAAATATCCCCGCCGGAGGCCCCGAAGCCCTGCCCCCGCCTGCGGGGGCGGGGATGAGTAGAATGGAACGCGGGGGCCCCCGGCCCCCGCACAATTGGATCCCGCCACATAGAAAAAGGGCCCCCGAAAGGGCCCTTCCAAAAACACGCCGTTCCAACCGATCAGACGGTGCGCTCGACCATCATCTGCTTGATGTGCGAAATCGCCGCCGCCGGGTTCAGACCCTTGGGGCAGGTCTTGGCGCAGTTCATGATCGTGTGGCAGCGGTACAGCTTAAAGGGATCCTCCAGCTCGTCCAGACGCTCACCGGTCGCTTCATCGCGGCTGTCGATGATCCAGCGATAGGCATGCAGCAGCGCGGCAGGCCCAAGATACCGATCGCCGTTCCACCAGTAGGACGGGCACGAGGTCGAGCAGGACGCACACATGACGCATTCATACAGACCATCCAGCTTCTTGCGGTCCTCGATGGATTGCTTCCACTCTTTCGCGGGGCGGTTGGTCTTGGTTTCCAGCCAGGGCATGATCGAGGCATGCTGCGCATAGAAATGCGTCAGATCGGGGATCAGGTCCTTGACCACCGGCATGTGCGGCAGCGGATAGATCCGCACGTCGCCCTTCACCTCGTCCAGGCCATAGATACAGGCCAGGGTGTTGATCCCGTCGATGTTCATCGCGCAGGAGCCGCAGATCCCTTCCCGGCAGGACCGGCGGAAGGTCAGCGTCGGATCGATCTCGTTCTTGATCTTGATCAACGCGTCCAGGATCATCGGACCGCATTTGTCCATATCCAGGAAATAGGTGTCCACCCGCGGGTTTTCCCCGTCATCGGGGTTCCAGCGATAGATCTTGAACTTGCGCACGTTGGTTGCGCCATCGGGCTTGGGCCAGGTCTTGCCGGTCCGGATGCGAGAGTTCTTGGGAAGCGTGAATTGTACCATGGTCAGGACTCCGTCTAGGCAGCAGCGGCGGCAGGACCGCCCGTGGCCCGCAACGCCGCGATCGCGGCGTGGCTGCTTTGAATTTGGAACATGTCGAAGTAGGTGGCAGGACCGAACGCGGCGATATCCGTGTCCAGGAACTCGGCGACGACGGCGTCGTAGCACCCCGCCAGCGTGGTGTTCTCCGCATCGAGATTGCGAAGAATGACCAGCCCCGTCGGATAGGCGTCCAGCACGTCGATCTGCAGGTCCGGCCGGTGTTTCAGCAGGATTGCCAGGGTCTTCCAGACATCCCCGGTCCATTGCCGGGTCTTCTTGGGATCCCAGTCACGCGCCGTCATGGCAGCGGTGAAGGGCAGGCAATCATGCAGGATCGCGATGGCCCCGGGGGCCGACCGCTTTTCAAAGTTCATGAAATCGCGCAGCAGGAATTCGAACCGGTGCATCCCGTCCAGGAACCCCAGTTCGGGACGGATGCCCAGGCCTTCCAGGAAGCCCAGGTCGAAGAACCCGTCGCTGGTGATCTGGAAGAAATGCCCCTCGGGCCGGTCCTTCATCGAGAAGTTAGTCAGGATCAGCTGGGGATCCACGGCGATGAACTTGCCCGGACAGACCTCAAGCGACCCGCCGCGGTTGGTGCCGATCTCGAAATACCACTCGGGCGTGACGAAATCATGCAGCGCCGCCAGCACGTCGTAATAATGCGGGCCGTCCACAGTCGGGAAACCGGGTTCAGGGGTCTCTCCGCGCGGGTCCTTCAGGACCCGGGCCTTGGCCCCGGCGCGATGGCCGATCGGCAGCAGTTTGCCCTGCCGGTTCTCGCGCTTGCGGCGCTGCAGCGTCTCAACGAAGAACACGCGCGCCTCCTGCGTTGCGGATATCAAGGATCCGCGCGGGGACCCTGCCCCCATGCAGCATCAGGGCGGCAAGGCCACCCGGACGCGCATGGTTCTGGGGCAGGGCCCGACGCATCAGAACGTCCGTGCCTTGGGCGCGATGCGCTTCAGCTCGATCCCGCCTTCGGCTTCGGTCGACAGCGGGTCGGTGATCACCGGGCGGTAGCTCAGCTCGACCTTGTTGTCTTCCACGCGGGAAATCGTGTGCACGCGCCAGTTCTCGTCGTCGCGCTCGGCGTAATCCTCGTGGGCATGCGCCCCGCGGGATTCGTGACGTGCCTCTGCACCGACGATGGTCGCCAGGGCGTTCGGCATCAGGTTCGTCAGCTCCAGCGTTTCCATCAGATCCGAGTTCCACACCAGCGACCGATCGGTGACCTTGAGGTCGGTGATCTTCGCGGCAATCGCGGTCATCTTCTCGACGCCTTCGGCCAGCGTCTTCGATTCACGGAAGACGGCGGCGTCCGACTGCATGGTGCGCTGCATTTCCAGGCGCAGATCCGCGGTCGGGATGGCCCCCTTGGCGTTGCGATAGAAATCAAAGCGATCAAACGCCTTGTCGACGGATGCCTTGTTGGTCGCGGGGATCGCCGCTTCGCGGTCGACGACCTGACCGGCGCGGATCGCGGCGGCACGGCCAAAGACCACAAGGTCGATAAGCGAATTCGACCCCAGACGGTTCGCCCCATGCACCGAGGCACAGCCCGCTTCGCCCACGGCCATCAGGCCCGGAACCACCTGGTTCGGGTTTTCGGCGGTCGGGTTCAGCACCTCGCCCCAATAGTTCGTCGGGATACCGCCCATGTTGTAATGCACGGTCGGCAGAACCGGGATCGGTTCCTTGGTCACATCGACACCGGCAAAGATCTTGGCCGATTCCGAGATGCCGGGCAGACGTTCCGCCAGCGCTTCGGCCGGCAGGTGCGACAAGTTCAGGTGAATGTGATCACCATGTTCACCCACACCGCGGCCTTCGCGGATCTCCATGGTCATGGAGCGAGAGACGTAGTCACGCGGGGCCAGGTCCTTGTACTGGGGCGCATAACGCTCCATGAACCGTTCGCCTTCGGAGTTGGTCAGGTAACCACCCTCGCCGCGCGCGCCTTCGGTGATCAGACAGCCCGAACCGTAGATACCAGTCGGGTGGAACTGAACGAATTCCATGTCCTGCAGGGGCAGCCCGGCCCGCGCGACCATGCCGCCACCGTCGCCGGTGCAGGTATGGGCCGAGGTGGCCGAGAAGTACGCACGCCCGTATCCACCGGTGGCCAGAACGACCATCTTGGCGTTGAAGACATGCATCGTGCCATCGTCCAGCTTCCAGCAGACGACACCGGTGCAGACACCGTCGTCCGACATGATCAGGTCGATGGCGAAATATTCAATGTAGAACTCGGCGTTGTTCTTCAGCGACTGACCATACAGCGTGTGCAGGATCGCGTGGCCGGTCCGGTCGGCGGCGGCACAGGTCCGCTGCACGGCGGGGCCTTCGCCGAATTCGGTGGTGTGACCGCCGAAGGGACGCTGGTAGATCTTGCCCTCTTCGGTACGCGAGAAGGGCACGCCGTAATGCTCAAGCTCATACACGGCCTTGGGGGCTTCGCGGGCGAGGTATTCCATCGCATCCGTGTCACCCAGCCAGTCCGAGCCCTTGACGGTGTCGTACATGTGCCACTGCCAGTGGTCCGGGCCCATGTTCGAAAGCGACGCGGCGATCCCGCCCTGGGCGGCAACGGTGTGCGAACGGGTCGGGAAGACCTTCGACACACAGGCCGTGCGCAGGCCCTGTTCGGCCATGCCAAGCGTGGCGCGCAGACCGGCACCGCCGGCACCAACGACCACGACGTCATAATCATGCGTCTCGTATTCGTAAGTTGCTGTCATCAGCTTATTCCTTCCCGACCGTCACAGGGCGAGTTTCAACAGGGCAAACAGCCCGACGGCCATCAGCGTGTAGGTCGCTGCGCTGACCGCGATCAGTGTCAGTTTCTGGGCGATGCCGTGGATGTAATCCTCGACCGCCTCGTCGATTTCCATCTTGAAGTGGTTCAGGCCAACGACCAGGCCCAGCCCCATCACCAGCGCCACGAAGGGGCGCGAGAAGAATGCCAGGACCTCTTCATAGCTGCCGCCCAGGCCGCTGCCGAAGGTGAAGATGAAGAAGGGCGCAAGAACCACCAGGCAGATCGAGGACACGATCATCTTCCAGTGGTGGTGGGTGCCTTCGCTGCCGGCACCATTGCCTACGGCACGTTTGCGGTCGGTCAGAAATTGCATCGTTGCGCTCCTTATACCACGATGGCCGTGATCAGCATCAGCACGGTCGCGCCGATGAACATGCCCTTGCCCAGGGTCTCGGACGTCTCGACGTCCAGGCAATAGCCGAAGTCCCAGATGACATGCCGCAGACGGCCCAGCACATGATACCAGATCGCCCAGGAGGCCAGCAGCATCAGCAGGTCCCCGATCCAGCTGGTCAGCAGCCAGTTCACCCAGGTGAAGGCGGCTTCGGACGACGCCGCGGCCAGCAGCCAGCAGACGATCAGGAACACGACGCCGAACGACGCGATTCCGGTGATCCGCACCATGATCGACGACATCGAAGTCATCTGGGGCCGGTAGTACGGACCAAGCATGAAAGGCGAAAGCGGGCGATTGCCCCGGTTCACGTCAGCCATGACATTCCTCTCGTTTGATTTCGCCCAAGTCCTAACGTTTTTTTCCAACTTGTCATCAGGTCAACAGCGCGCATGCGCAGAAAATTGCGAGAAATTGGTCGGATTTTATGCATTGTGATCACGAAATTTGCGCCCGTGATCACAGGCACAAATATAAGTGTTTTTGTCGGAAATAGCGGCGCGTTTCGCGCCGAAAAGCCCTAGCCGCGGGCCTTGCGGCGCCGCATCAGGGCCAATGCGCCAACGCCGATCAGCCCGAAACCGAAGCTGGCGGGCAGCGGCACGGCACCCACGGGCGCATCCGCGATCAGGACGTTGTCCAGCCAGTAGGTCCGGCGGCTCGCCTCGCTCGTGCCGTCGAAACGGACGCTCGTGATCACGCTGTCCGAAGAGAAGCCGACAAAGCCGCCCTGCGTGCCGTTCAGGTCCGGAACCACGTAGGTGTGGTTGCCGGTTGCTGTGACCAGGGTGATGCGCAGCCGTTCGATGTTCTGCCCGGTCGTGGTCTTCGGCCCCGAACCGATATAGTCGAAGCCGAAGAAATAGGTGTCAACGGCCAGCGACCAGTCCTGGAACGACTCCAGCGTCGAAGACGCCGTCTGCCCCACGGGAACGGACCCGTTCACGTTGCCCTTGAACTGACCGTTAGAGACGGTGAAGTCATTCCCGACCGAGGTGATGACGATCTGCGGCGTCAGCGCAAGATAATCGGTTGCGGCAACATCCGTCGAGAAGTCGAAGGAATAGACCGTCGGGCTTCCGGCGATGGTCGTCTCGAACGTCGGGCGATCAAGTTCGTACACGACGGCGGATTGCGCGACACCGGCCAGGCCAAGCAGCAGTGCGGCGCTAAGAGAAATTTGTTTCAGCAAGGAAATCACCCGCTTTGGTTGTTTCAATCAATTCCGAATGGCGGGCCGTACGGAGCCCCGGTTAACCAACCACTTCCACCTTCCCGGGACCGAGTACACCCCGTTTCAGCAGATGCCCCACCCTATTGGGCGGAAAGGTAAATCATTAAAACACAGACCACCTTAAAGGCGGATTAAAGCGCGGGCATTCCACCGGCCCGACGCCCGGACCGATGCACGAATGCAACCAATGCCTGTTCACAGAAGCAACCGGTGCGCGAATGCGCAAGTCCGGCGTTGTGACAATCGTGACGCTGCTGCGCGCCATATCTGTCAAAAAGAAAACGCCCCGATCCTGAGACCGGGGCGCACAAATTTCGCGAAATGCCGGGATCAGATCGGCATCAAGGCCCAGTAATCCAGATCCAGAAGCACCTGCGGCAGGTATTTGCCATCCTCGCCCTTCAGCTCTCCGACCGAGGCATCGCTGACCGCAACCAGCCGCAGCCGGATCGCGCCAACGCCCGGCGCTGCGGTTTCCGCCTTGTCCAGAACCTCGGACCAGGCCTTGATCGTCAGACCGCTGAAACAGGGGTTCGCATGTGCGCCCCCGTTCAGCCCGACGATCATCTGCGCATTGGCAAGGCCATTGAACGACAGCGCCCGCGCCATGGAAATCACGTGCCCGCCATAGATCAGCCGCTGGCCATCGGGGCGGAAGGTGGCGTCGAAATGCACCTTGGCGGTGTTCTGCCAGAGGCGCGTCGCCATCATGTGCTCGGCCTCTTCGACGGTCACACCATCGACGTGGCCGATCACCTCTCCCACCTCGTAGTCGCCAAAGCGATGCGGCTCACCCGCCAGGGTGAAATCGTAATTGGTGAAATCCAGCCCCTCGGGGATCACCAGATCTTTGGGGTCGATGACCTTCGACAGCTCGGGCACCACGACCTCGGGGGCCGGCGCATCGACGTCGCGTTTGCGCACCATGACCCAACGGACATATTCCATGACGACCTCGTCGCGCTGGTTCATGCCGCGGGTGCGCACATAGACCACCCCGGTCTTGCCGTTGGAATTCTGCTTCAGCCCGATCACCTCGGACGAGGACCGCAGCGTGTCGCCCGCATAGACCGGCTTCAGCCAGCGCCCTTCGGCATAGCCCAGGTTGGCCACCGCGTTCAGCGACACATCCGGCACGGTCTTGCCAAAGACCACGTGGAAGGCCGCCAGATCGTCGATCGGTGCCGCCGGCAATCCGCAGCCCTTCGCAAATTCATCCGAGGAATAAAGCGCATGCCGCATCGGATACAGCGCGTGGTACAGCGCCCTTTCCCCGCCCGACACGGTTCGCGGCACGGCATGGTCGATCACCTGACCGACCTTGTAATCCTCGAAGAAACGGCCCGGATTGGTCTTGGTCATCGGCTTACAAGGCTCCCAGTTTGATCTCGGGGGAATAGTCGCCCTCGGCGTCCTTCACGACCGCCTGGCCACAGCGCATCACGCCGGTGGTGGCGTCATGGGCATAGGTCGGGTCGCCGTACAGCTCCCATCCCTTGGACAGGGCTTCGGTGACCTTGTGGCAGAAGGCCGAGGTGTCGTCGGCAGTCAGAAAACGATAGGCTTTCATGTCAGATCCTTATCCAAATGTCGGATAGCCAAGCCAGGTGTGGATCATGCCGATCACGCCCAGCAGAATAACAGAGGCGACAAGGAACATCGCGTCCTTGCCGATGGAGCCCTTGGCGGGCGGCGTCCAGGCGGGTTCGGCCCGGTTGATCACGACCATCTCGGCCAGCGCCCAGGCCCCGAGACCGCCGAACAGCAGGAAGGACGGCGTATCGCCATTCACCAGCAGATGCGCCACGGTCCACAGGAAAAACCCGGTCAGCATCGGGTGCCGCATCCGGTAGAACAGCGCGCCCTTCTTCGGCCCCGGAGAGGTGAAGTAAAGCGCCGCGATCATCAACAGGTTGTTGATCCCCACGGTGGCGGGATGCCGCCCCCAGAAGACCATGCCCTCGGCCGCGCGATAGCCCAGCACCATCAGCACGATCGACACGACCAGCGCCAGCGCGACCGCCCCGCGCCCGCCATTGCCCATGCGGGCCCGGGCCTCGGGGGCGAGACGTTTGAAGAAATGGGCCGCGGCCCAGAGAAGGACACCAAGAGCTAGAAGGAGCATGACTCACCTGTGGCTATGTAAATTGCCTTCACATTGCCTGCTTCAGCCCAGCTTCGCAATCGCCTCGGCTTTGGCCAGTGTCTTTTTCGCAGTCTCGACGTGCAGGTTCTCGACGATCTTGCCGTCAACCACCGCAACCCCCTGCCCCGTGCGCTCGATTTCCTCGTGCGCTTCGATCTGGCGCTTGGCCAGGTCGATCTCGGCTTCGGTCGGGGCAAAGGCGGTGTTGGCCCCGGCAACCTGCGCAGGGTGAATCAGCGTCTTTCCGTCGAACCCAAGGTCACGGCCCTGTTCGCATTCCGCGGCCAGGCCTTCTTCGTTCAGGTACTGGTTATAGACGCCGTCGACGCAGATCACGTCATGCGCGCGGGCCGCCAGCAGCATCTGCTGCAGCGCGAACATCATCGGCAGCCGGTCGTCGCGCGAGCGGCAGTTCAGCTCTTTCGCCAGGTCGTTCGTGCCGGCGACAAAGCCCTCCAGCCGCGGATGGGCGGCGATTTCCAGCGCGTTCAGCACGCCAAGGGGCGTTTCGATCATCGCCCAGATCGCCGTCTGGCCACCCAGAAGTTCGTCCAGCGCCTCGATATCCTTGGCGGAATTCACCTTGGGCAGCAGGAAGGCATCGGCCCCTGCGTCTTTCAGCACGGCCACGTCATCGCGGCCCCAATCGGTGTCCAGCCCGTTGATCCGAATGATCTTTGCCCGCTCACCATAGCCGCCTTCGGCCAGCGCGGCCTTCAGCGTTTCGCGCGCCGCATCCTTGGCATCCGGCGTTACAGCGTCTTCGAGGTCAAAGATGATCGCATCGCAGGCCAACCCGCGCGCCTTGTCCAGCGCCCGCTCTTTCGAACCGGGGATATAAAGTACGGAACGATACGGGCGGAAAGTGCTGTCCATCGGGGCCTCCGGGGCTGAAAGTAACAATCTTGCGCATCAATGGCACTTTTTAAGGGAATAGTTCAATAGCATCTTCGCCGCGATGCAGAGAAAACGCCCGAATTGGCAGCGCACGGGCCCTGTTGCACGGCTTTCTCGGGGCAACGTCCGGGGCGTTAACCAGATGTTCTCTCTCCGGGCGCAGGATCAACGACGAGGAACAGACCAGTTGAGGACCCCTGCCGCCCCACCCGGGGCCGGCCACCAGAAAGGACTGCGCCATGCGTCTATTCATTCCCTCGGGCTTGCCCGCCCTGCTTCGGGGCCTTGTCCCCTGCCTGATCGTCACCCTGGGCCTGATCGCCGCCCTGCCCACGTCAGCACAGGCCCGCAACGCCTGCGCCCCGCGCGACATCGTGCTGAATCGCCTGGCCACGACATACGGCGAAACCCGCCAGTCGATCGGCCTTGGTGCCAACAACCAGATGGTCGAGGTCTTTGCATCGGCCGAAACCGGGTCCTGGACCATCACCGTCACCCGCCCCGGCGGCATCACCTGCCTGGTCGCCAGCGGCCAGGCGTTCGAGGTGCTGGCCGAAAGCCTGCCCAAGCCCGAAAAGGACGCCTGACAGATTCGACACGCAGCCCCCAACCCCGCCACGGGGCTGCATCGCAGCATTTCCGGCACCTTCCCGCATACGATCGCATACAGGATCAAAATGCTGAAATTTAAGGAAAACACGATGCATTTTCCGGCCAAGCCCCGGTCAATCCGGGGCCATCCCATGGCCTGACCCTTGCGCTGAGCACATAAAAACCCTACGCATCGCCAAAGTTTCATCGGACTGGAGATACATTCCATGGCACGACCCAAGATCGCCCTTATCGGCGCAGGTCAGATTGGCGGCACGCTCGCTCACCTCGCAGCTTTGAAAGAACTGGGCGACGTCGTTCTCTTCGACATCGCGGAAGGCACCCCCGAGGGCAAGGCCCTCGACATTGCCGAATCCGGCCCCTCCGAAGGCTTTGACGCCACGCTGAAAGGCACCCAGGATTACGCCGACATCGCCGGCGCAGACGTCTGCATCGTCACCGCCGGTGTGCCGCGTAAACCCGGCATGTCCCGCGACGACCTGCTGGGCATCAACCTGAAGGTCATGAAATCCGTCGGAGAAGGCATCAAGGCCAACGCACCCGACGCTTTCGTCATCTGCATCACCAACCCGCTCGACGCCATGGTCTGGGCGCTGCAGAAATTCTCGGGCCTGCCCGCGAACAAGGTCTGCGGCATGGCCGGCGTCCTGGATTCGGCACGCTTCCGCCACTTCCTGGCGACCGAATTCAACGTCTCCATGAAAGACGTCACCGCCTTCGTTCTGGGCGGCCACGGCGACACCATGGTGCCCTCGACCCGTTACTCCACCGTCGCCGGCATCCCGCTGCCCGACCTGGTGAAAATGGGCTGGACCACGCAGGAGAAACTGGATGCCATCATCCAGCGGACCCGTGACGGCGGTGCGGAAATCGTTGGCCTGCTGAAGACCGGTTCGGCCTTCTACGCACCCGCGACCAGCGCCATCGAAATGGCCGAAGCCTACCTGAAAGACCAGAAGCGCGTCCTGCCCTGCGCCGCCTATTGTGATGGCGAACTGGGCGTGAAGGACATGTACGTCGGCGTGCCGACCGTGATCGGTGCCGGCGGCATCGAGAAGATCGTCAACATCCAGCTCAACAAGGAAGAGCAAGAGATGTTCGACAAGTCGGTCGACGCGGTCAAAGGCCTGGTCGAGGCTTGCAAGGGCATCGACGGCTCCCTGGCCTGATCGGCCTGCCGGTCCGACCCTCGTGTCTGACGCATCGAAACATCAAACGGCCCGGTTGTCCCCCGACGACCGGGCCGCTTTGCTTTCTAGGGCTGCCCAGGCCTTCCAGTCCGACCGGCTGGGCGAGGCCGAAGCGATCTATACCCGCATCCTGAAAAGCACCCCGACCAACGTGAAGGCCCTGGTCGGTGCCGCGCTCTGCGCCTCGACCCTGCGCCGCGATGCCGCCCGGGCGCTGTCGCTGCTGGACCGCGCGCTGCAGGTCTCGCCCCGCGATGCCCATGTTCACCAGTCCCGCGCCGCGACGCTCAACATGCTGGGCGATTTCGACGGGGCCGTTCAGGCGGCGCGCAGGGCGATCGACCTGAACCCCGCCGCCGCCCATGCCTATGTGAACCTCACCGATTCGATGCGGGTTGCGCCGGGCGATCCGCTCTTCGCCCATGGCGAAGCAGCGCTGAAAGGCGCGATGAGCGACCCGGACAGGTCCGTTCTGCACTTCGCCCTCGGCAAGGCCTGGCAGGACTGCGGCGACCATGACCGCGCATTTGCCCATTTTTGTGCCGGCAACGACCTCAAACCCGCGTTCACCGGCCTGGAAACCTTTGCCGCCGTGGCCGACCGACAAAAGGCGCTGTTCACCGCCGAGACCTGCACGCGCCTGACCGGCGCCGCCCGCACCACCCCGCGCCCGATCTTCATTGTCGGCATGCCGCGCTCTGGCACCACCCTGCTGGAACGGATGCTGGCCGCCCACCCCGAGGTCTCAACCGCCGGCGAACGGCCCGAGGTCAACCACCTCTCCTCCCGCTTCTTCGACCAGGCGCAGCGCCCCGGCATGCCCCCCGACGCGGCGATCCGGCAGGCCATGACCCGCGACGCCCTGGCCGATATTGCCCGGGCCTATGTCACCCAGGTCACGCCCTGCGCCGACGCCCCCGCCCCGCAGATCATCGACAAGATGCCCACCAATTTCTGGAACATCGGGCTGATCGCCGCCTGCTTTGCCGACGCGCCGATCCTGCACATGCGCCGCCATCCGCTGGACACCGGGTTGTCGAACTACATCGCCAACTTCCGCACCGGGCTGGATTATTCCAACCGGCTGGACACGCTTGGCGGCTACTTCCGGATCTATGACGAGTTGATGCAGCATTGGACAGCGGTCCTCCCGACCCGGATCCTGGACGTCGATTACGAAAAGCTGGTCCAGGATCCACAGGGGCAGATGCGCCGGATCCTGACCTTCTGTCAGCTTGGCTGGCACGACGGCTGCGTGCATCCCGAGAAGACAACAGGCGTCATCGCCACAGCCAGCCGGTTCCAGGCGCGCCAGAAAATCACCACCGGGTCGGTGCACAAGTGGCAGCGCTACGCCGCCCATCTGTCCCCCCTGATCGACGCCCTGGGCGGAGAAGACTGGATCGCCAGTTACGAGGCCCGGCGCGCTTGATTTCCGCCCGTCCCGGGGCAAGACTGACACCCAGGCATGGCCCGACGGATGCAGCCCGCGAATCCCCCGGTGCCACGGAACGACCGGCAAAGCGCCCCAAACCGCATGGAAACGCGTGATTCAGCGTGAATCGGTGCGGCATTACCCCTCGGCACCCTGCATGTGATCACAGCTGCAATTCGTGTGATCACAAACCCTGCATTTTCTGCGAATTCCTGCCGGTGGAACCAGAAAAAGATTCATCCATCCTCCACACTGTGCCACTACCGTGCCCAATCGTATCCAACACGAGGGACGGAGTTCATGAATATTCATGAGTATCAGGCGAAGGCGATCCTTCGCGACTATGGCTGCCCGGTATCGGACGGTCGCCCGGTCACCAAGGCCGAAGAGGCCAAGACCGCAGCCGGCGAACTTGACGGCCCGCTCTGGGTGGTCAAGGCGCAGATCCACGCAGGTGGTCGCGGCAAAGGCAAATTCAAGGAAGCCGACGCTGGCGAAAAGGGCGGTGTCCGCCTGGCCAAGTCGGTTGAAGAAGCCGCCGAAGAAGCCAAGAAGATGCTGGGCCGCACGCTGGTGACCCATCAGACCGGCCCCGAGGGCAAACAGGTCAACCGCATCTACATCGAAGCCGGGTCCGACATCTCGCGCGAACTCTACCTCGCGCTGCTGGTCGATCGTCAGACTTCGGCCGTGTCCATCGTCTGCTCGACCGAGGGCGGCATGGACATCGAGGAAGTCGCCGCTTCGACGCCCGAGAAGATCCTGTCCTTCTCGATCGAACCCGCGACCGGCTATCAGCCGTTCCACGGCCGCAAGGTCGCCTTCGCGCTTGGCCTGGAAGGCGCAGCCGTGAAGCAGATGGTTCAGCTGCTGGGCAACCTCTACCGTGCCTTCACCGAGAAGGACATGGAACAGCTGGAAATCAACCCGCTGATCGTCATGCCCGATGGCAACCTCAAGGTTCTGGACGCCAAGGTCGGCTTTGACGGCAACGCGATCTACCGCCACGCCGATGTCGCCGCCCTGCGGGATGAGACGGAAGAGGACCCCAAGGAACTCGCCGCCTCCAAGTACGACCTGAACTACATCGCGCTGGACGGTGAGATCGGCTGCATGGTGAACGGCGCGGGCCTGGCCATGGCGACGATGGACATCATCAAGCTCTACGGTGCCGAACCGGCGAACTTCCTCGACGTGGGTGGCGGTGCCACCAAGGAGAAAGTGACCGAAGCCTTCAAGATCATCACGTCCGACAAGAACGTGAAGGGCATCCTGGTCAACATCTTCGGCGGCATCATGCGCTGCGACGTCATCGCCGAGGGCGTGATCGCCGCGGTGAAAGAGGTCGGCCTGAAGGTTCCGCTGGTCGTCCGTCTCGAAGGCACGAACGTCGAGAAGGGCAAGGAAATCATCGCAACTTCCGGCCTGAACGTGATCGCCGCTGACAACCTCAGCGACGGTGCCGAGAAAATCGTGAAAGCAGTGAAGGGCTAATCCAATGGCAGTTCTTGTTGACGAAAACACCAAGGTCATCTGTCAGGGCTTCACCGGCTCGCAGGGCACCTTCCACTCTGAACAGGCGATCGCCTACGGCACCAAGATGGTCGGCGGCGTGACCCCCGGCAAGGGCGGCACCACGCACCTTGACCTGCCGGTCTTCAACTCGGTCCACGAAGCGGTCGACGTCACCGGTGCAAACGCATCCGTGATCTACGTTCCGCCGCCGTTCGCGGCCGATTCGATCCTGGAAGCCATCGACGCAGAGATCCCGCTGATCGTCTGCATCACCGAAGGCATCCCGGTTCTGGACATGATGAAGGTGAAGGCGGCGCTGCAGCGTTCCTCTTCGCGCCTGATCGGTCCGAACTGCCCCGGTGTCATCACCCCCGGCGCCTGCAAGATCGGCATCATGCCCGGCCACATCCACAAGCGTGGGTCCGTCGGCGTCGTGTCCCGTTCGGGCACCCTGACCTATGAAGCCGTGAAGCAGACCACCGACGCGGGCCTTGGCCAGTCCTCGGCCGTCGGCATCGGCGGCGACCCGATCAAGGGCACCGAGCACCTGGAAGTGCTGGAAATGTTCCTCAAGGACGACGAAACCGAGTCGATCATCATGATCGGTGAGATCGGTGGCTCGGCCGAGGAAGAAGCCGCACAATTCCTGGCGGACGAGAAGAAGAAGGGCCGCTGGAAGCCGACCGCTGGCTTCATCGCCGGCCGCACGGCCCCTCCGGGCCGCCGCATGGGCCACGCAGGCGCAATCGTCGCCGGCGGCAAGGGTGGCGCGGAAGACAAGATCGAGGCGATGAAATCCGCCGGGATCGTGGTCGCCGACAGCCCCGCCGGCCTGGGCGAGGCTGTTCTGAAAGCCATCAAGGGCTAAGTCCCCTTAACAAAGACCGACCCGGGCGATCCCCGCCCGGGTCCGCACCCGAAGGATTGGCCATGGGCCACGCAACGACAGACGCGGCGCAGACACGATCGACGGCAGCCCTTTCCGGGTGCCCCGGTTTCCGCTGCCCTGTTTTCCCCGCACATCCGGCACCCTTCGCCGTTCGGGGGCGCGCATGACCTTCCAGACCGCCATCCGCACCTGCCTGTCGAAATACGCCACCTTCTCGGGTCGGGCGTCGCGACCGGAATACTGGTACTTCGTCCTTTTCCTGTTCCTGGGCAGCCTCGTTCTGGGTGCCGTCGACGCGGTGATCTTCGGCGGGTCCGAAGGCGATGGCCCGCTGTCTTCTCTGTTCTCCATGGCCACGCTGATCCCGATGCTGGCCGCCGGCTGGCGGCGCATGCACGATACCGGACGCTCGGGGCTTTACCTGCTGTATCCGATCCTTGTCTGGGTCGGCATCGCATCCTTCATGGGGTTCGTCGGCGCGACCGGCCCCCTGCTGGCCGGGGATTTCGCCACCGCCTTTTCCGGCGTTGTTGGCATCATCCTCGCCCTCTCCATTCTCATCGCGGTCTTCTCTCCGCTGATCGTCATCTGGTGGCTTACCCGCCCCACGCAACCCGGCCCGAACACCTACGGCCCCAACCCCAATGAGGTCCACGCATGACCGAGCAAAGTCCGAACGACGTATTCCACGCCTCTTCCTTCATGCAGGGGCACAATGCGGAATACCTGGAACAGCTGCACGCCAGATGGGCCAATGACCCCGCCTCTGTGGACGAGGCCTGGGGCGAGTTTTTCCGTCAGCTGGGCGACAGCGAGATGGACGCCAAGAAAGAAGCCGAGGGCCCGTCCTGGGCGCGCGCCGACTGGCCGCCGCAGCCCAATGACGACCTGACCGCCGCGCTGGACGGCCAGTGGCCCGCCCCGGTCGAAATGAAAGCCGCCGGCGACAAGATCAAAGCAAAGGCCGCTGAAAAGGGCGTGTCGGTTAGCGACGAGGCCATCAAGCAGGCCGTGCTGGATTCTGTCCGTGCGCTGATGCTGATCCGGGCCTACCGGATCCGTGGCCACCTGGCCGCCGACCTCGATCCGCTTGGCATGCGCGACGGGTCCAACCACCCCGAGCTTGACCCCCGCTCCTACGGTTTTGCCGAGGCCGACATGGACCGCCCGATCTTCCTGGATCAGGTCCTGGGTCTGCAGATCGGCACCATGCGCCAGATCGTCGACATCGTGAAGCGCACCTATTGCGGCACCTTCGCGCTGCAATACATGCATATCTCGAACCCCGAGGAAGCCGGCTGGCTGAAGGAACGGATCGAGGGTTACGGCAAGGAAATCACCTTCACCCGCGAAGGCCGCAAGGCGATCCTGAACAAGCTGGTCGAGGCCGAGGGCTTCGAGAAGTTCCTGCACGTCAAATACATGGGCACCAAGCGGTTCGGCCTGGACGGCGGCGAAGCCCTGATTCCCGCGATGGAACAGATCATCAAGCGCGGCGGCAGCCTGGGCGTGAAGGACATCGTCGTCGGCATGCCGCACCGTGGCCGCCTGTCGGTTCTGGCCAACGTGATGGGCAAACCCTATCGCGCGATCTTCAACGAATTCCAGGGCGGCAGCTTCAAGCCCGAGGATGTCGATGGCTCGGGCGACGTGAAATACCACCTCGGTGCGTCTTCCGACCGTGAATTCGACGGCAACGAAGTGCACTTGTCGCTGACCGCCAACCCCAGCCACCTCGAAGCCGTGAACCCGGTGGTGCTGGGCAAGGTCCGCGCCAAGCAGGACCAGCTGAACGACGCGGACCGCACCGCTGTTCTGCCGATCCTTCTGCACGGTGACGCAGCCTTTGCCGGTCAGGGCGTCGTGGCGGAATGCTTCGGCCTGTCGGGCCTGCGCGGTCACCGCACCGGCGGCACGATCCACATCGTGGTGAACAACCAGATCGGCTTCACCACCGCGCCGCATTTCTCGCGCTCGTCCCCCTATCCCACGGACATCGCCCTGATGGTCGAGGCGCCGATCTTCCACGTCAACGGCGACGACCCCGAGGCCGTGGTCCACGCCGCCAAGGTTGCCACGGAATTCCGTCAGAAGTTCCACAAGGACGTCGTGATCGACATCTTCTGCTATCGCCGCTTCGGTCACAACGAAGGCGATGAGCCGATGTTCACCAACCCGATCATGTACAAGACGATCAAGGGCCATAAGACGACCCTGTCGCTGTACACCGATCGCCTGGTCAAGGACGGGCTGATCCCCGAGGGCGAGATCGAGGACATGAAGGCCGCCTTCCAGGCGCACCTGAATGACGAATTCGAAGCCGGCAAGGACTACAAGCCTAACAAGGCCGACTGGCTGGACGGCAAATGGTCCGGGCTCGACCGCGAAAAGGATGAATACCAGCGCGGCGAAACCGCCATCGCGCCTGAGACCATGCAGCAGATCGGCGATGCGTTGACCCGCCTGCCCGAAGGTTTCCCGACCCACAAGACGGTCGAACGCCTGATGGACTCGAAGAAGAAGATGTTCGAATCCGGCACCGGCTTCGACTGGGCCACGGGTGAGGCGCTGGCCTTCGGTTCCCTGCTGACCGAAGGCTATCCGGTTCGCCTTGCAGGTCAGGATTCGACCCGCGGCACCTTCTCTCAGCGGCATTCGGGCATCGTCGATCAGAACACCGAAGAACGCTACTATCCGCTGAACAACATCCGCGAAGGCCAAAGCCGCTATGAAGTCATCGACTCCATGCTGTCGGAATACGCGGTGCTGGGCTTCGAATACGGCTATTCGCTGGCCGAACCGAACGCGCTGACCCTGTGGGAAGCCCAGTTCGGCGACTTCGCCAACGGTGCGCAGATCATGTTCGACCAGTTCATCAGCTCGGGTGAATCCAAGTGGCTGCGGATGTCCGGCCTCGTCTGCCTGCTGCCGCATGGCTACGAAGGCCAGGGCCCGGAACACTCCTCGGCCCGTCTGGAACGCTTCCTGCAGATGTGCGGTCAGGACAACTGGATCGTGGCGAACTGCACCACGCCGGCGAACTACTTCCACATCCTGCGCCGTCAGCTGCACCGGTCCTTCCGGAAGCCGCTGGTGATGATGACGCCGAAATCCCTGCTGCGCCACAAGCTGGCCGTGTCGGATGCCGACGAATTCACCACCGGGTCGTCCTTCCACCGCGTGCTGTGGGACGATGCGGACCGCCAGTACGGCAAGGGCCGGTCCACCGCGCAGCTGGTTGACGACAGCAAGATCAAGCGCGTCGTGATGTGCTCCGGCAAGGTCTATTACGACCTGCTCGAGGCACGGGACGAGGCCGGGTTGAACGACGTCTACATCCTGCGTCTCGAACAGTTCTATCCCTTCCCCGCGATCTCGCTGGTCAAGGAACTGGAACGCTTCAAGGGCGCGGAAATGATCTGGTGCCAGGAAGAACCCAAGAACCAGGGGGCCTGGACCTTTGTCGAGCCCAACATCGAATGGGTTCTGACCCGCATCGGCGCCAAGCATGAACGCCCCGTCTATGCCGGCCGCGTCGCCACCGCCTCGCCCGCGACGGGTCTGGCCGCCCAGCACAAGGCCCAGCAGGCCGCGCTGGTCGCCGACGCGCTCGGGCTCGACAGCTAAAGCCTTATGGCGGGCTCCCCTCCTGGGCCCGCCTCTCCAAACGGACAACCGATTAGATCTGAAGGAAAGCCACCGATGACCACCGAAATCCGCGTGCCCACCCTGGGCGAAAGCGTCACCGAGGCCACCGTCGCCACCTGGTTCAAGAAGCCCGGCGACACCGTCGCCGTGGACGAAATGCTCTGCGAACTGGAAACCGACAAAGTCACGGTCGAAGTCCCCTCGCCCGCCGCAGGTGTCCTGTCGGACATCGTCGCCGCCGAAGGCGAAACCGTGGGCGTCGACGCGCTGCTGGGCAATATCTCGGAATCCGGCAACGCCGGCCCCGAGGAAACCAAGCCCCGCGCCGCCGAAACCAAGGCGACCGAAGCGGACGACGCCGCCGGTGGTGAAACCATCGCCGTCATGGTCCCCACCCTGGGTGAATCCGTGACCGAGGCGACCGTCGCCACCTGGCTGAAGAAGGAAGGCGACACCGTCGAGGCCGACGAGATGCTGTGCGAGCTGGAAACCGACAAGGTTTCGGTCGAAGTGCCCGCCCCCGCCGCCGGTGTCCTGGGCAAGATCCTGGCCGCCGAAGGCGAAACCGTCGCCGCCGGTGCCCAGCTGGCCGAAATGACCTCCGGCTCCGGCGCAGCCGCGCCCAAGGTCCAGACCGAAGGCTCCAAGGGCGAGGCCTACCAGACCCCCGCCGCCGGTCAGGGCAGCCGTTCGGACGTCGAAGACGCGCCCTCTGCCAAGAAGGCCATGGCCGAGGCCGGCCTGTCCCGTGACCAGGTCACCGGCACCGGCCGCGACGGCCGCATCATGAAGGACGACGTGGCCAAGGCCCTTTCCGCAGCGCCCAAGGCGGCCGCCCCGGCCGCAGCCCCCCGCGCCCCCGTGCCGGCCGATGACGCCGCGCGCGAGGAACGGGTGAAGATGACCCGCCTGCGCCAGACCATCGCCCGCCGCCTGAAGGACGCGCAGAACACCGCGGCCATGCTGACGACCTACAACGAGGTCGACATGACCGAGGTCATGGCCCTGCGGAACCAGTACAAGGACGCCTTTGAAAAGAAACACGGCGTCCGCCTGGGCTTCATGTCCTTCTTCACCAAGGCCTGTGTCCACGCCCTGAAAGAAGTCCCCGACGTCAACGCCGAAATCGACGGCACCGACGTGGTCTACAAGAACTTCGTCCACATGGGCATCGCTGCAGGCACGCCGCAGGGCCTGGTGGTTCCGGTCATCCGCGACGTCGACCAGATGTCCTTTGCCGACATCGAAAAGGCGATTTCCGAAAAGGGCAAACGCGCCCGTGACGGCAAACTGTCCATGGCGGAAATGCAGGGCGGCACCTTCACCATCTCGAACGGTGGTGTCTATGGCTCGCTGATGTCCTCGCCGATCCTGAACCCCCCGCAGTCCGGCATCCTTGGCATGCACAAGATCCAGGACCGTCCGATGGCCATCAACGGCAAGGTGGAAATCCGCCCGATGATGTACCTGGCGCTGTCCTACGATCACCGCATCGTCGACGGCAAAGGCGCCGTGACCTTCCTGGTCCGCGTGAAAGAAGCGCTGGAAGATCCCCGCCGCCTGCTGATGGATCTCTGATCCGACATCCTGCCCGGACCGTCCGCGGTCCGGGCACCCTCCCGCCCGAGGCCCCCGCATGGCACCCAAAGCCACGAGAGAACAGGTCCGCCAAGACCTCGTCCGACTGCTCCGCGGCCTGGACCTCTACCGCGACTGGCGCATCGCCCGGTGGCAGGCCGTGCGTGGCCCGGATGCGACCTTCGATCCCGATGAATTCGTTGAACCCGGCGCAAAGACCCTTGCCCGGTTCGATGCCTATACCGGCCCGCACTACGCCCAGTTCCTGCGCGATATCCAGACCTGGTATTCCGTCACCGCCGGCGAACTGACCTGGATGCGCCGGTCCGGCGATGCCGACCTCTCCCAGGCGGTCGCCGCCTTCCTTTCCGACGTCCAGGCAAGAACCGACATCTCGTTCCTGGCCGAGGCCGGTCTGCTGAAGAAAACCGCCGACAAGGTGGTGAAACGCGGGAAGATCGCCAACGACGACGAATGGTACCTGCTCAGGGACCTGCTTGACGACACCACCCAGGGGACGGTCTCGCCCCAGGTCCTCTCGACCCTCTCCACCCTGGCCCAGCAATACGAGGTCCCGCGATGACACCCGAACTTACCGCCCTGACCCTCGCCGGTCTGCTGCAGGTCGGCCAGATAGCCCTGATGTCCGTGACCGCGAACCTTGAACTCCCCTCGGGCAAGACGCTCGGACCGCGCGATCCGCAGAAACTCGGCGGGCCGCTGATCGACCAGGTCAGCCCCCGCACCGGCCGGATCTTCCGCGCCATGAACAACCATTTCGAAGGGCTGATCCTCTTCACCCTTGCGGTGCTCGTCGTGACGCTCGGGGATCAATCCACCCCGCTGACCGCCACCTGCGCCTGGATCTATCTCGCCGCGCGCCTGGCCTATGTGCCCGCCTATGCCTTCGGCTGGGTGCCCTGGCGCAGCCTGATCTGGCTGACCGGCCTCGCGGCCACGACAACCATGTTGATCGCGGCGCTGATATGATCATCCTCTTGCCCGAAATATCCCGGGGTGAATTGGCCGGCACGGCCAAGAGGGGCAGCGCCCCTTCCCTCCCCTTCCCCGGACCAACCCGAACCGGTCCCCTGACGGACCGGCCAGACCAAGGAGAAACCAATGGCATCCTATGATGTGATCGTGATCGGCGCCGGCCCCGGCGGCTACGTGGCCGCCATCCGCTGCGCACAGCTGGGCCTCAAGACCGCCGTGGTCGAAGGCCGTGAAACCCTGGGCGGCACCTGCCTGAATGTGGGCTGCATCCCCTCCAAGGCGCTGCTGCATGCCACCCATCAGCTGCACGAGGCCGAGCATAACTTTGCCACAATGGGCCTGAAGGGCAAGGCCCCCTCGGTCGACTGGCCGACCATGCAGGACTACAAGCAGTCCGTCGTCGACAGCAACACCGGCGGCATCGAATTCCTGTTCAAGAAGAACAAGATCGACTGGCTGAAGGGCTGGGGCTCGATCCCCGAGGCCGGAAAGGTCAAGGTCGGGGACGAGGTCCACGAGGCCAAGAACATCATCGTCGCCAGCGGCTCCGAACCCTCCTCCCTGCCCGGCATCGAGATCGATGAAAAGATCGTCGTCTCCTCGACCGGCGCGCTGTCGCTGCCCAAGATCCCCAAGAAGATGATCGTCGTCGGTGCCGGCGTCATCGGCCTTGAAATGGGCTCGGTCTACGCCCGCCTGGGGACCGAGGTGACGGTTGTCGAATTCCTCGACCACATCACCCCCGGCATGGACAAGGAAGTTCAGCGCACGCTGCAGAAGCTGCTGAAAAAGCAGGGGATGGAGTTCATCCTGAACGCCGCCGTGCAATCGGTCGAGACCACCAAAACCAAGGCCAAGCTGACCTACAAGTCCCGCAAGGACGACAGCGAAACCCAGCTGGACGCGGATGTCGTGCTGATCGCCACGGGCCGCAAAGCCTATACCGACGGCCTCGGCCTGTCCGACCTCGGCGTCGAGATGACCGACCGCGGCCAGGTCAAGACCGACGGCCACTGGGCAACCAACGTCAAGGGTGTCTATGCCATCGGTGACGCCATCGTAGGCCCGATGCTGGCCCACAAGGCCGAGGATGAAGGCATGGCCGTGGCCGAGGTCATCGCCGGCAAGCATGGGCACGTGAACTACGATGTGATCCCCGGCGTGATCTACACCCACCCCGAGGTCGCATCCGTCGGCAAGACCGAAGAGCAGCTGAGGGACGAAGGCCGCGCCTACAAGGCCGGCAAGTTCTCCTTCATGGGCAACGCCCGCGCCAAGGCCATCTTTGCCGGCGACGGCTTCGTCAAGATCCTCGCCGACAAGGAAACCGACCGCATCTTGGGCGCGCATATCGTTGGCCCCGCCGCCGGCGACCTGATCCACGAGATCTGCGTGGCCATGGAATTCGGTGCCTCGGCCCAGGACCTGGCCCTGACCTGCCACGCCCACCCGACCTATTCCGAGGCGGTCCGCGAAGCCGCCCTCGCCTGTGGCGACGGCCCGATCCACATGTGATCCGCCACCGCCCCTGACCCAATTGAGCGCCGCCCCTCGGGGCGACGCAATCTTTTCTACTCGCCGTCATCCCCGCAGGCGGGGCTGACGCCTCGGATGCCTCCGGCGGGGATATTTTCAAAAACCAAAGAGAGCAGGTGTCATGCCTCTTTGGTTTTCACAAATATCCCTGGGGATAGCGGCAAAGCTTCAGCTTTGTCGCAAGGGGGCTGGCCCCCTTTAAATTGAATGGAATGCGCCGCAGGCGCGCTATTGGATTACGCCTTTGGAACTCGGGCGATTAGGTCAGCGGAAAGCCTGCGTCGCGCATCAGGGCATCGCTGGCGGTCTCGATCTCGCGTTCGAGGTCTTCCATGAAGGCATTGCGGTCCCGGCCCGGAGGGATCGGCGGCAGGAACTCCACCACGGCGAGGCCCGGTTTGCGCAGAAGGCCTTGGCGCGGCCAGAAGACGCCTACATTGGTCGCCGCCGGCACGCAGATCTGGCCTGTTTCCTCGTAGATCACCGCCGTGCCGACCTTGTAGGGCTTGTCCACCCCCGGCGCGACGCGCGTGCCTTGCGGATAGATGATCAGCTGACCCGCGGGCGCATCGCCTGCGGTCACGCCGCGCATCATCTGGCGGATCGCCTCGGCGCGTTTGCCGCGGTTCACCGGAACGCAGCCGATGCGCAGGGCGAACCAGCCCAGGATCGGCGCGTAGACGAGGCTCGCCTTCATGATGAACTTCGGGCGCGGCACTTCGCTGACGATCAGGATGATGTCGAAGAAGCTTTGATGTTTCGAGGCGATGATGACCTCTCCGGTCGGGATCTCACCGCGCACTTCGGACCGCAGCCCGACAAGCCAGCGCGCCGACCAGCGCACGTAGCGGCAATAGGTCCGCACCGCGTCATAGGCGGCGTCGCGGCGGAAGATGGCAAGCGGGGTGTAATAGACCGCCATGATCGCCATGGCCGCGTACATCTGGATGATGAACACCACGGACCGGATGTATTGGATCATGTCAGCGCCCCCAGCACCCGCAGCGACGCCCGGCGCGTCGCAAGATAGGCCACCGCCGCGCCGACCAACGGCACGACCAGCGGCAGGAACCATTCCGCCCCGGCAAATCCCAGCCCGGTGAGAAACCCGATCTCGGTCGCTGCCGACGGCAGGAAGAGGATCGCGATCGCGCCCACCCCCATGCCGACCAGCGCGCCCGCAAGGCTGCGCAGGGTAAAGCGGCGCACGAAGGCATTGGCGATATAGCGGTCCTCAGCCCCGACCAGGCGCAGCACGCCGATGACCTGGGCATTGGAGGCCAGCGCCGCATTGGCCGCCAGCGTGATGATCGCCGCCATGGCCCCGCTGATCAGCAGGATCGACATCACCGCCAGAAGCCGAAGCCGTTCCGCCGCCTGCACCAGGGGCCGCCGCCAGCGGGTGTGATCGTCCAGCACCGCACCAGGGGCCTCGGCCGAGAGGCGCAGACGCAGGCCCGCGCCGTCATAGCCTGCATCGGTCTCGATCACCTCGATCAGCTGCGGCACCGGCAGGGCCTCGACCGGGACGTTCTGACCGAACCAGGGGGCCAGCAGCGCCTGTTGTTCCTGCGCCGTCAGCGCCCGGGCCGAAGCGATGCCCTCGGTCGTCTCGAGCACCCGCAGCGCGGCCTGGGTCTGTGCCTGCATCTGATCCTCGGGGGCCGAAATCCGCACGGTCGAGGCGCGGGCCAGCTCATCGCTCCATTTGTCGGCCAGGCGGCCGGCTGCCAGCGACAGGGCCAGGGCAAAGACCGCCAGAAAGGCCATCACGGCTGAGGCAAATAGCGTCAGATGCGCCGTCTGCCCCGAGGGCGGCACCACCCGGTCGGCCGAGGCATCGCCGGACAGGAAATCGCGGATCTTGCGCAGCTGTTTCACAGGTCCGCCCCCGCCAGCTGAAGCCGCCGGTTGGAAATCCGCAGCACCCGTGCCTGCACCTGCTGTTTCGCCGCCCGGATCAGGCCTAGGTCATGGGTCGCGATCAGCACCGTCTTGCCCATGCGGTTCAGCTCGACCAGCAGGGTAAGCAGCCGCTGAGACATCTCCCAGTCGACGTTGCCCGTGGGTTCATCCGCCAGCACCACGTCGGGCGACAGGATCACCGCCCGGGCCAGCGCCGCCCGCTGACGTTCCCCGCCCGACAGCTGCGGCGGCAGGGCGTTGGCGCGCGGCTCCAGCCCGCACCAGGCCAGCAGGTCGCGCAGGTTCTCGGCCTCGCCCGCGACATCGAAGCCCGCGACCGTCAGCGGCAGCGCCACGTTTTCATAAAGCGGCAGGTGGTCCAGGAACTGGCAGTCCTGGTGCACAACGCCGATCCGGCGGCGGATCTGGGCCACGTCATCGCGCGACATGTCCCGCACGTCCCGGTCAAAGATCCGCACGAAACCGGATGTCGGCACCAGCGCGCCATAGCACAGTTTAAGAAAGGTCGTCTTGCCCGCGCCGGACGGGCCGGTCAGGAAATGGAACGACCCCGGGGCCAGCTTGAGCGACACGTCACTCAGCAATTCGCCCCCGCCGTAGCTATAGGCAAGATTTTCAAGCTCGATCACGCGCGCCCCCGTTCTGTCGCTCATATCTGCACCACGCGGGCCAAGGATTCAATTGCAAGGGCGCAGGGGAAGATTGCGTTTTTCCCCTAAGCAGATACAAGATAAGCCATCCTTTGGATCAAGCCGCGGAGCAGGCGGAGGACTGATGCGACTGACATGCCCGAATTGCGGCGCGGAATACGATGTGCCGGACGAGGTCATCCCAGCCTCTGGGCGTGACGTGCAATGTTCGAATTGCGGCGACACCTGGTATCAGTATCACCCCGATCAGCTGAACGAGGACGGAGACTATGATCCCGCCCTGGCCGCTGCATTGGATGAGGCCGAGGACGAAGACGCCTGGTCCGGTGACGACCACAGCGAGGACAGCGAACCCGAAGACTATGTCGATGAGCTGAGCGCCGCCGCAGAGGCAGGCGAGCTGGACCCGCTGGACGACATCGACGATTTCGACCCCGAAGATCCCGAGGACGACGCAGGCGACATCGCCGATGTCGGCACCGAGGACGGGATGGTCGATGTCGACGACGCCCCCATGACCGACCAGGGGACCAAAGCCCGCCCGCAGGACAGCCCGGCCGAGGCCTTCGCGCCGCTGCCGGATGATCCTGAAGCCCCCGCTGCGCCCACGCGGGCTGTGATGCCGGATGTGCAAAGCCTGGACGATATCGACTGGGACAGCGAAGACGACGATTATGAGGATGAGGACGACGAGGAAAGCGCCGGGCCGCCCCCGGGCCTTCAGCCGCGCCGTAAACCTCTGTCGGACGAGGTGAAATCGATCCTCCAGCAAGAGGCGCAGTACGAAGAACGCGCAAGGCAGAGCGATCCGCTGGAAAGCCAGCCCGAGCTGGGCCTGGACGTGCCCGCCGCCGTGCCGCCGCCCCCGCCGCGCCGAGAGGTGGCCGCCGAAAGCCGCCTGGCCCGCGTCCGCCAGGCCGAGCCCCCGGCCCCGCCTGTCCCGGCCAGCGCCACTCCGGGCCGCAGCGCCGACCCCGCCCAGGCCGCGCCCCGCCGCGACCTGCTGCCCGATATCGAAGAGATCAATTCCTCGCTGCGCCGTCGCGGGGAACCCGGCCGCAAGGTGGATCCCCGCAACAGCCGCCAGGCCGCCAAGGACCAGCGGCGCGGGTTCCGCAGCGGATTCATGTCGATCCTGATCCTGATGGTGGTGGCTGCGGTGATCTATCTGCAGGCCCCCAAGATCGGCCAGGCGATCCCTGCCCTGAACGGCGTGATGACGGCCTATACCGAAACCGTCGATCGCGGGCGGGTCTGGCTGGACGAAAAGGCCGAGATCCTGGCCGACAAGCTGGACGCCGCAACGGGCGACGGGCAGTAATCAAGGCCTATAGGTCAAGTCTCTTGGCAAGACGGGGTACGAGCCTTGGCTTGGGCCGTCGCATTCGGTTTGTCCCGCGACCCGAGGGCCAGCGACGGTGTCGCAGGGCTTCGCGGAGCATTGACCGGCACCGCGGGAATTTCCCCTGTCGTCCGCGGGTCAAGGGGGCCCAGATCTTAGGCCGGTGCATCGCGGGGCCAAGGACTGCAGAGCCGTCCTTTTGGGCCCGGCCTGATGCAGTTCGAAGGATCGGCTTGCAATGGACAAGGGGCCGTGGATCGAAGGCCGATAGATCGCTGCCGCCGGAGCGAGGACCGGAAAACCGGGACATGCGCAGCCCATAAAGACCACAGGGTCCGGGGCTTCGCCGCCGAATGGCCCAATCCAACGATCGGCGCGCAGGGCCTGAACGGGCCCCGCGACTATAGGATCAGAAGCGTTCCAGAAGCCGTTTCAGGTAATCGCGTTCCACTTCGGGGCGGTCGCCTTCGCCCGAGCGGCGGCGCAGTTCTTCCTCAAGTTCCAGCGCGCGGCGATAGACGTCGCGGTCCTGAAGCATGTCGCGCTGGCTGCCCATCTCGCCGCTGGTGCCGGCGTTGCGGCCAAGCGGGTCGTTCTGTTCGCCGCCGGCATTGCCCTGGGCCTGGCCCTGCTGGCTGCCAGCTTGGCGCTGTTCCTCGGCCATGGCTTCGCCCATGTTGCGGATACCGTCTCGCAGGGCGTCCATTGCCTCGGCCTGCTGGTCGATGGCTTCGGCCAGATCGTCGCTGCGCAGCGCGTCCTCGGCCCCGCGCATGGCCCGTTCGGCGCGTTCCAGTGCCTCGCGCGCGGCTTGCCCGGCCTCACCGCTCATGCCCGGCAGGTTGCCGCGCTGGCGGTTCAATTCGTCACGCAGGGCCTGCTGGCGGTTGGCCAGGTCGCCCTCCATGCCGCCGCCCGATTGCGATCCGCCAGGTTGCTGACCGGGTTGCTGGCCCGGCTGTTGACCAGGCTGCTGACCCTGGCCCTGCTGGCCGGGTTGCTGACCCTGGCCGTGCTGCTGGCCCTGCCCCTGGTTGCCGCTGCGCCCCTGGTTCTGCTGGCTTTCACCGCGATTGGCGTTCGGGTTGAACTGTTCCTGAAGGTCGCGGAAGGCCTGATCCGACAGACCCTGCTGATCACGAAGCGTTTCCGACAGCCCCTCCATCGCCTGCTGGCCCGGGGATTGCTGCTGCCCGCCCTGGCCCTGGGTGACGCGCATGTTCTCCATCATGCGCTGAAGCTCTTCCAGGGCCTGCTGGGCCTCGGCCATGCGGCCCTGTTCCATCAGCTCCTGGATGCGGTCCATCATCGCCTGCAGGTCGTCCTGCCCCAGGCGCATGGCGTTTTCCATCTGCTCGGCCGACAGCTCTTCGCCCATCTGGCCATCCTCGGCCGCCTCGCGCGACAGCTGACGCATGTAATCCTGCGTGGCATCGCGCAGTTCCTGCATCAGGCGGGCGATTTCCTCGTTGGTGGCACCGTTCTTCATCGCCTCGGACAGGCGTTCCTGCGCGCGCTGCATCCGTTCGCGGGCGTCGTCCAGGTCGCCGTCCTCGATCAGCAGGGCAAGATCCCACAGCGCCTGGGCCATGTCTTCGACCTGGGTATCGGACAGGCGGGTGTAGCGGCTGACCGTGTCCATCCGGCGCAGCAGCACCCGCATGCGCAGATAGGCGGTGTCGGACCGGAACAGCCCCTCGGGCTGCCAGGACACGGCCTTCATCACCTGAACGATGCGGCGCACGTTGTCGCGGCTCCACAGCAGGTCGCGGCGCTGTTCGATCAGTGTCGCGGCCAGCGGGTCAAAGAACCGGCGCGCGGCCAGTTCCGTCTCGAACCGTTCAGAGACGCCGGTCTGCCCGGCGGCATCGGTGGCACGCAGCACGATGGTCACGGGCATGTTGGCGTAGGGATGTTCGGACAGATCGTCGATCAGCTCTTGCGAAAAGGCGGTGCGGTCGCCGGCGATCGGAAGGGGCAGCGGCAGGCGGATCGCCTCGCGCGGTTCGGGATCGATCGTCAGACCATAGCGGCGGTCGACGCGGGACAGATCCAGCGTGATCTCGGCCTCGCCCATTTCGATGCCATGGTCGTCACTGGCCTGGAACGGCAGCTGGAATTCACCGCGCAGGCTGGCCCGCGCCGGCCCCGTGGCGACAACCTGTGGCACCGCATCCGGGGTCAGCGCGACCTGCCAGGCCTCACCGCCCGGGCCGGTGATAGCGATTTGCCCGTCGCGGTCCAGCGGGAAGACCTGGGCGATGGCCCCGTCCTCGGCCGGGGTGTCGGTGACGGTTTGTTCAACGGCCAAGGCCCCCACTTCGCCATAAAGGCGGATGGTGGCCTTGGATCCCTGCGGCACCCGGATCACATCGTCCAGGTCAGCCAGGTAAAGCACCGGCAACCCGGTGTACAACGGAGGCTCGATCCAGCCTTCCCACGAAGGCCCGGCCGCAAGCGCGGCCCCGGCCCCCGGGGCCATCCCGGTCACCGATCCGACGCGCCAGACCGACCCGAACAGGACCGAGACCATCAGGATCGTCAGGGCAACGAAACGCAGGCCAAAGCGGTCGCGGCTACTGACCCGCAGATCGGGTTCGACCGCACGGGCCTGCGCCGCGCGCTCGGCCATGCGTGCCTGGTGCGCCGCCCAGAGCCGTTCCGACCCCAGGTCCCCTGCCCCGACGGTCTGCGCATCGCGCAGCGTCTGCAGCGGCCGCCCCGTCAGCGAGGCATCGAGGCGCAGCAAGGCCTCTTCGCGGCTGGGCCAGCGGAACATCCGCGCGCCATAGACCAGCCCGCCAAGCGCCAGCACCGCCAGCGCCGCGCCCGTGGCCCAGACGGCTTCGACCCGGACAAGGTCCTGCACGCCCAGCATCAAAAGGCCAAGCGTCAGGATCAGCACGCTCCACAATGGCCAGAAGGCCCGCGCCGCCCGCTCCGCCACCAGTCCGGCCCGGGTCAGCGCCAGCGGGCGCGCAACACGGGTCAGGGTCTGGGCAAGGATCGAACGGTCAGTCATGCAGGTCCTTCGGCAAAGCCACGGCTACCACCACGGGCGGATGCAGCGACGCCGGCCAGGCCGGACCGATCGGCACAAGCGACCAGGGGCCGCCCGCGCGTTACAACCACTCGGGAAGCGTATCGCGGTTTATCATCTCGTCAAAGGTTGGACGTGCCCGGATGACAGCGAATTGATCCCCATTGACCAAAACTTCAGGGATCAGCGGGCGCGAGTTGTATTCGCTGGCCATCACCGCCCCGTAGGCCCCGGCCGAGCGGAAGGCGACCAGGTCGCCCTCAGCCAGCGGCGGCATCATCCGCTGCTTGGCAAAGGTGTCGCCGGATTCGCAGACCGGGCCGACGATGTCATAGGGCTGATACTCGACCCCCGCCGCCGGTTCGACCACCGGGACGATATCGTGATGCGCGTCGTACATCGCCGGGCGGATCAGGTCGTTCATCGCGCCATCAAGGATCAGGAAATCCCGCCCTTCGCCGGATTTCACATAGACCACCTGGCTGACCATGATGCCCGCGTTGCCGGCGACCAGGCGGCCCGGCTCGATCTCGATCTCGCAGCCCTTGTCGCCCAGGGTTTCGCGGATCAGGTTGCCGTAATCCATCGGCAGCGGCGGGGCCTCGTTGCCGCGGGTGTAGGGAATGCCCAGGCCGCCGCCCAGGTCGAGCCGCTGGATGTCGTGGCCATCGGCGCGCAGGGCATCGGTCAGCTCACCCACCTTCTGGAAGGCCAGGCGGTAGGGTTCCAGATCCACCAGCTGCGACCCGATGTGCACGTCGATGCCGACGGCCTTCAGGCCTTTCATCTGCGCGATCCGGGCATAGACTTCGCGCGCCCGGGCGATCGGGATGCCGAACTTGTTCTCGGACTTGCCGGTGGCGATCTTGGCGTGGGTCTTGGCATCGACGTCCGGGTTCACCCGCACGGTCACCGGGGCGACAACGCCCATGGAGATCGCGACACGGTTCAGCCGCTCCATCTCGGGCTCGCTCTCCAGGTTGAACTGGCGGATGCCGTGGGTCAGCGCGGTGCGCATTTCCTCTTCGGTCTTGCCAACGCCCGAGAAGACGATCTTGTCGCCCGGCACACCGGCCGCGATAGCCCGCGCGTATTCCCCGCCCGACACCACGTCCATGCCCGCGCCGCAGTCGGCCAGGGTCTTCAGGATCGCCTGGTTGCTGGCCGCCTTCATCGCGTAGCAGACCATATGCGGCATGCCATGCAGCGCCTCGTCGAACAGGCGGAAATGGCGCGTCAGCGTGGCGGTCGAATACAGGTAGAACGGCGTTCCGACCTGCGCGGCGATCTCGGCCACCGGCACGTCCTCGGCGAAAAGCGCGCCGTCGCGGTAAAGGAAATGATCCATGGTTTTCCCCGTTTTGGCCGCGTTCAGACGGGCCGAGTTCTTAGAAACAGATAAAGCGGCAAGCCGCAGCTGACACCGATGAAAAGCGTCGCGGGCACGGCCCAGAGCGCCCCGAAATTGCGCCGCACGGCGACCTCGGCCAGGATCCAGACGATCAGTGCAACAGCCGAGATGACCAGATCCAGCGACAGCCCCGTCACCGCGTCATTTGCCGTCCAGGCCGCCAGCAGCGTGGTCAGATCGAACTGATGCGCCGCCAGCCAGCCGTGGAAATACAGCATCGGATGCACCGCCCCCCAGATCGCCAGCAGTAGATAGACGATGCGGAGGGTGGACATCAGAAGGTGACCCCGACGGCGGCGCGGCCGGATACGCTCAGCCCCGGCTTGGGCGCGGGCTCGGGCTGTTCCGGCTCGCCGTCGACGCCGCAGGCGGTCAGCGCCAGCAGTAGGGCCAGGGGCAGAAGGCGGGTCATGCCAGCGCCTCTTTCCAGCGGGCGACCTGTTCGCGCACGCGGGTCGGTGCGGTGCCGCCATAGGACAGGCGCGAGGCGACGGAATTGTGCACGCCCAGCACGCCGAAGACCTCGTCCGTGATGGCGGCATGCACGCCCTGCATGTCCTCAAGCGTCAGGTCCGGCAGGTCGCAGCCGCGTTTTTCCGCGATGGCCACCAGCGATCCGGTGACATGGTGTGCGTCGCGGAACGGCATGTTCAGCGCCCGCACCAGCCAGTCCGCCAGATCCGTCGCGGTCGAGAAGCCCGAGCCAGCGGCGGCTTCCAGCGAGGCACGGTTTGCCGACATGTCCGATACCATCCCGGTCATCGCCGCCAGCGCCAGCATCAGGTTGTCGGCCGCGTCAAAGACCTGTTCCTTGTCTTCCTGCATGTCCTTGGAATAGGCCAGCGGCAGCCCCTTCATGACCGTCATCAGCGCCACGTTCGCGCCGAAGATCCGACCGATCTTGGCGCGGATCAGTTCGGCCGCATCGGGGTTCTTCTTCTGCGGCATGATGGACGAACCGGTCGAGAAACGGTCCGACAGCGTCACGAACCGGAACTGGGCCGAGGACCAGATCACCAGCTCTTCGGCCATCCGGCTTAGGTGCATGGCGCAGATCGACGACACGCTCAGGAATTCCAGCGCAAAATCGCGATCCGACACCGCGTCCAGCGAATTGGCCATCGGCCGGTCGAAGCCAAGCGCCTGGGCCGTCATGTCCCGATCGATCGGGAAGGATGTGCCGGCCAGCGCCGCCGCGCCGAGGGGCGATTCGTTCATCCTCACGCGCGCATCGCGGAACCGCGACAGATCGCGGGCGAACATTTCCACGTAGGCCATCATGTGATGGCCCCAGGTGACGGGCTGCGCGGTCTGCAGATGGGTAAAGCCGGGCATGACCCAGTCGGCCCCGGCCTCGGCCTGGCCCAGCAGCGCCTGCATCAGCGCCTGAAGCCCTTCGATCGCCGCATCCACCTGATCGCGCACCCAAAGGCGGAAATCGGTCGCCACCTGGTCGTTGCGCGACCGGCCGGTGTGCAGACGCCCCGCAGGTTCGCCGATGACCTCTTTCAACCGGGCCTCGACATTCATGTGGATGTCTTCCAGCGCGGTCGAGAAGGCAAATTTGCCGCCCTCGATCTCTGACAAGATCGTGAGAAGCCCTTCCCTCATCGCCTCGGCATCCTTATCGCTAACGATGCCCGTTGCTGCCAGCATGGCCGCATGGGCGCGCGAGCCGGCGATGTCCTGGGCCGCCATGCGCTGATCGAACCCGATCGAGGCGTTGATCGCCTCCATGATGGCATCGGGTCCGGCGGCGAAACGGCCACCCCACATCTGGTTTGCGCTTTTGTCGGTCATGGGCCACCCGTCGGAGGAAAGATGAAGAAACTGTTCAGGGCGCTCCTTTATACGGGCTTGGTCCTTGGTGCAAACCTTGGCCACGCCGAAGGCCTATCTGATCTGCGCGAAGGAGACCTGCGCAAGCTGGTCGTTCACAGCGCGCCCAAGGATCTGGCCGACGTTGCGTTCCAAGGCCCCGAGGGCCCCGTCAGCCTTGCGGACTACCGTGGTCAGGTCGTTGTTCTGAACTTCTGGGCGCTGTGGTGCGCCCCCTGCCGGGAAGAAATGCCGACGCTGGACGCGCTGAACCGCGAATTCGGAGGCGAGGATTTCGCCGTCGTCACCCTGGCCACCGGGCCGAACGCCCCGCCCGCGATTGATGCGTTTTTTGAAGAGATCGGCGTGCGGGACCTGCCCAAGTACCGCGATCCCAGCAGCAAACTTGCCCGCGCCTCGGGCGTTCTGGGCCTGCCGGTGACCGTGCTTCTGAACCGCGAGGGGCAGGAAATCGCCCGGCTGACCGGCACCGCCGACTGGCATTCGGACAGCGCCCGCGCCATCGTCCAGGCGCTGATCGCCGACGATTGATCCGGGGTCCCTCAGGTCGGATACAGAAAATTCGACCCGATTTTTGCCCAAGCCCTTAGGCGATTCTTAATCCATCGCGCCGAAAGATGTCCCTGGTTGGTGACTTGGGGCGAACACGGCAATGGAACATGACCTGACGGATATTGAACGACGCGATCTGGATCCCCTTAGCTATGCGGTGGCATCGCGGGACAGGTCCACGATCAAGATGGTGCAAGAGGCGTTGAAACACGGCAATGTCGCCCTGGCTTTCCAGCCGGTGCTGCAGGCCCGCGCCCCGGATCGCGTTGCTTTCTACGAAGGGCTGATCCGCATCTTCGATGAAACCGGCCGGGTGATTCCCGCCGGTGATTTCATTCAACAGGTCGAGGAAACGGAAACCGGCCGGCTGATCGACTGCGCGGCTTTGGAACAGGGCCTCAAGGTCCTGTCCGAGGTGCCCGACATCCGCCTGGCGCTGAACCTCTCGGCCCGATCGATCGGCTATCCCAAATGGATGCGCATCCTGCGCAAGGCGCTGATGCGCGACCAGACGATCGGCGAACGGTTGATCCTGGAAATCACCGAAAGCTCGGCCATGCTGATCCCCGAACTGGTGGTCAACTTCATGACTGAAATGCGCCGCCACGGCATCAGCTTTGCGCTGGACGATTTCGGGGCCGGCTATACATCCTTCCGTTATCTCAGGGACTTCCTCTTCGACATCCTCAAGATCGACGGCCAGTTCGTGCGCGACACCGCGACCGATCCCGACAACCAGGTACTGACCCGCGCCCTGATCGCCATCGCCGAACAGATGGACATGCTGACCGTCGCCGAACAGGTCGAAACCGCCGACGATGCGGACTGGCTGACCCGGAACGGAATCGACTGCCTTCAGGGATATTATTTCGCCGCGCCCACGATCCAACGCCCCTGGGACATGCCCGAAAACAGGCCGGAAACCGCCGCAACCGGCACCTGACCCGCGACTTAAGTCTCTGCTGCAGCGCAGCGCATTGAGATTTTGCCGGTTCTGCACTACCCCTTTGCCCAGAGGCGTGGGGGGAGAATCTCCTGCGTCCGAACAGTGGAGGACCACATCATGACGAATGTCGTCATCGCATCGGCAGCACGTACGCCTGTCGGCTCTTTTCTTGGATCGTTTGCAAATACGCCCGCCCATGACCTTGGGGCCACCGTCCTGGCCGAATTGGTCAAGCGCGCCGGCATCGCCCCATCCGAAGTGTCGGAAACCATTCTGGGTCAGGTTCTGACCGGCGGCCAGGGCCAGAACCCCGCCCGCCAGGCGCATATCAACGCCGGCCTGCCCGAAGCCTCCGCCGCCTGGGGCATCAACCAGGTCTGTGGCTCGGGCCTGCGCGCCGTGGCGCTTGCCGCCCAGCACATCCAGCTTGGCGATGCGGACATCGTGGCCGCCGGTGGCCAGGAAAGCATGTCCCTGTCGCCCCACGTCGCGCACCTGCGCGCCGGTCACAAGATGGGCGACGTCAAGTACATCGATTCGATGATCAAGGACGGCCTCTGGGATGCGTTCAACGGCTACCACATGGGTCAGACCGCTGAAAACGTTGCCGAAAAATGGCAGATCAGCCGCGACCAGCAGGACGAATTCGCCCTCGCCTCGCAGAACAAGGCCGAAGCCGCGCAGAAGGCCGGCAAGTTCGTCGACGAAATCGTCCCCTTCGTTGTGAAGACCCGCAAGGGCGAAACCGTCGTCGATCAGGACGAATACATCCGCCACGGTGCCACGATCGAGGCGATGCAGAAACTGCGCCCCGCCTTCGTCAAGGACGGCACGGTGACCGCCGCCAACGCCTCGGGCATCAACGACGGCGCCGCCGGTGCCCTGCTGATGACCGCCGAGAACGCGGAAAAGCGCGGCATCACGCCGCTGGCGCGCATCGTCTCCTACGCCACTGCAGGCCTTGATCCGTCGATCATGGGCGTTGGCCCGATCTACGCGTCGCGCAAGGCGCTGGAGAAAGCCGGCTGGAAACCCGAGGACCTTGACCTGGTCGAGGCCAACGAAGCCTTCGCCGCCCAGGCCTGTGCCGTGAACAAGGACATGGGCTGGGATCCGTCGATCGTGAACGTGAACGGCGGCGCCATCGCCATCGGTCACCCGATCGGCGCCTCGGGCGCGCGCGTCCTCAACACCCTGCTGTTCGAAATGCAGCGCCGCGGCGCGAAAAAAGGTCTCGCGACCCTGTGCATCGGCGGCGGCATGGGTGTGGCCATGTGCCTCGAACGCCCGTAATTCGGGCAAAACGGCGTACATACGCCTGCGAAGGGTGCCCATTCGGGCACCCTTATTTGTTTTTACATTCCGTATGGTAAGCCGGGAGGGCGACGAAGGTCGAAGACCGAGTCGCATAGATTCATCGCGCAATAATGTTGCGCAACTAATACCAAATAGGTAACAGGATTACCAAAGCCTTAAACACCCAGGAGGAATCATGGCACGTACGGCACTGGTCACCGGAGGATCGCGCGGAATCGGCGCAGCTATCTCCAAAGCACTGCAGAACGAAGGATACACGGTGGCCGCCACCTATGCCGGGAACGACGAGGCCGCGGCCAAGTTCACCGAGGAAACCGGCATCAAGACCTACAAGTGGAACGCCGCCGACTACGACGCCTCCAAAGAAGGTATCGCCAAGGTCGAGGCCGAGCTGGGCCCGATCGACGTGGTCGTCGCCAATGCCGGCATCACCCGCGACGCCCCCTTCCACAAGATGACCCCGCAGCAGTGGAAAGAGGTCGTCGACACCAACCTGACCGGTGTTTTCAACACCGTGCACCCGGTCTGGCCCGGCATGCGCGAACGCGGCTTTGGCCGGATCGTCGTGATTTCGTCGATCAACGGTCAGAAGGGCCAGTTCGGTCAGGTGAACTATGCCGCGACCAAGGCGGGTGACCTGGGCATCGTGAAATCCCTGGCGCAGGAAGGCGCGGCCAAGGGCATCACCGCCAACGCGATCTGCCCCGGCTACATCGCCACCGACATGGTCATGGCCGTGCCCGAGAAGGTGCGCGAAGCCATCATCGGTCAGATCCCCACGGGCCGCCTGGGCGAGCCCGAAGAAATCGCCCGCTGCGTGGTCTTCCTGGCATCGGACGACGCCGGTTTCGTCAACGGCTCGACCATCACGGCAAACGGCGGTCAGTTCTTCGTCTGATCCACGCAGAAACCCGCGCGGAGGCCTGCAAGGGCCGACAAGCAGACCCCGGGGCCGGTGCATTGCACCGGCCCCTTTCGCATTCCGACCGCTGGACCGATTGACCCGGGCCACCATCCGGGCCATGCCATGGCGATGACCAAGACACGCGCCACCGCCATCGGTTTCACCGCCATCCTGCTTTGGGCCCTGCTGGCCCTGTTCACCGTGGGCAGCGCTCCGGTGCCGCCCCTGCAGCTGAACGCCATGTGCTTTGCCGTCGGCGGCACGCTCGGGCTGATCTGGACCGTGGCGACCGGCCAGCTGAAGACCCTGACGCGCATCCCCCTGCCGGCCCTGGCGCTCGGCACCATCGGGCTTTTTGGCTACCACGCGCTGTATTTCGCGGCGCTGCGCAATGCGCCCCCTGCCCAGGCCGGGCTGATCGCCTATCTCTGGCCCCTGCTGATCGTGCTCTTCTCGGGCCTTCTGCCGGGCGAGACGTTGCGCGCCGGACACCTGATCGGCGCGCTGGCCGGGTTCTTCGGCGCGGCGCTGATCATCGGCGGGGTCAGCGGGCTGTCCGCCGATCACCTGACCGGATATGCATTGGCGCTGGCCTGCGCGCTGACCTGGTCTGGCTATTCCGTACTGTCACGCCGCTTCGGGGCAGTGCCGACAAGTGCCGTGACAATCTTCTGCCTGCTGACCGCCGCCCTGTCGGCGCTGCTGCACCTTGCGCTGGAAGACACCGTCGCGCCGAACGGCACGATCGGCTGGCTGTCGATCCTGGCGCTTGGCCTCGGCCCCGTGGGCCTGGCCTTCTATACCTGGGATATCGGGGTGAAACGCGGCGACATTCAGATCCTGGGCGTGGCCTCTTACGCGGCCCCGCTGCTGTCGACGCTGGTTCTGGTGGCGACGGGCATCGCCGAACCGACGGCCCGTCTGGCCATGGCGACACTTCTGATTACAGGTGGCGCGGCGCTTGCAGCGCGCGCCAGCCTGCGTAAGCGTTAAGGACCAGGAACAACACGGCCAGAGCGCCCCGGCGAAACGGCGGCCAGGGGCCGCCGAGGATGCACCTTCAGTGCATGGCTAGACGGCTGATTTCCTCTTTCAGGCGCAGCTTTTCCTTTTTCATCTGTTTGATTTCCAGGGTCGAAACCCCGGGCGACCGCTGTGCCGTTTCCACAGCGACCGAGAGGGATGCATGTTTCTTCTTCAGTTCTTCCAGGTGGGAACTCAAGCTCATTCGTGTCTCCTCTCTGTTGGGTACGGATCCGAGTGGACCACAGTTTTACAAATCTGTCACGCTGCGCCTGCAACCTTCCGCCGACGAGGTTAAGAAAAGGTAAATCCAGATTACATCTCTAGCGCGGCTGCCGCGCCAAGAATGTTAGCGGCATCAGGGGTATAGTCCGTGCCATCCCGTTCGTGCCGCAGCCCGTCGTGCACCACCAGCCCATGGGCCAGACGAAAGGCCGCCCGCCCCTCTTTCCGGCCCTGCACCAGGCAGAGCTGCGATTCACGCCCCTGCCGGGGAATCAGCGGCTTGACCACCAGCGATCCAAGACAGGCCTGAAAGGCCGACAAAAGGTCGGGAAGCCGCTCGGTCCGATGCACGAAGGTGACCGTGCCGCGCGGCTTGCAGCGGCGCGCGGCGGCGGCAACCCAGGCGGCAAGCGGGGTTTCTTCGCCCATGGCGGCCTCACGCGCAGCGTGATCGGCCCGCACCGACTGATCCCGCCGGAAATAGGGCGGGTTCGCTAGAACGTGATCAAAGGACATTTGCCGCAGCGCAGCGGGCATCGCGGCCAAGTCGCCCTCGAAGATGCTGAAATCCTGCGCGTTTTCCTGCGCATTTTGTCGCGCCAGATCGGCATATCCGGGTTCACGCTCCAACCCGGCCAGCCGAAGGCCAGGCACCCGCGCGCCCAGACACAGCGCCGCCGCGCCAACGCCACAGCCCAGATCCAGCACGCTTTGCCCCGGACGGGCCGGCACGGCAGCGGCCAGGAAAACCGGGTCGACCCCCGCGCGATAGCCCTTTTTCGGTTGGTTCAGAACGACCCGCCCGCCCAGGATCAGATCCCGGGTCACGGCGCTGTCGGGGGGCAGATCGCTCATGGCTCCAGCTCGAACCCGTTGTCGCGCAGGACACGGGCGGCGCGGGCGTGATCCTTTGACCGGACCATCAACCTACGCGGAAGGATACCTATGGATCCATCCAGTACGCTCATGTTTACGTCCATTTCGAACCAGTCTATACCCTCGCCCTGAAGCAGGGCCTGGGCAAACGCCATGTCCGCCATGTTGTTTGTACGCAAAAGTTGTTCCACACTCGGGACATAAGAACAGCGCTGACCGAAGTCGAGAGGCCAAGGCCGATAAGCACTGTGAGGGGATAGCGGGCTTTGGACAAACCCGTCGAAAAACCACACGAGGCCATGGCCAGCCTTCTGGCCGAGGACCTGACCGCCGTGAATGCGCTGATCCGCGAGCGTATGGCCTCGCGGCACGCGCCGCGCATTCCCGAAGTCACCGCCCATCTGGTCGAGGCCGGAGGCAAGCGCATTCGCCCGATGCTGACCCTCGCCGCCGCCCGCATGTGCGGCTATGACGGCCCCTATCACGTGCATCTGGCCGCGACGGTTGAGTTCATTCACACCGCCACGCTGCTGCACGACGACGTGGTCGACGAAAGCGCACAGCGCCGGGGCCGCCCGACGGCCAACCTGCTGTGGGACAACAAATCCTCGGTCCTCGTGGGCGATTACCTTTTCGCCCGCGCCTTCCAGCTGATGGTCGAACCCGGCCACCTGCGCGTGCTGGAGATCCTGTCGGACGCCGCCGCCACCATCGCCGAGGGCGAGGTGCTGCAGCTGACCGCCGCCCAGGACATCAAGACCACCGAAGATACCTATCTTCAGGTCGTGCGCGGCAAGACCGCCGCCCTGTTTTCCGCCGCCACCGAAGCCGGAGGCGAGATCGCCAGCGCCACCCCCGAGCAGATCAAGGCGCTCTATGATTATGGCGACGCGCTTGGCATCGCCTTCCAGATGGCCGACGACCTGCTAGACTGGATGGGCGACGCCGCCCAGACCGGCAAGAACGTCGGCGACGACTTCCGCGAACGCAAGCTGACGCTGCCGCTGATCCGGGCCATCGCCGCCGCCGATGATGAGGAACGCGCCTTCTGGACGCGCACCATCGAAAAGGGCCGCCAGACCGAAGACGACCTGGCCACCGCCCGCGCCCTTCTGGACAAGCACGACGCCCTTGGATCGACCCGCGCCACCGCGCTTGGCTGGGCCGACCGCGCCAAGGCTGCGCTGACCCTGCTGCCGGATCACATCCTGAACACGCATCTGTCCGATCTGGCCGATTACGTGGTCGCCCGGCTGCGCTAGGCCCTTTCGCGGGCCCGAAAATCCCCTGTTTCACCCGGTTTGGCCCCGTTTCACCCGGTAGTGATTGACCCCGCCCGCGCTTTTGGGCAAGTCGGGGATCAGCCCCTTGCGGCGCGCCGCATAGCTTTCCGGGAAAGGACCGCCATGACACGTATCGACGACACCTTCGACCGCCTGCGCAGCGAAGGCAAAAAGGCATTCGTCGCCTACATCATGGCCGGGGATCCCGATCCCGAAACCTCGCTGACCATCATGCGCAAGCTGCCCGAGGCCGGCGTCGACGTGATCGAACTGGGCCTGCCCTTCACCGATCCCATGGCCGACGGCCCGACGATCCAGCTGGCCGGCCAGCGCGCGCTGAACGCGGGCATGACGCTGCAGAAGACGCTGGATATGGCGACCGAATTCCGCAAGGAAAACGACACCACCCCGATCGTGCTGATGGGGTACTACAACCCCATCTTCAGCCGCGGCGTGGACCGGTTCCTAGACGACGCGAAAGCCGCGGGCATCGACGGGCTGATCGTTGTCGACCTGCCGCCCGAAGAGGATGACGAACTGTGCATTCCCGCCCAGAAGGCCGGGATGAACTTCATCCGCCTGGCCACACCGACGACGGATGACCGGCGCCTGCCGAAGGTGCTGCAGAACACCTCGGGCTTTGTCTACTACGTCTCGATCACCGGCATCACCGGGTCCGCCGAAGCCTCGGCCGAGGCTGTCGCGCCCGAGGTCAAGCGCATCAAATCCGCCACCGACCTGCCCGTGATCGTGGGCTTCGGCGTCCGCACCCCCGAAACCGCGCGCAACATCGCCTCGGTCGCGGATGGCACCGTCGTCGGGTCGGCCATCGTGGCGCAGATCGCGGACGGCAAGACCCCGGACGAGGTCGCGGCCTACGTCAAGACCCTGGCCGACGGCGCGCACAGCGCCTGATCCTGATTGGGCCGGTTCGGGCCCGATCGCATCCGATCAATCCTGACAAACCGCGCCGAACGCCGCAGCCTGCGGCGTTCTATTGCCGCCCCCTGCCCGCATTGCTAAACCTTTCCCAACCAAGGGAAAGGCCACCACATGCCCGTCATCACCTGTATCGACGATCTCAAGCGTCTGCATAAGCGCCGCACGCCCAAAATGTTCTACGATTACTGCGAAAGCGGGTCCTGGACGGAACAGACCTTCCGCGAGAACACCAGCGACTTCAACGACATCCGCCTGCGCCAGCGGGTCGCGGTGAACATGGAGGGCCGCACGCTGGAAACCGAGATGATCGGCCAGAAGGTGTCGATGCCCGTGGCCCTGGCCCCTGTCGGCCTGACCGGAATGCAGCGCGCCGACGGAGAGATCAAGGCGGCCCGCGCCGCCGAGAAGTTCGGCGTGCCCTTTACCCTGTCGACCATGTCCATCTGTTCCATCGAAGACGTGGCCGAACACACCACGAAACCCTTCTGGTTCCAGCTTTACACCATGAAGGACCAGGACTACCTGCGCCGCCTGATCGGCCGCGCAAAGGACGCCAAATGTTCGGCCCTGGTGATCACGCTCGATCTGCAGATCCTCGGCCAGCGCCACAAGGACCTGAAAAACGGCCTCTCGGCTCCGCCAAAACTGACCCCCGCCGTCATCGCCGACCTGATGACCAAATGGACCTGGGGGATCGAGATGCTACAGACGAAACGTCGGCAGTTCGGCAATATCGTCGGCCATGTCAAAGGGGTCGAAGATACCTCTCGCCTTGGCGAATGGACCGCACAGCAGTTCGATCCCGCGCTGGACTGGTCCAAGATCGAAGAGATCAAGACCATGTGGGACGGCCCCGTCATCCTCAAGGGCATCCTGGACCCCGAGGACGCGGTGATGGCCAAGAAGGTCGGCTGCGACGCCATCGTGGTGTCGAACCACGGCGGTCGCCAGCAGGACGGCGCGCTGTCCTCGATCCGCGCGTTGGACCCGATCCTTCAGGCCGTCGGCGGCGATCTCGAGGTGCACCTGGACAGCGGCATCCGCTCCGGTCAGGACGTGCTCAAGGCCGTTGCCATGGGGGCCACCGGCACCATGATCGGCCGCGCCTTCGTGCATGGCCTGGGCGCCCAGGGAGAGGCCGGTGTCACCCGCGCGCTCGAGGTCATCCGGAACGAGCTTGATATCTCCATGGCCTTCACCGGCAAGCGCGACATCAAGGACGTCGGCCGCGACAGCATCCTGGTGCCCGCAGGGTTTTCCGGCGACTGGGTCTGACCCTGTCTGGGCCTTCACCTAAGGGGCCGGACCTTCGGTTTGGGCCGCGCCTGACATCCGGGCGTGGCCAAATGCAATAAATTGCGATGCCTTTCGGTGAGGAGGTTCCGACACCGACCCGCAGTTCACCACAGACCCGGCTTGAGAACCGGGTTCCCAGGTCGGGTTTGCGGATCACATTCGGCTCACACTCTGCCTGCGTTTGGCACCCCTGTTGGGTTCAACGGTTCACGTTTGCGCTGCCGCGTCGGTCCACAGCTCAAGCGTATAGCGAGGGACCGCGAACCAACTACTGAACAAGGCTTCCGAAGCCTCAGCTTCCTGCCTATTTGCCCAACGATCATCCGGGCACGGTCGTCATGGTGACACGCGGCATTCACATCCCTACGGACTGACCGCTCTGACCCCTGCATAGGTTTTTGGAAGTCCCCATGCGTGACCATAGCGTCGAGAAGGCCCCACATGACCAACTTGGGCCTCTCCGCGGCCTACAAATCCCTCCTGCATTAACTCCCATATACTGCGCATTCCGCAAACCAAACGACGCAACACCCATCGGAATCCACCAGCACGTCTTCGAAACTGCCCGTTCCACCTGAACCTAACTCAGCGCAGTAAAGAATTCGTTTCCCGCCCCGCGAAAACCACCATTGCGACCAAACAATCAGCCCCTACTTCGAACCGCCGCCCTATCGCAACTCACGTATCCCCAGTCGCCAGCGCCAAGCCGTCCACCACCCCGGTGAACGCTTCCGACCGCGACACCTGCGCCCCCGGACAGACCGCCCGCGCCTGTTCGACAACCATCTCCATCAGGCTCGACCCGCCGACCAGCACCACGCGCCCAACCTCGGCCGGGGCCACCCCCGCCTGCATCAGCACCTCGTAGATCGCCGCGCGCAGCGCCGCGCCGTGATCCGCCAGCGCCGCATTCGCCATGCCCTGCGCCATCCGCACCCAAAGCCCGCGCTCGACCACGCCCAAATCGATCCCCGCCCCGGCGGCCCCGCCATTGGCGGCGATCTTCCCGGCTTCCACCGCAAAGGCCAGGTCATGGCCCAGGTGGTCGCGGATCACCCGGTACAAACGCTCCATCCGAACGCGATCCACGGCAAAACGCACCAGGTCCTCGACCATGCGCTCTGTCTCTCGGGTATACAGAAACGGGATCGTCGCCCAGCTGGCCAGGTCGCCATAGATCGCCTGGGGCACGGGCAGCCGCCCCTCGCCCATCTCGCGCCGCAATTCGCCTCCGCGCCCCAGCTCGGGCATGGCAAAGGCCAGCGACAGGGTCCGGTCGAAATCCGTGCCGCCCAGCCGGATGCCATGGCTCGCCACCACCTGCACGCCCTGCTCCCGCCGGAACACCGTGAAATCCGAGGTGCCGCCGCCGATATCGACGATCAGCCCGACCTCGCCTTCCTCTCCCGAAGACGCCAGCGCCGCCGCCTCCGGCTCATACAGAAACCTGACCTCGCGAAACCCCGCCGATTGGTAACAAGCCCGCAGGTCCGCCTCGGCCCGGGCGTCCCGCTCCGCGTCCTCGTGAAACCGCACTGGCCGCCCCGACAGCACCGCATCAAAGACAACACCGCACTGCGCCTCGGCCCGCGCCTTCAGCGCCACCAGGAACTCGGTCACCACGTCCTTCAGCGTCCGCCGCCGCCCGCCGATCAGCCGGCTCTCGTGAATCAGCGCCGTGCCCAGAACCGACTTCAGCGCCCGCATGTATCGGCCTTCTTCCCCGTCGATCAGCGCCCGCGCCGCGGCCTCTCCGATGCGCATGCCGCCCTCCACGGGAAAGAACACCGCCGTCGGCAGGGTCTCTCCGCCCGCCTCGATCTCAAGCCGCCTCACGCGCCCGTCCTCAAGCACCGCCGCCGCCGTGTTCGAGGTGCCGAAATCCACTGCCAGTACCGCCGCCATGCCCGTCTCCATCACCCGGTTCACTGCCCGAAAAACCCCGCCGCCTATACGAGGCCGGGCCGCCTCACAACCCGATCCCCATCATCTTGCCGCAAATACTCCCGCCGGCGGCACCGCGACCATCCCCCGGATAGTCGCCATGAATAGCGTGACGCCGCAGGCGTCGCCTTTGGATCCCGCCCCTTTTCCCCTTTCCAAACCCCCAGAATCCGTGTAAGCGCGCCACTTCACGCGGACATACAGCCTTGGAGGATGTCCGCCCCAACTTATGGAGAATAGTCTGATGGCTGGAGAAATTCCTGATCTCGTAGCCCAGGAACGTGCGGGGACGGGCAAGGGCGCCGCTCGCGCAGCGCGTCGCGCTGGCATGGTTCCGGGTGTTGTTTACGGTGGTGACGCAGAGCCCCTGTCGATCCAGATCCCGTTCAACGACCTGCTGAAGAAGCTGCGTGCCGGCCGCTTCCTCGCGACCCTGTGGAACCTCAAGGTCGAGGGCCACGAAGACGTCCGCGTCATCTGCCGCGGCGTTCAGCGTGACGTCGTCAAGGACCTGCCGACCCACCTGGACCTGATGCGCCTGCGTCGCACCAGCCGTGTGAACCTGCACATCCCCGTTGAGTTCATCAACGAGGACAAGGCCCCCGGCCTCAAGAAGGGCGGCGTTCTGACCGTCGTTCGCGCCGACGTGGACCTGAACGTGCTGGCCGGCGACATCCCGGACCACATCACGGTCGACCTCGAAGGGCTGAACATCGGTGACACCATCACCATCAGCTCCGTGACCCTGCCCGAAGGCGTGAAGCCCGTGATCGAGCGTGACTTCGTCATCGCCAACATCACCGCACCCTCCGGCCTGCGCAGCGCCGAGGATGAAGCCGAAGGTGAAGGCGAAGAAGAGGGCGGCGAAGAGTAATCTTCCCCCAACTTCGACAAGGATGGAACGGCCCTGCCTCGCGGGGCCGTTTTTCTTTGCGCTCCCCTGCGCGTCCTCTCGCGCTGCCGCCTCACAACCTCCCCTCGGCACCGCCCGACAGGCCGGACATCGCGCCACCCTCCGCCGACCGCCCCCCTGCCCGGCACTTTTCTTTTGCCAGCGCCGCCAACCCGTGTCAGCCTGAACGCCTGTTCCGCATGGGGGTGCGCATGACCGGCAAGGTCCACCTGGTGTCCGACTACCGAACCTCACCCGATGATCTCTGGGCTTTGACCAAGGATCTCGACGCGCTGGTGGCGATGAATGCCCGCATGGTGAAGATGCAGGGCGTGCCCTCCGGCGACATGTATTCGGGCCAGGAATTCGTGGCGCAGGTCTCTCTCTTCGGGGTGCTGCCGAAACAACCCTACGGGATCCACGTGCTCGAGGTCGACGACACCCTGCGCATCTTCCGCTCGACCGAACATGGCTCGGGCGTCAAAAGCTGGAACCACACCGGCCGGGTCGAGGAAACCGAGACCGGCGCCCGCCTGATCGACGAGATCTTCATCGACGCCGGCTGGAAGACCCCACTGGTGGTGGCCTGGGCAAACCGCCTCTACCGGGCCCGCCATGCGCCGCGGCTTCGTCTGCTGGACCAGCGCGGAGTGCTTCGGTAAACCCGGGCCCAGGCGATGCGGGCAGGTCCCTCTGCCCCCGCCAATCCGTGCCCGCCAATCCGCAGCCAGAAGGAACAGACCCCGTGCAGCTTTTCGTCGGCCTTGGAAATCCCGGCGGCAAATACGCCGCCAACCGCCACAACATCGGCTTCATGGCCCTTGACCGCATCGCCGAGGATCACGGCTTTGCCCCCTGGCGGTCCAAGTTCCAGGCCGAGGTGTCCGAGGGCGTGTTGAACGGCGAAAAGACCATCCTTCTCAAGCCCATGACCTTCATGAACCTCTCGGGACAATCCGTGGGCGAGGCGACGCGTTTCTACAAGCTCACCCCCGGCGACGTGACCGTCTTTCACGACGAACTCGACCTCGCGCCCGGCAAGCTCAAGGTGAAAATGGGCGGCGGCCACGCGGGTCACAACGGGCTGCGCTCGATCCATCAGCACATCGGGGCCGAGTATCAGCGCGTGCGCCTTGGCATCGGCCACCCCGCCCACAAGGACAAGGTCGCGCCCTACGTGCTGTCGGATTTCGCCAAGGCCGAACAGGGCTGGCTGGACGACCTGATGCGCGGCATCGCCGATGGCGCGGGCCATCTGGCCAAGGGCGATCCGGCCAAGTTCATGAACGCGGTCGCCCTGCGCACGGCCCCGCCCCGATCCTCCGGTGGCAGCCGCGGCCCGGCGAAGACGCCTGTCAGGGCGGATGAGCCCGCGCCCGCCTCGAACCCCGAAAAACCCCGGGCCACCCCCCAACCCGATCCCGAACCCGACACCCGCAGCGCGCTACAACGGCTGGCGGACAAGTTCCGGTAACCCCGTCCCGCCCACAGCACGCCCAAAGCACGCCAGTACAAGGCAGACCCGCGATGACCCAGCCCCTCGACCTTTTGCGGCTCTTCGATGCCCAGGCCGAGGCCTGCGAATCCCTCGGCTCTCCCTTCATGGGGCGGCTCCTGCGGCTGCTCGGGCGGCGTATGGCCCCCGGCGATCCGGTATCGGACCGGCTGCTGGCCTGGCCGGGGGACGCCACCGCCTATGGCGATGCCATCGCCCTGCGTCTGGCCGGCGCGCTGCATGCCCTGGTCCTCATGGGCCAGGATGCGGAACTTCAGGCCGCCTATCCCCCGAACCTGCTGGACGACGAACGGCTCTGGGCGGCAGTCTCCGGGGCGATGGCCCGCCACCCGGAGCACATGCAACACTGGCTCGACAGCGCGCCCCAGACGAACGAGGTCCGGCGCGCCACCGCGATGATCCTGGCCACCCATATGCTGGCCGCCCGCTGCCCCGGCCTGCCCTTCCGCATCAGCGAGTTGGGGGCCTCGGCCGGGCTGAACCTGTTCTTCGACCGCTTCGGTCTTGCCCTGCCCGATGGCACCACCCGGGGACCGTCCCGGCCCGTCCTGACCCTGTCGCCCGACTGGACCGGCCCCCTGCCGCCGCAGTCCCAGGTGGTGATCGCCGACCGGCGCGGTGTGGACCTGAACCCGCTTGACCCGACCAGCCCCGCCGATGTCCTGCGGCTGCGCAGCTACACTTGGCCCGATCAGCCCGACCGCATGGCCCGGCTGGACGCGGCCCTGTCTGTGGCCACCCCGGTGGTCGACCGCGCGGATGCCGGGGCCTGGCTGACGGCCCGCCTGGACACCCCCGCACGGGGCCAGATCGACCTGATCTATCACACCATCGCCTGGCAGTATTTCCCCGCCGACACCGATGCCGCCTGCGCTACTGCCATCGCCAATGCCGGGGCCCGCGCCACCCCGACCGCTCCGGTCGCGCATCTGTCGGTCGAGGCCGATGGTAAGGCTCCCGGGGCCGCCCTGCGCCTGACCCTCTGGACGGGCACGCCCGAGCCTGAGATCCTGAACCTTGGCCGCATGGATGCCCATGGCCGCCACATCGCCCTGGCGGGTCCCGTCCGATAAACCGCAAAATCCTGACACGCCCTAAACGCCCCGAAAAGGAGCCGCCGATGACAACGCCCGACCCGTCGATCAACGTCCTGGGCACCGCGCTTGAAAGCTGCTCGACCGATCCCGTCACCGGCTTCTTCCGCGACGGACATTGCAACACCTGCGCCGAGGACTCCGGATCCCACACCGTCTGCGCCGTCATGACGGCGGAATTCCTAGCCTATTCGAAATACGTCGGCAACGATCTGAGCACCCCGATCCCGGCCTATCGCTTTGCCGGCCTGAAGCCCGGAGACCGCTGGTGCCTTTGCGCCGCGCGCTTCCTGCAGGCCCATGACGAAGGCTGCGCGCCCAAAGTCCGGCTCGAGGCGACGCATCAGCGCGCGCTGGACATCGTGCCGCTGGCCGTGCTGCGCCAGCATCAGGAGGATGATCTGCCCTTCTAGGCTGCGTGCGTTCCAAACGAAAACAGCCCGGCGTCACCGCCGGGCTGTTTTCAATTCATCACCGCAAGAGCCGGATCAATCGGCCACGCGGCCCTCGGTATCGGACATGTCGAAGCCCAGGTAACGGGCGACGGTCTGCACGTCCTTGTCACCGCGACCGCACATGTTCATGACCAGGATATGATCCTTGGGCAGGGTCGGCGCGATCTTCATCACATGGGCCAGCGCGTGGCTGGGCTCCAGCGCGGGGATGATCCCCTCGGTCGAGCAGGACAGCTGGAACGCCTCAAGCGCCTCGGTATCGGTGATCGAAACATATTCCGCTCGGCCGATGTCGTGCAGCCAGGAATGTTCCGGCCCGATGCCCGGATAGTCCAGACCGGCGGAAATCGAATGCCCCTCCAGGATCTGCCCGTCGTCGTCCTGAAGCAGGTAGGTCCGGTTGCCATGCAGCACGCCCGGACGCCCGCCGGTCAGCGATGCGCAATGCTCCATCTTCTCGGTCACGCCCTTGCCGCCGGCTTCGACACCGATGATCCGTACCGAGGGGTCATCGAGGAATTCGTAGAACAAGCCCATGGCGTTGGACCCGCCGCCGATCGCCGCGATCACGGTGTCGGGCAGACGGCCTTCGCCTTCCTGTTCCGCCAGCTGCCAGCGCACTTCCTTGCCGATGATCGACTGGAAATCGCGCACCATGGCCGGATAGGGATGAGGCCCCGCGACGGTGCCGATGCAATAGAAGGTTTCATGCACGTTGGTCACCCAGTCGCGCAGCGCGTCGTTCATCGCGTCCTTCAGCGTGCCGCGACCAGAGGTCACCGGCACCACCTCGGCCCCCAGAAGCCGCATGCGGAAGACGTTCGGGGCCTGGCGCTGCACGTCATGCGCGCCCATGTAGACCACGCATTTCAGACCGAACTTGGCGCAGACGGTGGCGGTGGCCACGCCGTGCTGGCCGGCGCCGGTTTCCGCGATGATCCGGGTCTTGCCCATACGGCGGGCCAGAATGATCTGGCCCAGCACGTTGTTCACCTTGTGCGCGCCGGTGTGGTTCAGTTCATCCCGCTTGAGATAGATCTTGGCCCCGCCCAGGTGTTCGGTCAGCCGCGACGCGTGATACAGCGGCGAGGGACGGCCGACATAGTGCTTCCACAGATCGTCCATCTCGGCCCAGAAGGTCGGGTCGGTCTTGGCCTTTTCATATTCCGCCTCGAGGTCGAGGATCAGGGGCATCAGCGTTTCCGAAACGAAGCGCCCGCCGAATTGCCCGAACCGGCCCTTTTCGTCCGGCCCGTTCATGAAGGAGTTGAAAAGATCGTCCATCGCCATCGCTCCCTGCGGTTTCATGCGTGATTAAATGGGATACGGGTCGATGACCAGCCCCCGCGCGGAATCAAGGCCGCAGGCCGCCGCGCATCGACGGGCCGCCCCCCGGCACGGCGATCGGCATCCGTTTGCGCGACGTTCCACAGAAGCTCTTCCACGGCAGACATAAAACGCATCGTTCCTACGCTTTCTCGCCGCACCGCGGCCCGACGATCCGCGACGTCGACACCCCGTTTCCCCTCCCCGCACAAAGGTTTACTCTGTTCAAATGGAATCGGCTCTGGAATGGCATAGCGCCCTGGCCCTGCTGGACTGGCAGGTGGACCTTGGCGCGGACGAGGCGATCGGGGATGCCCCGGTCGACCGTTTTGCCGTGGCCAAGGAGGCCGCCGAGAAAGCCCAGGCCAGGAAGGCCCAGGCGCAGGGCCAGGCCGAAGACCACGTCGTGCGCCGCAAGGAAGTCGACGCCGTCGAGGTCGCCCGAGAGGCCGCCAGCACCGCGAAATCCCTGGACGAATTGCAGGCCGCCATCGCCGATTTCGATCATTGCACCCTGAAGCGCGGCGCAAGGTCGCTGGTCTTTGCCGATGGTCATGCCAGCGCCCGCGTGCTGATCCTGGGCGAGGCCCCGGGCCGTGACGAGGACCGCGAAGGTCGCCCCTTTGTCGGCCGCGCCGGGCAGCTTCTGGACCGGATGCTGGCGGCCATCGACCTGGACCGCAGCGCCGACACGCCCGAAAAGGCGGTCTATATCACCAACGTTCTGCCCTGGCGGCCGCCGCAGAACCGTGACCCCGAGCCGGAAGAAATCGCGATGATGCTGCCCTTTGTGCAGAAGCATATCGAACTGGTCGCGCCGGATTTCATCGTGCTGATGGGCAATATCGCCTGCCGCGCCGGCCTGGGCAAACAGGGGATCCTGCGCCTGCGCGGCACCTGGGCGCAGGCCTTCGGCAAACCCGCCCTGCCCATGACGCACCCCGCCTATCTGCTGCGCCAGCCCCATGCCAAGCGCGACGCCTGGGCCGACCTTCTGTCGCTTCGCGCCCGGCTCAATGGCTAAACGGCTGAATGGCTGACCTGCCCCAAGGGACCCCACGATGACCCTGCCCTTCGATCCCCTGATGCTTATGGCCTTTCTTCCGGCCGGTATCGCGCTGAACCTGACGCCCGGCGCGGACATGATGTTCTGCTTTGCCCAGGGGCTGCGGCGCGGGCCGCGTCCGGCCTGGGCGGCCTCGGGCGGGATCGCGCTTGGGGCGATCGTGCATGCGACGATTGCCGGGCTGGGCCTGGCCGCGCTGATCGCCGCGCATCCCGCGCTTCTGGATGTGATCCGCTGGATCGGCGTCGCCTATCTTCTTTGGCTGGCCGTTAAATCCCTGCGCTCCACCCGGTCCGAGATCCCCCGGGATGCCTCGCGCCACGCCTTCCGCGACGGGCTGTTCGTCAACCTGACCAACCCCAAGGTGATCTTGTTCATCCTGGCCTTCATCCCGCAGTTCCTCGACCCTGCCCTGCCGGTTTTGCCGCAGTTCCTGGCCTATGGCGTGATGCTGGGGCTGGGCGGCTTTGTCATCAACGGGCTGGTCGGTCAGATGGCGGGTGGCGCGGGCAACCGGCTGGCCCGGTCCGACACCTTCGCCCGCTGGCTGGGCCGTGCCAGCGCCGGGGTCTTCGGCCTGCTGGCGCTGCGCCTGGCGCTGATGAAATCCTCCTGATCCCAAGCACCGAGGCCAACATGTCCAAGGACTTCATTCCCATCGGCATCGCCGTCCTGACCGTTTCGGACACCCGCACCGCGGCGGACGACCGGTCGGGCGATACCCTGGCCGCGCGGATCGAAGCGGCCGGCCACCGTCTGGCCGCCCGCGCCATCACCACCGACGACCGCGACCGGATCAGCGCCCAGCTGCGCGACTGGATCGCCGACCCGAAGATCGACGCCATCCTGACCACGGGCGGCACCGGGCTGACAGGCCGCGATGTCACGGTCGAGGCGCATCGCGACGTCTATGAAAAGGAAATCGACGCCTTCGGCACGATCTTCACCATCGTCTCGATGCAGAAGATCGGCACTTCGGCGGTGCAAAGCCGCGCCACGGCGGGCGTCGCGGGCGGCACCTACCTGTTTGCCCTGCCCGGCAGCACCGGGGCCTGCAAGGACGCCTGGGACGAAATCCTTGTCCATCAGTTCGACTACCGCCACGCGCCCTGCAACTTTGTCGAGATCATGCCAAGGCTCGACGAACACCTGCGCCGTAAAAAATAAATTTATTCGCCTTTTTTCGACGGAAAGGGGAAACTGCCGCGTAACACCCTAAGTGACCTCTGCGTTGCCGGGTGACTACCAGCCGCGTGGCCAGGGGGCCGTGCCTGCCAGTCGGAAGATTTGAATGCGATTTCTTAGACATAGCCTGTCGGGGCTTTTCCTTGTTGCGCTGACGCTTGGGCTGATCGTGGTCGCCGTCTCCTCGGTCCGGGATGCGGTCGTGGCGCGGATGTCGGAAACCCCGCGCATGCCGCCCGCCCAGGAACGGGTCTTTTCCGTCAACGCCGTGCCCGCCCGGCTGGAAACGATCACGCCCGAGATGACGGCCTTTGGTGAAATTTTAAGCCGCCGCACCCTGGAAATCCGCGCCGCCACCGCCGGAACAGTGATCGAACTGGCCGAGGATTTCGAAGAAGGCGCCCGCGTCACCAGGGGCCAAGTGCTGGCCCGGATCGACCCGGCCAACGCGCAATCCGCCCTGGACCGCGCCACCAACAACCTGGCCGATGCCGATGTCGCGACCCGCGATGCCGAACGCGCCGTGGCCATCGCCCGCGACACGCTGACCGCCACCCAGGAACAGGCCGACCTGCGCCAGCGCGCCTATGAACGCCAGGTCGATCTGGCGGATCGCGGCGTTGGCAGCGCCTCTGCGGTGGAGACGGCCGAAATCGCCGCCGCGGCCGCCCGCCAATCCGTCCTGTCCGCCCGCAATGCCCTGGCCACCGCCGAAACCCGGGTCGAAACCGCCGCCAATGACCTCAGCCGCGCCCGCATCGCCCAGGGCGAGGCGCAGCGCGTGCTGGACAATACCGTGGTCCGCGCCGAATTCGACGGCACGCTGTCGGGACCGACGGCGGTTCAGGGCGGGCTGGTATCTGCCAATGAACAGCTGGCGCAGCTGGTCGACGACACCGCGCTTGAGGTCGCCTTTCGTGTCTCGACCTCGCAATATGCGCGGCTGTTGAACGACCAGGGGCGGCTTCTGTCCGCGCCCGTGACCGTCACGCTGGATGTCTCGGGCATCGCGCTGACGGCGGACGGCACGATCACCCGTGACAGCGCCGCCGTTGGCGAAGGCCAGACCGGCCGGCTGATCTATGCCCGCCTCGACAGCGCGCGGGGCCTGAAACCCGGCGATTTCGTCACCGTCTCGATCACGGAACCGCCGCTGGAAAACGTCGCCCGCCTGCCCGCAACCGCGCTGGATGCGGCGGAAACCGTGCTGGCGATCACCCCCGATGACCGCCTGGAAACGCTGCAGGTCACGCTGATGCGCCGCCAGGGCGATGACGTGCTGGTCCGCGCCCCCGACATCGAGGGGCGCGAGATCGTCGCGCAACGCTCTCCCCTGCTGGGCAGCGGCATCAAGGTCCGCCCCCTGCGCACAGGCCCCCAGGACGAAGCCGGCAGCGCCCCCGCGCTGGTCGAACTGACGCCGGAACGGCGCGAAAAGCTGAAGGCCTTCATCACCGGTAACGACCGCCTGCCGTCGGACATCAAGACCCGGATCCTGACCCAGCTTGAAGCCGACCGCGTGCCCGCCGCCATGATCGAACGCATCGAATCCCGGATGGGGGGCTAGGATGATCCCCGCGCCGGCGCCCGCCCAGGGCATCCTGTCCTATTTCACCCGGCACCGCACCGCCGCGAACCTGCTGCTGGTGCTTCTGCTGGCGCTTGGCATCAGCGCCGTGCCGCAGATGCGGGCGCAGTTCTTCCCCGACACCATCGTCGATGACATCACCGTCACCGTGGCCTGGGACGGCGCCGGGGCCGAGGATATCGACAGCGCCATCGTCCAGCTGATGGAACCCGCGCTGCTGGCGGTCGAAGGCGTCGAAAGCTCGACCTCGACCTCGACCGAGGGGCGCGCCAGCATCAACCTGGAGTTCGAGCCGGGTTGGGACATGTCCCGCGCCAGCGACGACGTGCAGGCGGCGGTCGATGCGATCAGCACCCTGCCCGAGGAATCCGACGACCCCGAGATCCGCCGCGGTGGCTGGCGCGACCGGGTCACCGACGTGGTCATCACCGGCCCCGTCGATGTGGATCAACTGGGCCGCTTTGCCGATGAATTCGTCACCCGCCTGTTCGCCGAAGGCGTCACCCGCACCACCATCCGTGGCGTCGCCGCGCCGCAGACCATGGTCGAGGTGCCCTCAGTCAACCTGATCGCCCATGACATCACCATGGCCGAGATCGCCAGCGCCATCGCGGCCGAGGTCGACGCCAGCCCGGCGGGCGACGTCACCGGGGCCAATGCCCGCGTCCGCACCGGGGTCGAAAAGCGATCCGCCGACCAGATCGCCGGCATCGTGCTGCGGTCGAACACCGATGGCACCAACCTGACCGTGGGCGACGTGGCCACGATCACGGTCGAGGGCGCATCGCGCCTGCGGGGCTATTTCGTCGGCGAAAACCCGGCCATCTCGGTGCGGGTCGACCGGTCCGACCAGGGCGATGCGATCAAGATCCAGGGCGTGGTGCAGGATGTCGCCGACCAGATGGTGCAGACCCTGCCCGAGGGCACCTCGATCGACCTGATCCGCACAAGGGCCGAGGCGATCACCGGCCGCCTGAACATCCTGCTGGACAACGGGCTGATGGGCCTGGGCCTTGTGGTGATCCTGCTGTTTCTGTTCCTGAACGCGCGCACCGCCTTCTGGGTTGCCGCCGGCATCCCGGTGTCGATGCTGGCCGCGATTGCGCTGATGTATCTGGGCGGGCTGACGATCAACATGATCTCGCTTTTTGCGCTGATCATCACCACCGGCATCGTGGTGGATGACGCCATCGTCGTGGGAGAACACGCCGACGCCCGCGCCCGCAAGCTGCGCGAACCGCCCATCATCGCCGCCGAGAATGCCGCCCGCCGCATGGCCATGCCGGTGTTTTCCGCCACGCTGACCACGGTCATCGCCTTCTTTGGCCTGACGGCCATCGGCGGCCGCTTCGGCGACATGATCGCGGACATTCCCTTTACGGTGATCGCGGTGCTGATCGCCTCGCTGGTGGAATGTTTCCTGATCCTGCCGCGCCACATGTCCCATGCGCTGGAACACACCGACCGCGAACATTGGTACGACTGGCCCTCGCGCCAGGTGAACCGGGGCTTCGGCTGGGTCCGTGACACCCTGTTCCGCCCCTTCGTCGCCGCCGTGGTCTGGGCCCGCTATCCGGTCTTTGCGCTGGTCACCGTGGCGCTGTCCAGCCAGGCCGTGCTGCTGATCAGCGGCGATGTGCCCTGGCGGTTCTTCAACGCGCCGGAACGCGGGTCGATCAGCGGCAACTTCATGATGGCCGAAGGGGCCAGCCGCGACGACACCCTGGCGCAGATGCGCCTGCTGCAGAAGGCCGTCACCGACCTGGCGGCGGAGTACGAGAAAGAGCACGGCAAGAACCCCGTCGACTATGCCCTGGCCGAGATCGGCGGCAACACCGGCCGCGCCCTGACCGGGGCCGACACCAAGGACGCCGATCAGCTGGGGTCCATCGCGATCGAACTGATCGAGGCCGACGACCGCCCCTATTCCAGCTTTGTCTTCCTGGGCGATCTTCAGGACCGCGTCGAACGCCATCCGATGCTGGAAGAACTCAGCTTCCGCGGCTGGCGGTCGGGCCCCGGCGGCGATGCGCTGGACGTGCAGTTCTACGGGGCCAGTTCCGACGCGCTGAAAACGGCGGCCGAGGCGCTGAAGGTCGCGCTTCTGCCCTTCCCCGAGGTTTCCGCCGTCGAGGACAGCATGGCCTTCGACAAGGAAGAGCTGATCCTGGAGCTGACCCCGCAGGGCCAGGCGCTTGGCTTCACCATCGACACCCTGGGCCGCGTGCTGCGCAACCGCCTGAACGGGATCGAGGCCGCGACCTATCCCGATGGCCCCCGCAGCGCCACCATCCGCGTCGAACTGCCCGAGGGAGAGCTGACGGCCGATTTCCTGGACCGCACCCAGATGCGCACAGCCTCGGGCGGCTATGTGCCGTTGGCCGACATCGTGCGCGTCGACCGGCAGACCGGATTTTCCACCGTGCGGCGGGAAAACGGGCTGCGGCTGATCTCGGTCACCGGCGACATCTCGGAAGACGATCCTGCCCGCGCGTCGGAAATCCTGGAAGCCCTGCAGGACGAGATCCTGCCGATCATCGCCGCCGATCACCAGGTCGAATGGCGCCTGTCGGGGCTGAGCGAACAGGAAGACGAATTCCTGACCGATGCGCGCAATGGCGCGATCCTGGTCATGGTCGGTATCTACCTTGTCCTGGCCTGGGTGTTTTCCAGCTGGACCCGGCCCATGGTCGTCATGGCGATCATTCCCTTCGGCCTCGTCGGGACGGTCTATGGCCACTATCTGTGGGATGTACCGCTGTCGATGTTCACCGTGGTCGGCCTGCTGGGCATGACCGGGATCATCATCAACGATTCCATCGTGCTGGTGACCACGATCGACGAATATTCCGAAACCCGCGGGCTGGTGCCGTCGATCATCGACGGCACGGCGGACCGGCTGCGGCCCGTGATGCTGACCACGCTGACGACGGTCCTGGGCCTGGCCCCGCTGCTCTACGAACAATCCAGCCAGGCACAGTTCCTGCGACCGACCGTGATCACCCTGGTCTATGGCCTGGGCTTCGGCATGGTGCTGGTCCTGATGATCGTGCCCGCCCTTCTGGCGGTGCAGGACGACATTTCGCGGCTGGTCGGGGCCTGGCGGCGCGGGCTGCGGGCCCGGCGCGCGACGCAGCTGCGCGGCGCGCTTCAGGCCGCGACCGTGCTGGTGCTGGGCTGGTTCGCGCTGACCCTGGGCTGGGTCGCCGTCACCGGCGCGCTGCCCGCGATGATCGCCCCGCTGGCCCCCGTGGGATCGGCGATGACCGCGGGCCTGATCCTGTTCGTGCTGGGCACGGCGCTGATCGCGCTGGCGGTCTACGCCCTGGGCGCGCTGACGCTGATGATGGCCCGCCGGCGGGCGGGCTGAGGCTGGAAGATACGGGAAAGGGCGTGGCTTAACGGGCCGCGCAGCCCTCGATCTCGATGGTCTGGCCCCCGCCCAGAACCGTCAGGTTCAGGGACGAGCGGTCAAACATCATCGCACCACCCGACATCGGCATGATCACAGCCTCGGCGGTCAGATGATCGCCCTGGCGGCGGGTCTTGGCCTCGGACACCCAGAGGTTGGGATCGCGGGTCTCGACCACGACGACCTCATCCGCGCCGGCGGCGGGCATCACGATCTCGGCCCGCAGGCGCATCTTGCGGCCCTTGGGTTCCACCCGGCAGGTCACGTCGCGCACCCCGGCCTCGGCCCCGGAAAAGGGCCGTTCCGCCAGAGATGCGGCAATCGCCGGGTCGCGCCGCCCCTGCGGCGGAAGCACCAGCGTCGACAGATCCACATGCAGCGGCACGCAGATGTCGGAACAGATGCCGACCTGAAGCACGCCGTCCAGATGCACCGCGCCCGAGCCCGAGGGTTCGATCCGCAGCGGCAGCACCACCCGGTCGCTATAGCCGATGGACCGCATGCCGTTCTGCCAGAAGACATGCGGCGTCGGCCAGATCACGTCGACGCGGGCGACGTTCTGCGATGCGCTCCAGTCAAAAACCGGCGGCACCCCGGCGTCACCGGGCGCGCGCCAATAGGTCTTCCACCCCTGGCTCAGCTGGAATTCCAGCCCCGCGATATGCGACCCGTCGGCCTGTTTCCAGCCCGGCAAAAGCCGCACGGCAAGGTGGTCGGCATAGGGATTGGCCTGCGCCACACCCCCGGCAACAACCGGAAGCAGCGCAAGGCAGCAAGAGGACAGAAGGTGGCGCAAAGTCATGATCGCCAGATTTGCCGGGTCACGACTTCAAAGCCAACTCACAAATAGGCGAGACAGCTTTCCATGACGACACCCGTTGAATCCGGGCCACAAAGCGCCCACACTTGGACCCACCCTTCAGACCCGGAGCAGACGTGTCACAGACCCTCGACCTTAGCGGAAAGATCCTGATCGCCATGCCCGACATGGGGGATCCGCGATTCTCACGCTCGGTCATCGTGATCTGCGCCCATTCCGACGAAGGGGCCATGGGGCTGATGATCAACCAGCCCAGCCAGGGGATCACCCTGGCCGATCTGACCGAACAGCTGGACCTGGACACCAACGACGGTTTTCGCGACCTGCCGATCCACACCGGCGGGCCCGTCGAAACCGAACGCGGCTTCGTGCTGCATTCGCAGGATTATGCCAGCGCGATCTCCACCCTGCCCGTGACCGAGGATCTGGCCCTGACCGGCACGCTGGATATTCTGGAAGACATCGCCCTGGGCCAGGGACCGGTGCAGACGCTGGTCCTTCTGGGCTATTGCGGCTGGGGCCCCGGCCAGCTGGAAAGCGAAATCGCCCAGAACGCCTGGCTGATCGGGGACGCGCCCTTTGACCTGGTCTTCGGGACCGAGGATGCGCGCAAGTGGGACAAGGCCCTGGTTAACGAGAATATCGACATCCTCACCCTGTCCTCGACCGCCGGTCACGCCTGATAGCAGCGCTTTCCCAGTTCAGCTGTCGCGCGGGGCGGCGGCCCGGCGCAGCCGGTCGTTGATCGCCCGGCCCAGCCCCGTTTCGGGAACCGGGGCCACGGCGATACGCGCGGCACCCTCGGCGTCCAGCTGGTGGAAATGCCGGAACAGGTTCGCCGCCGCCTCGGCCAGATCACCGGTTTCCGACAGGTTCAGATCACACTCCATCGGGCCAAAGCCGACAAAGACCTCGCCCGGCTGCGCCATGGTCGCATTGATCCGCACGGCACCGCCCGGCGCGTAATGCGAGGCAAGCTGACCGGGTGCCGTAATCGCCCCGACCTCTTTCCGGCGGTCGGGATCGTGGCCCAGCACCTCGGCCAGCGCCTCGGCCGGGACACCGCCTTCGCGCAGGATCACGGCGCGGTCGCCATCGAAGCCGACGATGGTGCTTTCCACGCCGACGCTGCAGGGTCCACCATCCAGAACCGCGTCGATGCGACCCGCAAGCCCGGTCATCACGTGGTCCGCCGTCACCGCGCTGACCCGCCCCGAGGGGTTGGCCGAAGGCGCGGCCAAACCGCCGCCGAAGACCTGCAGAAGCCCCTGCGCGACGGGGTGTTCCGGCACCCGCACCGCCAGCGTCGTCAGCCCCGCCGTCACCAGTGGCGACACGCCCGCATCCGGACGCAGCGGCAGCACAAGCGTCAGCGGGCCGGGCCAGAAGGCATCCGCCAGGCGCTGCGCCATGGGCGACACCGTCACCAGCCCTTCGGCCACAGAGGCATCGGCCACATGCACGATCAGGGGGTTGAAACTGGGGCGTCCCTTGGCCTGGTAGATCGCGGCCACGGCGCTGTCATTGGTGGCGTCGCCCGCCAGCCCATAGACCGTTTCCGTCGGCAAGGCGACCAGCCCGCCCCGGCCCAGAATCGCGGCGGCGCTGCGCAGGCCCTGCGCGTTTGGCTCCAGTATCTCGGTCACGGTTCGGCCCCCAAATGACGCCGCGTCGGCGGGTCCTCCACCGGGCGGTCACTAGTCTTTCGACTTAAAGCCGTGCATAGAAGACGGCGTGCCGATTGCCAAGCAACGCGACAGTGCCGCGCCTGCCAGGCATCCGGACCAGAGTTCAGGAGGATCCCATGCCCTATCGTTCGCCCGTCTCCGAATACAAGTTCGTTCTGGAACATGTCGTCGGCTTCTCGGACGTCTCGTCCACGGACACCTATGCCGAGGCAACGCCCGACACCGTGGATGCCATCCTGACCGAGGTCGCGAAACTGGCAGACGAGGTCATGGCTCCGCTGAACCGCAACGGCGACCTGGACCCGGCGCGGCTGGAAAACGGCGTTGTGCGCACCTCCAAGGGGTTTGCCGACGGCTACAAGGCGATGACCGAAGGCGGCTGGCTGGGCCTGGCGGCAACGCCCGAATACGGCGGCATGGGCCTGCCCCAGACGCTGAGCTGCGCGGTGAACGACTTCTTCGCCGCGTCGTGCATGTCGCTTGGCCTGAACCCGCTGCTGACCCAGGGCCATATCGAGGCGCTGGAACACCATGCGCCCGACTGGATGAAGGACCTCTACCTGCCCAAGCTGATCTCGGGCGAGTGGTCGGGCACGATGAACCTGACCGAACCGCAGGCCGGGTCCGACGTCGGCGCGCTGACCTCGAAGGCCGAACCGCAGGGCGACGGCACCTATGCGATCTCGGGGCAGAAGATCTATATCTCCTGGGGGGATCACGATTTCGGCGGCAACATCTGTCACCTGGTCCTGGCGCGGCTGCCCGATGCGGCCCCGGGCACCAAGGGCATCAGCCTGTTCATGGTGCCCAAGTACATCCCGAACGAAGACGGTTCCCTGGGCGAGGCGAATTCGCTGCGCGTCGTGTCGCTGGAACACAAGCTGGGCATCCACGGATCGCCGACCTGCGTGATGGAATACGACCGCGCCACCGGCTGGCTGGTCGGTGAGGAAAACAAGGGCATGGCGGCGATGTTCACCATGATGAACAACGCCCGCCTGGGCGTCGGCATCCAGGGCATCGGCATTGCCGAAGGCGCGATGCAGCACGCCATCGCCTATGCCATGGACCGCAAGCAGGGCCGCACGCCGCTGGACGGCACCCCCGAGGGCACCGGCACCATCCTAGACCACGCCGACGTGCGCCGCATGGTCGCCACCATGAAGGCCGACACCTTTGCCGCCCGCGCCATCGCTTTGGCCTGCGGTGTGGGCATCGACATGACCGCCGCCACCGGCGACAAGGCCTGGACCGCCCGCGCGGCCTTCCTGACGCCGATCGCCAAGGCCTTCGGCACCGAGGTCGGCATGCGCGTGTCCGAACTGGGCGTGCAGATCCACGGCGGCATGGGCTTCATCGAGGAAACCGGTGCGGCGCAATATTCCCGCGACGTCCGCGTCACCGCGATCTACGAAGGCACCAACGGCATCCAGGCGATGGACATGGTCGCGCGCAAGATGATGGACGGCGGCGAAACCGCCAATGCCATCATCGACGAGATCGAGGCCACCGCCGAGGAAGCCCGCGCCAAGCTGCCCGACCTGGGCGAAGCGGTCTGGCAATCGGCCGAGACCCTGCGCGAGGCCACCGAATGGATGACCGCCCAGGGAGAGCTGAACGAACGCTTTGCCGGCGCGGTCCCCTATCTGATGGGCTTTGCCCGTGTGCTGGGCGCGCATTACCACCTCAAGGCCGCCCTGGCCGAGGGCGATAATGGCCCGCGCACCCGCCTGGCTCGGTTCTACATCACCCGCCTGCTGCCGGAACACATAGGCCACCTGGCCCATGCCACCTGCGGAGCCGAGGATCTTTATGCGCTGACCACGGATGAGCTGACCGCATGAGCCCCTCGGATCACGCCCCGCTCGCCTTTCCCTGGTCCGAACCTCCGGAACCGGGGAAAGCCATCGAAATCGCGGAAGGCGTGCTCTGGTTCTCGATCACCCTGCCGATGGCGCTGAAATGGGTGAACGTCATCGCGCTGGACGACGGCGACAGCTGGACCATCGTCGACACCGGCACCTATCGCCCCGACACGATCGAGGAATGGCAGGCGATCATCGGCGGGCCCCTGAAGGGCAAGCCGATTTCGCGCGTCATCATCACCCATCACCACCCCGACCACGTCGGCATGCTGGGCTGGCTGATGCAGAACCACGGGGCGGAACACTGGGCCTCGCGCACCTCGTATCTGCTGACGCGGATGCTGGTGCTGGACGAAGAGAAATACCCGACCGAACCGGCGATCCGCTACTGGACCCGCGCCGGGATGCCCAAGGACAAGCTAGACAAGCGCCGTACCGAACGGCCCTTCAACTTCTCGGACATCGTGCACCCGGTGCCCGTGGGCCACGTCCGCATCCAGCAGGGCGACGTGATCCGCGCCGGCGGCCGCGACTGGGACGTGCACATGGGCAACGGCCATGCGCCGGAACATGTCACCCTGTGGTCGCGTGACGACAACCTGGTGATCGCCGGGGACCAGGTCCTGCCCACGATCAGCCCCAATATCGGCGTGCAGCCTGCCGAACCCGAGGCCGACCCCCTGGCCGAATGGCTGGAAGCCTGCGAACGGCTGGCCCCGCTGTCCCGCGAAGATCACCTGGTGATCGGCGGGCACAAGCTGCCCTTTACCGGGCTGCCCCGCCGCATGCAGGACCTGATCGCGAACCACCACACCGCGCTGGACCGGCTTGCGAAACATATCGAAACGCCCCGCACGGCGGTGGAATGCTTCTCTCCCCTGTTCAAGCGCGAGATCGTCGATGCGATCTACGGGCTGGCCATGGTCGAGGCATACGCCCACCTCCAGCACCTGCACAAGATCGGCCGCGCCACGCGGACCCTGCGCGAGGACGGGGCCTATACCTGGCAGGCAACATGATGAGCAACGATCAGATCGAAACCTCGGCCGAAGCCCACGAGAACGACGCCATCCCGCGCCGTCACGACGCCCTCCCCGAGGCCGACCGGAACGACGACTGCGACCGCGCCGACCATGTCACCGACAAGCCCGCCAAGGCGAAAAGCCCCGCGGAATGGGCCTATGAACGGCTGATCCTGTACATCCAGAACTTCGAGGAAGGCCTGGACGCGGATCACGAGGTCGCCATGGGCTTTGTCGGCGGCGAAACCGGCACCCTGCGGATCGAGGGCATGGGCTTTTTCGACCCCGACATCGTGACCTTTTACGGTCAGGACGCCACCGGCACGAAGACCCAGCTGATCCAGCACGTGACCCAGCTGTCGGTGACCCTGCGCGCCATGCCCAAGGTTGTCGAACAGGAACCGCCGCGCCGGATCGGGTTCCGGCTACGACAGGATCTGGAAAAGTCGTCGCAGGCCGCCGGGGACGCGTGACTCGGCCCGGCAAATCCGCTAATCAGCCTGCGACCAACAGCATTCGCCAGATGGCGTGAAAGATAAGGGATCTGCACAATGGCCGACCACAAGCACGGTGAAATGGACATCGAAGTTCAGGAAAAGACCTTTGACGGCTTCATCAAGGCCTCGGCTTGGGTTTCCGGCATCTCGATCGGCGTGCTGATCTTCCTGGCCCTGTTCAACAGCTAAACCCATCGGGCGGCCGCGCCCGCCCGGACAGGAGACGACGATGAAACGCCTGTTTCTTGCCCTGGCGGCCGTGGCCGTTCTTGCGGGCTGTACCGCCCGCAACCCGGAAACCGCCCCGCCGGCCGAACTGGCCGCGCTGAAGGTTCCCAACACCGGCCCCACCACACTGACGCTTTACACGGTGATCAACCGCAACACCGGTGCGGGGGGCCATACCGCGCTTGGCGTCAATGCCGACGAACGCGTCCTTTTCGACCCCGCCGGCAGCTTCGAGGCCCAGGGCGTCGTGCGGTCCGGCGACGTGCTGTACGGCTTCACCCCGCCTGTCGAAAACGCCTTCTCCAGCCAGCACGCGCGCAGCGCCTACCTGGTGAACAAGCTTGAAATCCCGGTTTCGCCGCAGGTGGCGCAGATGGCGCTTCAGAAGGTGAAAACCTACGGCGCGGTCGGTGCGGCCCATTGCGCGCAAAGCACCTCGTCGATCCTGCAGACCCTGCCCGGGTTCGAAGGGGTGGAACGGACCTATTACCCGGTCAACCTGGAAAACCAGATCAAGCGGCTGGTGACGGCCAAGGAAACCACGATCATCGAAAACGACTGATCGTGGTCGGGCGGCTGGCCCCGTGATACGCGGCAAGGCGGGTCCAGCGACCCGCCGCTCCTAGCCGATCAGCCAGAACATCCCGTAAAGCGCCGCAAAGCCGCAAAGGATCGCGGCCAGGGTGCGCCCGGTTCCCAGCCCCACGGCCACCGCCACAAGCGCGGCGATCAGCCGGGGGGGATCAATCTCTCCTTCGGTGGCACCGGGCCAGACGACCAGCGGCGCGACCAGCGCCGGCAGCACCGAAACCGCCGTGTACCGCAGATGCCGCAGCACCCAGTCTGGCATCGCCTTGTCCCCGACCAGGCCAAGAAAGACGAAGCGCAGGCCAAAGCTGCCCAGCCCAAGGGCCAGGATCACGATCCAAAGTTCGGTCCGGTCGATCATGCCCGTCATGCCAGCGCCTCCTTCTGCTTGGCGGTGGTCCACAGTTCGACGCGGGCACCGGTCATCATGCCCAGTACGCCGGCTACCAGAAGGCCCAGGTTCAGGGGCAGCCCCGAAAAGACCAGCGACGCGGTCATAGCCACCGCCGCCGCCGCCAGGTGCGGAAGGGACCGCAGCATCGGCGCGATCATGGCCAGGAAGGTGATGGGCAGCGCAAAGTCCAGCGCGTATTCGGGCGGGATCGCATTTCCGATCAGCGCACCGACCACGGTCAGCACGTACCACATCGGACAGATCGGCGTGACCGTCCCGAAGAAATAGGCGATCTTCTGCGCCGTGGTCCAGCCGCGTTCCTTTTCGTATTTCGCGGCCGACAGGGCAAAGCTCTGATCCACCAGGAAATAGGCCACGAAGGCACGCTGCCACAGCGGGGCCTTGCCCAGATGCGGGGTCAGCGTGGCGGAATACATCGCCATGCGCAGGTTGATCGCCAGCGCCGAGAGGATGATGATCACCGTCGGGGCATCATCCTGCAGCAGCTGCACGGCCGTGAACTGCGCCGCGCCCGCGATCACCACGACCGAGAAGCTCAGCGCCTCGATCACGTTCAGCCCGGCCTCGGCCGCGACCACCCCGAAGAGAACCGAAAACGGCCCCACGACGAGGAGAAACGGCAACCCATCCCGGAAACCGCGCCAGAAGCATTTGGAAATGGTGGAGGACATGGCGACAAGCCCCTAGAGTGAACCCAGACGTCCCTAAGCCCTGCCCCATCCCGATGCAATCTTCCCCCCCAGACAAAAGCGCTTTTGCCCGCTGCGCGATTTGGCGCGCTTCCCGGCGTGTCGCCGGAGTCCGCGCATGACTGCGCCCTGGGTAATGATCCTGGCTGGCGGGGGCTCGCGCCGGATGGGCGGGACGGACAAGGCGCTGTTGCCGCTGGCCGGTCACCCGCTGATCGCCCATGTGCGCGACCGGATCGAACCGCAGGCCGGGGCCGTGGCGGTGAATACCAACACCCTCGGAGGACTGGCGGGCATCGACCTGCCCTGTCATCCCGACACCCTGCCCGACCGCCCCGGACCGCTGGCGGGTATCCTGACCGCGATAAGATGGGCCCGCGAACTCGGCGATCAGCCCTTTGTCATCACCGTGCCGGCCGATGCGCCCTTTTTGCCCGGCGATCTGATCCCCCGGCTGATGCTGGCCGCGGACGACCCCGCGCACCACGCCGCGCTGGCGGCAAGCGGCGGGCGGCTGCATCCGGTCTGCGGGCTCTGGCCGACCGCTTTGGCCGATGATCTGGACCGGGCGATCCGCGGCGGCACCCGCCGCGTCACCGACTGGACCACGGCGATCGACGCCCGTACCGCCAATTTTCCGGCGACCGACCCGGACCCTTTCTACAATGTGAACACGCCCGAGGACCTGACCCGGGCCGCGGCCTATCTGGACGGAACAACATGAAAATTTTCGGCATCGCGGGCTACAAGAACTCGGGCAAGACCGGGCTGACCGAACGGCTTGTGGCGGAATTCACCGCCCGTGGGCTGCGCGTGTCCACGGTCAAGCACACCCACCACCGGGTCGATCTGGACAAGCCCGGCAAGGACAGCCACCGCCACCGCGAGGCCGGCGCACAAGAGGTGCTGATCGTGTCGGAAAACCGTTGGGCCCTGTTGCATGAGCTGCGCGAGGATCCCGAACCGCCGCTCGAGGCGCTGTTGCCCAAGCTGTCGCCGGTCGACCTGGTGCTGGTCGAGGGCTACAAATCCGGCCCCCATCCCCGGATCGAGGCGCACCGAGCGGAGACCGGCAAGCCCTTCCTGGCCGATCAGGATCCGACGATCCTGGCCATCGCCAGCGACACGCCCTCGGCCTGCCCCGAGGGCTGGGTGGTCTTCCATCTGGATGACACGGGCGCGATTGCGGATTTCATCAGCGCGACGCTTGGGCTTTAGCCGCCTGGCCAGGCCCCCCTTGCGGGGACATCGGTCAGTTGAAGACGCCCGCCACACGCCCCAGCAGCATGAAGGCGCGCGAGGTGCGGGTTTCCGACAGCGCCGTGATGTCCTGGTCCGACGCGGTCTTTTCGAAGTCTACGAACATGCGGTCGAAGCGGCGCAGGAAATGGTGCGCCGCGTCGCGGAACACCGGGTCCTGCCGCATCCGCCCGGCCGTCAGCGCCAGCGAAGACCTGTCGCGGATCCCGCCAAGCGCCGCGACCACGCGGCCGCGTTCGCCATTGGCAAAGCGGCGCCAGACCTCGGGGCGGGCCATGTCGGGGCGCAGGTCGTCCATGTAGATGCCGTCCTGGCTAAGCAGGGTCAGAACGTCCTGAGCCGCCTGGATCAGGTTGGCCGACTGCCGGTCCTTCAGCGCCTGGCGCAGCGCGCCAAAGCCCACTTCGTCCTCGGCGGTTTCGGGGAAGTTCAGCGCGCGGATGAAGGTCGCTCGGGGCAGCGGCGGGCTGTCCTCGAGCTCGACAGCAAGGGGCAGATCCACCTGTTCCTCGACCCCGGCGGGAAGGCCGGGGGTGTCGCCCGGCGTTTCCGCACGTGCCACATCGGGGCGCGCGGCTTCGGTTGCGCGGATCGAATGGAAGGTCGCCAGCGTGGTTTCCGTCTTGCGCTGCGCGGCGGCGATTTCATCCAGCTTGCGGGCAATGCTGCCTTCGCCGCCGCCGGCCCGCGCCATGTCGGCGGCGTGGCTTTCGCGGATCGCGTCGATAGCGGCGCGCAGCTGGCGGTTTTCCTCGCGGATCTGGCGCGAGGTCCGGGCCACGGTCGCCGCCACCCAGAACATCGCGACCGGCAGGAAGACGGCCAGAATAACCATGACGAAGGTCAAGGGATCATAGCTCCCTTCCGAGCGGGCCGAGGAACCGCGCATCACCACGAAGAACAGACCCGCACCCAGCAGCCAGACCACCGAAAGACCCAGGGCGATCTTCTCTGCGTTTGACAGACGCTCTGGCAGGGGCTGGTCATAGACTCCGACGGGGGTCGGCCTGGGATCGGGGGTGTTGGTCATCACTCAACCAATGAACGGGGAATCGCTGTGGTCCCTATTCAACTATATTCAATCTTGAGAATCTCATAGGACCGCTGCCCGCCCGGCGTGCGAACCTCGACGGAATCGCCTTCGTCCTTGCCGATCAGCGCCCGCGCGATCGGGGATTTGACGTTCAGAAGACCCTTTTCGATGTTGGCTTCGTATTCGCCAACGATCTGCCAGTTCTTCTCTTCGTCGGTGTCCTCGTCCACGACGGTGACCTTGGCACCGAATTTCACCGCACCGGACAGGGTCTTGGGGTCGATGACGTCGGCCAGGGAAATCACGCCTTCAAGTTCCTTGATGCGGCCTTCGATGAAGGACTGCTTTTCGCGCGCCGAATGGTATTCCGCGTTCTCCGACAAATCACCCAGCTCACGCGCTTCGGCGATGGCCTTGATGATCTCGGGACGTTCCACGCTTTTGAGATGCTTCAACTCGGCTTCGAGGGCAACGAAACCGGCGCGGGTCATCGGGATCTTTTCCATTCGGTCCTCCACGGCAATGACGAAGGGGCCTTTCACCAAGGCCCCTTCGCTACAAATCAGGTCCGGCTACCCAACCCAATCGGGCCGGCAAATGCAAGTGAAATGGCCATCATCCCTGGTGCGAGGCGACTTCCCATTCGATCCCGTCGGAATCGTGGAAATAGAAGCGCCGTCCGGGGGCATAGTCGTTGTGGTTGATCGGCGTGAACCCGGCCGCCTTCACCCGCCCCTCGACCGCGTCGATGTCTTCGTCGGTGAAGACCGCCAGGTGGTTCAGCATGCCGACAGTGCGATAGCTATCCGCATCTGTTGTCTGCGTTTCTCCGTGGGAAAAGAGCGCGACATAAGCCTGGGGTGTTCCCACATGGACGGTTCGACCGGTCTGCATCGCGGGTCCCGACCAGCGAATGTGCCAGCCAAAGACCTTGGCCAGCCAGGCCGCAGTCGCATCAGGATCGGAAACGGTGACATTTGCGTGCTCCAAGGTAATCATCTGTGTCCCTTTCGTCGTTGACCCCTGCTTTGTAATTCCTCAAGTTAACTTGAAGGCAAGGGGTATGAGTTGATGAAAAACAGAGGCTTATCCATCAGCCATATCGCCGGTCGCACCGGTCTGGCCGCATCGGCCATCCGGTACTACGAAGATCAGGGGCTGATTGCGCCGGGTCGCGGCCCCGGCGGACAGCGCCAGTTCGAAAAGGCGGATATCCGCAGGCTCAGCTTCATCATGATCGCCCAGAGCCTTGGCTTCTCGATCGCCGAGATCCGCGATCAGCTCTCCTCCCTGCCCGAGGGTCGCACCCCGACCGCCGCCGACTGGAGACGCCTGTCCGCGACCTACCGCGCCGACCTGGACCGCCGAATCGATCAGCTGACCCGCCTGCGCGACGACCTGGACGGCTGCATCGGCTGCGGCTGCCTGTCACTGGACCGGTGCGGCCTGTACAATCCCGGCGACCGCGCGGCGAGACAGGGGCCCGGACCGCGCTATATGCTGGGTGACGCGCCATTGACCGAAGAAAAACCGTGATTTTGGTGACCGATCGGTCAAAATGACGCTCTGTCGCAATTGACCCGCCGCACCGCGGCGCGATATCCACGGCGAAACAAAATTTCGCAAATGACCCGCGAAGGGAGAGGAATCAAATGTCCGAAGTGCAGCGCGAAACGATGGAATACGATGTGGTCATCGTCGGTGCCGGCCCCGCTGGCCTCAGCGCGGCGATCCGCCTGAAGCAGCTTGATCCCGACATGGAAGTCGTGGTGCTTGAAAAGGGCTCGGAAGTGGGCGCGCATATCCTCTCGGGCGCGGTTCTGGATCCCTGCGGCCTGGACGCGCTGATCCCCGACTGGAAGGAAAAGGGTGCCCCCCTGAACGTTCCGGTCAAGGAAGACAACTTCTACATGCTGGGCGAGGCAGGCAAGCTGCGCGTGCCGAACTTCCCCATGCCGCCGCTGATGAACAACCACGGCAACTACATCGTGTCGATGGGCAACGTCTGCCGCTGGATGGCGGAACAGGCCGAGGAACTGGGCGTCGAGATCTTCCCGGGCATGGCCTGTTCGGAACTGGTCTATGGCGACAACGGCGACATCAAGGGCGTCGTGGCCGGTGAATTCGGCCTGAACCCCGATGGCACGCAGGGCCCGGGCTATGAGCCGGGGATGGAGCTGCACGGCAAATACGTCTTCCTGTCGGAAGGCGTGCGCGGGTCGCTGTCGAAGGAAGTGATCGAGAAGTACGGCCTGTCCGACGGCAAGGAGCCGCAGAAATTCGGCCTTGGCATGAAAGAGATCTGGGAAATCGATCCGGCCAAGCACAAGGAAGGTACCGTCACCCACACCATGGGCTGGCCCCTGGGCGGCAATGCCGGCGGCGGCTCGTTCATCTATCACTTCGAGAACAACCAGGTGCTGATCGGCTTCGTGGTTCACCTGAACTACAAGAACCCGCACCTGTTCCCCTACATGGAATTCCAGCGCTTCAAGCACCACCCGATGGTCGCCGAGCTGCTGGAAGGCGGCAAGCGCGTGGCCTATGGCGCGCGGGCGATTTCCGAAGGCGGCTATCAGTCGATGCCGCAGATGGTTGCGCCCGGCGTGGCGCTGCTGGGCTGTTCCGTCGGCATGGTCAACGTGCCGCGCATCAAGGGCAACCACAACGCCATGCTGTCCGGCAAGGCCGCGGCCGAAGCCGCCCATGCCGCGATCAAGGCCGGCCGCTCGGGCGACGAGCTGCACGACTATGAAGAAGCCGTGCGCAAGGGCCCGATCGGCAAGGACCTGAAGAAGGTGCGCAACGTGAAACCGCTGTGGTCCAAGTACGGGCTCGTGGCCTCTTTGGGGCTGGGCGGGTTCGACATGTGGACCAACACCTTCGGCTTCTCACTGCTGGGCACGCTGAAACACGGTAAGACCGACGCCCAAGCGACCGAAATGGCATCGCAGCACAAGCCGATCGACTATCCCAAGCCCGACGGCAAGCTGTCCTTCGATCGCCTGACCAACGTCAGCTTCTCGATGACCAACCACGAGGAAAGCCAGCCGGCGCACCTGAAACTGAAGGACCCGAACGTGCCGGTTCTGGACAACCTGCCGAAATACGCCGGCCCCTCGTCGCGCTATTGCCCGGCAGGCGTCTACGAATTCGTCGAGGAAGAAGGCAAGGACACGCGCTTTGTCATCAACTTCCAGAACTGCGTGCACTGCAAGACCTGCGACATCAAGGATCCGTCCCAGAACATCGTCTGGACCACGCCCCAGGGCGGCGACGGCCCGAACTATCCGAACATGTAAGCTGGCCCAATAAATCAGCAGGTTGACGGCCCCCTGTCGTCGACCGATCACAATTTCTTAAATGCGGGGCATCCACCGGTGCCCCGCATTGCTTTTGGTAACGAAGTCCCCTTACCCTGACCTGACCCCAAGTGAGGCGAGGGACCACATGACCAAACGCAAGATCCTGACTGCAAAGTTTCTGACTGCCTTGGCCCTGACGGCGACCACGACGTTGGCAACGCCGGCATTTGCCGGCAATTCAGGCGATTACCTGGCCGCGCGGCAGGCGCGCATGGCCGGCGATTTCGATGCGGCCGTCTATTACTACATACGCGCCCTTGGGGATGATCCGAAGAATCCGCAGCTGCTTGAGGGGGCCGCCCTGTCGCAGCTCTCGGCCGGGGACCTGGCCCGCGCCGTGCCCGTGGCCGAACGGATGGAAAAGAACGGCGTCGAAAGCCAGATCGCCCGCGCCATTCTGGCCGCCCATGAATTCGAGGCGGGCGATTACACCGCCGTTCTGTCCCGCGTGACCGAAGATCGCGGCGTCGGCCCGCTGGTCGATGGCCTGATGGCCGCCTGGGCGCGCCTGGGGTCCGGCGACATGACCGCCGCCCTTGCCGCCTTCGACACCGTGGCTGAGACCAAAGGCCTGCGCGGCTTTGCCCTGTACCACAAGGCCCTGGCCCTTGCGATGGTCGGCGATTTCGAAGCCTCTGAGGCGATCTATTCCGACGAACAGGCCGGCCCCCTGCAGATGACCCGCCGTGGTGCCATGGCCCGGATCGAGGTGCTGTCGCAACTGGACCGCAACGCCGATGCGCTGGCCCTGCTGGACCGTCTGTTCGGCACGGACCTGGACCCCGGCCTGTCGGCGATGCGGACAGGGCTCGAAACCGGTGAGACCCTGCCCTTCACCCATGTGACCCGCATCACCGACGGCGTGGCCGAGATCTTCTATTCCGTTGCCGCCGCCCTGCGCGGTGAGGCCACGAACGACTACACGCTGATCTATTCCCGCGTGGCCGAGGATCTGCGCCGCGACCACGTCGACGCGATCCTTCTGTCGGCCGAACTTCTGGAAGACATGGGCCGCCCGGAACTGGCCACCCGCGCCTATCGCAGGGTGCCGCGCGACAACCCCGCCTTCCACGCCGCCGAACTGGGCCGGGCCGAGGCGCTGCGCCGGTCGGGCCGCGCCGATGCCGCGCTGGAAGTGCTGGACCAGCTGGCCGAGACCCACGCGGACATGCCGATCGTGCACAGCACGCGCGGCGATCTGTTCCGTGGCTCCGAACGCTACATGGAGGCGGTGAAAGCCTATGACCGGGCCCTGTCGCTTTACGATGAAGACGACCGCGCGCAATGGTTTGTCCTTTATGTCCGGGGCATCTGCCAGGAACGCCTGAACCACTGGGACGAGGCCGAGGCCGATTTCCGCGCCGCGCTTCAGTTCAACCCCGAACATCCCCGCGTGCTGAACTACCTGGGCTATTCTCTGGTCGAAAAGCAAGAAAAGCTGGAGGAAGCGCTGTCGATGATCGAACGCGCCGCCGATGCGCGCCCCGACAGCGGTTATATCCTGGATAGCCTGGGCTGGGCGCTGTACCGGCTGGGCCGCTATGACGATTCGGTTGGCCACATGGAACGCGCCGCAGAACTGATGCCCGTGGATCCCACGGTCACCGACCACCTGGGCGATGTCTACTGGGCCGTCGGCCGGCGGCTTGAAGCCGAATTCCAGTGGCAGCGCGCCCTGTCCTTCGACCCCGAAGCGGGCGATGCCGAACGCATCCGCCGCAAGTTGAAGGTTGGCCTGGATGCTGTTCTGGCCGAAGAAGGGGCCAATCCCCTGAAAGTGGCCCAGGACACAAGCAACGGCGGCTGATCCATGCAAGACACATCCCCGGTGCAGCAGATCGCACCGGCCAAGATCAATCTGGCGCTGCACGTCACCGGGCAGCGTCAGGATGGCTATCACCTGCTGGATTCGCTGGTGGTCTTTGCCGACATGGGCGACCGCCTGACCCTGACGCGGGGCGATGGCTCTCTGACCCTGTCAGGTCCGCTCGCCGCCGGGGTCCCGACCGACGCGCGCAACCTGGTGGTAAAGGCCATGGAGTTCGCCGGGCTGACGGCCGATGTGCACCTGGAAAAACACCTGCCAGCCGCCGCAGGGATCGGGGGCGGATCCTCGGATGCGGCCGCCACGCTGCGCGGGCTGGCGCAGATCCACGGCACCGACCTGCCCCGCGACACGCACCGCCTGGGCGCGGATATTCCCGTCTGCCTGATCGGTCGCGCCGCCCGGATGCAGGGGATCGGAGACATCGTCACCCCCCTGCCCCCGCTGCCCGCCCTGCACGGCGTGCTGATCAACCCCCGGGTCGAGGTGCCGACCCCGTCGGTCTTCAAGGCACTGACCCGGCGGGACAATCCGCCCATGCCCGATCTGCCCGAGGGCCCCGACACAAGGACCCTGATCGACTGGCTGAAGACCACCCGCAACGATCTTGAGGCCCCGGCCATCGCCATCACCCCGATCATCGGCACGGTTCTGGAACGGCTAAGCCAGGATCCCGACTGTCGCCTGGCCCGCATGTCCGGATCCGGCGCGACCTGCTTTGGCCTGAGCGACACCCGAGACGCGGCCGAGGCCATGGCGCAGCGCCTGGCGCATCCCAAATGGTGGGTTCAGCCGGTCAGCTTCCGTTAGCCCTCGGGGGCGTCCCGCCCCTCAGCCCTGTGCGGCGCGGACGAAATCCCCGATCCGGTCCAGATCCTTCACCCCCGGCGCGCTTTCCACGCCCGAGGAGACATCGACCTGACGCGCCCCGGTCAGGCGCACGGCTTCGGCCACGTTGTCGGGGGTCAGGCCACCGGCCAGCATCCAGGGCCGCGTCCAGTACTTGCGCCCCTGCAGCAGCCGCCAGTCAAAGGCCAGCCCGTTGCCGCCCGGCAGATCCGCCCCCTTGGGCGGTTTGGCGTCGATCAGGATCTGATCCGCCACCTGTTCGTAGATCGCGATCTGCTCCAGATCCTCGGGCCCGGCGATGCCCACGGCCTTCATCACCGGCAACCCGGTGCGGGCCCGCAACTCGGCCACCCGTTCGGGGCTTTCCTTGCCGTGCAGCTGCAACATGTCCAGCGGCACCGCCCCGGTGATCGCGTCGATCAGGGCGTCATCGGCATTCACCACCAGCGCGACCTTGGCCAGCCCTACGGGCGCCGCAACCGCCAGGTCCCGCGCCACGTCGATCGACACGTTCCGGGGGGATTTCGGAAAGAAGACAAAGCCGCCATAGACCGCGCCGGCATCGGCGGCGGCGGCGACATCCTCGGGGCGGCTGAGACCGCAGATCTTGACGCGAATATCCATGCCGCAGGTCTAGGCGAGATGGGGGATGCCGTCCAGATTGCGCCTGATCAGCGCAAGGCCCTGGACGGCAATCGGGATCAGTCGAGAAGCGCCAGGACGTCGTCCTTGCCGCGGTTCTTCTCACCCTTCAGCTTCTTCACTTCGCGCTCAAGCTTGCCGACCTCGCGGGCCTTGCGGTCCACTTCGACGCGGTGCTTGTGCTCGCGCAGCCATTCCCAGACGAACCCGATCAGCAGGCCGGCAACGACGCCGCCGAAGATCACCACGAACAGCGGCAGCGAGGTGCCCGGGTCGATCCCCGCCACACGCGCCAGCCCTTCGGGCAGCAGTTTCAGTTCCACGGCACCACGGTTAGCCAAGGCGACCGCGATCAGCACCACCGCGAGGCAGAGCAGGAAAAGATACCGGATGTATTTCATGTCAGGCTTGTCCGTTCAGTCGGTCGCGCAACAGCTTGCCGGTCTTGAAGAAAGGCACGTGCTTTTCCTCGACCTCGACCGCTTCGCCGGTGCGCGGGTTACGACCCGTTCTCGCATCCCGCTTCTTGACGGAAAAGGCCCCAAAACCGCGCAGCTCGACCCGGTCGCCCCGTGCCATCGCCTCGATGATCTCGTCAAAGATGACGTTCACGATCTTTTCGACATCCCGCTGGTACAGATGCGGATTTTCGTCGGCGATTTTCTGAATCAGCTCAGAGCGGATCATTTCGAGTTCTCCCAGGTCACGTGGCAGCGCAATCGGACTTGTTACGACTATAGGATCAATTGTGGCATCCCGAAACAGACTAGCAAGGGTCGGGGGCCGAAATTTTCATGTTAAATCGGGGTTTTGCGCCTTGCGCGCGCAGAGAAATCCCTTGCCGCAACACAGCAGCCGCAGAATCGCGTGACGCTGCAGCGCGGCATGCGGCCCTGATTCGGACCCTCACGCCCCACCATCCGCGCAACAAAAAACCCCGGCGCGATGGCCGGGGTTTTCCGAAGATCTGTCAGACAGATCAGTCGTTTTTCAGGGCTGCGCCCAGGATGTCGCCAAGCGACGCGCCCGAGTCGGAGGAACCGTACTGTTCCACGGCCTCTTTCTCTTCCGCGATTTCGCGTGCCTTGATGGACAGGCCCAGACGACGGGTCTTGCTGTCCACGTTGGTGACGCGCACGTCGACGTGGTCACCGACCGAGAAACGCTCGGGGCGCTGTTCGGCACGGTCACGCGACAGATCGGAGCGGCGGATGAAGGACTTCATGCCTTCGTATTCCACTTCGATCCCGCCATCTTCGATGGAGGTCACGTTGACGGTGATGACCGAGCCGCGCTTCACGCCGCCAACGGCATCCGCGAACTTGTCGCCGCCCACGTTCTTGATCGAGAGCGAGATACGCTCTTTGTCGGTGTCGACTTCCGAGACAACCGCCTGGACCATGTCGCCCTTGCGGTAGTTCTGGATGGCGTCTTCGCCACGCTCGTCCCAGGAGATGTCGGACAGGTGAACCATGCCGTCGATGTCGCCGTCGAGACCAACGAACAGACCGAATTCGGTGATGTTCTTGACTTCGCCTTCGACAACGGTGCCTTCGGGATGGGTTTCCGCGAAGACTTCCCACGGGTTGCGCATCGTCTGCTTGAGACCCAGGGACACGCGGCGCTTGGCACCATCGATTTCCAGGACCATGACTTCGACTTCCTGCGAGGTCGAGACGATCTTGCCGGGGTGCACGTTCTTCTTGGTCCAGGACATCTCGGAGACGTGGACCAGACCTTCGACACCGGGCTCCAGCTCAACAAATGCACCGTAGTCGGTGATGTTGGTGACGCGACCCTGATGGGTGGATTCCAGCGGGTACTTGGCAGCAACCAGATCCCACGGATCTTCCTGCAGCTGCTTCATGCCCAGGCTGATGCGGTGCGTTTCCTTGTTGATCTTGATGACCTGAACCTTGACGGTTTCGCCGATCGACAGGATCTCGGAGGGGTGGTTCACGCGACGCCATGCCATGTCGGTGACGTGCAGCAGGCCGTCAACGCCGCCCAGGTCAACGAAGGCACCGTATTCGGTGATGTTCTTGACGACACCATCCACGGCCTGGCCTTCTTCGAGGTTCGAGATGACCTCGGCGCGCTGTTCGGCACGCGATTCTTCCAGGATTGCGCGACGCGAAACAACGATGTTGCCACGGCGACGGTCCATTTTCAGAATCTGGAACGGCTGCTTCAGACCCATCAGCGGGCCGGCGTCGCGCACGGGGCGCACGTCAACCTGAGAGCCGGGCAGGAACGCAACAGCGCCGCCCAGATCGACGGTGAAGCCGCCTTTGACGCGGCCGAAGATCGCGCCTTCGACGCGGGCGTCGTCTGCGTATGCTTTTTCCAGGCGGTCCCAGGCTTCTTCGCGGCGGGCCATTTCACGGGAAATGACGGCTTCGCCACGGGCGTTTTCAGCTGCGCGCAGGAAAACTTCAACCTCGTCACCGACAGAGATTTCTGCCTGTTCACCGGGGTTTGCGAATTCTTTCAGATCGACGCGGCCTTCCATCTTGTAGCCAACGTCGATGATGGCCTGGCCTGCTTCAACAGCGATGACCTTGCCTTTGACAACGGAACCCTCTTCGGGCGTGTCCATTTCGAAGCTTTCGTTCAGGAGGGCTTCGAATTCCTCCATGGATGCGTTCTGAGCCATGTGGCCTATGATTTCCTTTTCAAGGGTTATACTGGCCGAGCGGTTGTCTCCGCCGGTCTTGGGTTGGTCATTTCGAGCAAGCCGGGAATGAAGAAAGGGCCGGTGGTCCGACCCTGCCTGTGTTCCATCGCGGCTTTTGCCTTGTCGACGCAGGGCGGATACCCCCAATGCACCAACAAATCAAGAGCAAAAGGCCAGTACCCCCTGCCCCTGAAAACGCCAAAAGGCGGCCATGGGCCGCCTTTGGACGTCAGATCCTGTCACCGGATGCGGGGCTGTCCCTTGCCGGGCCCCGTGCCGTTCAGGCCCGATTGCCGGGTCGTCGATTGCCGGGGTCGAGGCCCGGATCAATCCTGCCGGGACTGCTCGTACCCCTTGGGCAGGGCGTAATCCTCGGCCGGGATCAGGCAATCCATCCCGAAATCGAACCTGCGCCACTGGTCTTCCGTGGCAACCTTTGGGTCCTTGGTCGAACGATCACGCGGCGTAATCGGCGTGTTGGGTGCAGTGAACATGAAGGTCATGAAATCCTCCTCCGAAAGCGTGTTGTTAGTAAAATCAACACGTTCAGCCTACACCAGTTCCACCATTCGCCTTAGCGCAGAATCCCCGACACTCTGTTTCCAGCCCGAAAACACGGCGCGATATCAACACCTTGCGGGCGATGATAGCGTCAACATCCGGGCCAGAATCCCTGCGTCAGCCTGCCGCAGATCGCCCTTAACGCGGCGCGTGCGGCGTGTCCGATGCCGGTTCGGACCGCAGGCACAGGCAGTCCGAGGCAAAGTCCAGACGGCGCCAGTCCGGCACGCTTTGTTGCGGTTGATGCGCCTGGTCGGCGCGCGGGGTTTCCTTGGTCTTGTCGATCATGTCTGCCTGCTTTCACAAAGGGTGGATGCCCATCTTCCCTGTCTTGTTATTTTCTCTGGTCGTGGCCCTGGTCCCATCCGGATCAGAGCGAGAGTTTCTTGAAGATGCGCTCCGGTATCAGGCGGATGAGTCCCATGATCAGCCGCCAGACGCCGCGCACATAGATCACGTCCTGACGCCGCTCAACGGCTTTCAGCACGGCTGCGCCAACTTCCGCTGGTTGCGCGGTCAGCGCACCCGGAAGGTCCATGTCTTCGGTCATCCTGGTGTCGACGAACCCGGGCTTCACGGTGATCACATGCACCCCGGTTTTCGCCAGCCGGTTGCGCATCCCCGACAGGAAGGCGGTAAAGCCCGCCTTGGCCGATCCATAGACGTAATTCGTCGCCCGACCCCGGTCGCCCGCCACGGACGAGATGCCGACAATCACGCCCGATCCGCGATCCTCCATCGCCGTCGCATAGGCCGAGAGCAGCGCCGCCGGGGCTTCGAAATTCGCCCGCAGCACCGACCGGATCGCCGCTGCATTGTCCTGGTCCAGCAGCTGGTCGCCCAGCACACCCACGGCGCAGATCACCACGTCAGGCAGATCACCGTCATCGGCAAAGGCCTGCGGGTCGACGTCCAGCACGTCCAGCTCCCGCAGGGTGACGCTGCCGCCATGGCGGAGCTCCAGATCCTGCGCGGCCTCGGCCAGGGTTTCGGACTGGCGCGCACATAGGGTCAGATCATCGCCCGCCGCCGCAAAGGCATGGGCGCAGGCCATCGCGATGTCGGACCGCGCCCCAAGGATCGTCACACGTCGGTTCATAGTGTCACCCTTTCCGATTGCGCCGAGGCAAAGACGCCCCGCGCCCCGATCCCGTCGCGATAGGCCGCAAAACGCGCCGCGCGGGGGTCTGTCTTGTGAAATGTCTCGGCAGTCATGCGGCTGTCCTTGGCTAGATAAGCCCGCCCGCCGTGTGCTGCCGTGATCGCGTCCAGCCGCGTCAGCAGGGCCAGCACCGCGTCGGACACCGGGAAATCCAGCGCCAGCGTGTAGCCCTCCATCGGGAAGGAGATCGGCCCGGCCTCGGGCCCCAGCCGTTTCAGCACCGCCAGGAAGGACCCCGCGCCCGCATCCGAAATCGCGCCCAGCAGTTCGGTCAGCCCCGCGCGGGCCGAGGCCAGCGGGATCACCACCTGATATTGAGCGAATCCCCGGCCACCGTAGATCCGGTTCCAGCCCAGCACAGTGTCCAGTGGATAGAAATAGCGGTCCCAGTCCACCAGGCTTTCGCCCGCCTTGCGCGCCTGCGCCCGGTAATAGACCGCGTTGAAGGCCCGCAGGGTATGGCGGTTCAGCGCAAAGCCCGGCGCATCCACGGGCATCCGCAAGGGGCGGCGGCGCGGGATATCATAGGGGGCGGCGCGCTGCGCAGGTTCCAGATCCTCGGGTTCTGCGTGATCGCCCAGCATGACCACCGACCGGCCAAGCGCCGCACCCTGGCCCAGGCAATCGAACCAGGCCACCGCATAGCGGCTGGTGGCCACTTCAAAGACCTCTATCGCCCGATCCAGGTTCCCGGCCACATGCAGCGATTGCCGGATATATCCCGTCTCGACCCGGCGCAGACGCAGGGCGCAGCGCAGGATCACCCCGGTCAGCCCCATGCCGCCAAGGGTCCAGTCGAACAGCTCCGGGTTCTCGGATGCAGAGGCGCGGTGGATCTGCCCATCCGGGCCCAGCACCTCGATCCAGTCGACATGCTGGCGGATGCTGCCGTCGCGCAGGTGGTTCTTGCCGTGCACATCGGCGGCCAGCATGCCGCCCAGGGTGACGAACTTGGTCCCCGGCGTCACCGGCGGGAACCAGCCGCGCGGCAGGAAGCTGTCGATCACATCGCCCAGAAGCACCCCGGCCTGAGCCACCAGAACGCCGGTGCTGTCATCGAACGACAGCATATGGGCCATGCCGCGCATATCCAGCGTGCCCTGCACTTGCACCGCGCTGTCGCCATAGCTGCGGCCATTGCCGCGCGCGATCACGGGGTGCGGGCCAAGCGCCTTGCGCAGTGCATCAAGGCTGCGGATGCGGGTCAGCCGACCGGTCAGCCGGGGAAACCGTCCCCAGCCCGACAGGTCGGCCTGTTTGCCTGAAATGCCCGTTTGGGTGCCCATGCCGGCCACCGCCTTTGCTGCTCTGCCTGATGCTGCCCGGCCGTGTCCCCGGCCTTTCGACAGCTGTTTCAGGCAGTATCGCCTGCAACCATGTCAGAAAAAAGGAAGATCCCCGGCGGGGACTCGTCCGATCGGTTCAATTTTCAGACAGTTGCCAATCGGCGCATCCCTGCGCCCCGTCCCTGAACCCAATCACTGAACCGGGGCGTGGCCGGTCTTTTCGGTCACCAGACGGATCGCGGCCTGGACCGCAGCGGCGATATCCATGTCCGAGGTATCCAGCGTCACCGCATCCTCGGCCGCGACCATCGGGGCCGAAGCCCGCGCCGAATCCCGTGCGTCGCGTTCGCGCAGATCCGACAGCACGCCGTCCAGAGTGACGTCATGACCGCCTTCGACCAGCTCCTTGAACCGACGCTCGGCCCGCACCGCGTCCGAGGCGGTGACGAAGAATTTCACCTCGGCCTCGGGGCAGATCACCGTGCCGATGTCGCGCCCGTCCAGAACCGCCCCGCCTTGACGGCGGGCAAAGGCGCGCTGGAAATCCACCAGTGCGGCGCGGACCTCGGGGATGGCGGCGACAACGCTGGCCGCGCGGGCGACTTCGGGGGTGCGCAGGTCATCGGCCTGAAGATCCTCGGCCGTCAGGGTCTGCGCGGCCTCAAGCGCGGCGGTGCCGTCCAGTGTCCGCCGCCCCGTGGCACGATAGATCAGGCCGGTGTCCAGATGCGCCAGCCCAAAGGCCACCGCCAGGGCGCGCGACAGGGTGCCCTTGCCGGCCGCGGCGGGGCCGTCGATGGCGATGGTCAGACGTGTCGGGCTCATGCACTCTCTCCTGCTGGGACGCGATTGATGCCAGATCCCGGAAGGCTTGGCAAACCCGGAAGGGGACAGGCGCTGACCGCCTGAACCCCGTCAGGCCAGACGTTCGATCCGCGCACCAAGGGTGGCCATCAGCGGTTCGAAAATCGGGAAGGACGTGGCGATCGGCCCGCCGTCATCGACCCGCACGGGTGCCGTCGAGGCCATGCCGAGGCACAGGAAGGACATGGCGATGCGGTGGTCCAGATGGCTTTCCACCTCGGCCCCGCCGGGCACATTTCCATGGCCGCGCCCGGTGACGATCCACCAGTCCTCGCCGTCTTCGACCTCGATCCCATTGGCGCGCAACCCGGTGGCCATGGCGTCGATCCGGTCGGATTCCTTGACCCGCAGCTCTTTCACGCCACGCATCACGGTCTGGCCTTCGGCATAGGCGGCGACCACCGACAGGATGGGATATTCGTCGATCATCGAGGCCGCGCGGTCCGGCGGAACCTCGATCCCCTTGAGGTCGGGCGAGAAGCGCGCGCGCAGGTCGGCGACCGGTTCGCCACCCTCTTCGCGCGGGTTCTCATAGGTCAGGTCCGCCCCCATGTCGCGCAGCGTCTCGAACAGGCCGGCGCGGGTCGGGTTCAGCCCGATGTTCGGCACCAGTACGTCCGATCCCGGCACGATCAGCGCCGCACAGACCGGAAACGCGGCCGAGGACGGATCGCGTGGCACGACGATGGTCTGGCCCGTCAGCTCGGGCTGACCGGTCAGGGTGATGACCCGACCCTCTTCACTGTCTTCGCTGGTGATGGTCGCGCCAAAGCCCGCCAGCATCCGTTCGGTATGATCGCGGGTGGCTTCCTTCTCGATCACGACGGTCTGGCCCGGGGCGTTCAGCCCGGCCAGAAGCACGGCGGATTTCACCTGAGCCGAGGGCACCGGCACCACATAGCGCACCGGCACCGGATCGGCCGCGCCGACGATGGTCATGGGCAGACGCCCGCCCTCGCGCCCGACCGACTGCGCACCGAACAGCGCCAGCGGATCGGTCACACGCGCCATCGGGCGCTTGTTCAGGCTGGCATCGCCGGTGAAGGTCGCGGTGATGGGCGATGTGGCCATCGCCCCCATGATCAGCCGCACCCCGGTGCCCGAGTTGCCGCAGTCGATGACATTGTCCGGCTCGGCAAAGCCGCCGACACCGACGCCCTGCACCCGCCAGTTGCCGCCGCCCAGATCCGTCACCTCGGCCCCGAAGGCGCGCATCGCCTTGGCGGTATCCAATACGTCCTGCCCTTCGAGAAGGCCGGAAATCCGGGTCTCTCCCATGGACAGCGCGCCAAGGATCAGCGACCGGTGCGAGATCGACTTGTCCCCCGGCACATCGGCCGTACCGGTCAGAGGCCCTGCGGCCAGCGATTGCATGGGGATCGGGGTGCCATGGGCGGACATGTCTGGGCCTCCTGCTCTGTCGGCGCGTCTTAGCCCATGGGCGGCGCGCGGTAAATCGGGAATGGCAGCGGGGCCGCCGCAGGCGTCAGGTGAATTCGATCACACGGCGTTCGGTCACGATCAGATCCAGCGGCTGATCCGTCGGCTCAAGCGGCAGAGCCTCGGCCTCTTGCGCGCCGTAGGCAAAGCCGATGGCCATGACCGGCCCCTTGGCACGCAGCTGCTCCAGCGTGCGGTCGTAGAAGCCGCCGCCATAGCCCAGCCGCCCGCCGCGCCGGTCGAAGGCCACAAGCGGCACGATGACGATCTGCGGCACCATGGGCAGCGGTTCTTCCGGGATCTGCGCGCCGAAAGGCCCATCGACCAGCGGCATGTTCGGGGCCCATTGCGAAAAGATCAGCGGCTTGCCCGCGCCTTCGATGATCGGCACGCCGACCGGGCCATAGGCCACGGCCTCGGCCATGGCGGGGCGCGGGTCGATTTCCGTGCGGATCGGCAGATAGCCCGAAATCGGCACACCGCGATGGCCTGCCAGCACCTCGGACAGGACGCCGGCGGCATCACCCCGGTTCATCTTGTGTGCGGCGGACCGTCGGGCAAAGGCCGCGCGGCGCGCTTCCTCTTTCACCGCGGCCAGGTCCCCGGTGCTCACAGCAGCACCACGCCGGCAAGGCCAAGGAAGGCGAAGAAGCCCACGATGTCGGTTACGGTGGTCACGAACGCGCCCGAGGCCAGCGCCGGGTCAACGCCCACGCGGTCCAGCACCACCGGGATCACCGTGCCCGCAAGCCCCGCGATCACCAGGTTGATCACCATGGCCATGCCGATCACCGCCCCAAGCGCGGGTGAACCGAACCAGATGATACCGACGATCCCCATGACCACGGCAAAGATCACGCCGTTGATCAGACCCACGGCCCCTTCCCGCCAGATCACCCGCCAGACGTTGGCCCCGGTAAGGTCCTTGGTGGCGATCGATCGCACCGCAACGGTCAGCGACTGCGTGCCCGCGTTCCCGCCCATGGAGGCCACGATCGGCATCAGCACCGCCAGCGCCACGAATTGCGCGATCGTCGCTTCGAACTGGGCAATGACGAGCGAGGCCAGGATCGCCGTCACCAGGTTCACCGCCAGCCAGGGGAACCGCCGCTTGGTCGTCTCGTAGATGCGGTCGGAAAGAGAGCTTTCCTCGCTCACCCCCGCCAGACGCAGGATGTCTTCGTCGTGTTCCTCGTCCAGCACGATCATGGCGTCGTCGATGGTGATCACGCCGACCAGCCGTTCGTCGTCGTCCACAACCGGGGCCGAAATCAGGTGATACTGGTTGAAGGCATAGGCCACGTCGCCTTCGTCCACGCTGCCGTTGAAGGTACGGAAACTGGGTTCCGTGATTTCGCTTAGCGGGGTGCGGCGGGGGCTGGCCATCAGCATCCCCAGGGTCACATGCGCCACCGGCTTGAACCGGGGGTCGGTCAGGATGACGTGATAGAACTGCTCGGGCAGGTCGTCGCGTTCGCGCATGTAGTCGATGGCCTGGCCGACATTCCAGAACTCGGGCACCGCGACGACCTCGCGCTGCATGAGACGACCGGCGGATTCTTCCGGGAAGGACAGCGCCTGTTCGACGGCGACCCGGTCGCTGTCTTCCAGCACGTCAAGGATCGCGGTCTGCTGGTCGTCTTCCAGGTATTCGACCAGGTCGACCACGTCATCGGAATCAAGTTCCCGCACGGCCTCGGCCAGGACGTCGGGTTTGAGGATCGAAATGATCTCTTCCCGGATGGAATCGCCCAGTTCCGACAGGATCTCACCGTCGAATTCCTTGTCGTACAGCAGGACAAGCCGGCGGCGGTCATAGGCGTTGATCTGTTCCAGAAGGTCGGCGATGTCGGCGGCGTGCAGCGGCTCCATCAGCTCGACCAGCTTGTCGCGGTCGTCCGTGTCCACGGCATAAAGGATCGACGCAATCACCTTGCGGTCGATGGTATAGCTGTCCTCTTCGGGACGCTCGTTTTCTTCGACCGGCTGGTTTTCTTCGCTCATGTCGTCGCTCCTTCTGCATGGGTGTCATAGAGGACAAGCGCCGAGAAAAACAATGGTTCAGAACGTAATCCACATGGGATTTCTGCCCGTTTACCGCGACCCGCCCACGCGCTACGCTGCACTGCCGAACCGGAGAGACCGATGCCCCACCCCACCCTGCTGACCGGCCGCGTGCTGCGCACGCTGGACGACCCTTTCATCGCCGCGCCCGAGACCGCGCTGCGGATCGAAACCGACTGGGGCGTGGTGCTGCAGGACGGACGGATCGCCGACATCGGGCCCGCCGCGACCCTGCGCGCCAACTGGCCGCAGGTCACCGAAATCGCCTATGGCCGCGACCTGATCTGCCCCGGTTTCGTCGACGCCCATGTGCATTATCCGCAGACGGCGATCATCGCCTCCTGGGGGAAACGGCTGATCGACTGGCTCAACAGCTATACTTTTCCGGAAGAAATGCGCCTGGCGGATCCCGCCTATGCGGACGCGATCGCGACCCGCTATCTGGATCTGACCGCTACCCATGGCACGACGACCGTCTGTTCCTTCTGCACGGTGCACCCGGGCTCGGTCGATGCGATCATGCAGGCCGCGCAGGCGCGGGGCCAGCGGATCGTCGCCGGCAAGACCTGCATGGACCGCAACGCGCCCGAGGGGCTGCAGGACACCGCGCAAAGCGCCTATGACGACAGCAAGGCCCTGCTTGAGGCATGGCACGGTGTGGACCGGCTGTCCTATGCCATCACGCCGCGGTTCTCGCCCACCTCGACCCCGGATCAGATGGCGGCCCTGGGCGCGCTTTGGGCCGAACATCCCGATTGCCTGATGCAGACGCATCTGTCTGAACAGGTTGACGAAATCGCCTGGGTGCGGTCGCTGTATCCGCAGGCGCGGGACTACCTGGACACCTACGAACAGCACGGGCTGCTGGGGCCGAACGGCCTTTATGGGCACGCCATCCACCTTGAGCCGCGCGAACAGGACCGCCTGCGCGAGGTCGGGGCCGCGCTGGTGCATTGCCCGACCTCGAACACCTTCATCGGCTCGGGTCTTTTCGACATGGCGGGGCTGATGGCACAGGGCCATCGCATCGGGCTGGCCACGGACACCGGCGGCGGGTCGTCCTTTTCCATGCTGCGCACCATGGCCGCCGCCTACGAGATCGGCCAACTGCGCGGCACGCCCCTGCATGCGGCGCAGCTGATCTGGCTGGCGACCGAAGGATCGGCCCGGGCGCTGCGGCTGGATACCCACATCGGGCGGCTGGACCGGGGGATGGAGGCGGATCTGACGGTGCTCGACCTGGCCTCGACCCCTGCCATCGCGCAGCGGGCCGAGCGGGCGGAAAGCGACTGGGACGATCTGTTTGCGACGATCATGATGGGCGATGACCGGGCGGTGCGGGCCACCTGGATCAACGGCCGCGCGACGGGCTGAGCCTTAGCCCGCCAGCGCCCGCGCCAGCCGGTTCGCCTGTTCGACCACCCGCGGCAGGTCGATCGTCGTGACCTGACCACCGCGCACCACCTGCCGCCCTTCGACAAACAGGTCGCGCACGCGCGTCGGCCCGGTCAGCAGCAGGGCCGCGGGATCCCAGGACCCCGCGCTTTCCACGCCCGAGACATCCCAGATCGCGACATCCCCCCGCGCGCCCAACTCGATCCGGCCACAGTCGGGGCGGCCCAGCACATCCGCGCCGCCACGTGTGGCAATCTCCAGCGCCTCGCGCGCAGACATCGCATCGGCCCCCTGGGCGACCCGCTGCAACAGCATGGCTTGCCGGGCTTCCCCCACCAGGTTGGCCGCGTCGTTCGAGGCAGAGCCATCGACACCAAGCCCCACCTTCACGCCCGCATCCCGCATCGCCCTGACCGGCGCGATGCCCGACCCCAGCCGGCAGTTGGAACAGGGGCAATGGGCGACCCCGGTGCGTGACCGGGCGAACAAATCAATCTCGGCCCCGTCAAGCTTCACGCAATGCGCATGCCAGACGTCATCGCCGGTCCAGCCCAGATCCTCGGCATATTGGCCGGGACGACAGCCGAATTGTTCCAGCGAATAGGCGATGTCTTCGTCATTCTCGGCCAGATGGGTGTGCAGCATCACCCCCTTGTCCCGCGCCAAAATCGCCGCGTCGCGCATCAGGTCGCGGCTAACCGAAAAGGGCGAACAGGGGGCGACACCGACGCGCACCATCGCGCCGGGGCGCGGATCGTGGAAGGCGTCGATGACGCGGATACAATCGTTCAGGATGTCGGCCTCACGCTCGACCAGCGCATCGGGGGGCAGGCCGCCGTCGCTTTCGCCGATGGACATCGCGCCGCGCGTCGGGTGAAAGCGCACCCCGATCTCGCCCGCCGCATGGATCGTGTCGTCCAGCCGCGACCCGTTCGGGAACAGGTACAGATGATCCGAGGTCAGCGTGCAGCCTGAAAGCGCCAGTTCCGCCAGCCCGGCCAGGGCCGAGATCCGCATCTCCTCCGGGCCGAAGCGCGACCAGATGGGATAAAGCGTCCGCAGCCAGCCGAACAGAAGCGCATCCTGCCCGCCCGGCACCGCACGGGTCAGCGTCTGGTAGAGGTGGTGATGCGTGTTCACCAGGCCGGGGGTCACCACACAGCCCTTGGCCAGCACGACCTCGCCTTCGCTATGCAGCCCGGTGCCCACCTCGGCGATCATGCCGTCGCGGATCCGGATGTCCGCGCCCTGCAATTCGCGGCGCGTCCCGTCCATGGTCAGGATGGTGTCGGCGGCGCGGATCAGGATCTCGGACATGAGGACCTCAGGTGAAGGGTTTCAGAAGCTCCAGCGCCTCGGCGTGCAGCGTTGCATTTGCGGCGGCCAGAACCCGGCCGCCCTGATGTGCGGGCCCGCCGGTCCAGTCGGTGACGATCCCGCCAGCGGCAGCGATCACCGCCATCGGCCCCTGGATGTCATAGGCGTTCAGCCCGGCCTCGATCACCAGATCGGCCTGCCCCATGGCGACCAGCGCATAGGCGTAGCAATCCATGCCATAGCGGGTCAGCTTGGCCTGGGCGGCGACGGCGTTGAAGCCTGCGCGCTCCTGCTCGGTTCCGACTTCGGGGAAGGTAGTGAACAGCTTCGCCTCGGCCAGCACGGCCGTCGCACTGCTGCGCAGGGGCATCGTGCCATGCGGGCCGGTCAGCGTGGCCCGGCCAAAGCCGCCCTCGAACCTTTCCCCGATATAGGGCTGATCGACGATGCCAAACAGCGGGCCCGTGTCGTCAGAAACGGCGATCAGCACGCCCCAGGTCGGTGTGCCCGAGATGAAGGCGCGAGTGCCGTCGATCGGGTCCAGCACCCAAGTCAGGCCGCTTGTGCCCTCTTGCGCGCCGAATTCCTCGCCCAGGATCGCGTCCATGGGACGGCGCCGCGCCAGAACCTCGCGCATGGCGCGTTCGGCGGCGTGATCGGCGGCCGTGACCGGATCGAACCCGCCTTCCAGCTTGTTGGTGGTATCCAGCCCGGTGACCCGGAACAGGGGAAGAATGGCCGCCCGCGCGGCGTCGGCCATTTCATGAGCGGTGGCGATGATCTGCTGTCGGTCCATGATCCCGCTATAGGACGGGCCGCCCAAATAGAAAAGGCGCCTCAGGGCGCCCGATTCTTTGGTATTCAAGGTCTGTTCGCTGCGGTCAGGCCAGATCGAGCCGGATCGGCCCAGATCGCCCGGATCAGGCGACGTCGCTAAGGACGCGGGCCAGTTCGAACAGGCGGCGGCGCTGCGCCTCGGGGATGGCATAGTAAGACCGCACCAGATCCAGTGCTTCCTTGTCGCCCATGATATCGGCGGGGATGCCCGTTGCCTGACGCGGGTTTTCCTCGTCCAGGCCTTCGAAGAAGAAGTTCACCGGCACTTCCAGCGCATCGGCGATGTCCCAAAGACGCGACGCGCTGACGCGATTGGCCCCGGTTTCATACTTCTGGATCTGCTGGAACTTGATCCCGACGCGTTCAGCGAGCTGCTGCTGAGTCATGCCGACCAGCCACCGGCGGTGACGAATCCTTTTTCCGACATGTACATCAACTGGGTGCGTCATCACGCGTCTCCTCGAACTACCATATGGGGAAAACAAAAATAGTGCTTACAGTTTAGTCTAAAAATCCACCGCTGGTTGCAAACACGTTCCCGACAACCCCTGATGGGCTGCATTACGTTAGCATCATCTGGGTTACGCGCAAGTAAATTAGCCCTGAGTGGCGGAAAGTGACGTTGGGGCAAACCTATACTTTAGATTACAACTGGCAACAGTCTTTAATTCTTAAAGTGATTGTTCGTCCACTCAGAATTTGCACAAATTTCAATCCGCCGTCAGAAAAGCGTTCGAATCAATCAAGGAATAGACATGCGCGCCTTTCAAGTGACCGCCCTCGACCAGCCCCCCGAACTGACCGAGTGCGAGATCCCCACTCCCGGCCCCGGTCAGGTGCGGATCCGCATTGCCTCCTGCGGATTGAACTTCGCGGATCTGTTGATGGTAAAGGGAAAATACCAGGACACGCCGACACCGCCCTTCACATTGGGAATGGAGGTCGCCGGAACGATCGATGCCCTGGGGCCCGATGTGGCCGGTTTTGAACCCGGTCAGCGGGTTGCGGTATTCGGCGGCTCGGGCGGGCTGGCCGACTATGGGATCTTTGCCGCGGATCGCGTCGTGATCCTGCCCGAGGCCATCGATTTCGACACCGCCGCGGCGCTGCAGGTGGCCTATGGCACATCGCATGTGGCGCTGGATCACAAGGCGCGGATGCAACCCGGCGAAACCCTTGTGGTGCTGGGCGCAGCCGGGGGCGTCGGCCTGACGGCTGTGGAACTGGGGCATCTCATGGGCGCGCAGGTCATCGCGGTCGCCCGGGGCGAGGAAAAGCTGCAAGTCGCCAAGCAGGCCGGCGCGGATCACCTGCTGGACGCCACCGACCCGGAGCTGCGCGAAAAACTGAAGGCCCTGGGCGGTGCCGACGTGGTCTATGACGCCGTCGGAGGGGACCCGTTCCGCGCCGCCTTCCGCGCCATGAAACCCGAAGGGCGGCTGTTGGCAATCGGCCATGCCTCGGGGGACGTGCCGCAGATCCCCGCCAATCACCTGCTGGTCAAGAATATCGACGTTCTGGGATTCTATTGGGGCGGCTATCTGAAATTCCGCCCGAAGATCGTGACCGATAGCCTGGCAGTTCTATTCGACTGGGCCGCCAAGGGGCGCATTCAGCCCCATATCAGCCATCGCCTGCCATTGGATCAGGCCGCCGAGGGATTGGACCTGCTGCGATCCCGCGCATCGACCGGGAAGGTGATCATCAACATCTAAGGCGCCGACCTGTGCGAAGGCGCAGAACGGAAGGACCCCTCCCGAAACGGGTCGCCACCGGTCAGGAGGCGACCACCTTCAGCTCTCGATCACCCTGCAGGGGCAGCGAATCGTTGCCGCTGAACCCGGCACGCAACAGGGTCTTCAGACGTTCGATCACCTGCATGAACCCGCGATCCTGCGAATACATGCAGATCTGCAGCACGCCCAGATCCGGCAATTCCCCGTTGTGGGTCACGGTATCCAGCTGCGTCGGCACCGTGCCTTCCAGCATGGCCCCGATAGCCAAATCGGCGGAAATCGTCGCCTCGACCGTGCGGTCCTGGTCCGTCTCGACCGCGCTTTCCCAGTCAATTCCGGCCGTTTCCAGAGCGCGCAGTGCCTCGACCCGGAACAGGCAGGTCCGCGCCGAAGCATAGCGCAGCGGCCGCTGCCGCCAGGCGGTGCCACCGGGGGCGCAGATCCAGCACAGCTGACGTTCGTCCAGAACCTCGACATCGCCGCCGGGCGCGGTTTCGGTCGTCAGGATCAGGTCCACCAACCCCTTCGAGAAATCCGTCTTCAGCTTCGAGGTATAGCCCGAGATCAGCTGCACCTTCATCCGCGGGAATTCCGCGTTGAACCGCTTCAGCACCTTGGGAATCACCGGATAGACGATGTCATGCGGCACGCCGATGACGATCTCGCCTTCGAAAACGTCGCTGGTCATGCGCGACATGGCTTCGTCATTCAGGTCGATGATCCGCCGCGCATAGCCCAGAAGCTGCTCGCCCTCGGCCGTCAGCGCGATCTTCCGCGTGGTCCGGTCCAGCAGCGACAGCCCCAGCATTTCCTCAAGCCTTTTCAGCTGCATCGAGACAGCGGACTGGGTGAAGTTCAACACGCCCGCAGCCCGGGTGACGCCACCATGGTCGGCCACGGCCACGAAACTGCGCAGGGCGGTCATGTCGAGATTTCGCATCCATCAATCTCCGTGATGAAACAAGTCAGAAACATTCATTTCCAATAATGATCACACTCAACCATATACATCAACATGAATTATGCAAACGCTCGAAATCATCACGAATAGAAAGGTTGCCCCCATGGCTTCGCTCTCCCGCTCCGCTTCCCTCGGTCTCTCCCGGTCCTTTTCCCTGATCGGCACGACCCTCTCCCTGCTGGCGCTGTCCCGTTCGCGTCAGGCGCTGGCCGATCTGGACGCCCGCGCGCTGGAAGATATCGGGATCGACGCGACCCAGGCAAAGCGTGAAGCAACCCGCCCGGTCTGGGACGTGCCCTGCAACTGGCTGAAGTGAAAATCTTCGCTCAAGGCCCTTCCCCAACCTTGAAAACGGCCCCCGGCTCTCCGATATTGAGATGGAAAAGTTCCATCCGGAACATGAGTTTCAGTATCGGAGGCTTGAATGGCTGAATACAACACTATGCGCGCTGCGGCAGGCACACGCTCTGCGGCCATTGACGCAGGTCTGCGCGCCCACATGAACAAGGTCTACGGCACGATGTCCGTGGGCATGGTTCTGACCTTCCTCGTGGCCTGGGCCGTCGGCACCTCGCCCGCGCTTCTGTCGGTCTTCCGCGATCCCGTGACCCTCAGCCCCAACATCCTGGGCTGGATCGTCATGTTCGCCCCGCTGATCATGGTCTTTGCCTTCGGCGCGATGATCAACCGCCTGTCCGCCGCCGGCGCACAGCTGTTCTTCTACGCTTTCGCCGCCGTCATGGGCCTGTCGATGGCCTGGATCTTCCAGGCCTTCACCGGCTTCTCGATCGCGCAGGTCTTCCTGGTGACCGCCATCGCCTTTGCTGGTCTGTCGCTTTACGGCTACGTGACGAAGAAGGACCTGTCCGGCATGGGCACCTTCCTGATCATGGGCGTGATCGGCCTGATCGTCGCATCGATCATCAACATCTTCATCGCCTCTTCGGCGCTGCATTTCGCGATCACGATCATCGGCGTTCTGATCTTCGCGGGCCTGACCGCCTACGACACCCAGAACATCAAGAACACCTACCTGCAGCACGCGCACTCCGGTGACAGCGAGTGGCTGGGCAAAGCCGCCATCATGGGCGCGCTGAACCTCTACCTCGACTTCATCAACATGTTCATGTTCCTGCTGCAGCTGCTGGGGAACCGCGAATAACCTGGCGCGGGCACTCCGCGACACATGAATGCCAAAGGGCCGGTCACCGCGACCGGCCCTTTTTCTTTGCGCCACACGTTTCCTCGCCCCCTGCCCCTGCCCCACTTATCCCCAGCTTTCCGCGCCCTGTCGCAAAGCCGTGACCTGCCCGGGATCAAGCCGTTACAATCCGGCACTACCCGTGCACGCGACACACCAACCAAAGGGCCAGCCTGATGAGCAAGCACGACACCTCTGATCTTTCCTGGGACGACTTCGACGAGATGCGCGACCCGCGCGCCGATGCCAACGGCTTTGACGCCGTCGTCGAACGCGCCATCGGCCGCCGTGGCTTCCTGGGCGGCGTGCTGGCCTTCGGGTCCGGCGCTGCGGTCTTCGGCTCGGGCGTTCTGGGGTCCGCCACCTCGGCCCGCGCCCAGGCTGCCGCCTTCGACTTCGCCCCGATCGGCATCGCCACCGATTACGAAATCCACGTGCCCGCAGGCTACCAGTGGAAAACCCTGGTCCGCTACGGCGACCCGCTGTTTGCCGAGGCCGACGGTGCCTATAACGACGAACCCGGCCTCTCGATCGCCATGTCCGACAAGGTCTTTGGCGAAAACACCGACGGGATGGAGACGTTCGAGGTCGACGGCCGCCAGGTCATCGTCGTGAACTCGGAATACGCCAACCCCAAGATCAATCTGCCCGCCGCCTCGGCCGGCACGCCCGCCAATGCCGACGAAGTCATGATGCTGAAGAACATCCAGGGCGTCACCGTCATGGAAGTCTCGGGCACCCAGGATGGCGTTTCGGTCGTCAAGGACAGCCCGCTGAACCGCCGCATCACCCATGAAACCCAGATGACCATGGACGGCCCCGCCGCCGGGTCCGATTTGGTCAAGACCAATGCCGATGCCACCGGCATGGCCCCCAAGGGCACGATGAACAACTGCGGTTCCGGCAAGACGCTCTGGGGCACCTACCTGACCTGCGAGGAAAACTTCAACGGCTACTTCGGCACCACCGCCGAGAAGGAACCGAACGCAGGCGAGAAACGCTATGGCATCGGCGGCTCCTCCCGCTACGCCTACGAGGTCTACGACGCGCGCTTCGACATCTCGAAGGAACCGAACGAACCGCACCGCCACGGCTGGGTCACGGAAATCGACCCCGCCGACCCGACCAGCGCGCCGGTCAAACACACCGCCCTGGGCCGCTTCAAGCACGAGAACGCGGAAATGGTGCAGGCCGCCGACGGCCGCATCGTGGTCTACATGGGCGACGATGAACGCGGTGAGTTCATCTATCGCTATGTCTCCAACGGCACCTGGGCCGAGGGCCAGCCGACCGACGGGCTGTTGTCCGACGGCACGCTTTACGTCGCGCGGTTCAACGACGATCAGACCGGCGAATGGCTGCCCCTGACGCCCGAGACCACCGGCATGTCCGCGGCCGAGGTCCTCGTCTTCGCCCGAATGGCTGGATCCAAGGTCGGGGCCACCACCATGGACCGCCCGGAATGGATCGCCGCCAACCCGCTGAACGCCGAAGTCTACTGCGCGCTGACCAACAACAAGAACCGTGGCGTGAAGCCGAACGCCGGTGGCGACGACACCGCCGTCAACGGCCCCAACCCGCGCGAGACCAACAATTATGGCCAGATCGTGCGCTGGATGCCCTCGGGCGACGACCACGGGTCGGATGATTTCGCCTGGGATCTTTACGTCATGGCCGGCAACCCGACGGTCTACGACAACGCCTATGCCGGATCCTCAAATGTCACCGAGGGCAACATGTTCAACTCGCCCGATGGCATGGCCTTCGACAGCAAGGGCATGCTCTGGATCCAGACTGACGGCGACGACAGCAACGAAGGGGAATTTGCCGGTCAGGGCAACAACCAGATGCTGGTCGGCAACCCGGAAACCGGCGAAATCGCCCGCTTCCTGACCGCCCCGAACGGGGCCGAGGTGACGGGCCTGTGCTGGTCGCTGGATCGCAAGACGGCCTTTGTCGGCATCCAGCACCCCGGCGGATCCTGGCCCGACGGCGCGGGCAAGCCGCGCTCGGCGATCATCGCCGTCTGGCGCGAAGACGGAGCCACGGTCGGCTGACCCGGCAATATGACCGGACCATATCCAAGACAAACGAAGGGGGCCCGCCGGCCCCCTTCTTTGTTCACATGACCCCTTACAGGTCCTCAGGCTCCTGCGCGGGCTCGACCCGGCGCATCTGCACTGCGGGGAACAGCACGCCCGTGGGCATCCGCACCTCGATCCGGCCCAGGCTTTCAAAGCCAAGCGCGCCGTAGAAAGGCGCGCCGGTCAGCGTCGACTGACAACGCAGATCCCAGACCTGCGTCGCCCGGGCCGAGGCCAGCACCCGCTCCATCAGAAGCGCGCCATAACCCTGCCGGGCCACGCCCGGATCCACCGCCACATGGCGCACATGCCCCACGCCCAGCCGGCCGGGGGCCCCGTGGGGCGACACGTCGGTCCAGCCGCCGCAGGCCAGGATGCGGTCCTCCTCTTCGACAACGAAATAGGTGCCGCAGCTCAGCAATCTCGGATTGGCCTGGGAAATCAGCGGCAGAACCTGTCGCAACAGCTCGGGCTCATAATCCTTGGCCAGAAGCGCCCGATAGGACCGCGCCAGCACCCGCGCGACCGCATCGGTATCCGCGGGCATCGCGACGCGGACGGTGGCCTTCTTGGTCAGATCGGCCAGAAGACAGGAGTGCGGTTGGGATGTTTGAAGCGTGGTCATGGGGACCTCCTTTGGCTCGCTTCTCAGGAAAGCTTCGCGCGGGTCCCAAAATGATGAAAGCCGCGCTGGTGCGGCGCGGCTTTCATGTCTTTCAGAGGGTCTCGATCTTACTTGATCTTGCCTTCCTTGTACTCGACATGCTTCCGCACCACGGGGTCGTACTTTCGTACGACCATCTTTTCGGTCATGGTGCGCGCGTTTTTCTTGGTCACGTAGAAATGGCCCGTGCCCGCGGTCGAGTTCAGACGGATCTTGATGGTCGTCGGCTTCGCCATTTTACTTCTCCTACGGCAGATGCTTGCGCATCCGCGAAATCTCATGAAGCCCGCCTTTTACCCATGAATACCTCCGAGTCAACACCTCAGAGCAAACAAAAGACGTCTCTCTCTTTGGTTTTCGGAAATATCCCGGGGGTCAGCGGCTTTCCTTGAAAGACGCGAAGGGGGCAGCGCCCCCTTGCGCGCGCTCCGCGCGCAATTCGCATGCGCGGCACAAAGATGCGCCTCAGCCGGCCTTGCGCAGCTCCGGCGCGACCTTGGTGCCCAGAACCTCGATCGCCTTCAGCATCTCCTTGTGGTCGATCATGCCGATCGCCATCTGGATCGAGACCCGGTCAAAACCCAGATCTTCCCGCAGGCTCAGGATCTTGTCGGTGATCTGCGCCGGGCTGCCGACGAACATCGCTCCCTCGGGGGTGATGCTGGCGTCGTATTGCGCGCGGGTCTGCGGGGCCCAGCCGCGTTCGCGCCCGATCTGGTCCATGACCGCCTTCTGCGCCGGAAAGAACAGATCCGCAGCCGCCTGGCTGTCTTCGCCCACGAACCCGTGCACGTTCAGCGACACCCGCGCCTTCGCACCCTCGCCCGATTGCTCGGCGGCGCGGCGGTAAAGGTCGGTCAGCCCCTTGAACTGGCGCGGCCGTCCGCCGATCACCGCAAGGGCCAGCGGCATCCCAAGCGCCCCGGCACGAATCGCGCTGTCCGGCGTTCCGCCCACGGCGATCCAGATCGGCATGTCGCCGACGGGGCGCGGATAGACACCCAGCCCCGGCACCTGCGGCGTGTGCTGACCACCGGGCCAGCGCAGCTTCTCCTCGGCGTCGATGGCCAGCAGCATGGCCAGCTTTTCCTCGAACAGCGTGTTGTAGTCGTCCAGCTCATAACCGAACAGCGGGAAGCTCTCGATGAAGCTGCCGCGCCCGACCATCAGCTCGGCCCGGCCGTCGGTGATATTGTCCAGCGTCGCGAAGTCCTGGTAGACCCGGATCGGATCGTCTGAACTCAGCACCGTCACGGCCGAGCTGAGCTTGATCGACGACGTCGTCCGCGCCGCCCCCGCCAGCGCCACCGCCGGCGACGAGATCGCGTAATTCGGCCGGTGGTGTTCGCCCAGGCCGAAGACATCCAGCCCGACCTGATCGGCCAGCTCGATTTCCTCCATCAGGTTGCCCAGCCGTTCGTGCCAGCCGACCTGCTTGCCCGATCCCGGCAGGCGACCGACGTCGCCGAATGTGTAAAGCCCGATTTCCATGGCATATCTCCTTTGGCATGACAGCTAGGGCGCGCCGCCCCCGCGCACCAGAGAAAGCCGCGCACAGTCAGCCTTTGCTGGCGCACATGTCCCCCGATTGGGCAAACCGCCGCCGATCCCGGGCCGGTTCAACGCCCGCGCCCCGGGACGGAAGTAAGGAAATATGCACGGAAAGCCTGTAAGCCGGATTCTGTTCCCCGGCTTGCGCCGGTTCGATGACCATTCATCTGAACGCGCGGTTGCCCGCGCGCCTCTAGCTGCCAACCCGAACCTCCGGGCCAGGGCGGCCCTGCGGTTGCCCGCGCGAGGTTCCTATTCGGCATTGCTCCCAGTGGGGCTTGCCCTGCCGGTCCGGTTGCCCGTCCCGCGGTGCGCTCTTACCGCACCGTTTCACCCTGACCATGGCGGACCATGGCGGTCTGTTCTCTGTGGCGCTGTCCCTGGGGTTACCCCCGCCGGGCGTTACCCGGCACCGTTGCCCTGTGGAGTCCGGACTTTCCTCGGATCCCCGACCAGGTCGGGCACCCGCGGCCATCCGGCTTTCCGTGCAGGCGATGCGGTAAGGCCCCGGGCGCTTGCGGTCAACTGTTCTGTCGCGATGGCCGTGAATTCCCCGCCCCGCAAACGGCGATGGATACCCGATGGATTCTGCCCCCCGCTTCCGGCATAGTCCCCCCGAGGGAGAGCAACATGCGTAAATTCTTGGTCATTCTGGATGACAGCCGCGAATGTCTGAACGCGATGCGGTTCGCCGCCATGCGCGCGGCGCGCACCGGGGGCGGCGTGGCGATCCTGTCGATCATCCCGCCCGAGGAATTCCAGCACTGGATCGGCGTCGGCGACATCATGCGCGACGAGGCCCGCGAACGCATCGAGGTGCATTACGAGGTCTTCGCGAAATGGATGCGCGACCGCCAGGGCATCGACCCCGAACTGGTCATCCGCGAAGGCGAGGCCGTGGCGCAGATCCTGGCGCAGATCAAGACCGACCCGGAAATCGGTGTTCTGGTCCTGGGTGCCGGCACCGAGAAATCCGGCCCCGGCCCCCTGGTCAGCCAGCTGGCGCGCGCCTCGGGGTCGCTGCCGGTGCCGATCACCATCGTTCCCGGCGATCTGTCCAAAGAGCAGCTCGAGGCGATCACCTGAGGCGGCCCTTCCTACGGCCCGCACCCGACATAAGCCCGACCCCGGCCTAATTTAGAATCGTTCCAAATCTTGACTTCCCGCCCCCGAGGGCGCATATCGGTGCCGCAGTCATAAGAGGAACCGAAGATGTTCATTCAGACCGAATCCACGCCGAACCCGGCGACGCTGAAGTTCCTTCCCGGCCAGACCGTCCTGGAAGCAGGCACCGCCGACTTCCCCTCGTCCGAGACGGCCGGCAAATCGCCCCTCGCCTCTCGCATCTTCGCGGTGGACGGCGTCACCGGCGTCTTCTTCGGCACCGACTTTGTCACCGTGACCAAGGCCGACGCGGTCCAGTGGGACCACATCAAGCCCGCCCTGCTGGGCGCGATCATGGAACACTTCCAGTCCGGCCAGCCGGTCATGGATGCCGGCGACGCGCCCCAGTCCGGCCATGCCGAACACACCGGCGAAGACGGTGAGATCGTCGGCCAGATCAAGGAACTGCTGGACACCCGCGTGCGTCCGGCCGTGGCCCAGGACGGCGGCGACATCACCTTCCACGGCTTTGATCGCGGCGTGGTCTACCTGCACATGCAGGGGGCCTGCGCGGGCTGCCCGTCCTCGACCCTGACACTGAAGATGGGGATCGAGAACCTGCTGCGCCACTACATCCCCGAGGTAACCGAGGTCCGGCCCGTTGCGGTCTGACCCCATCATCCTTGCCTTCGACACATCGGCCGCGCATTGCGCGGCCGCTTTGCTGTCGGGCGACCGGGTGATCGCCGCCCGCGTCGAAGAGATGAAGAAGGGCCAGGCCGAACGGCTGTTCCCCCTGCTGGAAGACATCCTGGCCGAGGGTGGCACCGCCTGGTCTGACTTGACCCGCATCGGTGTCGGCATCGGGCCGGGCAATTTCACCGGCATCCGCATCGCTGTCTCGGCTGCGCGTGGGCTGGCGCTATCGCTGAATGTGCCTGCGATCGGTGTGTCGACCTTCCAGGCGCTGACCTGGGACCTGCCCGGTGACAGCGTCGCGCTGGTCCCCGCGCCGCAGAACCGCGCCTATGTTCAACACATGACCGCGCAGGGCAGCGAAGACCCGCAGCTGATCCAGCTGGAGGACATCGCCGATCTGTCCCTGCCCGCCGGGCTGACCTGGGTCGGCGCGGGGGCCGAGGACATCGCGCCGCGCATGACCGGCACCGCCACCGCGCCCCGCGCCCCCCTGGCCGAGGCCATCGCCCGAATCGCCGCCCGCACCGACGCGTCCACGGCCCCGTCGCCCGCGCCGCTTTATCTGCGGCCCGCCGATGCCGCCCCGCCCCGCGACGCCCCGCCCCAGATCGTCGCATGACGGATCCCGATCAGCAGGCACCAGATCCCCAGGCGCCAGATCCGCAGAAACTCGCCGCCCTGCACACCCGCTGTTTCACCATGCCCCGCCCCTGGAGCGCGGATGAATTCAACGCCCTCCTGCTGTCGCCGCATGTCTTCCTGGTCAGCGACGGTCCCGACAGCCCCGCCTTTGCCCTGGGCCGCGTCGTCGCCGGAGAGGCCGAGCTGCTGACCATCGCCACCGACCCCGACCAGCGTCGCAGGGGCCTGGCCCGCCGCTGCCTGGCGGGTTTCGACCTGCAGGCCAAGGCCATGGGGGCCGACACCGCCTTTCTCGAGGTAGCCGCCGGGAACGCCGCGGCGATCGCGCTTTACACCGCCTGCGGCTGGCAGGGGACGGGGCTGCGGCGCGGCTACTACCGTGCTCCGGATGGCAGCCGGGAAGACGCTCAAATCATGGGCAAATCCCTGCCCTGACGTGGCGCAATATTCAGCGTTTGCCCTGCGTTAAGGCAGGATTCACCCTTGACCGCCGGCGGGGCCACGGCCTTAATCCCACATGATCAACGACGATCTGTCTGCGGGGCGGACATAACCGCCCTCTGCCAACCGGGAGAAGACAATGACCCTTATGACCAAATTCCTTGGTGCTGCCGCGACGCTCGCTCTGAGCGCAGGCGCAGCCCTGGCCGATCCGGCCCTGATCTACGATCTGGGCGGCAAGTTCGACAAATCCTTCAACGAAGCTGCCTTTGGCGGTGCAGAGCGCTGGAAAGAAGAAACCGGCGGCACCTACAAGGACATCGAAATGCAGTCCGAAGCGCAGCGTGAACAGGCCCTGCGCCGTTTCGCCGAAGCGGGCTTCAACCCCGTCGTGACCACCGGCTTCTCGTTCTCGACCCCGATCGCGGCCGTCGCTGCCGACTATCCGGACACCAAGTTCGTGACCATCGACGGGTTCGTCGACCCGGCGGAACATCCCAACGTGAAATCCATCCTGTTCTCGGAACATGAAGGGTCGTACCTGGTCGGCATGATGGCCGCGATGGCGTCCAAATCCGGCACCGTCGGCTTTGTCGGCGGCATGGACATCCCGCTGATCCGCAAGTTCGCCTGCGGCTATGCCCAGGGCGTGAAGGCCGTGAACGCCGACGCCACCGTCATCTCGAACATGACCGGCACCACCCCCGCCGCCTGGAACGACCCGGTGAAGGGCTCTGAACTGGCCAAGGCACAGATCGGCCAGGGCGCCGACGTGATCTATGCTGCCGCTGGCGGCACCGGCCTGGGTGTTCTGCAGACCGCAGCCGATGAAGACATCCTGTCGATCGGCGTGGACAGCAACCAGAACCACCTGCACCCGGGCAAGGTTCTGACCTCCATGCTCAAGCGCGTCGACAACGCGGTCTACGAATCCATGAAAACCGGTGCCGACCTTGAAGGCGGCGTCGAGGTTCTGGGCCTGGCCGAAGACGGCGTCGGCTTTGCGCTGGACGAAAACAACGCCTCGCTCGTCTCGGACGAGATGAAGGCGGCCGTGGAAGACGCCAAGATGAAGATCGCCTCGGGCGAGCTGGCCGTGCACGACTATTCGTCGGACGACACCTGCCCCGCGCTGGACTTCTGATCCGCAAAACCACTTCGGGGCCGCGCATCCGTGCGGCCCCCTTTCCGTTCCGGCCGGGTTGACGGCTGAAACGACCTCATGAAAAGACAGGTCCCGGAGCGACCCCTCGCTCCCCGGCGGCACCCCTGGCCGCGCTCCTGCCGTCAGCGAATAGGCCCAAGTGAATGACCGCCCCTGCGATCGAACTCAAAGGCATCTCCAAGGCCTTCGGCCCCGTTCAGGCCAACAAGGACATCTCCATCCGCGTCATGCCGGGCACGATCCACGGCATCATCGGCGAAAACGGCGCGGGCAAGTCGACGCTGATGTCGATCCTCTACGGCTTCTACAAGGCCGACCGGGGAGAGATCTTCATCAACGGCACCAAGACCGAGATCCCCGACAGCCAGGCCGCCATCGCGGCGGGCATCGGCATGGTCTTCCAGCACTTCAAGCTGGTAGAGAATTTCACCGTGGTCGAGAACGTGATCCTGGGGGCCGAAGACGGCGCCCTGCTGACGCCCTCGATCTCGAAGGCGCGCAAGTCGCTGAAACAGCTTGCAGACGAATATGAACTGTCGGTCGATCCCGATGCGCTGATCGAAAACCTCAGCGTCGGGCACCAGCAGCGGGTCGAGATCCTCAAGGCGCTGTACCGCCAGGCCGACATCCTGATCCTGGACGAGCCCACGGGCGTTCTGACCCCGGCCGAGGCCGACCATCTGTTCCGCATCCTCGACAACCTGAGGAAAGAGGGCAAGACGATCATCCTGATCACCCACAAGCTGCGGGAAATCATGGAATATACCGACACCGTGTCGGTCATGCGCCGCGGTGAGATGACCGCGACCGTCAAGACAAGCGAGACCAGCACGGAAGAGCTGGCCGAGCTGATGGTGGGCCGCAAGGTCCTGCTGCGCGTCGACAAGCAGCCGGCCGAACCAAAACAGGTCGTCCTGTCGGTCAAGGACCTGCGCGTCACCGACAGCGCCGGGGTCGAACGGGTCAAGGGCGTCAGCTTCGACATCCGCGCAGGCGAGATCTATGGCATCGCGGGCGTGGCCGGCAACGGCCAGTCCGAGCTGATGGAGGTGCTGGGCGGCATGCAGTCCGGGACCGGCACCATCACCATGAACGGCGAAGAGATCGACCTGACCGGCAAGTTCTCTGACGGTCAGTCGCGCCGCGCGCGCGGCATTGGCCACGTGCCCGAAGACCGCCACGACGAAGGGCTGATCCTGGATTACACCGCCTGGGAAAACACGATCTTCGGCTATCACCGCGATGCCGAATGGTCCGCCGGGCCGCTGCTGAAGAACGCCGCCATCATCGAAGAGGCCGGTGCCAAGATGGAGCGCTTCGACGTCCGCCCGCCGATCCCCAGCCTCAAGGCCAAGAACTTCTCGGGCGGGAACCAGCAGAAGATCGTCCTCGCGCGCGAGATCGAAAAGAACCCCGACCTGCTTCTGGTCGGCCAGCCGACCCGCGGCGTCGACATCGGCGCGATCGAATTCATCCACCAGGAAATCATCCGCCTGCGCGACGAGGGCAAGGCGATCCTGCTGGTCTCGGTCGAGCTGGATGAAATCATGTCGCTCTCGGATCGGATCGCGGTGATGTTCGACGGCCAGATCATGGGCGAACGCGACCCCGCCCAGACCGACGAACGCGAACTGGGCCTGCTGATGGCCGGGATCGCCGGCGAACCGGACAAGCCCGACTGGAAAGCGGTCGAAGAAAACCTCGAGGCAGTGGAACACGGAGAGGCCCCCAAGCATGGATAAGATGCCCGCCTGGGCCGATGTGGTCCTGATCCCCCTGATTTCCCTTCTGCTGGCCGCGATCCTGTCGGCGCTGGTGATCCTTGCCATCGGCGAAAGCCCGGTCGAGGCTTTCAACCTGATGGTCGACGGCGCGCTGATGCGGTCCTCGGGCTGGGGCTACACGCTGTATTACGCGACCAACTTCATCTTCACCGGCCTTGCCGTGGCGGTCGCCTTCCATGCGCGCATGTTCAACATCGGCGGCGAAGGCCAGGCGATGCTGGGCGGGCTTGGCGTTGCCCTGATGTGCCTTTACGTGCCCTGGCCGCACTGGTCGCTGGCCATGCTCGGCTCGACCCTGGGGGCTGCGGCCTTCGGTGCGCTCTGGGCGCTGATCCCGGCCTATCTGCAGGCGAAACGCGGCAGCCACATCGTGATCACCACGATCATGTTCAACTTCATCGCCGCCGCCCTGCTGAACTACCTGCTGATCGGCGTGCTCAAGCCCAAGGGCTCGATGGAGCCCGCCTCGGCCAAGTTCGACCCGGCCTTCGCCCTGCCCACCTTCCAGGACATGTTCGCCAGCGAAGGCAACCCGCTGTTCCGCGGTGCGCCTGCGAACGTCAGCTTCTTCCTGGCGCTTCTGGCCTGTCTTTTCGTCTGGCTGCTGATCTGGCGGTCGCGCCTGGGCTACGAGATCCGCGCCTACGGCTGGTCCCAGACCGGCGCGAAATACGCCGGGATCAGCGGCACCAAGATCATCATCGTCTCGATGCTGATCTCGGGCGGCCTTGCGGGGCTGATGGCCGTCAACACCACGCAGGGCGAGGCCGAGCGCCTGATCCTGAACATGACCGAAGGCGCGGGCTTTATCGGCATCGCGGTGGCCCTGATGGGCCGCAATCACCCCTTCGGCGTGCTGCTGGCCGCGATCCTCTTTGGGTTTCTCTACCAGGGCGGGGCGGAGCTGGCGCTTTGGACGAATATCCCGCGCGAATTGATCGTGGTGATCCAGGCGCTGGTGATCCTGTTCACGGGCGCGCTGGACAACATGGTGCGCATGCCGCTGGAACGCCTGTTCCTGGCCCTGCGCCGGAAGGAGGGCTGATCCCATGGCCGACTACCTTCCGGGCTTCATCGCCTCCTACTCTATCCTGCTGGTCGCAGTGATGTCGCCCGGCCCCGCCGTAGCGATGCTGCTGGGCCTGGGTCTGTCGCGCGGACGCGGCGCGGCGCTGATCGCGTCGCTTGGCATTGCAGCCGGGTCGTCGACCATCGCGCTGATCACCCTGATGGGCATGGGCCTTCTGCTGCAACAGGCGGCCTGGGCGATCACCCTGCTGCGGCTGATCGGGTCGGCCTATCTGCTCTGGCTGGCCTATGGGGCCTTCCGCAAGGCGCTGAACCCGCCCCGCGTCGAACCCGCCCAGATGCCGCCCCTGTCCTTTGGCCGCGCCTTCCTGACCGGTTACCTGCTGCAGGTCACCAACCCCAAGGCGATCGTCTTCTGGCTGGCCATCGGCGCCGTGGGCGCCACCACCGGGGCCCCCGCGCAGATCACCGCGCTGTTCCTGGCCGGAGCCTTTGCCATTTCGCTGACCGGGCACGGGTTCTATGCCATCGCCCTGTCCTCGGGGCCGGTGCGCCGCGCCTATCAGAAGGCCCGCCGCGGCGTCGAGGCGACGCTTGGCCTGCTGTTCACCTTCTTCGCCTTCAAACTCGCCACGAGCCGGAGCTGACCCATGGATTTCATGACCATCCTTCAGGTTCTCGATTCGACCGTCCGGCTGGCGATCCCGCTGCTGCTGGCCTGTCTTGCCGGCCTGTTTTCCGAACGTGCCGGGATCTTCGACATCGGGCTTGAGGGCAAGATGCTGATTGCTGCCTTCTTTTCGGCCGCGATTGCCTATACCACCGGGTCCGTCTGGCTGGGCCTTCTGGCGGGCATTGCCGCGTCGCTGGTGCTGTCGGTGCTGCATGGCGTGGCCTCGATCACCTTTCGGGGCAACCAGCTGATTTCCGGGGTGGCGATCAACTTTCTCGCTGCGGGCATGACCGTCCTGATCGCTCAGGACTGGTTCGCCCAGGGCGGACGCACGCCGTCCCTGTCCGGCGCCGCACGGTTCAATCCGGTCACCCTTCCCTTTGCCGAAAGTCTTCAGGGCGTGCCGGTGCTGGGCCCGATCTATTACGAACTGATCTCGGGTCACACGATCCTGGTCTACCTGGGCTTCCTGACCGTGCCGCTGACCTGGTGGATCCTCTATCGCACCCGCTTTGGCCTGCGCCTGCGGGCCGTGGGCGAAAACCCCGCCGCCGTCGACACCGCCGGTGTCTCGGTCGTGGGGCTGCGCTATGCGGCGGTGCTGATCTGCGGCGTTCTGTGTGGCATCGCCGGGGCCTATCTGGCCACCGCGCTGCAGGCGGGCTTCGTCAAGGACATGTCCGCAGGCCGGGGGTATATCGCCCTTGCCGCACTGATCTTTGCCAAGTGGCGGCCCTGGTACGCGCTGATGTCCACGCTTCTGTTCGGCTTCCTTCAGGCCGTGGCCCTGCGGCCCGACCTGATCCAGGCGACCATCGGCATCAAGGTGCAGGTGCAGCTGCTGGACGCGCTGCCCTATATCCTGACGGTGATCATCCTGGCTGGTTTCGTCGGCAAGGCGATCCCGCCGCGGGCCGGTGGCGAACCCTACGTCAAGGAACGCTGAGAGAAGGCCCGCAAACACCCTTGCGGCACTGCAGCGCGGCGGTTTAGGTAGGATCATGCAAGTCTACCTGCCGATAGCCGAAGTCTCGGTGAACATGTTCCTGCTTTTCGGGCTGGGCGGGCTTGTCGGCGTCCTGTCCGGCATGTTCGGCGTGGGCGGAGGCTTCCTGATCACGCCGCTGCTGTTCTTCGTGGGCATTCCCCCGGCTGTCGCCGTGGCCACCTCGGCCAACCAGATCGTCGCCTCGTCGGTCTCGGCCGTGCTGGCGCATCTGAAACGAAAGACAGTCGATCTGCGGATGGGATCCGTGCTGCTTGTGGGCGGGTTGATCGGATCGGCCATCGGCATCGTGATCTTCAACTATCTCCGCAGCCTCGGTCAGGTCGATCTGCTGGTGAACCTGTGCTACGTCGTCTTCCTGGGCACGGTCGGCGCGCTGATGCTGGTGGAAAGCCTGCGCGCCCTGCGCCGCGCCCGCAAGCTGGGCGGTGCCCTGCCCCCCCGCAAGGCGCGCCGCCAGCGCACCTGGATCTACACCCTGCCCTTCAAGATGCGCTTCCGGACCTCGGGGCTCTATATCTCGGTCATTCCGCCGATCCTGGTCGGTATGTCCGTGGGCATCCTTGCCGCGATCATGGGCGTCGGCGGCGGATTCATCATGGTGCCGGCGATGATCTATCTGCTGAACATGCCCACCAAGGTCGTGATCGGCACCTCGCTGTTCCAGATCATCTTTGTCACCGCCTTCACCACGATGCTGCATGCCGTCACCAACCAGACCGTCGACCTGCTGCTGGCGCTGACACTGCTGCTGGGCGGCGTGGTCGGCGCGCAGTTCGGCACCAGCCTGGGCGCGCGACTGAAGGCGGAACAGCTGCGCATCCTGCTGGCCCTTCTGGTGCTGGCCGTCTGCGGGAAACTGGCGCTGGACCTGTTCCTGACACCGTCCGAGCTGTACGAACTGGCGGAGGGCAGACCATGATCCGCGCCTTCCTGGCCATTGTCATGTTGATCACCACCGCCCTGCCCGGCACCAAGGCCCGCGCGCAGGAAGAGGTCGTGCTGGGCCTCAGCCAGAACCGGGTGCGCATCACCGCCAATTTCGACGGATCGGAAATCCTGATCTTCGGCGCGATCAAGCGTGAAAGCCCGATCACCGACACGCCGCTGGACGTCATCGTGACCCTGGCCGGCCCCTCGACCCCGGTGACCGTTCACAAGAAGGACCGCCGCCTGGGCGTCTGGGTGAACACCGACAGCGTCGAGGTCCAGACCGCCCCCAGTTTCTACACCGTCGCCTCGACCGCGCCGCTGACCGACATCCTGCGCCAGACCGAGGATCTGCGGCACTCGATCTCGGTCCCGCGCGCGATCCGATCGGTCGGCTCGGCCTCGGATACGGCGGATCCGGCGGATTACACCCGCGCGCTGATCCGGATCCGGGAAAACCAGGGCGTCTATCAAAGCCTCGAAGGCGGCGTGACGCTGGACCAGCAGACCCTGTTCCGCACCTCGATCTCGATGCCGTCGAACCTGACCGAGGGCAGCTATGACACCCGCGTCTTCCTGCTGCGCGAAGGCCACGTGGTGTCGCGCTTTGACACGGTGATCGACGTGACCAAGGTGGGGTTGGAACGTTGGCTTTACATGATGTCGCGCCAGCAGCCGTTCATCTATGGCCTGCTGTCGCTGACGATTGCCATACTTGCGGGCTGGCTGGCCTCGGCCCTGTTCCGGGCGATCCGGTCCAGCTGATCCTTAGCGGCTGCGGCTAGTCCCGAGGCGACCGCCAATAGGTCAGCCCTGCGCGGTCTGCCCAAGCGACAGCGTGTGGTCGCGCAGCCAGGCCATGAAGCCGCGCGGATCCGTCTTCAACCGCTCCATCTGCTGATCGGTCAGCGGTTCGCCCACGACAGGGGCCTGCGGCTTGTTGCAGCTGTGCACGATCTCGTGCAGCAGCAGCGCCTGGCGCAGGATCGGGCTGATCCGGTTGGCCATCTGGTACCAGCGGCTGTTCGATCCAGGGAAGAACATCGGCACCACGCGCGCGCCAGACCGGCGGATCATCTGCGCAGTAAAGACGTTCCACTCGGCCTCGACCGCGGGGCCGAACATCGTCTTGGATGCCGCCACCACGCCCGAGGGGAACAGGGCGATCAGCCCGTCCTCTTTCAGGTGTGCCATGGCCTTCGCCCGCATCTCGACCGACTTGCGCTGCGCGTCCTCGTCATGCGGGAAGGGCACCGGGATCATGTAGCTTGAAGCGACCTCGTCGATGCCGGTCAGCAGCTGGCGGGTCAGGATCTTGTAGTCGTTGCGCACCCGACCGATCAGATCGGCAAAGATCATGCCGTCGACCATGCCGTGCGGATGGTTCGCCACCACCACCACGGGGCCGTCCTTGGGGATGCGCGCCAGCTGTTCGGCGGGGGTCAGAAGGTCGATCCCCATGACATCCAGCGTCGCCCGCCAAAAGGCCTGGCCCTGCGGTGCGCCGCGTTTTTCGAACTTGCGGATCATCCGGATGATCGAGACCTTGCCCGTCATCCATTCGATCGCGCGGATGATGTTGCGCCGATAGGGATCGTCGAAGGACGTCGAATAGGTCAGCGACCGGCGATCGTATTTGGTAAAGGTCAGGTCCTGCGCGGCCTGGGCTTCGCCCGGGCGCGACGTGTCATCCGGCCGATTTTGCGAACTGTCCACCAAGGGTTGGTCCCCTGCCTTTTGTCAGGTCGGATCTATGCCCGACGCCTCACATGTCCTCGCCGAACCTGTTCGCCACCAGTGCCTGCAGTGCATCCGCAAGCGCCACGGCCTCGGGGCCCGAGGTTTGGACCTCAATAGTGGTTCCCTTCGACGCTGCCAACATCAAAAGCCCCATGATGCTGTCGCCGCTGGCGCTCATCCCGTCGCGGGCGACTTCGGCCCGGGCGTCGAAATCCTCGACCACTTCGACCAGCTTGGCCGAGGCACGGGCGTGCAGGCCCTTTTCGTTCACGATTTCAAACGTGCGGGTCACTGTCTGGGTCATGGGGATCAATGCGTGCTGAGATTCTGGCTGTCGATATACTTGCGTCCCGCTTCCGTAGCGGCATCTACAGCATCCGACAACGGTTTGTGCCGGCATTTCGCCAGTTTGATCAGAAGAGGCAGGTTGGCACCGTACAGAATCCGCCGGTCATGCGGACGACAGGCCATCATCGACAGGTTCGAGGGCGAGCCACCGAACATGTCCACGACCACCACGACACCATTGCCGCTGTCGACCGAATCCGCCGCATCGCAAATTTCGGCCTGTTTCGCACCACGGTCACAATTGGCGTCTATGGCAATGGTACGGATACCGGCCTGTTGCCCGACGACATGTTCGACCGCGGCCAGGTATTCGTGCGCAAGTCCACCATGGGCAACGATCACGATGCCGATCCGGGGCTGGTGCCCCTCATCCTGGTGCAGATCCGCGCGAATTGCGCCCGTCTTGTTCATTCCCACCCTTTCAGGCCTGCGCCGCACTGCGGCGTTCAAGCTCCCGATGCCTAATTGACACCTGCCAGCCATCTTCTGCAAGGGCTTTGGCCAAAAGCTCTGTCATGGTCACGGACCGGTGCTGCCCGCCCGTACAGCCAAAGGCGATTGCAAAATATGATTTTCCTTCATCCACATACGCGGGAAGAAGCGTGCGCGTCAGATCCAGAACCCGGTCGAAGAAGCCGGTAAACTTTTCGTCTGACGCGACGTAATTCTGCACCGCAGCAGAGGTGCCGTCCAGCCCCCTCAGGCTTTCCTCCCAATAGGGGTTGGAAAGGAATCGGGTGTCCAGCACCATGTCTATGCCCCGTGGCAGCCCGCGCTTGTAGCTGAAGGAGTGGATCGAGACGGCGAGAGACCGGGTTTCCGACACCGCGAACCACTGCGCGATCTGGGCGCGCAGGTCATGCGGCGACATTTCGGTCGTGTCGATCAGCATGTCGGCCCGCGCCCGGATCGGGGCCAGCAGGTCCATTTCCTTGTCGATCCCGTCGCGCGGCGTCTCCGCCGGGGCCATGGGATGGCGGCGGCGGGTTTCGGAAAAGCGGTTCACCAGCGTCTCGACCGCGCAATCGATATACAGCACCTCAAGAGGCTGGGTCCGGTCCGCGCCCCAGGTGTCGATCGTCTCGATCAGCGCATTGGTGGAAAAATCGCGGTTCCGCACGTCGATGCCAAGCGCCATGGGCCGGGGGCTTGCGCCGCCTTCCATCAGGCGCGGCACCAGCGACAGCGGCAGGTTGTCGATCGCCTCATAGCCCAGGTCTTCCAGCGCACGGATGGCCGTGGTGCGCCCGGCCCCGGAAGGGCCGGTGACCAGCACCCGGCGCACGGCCGGGGCGGCTTCCAATGTTGTGCTCTGAACGCCCATCAACAGGCCTCCCTAGGCATCACGACCCCCCTTCATATATTGCAAGAGGGACGCGGCGAAATACGGGCTCTCCACATAGTGAAGCAAGGGGAGCGGAATCCCCAGCAAATTCCTGCTGCGTCGCGGCGGAAGACGATCTGTTTCCACATCCGACATGGTGACGATGGCCGCCACCGGGGTCGGCCCGGCGGGATCGGCCTTCAGGATGCCCATTCCGCGCGCCTCGATCCGGCCGCGGATCGTGTCGGGGGCCTGCGCGATCAGCGCGTCGCCATCACGGGTCAGAATCGTGCGGTCATCGGCCACCAGCTGCGCCCCATGGGCCATCAGCGCCAGCGCCAGCCCGGACTTCCCCGCGCCCGAAGGCCCTTCGATCAGAAGCGCACGCCCATCCCAGGCGATCGTGCTGGCATGTAGGGTCAGGGTCGCGGGGGCGTCTGTCATGCTGCCCCCGCCCCTCAGATCGGAAGACCGACGACGAACCGCGCGCCAAGCGGATCCGAGGTGATGTCGGCATCGGTCGGGCGGATGTTCTCGGCCCAGATGACGCCGCCATGCGCCTCGACGATCTGTTTCGAGATCGCCAGCCCAAGGCCAGAGTTGTTTCCGAAGTCATTCGCCGGACGGTGCGAATAGAACCGCTTGAAGATCTTGGTCAGCGCGTTGTCGGGGATGCCCGGCCCGGTATCCTCTACAACCACGAGCACGCGGTTTTCCCGCCGCCGCACCCAGACGCGGATCGCATCGCCGTCTTCGCAGAAACTGATCGCATTGGTGATCAGGTTGACGAAAACCTGCGCCAGCCGTGCTTCCAGCCCGGCCAGGACGATGGAATTGTCAGGCAGGTCCGAGATGAAGTCGATGCCCTTGTCCGACGCCTGTTCGCCCAGGTATTCGCTGAGGTTGCGCAGCATCTTCACCAGATCGAAGGCTTCCTGTTCTTCCTTCACCAGCTCGCTGTCCAGGCGCGAGGCATTGGAGATGTCGCTGACCAGACGGTCCAGGCGGCGCACGTCGTGGTCGATCACGTCCAGAAGCTGGGTGCGCTGATCTTCGCGCTTGGCCAGCCGCAGCGTCACCACGGCCGAGCGGAGCGATGCCAGCGGGTTCTTGATCTCATGCGCGACGTCGGCGGCGAATTGTTCGTTCGCGTCGATCCGTTCGTATAGCGCGGAAACCATGCCCCGCAGCGCGCCCGACAGGCGACCGATCTCATCCGGGCGGGCGGTCAGATCGGGGATTCGCACCCGCGCCGGCGCAACGTTGTTGCCCTTCTTGTCGCGCCCGACCTCGGCCGCGGCGGCCAGGTCGGCCAGCGGATTGGCGATGGTCGAGGCAAGAACCAGGCTGAGACCCACGGACACCAGCGTGGCGATGACGAACATCTGCAGCACGCGTTCCCGTTCGGCCCGGACGATCGCGTCGATCTGCCCTGCGGACGACGCCAGCGCCACGGTGCCCACGGCCAGGCCGTCGACCATCACGGGCGAGGCCACGGCGATGAAACTGCCCGCGTCGCCGCGCCCGATGCTGACCTGGGTGTCCCCGCTCAGCGAGGCATCAACCAGCGACCGCGCCTGATCCTCGACCGGAAGCTCGACCACCTCGCGCTTGCCCGAGGAAAAGACCGAAGCCATGCCATCCCAGAGGAAGGTCAGGAAATTGATGATGATCGTATTGTCCTGCGCGGCCTCGCCGGACGAACCAAGCGCCTGGATGCCGGCCCCGGTCATCTGGCCAACCAGCCGTCCATCGGTGTCGAAAACGTAAAGTTCGATCCCGCGCCGCAGATCCAGCCCGCCAAGTGTCGCGTCGATCACGCGGTCGTCGAGGACCCCGGCGGGGGCCTCGGCCACGTTCAGCCCGACCTCGAAGACATCGGCGATCAGCTCGGCCTCGCTCACCAGGCTGCCGGCGCGCTGCGTGACAAGGCTGTCGCGCGACGCCGAGAGATAGAGGATCCCGGCGACCAGCACGTTCAGCGCGATCAGGTTGAAGATGATGATCTTGCGCGTCAGCGGCGAGGCTTTGAGCGAAAACAATCCGCGCCGCTCACGGCGGGCCCGCAGTTCTTCGTCAACGGTCGCGTTCGGGGCGACAAAATCGTCACCCAGGACGACATCGCCGCCGCTATCGTGCGAACCGTCGCGCAAGCTGATCCTTTCGGCGAGAGCCATTACTCTTCGTTATATCTGTATCCGATACCATAGAGCGTCTCAATCGCCGAGAACTCGGGATCCACGCTCCGCATCTTCTTGCGCAGGCGCTTGATGTGGCTGTCGATCGTGCGGTCGTCCACATAGACCTGATCGTCATAGGCGACGTCCATCAGCTGATCGCGCGACTTCACGAAGCCGGGACGCTGTGCAAGGGCCTGGAGCAGCAGGAATTCGGTCACGGTCAGCGACACGTCCAGCCCTTTCCAGGCCACCGCGTGACGCAGCGGATCCATGCGCAGGTTTCCGCGTTCCATCACCTTGGTTTCTTCGGTTTCGGGAACGACTTCGCCACCGATCGCATCCTGGCGGCGCAGCAGCGCGCGGATACGTTCGACCAGCAGGCGCTGGCTGAAGGGCTTTTTCACATAGTCATCCGCACCCATCCGCAGGCCGAGAACCTCGTCGATCTCGTCATCCTTGGAGGTCAGGAAGATCACCGGCATCGAGGTCTTCTGCCGCAGGCGTTGCAGCAGATCCATCCCGTCCATGCGGGGCATCTTGATGTCCAGCACGGCCATGTCCGGCAGTTTCTTGTTGAATGCATCCAACGCGGCCTGGCCGTCGTTGTAGGTCTCTACCTCAAAACCCTCTGCCTCGAGAGTGATGGCCACAGACGTCAGGATATTCCTGTCGTCGTCGACCAGAGCGATCTTCGACATCGCGATATTCCTTATACTGCTCAGCGTTCTTGCTTGTTTTTCCCTCTTTATCCGTCAGTTCGGCCTTTACAATCAATCCCCAAACGCGAATCGCTGTCGACGCTACCTGTGAATTGTGGCGAAAATGTCTTAGAATAGCCTGAATTGTTGTCCGATCGCGAACCTCTGCGGGACCCGATCGGGGGTGATTGCGCTAAAACCGACGTGATGGCGCTAACTGCGCCAAAGCGTCCTGTTCATCCCCGCAAACGACATGTTAAGAGCCCCGCTATCGGCGCGATGGCCGTTCCTTTGCCAGAAGTGAACGGCAGAGGAGGCGTCGCTTCAGCGCAGCTACAGGAGCTTGGCACATGACATTTGGACGGGTGAACCCGCAATTCCGGCTTGAAGATCAAGGGATCGAGGGTCTGGGCAATGTCTATTACAACCTTACGGAGCCCGCGCTGATCCAGACCGCGCTTCGCAACGGCGAAGGCCAGCTGGGCCAGGGTGGCGCATTCCTTGTCACCACGGGCAAATTCACCGGCCGGTCCCCCAAGGACAAGCACGTCGTGCGCACCGCCGATGTGGCCGACACCATCTGGTGGGAAAACAACAAGGAAATGTCGCCCGAAGGGTTCGACAACCTCTATGCCGACATGCTGGAGCACATGAAGGGCAAGGACTACTATGTCCAGGACCTCGTGGGTGGCGCTGATCCGGCCTATTCGATCAACGTGCGCATGGTCACCGAACTGGCCTGGCACAACCTGTTCATCCGCCACATGCTGCGTCGTCCCGACCGCAGCGCGCTGGACGGCTTCCTGGCGGAATTCACCGTCATCAACTGCCCCAGCTTCCAGGCGAACCCGGAGCGTCACAACTGCCGCACCGAAACCGTCATCGCGATGAACTTCGAAAAGAAGCTGATCCTGATCGGTGGCACCGAATACGCAGGCGAGAACAAGAAATCCGTCTTCACCCTGCTGAACTACCTGCTGCCCGACAAGGGCGTGATGCCGATGCACTGCTCGGCCAACCACGCCAAGGACAATCCCGTCGACACCGCGATCTTCTTCGGCCTCTCGGGCACCGGCAAGACGACCCTGTCGGCCGACCCGAACCGCACCCTGATCGGTGACGACGAACACGGCTGGTCCGACCGCGGCACCTTTAACTTCGAAGGCGGCTGCTATGCCAAGACCATCAACCTGAGCGCCGAGGCCGAGCCCGAGATCTACGCCACTTGCTCGATGTCGGGCACCGTGATCGAGAACATGGTCTACGACGAAGAGACCTTCGAGTTGGACTTCGAAGACAGTTCTCTGACCGAGAACATGCGCTGCGCCTACCCGCTCGAGTATATCTCGAACGCGTCGGAAACGGCCCTGGGCGGTCACCCCAAGAACATCATCCTGCTGACCTGCGACGCCTATGGCGTTCTGCCCCCGATCTCGCGTCTGACGCCCGCGCAGGCGATGTACCACTTCCTGTCCGGCTTCACCTCGAAGACCCCGGGCACCGAACGTGGCGTGGTTGAACCGGAACCCACCTTCTCGACCTGCTTCGGCGCGCCCTTCATGCCGCGTCGCCCGGAAGCCTACGGCAACCTGCTGCGCGAAAAGATCGCCAAGCATGGCGCAACCTGCTGGCTGGTGAACACCGGCTGGACCGGCGGTGCCTTCGGCCAGGGTTCGCGCATGCCGATCAAGGCAACCCGCGCCCTGCTGACCGCCGCGCTGGACGGATCTCTGAACGACGCGACCTTCCGCAAGGATCCGAACTTCGGCTTCGAGGTCCCCGTGACCGTGCCCGGCGTCGACGCGACCCTGCTGGACCCGCGCGCGACCTGGAACGACAAGGCGGCCTATGACGCCCAGGCGGCGAAACTGGTCAACATGTTCTCCGAGAACTTTGCCCAGTACCTGCCCTACATCGACGAAGACGTGAAAGCGGCCGCCATCGGCTGATGCGTCCCTTGATGCTCATAAATCTGAAACGCCTCGCATCTTGCGGGGCGTTTTGCCTTTGGGCTCTGCCCCTCTCGGCGGCCGAGACGATGTTCACCGATCCGATCCAGTCGCTGGAATACGGGGTGATCTGCGATTACCTGCCCCAGGGAACCGAGGTGCCCGCCCCCGAAACCAACGCCGGAAAGGTGCGGCGCGGCGGGGTGCCGATCCATTTCGACATGGAAAGCGACATCGTGCCCGCCCGCATCGGCACGGCCTTCGGCATCCGCATGGTCATGGATCCTGCGGCCGGCACCCGGACCGTCACCATGGTCACCAGTCATCCCAGCTTTGGCGAAGGCTATCTGAGCCAGGAAAGCTGGCCCTCGACCATCACCGGCGGACGGCCAAGCGCGCGCTACTTCGTCTTCGAATTCGATTATGAACTGGCCCCGGGGACCTGGACGCTGGATGTCTTTCTGGACGGCGCTCTGGTGGTCCGGAAGGCCTTTGACGTGGTGGACCCTTCGCGGATCGACGCGATCGACCCCTGCCCGGGGTCTGCGCAGATCTCTTAACCCATCAGCCCGCGCCGGACGAGGTTCCCGCCCGCCACCAGCAGCACCACCAGCGTCGCCTTGCGAAAGGCCGCCTGGTCGATGCGGTCCTGAACGGCAAAGCCCACGGCCATCCCCGCCAGCGCCGGCGGCAGCAGCGCGATGGCAAGGGGGATGGTTTCCGCCCGCACGACACCGCTGACCACATGCGCCCCCAGAAGCGCCACGGCCCCAAGGCCATAGATCACGCCCTGCACCCGGACATGTTCCTGCTTGGGTGTGCCAAGCGCGGTCAGATAGGCCACCGTCGGCGGCCCCCAGACGCCCGAGAACCCGCCGATGAACCCCGCGAAGGTGGCAATCGCCACCTCGATCCAGCGCGACGGGTTCGCCCCCAGCACCAGCTGGCGGCCCATCAGCTGGGTCACCGCGAAGATCACGATCGGCACCCCGATCATCAACAGCATCACGTCCGCCGGGATCACCCGCACCATCTGCGCCGAGACGATCAGCGCCACGAAGCCGACCAAAAGGAAGATCCGGAACTTCCGGGCCGAGGAGATCGCCGCCCGCGGCCCCTGCCGCAGCGCCTGCCAGCCGTTGGTCGCCAGCGTCGGCAGGATCAGCCCGGCCAGCGCCAGTTCCGGCGCGACAAAGCTGCCCATCCCCGAGATCATGATCATCGGCATGGCAAAACCGACCATGCCCTTGACCACCCCGGCCAGAAATCCGACCAGAAGGCAGGCGACCAAAGCGGGAAGTGGGATCAGGGTCAGAAGGCTTTCCATTGCCACGGCTTACGCCCCCCTGCGACGCCTTGCCACTGGAAAATCACCTGCGCAACATTAGGTCGCCACGATGAATGCAGGCGCAAAATTGTTGCGCTGCACCTGCAAAATCGGTAGGACCGGACGAAACGGAAAAGGGTATGATTCATGGCGCATGACGGACAGGACATCACCGCGGCAGGGCAGGTCATCCTGCCTGATCTTCTGAAACTGACCGGGGCAACGATTGCTCCGCTGAACGACCTTCTGGAAAAGGCGCAGGCCAGTGTCCGCGCCCTTGTCCTGAAGGGCGGCGACAAGATCACCACCCCCGCGGTCGAGGCCGAACAGACCGCAACCCATGGCCTGGCCTGGCTGGCCACCTATGTGGAATCCCTGCGCCAGATGCAGAAATGGGCCGAAAAGCTGGACGGCGAAGGCAAATTCGCCGAGATGGAGCAGCTGATCCACCAGATTGCCTTTGGCGAATACCTCTGGCAGATCATCGGCGGCATCCAGATGTCCCAGAATGAAATCGTGCGCCTGCAGGACCTTGGCCTGTCGCCCGCCGACCAGGCCACGCTGAACGCCGATGCGGTCAGCACCCTGTGCCAGTCCGGCAATACACAGGCCGCGCGGTCCCGCCTGGCCGAGCTGATGGTCGAACAGCAGGGCGCGACCATGTTCGGTGCCTCTGGCCTGGACGAAGAGCTAGAGATGATCCGCGACCAGTTCCGCCGCTACGCGGTCGAAAAGGTCGAACCCCATGCCCATGAATGGCACCTCAAGGACGAGCTGATCCCCATGTCGGTGATCGAAGAGCTGTCCGAGATGGGCGTCTTCGGCCTGACCATCCCGGAAAATCTGGGCGGCTTTGGCCTGCCCAAGGCGGCGATGGTTGTCGTGTCCGAAGAACTGTCGCGCGGCTATATCGGTGTCGGGTCGCTGGCCACCCGGTCGGAAATCGCGGCCGAACTGATCCTGGCCGGCGGCACGGACGAACAGCGCAGCTATTGGCTGCCCAAGATCTCCTCAGGGGAAATCCTGCCCACGGCGGTCTTTACCGAACCCAACACCGGGTCCGACCTGGCGTCGCTGCGCACCCGCGCGGTCAAGGACGACAACGGCGATTACAAGATCACCGGCAACAAGACCTGGATCACCCACGCCGCCCGGACCCACGTGATGACCGTGCTGGCCCGGACCGACCCGTCGTCGACCGACCATAACGGGCTGTCGATGTTCCTGGCCGAAAAGACCCCGGGCACCGACGAAACCCCCTTCCCGACCGAGGGCATGACCGGCGGCGAGATCGAGGTGCTGGGCTATCGCGGCATGAAGGAATACGAACTTGGCTTCGACAATTTCCACGTGAAGGGCGACAACCTTCTGGGTGGCGTCGAAGGCCAAGGCTTCCGCCAGCTGATGAAAACCTTCGAGGCCGCGCGCATCCAGACGGCCGCCCGCGCCATCGGCGTGGCCCAGGCCGCGCTGGACGTCGGTCTGCAATACGCCCTGGACCGCAAGGCCTTTGCCCAGCCGCTGGCCAATTTCCCCCGTGTGTCGGGCAAGCTGGCGATGATGGCGGTCGAGATCGTGATCGCGCGTCAGCTGACCTATTTCTCGGCCTACGAGAAGGACAACGACCGCCGCTGCGATCTTGAGGCCGGCATGGCCAAGCTTCTGGGGGCCCGCGTCGCCTGGGCCAGCGCCGACAACGCGCTGCAGATCCACGGCGGCAACGGCTTTGCGCTGGAATACACGATCAGCCGTATCCTGTGCGATGCGCGGATCCTGAATATCTTTGAAGGTGCCGCCGAGATCCAGGCACAGGTCATCGCCCGCCGCCTGCTGGCCTGACCTGCCCTTTTTCGGAACGCCAAACGCGCCGCAGGTCCCCCTGCGGCGCTTTGCTTTTGCCCCCATGGGGCGCCCGCGCAGCCGGGCTGAGATCATCAGCCAATACATTGCAAACGTGCAATTTTTTGCACCTGCGAAACATGGCGGGAAAGCGACGCACAGACAATCACCCTTGCGTGATTGCACAATGCAACCATTTATCAATCGGAAATTTCCATTCAGAAAAATGCCCAATTAGTTAATATTTATCCACGAAACAACTTTTAAAAGATATTTCTAACTTAAAGCATTTGCGGAGATGCATTTTTCATCATTCGCGCATTTCCGCATTAAAATCATCATCTTGCCGCGCTGCAGCGGAACACAACCCTAAGCTTAACCCGAAATTCACTTCTATCGCCATAATCCCGGCACCGGACGCGTTCAAAGTAAAGGATACAAGGCCGTTGCCTTGGTTCATGGGGTTGGGCCCGTTGGCCCTTATGCCTCCAACATAAAGACCCTGTGCGTAACGAGTGTTCAGGTCTGGTTAACGAGTGAGTGGTTACTATGGGAAGCGCGTCCATCGACGTCATCCCCTATAATGGGGCATTGCTGGCAGCCAATCTGCTGTCCTCGGTTCAGAACATCGTTCTGGCCGATTTCGGAACTCAGCTGAGCGGCACAATCACCGACACGGACGGAATCCTTGGTCCGGGCGATGATGGAATTGCGACTTTCCAGGGGAACCCGATTTCCTACGTGGGATCGGGAACTGCGACACCGGGGGTGTTCGTCCCCGGTGTCGGCACTGTCCCCCTTGGCACGACGGTCGACCTTGTGGTCTTCGAAGCCGGCGGCCAGATGTATTTTCACTATCCCGCCGGGGATCTCGACCTGACAGGGGCCATCGCCGTTGTCGTCGATATCGACCCGACGCCCTATCCGATCTTCTCTCCGGCCTGTTTCGTCGCTGACACCATGATCGCGACACCCGATGGCGAAAGGCGCGCCATCGACCTCAGGCCCGGGGACCGCGTCCGTGACATCCACGGCCGGGACCACGCCATTCTCTGGACGTCGCAGCGGCACGTCGCTCTCTCATCGTGCGGGTCCGAGACCCGTGCGACGCTGGCCCCCGTCACTCTACCGCCCGCCCTGACCGGCGGGGACGGGGGCCGCTCGCTCTCTGTGTCGCGCAACCACCTGATCCTGATGCAGCATGCGGCGCTTCAGCTGCATTTCGGGTTGGATCAGGCCCTTGTCCCCGCCGGAGCCTTCGCCGGCTTCGGCGGGACGACCGACCTTTCGGCGCGGGCGGTCACCTATGTGCATATCATGTGCGACAGCCACGTGATCCTGCGCGCCAATGGCACCGCGGCCGAAACCTTCTTTCCCGGACCGCAGGCCATGGCCGCCCTTGGCCCGCTGCAACGGCGCGACTTTCACGCCGATCCCCGGCGCACCGCCCTGGTCGCCAGGATGTGCCACGCGGCCGCCGTGCTGACCATGCAGGAAGCCCGTTTCCTTCTGGCCGAGATCAGCCAGGCCGAGATGGCGGATCTGGCGGCCTGAGCCGCCCGATCACGCCGACCCCACAAAACCGTGATGACAATCAGTTGCGCCGATTTGAAACCGATCGGCGCGACCGTCCGTAGCTAGGGCACGATGACAGGGAGAAGCCCTGTTGCACTACAACAATGCCCAACAAAGGACGTATGATGAAAACCAAGATTATTGCCGCCCTCGCCGCCACCGGTATCGCCACGATCGCCATGGCCAAGGAAAACCCGACCGTGGGCGGCGCGCCCATGATGGCTGACATGACCATCGCCGAGAACGCCTCGGCGGCGCCCAACCTGACGACGCTTGTTGCCGCCGTGAAAGCCGCCGGCCTTGCCGAAACCCTGATGAGCGACGGTCCCTTCACCGTCTTCGCCCCGACCAATGGTGCCTTCGGCAAGATCTCGGAAGCCTCGCTGAACGCGCTGCTGGAAGAAGGCAACAAGGCGCAGCTGCAGCAGATCCTGACCTGCCACGTCGTCGCGACCGAAGCCTTTTCGACCGACATCGCGGGCATGATCGCCGATGACGGCGGCATGCACGTTGTCCCGACCGTCGGCGGCTGCAACCTGCAGGCCTACATGGAAGGCGGCATGCTGAAGCTGAAGGATGAAAACGGCCGCGTCGCGACCGTGACCACCGCCGATGTGGACCAGTCGAACGGCGTCGTGCACGTCATCGACCGCGTGATCCTGCCTGCTGGTCAGGCTGGCTGATCCAACGGCTGATTACAGCTGAAAAGACCTATGCTTTGGGGGTGGTTCCAGTGAACCACCCCTTTTTCGTGGCGACAGGACGGGCGAAATCCTTTGCAAGACGCCGCGCCTTCCTGTCCAATCCCGGCACGTCCTGACCCTGCGGAAACTGACCCAAGGTAATTGACGTTGACAATTAAAGCCGCGATGGACTAGCTGTTCCCATGACCCAGAAACCCTGCATTATTTGTGTCGCCATCACCGGATCGCTTCCGACCAAGGCCGACAACCCCGCCGTTCCGGTCACCGTCTCGGAACAGATCGAGTCCACGCACGAGGCATTCGAGGCCGGGGCCACCATCTGCCACGCCCATGTGCGCAACGATGACGAAACACCCTCGTCCGATCCCGACAAGTTCGCCGCCCTCAAGGAAGGGCTGGAGAAACACTGCCCCGGCATGATCATCCAGTTCTCGACCGGCGGCCGGTCCGGCGCGGGCCAGGCGCGCGGCGGTCACCTGCCCTTGCGGCCCGACATGGCGTCGCTCTCCGTGGGGTCGAACAACTTCCCGACCCGCGTCTACGAGAACCCGCCGGATCTGGTGAACTGGCTGGCCGAAGAGATGCTGACCTATGATGTCATGCCGGAAATCGAAGCCTTCGATCTAAGCCACATTCATCAGGCCGCCGCCATGTTCCGCGCCGGCAAGATCGCGCGCAGCCCCTATGTCCAGTTCGTCATGGGCGTGAAGAACGCCATGCCCGTCGACCGTCCGACCTTTGATTTCTATATCGAGACGATGACCCGCCTGCTGCCCGACAGCCAATGGTGCGCCGCCGGTATCGGCCGCGATCAGCTGACGATCAACGAATGGGCCGTGACCTCGGGCGGTCATGCCCGCTGTGGGCTGGAAGACAACGTGCGGCTGGACAAGACCACGCTGGCCCCGTCCAACGCCGCACTGGTGCAGCGGGTTGTCGACATCTGCGACCAGAACGACCGCCCCGTCGCCACCTGGCAACAGGCGCGCGAGATCCTGGGCCTGCGGATGCCCGCCTGATCCGGCGCACAACTGCCCGAAAAGGACAGGATTGCACACCTAACCGAAAGGGCAGGAAATCCTCCTGCCCTTTCGCTTTTTGACGCAAGATCCTTCGAAGCGACGTTAGGGCAGACGCAACTTCACAAGGAAATTGCACGGATCCCGTGATCCCATGGGGGCAAGGAAACCTGCCAACCCAAGGAGAATACGGTGATCATCGGCAGCCCCAAGGAAATCAAGAACCACGAATATCGCGTCGGCCTGACCCCGGAAAGCGTGTCGGAACTGGTGGCCCATGGCCATGAAGTCCTGATCGAGACCGGAGCCGGCGAAGGCATCGGCGCCACGGACGAGGCCTATGCCGCCGCTGGGGCCAGCCTGACCGATGTCGAGACGCTGTTTTCCCGCGCCGACATCGTGGTGAAGGTCAAGGAACCCCAGGCCGTCGAACGCAAGCGCCTGCGCGCTGGTCAGACGCTCTATACCTATCTGCACTTGGCCCCCGATGCCGACCAGACCCGCGACCTGATCGACAGCGGCGCGACCTGCATCGCCTATGAAACCGTGACCGCCCCCGGCGGCGGGCTGCCCCTGCTGCGCCCGATGAGCCAGGTTGCCGGGCGGATGTCCGTGCAGGCCGGGGCCCATGCGCTGGAGAAGGCGCAGGGCGGACGCGGCATGCTGCTGGGCGGCGTGCCCGGCGTGGCCCCCGCCAAGGTCATCGTCATCGGCGGTGGCGTCGTGGGCCGTAACGCGGCGCAGATGGCCGTGGGCATGGGCGCGGATGTGACCGTTCTGGACCGCTCGAACGACGTGCTTGAGGACATCGACCGCCAGTTCGGCGGCCAGGTGCGCACCGTCTATTCCACCGCCACCGCGCTGGAACAGCTGGTGCAGACCGCCGACATGGTGATCGGCGCGGTGCTGATCCCCGGGGCCGCCGCACCCAAGCTGGTGACCCGCGCCATGCTGAAGACCATGATGCCCGGTGCCGTGGTCGTCGACGTGGCCATCGACCAGGGCGGCTGCTTCGAAACCTCGCGCGCAACCACCCATCAGGACCCGATCTATGTCGAGGAAGGCGTGGTCCACTACTGCGTGGCCAACATGCCCGGCGGCGTGGCGCGGACCTCAACCTATGCGCTGAACAACGCGACGCTGCCGCACCTGCTGCGTCTGGCTGATCTGGGCGTGAAGGCGGCGCTGGAACGCGACGTGCATCTGCGGGCCGGGCTGAACGTCTCGGCCGGGAAGCTGACCTATGAGGCGGTGGCCGAGGCCCAGGGCCTGGACTGGATCACCGCGGACGAGGCCGTCGCCGCCCTGTGATCCATCCTCCCGGATCAGAAGGGAAAAGCCTGCCGCACCCGATGGATGCGGCAGGCTTTCTTATCTCGGATCATCAGGCACCCGGGCCATGATCGTCCCATGATCGGCCCCTGCGGTGCCTCAGCTGAAGATCCGCAGCAGGAACAGGGTGATGCCGGGGAACAGCACCAGGATCGCCACGCGCATCAGGTCCGAGCCCACGAAATACATCACCGCGCCATAGGTCTTCACGATCGGGGTTTCCCGGTCCATCGAGTTGATGACGAACAGGTTCATCCCCACGGGCGGCGTGATCAGCCCGACCTCGACCACGATCAGCACGATGATCCCGAACCAGATCGCGAATTCCTCGGACGACAGGCCGAAATCCAGCGCCGAGACGATCGGGAAGAAGATCGGGATCGTCAGCAGGATCATCGACAGGCTGTCCATCAGGCAGCCAAAGACCAGGTACAACGCCAGGATCATCACCAGGACCAGCCAGGGGTTATAGCCCTGTTCGACCACCCAGGTGGCCAGTTCCTGCGGCACCTGGGTCAGCGCCAGGAAGCCGTTGTAGAAGGCCGCGCCCAACACGATGAAGAAGATCATCGCGGTGGATTTCGCCGTGGCAAAGAAGCTGTCCAGCCAGGCGCGTCCGCGCAGCCCGCCATTGACCCAGGCGATCAGCCCGGTGCCGGCCGCGCCTACGGCCGCACCTTCGGTCGGGGTGAAGAGACCGGCATAGATGCCGCCCACCACCACAAGGAAGACCACCAGCACGGGCAGCACGTCGATCATCGACCGGAAGCGTTCCGCCATGGGCACCGGCGGGCGCACACCCGCCGCATCCGGGTTCAGGCGCACGTAGATCGACACGGTGATCATGTATCCGATCGCCGCAAGGATGCCGGGGATGAAGGCCGCCAGGAACAGCTTGGCGATGTTCTGCTCGGCCAGGATCGCGTAGATCACCAGGATCACCGAAGGCGGGATCAGGATGCCAAGCGTGCCCCCCGCCGCCAGCGTCGCCGAGGAGAAGCCCCCGGAATAGCCATAGCGCTTCATCTCAGGCAGGGCGACCTGCCCCATGGTGGCCGCCGTCGCCAGCGACGATCCGCAGATCGCGCCGAACCCCGCGCAGGCCCCGATGGCCGCCATGGCCACGCCGCCGCGCAGATGACCCAGCCAGTTTTCCGCCGCCTTGAACAGCGCCTGGGACATGCCGCCCAGGGTCGCGAACTGCCCCATCAGGAGGAACATCGGCACGATCGACAGCGAATAGCTGGAGAAGGTCGAGAAGGTTTCGCTTTTCAACCGGGCCAGAGCCACCACGGTGCCGCCGGTCACATAGTACATGCCGCCGAAGCCCACGGTGAACATCGCCAGGCCGATCGGCATGCGCAGGAAGATCAGCAGCATCAGGATGGGGAAGGACAGCAACCCCAGGTCAAAGTTGCTCATCAGTGAGCCCCTCCTTCGATGGTCAGGATGACCCGACCGGATAGAATTTCGACGACGCGCGCGCCGGCCACGTAGACCGCGACAACAGCCGCGACACAGGCCATCGCGAAGGACGCCGCATAGGCCCACCACACGGGGAACTGCAGCAGCATGGTCGTTTCGTTGTAGCGCATCTTGCCCGCCATCCCGTCATACAGCTTCCAGGCGATGACGATCATGACCACGGCAAAGACGACCTCCCACAGGGTGGTCAGCGCGCGGATCCATTTCTGCGGGAACTGCGACACCAGGATGTCCACGGTGGCATGGGCCCCGGTGATCTGCGCCAGCGGCAGGAACGAGAAGATGCAGAAGGCGATGCCGGCCTCGACCAGCTCGAAGTCGCCCAGAACCGGACCGACGCCCGCATCCAGGATCGATTGCGCGAACCCGCCCAGGATGCCCGCGTCCACCAGACCGTGCATCAGCGTGTTCAGGCCCCGCCCGATCACCGAGACACAGGTCAGAAGAATGAGAAAGGTCAGGACGATTCCGCCCAGAATTGCAGCCAGCCGTGCCAGCGCAAGGAATAGTCGTGTCATGTCAGTCCCCCCTATCTGCCATAAACCCCGTTTCTACGGAAACGCCGGGCCCGAAGACCCGGCGCAAAAGCGGCCGCGACCCGCGCGGCCAGCCTGTCTTACTTGGTGTTTTCCTGGATCAGCGCCTTGGCTTCATCCAGCAGGGCCTGGCCGTCCAGACCGGCCTTGGTCACCTCTTCGACCCACCATGCCTCGATCGGGGCGGCGGCGGCTTTCCACTCGGCGATCTGGTCTTCATTCAGATCGATGATGTTGTTGCCACGCTCTTTCGCAAAGTCGAAACCCTGCTGGTCCGCGGCCTGCATCGTCTTGCCCGCGAAGGCCGAGAATTCCTCGCCCGAGTTGTCGTCGATGACCTTCTTCAGATCATCCGGCAGTGCTGCGTACTTGTCCTTGTTCATCGCCCAGATGAAGGTGGTCGTGTACAGCGCGTTGTTCGGCCAGGTGGTGTGGTTGCCGACCAGCTCCGACACTTTCAGCGCGGTGGTCACTTCCCACGGGATCACGGTGGCGTCGATCACGCCCTTGGACAGCGCCTCGGGCACGGCGGGAACCGGCATGCCGACGGTGGTTGCACCCATATCGGTGAACATCTTGTTGGTCACGCGGGTCGGGGCGCGCAGCTTGACGCCGTTCAGGTCAGCCACGCTGGTGATCGGATCCTTGGAATGGATCAGGCCGGGGCCGTGCACCCAGACGCCCAGCATCTTGAGGTCCGCGAACTCGGTATCCAGCATGTTCTTCTCGACATACTGCCAGTAGGCGCGGCTGGTGTCTTCGCCATTGGTCATGACAAACGGCATCTCGAAGGCTTCCGAGCTGGGGAAGCGGCCGGGGGTATAGCCGGTCACGGTCCAGATGATGTCGGCGACGCCGTCGATCACCTGGTCCACCAGTTCAGGCGGGCGACCGCCCAGCTGCATCGAGGGGTAGCGGTCGATCTTGATCCGACCATCGGAATCCGCCTCGACCTTGTCGGCCCAGACGTCCAGGATCTGCTTCGGCACGGATGCCTGCGCCGGCAGAAACTGGTGCAATTTCAGGGTAACTTCCTGCGCCATGGCGACCGTTCCGGTGCCGGCGATCAGGGCTGCGGCGGCGATCCCGCGAAGTGCCGTTTGCATGAATGACATTTGTTCCTCCCAGTCATTTCGAACGGATTTCCAGCGGGTGCAACTTGGGTGCTTTCAGTCCCGGCCCTCCGGGATCAGCCCATCGAAAAAAGCGTTCTGCCGACTGAAGATGCCCGTGCAAACGCGGCTTTGTCAAACGCTCATAAGGAGAATTGCCCCCCGATCCGGAAAATAAGTGTCACTGCAACATGTTTACAGGGAAACAAATTTTCACGAAGCGGTGGTTTTGCCCGGAATGAACCGTTTCATCGGCCCGAATCGCCCTCTTGCGCGGGAAGGGATCGGGGCCGACGCCCAGCTGCGAACCGGGCCTCACACCTCGGGGGAGCGGGTCAGGTAGCCAGCCGGTGCAGTGTCGTCGCGGGCGAAATCCAGCGCCGGGCCACTGGTGGTCGGGGTCTGGCGCTTGAACTCATAGATCATCTCGCCGCCCTCTTCCTCGGCCGCGACGATCAGGCAGTTCCACAGGTGCCGCGTGCCATCGAACAGGTCGACCCGGCCGCGCAGCTTCGGCACGCCCTCGGCCGCCACCACGAAACCGTCGTCCTTCAGGCGCACCACCGGAAAGATCTCCTCTCCGGCCTGGACACGCAGACGGTTGCGCCGCTTCAGCGCCTTCCGGTGCGCGGCGGCCAGGCCCTCGCGCACCTCTTTCGAGAAATAAGTCGTCATGATCCGCTCCTCCGCGGATCAGGATGACGCGCAAGGGCTTCACGTCAAGTTAACCGGCCAGGAAAATCCGACTTCCCGGCACGGTGTGACCTCTGGGTCAGCCTTCGCGGACCCGGACCTTGGGGCGCAGCACATGCGGGATCGCCTCGTCATACAGCGCGCTGTCCTTGAAATCGCGGATCTCGCCCAGCACCGGGCCCACAAGGGTCAGCGCCGTTCGGGTGATCTTTTCCGCCCGCACCTTGGCATGGATATCGGCCAGCGTGCCCCGGATGAACATCTGGTCCGGCCAGCCCACGCGATAGGCGACGATCACCGGACACTCCGCACCGTAATAGGGGGTCAGCTGGCGCTCGATCTCGCGCAGGTTGCGCACGCCCAGATGGATCGCCAGGGTCGCGCCGGTGCGGGCAAAGTTCTCAAGCGTCTCTCCCGCAGGCATGGCGGTGGATTTCATCGACACCCGCGTCAGCACGATCGACTGCGCCACTTCCGGCACCGTCAGCTCCTGCCCCAGGGCCGCCGCCGCCGCCGCATAGGCGGGCACGCCGGGAATGATCTCGTACCCGATGCCATCGGCCCGCAGCCGCCGGATCTGTTCGGCAATTGCACCGTACAGCGACGGATCGCCCGAATGCACCCGCGCCACATCCTCTCCGCGCCCGTGGGCCGCGGCGATCTCGGCGTGGGTTTCGTCCAGCGTCATGGGGGCCGTGTCCAGAACCCGCGCCCCCTCGGGCGCGCAGGCCACGACCTCGGCCGGCACCAGAGACCCGGCATAGAGGCAGACCGGACAGGACCCGATCACCCGCTGCGCCTTCAACGTCAGAAGCTCGGGATCACCCGGCCCCGCCCCGATAAAGTAAACTGTCATCCTCTTGCCTCAAATATCCCGGGGGAGTCCGGCCTCGGGCCGGACGGGGGCAGTGCCCCCCTCTTCCGGCTCCCACAGGGCTCCTGATCCGATGTGACGGTTGCCGACCTCCACGAGGTCGCCATCGATCCGCCGCGCATAGCCGCGCGGTGTGTACATGCGTGGCCCCTCGCCCAGCATGGCCAGCTGCGAATTGGACGATCCGATCAGCACGACGGTCAGCATGTCGACCTCGTCCACCTCCAGCTCGTCCAGCCGCCGGTAGCGCAGGTTTTCTTCCGGTCGCCCAAGCGAGGTCGCCAGCATCACCGGCGTATCCGCCGGGCGATGCTGCAACAGGATCTTGCGCGCCTCGGCCAGCAGGGTGCGCCGCGTCTTGGAGACCGGGTTGTAGAAGGCGATGACGAAATCGCCTTCGGCCGCCGCCCGCAGCCGCCGCAGGATGTCGTCCCGGGGCGTCAGCAGATCGCTTAGCGAGATGGCGCAGAAATCGTGGCCCAATGGCGCGCCCGCCCGCGCCGCCGCCGCCTGCAAGGCGGATACGCCCGGCGAACAGACCACCTCGACCCGCCGCGCAGCGTCGCTGACGCCGGTGTCGTCGCTGCGGTTCAGCAGCTCGAACACCAGCGCGCCCATGGCGTAGATGCCCGCATCGCCCGAACAAACCAGCGCCACGTTGCGCCCCTCGGCCGCGCGTTCCAGCGCATAGCGACAGCGGTCCTCTTCCCCGCCAAGGGGGAAATCCGCCCGATGCTTGCCCGCTGCCAGCGGCCCCAGCAGATCGATATACAAGCCATAGCCGACCAGTTCCTCGGCCTGGGAGATCAACTGCGACACCTCGGGCGTGCGCCAGCTGGCCTGCCCCGGCCCGATCCCCACGACCGACAGTTTCCCGCGCGGACGCCCGGTGAATTTGGTCACCGGCGCGGGGGCCGCGGCAATGGCACAGGTGGTATTGGCCGTCTTGCGCTTGGTCACCTCGAAATGGCTCTCCGGTCCCGCAAGGCATAGCGCCGCGCCCTCGGATACACCGTGGCAGCCGACCTCGGCAAAGACCACGTCGGAGGGGTTGGCCAGATAATCCGCCTGCGCCTCAAGCTCCTCGGCCGAGAACAGCCGCAGGGGCACGTCCAGCCGCTGCGCCAGTGCCAGGATCGCCGGCTCATCGGCCTTAAGCGCAATCGTGCCCACACCCGCCACGGCCCCCGGCGCGATATTCGCTTCGCGCAGCGACGCCTGGACCAGGGTCCAAAGCTCCTCGGGCTCCGCATTCCGGGCACACCCCACGCCGATACAGAAGCGCTGCGGGTGATAGACCAATCGGTCCGGCCCGCCCTCCCAGGGTTGCTCGACCACGCGCAGCTCGACCGCGCCCGCGCCCTCTTTCGGCTCCACGCCAAAGATGTTCGGCCCCTTCACCACCAGCCCCGCGCCATTGACCAGCGCGGCCATTGCCGCCTGGGCATCGCCGCGATTGGCCAGGCGGTAGCCCTCGGGCGGGGCATCCAGCGCCACGCCGATGGCGATGTCGCCCGCCGTGGTCACCGCCGGCACCGCGCCCAGCACATCCGCGATCTGCCGCGCCAGACGGTTGCCCCCCCGGTGCCCGCCCAGAAGCGGTACGACCACGGCCCCGTCATCGCTGACCGAGACAACCGGCGGTTCGGCCATCTTCGACCCCAAAAGCGGCGCCACCGCCCGCACCAGAATCCCGCTGGCGCAGACGCCGATCACCGGACGCCCGGCGGCGAACATGTCCCGTGCGAAATGCAGCGCATTCGGGAACGTCTCATCCGCGCCGTCAACGCGCCCCTCGCGCCCCCAGAGCGGCACGCCAAGCGCATCCGCAACCCGCCGCGCCACCGGCGCACCGGCCGAAGACACCACCATCACAACAGGCGTCACAGCCATGGGTCATCCCCCTTGTTCATCAGGATCATCGAGAAATAGGGCGCGGCTTCGGGTGCCTCGGCCAGCGGGCAGACCACCTCGTCCGGCAGGCCCACACGCGCCACATAGACCGCCCGGTCCAGAAGACCCAGATCGGCAAAGACCCCGCGGATCTTGCCCATGTGGCGGCCCACCTTCATGATCGCCACCGCCTCGGCTCCGCCGATCCGGTCGCGCAATTCGGCCTCTGGCAAGGGTCCGGGCAGGACCGTCAGCCTCTCGTTCCGGGCCACCAGCGGCCGGCCGGCCCGCGCCGCGCAGGCCGAAACGGAGGTTACCCCGGGCACCACTTCAACCTCGAACCGGTCCGACAGCCGCGCAAAGACATACATGAAGGACCCGTAGAAGAACGGATCCCCCTCGCAGAGGCAGACGACATCCTCGCCCGCCTCAAGCGCCGCCGCGATTTCCGCCGCGCCCTTGTCATAGGCCGCCTGCGCCGGGGCGCGGTCCACGGTCATGGGCACGTCCATGACGATTTCCCGCGCCTCCGCGGCGATCAGATCCGCCGCGATCGACCGCGCGAAACTCTCACCGCCCGCCAGCGCCGGATAGGCCACCACCCGGGCCGCCCCGATCAGCCGCGCCGCCCGCAGGGTCATCAGATCGGGATCGCCCGGCCCCAGACCCACGCCATAGAGTTTCCCCATCATCTTGCCGGAAATACTCCCGCAGGAGGCATCCACACGTGCCGTCATCGTTTCACCAGGCTCCACTGCGTCACGGCCATGGCCGGTTTCCAGCCAGACAGACGCCCGACGGCTTCGGCACGGGCGACCTGGATCTTGGCCAGCTCTCCTCCGTGCTTTTTGCGCAGCGCCAGCATGGCCTGTTCGCTTTCGATGGTGACCGCATTGGCGACCAGCCGGCCCAGAGGTTTCAGCTGCGCCCAGGCGGCGTCGAAAACGGCCTCGCTCAGCCCGCCGCCGATGAAGACCGCGTCGGGACGCTCAAGCCCTGCGAAGGCCTCGGGTGCGGTGCCTTCAACCAGGCGGAGACCGGGCACGCCAAGCGCCAGCGCATTCCGGGCGGCCATGTCGCGGCGGTCTGCGCGGGGTTCGATCCCGGTGGCCCGGGCATAGCGCGCACCGCGCATCCATTCCACCGCGACCGAGCCACAGCCCGTGCCCACGTCCCACAACAGCGCACCGCGCATCGGCATCAGCTTGGCCAGGGTGACGGCCCGGACCTCGCGTTTCGTCATTGTCCCGTCCGAGACAAAAAGATCATCCGCCAGCCCCGGCACGCGCGGCATCAGCGCGGCCTCGGGTGCGGCGATACATTCGACCGCCAGCGTGTTGAAGGCCGGGACATCGTGATCCCAGCTTTCCGCCAGCCCGTCAAAGCGCAGCTCTTTCTCGCCGCCCATGTTGGCAAGGACGGCCATCCGCGATTGTCCGAACCCGCGTTCCACCAGGAAGCGCGCGATCTGGCCCGGGGTCTCGGCCCCGGTGGTCAGGATCAAGAGCCGCGCATCGGGCTGGATGAAGGCGATCATCTGCTCGACCGGGCGGCCATGCACGGTCAGCGTTTCCAGGTCCGCCATGGACCAGCCCATCCGGGCCGAGGCCAGCTGAAAGGCCGACAGCTGCGGGTGATACAGGATCTCATCCGCCGGGATCGACCGTCCGATCCGCGCCCCGACCGAGAACCACAGCGGATCCCCGGTGGCCAGCACCACAACCCGGCGACCCCGATGCGAGGTCAGGAGTTCGATCAGCGCATCGAAGGGCGAGGGCCAGGCGATACGTTCCGCCGTGACGGTATCTGACAACGCGTGATGACGGTCGCCGCCGATGATGACCTCGGCGGCCTCGACCACCGCGCGGGTGGCGGGGGTCAGCCCGTCCATGCCGTCTTCGCCGATGCCAACGATATGCAGCCAGGGGGTGCTCATGCGCGGACCTCTGATCGTTGCACGCGGGCGGCGGATGCCGGGCCGGTGAGTATTTCTGGCAAGATGATGCTGCGGGATGTGAAGCCCCCGGACGTGGGACACCAGGCGGAGAGCATCATAGTTGTTCCCCCGGAAGACCGGCCGCCAGGGCGTTGACCGCGGCCGAGGCCATGGCCGAGCCGCCCCGCCGCCCGCGCAGCGCGACGAAGTCGCAGCCGCGCGGATGGGCGGCCAGTTCGGCCTTGCTTTCGGCGGCCCCGACGAAGCCCACGGGAAAGCCCAGGATCACCGCCGGTTTCGGCGCGCCCTGACCGATCAGGTCGAGCAGGTGGAAGAGCGCGGTCGGCGCGTTGCCGATGGCCACGACGGCCCCGTCGAGGTACGGCTCCCACAGCTCGACCGCGGCGGCAGAGCGGGTGTTGCCGATGGCGCGGGCGCGATCCGGAACGGAGGGGTCGTTCAGGGTGACGATGACCGGGTTTTCCGCCGGAAGGCTGCGGCGGATGATCCCCGCCCCCACCATTTCACAATCGCAGAGCACCGGCTTGCCCGAGAGCATGGCCGCGCGGCCCGCGTCCCAGGCACCGGCGGAAAAGGCCAGCCGGTCCGCCACATCGACCATGCCGCAGGCATGGATCAAGCGGATCGCCATGGATTGCAGCCCCTGCGGGAAGCGGTCCAGCCGCGCCTCGCGCCGGACGGTGGCGAAGCTTTCGGCATAGATCGCGGCGGGGTCGTGTTCATAGGGCGGCACCGGGCGCGCACTTGTCCGCGCGAGGCGCGGGGCCGAGGGGGGTGTCGCGGCCTGAACGGCCCTGACGGCCTCGGCCAGCTGGTCCTGGTGGTCGAGCCCGAGGATGGAGCCTTCGTGGCTGCGCACTTCTGGCGGCAGGGCGGCGGGCGCGCGCAGCAGCGCCAGCAGATCGCCCGAGGCGTCGAGATGGGCCAGCGCCCGCGCCGTGACCTCGACCTGGACGGCATCGCGCACCGCAGCTTCGGGGAAGGTCATCGGCACGAGCGAGGGGAAGACCTCGGCCATGACATGGGAGGAGCCGTCTCCAAGCGTCTCGAAGGGCCAGACCTGGGCCCCGGTAGCCTGGCGCAGTGTTTCAAGCCGTGCGATGCCGGTCAGGGCCTGGCCGCCGACGGACCCGGCCCCGGAGAGTTTCCAGACCTCCTGCGCGGCCGAGGCGCGGCTGTCGGCGTCGCGCAGGTTTGCAGGCAGGGTATCGCCCCAGCCCGAGGGTTTCTTGCGCGGCAGGCCGGGGATGTCGCGGGTCAGCCCGTTGCCCCAGAAGGGGCCGTCGCCGGGGAAGGCGGCATTCAGATCGGCAGCCAGATCGAAGCGGGTGTTGGCATTGTCGGGCCCGTCCTGCAGGCCCGCGGCGATGCGCGCCCAGACGGTCGCCCAGTCGCCATTCGCGGCCAGCGCCTGGGCCAGGCCAGAGGGATAGCCGAAGGCAAAGTCGAAGCCGACCAGCAGGCGCTGCCCCTGGTCCGTTGCGCGGGCCAACAGGTCCTGCACGATCTGCATCGCAGCCTCTCGCGTGGCGGGGTTTTCAAGCCGCAGCGCGTCCCCGCTCAGGGCGGCGATCCAGATCGAATCCGCACCCGTGCGGCGCACCGAGGCTGCGGACCAGTCGACCATGACATAGCCGTCGAACGCCGCACCGGCGCGATCGGGACCGACGCTCATTTCCGGCGCGCGCTTTCGGGGCCATGCGGGTGTTTCGCATGGGGGTATTCGGCGTGATGGTGATGGCCGTGCCCGTGATCATGCCCGTGCCCGTGATCGTGGTCGTGGTCGTGGTCGTGATGATGGTGGTGCCCATGCCCATGATCGTGCCCGTGATCGTGGCCATGATGGTGGTGATGCCCCATTTGCAGCCGGCATTCGCCCGTGCAGAAGGTATCGCACAGCGCACAATCCGCCACGTTGGAGCCGGGTGCCGAAGCTCCCTGTCCTTCCACGTGGTGGTGATGGCTTTCCTGCACCGCGCCGACCTCGCCCTCGAATCCCACGACCTCGACCCGGTATTTGCACAGCACGCAGGTCGGCGGCGGCACATCGGCAAAGGCCGGGTGCTGGCGATCCTCGGGCGAGATATGGCGGTGTTCGCCGGACTCAAGCGCCAGGACCTGTTCGCGATAGGCGCAGATTCCGCAATTGGGGATCGCCGAGGGCCCGTCGAGTTCGCGCACCCGTTCAGCGAAGGTTTCCAGCACCTTGGGGTGGTCGTTCAGATAACCGGCCTTGAGGAATTCGATCTCGGGATGACGGTCTGCCACGCGGTCGGTAAAGCCGTAGATCCGGTCGATCAGGATGCCGGTGAAGAGGAAATAGGGGAAAACGACGACGCGTTTGTAGCCCAGTTTCACCACGTGGTTCAGGCAGGGTTCGACCAGCGGGAAGGTCACGCCGGAGAACCCGACCTCGCACCAGCCGAAACCCAGGCCTTCGTGCAGCAGGCGGGCGACCTTGGCGACATTGCCGTTGGCATCGGGGTCCGAGGCCCCGCGCCCGATCACCACCAGGCAGGTTTCCTCAAGCGGCACATCGCTGTCGGCACTGGCCAGGGCCTCGCGGATGCGGGCGGCGGCGGCGGCGATCATCTTGGGATCGACCCCCAGTTCGCGGCCATAGGAAATCTCGATCCCATGCTTTTCGGCATAGGTGTTCAGAACGGTCGGGATGTCGTTCTTGGCGTGCATCGCCGCAAACAGCATCCCCGGCACCGCCAGGATCCTCTCGCAGCCCGCCTCGCGCAGCTTGTCCAGCCCGTCGCGGATCACCGGGTTGGCAAATTCCAGATAGCCGTATTCCACCGGCCAGTCGGGCAGAAGCGCTGGCAGTTTCTCGGCTAGCACGGCAAATTCGTCCACGGCGGCCTGGCTGCGAGAGCCGTGGCCGCAGATCATCACTCCGGTTTTCATGGGATCAGGCCTCCTGGGGCTCTTCATCCGTCAGGTCGGAGGCCTCTGCCCCCTCCTGATCGCCCTGCGCGTCGGATTTGCCCTTCAGTCCCTGCCACAGGCCGATGGCGATCGCGGCCCCGATGGCCGCAGCGCCCAGCCAATGGCCGTGGCCCGCCACTTCGCCCAGGTGGCCGACATGGGCCTGCGCCGGGGCGGCGAAACCGGCGGCAGTCGCAATTGCGGCGGCGGGTTTGGCAAATGTGATACGCATGGTCTTCCTCTCCTTATTGCGTGGAAAGGTCGAACGACCGCTTGGGGCATCCGACGATCCGGCCTGACATCCCCTGATTGGGTCGATGCGATTGGCCAGCACCTCTCCGGCCCCTGCGGGGCATCGTGCTGTCCTCTATATTGGCACCACCCCCGTGACGCAATGCGCGATCCCGACCTATGGGGCACCCCGGGCGACGTACTTTGGTGGCACGCCCCGCGGCGGCCAGATCACGGGCAGCTGTGCATCCCCGCACGACACCTGCGCGGCCCGTTTGGCTGGACCTGTCCGGCACATGGCATAAGTTTGCCCCATCACCGCGCCGCCCCTTCCCCCCGATCGGGCCGCAACCGCACCGCAAGGGAGAGACCGATGGGACAATTGATCGACGGCACCTGGGAGGCCGAGAACCTGGCCGCGCTCTCCTCGGGCGGGGAATTCAAACGCAAGGAATCGTCCTATCGCAGCTGGATCACCGCCGACGGCAGCGCCGGACCTTCGGGCGAGGCTGGCTTCAAGGCGGAAAGCGGACGCTATCACCTGTATGTCTCATACGCCTGCCCCTGGGCGCATCGCACGCTGATCTTCCGCCAGCTCAAGGATCTTGCGGACCACATTTCGGTGTCGGTCGTGCACCCCGACATGCTGGACAAGGGGTGGAGCTTTGACAGCGATTTCCCCGGGGCCACCGGCGACGATCTGCTGGGCAAATCCCACCTGCACGAGGTCTACACCCAGGCCGATCCCACGGCGACGACCCGCGTCACCGTGCCCGTGCTGTGGGACAAGGCCACCGGTCAGATCGTGTCGAACGAAAGCGCCGAGATCATCCGCATGTTCAACAGCGCCTTCAACGGGCTGACCGGCAACACCACGGACGACTACCCCGAAGCCCTGCGCCCCCGCATCGACGAGATCAACGACCGGATCTACGACACCGTCAATAACGGCGTCTACAAATCCGGCTTCGCCTCGTCCCAAAAGGCCTATGACAAGGCCGTCACCGCCCTGTTCGGCAGCCTCGACTGGATCGAGGGGATCCTGGCCAAAAACCGGTACCTGACCGGCGACACCCTGACCGAGGCCGACTGGCGGCTGTTCACCACGCTGATCCGCTTCGACAAGGTCTATCACACGCACTTCAAGTGCAACCGCAGCCGGGTCCTCGATTTCCCCAATATGTGGGGCTATCTGAAGGAATTGTACCAGGTGCCGGGCGTGGCAGAGACGGTGAACTTCGACCACATCACGCGGCACTATTACTACAGCCACGACCACATCAATCCGAACCGGATCGTGCCGATCACCCCGGATCTGGACCTGATGTCGCCGCACGGCCGGGGCTGAGCGCCCGGCGCATGTGACACGCCAAACGCGGGCCGGAGAAGCAAAAATCCTTCCGGCCTGCCCCGCATTGGTCTAGGACTTCGCCCCAACCAAGGGATGCGGATCCGGGACACGAGGGCGGGCCATGCAATTCGACTATGACAACCGCGACCACGGCGGCCGCATCGATCAGGCCGTGGCCACCTATGGCGGCGACCGGTCGGCCTGGATCGACCTGTCCACCGGGATCAACCCCGTCCCCTATCCGCCCCCCCGGATGGAGCCGCACAGCTTCACCGCCCTGCCCGACAGCTCCGCAACCGAGGCCATCATCCAGGCCGCCCGCCGCTTCTGGGCCGTGCCGCGCGATGTGGCGATCCTGCCGGTGCCCGGGGCCTCGATCGCGATTGCGCAGATCCCCTTCCTGACCGCCGCCGGGTCGGTCCGCCTGCGCACGCCCAGCTACAACGAACACGCCGCCGCCTTCACCGCCGCCGGGTGGAGCATCACCGACACCGACGCCGCCAAGGCCCGCGTGCTGGTGCATCCCAACAACCCCGACGGCCATTGGTACACCGCCCATCAGGCGGAATCGCCCATGACCGTGATCGACGAAAGCTTTTGCGACGTGGATCCCGACCGGTCGCTGATGGACTGTGCCACCCGCCCCGGCGTGCTGATCCTGAAAAGCTTTGGCAAGTTCTGGGGGCTGGCCGGGCTGCGCCTGGGCTTCGTGATCGGCGACCCGGATCTGGTGCGCAAGCTGGCGCTGCGCCTGGGGCCCTGGGCGGTCTCTGGCCCGGCGCTGGCCGTGGGCACCGCGGCGCTGAACGACCCCGACTGGGCGATCCGCACCCGCGCCTATCTGGACGCCGATGTCACCCGTCTGGACCGGGCCGTGCTGGCGAAGGGCGGCAGCTATGCGGGCGGCACGTCGCTGTTTCGCCTGTACGACCACCCGCGCGCCAAGGACCTGCACGAGCATCTGGCCAGCCGTCACATCTGGACCCGGACCTTCCCCTGGTCGGCCAGCGCGATTCGCTTTGGCCTGCCCGCCCCGGCGCAGTGGGACCGCCTAAGCGCCGCACTTGGGGATTTCGCGTGACCCTTGGGCTGACCCTTTCCCTGGCGCTGATCCTGGACGCGATCTTTGGCGAACCCCGCTGGCTCTGGTCGCGGGTGCCGCATCCGGCGGTTCTGATCGGCCGCGCCATCGGCTGGGCGGACCGGCGGTTCAATCATGGCACCGCCCGCAAGCTGCGGGGTGTGCTGCTGTGTGCTTCGCTGATCCTGGGCGGCCTGCTGATAGGCACGATCCTTCAGGCCTTTGGCCCGCTGGTCGAGGCGCTCGCCGCCGCGATCCTTCTGGCGCAGAAGTCCCTGGCCCAGCATGTGGCGCAGGTCGGCGATGCGCTGCGGGTCTCGACCGGGTCGGCGCGGATCGCCGTGGCCCGCATCGTCGGCCGCGACACCGCCGCGCTGGACGACGCCGGCATCGCCCGCGCCGCCATCGAAAGCGGGGCCGAGAACCTGTCGGACGGGGTGATCGCCCCGGCCTTCTGGTTCCTGGTCGGCGGGCTGCCCGCGATGCTGGCCTACAAGGCCGTGAACACCGCCGACAGCATGGTCGGCTATCGCACCCCCCGGCATCAGGATTTCGGCTGGGCCAGCGCCCGGATGGACGACCTGCTGAACCTTGTGCCGGCGCGTCTGACGGCGGCCCTGATCTCGCTCGGCTCGGGGCGGTGGCCCGCCTGGGGGCAGCTGGCGCGGGACGCCCGGCTGCACCGTTCGCCCAATGCCGGTTGGCCCGAGGCCGCCATGGCGCAATCCCTGAACGTCGCGCTGGCCGGGCCGCGCACCTATCACGGCACGACGCAGGATTTTCCCTGGGTCCATGCCGGCGGGGCCCGCAGCATCGGCGCAGATGACGTCGATCGCGCCGTCACCCTGCAATGGCGGGCTTGGGCGCTGATGCTGATCCTTGCCCTGATCCCGGCCCTAGTCCTGGCGTGACTCTCTCCCCCACGTCCGATCCCCTTGCCGGCCTGACCGGCCGCGATCCGGCTAAGGCATTGCCCTAAGGGCCCAAGTTGCTATCCTGCGGCAAACGCCTGCAGGCCAGAAGGAAGTTTCATGCGCCCCATCCTCCCAGCCCTCCTTGCCCTGTGCCTGTCATCCCAGCCTAGTCTGGCCGCCTGCGGCGGTGGCTTTGGCAGTTTCGTTCAGGGCCTGAAGGCCGAGGCCGTGCAGCGCGGCCATGCCGCCACCACCGTCGACCGGTTCTTCGCCTCGGTCCGGCAGGATCCCAAAGTGATCAAGGCCGACCGCGCACAGGGTGTCTTTCAGCTGGACTTCACCACCTTTGCCCGCCGTCTGATTTCGCAGAACCGCGTGAATTCCGGCGTATCGAATGCCAAGAAATACGACCGCGTCTTCGACCGGATCGAGGCCGACTATGGCGTCGACCGCGGCGTGCTTCTGGCCTTCTGGGCGTTCGAGACCGACTACGGTGCCTTCCAGGGCGATTTCAACACGTTGAACGCCCTGGCGACCCTGGCCCATGACTGCCGCCGGCCCGACCTGTTCCGCCCGCAGATCTTCGCCGCGCTAGAACTCTTCGAACACGGCGATTTCGACCCCGCCCGCACCACCGGTGCCTGGGCCGGAGAAATCGGCATGGTACAGATGCTGCCCGGCGACATCATCGAAAACGGCGTGGATGGCGACGGCGACGGCCATGTGGATCTGAAGGGATCTGCCCCGGATGCGCTGATGTCAGGGGCCAAGATGCTGCGCCACCTGGGCTGGCGTTCGAACCAGCCCTGGATCCAGGAAATCACCCTGCCGCAGCAGATGGACTGGTCCTGGACCGGGCTGCGCACCACGCTGACGCCCGCCGAATGGGAAAAAGTCGGGGTGCGCCCGCGTTCCGGCCGGTGGCTATCGAACCAGCCCGCGTCGGTCATCATTCCGCAGGGGCATAAGGGTCCGGCCTTCCTCGCCTACCCGAACTTCAACGTGTATTTCGAGTGGAACCAAAGCTTTACTTACGTGCTGACCGCCGCCTATTTCGCCACCCGCCTGCAGGGGGCCCCGGTCTTCGACGCGGGCAACCCCGATCCGGGCCTGTCCGGCGCTCAGATGAAGCAACTGCAAAAGAAGCTGTCCGCGCGCGGCTATGACGTGGGCAAGGTCGACGGCATCCTAGGGGCCAAAACGCGCGAGGCCGTTCAGGCCGTGCAGAAACAACTGGGCCTGCCCGCCGACGCCTGGCCGACGACCGGCCTTCTGAACCGCCTCTGACCTTCGGGGCCGCGCTTTACCGGATCTTAGGGTTTGTGGTAGAGTGTGAAGCAGCGATATTGATCACGTTCAGTGACATCACCAAAAAGGCCCGGCAGAGTTGCCGCTCTGCCGGGCCACTCTGTCCCGACCTATGGTTGGCCGGACCAGAGCTTGATGATCGCTATGACAACTGTTGCGGCTGCCAGAACCACCATCCACTTACGATATTTTTCTTCGTTCAGATGAATCACCTCCTTGCGCCGCGAAGTGTCACGGCGACGGCAGGCTAGGTCACAAACGATTAACCAAGGATTGAGACGCGCGGATCCGGCTCAGGCGACCAGCGCCTCGGCCTTCTTCAGATCGACCGAGACAAGTTGCGACACGCCCTGTTCCTGCATGGTCACGCCAAACAGGCGGTCCATCCGCGCCATGGTCACCGCGTGGTGCGTGATGATCAGGAACCGCGTGTCGGTACGGCGGCACATTTCGTCCAGCAGGTCGCAGAACCGGGTGACGTTGGCGTCGTCCAGTGGCGCGTCGACCTCGTCCAGCACGCAGATCGGCGCGGGCGTCACCAGGAAGACCGCAAAGATCAGCGCCAGCGCGGTCAGGGTCTGTTCCCCGCCCGACAGAAGCGACAACACCGACAGTTTCTTGCCCGGAGGCTGGCACATGATCTCCAGCCCCGCTTCCAGCGGGTCGTCGGATTCCACCAGCACAAGGTTCGCTTCGCCACCGCCAAAAAGATGCCGGAACAGCATGCCGAAGTTGCGGTTCACCTGCGCAAAGGCCGACAGCAGACGGTCGCGCCCTTCGCGGTTCAGCCCGGCAATGCCGCCGCGCAGGGTCGCGATCGCCTCGGTCAGGTCTTCCTTGTCGCGGATCAGGGTCAGATGTTCCCCCGCGACCTCTTTGGCATCCTCTTCCGCCCGCAGGTTCACCGCGCCAAGCGCATCGCGCTGACGCCGCAGACGGTTCAGGTCATTTTCGATCGCATCGGCGGGCGGCATGGCCGAAACTTCGACCCCGAGGCTGTCCAGAAGCTGCTTCGGCACCATCTCCTGCGCCTCGGCGATGCGTTCGGCGGCCCCTTCGACGGCCTCCTGCGCGGCGTCGACGCGGGCCTCGGCGCGGGCGCGGGCCTCTCGCGCGTCCGACGCAGCGCGCTCGGCATCCCGCTCGGCGGCAACGGCTTCGCGCAGGGTGCCTTCGGCCCCGGCCAGCGCGTCCGAGGCCGCGGCCCGACGGGCTTCGGCCTTGGCAATCGCTGTGCTCAGCTCTTCGCGCTTGGCGGCCAGGGCTTCGGGCACCTGCGCGGCCCCTTTCAGGGCCTCTTCGCTTTCGCCCCGGCGCTGGTCGATCTCGGCGATGCGCTTGTCGGCGGTCTCAAGCCGCAGCTTCCAGCCGCTGATTTCCTTGGTCACCTCCTGCGACCGGCGCACCCGGGCCTCGCCTTCGCGGCGCAATTCGTCATGGGCGGCGCGGCGGGACATCATGGTCACGCGCGCGGCCTCGACCGCCAGCTTGACCTCGTCCACGGTCAGGCGTGCCTGATCCAGATCGGGCAGATCGGCCAGGGCACGCTCGGCCTCTTTCAGCTGGGTCGAGGCGCTCAGCGCCTCTTCCTCGTAGCGGGCAACCGACAGGCCAAGGTTTTCCAACCGGCCCTCGGCCAGGGTCGCGTCGCCCTCGGCGCGGTTCAGCTTGCGCGTGGCATCGGCCACCAGCTGATCGGCCTGACGCCGGGCGGCGCGGGCGCGTTTGTCGGCGTCGGTCAGATCGGCCAGGCGTTTCGACAGCACCTCGTGCGCGGCGCGGGCCCCATCGGCCTGGGCGGTGGCGCGCTCCAGCTCCTGCTTCAGCTCTTCCAGCCGGTTCATCTGCTGCAACCGCATGGCCGCGGCCGAGGGCGCATCCTCGGCCCAGGCCCGGAACCCGTCCCAACGCCACAGGTCCCCTTCGATCGAAACCAGGCGCTGACCGGGCCGCAGCAGGGGCTGCAACCGCCCTGCATCTTCGGCGTCGATCAGCCCGACCTGGGTGATCCGCCGGGACAGGACGCCGGGCACGGTCACGACCTCGGTCAGGGGCATCGCGCCATCGGGCAGCGGCGCGGTTTCGGAATACTCGGGCAAGGCCACCCAGCCCGAGGGGCCGTCATCCGACACGATCGGCGCGCGCAGGTCGTCCGACAGCGCCGCGCCAAGCGCCTTTTCATAGCCCGAGGCAACCCGGACATCGTCCAGCACCTGCCCGCCTTCCGCCGCTTCGCGCTGCACCAGCCGGGCCAGCGCCGTGGTCTCGGCGCTCAGCGCGTTCATCTCGCCCTGGGCCGAGGACAGCGCGGCGCGGGCATCGGCCTCGCGCACCTGGGTTTCGGCCCGGGCGGCTTCGGCGGCGGCCAGGGTGTCTTCGGCGTTCACGGCGGTCTTCTGGGCGGTCTCAAGCTCCCCTTCCGCCTGGGCCCGATCCTCGGCGGCCTCCGACAGAACCGCGCGGGCCTGATCGACCGCATGGCGGGCCTTCTCGCCCTCGGATTCAATGCGGGTAACGTTGCGCAGGCTGTCGTCATACATCCGCTGCGCCGACTGGTGCCGCGCCGCAAGCCGCGCCACATCCTCGGTCAGGGACGACAGGTCATCCTCGCGCTGCGCCAGCACCGCCGCCGCCTGACGCGCGGTTTCGGCCAGTTCGGCCAGGCGCCCATCATGGCCGTCGCTGGCCTTCGCCAGTTCCTGCCGTTCCCAGTCCAGCCGGTCGATGGTCTCGCCCGCGTCGCGGTTCAGACCCTGTTCCCGTTCGCGGTCCTTGATCAACTGTTCGATCCGGGCCTTGAGCGTATTGATCGTCTCGATCGCGCGGGCCTCGTCCTCGGCCATGGCGTCGCGTTCGACCTGAAGCCTTTGCAGGATGGCGCTGGCGACGGCCTCTTCCTCGCGCTTCGGCGGCAGCGCCTCTTCGGTTGCGGCGCGCGCCTGGGCGGACTTCTTGGCATCCGCCTCGGCCTGACCGGCGGCGGCAACTTGCGCCTTCAGACCGTCCCGGGCGGCAGTGCGGGCGTCGTCGGCCTCTTTCCAGCGACGGTACAGCAACATGCCCTCGGCCCGGCGCAGATCGGCCCCGATGGCACGATAGCGCTGTGCCTGGCGGGCCTGCCGTTCCAGCGTGGCCAGCTGCTGGGCCAGCGTCTCGATCACGTCATCGACCCGGGCCAGGTTCTGTTCGGCACCCTTCAGCTTGAGCTCGGCCTCGTGCCGCCGCTGATACAGGCCCGAGATCCCCGCCGCCTCTTCCAAGATGCGCCGCCGCGCCTTGGGCTTGGCGTTGATCAGTTCAGAAATCTGCCCCTGCCGCACCAGCGCGGGCGACTGCGACCCGGTCGAGGCATCGGCGAACAGCATCTGCACGTCGCGCGCCCGGACGTCCTTGGAGTTCGCCTTGTAGGCCGACCCGACGTCGCGGGTGATCCGCCGCACGATGTCCAGCTGGTCACTGTCGTTGAACCCCGCCGGGGCCAACCGTTCGGAATTGTCCATGGTCAGGCAGACTTCGGCAAAGTTCCGCGCCGGCCGCGACGAGGCCCCGGCAAAGATCACATCCTCCATCCCGCCGCCGCGCATGGCCGTGGGACGGTTTTCGCCCATGACCCATCTCAGCGCTTCCAGCAGATTGGATTTGCCACAGCCGTTCGGCCCCACGACGCCCGTCAGGCCATCGTGAATCAGCAGCTCTGTCGGATCGACAAAGCTCTTGAATCCCGTCAGTCTGAGTTTAGAGAAGCGCACGTAGCAGGCCGCCTGATTCCAAGGTGATCTACCCAGAGTGATCCGCACCCTGCCCCGAGTCAACGCTGACCCGCAGGATATAGCGTGATCCCGCCAGTTACCCACAAGATATCGCACCCTGGGGATCGTTTCGGCCCGCTGCACAGGTGCATTTTCCTATGCTGCATCTGCATTTTCCCTTGACCTGACCGCCCGCCACAGCCGAAAAGATCCAGATACGGTTCCCCACATGGGCGCAAAGCGTCCGGGGATAATCGGGAATGCGGAATGGATGACCCACATCGGGGTCCACAGCCGCAGCCGCCCCCGCGACTGTAAAGCGGAGAGCGTGCCTGAAAGACGCCACTGGCCCCTGCGGGTCGGGAAGGCACAGGCCCGCGACGACCCGCCAGCCAGGAGACCGGCCGTGTGAAGCGAAACCCAAACCGCTGTCGGGGATGACGGCGAAGGAGCCAGACACATGACGACCCAAACCACCGCAAAGACCCTGGGCCAATCCGCCGTCCGCACCGAGATCGCCGCGATCTTCACCGTTGCGCTGATCGGCCTTGGCATTGTCTTCGTTGCCGGCCACGCCCAGGCGTCGGCCCTGCATGACGCCGCACATGACGTGCGTCACGCCACCGGCTTCCCCTGCCACTGAGACCCTGACCCAGTCAGATGTTCCAGAAATTGCTGACCAGCGCGTTGTTCGCTGGATTCGTGGCGGGCCTCGCGGCCGCCGCGCTTCAACTCGTGTTCGTGCAACCGACCCTGCTGCGGTCTGAACTGTTCGAATCCGGGGCGCTTGTTCATTTCGGTTCCGGGTCCACCCCGGTGCCTGACATGCCCTTTGCCATCGACCCCGTGCGCGATGCGCTGTCGGTGCTGTTCTCGGCGCTGATCTACAGCGGCTATGGCATGATGCTGGTGGCGCTGATGGCGCTGGCCCAGGCACGCGGCGCGCAGATCAACGCCCGGACCGGGCTGATCTGGGGGATCGCGGGCTTTGTCGCCGTGCAGTTCGCCCCGGCGTTCTCTCTCCCGCCCGAGCTTCCCGGCAATGCCGCGGCCGAGGTCGGCGCGCGCCAGGTCTGGTGGTTCGCCACCCTCGCAGTCACGGCCGCGGGCCTGTGGCTGCTGGCCTTCGGCAAAGGCTGGGTGCCTGTCGCCACCGCCGTTGTGCTGATCCTGGCCCCGCATGCCTTCGGCGCGCCGGAACACGCCGATTATGTCGGCCCCGTGCCGCCAGAGCTTGCCGGGCTGTTCGCCGCGCGCGCCCTTGGCGTCGGCCTGATGGCCTGGGCTATCCTTGGCACGCTTGCCGGCTACATCTGGTCGCGGGAGGAGCCGGCATGAAGGCCAACCTTGCCCTTCTGATCATCGGGCTATTCTTCGGCACCGGTGCGGGGTTCCTTGTGGGCCAGCAGGTCGACGCCCCCGAGGGCCATTCCCACGACCACGCCGCCCATGGCGAGGCGCACGATGACGCAGGCCCCATGGCGCATGACCACGGCATGCTGATCGAAGGCCCCGCGGCCTCGGTCAGCGTTGCGGTCACGCCCGATGGCCCCGGCGCGATCAACCTGCGCGTCCTTCCCGAAGGCATGCGCTTTGCGCCCGGGTCGGTGAACGGTGAACATGTGCCCGGCGAAGGCCACGCCCATGTCTACGTCAACGGCGTGAAAGAGGCGCGGATCTACGGCGAATGGATCCACCTGTCGGGTCTTGAATCCGGCCCCGCCACCCTGCGCGTCACCCTGAACGTGAACAGCCACGAACAGCTGGCCAATAACGGTCAGCCTGTGGAGGTCACGCAGGACATCACGATCCCATGACGGATCGCGCCACCGGCATTTGCCCGATCAGACCCGCGACGGATCTCCCCTCGGGGATCCGTCCGATCAGACCCGCGACGGATCACACCGCAGGGATCCGTCCGATCAGACAATGCCTGAGAACCGGCAGCCCGGTGGCATCCCCGATGCGCCCCTTCGGGGCCGCGTGGTACAGATCCAGAAAGTCGCCTGCCTCTCGGGCGGCCTTCGCGCTGACGGGGCCGAACAGATACGCCTCTCGCCCCGGCTCGCGCACCGCCATCACGGGGGCCGAGGCACAGACGTTCATGCAGCCCGTCAGCCGCACCTCCGCCCCGGTGGCTTCGACAGCTGCGGCCAGATCCGCCCCGCCGTCGCAATTCGCACAGACAAAGATCAAGACGCCGCCCCTTTTCCAGATCCCCCTACGCTGATAGGCCCTTCACAGCCATCACCGCAACCGCAAGAGGCCCCCGATGCCCGCCAAGATCCCTGCCACTGTCGTCACCGGTTTCCTCGGCGCCGGGAAAACCACCCTGATCCGCCACATGCTGCAGAATGCAAACGGCAAACGGATCGCGCTGATCATCAACGAATTCGGCGACCTCGGCGTCGACGGCGACATCCTGCGCGGCTGCGGCGACGAGACCTGCCGCGAAGAAGACATCATGGAACTGTCGAACGGCTGCATCTGCTGCACCGTCGCCGATGATTTCATCCCGACGATGGAAAAGCTGCTGGACCGCGACGACGCCCCCGATCACATCGTGATCGAGACTTCGGGCCTGGCCCTGCCCCAGCCGCTGGTGCGCGCCTTCAACTGGCCCGGCATCTCCACCCGCGTCACCGTCGACGGCGTGGTCACGGTGGTGGACGGCCCGGCCCATCACGCCGGCACCTTCGCGCATGACGTGGCGGCCGTGGACGCGCAGCGCGCGCAGGACGACAACCTGGACCACGAAACGCCCCTGTCGGAGCTGTTCGAAGATCAGCTGGCCTGCGCCGACATGATCGTGGTGAACAAATCCGACCTGATGGACAGCACCGCCCTGGACGCCACGACCAAGACCCTGACCGAGGCCTCGCGCCCCGGTGTCCGCGTCGTCCAGGCCTCCATGGGGGCGCTGCCCACCTCTGTCCTGCTGGGGCTCGAGACGGCGGCGGAATCCGACATGGAGGCCCGCCACGAGGTGCACCACCATCATCACCACGATGACGACGAAGACCACGAAGACGGGGATCACCACCACGATCATGAACACGAACACGGCCATGACGAGTTCGAATCTTTCGTCGTCACCCGGGGCGAGATCACCGATGCCAAGGCCTTTGCCGATCATGTCGTTTCGGTCATCCGCGCCCATGGCATCCTGCGCCTCAAGGGCTTCGCCGCCGTTCAGGGCAAGCCGATGCGCCTGACGCTTCAGGCCGTGGGCCCCCGCATCGACACCTATTTCGACGCCCCCTTCGGCGCTGCCCTTCGCGAAACCCGCCTTGTGGTGATCGGCCAGGCCGGGCTGGACCGCCCCGCGATCGAAAAGGCCCTGACCGAAGACACCGTGGCCGCATGATCATCGTCGAACCTGGCAACCCGCTAGAGCCCCCGGCCTCGGACCTGCTGGACGCCAGCCAGGCCCTGATGCGCCGCCTCTTCAACCCCGAGGAAAACCATTTCCTCAGCCACGATGCCCTGGCCCAGCCCGACGTGCGCTTCTTCATCGCGCGCGACGGGTCCGAGGTCCTGGGCACGGCGGCGCTGAAGCTCTGCGGCGACTACGCCGAAATCAAGTCCTTCTTCGTCACCGACGCCGCCCGCGGACGTGGCATCGGCGCGGCCCTGCTGCGCCAGATCGAGGACACCGCCCGAACCGAAGGCGTGACCGACCTGAAACTGGAAACCGCCGAATTGCTCGACGCCGCCTGCCGCCTTTATGAACGCCACGGCTTTGCCCGCCGCGGCCCCTTCGGCGCCTACGCGGAAAACGGCACCTCGGTCTTCATGGAGAAAACCCTGCCCCCAGTTTGAGGACCAGATCTGAGAACCGGATCTGATAGCCAATTCTGATCCCCAGACCTGCCCCTCTTTGGTTTTCCCCAAATATCCTCGCCGAAGGCACGCGCCCCAAGGCGCGTCAGGAGACCCCCATGCACCTTCTCGCTGCCACGCCCGGACGGATCGACGACGACGAAGCGGTCGACCTGAACCAGACGCCCGCCGACCTGGTGGTGATCTCTGCCGCCGACACCGAACTGGCCGCCCTCAGCCATGCCCGGTCGGTCATGGACGCCCCGCCCGACATGCGGCTGGCCAATCTGACCAACCTGCAGCACCCGATGTCGGTGGACCTGCACCTCGATCAGACGGCAACAAAGTCGAAACTGGTGGTGGCGCGGATCCTCGGCGGTGCGGCCTATTGGAAATACGGGCTGGAACAATACGCCGCCCGCCTGCGCGAAGTCGGGGTGCCCTTCGCCGCCCTGCCGGGCGACGACAAACCCGACGCCGACCTGCGTGCGCTCTCCACCGTTGACGAAGACGACTACACCGCGCTCTGGCAGGCGCTGGTCGAAGGCGGGCCGGACAATGCCACCACCTTCCTCGCCCAGGCGCGTGCGATGATCGCGGGCACCGACCGCCCCGCCCCCGCACGCCCCCTGCTCAAGGCCGGGCTCTACTGGCCCGGTCAGACGGATCCCGACCTCTCCACCCTGCGCAGCGCCTGGACGCCCGATGCCCCCACGGTGCCCATTGTCTTCTACCGCGCGCTCCTGCAGGCCGGTGACCTCGGCCCCGTCAACCGCCTGACGAAAACCCTGCTGCGCGCCGGCCTCAACCCGCTGCCGCTGTTTGTCTCCTCGCTCAAGGACCCGGTCTCGGCCGCCACGCTCGACCACCTGTTCACTGAGACGCGCCCCGAACTGATCCTGAACCTCACCAGCTTCGCCGTCGGCTCCCCACATGGTGACGACAGCGCCTCGAACCCTCTGACCGCGGCTTCCGCCAACCAAAGCCCGGTCTTCCAGGTTGTCCTCTCGGCCACCTCCGAGGACACATGGTCCGAAACCCTCACCGGCCTCTCCGCCCGCGACATCGCCATGAACGTGGCTCTGCCCGAGGTCGATGGCCGCATCCTGTCGCGCGCCGTGGCCTTCAAGGGCGAGGTCTACTTCGACGAGGCCACCCAATGCCCGATCGCCGGCTGGCAGACCCGTGGCGACCGCATCGACTTTGTCACCCGCCTCGCCGCCAATTGGACACGCCTGCGCCGCACCGCGCCTGCCGAGCGTCGCGCCGCGATCATCCTCGCGAACTACCCCAATAAGGACGGCCGCCTGGCCAATGGCGTCGGCCTCGACACGCCCGCCGCCACCGTGCATGCCCTGCACCTCTTGCGCGACGCGGGCTACAGCGTCGAAAACGCCCCCTCCGACAGTGCCGCGCTGATGGCGGAAATCACCTCCGGCCCCACCAATTACCTCACCGACCGCGCGGATCGTCAGGGTGGCACTTTCCTGCCCCATTCCACCTATCTCGACCACTTCAACGCCCTGCCCTGGGACGTGAAGGAAAAGATCACCACCCAATGGGGCGCGCCCGAAGATGACCCCTTCCTGACGGAGATCCCCGGCGATGATCCCTCGATCATCTTGCCCGAAATACTCCCGCCGGAGGCCCCGGCCCCCACGACGCGCAAGGGCTTCAAGCTCTCGCTGCATCCCCACGGCAATGTCATGGTCGGCGTCCAGCCCGCCCGCGGCTACAACATCGACCCGGAAGAGACCTACCACTCCCCCGATCTCGTTCCGCCGCACAATTACCTCGCCTTCTACATCGCCCTGCGCGAAGTCTGGGGCGCCCACGCGCTGATCCACATGGGCAAGCACGGCAACCTCGAATGGCTGCCCGGCAAGGCCATCGCCCTGTCGGAAACCTGTATCCCCGAGGCCGTCCTTGGCCCCGTGCCGCATATCTACCCCTTCATCGTCAACGACCCAGGCGAAGGCACCCAGGCCAAGCGCCGGGCGCAGGCGGTGATCATCGACCACCTGACGCCGCCACTGACCCGCGCCGAAAGCTATGGCCCCCTGCGCGATCTCGAAGCACTGGTGGACGAATATTACGAGGCCGCCGGCGTCGATCCCCGCCGCATCACCCATCTGCGCAAGGAAATCCTGTCGCTGACGCAGGCGACCGGTGTTGATCAGGATGCGGGCTTCACCGGTGATGCCGACACCGACCTTGCCAAACTTGACGCCTGGCTCTGCGAGCTGAAAGAGGCGCAGATCCGCGACGGCCTCCATATCTTCGGCCAATCGCCCCAGGGCCGGCTGTTCCGCGACCTGCTGATCGCCCTCACCCGGATCCCGCGCGGCGATGGCAAGGGCAAGGACGCCTCCCTCCCCCGCGCGCTGGCCGCCGATCTGGGCCTGGATTTCGACCCGCTCGATTGCGACATGTCCGCCCCCTGGACCGGGCTCAAACCCGATGCCCTGGCCCAGGTCTCAACCGATCCCTGGCGGAGCCATGGCGATACGGTCGAACGGCTGGAAGAACTGGCCATCTCCCTGCTCGACGCCCCGCAGGGCGAGACGGGTCTGATAGGACCGGCGAGCAGCGCAGTCCTGTCCGAAATCCACGACCATATCGCCCCGACCCTGGCCAACTGCGGCCCCGACGAAGGCGCGGGCCTTCTCACCGCCCTTGCAGGGCACTTCGTCGCCCCGGCACCTAGCGGTGCGCCGACCCGTGGCCGCCTTGACACTCTGCCCACGGGACGCAACTTTTTCAGCGTCGACAGCCGGGCCGTGCCCACCCCGACCGCGTGGAAACTGGGCTGGAAATCCGCCAACATGCTGATCGACCGCCACCTTCAAGACCACGGCGATTATCCCCGCACCCTGCTGCTGACCGCCTGGGGCACCGCCAACATGCGCACCGGCGGCGACGATATCGCCCAGGCCTTGGCCCTGATGGGCGTGAAGCCAACCTGGGACAGCGCCAACCGCCGCGTGACCGGGTTCGAGATCATCCCCGAAGGCGTCCTTGGCCGACCCCGCGTCGACGTCACGCTGCGCATCTCGGGCTTTTTCCGCGATGCCTTCCCCCAGCTGATCGCGCTGTTCGACAGCGCCGCCCGCGCCGTCCAGGCGTTGGAGGAATCCGAAGACCAGAACCCCGCCGCCGCCCGCATCCGCGCGGGCGAGGCCGCGCATCGCATCTACGGCTCTAAACCCGGGGCCTATGGCGCGGGCCTTCAGGCGATGATCGACGAACGGCTCTGGTCCGACCCCGCCGATCTGGGCCGCGCCTACCTGACCTGGGGCTCCTACGCCTATGGGGCCAAGACCGAGGGCGAGGCCGACCGCGCAGGCCTGGAACAACGCCTGTCCCAGACCGAAGCCATCGTCCAGAACCAGGACAACCGCGAACACGACCTGCTGGACAGCGACGACTACTATCAATTCGAAGGCGGGGCCTCGGCCGCGATCCAGCATCTTCAGGGTCAGGCGCGCCCGATCTATCACAACGACCATTCCCGCCCCGAACGTCCCGTGATCCGCACCCTGGACGAAGAAATCGCCCGCGTGCTGCGGTCCCGCGTGGTGAATCCCAAGTGGATCGAAGGGATCAAGCGTCACGGCTACAAGGGCGCGTTCGAGATCGCCGCGACGGTCGATTACCTTTTCGCCTTCTCGGCCACGACGGGCGCGGTAAAGAACCACCACTTCGACATGGTGGAACAGGCCTTCCTGGAAGACGAGGACACCCGTGCCTTCATCGCCGATGCCAACCCCGCCGCCTTGGCGGAGATCGCCGATCGCCTGCAAGAGGCCATCGACCGCGGCCTCTGGTCCCCGCGTTCAAATTCCGCGCGCGCCCGGATCGAAGACCTGCGGGCGGGCAAGGGCTAACCCATGGTCGCGCCCTCATGCATACCCCCTGTTCAGCGCCTTGGGCCCGACGACGACCTGGCCCCGGTTCTGGCCCTGCTGCGTTCAGCTTTTGCCTATATGGAGGGGCGGATCGACCCGCCCTCGTCCATGACCCGCATCGGGCTGGACGAACTTCGCGCCGAGGCCGCGCAGAAGGAGCTCTGGGTCATCCCGGCCTTGCCCTCTGAGCCCGCAACTGCCCCTGGCGTCCTGTCGGCCTTTGACACAGCCTCTGCAATGGGTTCACTCGCCGACGCTGTGCCTTCCAAAGGTCCAACCCTGCCGCAGACCACCGACACCGACACCGACACCGACACCGACACCGACACCGACACCGACACCGACACCGGGGTCGCGCGGCCGGCCTCTGTCGGCAACCCAATTGCACCACGCGCCTGCGTGATCCTGACCCCGGCCCCCGATCACCTTTATGTCGGCAAGCTTGCCGTTGCAGACGGGTCCCGGGGCCAGGGCCTTGCCCGGATCCTCATCGACCTTGCGGACCACCGCGCCCGCGCCCTCGCCCTGCCCGAACTCCGCCTTCAGGTCCGGGTCGAGCTGACGGGAAACCAGGCCGCCTTCACCCGAATGGGCTTTCGCGAAATCGGGCGCACCACGCACGCCGGCTATGCCCGCCCAACCTCGATCACCTATGCCGGCACCGTCGATCCATCGGCCCCTACGGACAGTCCCGCACAACCGGAAGCCTGAAGCCGCGACGCCCCTTCAGCACCGCGTCGACCTTGCAGGACGGATGCGGTGCACCGCAGGACAGCCGCGCAACCAGAACCGCCGCATCCCCCGCCATTTCGGTCACGCGACAGCCCGTGCCCTGTTGCATGGCGATCGCCGCCCGCCCGGCCAGCGGCCCGATCCTAGGCGCGAACTGGCGGGTGATGCGCACCGCCTGTGCCTGATCCCCGCTGCGATAGACCTTGAAGCGGCTGCCCTCGACCGCGTGGTCGCTGACAACAGCCCCGCGAAACCCCGAGGTCGGAGCCGCACAACCAGCCAGCAGAAGGAACAGACACAGACGCCACATCCCCTCACTTAATCCCATCAGGGTTAACAAACCCTGAACCCAGAACATAGAACCCAAACCCCTGCGACATGCTGCCCCTATACATTCCATTTCTTGAATATTATATATTCCGCATTCCGAATGCGTAGAAAGGATCGCATCATGTCCTTGCAGCCCCGTCCCGCAGACACATACAACCCGCTGTATTTCCTGGCTTCCGTCGGCTCTGGCGGCCTTGCCGTCACCTTCTTCATGTACCTGATGTTCTGGGTCCCACACCCCGGCCGCCCGGTGCCGATCTTCGAAGACATCACCGCCGCCTGGACAACCGGCACGCCGGCCCTGCGCCTTGCCATTGCCATCGCCATGGCCGGCATCGCGCTTTTCGCGGCGCTGAACCTTCGGGCGCTGGCCTGGAACCTCACCCGCTTCTCCGCCTGGTCGATAACCGAGGCCTACGCGAAACTGCGCACCACCAATGCCGAGGCCACGCTGCTGGCCCGCCCCCTGGCGCTGGCCATGTCGGTGAACGCGCTTTTCATCCTGGGCCTGGTCTTCGTGCCCAACCTCTGGAGCGTGGTGGAAATCCTCTTCCCAGCCGCCATGGTGGCCTTCGTCCTGATCGGAGCTCTCGCCTTCCGCGACATCGGCCGCTACCTGGGCCGGATCCTGTCGACCGGCGGCGCGTTCGACATGACCCAGCACAACAGCTTTGGCCAGCTTCTGCCCGCCTTCGCCTTTGCCATGACCGGCGTCGGCCTTGCCGCCCCCGCGGCCATGTCCCACAGCCCTCAGACGGTTGGCGCGGCGCTTGTGCTCTCGACCCTCTTTGGCACGGCGGCCTTCGTCTATGCCGTCATCGCCCTGATCACGGCCATGTCGTCGATGCTGCACCACGGCACCGCGAAAGAGGCCGCGCCCACCCTGATGATTGTCGTGCCGCTGATGACCATCCTCGGCATTCTGCTGATGCGCCAGGACCATGGGCTGCACGTCACCTTCGACGGCCATACCTCTGCCGGTGAGACCCTGGTCTTCCTCGCCCGCTTCATCAGCGTCCAGGTCCTCTTCCTGGCCCTCGGCCTGACGGTGATGCGGCGGCAGGGCTACTTCCGCGACTTCGTCTTCGGGTCGAAAACCTCGCCTGGCTCCTATGCCCTGGTCTGCCCCGGCGTCGCCTTCAACGTGTTGCTCTTCTTCTTCGTGCACAAAGGCCTTGTCGCCGCCGAGGTCATCGACAAGTTCTCGGCCCCCTACTGGGCGCTGATCGCCCTGACCCTGGCCTCGCAAATCGCGATGATCGCGCTGGTCTTCCGCCTGAACCGCCAGCACTTTGCGCGCCCCTCGACGGCCCGCGCCATCCCGGCGGAATAACGCGGCCCCAGCCATACATCCCCTCAAGGGCGACCCTCGGGGCCGCCCTTTTCCTTGTCCGCACACCCGCGCCGCGCTACCCCTGTCTGACACGACAACCGGAGAACGCGATGACCCAGGATCCCGACCGCCACGCCGAGAAGATGGCAAAGAAAAAGGTCGCCCGTGACAAGATCATGGCCACCAAGACCGACGAAAAGGGCCTGATCATCGTCCATACCGGCAAGGGCAAGGGCAAAAGCTCGGCCGCCTTTGGCATGATCTTCCGCTGCATCGCCCATGACATGCAATGCGCCGTGGTGCAGTTCATCAAGGGCGGCATGTCCACCGGCGAACGCGACCTGATCCTGTCGAAATTCTCCGACACCTGCGCCTTCCACACCATGGGCGAGGGCTTCACCTGGGAAACCCAGGACCGCACCCGCGACACCGAAATGGCCCAGGCCGCTTGGGAAAAGGCCAAGGAACTGATCCGCGACCCCGCCAACCGCATGGTGCTTCTGGACGAAATCAACATCGCCCTGCGCTACGACTACCTCGACATCAACGAGGTCGTCCGCTTCCTCACCACGGAAAAACCGGACATGACCCATGTCGTGCTGACCGGCCGCAACGCCAAGGAAGACCTGATCGAGGCCGCCGACCTCGTCACTGAAATGGAGCTGATCAAGCACCCCTTCCGCTCCGGCATCAAGGCCCAAATCGGCGTCGAGTTCTGACCCAGGAATCCCGTCACCCCCCACCATCCTCTTGCCGGAAATATCCTCGGGGGTAGCCATGACGGCCCCGGCCGTCGTGGCGCAGGGGGCAGACAGCCCCCTGCCCCCCTCTACGTCCTTGCCCATCCGGGCAAGGTCACTCCAAGGTCACATCACGCGACACCGACGCGGACCAACACGACCCAACCAAACGCCCAAACGAAAAAGGCCCAGGGCAGAACCCCGGGCCTTTTCCAATTCTTCACAGATCCGCTTAGTGCAGCTTCTGCTCGACGGTCGCGATGGCGTCGTCGATCATCTTGTTGGCGTCGGCCGCCTTGATCTGCGAGGCGATGACTTCGCGGGCAGCAGCCACGGCGACAGTCACGGCGCGGTCCTTGACCTCTTTCACAGCCGAGGCTTCGGCCGAGGCGATCTGCTCTTCGGCAGCCGCCAGGCGGCGCTTGATCGAGGCTTCCAGATCCAGCTTGGCCTGGGCCGCGGCGTCGGATGCCTCTTTCTTCGCGGCTTCGACGATGCGATCCGCCTGGGCCTGAACGTCCTTCTGCTTGCGCTCGTAGGAGGCCAGCAGAGCCTGGGCTTCTTCGCGCAGCGACTTGGCTTCGTTCAGCTCGGACGTGATCTGCTCGGCGCGCTTGTCCAGCAGACCGGCAAGGATCGACGGAACCTTGAAGTAGATCAGGACGGCCAGGAAGACCAGGAAGGCTAGCAGCACGATGAAATCGGTGTTGCGCAGCGAAAAGAACGGACCCGATGCGGCAGCAGCCGGAGAGGCGGCGACCAGGGCGGCGGTGAAAACAGCAAAACGCATGGTGTTAGCCTTTCATCCGGTCTGCGACGGCCTGATCGACCGTCTTGGCTTCGGCCGAGAACCCGAGCCCGCTGACGATGGCGGCGGCGGTGTCCTTGGCGACGGCCTCGATGCTTTCCAGCGCGTTGGCGCGGATCTCGGCGATGGCCTTTTCGCCCTCGGCGGCCTTGGCGGCGATTTCGGCATCGGCCTTGGCGGTGGCGGCGTCTAGGTCGGCCTGGATCTCGGCCTTGGTGTCCGCAACGATCTTGCCGGCTTCGACGCGGGCGTCGGCCAGGGCTTTGTCGTAAGCGGCTTCGGCTTCGACGGCCTTCTGCTTCAGGTCTTCCGCGGCGGCGATGTCATTGGTGATCGTGCCGGTCCGTTCGGCCAGAACGGCCGAGATGCGGGGCAGCGCCACGCGGGACAGGATCAGGTAGATCACGACCAGAGTGATCAGCAGCCAGAAGACCTGGTTGCCCCAATGGTCGAAGTTCAGCTGCGGCATGCCCGGGGCTGCGCCTTCGGCGTGCGTCGCGACGCCGGTTGCATCGGCAAGACCGTCTCCGGTTGGTGTGGCCATGGTGTCCTCCGTCGGAACGCAAGGTGGAATTCTATCGGTCTTTCCCGGTCGTCAGGACTGTTTTCCCGTGGGAACCCCGTCCGGGGGCCTCGCAATGGGCGGAGCCGTGGCTCCGCCCCTGCGTAAGGATAATCGCTGTCAGATTAGACGGCGAACATCAGCAGCAGAGCGATCAGGAACGAGAAGATGCCCAGTGCTTCTGCAAATGCGATGCCGATGAAGAGGGTTGCAGTCTGCGAAGCAGCTGCGGAGGGGTTGCGCAGAGCGCCGGCCAGGAAGTTTGCGGCAACGTTGCCGACACCCAGGGCTGCGATGCCCGTGCCGAGACCTGCGATGCCTGCGCCGATGTGTGCGAGTTGACCTTCCATTGGTGTATCTCCTTACGGTTGGAAGTTGGAAATCTGGTGACGTTGGATGCGCCGCTACCGCCGCGCATCCCGGTTCTTAGTGCGACGGGTGCAGCGCATCCTTGAGGTAAACGCACGTCAGAATGGTGAAGACATAGGCCTGAATGAAGGCCACGAGAACTTCGAGCCCGTACATCGCGGTGATCGCCAGGATGGATACGGGCGACACGACGGCGATGGCGGCAAAGCCTGCGAACACCTTGATCACGGCGTGACCGGCCATCACGTTGCCGGCCAGACGAATGGAATGGCTGACGGGACGGACGAAGTAGGAAATCAGTTCGATCACGGCCAGGATCGGGCGCAGCGGCAGCGGGGCCGAGGTCACCCAGAACAGGCCCAGGAACTTGGTGCCGTGCTTGGCCAGACCATAGATGGTCACGGTCAGGAACACGCAAAGCGCCAGCACGATCGTCACGGCAAAATGCGACGTGGTCGTGAAGGACATAGGGATCAGGCCCAGGAAGTTGGCGAAGACGATGAACATGAACAGCGTCATCACGTAGGGGAAGAAGCCCACGGCATCCTTGCCGGCCACGTCTTCGACCATCTTGTAGATGAAGCCATAGGCCAGTTCGGCGATCGACTGACCGCGCGACGGGATCGTGGCGCGGCGCGAGGTGGCCAGGACCATCAGCGCGAAGATCGCGACGACGGCCAGCGCCATCCACAGGGTCACGTTGGTGATCGTGTACCAATGCACCTCGGTGCCGCCGAACAGCGGCTTGACGATGAACTGATCCATCGGGTGGAAGACAAGGCCGCCTTCTTCGCCGTGTGCCGCTGCGGTTTCAGTCGCCATCTCGGTCCCCTTCGCGTGTCGCCGGTGCTGTGCCGGCCGCTTCATTCGTCCCGCCAAGCTCGGCCGCGGTGCGCATCATCGTCTTGATGCCAGCGGCCAGGCCCAGCAATGTAAAGATCAGCATCAGGAACGGTGTTGTGCCGAACACGGAGTCCAGCCCGAAGCCGATGCCGAAACCGATCCCAAGACCGGAAACAAGCTCGATCACCATGCGCCAGGCGAGGTTCGCCGTCGAATAGTGCTCGTCCCCCCGGGGTTTCGGTGCCTGTCCCTGCTTCGCCGCTGCGATCTTGGCTTCAAGATCTGCAAGCTGACGTTTCTGGTCGGGATCGGCCACATCTGCCCCCAAGGAAAAGTTGACGCTTTGCTAAGCGGGGGGCGGGTTTTAGTCAAGGCGAGTCATTGCGCCGCACCGCCGGCGGTAAGGTGCTGATTTTTTTGAGTATTTTTGGCAAGATGATGCCAGCGGGACAGCACGCCGCAGGCAGTTTGGGCGCAAACATCCCAGCAGGGCATATTCAACGCTTTGGTTGAATCTTCTCTCAGCGGGGCGCGGGCGGCGGGGCGGGACGTTCAACGAAGTGGTTGACCATCGTGGGGCATCCGCCCCAGATGGCAGCCATGAGCAGCCCGCTAGACAGTGCCTTTGCCGCCCTTGCCGATCCGACCCGCCGGGCGATCCTGACCATGTTGCTGGAAGACGACATGGCGGTGACCGACGTGGCCGAACCCTTCGACATGTCGCTGGCGGCGATTTCCAAGCACCTGACGATCCTGACCCGCGCGGGACTGATCAGCCAGGAAAAGCGCGGCCGCGTGAAATGGTGCAAGCTGGAGCCCGACGCGCTGCGCGATGCCTCGGTCTGGATGCAGGGCTTTGGCCAGTTCGAGCCGGTGAACCTGGATCATTTCGAGGCCTTCCTGGCCCGGGAGTTGACCGAGCCCCCCGAGGACGAGGGCAATCGGGACGAGGAAGAGTAAACTAGTCCTTCAGCAGCAGAAGCAGCGACAGGATGGTCAGCGCCACGCCCGCGAGGATCGCCAGCGGAGGCAGCCCCGCGCCCTTGCCGATTTCCCAGAGGATCACCCAGGACGGCACCAGGTAGGTATAGGCCATCACCTTGGCCGAGGGCAGCCGGAGCGAGGCGAACTGCATCAGCACAAAGGTCGAGGCCGAGGCGAAGACCGCCACGTAGAGGATCGTGATCCAGACGATGCCGGGCAGGTTCAGCCAGTCGGTCGCCAGGATGTCTGCCGCGCCATAGCCCCCCACCATGATCGTCGCCCCGCAGAGCATGCCGAAGGTGAAGACCACCGCCGGTTCACCCCGGTTCAGTTTCGGCACCAGCGGCGTGTAAAGCGCATGCGCCACGCAGCCCCAGAAATAGATCATCTCACCCTTGCCGATCTGGAACCGCAGCAGCGCGACCGGATCGGCCCGGAAGATCACCCAGACTGCCCCCGCCCCGCCGATCGCCAGGGCCAGCGCCATCCGGGGTGTCGTGCGCTGGCGCAGCAGCAGCCAGCCGAAACCGGCGGCCATCACAGGGACCAGCGTGAAAACCGCCGAGGCCGCGACCGCGTCGGCCGTCTTCAAGCCTTCGAACATCAGGACGAAATAGGTGCCGAAGACGCCGCCCATCAGAAGATAGCGCCAGAACCCCCGGAAGGCGCTGCGCGGGATGCCGGTGGTCAGGGCCGCCGCCGTGCCCACGATGACCGCCGCGATCACAAAGCGCACCGCGTTCAGCGCCGCCGGTGCGATATGCGGCGCGGCCAGCACGCCAAGGGAAAAGGACCCGGCCACGAGGGCCGAGAACAGCAGCATCGCCAGGTGACCCGCGCGGGAAGGCGTCACGCGCCGGGGGCTTTCTGGGTCGGTGTCTTCTGGCCCGGGGCTTTTTGGTCAGGAGCCTTCTGTTCAGGCGCCGTCATCTCGGGCAGCTTGGGGTCGCGCAGATGGGTGGTGTGTTCCTTGAGATACCGCAGGAAGGTCTGCACCTTGTTCGTGCGGTGCAGGTCCATGTGGGTCACCAGCCAAAGCACGCTGTCCCAGTCGGGCAGCGGCGGATGCACCTGCACCAGGTCGTGGCTGGCGCATTCGAAGGTCCGCATGAAGCCCAGGCCGACCCCGTCCAGCACCGCCTGCCGCGTCGCCACATCGTCACCCGAGCGGAAGACGATCTGGTTGGCGGGGATATTGTCCCGCATCCAGCGCGCAAAGGGCGCGCGGCTGGCGGGATCATCGTGCCCTACGAAGCGGTGCCCCGCCATCCCGTCCGGGAAGGACGGCATGCCATGGCGTTCGATGTACTCCTTGCTGCCGTAGATCGCGAATTGCAGGTGCAGGAAGGGCTGCACGACGTTGTCGGGTTGGCTGGGCGGGCTGCCGGCGCGGATCGCCACATGGGCCTCTCCATACTCCAGCCGGAACAGCCGGGCCGAGGTCAGGTAGCGCAGGATCACATCCGGGTAATCCTTCTGGAACTTCGCCAGCACCGGCACCATGAATTCGGCAATCCCGCCGATGGTGGTCACCACCAGCTCGCCCGACACATCGTTACCGCGCCCCTTGATCCGCCCGGCCAGCTGGCTGAACTGATCGTCCGTCGCCTGGGCCACGCGCAGCAGGTCCTGCCCGGCCTCGGTCGCGGTATAGCCACGGGCATGGCGCTGGAACAGCTTGACGCCCAGCCGGGTCTCCAGCGCGTCGATATGGCGGATCACGGTGGCATGGTGCACGCCCAGAACCTCGGCCGCGCCAGACACCGTGCCCAGGCGGGCCACTTGAAAGGCGGTGCGGATCTCGTCCCAATTGTCCATGCAGCTGTCCCGTTTCGTGCGTCAGATAACATCGAGGCGCAAGAAAACCGATTTTCGTGCGGAAGCGCAAGGGCAGATCACGGAGCTTGCGCAGCATATGGCGCGCCCTGCCCGTGCGGCCTATATTGGGCCCGACCCGCCCCTCAGCTGCCCCCGGATCTTTGCAATGGACGCCCTCTGCCGCGATTGCCTGACCGCCTTTGACGCGCCCGCGCGCAAGGGGTTGCGCTGTCCGGCCTGCCGCAGCCCGCGCTGCGTCGCGCACGAGGAACTGAACAGCCTGTCGATCGCCCATATGGATTGCGACGCCTTCTATGCCTCGGTCGAGAAGCGCGACAACCCGGCGCTGGCCAGCAAACCGGTGATCATCGGCGGCGGCAAACGCGGCGTCGTGTCGACCGCCTGCTACGTGGCCCGGATCAAGGGCGTACGCTCGGCCATGCCGATGTTCCAGGCGCTCAAGCTCTGCCCCGAGGCGGTGGTGATCAAACCGAGGATGGAGGCCTATGTCGCCGCCTCGCGCGAGATCCGCGACATGATGGAGGAACTGACCCCCAGTATCGAGCCGCTGTCGCTGGACGAGGCCTTCATCGACCTGACCGGCACCGCCCGGCTGCACGGCCATCCGCCCAGTTACATGCTGGCACGGCTGATCCGGCGCATGCGAACGGAATTGCGGCTGACCGGGTCCGTCGGCCTGAGCCACAACAAGTTCCTGGCCAAGGTGGCCTCGGATCTGGACAAGCCGCATGGATTTTCGGTGATCGGCGCGGCCGAGACGGCGGATTTCCTGCACGACAAGCCGGTGCGCCTGATCTGGGGCGTCGGTGCCGCGACCCAGGCGTCGCTGGAAAAGGCCGGTATCCGCACCTTCACCGATCTGCTCAGATGGGACCGCGCGGACCTGGCCGCGCGCTTCGGATCCATGGGCGACCGGCTGTGGCACCTGGCACGCGGCCAGGACCGGCGGCGGATCACCCGCAATGCGCCGATGAAGTCGATCTCGAACGAGACGACGTTCTTCGAGGACACCAATGACCCCGACCTGCTGGACGGGCATCTGTGGCGGCTGGCGGAAAAGGTGTCGGACCGCGCCAAGGCCAAGGGGCTGGCCGGGCGCGTCGTCACGCTGAAGCTGAAGCGCCGCGATCATTCCGCCCTGTCGCGGCGGCTGTCCCTGCGCGACCCCGCGCAGCTGGCCGATACGATCTATCGCACCGCGCGGGGCCTGTTCGACAGCGTCGGGGCCGAGGGGCCCTATCGCCTGATCGGGGTTGGCATCGCGGACCTCGTGCCGGACAACGACGGGGGCGTGTCTGGCGATCTGCTCGATCCCGATGCCACGCGGCGGGGGAACGCGGAACGCGCCACCGACGCGATCCGCAAGAAGTTCGGCCCCGACGCGATCCTCAAGGGGCGCGCCCTGCGCTAGGGCAGGCACACCCGTTTCGGAATCGGGTCAGTAGTCTTTCGGGGAAGAGACCCAGCCGGGGCGACGCCAGCGCGGCGACGCTGCCTTGGTCGGGCGCGGCCCTGCGGGGCGGTCGGACGACCGGGTCGCGGTCAGGAAGCTGTTTGCATAGATGCCAAGCATGGGGATGTCCTTTCTGACAAAGGGATGTGCAGTGCAGAGGCCCCCGGGGATGGGGCCCGATGGATGGGCCCCGGGGATGGGGCCGGCGCGAAGGTCAGGCGGTGCGGTGAAAACGGCGTTCCCAGTCGATCCGCGGCTGGCGACGGTGGCGCAGCCCCCGTGGCGACAGGGTTGCGGCATTGGGCAGCCCGGCGGCCAGCATGAAAGTTTCATTGGTCTTCTGTGTCATGACCCGTCCTTTCATCTCTGGGTGACTGCCCTTGGTATATGGCCTGATCCCAACTCAGGGCTATTCAGGAATTTCCGCACGATGTAAGCTGACCTTACAATGGACTGGACCAACTTGCCCCCTCTGACCGCGCTGCGCGCCTTTGCCGCCTATGCCGACACAAGATCCATGGCCGAAGCGGGCGCGCGGCTGAATGTCAGCCATGCGGCCATCAGCCAGCAGATCCGCACGCTAGAGGACCACCTGGGCCTGACCCTGATCGACCGGAAGGCCAAATCCCTGACGCCTGAAGGCCAGATGCTGGCCGAAACGACGCTGACCGGGTTCGCCGACATCGCGCGGCTGACGGCGGAACTGACCGGGCGCGATGCCGACCGCCCGCTGCATATCTCGACCACGCCGCTGTTTGCCTCGTCCTGGCTGATGCCGCGTCTGGCGGACTTCCGGGCGCGGCACCCGGACCTTTCGCTGATGGTCGACCCCTCGCCCGAGCTGCGAGAGCTGTCGCCCGGCGGGATCGACATGGCGGTACGCTACGGCAACGGCTCCTGGCCGGGGCTGGAGGCCGAGCTGCTGGTCGAAACCCCGATCGCGGTCGTCGCCTCGCCGGACCTGATCGGGGACAAGCCCTATGAAACCCCGGCCGATCTGACCGATTTCCACTGGCTGCAGGAACTGGGCACGAACGAGGCCACGCAATACCTGCTGGATCACGGGGCGACGGTGAACCGCGCGCGGGGCCTGACATCCCTTCCCGGCAACCTGATGGTCGAGGCCGCGCGCGCCGGCCAGGGCATCGCCGTGACCGCCCGCGCCTTTGTCGAACCCGACCTCGAGTCAGGGCGGCTTCGGCTGCTGTTTCAGGATCAGCGCAAGAAGGGCTATCACCTGGTGCGGCGCATCGGAATCATGCGCCCCTCGGCCAAGGCGCTGCACCGCTGGCTGATCACGCAATCGCGATCAGCTGCGACATAGCGGCACGATTTCGGCCCGTACCCCTGTAATACAGGGGGTTTCGACGCTGAAATAGGTAGATCGAAAATATCTGATTTGATGCAGGTCAAGGTTCCGACCCGCGCCGCCTGCCACAAGCATGCACGAAATGTGTTGAATGCAGGTGAACCGCCGTGGCCGCGACAGACCAGAACCAGCCAGAGAATCTTTACGCCCCGCGAGAACCGATTTTCCCGCGCCGCGTTATGGGCAAGTTCCGCAACCTGAAATGGATCATCATGATCCTGACCCTGGGCGTCTATTACCTGACGCCCTGGATCCGGTTCGACCGCGGCCCGAACCTGCCCGATCAGGCGGTGCTGGTGGACCTGGCGAACCGGCGGTTCTTCTTTTTCTGGATCGAGATCTGGCCCCACGAATTCTACTTCGTTGCGGGCCTACTTGTGATGGCGGGGCTTGGGCTGTTCCTCTTCACCTCGGCGCTTGGCCGGGTCTGGTGCGGCTATACCTGCCCTCAGACCGTCTGGACCGACCTGTTCATCCTGGTGGAACGCTGGATCGAGGGCGACCGGAACGCCCGCATCCGCCTGCACCGCCAGAAGAAATGGGATTTCCGCAAGGCCCGCCTGCGGCTGACCAAATGGATCGCCTGGTTCGGCATCGGACTGGCCACCGGCGGGGCCTGGGTCTTCTACTTTGCCGATGCGCCGACGCTTCTGACCGACCTGTTCACGCTGAACGCCCATCCGGTCGCCTATACGACGATCTTCGTGCTGACGATGACCACCTTCATCTTCGGCGGCTTCGCCCGCGAACAGATCTGCATCTACGCCTGCCCCTGGCCGCGCATCCAGGCCGCCATGATGGACGAGGACACGATCACCGTCGCCTATCGCGAATGGCGGGGTGAACCGCGCGGCAAGGGCAAGCGCCGCGCCGCCCAGCCGGAACGCATCACCGGGGCCGCCGGCGAAAAGCACGGCGGCACCTCGCCCAAGATCCCGATGCCGGGCATGCCCTCGGGCGTGGGCAAGCCGCCGGTGCTGGAACTGGGCGACTGCATCGACTGCAATGCCTGCGTGAACGTATGCCCCATGGGCATCGACATCCGTGACGGCCAGCAGCTGGCCTGTATCACCTGCGCGCTCTGCATAGACGCCTGCGACGACGTGATGGACAAGATCGGCAAGCCGCGCGGGCTGATCGACTACATGGCGCTGACCGACGAACAGGCCGAACGGGCCGGGGCCCAGCCGCGCCAGATCTGGAAACACATCCTGCGCCCGCGCACGATCCTTTACACCGCGCTGTGGTCGCTGGTCGGCGTGGCGCTGGTCGTGGCCCTGTTCATCCGGCCCGACATCGACATGACCGTCGCCCCGGTGCGCAACCCGACCTTTGTCACGCTCTCGGACGGGTCGATCCGCAACACCTATGACGTCCGCCTGCGCAACAAGCACGGAGAGGAGCGCCCCTTCCGCATGTCGCTGACCGGCAACCCGGCCCTGCGCATCCAGATCGAGGGCACGCCCTATGAAACCGTCACCGTCCCCGCCGACACCGCCAAGCTGGTGCGCGTCTACGTCGTGGCCCCGGCCGACTCGGCCCCGGCAGAAGACGAACGGACCGAGTTCCGCTTCTGGGTCGAGGACATCACCAACGGCGACCGCGCCCATGCGGAATCCATCTTCAACGGAAGGAGCAACTGATGACCCACGCTGACGACACCGGCTTCCGCCTGAAGGGCTGGCATGTGCTGGCCGGCTTCACCGCCGCCTTCGGGATCATCATCACCGTCAATCTGGTGATGGCGACCCAGGCGATCCGCACCTTCCCCGGGCTCGAGGTCAAGAATTCCTATGTCGCCAGCCAGGAATTCGACGACCGCCGCGCCGAACAGCAGGCGCTTGGCTGGACGATCTTCGCCGACTGGCAGGACGGCATGGTGCATCTGTCGATCACCGATGCCGATGGCCCGGTGCGGGTCCGCGACCTGCACGCCGTCGTCGGCCGCGCCACCCATGTGAACGACGATGTGGAACCCGCCTTTGCCTTCAACGGCACGGTCTACGAGGCCCCGCTGGACCTGGGCCCCGGCAATTGGAACATCCGCATGACCGCGCTGGCCGAAGACGGCAGCCGGTTCCAGCAACGCGTCATCCTGCATGTGAAGCGCTGACATGAGCACCGCCACACTTTCGGCCTGTCCGGCCTGTTCGGCCGCCCCCTCGGCCCAGGATATTGCCGCCCGCGCCGCGATCCGCGACGTCAAGCTGACCCTGTCGCTGCCTACGATCCACTGTTCGGCCTGCATCTCGGCGGTGGAACAGGCGCTGAACGCCCATCCCGGGGTCAACGACGCCCGCGTGAACCTGACGCTGAAACGGGCGCAGGTCGATGCGGGCAGCGCCGTCACGGCGGACGAGTTGGTGCATACGCTCGCCGCCATCGGCTACGAGGCGCATGAGCTGGACCCCGGCAGCGCCGCCGTCACCGCGACCGACAAGGCCGGGCGCGATCTGCTGATGCGGCTGGCGGTGGCGGGCTTTGCCTCCATGAACGTGATGCTTCTGTCGGTGGCGGTCTGGTCCGGCGCGGCGGATGCCACCCGCGATCTGTTCCACTGGATCAGCGCCTTCATCACCTTCCCCACCATCGCCTTTTCCGCCCAGCCCTTCTTTCGCAACGCCTGGAGCGCGCTGAAGGTAAAACGCCTGAACATGGACGTGCCGATTACCCTGGCGATCCTTCTGGCGCTGGTGACCTCGCTTTGGGAAACCACTCTGTCGGGCGAACACGCCTATTTCGACGCCGCGCTGGCGCTGACCTTCTTCCTTCTGGCGGGCCGTTACCTGGATCACCGCACCCGCGCCATCGCCCGATCCGCGGCCGAGGAGCTGACCGCCCTGGAAGTCCCCCGCGCCTGGCGTGTCGTGGATGGCGAGGAGATCCAAACCCCCGTGGCCGATCTGCACATCGGCGACCTGATCCGTGTCCGCCCCGGCGCACGCATGCCCGTGGATGGAGAGATCATCGAGGGCAGGAGCGAGCTTGACCGGTCCCTATTGACCGGGGAAACCCTGCCCGTCCCCGCCGAACCCGGCACCGCCGTCAGCGCGGGTGAGGTCAACCTGACCGGCCCCCTGCTGCTGCGCGCCACCGCCGTCGGGCAGGACACATCGCTGCACCGGATGGCAGATCTGGTGGCCGTCGCCGAAAGCGGGCGGTCGCGCTATACCTCGCTGGCGGACAGTGCGGCCAAGCTTTACGCGCCGGGCGTGCATATCCTGTCGGCTTTGGCCTTTGTCGGCTGGTATCTGTATTCCTGGGACCTGCGCACGGCGCTGAACATCGCCGCCGCCGTGTTGATCATCACCTGCCCCTGCGCCCTTGGCCTTGCCGTGCCAGCGGTGACCACCGCCGCCAGCGGGCGGCTGTTCAAACGCGGCATGCTGGTGAAGCATGAAACCGCGCTGGAACGCCTGGCCTCGGTCGATACGGTGGTTTTTGACAAGACCGGCACGCTGACCGCCGGCCGCCCCCTGCCCCTGGGCCTGGACCGGATCGACGACGCCAGCCTGTCGGTGGCCCTGGCGCTGGCCGAGGGGTCGGCCCATCCGCTGTCGCAGTCCCTGACCCGCGCCCTACGTGATCTGGCCGTCCCGCCCGCCCCCGTGACCGACCTGACCGAGATGCCGGGCTATGGCACCCAGGCGCAGCTGAACGGGCAGACCGTCAGGCTGGGCCGCGCCGGCTGGGCCGGTCCGTCGCAGAACGGCGGCACGGGTGCGGTGTTGTCCATCGGCGAACAGGTGGTCGAATTCACCTTTGCCGATGATCTGCGCCCCGGCGCGGAACAGGCCGTCGCGGCGCTGCAGGCGGCGGGCATCCATGTCGCCCTGATCTCGGGCGACCGGCAGGCCGCGGTCGCGGATCTGGCCGCACGGCTGAAGATCACCGACTGGACCGCCGAGGCCCTGCCGGGCGACAAATCCGCCCGCATCCAGGCGCTTCAGGACGGCGGGGCCAAGGTGCTGATGGTCGGCGACGGGCTGAACGACACCGCCGCGCTGACGGCGGCGGATGTCTCGATCTCTCCGGCGACGGCGCTGGATGCGGCGCGCGTGGCCTCGGACATCGTGCTGCTGGGGGGCGATCTGTCGCCGATCCCCTCGGCCCTGACCACGGCCCGCGCCGCCACCCGTCGCATCCGGGAAAACTTCCGCATCGCGACGCTTTACAATATCATCGCGGTGCCGCTGGCGATTGCCGGTCTGGCCACCCCCCTGATCGCGGCGCTGGCGATGTCGACCAGTTCGATCACCGTGTCGCTGAACGCCCTGCGCCTGAGGTAAACCATGGACGTCCTTGTCTGGCTCATCCCGATTTCGCTGTTCCTTGGGGCCGTTGGCCTGATCGGGTTCATCTACACGGTGAAGTCGAACCAATACGACGACCCCGAGGGCGACAGTCAGCGCATCCTGTCAAAGGAATGGGACGATCATCCCAAGCCTTAAGGCCCAAGCCACACGGCCCAAGCCCTGAACCCGCCGCGACACGCACAAAGAAAAACCGCCGATCCTGCGACCGGCGGTTTCTTTGATTTCGCGTCTCAAGATCGGCTCAGGACGGGCCGATCATGAAACAGGTCTGGTTGCGGGCCTGAAGGCGGCGGCAGGCCAGGTCGGCCATCTCACGCTCCATCCCCAGGAAGTTCGCGTCAAAGCCGGTCGGCTTGCGCACGACCTTGCGCAGGGCCCCGTCCAGCGTGTCGGTTTCCTTCAGCGCGGTCTGCAACAGCACGCGTTCGGCGGCGTTGTGCGACTTGTAGCGGCCGATGTTGATCCCCCAGTGACGCCCGCCCGAGGTCGAGACACGGGTCACGACGCGCGGCATTTCCGGGGCCATGGTGGTTTCCTCGGTCAGCATCCGGTTGAACAGGCCCACGGGTCGCGCGACCGGCACCAGAACGCCGTTTGCCGCCGACGCGGCCGAGGCATCCATGACCTCTTCCGGGGCGCTGCGCGGCGCGGCGGGCTTGGTCTGCGGCATCAGGCTGGCCTTCTGCGCGACTTCGGCCACCACGGCGTCGATCGTATCGGCCATGGAGTCGGTCATCGGCGCCGCCCCCCCGGCCGAGGCCACGAGAACCGGTGCCGCAACGGATCCCGGACGGGCCTGCGGACGCAGCGACCGGCTGACGGCGGTGTTCAGGCGAATGACCTTGCCGGCGGCGCGCATCTTGCCATCCGCCTGCTCGATCGTCTTGACGGCGGCATAGACCGGTGCATCGGGCGCGCGGTTCGGCGCGTTCGAGGGCGCGCGTTTGAAGCCCAGGTCCAGAAGCTCGGCCACCTTGGCATTGCGCGAAGCCGAGGACCGGCCGCCGAAAACGGTGGCGATGATCCGTTCATTGCCCCGCACGGCCGACGCCACAAGGTTGAAACCTGCGGCGCGGGTATAGCCGGTCTTGATCCCGTCGGCACCGCGATAGTTCGACAGCAGACGGCGGTTGGTGTTGTTCACCTGCTTGATCCCCGCATCGGTCTGCGTGCGGGAGAACAGGTTGTAATATTCGGGGTAGTCGAACAGCAGGTGACGGCCCAGCAGCGTCATGTCCCGGGCCGAGGACAGATGCCCGCTTTCCGTCAGGCCATGGGCGTTCTTGAAGGTCGTGCGCGTCATGCCAAGCGCCTTGGCGGTGCGGTTCATGCGCCGGGCAAAGGCCGCTTCGGATCCTTCCAGCGCCTCGCCGATCGCGGTGGCGGCGTCGTTGGCGGATTTCACCGCCGCCGCACGGATCAGGTAGCGCAGCTTGATCTTCTGACCCGCGGCCAGCCCCAGTTTCGACGGCGGTTCCGCCGCGGCGTTGCGCGAGATGCGCACCGGGGTGTCCAGCGTGATTTCACCGTTCTTCACCGCCTCGAACGCGATGTAGAGCGTCATCATCTTGGTCAGGGACGCCGGGTGCAACCGGGCGTCCGCGTTTCGCGAATGCAATACCTCGCCCGTCCGGGCGTCCATCACCATTGCCGCATAGGGGGCTGCCGCCGCACCCCGGAGACCGAACCCCGGTGCCAGCGCAAAGATCGCACATAGAAAGTAGAATACGAGTGCCCGCCAACGGGTCGGCTTATTCTGCCGCTCCATCTTGCCTCTCACTTCACTGCCTCGGCCGCCGATTATTCGACTGACCATTTATAATTACCCACAGCCTAACATATCCTTAGGCGCGTACGAAACCGGAATTTAAGGGGCATTCGCGCTTTTGCGCGCATCACCCACGGCAGATCTGGTTGGTCAAAACTTATTGCAGACTAAACAAGCAATTGAGGCAGAATTGCGGCACCCGCCCCCGTGCTGAAAATTCAGCCGAGTCGATCCAGGATCGCGGGAAGGCCCGACAGATCGTTAATCTGGTGATACTTCGGGTGGTCTTCCGGGGCCTCGGCCCGTTCCAGCGCCCAGATCAGATCCGTGGGGACATAAACGCCCCAGCCGCCGGCCTCGATCATCGGGACCACGTCGGATTTCATCGAATTGCCCACCATCATGCCGCGCCCTGCCCCGTCGCCGTGGTTGGCAAAGATCCGGGCATAGGTGGCAGGCGTCTTGTCCGACACGATCTCGACCCCGTGGAACAGATCGCCCAGGCCGGATTGCGCCAGCTTGCGTTCCTGGTCCAGCAGATCGCCCTTGGTGATCAACACGACCCTGTGGCTGTCGGCCACGCGGGTGACGACGTCCCTTGCGTGGGGCAAAAGCTCGATCGGATGGGCCAGCATCTCTTGGCCGGCGGCGATCAGCTCGGCGATCACCTCGCCCGGGACGCGCTTGTCGGTGACCTCAAGCGCGGTTTCGATCATCGACAGCACGAAGCCTTTGATGCCGAATCCATAGTGGCCGATGTTGCGACGCTCGGCCGCAAGAAGCCGTTCGGCCAGGTGATCAGGCTCGGCATGATCGGCCAGAAGCGTGGCGAAACGATCCTGCGTCAATTGGAAGAACCGTTCGTTGTGCCACAACGTGTCATCCGCATCGAAGCCCACGACCGTCAGATTTTGCGCCATTCCCGGGCCCCTTTTCCTGCGGGTCCACACGGCACCCCTTCCAAAGCTCGGAACGGACGTTATATAGAAGAGCCAAATCCCGAAACCCTTCCCAAGCGATCCAGACGGAAATTCGATGGTCCAGACGCCGACATATTCGTGGTCTTCGAAGACGGCACCCGTGATGTCGATTGGCGACCGCATGGGCGATGACGACGAGGGCGACACCTCGGTCATCGTCGACACCAAGCCCAAGACGAAACGCCCGCCGCTGTACAAGGTCCTGCTGCTGAACGACGATTACACCCCGATGGAATTCGTCGTCGCGGTGCTGGAGCGGTTCTTTGGCATGACCCACGCCCAGGCCTTTGAAATCATGCTGACCGTGCACAAGAAGGGCGTCGCCGTGGTCGGCGTCTTCAGCCACGAGATCGCGGAAACCAAGGTCGCCCAGGTGATGGATTTCGCCCGACAGCATCAGCATCCGCTGCAATGCACCATGGAAAAGGAATAACGGGGCCTTGTCCTCTTATCCCAGGCTCGACATCGCGCTCGCCTCTGGCGGGCTGACCCTGCCCGAAGGCCGGATCGCCGTTCTGGGTCCGCGCGCGGGCGCGCCCCTTGACGCCCTGCCCAAAGACCGCACCGAGGTCATCACCGGGTTCTTCCCCGATCACCAGTATTTCGAACGCCAGGGGCTGACCTGCCGCACCGTGCCCGAGGGGCGCTATGACCTGGTGCTGGTCCTGCTGCCCCGCGCCAAGGCACTGGCCCGCGCCTGGATCGCCCAGGCGTCCGAGATCTGCGACGGCGTGATCGCCGTGGACGGCACCAAGGACGCAGGGATCGAATCCGTGCTGCGCGACTGCCGCAAGCGGGCCGAGGTCTCGGGCCCCGTGAACAAGGCGCATGGAAAACTGTTCTGGTTCGAAGGCGGCGATTTCGCCGACTGGGCGGCCGGCCCGCAGGTCTTGGAACAGGGGTTCCACACCGCGCCCGGCGTCTTTTCCGCCGACGGGATCGACCCGGCCTCGGCGCTGCTGGGGGCCTCTCTGCCGGAAAAGCTGGGGTCGCGGGTGATCGACCTGGGCGGCGGCTGGGGCTATCTGACCGCGCAGGTGCTGACCCGCGCCGGTGTCGCCCATGTGGACCTGGTCGAGGCCGACCATGCCGCGCTAGCCTGTGCCCGGCTGAACCTGACCGACCCGCGCGTCAGCTTCCACTGGGCCGATGCCACCGCCTGGTCGCCGCAGACCCGCGCCGATGCGGTGGTGATGAACCCGCCCTTCCATACCGAACGCAAGGCCGACCCCGAACTGGGCCGTGCCTTTATCCGCAAGGCCGCCGCAAGCCTGTCGCCGCGCGGCACCCTGTGGATGGTGGCCAACCGCCACCTGCCCTATGAACCCGTGCTGGCCGAGTGTTTTGCCGAACACGAAGAGATCGCCGGAACCGGTGCCTTCAAGGTCATCCGGGCCGCCGCGCCCCGTGGCCCCGGTGCCTCACGCCAGCTGCGGCGCAAACCCAGATCCTGATCCGGACCCTTCCGAAGGAGCATTCCCATGTCCTTTTCCATCGCCGGCAAGACGGCCATCGTCACCGGGGCCGCGAATGGCATCGGCCTGGCCATCGGCAAGCATTTTGCCGACCGCGGTGCCAACGTCATCTTCGCCGACCTCGATGAAGAGGCGCTGATCCGCGAGCTGGGCGAAAACCCCGAAAGCGAGAACATCCGCTATTTCGCCGGCGACCTGCGTGAAAAGCTGACCATCGCCAACCTGCTTTCGGCCACCATCGACGCCTTTGACCGGGTCGACATCCTGGTGAACGCCTCGCGGCAGGTGATCGTGTCGGACCCGCTGAACCCCGATGACGACGCGGTCGAGACGCTGCTGGAGCAGAACCTGAAGACCGCCCTGCGGCTGAGCCAGACCATCGCCAAGCGCATGATCAAGCAATCCGAGGAAGACGACCGCGAAGATGCGCCCGCCGGGTCCATCGTCAACCTGTCGTCCATCGCCGCGCGCCGGACCCACCCCGAGCTGCTGGCCTATTCGGTGTCGACCGCCGCGCTGGACCAGATGACCCGGTCGCTGGCCGTGGCCCTGGCCCCGCATCGCATCCGGGTGAACGCCCTGGCCTTCGGGTCCGTGATGAGCGAGAGCCTGAAGACCACGCTGAAGGACCACAGCGAGTTCCGCAGCGACATCGAGGATCACACGCCGCTGAACCGCATCGCCGCCGCCGGAGAGCTGGCCGAGGCCGCGCAATACCTGGCCTGCGACGCATCAAGCTTCATGACCGGCCAGGTGATCACCGTGGACGGCGGGCGCACCCTGCTGGATCCGGTCGCCGCACCCGCGCATTGATCGCGGTGCTTTGACTGGGGCGCATTAACCGGGACGCAGGCGAGGCGTCGACGAAGGGACGCCTCCGGCGGGAGTATTTTGGGCAAGATGATCATGGGGGGTGTCGCAGGATGATGCAGTCAGAGAAAGAGCGGGCCTCGGGATGGTTCCGGCAGCTGCGGGACGAGATCGTCGCCGCCTTTGAAGGTCTTGAGGACAGCCAGGACAGTGGGCCGACGGCGGATCGCGCCCCCGGCCGGTTCGAGGTGACCGAGACCCGGCGCGAGGCCCCGGCAGGTGGCGATGCCGGCGGCGGTCTTATGAGCGTGATGCGCGGCGGCCGGGTCTTCGAGAAGGTCGGCGTCAATGTCTCGACCGTCTATGGCGAACTGGGAGCCGAGGCGCAGGCCGCCATGGCGGCACGCAAGGGGCTGCCCGGCATGAAGGATGATCCGCGGTTCTGGGCCTCGGGCATTTCGCTGGTGGCGCATATGCAGAACCCGCATTGCCCGGCCGTCCATATGAACACGCGCATGTTCTGGACCCCGCATGGCTGGTGGTTCGGCGGCGGGTCGGACCTGAACCCCTGTATCGAATATGCCGAGGACACCACACATTTCCACGCCGTTCAAAAGGCCCATTGCGATCCGCACGGGGCGGGCGAATATGACCGGCTGAAGGCCTGGGCGGACGAGTATTTCTATATCCCGCACCGCCACCGGGCGCGCGGGGTCGGCGGGATTTTCCTGGACGATCATTGCACCGGCGACTGGGAGGCGGACTTCGCCTTTGTCCAGGATATCGGCCGGGCCTTCCTGCCCGCCTATCTGCCGCTGATCGAAAAGCGCCGGGTCCAGCCCTGGGACGAGGCCGACAAGGACGCCCAGCTGGTGCATCGCGGGCTCTATGCCGAATACAACCTGGTCTATGACCGGGGCACGAAGTTCGGCCTGGCCACCGGGCATGACGCCAACGCGGTGCTGATGTCGCTGCCGCCCATGGCGAAATGGACCTGATCCGGCGAGGGCGCGGTTTCTTCGGGGCAAACCTGATCAAATGGACCTGACCAAATGGGCCTGAGTGATCGGGCCCTTTAGTTGGGGGCACCAGACAGCGCCGGATCCGCGTTGCGGCCCGGGCGCGGGCCTTAGCCCGCCCGGTTCAGATCGATGTTCACCTGAAGCGTATAGCTGTCGGAGGTTTCAAGCAGCTCGGGTCGCGTGCCCAGCTGCATGGCGAAGGCGTCGATCAGCTGACGGCCCAGGCCGGTGCTGGCCTTCACCTCGGTCTCGGGGTCGCGGATGCCCTTGGAATTCGACACCGCAAAGCTGCAGGTTCCTTCGCCGGTGTTGCGCAGAGAGATGCGGATCCAGGGTTTCGTGCCCTGTTCGACGGCACCCATGTACTTGATCGCATTGGTGACCGTTTCCGTCGCCAGAAGCGACAGCGGCACCGCCTGTTCGGGCGAGAGCACGACCTCTTCGATGTCCACCTCGACCTCGACCTTGCTGTCCTGGGGCAGCGCGGAAAATACGATCTGATCCAGGATGTCTTCCAGCAGACCATCGGCGCGCAGGTTGGCTAGCCGCGCAGTGTGATAGAGGTTCGAATGCACCGTGGCGAGGCCCATGACCCGGTCCTGGATACGGCGCAGGGTCGACTTCGTCTCGGTCTGGGCGGCCTTGCGGACCTCCATGTTGATGATCGACGCGATGAGCTGAAGGTTGTTCTTCACCCGGTGGTGGACCTCTTTCAGCAGGATGTTCTTTTCGTGCAGGTTGTTTTCCAGCTCGGCCGTGTCGCGGGTGATGCGTTCGACCATCGTGTCGAAGGTTTCCTCCATCTGCACCAGTTCGGCGGGGGCGCGCCCGGTGGTCAGGATGCCGGCGACGGGCGGCGTCTGATCCAGCGTGAAGCGGCGCATCTTGTGGCGCAGGTTCCGCACATGCCGGATCACCAGACGGTGCACGGCGAAATAGGCGACCACCAGCGACACCACCCACATCAGCAGCGGGAAGATCAGGGCCGACCGGCTGATCAGCCATTGATCGCCCGAGCCGACCTCGGCCGGCCAGACCGAGACGGCAAAGACGATGCCCGGGATGATCGGCGTGGTCGAATAGACCCGTGCCACCCCGTTGCGATCCGTGGCCCGGAACGAGGTGAACTGACGATACAGCTGGGAATTCAGGTCGCGAAAGGCCGGCAACCGGTCCGAGGCCGTGTCGAAATCGCCCATGGCCAGCAGCACTTCGCCGTTGCGGTTGATCGTCAACAGGTCGACCGGCCTGGTCGGGCCATTGAAATTCGGCTCGAACCGGGCATTGGCGCGCGGCAGCGACAGCGACACGAAGCCAAGGTAGACGCCGTTTTCATAGACCGGCTGCGCGATCAGCATGACCGACTGCTTGGTCACCGTGCCGCTTTCGGTGCCGTTCATGCGCGGGCGCGGATCGGACTGGAAATCCTTGTAGGTCTGCGTGCGGCGGAAATCGAAGATCTCGCCCCGCGAATTGCAGCGCGACACGCCATTGGGTTCGACAAAGACCGCCAGCGTAAAGGCGGGGTGCGAACGGATGAATCCCTCCATCAGCGTCGAACAGGCCCCCTGGTCGTCCTGCATGGCAATCAGCGCCCCGCCCAGAACCCGGGCCGAGGCGAAGCCTTCGTGGATCAGGTCGCTTTGCCGTTCGGTCGCCGTCACGGTCTGCCCAAGATAGGCAGACCGGGTCAGCGCCTCGGCATTTTCGACCACCGAAAGGGTCTGGGACAGGGAGATCAGGCCAATGGGCAACAGGGCGATGGACAGCATCGCCACCATCCGGACGCCCAGCCTGTCAGCAAAGGGGAGCTTCAAATTCCAGCCTCACATCGACTTCATGTTCGCAGCGGACATGACGGCCATCGTCGACTGGTCCGTCAGTTCCATCGCGTCATCCTCGCCGATGCTCAGCAGCTCGCTCAGCTTGGCGCGCCCACGGTTGGCGCGGCTCTTGATCGTGCCCACGGCGCAGCCGCACATGTCGGCCGCTTCTTCGTAGGAAAACCCCGAAGCCCCGACCAGCAGCAGCGCTTCGCGCTGTTCATCAGGCAGCGTGGCAAAGGCCTTTTCGAAATCCTTCATGGCCAGGCGACCGTCGTGATCGGGCTTGGTGGCAAGGTTGGCGGAAAACACGCCGTCCACATCGGCAACTTCGCGGCCCGAACGGCGGCGGGCGGAATAGAAGGTGTTGCGCAGGATGGTGAACAGCCAGGCGCGCAGGTTCGTGCCGACCTTGAACTTGTCCATGTTCGTCCAGGCCTTGACGATGGTATCCTGCACCAGGTCATCCGCCTGGGCAGAGTTTCGGCAAAGGCTCATGGCAAAGGCCCGGAGGGAGGGAAGATGCTCGACCAGCTCTTCGCGAGGATCGGTGCTCATGGTCACACCTCTTTGCCCGGTTCCTGCTTCTTCAGCTGATCCAGCAGCTGCTTGAAGCGATCGGGCAGGTCTTCTTCCAGATTCTGTTGATAAACACGCTTCAGATTCTCGTCGATCTGCCTCAGCACGTGTTCATTTTCGTTGTCGTGAGCCATGAGTTGTTCGGACCGTTATCAGGTTTTTTTGCATTTTCCGGGAACCTAACGCTTCTGGATCACGTTGGGTTCCAAGAAAACTTGAAAAGGTGCAGAAAAAAATGAACCAAACGGTGGGGTCCGAAGAATTTGCCCTGAACGTCGCGATAGAACTGCCGTACCTGCGGCGCTACGCGCGGGCACTGACCGGCAGCCAGACGTCTGGCGACAATTACGCCGCCGCCACACTGGAAGCGATGTTGCAGGATCCCGATTTCGTGGACCGCAACAAATCGACCCGTGTGGCGCTTTTTGGCGCCTTCCATGCGATCTGGATTTCCTCCGGCTCTCCGGTGACCACGGATGAGACGGGGATCGCGGCCAAGGCGCAGGATCACCTGCGCACGCTGACGCCGAACACGCGCGAGGCGCTGCTGCTGTCCACGATCGAGGAATTCTCGTTCGACCAGATCGGAGAGATCATGAGCGTCGCCCCGGCCGAGGCCGAGGAACTGGTGCGCATCGCGCAGCGCGAACTGGCGCAAAGCGTCACGGGCCGCGTCATGATCATCGAGGACGAGGCGATCATCGCCATGGATCTGCAATCCATCGTTTCGGAAATGGGTCACGCGGTCACCGGCGTCGCCCGCACCCGCGACGAAGCGGTCGCCCTGGGCAAATCCGAACGCCCCGACCTGATCTTTGCCGACATCCAGCTGGCCGACAATTCCTCGGGTATCGATGCGGTGAACGACCTTCTGGCCGCGCTTGGCGATGTGCCGGTGATCTTCATCACCGCCTATCCCGAACGTCTTCTGACTGGCGAAAAGGCGGAACCCGCCTTCCTGATCACCAAACCCTACACCGAGGAACAGGTGCGCCTTGCCGCAAGCCAGGCGATGTTCTTCTCCTCGACCGAGACGCTGAAAAGCTGATCGGATACCCCCCTCCTCACAAGTCACGAAAATTGAAAGGGCGGCCAGATTGGCCGCCCTTTCTGCGTGATGTCTGTCGTGGGTTACGGCGTGCGGCCGCGCAGAGCCCGGGCCACCATCGCGACGATGAACAGCACGAGGAAGATGACGAACAGCACCTGGGCGATCCCTGCGGATGCGCTGGCGATGCCGCCAAAGCCGAAGACAGCGGCCACGATGGCCACGACAAAGAAAATTACAGCCCAATAAAGCATTGGTTTTCCTTTCGAATTTCCGATTACATGGTCGTTCCTAGTCTGCTGGAACAACCGGCATACCGGGGATTCGGTTCCCACGATCCGTCACAAATTCGACATGCCCCCTTGTTGGCCCCCTGTTTGCGGGCACCCAGTTTGGGGCCGATCAAGGCACGGGATCTGGCCCTTCCGGACCGCGCTGCATGGGCCGGAAACCGCCCCGCCACCCGGCCCGGATCGCGGCGCGAAATCAGGCCATCAAACCGCCCCGAAATTTTTTTAATTTTTTTTCGGAACCAAAGCCCGGGGGGCGTAGTTAACCCTGCAAGACGCCCCCAAGCGTCTGTCCCGCAAGGCTGGCGGGAATTCCCCGACTTTACCTCTCCCGCCAGCCCTACCCCCCCTTCAAGTCCTTACGAAAAAACGCCTTTCCAAGGGAACCAAGCCCGTGTTCACGGCGTTGTGTTCCCAATACGAGATCATCGACAGGAGATCATTATGTTGGAAGTGTCCGGCCTTGGCGGCCTCATCATTCTGGCCCTCGACATCTGGGCCATCGTTTCGATCATCAGCTCCGGTACGACCACCGGCAAGAAAGTGCTCTGGACCCTGCTGGTCCTGCTTCTGCCGGTCCTGGGCTTCATCATCTGGCTGGTCGCGGGTCCGCGCAGCCGGTCTTCGATGGCCTAAACCTTATTCCATGACCTTTGCCTTGCAGACGACATCGGGCCGCGCCTTCGGGTGCGGCCTTTTTCGTCGTCTGTCGCCGGCGCGCCCGGCGCGGTCCGGCCCCCGCACCATAGCGAACCCGGACCGGCATGGTGCATTGCCATTGCGCGGCACATCACTAGGGTGACCCGCAAGGACAGGATGCTGATGACATTTTCCGATACAAAACGGCTGCTTGGCGGCGTCGCCACCCAGATCGGCGAAAAGAACCTGTCGCTGATCGCGGCGGGCGTGGCGTTTTTCGGGATGCTGGCGCTGTTTCCGGCCATGGCCGCAATCATTGCCATCTGGGGGCTGATGTCGGATCCGCATGTGCTGATCGAACAGCTGGACCTGATCCGCAATCTTCTGCCCGACGAGGTCGTGCGCCTGATCGAGAACCAGATCAACGCGCTGTCGACCACCAGTGGGGACAAGCTGGGCTGGGCGGGGCTGATCTCGACCGCGCTGGCGATCTGGTCGGCGCGCTCGGGCGTGGCGGCTTTGATCCTGGGGCTGAACGCGATCCACGGACGCAAGAACCGCAATTCCCTGCGGCATTACCTGACGGCGCTTGGCCTGACTGTGGCGCTTCTGGGCGTGTCGTTCGTCACCCTGTCGGCGGTGGTGATCGTGCCGATCATCTTCGCCATCGTGCCGCTTGGCCCCATCACCGCCCTGATGGTCGAGGCCTTCCGCTGGTGTGCGGCGATCTTCGTCCTGATGGCGGGGCTGGCGGTGATTTATCGTTATGGGCCCAACAACCGGGGCGAACGGCTGCGCTGGATCACGCCGGGCGCAGTGCTGGCCGTCGCGCTTTGGGCGGTGGCCAGCTATGGGTTTTCTCTCTACCTGACGAATTTCGGCAATTACAACGAGGTCTACGGATCCATCGGCGCGGCCGTGGCCATGCTGATGTGGCTGTTCATCAGCGCCTTCCTGATCCTTCTGGGGGCCGTGGTGAACCTGCAGCTGACCGCCATCGCCCCCCCGGCCGCGGACGCCAAGGGGTCGTGATCTGGTTTTGACGGGGTCGGTCCGGGCTTAGCCGCGCCCGGAATTCCGCACCGTGTCGATCATCAGCTGAACATTCTCGGGGTCCGCATCCGGCGTGATCCCGTGGCCCAAGTTGAAGATATGCGGCCCGCCCTGGAACGCCTGAACGATCTCGCGGGTCTCGTCGATCAGCGCTTGGCCGCCCGTCACCATATGCGACGACGCCAGGTTGCCCTGAACACAGCCGTCGACCTGCACATGGTCTGCCGCCCATTGGGCCGACACGGAATTGTCCAGCGCGACGCAATCCGCGCCCGTTGCCTTGGCAAAACCGACATAGCGGTCCCCCGCTTCGCGCGGGAAGGCGATGACGGGAATGCCGGGATGACGCGCCTTGAGCTCGGCGATGATCCGGCGGGCGGGCTGCAGGGCGAAATCGTCGAAATCCTGGCCCTTCAGCGATCCGGCCCAGCTGTCGAACAGCTTGACCACCTCGGCCCCGGCCTCGATCTGGCGCGAGAGGTATTCGATCGTGCCCTCGGTCAGCAGGTCGATCAGCCCGGCAAAAAGCGCGCGGTTTTCGTCCTTCAGCGCATGCGCCGGCCCCTGGTCCGGGGTGCCGCGCCCGGCCACCATATAGGTGGCCACGGTCCAGGGCGCGCCGGCGAAACCGATCAGCGTCGTCTCCTGCGGCAATTCGCGCGACAGGATCGACACGGTCTCATAGATCGGCGACAGGACCTCGTGCACGTCGGACGCGGGCTTCAGCGCGTCGAAATCCGCCTGAGACGTCACCGTCGACAGCCGCGGGCCTTCGCCGGTGACGAACCACAGGTCCGCGCCAAGCGCCTGGGGCAGCAGCAGGATGTCGGCGAAAAGGATAGCCGCATCAAAGCCATAGCGGCGGATCGGCTGAAGGGTCACCTCGGCCGCAAGCTCCGGGTTGTAGCACAGCGACAGGAAGTCGCCCGCCTGCGCCCGGGTGGCGCGGTATTCCGGCAGATAGCGGCCCGCCTGGCGCATCATCCAGATCGGCGGCACGTCCTGGGCTTCTCCGCGCAGGGCTTTCAGGATTGTCTTGTCGGTCATGGCATCCTCCGTCGCCCCCTCTCGTCGCCGCGCACAGGCCGGAAGTCAAGCATCCCCCACTTGCAGGGGCGAAGTGCCACGTCTACACCATCGCCATGACACGCGAATTCCCCTCTCCGGACCGTCCGCTGAAGATCGGCACCCGTGGTTCCCCGCTGGCGCTGGCGCAGGCCCATGAAACCCGCGACCGCCTGGCCGCGGCCTTTTCCCTGCCCGCCGAGGCCTTCGAGGTCTGCGTGATCCAGACCACCGGCGACCGGATCATCGACCGCCCGCTGAAGGAAATCGGCGGCAAGGGTCTGTTCACGCGGGAAATCGAACAGGCGATGCTGCGCGGTGACATCGACATCGCGGTGCATTCCATGAAGGACATGCCCGTCCTGCAGCCCGAGGGGCTGGTGCTGGACTGCTACCTGCCGCGCGAAGACGTGCGCGATGCCTTCGTGTCGAACGATTTCAAGACGCTGGCCGATGTGCCTTCGGGGGCCAAGGTCGGAACCTCTTCCCTGCGCCGCCGCGCCCAGCTGCTGGTGCGCCGCCCCGACCTTGAGGTCGTGGAATTCCGCGGCAACGTGCAGACCCGCCTGCGCAAACTGTCGGACGGGGTCGCCGTGGCGACCTTCCTGGCCATGGCCGGGCTGAACCGCCTGGACCGCGCCGATGTGGCGCAATCAGCGCTTTCGCCCGAAGATATGCTTCCCGCCGTCGCCCAGGGGGCCATCGGGATCGAGCGTCGGGCCGATGACCACACCACCGGCGAGATGCTGGAAGCCATCCACCACAAGCCGACCGAGCACCGCCTTGCGGCCGAGCGCGCCTTCCTGGCGGCGCTGGATGGATCCTGCGAGACCCCGATCGCCGGCCTGGCCGAGCTGGACGGCGGCACCCTGCGCCTGCGCGGAGAGATCCTGCGCCCGGACGGAAGCGAAGCCCTGAACGACGACCGCAGCGCCCCGATCGAAGACGGGGCCGAGCTGGGCCGCACCATGGCCATGGACCTTCTGGCGCAGGCCGGGGACGGGTTCTTCGATTTCCGCAGCTGAGGTCGCCGGGTCAATTTCCGGGCCAATGTTCGGGCCTGTTACGGCCCGGGGCTGGCCTACTGCCCGGCCTCACAGGAACCACCGGTGTGACAGATGGTGACGGCCGCGATCTGGTCGTCGCGCGGATCCTGGAACATCCAGCCGCCACAGGGCGGCAGATCCAGCACATAGCCCGTGGGCGTTTCCTTCAGGAAGGCCAGAACCTGCGTGCCGCTTTCGGGGGGGGACGAACACCAGACGCTGACGCAGGACAGCGCAAGGGTGACCGGGATGTCCATAGGTTCGGAAAACGCGCTGCTTTTCAGGAAATGGCCCGTGATCCGGGCAGGCACCTGCGTGGCCTCTTGGATCGTGCCGGATCCGGCGTCATGGGTCAGTTCCCCCGTCACAACCAGATAGGCCTCGTCCGAAGCGGCGGCCTGGGCATAGCTGCGGGCGGGGTTGGGTTGCAGGCAGGACAGCGCCTGCGCCGCACCCGCCGACAGGCTGGCCATCAGCGCCAGCCCCGTTCCCAATGCCCGCAAGGCCGGCATCAGATCTTGTCTCCCAGTTCGGCCAGAACGCGGGCGTAGACCTCGCGCTTGAAGGGCACGATGTTGGCCTCAAGTTCCTCCGGGGGGAGCCAGCGCCATTCGGAAAACTCGGGGTGGTCGGTGACGATGTTCACATCCGCATCCGTGCCATTGAACCGCATCAGGAACCATTTCTGTTCCTGCCCGCGAAAGCGCCCCTTCCAGATGCGCGGCACCAGGTCGTGCGGCAGATCATAGGGCACCCAGTCAGAGGTTTCGGCCAGAATCTCGACCTTGTCGGCGGTGACCCCGGTTTCTTCCCAAAGCTCGCGCAGGGCCGCGTCGCGCGGATCCTCGCCCTTGTCGACACCGCCCTGGGGCATCTGCCAGGCGGGACCGGGGTTGTCGATCCGCTGACCGACAAAGACATGGCCCTGGGCATTGGCCAGCATGACGCCGACACAGGGCCGATAGGGCAGTTGGGAAATCTCTTCGGGGGTCATCGGCTCTCCTTCCGTTTGAGCCTAGAGATGCCCGTGCCGGTGTGAAATCACAAGTCCGGGATGCGCGGCTCGTCGCGCCCTGACGTGCGCGCCTCGCCACGGGCGGGTGTCAGGCCCAGATGCCTTCGATCTCGGCCCTAAGCCAGTCGCGGAAACGGGCGAAATGCGGCAGGTCGCGGCTTTGGTCCGGGTAGATCAGCGTATAGGCCTGACCGGTGGCGAAATCGCCGGGCACCGCGCGCAAAAGATCCCCCCGGTCAAGCGCGGCGCGGGCCAGGATTTCCGGCACCAGGGCCACCCCCAGCCCGGCCTGGGCGGCATCCAGCACCATGTCGAAATGGTCGAACCGGGCACCACGCAGCGCCAGCCGCGGATCCAGCCCCTGCGCCCGGCACCAGTCTGGCCAGAGCGTCGGCCGGGTGGATTGCTGCAAGAGCGGCAGGCGCAGCACGTCCTGCGGCGACAGCGGCCCCGAGACCAGCGAGGGCGCGGCCAGCACGGCCAGTTCTTCGTCCAGAAGGTGATCATGCGCGGCCCCGCTGGCGCGGTGGTGCGTCCGCTGGATGGCCACGTCGAAGGGATCGAGCGCAAAATCCACCGGGGTCAGCCGCGCCGCCATGTCGATCGACAGATCCGGCATGGTCGCCTGGAAGGCGCGCAGCCGGGGGATCAGCCAGAGCCGCCCGAAGGTCGGCAACACCGCGATCCGCAGCACCCGCGCCTGGCCACCGAAGGCCATGACGGTCATCGCGGCCTCGTTCAGCTGATCCAGCAGCGGTGCGGCTTCGCGCAGGAAGGCGCGGCCGGCGTCCGACAGGGTCAGCCGCTGGCGGGCGCGCAGGAAAAGCGGCACGCCCAGCTTGGCCTCGAGCCCGCCGATCGCGCGGCTGACCGCGCTTTGGGTGCGGCCCAGCACCTCGGCGGCGCGGATCGTGGTGCCGGACTGGGCACAGGCGCAGAAGGCCTCCAACTCGGCCAGGGTGGGGGTGTAGCTATGGCGCATGGGCGGGACATCTATGCATGAAACTCATCAAGTTCAGAGGATAACTTGTTATCCAGCGCCCGACCACCCCGCTATACACATCATCAAACTCATAAGGAGAGAGTATGATGCCCGATGATGCACGCCCCGTCCTGAAGGACAAGGACCGCCCGAACATGTCCAGCTTTAACTGGGAAGACCCCTTCCTGCTGAACGAACAGCTGGAAGAAGACGAACGCATGATCGGTGAAAGCGCGCGCGCCTTTTCGCAGGATCGCCTCGCCTCGCGGGTTGAGAAGATGTACCTGGAAGAAGGTGTCGACCCCGAGATTTTCGCCGAAATGGGCGAAGCCGGCATGCTGGGCGTCACGGTTCCCGAACAATACGGCGGCCTGGGCTCGGGCTATGTATCCTACGGGCTGGTCGCCCGCGAGGTCGAGCGCGTCGATTCGGGCTTCCGGTCCATGTGCTCGGTCCAGTCGAGCCTGGTGATGTACCCGATCTATGCCTATGGCTCGGAAGAGCAGCGCATGAAGTACCTGCCGAAACTGGCCAGCGGCGAATGGATCGGCTGCTTTGGCCTGACCGAGCCCGACGCAGGGTCCGACCCCGCCGGCATGAAGACCCGCGCCAAGAAGACCGAAGGCGGCTATGTGCTGAACGGCGCGAAGATGTGGATTTCCAACGCGCCGATCGCGGATGTCTTCGTGGTCTGGGCCAAGTCCGACGCCCATGACGGTGCGATCCGCGGCTTCATCCTGGAAAAGGGCATGAAGGGCCTGAGCGCACCGAAGATCGGCGGCAAACTGTCCCTGCGCGCCTCGATCACCGGCGAAGTGGTCATGGACAACGTGGAAGTGGGCGAAGAAGCCCTGCTGCCGCATGTGTCGGGCCTGAAGGGTCCGTTCGGCTGTTTGAACCGCGCCCGCTATGGCATCGCCTGGGGCGTCATGGGGGCGGCCGAGGATTGCTGGCTGCAGTCGCGCCAGTACGGTCTGGACCGCAAGCAGTTCAACAAGCCCCTGGCCGGCACCCAGCTGTACCAGAAGAAGCTGGCCGACATGCAGACCGAGATCACCCTGGGCCTGCAGGCCGCGCTGCGCGTGGGTCGCCTGTTCGACCAGGCGAAGGCCGCGCCCGAGATGGTGTCGATCATCAAGCGCAACAACTGCGGCAAGGCGCTGGACATCGCCCGGATCGCCCGTGACATGCACGGCGGCAACGGCATCCAGATCGAATACAAGGTCATGCGCCATGCCGCGAACCTGGAAACCGTGAACACCTATGAAGGCACCCATGACGTGCACGCCCTGATCCTGGGCCGTGCGCAGACCGGGCTGCAGGCGTTTTTCTGAGACGACGCGCCTCTCGGGGGCTGTCAGGCAGCCTCCGGCGGGAGTATTTATGGCAAGATGATCGAGGGGGGCCTGTGATGGGCCCCCTTTGCGTGTCGGGTAGACCGGGCGGGATCAGTGGTTGAGCGTCGCGGCCGCGAGGAGCTGTTGCGTATAGGGGTGCGAGGGCGCGTCGAAGATCTGTTGCGCCGTGCCGGTTTCCACCACGTCGCCCTGTTTCATCACCATGACCCGGTGCGACATGGCGCGGACCACGTTCAGATCGTGACTGATGAAGAGATAGGCGAGCCCGTATTTCTGCTGCAGGTCGCGCAGCAGGTCGACAATCTGCACCTGCACGGTCATGTCCAGCGCCGAGGTCGGTTCATCCAGCACCACCAGTTTCGGACGCAGGATCATGGCCCGGGCGATGGCGATGCGCTGGCGCTGCCCGCCCGAGAATTCATGCGGATAGCGGTCCATGGTGGCGGGGTTCAGCCCGACCTCGTCCATCACCTCGGCCACGAGAGCGCGCACGGGGCGGTCCGAGGCGCGGCGGTGCACGCTGAGCCCCTCGGCGATGATCTGGGCGCAGGTCATCCGCGGGGAAAGGGAGCCGAAGGGATCCTGGAAGACGATCTGCATCTCCGAGCGTTTCAGACGCAGCGCCCGCGTCGACCACTGGCGCATGTCCTGCCCGTCAAAGCGCAGCCCGCCCGTGGACGAGATCAGCCGCATCACCGCCAGCGCCAGCGTCGTCTTGCCAGACCCGGATTCGCCGACGAGGCCAAGGGTCTCGCCTGCCCGCACCTGAACGCTGGCCGCATTGACGGCCTTCACATGGCCGACGGTCTTCTTGAACAACCCCTTCTGGATCGGGAACCAGACCCGCAGGCTGTCCGTCTCGACCATCACGGGGGCGTTTTCGGCGGCGGGTTCCGGCGCACCGGCGGCATGGGCAGCCAGGAGCTTTTGCGTATAGGGATGCTGGGGGGCCGCGAAGATCGCCGCGGTCGGGCCGGTTTCCACGATCTCGCCGTCCTTCATCACGCAGACCCGGTCGGCAATGCGGCGCACGATGTTCAGGTCGTGGGTGATGAACAGCATCCCCATCCCTTCGGACGCCTTCAGTTCGGCCAGAAGATCAAGGATCTGGGCCTGGATCGTCACGTCCAGCGCGGTGGTCGGTTCGTCCGCGATCAGAAGTTCAGGCTTGTTGGCCAGCGCCATGGCGATCATCACGCGCTGACGCTGCCCGCCGGACAGCTGATGGGGGTAGGAGCCAAGGCGGCTTTCGGGATCGCGGATGCCGACCTTGTCCAGCAGCTCGATGATCCGGGCGCGCACCGCATCGCCGCGCAGCCCCTGGTGCAGTTCGATCGATTCCGCCAGCTGCTTTTCCAGCGTGTGCAGCGGGTTGAGCGATGTCATCGGTTCCTGGAAGATGAACGAGATGTCGTTGCCGCGCACCCGGCGCAGGTCCGCCTCGGGCGCGCCGATCATCTGGGTGCCCTTGAAGCTGACCGAGCCTTCGAGATGCGCGTTGTCCCCCAGCAGCTGCACGGTCGACAGCGCCGAGACCGATTTGCCCGACCCGGATTCACCGACCAGCGCAACGGTTTCGCCCTTGTCCACATGGAAGGACACGCCCTTGACCGCCGGGATCAGCTGACCATCCTGCTTGAAGGACACGCGAAGGTTTTCGACGTTCAGCATTGCGGATCCGGTCATTGGAAGGTCTTCCGGGGGTCGAAGGCATCGCGCACCCCTTCAAAGATGAAGACCAGAAGCGACAGCATGATGGCGAAGACGAAGAAGGCGGTGAAGCCCAGCCAGGGGGCCTGAAGGTTCTGTTTCGCCTGCAGGGTCATTTCGCCAAGCGACGGGGCCGAGGACGGCAGCCCGTAGCCCAGGAAGTCGAGCGAGGCGAGAGAGCCGATTGTGCCGGTCACGATAAAGGGCAGCATGGTCAGGGTCGCGACCATGGCATTGGGCAGCATGTGGCGGAACATGATGACGCGGTTCGACACGCCCAAGGCCCGCGCCGCGCGCACGTATTCCAGGTTGCGCGCGCGCAGGAATTCCGCCCGCACCACGCCCACAAGCGCCGTCCAGCCGAAGGCCACCATCAGCACCACCAGAAGCCAGACGGACCGGCCCAGGATCGCGAACAGGATGATGATGACGTAAAGCTGCGGCACGCCCTGCCAGATCTCGATCACGCGCTGGAAGATCAGGTCCAGCCGTCCGCCAAAGAAGCCCTGAACCGCCCCGGCAATGATCCCGATCAGCGACGCACAGGTGGTCACGATCAGCGTGAACAGGATCGACAGGCGGAAGCCATAGATCGCCCGCGCCAGCACGTCGCGCTTGGTGTCATCGGTGCCCAGAAGGTTCGCGCCGCGATCCTCGGGCGGCAGCAGGCCCCAGTGGCTTTCGCCGGCGTCATCCGTGTAGCTGCCGATCACGTTCGGGGCCAGCGGTGCGGCCCCCGGCCGTTCGACAGGCGTGTCGTAGGAATAGGGGATCACCGGCCAGAGCGCCCAGCCCTTCTCGATCGTCTCGCCCTCGATCATGCCGTCCTGGGCGTCTTCGAAATAGCCCGCGGGGTCGTCGAAACACAGGTCCAGCCCGCCGGTTTCGATCAGGCATTTGACCTCTGGGTCGCGATAGATCGCCTCGGTCCGGAAATCGCCGCCAAAGGTGGTTTCGGGGTAGAACTGGAAGACCGGGAAATAGAAATCTCCGCGGTATTTCACCAGAAAAGGTTTGTCGTTGGCGATGAATTCCGCGAACAGCGACAGCCCAAACAGCACCAGGAAGATCATCAGCGACCAGAAGGCCCGGCCGTTGCGACGGAAGTTGCGCCAGCGGCGCTGGTTCAGCGGCGACAGTGTGAACCACCCGCGCCGGGTTTCGGGCACCACGGGCGGCGGCGCGTCCTGGCCAGGCATGCGGCCTGCAAGGGGGTCTGGCTGGCTCATCTCACCCCTCCCGGCTTTCGAAGTCGATGCGCGGATCGACGAAGACATACATCAGGTCCGACAGGATGCCGACCACCAGGCCGATCAGGCCGAAGACGAACAGCGATCCAAAGATGATCGGGTAATCCCGCGCCACCGCGGCCTCGTACCCCAGTCGCCCCAGCCCTTCGAGAGAGAAGAGCGTTTCAATGATGATCGAGCCGCCGAAGAACACCCCGATGAAGACCGCCGGAAAGCCCGCGATCACGATCAGCATGGCGTTGCGGAAGACGTGACCATAAAGCACGCGGCGTTCCGACAGGCCCTTGGCCCGGGCGGTCATGACATAGTGTTTCTTGATCTCGTCCAGGAACGAATTCTTGGTCAGCAGCGTCAGCGTCGCAAAGCTGGAGATGGTCGAGGCGATCACCGGCAGGGTGATGTGCCACAGGTAATCCTTGATCTGACCAAACAGGCTAAGCTGGTCGAAATTGTCCGAGGTCAGGCCGCGCAGCGGGAAGATTCGGTAGTAGGATCCGCCGGCAAACAGCACCAGCAGCAGGATCGCAAAGAGGAACCCGGGGATGGCATAGGCCGCGATGATCAGGCCGCTGGTCCAGGTATCGAACCGCGACCCGTCGCGCACCGCCTTGCGGATGCCAAGCGGGATCGAGATGATATAGGCGATCAGCGTCGACCACAGCCCAAGCGAGATCGAGACAGGCAGCCGTTCGATCACAAGGTCGATCACGTCGGCCTTGCGGAAGTAGCTTTCACCGAAATCCAGGCGCAGGTAATTGCCCATCATCGACAGGAACCGTTCCACAGGCGGCTTGTCGAAGCCGAATTCCTTTTCCAGCTGGGCGATGAATTCCGGCGGCAGACCGCGCGCCCCGGCGTAATCGCCCTGATAGGTCGCGGCCCCGGTATCCTCCATGCCCACGTCGGTGCCCGAGCCCGAGAAGGACCCGAAGACATCCCCCTGCCCCTGCTGCTGCGCGATGATCTGTTCGATCGGCCCGCCCGGCACAAATTGTACCAGGGCAAAGTTGATTACCATGATCCCCAGCAGCGTGGGGATCACCAGAAGCAATCGTCTTAGGATATAGGCGCCCATGTGGCTGGCTTACCGCAACGCGCCCGCGGCTTTCAATGCCGCTGCCTTCTCGGGATTAACCCACCAGAAATCCTGCTCGCCGACGGCGAAGGGGGGCATGTCCTCGGGGTGTTCGTACATGTTGAAATAGGCCAGCCAGTTGTCGGACTTGTAATAGGCGGGAACCACGAAGAATTCATGCCGCAGCGCCCGGTCCAGGGCCGTCAGCGCGGTGGTTTCCTCTTCGGTGGTCTCGGCAAACAGCGCGCGGTCGATCAGCGTGTCGATCAGCGGGCTTGCGATCCCGGCCGGGTTGAAGACCGACACCGCCGCCTGTTCCGAGCCATACAGCTGCATCAGCCCCGTACCCGCGCCGATGAAGGTGCGATAGCCGTCGAAGATCATGTCATAGTCGCGTTCCCGGCGGCGCAGCGTGTACTGGCTGGGATCGACCTTCTGCATCACGGCGTTCACGCCCATCTGCTGCAGGTTCTGCACATAGGTGCCGATCAGGCTTTCCATGGTCGGGGACCCGGCCGAGTTGATCGGGATCTCGATATCCAGCGTGTTGCCCTGTGCATCGCGGCGCATCCCGTCAGAGCCGACGGCAAAGCCCGCCTCGTCCAGCAGCTTCATCGCCTGGCGCAGGTTGCGCCGGTCCACCACCCGCGTCGGCGACGAGGTATGCGGCATGCGCGGCGGTTCGGTGATCATCGTTTCGGGGACGATGTCGCCCAGGGATTTCAGCAGCTCAAGCTCTGCCCCTTCGGGCAGGCCGCGGGCGTGCTGCACCGTGTCCTGAAAGAAGGATTCGCGCTGGCTGAACAGACCGTACTGCAGGCTCTCGTTCGACCATTCGAAGTTGTAGCCAAGCGCCAGCGCCTCGCGCACGCGCTTGTCGGCAAACTTCTCGCGGTCCAGATTGAAGACGAAGCCGACGTTCGACGGCGGGTTACCGTCCGGGATTTCCTCAAGCACGACCCAGCCCTTTTCGACGCCGGGGAAATCGTAGCCCGTCGCCCATTGCTTCGAATTCACCTCATTACGGAAGGTGTATTCGCCGGCCTTGAAGGCCTCGAAGGCGGCGGTCTCATCCGAGAAATACTCGATCCGGATCTCATCGAAGTTATGGCGCCCCACGTTGATCGGAAGATCCTTGCCCCAATAGTCAGGGTTGCGCTTGTAGGTGATGCGCCGGTTGATGTCGTAGCTGTCCAGCACGTAAGGCCCGGACCCGGGCGAGGTTTCCATGCGCGGTTCGTCCAGGCGGGCACCGGTTTCCTCGAACCAGGCCTTCGACCAGACGCTGGTGGCCCCGACCTGGCTGATAAGCGACCGGCGCGGGATGTCCGGGGCAAAGGTGAACTTCACCCGGTGATCGTCCAGGGCCTCGGCCCCGATTACGCGCTGCTTCACCGCATTGGCATAGGACGGCAGCCCCTGTTCCAGCGACAGGTTGTGCGAAAACACCACGTCATGGGCGGTCAGCGGCGTGCCGTCGGAAAACCTGGCCTCGGGACGCAGGTTGAAGATCACCCAGGTCTGGCCTTCGTCATACTCAAGGCTTTCGCACAGCAGACAATAGGAGGACGCATATTCATCCGCCGGGGCCCCGCCATCCAGCAGGGTTTCATACATCATCGAGGATTGCGCCCCCGCCCGGCCCTTGCGCGCATAGGGGTTCATGCTGTCGAAGGTGCCCGAGGCGTCGATGACAAAGACACCGCCCTTGGGGGCTTCGGGGTTCACATAGCGGAAGTGCTTGTAATCCGCCGGGTATTCCAGATCGCCATAGTAGTTGTAGCCGTGGGTGCGGATCACCGTTTCGCCCGCGTCGTTGACGAAGGTTTCGCCGTGTTGTTCGGCCCGCAGGGCGCTGCCCGCGATCACCGCCCCCAGCACCCCCAGGGCCAGCATGCCCATCTTCAGGCGCGGCGTCAGGTCGGCAGTTGCGGTACGGGCGGTCTTTGGGCGCATGATGGCGGGCTCCTCGGGTTGAACAGGCGTTCAGCTGTCGAGATAGGCTACTTGGCCTTTCCGACCACATTCAAGTTGAGAATGCGTGAGTTAGCCGTGAAGCGCCCTGCCCCCGACACCCGTGCAATCCAGCGCCCGCCGATCCCGCCGCCGGCCGTGCCGGATGCCCAAGAAAAAAGCGCGCCGGTTGCCCGACGCGCTTTCAAATCCGTATCCGCGGGGGTCCCGAAGGATCAGCCGCCCAGCGATTCCAGGTAGGCCACCAGGTTCGCGCGGTCCTCTGCCTTTTTCAGACCTGAGAAGGACATCTTGGTGCCCGGTGCGGCGCCTTTGGGGCTTTCCAGGAAGGTGTTCAGATGCTCGGGCGTCCAGGTGTCGAACACGGCGGCCATCGCACCAGAGTAGGAGAAGCCGTCGACAGTCCCGACAGCGCGGTTCACGACGCCATCCAGATGCGGACCGGTTGCGTTGGAGCCGTCGATCTTGTGGCAGGCCTTGCACTTGGAGAACACCTTGGCACCCGCAGCTGCATCAGCCGAGGCCAGGAGGGTCGCGAAATCGGGGCCTTCTTCTTCGGCCGCGCCTGCGTCTTCCTCACCGGTTTCGATCACATAGGCTTGTTGATATTCTTCACCGCCATGACCACCGGCCTCGGTCGCATAGAGAATCTCAGCGGCCCAGTTGCCCAGCAGAAAAACCAGCAACGTGCCGCAAAGTGCGCCGCCAGCCTTGGTCAGTGTCATGGTGTCGAACATTGATGCCGTGTCCCTGAAGTTTCGTCACGTTTCCGGCGCGTATCTATATGCTTCCCCTCCCCTTGCGCAAGGTGTAGTTACCGCGACCAATCGCCCGGGGTCGCTTTCTCGAAATCGCGGGCAGTAAGGGACATCTCATGACCAAACCTTTGATCGCTTTCCAGGGCGCGCTTGGCGCCTATTCCCACGAGGCCTGCAAGGCCGCCCGCCCGGACCATGATCCGCTGCCCTGCCGTACCTTCGAGGAATGCATCGACGCCGTACTGGACGGGACCGCCGACCTGGCCATGCTGCCGGTCGAGAATTCGACATATGGCCGGGTTGCTGACATCCACTCTCTGCTGCCGAAATCCGGGCTGAACATCATCGACGAAGCCTTCGTGCGCGTGCGCATCAGCCTGATGGCAAAGCCAGGCGTCAAGCTGGACGATGTGAAATCGGTGCGCGCCCATCTAGTGCTTCTGCCCCAGGCGCGGTCCTATCTGAAGGATCACGGCATCCGCGCCGTGGCCGCCGCCGACAGCGCCGGCGCGGCCGAGGAACTGGCCGCATCGGACCACCTGGACCAGGGCGTGCTGGCCTCGGAACTGGCCGCCGACACCTATGGGCTGAACGTGCTGGCCCGCGATATCGAGGATCACGGACACAACACCACCCGCTTCCTGGTGATGTCCCGCGACCCCGATTACACCCGTCGCGGCCCCAATGGCGGCGAAGCGCCGCAGGACGGCACGATGATCACCACCTTCGTGTTCGAGGTCCGCAACATCCCCGCCGCGCTCTACAAGGCCATGGGCGGTTTCGCCACCAACGGCATCAACATGACCAAGCTGGAAAGCTATATGGTCGGCGGATCCTTCACCGCGACGCAGTTCTATGCGGATATCGAAGGCCACCCCGAGGACGCCAACGTCAAGCTCGCCATGGACGAGCTGCGCTATTTCACCCAGATGATCGAGGTGCTGGGCGTCTATCCCGCCGATCCGCAACGCCACGGGCTGACCGGTCAGGGCTGACGCCCCCCGACCTAAAAGGGGCCCGGCCTGCGAGGGAACGGCCCTAAAGGCCGCGCACGACACCGAATTCCGGAAAGAAACGAACGCGCGCCCCAAGGGGCGCGTTTTGCTTAGGCGGTCTGGCGGTACTGCGCGGCCACATTGTCCGAAAGCTCGGCCACGCGGGCGTCGAACTTCTTGTCCAGGTTGCCCTTCGCCAGTTTCAGCGACTGCACCAGAAGCCGCGCCGACAGGGTCTGCGGCCGCAGGTCAACCGACAGCTTCAGCCGCGTCTTGGACGGCGACAGCGCAATCAACTCGATCTCGCAGGCACCGGAAAGACCGCCAGAGGTGCCCAGGAATTCCAGGTTGGTCGGGGCCTCGTAATCTTCCAGCGTGATTTCAAGCGCGCGCTTCTTGCCGCGGAATTCAAAATCCGCCTGCCAGGCCATGCCCGGCCCCTTCACGTCCTGATTATCCAGACGCCGGACCTGCGCGCCGCGCCGCATCGCGGCCCGTTCGTAGACCTGAAAGTCGGACACGCTGGCGAAGACGTGGTCGATCGGCGCGTCGATATCCTTACGGGTGCTGAATTTCATGCTCACTGCCTCGAAGTCTGGACCCGGGGGTGCCCCGGGCATGTCTGCTATATGCCTGTCAGCCCCGCGAACCGGGGCGTTTCAAGAACTATACACCAATTTTCTCAATCAAGTGTATCCGCAACCCAGTTCCGGATCAGAAATTCCGCAATGGCACCGCGCCGCAACGGTCGCGCCAGGTCCGAGGTGCCGGCCAGGATGTCGACCATCTCTTCGCGGCTGAACCAGCGGGCATCCTCCAGCTCTTTCGGGTCCAGCGTGATCTCCTTGCCCTGCGCCTCGCCGATGCAGCCGAACATCAGCGAATTGGGGAAGGCCCAGGGCTGGCTCGACAGATACCGCACCGCACCGACGGGCACACCGGATTCCTCCATCACCTCGCGGCGGACGGCGGATTCCAGGGTCTCGCCCGGTTCGACAAACCCGGCCAGAAGGGACCACATGCCATCGGGCCAGCCCGGCGACCGCCCCATCAGAAGATCGTTGCCATGGGTGATCAGCATGATCACCACCGGATCGGTGCGCGGGAAATGCTGGCCGCCGCAGCTGTCGCAGCTGCGCTGCCATCCGGCCATGGTCACATGGCTGGGGCGGCCGCAGCGGGAACAGAACTGATGCGTCGAATGCCAGCTGAACAGCGCCCGGGCCGTGGCCACCAGCTCGCCGTCGCGGCGACCGATCCGGGACAGCATGCCGCGCAGATCGGCAAAGGCCATGTCGCCATCGATCTCGGGGTGGCTGGGCAGCGGGGCCTGCTGCGCCCGGCCCGGTCCCAGATCGGCAGGCGCATCGGGCGGCGACCATTCCGAGATGTCCTGCGCAAAGACCAGCCCCTGCTCTTCCCGGCCCAGCAGGATCGGCTGTTTTTCGCGGCCCTGAAGCACCGGCGCATCCATCGGCAGACGGGCCAGCGCGCCGTCGGGCGTGGTCAGCGGGAACCCCCGCCACAGCAGGATGCAGCAGCTTGAGGGCGACCGACGCTCGGCCGCCAGAAGGTCGTCCTGCCCCCGCAGCTCGGCCGCGCGATCCAGCCCCGATGTCCCGAATGTGACCTCTTCCGCATGACGCATTCCGGTCTTCCCCCGCCCGTTTTTCCGATTGGCGCGACCCTGCCCCGGTTGCGCCGGCAGCGCAATCCCCGCGGGGAACAACCCCGCCCCCGCCCTGCCCCTACCGCGCCCAAACTCCCGGCAATCCGCCGCGCCTTTGACCTGACACGAATTTCCCATGCGTGCTGTCGCGCCATTGTCACGTATCCTGACCATGTTCGCGCCCAGAATCACCGGGACATGATCACCGGATTTGGGCCTGCGCGCCGGGTGCCCGCCGCGCCAAGCTCAGCCCCCGGTTCCGGACACACCCCGGGCCAATACTCAGGAGCCTTCCATGACCAATCGCACCACCGCCTCATCCTCCAATGGCCTGACCCGTCGCCATTTCCTGGCAGGCACAGCCGGCGCGTCGCTGATCGCGCTGCACCCCTATTCGGCCCGCGCCGCCGGCACCCAGGCCCACCTGCGGATCATGGAAACGACCGACCTGCACGTGCATGTCTTCCCCTACAACTACTACGCCGACCGTCCCGACGACACCGTGGGCCTAGCCCGCACCGCCGCGCATATTGCCGACATCCGGACCGAAGCGACCAATTCGCTGCTGATCGATAACGGAGACTTCCTGCAGGGCAATCCCATGGGCGATTACATCGCCTATGAGCGCGGCATGAAAGAGGGCGACACCCACCCGGTGATCCAGGCCATGAACACCCTGGGTTTCGATGCCTCGACCCTGGGCAACCACGAATTCAACTACGGGATCGAGTTCCTGATGAAGGCGCTGGCCGGCGCGAATTTCCCCGTTGTGACGGCGAATATAGCCAAGACCCTCGGGTCGGACCCCACCCGGGACGAAACGCTGATCCCACCCTATGTCATCCTTGACCGCACCGTCACCGATGGCGCGGGGGTCGATCACCAGATCAAGGTCGGGCTGATCGGTTTCGTGCCGCCGCAGGTCATGAACTGGGACCGCAAGCACCTGGAAGGCAACGTTCAGACGCGCGACATCGTCGAGACCGCCCGCGCCTATGTCCCCCAGATGAAAGAGCAGGGGGCCGACATCATCATCGCGCTCAGCCATTCCGGCATCGGCAGCGCCCAGCATGAGGACGGGATGGAGAACGCCAGCGTCCCCCTGGCCGAAGTCGACGGCATCGACGCGCTGATGACCGGCCATTCCCACCTGGTCTTCCCCTCGCCGAAATATGCTGGCTTTGCCGCCGTCGACGCCGAAAAGGGCACGATTCATGGCAAGCCCGCCGTCATGGGCGGGTTCTGGGGCTCGCACCTGGGTGTGATCGACCTGATGCTGGAACGCGATGGCAGCGAATGGCGCGTGCTGATGTCCGAGGTCACTACCCGGCCGATTTCGAAACGGAACGAGGATCGGTCGATCACCCCGCTGGTCGAAAGCGTCGGCACCGTGCTGGCCGCCGCCCAGGCCGAACACGAGCAGACCCTGGATTACGTCCGTCGTGCCGTCGGCAAGACCGACACGCCGCTGCATTCCTACTTTGCACTGGTGGCCGACGACCCGTCGGTCCAGGTCGTGACCAATGCCCAGAAGTGGTACATCGAAGAGATGATGAAGGGCACCGAATGGGAAGCCCTGCCGATCCTCTCGGCCGGTGCCCCCTTCAAGGCCGGTGGCCGCGGCGGGCCCGACTATTACACCGACGTGCCCGTGGGCGACGTGGCCATCAAGCACGTGGCGGACCTTTACCTGTATCCCAACACGATCCGGGCGGTGAAGATCACCGGCGCGCAGCTGCGGGGCTGGCTGGACCGCTCGGCCGGGATGTTCAACCAGGTTGCGCCGGGTACGACGGACGCGCCCCTGCTGAACCCCGAGTTCCCAAGCTACAACTTCGATGTCATGGACGGGGTCACCTATCGCATCGACCTGTCGAAACCGGCGATGTTCGACCGCGACGGCACTCAGACCGGCAGCGAAAGCCGCATCACCGAGCTGATGTTCGACGGCGCGCCGGTGACCGACGACATGGAATTCGTCGTGGCCACCAACAACTACCGCGCCTCGGGCGGCGGCAATTTCCCCGGGGCCAAAGGCGATACGGTGATCTTCGAAGGGCCGGACACCAACCGCGACATCATCGTGCGCTACATCGTCGAGAAGGGCACGATCAGCCCCAAGGCCGACGGCAACTGGACCTTTGCACCGATGGAGGGCACCACCGTCCTGTTCGAGACCGGACCCGCAGGCACCGCCTATGCCAGCGACGTCCCCGGCGTCACCATCGAACCCGCGGGCGAGGGCGAAGGCGGTTTCGCGCTGTACCGCATCACGTTGTGATCCGTCCCGGCCGGGGCGCGGGGGCGGTTGCCTTCGCCTCCGGCGGGAGTATTTTTGGCAAGATGATTTTCAGGATTTTGGGGGGCGCGCGCGCATTGTGCCCCCTTTTTCTGCGCATGAAGCGCGGACACGCAAAAAAGGAGAGCAGCGATGCAGGTCTACCTGTCAGGCGAAATTCACACCAGCTGGCGAGACGAGATCGAGGCCGCCTGTGCCGGGCTTGATGTCACCTTTTCCGCCCCCGTCACCGACCACGCGGCAAGCGACGATTGCGGCGTTGCCATCCTGGGCGCGGAGACTTCGAAGTTCTGGCACGATCACAAGGGGGCCAAGGTCAACGCGATCCGCACCCGCAACGCGATCGAGGCGGCGGACGTGGTCGTCGTGCGCTTTGGCGAGAAGTACAAACAGTGGAACGCGGCCTTTGACGCGGGCTATGCCGCAGCCCTGGGCAAAAGCCTGATCGTCATGCATGGGGCCGACCACCAGCACGCGCTGAAAGAGGTCGACGCCGCCGCCCTGGCCGTCACCGAGACGCCGCAGCAGGTGGCCGACATCCTGCGCTATGTGCTGACCGGCACGCTGCCGGGCTGAGCTGCTGGCAATTCTGGGGTCCGAATTGAGGCCAATTCCGGGGGCGACACGCGCCCCCGGGAACCGCCATTACGAGGTGGCGGGGATTTTTGATCCACGTTCAACCGCGGGGCGGGCGTTGAAGCGATCTACCCAGGCAACCAGGTTCTTGTGGTCGTCCCAGCCCAGCACCTCTTTGGCACCGTAGAAATCAAGCGCCTTGAGCCAGGGCACCAGCGCGATGTCGGCGATGGAATAGTCGCCCGCGATCCAGTCCTGCCCTGCCATTGCGCCTTCCAGAACGGCCAGCAGGCGCTTGGCTTCGTTGATATAGCGGTCACGCGGGCGGGGGTCTTCGATCTCGGAGCCCGCGAATTTGTAGAAGAAGCCCAGCTGCCCCAGCATCGGGCCGACCCCGCCCATCTGGAACATCAGCCACTGGATCACCTTCGCCCGGTCCGAGGCGCTTTGACCGATGAACTTGCCGGACTTGTCGGCCAGGTAGATCAGGATCGCGCCGCTTTCGAACAGGCCCAGGGGCGCGCCGTCGGGGCCATTGGGGTCGATGATCGCGGGGATCTTGTTGTTGGGGTTCAGCGACAGGAATTCGGGGCTTTTGACGTCCGCATCGGCCAGGGTGACCAGGTGCGGCTCATACTCCAGCCCGGTTTCTTCCAGCATGATCGAGGCCTTCACCCCGTTCGGCGTCGGATAGGAATAAAGCTGGATCACGCCCGGGTTCTTGGCAGGCCAGCGGGTCGCGATCGGGAAATCATCGGGGAACATCGGTCTCTCCTTGCTGTCTGGACCCAATTTAGGGAGCCAAAAGGTTAATTATAATATCGGAAACTCTGCGTTTCTGTTTAGGTAACCCTGCGCGAACACACAGACAGCAACGTCGGTGTCTTGAATAAGCGATACAGGAGACAGTGATGCTTAACGAATTCAAAGCCTTCATCGCCAAGGGCAATGTCATGGACATGGCCGTTGGTATCATCGTCGGCGCGGCCTTTACCGCGATCGTGAAATCCATGGTCGATGACCTGCTGAACCCGATCATCGGGCTGTTCACCGGCGGCATCGATTTCACCAACAATTTCGTCGTCCTCTCGGGCGGTGGCCCCTATGACAGCCTCGAAGCCGCACGAGAGGCGGGAGCCGCGGTCTTTGCCTATGGGTCCTTCATCATGGCGGTCTTCAACTTCCTGATCATCGCCTTCGTCGTCTTCATGCTGGTGCGCTACGTCAACAAGATCAAATCCCAGATGGAGAAGCCCGCAGAACAACCGGCCGAGGAAGCGCCCGCCGGCCCGACCGAGCTGGACGTGCTTCTGGAAATCCGCGATTCGCTGAAAAAGCCCGCGTAAGCCGGAAATCTTGCACGATCCTCTCGCCAAAGGGCGGGACATGCGAATATCTTCCGGCCTGAAACGGGCCGGAAGAGATGAATGACACTGGATGACATCGACCGCCGCATCCTGCGGGTGCTGCAGAAACAGGGCCGGATCTCGAACGCGGATCTGTCGGACAAGGTGGGGCTCTCGCCCTCGGCCTGTCACCGGCGGGTGCAGCGGCTGGAAGACGAGGGCATCCTGCGCGATTACGTGGCGCTTCTGGATGCGCGCAAGATCGGCCTGCCCACCACCGTTTTCGTGGAAATCCGCCTGCAGGGTCAGGCCGACGACATCCTGGACAGTTTCGAGGCCGAGGTGAAGCGCGTGCCCGAGGTGCTGGAATGCCACCTGATGACCGGCACGGCGGATTACCTGCTGAAGGTGGTCGTCGACAGCACCGAGGATTTCGCCCGCATCCACCGCCAGCACCTGTCGCGCCTGCCCGGCGTGCAGCAGATGCAGACCAGCTTTGCCCTGAGGACGGTTTTCAAGACCACCGCCTTGCCTGTTTAATCGCGCAAAGTCAGGGGGCTGACCCGGGTCGGAGGAGACCCCGGCGGAACGGGCCCGAACGGGAGGGGACGACATGGACTGGGATTACATCATCGTCGGGGCCGGCAGCGCCGGATCCGTCATGGCCAAACGTCTGGCCGAGGCCGGGCACAGGACCCTGATCCTGGAAGCCGGGGGGCGCGACAATTACCACTGGGTCCATATCCCCATGGGGTATCTGTATTGCATCGGCAATCCGCGCACCGACTGGATGTACAAGACCGCGCCGGAACCGGGGCTGAACGGACGGTCCATCCTGTATCCGCGCGGGAAGGTTCTGGGGGGATGTTCCTCGATCAACGGGATGCTGTACCTGCGCGGGCAGGCGGCGGATTACGACGGCTGGCGACAGATGGGGCTGAAGGACTGGGGCTGGGACGATGTGCTGCCCTTCTTCAAGAAGTCCGAGGATTACGTCGACGGCCCAAGCGAGATGCACGGCGCGGGCGGCGAATGGCGGGTCGAGAACCAGCGCCTGCACTGGGATCTGCTGGACGACTGGATCAAGGCCGCCGTCGCCGCCGGCATCCCGGAAAGCACGGATTTCAACACCGGCGACAACGAAGGCGTGGGATATTTCCGGGTGAACCAGCGCGGCGGCTGGCGGATGAACACCGCCAAGGCCTTCTTGCGCACCACCTCGGGCCCCAATCTGCGGGTCGAGACCCACGCCCTGACCACCCGCCTGCTGACCGAAGGCCGCAAGGTCGTCGGCGTCGAATACCGCCGCAACGACCAGCTGCACCAGGTCCGCGCCGGGCGCGAAGTCATCCTGTCCGCCGGGGCGGTGAATTCCCCCAAGATCCTGCAATTGTCCGGGATCGGCCCCGCCGCCCTTCTGAAGTCCCACGGGATCGAGGTTCTGCAGGACATGCCCGCCATAGGCGGCAACCTTCAGGATCACCTGCAGCTGCGCTGCTCCTGGCGGCTGGACGGCGCGAAGACCCTGAACACCATGGCGAATTCCCTGCTGGGCAAGCTGGCGATCGGGGCGGATTACGCCCTGCGGCGGCGCGGGCCGATGACCATGGCCCCGTCGCAGCTGGGGGCCTTTACCCGGTCGCGTCCCGACCTGGCGACGCCCGATCTGGAATACCACGTCCAGCCCCTGTCGCTTGAGGCCTTCGGCCAGCCCCTGCACCCCTACCCCGCGATCACCGCGAGCGTCTGCAACCTGCGCCCCGAAAGCCGGGGCCGGATCGACATCACATCTGCCGACCCCGAGGCCGCGCCGAAGATCGCGCCCAATTACCTCTCGACCGAGGGCGACCGCCGTGTCGCCATCGACGCAATCCGTGTGACCCGCCGCATCATGGAACAGGACCCTCTGGCGAAATACCGCCCCGAAGAGGTCAAGCCGGGGGCTGCCGCCCAAAGCGACGAAGACCTAGCCCGCGCGGCTGGTGAGGTCGGCACGACGATCTTCCATCCCGCCGGCACCGTCGCCATGGGCGCGGACCCCGATGCGCCGCTGGATCACACGCTGAAGATGCGCGGGATCGGCGGGCTGCGGGTGGTCGATGCCTCGGTCATGCCGCGCATCACCAGCGGCAACACCAATGCCCCCACCATCATGATCGCCGAAAAGGCCGCCGCCATGATCCTGAAGGACGCCCGCTCATGACCGTCGCCCCCATGACCGGCCCCAAAGTGGCAATCGCCTATTTCTCGGGCTCCGGGGCCATCACCCGCACCGCCCGCCTGATCGCCGAGGCCGCCAGGGGCGAAGGCGCGGCCGCGGACCTGGTCGACGTCACCCAAATGACCCCCGAAACCTGGGACATCATTCACGCCGCCGACGCCATCGCCTTTGGCACGCCCACCTACATGGGCGGACCGGCGGCAGGGTTCAAAGCCTTCATGGACGACACCGGCGACACCATCTGGCTGGATCGGATGTGGGCCGACAAGCTTGCGGCGGGGTTCACCGCCGGGGTGAACACCGGGGGCGACAAGCTGTCGACGCTGCAGGCGCTGTCGGTCTTTGCCATGCAGCACGGCATGGTCTGGATCGGGCAAGAGGTCATCGGCGCGCCGGTCTTCCGCGAAAACGAAGGGCTGAACCTGTCGGGCACCTTTCTGGGCCTTGCGGTCAACGCCAATACCTCCGGTCTGACCGAAGGGTGCGAGGCCTCGGCCCGGATCTTCGGTCAACGCATCGCCCGCGCCGCCCTGCGCTGGCAGGTCTAGGGCGCTTTCATCCGCCCCCCTTTGATCGCGCCCCTCACCCCGAGGGCGTCATCAACCGGAACCGCCGGAAGCGCGTGCCCTCGATCACGCTCTCGCCCTCTTCGACCGCCCCGATCCGGCGCAGCGCCGCCAGCCGCATCCGTGACGGCGGCAAAAGGAACGTGACCGACGGAATACGCGGATCCGCCCGGGCAAAATCCAGCGCCTTGGCGGTCACCGCCATGCCGCGCCCGAAGGCATCGGGCCGCAGAACCAGCCCGAAATCCCAATCCTCGCCTTCCTTCTGGAACCCGCCCCAGCCGATATAGCGCCCATCCTCGAAGATCGCCCAATGGCCCAGGCCGTCGCGGTCCCAGCAGGCCACTTTCGTGGCGACGAATGCGGCGCAGACCTCATCGGTCCAGACCATACCGGCCAGCGGCATATGCGCCACCGTCACCGGATCGGACATATGGGCGATGATCTGGTCCTTCGGAACATCGCTTAACCGCCCGAAACTCACTCCTGCCTGATCCATCGCCCCCCCTAAAACCTTAAATAAAAAAACAAACCCCCGGGGCCGGGCCACGGGGGTTTAGAACTTTCGTTCGTCGAAAAGGCTTACAGAAGACCTTCGCGTTGCGCTTTTTTGCGTGCCAGCTTGCGGGCACGGCGGATCGCTTCGGCTTTCTCGCGCGCTTTCTTGACAGACGGCTTCTCGAAATGTTGCTTGAGCTTCATTTCGCGGAAAACGCCTTCGCGCTGCAGCTTTTTCTTCAGGGCACGGAGCGCCTGATCGACATTGTTGTCGCGAACACTAACCTGCATGTGGTTGTCACCACCTTCCTAAGTTAAAGTTTGCATAAGTTGCAGGAGGTGGCCGTATAGTCCCTTTTGCCCTATCTGTCCAGTATGCAACCGCAAGCGAGGCCATGATGACCGAAACCGAAGACAGACTGATCGACGCCATCCTGGGCCACGTCGTCTTTGACGGCTGGTCCGACACCTCTTTTGACGCGGCCGTGGCAGAGACCGGCGTCGATCCGGTGGTGGCCCGGGGGCTGTTTCCCCGCGGCGCACGCGACCTGGCCCGCGCCTGGCACGACCGGGGCGATGACCGCATGGTGGCGGCGATGGAGGCCGCCGACCTGAGCGATCTGCGCTATAGCGAGAAGGTCGCGCAGGCGGTCTGGCTGCGGATCGAAGCCATCGACGACAAAGAGGCGCTGCGCCGCGCCATGGTGCAGAACGTGCTGCCGCTGAACGCGCCCGACGGGGCCCGGATGTTGTGGCAGACGGCCGACCGGATCTGGACCCTGCTCGGCGACAGCTCGGACGATTACAACTGGTACACCAAGCGCATGACCCTGTCGGGCGTGATCGGATCCACCCTGCTGTTCTGGCTGGGCGATGACACGCCGGACGCCAGCGCGACGCGCGATTTCCTGGACCGGCGAATCGAGAACGTGATGCAGTTCGAGAAACTGAAATCCCGCGTCACCACCGGCCCGCTCGGCCGGGCCCTGAACGCCCCCGGCTCGCTTCTGTCGATGATCCGCCCGCCCCGCCCCCGCGACGACCTGCCGGGCCGGTCGCACTGATCGTGCGCGCCTTCGGGCCACCCACACGAACCCGCCTTTGCCCTCCGGCGCCCTGCCGCCGGATGGACATTCCCTGCCGTGCCAGAAATAGTCGCCCCAAAGAACCGGAGGAGACATCATGCCCGACATGCGCGCCATTGAAATCACCCAACCCGGCGGGCCCGACGTCCTGCAGCCGACCACTCGCCCCCGGCCCGAGCCGCGCGCCGGACAGGTGGTGCTGAAGGTCGCCTATGCCGGCGTGAACCGCCCCGATGCGCTGCAGCGTGCGGGCAACTACAACCCGCCAAAGGATGCCTCGGATCTGCCCGGCCTCGAAGCCTCGGGCGAGGTCGTGGCCGTGGGCGAAGGCGTCGCCTGGCCCAGGGTGGGCGACCAGGTCTGCGCCCTGCTGCCCGGCGGCGGCTATGCGGAATACGTCGCGACCCCGGCCGCGCATTGCCTGCCCGTCCCCGCGGGCCTGTCGCTGAAACAGGCCGCCTGCCTGCCGGAAACCTATTACACCGTCTGGACCAACGTCTTCATGCGCGGCGGCCTCAAGGCCGGAGAGAAGTTCCTCGTGCACGGCGGATCCTCGGGCATCGGCACGACGGCGATTCAGCTGGCCCGCGCCATGGGGGCCCGCGTCTTCGCCACCGCCGGCAATGACGCGAAATGCGCCACCTGCCTCGAACTCGGGGCCGAACGCGCCATCAACTACCGCGAAGAGGATTTCGTCGAGGTGCTGAAAGCCGAAGGCGGCGCGGACCTGATCCTCGACATGGTGGGCGGCAGCTATATCCCGCGCGACGTCTCGGCCCTGGCCGATGACGGACGGCTGGTCTTCATCGCCTTCCTTGGCGGCCCCAAGGCGGAGCTGAACTTCGCCCAGGTCATGGTGCGCCGTCTGACGATCACCGGATCGACCCTGCGCCCGCAGTCCGATGCCGCCAAGGCCGAGATCGCAGCCCAGTTGCGCGACCACGTCTGGCCCCTGCTCGACGCCGGCCGCATCGCCCCGGTGATGGACAGCGAATTCCCCCTGGATCAGGCCAGCAAGGCCCACGCCCGGATGGAAACCTCCGAACATATCGGCAAGATCGTCCTCAAGGTCTCCTGACCCTCATCCCCCGGGAAAACCGCCCCCCTCTTTGGTTTTCCCAAATATCCCGGGTGAATGCGGCATTCCCCGAATGCCGCAGAGGGCAGCGCCCTCACTCGGGCCCTTCAGGGCCCGAGCCGCAGCGCCCGCCACAGCCCCCTCACCAAACCCTCAGCGCAGCTTTTCCAACAGCGCATCCTGCGCCCGGCAGTCGCGGATCACATCCGCGCCGCAGCGGCGTGGCTTCAGCTGCATATCAAGGCAGATCCGTGCCTCCTGGATGCGGCCATCGCGGCAGGTGATGGTGATCTGATCCGCCTCCAGCCCCGGGTTGACCTCCAGGAAGGCCTGCTCCACAACCCTGGCCGGCAACGTCACGTCCCGCCCCAGCCCGCGCAGCACCTCTGGCCTTTCGATCCGCTCATAGGCCAGCCGCATCAGACCGTAGTATTGCGCCGCCTCGACGCCCACGCAGGTGCCGTGTTTCTTCCACTGATGCCAGGCCGCGCCCGGCGTGCCCATGATATCCGCCATCTCTGCGGTCATGCCCCGGCTCGGCGCGCGCACCGCCGTCGGACAATAAGCCGGCCAGCCGCGTTCATACTGCGGCCAAAGCCCGTGCATCACCCAGCCGAACCCGGTGCCCGCATCGCATTGAGGCGACTTCCGCGCATCGCCTTCCAGCGCGCACCAGCTGGGCGACCAGCTCAGCGACATCACGAAATAATCAAAATCCCCCGGCCGCTCTCCATCCGCGGCCACCGGAGCCACCCCCAGGGCGCAGGCGAAACAGGCGGCAAAAAGCATCCCCAAAAGGCGTCGCATCATTCTCTCTTTCAAAACGGTCCCGCATCGACTATATCGCCCCCAAGTTCCCCTACAACGGAAACCCGCACCGCAAGGTGCCGCCTGTCCCGGCAGGCGACGGACTTTCTGTATCCGGGCCCGACACGAAGTAAGGAGTTTCAAGATGGGCAAACCGATCATGGCCAAGGCCACCGCCGTCTGGCTGGTGGACAACACGACCCTGACCTTCAAGCAGATCGCCGATTTCACCGAGATGCATGAACTGGAAGTCCAGGGCATTGCCGATGGCGATGTCGCCGCCGGCGTGAAGGGCTTCGACCCCGTCGCCAACAACCAGTTGACCCAGGACGAGATCGACAAGGCCGAGGCCGATCCCCTGCGCAAGCTGAAGCTGAAATTCAACCCCGCCGCCGTCGGCGAGGAAAAGCGCCGTGGCCCGCGCTACACCCCGCTGTCCAAGCGTCAGGACCGCCCGAACTCGATCCTCTGGCTGGTGAAATTCCACCCCGAACTGTCGGACGGCCAGATCTCGAAACTGGTCGGCACCACCAAGCCGACGATTCAGTCGATCCGCGAACGGACCCACTGGAACATCGCCAACATGCAGCCGATCGACCCGGTCGCCCTGGGCCTGTGCAAACAGTCCGAACTGGACGCCGCCGTGCAGAAGGCCGCCGCCAAGAAGGCCGCCGAGGGCGAGGCGATGTCGGACGACGACCGCCGCAAGCTGCTCTCGACCGAGCAGTCGCTGGAAATGGAGACCGAGCCGCGCATCCCGACCGCCATCGAGGGTCTGGAGACCTTCTCGCTCTCGGATGACGACGACAGCGATGACGACAAGACCGACACGCTGGTCGATGCCGACAGCTTCTTCAACCTGCCCGGCGACAGCGACGACGAAGACGAACAGCCCTGATCGGGCGCGATCCCGGCCCCTGTCGGCACGCACCGCGCGCCCGGCCCAAGGATCGCACCCCCCGGGAAAATCGCAAAGGCGCGGGACATCCTCCCGCGCCTTTTCTTTTGCCCCGCCGCCCGGCATCTTGCCCCGACAACCAGACAGCCACCTGACCAACGCCAGCCAGCCAGCGCAACGGAGCCTAACCATGAAATACGCCGTGATCGGCGCCGGTCTCATCGGCTCGGCCGCCGCCCGCCACCTGGCCCTGATGGGCCATGACACCACGCTGATCGGCCCCGGCGAACCCGTCGACCGCGCCACCCATGACGGCCCCTTTGCCTCGCACTACGACGAAGGCCGCATCACCCGAGGCCTCGATCCCTCGCCCTTCTGGTCGCGCGCCTCCCGCGCCTCGATCGCACGCTACCGCGGGATCGAGGACGCCACCGGCATCCGCTTCTACAGCCCTGTCGGCTGCATGATGGCCGGGCCATCGGACAGCGCCCAGGCCGCCGAAATGCAGGCGATCGCCGCCCGCGACGGCATCCCCTGCCAGGCCCTGACGGGCGACGCCCTGCACAACAGGTTCCCCTATTTCGCCTTCCCCGATGACATGCTCGGCCTCTACGAGGATACCGATGCCGGCCATATCTCACCGCGCGCCCTGACCCGCGCCCAGATCGCCTATGCCCTGGCCCTGGGCGCGCGCCACCTGCCCGTCCAGGTCACCGACCTGAAGGACCATGCCTCGGGCGTCACGCTGACCACCACCGCCGGCAAGCTCGACTTCGACCGCGTGCTCCTGGCCACCGGCGGCTTCTCCCGCGATCTCACAGGCAACGCCCTGCCGCTCACCGTCTATGGCCGCACCGTCACCCTCTTCGAGGTCTCAGAAGCCGAGGCCGCGCGCCTCACCGGCATGCCCGCTTTGATCTACCTCGACCCGCCCGAAAACCACCCTTACCTGCTGCCCGCGATCCGCTATCCCGACGGGAAATATTACCTCAAGATGGGCGGCCCGAGTGACGACCCCGTGCTGGAGACCGAGGCCCAGATCACCGACTGGTTCCGCTCTTCCGGCGATGCCGCCGCCGGCACCCGGATCGAGGCGATGCTGCGCGCCCGCATGCCCGACCTGCAGATCCTCTCAACCTCCACCCTGCCCTGCGTCACCACCTATACACCCGACGAACGCCCCGCGCTCACCACTCTCTCTCCGCGTGTCTTCACCGCCATCGGCGGCTGTGGTCGCGGTGCCAAGAACTCGGACGAATTGGGCCGCCTCGGCGCCCTGCTCGCCACCGGCGCGCGCCTGCCGGACTGGGCCACCACCCCGGACTGACCCCGCCCCTCTTTGGTTTTCAAAAATATCCCGGGTGAATGCGACATTCCCCGAATGTCGCAGAGGGCAGCGCCCTCACTCGGGCCTCTGGCCCGAAAACAAAAAAGGGCCGTTGCGGCCCAGTTCATATTAAAATGCAAAATAAAATCGTGTGCGCGCGCCCCGCGCGCTCGTCTGGATCCCGCCGGCGACACTGGCTCTCCGCCACTGCCCGACCACAGCCCAATCACAGATCCTTGCGCGCCCGCAGCGCTGCCGTGATCGTGCCGTCGTCCAGGTAATCCAGCTCTCCGCCGATCGGCACCCCCTGCGCAAGCGAGGTCAGGCGCACCCGCCCCTCCAGCTGGTCGGCAATGTAATGCGCGGTCGTCTGGCCATCCACCGTGGCATTCAGCGCCAGGATCACCTCCGACACCGCCTCGTCCTGAACCCTTTGGATCAGCTTCGGGATCCGCAGCTCATCCGGCCCGACCGCATCCAGCGCCGAAAGCGTCCCACCCAGCACGTGATAGCGGCCACGGAACACGCCGGAACGTTCCAGCGCCCAAAGATCCGCCACATCCTCGACCACGCAGATCTCGCCGGTGGCGCGCTTTTCATTGGCACAGATGTCGCAGATCGTCGAGGATCCGATATTGCCGCATTCCACGCAGTCCCGCACGCTGGCCCCGACGTGGTGCATCAGGTCCGCCAGCGGGATCAGCATCAATTCCTTCTTGCGGATCATCTGCAGTACGGCGCGCCGCGCCGACCGGGGGCCAAGCCCCGGCAGACGCGCCATCATCTCGATCAGCGCCTCGATATCGCCGCTGCTGCTCACCGCCGGGATAGCCTCAGAAGGGCATCTTGAAGTCGGCCGGAAGGCCTAGGCCCTCGGTCAGCTTGGCCATCTCGGCCTGATTGGCGGCCTGCGCCTTCTGCTGCGCATCCTTGATCGCGGCCAGGATCAGATCCTCGACCACTTCCTTTTCGTCGGGGTTGAAGATCGACGGATCGATGTCCAGGCCCTTCAGCTCGCCCTTGTAGGTGGCGGTCGCCTTGACCAGCCCGGCACCGGACTGGCCTTCAACCGTCATACGATCCATTTCTTCCTGCAGCGCGACGACCTTGGTCTGAAGCTCCTGTGCGGATTTCAGCATCTTCGCCATGTCGCCCATCTGGCCCAAGCCCTTGAACATCTTCTACTCCTGTCGTTCGTGAAACTCTGTCGGTTGCCTCATGGCACCCGGGGATTGATCGCGGGATCCGGTCAGTCTTCCTCGAAGGGATCCCATTCGTCCTCGACCTCGGCCAGCGCGTCGGTTGCGGCGGCGGCGGCCACGTCCTCGGCCGTGCGGATGGTCTTGATCTTCGCTTTTGGAAAGGCCGCCACGACCGCCTGCACCAGCGGATGCGCCGCGGCCTCGGCCTTCAGCGCCAGCTCTTTCGCGTCGCGCTTTTCCGCAATGGTTTCCGCCCCGCCGTCATTGGCGACGATCACGGCCCAGCGGTTGCCGGTCCAGGCCTGCAACTGCTGCCCCAGCTTCTGCGCCAGATCGCGCGGCGCGGTCTCGGTCGGCACGAACTCGATCCGGCCGGGGCGATAGCTGACCAGCCGCAGGTTGTTCTCGACCTCGACCAGCAGGACCCCGTCGCGCTTGGTGCGGATCAGCTCGACCACATGTTCGAAGGTGGGATAGCGCGCCAGCGCCTGATCCACATCCTCGGCCAGCTGGGCCACGGTGCCATGCACCCGCCCGCCACCACCGGGCGCGGGCCCGCCAATGGCAGATGTCGCCCCCCCGGCGGGACCATGCCCGCCGCCTTGGCCCACGGGCACACCTCCGCCCGACGGCCCCGAGGGCAACGGCGGCGGGCTCTGATCCTTCAGCTTGCGCACCAGTTCCTCGGGCGAGGGAAGCTCGGCCACATGGGTCAGACGGATCACCGCCATCTCGGCGGCCATCATGGCGTTTGGTGCGGCGGCGACCTCTTCCAGCGCCTTCAGCAGCATCTGCCACATCCGCGTCAGCGCCCGCATCGGCAGGGTTTCCGCCAGCGTCATGCCCCGGGCGCGTTCGTCCGGAGCGATCGTGGGATCCTCGGCCGCGACGGGCGTGATCTTCACCACGGAAATCCAATGGGTGATCTCGGCCAGATCGCGCAGCACCGCCATCGGGTCGGCCCCGTCGGCATATTGCGCCCCCAGCTCTCCGATGGCCCCGGCGGCATCGCCGCGCATCACCATCTCGAACAGGTCCATCACCCGGCCGCGATCCGCCAGCCCCAGCATGGCGCGCACCTGTTCGGCCGTGGTTTCCCCGGCTCCGTGCGAAATCGCCTGGTCCAGCAGGGACGTCGCATCCCGGGCCGAACCCTCCGCCGCCCGCGTGATCAGGAACAGCGCATCCTCGGCGATCTCGGCCCCTTCGGCATCGGCGATCTTGCGCAGCAGCTTGATCATCACCTCGGGCTCGATCCGGCGCAGGTCGAAGCGCTGACAACGCGACAGCACCGTCACCGGGACCTTGCGGATCTCGGTCGTAGCAAAGATGAACTTCACATGCGCGGGCGGTTCCTCAAGCGTCTTCAGCAGCGCGTTAAAGGCGCTGGTCGACAGCATGTGGACCTCATCGATGATGTAGATCTTATACCGGGCCGAGGCCGCCCGGTAATGCACCGAATCGATGATCTCGCGGATATCGTTGACGGATGTGTTGGATGCCGCGTCCATCTCCATCACGTCGACATGGCGGCCTTCCATGATCGCCACGCAATGTTCGCATTGCCCGCAGGGATCGGTGGTCGGCCCGCCGTTGCCGTCCGGCCCGATGCAGTTCATCCCCTTGGCGATGATCCGCGCCGTGGTGGTCTTGCCGGTGCCCCGGATGCCGGTCATCACGAAGGCCTGGGCGATCCGGTCCGCGGCAAAGGCGTTGCGCAGGGTGCGCACCATGGCCTCCTGCCCGACCAGGTCGGCAAAGGTTTCGGGCCGGTACTTCCGGGCCAGCACTTGATAGGCGGGTTTTGCGTCGCTCATGGGGCCTCTTTTCCTTCGCCCCAATCTAGGCATGCCACGGCCCGAGGTCCAGCGCCCACGGCAGGACAATTGCCCCGGCCTGCGCCCTTCCGCCCCGGTCGATCCGCCCCCCCGGATCCGAACCCCGGCCGGGGGCACCGCCCGCACCGCAGGCGACAGACCCGCATGAAACCGCCCCGCACCGCCCTCGGAACACATCGCATTTGCCCGATGCTGCGCCTGCGCTATAGTCTTTCGGGTAGCTCTCGGGTCTGCAGAACGCGCGCCCGATGAGACGGTCACCTAGGTAAGAGGGTTCCCATGCGTCTGCGCGGCATCCGGCGAAGCAGCAATATCGAAGACCGCCGCCGCACCTCCGGCCGGGGCGGTGCCGTGGGCGGGCTTGGCATCGGCGGCGTTCTGCTGGTCCTGGCCATCGGCTATTTCACCGGCATCGACGTCACGCCGCTTCTGAACGGCGCGCCCACGTCCTCCTCCTCCACCCCGCGCGAGCTTAGCGCGCAGGAACAGCAGGCCGGGGCCTTCACCGCCTCGGTCCTCGCCACGACCGAAGACGTCTGGGCCGACATCTTCCCCGCCCAGGTCGGCCGTGACTACCGCCCCCCGGTTCTCGTGCTCTTCTCCAGCCAGACGGCCAGCCCCTGCGGCGGAGCCTCCGGCGCGACGGGGCCCTTCTACTGCCCTGCGGACCGCAAGGCCTATCTCGACACGGAATTCTTCGCGACCCTGGAACAGCGCCTGGGTGCGCGGGGCGATTTCGCCGCCGCCTATGTGGTCGCCCATGAGGTCGCGCACCACGTGCAGAACGAACTCGGCATCCTGGGCCAGGTGCACCAGGCGCGGCAATCCTCCAGCCAGGCCCGGGCAAATGCCCTGACCGTGCGGCTGGAACTCCAGGCCGACTGCCTCTCGGGTGTCTGGGCCTCCCAGGTCGACGGTCTGCTGGATCCCGGCGATATCGAAGAAGCCCTGAACGCCGCCCGCATGATCGGCGACGACCACCTGCAACGCCAGGCCGGCCGCGTGCCGCAACCCCATACCTTCACCCATGGCACCTCGGAACAGCGGGCGCGCTGGTTCGCCACCGGCTACAACTCCGGCCGGATCGCCGCCTGCGACACCTTCTCGACCGATCGGCTCTGACCGTGATGATGACCCGCAAGACCACGCTCTGGCTTTTCCTCGGTCTCTGGATCCTGCTCTACGCACTGTCCGTCGTTGTCCCGATGAACATGGCCCCCACGGGCGACGGCTTCACCCGCGGCGCGGATCGCGTGCTGACTTTCCTGTCGCTGCAATTCGCGGCCAGCCTGATGGCCTTCCTGATCCTGCTGGTGCGTCCCCGGCGCGGCCCGCTCTCGGGGCTCTCGCTCTTGCCGGTGGCCCTGTGCGGGGCCCTGGTGCTGGGCCTCGCCGGCGTGATCGCCTTTGCCATGCTGACCTGAACAGGCCTGCCTGACCTTTCAGGCATACGACACAGTAAGGGGATGGGGTGAGAGGCTGGACAACGACCCAAGCGGGGCTCGTTACGGCTGCTTCCTTCCGGATCTGACCGGGTTGGCGAGGCGCTCGCCCGCGCCAACCTCTCACCGGGCTACCTAATCCCCGCAAGTCCGGATTTCAAGCCCCAGAAACACACGGCCGACACGCAGCGCCAGAAACGCGCGCACCTCTCCCCCTCTTTGGTTTTCCCAAATATCCCCGCCGGAGGCACCGCCCTCCCCCATGGGGGAGGGCAAATAGATACCTTGCGCGCGCCGCGGCGCGCGCTCCGCCGGATCAGCCGCGCAGCACGCCGCCTGTGGCCTTGGAAACCTTCTCGACCACCTTGCCGGCGATGCCTTCGATCTCGGCTTCCTTCAGGGTCTTGTCCTTGGGCTGGATCGTCACCGTGACGGCAATGGATTTCTTGCCCTCGCCAAGCGAGCCGCCGATGAATTCGTCAAAGACGCGCACATCCGCGATCATCGCCTTGTCGGCACCGGCGGCGGCATTGACCAGCGTCAGCGCCTCGACCTGCGCATCGACGACAAAGGCGAAATCACGCTCGACCGGCTGAAGATCCAGGATCTCGACCGCGCCGCGCGACCCGCTCGCATTGCGCGGCTGCGGCACTTCACCCGGGAAGATCGTGAAGCCCACGACCGGGCCCTTCACATCCATGTCGCGCAGCACCTTGGGGTGCAGTTCGCCAAAGACGCCCAGCACCTTCTTGGGACCAAGGCAGATCACGCCGTGACGGCCCGGATGCCACCAGGTGTCGCCGCTGCGCATGATCTGCACTTTCGCCGGGGCCCCGATCGACGCCAGAAGCGCCTCGATATCCGCCTTCGCATCATACAGATCCACACCGCGCGACGCGCCATGCACGTCCTTGGGCCCGGTGCGGCCCACAAGGATCCCGGCCACGGCCTCGGATTGATCCGTCGGTTCACCGCCGCTCCAGGTGGCGCCGACTTCGAACAGCGCCATGTCGCTCATCCCGCGCGCCTGGTTGCGTGCCGCCGCCTGCAGAAGGCCCGGCAGCAGCGAGGGGCGCATGTGGCTCATCTCCTGGCTGATCGGGTTCGCCACCATCGAGGCATCAGACCCGCCGCCAAACAACGTGGCCGAGGCCTGGTCGATGAAGGAATAGGTCACGCATTCATTGTAACCCAGGGCCGCCGCCGTGCGCCGCAGCACCTGTTCGCGCTTCTGCTGCACGGTCAGAACCGGGGCGGGAACGCCGGTCGACGGCCGCGCCAGCGGCTTGGCTTCCAGCTTGGTCAACGACGCCATGCGCGCCACTTCCTCGACCAGATCGGCCTCGCCCAGAACATCGGGGCGCCAGGACGGCACATGCGCCATGTCGCCTTCCATGACAAACCCCAGACGCTCCAGCGTGGCGCGCTGCTCATCCGCCGGAATATCCATCCCGACCAGCGAAGAACAGCGTGCCGTATCAAGGCGATAGGCGCGCGACACGTCCGGCACCTCGCCCGCGATCACCACGTCCGACACCTCGCCGCCGCACAGCTCGACGATCAGGGCACAGGCCCGGTCCAGTCCTTCCATGTTGAAGCCCGGGTCGATGCCGCGTTCGTTGCGATAGCGCGCGTCGGAATTGATCTTCAGCCCGCGCCCGCCATGGGCGATCGACACGAAATCCCAGAAAGCGGCCTCGACGAAGACATCCGTGGTGTCCATCTGACAGCCGGTTTCCAACCCGCCCATGATGCCGCCGATGCTTTCGACACCTTTGTCGTCGGAAATCACCAGCGTGCCTTCGGGGACGATATAATCCTTTTCGTCCAGACCCTTGAAGGCCTCGCCCCCGGCGGCGCGCTGCACCACCAGGTCGCCCGACACCCGGTTCGCATCGAAAACGTGCAGCGGGCGGTTCAGGTCATGGGTGAACAGGTTCGTGACATCCACCAAGGCCGAGATCGGACGCAGTCCGATGGCGTTCAGCTTGGTCTGCAGCCACTCGGGCGAGGGCGCGTTCTTCACGCCACGGATCAGCCGGCCGGCAAAGACGTGACACCCGTCCTTGGCGCTCTCGGCAATCGTCACCTTGACCGGGCAGTCGCCGCCGGCGCTCAGGGTGTAGTCGGGCATGGGCTTCAGCGTGCCAAGGCCCCGCGCCGCCAGATCCCGCGCCACGCCCCGCACCCCAAGCGCGTCGGGCCGGTTCGGGGTGATGGCGATCTCGATCACCGGGTCCACGGCCTGAGGCCGGTTCTGCGCCAGCCAATGGGCGAATTCCTCACCGATCTCGCCCGAAGGCAGCTCGATAATACCGTCATGTTCGTCCGACAGCTCCAGCTCGCGCTCCGACGCCATCATGCCGTGGCTTTCCACGCCGCGGATCTTGCCGACGGAAATGGTGATATCCAGCCCCGGAATATACATGCCCGGCTTGGCCAGCACGACGGTGATGCCTTCGCGCGCGTTCGGCGCACCGCAGACGATCTGCTTTTCGCCCTCGTCGGTCTGCACCATGCAGACCCGCAGCTTGTCCGCATCCGGGTGCTGCTGGGCCGAGGTGACCTTGGCGATGGTAAAGCCCTTCAGCTTGGCGGCGGGGTCTTCGACACCTTCCACTTCCAGACCGATGTCGGTCAGTGTTTCCAGGATTTCCTCCAGGGACGCGGTGGTCTCCAGGTGGTCTTTGAGCCAGGACAGGGTGAATTTCATCGCATCCGCCAGTTTGTTGTCGGGTTTGTCGTCAGGATATCGTCAGGGGCCGGTCGCCCGGATGATCAGCCCCGGAGTGTCAAAAAAGCGCGTAAAGCGCAAGGGCGGCGCAATCCCGCCCAGACCCGCGCCGCAATGCGGCAAAGCTGGTGTTGCGCATGCGAATCATGTTGAGATTACATGCAGACATCATGTTTCTCCGGGGCTGTTCCGCGTCATCCTGTCTGGAAATCTGTGGATGATTCCGCCCGATTGTTCGCAGACCGAAAACAGTGCCCGCAAACAAAGGTTAATTAGGTGTTAACAGGGCCTCAACACACGGTTGCCCTTGCTTTGCCCCAATTTTGCTGCAATTTCTTTAGGACCAACGGTCTGATACTGGGAGTATTTAAACATGACCAATTTCCTCAAGACTATGGCACTGGGTGCCGGTCTGGCGTTCGCTGCGACGACCGCTTCGGCCGTCTCCGTGTCCAGCTACGACGCTGACCTCTACATCGGCGATGAAGTTTCGGTTGGCGTTGAAACCGTCGGCTACGAATCCTTCGGCAACACTGCTGTTTCGTTCAACGTGATGCAGGAGTCCCGCGTTTTCGGTTCCTTCACCGTGAACCCCTACAACATGAACCCGCAGTCGCCTGACTACGTCACCATCGAATACAGCTTCGAAGGTGGTCCGCTGATGAACATCGACCTGACCGGCGCACCCGCGAACAACCCGGTTCTGGCCTTTGCTTTCGGCAACGAAGTCTTCACCCCCGGCGTGCTGACGTTCTACATCAACGGCGTTTCCGGTAAAGGTGGCGGCACCGTCGACATCGACCTGACCGTCTCCGCAGTTCCCGTCGCCCCCGCTGGCGTCATGCTGCTGTCCGGTCTGGGCGCACTGGTGGCTCGCCGCCGCAAGAAATCCTGATCGGATTTCTTGAATTCCCCACAGTATCGTTAAAAGGCCCGCAAGGGCCTTTTTTCATGCCCGGACATGCTTCATGTCCGATGCCGATGTTAGTCCTCCAGACGCTCGGCCAGATCCGCGTAATCCCCCATCCGATACAGCCGCACCTCGCGCAGCAGCCGCAGGGTTGGCTTGGCTGCGAACAGCACCGACCCCACGACGAACAGCCAGGTCGCCGGGGTCATCAGGCTTTCACGGAAGAACAGGGTCGACCCGACTAGGAAACACAGAGCCGCGCTAAAATCCACGAAGGTGTACAGCAGCTCGAACCTTGCATAGAGATCCCGGCTGGCCTTGGACCTTTGCCGTTGCGCGTGTTGAAACAATTTCATCGGGGGCTCCTTTCGCGATCTGGGGTCCGGGGGCGGACACCCCACAGCTAGGCCCGCAAAAGGAAAAGCCCAGCCACACAGATGCGTGGCCGGGCCGTAAGACAAGACATCAGGTCTGGGATCAGATGCCGCCGCGGATCGTCGGCACCTGCAGCGCGCTGAAGCCATAGTGGCGCAGCCAGCGCAGATCGCTGTCGAAGAAGGCGCGCAGATCGGGGATGCCGTATTTCAGCATCGCGATCCGGTCGATCCCCATGCCAAAGGCAAAGCCCTGCCATTGCTCGGGGTCGACACCGGCGGCCGCCAGCACCTTGGGATGGACCATGCCGGACCCCAGCACCTCGAGCCAGTCGTCGCCCTCGCCCACCTTCACGGTGCCACCTTCCCAGGAACACTGGATGTCGACCTCGGCCGAGGGTTCGGTGAAGGGGAAGTGCGAGGCGCGGAACCGGGTCTTCACGCTGCGCCCGAAATAGGCCGAGAAGAACTCCTCGAGCACCCATTTCAGGTTCGCCATCGAGATATCGCGGTCGATCGCCAGGCCTTCGACCTGGTGGAACATCGGCGTATGGGTCTGGTCATAGTCCGCCCGGTAGACGCGGCCGGGGGAAATCGTGCGGATCGGCGCGCCCTGCGCCTGCATCGACCGGATCTGCACCGGCGACGTATGGGTGCGCAATACGTGCGGCGGGCGATCATCGCCCTCGGCGCGGTGCATATAGAAGGTGTCCATCTCGGCGCGCGCGGGATGGTGCGACGGGATGTTCAGCGCATCAAAGTTGTACCAGTCTTCTTCGATCTGCGGACCTTCCGCGACCGAGAACCCCATGTCGGCGAAGATCGCCGTACATTCTTCCCAGACCTGGCTGATCGGATGCACCGTGCCGACGCGGCGGTCGCGCGCAGGCAGGGTCACGTCCAGCCATTCGGTGCGCAGACGTTCGTCCAGCGCGGCATCGGCCAGTGCCACCTTCTTCGCCGCCAGGGCCGAGTTGATTTCGTCCTTCAGCGCGTTCAGCGCGGGGCCTGCGACCTGGCGTTCCTCGGGGGTCATCTTGCCAAGCTCGCGCATCTTCAGGCTGATTTCGCCCTTCTTGCCGACGGCCTGCACCCGCAGCTCTTCCAGCGCGGTTTCATCCGCGGCCTGGCCGATGGCGTCCAGATACTTGGCTTTCAGATCGTCCATGCGACGCGTCCTTCCATCTCGGGCTTCTTTCCTGGGGGCCGGCACCGGGGCCCACCCCGTCAGCAACCTGCTACCCAGACCTGAGCCAAAGGGCAAGCCGCTGCACGCGCTCTGCCCCATGCGACAGCCCTTAGAAACCACCGAAAATCCGATCAAAGCGGCCATGCGGTGCCACATTCCCGCCCCGCGTCGACCCGGGCCACAGGTCACAACGGGTCAAACGCCGCAGTCAGGCGGCACCTTGACCCCAAACCCGCAAGCAAAGGACAAAGCCATGACGCTTCTGAAAATCGCCCTGATCGCCTCGGCCCTCGGACTGGCCGCGCCCGAAGCCCAGGCCGCCGGGACCTACAAGGCCCCGCAGGTCCCCGCATCGGTCCAGCAGCACGGCAGCCAGTGGATCACCACCGCCGACGGCTGTTCCTATTCCCGCACACAGGCCCCCGGCTATCCGGTGCAATGGGTGCTGATCCTGAACCCGCACCACATCGGCAAGCCGAACGCCCATGCGAAATGCCCGCCGATGCTGGGGGGCTAAGGGCCGGGACGACACCTTTTGCCAGACAGACACGGCCTCGCGGATGCGGGGCCGTTCTGCGCTATTCGGTCCACGGCTAGCGCTGCATTGCACAGCAGCACGCCACAGGCTGCCCCTGAACCTGCCCTAATTTGGCCCGACTCCGCTGGCACAACAGGGGCCACAATTTTCGGGACCAGGCCGATGAGCCATCAGGTAGCACCAGACAAAATCGCGATTCCCTTTCTGCCACGGGCGCTGCGCCCGCTGGCCCGGACCGCCAGTGCCCTGTTCCGCAAATCGCCACCACCCCAGGATCCCGCGCCCCTGCACCGTCGCAGCGGACGGCTGTCCACCGAGAAACTGTCGAACCAGCTAAGCCTGACGGTGCTGACCGGCCACCCGGATCAGAAAGCCCTGCAACCGCACCTGCAACAGGCGGTCGAGGACTGGCGCAACCATGACTGGCGACGCCTGGGCATGCATCTGTTCAGCTTTGACCGGGCGCACAAGGCGCTGCCCTCGGGGGAACGGATCGCCCCGGCCTTGGGCCGCGCGCTGTTCCGGCACCTGGCCGGACCCGCCGCCTGTGCCGCGATGGACCGAGGCCAAAGCCTGGGCATTTCGGACCTGCCCGATGACCTGTTTTCGCCCCTGCTGCGGATCCTGCCGCAGATGCAGATCGACCCGACGCTGCATTTCCTGGCCGCGCAGTTCCACCTGGAAATGGGCTGGGCCCGGCACGGCGACGATTATGCCGACTATGCGCTGGACGAATCCCTGAACTCGGCCGAGGCGCGATTCCGCGCCGCCGGGGCCATCCTGGATCGCATCGCCCCACAGGCCCCGCATTCCGGGTACTTCAGCGAAATCGAATACCGGATTCGCGCCGCCGCCGGCACGACCGAGGAAAACCTGACCCGGGCCGCCTTCCGCTGGTCGATCTGCGACGCCGGATCGCTGGTGCCCTTCGCCACCCACGGGCTGCACCTGCTGCCGCGCTGGTACGGAAGGGAGACATCGCTGGAGGATTACGCATCGGCCTCGTGGATGCGGATGAGCCAGACACTTGGCGCGGCCCCCTATGCTGCCGCCTACCTTTCGGCGCTGGAAAACGACCTGGAGGCCGGGCTGCAGATGGATCGGGCCACCTTCCGTACCGGGCTGATCGACATGATGCAGTGCAGCGACGATCCCGATCTGACCTGCAACGCCATCCTGCGCGTGCTCTGGGAAGCCAGTTCAGACGATTATATCGAGGCCAGCCGCGAAACCCGCGCCCTGCGAGAGCTGCGCCAGCACCTGCGCGCGCTGTTCTGCGATCTGACCCGGGTTGCGCTTGGCCCCGTGATGCCCGACGTCTGGGGCGGCCGCTGGACCGAAGCCAAGATCCTGCACGCCGTGGCCGAGGCCTTTGCCAGGGAAATCGCCGCCGGACGGCATATCGCCATCGGGCTGGAAGGCGCGCAGATCTCGGACTGATCCGGCCCCCGGGGGTCCGCGATCAGGCTTAGGTTCGATCTACGCCACCCTGCCCTGCACACCAAACGCCACCGACACAAAGCAAAAGGCCGCCCCAAGGGACGGCCTTTCGTTCAATCCGGTTGGATCAGGATCAGACCAGAGCGGCCTTTGCCTTGTCCACGATTGCGTTGAACGCATCGGGTTCGTGCACGGCCAGATCGGCCAGAACCTTACGGTCCACCTCGATACCGGCTTTGCCGAGACCGTTGATGAAACGCGAATAGGTCAGCGCTTCATCGTGGGCGCGAACCGCTGCGTTGATCCGCTGGATCCACAGCGCGCGGAAGCTGCGCTTGCGCGCTTTCCGGTCGCGGGTTGCATACTGGTTGGCCTTGTCGACGGCCTGAGAAGCGACCTTGAAGGTGGTGGAGCGACGGCCGTAGTAGCCTTTTGCTGCCTTCAGGACTTTCTTGTGACGTGCGTGGGTTACCGTACCGCCTTTAACGCGAGACATGTTCTATCCTTCCCTATCAGCGGTTGTAGGGCATCATCGATTTGATGATGCGTGCATCGGGCTCGGACAGCGCGGTGGTGCCGCGTGCGTCGCGAATGAACTTGGTGGAACGTTTGATCATGCCGTGGCGCTTGCCGGCCTGACCGGCAATGACCTTGCCTTTGGCCGAAATCTTGAACCGCTTTTTGCAGCTCGATTTCGTCTTCATCTTGGGCATTTCCGTCTCCTTGAATTTGAAGGGGTCGAAACGCGACTCGGTATGCCACTTGAACCGGCCGCGCGGATGAGCGGGCCGTATAGGCCGCCATCGCCTCTATGGCAAGGGGAAAAACGCCCCCGCCCGCCTTGCAGGGTTAGCGCGCCGGGGCCTTTCCAGGTGCAGGACCTGGTGAACCCATACTGGCGGGCCCTCAGGGGATCACCCGCGCCAGCACGCGGATGATGGCATGCGGCACCTCGGCCAGCGTCATGGGCGGCGGGGCGTTGACCCAGCCATAGCCGAAGATGCCCGCGCCGATCACCGTGACGACCAGCGCGGTCCAGCCGGCCCGCCGTTTCGCAAAGGCCGACACGGCAGAGGGCACCGAAAGCATCAGCACCGCAAGCCCGGCCACAAGAATAAGGTCCGTATCCATCAGTCCCCCGATGGCATGATCCTATTCTGGGTCAGAGGCGTAAATCAAACGTTCCTCACAAGGGGCGACACGCAGGATGTTCGTGGTGCCCGGCTGATTGAAGGGCACGCCGGCGGCCACGACGATCTGGTCGGCCTCGGTCGCGAAACCCTTGCTGCGGGCGGTGCGGGCGGCATTGACCACGGCCTGCTTGAACCGCTCAAGCTCGGCCGTCATGTAGCAGTTCACCCCCCAGCTCAGCGCCAGCTTGCGGGCGGTGCCGCGCAGCGGGGTCAGCGCGATAATCGGCACGCGGGGGCGTTCCCGGGCAGTGATCAGCGCGGTGGTGCCGCTTTGGGTGAAACAGCAGATCGCCTTGATGTCGGTGGTTTCCGCAATTTCCCGGGCCGCGGCAACGATGCCGTCGGCGACCGATCCCTTGACGTTGTTGCGCGAAGCCTCGATCACCTCGCGGTAGGTGGGATCGCTTTCGACCTCTTGCGCGACCTTGTCCATGGTGGTCACGGCCTCGACCGGATACTGGCCGGCGGCGGATTCGGCGGACAGCATGACGGCATCGGTGCCTTCATAGATGGCGGCGGCCACGTCCGAGACCTCGGCCCGGGTCGGCATCGGGCTTTCGATCATCGATTCCAGCATCTGGGTCGCCACGATCACCGGCTTGGCGGCGGCGCGGCATTTGCGGATCAGGCGCTTCTGGATCGGCGGCACGGCCTGCACGGGCAGTTCGACCCCCAGATCGCCGCGCGCGACCATGATCCCGTCCGACACCTCGAGGATCTCGTCGAAGGCCTTCACGGCGGCGGGCTTTTCAATCTTGGACAGGATCGCGGCGCGGCCCTGGGCCAGGTCGCGCGCCTCAGCGACATCCTCGGGTCGCTGCACGAAGGACAGCGCCAGCCAGTCGATGCCCAGCTGGCAGACGAATTCCAGATCCTTGCGGTCCTTTTCCGACAGTGCCGCCAGCGGCAGCACCACGTCGGGCACGTTCACGCCTTTGCGGTTGGAAATCGTGCCGCCCGCGATCACCTCGCATTCGGCGAAGTCAGCGCCACAGTCGAGCACCTTCAGCCGGATCTTGCCGTCGTTGACCAGCAGGTTCGCGCCCGCCTCGAGCACCGCGAAGATTTCGGGGTGCGGCAGGGTCACGCGGTCCTGCGTGCCGGGTTCATCCGACAGGTCCAGACGGAAGCGCGCGCCCTCGGCCAGTTCCTCGGAGTCGTTGGCAAAGACACCGACACGCAGCTTGGGTCCCTGAAGGTCGGCGAGGATGCCAATGGTGCTGTCCAGCTCTTTCTCGACCTCGCGGATGATCCGGTGACGTTCGCGGATTTCCTCGTGGCTGCCATGGCTCATGTTCAGGCGGAACACATCCGCGCCGCTTTCGTGCAACTTGCGGATCATCTGATGATCCGAGGAGGCCGGGCCCAGGGTTGCGACGATCTTGGTATTGCGCTGGCGCTTCATGCTAGTCCTTTCTGCATCGCAGAACCTAAGTGATGTTTACGCTATCAGGCACCGCCGGAATTGGCCACCCGATCCCGTAGCTTGCCCCGTGTCCGATCCCTATCCAATACCGGTCCTTGCGGGGCGGAGGCGGGTGATTGACGCCACCCCGCCTGCCTGTCAGCCTGCCCCGAAATCGGTAAACATAAGGTGACACATGGACCGACAGACCCAAATCGAAATCGAAGCTGCTGCCTTTCGTACCCTGCGCAATCACCTGATGGAAGATCGCAAGGACGTGCAGAACATCGACATGATGAACCTTGCGGGCTTTTGCCGGAACTGCCTGTCGCGCTGGATGCAGGAGGCCGCCAATGAACGCGGCTTCGAGATGACCAAGGAGCAGGCGCGCGAGATCTTCTATGGCATGCCCTATGACGACTGGAAGGCGCAGCATCAGACCGAAGCCAGCGATGACCAGAAGGCCGCCTTTGACAAATCCTTTGCCGAGAACGTCGGCGACAAGGGCTGACCCGCTGCTCGTCCGGCCCTGACATGCCGGCCTCGCCCGTCACGAACAGCTGCACATAAAAGAAGACCCGGGCAAAACCGCCCGGGTCCTTTTCATTCCCTCCGAAGGACAGATCAGCCCTTGGAGAATTCCGGGTAGGCTTCCATGCCCAGCTCGGCCATGTCGAGACCCGTGATCTCTTCTTCTTCGCCGACACGGATGCCCATGGTGGCCTTCAGGATGAACCAGACCACACCCGAGGTCACGACGGTGAAGATACCGACCACGACGATGGAGTAGAGCTGCGTGCCCAGCGAGGCGTCGGAGTTGGTCAGGACAACCGCGATGGTGCCCCAGATACCGGCGAGCAGGTGAACCGGGATCGCGCCGACAACGTCGTCGATCTTCATCTTGTCCAGCATCGGGACAGCGAAGACCACGATGATACCGCCCACGGCACCGATCAGGGTGGCTGCACCCAGGGTCGGGGTCAGCGGTTCTGCGGTGATGGACACCAGGCCAGCCAGAGCACCGTTCAGCACCATGGTCAGGTCGACCTTCTTGTACAGGATCTGCGTCAGAAGCAGGGCCGCGATCGCACCACCGGCAGCTGCCGTGTTGGTGTTGGCGAAGATGCGGGACACGTCGGCAACGTCACCCACGGTGCCCATGGCCAGCTGCGAACCGCCGTTGAAGCCGAACCAACCCAGCCACAGGATGAACGTACCCAGGGTGGCGAGCGTCAGGTTGGAACCGGGGATCGGAACGACCTTGCCGTCCTTGTTGAACTTGCCAATCCGCGGGCCGAGGATGATCGCGCCGGTCAGGGCTGCCCAGCCACCGACAGAGTGCACGACGGTCGAACCTGCGAAGTCCAGGAAGCCGGCTTCGTCCAGGAAGCCACCGCCCCATTTCCACGACGCCTGCAGCGGGTAGATCACGGCGGTCAGAACGATCGTGAAGATCAGGAAGGGCCACAGCTTGATGCGCTCGGCCAGGGTGCCGGACACGATCGAAGCGGTGGTCGCGCAGAACATCAGCTGGAAGAAGAAGTCCGAACCGGTAGAGGCATAGCCGTAGTCGTCGGCCGCGTCGGCGGTCACGCCAACGGCTTCAAGCGCGCCGGGGCCCCAGACGCCCGACAGAACGCCTTCGATCGACCAGGTGCCGAGCGGGTACATCAGGTTGTAGCCGATCAGGTAGTAGAAGATCGCCGCCAGCGAGAAGAGCGCGATGTTCTTCGTCAGCTGCATGGCCACGTTCTTGGACCGCACCAGGCCTGCTTCGAGCATCGCAAAGCCCGCGGCCATCCAGAAGACCAGGAAGCCGCCGATGAGGAACAGCAGGGAGTTGAAGATGAACACGCTGTCCGTGGACGCGTTTACGCCCGGGGTCGGGCCGTCCTGCGCCAGGCCAAGGCTGGGCGTCGCGATCAGCGCGGCGGCCAGGCCGAGTTTCGTGAGAGTTTTCATGGGGTGATTCCTTTCCCTGTCCGCAGGCCTTACAGCGCGTCCGAATTGGTTTCGCCGGTCCGCACACGGACCGCCTGCTGGATATCCAGCACGAAGATCTTGCCGTCGCCGATCTTGCCGGTCTTGGCGGTGTTGGTGATCGTCTCGACGACCTGGTCGGCCATTTCGGCCGCCACGGCGATCTCAAGCTTGATCTTGGGCACGAAATTCACGGCATATTCTGCGCCACGGTAGATCTCGGTATGTCCCGACTGAGATCCGAACCCTTTGATTTCGGTCACCATCATGCCGCGCACGCCGATTTCGGTCAGCGCCTCGCGGACCTCCTCGAGCTTGAACGGCTTGATTGTTGCAATGATGAGTTTCACTGATTTTCCCTTCCGTATCTCGGGGCGCGAACCCCGCCTTTGGCAGGGACAGCTAATGCGGCGCAGGGCGGTTATCGGAAGGTAAACGGGCGGAATCGGTTCCGGTGATCTGGGAATCTGCACAATATTCAGGCATCACGCCGCAGGTGCACAATTTTCAGGCAAGCGAAGAACGATCAAATCTTCGCAAAGCGCTCAACATCTGACGTCTCAGCGCGTATATCTGACCAAAAGAACCGGGACCGGGCAGCATTCAATGAGTGATTCAGGACGTCGCAAGCCGCCATTGGTGGCGGACCGCCGCTTTGCCGGCGGCAAGGGCAAGGGGCCTGCCAAGGGCAAGTCCAGGACCGGAGGGGGCCGCAAGGCCTCGTCCGGGCGCGGTGGATCCAAGTCCCGCCGGCGCAGCCCCGCCCCCAGACGTCCGCGCGGCCCCCTGGGGCTTCTGACCGCCTTCATCCGCTGGATCTTCCGCCTGGTTTTCGGGATGGCCTGGCGGCTGTCGCTGGTGATCGTGCTGATCATCGCCCTGGCCGTGGCCTATTCCGCCTCGACCATGCCGCCGCTTGAAGCGCAGCTAGACGGACGGGCGCGCGGGTCGGTGACCATGCTGGACCGCGAAGGCCAGGTCTTTGCCTGGCGCGGCGACCAGTTCGGCGGCGTGGTGACGGCGGAAACCGTGTCGCCCCACCTCAAGAACGCCATCGTCGCGACCGAGGACAAACGCTTTTACAGCCATTTCGGCATCTCGCCGCGCGGCATCGCCAGTGCGATCCGCATCAACCTGCGCGAAGGGCGCGGGCCGCTGTCCGGGCACGGCGGGTCGACCATCACCCAGCAGACCGCCAAGCTGCTGTGCCTGGGCGATCCCTATGACCCGGACCTCTGGGACAACGAAACCGCCTATGAATCGGACTGCCGCCAGACGACCCTGTGGCGGAAGATCCGCGAAGCCATCTATGCCATGGGGCTGGAGACCGCCTATTCCAAGGACGAGATCCTGACCATCTACATGAACCGCGCCTTCCTGGGGGCCGGTGCCCGTGGGTTCGAGGCCGCAAGCCAGCGCTATTTCGGCAAATCCGCCGCCGACGTGACCCCGGCAGAGGCCGCGATGCTGGCCGGTCTTCTGGTCGCGCCCACGCGCTATGCGCCGACCGCCGATCTGGCGCGGTCGCAGAACCGCGCCGGGGTGATCGTGCGCCTGATGGAGGAACAGGACTACCTGACCGCCGCCCAGGCCGACGCCGCCATCGCCAACCCGGCCGAACTGTCCGAGGCCGCCGAGGCCAAGGCCGGCGGCTACTTCGCCGATTGGGTGATGTCCTCGGGGCCGGAATACCTGACCCGCAAGACCACCGAGGACGTGGTGATCCGCACCACCCTGGACCAGCGGCTTCAGAAGGCCGCCGAAGACGGCATGAAGGCGATCTTCGAGAACAAGGTGAAGGAAGGGTCCAAGGCCCAGGCCGCCGTCGTGGTGATGAGCGCCGATGGCGCTGTGCGCGCCATGGTCGGCGGACGCCGCACCAAGGTCTCGGGCGCGTTCAACCGGGCCACCCAGGCGCTGCGCCAGACCGGATCGGCCTTCAAGCCCTTTGTCTACGCCACCGCGCTGGAACTGGGCTATCACTGGTACGACACCGTCGAAGATACGCCGCTGACGATCAATATTCCCGGATCCGGCCCCTGGTCGCCGGACAACTACGACCGCAAGTTCCGCGGCACCGTGACCATGGCGCAGGCCTTGCAGGGATCGCTGAACATCCCCGCCGTGCGGATCGCCGAAAGCGTCGGGCTTGAGAACGTGCGCAAGATCGCCGCCGATTTCGGCATCCAGTCCGACCTGGCGCAGGGCCCCGCCCTGGCGCTTGGCGCATCGGAATCCACCCTGATCGAGATGACCGGCGCCTATGCCGGCATCCTCAACGGCGGGTCTTCGGTCACGCCCTACGGCCTGGTTGAACTGCGGCTTCAGGGCCAGTCCGAGCCGCTGATGGACGCCACCGGCGGCATTGGCGAACGGGTCATCCGCGAAGCCGCCGCGCGCGAACTGATCTGGATGATGAACAATGTCGTCACCCAGGGCACCGGTGGCCGTGCGGCCCTGCCCAACCACCAGGCGGCGGGCAAGACGGGCACCACCTCGGCGGCGCGGGACGCCTGGTTCATCGGCTTTACCGCCGATTACGTGGCCGGTGTCTGGATGGGCTATGACGACAACACGCCCCTGACCGGGGTGACCGGATCGGGCCTTCCGGCCGAGATCTGGCACGAGGTCATGGTCCGCGTACACGAGGGCGTCGAGCCGCGCCCTCTTCCCATGGCCCGCCCCGAACGCCCCGCCGATGCGCCGGGCTTTACCAACGGCAACCAGGGTCAGCAACCGCAGCGCCAGGACCCGATCGAACGGTTGCTGCGCAACCTCTTCGGCATCCGCAACTAGACCAAAACAAAAAAGCCCGGCGACACCGCCGGGCTTTTTCAATGTCGGTGAGGTGATGGCCTGACCGGCCCGAACCTTACCCCGCCGTGCGCAGATCCGCGATCAGGGCGTCGATATTTCCCCGGTTGCGGTCCAGCATGGCGCCGATCTCGGTCTTTTCGGACAGGCGCATGGAAATCCCCTCGATCACCATGTCGAACAGCAGATCCTGCCCCGACCGGTCCGAGATCAGGAACTTCACCTCGAACGGCTTTTCGCCGCGCAGGTAGACGGTGCCGATGACCTCTTGCCAGGTCTTCACCTGACGCACGCCGTTGACCTCGATGCGACCGCCGACGAATTCCTGGAACCGCTTGCCGTACTTGCGCGAGATATAGCCGCGGAAGGCTTCGATGAAGGCGCGCATCTGCGCCGGGCTGGCGCGGCGGGCATCGGGGCCAAGCGTCGATTGCGCGATGATCGGCACGTCGGCATAGCGGGCAAAGATCTTCTCGAAGGCGGCGATCATGCCGTTCAGCGATCCGCCCCGGTCGATCACCCGGTTGATTTCGGCCACCAGTTTGTCGACCAGCGCACGGGCCTCGCCCTCGCTCAGGGCCAGTGCGGGCAGCGGGGCCACCGCAAGCGCCGAGATCCCGGCCAGAACGGCACGGCGAGAGGTCTTATTGCGCATAGGGGTCGTCATAGGGATCACCTGCTGCATAGGGGTCATCGTAAGGATCGGCACCGTAAGGATCGCCATAGGGGTCAGATGCGACATCGCCCCCCAACTCGTACCGGCGGTTCTGCAGGTAGGTCGAGCGGCTTTGCGCGTAGCTGTCCGCCGAGTCATATAGGACGGAATCCACCGTTTGCGCGTATTTCCCCCGATCGGCGAGCTTTGATGTCACGCTTGCCACAGGTGCCACGTATTTTTCGGGCTTGTCCAGGACGTGGCTCAGCGGGTTGGTAAACATGTCGACCACACGGCCAAGCGCATCCCTCTCGGTCGAGGGGCCGAAGACCGGAAGCTCCACATAGGCGCCTTCCGAGGCCCCCCAGACATGCAGCGTCTCGCCAAAATCGGTGTCGGCTTCGTAGATGCCGGCCATGGTTGCCACGTCGAATAGCCCGGCAAAGCCAAGGGTCGAATTTAGCAGGAAGCGGGCGGTATTCGTGACCGCACCCTTGCCGTCGGCCTGCAGCAGGTTGTTCACGACCAGACCGGGCGTGGCGAGGTTTCCGGCGACATTTCCGACAGTTGCCATCAGGGGATCAGACCCGTCCCTGGCCAGACCGCGCCCAAGCGGGCGCAGAACGGCCCGGTCCAGCGACTTGTTGAAGGCATGGGTGCGGCGGTTCGCGGCCTCCCACGGGTCGTTGATGCCGGTCTCGGTCGGTCGGGGCGCACAGGCGGCAAGCCCCAGCACCGCGCCGACAAGAACACCGCGAAGGATAAAGGATTTGAAAGAAACTTTCATGCTACACACCAAAGGTGACTGGCTAAAACGGGGCTTAACATTGGTATCCACGCGATACCATAGCGGCAACCGGCACAGGCCGGAATTGTGATCTAAAGGCCAAAAGCTTTGATTTACACGGCATAACCCGCGGGCTAGAGCTTTTGGTAAACAATATGGGCGAGCATTGGACAATTAAATGATCAGTCAGAAAACCCAGGCGGGCTATGCCGAACTGCGCGCAGCGCGGCGGTCCAACCGGTCGCTTTACTGGGCCGTCGGGATATTCAGCGTCTTTTCCAACCTGCTGATGCTGACCGGCCCGATCTACATGCTGCAGGTCTATGACCGCGTGCTGGGATCGGGGTCGGTGGAAACGCTGATCGGCCTGTCGCTGATCGTCGCCTTCCTGTTCCTGATCATGGGGCTGCTTGAACTGGTGCGAAACCGCGTGATGTCGCGCGCTGCGGCCCGGTTCCAGTCCCGGCTGGACCGGCGGGTCTTTGACGCCGTGGTGCGCCGCGCCGCGATCAAGCCCGACGAGGTATCCCAGACCGGCCTGCGCGACCTGGAAGGCGTGCAAAAACTGATGTCCTCTCCGGCCCTGATCGCCATGTTCGACATCCCCTGGACACCCTTCTTCCTGGCCGGCATCGCGCTGTTCCACCCCTGGCTGGGCATCCTGGCGCTGGCGGGCGGCGGGTTCCTGGTCATCGTCACGATCTTCAACCAGATCACCACCAAGACACCCCAGAACGAAGCCATGCACGCCATGATCTCGTCCGAGAAGATGGCCGAACAGATCCGCACCGAATCCGAAATGGTCACCTCCATGGGGATGCGGGACGCGGCCTTCACCCGCTGGCAGAAACTGCGCAACCGCGCGCTTGAAACGCAGATCTCGGCCTCGGACCTGACCGGCGGCTTCAGCTCGACCACCAAGACCTTCCGCATGTTCCTGCAGTCCGCGATGCTGGGCCTTGGCGCCTATCTCGTGCTGCTGGGCGAAATGTCGCCGGGCGCGATGATCGCCGGGTCGATCCTGATGGGCCGCGCCCTGGCCCCGATCGAACTGGCCATCGGCCAGTGGCCCGTGGTGCAGCGCGCCGTGCGCGGCTGGCATTCGCTGGCGATCCTGCTGGGCGAAACCCCGCCCGAGGCGCAGCGCACCGCCCTGCCGAAACCCAAGGCCAAGCTTGAGGTCATGCAGCTGACCATCGTGCCGCCGGGCGAAAGCGTCGCCTCGCTGCGGATGCTGTCCTTCACCGTCGAACCCGGCCAGGCCGTGGGTGTCATCGGGGCCTCGGGGGCGGGCAAATCCACCCTCGCCCGTGCGATCACCAGCGTCTGGCGTCCCGCCGGCGGCAAGGTCCGCCTGGATGGGGCCGCACTGGACAATTACGACCCCGCCATCCTGGGCAGCTACATCGGATATCTGCCGCAGCGGGTGCAATTGTTCGAAGGCACCGTCGCCGACAACATCGCCCGCCTGGCCGAGCAGCCTGACGCCGCCGCCGTGGTCGAGGCCGCGAAAAAGGCCGACGCCCACGAAATGATCCTGAAGATGCCCGACGGCTACGACACCCGCATCGATTCCACCGGCGGGCGGCTGTCCGGCGGTCAGATCCAGCGCATCGGCCTGGCCCGCGCCATGTATGGCGATCCGGTCATCCTTGTGCTGGACGAACCGAACTCCAACCTCGACAACGAAGGCAGCCAGGCCCTGAACCGCGCCATCCGCAAGATGAAGGAAGAGGGCAAATCCTGCCTCATCATGGCGCACCGCCCGGCCGCGATCCAGGAATGCGACACCATCCTGATGCTGGACGGCGGCAGCCGCGCAGCCTTTGGCCCGCGGGACGAGGTACTGAAACAGGTGCTGCAGAACCACGAACAGGTCCGCGCAGGCGGCAAAGGCGGTCTGAGATGAGCAACGAAACCTCCAAATCCTGGTCCGCAAAGACGCCCCTGATCGTCGGCGCGCTGACCATCTTTGCCCTGGTCGGCGGCTTTGGCGTCTGGTCGGTCTTCACCAAGATCTCGGGTGCCGTCATCGCCTCGGGCCAGCTAGAGGTCGACCGCAACCGCCAGGTGGTGCAACACCTTGACGGCGGCGTGGTCACCCAGATCCTCGTGGACGAAGGCGACCGGGTCGAAGCCGGACAATTGCTGATCCGTCTGGATGACACCCAGCTGCGGTCGCAGCTGGCAATCGCCGAAGGGCAGCTGTTCGAACTGATGGCCCGCCGTGGCCGGCTTGAGGCCGAACGCGACGGCCGCGAGACGCTGGAATTCGACCCCCTGCTGATCGAGGCCGCCGCCACCCGCGAAGAACCGCGCGAGCTGATGGACGGGCAGTCCCGCCTGGCCGAAGCCCGCCGCGAGTCGCTGGAAAAGGAAATCGAACAGCTTGAGAAACGCAGCAGCCAGATCGACAGCCAGATCGAAGGCATCGACGCGCAGCGTCAGGCCATGTCGGAACAGCTGGAACTGATCCAGGACGAACTGGCCGACCAGCAATCCCTGCTGGATCGCGGGTTGGCCCAGGCCTCACGCGTGTCGGCCCTGCGCCGCGAAAACTCCAGCCTCAGCGGGTCGATGGGTGAATTGGGCGCTCAGCGCGCCCAGGCCGAAGGCCGCATCACCGAGATCGAGATCGAGATCCTCAAGCTCGACACCACCCGCCGGGAAGAGGCGATCACCCGCCTGCGCGACCTGCAATACCGCGAGCTGGAATTGAAGGAACAGCGCCGCGCCCTGCTGGAACAGCTGAACCGCCTGGACGTCACCGCCCCCGTGGGCGGCGTGGTCTATGGCCTTCAGGTCTATGCCGAACGCTCGGTCCTGCGGCCTGCTGATCCGGTGCTTTATATCGTGCCGCAAGATCGTCCGCTGATCATCGCCGCCCGTGTGGAACCGATCCACATCGACCAACTGCACATGGATCAGCCGGTTACCCTGCGTTTCTCTGCCTTTGACCAGCGCACGACGCCGGAACTGGAAGGCCATGTGGTGCAGATCTCGGCCGACGCCTTCGTGGACGAGGCCACCGGACGCTCCTACTACCGGACCGAGGTCGAGCTGAACGAAGGTGAGCTGGCCAAGCTGCCCCAGGGGTCGATCCTGATCCCCGGCATGCCGGTCGAGGCCTTCATCAAGACCCGTGAACGCACCCCCATGGCCTATTTCATGGAGCCGTTCATGACCTACTTCGCCAAGGCCTTCCGCGAAGCATGATGCCCCTTTGCATTCGCCGCTGCGCCCTATAGCGTCGCGGCGAATTCTGAAAAGGAGCGTGCCATGACCAACGCCATCGAAACCCGCCTGGCCGAGCTGGGCCTTGCCCTGCCCGACAGCCCCGCCCCCGCCGCCAACTACGTGCCCTTTGTGATCAGCGGCAACCTGGTCTTCGTCTCGGGCCAGGTGTCCATGGACGCCGATGGTCTGATCAAGGGCGTGCTGGGCGACGGCATGACCACCGAAGAAGGTGCTGCCGCCGCGAAACTGTGCGGGCTGTCGCTGCTGGCGCAGGTGAAATCGGCCCTGGGCGGCGACCTGTCCAGGCTGAAGCGCGTCGTCAAGCTGACCGGCTTTGTCAATTCCACCGCCGATTTCGGTGACCAGCCCAAGGTGGTCAACGGCTGTTCCGACCTGATGGTCGAGGTGCTGGGCGATGCGGGCCGTCATTCCCGCTCGGCCGTGTCGGCTGCGGCCCTGCCCTTTGGCGTCGCGGTCGAGATCGAAGGCATCTTCGAAATCGACGCATGACCCTGCCGGCCGCCTTCCTGACCACGCCCATTGCGCATCGCGCCCTGCATGATCTTCAGGCAGGGCGGCCGGAAAACTCGGTCGAGGCGGTGCGCGCCGCCGTCGACGCCGGATATGGGATCGAGATCGACCTGCAGCTGTCCCAGGACGGTGAGGCGATCGTCTTTCACGATTACGACCTGGCCCGGCTGACCGGGGAACGGGGGCCCGTCCAGATGCGCAAGGCGGCGGATCTGGTGCAGATCCCGCTGACCGGCGGCAGCCATCCGATCCCGACGCTGGACCTGATCCTGCAAGAGGTCGCGGGCCGCGTCCCCCTGCTGATCGAGATCAAGGATCAGGACGGTGCGCTTGGCCCCGCCGTGGGCCGGCTGGAACAGGCCACCGCCGCCGCGCTGAAGGGGTATCGCGGCGACGTGGCCGTGATGTCCTTCAACCCCAATTCCGTGCGCGTCTTCGGCGGCCTGGCCCCGGACGTGCCCGTGGGCCTGACCACCTGCGACTTCAACGCCACCGACTGGCCGCTGGTGCCCAAGGCCCGGCGCGACCGCCTGGCCACCCTGCCCGACATCAAAGCGTCGCGCGCAAAGTTCATCAGCCACGACCGCAACGACCTGCATTCGCCCCACGTGGCGCGACTGAAGGATAAGGGCCTGCCCGTGCTGTGCTGGACCATCCGATCTGCCCGGGAAGAGGCCGAGGCGCGGCGCATTGCCGACAATGTGACCTTCGAAGGCTACGATGCGGTGATCCCGGCTTGAATGTGCGCGGGGATGCATCAACTCTGATCCCATGGATGGTGCAGAAGACAGATCCGAGACTGTGATCGAAGTTCACGCGCATGACAGCCTGACCCGGATCGCGGCCAGCGACTGGGATGCCTGCGCCTGCCCCGAGGCCGTGGACGGCGACCCGCCCTTTGATCCCTTCACCACGCACCGCTTCCTTCTGGCACTGGAACAAAGCGGGTCGGTCGGCCCCGGCACCGGCTGGCAGCCGCGCTACCTGACCGCCCATGCCGACGGCCAGATGATCGCCGCCGCGCCGCTTTATGCCAAGGGGCACAGCCAGGGCGAATACATCTTCGACTACTCCTGGGCGCATGCCTATGAGAACGCGGGCGGCAGCTATTACCCCAAGCTGCAGATCGCCGTGCCCTTCACACCCGCCACCGGCCGCCGCCTTCTGACCCGTCCGGGGTTTGAGGCCGCGGGCCAGTCCGCGCTGGTGCAGGGGGCAGTGCAGATCGCGGAACAGCACGGGCTGTCATCGCTGCACATCACCTTCTGCGCCGAACAAGAGGTCGCCCCGGGCAGCGCCATGGGGCTGATGCACCGCGCCAGCCAGCAGTTCCACTGGCTGAACGACGGCTACGACAGTTTCGACGATTTCCTCGCCTCTCTGTCGTCGCGCAAGCGCAAGAACATCCGCAAGGAACGTCAGCAGGCGCAGGCCTTTGGCGGTGAAATCCGCGCACTGACCGGCGATCAGATCCAGCCCGACCATTGGGACCACTTCTGGCGTTTCTACCAGGACACCGGCAGCCGAAAATGGGGCACGCCCTATCTGACCCGCGCCTTCTTTGACCAGGTGCAGCAGACCATGCGCGACGACGTGCTGCTGGTCCTGGCCGAACGCGATGGCGTGCCGGTCGCGGGGGCGCTGAACTTCATCGGGCGCGACACGATGTATGGCCGCTACTGGGGCTGCACCGAACACCACCCCTGCCTTCATTTCGAGCTGTGCTACTATCAGGCCATCGACGCCGCCATCGCCCGTGGCCAGGCAAGGGTCGAGGCCGGGGCGCAGGGCGAACACAAGCTGGCGCGCGGCTACCTGCCCCACCCCACCCATTCGCTGCATTGGGTCGCCGATCCCGGTTTTGCCCGCGCCATCGCGCAATACCTCGAAGCCGAGGCCGAGGCCGTCGAGGAGGAGATCGAGATCCTGACCAGCTATGGCCCCTTCCGCCGCGACCAGATCGAGGAGCAAGAGTGATGACCCGCCCCGCCCGTATTCCCGACGACCAGCTTGATGCGCAACTGAACCCCCTGATCGCCACCGGCTGGACGCTGGAGGACAGCCGCAAGGCCATCACCCGCACCTTCCGTTTCGACGATTTCGTCGGGGCCATGGGCTTTATGACCCGTGCCGCGCTTTATGCCGAGAAATGGGATCACCACCCGGAATGGTCGAACGTCTATTCCAAAGTCACGGTGCGGCTGACCACCCATGACGCGGATGGTCTGACGGAACTGGACCTGCGCCTGGCGCAACAGATGGACGCGCTGGTCTAAGGCCCGTTTGCCAGGTCCGTTGCCGACGGCCAGGGGTCCCGTCGCGGGGAAACGTCGCGGGAGCCGTGCGAAGGCAGCCCTCAGACCAGGCGGTCCGACAGTTCCTTGTAGACCCCGCCCAGATCGTTCTTGCGCGCCGCCGCCACGCAGGCGACCAGCGTGTCGTGCAACCGATTCTGCGCCTCGGGCTCGGACCAGGCGTTTTCCGACATGCGCCAGCGGATGTGCCGCCAATGCGCCGCCCGCAGCGCGTCGGACAGGATGTCATCGGCCACCGCGCTGGCCGACAGGTCCAGAAGCTGCACCCGCAGTTCCAGATAGCTGTCCTTGCTGGGGTCGGTCGCTTCCGAAATCGCCTCGGCCACCACCAGCCTTTCGCGCAACAGGGGCGACACGTCCTCTCCCCTCCCGCAGATCGCGGCGGCTTCGAACAGCGCCTTCAGCACAAGCACGTCGCGATCGCGATTGTCCGGGTTCAGCGGCGACACGATCGTGCCCACGCCCGACCGCGTTTCCACCAGCCGTTCATAGGCCAGCTTTTGCAACACCTGCCGGATCGGGGTCCGGGACACGCCGAATTCGGTGGCCAATGCGCCTTCGTGCAGGGTGATGGTCTCTGTCGCCGACTGCATCATGCAGATGCGATTGCGCAACTCGGCTGCGATCTCCGATCCGTCCTTACGAATGAGCATCCGTCCTCCGACTTGCATTGCCTGTATACATGTGTAAAATCTACTCTAGGAAGAGCAGGTCCGACTATGGCCAATTCAAACTGGCCCGTCAAAACGAAACTTCCCTTCCAAGTCACCTTTGGACGAACAGACGGTAAATCCCATGTGCGACAGTGAGAGTTCTTTCCGCGCCAAGATCTCATGCCCCAAAACCGGGGCCTGTGTCATGTCCGGCTTCCCCGGCCTTGCCACCGGCGTCGACGGAGAGCCCTATCTCGACCCACACAACCTAGAGGCGACCCTTTCAGACATAATGGGCGCAGGGGCCACGCGGCTTGTGGTCCTGACCGAAGAGGCGGAACTGCCCGAAGGGGCCTTTGCCTTCCTTCAGGCCGGGGCCGCGCAGGCCGGGCTGAACCTGTCCTATCTGCCGATCCCCGATTACCACGCCCCCGACGCCACGATCCTTGCCGCCTGGCACCGACTGGCCGATGGGATCGACACGCTGCCCCGCGACGGCGGCACCCTGGCCTTCTGCTGCCAGCACGGGGCCGGACGGTCGGGCACGATGGCCGCGCTGATGCTGATCGAACAGGGTCTGACCGCAGATCAGGCCGTCGCAAAGGTGCGCGAAGGCTTCTCAGAAGCGGTCGAGAGCGAAAATCAGCTCATCTTCCTGCAAAAGATTTCGGGGGAGTTAAAGCTTGAACCACACAATCTTGACCCGCAATAGGATGATTCGCATAGTGCGCCTATGTCGGCCCGGCTCGCTCGGGTCGATGGGTCCAGATTGACCGGAACCGGCCTTCGCGAAGCAGAAGCTTCGGACAGGCACATCGGTTCCAGGAAGTCGGATAGTCGCTTCCAGAGTGACCTGAGGCCCGCGAGACAGAAGTCCTGCGGGCCTCGTATCGGAAAACGGATCGGAAAGCGGATCCGATCCGGGACCGGATCACAATCCAATCAGCAGATCAGATCGCATCCAGCAGCGCTTCGCCGCCCGAGATGTCGCACTGACCGGGGTTTTCCTCGGCCTGGATCACGCTGACCGTGCCGTCCTGAACGTACATCGCATAGCGCTTGGACCGGTTGATCAGACCCACGGGCGGGGCCGAGAAATCCATGCCGACGGCCTTGGTAAATTCCGCGTCCGGGTCACCCATCATCGTGATGCCGGCCTTGTCGGCACCGGTGTCCTTGCCCCAGGCCCCCATCACGAAGGGATCGTTCACCGACAGGCAGACGATTTCGTCCACGCCCTTGTCGCGGAACTGGTCCGCGGTGCGGATGAAGCTGGGCACATGGGCGGTGGTGCAGGTGCCGGTATAGGCACCGGGCAGCGCAAAGATCACCACGTTGCGGCCGGCCAGACGCTCTTTCAGCGAAATCTGGGCTGGGCCCTTGTCGGTCAGTTCGACCAGGGTGGCGTCGGGCAGCTGGTCGCCTTTCGAAATTGCCATTGAAGGTTCCTCTCGTTATCCAATTGGCTCGAACGGCAGGATAGCGCGCGCATTTGCAGCCGCCAGCGCAAAAGAGGGGTAGGAGATGTCTCATTTCGTGATCGTGGGGGCCGGTCAGGCCGGATCTTCCCTGGTGGTCAAGCTGCGCGAGCTGGGGTTTGACGGCCAGATCACCCTGATCGGTGACGAAACCGCCCCGCCCTATCAACGCCCGCCGCTGTCCAAGGCCTATCTGCTGGGCGACATGCCGCGCGACCGCCTGTTCCTGCGCCCCGAAAGCTTCTACGCGGAACGCGACATCACCCTGCGCACCGGCGCAGCCGTCACCGCGATCGATCCGGCAGCCAAGACCCTGCAGCTGGGGGACGACACCATCGCCTTTGATCAGCTGGCCCTGACCACCGGATCTATCCCGCGGCTTCTGCCCGAGGCCATCGGCGGGCGGCTGGAGGGCGTGCATTGCGTCCGCACCCTGGCCGACGTCGACCGGATGGAGCCCGAGTTCCGCCCCGGTCGCCACGTGCTGATCGTCGGCGGCGGCTACATCGGGCTCGAGGCCGCGGCGGTGGCCGCCAAACAGGGGCTGAAGGTCACGCTGGTCGAAATGGCCGACCGCATCCTGCAACGTGTCGCCGCGCCCGAAACCTCGGCTTTCTTCCGCGATCTCCATGCCGCCCATGGGGTGACCATCCGCGAAGGCACCGGCCTGACCCGCCTGCTGGGCGACGCCCGCGTGACCGGGGCCGAGCTGTCGGATGGATCGACGCTGGACGTGGATTTCGCCATCGTCGGTGCCGGCATCCTGCCCGACACCCGCCTGGCCGAGGCCGCCGGGCTGACCTGCGACAACGGCATCGCGGTGGATGCCCATGGCCAGACCTCTGCCCCCGGCATCTGGGCGGCGGGCGATTGCGCGTCCTTTCCGCATCAGGGGCGTCACACCGGCGACCGTCTGCGGCTGGAATCGGTGCCGAACGCCATCGACATGGCCGAATGCGTCGCCGCCAACATGCTGGGGGCCGCCAAGGACTACGTGCCCGAACCCTGGTTCTGGTCGGATCAATACGACATGAAACTGCAGATCGCGGGACTGAACACCGGCTATGACCGCGTGGTGATCCGCCATGTCGAAGACGCCCGGTCCCATTGGTACTACGCCGGCGACACCCTGCTGGCCGTCGATGCGATGAACGATCCGCGCGGCTTCATGGTCGCCAAGCGGCTGCTGGCGGCGGGCAAATCGCCCGACCCCGATGCCATCGCCGACCCGGCGACCGAGCTGAAGACCCTGTTGCGCTGAATGCGGATCGTCGGCGGCACATTCCGGGGGCGGCGGCTGGCCGCCCTGGGCAAGGGCGATGCGGGCGCGCATCTGCGCCCCACCTCGGATCGGGTGCGCGAAAGCCTGTTCTCGATGCTCGAGGGCGGGCGGTTCGGCGATCCGATCGACGGGGCCCGCGTGCTGGATCTGTTTGCCGGCACCGGCGCGCTTGGGCTGGAGGCCCTGTCGCGTGGTGCTGCCCAAGTTACCTTTGTCGACGACGGCCGCGTGGCGCAGAAGCTGCTGGCCGAGAATATCGCGAGCCTTGGCCTGCGTGACGTGACCCGCGTCATCCGCGCCTCGGCCCTGCGGCTGCCCCCGGCGGAATATGCGGCGCAGCTGATCTTCCTCGATCCGCCCTATGGCAAGGACCTTGGCCCCAAGGCGCTGGCCGCCGCCCGCGCCCAGGGCTGGATTGCCCCCGATGCGCTGATCGTCTGGGAAGAACGCGGGCCCCAGGACCCGCCCGAGGGCTTCACCCTGCTGGAACACAAGACCTATGGCGACACGGTGATGACCCTGTTGCGGGGCTGATCCTTGCGGGGGCCGCCCGCGCACCCCGAACCTCAGGCAAACTGCCCCTGGCAGAACCACCCCGAGGACAGCGCCCCCCCGTGGGCATAGAACAGCCACAGCTTTTCCCCGCTGGTCATCGTGACCCGCCAGTAATCCCGCACCCCGCTGCGCCATTCGGGATCGTCCAGCCACCATTCCGGGGCGATCCGTTCCGGGCCGACACAGGCATGCGGCGTGAAGTCCCGCCCGCGCCAGCGCAGCCCCCCGGTCAGGCGCGGCTTGTCCGGGGCCATCACCGGTTCGGGTCGCCACAGCATCAGGGGGCGCGGCGCATGGGGCGCGGGCCAGTCCTTCGCAGGCTCGGACCAGGCGGCGGCCATGACCTGCACCGCCTTTTCCGGGATATGGGACGAGGCCGGGTGCCAGCGGGTGATCTGATCCATCCCGACGCGCGCCCCGATCCGCGCCACCAGATCGTCATGCGCCGTGGTCGCGGCCAGCCGATCCGCGATGATCTTCCCGGCCTCAAGATGGCCGACCGGCTGGCGGGCGGACACCGGTTCGGTCTGCACCGCCTCAAGCCGCAGCATGTCGATGCCATGCCCTGCGTCCAGATCATCGACTTTCATCGCCAGCAGCGGGCGGATCCGTTCAGGATCGGCCGAGGGCCGGGCCAGCCCGACGCTGATCCACTGCATCGTGTGATCGGTGCGGAAGGCCTGAAGCCGGATCTGCCGCACCCCGCGCCCGGCCTTGTGCACCGTGTCACACAGCCGGGGCAGCAGACGGTCCAGCCCGGCCAGCACATCCTCGGCCAGGCCAATGGGATCGGGCAGCGTCATGCGCACCGCATAGGGCCGCGCCTCGGCCACCGGCGACACCGGTTCCGGCACCTGCCCCAGGGCCTGGTCGATCCGCAGCACCACCCCGGGACCAAAGCGGCGCGACAGCGGCGCGCGCGGCTGGTCCAGCAGCTCGGACACCCGGCGCACCCCCAGCCGCGACAGCTGTGCCACCACGTCCGGATCCAGCCGCAGCGCGGCCAGCGGCAGCGGGCCCAGAACCTCGCGCAGCTGATCCCGGGGGGCGATGCGCCGCGCCTCGATCCCGGCCTGGGTGCGGGCGGCCGCAGGCAGCGCCGGGGCCGCCCCGCCGCGTTCCCAGTGCCGCCGCTTGGCCGCGCGCGACCGGGTCGCCCGCGCCTCTTGATCCACGGCATCGCCGCTGCGGTGATGGCCCACGCCGCGCCCGGCAAAGCGCGCCAGCGCCCAGGCCCCGCCAAGCGTATCTGCCACCCCCGCCTGCACGCTTAGCCCGGCGTGGGCGCAATCGCCGTCGATCGCTTCCAGCAGCCCGTCCTCTCCTCCGAACAGATGGGCGCAGCCGGTGATGTCCAGGCTCAGCCCCTCGTCCCCCATCTCGCCGACCCAGGGGGAATATTTCCCGGCCCATCTGCGCAGAACGCCCAGGAACCCGGCCTCGGCCTGGGGGTTGCGCAGCCGGGTCATCAGGTCGGGGCACATGGCCATGGCATCGCGCAGCGGCTGACCCGGCTGAAGCCCCGCGGCCGAGGCCCCGGGCGACAGCGAATGCAGCATCTGCGCCGCCCCCTGCGTGGCGACCACGGCAAAGGGCTGTTCCGGGTCCAGGCGGAACCGGCGGATCAGGCGTTCCGCCCCAAGGCGGGGAAACCACAGCGACAGGATCCGGCGGGACGGCGGGGGCATGGCAGGAACCTTGGACGGGTACTATTGGCGGGACTATTGGCGGGACTATTGGCGGAGCTTGTTCACCATATGTTCCAGATCTAACCTTCCCGTGAACCAGAGTCGAGTCCGCTGGCCAGCCCATCCTCCAGCTGTCATCCTGCCCCAGACCCGGACCCAGACCCGAACCCAGACATCAGACCAAGGAGCCGACACCCGATGCCCCGACACAGCCTTTGCCTGACTCTCGCTTTGCCCCTAGCACTGATCGCCGCCACCGCCAGCCTTGCCCATGACGGCGTTAAGGATCCGAAGGTGAAGGAAAGAATGCAGATCATGAAGCAGATCAAGGCGGCCACCGGTGTCCTGGGCAGCATGGCCAAGCATCCCGCCAGCCACGACGCGGACGAAGCCCGCGCCGCCCGCAGCGACCTGATCCGCCTGTCAAAGAAGGTCGCGCCCTCGTTCACCACAAAGGCCATGGATCCGAAATCCGAAGCTCGGCCCGCGATCTGGAACAACTGGGACGATTTCGCCGCCCGCGCCGTGGCCCTGACCACTGCTGCCGAGGCGCTGGACCCCACGTCGCCGCAAGGCGTGGCCGCCGGGATGGCCGGGATCGGCGGGGCCTGCGGCGGTTGCCACAAGCCCTATCGCGACTAACCGAAGTTGCGCGGGCCCGCTGCGGCTGACGTCAGCCCCTGCGGGCCGCAGCCGGCGCCGCTCAGCCGCAATAGATCCCGATGATCTCGTCCAGGCTGTCGAATTCGACGTTCAGCCGGTCCATCCGCTGATCCATCGTCAGCACGGCACCGGACTGGAAGATCCGCACATCCGGCCCCGGCTCAAGCCCCGCCTCCAGCGCGGCAGACACCTGCTGACCGACCAGGGTCTGGTACTCGGACGCCTTGCACTGATCCATGGTCGGATCGGTCGCGGCCTCGGCCCAGGTCGCGGATGTGCCCCCGACCACGGCCAGGGCAAAGAGGGGGGCCATCAGGGGAGCGGTGCGTAGAAAACGTGTCATGTTCCGACCTTTCCGAACAGGATGCGAGTGCGGGAAACCTTGTTGAGATGTAGGAAAATTAAGTCCCCGCACAAGCTTGACCATTGATCGCAGGCCAAAACTTGCCCATGGTCCCGCCAACCATTCCGCAGGAGGATATTCGATGCGCACCCGTGCCGCCGTCGCCACCCAGGCCGGCAAACCCCTTGAAGTGATGGACGTGAACCTGGCCGGCCCGAAGCCGGGCGAAGTCCTGGTGGAAATCAAGGCCACCGGCATCTGCCACACCGACGAATTCACCCTGTCCGGGGCCGACCCCGAAGGGCTGTTCCCCGCGATCCTGGGCCATGAAGGCGCGGGCGTCGTGATGGAAGTGGGCGAAGGCGTCACCAGCCTGAAGCCCGGCGATCACGTCATCCCGCTTTACACGCCGGAATGCCGTGAATGCTATTCCTGCACATCGCAGAAGACCAACCTCTGCACCTCGATCCGGTCGACCCAGGGCCAGGGCGTGATGCCCGACGGCACCTCGCGCTTCACCACTTTGGACGGGGATCCGATCCTGCACTACATGGGCTGCTCGACCTTCTCGAACCACACGGTTCTGCCGGAAATCGCGCTGGCCAAGGTCCGCGAAGACGCGCCCTTCGACAAGATCTGCTACATCGGCTGCGGCGTCACCACCGGAATCGGTGCCGTGATCAACACCGCCAAGGTCGAGGTCGGTTCGACCGCCGTGGTCTTCGGCCTGGGCGGCATCGGTCTGAACGTGATCCAGGGCCTGCGCCTTGCGGGGGCCGAGATGATCGTCGGCGTCGACCTGAACCCGGGCAAGAAGGAAATGGCGGAACGCTTCGGCATGACCCATTTCGTCAACCCGAGCGAGCTGGACGAAGACATCGTGCCCTACCTCGTCAACCTGACGAAACGTCGGGGCGACCTGATCGGCGGGGCCGACTACACCTTTGACTGCACCGGCAATACCACGGTCATGCGCCAGGCGCTGGAATGCGCGCACCGCGGCTGGGGTGAATCGATCATCATCGGCGTGGCCGCCGCCGGGGCCGAGATCTCGACCCGCCCCTTCCAGCTGGTCACCGGCCGCGTCTGGAAAGGCACCGCCTTCGGTGGCGCGCGCGGCCGGACCGACGTGCCCAAGATCGTCGACTGGTACATGGAGGGCAAGATCGAGATCGACCCGATGATCACCCACACACTGTCGCTGGACGAGATCAACAAGGGCTTCGACCTGATGCACGCCGGTGAATCGATCCGCTCGGTCGTCACCTACTGAACCATCTGCACCGCACACAACCAAAGGGGCGCGCCACCCGGCCGCGCCCCTTTCCTATTCCCTACATATCCCTCCCCAAAAACCGCCCCCCCTCTTTGGTTTTCAAAAATATCCGCACCATTTGATTCCTGGGGGTCAGGGGGGCAGGCAGCCCCCCTGCCGCTCACCGCTTGCGCGCCACCAGGAACCGCACTCCCGCCAGACCACCCATGGTCTCGGCCTCGACAATCTCCAGCCCCGCGGCCTCCATCTCGGCCTCCAGATCCCGGATGCGGAAGAACCCGACGTAAGGGGCCTTGCCGATCAAACGCATCGCCCCGATCACCGGCCGCAGCAGGCGGCTTTTCCAGGTCTCGCCCAGCACGCCGGTCTTGGTCACCAGAACACCACCCGGCGCGACCCGGTCCGCCATCGCCCGGATTGCCGCCGCGCGGTCCGGGATCAGGTGCAGCACGTTGAAGGCCATGACCGCCTCGAACTGCCCCTCGGGCAGGCCGGCGATATCGGCGACCTCGAAGCGCACGTTCTTAGCCCCGGCCTCGGCCGCACGATCCCTTGCAATGTCGATCAGCGCGTCGCTCAGATCGGTGGCCAGCACGTCGCCCGCATGAGGGGCCAGCTTGATCGCGATGGTGCCGGTGCCGCAGCCGACCTCCAGCACCCGCGCGCCGGGCGTCAGATAGGACGCCGCCCGCGCCACCGTGCGTTCATGCTGATCCATGTTCTCGATTGGCCGCTTGGCATAGCTTTCGGCCACGCCGTTCCAGAATGTCTTGCTGTCCATAACCCGCTCCAATTGTCTGACCCGACCATACCCAAACCGAAATCACATAAGAATTGCCCCTTTCCGCAGAAATGCCATACATAAACGCATGAGTTGGTCCGCCGCATCCTTCGACTGGAACCAGGCCCGCGCCTTTCTGGCGACGGCAGAACACGGGTCCTTGTCCGCCGCCGCGCGTGAACTCGGCCAGACCCAGCCAACCCTGGGCCGCCAGGTCGCCGCGCTGGAGGAAGATCTGGGCGTCGCGCTGTTTGACCGGGCTGGGCGCGGGCTGATCCTGACCGACGCGGGCCGCGAACTGCTGATGCACGTGCGCGACATGGCCGAGGCCGCCGCACGCATCCCCCTGACCGCCAGCGGCCAGAGCCAGGCGCTGCGCGGCACCGTCTCCATCACCGCCAGCGACATCTTCTCGACCCTGCTTTTGCCGCCGATCATCGCCGATCTGGCCCGCAGCGCCCCCGAAATCGACATCGAGCTGATCGCCGCGAACGAATTGCGCGACCTGTCGCGCCGCGAGGCCGACATCGCCCTGCGCCACGTCCGCCCGACCGAACCGCATCTGACGGCCCGCCTGCTGGGCGAGGGGCTGGGTTATTTCTACGCCGCGCCCGCCTACCTGGCCCGCCGCGGCACGCCCGAGACCCCCGCCGACCTGAAGGACCACGACCTGGTCGGCTTTCTCGACGCCGATCAGATGGTGGCGCAGCTGACACACTTCGGGATCGAGGTGCCGGCGGAAAACATCCGCTACCGGTCGGACAGCGGGCTGGCGATGTGGGAAATGGTGCGCCAGGGCCTGGGCATCGGGCTGATGAGCGCGGACATGGGCCTGCGCAGCCCCGATGTGGACCTGCTGTTCCCGCGCCACCCGGCCTTTCGCTATCCGATCTGGCTGGTCACGCACCGCGAATTGCATTCCGCCCGGCGCATGCGTCTGGTCTTCGACCACCTGGCCGAGGCGCTGACCGCCCATATCGCCCGCACCCACGCCCGCTTTCCCGCCGCGTGATGCCCCATCCGCCAAGGTCTGCCCTTGGCCCGCCGCCCAATGGGCGCTATCTGACCGGCAGGAGGCCCCATGCCAGAAAATCGCCCGCTCTACGCCGTTCTGATCGACGCCGACAATATCCCGGCCAAATACGCCCAGCCCATCCTGAAGGAGATCACCACCTTCGGCGAACCGGCGCTGCGCCGCGTCTATGGCGACTGGGGCAGCGAAAGGCTGCGCCCCTGGACCGAACAGGTCCGTGCGCTTGGCCTGGTCGCGCATCAGGAAACCGCCAATACCAAGGGCAAAAACGCCAGCGACATCGGCCTGGTGATCGACGCCATGGACATCCTGCACACCGGCCGCTTTGCGGGCTTCGTGCTGGTGTCTTCCGACAGTGATTTCACCGCCCTGGCAAACCGGGTCCGCGAACAGGGTCTGGACGTCATCGGCATCGGGGAATCCAAGGCCCCCGAAAGCCTGCGCAACGTCTGCAACCGTTTCATCCTGATCGAGAACATCATCGACGATGACACCCCCGATCAGCGCAACCGGGAAAAGTCCGACGGCAAGATGAAACCGAACGAGGCCCAGCCACTGATCCTGCGCGCCATGGACAAGATCGACACCGACGACGAATGGGTGACCATGGGCCAGCTGGGGCAATACCTCACGGCCGAGAATCCCGACTTCGACACGCGGTCCTATGGCAAGCGCAAGCTGTCCGACCTGATCGGCGACCTGAAGATCCTGGAATCCAAACGCGGGCCGGGCAATCAGCTGATGGTGCGCCGCCTGGATTAAGGGCTGCGCCCGCGGCCCCCGGGGCCGTCAGACCCCGTAGCGCGCCATGAACATGTCGACGGCGGATCGTGCGACCTCGTCGCAGCGGTCCTCGGGTATCACGTCCTCGATCCCGAACAGCCGCTGCGTGAAAATGCCCGCCTTGCACAGCTCGGCGAATTGTTCGGCGGCAAGCACCGGGTCCTCGACCTTCAGGATCCCGCGTTCGGTTGCACAGCGCAGGTAATCGGCCAGCATGTTGCGCGCGATCATCGGGCCGTTGCGATAGAATTCGCGGGCCATCTCGGGAAAGCGCTCGGCCTCGGCCACGCAAAGCCGGAAGATCGACAGCGACATGGGCGAGTTGAAGAAATCGACGATCTGCCGCGCCCCGGCCAGAAAGACATCGCGCGGCGGCTGATCGGGCTGCACCATGGTCATGGCCTGCCCCGCCTGGCGCTGGCATTCGCCGCGCGCGACCTCCATGAACAACAGGCGCTTGTCGGGGAAGTAGCTGTACAGCGTCGCCTTCGAGACGCCCGCTTCGCGCGCGATCTCGTCGACACTGGCCCCTTCGAACCCCTGCGCCAGGAAGACACGCGTCGCCCCTTCCAGCACCTGGTCGAATTTGCGGCCGGTCCGCAGCACTGTGCGGGTGACACCCATGGGCTTCCCTTCGTTTGAACCTGATCCTTCATAGCCGCTGCACCCGAAAGTCAGCAAGCGGAACGGATTGCATTTGCGGAATGTCGCGCCCATACTTAGAATAATTCTAAAACATAGGTGCAACATGCGCTTTTTGACTTTGCTTTCCGCTCAACGCCGCCGCTTCAGTGACCTGTCCGAACAGGAAATCATCGCGCTTGCGATTTCGTCCGAGGAAGACGACGCCCGCATCTACCGCAGCTATGCCGAGATGCTGCGCGGCGACTTCCCCGACACCGCCCGCATCTTCGACGGCATGGCCGAGGAAGAGGACACGCACCGCCAGGCCCTGATCGACCTGCACAAGCGCCGCTTTGGCGACACGATTCCCCTGATCCGCCGCGAACATGTCGCCGGCTTCTACGCCCGCAAACCCGTCTGGCTGGTGGAAAACCTTGGGCTCGACCGGATCCGCGCCGAGGCCGCAGGGATGGAGGAACAGGCCGAACGCTTCTACCTGGCCGCCGCTGAACGCACTCAGGACGCCGACACCCGCAAGTTGCTGGGGGATCTGGCCGCCGCCGAGGCCGGGCATCAGTCCACGGCCGAGCATCTGGAAAACGAACACCTCTCTGACACCGCCCGCGAGAGCGAAGAAAATTCCGCCAAACGGCAATTCGTGCTGACCTGGGTGCAGCCCGGGCTGGCGGGGCTGATGGATGGCTCGGTCTCGACCCTGGCCCCGATCTTTGCCACCGCCTTTGCCACGCAGAACACCTGGACGACCTTCCTTGTGGGGCTCGCGGCCTCGGTCGGGGCGGGGATTTCCATGGGCTTCACCGAAGCGGCCTCGGACGACGGGGAACTGTCGGGCCGGGGGTCGCCGGTCAAACGCGGTATCGCGGCGGGGGTCATGACCACCGTCGGCGGGCTGGGCCACGCCCTGCCCTACCTGATCCCGCATTTCTGGACCGCCACGATCACCGCCTTCGTCGTCGTCTTCCTGGAACTCTGGGCGATTGCCTGGATCCAGAACCGGTACATGGACACGCCCTTCTTCCGTGCGGCCTTCCAGGTGGTGCTGGGCGGTGCGCTGGTCTTTGCCGCCGGGGTGCTGATCGGATCGGGCTAAGGCCTCTCCTACGGGTTGACCCTGTGCCGGCGGGCCTTCATCAATCACGGGCCCGGACCAAACCCGGTGCAAGGAGGAGCCGACATGATCGAAAAGCGCAAGATGGGGTATCAGCCGATCCCCCTGCCCGACCGGCAGAACCTGACCGAGGTCGAAAGCCGCGCCGGAGGCCAGGCTTTCCATGACCGGATGGCCACGCGCCACACGGTGCGAGATTTTTCCGATCAGCCCGTCCCCCGCGACGTGATCGAAACCGCGATTGCCACCGCCGGGCTTGCGCCTTCGGGGGCGAACCACCAGCCCTGGCATTTCGTCGCGATCTCGGACCCCGCGATCAAGGCGCAGATCCGCCAGGCTGCCGAGGAAGAGGAACAGCGCTTCTACGACGGTGGCGGCGGCGACGAATGGATCGCTGCGCTGGAACCGATCGGCACCGGCGTGTCGAAACCGCATCTGGAAGACGCCCCCTGGCTAGTCGTCATCTTTGCGCAGCGCTATGGGCTGACCGACGATGGTGCCCGCTACAAGAATTACTACGTGCCCGAAAGCACCGGCATCGCCACCGGCTTCCTGATCGCCGCGCTGCATCACGCCGGGCTGTACTGCCTGACCCATACGCCCAATCCGATGCGGTTCCTGACCCAGATCTGCGGCCGCCCCGATCACGAGAAACCCTTGATGATCCTCGCCGTTGGCCATGCCGCCCAGGACGCGACGATCCCCGCCGCCGCAAACGTCAAGAAGCCGCTGGACCAGATCCTCAGTTTCAACCCAAACCGCAATCAACAAGGAAATTGAATGCAAACCCTTTCCGAAAACCGCTGCTTCGGCGGCACCCAGGGCGTCTATAGCCACGCCGCGACGACCACCAACTGCGACATGACCTTCGGTCTGTTCCTGCCGGAAGAGGCGCAGGACGGCCCGGTTCCGATCCTGTGGTATCTCTCGGGTCTGACCTGCACCCATGAAAACGCCATGACCAAGGCCGGCGCGCAGCAATGGGCCGCCGAACAGGGCATCGCCCTGTGCTTCCCCGACACCTCGCCCCGGGGCGAAGACGTGGCCGATGACGAGGCCTATGACCTGGGCAAGGGCGCGGGCTTCTACGTCAACGCAACCCAAGACCCCTGGGCCAGGCATTTCCAGATGTGGGACTACGTGGCCGAAGAACTGCCCGCGCTTCTGGCCGAGAATTTTGCCATCGACATGGACCGTCAGGCGATCACCGGCCATTCCATGGGCGGTCACGGCGCGCTGACCCTGGCGATGTCCCTGCCGGGGCGCTTCCGTTCGGTTTCGGCCTTTTCGCCGATCTGCAATCCGACCGGGGCCGACTGGGGCCGCAAGCAGCTGACTGCTTACCTGGGCGACGACGAAACCACTTGGGCCCGGCATGACGCCAGCCTGCTGATGGCCGAGACCGGCTTTGACGGGCCTGTGCTGGTCGACACCGGCACCTCGGATCAGTTCCTGGACCTGCTCAAGCCCGAAACCCTGGCCGCGGCTGCCGCCAAGCGCCGTCAGCAGATCCAGTTCCGCATGCAGCCGGGCTATGACCACAGCTATTTCTTCGTCTCGAGCTTCATGGAAGACCACGTCGCCTTCCACGCCGAGGCGCTCTACGCGTGACGGTTCTTTACATCGACGCCGACGCCTGCCCCGTGAAGGCCGAGGCCGAACGGGTCGCGACCCGCAACAAGGTGCCGATGAAACTGGTCTGCAACGGGGGGCTGCGGCCCCCCGCCAATCCTCTGGTCGAGCTGGTGATCGTAGCCGAAGGCGCGGACGAGGCCGACAAGTGGATCGCCGACAATGCCGGCCCCGGGGACGTGGTCGTCACATCCGACATGCCGCTGGCCGCCCGCTGTGTGGAAAACGGCGCGCGGGTGCTGCGCCACAATGGGGAACAGCTGACCCAGGCCAATATCGGCGCCCAGCTGGCGATGCGCGACCTGATGGCCGATATCCGTGCCGCCGACCCCTTCACCCAGGGCTCGGGCAAGGGGTTTACAAAGGCGGACCGCTCTCGTTTTCTGGATGCGCTGGAAGGCGAAATCCGCGGCGCGCAGAAAGACACATGAGGCACCTGAATGGCAGTCGAAGCGGTTGTTTTTGATATCGGAAACGTCTTGATCGAATGGAATCCCGAACGGTTCTACGACGCTGAAATCGGGCCCGAACGCCGCCGCGCGCTGTTCGATGCGGTCGACCTGCATGCGATCAACGAACGGGTCGATCAGGGCGAGAACTTCCGCCAGACGATCTATCACGCGGCCGACAGCCACCCGGACCATGGCGACCACATCCGGCTTTGGCACGACCGCTGGATCGAGATGGCCTCACCCGCCATAGACCGATCGGTCCAGGCCCTGCGCACGCTGCGTGCCAATGGCGTGCCGGTCTATGCCCTGTCGAATTTCGGCGTCGAAACCTTTGCCCAGGCGCAAGAGGTCTACGACTTCCTGCACGAATTCGACCGGCCCTATATCTCGGGCCACCTGCGGGAAATCAAACCCTACGCCCGGATCTACGAGATCCTTGAAAGCGACAGCGGCACAGCGCCCGGCGCGCTGCTGTTCGCCGATGACCGCGCCGACAATATCGCTGCCGCCGCCGCACGCGGCTGGCAGACGCATCTGTTCGACGGCCCCGAAGGCTGGATCGACCGGCTGATCGCCGAAGGCCTGCTGACCCGCGACCAGATGGCCCCCATTCCGCAAGACAAGGCTGACGCATGACCATCCCGACGATCTCATTCGAGGCTGGCGAGGCCGTGCTGGATTGGATCGCCCTGACCGACGCCCTGGCCCGGGGGCACGACCTGCCCAAGGCCGAGGTGGCGGACAGTTTCCTGTATCGCGGCAAGGACACGCTGCTGACCCGATCCGCCTGGATCGACGGGCTGGGGCTGGCCATCAAGGCGGCAACGATCTTTCCCGGCAATCCAGATCGCGGGCTGGGCACCGTCAACGGCATGATGAGCCTGCTGTCGGACAGTGACGGCACGCTTGAGGCGATGATCGACTTTCACCTGGTGACCAAGTGGAAGACCGCTGGCGACAGCCTTCTGGCCGCCCGTCGCCTGGCCCGTCCCGACAGCGACCACATCCTGATCGTCGGGGCCGGCGCAGTCGCGCGGTCCCTGCGTCAGGCCTATGGTGCCGCCTTCCCCAAGGCGCGCTTCACCATCTGGAACCGCACCCCTGACAAGGCCAAGGCCCTGGCCGCCGACTTTGCCGATACCGAGGTGGCAGGCGATCTGGGCGCGGCCGTGGCGCAGGCGGATATCATCACCTGTTCGACCAGCGGCACCGCGCCGATCCTGCGCGGCGACTGGCTGCGCCCGGGCCAGCATATCGATCTGATCGGGGCCTATCGCCCCGACATGAGAGAGGCCGACGACACCGCCCTTCAGCGCGCCCGGATCTTCGTCGACAGCCGCGACACGACCATCGGCCACATCGGCGAAATCGCCATTCCGCTGGACACCGGGGCGATCCGCGAAAGTGACATTCTTGCCGATTATTACCAGCTGTCGAAGTTTCGCCGCGATCCTGACGACATTACCCTGTTCAAGAACGGCGGCGGGGCACATCTGGACCTGATGACGGCCCGCCATGTTCTGAACGCGTGGAGGAATGCCAAATGATCTTCTGGCTGCTTGTGCTGGTCGCGGTCCTTGTCTGGGCCTTCCCGATCCTGGCCGAGCGCAGCCGCAAGGTCATGAATGACGCCGCCCGCTCGGACGCGCCGGGGCATTTCGCCGAACTGTCGCAGGGCACGACCCATTACCGCTGGTATGGCGGCGATCGCGGGCCGGTTGCGGTCTGTGTGCACGGGCTGACGACACCGTCATTCGTCTGGGATGCGATTGCCCTGCGGCTGGTCCGTCAGGGGTTCCGGGTGCTGGTCTACGACCTTTATGGCCGGGGCTATTCCGACCGTCCCCCGGGGCGGCAGAACGACGCCTTCTTCATTCGCCAGCTCGAAGATCTTCTGGCCGATCAGACCGTAGCCGATGACATCACGCTGTTTGGCTATTCCATGGGCGGGGCCATTGCCTCGGGCTTTGCCGCCAAGCATCCCAACCGTCTGCGCCAGCTGGTGCTTGTGGCACCCGCGGGCTTCGGCGGCTTTCCCACGGGGTTTCTGCAGCAGATCCGCGACTATCCCGCCCTGGGCGACCGCCTGGCCCATGCGCTTTTCCCGCGCAGGCACCGCGCCGCCTGTGACGCCCTTGCGCAGAAACACCCCCATCTGGCCGAGGCCGCCCAGGCCCAGGCCGACCAGGTCACCTGGCAGGGGTTCATCCCCGGTGTCCTGTCCTCGCTGCGCTATGTCCTGCGCGACGAGATGGAGCGCGAGCACCGCAAGCTGTTCAAGGAAGAGATGCACGTGATCTCGATCTGGGCCGCCGCGGACGAGGTCATCCCCCTAGCCGGCATGGGCAACCTGACCAAGTGGAACCGCCGCGCGGTGCAGGTTCAGGTCGAAGGCGCGACGCATCTTCTGCCCATGACCCATCCCGACGCGGTCTGCCGCGCCTTTGCCGACGCGGCAGATTGATCCCGGATTGATCCCGGTTTGAACCCTGCGCGGCCCCGCGACAGGCCGCAATACCGCGATGCTGCGGTCAGGCCGGAACCGCGATCGGCGTGCGCTTTTCCCGGATCGGCAGATGCACCAGCGCCGACAGGGCACCGACACCGACGCCGATCCACCACACCATGTTGTAGTTGCCATAGACGTCGTACAGCCGTCCCCCCAGCCAGACGCCCAGGAAGCCGCCCAGCTGGTGCGAGAAGAAGATGATCCCATACAGCGTGCCCATGTAGCGCAGTCCGTAGATATGCGCGATCAGCCCGCTGGTCAGCGGCACCGTGGCCAGCCAGAGCGATCCCATCACGATCGAGAAGACGATGACCGACATCGGCGTGATCGGCATCAGGATGAAGGCCCCCGCCGCGATGGTCCGCAGCGTGTAGATCCCCGCCAGCAGGTATTTCTTGGTATAGCGGTTGCCCAGCCAGCCAGCCAGAAGCGTGCCGCCGATATTGGCCAGGCCGACCAGCGAAATCGCCACCGCGCCAAGCGCCGAGGTCGTGGTGATCCCAAGCGAATGCAGCACGCCGCCGGGCATGATCGGGCCGCACATCTCGGTCACGAAAGCGGGGAAATGCGCGGTGATGAAGGCCAGCTGATAGCCGCAGGAAAAGAACCCGATGAAGATCAGCGAAAACGACGGATCCTTGCCGGCGCGCACCAGGATCTGACCCAGGCTTTCCTCAAGCTCGGCCTTGGACGCCGCAACCGGCGCGCGCATCAGGGGCAGCAGCACCAGCACGGCAAGGATCGCGGCCGCAAAGACCAGGAAGACCGACTGCCAGGGCATCAGGCCCAGCATGTATTCCGCAAGCGGCGCGCCAAAGACCTGACCGGCAGACCCGGCGGCGGTGGCAATGGCCAGCGACATCGACCGGTTCTCGTCCGAGGCCGCCCGGCCCACCACCGCAAGGATCACGCCAAAGCCGGTGCCGGCGATGCCAAAGCCCACGATGATCTCAAGCAGCTGGTGCTGCGCCGGGGTCACCGCGACCGAAGACAGGACCAGGCCGATGGCATAGGCCACGCCGCCCAGCAGGATCGCCTTGCGGTCGCCCAGCTTCTCGGCGAAGGCCCCGAACAGCGGCTGCCCGATGCCCCAGGCCAGGTTCTGAATCGCGATAGCCAGCGAAAATTCGGACCGGGCCCAGCCGAATTCCTGCGAAATCGGGATCTGGAACACCCCAAAGGACGCCCGAATGGCAAAGCCGAAAAGGATGATGACACAACCCACGATCAGGACGGGGTTCAGCAATGCGTTCTTCGGGGTCATGTCGGATCTGGCCTTTTCTCTGGTCCGCCGCATTCTGCGCAAATGTGACCCGGGCGCAATTCACCGTTTGTGATGTAGCGCATTTGCATCGCTGCTCTTTCCCCCGTCGGGCCCGCGCGGTAACAGGCAGCATGAGCCAGACCATGCGCGACCTTTACGCCGCACGCCTGCAAAGCGGCGACCTGCATCCAGACCCGGCACAGGAAACCGTCCTGCCGGAGTTCGACCGCATCCTGACCGGCCTGAACGAGGCCCCTCAGAAACGCGGCTTCTTCCGCAAGAAAACCACCCCCGAGGCCCCGAAGGGCCTGTACCTCTGGGGCGGTGTCGGGCGCGGCAAGTCGATGCTGATGGACCTGTTTGTCGAAAGCCTGGACGTGCCGGTGCGCCGGGTGCACTTCCACGCCTTCATGCAGGAAATCCAGAACGGCCTGCACGAGGCCCGCAAGACCGGGGTCGAGGACAGCCTGGCCCCCGTTGTCGAAAAGGTCGCCGAAGGGCTGCGCGTCCTGGCCTTTGACGAAATGCAGATCACCGACATCGCCGATGCGATGATCGTCGGCCGGCTGTTCGAAGAACTGATGAAGCGTGGGATCGTCATCGTCACCACCTCGAACCGGGTGCCGGACGACCTGTACAAGCACGGGCTGAACCGGCAGCTGTTCCTGCCCTTCATCGAACTGATCAAGGATCGGCTGGTGGTGCATGAACTGGCCAGCCCACGGGACTATCGCCAGAACCGCCTGTCCGGCAGCCAGGTGTATTTCACCCCGGTCAACGCCGAGGCGCGCGCGGCCATCGCTGAAATCTGGACCGACCTCACCGGCGGCACGGGCGAAGAACTGGTGCTGACCGTGAAGGGCCGCAAGGTCACCATCCCCGCCTATCGCAACGGTGTCGGGCGGGCGTCCTTCCATGACATATGTGGCCAGATGCTGGGCCCGGGCGACTTCCTGGCCATTGCCGAGGCGCTGCGCGTGCTGATCCTAGAAAACATCCCCACCCTTGGCCGGTCGAATTTCAACGAGGCCAAGCGCTTTGTCACCCTGGTCGACGCCCTGTACGAGGCCAAGGTGCGGCTGATCTGCTCTGCCGCCGACCAGCCCGAATCGCTGTATGTCGAAGGCGAAGGCGTCTTCGAATTCGAACGCACCGCCAGCCGCCTGCGCGAAATGCAGGACGCGGATTGGGGAAAATCGGAAGGCTGAACGACCTGGCGGGCACCCGAGTGGGGGACCGTTGAAGCGGTCCCCTCATCTTGTGCCCGAGGTTTAGCTGCGTACCACCCCTGTCCGGACTGCCGCATATCTGAAGACTGGAGGGCGGAGGTCCAAGGTGATTGTATTGCCTGTACAACAACTGCCACGACCGTACGCGAATCACACCGAATCGGTCAATGCCTGCTGATTCGGAAAATCCCGAATCGGTCATTTATTTTGATCAGGGCGGGGTTGCTTAAAGCTGGCGTTAAGAAAATCAGCCGTTTTCGCGCAAAATTTGCCCTGCAAGGTACAGCGACCCGCAGATCAGCACCCGCGCATGTGGCGTTTCCGTCACGATCCGGGTCAGCGCTTCTGACACATTACCCGCCTCAAAAGCCGGAATGCCAACGTCGCGGGCGGCCTGTGCGGTCTCATCCGCGGGCAGGGTTGCGGCCTCTCCCGGGATCGAGACGGCCGTCAGGCTGCCGACCAGCCCGGACAGGGGCCGCATGTAGCCGCGCACGTCCTTGGTGTTCAGCATCCCGCAGATCAGGTGCAGCGGCTTGTCCGTCAGCCCGGCCAGGTATTTCGCCAGCGCCTCACCCGCAGCGGCATTGTGCCCGCCGTCCAGCCACAGCTCGGCCCCGCCGGCCAGATCGACCAGCGGCCCGGAGCGCAGGCGCTGCATCCGCGCGGGCCAGGTGACATTGCGCATCGCTGCCTCGGCCGCGTTTTCACCAAAGCCAAGCGCGCGCAGGGCAGCAATCGCGGCCCCGGCGTTGTCGATCTGATGCGCGCCGGGCAGCGCCGGCAGCGGCAGGTCCAGCAGCCCGGCCTCGTCCTGGAAGACCAGCCGCCCGGCCTCTTCCCAGACGTGCCAGTGCTGGCCCTGGGCGATCAGCGGCGCGCCCAGACGGGCGGCCTGCGCTTCGATCACGGGTTCGGCCCTGTCGTCCTGCGGGCCGACGACGCAGGGAACGCCCCGCTTGATGATCCCCGCCTTTTCACCGGCGATTGCTTCAATCGTGTCGCCCAGGAACTGGGTGTGATCCAGAGACACCGGCGTGATGAGGGTCAGCGCCGGATTGGCCACCACGTTGGTCGCATCCAGCCGCCCGCCCAGCCCGACCTCGAGCAGGGTGAAATCCGCAGGGGCCCGCGAAAAGGCCAGGATGGCCGCGCAGGTCGTGATCTCGAAATAGGTGATCGGTTCGCCCTTGTTGGCGGTATAGCATTCGTCCAGCAGCGCGGTCAGCGCCTCTTCGGAAATCAGCTCACCCCCCAGGCGGATGCGTTCGTGGAACCGTGCCAGATGCGGCGAGGTATAGGCATGTACGCGCTTGCCCGCCCCTTCCAGACCCGCACGGATCATCGCCTGGGTCGATCCCTTGCCGTTGGTGCCCGCGACATGGATCACCGGCGGCAGGTTGTCCTGCGGATTGCCAAGCGCGTCCAGCAGCCGCCAGACCCGGTCAAGGACCAGGTCCATGACCTTCGGGTGCAGCGTCATCATCCGGTCAAGGATGATGTCGGACCCTGCGCTCACTTCTTGGAACCGGGCTTTGCCTCGGTGCCAGCGGCGGGCTTCGCGGGCTCGGGCGCGGCGGGATCCACCACGGCCTCGGCCGCCGGTTCGGGCGCGGGCAGGTTGCCCACGACCACGGGCGGCAGGCCCAGCAGCATGCGGGTGATCTGGATCAGCTCATCGCGCATGTCGGTGCGCTTGGTCACCCGGTCCAGCATGCCGTGATCCAGCAGGTATTCTGCGCGCTGGAACCCTTCGGGCAGCTTTTCGCGGATCGTCTGTTCGATCACGCGCGGCCCGGCAAAACAGATCAGCGCATTGGGTTCGGCGATCTGCACATCGCCCAGCATCGCGTAGGAGGCGGTGACACCGCCGGTCGTGGGATGGGTCAGCACGACGATATAGGGCAGCCCGGCCTCTTTCAGCATCTGCACGGCCACGGTGGTGCGCGGCATCTGCATCAGCGACAGGATGCCTTCCTGCATCCGCGCGCCACCGGCGGCCGAGAACAGGATCAGCGGGCGCTTCAGCTTCACCGCGCGCTGCGCGGCGGCGATGATCGCATTGCCCACGTACATTCCCATGGACCCGCCCATGAAGGAAAAGTCCTGCGCGGCGGCCACGATCGGGGTCTGGCCGATTTCGCCTTCGGCGACCAGCATCGCCTCGTGTTCGCCGGTGTTCTTCTGCGCGGCCTTCATCCGGTCGGGATATTTCTTCTGGTCGCGGAAATGCAGCGGGTCGGTGACGGGTTCCGGCACCTTCACCTCGACGAAGATGCCGCCGTCGAACAGCGCCTTGAACCGGTCACGCGGCGTGATCGCCATGTGATGCCCGCACGAGGTGCAGACGTTCAGATTGTCGGCCAGTTCCCGGTGGAACAGCATCGTGCCGCATTCGCTGCACTTGGACCAGAGATTCTCGGGCACTTCGCGGCGCGAGAAGATCGAGTTGATGCGCGGGCGAACGTAATTGGTGATCCAGTTCATATCGCTTTCCGGGACCTTTCCGGGACGTTGGGCTTCGCCCCCAGATAGGGCCTTGGCCGGTGAATTGCAATCAACGGCGGATCGCGACCCGCACGGCCAGCCAGGTCACACCGATCACCGCCAGATCGACGGCCATCTGCCAGATCAGCCAGCTGTCGGTCAGGTCGGGCACCAGCGCGGCACCGTCGTCGGGCGACAGCGGCAGGGGATCGCCCGGGAAAAGGAACAGGGCAAGCCCGCTGCCCGGAAAACCCGCCACATCCGCGACCATGAAGGCAAAGACATTGTTCATCAGGTGGAACCCGATGGCCGCGCCAAGCGATCCGCTGCGCGCGGTCAGGTCGCTGGCGGCAAGCCCGAAGATGAAGGCCCATCCGACGTAATAGACGGAATCGGTGAAATCCGCCCCATTGGACCAATGCACCCAGGCAAAGGCGATATTCGGCAGCACCATCCAGATCAGCGGATTGCGGAACCGCGCCGCCAGCTGCTGTTGCAGGTAGCCACGATAGAACAGCTCCTCCGCGCCGGTCTGCACCAGAAGCGCCACGATGGCGACCGGGGCCACCCGCAGCCAGTGATCCAGCGGGATCATGTCGGCCTGGTCCAGCCCCCAGGGCACGATGGCCAGAAGCATCAGGTGCATCACCCCCGCGGCGAGGACGGCGCGGCGGAAATCCTCTTTCGCAAGGCCGAATGGCCCGACCAGGGTTCGCAGCCCGCGATCGTGATTGCGCCGCGCCACGAAGACCACCAACAGCCCCAGGACGGCAAAGCCGAACAGATCGTAGAGCACCGCAATCGGCGCGATGCCGTCAAAGATCACCGGGGCGACGCCCGGGGCCAGGTTCACCAGAAGGTAGTCCAGCAGGTCGCGGCCCAGCTGGTACATGAATTCGATCGCGATGAAGCCGACCAGGGTCAGGAACAGCGACTTCGTGCGCAGCGCCGGGGCCGCCAGCAGATCATGGGGGGCGTAGGATTTCACGATCAGACCCGCAGCACGATCCGTGCGCCCAGCCAGGTGATCAGGATCAGCATCGCTTCAATCAGGAAGACGGGCCAGATCGTCGGGTCCGACAGGTCGATGGCAACGATGAACAGCGCCATGCCCTCCATCTGCCCCGCCGCGCCCACCAGAAAGAGAGAGGTGAAGTTGTTCACCAGGTGCATCGCGATGGCCGGGCCAAGCGTGCCCGCCCGCGCGGTGATGTCCCCCGCCGCCAGCGCAAAGGCCAGCGTCACGCCGATCACCAGCCACCGGTTCGGGCCGATGGATGGATCAAGGTGCAGCAGCGCAAAGATCACCGCTGGCACCGTCAGCCAGACCACAGGCGACCGGAACCGCGCCGCCAGCTGCGATTGCAGATAGCCGCGAAAGACCAGCTCCTCGATCCCGATCTGCACGACCAACATGACCAGCGCCAACGGCAGCCAGCGCAGCCAGACCAGCGGTGACAGATGCAGCACCGGATCCTCCCCGCCCGGTGTGGGCAGCAGCATGGCCAGCGCGACCACCACCGCCTGCACCGCCATGACCCGCACGAACTGATGCCGCGCCAGGGCAAAAGACCCGATCAGCGACCGGACCCTGCGCCGATGCAGCCGCCGCATCACGATCCACAGCGCCAGGGTCGGACACAGGAAGGTCGACAGCGTCCAGATCAGCCCCTGGGGCGAAGCCGCCGGGTGCAGAAAACTCAGATCCACGTGGCGCGACGCCCATTGCTGGCCAAGCAGCCAGATCAGCGCGAACACCAGGCTCAGCCCGGTGATCAGCGCCAGCCCCAGCAGGGTGCGCCACAGCTCGCTCCGGGGGCGGGCGGGGTCGGAAAGGGTCTGCTGCGCCGCGTAGGTCATGGCTCCTTGCTATAGGCAGCCGCCGCCGCCCGCAATCATGCCCGCGCGACCGACCGCAACGAAAGCCCCCTCACCCCTGCCGGGCCGCGCGCAAATGCGCACGCCAGACGAACCGCCAGCAAACAGCCTTGTCTGGTCGGATCGCGTCATTTATCCCCAATTCAGCCAGACATCCCGGGGGGGGCAAAGATGACCAAGTTCGACAAGTCCCGGCTGCCAAGCCGATACGTCACCGAAGGGCCAGAGCGCGCGCCGCACCGCTCCTACCTCTATGCCATGGGCATTTCCGAGGAAGAGATCCACCAGCCGCTGATCGGCGTGGCCACCTGCTGGAACGAAGCCGCCCCCTGCAACATCGCGCTGAACCGTCAGGCCCAGGCCGTGAAACTGGGCGTGAAAGCCGCGTCCGGCACGCCGCGCGAATTCACCACCATCACCGTGACCGACGGCATCGCCATGGGCCACGAAGGCATGCGGTCGTCGCTGGCCTCGCGCGAAGCCATTGCTGATACGGTCGAACTGACCATGCGCGGCCATTGCTATGACGCCATCGTGGGCCTTGCGGGCTGTGACAAGTCGCTGCCGGGCATGATGATGGCAATGGTGCGTCTGAACGTGCCTTCGGTCTTCATCTATGGCGGGTCGATCCTGCCGGGCAAAGCGCCCCAGATCGACGAGATCCCGGAAGATTTCCGCACCCGCGACCTGACCGTGCAGGACATGTTCGAAGCGGTCGGCCGCCACCAGAACGGCACCATGTCCGACGCCGCGCTGGACATCCTGGAACGCGTCGCCTGCCCGTCCTCCGGGGCCTGCGGCGGCCAGTTCACCGCCAACACCATGGCCTGCGTGTCCGAAGCCATCGGCCTGGCGCTGCTGAACTCGTCCGGCATGCCCGCGCCCTACGAATCCCGCGACCAATATGGCGAGGCCTCGGGCCGCGCTGTCATGAACCTGATCGAAAAGAACATCCGCGCCCGTGACGTCGTGACCCGCAAATCGCTGGAAAACGCCGCCCGCGTCGTGGCCTGCACCGGCGGCTCGACCAACGCCGGTCTGCACCTGCCCGCCATCGCCCATGAGGCCGGCATCGACTTCAACCTGGATGACGTCTGCGAGATCTTCCGCGACACGCCCTATTTCGTGAACCTCAAGCCCGGCGGCGATCACGTCGCCAAGGACCTCTTCGACGTGGGCGGCATTCCCGTCGTCATGAACGAACTGCGCAAGGCCGGCCTGATCCACGAAGACTGCATCACCGCCTCTGGCAAGACCATCGGGGAAGAGCTGGACACCGTCACCCGCAAGGCCGACGGCAAGGTCATCTACCCGATCGAAACGCCGATCACCAAGACCGGCGGTGTGGTCGGCCTCAAGGGCAACCTGGCCCCCGAAGGCGCCATCGTGAAGGTCGCCGGCATGAAGGCCGAAGAACAGGTCTTCACCGGCCCCGCCCGCGTCTTCGAATGCGAAGAAGACGCCTTTGCCGCCGTGCAAAAGCGCGAATACAAGGAAGGCGAGGTCATCGTCATCCGCAACGAAGGCCCCGCAGGCGGCCCCGGCATGCGCGAAATGCTGGCCACCACCGCGGCCCTGTCCGGTCAGGGCATGGGCAAGAAGGTCGCGCTGATCACCGATGGCCGGTTCTCGGGCGCGACACGGGGCTTCTGCGTTGGCCATGTCGGACCCGAGGCCGCCCATTGCGGCCCGATCGCCCTGTTGGAAAACGGCGACATGATCACCATCGACGCGGTCAGCGGCGAAATCTCGGTCGCGCTGAGCGAGGACGAGATGGCGACCCGCAAGGCCAGTTGGAAAGGCCCGCGCGACACGATCTATGCCAGCGGTGCACTGTGGAAGTACGCCCAGCTGGTCGGCAAGACCTACCTGGGTGCCGTGACGCATCCCGGCGGCAAGGCCGAAAAACACATCTATGCCGATCTCTGATCGTATCATCCCGACATCGCAAGGGGCCGGGCGGGCAGGAACCGCCCCGGCCCTTTTTGCGGCGCTGGCGCTTCTGGGTCTGGCGGCCTGCGACGATTCATTCGGGGCACCCGGTGCCCGCCCCGGCGCGGTGCTGGACAGCGCCACGCTGGACGAAGGGTCGATCCGCATCAAGGGACCTGCGGGCTATTGCGTCGATGGCACGTCGCTGCGCGACCGGGGGCCCAAGCAATTCGCCCTGCTGGCGCAATGCGACCTGCTGCGGTCGAACGAGGTGGCGGGCGTCACCTCGCTTGCCTTCATCACGGTGACCGCCGTCCGGGCCGAGGCCGACGCGCCCCTGCCCTCGGCCGAGAGCATCGCCAAGACCTTCGGCCCGGCCACCGTTCTTTATTCCGCCGTGATCGACGACATCCGCATCGTGCAGCTGAACGCCGGCGGCACCTCGGCCACCGATCAGGCCGACCCGGTGCACTGGCGCGGCGTGCTGAATGCCAACGGCCATGCCATCGGGCTTGCCGCCTATTCCATGCAGGACGGATCCGGCGCGGGGCTGGAGGGGCGCAACCTTCTGCTGCGCCTGGCCCGCAACATCCGCAACGACAGCGGGGCGCTGGCGGCCACGGGCGACGGGGTGAAAGACGGGGTCAAGACCGCCCCCGGCGGCTGACGTGCAAAGCTGTGGCCGGATGTTAACCATTCACCTATAAGGGTCACAGGGATCAAGAACACGGGACACGGGCCTTTTGCGGGGTCTGGAAACCGAACTCGGGCAGTACATCGGGCATCCATGGTGAACGCACTCAAACTTCTGCTGGACCGCTGGCGCACCCAGGCCGAGCTTCGCCGCTGGAAGACCACGGCCCGCGCGGCCCGCACCATGCCGCTGTCCGATCTGCGCGCCACCCGCGCCCGTGCCCGCAGCCTGCGCCAGCCGCTGGACGACCTGCTGCATGCCGCCGAATCCCGGCTGGCTCTGCCGGTGATTGGTTCCAACGTCTTTCCCCTGCCCCATGGCACCGACTGGTCCTGGCGGCCCGAGCTCTGGCGCGGCCCGATCGCCGAACATGGCATCGCCTCGGCCCCGTCGAAATCGCGCCTGGGACACGAGATTACGTTGCACCACGATTGCATCCGGTCGGAACTGTCCCTTCGCCAGATCCGCAACACCCGGGCCGAGGATCTGGCCCCCTTCGGGCTGCGCATGGATGTCTTTGCCTTCGACGGATCCTTCCTGTCGCTGGTGGTGGAACTGCCGCCCGAGGCGCTTCAGGGCCTGAAGGCTTCGCACCTGATCCGCCTGACCATGCGGGTCGAACTGGAAAAGCCGCTGGAAATCTTTGCCCGGCTCAACATCAAGCACGGGCCCAACACCGAACAGATCGTGCGCGAATTTCCGATCAACGCCCCGGCCCCGGGTCACACCCCGGCCGAGGAGAACATGATCGAATTCGACCTGGCCTATGCCGACCTGAACGAGGACCGGCTGGAAAACGCCTGGCTGGACCTGATCTTTGAAGGCCCCGAGATGAACCAGGTCACCCTGCGCGACCTGACCCTTGCCCGCTGCCCCCGCGCCGAATTCTGACAGGAGGACCCGATGAGCATTCTCAAGGTGACACGCACCCGTCTGAACAATGGCCGATACGAAGGCGTGATCTCGGACGTGCCCGAGGGCATCCGCCCCGGCATCGCCGCCCGCTTCCGCGACAAATCGATCGAGGATCTGTCCATCAGCCCCGCCGGCGACGGCACCTGGCGGCTGACCTTTGACGTTCCGGTCAGTGCGATTGGCGACGGTGTGCAGACAATAACCATCGTCGAGGCAAACACCGGCGACGTTCTGGACAGCCTTGCCATAATCGCCGGCGACACCGCCGACGAAACAATCCAGGCCGAACTGGCGCTACTGCGGGAAGAACTGGACCTGTTAAAGCGCGCTTTCCGGCGACATTGCGTCGAAACCGCCTGAATCTGGCGAAATAAGGCCGGAAACGACCCGTTTCCCTGTTTCCAGCCCATAAACGATCCCGACATTACCCCTGTATTGACGATGGCGCGCCCGGATTGTGCCCGATTTCCCTGTGAAACCTTTTGCCAAGGCAGAACGTAACTTGCAGGCAGAAAGGTTAAGGAATGGACCGTCTGACAGAAATGGAAGCATTCGCGACGGTCGTGGATCAAGGTGGTTTCACCGACGCGGCCAAGAAGATGGGGATCTCGAAATCCGCCGTGTCCAAACACGTGTCCTCTCTCGAGGCGCGTCTGGGCGCACGTCTTCTCAACCGGACAACCCGTCGCGTGTCACCGACCGAGATCGGCTTGGCCTATTACGACCGTGCCCGCCGCGTCCTGAACGACGCAGGCGAGGCCGACGCACTGGTCACCTCCATGCAATCCGCGCCCTCGGGTCTTCTGCGGATCAGCGTCGCGACCGATTTCGGCGTCAATCACCTGTCGCCGGTTCTGGGTGAATTCCTGTCCGAATTCCCCGACATCACGGTCAACATGGTGCTGAACAACCGCTACGTCGAACTGATCTCAGAAGGCTTCGACATGGCCATCCGCATCGGCGAACTGGAAGACAGCACCCTGCGGGCCCGCAAGCTGACCGATACGTCGAAACGCATGATCGCCGCGCCGGGCTATTTCCAGAAATACGGCCGGCCGCAGAAGATCGACGATCTGAATGAACACAAGCTTCTGCATTATTCGTCGCAGGCCTCGGGCAACGTCTGGAAACTGACCGCCCCCTCGGGCGAGAAACGCCAGGTGCGCACCGCCGGCTGGCTGTCGGTGAACGACGGGCAATCGCTGCTGAATGCCGCCATCGCCGGTCTTGGCATCGCCTACCTGCCGTCCTTCCTGTATGCCGAAGCGATGCAGCAGGGCCTGGTCGAGGACGCGATCCCCGATCTTCCGGTCGAAACCCAGGGCATCTATGCCGTCTACCCGCCGGGCCGGTTCACCCAGCCCAAGGTCCGCGCCTTCATCGACTTCCTGGTGCGCGCCTTCGCGGAAAAAGGCCCCGACGCCTGGTAAACACTGGTAAGCGCCCCAAGGTTTCGCGCCCGGCACCCCGGGCGCATCCCCTTCCCCCCGCCTGTCATCAGGCCACTCGCCCGGCGATCCGCCGGGCATTTTCGTCTTCACAGGTCTGATCTAGTCGACCAGCAGCACCACCTCGACCCGGCGGTTCATGTCGCGCCCCTCCGGGGTCAGGTTGGTGGCGATAGGCGACAGGTACCCGACGCCGCGCGCGGTGATCTGTGACCCTGTGACACCGAAGACCGACACCAGCTGATCGCGCACCGAATCCGCCCGGGTCTGCGACAGCGCGGTGTTCGACGCCAAAGACCCGACCGCGTCCGTATGGCCGACCAGCACGACCCGGCGTTCGGGCTTTTCCGACAGATAGGCCGCCAGCGCCGCGAGCGAGGGGTAATCCTTTTCGCTCAGTGCGCCGGCACCGGATGCGAAATCCAGATCGCGCAGCACCACGTGGCCACGCGCCTTCAGGCGGTTGATCAGGTCGGTGTCGCCCGGATCGGCAGGGGACGGCGTGGCGGGGGCGGCCAATGGGGCCTGGGTCGAAGGCGAGGACTCGGTCGACGGGGGGGCCTGGGTCGACGGGGGGGCCGCGTCGCGGCGGGCGACCTCGTAGATCTGCACGAAGCGGTTGGCGCGGCCCTTGCTGACCAGGACATAGACATGTTCCTCGCGCCCCGCATCGCCCCTGCGCCCGACCAGCACGCGGTAGTCGAAGATGTCGACGTTCATTTCCGGCGCGGGCAGCACCGGCAAGGCAAAGCGGAAGTCGAACCCGCCACAGGCCTCGGACGCGCAATCCAGCACGACCTGATACCCGGCATCCTCCATGTCCTGCCGCAAGCCCTGAAGCACCCGCAGCGTCGGCAGCGTCGGCGAGGGGATCGCCCAGGCGCGGCGGCGCAGACTGCCCTCGACCTCTTTCAGCATGCCCGTCTCGCCCAGCCGGGCCACCGGGATCCGGATCGAGGCCGTGGCGGCGGTGTCGTCAAAGGTCCGCCGCGCGGCCTCGGGCAGGCTGACCGGATCGAAGGCCAGGCCCGCGCCCGGCAGGATGCAGGCCGCCAGCCCGACCCCAAGCCCGAACCCAAGCCAGGCCCCGGCAAAGACCCGCGACCTAGCGCGCCTGGGCGTGGTAATCGTCATTCGGACGCATGTCGGTGGCGCTGGCCACGCGGTTGGTCATGTTGAAGAAGGCGGCGACGTTGATGATGTCCCAGCTGTCCCGGTCGCTCCAGCCATGGTCGCGCAGCAGCTGGCGGTCGGCCTCTTCGATCTTGCGCGAGCCCTCGGTCACCTTGGCGGCGAAATCCAGCATCACGCGCTGCTTCGGATCCAGATCGGCGACGCGGTAGTTCATCACCATCATCTCGCCCAGCTTCGGATCGCCCGACAGCTCTCGCACCGCCGCGCCATGCGCCGTCAGACAATAATAGCACCCGTTGATCGAGGACACGACGACCGCGATCAGCTCACGCTCAAGCTTGGTCAGCCCGCTGTCGCCCAGCATCAGGTCGTTGTACAGCGCGGTAAAGGCGTTCAGCTTGTCGATGTCGAAGGCATGGGCCTTCAGCACGTTCGGCACCATCCCCAGCTTGTCCTGGCAGATGTCGAAATACTTCTGCGTCTTCTCGGGCAGCGGATCCACCATGGGCAGATCCAGCGCCGTGGGCTGGTCCTTGGACGGCATCTCAGCTCTCCTTGATGCGGTAATGGTACTGGCCGATCTGGCGCATGCCCAGCTTTTCATACAGCCGGTTCGCGGGGATGTTCGACGCCACGCAGAGCACCGCGAAGTCCGTCGCACCCTGGCGGGCCGCCCATTGCGCGGCGTGGATGCTCATCGCGCGGCCCATGCCCGACCGGCGGGCGGCGGGAATGATCTCAAGCGCATGCATCATGCCGATCCCTTCCGAGACGCCGACATAGCAGGTGCCGCCCGGCGAATTGTCATGCCGCCCGATCAGCGCGGTCTTGGGGCAGGCCGCCCGTTCCATGACCGCGATCCGGTCGGGGCCAATGCCGCCTGCGGCCCAGAACTCCAGCTGGATGGCCAGCGGTTCCCAGACGGCCAGACTGGCCTGTTCCACATCGGTGTCTTCCCCGATCAGCGCCGCGACAGGGATCGTCAGAATGCGCGTCTCATCGACCACCGCGTAGCCACGCGCGGCCAGGATCGAATCCAGGTCCTCATCCCCCGGTCGCAGCGAAAACAAGGGCTTCTGCCCCATGTCGCGCATCCGGCGTTCCGCCACCATCACGTCGTCCGAGGTCACCGGACCATTGGCCGTGGCCGCCGTGACCCGCTTGCCGCCCCCGGGCGAGGATCGCAGCACGAAGGGGCCACAGTCGGTTTTCTGCGCGGCGGGCCAGGTGACATCGGCGCAGGTGAAATGGCGGGCAAGGTCTTGGGTCATGTCGGGCGTGGTCTCAGGCATCGGGAAAAGCCTCTTGCAGGGCGATCATGGCCGCGTCGATGCGCGCGCCGTCGGTGCCGCGCACGACCAGCTGCGCGCCGTAGACCCCATTGGCCTGGAAGGGATAGGACCCGAAGGACAGATCGTCATAGACACCCGCCAGATCCCGCAGGGGACCGGCGATTTCGCTTTCGGGGCGCATCACGCGCAGTGCCTGGCTAAGAAGCGGGGTGCCCCCGGTCAGCTGCGGCAGGACCGAAGCGACCATGGCCTGAAAGACGCTTGGCACACCGGCCATCACATGCACGTTTTCCACCGTGAACCCCGGCGCGGTCGAGACCGGGTTGTCGATCAGCGCCGCGCCATCCGGGATACGCGCCATGCGCAGCCGCGCCTCGGTCAGCTCGACCCCGCGCGCGCCATAGGCTTTGGCCAGCAGGGCGCGGGCGTCGTCGCGCACGTCGATGTTGCGACCGAAGGCCTCGGCGATGCAATCGGCGGTGATGTCGTCATGGGTCGGCCCGATCCCGCCCGAGGTGAAGACCTGGTCGAACCCTTCGGACAGGGCGCGCACCGCCGCCACGATCGCTGGCGCATCATCCGAGACCACGCGCACCTCTTTCAGGTCGATCCCGACCTTCACCAGCTCTTGTGCGAGATGGTGCATATTGGCGTCCCGTGTCCGGCCCGAGAGGATTTCATCCCCGATGACCAGCATGGCGGCAGTAGGGTTGGACATGAAACCTCCGGTGCTTTGTTTTCTGGTTTGATAAGGGTATAGGCCCGGCTCATGCGCTTTCAAACCCCTCTCGTCCCCGCCCGCCTGCTGTGTCGCTACAAACGCTTCCTTGCCGATATCAGGCTTGAGGACGGCACCGAGGTGACGGCCCACTGCGCCAACCCCGGATCGATGCTGGGCCTGGCGGAACCGGACAGCCGGATCTGGGTCGAACCCAATGACGATCCGAAGAAAAAGCTGAAGTACGGCTGGCGGCTGGTCGAACATGAGGACGGCGGTTTCACCTGCGTCGACACCGGCACCGCCAACCGCGCGGTGAAAGACGCGCTGATCGCTGGTCAGATCGCCGGGTTCGAGGGCTATGACCAAGTGCTGCCGGAACAGAAATACGCCGAGAAAAGCCGGATCGATTTCCTGCTGCGCGGCCCCGACCTGCCCGACGCCTATGTCGAGGTGAAATCGGTCACCCTGTCGCGCCAGCCGGGCCTTGCGGAATTCCCCGACAGCGTCACCGCCCGCGGCGCGCGCCACATGGCGGATCTGGCCCAGATGCGCGCCGAAGGGCACCGCGCCGTCCTGCTGTATCTGGTGCAGCGCAGCGATGCCACGCGGGTCACCGTAGCCGCCGACATCGACCCGGCCTATGCCACCGCCCTGCGCGACGCCCAGGCCCGGGGGGTCGAGATCATTGCCATGGGGGCCGAAATCTCGCCCCGGGGTATCACCGTGGGCACCACCCTGCCCTTCGCCCTGCCCGACGCCTGATCCCGCCCCCCGATCGACTGTAGGTCGGCCGCAAATCAAGCCGGATCCGCCCCGGCACCGACCGCCCCTGCAACCGGGTTGTTACCTGTCGCGGTCACTCTGCAGGCAGATCTTACGCCGGACGACCCCGGGACTTGCGGCAAAGCCGCGCCCGCAGCGGGCCGACATTGTAGGCAGGCCGGAAATCGCTTATCTGGAAGACAAGACATGAACGAGGCCCCCTTGGACGAGAAAAGCCATATCACCCGCGACGGCATCCGCATCTATCAAGAGGTGGACTTCCCCGGCATGCACAAGGCCGGAGCCCTGGCCGCCCGCATCCTGGACGAGATCGCCGAACACGTCGTGCCCGGCCAGACCACCGGAGAGCTGGACCGCATCATCGAAGAGAAGGTGAATGCCGCCGGCGCGACCTCGGCCACGATCGGCTACAAGGGGTATCAGCATGCCTCGTGCATCTCGATCAACCACGTGGTCTGCCATGGCATCCCCGGCGACAAGAAGCTGAAGGATGGCGACATCCTGAACATCGACGTCACCGTGATCGTCGATGGCTGGTACGGCGACACCAGCCGGATGTACGTGGCGGGCAAGCTGTCGCGCAAATCCGAGCGGCTGATCCAGGTGACCCACGACAGCCTGATGAAGGGGATCGAGGCCGTGCGCCCCGGCGCCACCTTTGGCGACATCGGCCACGCCATCCAGACCTATGTCGAGGCGAACCGCATGTCCGTCGTGCGCGACTTCTGCGGCCACGGGCTGGGCCGTGTTTTCCACGCCCCGCCGAACGTGCTGCATTATGGCCGCCCCGGCACCGGTCCGGTGCTGGAGGAAGGCATGTTCTTCACGATCGAGCCGATGGTGAACCTTGGCCGGCCGGAAACCAAGGTGCTGGCCGACGACTGGACGGCAGTGACCCGGGACAAATCCCTGTCGGCACAGTTCGAACATTCGGTCGGCGTGACGGCAGACGGGGTGGAGATTTTCACCCTTTCGCCCGGGGATATGTTCCACCCGACCTATTCCTGATCTGCGGCCGATGGGCCGTGCAAAACCCGGGCGACGCGAGGGCGCGCCCGGTTTTTTTGTGTGGATTGGGTCGTCTGTGAGGTGGTTTGCGAGCGGCGTGACACTGGCCCTGGGCGGTTCGTTTCGCGCAGGGCCGGCAGCGGGGGCCAGCCCCCGCACGTAGCAGGTAGCGGGGGCCAGCCCCCGCACCCCCGGGATATTTTCGGCAAGAGGATGGTGGCGGGTTTTCTTTATTTGGGGAGTGGTGAGTGCGGCGGCCGGGGGGACGGGTCGCCCGGCCGCGCGCGTGTTGTGAGGAGTCGATGTCGAAGGGCCGGATCAGACCGCTTCGAGCATCAGGGCGATGCCCTGGCCGACGCCGATGCACATGGTACAGATGGCGCGTTTTGCGCCCATGTGGCCCATCGACAGGCCCGCGGTCAGCGCCAGGCGCGCACCGGACATGCCAAGAGGGTGACCCAGGGCAATCGCGCCGCCGTTCGGGTTCACATGTGCCGCATCATCGGGCAGACCAAGTTGGCGGGTGACGGCGAGGCCTTGGGCGGCAAAGGCTTCGTTCAGCTCGATCAGGTCGATGTCGCCGATGGTGGTGCCGGTCATCGCCAGCAGCTTTTCCGTCGCCGGGGCCGGGCCGATGCCCATGATGCGCGGCGGCACGCCGGCGGTGGCCATGGCCGTGATCCGCGCGCGCGGGGTCAGGCCGTATTTCTTCACCGCTTCGGCCGAGGCGACGATGACCGCGCAGGCGCCGTCGTTCACGCCCGAGGCATTGCCCGCCGTCACCGTACCGTTTTCACGGAAGGGCGTCGGCAGTTTCCCGAGCTTTTCCAGCGTGGTGGCGCGGGGGTGTTCGTCGGTGTCGACCACGATCGCATCGCCCTTGCGCTGCGGGATGGTCACCGGCGTGATTTCTTCTGCCAGACGGCCCGAAGCGATGGCAGCCGCGGCGCGTTCCTGCGAGCGCAGGGCGAAGGCATCCTGGGAGGCGCGGTCGATGTTGAAATCCTCGGCCACGTTTTCCGCCGTCTCGGGCATGGAATGGGTGCCGAAATGCTTGTGCATTGCCTTGTTCACGAAGCGCCAGCCGATGGTGGTGTCGTAGATCTCGGCCTTGCGGGAAAAGGCGCTGTCCGCCTTGGGCATCACCAGCGGCGCGCGCGACATGGATTCCACACCGCCCGCGATCACCAGCTCGACCTCGCCCGCCTTCACGGCGCGCGCGGCGGTGCCCACGGCATCCAGGCCCGAGCCGCAGAGACGGTTGATCGTCATGCCCGGCACGTCTTCGCCGATCCCCGACAGAAGTGCGGCCATGCGCGCGACGTTGCGGTTGTCCTCGCCCGCCTGGTTGGCGCAGCCCATCATGACCTCGTCGACCTTGATGCCGGGGTTGCGCGCGGCCAGGTCGCGCATCACCTGGGCCAGCATGTCATCGGGACGCACCGAGGACAGGGCCCCGCCGTAGCGTCCGATCGGGGTTCTCAGGCCATCGCACAGGAAAGCTTCGGTCATGTCGGATCCTCTGATAGTGGTTTTGCGGCAAACTGCGCGGAACTGACCGCGCGGTCAAGAGATGTGGAAGAAGCTTCCGCATGGCGGATGCGAAAAACCGGGAACTCTCTTGATTTCCGGAGCGTTCGGCGCAAGTCTGAGGTCATGACGGTTCAACCACCGACGCCCTTCCCGAAAATGACCAAGGAATGCGTGGCATTTCACCGGACGGAACTGGCCGTGATTCTGTCGCTGTATGGGCGCATGGTCGCGGCTGGGGAATGGCGGGACTACGGGATTTCCTCGCTGTCGGAAGTGGCGGTGTTTTCGGTTTTCCGGCGCACTGCGGAACATCCGCTGTACCGCATCGAAAAGCGCCCCGCGCTGCGCAATCGCCAGGGCATGTATGCGGTGGTCGGCATGGATGGCCAGATCCTCAAACGCGGGCATGACCTGAAGACGGTGCTGCGGGTGTTGGAGCGCAAGTTGATCCGCGCGGTGGACTAAGGCAACGGTCCTTCAGGGGGGCCGCGGCTGAGGAGGCCTGTTCAGGGCCGAGGAAGCCGCCGCCGGCCCGTCACCGCGCCGTCCTTGGCGGCGATCCGCGCGATGGCGCCCTGCATGTCCTCGTAGACCACCTGCATGTGATGGGCATTGGCGTGCAGGATCCTCCCGTCGCCGACGACCATGGCCACATGACCCTTCCAGAAGATCAGATCACCCCGTTGCAATGCGGCATCGTCGGGCAGCGGATCACCCAGGCCGGCCGCCTGCTGATCGCTGTCGCCGGGACAGGCGATCCCGCAGGCCAGGCAGCCCGCCTGCACCAGACCCGAACAGTCGATGCCCAAGCCCGAATTTCCGCCCCAGAGGTAGGGCACACCCAGATAACGCGCGCCTTCTGCCACCGGATCCGTGGGCGGATCCACAGCAGCGATCGGGGCCAGATGTGGCAAGGGCATATGCCGCACCGCCCCCGCATGGGGAAAGGCCGCCCAGTCGCAATTGTCGAATTGCGTGCCCGTCACGCGGACCAGGCTGCCGATCGGCATCGGATCCGCCGGATCGGGGCGCTTCAACGCAGGCTCTGCCGCGCAATAGCTGTTGGCGATCACCCGATGCGTCGGGGTGACAGGATCGTCGGACAGATCCGGCAAGGGCACATAGCCGACATAGCCGTCGCGCGCGGCATAGCCGAAGGCAAAGCCGTCCTGGGTCTCAAGCACCTCGAAGGCCTCACCAAAGGCCAGTTCCCTCTCCCGCGGAAGCGTCGCATCGGGGCGCGACAGGATCCGGGTCACCGGGCGCACGACCCGGTGACGCAGGGGGGCGGTGAACCGCTCGGCCTCGACCTGTCCGCGCAGGGACAGGTCCGCGACCCGCCCGTTCGACTTCAGCACCCGGCGGTCCACCACAGGTCAGAGCCCCAGAATCTCGGGCAGCGCATCCAGCAGCGCCCGCGCGCCCTGACCGACGCCACCCTTGGGGCGGGCGGGCGCGGCGGCGGGCTGCCAACCGTAGATGTCGAAATGGGTATAGCGCGTGCCCTCGCCCGCGAAACGGCGCAGGAACAGCGCGGCGGTGATCGACCCGGCAAAACCACCCTTGGGCGCATTATCCAGATCCGCAATCCCCGGTTCGATCATCGCCTCGTAGGGCGCGTGGAAGGGCATCCGCCAGACCGGATCCGCCACCGTATCGCCCGCACGGGTCAGCGCGGCGACGATATCCGCATCATCCGAATAGAAGGGCGCAAGATCCGGCCCCACGGCCACCCGCGCAGCCCCCGTCAGCGTCGCCATCGACAGCATCAGGTCGGGCGCATCCTCGGCCCCATAGGCCAGCGCATCGGCCAGGACCAGCCGCCCTTCGGCATCGGTATTGTTGATCTCGACCGTCAGCCCGTTGCGCGCGGTCAGGATGTCCTGCGGCCGGAAGGCATTGCCCGAGATCGAATTTTCCACCGCCGGGATCAGCACCCGCAGGCGCAGCGGAAGATCCAGCGCCATGATCATCCGCGCCAGCCCCAGCACCGTGGCCGACCCGCCCATGTCCTTCTTCATCAGGCCCATCGAGGCGCCCGGCTTGATGTTCAGCCCGCCGGTGTCAAAACAGACCCCCTTGCCGACAAGCGTCAGTTTGGGGCCCGTATCGCCCCAGTGCATGTCGATCAGGCGCGGCGCCCCGGTCGAGGCGCGGCCAACCGCGTGGATCATAGGGAAGTTGCGGGTCAGCAAGTCATCGCCCTCGATCACCTCGATCTCGGCCCCGAATTCGGTGGCCAGCCCGGTGGCCGCATCGGCAAGCTCCTGCGGGCCCATGTCACCGGCGGGGGTGTTGATCAGATCGCGGGTCAGCGCCTCGCCCTCTGCGATCGCCTCAATCCGCGCGGCGTTCACACCCTCGGGCGCGACCAGCTGCGCGGACGCGCCAGGTTGGTCGCGGTAGCGGTCGAAACTGTAGCCGGCCAGCAGCCAGCCAAGCGCCTCTTGCTCGAGCGCCGGGCCGGTCAGGTCGGTGATCAGGCGATAGGTTCCGGCAGGCAGTGCGGCTGCGGCGGCGGCCAGGGCAAACCGGCCCCGGGCGCGCTGATCCGCCGTGCCATGGCCCGCCACGGCCATCATCGGAGCGCCATTGCCATCGGGCACCACCACCGCCGATCCGATCCCGGCGCTGAACCCCAGGGCCTTCAGCCAGGTGGCAACAGCCCCGCCCTGATCCGAAAGCCAGCCATCCAGCGCAGCGGCATCGACAAGGTGAAGGGGAAGGGCCGCATCATCAGCGGCAGCGAAACGCATCGGCATGGGGGTACTCCTGGCAGTTGCGGCAGAGCCTAGCCCGTGGCCCCGCCGCTGCAAGGGCTTTCGCTGCAACTGCGCAAACCCTTCGGGGCATGGGCACCCCCGGCCCTACGCCTGCCTGTCGACCGGGGCTGACCCACCCCGCCGGATCACACCTGCACGTTCTGCATATCCCAGATCTCGGTCAGGGACCGTTCCCCGATCCGCAGCAGCCGCGACAGCGTCGCCGAAAGCGCCACGGCATCGCGGCAATCGATACAGGCGGTCACGTCGCCCGCCACCCGCGCCAGGCAATTCATGCCGATCTGTTCGGCGATGCCGGTCAGGGATCGCGCGGCCTTGCGCATGTCGTCCAGGCGATCCTGGCGGAAGAACCGTTCGGTCATCGACAATCGGACGGCCAGTTCTTCCATCGCGCGGCAGACCACATCTTCGGCCCCGGCTTCGCCCAGCTGATCATACAGCGCCTGCAGCCGGTCCGGATCAAGCCGCACGGTTTCATCCTGCGACAATACACGCACCTCTATCACGGTTCTCACCCTCGTTTTTCTTTCCCACAGCCCGGGATAATCGCGGCTGACCCTTCCCAAATCCTTTCCTGCAAAGGCCTTTCCGCAGGAAAAATGCATCAAATTCACTTCAAACCGATCCGGTTCGCGCTATAACCCCGCCTAGCCCGGGCGCCATGGCGCCTTACCCAGTGCGATGAAAGGAAAGATCATGAAGCTTGCCAAACCTCTGCCGGCCTATCTGGTGCAACGGTTCCACGGCTGGAAAGCGACGACCTTTTCGGAAAACAAGGCCTGGTACCGCCGCCTGGCCGACGAAGGCCAGCGCCCCCGTGCCATGGTCATCTCGTGCTGCGATTCCCGCGTGCATGTCACCGCGATCTTCGGGGCCGACCAGGGGGAATTCTTCATCCACCGCAATATCGCCAACCTGGTTCCCCCCTACGAGCCCGATGGCAACCAGCACGGCACCTCGGCCGCGATCGAATACGCGGTGACCGCGCTGAAGGTCGCCCATATCGTGATCGTCGGCCATTCCAACTGTGGCGGCGTGAAGGGCTGCCTGGACATGTGCTCCGGCCATGCGCCCGAGCTTGAGGAAAAGACCAGCTTTGTCGGCCGCTGGATGGACCTGCTGCGCCCGGGATACGAGCGCATCAAGGACATCGAAGGCGAGACCGAGCGCGCCCGCGCCCTGGAAAAACAGGCCATCCTGGTGTCGCTGGATAACCTGATGACCTTCCCCTACGTCGAAGAGGCGGTCAAAAGCGGCAAGCTGTCGCTGCACGGGCTGTGGAACGACATCGGTGACGGCGGGCTGGAGCAGTTCATGCCCGAAACCGGCACCTTTCAGGCGGTCTGACCCCCGGAATTCGGCTTATTGGCTTCAAGAACAGGAAAAGGCCCGGGATCTCCTCCCGGGCCTTCTTTTGTTGCGGGGTGGCTGGCGTGCTGCGCTCAGCGCAGCACCTGCCCCTCGGGCCAGCGCAGACGGTGGTTCAGGGTGATGACCTGCTCGGACCGGGGGTCCATGGCAAAGCGCCATTCCAGCACGCCGCGCCGCCCGTCCACGGCCTCTTCGCTCGGGGCCGGGGTGGCCTCCCAGGTGATCTGCAGATCCTCCTGTTCCGAATAGGGCACCCGGTCGCGCAGGCGGACGTCCCAGGCACGGTCGGTCAGGTTGCGCAGGGTGATCTCGACCGCCTCGACCTGTTCGTTCGAGCGCGAGATCACGCCGCGATCGCCTTCCTGACGGTCCTGCACGATCCGTTCCAGGCGCAGACCTTCGATCGGGCCAAAGGACAGCTCGGCCTTGTCGCCCTCGGCGATCAGGTCAAGGTACCGCTGCCCGACGAAGGTGCCGTCCAGATAGAACCGCGCATCGCCAGAGCCCAGGATCAGCTCTTTGCTGTCGTTGGTGAATTCGGCGGCGACAAAGGCGGTGGCGTCGCTTAGCGGGGTGGCACGGGCAAAGACCTCTGGGGCGAAGGTGACCTCGCCCAGGGCAATGCGCAGGGCGTCGGCCCCGTTGGCGATGTCGACCGGCTGGGCATAGTCGTAAGTGACCGAGATACCGTCGAAACTGGCCCCGGCGGCTTCCTCCATCACCGGTTCGGCGACCATGGTGTCGGCCAGCGTGTCGGCCTCGGCCTTGAAGCTGCGCTGCGCCAGGGGCACCGGGCGCGGCATCTGATCGGGGTCAAGGATGCGGCGCAGCCAGGGCCAGACCTCGCCCGGGGCGGCCTGATCCGCGGGGCGCAGGGTCGAGAGCGTCAGCGCAACATCATCCCAATCCTCGCCCGTCGCCTGCCGCACGAAGGCCCCGCGCTGCATCGTCAGGCCGGGGGCGTCCCCGGTGGTCAGGCGCAGGTCATAAGCCGGCTGCCACGAGGCCGCCTCGGTCGTGTATTGCAACTCCAGCTCTCCGTCGAAGGGGGCGGCGGCGTCGACCTCGACCACCAGATAGGCGCGGTCGTCATTGGCGGTCAGCAGGGCGGCTAGCGCCTGTTCGGCATCCGCCAGATCCTTCTTGGCCTCGCTCACCGCGTCTTTGGCGGGGCGGGCGCGGGTTTCGGCGGCCTGAACGGCGCGGCGTGCGGCCAGCCCTTCTTCTCCGATCAGCTCCAGCAGGGCGCGCAGCTGCTCGGGCGAGGATTGGGCGACACCGCTCGACTGCCCCAGGCCTTCCAGAAAGGTGATCCGCGCTTTTGCCGCTTCGACCTCATCCCGGATCGCCGCCAAGGCATCCTGCGCCTCAAGCAGCGCCGCCTCGCGGGCCTCGACCTCGTTGCGGGCGGCTTCGATCTGGGCGGTCTCCTCGGCATTGCGCGGGGGAACAAGATCATCGCGATAGCTGACAGCGCCAAGGGTCAGGCCCGAGGCCGTCAGCCGCAGCCCCGAGGGATCAATCGCTGGCATGTCCGACAAAAGCAGACGGTGCCGCCCCTCGGGCAGCTGCACCCGGGCCACGCGGGTCAGGCTGGCCCCTTGGGGAAAGACCGTCGCGCTGGCGATGCGGCTGTCCACGGCAAAATCATCGGCCAGCGCAAGGCCGGGCATCAGGGCAAGGGAAAAAGCAAGTGGCGACAGGCGCATGGCGACCTCCTGGATCAAGTCTTCCGCGCGACTGTCGCCAAAGCGCAGCGGAAGGCCAAGGGGCAATCCCGGCATGGGCGGGAAGTGGCCGCAGCGGATGCTAGGGGAATGTTAACCTTGAACCCGCAAGCTGACGGGATGGAGATGATCGCCCTGCACCTGAAACTGCCCCCCGACATGCTGCGCGTGGTCGATGACCTGGCGCGGCGGCGCGACGTGACCGCCGGTCAGATCGTGCGCCAGATGATCGCCGATGGCATCCGCTATGAAACGCAACGCGCGAAGACGCCTGTCAGGGCGGATGAGCAGCTCCTCGCGCCCTTGCGCGCGCGCCTCGCCCGGGACCTCGCCCATGCCGGCAGTTGGCGCGACCTGCAGACCCGCCTGCGGGCGCAGGGCGTCGAGTTCCGCCCCGCCGGTGGCGGCCTTACACTTCACCGCTTTCCCGGGGGTGACAGGCTCTGCAAGGCGTCCGAGCTGGGGTATTCCTACGCCCGGCTGGTTCAGCGGTTCCGCGCCGGGTTTCCCGGTCATGCCCATAGCTGGGTGGCCGACCGCATCCTGACGCAAAAGGGCGGACCCGAAGGCCCGCCCCATGAAGATCCCGTTCTGATCGAGGACGATTAGCCCTTCTTCAGCACCCGCTTGCCTAGGGTCTCGGCAATCTGAACCGCGTTCAGCGCCGCGCCCTTGCGCAGGTTGTCCGACACGCACCACAGGTTCAGACCGTTGTCGATCGTGCTGTCCTGACGGATGCGCGAGATGAAGGTGGCGTAGTCGCCGACGCATTCGATCGGGGTGACGTAGCCGCCGTCTTCGCGCTTGTCGATCACCATGATCCCCGGCGCTTCACGCAGGATGTCGCGGGCCTCTTCCTCGTCCAGGTGGTCTTCGAATTCGATGTTGATCGATTCCGAATGGCCGACGAAGACCGGCACGCGCACGCAGGTTGCCGAAACCTTGATCGCGGGGTCGATGATCTTCTTGGTCTCGACGACCATCTTCCATTCTTCCTTGGTCGACCCGTCTTCCATGAAGACGTCGATGTGCGGAATCACGTTGAAGGCGATCTGCTTGGTATAGACCTTAGGTTCGCGGTCATCGGTCGGGTTGTAAATCGCCTTGGTCTGATCCCAGAGCTCGTCGATCGCCTCTTTCCCCGAGCCCGAGACGGACTGGTAGGTCGAGACCACGACGCGCTTGATCTTGGCGCGGTCATGCAGCGGCTTCAGCGCCACGACCATCTGCGCGGTCGAGCAGTTGGGGTTGGCGATGATGTTCTTCTTGGCATAGCCCTCGACCGCCTCGGGGTTGCACTCGGGCACCACCAGCGGCACGTCCGGGTCGTAGCGATAGAGCGAGGAGTTGTCGATCACGACACAGCCCGCGGCCGCGGCCTTGGGCGCATATTCCTTCGTCGGACCCGAGCCGACGGCAAACAGGGCAATGTCCCAGCCCGAGAAATCGAAGGTATCCAGGTCCTGGGTCTTCAGGGTCTTGTCGCCAAAGCTGACTTCGGTCCCAAGGGACCGGCGCGACGCCAGCGCGGCGATCTCGTCCACCGGGAACTGGCGTTCCGCGAGGATGTTCAGCATTTCGCGACCCACGTTACCCGTGGCACCCGCGACGACGACTTTATAGCCCATTAGAAAAGCTCCTTTCACATTGGGTCGCGCGGCTATACCGCAGCCACGGCCCGGTGCAAAGCGTAATGCGGTGATACCTTATATCAAGGGCGCGGATGCGGCGCGGCTGTCACGGCCCCCAGGCATGGGCCCCTGGCATGGGCCGCACCGGCACCGCCCCATTGGATCAATCCATCCGGTCGCGCGACATCAGGTAGATCAGCAACCCGATGCTTTGGGCCCCTGCGTAGAACAGGAAGACCGGAACAAACCCGCCGCCGGCATAGATCGGCCCGGTGATGACCTGCGCCAGCCCTGCCCCGCCGATCGAGAACAGGTTCATCAGCGTCACCCCCCGCCCGACCAGATGCGGCGGCAGGAAGGCGCGGCCATGGGCCATCAGCATGGGATAATTGCTAAGCACCATGCCGATCACGGCAAAAAGCGCGGCAGCATACCACAGCCCCGAAGGCGGCGCGACGGCCAGCCAGCACACCAGCCCGACCGAGATCGTGGCCCCCGTCACGTTGATCCACTTCCGCGTGCCGAAGATCCGGTCCAGCGGGCCATAGACGAATGTGCCCAGGATCATCGCGGTCGCCATGATCAGCGTGGCATAGCCGATCAGCCGGGCATCCGCGCCATAGGTTTCCGCAAAGAAGGGCCCCGCCCACATGCCGCGCATGCCGGCGGCGGGGGCGTAGTTCACCATGGTCAGCGGCAGGATCAGCCACAGCCCGCGGATCTTCAGCACATCCAGCAGGCTGCCGCGCGGCGCGTCCTGGACCGGCGGCGGGTCGATCACCAGCCGCAGCAGCAGAAGCGCCACCAGGACCGAGGCCAGCGCCAGCACCCCAAGCGACAGACGCCATCCCAGAAGCTCGACCGCCAGGGCAAGCGGCAGCGATCCCGCCAGGTTGCCCGCCTGTCCGAAGGCGATGATCAGCGCCGCGAAAGTGGCGAACATCGCCGCCGGATAGACCCGTGCCAGGATGTAGTAGGACGCCATCAGCACCGGCGAACAGCCGACTCCGATCAGCCCCATGGCGACGACGATCTGCCAGGGGGCCTGCGCCAGGGCGAAGAGGGCCGCGCCCCCGCCCCCGCCGATCAGAAGAAGCCAGCCAGACGTCCGTCGCGGCCCCAGCTGATCCAGCGCCCAGCCCACGGGGATCTGCATGGCGGCAAAGACCAGAAACCACATGCCCGAAGCCAGCGACAGGTCGGCCGCATCCGCGCCGATGTCCGTCTCGAGAACATTGGTCAGGACCGGCAGGAAAGACCGGAAGAACTGGCTGAGCACATAGGCAATCACCAGCAGGAACAGATCGATACGCATGGGCCTCCTCCCAAAGGCTTGCAGGCGGGACGGATCACTGTCCGACGCCAGCCAACCGGGGCAAAAGACCCTGCAGGCCGGGCAAAGTCCAGCGCCCGCAGCGGCGATTTCCGCAATATGGAAAGTGCAGGGCTTTGGCCCCGGGGCGCAAAGCACCGTACCGGGCCACCCCCGAAGGGCTCTTAGGCCAGTTCCGGCAGGTCCGGGGCGGCGGCGATCAATTCGCGGGTATAGGGGTGCTGCGGGTTCGAAAAGACCTGTTCGGTCGGCCCCTGTTCGACGATCTCGCCCGCCTTCATGACAAGGCAGCGGTCGGTGATCACCCGCACCACGCTCAGGTCATGGCTGATGAACAGGTAGCTCAGCCCGAACTGGTCCGAGAGATCGGCAAGCAAATCAAGGATCTGCGCCCGCACTTGCACGTCCAGCGCGGAAACGGCTTCGTCCAGCAGGATCAGTTCGGGTTTGATGATCAGCGCGCGGGCGATGGCGATGCGCTGACGCTGCCCGCCCGAGAATTCGTGAATGTACTTGTAGCGGTCCGCCGCCGTCAGCCCGACCGAGGTCAGCGCCTCTTCGATGGCGCGGTCGCGGGCCTTGCCTGTGGGCGGGGTGTCCAGCAGGTGAAACGGCTCACAGACCAATCGGTCCACCCGGTGACGCGGGTTGAAGGACCCATAGGGATCCTGAAACACCACCTGCATCTTGCGGCGCACATCGCGGTTCGGGCTGTGGCCTGTGAATACCGGTTCTCCGGCCAGAAGGATCTCTCCTCCCTGGACCTCTTCCAGACCCAGGATCGCGCGGGTCAGCGTCGACTTTCCGCAACCGGATTCACCAACAAGACCAAGGCTTTCGCCCTTCTTAAGATCAAAGGACACGCCTTTGACGGCCTCGAACGCCCCCGGTTTGCCGAACAGTGTCTTGCGCGGGGTGCGATAGCTGCGCCGTACCTCGCTGACACGCAGCAGGGGCGTATCCTCGACCTGGACCGATCGGTCCGGTGCATGCGTGGACGCCGCCAGAAGCGAGATCGAATAGGGGTGCTGCAGCGCGCTGAAGATCACCGGACAGGGGCCGCGCTCCACCACCTCGCCCGAGCGCATGATGACAATCTCATCTGCCAGATCCGACACCACCGCCAGATCGTGAGAGATCATAAGCATGCCCATGCCGTCCTCTCGCACCAGCCGTTCCAGCAGCTTGAGGATCTGCGCCTGGGTCGTTACGTCCAGCGCGGTCGTCGGTTCATCCGCGATCAGCAGCTTAGGCCGCAGCGCGATGGCCATGGCGATCACTACGCGCTGCCGCTGCCCACCCGAAAGCTCGTGCGGGTAGCGGGTCAGCGGGAAACGGTCCTCGGGCAGCTCGACCCGCGCCAGCGCCTCACGCGCGCGGTTCAGCGCCTCGGTCTTGGACACCCGTTCGTGGATCAGGATCGTCTCGGCCACCTGGTCGCCGATGCTGCGGATCGGGTTCAGTGCCGTCATCGGTTCCTGGAAGACCATGCCGACCTTATTGCCGCGCAGGGCGCAAAGCTCGGGCTCGCTCAGGGTCAGGATGTCGTGGCCGTCCAGCGTGACGGAGCCGCGCGCCACCGCGCCCTCGGGCAGCAGTTGCATCACGGTGAAGGCCGTCATCGACTTTCCGGACCCGGATTCACCGATCACGCCAACGATCTGGCCGGGATCGACCGACAGCGACACGTCGCGCAGGATCGGCCGTTTGCCGATGTCCAGGTCCAGCTTTTCGATCCGCAACAGGCTCATGACCGGCCCCGCAGCTTGGGATCGAACAGGTCCCGCAGCCCGTCGCCCATCAGGTTCAGCCCCAGCACGGTCAGCAGGATCGCAAGGCCCGGGAACAGCGCCATATGCGGCGCAAAGGAAATCATCGTCTGGCTTTCCGCCAGCATCCGCCCCCAGGACGGTGTCGGCGGCTGCGCCCCAAGACCCACATAGGACAGCCCGGCCTCGGCCAGGATACCAAGCGAGAACTGGATCGTGCCCTGCACGATCAGCAGGTTGGTGACATTGGGCAGGATGTGTTCGACGGAAATCCGCGCCGCGCCCTTGCCCGCCACCCGCGCAGCCAGAACGTAATCCTTCTGCCACAGCGTCAGCGCGCCGGACCGGGTCAGACGCGCGAAGACGGGAATGTTGAAGATGCCGATGGCCACGATGGCATTCACCGCCGAGGGCCCGAAGATCGCGGTGATCAGGATCGCGATGACGAGCGAGGGGAAGGCAAAGACCAGGTCGTTGCCGCGCATGATGACCTCGTCCAGAAGCGATCCCTTGCGCGCTGCCGCCCAAAGCCCAAGCGGCACCCCGAAGGCCATGCCGATGCCGACCGCCACGAAGGCCACGGCGATGGACACCCGCGCGCCCACCATGATCATCGACAGGATGTCCCGCCCGAAATGATCAGTGCCAAGCGGATTGCGCGCGGACGGGCCCTTGATCTTGTTGGCGATGTCGATGCCGGTCACGTCGAAGGGCGTCCACAGGAAGGACACCAGCGCCGCCAGCACGAAGATCAGCGTCAGCGCCGCGCCCAGAACAAGACTGCGCGACTTCAGCGCCCGGCCCCACAGCCGGACAGGCGCGCCCGAAGGGGGCAGGTGGTCAGCCCGAAGATCGGTCATAGCGCCCCCTTACCGTCCATGCCGCAGCCTGGGATCGACCAGGGCATAGGAAATCTCGACCAGGAAATTCACCGCGATCACGGCGAAGACCAGCAGCATGACAACGGATTCCACCACGATCAGATCGCGCGCGGACACCGCCTGAAAGATCATCCGCCCCAGGCCGGGCAGGTAGAAGACGTTTTCGATGATGATGCCGCCGGCCAGCAGAAAGGAGAACTGCAGCCCGATGATGGTCAGCACCGGGATCAGCGCATTGCGCAGCGCATGCCGCCACAGCGCCTGCCGTTTGGACAGGCCCTTGGCGCGGGCGGTGCGCACGAAATCCTCGCTCAGCGTGTCCAGAAGCGATGACCGCATGACCCGTGCAAGGATCGAGGCCTGCGGCAGTGCCAATGCGATGGCCGGCAGGGTCAGGGATTTCATGGACAGCCAGAACCCCTTGTCCCATCCCGGGAAGCCCCCGGCCGAGAACCAGCGCAGGTTGATGGCAAAGACCACCACCATCAGCATGGCGAACCAGAAGTTCGGGATCGCAACGCCCAGCTGGGTCACGCCCATGACGCCCACATCCGCCGCCGATCCGCGTTTCGACGCGGCCCAGATCCCGGCGGGAAAGGCGATCAGCGTCGACAGCGTCAGCGCATAGATCGCCAGCGGAAGAGAGATCCACAGCCGTTCGCCGACCATCTCGGCCACAGGGGTGCGATAGGTATAAGAGGTGCCGAAATCCCCGGTCAGCATGCCGCCCACCCAGGACAGGTACCGCGACCAGAGGGATCCGTTCAGGCCCAGCTGTTCGCGCAGCGCGGCCAGCGTGTCCTCCTGGGCGTTGACGCCCAGCATCAGCGTCGCGGGGTCACCGGGCAGGATCTCGACCGCCATGAAGATGACGACCGAGGCCACGGCAAGGCTGACCGCCAGCGATAGAAGTCGTGTCAGGGTGTAGCGCAGCATCAGTCGGGATCACCCCAGACGGTTGCTGCCAAAATGACGGCCCCGAGGCGCGCGGCATGGGGAATCCCACCCCGGCGCGTGGCAGGGGTGCCGAAGGTCCGGCCGACATGCGGCGGACAGGTATCCGGCACCCCGAAGGTCATTCGGCCCAGTGCACTGCGGTCATGTCCGCAGCCTGCGTCGGCGCATTTTCCCACAGGCCCTCGACACCCGCCTTGGCGACGGTGATCAGCGGCAGCTGGAACAGGTAGGCGTTCACGTAGTCATCGGCGATGACCTGCTGCGCCTGCTTGAACATCTCGGACCGTGCTGCGGGATCGCTTTCCACGTCGATCTTGGCAATCAGCGCCTGGAAATCGGCGTTGTCATACTGGAAGTAGTAATCCGGCCGGGCGTAGATGTTGATGTCCATCGGTTCGGTGTGGCTGACGATGGTCAGAGCGTAGTCCTTGCCTCGGAAGGTACCTTCAAGCCACTGCGCCCATTCGACATTTTCGATCTGGGCCTCGATGCCGACCTGGCGCAGCTGGGCGGCGATGATTTCCCCGCCACGACGGGCGTAGGACGGCGGCGGCAGGGTCATCTTGACCTTCAGCGGCAGGGTCACCCCGGCCTCTTCCAGCAGCATCTTGGCCTTTTCCGGGTCATAGCCGGACTGCCCGGTCAGATCGACGTAATCGGGGTTGTGCGGTGCGAAATGGGTGCCGATCGGCGTGCCATATCCGAACTGCGCGCCGTCGATGATTTCCTGACGGTTGATCGCATGGGCGACAGCTTCGCGCACCTTCACGTTGTCGAAGGGGGCCTGCTTGTTGTTGATCGCCAGGATCGTTTCACCCTCGGTCGAGCCGACAAGCACCTTGAAACGCGGATCGGCGTCGAACTGCGGCAGGTTCTCGGGCGCGGGGAAGGCGGCAAAGACGTCCACGTCCTCGGCCATCATCGAGGCAAAGGCGGCGGTCGGATCGCTGATGAACTTGAAGGTCACCGCGTCCAGCATCGCCGGCTCCCCCCAGTACTCGGGGTTCTTCTTCAGCTCGATCCGGTCGCCTTCGACCCAGTTGTCGAACATGAAGGCCCCGGTGCCGATCGGCGTCGTCTTGATGCCGTCGATGCTTTCCGGTGCGACGATCACGGCGTCGCCCCAGGCCATCTTGAAGGGGAAGGCCCCGTCGGGGTTCGACAGCGTCACGGTCACGGTCGCCGCATCGGTCGCCACGACATCGGTGATGCCGGCAAACAGCGCCTTCTGCGCGTTGGCGCTGTCTTCAGCCCGGGCGCGGTTCAGCGAAAAGACCACATCCTCGGCATCCATGGTGGTGCCATCGTGGAACTTAACGCCTTCGGCCAGGTGGAAGGTATAGGTCAGGCCGTCCTCGGACACGTCCCAGCTGCGCGCCAGGCCCGGGCCGACGGACCCGTCGGGACCAAAGCGGGTGAGGCCTTCGAAGATGTTCGAATAGACCACCTGGTCGATCGCCCCGGCCGCGGCCGAAGTCGGATCCAGGTGCGGCGGCTCCAGCTGCTGACCGATGGTGATATCAGCCTGCTGGGCGAAGGCGACGGAGGCGCCGAAGATCAGCCCCCCGGCCAGGCCGACTGTCGTAAATCTGTTGGTCATCGTTATCTCCCTGTTCCCCTTTTTCACGGGGTTTGGGGCGGCCCAAGCAACGTCAGCAGGCTGAAAGCCATGACCTTGGCCGAGGCCACCATGTCATCCACGCCGACATATTCATCCGGTTTATGCGCAAGGTCCAGAATTCCCGGACCATAAGCCACGCAATTTTTCAACTTTCCGATACGGTCGATGTGCTTCTGGTCGTAAGTGCCTGGGGAAACGACATAATCGGGGTCTTTCCCAAGGGTTTCGCGAATCGCCTGGCTGACGGTCGTCACCACCGGTGCGGATTTGTCGGTCATCGTCGGAAGCACCCGGTGCATTTCCCGGATGTCATAGGAAAAGCCTTCGCGGCCGGCCTTCACGCGCTCCAGAACGCCGGTGATCTCGGCCTGGACCTCGTCGATGTTTTCTTCGATCAGGAAGCGGCGATCGATGACCATGCGGGCGCTGTCGGGCACGCAGGGGCTGGGCAGCCCGGTGCTGTCGCGCGGGATCTCTTCCTGGCCGCCGTGAAGCGAGTTGATGTTGAGCGTGGATTGCTTCGCCCCCTCGGGCACCACCGGCATGTCGGTGCGTTTCTGGGCCAGCGCGGGGAACAGCGTCTGCTCCATCTCGTGCAGGACCGCACCCATGTGGCGCACCGCACAATCGCCGAGGAACGGCATGGAGCCATGGGCGATCTCGCCATGGGTCTCGATCTCGGCCCACCAGACGCCACGATGGCCCAGGCAGATCCGGTCGACGTTCAGCGGTTCGGGAATGATCACGTGATCGACCCGTTTGAAATAGCCCTTCTCGGCCAGGTAGGCGACGCCGCCGAAGCCGCCGGATTCCTCGTCCGCCGTGCCCGAGATCTCGATCGCGCCCTGCCAGTCGGGAACCACGGCCAGGAAGGCCTCGGCCGCGACGATCGACGCGGCAAGCCCGCCTTTCATGTCACAGGCCCCGCGGCCATAGACCTTGCCGTCCTTCAGCTCTCCTCCGAAGGGATCGGTGGTCCAGCCCTTGCCCACGTCCACAACGTCGATATGCGAATTGAAATGCACGCATTCACCGGGGCGGTTGCCTTCGCGGCGGGCGACGATGTTCCAGCGCGGATAGGCTTCGCAGTCGCCGGGGGCCCAATGGGCGCGCACCAGTTCGGTTTGGAAGCCGACCTTCGACAGCCGCCGGTCCAGGAAATCGCAGATATCGCGATAGTTCTCTCCGGGCGGGTTCAGGGTCGGAATGCGGATCAGCTCCTGCGTCAGCAGGGTCAGGTCATCACGGCGCGCGTCGATCTCGGCGGCGAGGCGTGTCTGCATGTCGGTCAGGGGTTGTGTCAGTTCCATGACGACAGCTTGCGAAAAGCCGGTTACGGTATCAATACCGTAGTTATACGGGAATCCCCGAATGGCAGGCCCCCATGCAGACCCCGGATCAGACACCCCCGCCGACACCCGCCGAAGGCATTGATGCCCTTGCCTTTCTTCATGCGCCCGTCGGGATCGTGCTGACCTCGTCCCGGGTGATCCGCGCCGCCAACCACAGCTTCGCGCAGATGACCGGCCACGAGCCCGCCACCCTTCAGGGGCAAAGTTTCCGGATGTTCTATGACAGCGACCGGGCCTTCCGGGATACGCGCGACATCGGGTTGCAACCGCTGCGGGACGGTCAGACCTATTCCGACGAACGGCTTCTGCGCCACGCCACCGGGCGCGCGATCCTTGTGCGGTTCCATGCCCACACCCTGACGCCCGACGATCCCCTGGCCAACCTGGTGATGAGCTTTACGCCACTGGCCAATCCCCTGACCGGTGACGCGCCCAAGCCGATCCTGACCCCGCGCGAACGTACGGTGGTGGCCGGGCTGACGCGCGGCCAGACCAGCAAGGAAATCGCCCGCGATCTGAACCTGTCGCCGCGCACCGTCGAAGACGTGCGGGCACGGCTGCTGAAACGGTTCAAAGTGCGCAATGCGGCAGAACTTCTGGCCCGGCTGGCCGGCCCGGCCTTCTAGACCCACTGCCCAATTTTCAAGCGTTTTCGGCGCATATCCGCCAATTGCCGCCCTTCCCGGGCCGCCCTGGATCAAGCACGGCTCACCCATAGTCACGATGCCGGGATGATCGCACGTAAAGGTAAACGGAAGATATTGTTTCAACGGTGAATTCGTGCATACCTCGCTCTTCGGACAAAGGAGGCGGGGATGATCGCACGCACACCTTCGGATCAGAAAGATCGGCTGAAGGATCTGCAGGACCTGAATATTCTGGACACCGATCCGGAAGAGAAATTCGACGATGTCGTCAACCTGGCATCGAAGATCTGCGGCATGCCGATTTCCCTTATCTCCCTCGTCAGCGATGACCGGCAGTGGTTCAAGTCCTCGGTCGGGATGGAGGCTGCCGAGACCCCGATCGAACAGGCGATCTGCGCCCATGCGATCCTGGAAGACGACTTCCTGGAAATCCGCGACACCCGCACCGACCCGCGCACCGCCGACAACCCCCTGGTCACGGGCGACGAGAACCTGCGCTTTTACGCCGGGGCCGTGCTGCGCAGCCGCCGGGGCAATCCGGTCGGCACGCTGTGTGTTCTGGACAACAAGCCCAATGCGCTGAACGCCCTGCAACGGGAAACCCTGCGCGTCCTCGCCCGCCAGGTGATGAGCCAGATGGAACTGCGCCGCGCCCTGAAAGAGGCCGAGCTGCTGCGCCAGGAGGTCGACCACCGGGTCAAGAACTCTCTCCAGTCGGTGTCGGCGCTGACGCGGATGCAGGCGCGGTCCGTCACCTCGCCCGAGGCGCGCGAGGCCCTGGACCTGACCCGCCGCCGGATCGAAACTGTCGCCCTTCTGCACCAGCAACTTTATGCCGCGCACAACGCCGGACGTGTCGACATGCGTGCCTTCCTGCCGCGGGTCGCGCAGCTGCTGCAGGGCTCGATGCCCGATCACATCCGGATCGAAACACAGGTCGACGACCTGTGGCTGTCGGCCACGCGCGCGGCGGCGGTCGGGGTGATCATCAACGAATTTGCCGCCAATGTGGCCAAACACGCCTATCCCGACGGACGGCAGGGGCGCGTCACCCTTGCGCTGACCGCATTGGGCGAGGACCGCGTGCAGCTGATCTGCAAGGACGATGGCGTGGGCATGCCCGACAAGGCGCCGGCGGCCTCGGGTCTGGGTCTGCGGATCATCGAGGCCTCGGCCCAGCAGCTTGGCGGCCACGCCGAGATGACGGGCGGGCCTGGGGGCACTTCGATCACGATCGAGATGCCGGTCGAGATCAAGCTGGACGAGGGCGACTGATCCCGCGCGATCAGACAGGTTAAAAGGCCCCAAACAAAAGGCCGGTGCCCTAGCGGGGACCGGCCTTTTTCGTTCGATCATGCCATGATCAGACCCCGTGGACCTGCGAGGCCCCCGTCAGACCAGTGTATCGCAGGCGGTGCGGATCGCGCGGATATTGTCGCCATAGGGCGCGGGATCGCTGACCGAGCCGCCCCGGAACACGGCGGATCCGGCAACCAGCACATCCGCACCGGCGGCCCACATCTCGGGCGCGGTCTTGGGGTCCATGCCGCCGTCGATCTCGATATGCACGGGGCGGTCGCCGATCATGCTGCGCAGTTTGCGCACCTTGCCGGTCATGTCGATGTACTTCTGCCCGCCGAAGCCGGGGTTCACGGTCATCACGCAGACCAGATCGACCAGATCCAGGATCTCTTCCACGGCGCTGGCCGGGGTGCCCGGGTTCAGCGCCACGCCGGCCTTCATGCCCGCGCCGCGGATCGCCTGAAGCGTGCGGTGGATATGCGGCCCGGCCTCGACATGGGCGGTCAGGATGTCGGCCCCGGCATCGGCGAAGGCATCGATATAGGGATCGACCGGCGCGATCATCAGATGCACGTCCATGACGGTCGTGATGTGCTTGCGGATCGCCTTGACCAGCGGCGGGCCGAAGGTGAGGTTCGGCACGAAATGCCCGTCCATCACGTCAACGTGGATCCAGTCGGCGCCCTGCGCCTCGACCGCCTCGATCTCGGCACCGAAATTCGCGAAATCGGCGGCGAGGATCGAGGGTGCAATCTTGAGGTTTCTGTCAAAAGCCATGTCGGCCCCCTATCTGGGCAGGGGCCGTGCCCCCGCGTTCTGACCTATGTGTCCGGCCTGCTTGCCGCGCCCTGACGTGCGCGGCGCGCGTCTTAACAGTGCAGCGCGGTGATGCGGTCGACCTCTTCCGCCGAACCGAAGACGAAGGGCCGGCGTTCGTGCAGCTGTTCCGCAGTGAGATCCATGATCGGCGTGACCCCGTCGGTCGCCTTGCCGCCCGCCTGTTCCACGAGATAGGCCATGGGAGCCACTTCGTAGACCATGCGCAGCCGTCCGTTTTCATAGCCCTTCCGGCTGTCAGACGGATAGAGGAAGGTGCCGCCGCGCGTCAGGATCCGGTGCGTTTCCGCCACCAGCGACCCGACCCAGCGGAAGTTCATGTCCTTGCCCTTGGGGCCGTCCTTGCCGCGTTCGTTTTCCTCGACATAGGCCAGGACCGCCTGACCCCAGTGGCGGCGGTTGGAGGCGTTGATCGAGAATTCCTTGGCCGCGACGGGCAGGTCCATCTTTTCTTCCGCCAGTTCAAACCGCCCGGTTTCGGGGTCGAGCACAAAAAGCACGGTGCCCGCGCCGAAGGTCACGGCCAGCAGGGTCTGGGGGCCGTAGGCGATGTAACCGGCGCAGATCTGATCGCGGGCGGGGCGCAGGAAGCTGGCCGTCGCGCTGTCGGCCACGGGAAAGATCGAGAAGATCGTGCCGATGGTGACGTTCACGTCGATGTTCGACGACCCGTCCAGCGGATCGGTCGCCAGGGCGAAGGTGCCGCCTTCGTCCAGGGTCAGCACGTCTTCCTGTTCTTCGGAGGCGTAGTATTTGACGCCGGTGCCGCGCAGCGCAGCCTCGAACATCTCGTCCGCCATCACGTCGAGCGCCTTCTGCTGGTCGCCGTCGCTGTTTTCCCCGACCCCGGCCCCAAGCTTGCCTGCCAGCGGGCCGCGCGCGATCACCCGCGACAGCTGGGCCCCGGTGGCGCACATCGCCTCGATCACGGGGCGCAGGTTTTCGGGAATACGGGCGGGATCAATGGTGGTCATGGCAGACTCCGGCTGTGGTCGGCCCGGTTATGCCCCATTCCGCCCCCCGGCAAAACCGGATTCCGCAGCTGCGGCATCCCGCCGGAGCGTAGGGCGGGATAGGTGGAAAAAAGGGGGGCTGTTTGCCCCCCTGCGCCGGCCCTGCGGGGCAGGCCCGGCTGCCCCCCAAGGATATTTTCAAAAACCAAAGAGGATCAGGCGAGCGACTGGCCACCGTCCGCGATGATCAGCTGGCCGTTGACGTAGCCCGACATGGGCGAGGCCAGCCAGAGCGCGGTGCCGGCGATTTCCTCAACCGTGCCCATGCGGCGCAGCGGGTTGGCCGAGTTGATCTTCTCGATCCTCTCGGGGTCTTCCCAGAGGGCGCGGGCGAAGTCGGTCTTGATCAGCCCCGGCCCGATGGCGTTGACGCGGATGTTCTTCGGGCCCCATTCCAGCGCAAGCGCCCGGGCTATGGCGGCATCCGCCGCCTTGGTCACCCCATAGGCACCAAGCGTCACGGAGCCCTTGATCGCCGCCACGGAAGAAATGATGACGACCGAGCCGCCGCCGTTTTCGGCCATGCCGGGCAGCACCATCTTGCACATGGTGTTGATGGTGCGGACGTTGGTCACCAGCATCTTGTCGAAGACCGCGTCATCAAGGTCCTGCATCGGACCGTAGACGGGGTTGATCGCGGCATTGGGCACCAGCACGTCGATGCGGCCCCATTCGCGGATCGTGGTGTCGACAAGGTTTTGCAGGTCATCGGCATTGCCGATGTGACAGGGGACGACCAGCGCCTCCCCGCCCTTGGCGCGGATCGCCTCGGCCACCGGTTCGCAGGCCTCGCGTTTGCGCGAGGAGACGACGACGCGCGCGCCCGCCTCTGCGAACATTTCCGCCATCGCGCGACCAATGCCGCGCGATGACCCGGTGATGAGAACGACCTTGCCCTTGAGATCGAGCAGGTCGGTCATTGGCTCAGTTCCGGTACTGCTTGAGTTCCAGCTTGGCGATGGTTTCGCGGTGCACCTCGTCGGGGCCGTCCACCAGGCGCATGGTCCGCGCATTGGCAAAGGACGCGGCCAGCGTGGTGTCCTGGCTGACGCCCTGGGCCCCGTGCACCTGCATGGCGCGGTCGATGACGCGCTGCGACAGGTTGGCGGCGACCACCTTGATCATCGCGATCTCGCGGCGGGCGACCTTGTTGCCGACGGTGTCCATCATATAGGCGGCGTGCAGAACCAGCAGGCGGGCCTGTTCGATTTCCATCCGGCTTTCGGCGATCCAGTGCTTGGTCACGCCCATGTCGGCGATCCGTTTGCCAAAGGCCGTGCGGGCCATGCCGCGTTCGCACATCATCTGCAGCGCACGTTCCGCCTGGCCAACCGAGCGCATGGCGTGGTGGATGCGGCCCGGCCCGAGGCGGCCTTGCGCGATTTCGAAACCGCGGCCTTCGCCCAGCAGGATGTTGGACACCGGCACGCGCACGTTGGTGTATTTCACCTCGGCATGGCCGTGCGGCGCGTGGTCGTAGCCGATCACGGACAGCGGGCGGATCACCTCGACGCCGGGGGTGTCGAAGGGCACCAGGATCATCGACTGCTGCTTGTGGGTCTCGGCGTCCGGGTCGGTCTTGCCCATCAGGATCGCGATCTTGCAGCGCGGGTCCATCGCGCCCGAGGACCACCACTTGGTGCCGTTGATCACGTATTCGTCGCCTTCACGCACGATCCGGGTTTCGATGTTCGTCGCGTCAGAGGAGGCAACGGCCGGTTCGGTCATCGCAAAGCAGGAGCGGATTTCACCATCCAGCAGCGGCTGCAGCCACTTGGCCTTGTGATCGTCCGTACCGTACATGAAGATCGTTTCCATGTTGCCGGTATCGGGGGCGGAACAGTTGAAGGGTTCCGACCCGATCGAGGACCGGCCCATGATTTCGCACATGGTACCATATTCCAGCTGGGTCAGGCCCGCGCCCTTGTAGCCACCGGCCTCATGGGTCAGGAACATGTTCCACAGGCCCGACTCGCGCCCCTTGGCCTTCAGCTCTTCCATGATCGGAACGGGCTGCCAGCGGTCGCCCTCGGCCACCTGTTCGTAATAGGTCTTTTCCGCCGGGTAGACGTGATCGTCCATGAATTTCAGCAGCGTTTCGCGCATCTTCTTGGCGCGATCCGAAATCGGAAAATGGTCATACATTGAATTATCCTCCTCCACGTTGGCGGTAATGGACACCGCTTTCACGGGCATGTCAACATGCGGAACAACATTCCGTAAAGCGGAATATTGACCGCAACTTTCCGAGCGGTAAGATGCGCGCAACTACGGATCGAGTACAGAGGAGACGATCATGAGCAAGGCAGAGCTGACCGGTGTAGACCGCCTTACCCCCAAGGTTATCGAAGGCGAAGAGCTGGTGGCGTTCGGCCCGCGCATGATCGAAAATGCCAAGCGTTTCGGGGACAAGCCCTGCGTCATCGACGAGACCGGCACCCTGACCTGGGCCGACTTCGGCAACCTGGTCGCGCGGATCGCCGGCAAGCTTCAATCCATGGGAATCGGTCGCGGATCCATGGTTGCCTCGCTGGCCGAAAACTCGGCCAACAATGTCGCGATGTATGCCGGCGTCGTCTACGCCGGGGCCTGCATGGTGCCCCTGCCCTTCTCGGCCACCGAGCCTGCGTTGATCAAGGAACGGGCCGACTGTGGCGCGACCCTGCTGTTCACCAACGAGAAGTTCCGCGAAACCGCCGAGAAACTGGGGGCCGAGACGATTGTCGACCTGGCCGAGATCGAGGCCTGGATCGGCGACGCCCCCGCGATCGACCCTGTCGAGATCCAGCAGGACGACCTGTTCGACATGATCTATTCCAGCGGCACCACCGGGTCGCCCAAGGGGATCGTGCATGACCACCGCTTCCGCGCGCGCCAGTTTTCGCGGACGGCGTCGTATGGCCTGGAAGAAGACGGCGTGCTGATGATCTCAACCCCGCTGTATTCCAACACCACCCTGGTGGCCGCCATCGCGGGCCTGGTGCGCGGCGCGACCATCGTCAGCATGTCGCGCTTCAACACGGTCAAGTTCCTTGAACTCAGCGAAAAGCACCGCGCGACCCATGCCATGCTGGTGCCCGTGCAATACACCCGCCTGATGGACGAACCGCGCTTCGACGAATTCGACCTGTCCTCCTATCAGAACAAGATGTCGACCTCGGCCCCGCTGCCCGGCATCGTGATCGAACAGGTCATGAAGCGCTGGCCCGGCAACGTCATGGAATTCTATGGCATGACCGAAGGCGGACCGGCCACCGTGCTGGATTGCGCCGCCTATCCCGACAAGTGGGACACCGTCGGCAAACCCCAGCCCGGCGCCGACATGCGCGTCATTGACGAGGACGGCAATGAACTGCCCGCCGGCAGCTTTGGCGAGGTCGTCGGCCGCTCGGGCTCGATGATGCCGGGCTATCACAACAACCCCGAGAAGACCCGCGAAGCGACCTGGGTGTCGGCCGATGGCGACCACTTCGTGCGCACCGGGGACATGGGGCGGTTCGACGATGACGGCTTCCTGCACCTGCTGGACCGCAAGAAGGACATGATCATCTCGGGCGGGTTCAACATCTATGCCGCCGATCTGGAGGCCGTGCTGCGCAAGCACCCCGACGTCTCTGACGTGGCCGTGATCGCCATCCCGTCGCGCGACTGGGGTGAAACGCCCCTGGGCCTGGTGGTCGTGAACCGCAAGGATGCCGACCCCGAGGCGATCCGCCAGTGGACCAACGACCAGCTGGGCAAGACGCAGCGCCTGTCGGCCGTAGAGGTCCGGGACGAGCTGCCCCGGTCCGAGATCGGCAAGATCCTCAAGCGGGAGCTGCGCGAACCCTACTGGGCCAAGCAGGACGCATAGTCCGCATTGCGGAAACGTATTCCAAAGAAGTTGCTTGCCGCGCCCGCCTGTGTAATCGTTTCCGGAAATGGGAGGACATATAGTGAGATTTGAAGGCAAGGTCGCTATCGTGACCGGGGCCGGCAGTGGCATCGGACGTGCCACCGCCAACCGGTTTGCATCAGAAGGGGCACGTGTCTGCCTTGTTGACGTGAACGAGGACGGGTTGCAGGGCAGCCTGCCCGAGGGCGATCACATGATCCTGACCTGCGATGTCTCGGACGAGACGCAGGTCGAAGGCGTGGTCAAGGCGGTCATGGACAAGTGGGGCCGCATCGATGCGGTCGCCAACAACGCCGGGATCGCCTGCACCAAAGAGGCGATCATGGATAACGACATGGCGGTCTGGCCCAAGGTGCTGGGCGTGAACCTGATCGGCGTGGCGAACTTCATCAAGCACGCGGGCCGGGTCATGTGCGACCAGGGCAGCGGCGCCATCGTCAACACCGCGTCCGTTGCCGGCATCCGGTCGGGCGCGGGCGGCAACGCCTATTCCGCGTCGAAGGCCGGAGTCATCAACCTGACCCAGACGGCGGCCTGTGACCTGGGCGGTTTCAACGTCCGCGTCAACGCGGTCTGTCCCGGCCTGATCGAGACAGGCATGACCAAGCCGATCTTCGACATCGCCCGCGACAAGGGCAAGGAAGAGAAGCTTGGCTCTCGCTGCGAATTGCGCCGCTATGGCCGCCCCGAGGAGATTGCCGCGGCGATCTGCTTCCTCGCCTCCGACGACGCCTCTTATATCACCGGGCAGGCGCTGCCCGTCGACGGCGGCAACACCGCCTCTCTGAACCTACCCGGAATGAAAGTCTGACCTCCGAATGACGACCCTGCACTACCAGAACTGGCCCCATGGATTGCCCCATCACCTTGAGGTGCCGGCGCAATCCGTGGCTCAGAACCTGATCGACACCGCCACGCGCCTGCCTGACAAGGTGGCGCTGCACTACTACGGGGCGCAGATCACCTATGGCCAGCTTCTGGATCAGGTCGAACGCGTCGCGGGTTGGCTTCAGTCCCGCGGCGTGACACGCGGCGACCGGGTCCTGCTGTATCTGCAGAACTCTCCGCAGTGGATCATCGGCTATTACGCCATCCTGCGCGCCGATGCCGCCGTGATCCCCGTGAACCCGATGAACCGCGAGGCCGAGCTTGAGCATCTGGCGACCGATACCGACGCCCGCGTCGCCATCACGGGATCGGAACTGGTCGACCATATCCAGCCGCTGATCGGATCGGGCCACCTGGATCACATCCTGGCCGGGGCCTATGCCGACATGGCCGACCCCGGCAGCGACATCCGCCTGCCCGAGGCCCTGGCCACCCTGTCGGACACCGACGTTGGTGGCGCGGGCGTCGGTGGCGCGGGCGTCGGTGGCGCGGGCGTGACCCGCTGGCGCGACGCCCTGACCGAGGCCCCCGCGCCCGGGCCGCATCTGGCCGGGTCCGACGACCTGGCGGTGATTCCCTATTCGTCCGGCACCACGGGCAATCCCAAGGGCTGCACGCATCGCCACCGCTCGGTCCAGGCGACGATCCAGGCCTATATCCACTGGAGCACCTTCACCGAGGACGAAACCCTTCTGGCGGTGCTGCCCTTCTTCCATGTCACCGGCATGCAGAATTCGATGAACGCGCCGCTGGCCGCGGGCACCAGCATCGTGCTGATGACCAGATGGGACCGCGACACCGCCGCCCGCCTGATCGAACGCCACAGGGTGACCATGTTCCGGTCCATCACCACCATGGTGATCGACATCCTGAACGCGCCCAATTTCGCCAGCTACGACCTGTCCTCGCTGACCTCCATGGGCGGCGGCGGGGCCGCCATGCCCGAAGCCGTGGCCGACAAGCTGAAACAGGTCACCGGGCTTGAGTTTATCGAAGGCTACGGCCTGTCCGAAGCCATGGCCGCGACCCATATCAACCCGCCGGATGCGCCCAAGATGCAATGCCTCGGCATTCCGATCTTCGACGTGGACTGCCGGATCCTCGACCTGGAAACCGGGGCCGAACTGGGCCCGAACGAAGCCGGTGAAATCGTGACCCACGGGCCGCAGATCTTCGACGGCTACTGGCGCAACCAGGACGCCACCGACGCCGTCTTTATCGAGATCGAAGGCAAGCGGTTCTTCCGCACCGGCGATATCGGCTATTATGACGACGGCGGGTATTTCTTCATGACCGACCGGGTGAAGCGGATGATCAACGCCAGCGGTTTCAAGGTCTGGCCGGCCGAGGTCGAAGCGCTGATGCACCGCCACCCCGATATCGTCGAGGCCTGCGTGATCGGGGCCCCCGATCCGCGCCGCGGCGAAACGGTCAAGGCCTACGTGGTGCCCCGCGCGGGCGCGACCCCGACCGAGGCCGATGTGATCGCCTGGTGCCATGACACGATGGCGGCCTACAAATGCCCTCGCAGCGTGGTCTTCGTGGACACGCTTCCGAAATCGGGTTCGGGCAAGGTAATGTGGAAGGAACTGGCAGAGCGGGAAAAAGATCACGCAGCGCAACTTACCTGAACGTAGGGGTTGGCACTGCGGAACAAATTTCGCATAGCGGAAGTGTAAGTTTCGAAGGCGGAGATTTATGGTGCGCAAGAGAACGACGGACAATGCGGTCGACGTGGCAGACAAGCCCGACAGCGATCGCCAATTCGTAACCGCCCTGCATCGGGGGCTTGAAATCCTGCGGGCCTTCCGACCATCCGACAAGGCCGGCCTGGGCAATTCCGAGCTGGCCGACCGCACCGGCCTGCCCAATTCCACGGTCTCCCGCCTGACCTTCACCCTGCTGAAATCCGGCTACCTGGTCTATGACGACGGCACCGGACGCTACCGTATGGGTGTGCCCGTTCTGTCGCTTGGCTATGCCTGCCTGGCCGGCATGCAGGTCCGCGAAACCGCGCAGGTCTACATGCAGGAACTGGCCGACAAGGCCGGCGACGGCGTGCTGGTTGCCCTGGGCGGCCGCGACGACATGTCGTTGACCTACCTCGCGGCGGCCCGGTCCAAGGGCGTGATCTCCCTCCAGCTTTCGGTTGGTTCGCGGATCTCGCTGGCCCGCTCGGCGATCGGTCAGGCCTATATCGCCGGCACGGATGAGGCCGAGCGCAGCGAAATCATCGACCGCATCCGCACCCGCTATGACCCCGACAAGTTGAACGAAATCCTCGACGGTCTGGACGATGCCCGTGAACAGGTCCTGAAAAAGGGCTTCTACACCATGGTTGGCGGCTGGCAGCGCGATGTGAACGCGGTGGCCGTGCCCTATCGCAGCCAGCAGCCCGACACGCCGATGCTGGCCTTCAACCTGGGCGGCTACAGCTTTGCCCTGCCCAAGGAACGGCTGGAAGACGACCTTGGTCCGCAGCTTGTGGAACTGGTGCATATGGTGAACCGCGTCGGCTATTGACGCCCGACCGGTTCGCGCCGCCCCGACAGGCGAGGCGCGCACGCGAGGGCGCGACAAGCGCCCCCGCGAAATCTCAGATCAGGGCACCAGGGCGATCTTGCCAACCGCACCGCGGTTCATCACCCGGTCCAGCACCTTCGCCGCATCCGCCAGCGGATAGCGTCCCTCGATCAGCGGCTTGATCTTGCCGTCGGTGTACCAGCCGAACAGTTCCTTCATGTTCGCCAGGTAGGCGGCCGGATCGCGCCGGGTCCAGTTGCCCCAGAAAACGCCCACGACCGAATATTCCTTCACCAGCGTCAGGTTCACCGGCAGCTGCGGGATCTCACCGCTGGCGAAACCGATGATCAGCAGCCGCCCGTCCGGGGCCATGAAACGCGATGCCGCCTTGAAGGCATCGCCGCCCACGGAATCGTAAACCACATCCGCGCCCTTGCCGCCGGTCAGGGCCTTCACCTCGTCCTTGAGGTTGTCATAGCCGATGACGTGATCCGCCCCCTGCTCTTTCGCGATCTGCTTCTTCGCGTCCGAGGAACAGACCGCGATGACGGTTGCGCCCATGACCTTGCCGATCTGGATAGCCGCCGTGCCCGTTGCCCCCGCCGCACCGAAAACGACCAGCGTCTCGCCCGGCTGGATGTTGGCCCGCTGCTTCAGCGCGTGATGAGAGGTCCCCCAGGCGATGATCATCGCGCAGGCATCCGCCGCGTCCATGCCCTCGGGCAGGGCAAAGCAGGTCGCCTCGCTCGCCACGGCCAGTTCGGCATACCCGCCCGAGCAATAGGTCACGACCCGGTCACCAACGCTGAACCGGTTGACGCCTTCGCCCAGGGCCACGATCTCGCCCGCGACTTCGCTGCCCGGTGTAAAGGGACGCTCCGGTTTCACCTGGTACAGGCCCTGGACGGTCAGCCCGTCGGGGTAGTTTACCCCGGCCGCCTGGGTGCGGATCAGCACCTGGCCCTTGCCCGGCGTGGGGTCCGCGACCTCCTTGAACTGCAGCTCCTCCAGCGGTCCGAATTCCTCACAGACAATTGCTTTCATCTCAACCTCCCTGATGCTGTGCCGACATGGCGCAGCCTTGCTTTTCTTGTACCAAGCTCTCGGCGCTATACCATTGAATTCAAGCTGGTTTCACAGATTTTTCGCCCCTGCCCCGGCGGCGTTCCGCGATGCGAAAAATGGCATTCCGCAGGACGGAAGGACGCAACGTTTCTCTCGCGGAATTTCCTTCCACCAACGCGGCTTGCTCGTTAAGTTCGTGCCATAAAACGGGAGGAATTGCCATGAAAGGCATGATGATGCACCAGCCTTTGCTGGTGTCGGAAATATTGGAATTCGGCGCGGGCGCTTATCCGCGTGCCGAAATCGTCTCGGTCCGAACCGAGGGTGACATTCACCGCGAAACCTATGTCGAATTTCGCGACCGCACGGTGCAGCTGGCCCATGCCCTGCAATCGAAACTGGGCGTGGAACTGGGCGACCGGGTCGCGACGCTGGCCTGGAACGGCTACCGCCACATGGAGCTGTACTACGCCATTTCGGGGATCGGGGCCGTCTGCCACACGATCAACCCGCGCCTGTCGGCCGAACAGTTCATCTATATCGTGAACCATGCCGAGGATAAGGTCCTGTTCCTCGACACCAGCTTTGTTCCGATCATCGAGGCGGTGAAGGATCACCTGCCGAAAGACCTGGCTTACGTCATCATGACCGACCGGGCGCATATGCCCGACAATTCCTTCGGCGCGCTCTGCTACGAAGAGCTGCTGGAAGGCCAGCCGACCGAGATCGAATGGCCCCAGTTCGCGGAAGATACCGCCTGCGGGCTTTGCTACACCTCGGGCACCACCGGCAATCCCAAGGGTGCTCTGTACACGCACCGCTCGACCACGCTGCATGCGATGATGATGGCGGTGATGCAGTCCACGACTTTCGGCGAAGGCCGGTCTGTCCTGCCGGTCGTGCCGCTGTTCCACGTCAACGCCTGGGGCCTGCCCTATGCCTCGCTGCTGGTCGGCATGAACATGGTGATGCCCGGGCCGGCGATGGACGGCCCCAGCCTTTTCAAGCTGATGGACCAGGAAAAGGTCTTCTCGGCCTGGGGCGTTCCGACCATCTGGCAGGGCCTTCTGGGCGAGATCAAGAAGCAGGGCCGCAAGCCCGAGGGCTTCGGAGACGTCGTCATCGGCGGATCCGCCGCGCCGCGCTCCATGATCGAAGCATTTGAAAAGATGGACGTCTGCGTGGGCCACGCCTGGGGCATGACCGAAATGTCCCCCGTTGGCACCCATGGCATCATGCCCAAGTGGATGGACGACGAACCCTTCGACACCCGCATCGACTACAAGTCGAAACAGGGCCGCCGCTGCTTTGGTGTGGAACTGAAGATCGTTGACGAGGACGGCAACCGCCAGCCCCATGACGGCAAGGCCGTGGGCGAATTGTTCGTGCGCGGCAACACCATCGTCTCGGGCTATTTCCGCAACGAGGAAGCCACCGCCAAGGCGCTGGACGCCGAGGGCTGGTTTGGCACCGGCGACGTGGCCTCGATCGACACCGATGGCTTCATGACCATCCAGGACCGCGCCAAGGACCTGATCAAATCGGGCGGCGAATGGATTTCGTCCATCGACCTGGAAAACATGGCCATGGCGCATCCCGCCATTGCCCAGGCCGCCGCGATTGGCGTCAAACATCCCAGATGGGATGAACGCCCGATCCTGGTTGCCGTCCTGGCCGAAGGGGCGGAAGCCCCCTCGCTTGACGAGGTGCGCGATCACCTGTCCAGCGAATTCGCCAAGTGGCAGCTGCCCGATGACGTGGTCTGGGTCGATGCGATCCCGCTGACCGCGACCGGCAAGTTCTCGAAACTGAACCTGCGCAAGCTTCTGGCTGACTACACCCACCCGGAGCTTCGGGAAACCGCCTGATCCCCTGCCTGCGGGCGCGCAATCGTGCGCCCGCAGGCCCATCCCGCCTTCCCCCACAGCCAAAGACACCGCAACAATCCCGCCCATGGCTGGCGGATTGTTTCCATGACGCTGCGTTTTCCACAGATCGGGACTTTGCCCGCGTCAAATGTCTTGGATGGACTCGGAAACAGGCATATCTGGCGCAGCAATATCGCCCTTATTTCCTGCTCTCCCGAGGATAAAATGTCGTTCTTCCGTACTGGCCAGGTTCTGGCCGCAACCCTTTTCCTGTCGACCGCCGGCACCGCCCAGGCGACCTCGATCGACGCCGGCACCATCCTGTCGACCTTCGGCACGATCAGCCTTGGCGATTACACCCTCAGCTCGCATACGGCGGCCCCGATCTATGTCGGTGGCAACTTCTCGGGCAGCCACGCGGTCCAGGCCCCCGGCAATGGCGAAGGCACCGTCGCCCCCGGCATCAGCGGCACCGTCGTCGTGGCCGGTGACATCTCGGGCACGCCCACGCTGAACAACAGCACCGTCCTGGCCGGCACGATCAGCGGCAACATCAACGGCGGCAACAACACCGTCACCACCGGCGCGTCGGTCCCCGCCGCAGCCGTCCGCACCGCGATGGAGGACCTGTCGCGCGATCTGGCCGCGATGACCGACACCGGCGCAAGCTATGATTTCTCGGATCAGAACCAGCTGTCGCTGACCAGCGGCGCGGGCCTGGACGGCTTTGCCGTGCTGAACCTGGGCAGCGGTGTCTTCCTGCAGAACGGCACGCTGAAATCCTTCAGCAACACTGCCGGCACCTTCATCGTGAACATCGGCGGGTCGAACATCACCATCGGAGCGAACTTCAACCAGGACGATTCGAACGTGATCTTCAACTTCTACGAAGCGACCCAGATCACCGTGAACAGCACCTTCGGCTTCGGCATCCTCGCCCCCTGGGCCGAGCTGAACCTGAACGGCGGCGGCACCGACACCTTCGTTGTCGGCAGCACGATCAACCAGCGGACCGAGGTGCGCGGCACCTTCACCGGCGACCTGCCGGAAACCCCGGCCGTCCCCCTGCCCGCGGCTGGCCTGCTGCTGATCGGCGGCCTGGGTGCCATGGCTGCCGTGTCGCGCCGCAAGAAAGCCGCCTGATCGCGGCATCCCCGAACAGCAAAAGGCGGGTCCTTCGGGGCCCGCCTTTTTCGTTTGTCTCAGGCGTCTTATGCCTACTCCGCGTCCTCTTCGGCAACGGCCAGATCGTTGATCCCCGCCATCAGCCGCTTCAGGTCCGCGCCCATCCGGGCCTGCTGACGCTCGACCTCTTCCTGCGCGGTCTTCCAGTCTTCGGCCGCCGCGATCAGCCGGTCGCGCCCGGCATCTGTCAGGCTTAGCACCTTCTTGCGCTTGTCCTTGTCATCCGGGGCCGAGCTGACCAGCCCCTGCCGTTCCAGCGGCGCAAGACCGCGCGACAGGGCGGATTGATCCATTTCCAGAAGATCCGCAATCCGCTGCACCGTCGGTTTTCGCAGGAACCGGATCCAGGCCAGCGTCGACAGCTGCGAAATGGTCAGCCCATGCGGATCCAGCGCCGCATCATAGATCCGCACCAGCCGCCGCGAGGCCCGCCGCGTCGCCAGGCAATAGCAGGACCCGGTCAGCAATTCTGCAAGGGCGGGTGTTTCCGCCGGCACTCTCTCCATCTTGCGTCTCCGTTCACAACACACTTGACCTATGCATATGCATGGATTTAGCTGCATATGCATATATCTCAGGAGTACCCGATGTTCGATGCCGCGCCAATCCCCGAATACAACGTTGGAATCGCTGACATTCCGCAGGTTGCGGCCCGCACCGGGCTGGAACAGATGCAGGCGATTCTCTCGGGCGACTTCCCCGCGCCCTCGATGGCCCAGACCATGACCCAGTGGATCGAACGCGTCGCTGAAGGCGAGGCCGAGTTTCGCGGCGAACCCTCGGCGGCGGTGCTGAACCCCATGGGGATCGTGCACGGCGGCTGGGCCATGACCCTTCTGGACAGCGCGCTTGGCTGCGCGGTGCACACCACCATGGCGAAGGGAGAGATGTATGTCTCTCTCGACACCTCGGTCCGGTTCATCCGCGCGATCACGGCCGAAACCGGCCAGGTCCGCTGTATCGGAAGGGTGCAATCGCGCGGACGTCGCATCGCCACCGCCGAAGCGGTGATCGAGGATCAGAAGGGCCGCATCCTCGCCTCTGGCACCTCTTCGTGCTTCATTCAGCCGATGTCCCCGGACGCCGGATCGTAAAGGGACCTGAAAGCCATGAAGTTCTTTGCCCTGATGCTGGCCCCGCTGTGCATGACCACCTGCGTCTTCGTCTTCGCCGGGGTGCTTGGCCCGATGGCCGAGGATCTGGGCGTCAGCGTCGGCGTGGCCGGTCAGCTGCAATCCATCTTCACCGTCGCCTGCGCCCTGTTCGGCCCGGTTCTGGCGGTGGCGACGCAGCGGCTGGACCGCAAGGCGATCCTGGCCACGACCCTGGGCGCGCTGGCCCTGCTGAACGCCGCCACCGCGATGATGACCGCCTTTCCCGCGCTGGCCGTGCTGCGGTTCCTGACCGGGGCGGCCGGGTCGCTGGCGCTGCCCATGGCCTCGACCATCGCGATCATGCTGGTCGGCCCGGAACGGCGCGCCCGCGCCCTGGCGCTGGTCTATGCCGGGGTGTCGCTGGCCTTCCTGACGGGCGTCCCGCTTGGCTCGACCGTGGGGGCGGCCTTTGGATGGCAGGCCAGCTTCTGGCTGGCGGCGGGTCTTTCGGCGCTGAGCTTTGTCATGGTGCTGGCCTTCGTGCCCCGGGTCGCCACGCCGCCCGCCCCGCCCAAGGGGGCCTTTGCCGCCGTGATGCGCTGGCCGACGACGGGCTACCTTCTGGTGACGCTATGCGCCTTTGCCGCGATCTTTGCCTCGATCGGCTATATCGGGCCGGTGGTCACCTCGCTGACCGGTCTGACCGGCCATGGCGTCGGCGTGATCCAGATGCTGTCCGGTGTCGGCAGCTTCCTGGGCCTGACCCTTGGCGCGCGGCTGGTCGAACGCCAGGCGCAGGGGCCGCTGGTCATTCTCTTTGCCACGATCCTGCTGTCCCAGGGGATCTTCGCCATCGCTCTTATCCAGGGGTGGAGCGGCAGTGCCGGGCTGACCGCCGTGGTGATCGGCATGCTGGTTGGCTCGACCTCGCTGTTCGGGACGGCTCCGATCGTGCAGTCCCGCATGGCCGATGCCGCCGGCCCCGCCGCGACACTGGCCTTCGCGCTGAACGGATCCATGGTCTACCTGGGCCAGGGCGTTGGCGTGATGCTGGGCGGGATGATGCTGGGGGCCATGGGCCTTCCCTTCGTCAGCACCGCCGGCATGGGCGTCGCCCTGCTTGGCATCCTTCTGGCCTTGGCGCTGCGCCACTCCCGTTTGCGCAGTGCCGTCACTCCGACCTGAGCGTCGGAGGCGACCCCCGCGGGCATGGACCCCCGCGGGGGCGCATGACATAATCGCCCTGCACGACAGGAGGTTGCATGCCCGGCCAGACCCTTCCCTTTGCGCTGATGGTGCTGGCCGCGATGGCCTGCATCGTCCTGGGTGACACCGCGGGCAAGATCCTGACCAGCGGCGGCATCAGCCCCTATTTCACCGCCTGGGGCCGCTTTGCCATTGCCGCGCTTGCGCTGTTTCCCTTTGCCGGATTGCGGCGGGCAGAGCTGCCGGTCTTTGCCGACCGCCGCGTGCTGGTCCGGGCCGCGCTGATCGTCTGCGGTATCAGCGCCATTCTGACCGCGCTGCGCACCGAACCGATCGCCAATGTCTTCGGGGCCTTCTTTGTCGGTCCGGTCGTGGCCTACTTTGGCTCGGCCCTGCTGCTGCGGGAACGGATCACCGCCCTGCGTGCCCTGCTGCTTCTGATCGGCTTCGCGGGCGTACTTCTGGTGGTGAAACCCGGCTTCGGCATGTCGCCCGGCATGGGTTTTGCCCTTCTGGCGGGCCTGTTCTACGGCAGCTATCTGGTGGCCACCCGCATGATCGCCGGTGACTACCGCCCCCGCCTTCTTCTGCTGTCGCAGCTGGTCCTGGGCGCGCTGGTGCTGACGCCCCTGGCGCTTCTGAACTGGCCCGAGACCTGGTCGGGCGGTTTCACTATCGCCTTCCTTCTGTCGGCCCTGGGATCGGCGGTCGGAAACTACCTGCTGCTGATCGCCAGCCGCCATCTGCCGGCGAATATCGTCGCCCCGCTGGTCTACAGCCAGATCCTCTGGGCGATGCTGATGGGGCTGTTCATCTTTGGCGAATGGCCCGACGGCCTGGCGCTTCTGGGCCTCGCAGTCATCCTGACCTCGGGGCTGGCCGGGCTGCGCCTGGCACAGCGGGGCCGATAGCGCCCACGCAAAAAGGGGCCCGCGCGGGCCCCTTTCTTCACTGTCTGATCTGTGCCGCCCCCCGAAGGGTCCTGACGCCGGGCATCACACCTCGAGCCATTCCTTGCGAACATCGTCGCGGGTCGCGAAGTCGGCCGGGGTGCCGCCATAGACGATTTCCCCATGGCCCATCACATAGACCCGGTTGGCGATGCGCAGGGCGATCGACAGCTTCTGTTCGACCAAAAGGATCGACACGCCGGTCTTGGCGATCTCGGCGATGGTGTCACCGATCTGCTGCACGATCTTCGGGGCAAGGCCTTCGGTCGGCTCGTCGATGATGATCAGTTCGGGATCGCCCATCAGCGTCCGGCACATTGTCAGCATCTGCTTTTCCCCGCCCGACAGCACGCCCGCGGCATTGTCTGCCCGGTTGCGCAGGTTGGGGAACATGTCGAGCATGTCATCGACCGTGTACTTGCCGGGGTTCTTCATGTCCTTGATGCCCAGCACCAGGTTCTGGCGCACGGTCATCGTGGGAAAGATGTCCCGGCTTTCCGGCACGTATCCCAGGCCCAGGCGGCTGATCTTGTGGCTTTCCAGCCCCGCGATCGGCTTGCCCTTGAAGATGATCTCGCCCTTGGGCGCGACCTCTCCCATGATCGCCTTCGCGGTGGTGGACCGGCCAACGCCGTTCCGCCCCAGAAGCGCGATCACCTCGCCCGGCATGATCTCCATGTTCACGCCGCGCAGCACGTGGGATTTCCCGTAGAACGCGTTGAGGTCTTTGACTTCGAGCATTGGCTGGGTCATGCGGTTTCCTCCGGCAGGGCTTCGTCGCCAAGGTAAGCTTCACGGACCTTCGGATCGCCGCGGATTTCCGACGGCGGGGCCGAGGCGATGATTTCGCCGTAGACCAGCACCGAAATCCGGTCGGCCAGGTCGAAGATCACGCCCATGTCGTGTTCCACGATCAGCAGCGTCTTGCCTTCGGTCGACTTGCGGATCAGCTCTACCGCGCGGTCGGTTTCCGAATGGCTCATCCCGGCGGTCGGTTCGTCCAGCAGGATGACCTCGGCGCCGCCCGCGATGGTGATCGCGATCTCCAGCGCACGCTGGTCGGCATAAGGCAGAAGCGCCGCGGGGGTGTTGGCCTTGTCCAGAAGCGAACAATGTTCCAGCACTTCCCAGGTCTTCTCCTGCACCTCTTTGGACGAGGTGACGCTTTTCCAGAAGGAATAGCCCTGACCAAGCGAATGCAGCACGCCACAGCGCACGTTTTCCCGCACGGTCATGTTGGAGAAGATGTTCGACACCTGGAAGGACCGCGACAGGCCCATCCGGTTGATCTCGTACGGGGCAACCCCCGAGATCAGCGTGCCATTCAGCGACACCGTGCCGGATGTCGGGGTGTAGAGCCCCGAGATCAGGTTGAACAGCGTCGACTTGCCTGCACCGTTCGGGCCGATGATCGCGTGACGTTCACCCTTGGCAACATCCAGGGTCACGTCGTTGATGATCTTCGCGGGTCCGAAGCTTTTGCACAGGTTCTTGAGCGAAAGGGCAGGCGTCGTCATGCCGGCATCTCCTCTTTCTCGCGGGTCGCCAGGCGGAGGACATAGCCCCCCGCCACGATCGGCACGAAGATGGCAATCCAGGTCACGATATCGGCATGGGTAAAGTGCAGCCCGAAGGGTTCGAACGCCTCACCCCAGCCATTGGACCAGCGCACCGAGACTTCGACCAGGATGATCAGACCGATCAGCATCAGCAGGCAGCCCAGAAGCTGAACCGACCACTTGCGCAGCAGCTCGGCCGAGTTTGCCCCCCGGATACCGTCCCAGAAGCCGAACACGATCCCGGCGATGCCACGCGGGGCATACATCACGATCAGCACGAACATCAGGCCCAGATACAGCAGCCAGGCTTCGGTGAAGTCCGACATCATCGAGGACATGTAGGTCAGCAGGACCGCGCCCATGATCGGGCCGGCGAAATAGGTGATGCCACCCACGTAGGCCATGATCAGGACAAAGCCCGACGGGATCAGCGACAGCGCTTCCGGTGTGAAGATCTCGTAGTTGACCGCGGACATGCCGCCCGCCAGCCCGGCAAAACCGCCCGAGATCGAGAACACCAGCCAGCGCACGCGCTGCGGGTTGTAACCGATGAACTCGACCCGCTGCGGGTTGTCGCGCACCGCTTCGGACAGACGGCCAAGCGGCGTGCGGGTGAAAGCGTACATCGCGATGACCGACAGGATCGTCCAGAAGGCCATGAACCAATAGATGTCCGACTGCGGACCCATCGACAGGCCGAAGACCTCGGGGCCGTTCATCCGGTCACCGGAAATGCCCTGTTCCCCGCCAAAGAGGCTGTCGAACATGAAGGCACCGGCAAAGATCAGCTCGGCCACGCCAAGCGAGATCATGGCGAAGGTCGTGCCCGACCGCTTGGTCGAGAAGGACCCGATCACCACGGCCGAAACCGCGCCACCGACAAAGCCCAGAACCGGCAGGAAGAAGGTCGGGAAAGCCCCCCAGACGCCACCGTCGTCGATCCAGTTCATTGCGTGCATGCACAGATAGCCGCCGAAGCCGAAGTAGACCGCGTGACCGAAGGACAGCATGCCCCCCTTGCCCAGCAGCATGTTATAGGCCAGCGCGAAGACGATGTAGATCGCCATCTGGTGCATCAGCGCATACATGGTCCGCGACGGATCCGTCATCGGGATCAGCAGCAGGATCGCACCGAAGACCAGGAACGGCAGGAACCGCTGACGGAACTTCTGAGCACTGGACGGGGCCAGGCTTGCGTGAGTTTGCGAAACGTCGCTCATAGCTCTTGCTCCCCCATCAGGCCGCGGGGCCGGAAGATCAGCATCAGAACCAGCAGCAGGAACGGCAGCACCGGTGCCAGCGAGGACACGGTGATATCGCCGATCTCAGACGTCGGGCTGAGGCCGGTGAACCAGAAGATGTCCGCGAAGGACGCACTGATACCCACGGCGAAGTTCTGCAGCAGCCCGATCAGGATAGACGCCAGGAAGGCCCCCTCCAGCGATCCGATGCCGCCGACGACGACCACCACGAAGACGATCGGCCCCATGAGAACGGCCATGGCCGGGTCCGTCACGAAGATGTTGCCGGCGATCACGCCCGCCAGACCGGCCAGCGCACAGCCGATGCCGAAGACGGTCATGAAGATCAGCGGCACGTTGTGGCCCAGGTGACCCACCATGTGCGGATGGGTCAGCGCGGCCTGGATGATCAGACCCGCGCGGGTCTTCTTCAGCAGGAACCACAGACCGACCAGCATCCCGATGGCGATGAACAGCATGAACATCCGGTAGGCCGGGAAGGACGCGCCGTAGATCGTGAAGGCCGGGAAATCCAGCAGCGAGGGAATTTTGTAATCCACGGCGGTCTTACCGTAGACGATCTTGACGATCTCTTCGATCAGATAGGCGAGGCCAAAGGTGAACAGCAGCTCGGCGACGTGTCCATTGGCATGGACCTTGCGGAGCCCGTAGCGTTCAACCACCGCGCCGACCAGACCGACAAGGATCGGTGCGATGAACAGGGCTAGCCAGAAACTGGTGGCCCCCATGATAGTATAAGCGAAATAAGCGCCCAGCATGTAGAAGCTGGCATGCGCAAAGTTCAGCACGCCCATCATCGAGAAGATGAGGGTCAGGCCGGACGACAGCATGAATAGCAGAAGCCCGTAGATCACGCCATTCAGCAGCGCGAATACGATCGTTTCCATGATGACCTCGTTAGGTGTAAAAAGGGCGCCGCGCGCGACCGCACGGCGCCCCGATGCATCAAGATTTCAACGCCTGGGGATTATTCCGGGCGTTCCATCTCGCAGGTGGTGGGCTGCTCGGCGCTTGCTGCGTCGATCGAACCGCCTTCAACCAGCTTCCAGCCGTAGTCCACGTTGTCCACGCCGTAGGTGACGCCGTCACCGACCTTGGCAACGGTCGAGATGTACAGGTTCTGCTGTGCCTGGTGGTCTTCGGCGCGCATGGTGACCTGGCCACCATAGGCTTCGTCGATCGTCAGACCTTCCAGCGCCTTGGCAACCGGGATCGGGTCAACCGAACCGGCCTTCTCGGCGGCAGCCTTGAACATGCGCATCGCGTTGAACGCACGGTGGTAGTAGTAGTCGTAGTCCGGGAAGCGCTCCTTGTACTCTTCAACCAGGGCGTTCTGCTCGTCCGAGGTCTCGAGGTTGGTGATCGCTTCGGTCACCTGGTACAGGCGATCGATGGCCCCGTCGGCCAGCGCGGCAACCGCACCTTTGGACCCGCCGTAGAAGGTCAGGTACGGAATGTCAGAGCCGGATTCCGCGGCCGCCTTCATCAGCAGCTGCATGTCCGCACCCCAGTTGCCGGTGATCACGGCATCTGCGCCCGAAGAAATGATCTTCTGAATGTAGGGGGTGAAGTCCTTCACCTTGCCCAGCGGGTGCAGTTCGTTGCCAACGATTTCGATGTCGGGACGCTTTTCCTTGATCATCGACTCGGCTGCGGCCGCAACGGCCTGACCAAAGACGTAGTCCTGGCCGATCAGGTAGACCTTTTTGATGCCTTCCTGGCCTTTGATGTAGTCGGTGATGGCCGCCATCTTCATGTCGACGTGGGCGTCGAAACGGAAGTGGTAGAACGAGCAGGCCTCGTTGGTGAAGGCCGGCGTCACCGCAGCGTAGTTGAAGAAGACAACTTCATCGCCCGGGTTACGCTTGTTGTGCTTGTTCACGGCTTCGATCAGGGCCGCTGCCACCGAAGAGCCGTTGCCCTGGAAGATGTAGCGCGCGCCGTCGTCGATCGCCTTCTGGAACTGCACCAGCGATTCCTTCGGGTTGATCTTGTTGTCGTAGCCGGTGACTTCGATCATCTCGCCGTTCACACCGCCAGCCGCGTTGATCTTCTCGGCTTCCAGGATGAAGCTGGTATAGGCCGCCTCGCCCGAGGGACCGAAGGGGCCCGACAGCGGATCGATAAAGGCCATTTTGATGTCAGCCTGCGCGGCGGTCACCGCGACAACAGAAACAGCAGCCGCAAAAGCGGCAGTTTTAATGGACATTGATTTCCTCCCGTTAAGAAAGTCCGGTATGCTTCCGGTACGTTTCTGAGAACGATCAAAAGGTTTCCGACCCCGCTTGTCAAGCAAAGTGTGAAATTCTATTCTGCACTGCAAAACATGACGCGTTTGGGAGGAGCGGATATGTCGTTTTTTTCGGACGACCTGGACCAATTCAGGGTCGAGGTCGCAGGCTTTATCGCCGAAAAATGCCCGCAAAAACTGAAAGATATGCCGGCCAGTGACCGTACGATATGTTGGGGCGGCAAGCGTTTCAACTTTTCTTGCGACGAGCAGCGAATCTGGATGGAAGAGGCCGCAAAAGTCGGTCTGACGGCCCCCAGATGGCCCGTCGAATACGGCGGAGCGGGGCTTTCCCGGGCCCAGGAAAAGGTCTTCCGGGAAGAAATGGCAAAAAGTGACGCACCGTCACCTCTCGAAAGTTTCGGATTGTGGATGCTCGGGCCCGCTTTGCTGGCCTTTGGCACCCATGAACAGAAGCTGAAATACTTGCCCGACATCACCAACGGACGGATTCGCTGGTGCCAGGGCTATTCCGAACCCGGTGCGGGATCGGATCTGGCGAACGTGCAGACCAAGGCCGATGACAAGGGCGATCATTGGATCGTCAACGGCCAGAAGATCTGGACCTCTTATGCCGACAAGGCCGACTGGATCTTTGCCCTGATCCGCACCGACCGCGACGCGCCCAAGCACAAGGGCATTTCCTTCATGCTCATCGACATGGAGGCCGACGGCGTATCGACCAAGCCGATCAAGCTGATCTCGGGCTCTTCGCCCTTCTGCGAAACCTTCTTTGACGATGTCACCGTTCCCAAGACCGACGATGAGGGCAATTCCCGCATCGTGGGCGAGCTGAACCGCGGCTGGGACGTGGCCAAGCACCTGCTGACCCACGAACGCGAAATGATCGGCGGCGGCGGGTCCGGTGCCGCAGGCGGCATCCTGGGCGGTCGCAGCCTGGGCGCCTTCATCGACACGCTGGACGATACGCTGATGGAAGATCCGGTCATCCGGGCCGAAACCATGGAGCTTGAAATCGACACGCTTGCCATGGGCATGACGATGGAACGCTACAAGGACATGGCGAAACAGGGTGGCGTCGGCCACGCCTCGGCCATGCTGAAGTATTCCGGAACCGAGCTGAACAAGCGCCGGTACGAGATCCTGATGTCCATCACCGGGTCGGAAGGCGTCGAATGGGACGGCGAACACGGGACGCTTGCGCCCGAATGGCTGCGCACCAAGGCGAACTCGATCGAGGGCGGGACGAGCGAAGTGATGCTCGACATCCTGTCCAAGCGCGTCCTCGAACTGCCGTCCGCATAAGCCTCGTAAAGGAATAAGACTATGGTTGCTTCTCTTGTCCCGACCGAGGACGAAGTCATGCTGCGCGATGCAGCCCGCGGGTTCCTGTCGGAATCCTCTCCTGTCACCGCCTTCCGGGCCAACCGCGACGCAGGCCGGACCCATGATCCGGCGCTGTGGAAGGAAATGGCGCAGATGGGCTGGACCGGTGTCCTGCTGCCCGAAGAGGCGGGCGGGTCCGACATGGGCCACCGTGCCGCCGGGATCCTGGCCGAGGAAATGGGCGAGGTGCTGGCCGCATCGCCCTTCATCTCGACCGCCGTCATGGCCGCAACCGCGCTGAAGGGCGCGGCAAACGACCGGCTGGCCGGCATCGCCAGCGGCGACGCGATCTATGCGCTGGCGCTGGACGAAGGGTCGAAACACAACCCCGCCCGCACCGGCATGCAGGCCGAGAAATCCGGCAATGCCTTCCGCCTGACGGGCCGCAAGGTCTTTGTGGCCGACGGGTCTGCCGCCAACCGCGTGCTGGTCTTGGCCCGCACCGCCGGCACCGAAGGTGAGGCCCAGGGCCTGACCCTGTTCGATATCGACGCCGCCCGCGCCGGTCTGACCCGCAGCGCCAAGCGCACCGTCGACGAACGTGACCACGCGCAGCTGGACTTTGACGCCGTCGAAGCCACCGGGGACGACGTGGTGGGCGAGGTCGACAATGGCCTGGCCGCCGTCGCCACCGCGCTGAACGCCGGTCGCGCCGCGCTTTCGGCCGAACTTCTGGGCGTGTCGGCGGGGGCCTTCGGCATGACCACCGCCTACCTGAAGGAACGCAAACAGTTCGGCCGCACCATCGGGTCCTTCCAGGCCCTGCAGCACCGCGCCGCGCACCTGTTTGCGGAAATCGAGATCACGGCAAGCGCCATCGCCAACGCGGGCCGCGTGCTGGACGAAGACCCCGATAACGCCGACATCGCCGTGTCCATCGCCAAGGCCCGCGCCACCAAGACCGCGAAACTGGCGGTCAGCGAAGGCGTGCAGATGCACGGCGGGATCGGCATGACCGACGAATTCGACATGGGCTTCTTCATGAAGCGCGCCCGCGTCGGGGCGGAATGGCTGGGCGACTATGGCTTCCACGCCGCCCGCGTCGCCGCCGCCCGGGGCTTTTGATGTCGGATCTCCTGGCCTCGAAACTCTTTGACCTGACGGGCAAGACGGCGCTGATCACCGGCGGCGCGTCAGGCATCGGCCTGATGGCCGCCGAGGCGCTGATGGGGGCCGGGTGCGATGTCATGATCGCCTCGCGCAAGGCGCATGCCTGCGAAGCGGCGGCGGATCAGCTGAACGCCATGGGCCTTCGGGGCCGGGCCGAGGGCTTTGCCGGCGACGTCGGCAGCGAACAGGGCGTGCTGGACCTGGTGTCCGGAGTGGAAAAACGCACCGACGCCCTGCCCATCCTGCTGAACAACGCGGGCAAGACCTGGGGGGCCCCCTCGATCGAGGAGTTCCCCTATGAAGCCTGGTCCCGCGTTCTGGATGTGAACGTCACGGGCATGTTCTTTCTGACCCAGAAACTGCTGCCCCTGCTGCGCCGCGCCGCCACCCCCGAGGATCCGGCACGGGTTCTGAATACCGGGTCGATCGTGGGCATCCAGCCGCGCGGCGGCACCGCCTATTCCTATGGCGTGTCCAAGGGCGCGGTGCACCACATGACGACGCTTCTGTCGTCGGAACTGGCCCCGCAGCACATCACCGTCAACGCCATGGCCCCCGGCCCCTTCCTGTCCAAGATGATGGCCTTTGCCATCGGAACCGAGGAACAGCGCGACGAGGCGGGCAAGAACATCCCCCTGGGCCGCGTGGGCACGCCCGAGGATATCGCAGGTGTGGTCCTGTACCTGTGTTCGCGCGCCGGGGCCTATGTCTCGGGGCACACCATTCCCGTGGCGGGCGGCCTGAACGCCGCCGTCGCCGCAAAATCAGCATCAGCACAAGAGGATTGAGGATGACCAAGACCGTCACCCGCGAAGAATACGAGGCCATGGTGGGCACCGAAATCGGTGTCTCGGACTGGTTCGAGATCACGCAAGAAAGGATCAACACCTTCGCCGATTGCACCGAGGACTGGCAGTTCATCCACGTCGATCCCGAAGCGGCGGCCAAGACCCCCTTTGGCACGACCATCGCGCATGGGTTCCTGACCCTCTCGATGCTGTCGGCCATGGTCTACCAGATGCCCTCGGTCGAAGGCGTCGTGATGGGCGTCAACTACGGCATGAACAAGATGCGCTTCGTCTCGCCGGTGCCCGTGGGGTCGAAGATCCGCGGCCGCTTCGTGCTGGACGCGGTCGACGAAATCCGCCCCGGCGAAATCCAGACCACCACGACCGTCACGGTCGAGATCGAAGGCAAGGACAAGCCCGCGCTCGTGGCCGAGTGGCTGGGCCGCAGATATTTTGCCCCGAATTCTGAGGAGGAGAATAAATGAGCATTCGTTTTGACGGCCGTGTGGCCATCGTAACCGGCGCGGGCGTCGGCCTGGGCCGGTCCCACGCCCTGGGCCTGGCGAAACTGGGCGCGAAGGTCGTGGTCAACGACCTGGGCGTCGCCACCGACGGCACCGGATCGTCCAGCGCACAGGCCGAGGCCGTCGTGAAAGAGATCGAGGCCATGGGCGGCGAAGCCATGGCCCATGGTGCCAACGTCACCGATGCGGCCCAGGTCAAGGACATGGTCGACCAGGCCATCGCCAAGTGGGGCAAGGTCGACATCCTTGTCTGCAACGCCGGCATCCTGCGCGACAAGACCTTCGCCAAGATGGAGCTGGAGGATTTCGCCAAGGTCGTCGACGTGCACCTGATGGGGTCCGTCGTGCCGACCAAGGCGCTGTGGGACCACTTCCGCGAGAACGAATATGGCCGCATCGTCTATACGACTTCGGCCTCGGGTCTTTACGGCAACTTCGGCCAGTCGAACTATGGTGCCGCCAAGGCCGCCATGGTCGGCCTGATGAACGTGCTGGTCCAGGAAGGGCAGAAGTACAACATCAAGGCCAACATCCTGGCCCCCACGGCGGCCACCCGGATGACCGAAGGCCTGCTGCCGGAACAGGTCCTGGACCTGCTCAAGCCCGAAACGATCACCCCCGGCATGCTGACGCTGGTGGCCGAGGATGCGCCGAACCGGATGATCATGGGCGCAGGCGGCGGCTGTTTCGCCGAATGCCGCATCTATGAAACCGAAGGCGTGGCCTTTGGCGATGATGAACTGGACCCCGACACGATTGCCGCCCGCATGGACGACATCCGGTCCGAGGACAACCAGCAGATCATGCCCGGCGCCTTCGCCCAGACCCGCAAGTACGCCTCGATGGCCGCCGAGAAGCGCGGCATCGAACTGCCCAAAACCTGAGACCCCTAGGGAGGAAATCCAATGCGTGACGCAGTCATCGTCTCAACCGCCCGTACCCCGATCGGCAAGGCCTTTCGCGGTGCATTCAACAACACACAAGCCCAGGAACTGATCGGCCACGCCGTGAAGCACGCCGTGGATCGCGCCGGCCTCGACGGCTCCGAGATCTCGGACTGCCTTGTTGGTGCCGCGCTTCAGCAGGGTTCGACCGGGGGCAACATCGGCCGCCAGGCCGTGATCCGCGCGGGTCTGCCCGTGACCATCGCCGGCATGTCGATGGACCGCCAGTGTGCGTCCGGCATGATGGCCATCGCCACCGCCGCCAAGCAGGTCATCCATGACGGCATGGACATCTGCATCGGCGGCGGCGTGGAATCCATCTCGCTGGTTCAGAACCAGAACATGCGCACCGACCGCGCGGGCGATCCCTGGATCAAGGAACACAAGCCCGAGCTTTACATGTCCATGCTGGAAACCGCGGAAATCGTGGCCGAGCGGTACAACGTGTCGCGCGAAGACCAGGACGAATACGCCCTGCGGTCGCAACAGCGCACCGCCGCCGCCCAGCAGGCCGGCAAGTTCGACGACGAAATCGTGCCGCTGACCTCGACCATGGGCGTCATGGACAAGGAGACCAAGGAAATTTCCTTCAAGGAAGTCACCCTTGAGAAGGACGAAGGCAACCGCCCCTCGACCACGCTGGAAAACCTGCAAGGCCTGTCCCCGGTCTTCAAGGATGGCCAGCAGATCAAGGAAGGCAAGTACATCACCGCCGGCAACGCATCCCAGCTGTCCGACGGTGCCTCTGCCTCGGTCATCATGGAAGCCAAGGTTGCCGAACAGCGCGGCCTGCAGCCGCTTGGCCGCTACGTCGGCGTGATGGCCGCAGGTCTTGGCCCGGAAGAGATGGGCATCGGCCCGATCTACGCCGTGCCGAAGCTGCTGGAAGCCCATGGACTGAAGATGGATGACATCGGCCTGTGGGAACTGAACGAAGCCTTCGCTTCCCAGGTCCTTCAGTCGCAGCGCGTGCTGGGCATCCCGGACGAGATCCTGAACGTCAACGGCGGCGCGATCTCGATCGGTCACCCCTATGGCATGTCCGGGGCCCGCATGGTCGGCCACGCCCTGATCGAAGGCAAACGCCGCGGCGCGAAATACGTCGTCTGCACCATGTGTGTGGGCGGTGGCATGGGGGCCGCCGGCCTCTTTGAAGTGCTGTAAGCCACCCCACCCTTCCACGACCCGGCCCCCGCGCATCAAACCCCACCGCGCGGGGGCCCACCATACGGTTCAGAATGCCCACACTCTATCTTATCCGCCACGGTCAGGCCTCTTTCGGGGCCGACGACTACGACGTTCTCTCTCCGATCGGACATGAACAGGCCCGCGCACTTGGCGCATGGTTCGCCCAAGAGGGCATCACCCCCGATCTTGTCGCCCACGGCACCCTGCGGCGGCAGAAGGAAACGCTGGCGGGCATTCTCGACGGTATGAAAATCGACCGCCAGCCCGAGGAGCATCCCGGCCTGGACGAATACGACTTCGGCGCCCTGCTGCAGGCGAAATACGCCGCCGGCGGTGAACCCGAAGGCATGATGACCGATCACAAAAGCCACTTTCGCACGCTGCGCACCACGGTCGCCGAATGGCAGCGGGACGAGATCCCGAACCCGCCCGAAACCTGGGGGGCCTTCGCAGACCGCGTCGACACCGCATGCCGCGCGCTGATGCGCGACGGGGTCGATACGGTCTTTGCCGTGTCCTCGGGCGGGGCGATTTCGCAGGCCGTCTCGGCGCTGCTGGAAACGCCCGGCGTGCACCAGACCAAGATGCAGCTTCAGATGAAGAACACTGCCGTCACGCGGTTCATCTGGACGCCGCGTGCCACCTATTTCCACGGGTTCAACGAAACCCCGCATATCACGGCGGCCAATGCCGACCGTCTGCTGACCTACGCTTGAGGGAGGGTAACGATGAGCAAGCAGGATCCGACCAAACTGGACACCCAAGCGGTCGAGGCATACCTCGCCGCCAACCTTCCCGGCTTCGAAGGCCCCCTTCGCGCCGAGAAGTTCAATGTTGGCCAGTCCAACCCCACCTTCCGGCTGATCACGCCGCGCCAGAACTATGTCCTGCGCCGCAAGCCGCCGGGCGTGCTTCTGAAGTCCGCCCATGCGGTCGACCGGGAATTCCGCGTGCAGAAGGCGCTGTATGAAACCGACGTCCCGGTGACCAAGGTGCATCTTCTGTGCGAAGATGACGATGTCATCGGATCCATGTTCTACATCATGGACGAGGTTCAGGGCCGTCACTTCAACCTGCCCGCGCTGCCGGAGCTGGCGAAAGAGGACAGATACGCCATCCATGACGAGATGTCGCGCGTGCTGGCCGCCATCCACGGCGTCGACCTGGAGGCGACGGGCCTGTCGGACTACGGCCCCACGGGCAATTACTATGAACGCCAGATCGGCCGCTGGACCAAGCAATACCGCGCGTCCGAGACCGACAAGATCCCCGCCATGGATGAGCTGATCGACTGGCTGGCGAACAGCATCCCCGAAGACGACGGGCTGCGCACCCTGGCCCACGGCGATTACCGCATCGACAACATGCTGTTCGAAAAGGACGCCCCCCGCGTTGCCGCCGTGCTGGACTGGGAACTGTCGACCACCGGGCACCCCTATGCCGACGTGGCCGCCGTGATCATGCAGTGGTCCATGCCGGGCGATGCCAACAGCCGTGGGCTGGCCGGGATCGACCGAAAGGCCGAAGGGCTGATGACCGATGAAGAATTCCTCGAAAGCTACTGCCGCCGTGCCGGAATCCCCGGCATCGACCGCTTTGGCTTCTACCTGGCCTTCACCTTCTTCCGCATGGCAGGCATCATCCAGGGCGTCTACAAACGGGCGCTGGACGGCAATGCCTCGAACCCGGAGCGCGCCAAGCAGATGGGCGCGGCGGTGCCGAAATTCGCCGAAGCCGGCCTGAACGCAGCCAAGACGGTCTGAGGAAGATGAAAGACGAAATGCAAGACGAGACGACGATCGATCCCCTGCTGGTGGAAGAACCCTATGCCCTGCAGAAGCACCTGGGCTTCTACCTGACCCAGTGGAGCGACGGCCACGCCCGTTTCGAGATGCCGTTGGAAGACTTCCTGATGAACCGCTACGGCATTCCGCACGGCGGGGTGCATGCGGTCCTGGCCGATACGGTAATGGGCTTTGCGGGCTGCTATACCGGCGACCCGGAAAACCGCCAGCTGGCCATGACGCTGAACCTGAACGTGAACTACGTCGGGCCGCTGAAAGGCAAGATGATCATCGCCGAAGGCCGCCGCACCGGCGGCGGTCGCAAGACCTACTTCTCCGAGGCGGTGATCCGAGACGAGCTGGGCAACGTCGCCGCGCGCTCGACCGGCGTCTTCCGCTACCGCGGAAAGTAACGCCGCCCTTCAGACGTCGGCAAACCGTGACGGAAATTGCCGGCGTCCCTTCCGCGACAGCCAGCGCTTGCGCAGATCCCGCAGGGTCGGACGCCGCAACCGGGCAGGCAGACGCGCCATCACATCCGCATAATACCCCGGGATCTTCCGCCGGTGCCAGGGCTTCCCCCGCCGCCCCGCGTAATGCAGGATCGCCGGATCCTGCCGCGCGGCGTCCAGCGCCTTTGCCGTGTAGACCGAGCGGAGATAGGCGTAGTCCTTGGACTCCGTCACCTCGGGCATCTCGTAGATGTCCTCCAGCACGACATAGTCGAACGGCACCGAGGCGATGGACGGCGTCGCGATGTTCAGCACATCCAGATCGAAGAACTTCAGCCGGTCGCGGCAGGTCTCGATCACCTCGAAATAACGCGCCACCGCATTGTTGCGGCGCATCAGGTCAAGGTTCATCACCAGGAACCCGGAAAACCAGATCCGGTCCTTGGGGTTTTCCGGGAAATGCCGGTGCATGATGTTGTCGGGACTATTGCCCTCGGCCTCGACCGCGGCCAGTTCATGCTGGCTTAGATCCGTCGCGAAGACCTCGCCCATGTCCTTCAGGAACAGCACGTCCACGTCGGAATAGATCGCCTTGTCGCAGTCGGGCAGCAATTCCGAGGCCAGCAGCCGGTAATAGACGATTTCCGTCCAGGACCCCTTGTTGCGCGGCACCCCGTCAAAGCGCGAGGCCGGAACATGCTGAAAGGTGATCCGGTGGCGCGTGCCCGCGACCAGGGATGCCAGTGCCGCCTCGGCCTTAGGATCCAGGCCGGGATGCAGTACGCGGATGTCATAGGTCGAGTCCTGCGCCGCCGTCTCGACCAGCGACAGGATCGACACCCCCGCCCCGGTCAGGATGCGGTCGTCGAAACAGAAGATGACGGGGATCTCAGCCATCGATCAGCCCTTTCAATGCGGTCAGAGAGGCCGCGCGCAGCGCCGCCGCATCCCGCTGCATGGCGTCGCGCTTGGCGGCATAATCTTCGGTGCCCATCTCGACGCCCGCGCGCAGGCAGGCGGCCATCTCCGCATCCGTGCCATAGGTCAGGCTGTTGTCGGCGTTCAGCGCGGTGAGATGGCAGAACCTCTCCTGCACCACGCAGGGCTTGGCAAAGCCATAGCACAGCTGGAAGGCCCCCGTGGTGCCGGTGGTACGGTAGAAATCGTGGTCCGGGTTGTCACCCTGAAAAGCGGTCAGCACGAAATCGGCGCGCTCGACCTCGTCATACATCCGGGTGAAATCCAGCCGCCCCAGCTGGATCACATGGTCCTTCAGCCGGTCCGGCAGCGGATCGCCACCCGGCTTGCCGATCATGCGAATTTCGAAATCGGTCACGCCCTGATCCAGCAGCGCCCCGGCCGCGTCGAAAACCATGTTCTGATTGCGCCGCTTGGCCCGGGCCGCGCCGACCATGACAAAGACCGCCCGCCCGGCGACCTTGTCCTTCAGCGTGACCTGACCGAAATCATGCGGGTTCACTACGATCGACGGCTGGCCCTGATACTCCAGCTCTCGCAGGGTGATCATGCAGGGCGACCAGGCCCCGGCGTCGATCCGGCCCTTGGCGTCATGTTCGACCAGCAGCACCCGCCCCGGGGCATTGCCGGCAAAGACAGCGTCAAGATCCACGGTGCCGTCCGGCCGATCCGGCAGCTTCCCGGCGGTGGACACCAGAACGCCCGCCGCCCCCTGCGCGCCGCCCTGCCGCATCAGCCGGCGGATCTGTTTCTGGGTCAGCCGCGACAGGGTGATGCCCTGCATGTCGAAACGGGAAAACAGCCCCTCTTCGATGCGGTCCGGGGTCATCAGCACCACGACCTTGTAACCAAGCGCCCGCAGATAGCTGGCATAGCCCGGCACGATCTCTCCGTGGCTTGCGGAACAGGGTTCCCACAGCAAAAAGGTCTGCTGGTCGGGCTGGGGGAAATCGGGGCGCACTGCGGGACGCAGCCAATCAAGAAAACGCATGGGTCGTGCATACATCGGCGCGCCCAACCCGGCAATGCGCAGACGCGCCGGGACCACGGCGCGCAACGCAAAAGGGGCACCCAAGTGGGTGCCCCTTCCGATCCGTTCAAGGAAAGGCAGATTACTCTGCGCCTTCCTCTTTGGTCACTTCTTCGCCGGTTTCCTGGTCGACCATCTTCATCGCCAGGCGGACCTTGCCGCGATCGTCGAAGCCCAGCAGCTTGACGAAGACTTCCTGACCTTCTTTCAGGACGTCCGACGGATGGTTCAGGCGGCGGTTCTCGATCTGGGACACGTGCACCAGGCCGTCGCGCTTGCCGAAGAAGTTCACGAAGGCGCCGAAGTCGACGATCTTCACGACCTTGCCCTTGTAGACCTGGCCTTCTTCCGGCTCTGCCACGATCGAATGGATCATGTCATAGGCCTTCTGGATGGCCTCGCCGTTCGGCGATGCGATCTTGATGATGCCGTCGTCGTTGATGTCGACCTTGGCACCCGAGACTTCCACGATCTCGCGGATGACCTTACCGCCCGAGCCGATCACTTCACGGATCTTGTCGGTCGGGATCTGCATGGTTTCGATGCGCGGCGCGTGGGCCGAGAATTCGCCAACACCGGACACGGTCTTGTTCATCTCGCCCAGGATGTGCATCCGGCCTTCCTTTGCTTGCGCAAGGGCTTTGGCCATGATCTCGGGCGTGATGCCTGCGACCTTGATGTCCATCTGCAGCGAGGTGATGCCCGCTTCGGTCCCGGCAACCTTGAAGTCCATGTCGCCCAGGTGATCTTCGTCACCCAGGATGTCGGTCAGGATCGCGTAGGAGCCATCGTCTTCCAGGACCAGACCCATGGCCACGCCGGCAACGGCGGCCTTCAGCGGAACGCCTGCGTCCATCATGGACAGCGAGCCACCACAGACCGACGCCATCGAGGACGAGCCGTTGGATTCAGTGATCTCAGAGACAACACGGACCGTGTAGGGGAAGTCGGTCGCGGCGGGCAGAACGGCCTGAAGGGCGCGCCATGCCAGTTTGCCGTGGCCGATTTCACGACGACCGGGCGAACCCACGCGACCAACCTCACCAACCGAGTACGGCGGGAAGTTGTAGTGCAGCAGGAAGTTCGAACGGTAGTTGCCGTGCAGCGCGTCGATGATCTGTTCGTCGTCGCCGGTGCCCAGCGTGGTCACGACCAGGCCTTGGGTTTCGCCACGGGTGAACAGCGCCGAACCGTGGGTCCGGGGCAGCAGGCCGGTTTCGACCTCGATGGCGCGGACCTGATCCAGGGCACGACCGTCGATCCGCTTGCCTTCTTTCACAACCGTCGACCGCAGAACGGTGGATTCCAGCTTTTTCAGCGCGGAACCCAGGTTGGCATCAGCCAGCTGCTCTTCGGAAAGACCGGATTTGATCTCTTCCTTCGCCGCCGAAACCGCAGCCACGCGCTGCTGTTTGTCGGTGATGGCATAGGCGGCCTTCATCTTCGCTTCGCCAGCCGCTTTCACGACCTCGAAAAGGTCCGAGTAATCCGGCGGGGTGAAATCGAAAGGCTCTTTCGCGGCGTCTTCGGCCAGCGAAATGATCAGGTCGATGACCGGCTGGATCTGTTCGTGCGCAAAGGTCACGGCACCCAGCATTTCGTCTTCGGTCAGCTCGTAGGCTTCCGATTCCACCATCATGACGGCGTCTTTGGTGCCGGCCACAACCAGGTCGAGCCGCTGCTCGGGGTTGTTGCGCAGCTGATCCATGTCGTCGACCGACGGGTTCAGCACGTATTCGCCATCAACGAAACCAACGCGCGCACCGGCGATCGGGCCCATGAAGGGCGCGCCGGAAATGGTCAGCGCAGCGGATGCCGCGATCATCGCCACCACGTCGGGGTCGTTGACCAGGTCGTGCGACAGCACGGTGCACATCACCAGGACTTCGTTCTTGAAGCCGGGGACGAACAGCGGGCGGATCGGGCGGTCGATCAGGCGGGCCGTCAGCGTTTCCTTTTCGGTCGGACGGGCTTCGCGCTTGAAGAAGCCGCCCGGCACTTTACCGGCGGCATAGTATTTTTCCTGGTAGTGGACCGTCAGCGGGAAGAAATCCTGACCCGGCTTCGGTTCCTTGGCGAAGGTCACGTTCGCCATGACGCTGGTTTCACCCAGGGTCGCGATCACGGTACCATCTGCCTGACGGGCAACCTTGCCCGTTTCCAGAGTGAGGGTTTCGCCGCCCCACTCCATCGTTTTCGTCGTTACGTTGAACATCATCGTTTCCTGTAGGGGAGCACTCGCGGCCCCTGCCGCGTCTCCCATTTGCATGGCGGCCCCATTGCCGCCGCCCCCTATCCTTTCGTGCGAACGCCAGGGGCTGGGGCGTTACGTCTCAGATGCCGGGGCCTTACAGGAAAGCCGCAATTATTGAAAGAAAAATCCAAGTGAGCCGCCGGGCGGGCGTCAGACCGCTCTTGCATTACCTGACTATTTCTGTCAGTTAAGCCGCGCATCACCTCCAGCTTGTCCGCCAGACGGGTGCCAACGCACATCACGTCGCGCCTGCCTGCGCGCAAGACCCGAGGTTTCGTCCCATGTCCGATCTGTTCAAGACCCTTCTGGCCACCGACACCCTGGCCCAGACCCACGGCGTTGCCCTGCACCCCCGCCTGCGGGCCGCGATGCAGGCCGACCTGCGCTTTCCGGCGCGCGCGGCCTCTCCCTTTGCCACGCTGACGCCCGCGCACCTGGACGACCCCCGCGTCACGCGGCTGTCAGATCACGCGCCCAACCAGGACAAGGCAGAACCGGTCACGGCGGCAACGCCCCGCGAAAGAGGCAACGCATGACCCTTGACCCCAGCCCCCTTGAGCAAAGCCCCCTCGACCAGCCCGCAGAAGCGCGGAACCCCCAGGCCCAGATCGACCTGCAGGATCTGGACCTTGATCCGTTCGAAACGGCGATCCTGCCGATCCTGCGCCATTTTCTGGCCGCCGTGACCGCCCCCGAAACCCAAAGCTGGCACATCGCCTATGCGACCGCCGCCGAAAGATGGGGCCAGTCCGTCGGCCTGGCCATCGCCCATGGCCTGTCGGAACTGCTGTGCGCCATTCACGCCTGCCGCGAGGCCCCGGTGACGCATTGCGACGCGCTGGCGCTGGACACCCGCGCCCTGCTGACCGCGGACGAGGCGATGATCCTGCTGATGATCCGCTACATGCGGCGCGACAACACAGAACGCGCCCGCATCGCGGTCGAAAACGTCACCCACGGCCGCCGCGATGCCAGCGTCATCCGGGCCGGGCTGAAGTTCGCGCAACGCTTCCACGCCGGTCTGTCCCGCCGCCCCGGCGATCCCGCCCCGGCCCGGTCCGAACCGCTGCGCATCGTGCAATGACCCCTCTGGCCCGTGCCCTGCCGGCGCGGGCCACCCCTGCGACTTGACAGATCCGCAGGGCAGCCCGCAGAATTCATGCCAATTGATTGCACGTTTTTTCCGGAGCCTTCGTTTTGCGTATTCGTCCCGCATCCCTTCGCCCTGCCCTGCTGTCCGGGCTTGTTCCGGGCCTCTGCGCGCTGGCGCTGTCCGCCCCCGCCACGGCCGCCACGCTGGAACCCCCGGCGGTTTCGCCGTCCCCGCTGACCGTGTCGCTGGACTTCGTCGGCCAGTTCGCCACGGCGGGAAACCAGAACAACGTCGCGTCGCCTATCCCGATCGGGGATCACCTGTACGTCGTCGACCAGAAGCGCGGCAAGATCACCATCCAGGACGGGGCCAGCAGCCGCAACGTGCTGGACCTGACCGACGTGCCACCGGATGTGACCCCGGTCGGCAAGTCGGGCTTCATGAACATGGCAGGCGACGGCGGGCCGGTGGCCTATGTGGGCTTCACCTCCTCGACCCTTCCTGCGGGGTTCGGCACCGCCCAGGCGCTGCCCAATGATCCGAACTATCACCAGCCCGAGAAGCACTATCAACTGATCTACGCCTATGACCGCGCCGCCGATGGCAGCCTGTCCAACCCCCGCGCCCTGACCGCGTTTGAGACCGGGCAAAGCACCCGCCAGGGCGGCGCGCATTTCGGCGAGGCCATGCTGGTCCTGCCCGATGGCCGGTTGCTGCTGTCGCGGGGCGACAACCTTAACCAGCTGTATGACGGGCTGACCCATGCGCAGGATCCCACCACCACCGTGGCCAAGCTGTTGATCATCGACGGCCAGACCGGTGCCACGCAGGTCGCGGCGACCGGCGTGCGCAACGTCCAGCAGCTAAGCTATACCGACGCCAGCCGCACCCGCATCGCGTTTTCCGACATCGGCCGCACCGTCGCGGAAGAGATCAACGTGATCGACGTCGCCGACCTGGTCGACACCGCCGAGGTCGAGAATTTCGGCTGGGGCCGCAATGCCGACGGGCTGAACCGCGAAGGCACCTTCTACGTCAACCAGGGCGATTTCATGGGCGAGGTGCCGGGCGCGACCGGGGCCATCCCCGGGGAAGAACCCGGGTTCATCACCCCCTATGCCCAGTTCGGCCGCGAAGGCGCGCCCTGGCTGGCTGTCTCGGGGCCGATCCTGTCCGAGGTCTCGTTCAACATGATCGACATGCTGTTCGGCGATCTGGCGACCGGCGCACTATATGCCACGATGGAGGGGATCGGCGACACGCTGAACACGGTCTATTCCGTGGGCGTGGCGGATGGCTTCGGCGGGGTCACCACCCTGGCGGACTACCTTGGGATCACCCGCGCCGACCTGCGGTTCTTCAACTTTACCGACGGCTCTGCCGGGGTGCTGCTGGAACGCACCGGCATGGCCTATCGCATCACCGAGGTCGTGACCGCCGTGCCCCTGCCCGCTTCGGCGCTTCTGCTTCTGGGCGGGCTTGGGCTGATGGCAACGCGCCGCCGCCGCCCCGCCTGAGGTGCGGTTTCGCAAGGCTGTGCTGCGCGCCGGGGTCGGTCTTCTGACCCTGGCGCTGCTGTTTCTGGGCTTTGACCGGCTGACGGATTCCACCACGACCCAGGTCTTCGGCGCGATCATCGCCCGCGTCGAGACCCCTGATCCCATCGTGGCGCTGACCTTCGACGATGGCCCCTCGGCGGCGCATACGGGCGAGGTTCTGAAGATCCTGGCCGAGCGCTCCATCCCCGCCACCTTCTTTGTCCTTGGCCGCAATGTCGAAGCCAACCCCGACGCGGTGCAGGCGATCATCGCGGCGGGGCACGAGCTGGGCAATCATTCCTGGGACCATAGCGCCATGTGGCTGCGCAGCGCCCGCGACTTGCGCGACGAACTGGCGCGAACCGATGCCGCGATCCGCGATGCGGGCTATGCCGGGCCGCTGCACTTCCGCCCGCCTTTCGGCCGCAAATTCCTGATGCTGCCCTGGGTGCTGTCGCAGCAGAACCGCCCCAATATCATGTGGTCGGTCGCGGCCGAAAGCTTCACCCCCGGCCAGACCGCCGATGAGATCCACCGCCTGACGGTCGCGGCCACCGGCCCCGGCGACATCATCCTGCTGCATCCGATGTACGGGTCGGGCGCGGCCACGCGCGACGCCCTGCCCCGGATCCTGGACGATCTGACCGCGCGGGGCCTGCAGTTCGTGTTGCTGTCGGATCTTCTGGCGCGACGCAGCGCCGATTGACCGCCCGTCGCGGTCGACACCGCGCATAACGCCTGAAACGAAAAACGCCCGCTCCTACCGGAACGGGCGCAATTCTTGTCGCTGGCACTGGCGGGGGTGACCCCGCCAAGGGCTTAGCGGCGCAGGCCGAGACGCTTGATCAGGTCAGCGTAACGGGCTTCGTCCTTGCCCTTCAGGTAGTCCAGCAGCTTCCGGCGCTGAGCAACCATTTTCAGAAGACCACGGCGGCCGTGGTTGTCTTTCTTGTGCTCTTTGAAGTGCTCGGTCAGCGTGGCGATACGCGAGGACAGGATGGCAACCTGGACTTCGGGCGAACCGGTGTCGCCGTCCTTGGTTGCGTATTCTTTCATCAGGCGCGATTTTTCGTCGGCAGTGATCGACATCGGGATCTCCTTGTCTAAAGGGTGGCGGGCACAAGCCGGGATGTCGTCCAGCAAGGTCCGAAAAGCAATCGCCACCGGTGACCCGATGGCAATCCCGGGCGTTTACGGCATCCGCCCCCAAAAATAAAGACGGAAAACGCGAGAGGTCCGGGGCAATCCGGGGCCTGTTCGCCCGGCCCTGCCACGCACGCGCCATCACCGCAAAAGACTCTGTGCGGCGCTTTCGGGCAGGACGACCACATCCTCGATCCCGATCGGGATGTCCTGCGGCAGCGTGGCGATGGTCACGCCGTTCAGGGTGATGCGGGTTTCGCCGCCGTCCCTGTCGATCGTCACGTCCTGCGCATCGCCAGCATCATCGGGGCAGATCACGATCAGCTGATCCTCTCCTGCAAGGAAATCAGTGACTTGCGCCGCATCATCGCCCACACCGATCCAATGGCCCAGCACAGCGGTATCCGTTCCCGCGCCAAGGGTCAGCACGTCGCCCGCGCCGCCGATCACCGTATCCGCGCCCGCGCCGCCATTCAGGAAATCGCGCCCGGCCTCGAAATCCGCGGCCCCGTTCGGGGCCTCCGGTTGGCCCAGAAATTCTGTCACCCCGTTGATCCAATCGTCGCCCGAAGCCCCGAACAGCGTGTCCTGCCCGGCCCCGCCGGTCAGCTGGTCGCCCCCCAGCCCGCCGTGCAGCGCATCGTCCCCGGACCCGCCAAGAAGCGAATCATATCCCGCGCCGCCATGCATCACGTCATTGCCGATGCCGCCCGCCAGCAGGTCCTGCCCCATGTGGCCGAACAGGCTGTCATCCCCGGATGAGCCATAGATCCGGTCGCCGCCATCCCCGCCATGCAGGGTATCCGCCCCGGCTTGCCCGTCCATCTGGTCGTCCCCGGCCATCCCCACAAGGATGTCATCGCCGCTGCCGCCGTTCAGCGTGTCATCGCCCGAATAGCCGCCGATCTGATCCGCCAGGGGGGATCCCTGAACCGCGTCGCCCGCATCGGTTCCGGCGTAGATCTCTCCGCCGACCAGCTCCAACAGGGCATGGGGGGACATCGGGGCCTCATCCTCGTCTTCCGGCAGAGGGTCGAGGTCTTCGATCACGTCGTCTTCGGCCAGGCCGACAAAGGCCGACGCACCGACCAGCATCAGCCCCATCAATCCCGCAAGCATGAACATGGCAGCCCCCCAACAAGGGCCTCTGAATACGCTTCACCCCGCTGAAAACGCAAAGCTTTCCGCGACTTATGGTTAAGCGATTGCGAACGGCGGGATCAGCCGATCAGCGCCGCCAGCGCCTCCGGATCCCAGGCTTCGGGCTGCTGGGCATAGGCGATATACAGCGGATGGCGCGGATGGCCCGCCTTGGACAGACCAAGGTGACGCGGCGCACAGCCCAGATCCCTCAACAGGCGCGCCACCTGCGCGCCCCGGCCGCGATGCGCCCCATGGGCACCCCAGCCCGCCACCACATGCCCGTGCTCACCGGCCCAGGCCACGGCATCGCGCAGCGCCGCGTCATTGCCCGGCCCCTCTGGTGCCTCGGCCTGTTTCAGGACGCGGGGGTCGGTGGCGCGGAAGGCAAAGATGTTTACCACCCGGAAGGCCCCGTAGCCCAGCACACGCGCGCGCCTTTCACAGCGTTCCACCGTGGGGTCGTTCTGCACCTCGGTCGCGACCGAAGGGTTGAGCATCACGAACACCACACGCGGCAGGGCATCGTCCCAGACCCGGGTCAGGGAATAGCGGTACAGGTCACAGGGGGAATAGTCCGCAACCGACGCCGCATCCCCCTTCTGGAACCTGCGGGTGACGATCACAGCACGAAGACCCGGTTCGGGTGCAATTCGCCCGCCTTGAAATGCCCCACGGCCACCGGCACGCCATTGTGGCTGGCCCAGCATTCTTCCCCGTATTCAACGCCCTGCGCGATGACCATCCCGGGGTTGCCGTTCTTCAGGCGCACGACGCTTTCGTCGGTCGCCTTGACCTCGGGCATGCACTCCAGCGCCAGATCCATGGGCAGCAGAAGGCTGTCGATCTCTTCGCTGCGGGCCAGTTCCTGAATGCGGTCCATGGTGACGCCGTCTTCAGCGTTGAAGGGGCCGGACCAGACCCGGCGCAGGCGCAGTACATGGCCGAGGCAGCCCAGCACCTTGCCCAGATCCCGCGCGACCGACCGAACATAGCCGCCCTTGCCGCAGACCAGTTCCAGCACCACGTGATCGGCATCCGGCCGGTCCAGCATCACCAGGCTTTCGACCCAGAGGGGACGCGCGGCCAGCTCCATCTCTTCGCCGTCGCGGGCACGTTTATAGGCGCGTTCGCCGTCGATCTTCACCGCCGAGAACTGCGGCGGCACCTGCTGGATGTCGCCGACGAAACCGTTCAGGGCTTCCTTGATTTCGTCATCCGTGGGGCGCGCGTCGCTTTGCGCGATCACCTCGCCTTCCGCATCGTCGGTATTGGTCGCCTGCCCCAGCCGCACGGTGAATTCATAGGCCTTCAGCGCATCGGTGACGAAGGGCACGGTCTTGGTCGCCTCGCCCAGGGCCACGGCCAACACGCCCGTCGCCTCGGGGTCCAGCGTGCCGGCATGGCCCGCCTTCTTCGCCTCGAAGGCCCATTTCACCTTGTTGACCACCGCGTTCGAGGTGATGCTGGCGGGCTTGTCCACCACCAGCCAGCCATGGATGTCGCGGCCTTTGCGTCTGCGTGCCATATCGTCCTCGTCCTGCGGATCTGCTTTCGGTCGGCGGGCCTAGCCTGCTGCGTCCCGCCCGTCAATGCACGGGGTTTCTGCGCGTCTGATTGCCCACTGCGCCGACAGCGCTGTTCGGGGTGCTATCCGGGGCGTTATTCGCCCGCCGAAACCACGACGCCGACGATCGGCCCCATCCGCACGCCCAGGTCACTGCGCCCGATCTGCGGCGCATAAAGGCGCGAGACATTGCCGTCGAAATACAGCGCCTGCCGCACCCCCAGCCGATCCCGGAACAACGACCCGAATTCGTGGAAGGTCACAGGCAGATCGGACATGGCAAACCAGGCGGTGGTGCCATCATCACTGGTCCCCACCCCGTTGCGGATATAGCGCGAGGTGCTGTCGACCAGGAACCGCGGGTGCAGATCGCCGTCGATCACCAGCATCGGCCCCGATTGCGTGGCATTGGGGCAGTCACCTTCAGGGCGGGCGTTGAAGGCCAGCGTCTCGATCACCTCGGCGCGGCCGGGACCGAAACAGAAGACCCCATTGGGCAGCATCCCGAAGTTGCCCGGGCCGGGGTTGGACACCACGGCGCGCGCCTCTTTGCCATTCTCACGGTAAAGACCCACGGGGCTGCGGTCTTCGTGGTACATGCCCGCGTTCATCGCAAAAGCCAGGTCGCGGCCGTCCTGCGCCAGCGCCTCGCGCACCGCCTTGAAGCTGCCATAGGGCGCGCCACCGGCGTTGTTCAGGAACAGCGCCAGGTCTTCCTGGCCCGCATCCACCTGACAGATCGTATAGCTGCGCCCCTCGTAATCCGTCCGGTCGCAATCGACCGCCGCGGCGGGCAGGGCCCAGCCGATCAGCAGTGCGGCAACCAGCGGGGCGCGCAGCATTCCGGGATCACTCGTCTTCGACGTCGCGCCGCACGTCATCCTGCGAAAACAGGCGGCGGGTGTCGTCCATCCGGTCGAAGGTCTCGTCCAGACGGAACCGCAGGTCGGGCGTGTACTTCAGGCCCAGCTTCTTGCCGATGGCCCGGCGCAATTCGTTCTTGTTGCGCGCCAGAAGCTCGACCACCACGTCCTGCCCCGAGCCGCCCAGGGGCAGCACATAGGCGGTCGCGATCTTCAGGTCGGGCGAAGTCCGCACCTCGCCCACGGTGATCGACAGGCGGTTCAGGTCGGGGTCGTGGATATCGCCCCGCATCAGGATCTCGGACAGGGCACGGCGAATGGTTTCGCCCACGCGCAGCTGCCGCTGAGAGGGCCCCGGCCCGTCGTGATGGATGTTTTTGCTCATCCCCCGCAGATAGACCTATACCGCCCCTTTGCCAAGACGGGCGCGCGACGGTAAGCAAGGCGTGAACGACAAAGGACCGATGAAATGAGCGAACTTCCCGGAATCGTGGTCACGGGTGCCTCGGGCCGCATGGGCCGCATGCTGATCGAAACCGTCCGGGCCAGCGACAAGGCCCGGCTGACCGGCGCGCTGGAACGCCCCGGCCACGACTGGGTCGGCAAGGATCTGGGGCTGTGCCTGGGCGCGGGCGAGCTGGGCGTGATCGTCTCGGACGACGCGCAGGCCACGCTGACCGGGGCCGACGCGGTGCTGGATTTCACCGCGCCTTCGGCCACCGTGGCGCTGGCCAAGGTCGCCGCCACCACGGGCACCGCGCATATCATCGGCACCACCGGGTTCACCGATGACGACCTGGCCGCCATCGCCGACAGCGCCAGAGGCACCGTCATCATCCGCGCCGGCAACATGTCCCTGGGCGTCAACCTTCTGACCGTGCTGGTGAAAAAGGTCGCCGCCGCCCTGGACGAAGATTACGACATCGAGGTGGTCGAGGCGCATCACAACCGCAAGGTCGACGCGCCCTCGGGCACCGCGCTGATGCTGGGCGAAGCTGCGGCCGAGGGCCGGGGCGTCAAGCTGGCCGATGTGGCCGACCGGGGCCGCGACGGCATCACCGGGGCGCGCAAAAGCGGCGACATCGGGTTTGCCGTGATCCGCGGCGGCGGCATCGTGGGCGAACACGACGTGATCTTTGCCGGGCCGGGCGAACGGCTGACCCTGCGCCACGTGGCCGACGACCGCAGCCTGTTCTCCAAGGGGGCGCTGCGCGCCGCCCTTTGGGCACAGGGCAAGGACGCGGGCGAATATTCGATGCTGGACGTTCTGGGGCTTTAAGCCGGGCTGGGTCTTTTGGCCCGGTCTTTCACCGTAACGCCTGCCGGGGATCCACCCCGGATCAGGCGCACAAACGGGATCGCGGATCAGAAATCGACCGCGATTCCCTTTCTTTCCCAGTCGCCATAGCGCACCGGTTCCGGCCCGTCGCGCCCACCCAGCTCGGGCGGAAGCGCCTCGGCTTCGGCCAGTTTCCGGCGCTCCTCGGCCTCGGCCAGCGCACGTTGCGCAGCGGGGGGAAGATCGGCGGGCAATTCCTTGCCCGAGGGGGCGTCGCTCATCTTTGGCTTCCTTCTGTGACGCTCCATGATATACCGCGCGACTTGAGACCGGCAAGGAGAGCGCGATGACGCCCCCACGCAAGCCCAATGATCCGTCCCGCAGAACCGGCCCCCGCAAGGCCGGTGGTGCCGGAGGCATGTCCAAAGGCAAAGGCCCCCATAAAGGCCCCAACAAAGGCCCCGGAAAGGGAACCGGCAAACCCATGGGCCGCAGGCCCGGTGGTCCCCAGGGTAAAGCTCAGGGCAACCGGCCGCAGGACAGCGACCGCCCGGATCGTCCCGCCCGCCCGATGGATCCCCGCCGCGCCGCGCATCGCTTGGTCTGTGCTGTTCTCGAAGATCAGGAAACCCTGGCCGAGCTGACGGGCCGCACCGGCCCCCTCGCCCGGATGGAGCCCGCCGACCGCGCCCGCGCGCAGCGTCTGGCCACCGAAACCCTGCGCAACCTCGACCCTCTGGACGCGCTGCTGGCGCAGTTCATCGAACGCATCCCGGCGCCGCCGGTGCAGAACGTCCTGCGTATCGCCGCCTATGAACTGGCAACCGGCGAGGCCGCCCATGGCGTGGTGAACGCCGCCGTCACCCAGATCTCGGCCATGCATCGCTATAAACAGGCCAAGGGCATGGCGAATGCCGTGCTGCGCCGCGTCGCCGATGTGGCCCCCGCCGCCTGGGCCGACCGCAGCCCGTCGCGCCTGCCGGAATGGCTGCGTGAGCCGCTGGTCATGGCCTGGGGAGACGAGGTCATCACCGCCTGCGAAGCCGCCCACGCCCGTGGCGCGCCGCTGGACCTGACCCTGCGTGAGCAGAAGCTGGCCGAACCGCTTTCGGCCCAGATCGACGCACAGATCCTGCCCACGGGCAGCCTGCGGGTGGACCGATCGGTCCAGGTGTCCGCCCTGCCCGGCTTTGACGCCGGCACGTGGTGGGTGCAGGACGCCGCCGCCGCGCTGCCCGCGCGGATCCTGGCGGCCAAGCCCGGCGAAAAGGTGCTGGATCTTTGCGCCGCGCCGGGCGGCAAGACGATGCAGCTGGCCTCGGCCGGGGCGGATGTCACCGCGCTGGATATTTCCCCCGCGCGCAGCGAAAGGATCGAGGAAAACCTGACCCGCACCGGGCTGACCGCCCGCATCGTCACCGGCGACGCGCTGGACTTTGCCGAGGACGGCTGGGACGCGATCCTGCTGGACGCGCCCTGTTCCGCCACCGGCACGATCCGCCGCCACCCCGACCTGCCCTATGCCCAGGACGGCAGCACCATCAGCGCCCTGATCGACCTGCAGGCGCAGATGATCGACCACGCGCTGTCGCTTCTGAAACCCGGCGGCCGCCTGGTGTTTTGCACCTGTTCGCTGATTCCCGACGAGGGCGAGGTGCAGGTGGACGAAGCCCTGGCGCGCCACCCCGGCCTGACCACGGACCGCGCCGCGCTGGACCTGCCCGGCATCGACCCGGCCTGGATCACCGAAGAAGGCGGGCTTCGCCTGCGCCCCGATTACTGGGCCGAGACCGGCGGCATGGACGGCTTCTACTGCGCGGTTCTTCACAAACCCGCCTGATCCAGGAATAGCCGGTGATTTCTGCACGCTCGACGGATAGACTTGGTGCCAGTCGCGGTCCAAGCTCAAGAACTCAAGGCGCAGAGACAGGCAAGATGTCGGACAGCATACCAAGGCCGGTCACGGTCCCCGGGGTGATGGACCGCGTGATCGCGCGGTGGACCACGCTTGGCCCCTCGGCGCGGGAATTTGCCACGCCGCCCGATCCCCGATCCTTCGGCAGTTTCGCCAAGGGGCGGCAGCTGATGGCCGGGAACTTCATGTTCGCCGGTGCATTGGTCGAGGATTCCTCGGGCGAGATCTGGTCGCTGGCCACCACCGATGCCGCCTTCGAGGCCGAGGTGCAGGGCTTCACCTGGCTGGATGACCTCTCCGCCGTTGCCGACCTGCGCGCGCGCGAACTGGCGCAACGCTGGATCACCGGCTGGATTCGCCGCCACGGATCGGGCACCGGCCCCGGCTGGACCCCGGACCTGACCGGACGGCGGCTGATTCGCATGATCCACCACGCGGATTTCGCCCTGCAGACCCAGGACGAGACCGCCCGCCGCGCCTATATGCGCAGCCTGTCGCACCAGACGCGGTTCCTGTCGCGCCGCTGGACCAGCGCCGCCCCCGGTCTCCCCCGGTTCGAGGCGCTCTGTGCGCTGGTCTGTGCCGCGCTGATCCTGTCGCCCGCCCCCGCCCGCGCCGCCGGCGCGATCCGTGCGCTGGAAAAGGAATGCGCCGACCGGATCGACGACACCGGCGGCATCGTGTCCCGCAACCCCGAAGAGCTGCTGGAGATCTTCACCCTGCTGACCTGGACCCATGCCGCGCTTGGCGATGCGGGCCGCGCGCCTTCGGTGCCGGTGTCGGACGCCATCGCCCGGATCGCGCCCACCCTGCGCACCCTGCGCCATGCGGACGGCGGGCTGGCACGGTTTCACGGCGGCGGACGCGGGATCGAGGGCCAGCTGGACCACGCCCTGGCCAACTGCGGCATCAAGCACCGCCATTCCGACGGGCTGTCCATGGGCTATGCGCGGCTGTCCGGCGGGCGGACCAGCGTCATCATCGATGCCGCCCCCCCGGCCGAGGATGACGCCGGCGCGCTGATTGCCCATGCCTCGACCCTGGCGTTCGAACTGACCTCGGGGCGGCGGCCAGTCGTGGTCAACTGCGGCTCGGGCATCAGCTTTGGCATCGACTGGCACCGCGCCGGCCGCGCCACGCCCAGCCATTCGACGCTATGCCTTCAGGGCCAGTCCAGCGCCCGACTGGGCACCAAGGGGCGCGGGCGGTTCGAACCGCTGATCGACGGCCCCGAACATGTGCCCGTGCGCATGACCCGCGCCGACGACGGGCTGCGGTTCCAGGCCGGGCACGACGGATACATGCCGCTGACCGGGCTGACCCACGCCCGCACGCTGGAACTGACCAGCGACGGCCGCGCCATGGCCGGAGAGGACCTGCTGATCGCGATCGAGGATGACCACAAGCGCCGATTCGACAGCTATACCAACCTGTCGAAACCCGGCGGCATCCCCTTCCAGATCCGGTTTCACCTGCATCCCGATGTCGAGGCACAGCTGGATCTGGGCGGCGTTGCGGTGTCCCTGGCGTTGAAATCAGGGGAACTTTGGGTCTTCCGGCATGACGGCAGCGGCGAATTGCGCCTTGAACCTTCCGTCTTTCTGGAGAAGAACCGCCTCAAGCCGCGTGCGACCACCCAGATCGTGCTGTCCTCTTTGGCCAAAGACCATGCCACCCGCGTGCGCTGGTCGCTGTCCAAGGCGCAGGACACCCCGGTCTCGATCCGCGACCTGAACCGCGATGGCATGGACGTGGCGCTCTGACAGTCGATAAGGGACACACCAGACGATGACCGACCTCACCCCCGTGCGCCGCGCGCTGATTTCCGTTTCCGACAAGACTGGGCTGGTCGATCTGGCCAAGGAGCTGGCCGGGATGGGCATCCAGCTGCTGTCTACCGGAGGGAGCGCCGGCCTGCTGCGCGACGCCGGCCTGGACGTCACCGACGTGGCCGATGTCACCGGCTTCCCGGAAATGATGGACGGCCGCGTCAAGACCCTGCACCCCAAGGTGCACGGCGGCCTGCTGGCCCTGCGCGACAATGACACCCATGTCGCCGCGATGAACGAACACGGCATCGAGGGCATCGACCTGCTGATCGTGAACCTTTATCCGTTCGAGGAAACCGTGGCCAAGGGTGCCGATTATGACACCTGCATCGAGAACATCGACATCGGCGGCCCGGCGATGATCCGCGCCGCGGCCAAGAACCACGCCTTTGTCACCACCATCGTCGATGTCGAGGACTACGGCATCCTTGTCGACGAACTGAAGGCCAACGATGGCCAGACCAGCCTGGCCTTCCGCAAGCGCCACGCCCAGATCGCCTATGCCCGCACCGGGGCCTATGACGCCGCCGTCTCGACCTGGATGGCCGGTGCCATCGGTGAAGAGGCCCCGCGCCGCCGCGTCTTTGCCGGCACCCTGGCCCAGACCCTGCGCTATGGCGAGAACCCGCACCAGACGGCGGCCTTCTACACCGACGGCTCGGTCCGCCCCGGCGTGTCGACCGCCGCGCAGCACCAGGGCAAGGAACTGTCCTACAACAACATCAACGACACCGATGCGGCCTTTGAACTGGTGTCGGAATTCCTGCCCGCCAATGGCCCGGCCTGCGCCATCATCAAGCATGCCAACCCCTGCGGCGTGGCCCGGGGCGAGAACCTGCGCGACGCCTACCTGCGCGCCTTCGACTGTGACCGCACCTCGGCCTTCGGGGGTATCATTGCCCTGAACCAGCCGCTGGACGCCGCCACCGCCGAGGAAATCGCCCAGATCTTCACCGAGGTCGTCATTGCCCCCGGCGCAGACGCCGCCGCGCGTGAAATCTTTGCCGCCAAGAAGAACCTGCGCCTGCTGACCACCGACGCCCTTGCCGATCCGCGCACCGCGTCGCTGACCCTGCGCCAGGTCGCGGGCGGCCTGCTGGTCCAGGACAAGGACAACGGCCGGATCGACATGGACGACCTGAAGGTGGTGACCAAGCGCGCGCCGTCGGAAAAGGAAATGGCCGACCTGCTGTTCGCCTGGACCGTCGCCAAGCACGTGAAATCCAACGCCATTGTCTATGCCAAGGACGGTGCGACCGTGGGCATCGGCGCCGGCCAGATGTCCCGCGTCGACAGTTCGACCATCGCGGCCCACAAGGCGCAGCGCATGGCGGATGAGCTGGGCCTGGGCGAAACACCCGCCAAGGGCTCGGTCGTGGCCTCCGACGCCTTCTTCCCCTTCGCTGACGGCCTTCTGGCCGCCGCGAACGCGGGCGCGACGGCGGTGATCCAGCCCGGCGGGTCGATGCGCGACAACGAGGTCATCGCGGCCGCGGACGAAGCAGGTCTGGCCATGGTGCTGACCGGCATGCGCCACTTCCGCCACTAAGGCACCGGGGGCATGCGTATCGTCTATTGGACGGCCCTTGTGGCCTTTGTGATCGACCAGATCTCAAAGTTTGCCATCGTGCACGGGCTGAACCTGATCGAACGCGGCGTGATCGAGGTCGCGCCGCCCTTCCTGACGCTGCGCATGGCCTGGAACACCGGCATCAACTTCGGCCTGTTCTCGGACGGGACGAATCTGTCGCGCTGGATCCTGATCGCCATCGCCCTCGTGATCTCGGTCGGTGTGCTGTACTGGGTGCACCGCGAAAAACCCCGCCGCGCCGGACTGGTGGCGGCGGGCCTTCTGGTCGGCGGCGCGCTTGGCAATGTCGTCGACCGGGTGCTGTACGGGGCGGTTGCGGATTTCCTGAACATGTCCTGCTGCGGCATCACCAATCCCTTTGCTTTCAACGTCGCCGACATCGCGATCTTCATCGGCGCTGCCACGCTTGTGCTGATCCCCGCCGAGAAAGGCGCGTGACCTCCAAGGACTTATGCTATAGTCCTTGGACCCAGATTACCTTTGGGGGGTACTAATGACGGCGACTAAACGCTTTGCGTTGCCGCTGATTTTGCTGGCCTGCACAGGACTTGCCGCCTGTGGGGGTGTCGAGCGCGACATCACGCTGCGCAAGATCCGCAACACGTCCAACGGCCCGGATGAATTTACCATCGTGCCGAACAAACCGCTGGAATCTCCGCCCAGCTTCGTCGAGCTGCCGGAACCCACGCCCGGCGGGGTAAACAGGACCGACCAGCAGCCGCTGGCCGATGCCGTCGCCGCCCTTGGGGGCCGCCCCGGCGCGCTGGAAGATCGCGGTGTTGCGACTTCGGATGGCGCCCTTGTCACGGCCGCGTCGCGCCGCGGTGTCGATCCCACGATCCGCACCACCCTGGCCGCCGAGGACGAAGACTTCCGCGCCCGCAAAAGCCGCTGGACCAAGTTCCGCATCTTCGGGGGCGACGAATACTACCGCGCCTATTCGGACGAGACCCTGGAATCCCAGGCCGTCAAACGCCTGTGGCGTCGCGCCGGGGCGCAGACACCCTCTGCCCCGCCCGAGGAGTGATCCGGCCAGGTCCGGACCGCATCCGATCACGGCTGCGTCAAACTCCTGTCATTCGCAAAGGCCCGCGTTGCACACGCGGGCCTTTCGCCTATCTTGACCCGTAACCGGCCGGCCTGGTGCCGATCCGGTTGCAAGGACCGCCCGAAGGAGACCCCATGCGCCTGAAAATCCTCTCCCGGCTGGCCGCCGCCGTGATCCTGGCCGCCCCGATGATGACCACATCCGCGCAGGCGTCGAACGACCTGGTCACGGACTTCGAACTGGACAACGGCATGCAGGTCGTCGTGATCGAGGATCACCGCGCCCCCGTCGTCGTGCACATGGTCTGGTATCGCGCCGGGGCCGCCGATGAGACGCCCGGCGTCTCGGGCGTGGCGCATTTCCTGGAACACCTGCTGTTCAAGGGCACCGACACGATGGAGCCCGGCGAGCTGTCCAAGACCGTGGCCGAGAATGGCGGCACCGACAACGCCTTTACCAGCCACGATTACACCGCCTATTTCCAACGCGTGGCCGCCGACCGCCTTGGCCTGATGATGACCATGGAGGCCGACCGGATGAAGAATGTCCGCCTGACCGAGGCCGACATCCTGACCGAGCGCGAAGTCATCATCGAGGAACGCAACCAGCGCACCGAGAACAGCCCCCAGGCGCTGTTCCGCGAACAGACCATGGCGGCGCAATACCTCAACCACCGCTACGGCGTGCCGGTGATCGGCTGGCGGCACGAGATGGAGACCCTGGATCTGGACGATGCCCTGTCCTACTACCGGACCTTCTATTCGCCCAACAATGCCATCCTGATCGTCGCCGGTGACGTGACCCCCGATGAGGTCCGCGCCCTTGCGCAGGACCACTACGGCCCGATCCCCGCCAATCCCGACCTGCCCGAACGCATCCGCCCCTCGGAACCCGCGCAGACGGCGGAACGGCGCATGATCTACCGCGACCCCCGCGTCGCCCAGCCCTATGTAACCCGCAGCTACCTGGCCCCCGAACGCGACCCCGGCGATCAGGACACCGCCGCCGCGCTGGTCATGCTGTCGGAACTTCTGGGTGGCGGGCAAACCGGTTACCTGACGCAGAAGCTGGTGTTCGAACAGCAGGTGGCGCTATACACCTCGGCCTATTACGGCGGGCTGTCGCTGGATGACACGACCTTTGGCACCTACATCGTCCCGGCCGAGGGCGTGCCCCTGGAAGAAGCCGAAGCCGCCCTGGACGCAGCCCTGGCGCAGTTCATCGCCGATGGCGTCGACGCCGAACAGCTGGACCGCATCAAGATGCAGGTCCGTGCCAGCCAGATCTACGAACGCGACAATGTCGAGGCCCTGGCCCGCCGCTATGGTGCCGCCATGACCCAGGGGCTGACCATCGCCGACATCCAGGCCTGGCCCGAGATCCTGCAAGAGGTGACCGAGGCCGAGATCCTGACCGCCGCCCGCGAGGTGCTGAACCGCAACCGCGCCGTCACCGGTTACCTGATGGGCCCCGAACCGCAGCCAGAACCACAGCCCGAACCCGCCGCGTCCCCCGCCCCCGCCACGCAAGCCGAACCGGAGGTCAGCCAATGATCCGCGCCGTATTTTCCGCCCTGATCGCCGTCACCCTGGCCCTGCCCGCGCTGACGCAACCCGCCCGGGCCGAGGTCGAGATTCAGGAAGTGAAGACCCCCGGCGGCCTGACCGCCTGGCTGGTCGAGGAACATTCGATCCCCTTCACTGCGCTGGAAATCTGGTTCCGCGGCGGCACCTCGATCGACCGTCCGGGCAAGCGGGGGGCCATCAACCTGATGACCGCCACGCTGGAAGAGGGCGCAGGCGATCTGGACGCCCTGGCCTTCACCCGCGCGAAAGAGGCCCTGGCGGCGTCCTTCAAATACGATGTCGGTGACGACACTCTCAGCGTCTCCGCCAAGTTCCTGACCGAGAACCGGGATCAGGCCGTCGCCCTGCTGCGCGAAAGTCTGATCAATCCGCGCTTCGATCAGGACGCCATCGACCGGGTGCGCGGCCAGGTCCTGTCGATCATCCGGTCCGATCAGAAGGACCCCAATGACATCGCCGGCAACGCCTTCAACGCCATGGCTTTCGGGGACCATCCCTATGGCACCGACAGCAATGGCACGCTGGACAGCGTCGCCGCCCTGACCCGCGATGACATCCTTCAGGCACATCAGGACAGCATGGTGCGCGACCGCATGTACATCGGTGCCGTCGGCGACATCACCCCCGAAGAGCTTTCGGCCCTGCTGGACGATCTGCTGGGCGATCTGCCCCCCTCCGGCCCCGCCCTGCCCGAAACCATCGAACCGGCCCTGACCGGCGGCGTCACCGTCGCGCCCTTCGACACCCCGCAATCCGTCGCGCTGTTCGGCCATTCCGGCGTCGCCCGCGACAGCGAGGATTTCTTCCCGGCCTACCTGCTGAACACCATCCTTGGCGGTGGCGGCTTTGAAAGCCGGCTGATGACCGAGGTGCGCGAGAAACGCGGCCTGACCTATGGCGTTTATTCCTTCATTGTCGACAAGGACCACGCCGACATGTGGATGGGTCAGGTGCAATCCGCCAATGGCCGCATTGCCGATGCTATCGACGTCATCCGCCAGCAATGGGCCGAGATTGCCGAAAACGGCGTCACCGAAGACGAATTGATCGCCGCCAAGAAATACATGACCGGGGCCTATCCGCTGCGCTTTGACGGCAATGGCCCGATTGCCAATATCATCACCGGCATGCAGATCGAAAACATGCCCCTGGATTACCCCGCCACCCGCAATGACAAGGTTAATGCCGTTACGCTGGAGCAGGTGAACGACGTCGCCCGGCGCTATCTGCGCCCCGATGCGCTGCGTTTCGTGGTGGTTGGGCAGCCCGAAGGGTTGACCAGCACCAATTAACCTTGCGGCAAGTGTTGCAATTGCGCAATGAAACCCTTTCGGAATGGAAAATAACGAATATTTGTGATCCAATTCGGAAGATGAATTCCAGTTGTCCTTGAGGCACTTAAGGATTGGCGCTGAATTCTTGGGCGGAATTCAGCCGGTGTTAGCGCTCACCCGCTCTATTGACGCCGCGAATAAAGTCCTACATTTGCCCCAGTTGTGTGGCGGAAAACCCGCTGTAGTTTAGTGTCCCCTGGCCTGTTCGCCCGGAAGTATGGCGGCAGCCTCAACCCCGCGAGAGCAAGATGGCAAAGATCATCCCTCTGAACGACCCCGAGAACCCTTTTGACGCAGGTCCTGCCTGGCATCGATCCTTCCCGCCGCAAAGCGTGGCCGGGAACCAGTGGATGCTAAGCGTCCTTGATGATCTCATCTCGTTTTCACAGGACAAGAACCTGTGCGAGGTGGCCAATGAACTGCGTGTCACAAGGGATCGCATCGCCCCGCGCCTGCCCGCGGAATAGGTCGCCAGCCCGCTGCCCCGGTTTTCTGGCCCGGATGCACCGGCGAAAGCCCGCGCGCCCTCTTCTTTTGCCCGCCTCAAAGCTTGCAAAATCTTGCCGCTCGCTCTTTCGTCATTGGCAGGTTTTTGATTAATGTAGCAAAGTCGAAACAAGGACCGGTCCCGCATCGCCCAGAGAGAGGCGCGACGGACAGGTCAGAGGCAAGGACGGCTTGGAGGCTGGAGAGATGATTTCCCGTAACGTATTGGGCCTGACCGCAGCGACCCTGATGGCCACCCTGGGCGTGGCCACACCCTCCGTGGCGCAGCAGGTCAGCGAAAATATTGTCAGCGAAGAAGGGGACTGGGCTGTCTACGAAGACGCCGATCCCAAGGAATGCTGGGCGGTCGCCGCCCCGAAGGAAACCGTGAACACCCGTGATGGCCGCGTGGTCACCGTGACGCGGTCGCAGATGCTGCTGATGACCTTCTACCGCCCCGGCGCCGGGGTCGAGGCTCAGGTCACCTTCACCGGCGGATATCCCTTCGCCAGCGGATCGACCGTGAACCTGAACGTCGACGGCACCCAGTTCGAACTGATCACCCAGGGCGAATGGGCCTGGCCCGAGAACAAGTCCGAGGACGCCAAGATCGTCGCCGCCATGAAGCGCGGGGCGACGGCCATCGTGACCGCCCGCTCTTCGCGTGGCACGCAGACCAAGGACACCTTCTCTCTTTCCGGGTTCACCGCCGCGGTCACCGAAGCGCAGTCGCGCTGCAAGTAACCGCCGCGCCGCCAGGGCCTTCGGGCCCTCGGCACCGGGCCGACCGGCCCAATCGGATCAGGGCGTGCCCCGCAGGGCGCGCCCTTCACCTTGATGTGTGACGCCGGCCCAATCGGGGGCATGGCCAAAATGCGCCGAATCCCCTATAGGCTCAGGCTTCCCCAAGGAGCCGGACCATGAACGACGCGCCACAGAAGTCGATCCAGACGCCGATCACCCAGGATGTGATGACCATACCCCGCAAGGAAACGCCCGGGCTGCCCAATATCGTCGGGCTGACCCGTGACGCCCTGCGCGCCGCCCTGATCGACATGGGCACCGCCGAGAAACAGGCGAAGATGCGGGTCAATCAGATCTGGGCCTGGCTGTATCACTGGGGCGTGCGCGACTTTGCCGAGATGACCAATCTGGCCAAGGATTACCGCGCCAAGCTGGCCGAGACCTTCATCATCGAGGTCCCCGAAGTGGTCTCGAAACAGGTCAGCGCCGACGGCACCCGCAAGTACCTGATGCGCATCGCCGGCAGCCACGAGGTCGAGGTCGTCTATATCCCCGAGGCCGATCGCGGCACGCTGTGCATCTCGTCCCAGGTTGGTTGCACGCTGACCTGTTCCTTCTGCCACACCGGCACGCAAAAGCTGGTGCGCAACCTGACCGCCGGTGAAATCGTCGGCCAGATCATGGTCGCCCGTGACGATCTGAACGAATGGCCCGTGCCCGGTGCGCCCAAGGACGAAACACGCCTGCTGTCGAACATCGTGCTGATGGGCATGGGCGAACCGCTTTACAACTTCGACAACGTGCGCGACGCGATGAAGATCGCCATGGACGGCGAAGGCATTTCCCTGTCGCGCCGCCGCATCACGCTGTCCACTTCGGGCGTCGTGCCCGAGATCGCCAAATGCGCCGAGGAGATCGGCTGTCTCCTGGCGGTGTCTTTCCACGCCACCACGGACGAAGTCCGCGACAAGCTGGTCCCGATCAACAAGCGCTGGAACATCGAAACACTGCTCGACACGCTGCGCGAATATCCGCGCCTGTCGAATTCGGAACGCATCACCTTTGAATACGTGATGCTGAAGGATGTGAACGACACCGACGCCGACGCGCGCCGGCTGGTGAAGCTGATCTCGGGCATCCCGGCCAAGATCAACCTGATCCCCTTCAACGAATGGCCCGGTGCGCCCTACCAGCGGTCGGACTGGTCGCGGATCGAGGCATTCGCCGACATCGTGCACAAGGCCGGCTATGCCAGCCCCATCCGCACCCCGCGCGGCGAAGACATCATGGCAGCCTGCGGCCAGCTGAAATCGGCCACCGAACGCGCCCGCAAGTCCCGCGCCCAGATCGCCGCCGAAACGGGCCTGTAACCGGCCCGTAACCGGCCTGTAACGGGCGTCCCGTTCAACGGACTTCCAAAGCAAAAGGGCGCAGCCTTGGCCGCGCCCTTTCGTATTTCAGGTCAACGCCTTACGCAGACTGCGCGTAACCGCCGTTGTAATCTTCGCTTTTGCGCCGAACCTGCGCGTGTTCGACCACGCGCGACCGCGCGATGCCGCGGAAATCCTCGATCGAGGCATGGCCCTTGGCATCCAGGTATTCGCTAAGATCCTTGGTCAGCTCCTGGATCAGCTGCACGCCGACCCCGCCGGATCCCTTTTCCTCCATCGCGGCGGTGCAGACCTGCAGGTTGCCCGCCCCATGCGCGATGAAGTTGAACGCCTCGCGGAAGCCCTTGATGCCGCCGATGCCGGAAATCTCTTTGTCCGGATAGGCCTTGGAGATGTCGCACACCCGCTGCAACGCCTGGTGCAGGATCGCCAGGCCACCCAGACCGCCCGAGGTCACAAGCCCGTCCACCTCGACTTCGAACTTCAGCGTTTCGGGGTCCATCAGCGGCAGGGACGGGAAGGTGTTGCACAGTGAAATGCACGACGCCCCCGCCGCATAGGCCGCGCCCGCCGCATCGACAAGCGTCGAGGTCGCAGGCGTCAGCTTGACCCAGATCGGCACATCCACCGCCTCGGTCACCGCCGCCAGGATGGAGCGGATGATATCCTCGTCATTGGCAATATTCGCGCCCATGTCCTTACGGTCCATATGCGGACAGGACATGTTCAGCTCCAGCGCGTCACAGCCCGCGCCCACAACGGCCCGCGCCAGTTTCTGCCAGTTCGCCATCTCTTCCGCCGACCCGGCCCCTGCCATGATCGACCCGATCAGCATCCGGTCGGGATACGTGGTCTTGATCTCTTCCAGATCGGGCAACCACAGGTCCAACGGCTGATCCGAGATCAGTTCCCAATTCCACGACGAATGCGACACCGTATCGGGCCGTTTCATCCGCGAGACATATGGCTTCTGCTCGCTTGCGCGCTGGTAGATCGTCTTGGGTCCGGCCACGTTTTCCACCGGGTGCAGCCCGATGGTCTTGGTGACAACCCCGCCCCAACCGGCCTCGAACGCCTTCAGGATCTTGCGTTTGCTTTCGGTCGGCGGTGCCGAGGCCAGGATGAACGGATTGACGAACTCCAGGCCGGTGAACGTAGTGCTAAGCTTGTTTGGCATCGCTTTTCCCCTGCGCTGATATGACTAGGACGCCGATTTTTTACCAAACAGTCAATAATTTTCCCGGTGCCACGCCCCGGTGGCCCCCAAAATGCCCACCCCGTAAGCAAAAGGGGCGCAGCACCAGCCACGCCCCCCTTTTCTTCTGGCCAATACGGACCTTCGGGTGACTTCCCCGCAGGTCAGCAGGCTGGGCCCTCAGCCGACCTTCACAACCAGCTTGCCCAGGTTCTTGCCCTTCAGCAGCCCCATGAAGGCCTCCGGTGCGTTTTCGACGCCTTCGGCCACGTCCTCGACATAGGCGATCTCGCCCGCGGCGACCTTGGGGCCGACCTCTTTCAGGAATTCACCGAAGCGCGACACATGGTCGGTCTGCAGCAGCCCCTGGATGGTCAGACGCTTGACCAGCGCGTGGCGCCACAGCTTCTGCAGCGGCATCGACCCGGTTTCGTCGCTTTCGCCGGAATACCAGGCGATCATGCCGCAGACGATGACGCGGGCGTGCAGGTTCAGCAGCGGGATCACGCCGCCCAGGGTCGGGCCGCCCACGTTTTCGAAATAGATGTCGATCCCGTCCGGGCATTCGGCCTTCAGTGCCTCGCGCATGGCCTTTGCGTCCTTGCCGCGGTGGTCGATGCAGGCGTCGAACCCGAAGGTCTCGGTTGCCATCTTGCACTTCTCTTCTCCGCCCGCGACGCCGATGACGCGCAGACCGGCCTGTTTCGCCAGCTGCCCCACCATCGAGCCCACGGGTCCGGTGGCCGCGCCGACGACCAGGGTCTCACCGGCTTTCATCTTGGAATAGGCGGTCATACCCGCCCAGGCGGTGAAGCCCGGCATGCCCAGCACCCCGAGAGAGGTCTGGATCGGGGCCTGATCGGGGTTCACCTTGCGCAGCATGTCGCCCGACATCACCCCATGGGTGGTCCAGCCGAACATGCCGAAGGCGTGGTCGCCCACGGCGAACTTCGGGTGATTCGAGGCGATCACCTCTCCCACGGCCCCGGCCTCCATCCGGCCGCCGACCGGCACGGGCGCGGCATAGCTGGGGCCATCGTCCATGCGGCCGCGCATGTAGGGGTCCAGCGACATGTATTTCACGGCCACCAGCACCTCGCCCTCGCCGGGGGTGGGCAGCGGCTGTTCCTCCAGCCGGAAATTCGCGTCGGTCGGGAAACCGGCGGGCCGTTCGGCCAGCACGATCTGTTTCAGGGTCTCTGTCATCTTGGGCTCCTCCCTCCAGATAAGCGGAAAATTAATCCGACATGCAGAATAAAGAAGGCAGCCCCAATGCCAACCCTCATTCGCGCAGCCCCGCCTCTGGCCACGATGGACTTTGCCCCGTCGGCGCACTAGATAAGTCCGACCATGGCCAAGACGAAATCAGACCCGAACTACAAGGTGATCGCCGAAAACCGGCGTGCCCGCTTCGATTACGCGATCGAAGAGGATATCGAGTGCGGCATCATCCTTGAAGGATCCGAGGTGAAATCCCTGCGCCAGGGCGGATCGAACATCGCCGAAAGCTATGCCACCGTGGACGAAGGCGAGCTGTGGCTGGTGAACAGCTATATCGCGCCCTACGAGCAGGCGAAGATGTTCAAACACGAGGAACGCCGCCGCCGGAAGCTTCTGGTCAGCCGGAAAGAACTGTCCAAGCTTTGGCAGGCCACCGCGCGCAAGGGCATGACGCTGGTTCCGCTGGTGCTGTACTTCAACCATCGCGGCATGGCCAAGATCAAGCTGGGTATCGCCAAGGGCAAGAAGAACCACGACAAGCGTGACACCAGCGCGAAACGTGACTGGAACCGCCAGAAGCAGCGCCTGCTGAAGCAGAGCGGCTAAGGCGCGCGCCGGAGTGCGTGCGCGGATCGGGCCCGGCAAGCCGAGACCTGACAAAACGCCCACAGATGGGCCCCGCAGCGCCACGACACCGCCTTTCCCTTGAACGGCGGGCCACCGGGCTGTAGCAATCCCCTGTCGACAAGGGAGAGCGTGATGCAGGACGACCCGAAAACCCTGGTTTCCACCGACTGGCTGGCCGCCCATCTGGATGATCCGGATCTGCGCCTGCTGGACGCCAGCTGGTACCTGCCCGCGATGAACCGCGACGCAAAGGCCGAATACGACGCCGCCCATATCCCCGGCGCGCGGTTCTTCGACATCGACGAGATTTCCGACCTCCGCTCGGATCTGCCGCATATGGCCCCGCCGGTCGAAAAGTTCATGTCCCGCATGCGCGCCATGGGTGTCGGTGACGGCCACCAGGTCGTGGTCTATGACGGCATGGGCCTGTTTTCCGCCCCGCGCGTCTGGTGGTTGTTCCGCCTGATGGGCCAGGAAGATGTCGCCGTTCTGGACGGCGGTCTGCCCAAATGGCAGGCCGAGGGCCGTCCGACCGAAGACATGCCCCCCGTGATCCGCGACCGCCACATGACCGTGCGCCGCCAGAACCACCTGATCAAGGACGTGACTCAAGTCTCGGCTGCCTCCAAGCTGGCCGATACCGTGATCCTTGACGCGCGGTCGGCCGCCCGTTTCGAAGGGACCGAGGACGAACCCCGCCCCGGCCTGCGCAAGGGCCATATTCCGGGCTCGAAATCCCTGCCCTTCAGCGACCTGCTGAACGCCGACAAGACGATGAAATCCCCCGACGACCTGACCGCCGCCTTCAAGGCCCGCGGTGTTGACGGCAAGACGCCGGTGATCACTTCTTGCGGGTCCGGCGTGTCGGCTGCGATCATCAACCTCGCGCTCGAGGTGACGGGCCATCGCAACCACGCGCTTTACGACGGGTCCTGGGCGGAATGGGGGGCCTTCCCCACCCTGCCCGTCGCCACCGGTCCCGAAAGCGACTGATCCATGTTCGACCGACTGAAGTCGCAGCCCGAAGACCCCATCCTTGCCATGATGGAGGCCTTCCGGGCCGACCCCCGTACCGACAAGATCGACCTTGGCATAGGCATCTACCGTGACGCCGCCGGGACCACCCCGGTGATGCACGCCGTGAAGACCGCCGAACGTCAGCTGGTCGAGAGCCAGACCACCAAAAGCTATACCGCCCTGTCCGGCGATCCGGCCTTCATCAAAGCCATGGCGGGCCTGGTGCTGGGCGACCGGGACATGTCGCGCATCGCCGGCGCGGCCACCGTGGGCGGCACGGGGGCGATCCGGCAGGGGCTGGACCTGGTGCGCCTGGCGCGTCCCGACGCCCGCGTGCATATCCCCGATCCCTCCTGGCCCAATCACCGCGCGATCATCCAGGCGGTCGGGCTGACCTGCGTCACCTACCGCTATTTCGACGCCGAGACCGGCGGGGTGGATATCGACGGCATGATCGCCGACCTCTCGGCCGTGCGCTCGGGCGATGTGGTGCTGCTGCATGGCTGCTGTCACAACCCGACCGGGGCCGATCCGAATGCTGCCGACTGGCACCGCATCATCGCCACCCTGGCCGAAACCGGCGCAACCGTGCTGGTCGACCTGGCCTACCTGGGCTTTGGCGACGGGCTGGACGCGGATGCCGAGGCGACCCGTCAGATGATCGACACCCTGCCCGAGGTCATCATCGGCGTCAGCTGTTCCAAGAACTTCGGCCTCTACCGCGACCGCGCCGGCGTCGTGCTGGTCAGCGCCGCCGATGCGGATCAGGCGCGGGTGGTGCAGGGCAACCTGACGACGCTGAACCGCCTGGCCTATTCCTTCCCCGCCGATCACGGCGCCCGCACGGTCGAGATGATCCTGAACGATTCTGCCCTGCGCGCCGACTGGTCGCAGCAGCTGTCCGAGATGCGTGGCCGGATCAATGCGCTGCGCCAGGCCCTGGCCACGGCCCTGCGCGACCGTACCGGGTCGGACCGCTATGCCTTCCTGGGGTCGCAGAAGGGCATGTTTTCGCGCCTGCCGGCCAGCCCGGACGAGATCCGCATCCTGCGAGAAGAACATGGGATCTACCTGATCGGCGACGGTCGGATGAACATCGCGGGCCTGTCGCAGGAAGACATCCCCCGCCTGGCCCAGGCCATCGCCACGGTCTGCGCCTGACGCGCGCCGCAAGCCCGAACATTCGAACACCAAAAGGCCGGGTCATCGCCCGGCCTTTCTGTTTCCACATGCCGTGACAGCGCCCTAGCGCCGCCCTTCCCGCAGCCAGCCGCCCAGGATCAGGGCCGAGGCCACCAGCAGCACCAGCCAGGCCGGCAGCAGCGGCACCTGGCGCACGTCGCGGGTCTCATAGGCCTCGCGCGGGGTCAGGCCGATCCAGCCGCGCCCGGCGGCGGGCCGTCCCGGGCGGACCTCTCGGATGCTGGGCACGCCGTCGGACAGCGCCCTGACACCGCCGCGCGTGCCCTCGACCAGCGGGGCCAAGGCACTGCCGTCGGCGATGGTTTCCTCGAACTCCTTCGGGGCGGCAGGGCCGATGCCGATGACGCTTTCCAGATCCCCCTCGGCCAGGCGATACAGCCCGATTTCAGGGGCCTGGTAGTCGGTCGTCCAGAAACCCGGCGCGGTCTCGGTCAGCTCAAGCTCTTCTTCCGTGCCGTCGGGACGGGTCACGGTCAGCGCCCCGACACTGTCGCCCAGAGTGCGGCGGGTGATGCGCATGGACTGGCCTTCGGCTTCGGCAACCAGCGCCTCTTCCTCAAGCTCGGGTTCCTTCATCATCCAATGGGCCAGGCGGCGCAGAAGCTCCAGCTGCGGGCCGCCACCCTCGTAACCGCGACTCCACAGCCAGGCGTGGTCCGAGGCCAGAAGCGCCACGCGCCCCTCGCCCACGCGGTCCAGGATCAGCAGGGGCCGGTCGTCGACGCCGGTCATCACGACCTCACCGCTGGTGTCGGTGGCATCCACGTCGATCTGGCGCATCCAGCGGCCCCAATCCCCATCCCATTCGGCCTCTAGCCCCGAGGTCACCGGATGCCGCCGCCCAAGGTCAGAAACCTGCGGCAGGAAGTGTTCCTCGATCACGCGGGCGGATGTGGGCTGCGCCGGCAGCACCGAGGCCAGCGGAGAGCGCGACAGCGAATCCGCCGACGCAAAGTCAGGCCCCGCCGCCACCAGCACCGCGCCGCCACGGGTGACATAATCGGCCACGTTCTGCAGGTAGATCGACGGCAGGATGCCGCGCCGCTTGTAGCGGTCAAAGATGATCAGGTCGAAGTCGTCGACCTTGTCCATGAACAGTTCGCGCGTCGGGAAGGCGATCAGCGACAGTTCCGACACCGGCACCCCGTCCTGTTTCGACGGCGGCCGCAGGATCGTGAAATGCACAAGGTCGACGGAACTGTCGGATTTCAGCAGGTTGCGCCAGGTGCGCCCGCCTGCGTGCGGCTCACCCGAGACGAGAAGCACCCGAAGCCGGTCGCGCACGCCGTTCATCTGCACGATGGCGGCATTGTTGCGCGCGGTCAGCTCGCCCTCGGCTTCCGGCGTCGAGAACCGGATCACGTTGCGCCCGCCATGGGGCAGCACCAGCGGCAGTTCCAGATCCACCCCGGTCGAGACAAGAAAGCGCTGCGGCTCTCCCCCGTCGACCGAGATGTCCAGGGGCACCTCGGGGGCCTCCGGCGCGGCCCCGGTATCCTCGATCCGCAGCGACAGCGTGACCTCTTCGCCCAGGATGGCAAAGGCCGGGGCGTTGCGCACGATCAGCCGGCGGTCCCAGTCCTCGGGCTGGCCGGTCAGCAGCAGGTGCAGCGGCGCGGGCAGATCGGGGGCCTGGTCCAGATCGTGCAGCCGCCCGTCCGACAAAAGGATCATCCCGGCGACCCGGGCGCGCGGTTCCTCGGCCAGGGCATCGGCCAGCGCCGACATCAGCCGCGTGCCTTCGTCGCCCGGTCCGTCCGGCAGGGTCACGCGCCGCACCTCGGTATTGGGGCGGGCGGCGATGCGGGCGGCCAGGGTCTCGGCTGCGACCCGGGTCTGATCCTCGCGGTCCGCCAGCCGCTGCGACGCGGTGCGGTCCTCGACCAGCAGCACGATATCGGTCAGGGGGGTGCGGTCCTCTTGCCGCCAGGACGGGCCGGTCAGCGCGGCGATCACGACCAGCGCCGCCACCGCGCGGAAGGCCCAGCCCGCCAGCCCGCGCCAGACCGCCAGCACGACGCCCGCCAGCGCGATACCGGCAAAGATCGCCACCAGCGCCCAGGGAAGCAGCGGCGAAAAGACGATGGTTCCGCTCAGCACTCCGGTCATTGGCCCAGCCTGTCCAGCAACGCAGGCACATGGACCTGGTCGGATTTATAATTGCCCGTCAGCACATGCATGATCAGGTTCACGCCAAAGCGATAGGCGATCTCGCGCTGGCGTTCGCCGGCATAGCCGCGCCCGATCGGCACCAGCGGCCCGCCGCTGTCGTTCACCGCCCAGGCCGCCGCCCAGTCGTTGCCGCCGATCACCACCGGCGTCACCCCGTCGTTGAGATTGCGAAAGGGCATGCCCTCGACCATCTCGGCATCGGGGGGCGCGGCCTCGACCCAGACGCTGCGGCCCATGTGACGACCCGGAAAATCGCGCAGCAGATAAAAGGTCCGCGTCAGCACGTGATCCTCGGGCACCGGTTCCAGCGCGGGGATGTCCAGCGGCGCGGCCAGGTCCTGCAGCTTGCGTCCATTCGGCCCCGAGGTCCCGAAGCCCGCAACATCCGCATCCCGCGTGTCGAACAGGATCATGCCGCCGCTGCGCAGATAGCGGTTCAGCTTCTGATAGGCGGCATCGGATGGCACCGGCTGATCCGGCGTGATCGGCCAGTAAAGGAATGGGAAGAACGCCAGTTCGTCGGTTTCCAGGTTCACCGCCATCGGATCTGCCGGCTCGACCGAGGTACGGAAATTCAGCACCAGCCCAAGCCCCCGCAGCCCGGCCTGCGCCAGGTCGTCGACCTGGGCGTTGCCGGTCAGCACATGGGCCAGCACGACCTCGGAGGTGGCGGCAAGGGCGCGGGCCTCGTCGTCTTGGGCCTTCACCGCGCCGGGGGTCAGCGTGGCCAGCGCCAGCGCAAGCACCGCCCCGCCCGACACACGCCGCACCGACGGGCCGGTCAGCCGCCCCGACAGCGCCAGCGTGGCCAGTACATCCGCCGCCAGAAGCAGCAGCGACAGGCCCAGCAGCCAGCCGCCCAGGGGCTGTTCCTCGGCCCGGATCATGCCCTCGACCCGCAGGCGCGACGGCCATTGCACCGGCAGCAGCTCGGCCCCCGTGCCCAGCACATTGCGCGCCAGGGTCCGGTCGCCGGTTTGATACAGCCCCGGTTGCAGCGCGGCCCCCAGGGGCGCGTCGATCAGATCCTCGCCCGCGACACCCGGAAGCGCGCCGGCCTTCTCGACCCGCCCGTCCGCGCCCAGGATCTGGATCGGGGCCCAGGTCGTGCCTGCCAGATCGCCCGCCTCGGGGCGCGCGGTCGAAGAGGACACCGACAGCCGTTCCAGCATCTCGACGAACAGCCCCGAAAGCGGCAGCGTCGACCATTCGGCATTGGCCGTCACATGGAACAGCACCACCTGCCCCTGGCCGATCTCCTTGCGCGTCACCAGCGGCGTGCCGTCGGTCAGCCGCGCGATCACCCGGTCCGACAGCGACGGATCGGGCTGCGCCATGACCTGGCTGGAGACGGTGACGTCACCAGGTACCGAAAGCCCGTCAAAGGGGCTGCCGGTGTCGAAGGCGGCCAGCGTCTTGGGTTCCCCCCAGCTCATGGCTCCGCCGACATTGCGGCCCCCGGCGCGCAGGCGCACGGGCAGCAGGGGATCCTCGGCCTCGCGGCTGACATCGCTGGCGGCCAGGCGCGGCCCGGCAAAGCGCAGCAGCAGCCCGCCGCCCTCGGCCCAGTCGGTCAGGTCCTGCACCTCGCCCGGCGACAGCGCGGCCACATCGGCCAGCACGATCACGTCTGGATTGGCCGGAAGAACATCCGTCAACGGCCCTTCCAGAAGGTCGACCGAGGGCGCAAGCGCCTTGCGCAGGTAATGCATCGGCGACAGCAGATCGAGCGTCTCGCCCTCTTGCCGTGTGCCGATCAAAGCGACCTCGCGCCGGCGGAAACTGTCGTCCGACAGGGTGGTGGCCCCGGCGCTGTCTTCCCCGGCGATGGCCAGATGGGTGACGCGGGCGCGCAGTTCAGCCGGCAGGGAAAGGGCGGCCGTGGCCTCGGTCGCGCCGTCTTCGAAGGTCATCGGCAGGTTGGCCAGCACGCGCATGGTTCCCGCCGGATCGCGGCCCATGGCCTGCACTGTGATCTCGCGCGCGGCCAGCGGCAGCGGACGCACCGCGCTGATTGCCAGGGCGCCGTCCTCGATCACCACGGGGCGCAGGCCAAGCGCCGGGCGCGGGCTTTCGTAGATCGTGACCGTGCCGCGCGCCTCAAGCGCATTCAGCAGCCCGAAGCGGCCCGCGCGGTCCAGCCCGTCGGAAATCCAGTAGGTGTCGAAATCCGTGTCTGGCAGGGCCTGGGCCACGGCCTCCATGTCCCGCGCGCTTGGCTCCCACGCGCGGGGATCAAAGCCGGGCACCCGGGCGCGCCAGGTGTCGGCGGCCCGGAAGACGGGCACCTCGGGCGTGGTCAGGCGCGCGATCGCGGCGGTGCGGCCCTGGCGTGCGGCCTCGGCCAGAAGACCGTCGACCAGGTCGGCCTGGGCCTGCCAGTCACGGGCCGAGGCCCAGGATCCATCCAGCACAACCAGAAGCGGCCCGCGCCCGGTTTCGGCCTCGTCCGCCGGGTTCAGCACCGGACCGGCCAGCCCGACGATCACCGCCGCCACCGCCAGCATCCGCAGCAGCAGCAGCCACCAGGGCGTGCGGTCGGTCACGCTCTCGTCGTCTTTCAGGCCCAGCAGAAGCGCCACGCCGGGAAAGCGGCGGCGGATCGGCGCAGGCGGGATCGCCCGCAGCAGGATCCACAGGATGGGAAGCGCGGCCAGCGCCACCAGAAGCCAGGGCGCGGCAAATCCGATCGGGCCAAGCGTCATGCGGTTCCCCTCATGCCGTACCCCTGTCCAGCGCCTGATAGATCGTCAGAAGCGCCGATTGCGCCGAAGCGTCGGTGTGATGCAGCAGGTATTGCCAACCGGTCGCGCGCGACAGCGCCTGCAGCCGGTCCTTGCGGTCCGCCAGCCGCGCCAGATAACGGTCGCGCAATTCGCTAGCCTTCAGCGTTTCATGTTCCAGCGTGCCGCCCATGGACTGGAAGATCGTCCGCCCCTTGAAGGGGAAACCCTCTTCCGCCGGGTCCAGCACCTGCAGCAGCACGCCGCGAATGCCCCGGTCGGCGGCCTTGGTCAGGGCCAGTTCGACCTCGTCCATATCGCCCAGGTAATCCGACACGAACAGCGCACGGGCATTGGGGATCATCGCCCGGTGTTCAGGCACCCCGTAGTCCCCGGCCTCGGCCCGGCTGAAGAATTCGGCCAGCCGCAGGATCTGGTTGCGGGCGCGGCGCGGCGGCAAAAGCGTGCCGGTCAGACCGACCCGTTCGCCACCCCGGATCAGCAGGATCGCCGTCGCCAGCGCCAGCAGCCGCGCGCGTTCGGATTTCTCGGGCACGTCGGCGGACGAGGCAAAGCGCATCGAGGCCGCCTGATCCACCCAGAGCATCACCGATTGCGCGATCTGCCATTCCCGTTCCCGCACGTAGCGGTCGTCCGACCGGGCCGAGCGGCGCCAGTCGATCCAGCGGCGCGGGTCGCCGGGCTGAACCGGGCGATACTGCCAGAAGTCATCCCCCATCCCCGACCGGCGGCGGCCGTGATCCCCCAGCAGGACGGTGCCGGCCAGATGTTCGGCCCGCGCCAGAAGCGGCGGCAGGCTGGCGGCCTGGCCCTCGGCCCGTTCGCGCAGCTGGCGCGCGGCCGTGCCTTCGCCGGAACGGGAGCCTTCGCCGGAAACGGGGCCTTCAGAAGGGAAAAGGACGGGGTCCTGGCTCACGCGGCGGCCTCTTGGCCGGTGACGGCGGCGGCGGTTTCCTCGATCAGGCTGGCCAGGCTGTCGCCCCGCGCCCGTGCGGCAAAGTTCAGCCCCATGCGGTGCGACAGAACCGGGCGGGCCATGGCCACCACATCCTCGGTCGAGGGGGCAAGCCGCCCGTTCAGCATCGCCCGCGCCCGGACGGTCATCATCAGCGCCTGCGCGGCGCGCGGACCGGGGCCCCAGTTGACGGTTTCGCGCACCCGGGCCGAGGCGGCGGGATCGTCGGGGCGGCAGGCGCGGACCAGATCCAGGATCTGTTCCACCACCGAATCCCCCACGGGCATCCGGCGCAGCAGTTTCTGTGCCGCGATCAGTTCCTCGGCGGTGAAGACCTGATGCGCCTCGTCCTCCTCCACACCGGTGGTGGCCAGCAGGATCGCCTTTTCCGTCGCGCGATCGGGGTAATCCACGTCGATCTGCACCAGGAACCGGTCCAGCTGTGCCTCGGGCAGCGGATAGGTGCCTTCCTGTTCGATCGGGTTCTGCGTCGCCAGCACGTGGAACGGCGTGCCAAGGTCGCGATCCTCACCCGCGACGGTCACCTGCTTTTCCTGCATCGCCTGCAGCAGCGCCGATTGCGTCCGCGGGCTGGCGCGGTTGATTTCGTCCGCCATCAGCAGCTGACAGAAGATCGGCCCCTGCAGAAACCGGAAAGCGCGCGACCCGTCCGCAGCGGTTTCCAGCACTTCGGACCCCAGAATATCCGCCGGCATCAGGTCCGGCGTGAACTGGATGCGATTCCCGTGCAGCCCCATGACGGTCGACAGCGCGTCCACCAGCCGGGTCTTGCCCAGCCCCGGCAGACCGATCAGCAACCCGTGTCCGCCGCACAGCAGCGCCGCCAGCGTCAGCTCGACCACCTTTTCCTGCCCGATAAAGCGTCTTTCGATGGATTTCCGCGCCGTGGCCAGCTTGGCCTCGACCGCTTCGATCTGGGCAACAAGGTCGTCGTCTTGGGGGGCGGTCATGGCAATGGCTCCGTCGGGGACTATACTGTGACTGACTGTATCGCGTGCGGAAGGAATGGCAAAAGCAATGAGTGCACAAAATACCGTGAGACCGAACGCCGAGAGCATCGCTGCCTCGGTTCGGGCAGCCCAGAAGGGCGGCGGTCTTCCGCCCGTGGACAAGTGGGATCCGCCCGACATGGGCGAGATGGACATGGTCATCACCCGCGAAGGCACCTGGATCCACGAAGGCACGCCGATCACCCGCGCCGGCCTTGTGCGGCTGTTCTCGACCATCCTGCGCCGCGATGGCGACCGCTATGTGCTGGTCACCCCGGTCGAGAAGGTCGGCATCACGGTCGAGGACGCGCCCTTTGTCGCCGTGGACATGACCGTCACCGGCGAAGGCCGGGATCAGGCGCTCACCTTCCTGACCAACGTGGGCGACGAAACCACCGCCGGGCCCGACCATCCGATCCGCATCGTGCAAGGGGACGGGGAAGAACCTTCGCCCTATGTCCACGTGCGCGGCGGGCTCGAGGCGCTGATCGACCGGAAAAGCTTCTACCGCATGGTCGATCTGGGCACGGATCACGAACACGAGGGCGAAAACTGGTTCGGCCTCTGGTCAGGCGGTGTATTTTTTCCGATCATCCCGTCGGACGCGCTGCCGGATTGATCCGCCTGTGACCCCTTCGGGCGGCGCATCCCGCGATCCGGATGTGACCAGAGGAAATGCCGCCCGTGCCCAAGTTCTGCGCCAATCTTTCGTTCCTGTGGAAGGACCTGGACCCGCCCGCCCGCATCCATGCGGCCGCCGCAGTTGGGTTCGACGCGGTCGAGATCCTGTTTCCCTATGACACCCCGGCGCAGGACATGCGCCGCGCGCTGGATGCCACCGGGCTGGTGCTTGCACTGATCAACTGTCCGCCGCCGAATTACACCGGCGGCGCGCGGGGCTTTGCTGCCGTGCCCGCCGACCGCGACCGGTTCCGGACCGATTTCCGCCGCGCCCTGCGCTATGCCCAGACGCTGAAGGCGCAGCATCTGCACATCATGTCCGGCGTGGCCGAGGGTGACGACGCCCGCGCTTGCCTGATCGACAACCTGACGTGGGCCTGCGCCGAGGCCCCCGATCAAAGCCTGACGATCGAGCCGATCAACCCCCACGACATGCCGGGCTATTTCCTGAACGACTTTGACTTGGCGGCGCAGGTGATCGACGCCGTCGGCGCGCCCAACCTTGGCCTGCAGTTCGACGCCTATCACGCGCATCGCATCACCGGCGACCTGGCCGCCACCTGGGCCCGGCACGGCGCGCGGGTGCGGCACGTGCAATTCGCCGACCACCCCGGACGCCACGAACCTGGCAGCGGAGAGATCGACTTGGCCGCCTTCTTCACCCGCCTCGACGCCGATGGCTATGACGGCTGGGCCAGCGCCGAATACGCCCCCGCCGGGGACACCGACGACGGGCTGGGCTGGCTGCGGGACCAACCCGCCGCCCCTGCCGCGAAATAATCCGCGCGCTCCTGAAACGCTCCTGACAGAATGCTGTCAGGAGGGCTATGTCATACCCAGGCCATCGCAACCTGATGGAGCATCCGAAATGACCACCACCCCGAACATGGCCCGCCCCACCACCGTCTGGACCGAAATCCCCGTGACCGACCTGAAGGCGGCCGTGGACTTCTACACCAAGGTCTTCGACTGGACCCTTAGCATCGACGACAGCGGACCCAACCCGATGGCCAACTTCAGCACCGACATGCAGGGCGTCCACGGGCACCTCTACCCCGGCAAACCCGCCGCGCGGGGCACCGGGGCGACGATCCACCTGGCCGTTCCAGACACGCTCGAGGCGACGACAGAAAGGCTGGCCGCCGCCGGGGGCAAGGTGCTGATGGGCCCAATCGAGATCCCCGTGGGCCGCTTCACCTATGCCGAAGACCTCGATGGCAATTCCATCGGCCTGTTCGAATTCAAAGCCGCCTGACCCGGAGCCCCGCATGAGAAGAGCCGACCGCCTGTTCCAGATCGTCCAGTACCTTCGGGGCGGTCGGCTTGTCACCGCAGCACAGCTGGCCGCGCGGCTTGAAGTGTCCGAGCGCACGATCTACCGCGACATCGCCGATCTGATCGGATCCGGTGTCCCGGTCGAGGGCGAGGCCGGCGTGGGCTACGTGATGCGCGGCGGATATGACCTGCCCCCCCTGATGTTTACCCAGGATGAAATCGTTGCCCTTGTCGCCGGCGCGCGGCTGATCCGCGCCTGGGGCGGCTTGTCGATGGCCGCCGCCGCCGAAGAGGCCCTGGTCAAGATCAACGCCGTACTGCCCGACAGCGCCCGCGCCCGGGCCGAAGGGGTGCAGATCCACGCGCTGAACTATGACGGGATCGACACGGCCACCCGCGAAAGGCTGGACCAGATCGAAGAGGCGATCAACAGCCGCACCCGCATCGACATCGACTATACCAAGGATGGCGGGGCCAGTGATCCGCGCGTGCTGCGTCCGCTTGGGCTGTTCTTCTGGGGCAAGGTCTGGACGCTGGTCGCCTGGTGTGAATTGCGCGGTGATTTCCGCAACTTCCGCGTCGACCGCATCACGCGCCTGGCCCTGGGCGACCCCTTCCGCGAAGACCGCGACATCAGCCTGAAGGCCTTCTACGAACAGCAGGTCCGCAAGGGAGAGATCCCGCCGGATCGTGGCCCGACCCTGTAACGGCTGTGGCCCGCGCCCCGGCAAATTCCCCGGCCCTGAACGGATGGGCACCGCCCGCCTGACCTTTGCCCTCAGGCCCCTTTCAAGGGGGAACCGCGCCTAGTGGCCGATGGCGGGGACGCCCTGACAGGCGGCCTCTTCCGGTTCGATCTCGATCACCGAATGGTGGATGTGGAACCGCTGCGCCAGCATCTCTTTCAGCGCGATGCGCACCGCGTCGCCCTGGCCGGTGCTGCGGACCACATGCGCCTCGAGCGCGGTTTCATGTTCCTGCATCCGCCACAGGTGCAGGTGGTGCACGTCGCGCACGCCCTCGATCCCGCGCATGGCTTGCAGCACCTCTTCGGCGGCGGGGTCTCCGGGGCTGCCCATCATCAGGATGCGGATCGCGGGCATGACCTCGCCCCCCGCGTGCCAGAGGATATAGGCGGCGATGCCCAGGGTGACGATCGGGTCGATCAGCCGCCAGTCATACAGCAGGATCAGCGTCCCCGCGACGATCACCGCGACCGAGCCAAGCGCATCCGCCAGGTTGTGCAGAAAGGCCGCGCGGACGTTCATGCTGTTCTTCGCCATGCGGAACGTCAGCAGCGCGGTGACCGCGTCGATCACCAGCGCAAGGCCCGCGACGATGACCACGATCCAGCCCTCGACCGGTTGCGGATCCAGCAGGCGCATCACGCCTTCCGCCGCCAGCCAGATCGAGACCATGATCAGCGTGGTGTAATTGACCAGGGCGGTGACCACCTCGATCCGGCCATAGCCGAAGGTCATCGTGGCATCCGCCGGACGCCGTGCAATCCGGCGCGCGGCCAGCGCCAGCACCAGCGAAATCGCGTCCGACAGGTTGTGGATCGCATCCGCAATCAGGGCGAGAGAACCCGAGACAACCCCCGCCACGATCTGCGCCAGCGTCAGCGCCAGGTTCACCCCCGTCGCCAGCCAGAGGTTCCGGTCGCCGCCGTCCTCGGGCAGCGCGTGGTGATGGTGGTGGTCGTGTGGCATCTGATCCCCGATCCGGGCAGTGTCTCAGCCCAATCAATCCCGCCCAGAAGGTCAGAGCGCGGCCCGGGTTGCAAGGGCGACCCATGGCCGCAAGGCCCGGTGGCGCCGACACGTTTGCGCGATTGCGTCCCAGATCTTCAGGTCAGATCCTCAGGTCGCCGCGTTCGCCGCGGCCTCGATCTGGCTGTCGCGCGCCATGCCCGCGCGGGCAGCCGCAACCAGCGCCCGGAAGATCGCCCGCTGACGATGCGCATAGATCAGGTGTTCGGGATGCCACTGGACCCCAAGGGCAAAAGGATCCCGGGTGGATTCCACCGCCTGGATCATCCCGCCGCTGTCGCGCGCGGCAATGTGCAGGCCTTCGCCCAGCTTGTCGACCGCCTGGGAATGCAGCGCATTGACCTTCATCGGCGCATTGCCGGTCAGCTGCACCAGCCGCGTACCCGACAGCACGCGCACGGTCTTTTTCGGCAGGATGGTGCGGTAATAGCGGCTGTCCGCATGGGTCGCATAGGCATCCTGGTCCAGCGTGCCGCCAAGCGCGATATTGATCATCTGCGCGCCGCGACAGATGCCCAGGACCGGTTTGCCCTGGTCCTGCGCCTCGCCCACCAGGCGACGTTCCAGCGCGTCGCGCGCCGGGTCCAGCCGGGCCGAGGTCACAAGGTCCCCGCCGTAAAGATCGGGCGAGATGTCGTCGCCGCCGCCGATGATCAGCCCGTCGATGCTGGCCACGTCGGCAGGACGTCCCGCGCCCCACCTGACGGCCCGCCCGCCGGCGAACCAGACGTTCAGCGCCACCAGCGGGAAGATCCGCCAGCCCGAGCGGCGCGAGGTCGTGACCCCGATCAGCGGACGTCTCATGCCGCTTCTCCCTCGTCTTTGATCTTGTCGCGGGCGATGGTCCGGGCCGGCACGCCGGCCTCGTCCAGGATCTCTCCGCAGCGCCGCGCCCAGGGGGCCCGGCTGAGGGTGACGCGGCCATGCGCGTCCTCCCATCCGTGCATCAGCTTGACCAGCAGCGCCTCGTCCGCCGCGATCTCTTCGACCAGCAGCCAGCGCAGCCATTCGCCGCGGAGGCTCCAGTCCTCTTCGTCGATGCGGCAGTCCGGCAGGCGGAAATGGAATGCCGGCCGGGCGGATGTGGAGCCATCACCCAGGGCATCGGCAACCTTGTCGGTGCCATCCTCTTTGTCCATCCAGGCGAAGATCGGCAGCATGTCGAGCCCGTAGTTCCGCCCGCTGGCGTGCCGCAGATACAGGTCTGCCGCTGCCTCGGGGGTAACAAAGCCCTGATCGCAGAAGGCGCGCACAAGGTCGGTCGGATAGGGATCGGTGAAGGGAAGGACCTTGCGGCTGAAGTCGATCGGATGGGCGCTGCGCATCCAGTCCTCGATCAGCGCATAGGCCAGCAGTGGATGGGTGATGGATTTCGTATCCCGCGCCGCGAGGCTGGGGTTGAAATGCACCCCGAAGCCATAGGCAAGGCCAGCGCGGCTGCCCTCGGCCCCGGCCTCGCGCAGGGCGCTGCGCAGCCGGTCCAGCGGTGCCATCTGGTCCAGGGTCAGCGGCTCGGTCACCAGTTCGACGGGGATCACCGCCTGGCCGAGGTCAAGGCCGATGGCCTTCACCGCAGAGCTGTCGGCGTGGCGCAGGGCGGTGTCGAGGTAGACCTCGATCCCGCCGATCTCGGAGCCGGTGATCGTAAAGGCATGGTCGTCGGTCTGATCCGCCGTGCCGCCAAGGATGCGGGTCGTGATATCGGCGACCTTTTCGGCGGTGAGGCCGGAAAATTCGATTTCGACCCCGCAGCGACGCGGGTCGCCCTGGGTGTCGGTCATTTGTGGCAGGTCCGGAAAAGTCTGTGCGCGCATCTTGTCCCCTTTCGCAGAACCAACCGCGCGGCGGCGGATCGGTTCCCGATCGGGGGTTGGAGAGATGCGGGGGAGGCGTTGCTGATCCGGCGTCTGATCCAGCGGCGCGCGCCCCGAGGGGCGCGCACGACATGATTTGTCTTAAGGGCGCTGCCCTTCTTTTCCGGGGCAAGCCCCGGAAAATTCATCCCGGGATATTTTTAAAAACCAAAGAGATCAGGCGAAAAGAGCGACCATCTGCTGGGCGGAGGCCAAGAGCGATCCGTCGCGGGCGCGGATCTCCATGTCCTGCACCGAATAGCCGTCAGAGGCTTGTTTCGAGGTGGTGCGCGTCAGGGTCCAGTCGAGATCCGCGGGGCAGCGCGCCATGTCGAGCGACCAGGTGATCGTCGAGATCGGGGCGGGCACGGTGAAGGTCGTCATCGCCGCCGGCGGCAGGCTGTCCGCGTTGCAGATGAAGGCGATTTCGGGATCGATGCCGTCGCGCACGGCAAGGCGGGACCAGACCAGAACCTCGGGGCGGGCGGAGCCGGAGATCAGCGGATCGCCATCGGCCACGCGGGCCTGAAAGTTCGAGAAAAAGCTGGGGGCCTTGGAGCGGCGCACCAGGTCGGGCAGCGCATCGGGGTCGGGCAGTGCGGGGGCCTGGCCGTAGTCATGCACGATGGCGCTGTCGCGGTCGGCCCCGAAGACGAAGGTGCAGCGCGCGCCGGTCTTGCCGTCAGAGATCGCGTCGACCTGAAAGAAGGACGAGGAGCGGCCTTCACGGATGGCTGTGACCTCGAAGGCGACCTCTTCGCTGATGGGGCGCAGGAAGCTGACCTGCATCGAGCGCAGCTTGGGCAGGTCGGGGCGCGCCTTGCGGGTGGCGGCCAGGGCCAGGGCGGCGGTGATGCCGCCAAAGGCCGTGCGGCCCTGCATCCAGGAGGGCGAGATCCGGCCGGAATAGCGCGTGGCGCTGTCGGTGGCCTCGGGTGTCAGCGCCTTGACCATATCGCCGAGCGAGGGGGCGGTGTCCTGAGAGGGGGCGGTGGTGTCTTGGGTCATCGGAGGCTCTGCTATGGGCGCTTGGGCGGGGCGGATGGGTTTGGTGGTTTTGCAGAAGGGCAAAAGAGAAAGGGCCGGAGCGTGCGACGCCCCGGCCCCCTGGATCCCTGCCTTACGCGGCCTGGGCGACGCGCATCAGGTGGTAATCGGTGTCCCCCAGCTGGGCGTCGATCATGATGATGCGCTTGGCGTAATGCGAACCGGGGTATTCCCAGGTCATCGCGATGCCGCCGTGCATCTGGATCGCTTCCTCGGCCACCAGGCGACCGGCACGGCCGATCAGGTTCTTGGCCATCGAGGCATAGCGCGAGGCCTGCGGCCCGCCCAGTTCCGCCGCCGCCTTGATGACGATGGAGCGGGACTGTTCGATTTCCGTCAGCATGTCCACGGCGCGGTGCTGCAGCACCTGGAAGGTGCCGATCGGGCGGCCGAACTGCTTGCGCTGACCCAGGTATTCCACGGTCATCTTGTGCAGCACGTCCATCGCGCCCACGGCTTCGGAACACAGCGCGACGATACCGGCGTTCACCGCATCCTCGATCGCGGCACCGGCATCGGCCAGCACCAGTTTCGCCGGGGCGTTTTCGAACACCACCTCGGCCGCGCCTGCGCCGTCCATCATGGCATAGCCGGTGACCGACGCATCCGAGGCCGCGACTTCGTAGATGGCGAGGCTGCCGCCGTCCTTGGCCGCAACCAGGAAGACATCCGCCGCCTGGCCGCCATAGACCAGCGACTTGCGGCCCGAGATCTTGCCGTCCGAAACAGAGGTCGTGATGTTGTCGAGGTCATAGGGCGCGTCCAACTCGCCCAGGCCCACGGCATAGCGGGTTTCGCCCGACAGCAGGGCCTCTTGATCGGCACCGGCCGCGGTCATCAGGCGGGACGCCATCAGCGCGCCCAGGACGGGTTCGGGGCACAGCACCCGGCCCAGTTCCTCGAACACCACGGAGATGTCGAAGCCTGCGCCGCCCATGCCGCCGGCCGCTTCCGGGGCCAGGGCAAACAGCGCACCCAGTTCCGTCAGCTCGCCCCATTTGGCGGGATCGTGGAAGGGTTCAGCATAGGCCACCTTGTTGCGGTGGTCGATCTGGTACTTGTCGCCAAGGTTACGACGCAGGCTGTCCTGCAGCATCTGGCGGTCTTCGGTCAGGTCAAAGTTCATGGATCAGAGCCCCAGCATGGTCTTGGTCAGGATGTTGCGCTGGATCTCGTTCGATCCACCGAAAATCGAGGTCTTGCGGTTGTTGAAGTAGCGCGCCGCGTTGTTGGCATTGCCGGCGGGGGCCACATCAAGGTTCGACCCGTCAAGCGAACCCGGGAAGGGCGCCGCATTGGGGCCAAGCGCACGACGACGCAGGTCCTTGAACTCCTGGTTGATGACGGTGCCCTTGATCTTGAGGATCGAGGTCTCTGGTCCGGGCGCGCCGTTCTTCTGCGCGGTAAAGAGCATGCGCAGGTTGGTCAGCTTCATCGCCTCGAGGTCGATTTCCGCCTGCGCCACACGGGCGGCGAACAGCGGATCCTCGGACAGGGGCTTGCCGTTGCGCATGACCTTCTTGGCCAGTTCGCGGGTCTCTTCCAGTTCCAGCATCGAGAAGCCCACGCCGGCGATGCCGGTGCGTTCGTGGGTCAGCAGGTACTTGGCGATGGTCCAGCCCTTGTTCTCTTCGCCGACAAGATTGCCATAGGGCACGCGCACGTCGGTAAAGAAGACCTCGTTCACCTCGTGGCCGCCTTCGATCAGCTTGATCGGGCGCACTTCGACGCCAGGCGTCGACATGTCGATGAGGATGAAGGAAATGCCTTCCTGCTGCTTCACATCCGCATCGGTCCGGCACAGGCAGAAGATCCAGTCGGCGTGCTGGCCAAGCGTGGTCCAGGTTTTCTGGCCGTTGATCACCCATTCGTCCCCGTCACGGACAGCGCGGGTTTTCAGCGACGCAAGGTCCGACCCGGCACCCGGTTCGGAATAGCCCTGGCACCACCAGTCGGTGCCATCAAGGATGCGCGGCAGGTAGTGATCCTGCTGTTCCTTGCTGCCGAACTTCTGCAGCACCGGACCCAGCATGCCCAGACCGAAGGGCACGATGCGGGGCGCATAGGCAAAGGCGGCTTCTTCGTCGAAGATGTGCCGTTCGACCGGACCCCAGCCGGGGCCGCCGAATTCCGCGGGCCAGGTGGTCGCCAGCCAGCCCTTCTTGTTCAGGATCGCGTGGTAGCGTTCGATGATTTCCTTGCCCAGTTCGCCACCGTTCTTGACGGCATCGCGAATGTCCTCGGGCAGGTTCTCGGCAAAGAAATCGCGGACTTCCTGGCGGAAGGCTTCTTCTTCGGGGGTAAAGTTCAGATCCATGATCGCGCCTCCTTACGTGTTCATGTCGGCAAATTTGGTGCCATCCTCGGCCATCTTCCGAAGAAGCGCCGGCACCTGCCAGTAATAGGGATCTTCCTTGGCATATTCTTCGATACGACGCACCAGTTCCGCTGCGCCAATCGAGTCGGCGTAATGCAGCGGGCCACCGCGGTGACGCGGGAAGCCGTAGCCGAACAGGAAGACCATATCGACGTCGACGGGCCGCTTGGCGGTGCCGTCCTCGACCACGCGGGTCGCTTCGGCGATGAAGGCGGTCATGTAGCGGTCGACGATGTCCTGATCGGTGAAGTCCTTGGGCGTGATACCTTTTTCGGCCCGCACCTCGTCGATGATCGCGTCCACCTCGGGGTTCGGCACCGGGGCGCCGGTTTCATACAGGTAATACCCCTTGCCGGTCTTGCGGCCATGGCCGACCCGTTCGCTGATGCGGTCGGCGATGTCGCCGCCATAGCGTTCGTCGGCCGGATAGCCTTCTTCCTTGCGGCGCTGGCGCGTCATGTAGCCGATGTCGAGACCCGCGAGGTCACCGACCTTGTGCGGCCCCATGGCCATGCCAAAGCCTTCCAGCGCGCTGTCGACCTGCGCGGGCGACGCGCCATCCAGCACGAGGTAGGAAATCACCTTGCCATAGTGGCCCAGGATCCGGTTGCCGATGAAGCCGTCGCAGACCTGCGCCAGAACGCCGACCTTCTTCAGTTTCTTCGCCAGGGCAAAGCCGGTTGCCAGCGCGTCGGGCGCGGTCTTGGCCCCCTGCACGATTTCCAGCAGGCGCATCACATGCGCGGGCGAGAAGAAGTGCAGGCCCAGAACGTCCTGCGGACGGTTGGTCATGTCGGCGATCTTGTTCACATCGAGGTACGAGGTGTTCGAGGCCAGGATCGCGCCCGGCTTGCAGATCGTGTCCAGCTTGCCGAAGATCTCTTTCTTGATCTCCATCTTCTCGAAGACGGCTTCGATGACCAGGTCCACGTCGGCCAGGTCTTCCATGGCCAGCGACGGCTCGAGCATGGCCAGCGCCGCGTCCCGCTTGTCCGAGGACATCTTGCCGCGCGACACCGCCCCGTCGAGGTTCTTGGTGATGGTCGCGACGCCACGGTCCAGGCCGTCCTGCTGCACCTCGATCAGGCGCACGGGGATGCCGGCCATCAGGCAGGACGTGGTGATGCCCGAGCCCATGGTGCCGCCGCCGATCACGCCGATCTTGCCCAGGGGACGGGTGTCGCCCTTGGCTTCGGGGATGTTCGACACGGCGCGTTCGCCGAAGAAGGCGTGGATCAGGCCGGAGCGCTGCGGCGAATTCAGGCAGACCATGAAATGCTCGCGCTCGGCCTTCAGGCCCTCTTGCAGCGGAAGCGAGGACTTGCCGATCGCCTCGACACATTCGGCCAGGTTGATCAGATGCGGGTTCTTCTTCTTCACCATCGCCAGGGTCTGTTCGATGGCGGCGTCGTCACGGGTGACGTCGATTTCATTGGTGCGGCGGGTCGGCAGGGTTCCGGCGATCACTTCGCGGCCCATGGCGATCGCGATGTCGCGCGGTTCGCCCGGTTCGACAACGCGGTCGATGGCACCCTTTTCCAGGCCCTCTTCGACCGGCGCATGACGCCCCGAGACGGCGATATCCAGCGTATAGGCGATCGAGGACACGCGCGGCAGGCGCTGCGTGCCGCCAGCGCCAGGGATGATGCCCAGCAGAACCTCGGGCAGGCCGAATTTCGCGCCCTTCATGGCGACGCGGGCATGGGTGCCAAGCGCGGTTTCAAAGCCACCGCCCAGGGTCGTGCCATGCAGGACGGACAGCGTCGGGATCTTGCTTTGCTCGATCACGTTGACCACTTCGGTCAGCGACGGGGCCATCGGCGGCTTGCCGAATTCGCGGATGTCGGCACCGGCGATGAAGGTCCGGCCCGCGCAATAGATCGCGATGGCACCGGCCTTGGCTTCTTCGTTGATCGCCTCGATGGCCTTCACCAGACCTTCGCGCACGGCAATGCCCGTGGCGTTCACCGGCGGATTGTCGACGCAGATCAGCGCGACGTCGCCCTCATACCCGTAAGAAACGGCTTCGCTGGTGGAATTGGATTCGGCCATGTCGGTTCCTTCGCCCTCTTGGTTTTGCTGCAGGGGAAGGTAGACCGGTACTAACCGCCCGGTAAACTCCCCCCGCTTTCGCGCATGAACCTAAGGCGCGGGAACAGAGTCGTCAACGCGCGGAAATGGGTTTTGCATTGCAGAATTGACGCACGTCACGTCACAACCGGGCACGCAAACCCAAGCCGTCGGATCTGATCCTCAGCCCGGGATGATCTCGAACTTGATGACGTCGACCATGCCGCGGTCGGTGATCTTCAGCGCGGGAATGACCGGAAGCGCCAGGAAGGCCAGCTGCAGGAAGGGCTCCTGCAGCACGACGCCCAGCCCCTTGGCAGCGTCGCGCAGGGCGATCAGATCGTCATGCACCACCTCGAAGGGCTGATCCGACATCAGCCCCGCCACAGGCAGCGCCAGTTCCGCCAGCACCTTGCCGTCGCGCACCACGACGAACCCGCCCTGAAGCTCGGCCAGGCGATTGGCGGCAAAGGCCATGTCGTCGTAATCCGCGCCCACCACGGCGATATTGTGGTGATCGTGACAGACGGTCGAGGCAATGGCCCCCGCCTTCAGCCCAAAGCCCTTGACGAACCCCGTGGCGCTGTTGCCGTTTACCCCATGCCGTTCGATCACCGCGATCTTGATCAGGTCGCGGTCCAGGTCCGGGCGCTTGTCGCCATCCGTGATCGCAATCTCTTCGTTCAGGTGTTCGGTGATGATCTTGCCTTCGACAATGCCGATCACGTCCGTCTGGGTGCGGTTGCCGCCCGTGCGGAAGGTGTCTGAAGTGACCTTGGCGATCTTGACGGACCCCTGCCCGACCGGCGGCGTGACCTTACGCGCGGCAAAGGCCGCATCGCCCATCCGCACTCCGCCGGAAAACACCATCTCGGCCCGGCAGTCGTCCACGTCGCGCAGCGCCACGATATCGGCCCGTTTGCCCGGCGCGACCTGGCCGCGATCCTTCAGGCCAAAGGCCTCGGCCGCCGACAGGGATGCCGCGCGATAGACCGCAAGCGGCGGACAGCCCAGCCGGATCAATTCGCGGATCATGTAGTCCAGATGCCCGTGTTCGCCGATGTCCAGCGGGTTCCGGTCATCCGTGCACAGGCACATGTAGGCGCTGGTGATGTCATTCAGCAGCGGTTGCAGCGCATGCAGATCCTTACTGACCGAGCCTTCGCGGATCAGCACCCGCATGCCCTTTTGCAGCTTTTCGCGTGCTTCCTCGGCTGTCGTCGCCTCGTGTTCCGTGCGGATTCCGGCGCTGACATAGGCGTTCAGGTCCTTGCCGCCCAGCTGCGGGCAATGGCCGTCGATATGCCGGCCCCGGAAGGCTTCCAGCTTGGCCATGCAGCCGGGGTCCTGGAAGATCACGCCGGGGTAGTTCATGAACTCGGCCAGTCCGATCACCTGGGGGTGATCTGCCAGCGGGATCAGATCCTCGGCCTCGATCCGCGCACCTGCGGTTTCCATATGCGACGACGGCACGCAGGAGCTGAGGTTGACCTTGATGTCCATCACCGTCTCGCTCGCGGACTGAAGGAAATATTCGATCCCCGGCACGCCGATCACATTGGCGATCTCATGCGGGTCGCAGATGGCCGTGGTCACCCCGCGCGGCCCGACGCAACGGTCGAATTCATGCGGCGTCACCAGAGAGCTTTCGATATGCAGATGCGTGTCGATGAAGCCGGGCACCAGGGTCAGCCCGGTGACATCCACCACCTGCGCCGCCTCATACTCGGCCCCGATGCCGACGATGGTGTCGCCGCAGATCGCCACGTCGCCGGGGATCTTCATCCCCGTGACCATGTCCCAGACCACACCGCCGCGCAGCACCAGATCGGCGGGCGCATCGCCGCGCCCCTGCGCGATCAGCTTGGACAGGGATTGGGTCATCTCGGCTCTCCTTTGTGCGATCGGGCCGGTGCCATCCTGGGCCTGATCAATTTCCACCCAGTGCAACCGCAGTGCTGCAGGAAAGTCCACCCCCTGCCCCGGGATCCGGGCCTGCCGGGCCTTTACGTAAGCCGCCGCAGCCCCGATAAACCGACCACCAAGGAGAGCCCAATGAGCCTATTCGACCTGCCCGCCCATCCCGAAGTGCCAGTCGCCGGTGAATCCGACACCTACCCGGTGCGCCGGATCTTCTGCGTTGGCCGCAACTACGCCGACCACGCCAAGGAAATGGGCCACGCCCCCGACCTGGAGGCGCCCTTCTACTTCACCAAGGCCCCCGCGCATCTGTGCCTGACCGGGGCCACCACGCCCTATGCGCCCGGCACCGCCGACTACCACCACGAGATGGAGCTGGTCGTCGCCCTGGGTGCCCCCGTCTTCCGCGCCACCCGCGACCGGGCCGAGGCCGCGGTCTATGCCTATGGCTGCGGGCTGGACATGACCCGTCGCGACCGCCAGCAGGACGGCAAGGACAAGCGCCGCCCCTGGGACCTGGGCAAGGATTTCGAAAACGCCGCCGTGATCGCGCCCCTTACCAAGGCCAGCGCCTTTGGCCCCGTCGGATCCCAGACCATCACGCTGACCGTGAACGGCGATCTGCGGCAGAGCGCGACGCTGGACCAGCTTCTGCACGATATTCCGGCGGTGATCGTACACCTGTCGCAATACTACCACCTGGGCCCCGGCGACCTGATCTATACCGGCACGCCTGCGGGCGTGGGCGCGGTTCAGGCCGGTGACGTGCTGCATGGTGAAATCGACGGTCTGGCCCCGATCGACCTGACCATCGGCGCGCCCGAGTAATCCACTTTACCCCCTTGAACGCGGGCCGGGCAGCCACCTGTGCCCCGGCCCGCGACAAATGGCCCAGATACCTCGCAGATGCAGAATTTTCGCTGCACGGCAGCAAGAATGCGCTATGGTAGGGCATGAGTCGCAAACAACGCCTGTCTGCCGACGATTGGCTGAATGCCGGTCTCAAGGCCCTTGCCGCTTCCGGGCCCCAGGCCCTGAAGGCGGAACCGCTGGCCCGTGCGCTCGACACGACCAAGGGGTCGTTCTACTGGCACTTCGAGGATGTGCCGCGCTACCGTCAGGATCTGCTGAACTTCTGGCGCGATGCCTCGGCCAAGATCCCCAGCCGCCCGTCCGAGAAATCCGAGGCCGTGGCGCAGCTTCACAAGATCATGAAGGACGGCTTCGGCGACGATCCAGCGACCGAGGCCGCGATGCGCAGCTGGGCCACTTCGGACCCCGACGCCGCCGCGACCATCGCCGAACTGGATTCCGCACGCCTGGATCACCTGGGCGAGTTGCTGCGCCAGCTGGGTGTGACCAACCGCGATCTGGCCCTGTCGCTGTATTCCGCCAAGGTCGGCATGTCGGTGCTGGACAAGGGCACGCGCAATGACGATGCGCTGGCCTCTCTTGTCGATATGGTCCTGGCGCTGCGTTAACCCGCCGCCCCCCGTGCAAGCCGCGCGGTAAAGCGATCCACGAACCTTTGCCGCGCCTCTGGCAGCGGCTTGCGCCCCAGTTCCGGGGCCAGCATTTCATTCAGGAAATGGCCGGTGACGCGCAGCCCCTGCGCCACCTCGTCGTCCGCGCCCTCGCCTTGGCGCAGCAGCACGGGCGGCAAGGGCAGCAGACGGTCGGCCCAGGCCCCCGCCCCGGCCTGCGTCACCGCCCGCCCGGTCCGGGGCGAGATATAGACCAGCCCGTCGGTCGCGCCGGTCACCGCGCAGGAGGTCAGATCCAGGCCAAAGCCCAGATCCTCCAGCAGCGCCAGTTCCCAGTGCAGATAGGCCAGCGGCCAAAGCTCCATCTGGCCCAGCAGGTCCAGCAGCGCCTCGGTCCGGGCATAGAGCGCGCCGTGCGGCTCACGCTCGGGCAGGGCATAGGACAGCAGCGTGGTCACCGCGCTAAGCCCCGCCAGCGCCAGCCGGTCCGACAGCGCAACGCCTGCGCGGGACCGCAGCGGCTCGATCTGGAAATTGCCCAGCTGGTCCTCTAGCCGCGCCTTCCAGGCCACGTCCACCTGTGCGCCCGGTTGCAGCACCGGGGCCATCCGTCGCGAGGTGCCGCCGCGCACCACCCCCGCATGGCGCCCCTTCGCCGGGGTGAACACCTCGACGATGGCGGCGCTTTCGCCATGCGGCCGGACCGCCAGGATGATGCCCTGATCTCTCCACTCCATGAGGGGTTTATCTGCCCACTTGCGCGGTGCTGCAAGATTGCGCAATCCTTTCCGGCAAAAGGATCCGCCCGATGCCGCTGTCCCCGCCTGCCCGCAGCCTTGCCCTGATCGTCGCCCTGCTGGCGGTGGCGTCGCTGGTGGCGCAATTCACCGCGTCGCAGATCACCCACCCAGACGAGGGGCTGTTTGCCACCCTGTGGCGGCTGGGCCGGTTCTTCACCATCCTTACCAATGCCATGGTCGCGGTGACCTTTGCGGTACTGACCTGGCGCGGGCGCGTGGCGTCACCGGTCTGGCTGGGCGGCGTGGCGCTGTGGATCGCGATCACCGGCGTGGTCTATCACCTGCTGCTGGCCGCCACCGACAGCCAGACCACGGTGATCGGGTGGTGGGCCAATATTGGGGTGCATACGGCCGTGCCGCTGGCCGCCTTTGCCTGGTGGCTGGCGTTTGCGCCGCGCCGGGGCCTGTCGGTCACGGCCGCCGCGCTGTGGATGCTCTGGCCGACGGTCTATGTCTGCTATGCCCTGGCACGCGGACAGATGGATGGCATCTACCCCTACTTCTTCACCGATCCGAACAAGGTGGGGTGGAGCGGCGTTGTCACCTGGATCGTGATCCTGGCCACCGCCTTCTTTGTCGCCGGGCTGGCGCAGATCGCCCTGGCGCGGATCATACGGCACAGGTGACACCTTGGCCGCGTCCTTGCGCAGGGTTCAGTCCTTCAGGCCCGGTTCATCCAGCAGATGCCGCCCGGCCTTGTCCTCGACCTCGATCACCCAGAGATCCGGGTCATAGCCGCGCTGACGACTGATGGCTGCGTCCACCTCGGACTCATCGCCCTCGGACAGGACCATCCAGTTGCGTTCGCCGGTCATCAGGTCAAAGGATCGCTGAAACGCCTGCGCCCTGCCGTCCAGCGTCGCCAGCTTGACCAGCACCGCGCCGCCGGTGTCGTCGCCATGGGCCACCACGAAGGCGGGGATGTCGGACAGGCGCAGCCGGGTCAGATAGGCATCTACCCACATCCGGGCGGTCAGGCGCATCGCGCTTAGTTCCCGTCCCGGAAATCCAGACCCATTTCGGAATAGCGCTCGGCCTCTTCCAGCCAGTTCTTGCGCACCTTCACCTGCAGGAACAGATGCACCTTGCGGCCCAGGAATTCCACAAGCTCTTCGCGGGCCAGCTTGCCCACGGCCTTGATCGTTTCGCCCTTGTTGCCCAGCACGATGCCCTTGTGGCCGTCGCGCATGACATAGACGATCTGGTCGATCCGGGCCGAGCCGTCCTTGCGTTCTTCCCAGGCCTCGGTCTCGACCGTCAGCTGATAGGGCAGTTCCTGATGCAGGCGCAGGGTCAGCTTTTCGCGGGTCATCTCGGCGGCGATCATGCGCATGGGCAGATCGGCGATCTGATCCTCGGGATACAGCCAGGGGCTTTCCGGCATCTCGCCCGCCAGCCATTCGCGCAGGTCCTTCACCCCATGGCCCTTTTCGGCCGAGATCATGAAGGTCTGTTCGAAGTCATAGGCTGCGTTCAGCTTCTCGGTCAGATCAAGCAGCTGCGGGGCCTCGACCCGGTCGATCTTGTTGATCGCCAGCACGACGCGGCGGCCCTTCTGGTCGTTCAGCGTCTCGAGGATGCGTTCGACCCCATGGGTGATGCCGCGATGCGCCTCGATCAGAAGAACGGTGATATCGGCATCCGCCACCCCGCCCCAGGCCGCGGCGACCATCGCGCGGTCCAATCGGCGGCGCGGCTGGAACAGGCCGGGCGTGTCGACAAAGACGATCTGGCTGTCGCCCTCGAGCGCCACGCCGCGGATCCGCGCGCGGGTCGTCTGAACCTTGTGGGTCACGATCGAGACCTTCGCCCCGACCATGCGATTGGTCAGGGTGGACTTGCCCGCATTGGGCTCTCCGATCAGGGCGACAAATCCGGCACGGGTGGTCATGGGCAAACCTCAAACATCTCTGGCGGCTCTTAGAGTATGGCACGAAGGGACGCCAGCGTGAAAAATTTGCAAACACTCTGTTGAACCGAAGGAAATTGACGAATCGAAATGCAGGCAATGCAATGGCATTAAATTAAGTCGAGGATTCGAGTTGCCTGAATTTTTTGTCACGATTGGCGGGATTATTGTGATTGCCGTCCTGCTGATCCGGATGTCCCGCGCCGCGCGCAAACCCCATAAATCGCCGGCGCGGACGACGACCGCCAGACCCCCTGTGCAGCAGCAGCCAACGGCCAAGGTCGTCCCCCTGCGGCCCGCGCAACCGGCCGCGAACCCCAATTGCGACGCCCCCGCCCAGACGCTTGAAGGCACTTGCTATGTCATTGATGGCGATACGATTGTCATCAACAAGACGCACATCCGGCTTTGGGGGATCGACGCCCCCGAGATGGAACATCCCTGGGGCAAAAAGGCGAAATGGGCCCTGGTCGCCCTGTGCAAGGGGCAGAAGATCCGGGCCGAGCTGGACGGCAGCCTGACCCATGATCGCTGCGTCGCCAAATGCTATCTGCCCGATGGCACCGATCTTTCCGCTGAAATGGTGAAACAGGGCATGGCAATTGACTGGCCGAAATTCTCGGGCGGGGTCTATACCGCGCTTGAACCCGAGGGCATCCGCAAACGCCACTGGCGCGCGGCGGCCCGCCAGAAAGGCAACATGCGCGCCTTCAACGCCCCCGTGCAACCGCGCGGCTAGGCCGCATCACCAGGCGGTCTCAAGCACCAGGGGGCAGTGATCCGACACCTCGGGGTCGCGCACGACGGTAAAGGGCGCGTCCTTCAGGGGGCCGTTCACCAGCATGTAGTCCGCCCATCTCTCGGGTTTGGGATAATGCGAGGTGCGGGTGCCGTCGAAGCCGCCGGTGGTCACCAGGTTGTAGGGCGCGACACGGGCGAGGACGCGGAAGGTCTCGGACCCCGGCAGGACGTTGAAATCGCCGCAGACCACCACCGGATCGCCGGGCATCTGCACCGATTGCACCATGGCGGCGAACTTGCGTGCCTGTTCGCCGCGCACCGGCGTGTCCATCTTGCCCTTGGGATCGCGCAGCCCGTGCATGTGGCCCACGGTCACGCCGCCTTCGTCCGGGTGCCAGACCCGCACGACATGGCCGGTGCGCGACCGGGGGTGCGGCCCGAAGCCGTCGGGGCTGAAGGCCCCATGAACGAAGCCCTGGGACTGGCCCACCACCATCAGATCGGGATGTAGGAAGGTCGCCACACCCCAAAGCGAGGGCACGGGCCGATCGCCCAGGAACAGATTCCCGCAGGCCGCCGGACAGAAGGTCACCCCGTGATCCGGCAGCGCCCGGGACACATCGCGCATCACATCGGCGCGCTGCGGCAGCACCGTGTCGCCGTCGCGGTAATCCAGCCAGGCCGAGGGGCTGCCGGGTGCAAAGACGACCTCTTGCAGGCACAGCACGTCGGGTTGCACATCCGCCAGCCAGGCGGACATTTCCTCGGACAGGCGTCCGCCCCAGGCGTTCAGGCTGACGATGCGCATCAGCCGCGGACCTGGTCCAGCAACGCCTTTGCGGCGGCCTGTTCGGCCACGCGTTTCGACCCGGCGCTGGCCTGGGCGGTATCGCCCGACTGCAGCCGCGCCTCGATCCGGAAGACGGGCGCGTGATCGGGGCCGTCGCGTCCGACCTCGACGTAGAGGGGCGGTTGCAGACCCCGGCCCTGCGCCCATTCCTGAAGCGCGGTCTTGGGATCGCGGGCGTCGGCCTCGACCGTCTTGATCCGATCCCCCCAGAGCCGCAGGATCATCTCGCGCGCGACCTCGAACCCGGCGTCCAGGTAGACGGCGGCGATCACCGCCTCCATCGCGTCGCCCAGAAGCGCCTGCTTGCGCCGCCCGCCCGACATCTGTTCCGACCGGCCCAGTTTCAGCACCGCGCCGATGTCGATTTCACGCGCCACGTCGGCGCAGGCTTCCTTGCGGACCAGCGCGTTGTAGCGCGGGGCCAGCTGGCCTTCGGATGCGGCGCGGTCGGTCTTCAGCAGCGCCTCGGCCATGACCAGGCCCAGCACCCGGTCGCCCAGGAACTCCAGCCGCTGGTTGTCGTCGCGCGTCGGCGAGGAGACCGAGGAATGGGTGACGGACCGCAGCAACAGCTCGGGTCGGGCAAAGTCGTGTCCGATGCGTTTGGAAAATGCGACCAGTTCGGCAGAGAGTTTCACGGGATTCTCCTGAAAAGATCGGGCCATCCTATCACCAGGACGGGCCGTGCCAACACCAGGGCGTCCGGCACGAAGCCCAGCCCCCCCGCCGCCTGCGCCACGCGGCTGTCCAGCGAATTGTCCCGGTTGTCGCCCAGCACGAAGACGTGGCCTTCGGGGACCTGGAAGACCGGGGTATTGTCCAGCGCATGCGGCCCAAGGTCGAGCACGCGGTATTCGTGACCGCCCAGGGCCTCCTGCGCCTGGTACTTGATGCAGGCCCCGTCCAGCGGCACCGGCGTGTTCACACAGCGCGGAAAGGCCATAGCGGACGTGGCGCGGTAGGGTTCGACCCAGTCGGTCAGGCGGGTCTGCAGCACGGGGGTGCCGTTCAGCACGACCTGTCCCTGCACCATCTGCACGCTGTCACCGCCGATGGCCACGACCCGTTTCAGGAAGATCGCATCGCTGACCGGATGGCGCAGCGCCACCACCTGGCCACGCTCGGGGGAGGAAAAGGCGCGCAGGGTAACCAGGTAGTCGCCCGGCAGGATGTTGGGCTTCATGCTGCCCGCTGGCACCGTGAAGGGATGCCAGAGCAGCCGCGACAGCACCAGAAGCACGATCCCCAGCCCGACCCAGACATAAGCGCGCGACTCGCCCCCGCGGCGCGCCCCCGGCCGCGTCGGCCAAAGCACCAGCGCCAGGATCATCACGAGGTTCAGGTAAGGCACCAGCGCCGCGATCCCGACCCAGCCGGGCAGCTTCAGCGCCCGCAGCCGGCGGCGCAGATGGCCCAGCCACAGATAGGACAGCCCCGCCCCCACGACCACGCCCAGCCCCGCGATCAGCGAAAAGGGGCGCGCCATGTTGATGACCGTGGTCGGCACGGCCAGAAGCAGGGTCGCGAACAGGAATGTCAGCCGGCCCGAGACCCCGGTCCAGTCCAGCCCCTCGGACAGGAAACGCGCGATCACGGGATCAGTCGATCGCCTTGAAGAAGCGGTCGCTGCGCCAGGTCCAGAAGAACAGCATCGAGCGGCCCGCCGACGAGAACATCACCCGGTCCGCCCGGCCGATCAGGTTCTCGAACGGAACCATGCCGACCCCGAACGAGGTCTGCAGCACCCGGCTGTCCAGCGAATTGTCGCGGTTGTCGCCCATGAAGAAGAAATGCCCTTCGGGGACGGTGAAGGCCTTTGTGTCGTCCAGGTCTTCGTTCGGCTGGATGTTCAGCATGGAATGCGCCACGCCGTTGGGCAGCGTTTCGATCTGGCGCTGTTTGACGCAGACACCGTCTTCGCCGACCGGATCGTTGGTGCAGCGCGGGAAACGGCCCTCGGGGCCCTGGGGTTCCTTGACCTCGGTGAAGGGGCCGGCCTCTTCGATCTTGACCGGTTCGTCGTTCAGGTACAGCACGCCACCCTTCATCTGCACCTTGTCGCCCGGCAGGCCGACAAGACGCTTGATGTAGTCCTGATGGGTCACGGGATGACGGAAGACCACCACATCGCCCTGCTTGGGTTCGCTGCCGAACAGGCGGGTGTTGTCGCCGTCGAGGAAGCCGCAGATGTCGCTGGCGTCGATGTCGACGCCGAAGCGCGCGATCTTGATGTTCGGGCAGGAGGCGTAGGAATAGCCGTAAGACATCTTGTTGACGAACAGGAAGTCGCCGATCAGCAAAGTGTCCTTCATCGAGGACGACGGGATCCAGAAGGGCTGAAAGAACAGCGTGCGGAAGACACCCGCGATCAGCAAGGCCCAGAAGATCGTCTTCACCGTCTCCCAGATTGCCGCGCCAAAGCCCTGTGATTCTTCGCTCATGCGTCCCGTCCTTTTGCGTTGCAGCACAGGGGGTACATGCGGGGCGCAACCCCGCGTGTCAAGCGCCGCCCGGCGCAGGCCCGCGCATGGGCGCGGATGCTTCACGGATGCGTTGGCGGCCCGTCTTGCGGAGGGTCGGGCCCAGCACTGGTCCCAAGTCGGCCCCTGGCCCGTCCCGGGTCTGTCCCATGTCCCGCCCCGTCACTGAGGCTGGCGCCGGCCCGGTCGCCCCCTTGCCCTAGGGCGTTTCGGACGCGGTCCCGCCCGCCCCGGCCTGACCCAGAGGCCGGGCCTCGATCACCACGAAGGCCTGGGCCCAGGGGTGGTCATCGGTCAGGGTGACGTGGATGATGGCCTCGTGCCCAGAAGGGGTCATCTGGGCCAGGCGTTCAGCCGCCCAGCCGGTGACCTGCATCACGGGCTGGCCGCTGCGCAGGTTGGTCACCGCCATGTCCTTCCAGGCGATGCCCATCCGCAACCCGGTGCCAAGCGCCTTGGAACAGGCCTCTTTCGCGGCCCACCTTTTGGCATATGTGCCTGCGGTATCGGCGCGGCGTTCGGCCTTGGCCTGTTCGATGTCAGTAAAGACCCGGTTGCGGAACCGGTCGCCAAAGCGGTCCAGCGTGGCCTGGATCCGTTCGATATTCGCCAGATCGGTGCCTATGCCTAGTATCATCGTCGCGCCAGTCCCGGGTTGTGCCCGGCTACCTCTAGCGCCTTAGCTTCGGGAAGTCAGGGGCAAGCTTGCACCTGACCCCGCCGCAGCGCCACCCGCGACCGGCTGGCCGATCCGGGGGCCGGCGGCGGCACCAGCGGAAGGTCCGCCAATTCGCGTGGCGACATGGCCGCGACATCGGGATGGGCGAAGGGATCGCTTTTGGACGGCACCTGGACCGGGGCGAAAAGTGTCTTGAACCAGTTTGTCATGGTTTTCTCCTGTGTTTCAGATATCGTTATCTAGGGGCACCCATTCGCCTCTTGAACTGCACAAGACCTGAATCCGAGTTTAGATAATCTGAATGCAGCACCTGAACCGAGCCCCCTTGAACGGCCTGCGCGCGGCCGAGGCCGTGGAACGCCTGGGATCCCTTTCGGCGGCTGCGCGCGAACTCGAGGTCTCGACCGGGGCGGTCAGCCAGCAGATCGCCCGGCTGGAGGCCGCGCTTGGGCGCACGCTGTTCGACCGCAGGCCCGGGGGCATGCGCCCCCTGCCCGGGACCGAGGAAATCTTTCGCCTGCTGGGCAACGGATTCGACCACCTCTCGGCGGCCGTGGACCTGACCCGGCGCGACCGGCACTCGACCCTGACCGTTTCCGTGGCACCGATCTTTGCCGCGCGCTGGCTGATCTGGCGGATCCCCGACTTTTCCCGCGCGCATCCCGATATCCGCATCCGGCTGGACAGCGACGTGGCGCTGGTCGACCCCAACACCGGCGCTGCGGATTTCACCATCCGCATCGGTCCCGGCCCCTATCACGGCGTATCGGCCGAGCCGCTGTTTCCACAGCGCGTCATCCCGATCTGCCATGCCGACGTGGCGGCGCGGCTGCCCAGCCCGGATGCCCTGCGGCAGGTTCCGATCATCCGCGACCTTCAGGCCATGTACAGCTGGGACAGCTGGCTGAGCGGCGCAAAAGCCAACGACAGCGGGCTGCGCGCCGCCGATCTGCCCGCCGGACCGGATTTCAACGAAGCCTCGCTATGCCTGGATGCGGCCATGACCGGGGCCGGCGTCTTCCTGGCCTTCGAGACGCTGTGCATCGACGCGCTGAACCGCGGCCAGATCACCGCGCCCTTCCCCGAATGGAAGACGACCGGCGGGCAATACTGGCTGATCTCGGCGCGCGACAGGTCGCTGACGACGCCGCAGCGCCGGTTCCGGCAATGGCTGATGGATGCGATCGCGACCGAGGGGATGGGATCGTCGCCGGTGCCATCCCACGGCCAGTAGCAGGGGCCGCCGCCAGAACGAACAGGCGGCGGGGCCGGTCAAATGACCTTAGGCGCGGGCTTCGTCCATCAGGCGGCGCATTTCGCGGATCGCCGGATCGAGCCCGCGGAAGATCGATTCCCCGATCAGGAAATGGCCGATGTTCAGTTCCATCACCTGCGGCAGCGCCGCCACCGGCTGAACCGTGTCATAGGTCAGCCCATGCCCAGCATGCACCTCGAGCCCGAGGGAATGCGCGAAAGCGGCCATGTCGGTCAGGCGGCGCAGTTCCTCGTCCCGCTCTGACATGCGGGCCTCGGCGTGGAAGTCGCAATAGGCCCCGGTGTGCAGTTCGATCACCTCGGCCCCGATGCGGTGCGCGGCCTCGATCTGGCGCTGGTCGGCGGCGATGAAGATCGACACCCGGCAGCCGGCCTCACGAAGGGGGGCGATGAAATGCGCCAGCTTGTTTTCCTCGCGCGCGACTTCCAGCCCGCCCTCGGTGGTCCGTTCCTCGCGCTTTTCGGGCACGATGCAGACGGCGTGCGGCTTGTGGCGCAGGGCGATCTTCTGCATCTCGTCCGTGGCGGCCATCTCGAAGTTCAGGGGCAGGGTCAGGCCCGCCATCAGCGCCTCAATATCCGCGTCCGAGATATGCCGGCGGTCTTCGCGCAGATGGGCTGTGATGCCGTCGGCCCCGGCCTCTTCCGCCAGCTTGGCGGCACGCAACGGATCGGGATAGGCCCCGCCGCGGGCATTCCGCACGGTCGCCACATGGTCGATGTTCACCCCGAGACGCAGTTTCGATGTGGTCATTGGCTGCCCTTTCCGTGGTCCTGGTCCGCCAGATCGGCGGCCTGTTTTCCGGTGTCGTGTTTATTGGCCTCGGCCTTGGCCCGCAATGCCGCCAACTTTTTCTTCAGCGCTCCGCGACGCCGCGCCTGGTAGGCCCGGATCAGCGGCACCGACAGGTAATAGGCCACCAGCCCGAAGATGATCCCCGGAACGATCCCGCCGATCATGTAGGGATAGAAGATGTCGTGATAGAAGACCTTTAGCGCCGTCCAGTCCGCATCCACATCGGTGAACAGCGCGATGACGTTGTTCTTCAGATCCTCGGCCGCGAAGAAGAACTTCTGGGCATAGGTCTCCTCGGATCCCGCCGCGCCGGGATGCCGCCCCATCAGGAACAGCCCCGTCTGGATCGAGACCAGCGCGATCGGCACATAGGTCAGCGGATTGCCCACGAAGGTCGCCAGAAGCGCCGCCAGCACATTGCCCCGCACGATGAAGGCGATCAGCGCGGCAACCACGAAATGCATCCCGTAGAAGGGTGAGAAGACCGTGAAGATCCCGGCAAAGATGCCCCGGGCGATCTTTTCCGGCGTGTCGGGCAGACGCCGCATGCGATGTTTCACGTAAAGGGCCGCACGGCCCCAGCCACCACGAGGCCAGAAGAATTCCGCAACCATCTTCCAGAGAGGACGTCTATCCCGACGTTTGAAGACCAACGGTCTCTCCGATCTCGTCCGGCGGCGGCGCAGGGGCCTGGGCCGCCAGAGGGTTGCGATGGCGCGACAGGGCCGCCACGTCCGATTCGGCCTCGAGGGCCGAGGTGACGTTGTGCAGATGCTCTGCGTCGCGCAATTCCACATCGACAAGCACCCGGTAGAAATCCGGCTTCTTGTCCATGAACTTGAGGTCCGAGATATTGGCCTTTTGCTCACCGATCAATGTGCAAATCCGCCCAAGTACCCCTGCATCATTGCCCAGGGTGATCGACAGCGTCACCGGGTTCACCGCGGCGTGTTTGCCACCGTGCCAGTGCAGGTCCAGCCAGCGGTCCGGCTGGTCCTCGTAATCGCCCAGGACGGGGCAGTCGATAGCATGCACGACCACGCCCCGGCCCTTCCAGGTGATGCCGACAATGCGTTCGCCCGGCAGCGGCTGGCAACAGGCGGCGCGTTCGAACTTCTGCCCCGGCGACAGGCCGATCACGGCACGGTCGCGACCGATGCCTTCGCCATCGTCGGGCACAAGCGTCGGGTAAAGGACCTGCACCACCTGGCTTGCGCTCAGCTCGGCCGAGCCGAGGCGCGCCAGAAGCTCTTGCCGGCCGGTAAGCCGCAGCTTCTCGGCCGCCTTGTCCAGCGCCTTGTCGGTGGATTTCTTGCCGATGTGTTCAAAGGCGGATCGCGCCAGTTCCGATCCAAGCCGGATGAAGCGTTCGCGATCCACTTCGCGCAGGGCGCGGCGGATGGCGGTCTTGGCCTTGCCAGTGGTGGCGATGTCCAGCCAGGTTGCCTGCGGCTCCTGGCCTTCGGCGGTGATGATCTCGACCGACTGGCCGTTCTTGACCCGCGTCCACAAGGGCACGCGCATGCCGTCGATCTTCGCGCCCACGCAGGCCGACCCGATCCGCGTGTGAATCGCATAGGCGAAGTCGATCGGCGTCGCTCCCTTGGGCAGCTTCACCACCTCGCCCTTGGGCGTGAAGCAGAAAACCTTGTCCGAATACATCTCGAGCTTAACGGCCTCGAGGAAATCCTCGTGGTCGTCTTCATTCTCGAACTGCTCGGACAGGGACGCGATCCAGCGGGCGGGATCGACCGCAAAGGGGTTCTCGGCCGGGACGCCATCGCGATAGGACCAATGCGCGGCCACGCCGGATTCGGCCACTTCGTTCATCTGGCGGGTGCGGATCTGCACCTCGACCCGCTTGCCGTCGCGGCCCGAAACCGTGGTGTGGATCGACCGGTAACCGTTCGACTTGGGCTGAGAGATATAGTCCTTGAACCGCCCCGGAATGGACCGCCAGCGCCGGTGGATCAGCCCCAGCACGCGATAGCATTCATCCTCGGTTTCGGTGATGATCCTGAAGCCATAGATGTCGGACAGGCGCGAAAAGCTCTGATCCTTTTCCTCCATCTTGCGCCAGATGGAATAAGGCCGTTTCGCGCGGCCAAAGACCACCGCCTCGATGCCGGCCTTGGACAGTTCGACCCGCATGTCGCCGGTGATCCGCTGGATCACGTCGCCCGATTCCTGCTGCAGCAGCACGTAACGGCGCATGATCGAATTGCGCGCATCGGGGTTGATGACCTTGAAGGCCAGGTCCTCAAGCTCTTCGCGCATCCAGTGCATGCCCATCCGGCCGGCCAGCGGCGCGAAGATGTCCATCGTCTCGCGGGCCTTCTGCATCTGCTTTTCGGGGCGCATCGACTTGATCGTGCGCATGTTGTGCAGACGGTCGGCCAGCTTCACCAGAAGCACCCGCAGATCGCGGGACATGGCCATGAACAGCTTGCGGAAGTTTTCGGCCTGCTTGGTCTCGGTCGAAGACAGCTGAAGATTGGTCAGCTTGGTCACGCCATTGACCAGATCCGCGACCTGTTCGCCGAACCGGTCGGCAACGATCTGATAGCTGGCCTTGGTGTCCTCGATCGTGTCGTGCAGCAGCGCGGTCACAAGGGTCGCGTCATCCAGATGCTGTTCGGCAAGGATGCAGGCAACTTCGATCGGGTGGGAAAAATAGGGCTCTCCGGATTTCCGGAACTGCCCTTCATGCATCTCGCGGCCGAAATCATAGGCGTCACGAATCAGCGCCTCGTTCGTCCGTGGATTATAGGCGCGGACCAGTGTGACAAGATCGTCGACAGGCTTCAGGTCCACGTGGTCGCGCCTTTCAAAGGGCCTTAGCCCTGACCGCCCTGCGCCTCCATCAGCGCGCGGAGCAGTTTTTCTTCACTCATGTCGTCTTCTGCGGGTTTGTCCGCGGTTTCCGACCCCATCAGAAGCGCCATGCTGTCTTCTTCCGGCTCATCGACCTCGATCTGGTTCTGGTTCGCTTCGATCAGACGCTCGCGCAGCTCATCGGCGGACTGGGTCTCTTCTGCGATTTCGCGCAGCGAGACGACCGGATTCTTGTCGTTGTCCCGGTCCACGGTGATTTGCGAACCAGACGAGATCTCGCGCGCACGATGTGCGGCAAGCATCACCAGTTCGAAACGGTTCGGGACTTTGTCAACGCAGTCTTCAACGGTCACACGGGCCATAGGGCACTCCGGTTAGATCGGGGATGAGAGGGTGTCATACGCCTGCGAACCCCTATTGACAAGCACGATCCCCGAGTTTCACCACGGAATTCCGGTCTTCTTCGGTCAAATCAGCGTGCATTTCGGCGATTGTCCGCCCCAGAACGGGGTGAACCCACTCTGGGCAGATCTCGACCAGGGGGACCAGAACGAAGCTACGATTCTGCATCCGCGGATGCGGCAGGATCAGCTGATCCGGCGTTTCGACCTGCTGGCGATCGGGGGCCAGATCGTGCCAGCGCCGCCAGGTGTCGATGTCGGGCAGAACCTGACCCCCGTCGGCGATCAGGTCCAGGTCCACGACCCGCGCGCCCCATCTGTCACGCCGGACCCGGCCCAGGCTCACCTCGATTTTATGTAATTCATTAAGGAATTTGTGAGATGATAAGGGGGAATCGACGATCAGGGCCGCGTTGACAAAGTCCGGGCCCGCCCCCACAGGATAAGCAGGCGTCTGATAATAGGAGGAAATTTTTTCAACCCGCCCCGGAAGGTTCTTGATTTCTGCAACCGCAAGTTGCAAGGTTTCCAGAACATCAGTGTCTCTGGTAGGCTGGTTTCCACCGATTGCGACGATTTTACTTAGGGTCATGGGGCTGTTCACCTATGCTTATGAACAGTTTCAAGCGGTTGATAGGACCGGGGAAAACCAATATTGTCGATCACTCTTCGCCCGAAATTCACCACTCACAGCTTCGGGCGAGTCTTTAGAAAGGTATTGAATGTTCTACAAGGACGAAAGGTTAGCCTTATTTATCGACGGCTCCAACCTCTACGCCGCCGCGAAGGCATTGAATTTCGATATTGATTACAAGCTTCTGCGACAAGAATTCATGCGTCGCGGCAAGCTGTTGCGCGCGTTCTACTACACCGCCATCCTCGAAAACGACGAATATTCCCCGATCCGCCCACTGGTGGACTGGCTGCACTACAATGGCTTCACCATGGTGACCAAGCCGGCCAAGGAATACACCGACAGCATGGGGCGTCGGAAGGTCAAGGGGAACATGGACATCGAACTGACCGTCGATGCCATGGAACTGGCACCGCGCGTTGATCATATCGTTCTCTTCTCCGGTGACGGCGACTTCCGCCCGCTGGTGGAAAGCCTTCAGCGTCAGGGCGTGCGGGTCTCCGTCGTCTCGACCATCCGCAGCCAGCCGCCGATGATCTCGGACGAGCTGCGCCGCCAGGCCGACAACTTCATCGAGCTGGACGACCTGCGCGATGTTATCGGCCGCCCCCCGCGTGAGGTTCCGGCCGAACGCGAACGCGAAAACGCATCCAACGACTGATAGCGTTGACATGCCAAGGAAAGGCCCGGTTCACTCCCCGGGCCTTTTCCTTTGCGCGGCTCACCTGCGCAGCGCCAGAAGCCCCAGCCCCGTCATCAGAAGCACCACGCCGGACACCACGGTCCGGATCGTGTTGAACAATTGCCAGCGCGGCGAATAGGCGCCCCAGATCGCCTGTGCCTGGGCGGTATCCTCGGGGATGGCGACCAGCGCCAGCGCTTCGTTCATCGGAACGTTGATCCCGGCGGTCAGCGCGAAAGCGCCCACCAGATACAGTGCCCCCGCCCCGGCAAAGATCACCCCTGCCCGGCCGAACCCCGCCCGCCAGGCGATCAGCCCGGTCAGCAGCAGCACGGGCCCGGTGCCGAAGAAGGCCGGGAAGAAGACCCCGTTGCGCACGCTGGCGTTCATCGCCTGCATCGCCGCGATCGCGACCTTCGGCGGGGCGGCATCCAGCCCCCACATCGTCGAACAGACCCAGGCGTAGAAAAAGCCAAAGATCGCCCCCGCCAGCAGAAGCGAGCCCAGCCCAGCCCCCAAAACCATATTCGGCACCCTGTGTTCCTGCATCATCATTCCCTCCAATTTCCGTAATTCCAATTACACCTTGCCCGATCCGTAATTTCAGTTACGGTATCTGTCAACTCTCGAATGACCACGCCAGGGTTCCCCGCAAGAAACAGGCCCGCATGAAACAGGACAAACGCGCCCGCCGTGCCGACGAAATCGAAGCCGCCGCCTATGCGGTCCTGGAAGAAAAAGGCTATGCAGGGCTGACCATGCTGGCCGTTGCCAGGGCCGCGAAAGCCTCGAACGAGACGCTGTATCGCTGGTACGGCGACAAGACGGGCCTGTTCCGGGCGCTGATCCTGGGCAATGTCACCGCCGTTCAGGCGACGCTTGACCAGGCGCAGGGCCAATCGCCGATGACCACCCTGCGCGCCTTTGGCCCCGCGCTTCTGGCCATGTTGCTGGGCCCGCGCGCCGTGGCGCTGAACCGGGCCGCCGCCGCCGATCCCACGGGCGATCTGGGCCGCACCCTGTCGGAAAGCGGACGGGACACCGTCGGCCCCTGGCTGGGGCGCGTCATTGCCCGCGGGATCGAGGACGGCAGCCTGCCCCGCGCCGATGTCAGCGAGATGATCGAGACCTATTTCGCCCTGCTGATCGGCGACACCCAGATCCGCCGCGTCACCGGCGCGATGGAAGAACCCGACGCCGACTGGATCGCCGACCGCGCCGAAAGGGCCCTGACGCGCACGATTGCGCTATTCCAGGCAGCCCAGGCCAACAGCGATCTGGATTCTGCCGGCCACAGGCCTTAGGTCTGGCCCGAAGGAGACCGCGATGACCATGCCACCCCTGACCCTTTACCTGGCCGCCCCGCGCGGGTTCTGCGCCGGTGTCGACCGCGCCATCAAAATCGTCGAGATGGCGCTGCAGAAGTGGGGCGCGCCGGTCTATGTCCGGCATGAGATCGTGCATAACAAGTTCGTCGTCGACGCCCTGCGCGACCAGGGGGCTGTCTTTGTCGAGGAACTGGACGAATGCCCCGATGACCGCCCGGTGATCTTTTCCGCCCATGGCGTGCCCAAGGCCGTCCCTGCCGAAGCCGCCCGGCGCGAGATGATCTATGTCGATGCCACCTGCCCGCTGGTCTCCAAGGTTCATATCGAGGCCGAGCGGCACCATGAAAACGGCCTGCAGATCGTCATGATCGGCCACGCCGGCCACCCCGAGACCATCGGCACCATGGGCCAGCTGCCCGAAGGCGAGGTCCTGCTGGTCGAGACCGAGGCAGACGTGGCCACCCTGGACGTGCGCAACCCCGAAAGCCTGGCCTTCGTCACCCAGACGACCCTGTCCGTCGATGACACCAAGGGCATCGTCGCGGCGCTGCAGGCGCGCTTCCCGGCCATCGTCGGCCCGCACAAGGAAGACATCTGCTACGCCACCACCAACCGCCAGGAATCCGTCAAGGCCATCGCCGACAAGATCGACGCCATGCTGGTCGTGGGCGCGCCGAACTCGTCGAATTCGCGCCGGCTGGTCGAGGTCGCGGCGAACAACGGCTGCGGCTATGCCCAGCTGGTGCAGCGCGCCACCGACATCGACTGGCGCGCGATCGAAGGCATCCGGTCGATCGGCATCACCGCCGGGGCCTCGGCCCCCGAGGTGCTGGTGAACGAGGTCATCGACGCCCTGCGCGCCCGCTATGACGTCACCGTCGAACTGGTCGAGACCGCGCAGGAGAACGTCGAATTCAAGGTGCCCCGCGTGCTGCGGGTTCCTGCCTGACCCCGCCCGAACACCCACCCAGCCCCAAAGGACACCGCCCATGAGCCTGCATTTCCTGCTGACCGCGCTGATTGTCGTGCTAGTTCCCGGCAGCGGGGTGATCTACACGCTCGCCATGGGGCTGGGGCGCGGCAGCCGCGCCGCCACCTGGGCCGCCCTGGGCTGTACCCTGGGCATCGTTCCGGCCATGGCGGCGGCGATGCTGGGGCTGGCGGCGGCGCTGCATGCCTCGGCCCTGCTGTTCCAGGCGGTGAAACTGGCAGGCATCGCCTATCTGCTGTGGCTGGCCTGGCAGGCGCTGCGCGCGGGCGGCGCCCTGAACGTGACGCCCGAGGCCGGCGGCGACGCGCAGTCCGGCTTCCGCATTGCCTGGCGCGGGGTGCTGATCAACGTGCTGAACCCCAAACTGTCGATCTTCTTCCTGGCGCTGCTGCCGCCCTTCCTGTCGGGCAACCCGGCGACGGCAGGCATGGAACTGGCCCTGATGGGCGCGACCTTCATGGCGATGACCTTTGCCGTCTTCACCGCCTATGGCATCTTTGCCGCCCAGGCGCGTGACCTGGTTCTGGGCAATGCCCGGCTGATGGCCTGGGTGAACCGCAGCTTTGCCGCGATCTTCGCCGCTCTCGCCGGTCGCCTGGCCCTGGAGCGCGCATGACCGACGCCGAGACCATCGCCGCCTATGACGCCCGCGCCCGCGACTACGCCCGCCTGATCGGCACAGAGGGCGAGGTCCGCAGCCTGCGCGATTTCATCGACGCCCTGCCGAAAGAGGCCCGCGTGCTGGACCTGGGCTGCGGTCCCGGCCAGGCCAGCGCGGAAATGGCGCGCAAGGGCCTGCTACCCGATCCCGTCGATGCCTCGACCGCGATGGTCGACATGGCCCGCGAAAAGGGTCTGGCCGCCCGCCTTGCCCGGTTCGAGGACATCCAGGGCGAGGGGGATTATCACGGCGTCTGGGCCAACTTCTCGCTTCTGCATGCGCGGCGCGATCAGTTCCCGGAACTGATCGCCGCGCTGCACCGCGCGCTGGTGCCCGGCGGGCTTCTGCACATCGGCATGAAGCTGGGCGAAGGCGAACAGCGTGACGCCCTGGGCCGCTTCTATACCTATTACACGATCCCCGAACTGACCGGCATTCTGGGCGCTGCGGGCTTTGCCATCACCTCGATCACGACGGGGGTGGGCAAAGGGCTTGCAGGGACGCTTGATCCGTGGTGTCTGATCGGCGCGCAACGCTAAGGACCCCATGCCCGACTACTATGCTTTCACCGACGGAGCCTGCTCCGGCAATCCCGGCCCGGGTGGCTGGGGCGTTCTTCTGCAGGCCCGCGAGGGCGAGACGGTTCTGAAGGAACGGAACCTGAAAGGCGGAGAGGCCAATACCACCAACAACCGGATGGAGCTGCTGGCCGCGATCAACGCGCTCGAGGCGCTTGGCCGTTCGACCTCGATCACGGTGGTCACCGACAGCACCTATGTGAAGAACGGCGTGACCGGCTGGATCCATGGCTGGAAGAAGAACGGCTGGAAGACGGCGGCCAAGAAGCCGGTGAAGAACGCCGATCTGTGGCAGCAGCTGGACGATGCGCAAGCCCGTCACGACGTGACTTGGAAATGGGTCAAGGGGCACGCCGGACACCCGGAAAACGAACGCGCCGATGAACTGGCGCGCGAAGGCATGGCCCCGTTCAAGTAGGCCGCTTCAGGGGGGTGCCGGCTGAAGCCCTCCCCTGCTTGCCCCCCGCTCAGCTTGTCGTGGATGTCAGCAGCCACCAAACCAGCGTGCCGCTGATCGCCACCTGCACGTAGCCCAGCAGGGTGAACAGCCCGTCCCGCGCCAGCAGCCCGATGGCGAACAGCGAAATCGCCCCGGCAAAGACTGACGTTACCATCGGCAGCACCTCCAGGAACGGGATCACCAGGGTGATCGCGATGATCGTCAACAGCGTCATGATCCGCGCCGGGCGCGACACCAGCATGGCCAGACGCCGATGCGTGTGGCGGTCGACCCAGGCGCAGGGTTTGCGCAGCCAGCCGATCGCCTTGGACAGTTTCGACGCCCCGACCTGACGCCGTTTAAGCATATCCGGCAGCCAGACATGCCGCCGCCCCGCAAGCTTCTGCGCCGTGATCAGGAAGATGAAGATCGCCCCGATGGTCGGCAGCCCGAAGATCCCCGACAAGGGCGACACCAAGATCAGCGCCGGCACAAGGATCGTCGGGGCGAAACTGCGCACCCCGACCTCGTCCAGGATGTCGCGGACCGACACGTGATCCTCGCCCCCCGCCTCTTCCAGCGCGTCAAGGATATCCGACAGGCTGCGGATCCCGGCACCCTCGCCGGCGCTCATCTCTGCGCCTGTCTCTGGGCCTTCGGGGGCGGCTTGCGGTGTCATGGTGGCCATAGTCATCCAAAGGGAAACGCCCGAAGGGCAGGATGGGTTCAGCCCGCGCCCTGACTTTCTTCAAGTCTCAGCAAGTCTGCCAAACCCTCCTTGTAGGTGGGGTATTTCAGCGCCACGCCAAGGTCTGTCTTGATCTTGTCATTCTTCACCCGCTTGCTTTCCGCGTAAAAGCTGCGGGCCATGGGCGTCATCTCGGCCGTGACGAAATCCTCTTCCCTAGGCAGGGGCAGGCCAAGCAGCGCGGCGGCATGGCCGATGACATCCTGCGGCGGGGCCGGATCGTCATCACACAGGTTGTAGACCGCCCCCGGATCGGGCCGCGCGATCGAGGCGGCCAGCACCTGCGCGATATCCTCGACATGGATGCGGGAAAACACCTGGCCGGGCTTGATGATCCGCCGGGCCGTGCCCGCGCGGACCTTGGAGAACGGACCGCGCCCGGGGCCGTAGATTCCCGCCAGCCGGAAGATATGCAGCGGCAGCCCGTCGATCCCCCGCCACTCGGCCTCGGCCGCGACGCGCCATTGCCCCCGCCGAGTCGAGGGCGTCAGCGCCGTGTCCTCGTCCACCCAGCCGCCCGCGTGGTCGCCATAGACACCGGTGGTCGACAGATACCCGGCCCAGTCCAGACGCGGGGCCAGATCGCGCAGGAAGGCCCCATAGGCCCGCAGCATGGGATCGCCGTCCGCATCCGGCCCAGCCGAAATCAGAAGATGGCTGGCCGCGCCCCAGCCCTCGGGGATCGCGGCATCGTCGGTCACGACGTCGGTCACGACGTGAGGCACGATGCCTTCGTCGCGCAGCACCTGCGCCTTGTCTTCGGAACGGGTGGTGCCGTGGATCACCCAGCCCTGCGGGATCAGGATCCGCGCCAGCGCGCGGGCGGAATAGCCATGGCCAAGGGAAAGCAGCGTCTTTTTCATGGGTCCAGCCATGCGCGATGGTCCCCTTCTGGTCAAGGTGTCGGGTCAGGGTGATAGGGTGGCCTCGGCCCTACGGGAACAGCCGGTCCAATGCGTCGTCCAGCGGGGCGGCGTCTTCAAGTTCAAGGCGCACGGGCAGGGTCAGCACCTTCTGGCGGAAGCTGTCCGGCACCCGCACCGCGTCCTTTTCCGTGGTGACCAGCTGCGCGCCCAGCCGGGCGGCGTCGCTTTCCAGCCGCGCCATCAGCCCGGGCGTCAGCGCCTGATGATCGCTCAGCGCCTCACCATGCAGCAGGTCGGCCCCAAGCCCGCGCAGGGTGGCAAAGAACTTTTCCGGGTGGCCGATGCCTGCGAAGGCCAGCACGCGCAACCTCTGCCAGTCCATGCCGGTCTGCAAGGGTTCCAGCCGCCCGCGCAGATGCGGCAGGGCAAAGCCCCCCTGCGCGGCGTCGAAACCGCGTTGCGCGGCCTCACCCCCGATCGACAGAAGCAGATCGGCCCGCGCGAGACCCCTGGCCACGGGTTCGCGCAACGGCCCCGCCGGAATGCAGCGCCCGTTGCCAAAGCCCCGCGCGGCATCCACCACGACCAGCGTCAGATCCTTGGCCAGCGCCGGGTTCTGCAGCCCGTCGTCCAGCACGATGGCCTGCGCCCCCGCCGCGACCGCCGCCTGCGCCCCGGCGGCACGGTCGCGCGCGATCCAGACGGGCCCGAAGGCGGCCAGCAACAGGGGTTCGTCCCCCACATCCGCCGCCGTATGGACCGCCGGATCGACCTGCACCGGACCTTCCAGCCGCCCGCCATGGCCGCGCGACACCACATGCGCCGCCACGCCCCGCGCCATCAGCCGCATCAGCAGCGCCATGACCGTCGGCGTCTTGCCGGTGCCGCCCGCGTTGATGTTGCCGACGCAGATCACCGGCACCGGAAGGCGCAGCGGTCTGCCCCGGGCCAGTCGCCGTGCGGTGCCTGCGGCATAGGCCCAGCCAAGGGGGGCCAGCAGCCGCGCCCGCCAGTTGGGCCGGTCGGCCGGGGTGAACCAGAAATCAGGCGTCTGCATGGGGGCCTCCTGCGCCAGTGCGGTCCAGCAGATCCTCGATCTGCTCGAGCACCTTGTCCGTCACCTCGGCCCCTTCGGTCGCGACCTCCCAGGCGGCCTGCGCCATGGCGGCGGCCTGATCGGGGGCGTTCATCCGCAGCACCGCATTGCTGAGGCTCGAGGCATCGCGCACCATCCGCGCCGCGCCGGCCTTGGCAAAGCGCGAATAGGCCCGCAGGTGCCGCCCCACGTTCGGACCATAAAGGATGGCGGACCCAAGCGCCGCCGGTTCATAGGGATCGCGCCCGCCATGGCCCGCGGTCAGCGACGACCCCATGAAGGTCAGCGGGGCCAGACGATACCACAACCCCAGCTCACCATAGGTGTCGGCGACCAGCACCTGGGTCGTTTCCTCGGGCAGGCCGCCTTCGGACCAGACGACATGCCGCAACCCCTGATCGCGGAGCGAGGCAATCATCGCCGCGCCATCCTCGGGGCGGTTGGGCACCAGGATCAGCATCAGCCGGTGCGCCACGCGCAGCGCCTGGCGGTGTGCTTCGATCACCGTGGGGAATTCGTCGGGCTGCACCATCGCGGCCAGCCAGACGGGCCGGATCGCCAGGGTCTCGGACAGGTCCGCGCGGTCGTCTTCGTTGCAGGGCAGCGCTGCGCCGCCTTCCTGCAGCGGGCCCGTGACCTCGACCCGGTCGGGATCGGCCCCGTTGCGCACCAGCGTACGCGCCACATTGGCAGAATTGGCAAAGATCGCCGAAAAATGCCCCAGCATCAGCCGGTCCGACCGCCGCCGCCAGGGCAGCCGGTGTTCCTGGAACCCCAGTTCATCCGCGTCGATTAGCAGCATCGGCAGGCCGACACTGCGCGCCGCGTTCAGAAGCGTCGGGCGCAGGTGACCGAACTGCCAGACACAGAGCCGGGGCTGCCAGCGCGACAGGAAGGCCCGCACCTGCCCGGTCTGGTCATCGCCCAGCACCTCGGACCGCATGCCGGCGGGCAGTTTCTCGGGCAGGTCGCCGGCCTCGGCCGCCGTCAGCAGGACGCGCAGATCCGGGCGCATCGCCTGCGCCCGCAGACCCAGCTGGATCAATGCGGCGATCTGTTCGGCATCGGCGGCGTGGATCCAGACCAGCGGCCCTGCGGCCCAGTCCTGGGACGCACCATCTGCCGCGGCACGGCGCGAGGATGGCAAATCTTACGATCCCAGTTCTTCGGTCGACGAGGCCGCGGCCTCTTCGTCGCGCAGCCGGTGCAGATGCGCGATGTAATACCGCATATGGGCGTTATCCACGGTGCGCTGTGCCTCGGCTTTCCAGGCGTCATAGGCGCTGGCGTAGTCGGGGAAGATGCCGACGACATGGATGTCCTCGACATCCTTGAAAACGTTCTTGGTCGGGTCCACCAGCTCTCCGCCGAAGACGAGATGCAGACGTTGGGCCATCGGGAAACTCCTTGCAGACAGGGCGGGGCAGAAAGGGGCAGGACAGGCGGGACACCAACCTGCCCCCTTGCCTGCAACCTGAGGTTTCAGGGCCCAAAGGTCAAGTTGACGAAGGTTAACAGGTTACGGCTTCCTGACCCCGAGCGCGGCCATCAACCCGTCGTGCAGCACCGGGCCCGCCGCCACCACGCCGCCGACCTGCGGATGGGCGTTGTTGAAGGCCAGGACCCGCCCCTCGCGGTCCGAGGTCACGGCCCCCGCCTCTCGCAGGATCAGGTCGCCTGCGGCGATGTCCCATTCCCAGCTGTCGCGGAAGGTCAGCATGGCATCAAAGGCTCCTTCGGCCACCAGCGACAGCCGGTAGGCCAGCGAGGGCCGGTAATGCCGCGCCACGTCCGGCACGCCGCCGGGCCAGTGCCGTTTGTCGTAATTCGGCTTTGCCGCCAGCACGCTGGCCCCGGTCAGCCGGTCACGACCCGACACCCGGATCGGCGCATCGTTCAGCCAGGCCCCGCCGCCATCCGCCGCCGCATAAAGCATGCCCTTCACCGGCAGATAGACAACGGCTGCCACGACGCGCCCGCGCTCGGCAATCGCCAGCGAATGCGCCCAAGTGTCATTGCCGTCGATGAAGCTGCGGGTGCCGTCGATCGGGTCGATGATGAAGACGCGGTCGCGGGTCAGCCGCGCGCCGCTGTCCTCGCTTTCCTCGCTCAGCCAGCCATAGCCGGGCCGGGCGTCGCGCAGCTGGCGCAGCAGCACGTCGTTCACGGCCAGGTCGGCCTCGGTCACGGGGCCCTGGTCGTCGGGCTTGTCCCAACGGCGGGCCGTGGCCCCGGTGAACTGCTGGGCGACCGCCCCGGCCTCGCGCGCGGCATCGACCAGAAGCGCCAGATCGCGGGCCGGATCGCCCTGGATATCGGTCACGGTGTCACTGGCCGGCAATCGACATATCCTCGATCAGGATGGACGGCACCACGTGGCTTAGATGTTTGCGGGCGTCATTGGCTGGGATGATCCGCGCCAGCATCTCGATCAGGTTGCCGGCTATGGTGCCTTCGCTGACCGGATGCGACACCTGCCCGTTCTCGACCCAGAGGCCCGAGAATCCGCGCGAATAATCGCCCGTATTGGGGTTGATGGTCGACCCGATCAGCGAGGTCACGATCAGCCCGGTGCCCATCTGCGCGATCAGGTCTTCGCGGCTTTGCGCGCCCTCCGTCAGGGAGATATTCCAGTTCGTCGGAGACGGAGGCGCGGTCAGCCCCCGCGCCGCATTGCCGGTGGATGCCATCCCAAGCTTGCGCGCGGTGGCCAGATCCAGCGTCCAGCCGGTCAGCACACCGTCTTCGACAATCGCACGACGACGGGTCGGCAGTCCTTCGGCGTCGAAGGGGCGCGAACCGGTGACGCGGGCGCGATGCGGATCCTCGATCACCGAAAGACCTTCGGGCAGGACCTGCTGGCCCAGCTTGTCGCGCAGGAAGGACGCGCCACGCGCGATGGCCGCCCCGTTCACCGCGCCCAGAAGATGGCCGATCAGCCCGCTGCTGATGCGTTCGTCGAACAGCACCGGATAGCGGCCCGTCTTGGGCTGCACCGGGTTCAGCCGCGCCACGGCGCGTTCCCCGGCGGTGCGCCCGATTTCTTCGGGGCTGCGCAGGTCGGACTGGTGCAGACGCATGTCGCCATCGCTGTCACGCTCCATCCCGGTGCCGCTGCCGGCGATGGCGGTGCAATAGGTCTGCCGGTGCGACCGGGCATAGCCGCCGCCAAAGCCGTTGGTGGCCGCCAAGTAGATCTGCGTCGCGCCATAAGAGGCCCCGGCCCCCTGAACCTGCGACACGCCATCGACCGCCATGGCGGCCGCTTCGGCGGCAAGTGCATCGGCCTGAAGATCCTCGGCCGTGGGCGCGGGCTGATCGTCAGCCATGTCCAGCTGCGCCAGGTCCACGCCCATGCCGATCTGATCCGACAGGGCAAGGCCGACATAGGGGTCTTCGGGCGCGACCCGGGCCATGTCGACCGCGCGCTTGGCCATTTCGGCCATCGCCTCGTCCCGCAGGTCCGAGGTCGAGACACAGGCCTGCCGCTGACCGATGATCACGCGCAGACCGATTTCAACGCCTTCCGACCGCTCGACCTCTTCCAGCTTGCCGGCGCGCACCCCGATCGAGGTCGAGACCCCGTCGCGGGCCATGGCATCCGCGGCCTCTGCCCCGGCGGCCTTTGCCGCCTGCAGAAACCGGGCGGTAAGATTTTCCAAACGATCCGTCATCAATGGTCCTTTCGCAGCACCAAGGAGGTAGCCGCGATTGCGCCCCGAAACAAGGTCGGGGCCAGATTTGCAATGCCTGATGCCCCCCGGTCCGGGTCCGCCCCAACCCCGTCCGGGCCCGCGATCACCGCGCCATCACCCAGTCCGAAAAGACATCCGCAACCCGACCGGATCACCCGGTCCGGGCCGATCCTGGCAGAGGCGGGTTACTGAAGCGGAAAGGGCGTGTCGTTGATCGTCAGCGTGCCCGCAGGCGACAGGCGGATATCGGCGCTGAATTCATCGGCCTCGTCGCCCTGACGCCCCAGCTGCTGGATCATCCCTGCCCCGATCAGCGCATGCTGCATCGGGATCATGCCCAGCTGGCCCAGCTTGTTCAGCAGGGTGGTCACCCCTGTCAGGGTCACATCGGCCGTGCCGCCAAAGGCGGGCATGTTGGGATGGAACATCGAGACCTTGGTGTTGTCGATGTCCAGATCGGCCGAAGCTTCGATCATGGCACCGGCCGCGCGGATCCGCAGGGCCTCAAGCGCCAGCGCAGTCAGCTCTCCGGGGGCACCGCCAGTCTTGTCCAGGCGGCGCATCGCGGCCTCGTTCATGATATCGGTGAACAGCCGGGTCTTGCCGCTCAGCGCGACCTCCATCGTCACCGGGTCATGCGGCAGGCTGTTGGTCGGATCCGCCATCATCCAGACCGCTTCTGGCACATCCAGATCGGTCACGGTGATCGAGGCCCCGAAGGGCTGTTCAAGCGCGCCCGCGATCACCGGCAGCTGAATGCCCAGGCCAAGCGCCCCGGCGGTGGTGTTCAGGGGAAAGGGCACCTCGGTTCCGGACAGCGAAATGCTGACGTCGCGCGACAGGACGCTGTATTCCAGCCCGGTTGCCGACATGCCCAACCCGAAGGTGCCGCCCTGGCTGGTCGTCGCCATGCGGGTTTCGCTTTTCTCGTCCGCGTAGCCGAAGACACCGTTGCCGGCGTCGAATTCGATCAGCGTGTTCACGATATACCCGTTGGCCAGCGCGCGGTCGATCGCCAGCGGGTTCACCTCGGGCGGGACCACCCCGCGGGATGACGTCGTCAGCCCTGTGATCTCGCCCTGCCACATGACCTTGCCGCTGTGCCCCGAGGACGGGTCGCTGATCGCCACGTCATAGGCCAGCCGATCCATCTTCAACGCCTGGTTGATCCGCGTCACCCCGTTGTCCGAGGCCAGTCGGTTCACGCCCGAGGCCCCCTCCATCGTGATCGCGACCGTGCCGGGCATGCGCGACGGCCCGTCCTTACCGCTGATCTGGTCCAGCGTGACGCTCAGGGACTCGGCCGAGAAATCATAGGTGATGTCGCCCGGATCGCCCGAGGCGATGGTGCGATGCCCCATGGCCGTCAGCGTCAGATCGGCGGTGAAATCGTCATCGCCCGGCCCGTCGCCCGCGACCGCGATCGGCATCTTGCCCGGCAGTTCGATCGACACGGTGCCATCGCCCAGATCGACCAGCGCCAGTTCGCCCATGTTGATGGTGACCGTGCCGCCCTTGACGCCCGTGGCCTTGTCGCCAGGGATATACATGGTCATCTCGAAGACGGGGAAATGCAGGTTGTCGCCATCGACGACCGGTTCGAATTCCACGGTATATCCGAAGGAGGACAGGTAGCCCGCCCATTGGTCCCAGACCTGCGCCGGGGTCACATCGGCCCGAACCGGCCCCGCGATGGCGCCGGTCAGCAGGGCTGCCGCAAGGGTAGAGGCTTGGCGAATTTGTCGACCCATCGAACGAAGGTCCTCCCGCTTCTTGAATTGCGCACAGAATCGAGAGTTGATTCGCTCCCGTCAAGTCATCGCGGCCTTTACCCGGCCATCTAAGGGCGATTACCAACAGGAAACGAGTCGAAAGGGCCACACATGACCGATCTGACAGACAAAGTCGCGCTGATTACCGGCGCAAGCCGCGGCATCGGCGAAGCCGCCGCCCGCATCCTGGCCGAGGCCGGCGCCAAGGTGGTGCTGGTTGCGCGCAGCGAAGACCGCATCGCCGAACTGGCCGGCGAGATCGGGCCGAACGCCCTGGCCGTGCCATGCGACATCTCGCGCTACTGGGAGGTCGAGGCCGCTGTGAATGCCGCGATCGAGACCTTCGGACGGCTCGACATCCTGATCGGCAACGCCGGCGTCCTGCAACCGATCGCCCATCTGAGCGAGGCCGACCCCGACGCCTGGGGCCAGGTCATCGACGTCAACATCAAGGGCGTCTTCAACGGCATGCGCGCGGCGATCCCCGTCATGACAAGCGGCGGCGGCGGCACGATCATCACGATTTCCTCGGGCGCGGCCCATTCACCGCTTGAGGGCTGGAGCGCCTATTGCACCTCGAAGGCCGGGGCGGCGATGCTGACCCGCGCGGCGCATCTGGAAAACGCCCACAAGGGTCTCCGCATCATGGGCCTGTCGCCCGGCACCGTCGCCACACAGATGCAGCGCGACATCAAGGCCAGCGGCATGAACCCGGTCAGCGAACTGGACTGGGAAGACCACGTTCCCCCCGAATGGCCCGCGCGCTGCCTGCTGTGGATGTGCGGATCCGATGCCGATGCCTTCCTGGGCGAAGAAATCTCGCTGCGCGATGACAAGATCCGCCGCAGCGTGGGGCTGATCCGATGATCGAGGTTACCCGCGACGGCGACCTGCTGATCGTCACGCTGAACCGCCCCGACAAGGCCAATTCCCTGACCGGCGAGATGCTGGAAACCCTCTGCACCACCTTCGAGGGCGCGCAGGACGCCCGCGCGGTGATCCTGACCGGCCGGGGCAAGGTCTTTTCCGCCGGTGCCGACCTGGACGAGGCACGCGCCGGCCTCGCCACCTCTCCCCTTTGGGAACGGCTGTCTTCGGCCATCGCGGCGCTGCCCGGCCTGACCATCGCGGCGCTGAACGGCACGCTGGCGGGCGGGGCCATGGGCATGGCGCTGGCCTGTGACATCCGGCTGGCCGTGCCGGGGGCCAAGGTCTTCTATCCCGTGATGAAACTGGGGTTTCTGCCGCAGCCGTCGGACCCCGGCCGCATGGCCGCGCTGATCGGCCCGTCGCGCACGAAACTGATCCTGATGGGCGGCCAGAAGATCCCTACCGAAGAGGCCCTGTCCTTCGGCCTGATTGACCGCATCCTCCCCCCCGAGGCGCTTCTGGACACGGCGCGTGAGATCTGCGCCGACACCCTGGCCGCCAAGCCCGAGATCGCCGCCGGCATCAAGCGGATGTGCACCTAACGCATCCGCCTGCGCCCCGGCGTCTTGGAATGGAAACCCGGCGGCCGCCTGGCCACCCAGGCGGCGAATTTCGCCAGCCGGGGATGGGCGCGCAGCTTTTCGGGCGTGTCATAGTCGCGGGCCAGTTCGCTTTCCGTCAGCGTGGCGTGGATTTCGTTGTGGCAGATCTGGGGTGTCGTGTATTAAACGTACTAACCCTCCTAGAGGAGCGATGATCTATTCTGAGTTTTGACTACATGTACTGAGCGTGCTCAAACGGGCTGGGGTCAAACCTTAGGCGACTTGGTTCATAAAAGCCGTCAGCGAAAGTATTGGTGTGCTCGAATTCAACGTCATAAATTTTTCTCGTTACAAACGAGCTGCCTTCACCATACTCCGCCCAGAGCAATAGCGAATAGTTCACTTGCTCGGAATTATCTTCAACAAGGTCAACCACCGGAACCCCGATTTTGATCGGAGCAGACTCTTCCTTTTCCCCCTGAAAGACAACACCCAAGAACAAATTTGTTCGAGGGATTTTCATCGCCAAAGCGGAATCAACGAAGGCTTCACTGTTGAAGACACCGTTCCACCTCGCAATGGTCGCGCGCACCTGAGCGTACTCCGAAGGGGTTTTCCCAAAATTTCGAATTGTATACGCGCCCCCGAATTGAACATAGTTCTTATCAATCCAAACGAAATCACTGAGAGATATGTTGACATCCAACCATGGCCGTTGATCCCTCAGCATGATGTCATTGGCTGTCCGCTGCAATTTCAACGTGTACAGCAGAGCAAAAAATCCCATCGCGCCAAATAAACCAGTGGCAAAAGTCAGCCATGCGATCCAGTCAGTGGCGTGCGCCATGCGCTCTTGGGCGCGCAAATCGTAGTATTCGTACAGGCTGGGTTTGCCTTCACTGTATTCTGGCTCCGCCTCGTAACTAAACGTGCCCCGTATGGCATCCGGCATTTGCCAGACGCGCTGATCTGAGCTTTGCTCCACTTCATTTTCCGCTTGGCCATACCCACAGGGGCCGGCAGGACAATAATTCAAGCCAATAATCCAGACAACTGAGACAATAGCCAACCCTCCGCCAACAGTTAATCCAGCCGCAAACACGCCATCTCTAAACCGCTCAAGCACTGCAAAATCCCGCCGTTAGTTTCCAGTCTCCTATTTACTACGAAATTCCTCCTCCGTGTCTCCAATTCCTACTTCCACCACAATATCTCATCCAACCGCACGGTCGGCCCGCCCTTGCCGCCGCGCAGCTTCGGCACAAGGTGGTGCAGCGAAGACCGCGCGTCCGCAGGGATCGGGCGCAGGCAGAGGGGGCAGATCGGATCGTCGCTCATGCCGCCAAGATAATCCTGGCCGCGCCCGCGTCACGCCCCCTTTGACATCTTGTCTTTCCGTCGCCTGCAAAGCAGAAACGCCCGAATGGCGGTAGGATTGGTCATAGGCGGCGGCCCGGCGGGTCTGATGGCGGCAGAGGCGATGGCCGATGCCGGGCTGAAGGTCATGGTCGCCGAGGCCAAGCCGAGCCTGGGGCGCAAGCTGCTGATGGCCGGGAAATCGGGGCTGAACCTGACCAAGGACGAGCCCCTGCCCGCCTTTCTTGACGCCTACCGAGAGGCCGCGTCGACCCTGTCCCCGATGCTGGACGCCTTCGGACCCGATGCCGTCCAGGCCTGGGCGCAGGGCCTGGGGCAGGATCTGTTCACCGGCACCACGGGCCGCGTCTTTCCCAAGGTCATGAAGGCCTCGCCCCTGTTGCGGGCCTGGCAGGCGCGGCTGCGCGACAAGGGCGTCGATCTGCGCACCCGCTGGCGCTGGACCGATTGGTCCAGCCCAAAATCCGGCCCAAACTCCGACCCCGCTTCCCGCACAACGCTGCACTTCGAAACCCCCGATGGCCCGCAGGACATCACCCCCGATGTCACCGTCCTGGCCCTTGGCGGGGCCAGCTGGCCGCGACTGGGATCGGACGGCATCTGGGCCCGGCATTTCGACATCGCGCCCTTCCGGCCCGCCAACGTGGGCCTGTCGATCCGCTGGTCCGACCATATGCAGGCGCAGTTCGGCCAGCCGCTGAAATCCATTGCGCTGAGCGCCGGGGATGAGGTCAGCCGGGGCGAATGCACCATCACGCGCCGCGGGCTTGAGGGCGCGGGGATCTACGCCCTGTCGCATATCCTGCGCGACGGCACCGCCCTGCATATGGACCTGGTGCCCGACATCCCGCTGGACCGGCTGCGCGCGAAACTGGCCAAGCGGCGGCGCGGCGACAGCCTGGCCTCGCACCTGCGCCGTGCGATCCGGCTGGACCCGGCGAAACGCGCGCTTTTGATGGAATTCGGTCGTCCCCTGCCTGACGACATCGCCCCGCTGCTCAAGGCGCTGCCGATCCCCCATGACGGGGCCATGCCGATGGAGCAGGCGATTTCCACCGCCGGCGGGCTGCGCCTGTCCGACCTGGACGAGGGCCTGATGCTGCGCGACCGCCCCGGCACCTTCGCCGCCGGAGAGATGCTGGACTGGGAAGCGCCGACAGGCGGGTATCTTCTGACCGCCTGCCTCGCCACCGGCCTCTGGGCCGGACGCGCCGCCGCACGCTACGCGCAGCGTTAAGTCGCCTGCATCAGGCGGCCTGCGCCTGTTCCGAGGCTGCCGCCCGCTGAAACGCCTCGCGTCCGCGCATCCGCTTGGAATAGGCCAGCAGGACCTCGCTTTCGATCGGGAACTTGGCGCTATAGGCCCAGTTCAGCACATGGGTCAGCAGGATATCGGGCACCGACATCTCATCCCCCATCAGGAACGGCCCCTTGAAACGCGCCTCTACCGCTTTCAGATTGCGCGCCCATTCCCATTTGGCCGATTGCTTCAGCCCGTCGACCCGCTGTTCCTCGGGCAGGATAAAGCTGTGGCGCGTGGCCACCCAGATGATCGACTCCAGGTCGTCCAGCACGTGGAACGTCAGCGCATCCTGATGGGCGCGGGCGATGGTCCCGGCGGGCGCGGTCAGCTTGCCGTGCTTGTCCGCCAGATAGGTCAGGATCGCCGCGCTGTCGGTGATCGCCTCGCCATTGTCCAGAAGCACGGGCAGCTTGCCCAGGGGTGAATGTTCCCGCACCTCGGCCGAGTGCTGTTTCGCCGGAATGCGGTCGTAGGCCTGCCCCAGTTCCTCGAGCATCCAGATGACGCGGAACGTACGGTTTTGGGCCGATCCGATAACAGTATACATGATGTCTAGTCCTCCCTTCGGGGACCAGACACCAAGCCGCGCGCGGCGTCTACCGGAATAAGCGGATCAGGCCTTGCGCTTGCCGACCTGGGCGACGCCCAGCACGTCCAGCACCTTGGCCTCGATATCCTCGGCGTTCAGGCCGGCGGTGGCGTACATGTCGGCCGGGCTGGACTGATCGATGAAGGTATCGGGCAGCACCATCGACCGGAAGCGCAGCCCGGTGTCAAAGGCACCTTCCTCGGACAGAAGCTGCGCCACATGCGATCCGAAACCGCCAACCGCGCCTTCCTCGATGGTGATGAGCGCCTCGTGATCCTCGGCCAGCTGCAGGATCAGATCCCGGTCCAGCGGCTTGGCAAACCGCGCGTCTGCCACCGTGGGGGAGATCCCCCGCGCCTCAAGCGCCTCGCAGGCGGTCAGCACCTCGGACAGGCGGGTGCCGAAGGACAGGATCGCCACGCGCTTGCCGGTCCGGATCATCCGGCCCTTGCCGATTTCCAGGACCTCGCCGGCCTCGGGCAGTTCGACACCAACCCCTTCGCCGCGCGGATAACGGAAGGCGATCGGGCCCTCGTCATGGGCAGCGGCGGTGGCCACCATGTGCATCAGCTCGGCCTCGTCCGCGGCGGCCATCACGACCATGCCGGGCAGGTTCGCCATGAAGGCGATGTCGAAGGACCCGGCGTGGGTGGCACCATCGGCCCCGACCAGCCCCGCGCGGTCGATGGCGAAGCGCACCGGAAGGCGCTGAATCGCCACGTCATGCACGACCTGATCATATCCGCGCTGCAGGAAGGTCGAATACATCGCGCAGAAGGGCCGCAGCCCGCCCGCGGCCAGACCGGCAGCAAAGGTCACCCCATGCTGTTCCGCGATCCCGACGTCGAAACACCGCGAGGGATAGCGTTCCGCCATCAGGTTCAGCCCGGTGCCATCCGGCATCGCAGCCGTCACCGCACAGACGCGCGGATCAACTGCCGCCAGCCGCACCAGTTCCTTGCCGAACACGGAGGTATACGACGGCGCATTCGACGGGGCCTTGTGCTGCTTGCCCGAGATCACGTCGAACTTGGCCGTGGCATGGCCCTTGTCGTCGGCGCGTTCGGCGGGGCCATAGCCCTTGCCCTTCTTGGTGACCACGTGGATCAGCACCGGCCCGGTGGCGCGGGCCTTGACCGTGCGCAGCACCGGCAGCAGCTGGGACATGTCGTGCCCGTCCAGCGGCCCGATGTAGGAAAAGCCCAGTTCCTCGAACAGCGTCCCGCCCACGGTCATGCTTTTCAGCATTTCCTTGGCGCGCTTGGCCCCTTCCTGGAAGGGCGGCGGCAGAAGGCTGGCCATGCCCTTGGCGGCGGCCTTCAGATCGTGGAACGGGGCCTCACCATACAGACGCGACAGGTATTTCGACAGCGCACCGACCGGCGGGGCGATGGACATGTCGTTGTCGTTCAGGATGACGATCAGGCGCTTGTTCAGGTGGCCGGCGTTGTTCATCGCCTCAAAGGCCATGCCCGCGCTCATCGCGCCATCGCCGATCACGGCGATCGCATCGCCCAGCCCATGATCCGGTGCGCCGCCCAGATCGCGCGCCACGGCAAAGCCAAGCGCTGCGGAAATCGAGGTCGAGCTATGCGCCGCGCCAAAGGGATCGTAGGGCGATTCAGACCGTTTGGTGAAGCCCGACAACCCGTCCTTCTGACGCAGGGTGCGGATGCGGTCGCGCCGCCCGGTCAGGATCTTGTGCGGATAGCTTTGGTGCGACACGTCCCAGATGATCCGGTCCTTGGGCGCATCCCAGATCGCATGCAGCGCCACGGTCAGTTCGACCACGCCCAGCCCGGCCCCAAGGTGCCCGCCGGTTTCCGACACGGCGGAAATCGTCTCGCTCCGCAGCTCATGGGCAACCTGGCGCAGTTCGGCATCCGAAAACTGCTTGAGATCGGCTGGAACCTGGACCTTGTCCAGCAGCGGGGTATCTGGTCTGTCGCTCATGACCCCTCCGGGGCTAAAATCAGCTTTGTCGCGCAATAACGAAGCGCGCGGCCTGTCGCAAGGCATCCGCCCGCGGGCCATAGGGTGCCAGGGCGTCGCAGGCACTGTCGGTCAAGCGCGCGGCCTCGGCCTTGGCGCCGTCCAGACCCAGCAGCGACACGAAGGTCGCCTTGCCGGCGTCATCGTCCTTGCGCAGGCGCTTTCCGGTCTCGGCCTCATCACCCTCTACATCCAAGATGTCGTCGGCGATCTGAAAGGCAAGGCCAAGCGCGCGGGCATAGGCCCCCATGGGTCCGGTATCCGCCGCCGCCATGACCGGCCCCGCCTGGGCGGACCATTCGATCAGCGCGCCGGTCTTCTTGGCCTGAAGTTCGGTGATCTCGGGCAGGGTCAGGGGCGTCGCGGCGGTTTCGGCGGCGATGTCCATCGCCTGACCCAGCACCATGCCCACCCCGCCCGAGGCCCGCGCCAGCCCGGCCGTCAGCGTCACGACGCGGTCGGCGGCCAGCGGCATATGGGCGATCAGGTCAAAGGCCAGCGTCTGCAGCGCGTCGCCGGTCAGAACGGCGGTCGCCTCGTCCCATTTGACGTGCACCGTGGGCAGGCCCCGGCGCAGGTCGTCGTCATCCATGCAGGGCAGGTCGTCATGCACCAGCGAATAGGCGTGCATCGCCTCGATCGCCGCCGCCGCATCCATGGCCGCCACGGGATCGACATCATGCAGCGCCGCCCCTTCGCAGACCAGGAAGGCGCGCAGCCGCTTGCCGCCGCCGGTGGCATGGGCCATCGCCGCACCGATCTGGCCGGGATAGGCGGCCAGCGCCGCCTGAAGCCGGGCGGTCACGCCTTGCGCGACCTCGGCAATCCGCGTGTCGAACATGAATCAGAGCCCGTTTGCCGGAGTGGTCCCCGTGGCATTGCCCGAGGCATCGGCGGTGATCGCCTCGACCTTTTCTTCAGCTGCCTTCAGACGGTCTTCGCAGCGTTTCTTCAGCGCCGCGCCGCGTTCGTACAGCTTGATCGAATCTTCCAGCGGCACGTCCCCGCGCTCCAACTGGCCGACGACCTGCTCAAGCTCGCGCATGGCGTCTTCGAACGACATCTCTTCGACGGGTCTGGGATCACTCATCGCGCGGCTCCTTCGGCGTAAATCGCGGGCAACATACGGCGGGTCGCGCCAAGGTTCAACGCAGCGATGACCCGCCCGCGGCGATCAGCGCATCCACATGAGCCGCGGCCGAGGCCCCGAGCGCGGGAAGGTTGTATCCGCCCTCAAGGCAGGACACGACGCGCCCGCCACAGATCCGCCCCGCCAGCGCACACAGCTGATCGGTGATCCAGCCGAAATCCTCGGTCTCCAGCGCAAGAGACGCCAGCGGATCATCCTTGTGGGCATCGAACCCGGCCGAGATGAACAGCATCTCGGGTTCGAACGTCTCGATCAGCGGCAGGATGCGGCCGGTCAGGATCTTGCGGTACAGCCCACCATCCGTGCCCGTCGACAGCGGGATATTGGTGATCTGCCCATGCGCCCCGACCTCGTGCTGCGCGCCGGTGCCGGGGTAAAGCGGCATCTCGTGGCTGGAGATGAACAGCGCCCGTGCCTCGTCCCACAGCAGATCCTGCGTGCCATTGCCGTGATGCACGTCGAAATCCACGATGGCGACGCGGGACAGCCCGTGACGCTCCAGCGCGTGTTTGGCCGCAATTGCCACGTTGCCGAACAGGCAGAACCCCATGGGGCTTTGCTTTTCCGCGTGGTGCCCCGGCGGACGGGTGGCGACAAAGGCGTTCTGCACCTCGCCCGCCAGCACCATGTCCACGGCCTGAACCGCCCCGCCCACGGCGCGATAGGCCGCCTTCAGCGATCCCGGCGACATATGCGTATCGGCATCCAGCTGGACCGACCCCGTGTCCGGCGCGGCGGCATTCAGCGCCTCAAGATGCGCCAGCGGGTGGCACAGCAGGATCGTCGCGTCGTCGGCCATCGGGGCTTCGCGGCGCAGCAGGTCCTTGCCCTCAAGCGCGCGCAGCACCTCGTGCAGGCGGGCGACCTGTTCGGGGTGGCCGTCGGGCGTGACATGGCCGTGGCAATCGTCATGGGTGATCAGGGCAGTGGTCATGCGGGTCCTCCCTTAGGCCGACATCGGGTGCGGCCCTGTGTGTCCGGCGCGTCAGTCGTGCACCAGCATATAGCCCTCGCCGCGCACCGTCTGCAGATAGCGCGGCTGTTTCGGGTCATCTTCGATCTTTCGACGCAGCCGGGTGATCTGGACATCGACGGCGCGTTCCTGCGCCTGCCCGTCCTTGCCCGCGCCCCGGCCCAGCTCCTCGACCAGGCGGGTTCGGGAAATCGGCTCTCCGGGCGAGGCCGAGAAGATCCGCATCAGCTGCACCTCGGTCCCGGTCAGGCGCACGATGTCCTCTCCATCGCGCATCTCGCCCCGGTCGATATCATAGCGCACCCGGCCAAGCGTCAGCACCTTGGGCTTCTGCGCCACCGGCTCAGCATCCGGCATCCGCCGCAGGATCGCGTTGATCCGCAGCAGCAGTTCCTTCGGCTCGAAGGGTTTGGCTAGGTAGTCATCCGCCCCGGCCTCAAGGCCCGCGATCCGGTCCTTGGCCTCGTCCCGCGCGGTCAGCAGCAGGATCGGCGTCTGCATCCTTTCGCGCAGCGACCGGGTCAGGCTGATCCCGTCTTCACCCGGCATCATCACGTCCAGCACGATCAGATCGAATTCCAGCCCCGCCAGAAGCCGCCTCGCATGGCCCGCATCCCGCGCCCCCGAGATCAGGAACCCGCTGCGCTTGAGGTAGCGCGTCAGCAGATCGCGGATCCGTTCGTCATCGTCGACGACAAGAAGATGCGGCATCGGGTCGGACATGCTCAGCCCTCTCTCAACCCGGAATACAGCCGCCGCAGCTCGGGCTCCATCATCGCTTCCAGCACCTGGCGGAAGCCGGTCACCGCATCCGGCCCGGCCTTCCGATAGGCCGCCCGCATCCAGGCGCGCTGCGCTTCGGACAGGCGGGTTTCCAGCGTCTGCCCCTCTTCGGTCAGATACAGGTGACGCTCGCGCTTGTCGGCCACGCCGACGCGGCTTTCCACCAGCCCGTCCTCGATCAGGGTGCGCAGCACCCGGTTCAGCGACTGCTTGGTCACGCCCAGGATCGCCAGAAGCCGGTTGACGTTCATGCCCGGCGACCGCCCGATGAAGTGCAGCGCCCGGTGATGTGCCCGCCCGTACGAGATCCCCGCAAGGATCTGGTCCGGGGCCGAGGTAAAGCCCCGGTAGGCAAAGAACATCGCTTCGATCCCCTGCCGCAGCTGTTCGTCGGTCAGGAAAAGAAGACTGTCGCCGGTCGGCATGTCACTCATGGATCACCCTTCACAAAGCGCCTCGATTTTCGTCACATTAAGTCAGTCATGTTGACATTCCAAGGACCAACTGTTAGCGAGTCGCAGATTTCAGCGCAACTTTATGACCACTCCGGCCATAACAGACGCAACAAATGGAAAGGTTGGGCCAATGGAAGGCGCATACGACGATCGCGACGGCAAGATCTGGATGGACGGCAAACTGGTCGAATGGCGGGACGCGAACGTCCACCTTCTGACCCATGGTCTGCACTATGCCTCCTCGGTTTTCGAAGGCGAACGCTGCTACAACGGCAAGATCTTCAAGGGCGTCGAACACTCCGAGCGCCTGAAGAAATCCGCCCAGTACCTGGACTTTGAAATCCCCTACTCGGTCGAGGAAATCGAAGCCGCGAAATACGCCATGCTGGAAGCCAACGGCTGGACCGACGCCTATGTGCGGGCGGTTGCCTGGCGCGGGGCCGGTGAAGACATGGGTGTCAGCGCCCGCCGCAACCCCGTCCGCCTGGCCATCGCCGGCTGGGAATGGGGCAACTACTACGGCGACGCCAAGATGAAGGGCGCCAAGCTCGACATCGCGAAATGGAAGCGCCCCTCCCCGGAAACGATCCCCGTGCACGCCAAGGCCGCCGGTCTTTACATGATCTGCACCATGTCCAAGCACGAGGCCGAAACCAAGGGCTGCTCGGACGCGCTCTTCATGGATTACCGCGGCTACGTGGCCGAGGCGACCGGCGCGAACATCTTCTTCGTCAAGGACGGTGAAGTGCACACGCCCAAGCCCGACTGCTTCCTGAACGGCATCACCCGCCAGACGGTGGTCGGCATGCTCAAGGACAAGGGCATCACGGTCCACGAACGCCACATCATGCCGGAAGAGCTGGAAAGCTTCGAACAATGCTGGCTGACCGGCACCGCCGCCGAGGTCACCCCCGTCGGCCAGATCGGTGACTTCACTTTCGAAGTGGGTGCCCTGGCCAAGGACATGGTCGAAAGCTACGAGAAGCTGGTGCGGGAATAATCCCCGCCCCCTTCCGGGAAATAACAAAAGGCGCGGGTCTCTCCCGCGCCTTTTCCTTTGATAGCCGACCAGGACTCGTGCCGCCGGTTCAGGCGACCGAGACCTCGACATCCACGTTGCCGCGCACGGCGTTGGAATAGGGGCACACCTGATGCGCCGCATGGGCCAGCCGTTCAGCCACGTCGCGGTCCAGCCCCGGCGTGCTGACCTTCAGCGCAACCGTCAGGCCAAAGCCGCCTGCGTCGGTCTTGCCGATGCCCACGGTGGCGGTCACCTCGGTGCCTTCCGGCAGCTTGCCCACGGATTTGTCCTGCCGCGCGATCAGCCCAAGAGCCGAGGAAAAGCAGCTGGCATAGCCGGCAGCGAACAACTGTTCGGGGTTGTGGCCCGCGCCGCTGCCACCAAGCTCTTTCGGCATGGCCAGATCCAGAACCAGCGCGCCATCGGCGGCGCTGACCTTGCCGTCACGGCCGCCGGTTGCAGTGGCTTCGGTGGAATAGAGGGGGGTGATGGACATGGGGCTCTCCTTTTAAATCGCTCACGCTTATATCGTGTACGATATATTTAGGAAGTCACCCCCAGTCGTCAATCCCTTGCGATCAAATCGTGCACGATTTATTTATGACGCATGGAACACAGACCCCTCGGCACCCAGGACCTGATCTGCTTCGCCCTTTATTCGGCGAACAACGCGATGAATCGGCTGTATCGCCCGCTGCTCGCACGGTTGGGGCTGACCTATCCCCAGTACCTCGTTCTGGTCTCATTGTGGGATCGCGACGGCAAGACGGTCGGCCAGCTGGGCGAGGAACTGGGGCTGGAAAGCAATACGCTTACCCCTCTGCTGAAACGCATGGCCGAGGCCGGACTGGTCACGCGGGCCCGGTCCGAAGCCGACGAACGGGTCGTGACCATCGCGCTGACCGACAAGGCAAACGCGCTGAAATCCGAGGTTGCCGATCTGGTCGGCTGCGTCTTCGATGCTACGGGGCTGACCCTGGACGAGGCGCGCCGCCTGCGCGATGACATCTTCGCCCTGCGCGATGCGATCGAAGACCGCGATCCCAGGGGCTGAGCAATAGAAAACGGGGGCGACAGCGCCCCCGTTTCCCGTTTTCCAGATGCGCCCCGGCCTTAGCCCGGCGACATGCCGCGCAGACGCTCGCTCCGGCGGCGCAGCAGTTCGACCGTGGCCAGCAACCCGATCGAGATCACGACCAGGATCGTCGCCACCGCCAGGATCGTGGGCGAGATCTGTTCGCGCAACCCGATGAACATCTGCCAGGGCAGCGTCTTCTGCGCGGCCGAACCGACAAACAGAACCACGACCACCTCGTCGAACGAGGTGATGAAGGCGAACAGCCCGCCCGAGATCACGCCGGGCAGGATCAGCGGCATCTGCACCCGGAAGAAGGTCGTCACCGGGTCCGCCCCCATGTTCGCCGCCGCGCGGGTCAGCGACCGGTCGAAGCCCACAAGCGTCGCCGTCACGGTGATGATCACGAAGGGAATGCCCAGCACCGCATGCGCCAGGATCACCTTGATGTAGCCCACAAGCGACTTGGACATACCAAGCGACCCTTCCAGGAAGTTGCCGAGCGTCGAGTAGAAGAAGAACATCCCCGTGGCCGAGATGATCAGCGGCACGATCATCGGCGAAATCAGGATCGCCATGATCGGCCGGCGGAACGGCACGTGGCTTTGCGACAGCCCGATCGCCGCCAGCGTCCCAAGCGAGACCGAGATGATCGTCGCGATCGGCGCAATCACCAGAGAGTTCTTCAGCGCCAGCTGCCAGTCATCGGTCTGGAAGAAGTCGCGGTAGTGCTTCAGCGAATAGCCCTCGGGGTCGAGGCGCAGCATCTCAGGGGTGAAGGTAAAGAAGTCCTCGGCGTTGAAGGACAGCGGCAGCACCACCAGGATCGGCGTGATCAGGAAGACGAAGATCGCCCCGCAGACGAACAGGAAGCTGTTCCACCACAGCGTCTGTCCTCTGGTGTAATAGATCGGCACCGATTTGCGGTAGGTCCCGCGTCCGATCCAATAGGCGAACCACGAGATGATCGCGCCGATCAGCGCGCCGCCCACGGCACCGCCCAGGCCTCCGAAAAGGAAACCGATCACGGCAAAGCCCAGGATGACGGCCCAACGGCCCATGGCCTTGTTGGGCACCATGCGGTTCAGCACCACGGCCAGCACGGCACCGATCACCGCCCCCAGAAGCAGCCCCACCAGGGGTGCCCCGACGACGTTGCCGGTCAGAAAGCCCAGGATCAGGCCCAGTCCGCCCACCACGGGCACGACGAAACCGGACATGTTGGGTTGGCCCTTGTTTACGCTCAGATCGCTCATGTCCCTCACCCCAGCTTCACGTTGTCGATGCCGACGATCTTGTCATAGGCCCAGTAGAGCACCAGCACGACCACCAGAAGGATCGTCCCCAGTGCCGCCGCGAGACCCCAGTTGAGCGACGACGAGATGTGATAGGCAATCCGGTTCGAAATGAACGTGCCCGTGTTGCCGCCGACGATTTCCGGCGTGATGTAATAGCCGATGGCCAGGATGAAGACGAGGATGGACCCCGCCCCGATGCCCGGCACCGACTGCGGGAAATACACCCGCCAGAAGGCCGTCCAGTTGGTCGCGCCAAGCGATTTGGCCGCGCGCAGGTAGGTCGGCGGAATGGTCTGCATCACCGAATACATCGGCAGGATCATGAAGGGCAGCAGGATGTGCGTCATCGCCACGATCGTGCCGAACTGGTTGTTGATCATGGTCAGGCGGGCATCATCCGCGACCAGCCCAAGCCAGACCAGTACATCGTTGATCACGCCCTGTTGCTGCAGCATCACCTTCCAGGCCGATGTCCGCACCAGAAGCGAGGTCCAGAAAGGCAGAAGCACCAGGATCATCAGCAGGTTGGCTACCCGCATCGGCAGGTTCGCCAGCAGCCAGGCCACCGGATAGGCCAGCAGGATGCAGGACCCGGTGATCATCAGCGACATGAACAGCGTCCGCTTGAACAGCGTGCCATAGATCTGTTCGTTCTCGGGGCGCTGCTGAATGCCCTCGGGCGTCAGCTGCATGTCCGCGGCATTGGCGAAATAGCCCGAGGTGACGCGCGGCGAATACAGCTGGATGGTCTTCCAGACCTCGGGGTCCATCCAGTCCTCGTCCGCGTCCTCGAACTGTTCGGGCAGCGATACGGTCTCGAACCCCGGCACGGCCGCGGCGGCGGCGCTCAGCGCGGGGCCAGAGACCTGCGGGGCCTTGCTCAGATCATGATACAGCGCGGTATAAAGGAAATCGGGCACGTCCTCTTCCAGGACCTTGTCGCCCTCTTCCTCGTTGAAGTCCTTCCAGCGCGCCCAGGCGTCGGCGGTCACGGGAAGCGCATCGGCGGCATCGCTGTCCAGCAGCGACGCGAAGGTCGCGGGGTTTTCCCAGGCGGCGTCCAGCGCCACGAACTGATCGGCATAGACATCGGTGTCAAAGCGGTCGACCCGCCGCCCGGTCTTGCGGAACAGCGACGACACGCCGGTCTGTTCATAGTTCAGGCGCGTGCCCAGCCGGGTGTGTTCCTTGCGTTCCGACGCGAACCACATGTCGACGTAGAAGGCCATCCAGACGTCGTCGCCCGGCAGCGCCTCGGCCTCGGGGTCCCAGTCGGCCAGCTCGACCACGGTGGCGGGCAGGGTTTCGGCCACGATGTCGTTCTTGATCGACCGCAGAAGCATGTCGCCGATCGGCAGCACGAAGGTCAGCAGAACAAAGACCAGCAGCGGCGCGATCAGCGCCAACGCCCGCATCTTCTGACGGCGCAGGGCGCGCGACAGGGATTTCTTCAGGGGCGTGCCGTCGGCGGCCAGCATCGGCCCGCCCTTGGCTTCGGAAACACTTGCATCGGCCATGTCAGACGCCCTCCACGAGGATGATGTCGCTGTCGGCGGTGGCATGACGGATCTTCACCACCTCTTGATATTCGGGGGAATGATAGGCGCGCTTGGCGTCCTCGAACGTGGGGAATTCGATGACCACGTGCCGGTCCTTCATCGGACCTTCGGGTGCCTCCGAGGCCCCGCCACGAACGATGAACCGTCCGCCGTAGCCTTCCAGGATGGGCGTGTCCCGTTCCACGTATTCCTTGTAGGCCTCAGGGTCTTTCACCGTGATATGGCCAATGATGTAGCCTTTCGGCATGTGGTTGGTCCCCGTTGTTTCGCCGCGTTGTCGCGGTCATTCTGGGTGTGGTCCGGGGCACACGTGCGCGCCCCGGACCGTCAGGCGGGGAAGATCCCCGCCCTCAGATCTTTATTGTGCCAGCCACGCCTGGAACTTCGCGTCGATGTCGTCGCGATAGTCAGCCCAGAACTCGTAGTTGTAGAGGAACGTGTTCGTGGCGTTGTTCGGGTCGGTCGGCATGTGCGGAGCCATGTCGATGCCCAGCTCGGCGTGCTGACCAACCAGCGGAGCCGAGGACTGACGCGCCGGGCCGTACGAGATGTACTTGGCCTGGTCTGCCAGACGCTGCGTGTCGGTGGCGAACTTCACGAAGTCCTTCACGCGGGCCAGACGCTCATCGCTGAGACCGGCGGGAATGATCCAGCCGTCCAGGTCGAACACCTGAGCGTCCCAGAGCATCGCGACAGGCTGGTCCTGCTCTTCGATGACCGAGAAGAGGCGGCCGTTGTAGGTCGAACCCATGACCACTTCGCCATCGGCAAGCAGCTGCGGGGTGTCGGCACCGGCGGACCACCAGATCACGTCGTCCTTGATGGTGTCGAGCTTGGCAAGGGCCTGGTCCTGACCTTCCGGGGTTTCCAGAACGTCATAGACGTCTTCCTTGGCAACGCCGTCACACAGAAGCGCCCATTCCATGTTGTTGATCGGACGCTTTTCCAGGGCGCGCTTGCCCGGGTAGGCTTCGGTGTCGAACACGGCGCAGACCGAGGTCGGCGGGGTGTCGCCAACCATGTCGGTGCGATAGCCGAAGGTGGTCGAATAGACGATCTGCGGGATGAAGCAGTCGGACACCAGCAGGTCGCCGAAGTCATCCTCGGCCGAGGTGCCGTCGGGCGCAGCCGCCAGGTCCGCTTCCGGGTCGATTTCCATCGCCAGGCCTTCGTCGCACAGACGGATCGCGTCGGATGCCACGACGTCCACGAGGTCCCAGGTGATGTTGCCGGCTTCGTTCATGGCGCGCAGCTTGGCCACGGCTTCGTTGGACGATTCGTCCCAGACGACGTTCACGCCGGGGTTGTTGGCCTGGTAGGGCTCCACATAGGCTTTCTGCTGCGACGACTGGTACGCGCCGCCCCAGGATACGAGCGTCATGTCGGATGCCATGTGGCTTTCCGCCATCGCCGAACCGGCCGCGACGGTCAGAGCCGTCGTCGCAAGAAGGGTCTTGGTCAGTTTCATACTGGTCTCCCTGTTTTATTCCCGTTTTCGGGTTTTGTTAGCCGCACGCCACGGGTCGGACGCGGTGGCCAAGGTGATCGGCGCGCCGGGGGCGCGTCGAAACCGATATCCTCAGGCGTCAAGCGCCCGGCAATCGTCCGCTAGCCAGCCGATCTCGATCGTTTCGCCCTTGGTCAGGCGACGCTGGTCGGGGGCGTTCCGGGTCTTGATGACGAAATTGTCCGATCCCGCCACGCGCAGACGGGTGCGGAAAATGTCGCCCATGTAGATGAACTCCAGCACTTCGGCCTTGAGCGTATGGGCATCGGGGCTAAGCCGGGTCTTGTCCATCTCGACCCGCTCGGGCCGGATCGACACCAGCGTGCGATCCCCGACGGCAGACACGTTCACCGGCTTGGCGTCGATGATCGAGCCGTCGTCAAGCTTGACCGTGCAGTGATCGCCGCGGATCTCCTGCACCACGCCTTCCAGCGTGTTGTTTTCGCCGATGAACTGCGCCACGAAACTGTTCTGCGGGCTTTCATACAGCTCATCCGGCGGGGCCAGCTGCTGAATGCGGCCATCGTCGAACACCGCCACGCGGTCCGACATGGTCAGCGCTTCGGTCTGGTCGTGGGTCACGTAGACGGTGGTGATCCCAAGGTTGTGCGCGATGCTGGTGATCTCGAACTGCATGTGTTCGCGCAGCTGTTTGTCGAGCGCGCCAAGCGGTTCGTCCATCAGGACCAGCTCGGGCTCGAACACCAGGGCGCGCGCCAGCGCGATCCGCTGCTGCTGACCGCCCGAAAGCTGCGCGGGACGGCGGCCACCAAAGGCCCCCATCTGCACCATCTCCAGCGCGCGCTTCACCTTCGCCTCGCGGTCCGACTTGCCCATCCGCCGCACTTCCAGCGGGAAGGACAGGTTCTCGGCCACGGTCATGTGCGGGAACAGCGCGTAGTTCTGGAACACCATCCCGATGCCGCGCTTGTGCGGCGGGATGTTGTTGATCGGCTTTCCGTCCAATTTGATCTCACCGTGGGTGGCGGTTTCGAACCCCGCCAGCATCATCAGGCAGGTGGTCTTGCCTGACCCCGACGGCCCGAGCATCGTCAGAAACTCGCCCTTCGGCAGTGAGAGGTTGAGGTCTTTGACGACGAGCGTCTCGCCATCATAGCTTTTCTGCACGCGTTCGAATTCAACGAACGCATCGCTTGTCATGTCAGCCAAAGCTGGCTCCCCGTTGTCATCTCGCGGCTTTTGCCGCTGTTATGGGACCAGTAAAGACTCCGCTGTGCACAGGTTGCAACCAAAAGGCGGCGCTTTACTCCACGTTTACGACGTTTTTACGGTCCAGCAGGATACCTAGGGCAATCCTGCGTAAAGTCACATCACCCCGGGGGGCGCCCCCCGGGGCCTGGCCCGGGTTACCCCAGGACGGCCGCGACGGCCTCGGCGGTCTTTCCGGCGATTTCCTCGACCTCTGCCTCGGTCAGGCAGAAGGGCGGCGCAAAGCCCAGGATGTCGCCCTGCGGCATGGCGCGGGCGATCACCCCCTGCTCCAGCAGCTTGGCCGAGATCTGCGGCCCGATCTTCTCGGACGCCTCGAAGAACTTCCGCCCGGCGACGTCCTTCTGGAACTCCACCGCCGCGATCATGCCTTCGCCGCGGACCTCGGCCACATGAGCATGGCCCCCGACCGCATCGCGCAGCGCATCGTTCAGGATCTTGCCGACCCGGCCCGCGTTCTCGACCAGTTTCAGGTCGTCGATCAGCTTCAGGTTGGCGACCCCGGCCGCCGCCCCGATCGGATGCGCGGAATAGGTCCAGCCGTGGCCGATCGGCCCGTTTTCGTCCGTGCCCTGTTCCAGCACCTTCCACATCTTGTCGCCCACGATGGACCCCGACAGCGGCGCATAGGCCGAGGTCAGGCCCTTGGCGATGGTGATCAGGTCCGGGCGCATCCCGTAGTGATCCGACCCGAACATCGACCCCAACCGGCCAAACCCGGTGACGACCTCATCCGCGATCAGCAGGATGTCGTGCTTGTCCAGAACCTTCTGGATCGCGGGCCAGTAGCCTTCGGGCGGCGGCACGATGCCACCGGTGCCCATCAGCGGTTCACCGATAAAGGCCGCGATCGTATCCGCGCCTTCGCGTTCGATAAGCGCCTCAAGCTCTGCGACCAGGTGATCGACAAAGGCGGCCTCGCTCATCCCGGCATCCGGGCGGCGCAGGTAATAGGGCGCGTCGGTGTGGATCACATTGGCCAGCGGCAGGTCGAATTTCTTGTGAAACAGCTCCAGCCCCGTCAGCGACCCGGTCATCAGGCCCGACCCGTGATAGCCCCGCCAACGCGAGATGATCTTCTTCTTCTCGGGGCGGCCAAGGATGTTGTTGTAGTACCAGACCAGCTTGATGTTGGTCTCGTTCGCGTCGGACCCGCCAAGGCCGAAGTAGACCTTGGACATCCCCGCGGGGGCCCGGTCCAGCACCATCTTGGCCAGGGTGATCGAGACCTCAGTTCCGTGTCCCACATAGGCGTGGTAATAGGCCAGTTCCTTCGCCTGTTCGGCGATCGCCTCGGCGATCTCGGGGCGGCCATAGCCCACGTTCACACAGTACAGCCCGGCAAAGGCATCCAGCAGTTCATTGCCGTCTCGGTCGGTGATGTGACAGCCCTTGGCGGTCTGGATCACGCGGTTCGGTGCCTCTCCGCGGGCGTGCTGTGCAAGGTGGGTCGAGGGGTGGAAGAACGCCTCGCGGTCCCATTGGTCCAATTGATCGTTGCGCAGCATTTCAGCCCTCCTGAGGTTCGGATTCGCCTCAAGACCTCGCATCCGAGCACTGCACTTGCAACCCGATCGCCTCTCCCCCACGATCCCCGGACAAGGTTGAAAGGCCCGCAATGATTCAGAAATCCATTCCCTTCTCGCCCGAAGAATACGACCGCCGCCTGACCAAGACGCGTGCCGCGATGGAGCGCGCGGGCATCGAGGTTCTTTGCGTCACCGACCCGTCGAACATGGCCTGGCTGACCGGCTACGACGGTTGGAGTTTCTATGTCCATCAAGGGGTTGTCGTCTTCCTGGACCGCGACCCCTGGTGGTGGGGCCGGGCCCAGGATCGCAACGGCGCGATCCGCACCGTCTGGATGGAGGACAGCCGCTGTTACGGCTATGCCGACCACTTCGTGCAGTCCACCGAACGCCACCCGATGGAGGAGCTGGCCGCCCAGCTGAAGGCCATGGGCGTGGGCACCGCCCGCATCGGCACCGAGATGGACAATTACTATTATTCCGCCAAGGCGCATGCGGTTCTGACCCACGAACTTCCCGATGCCACCTTCATCGACGGCACCGCCCTGGTGAACTGGTGCCGGACCGTGAAATCCGGCGAAGAACTGGCCTTCATGCGCAAGGCCGCGCGGATTTCCGAAAAGATCGTCGATGGCTGGCTGGACCGGGTCGAACCGGGCCTGCCCAAGAACCAGATCGTCGCCGAGATCCAGCGCGACGCGATCCTGGGCGTGGACGATGCCTGGGGCGATTACGCCGCCATCGTGCCGCTGCTGCCCTCGGGCACCGACGCCGCCGCGCCGCATCTGACCTGGGATGGCCGCCCCTTCCAGAAAGGCGAGGCGACGTTCTTCGAGATCTCGGGCTGCTATCGCCGCTATCACGTCCCCTTCTGCCGCACCGTTTTCCTGGGCGAGCCGCCGGACCTGTTCCGCCACGCCGAGGCCGCGCTGATCGAGGGGCTGGAGGCCGGGCTGGACGCCGCCCGCGCCGGCAACCGCGCCTGCGACGTGGCGAATGCCCTGGCCGCCCCGCTTGAAGCCGCCGGGATCACCCGGGGCGCGCGCTGTGGCTATCCGATCGGCCTGTCCTATCCGCCGGACTGGGGCGAACGCACGATTTCCCTGCGCTCCGAGGATGAAACCATCCTGGAACCGGACATGACCTTCCACTTCATGCCCGGCCTGTGGATGTCGAACTGGGGGCTCGAGATCACCGAATCGATCCGCATCACCGAAGATGGCCCGGCGGAATGTCTCTGCGATCGCCCGCGCGAGATGTTCGTCAAACCATGACCGACCTCGCCACCACCCGCGCGCTTCTGCATGACCTGATCGCGATCCCGACCGTCTCGGCGGACAGCAACCTCGAGATGATCGCCCTGCTGGCCAACCGGCTGGGCGATCACGGGGCCGAGGTCGAGATCATGACCGACGACACCGGGAAAAAGGCCAATCTTCTGGCGCGGATCGGACCGGATGAACCGGGCGGCATCCTTCTGTCCGGCCATTCCGATGTGGTCCCGGTCGCGGATCAGGACTGGTCCCGCGACCCCTTTGACATGTGGGAAGACGGCGGCAAACTGTTCGGGCGCGGCACCTGCGACATGAAGGGGTTCATCGCCGCCGCCACCGCCATGGCCCCGCGCCTGGCCGAAACGCCGTTGCGCCGCCCGGTGCATTTCGCCTTCACCCACGACGAAGAGGTCGGCTGCCTGGGGGCGCGAAACCTGTCGGACGTGCTGCGGGGGCGGGACACCCTGCCCGCGCTGGCCATCATCGGCGAACCGACCGAGATGCGGATCATCGAAGGCCACAAGGGCTGTTGCGAATACACCACCCGGTTCACCGGGCTGGAAGGCCACGGCAGCCGCCCCGAACTGGGCGTGAACGCGGTGGAATATGCCGTGCGCTATGTCAGCCAGCTGCTGCGCCTTCGTGAACAGCTACGCCACCGCACCCCGCCCGGATCGGCGTTCGAACCACCCTGGAGCACGATCAACATCGGCCGCCTGACCGGTGGCCATGTGCACAACGTCATCCCCGGCCTGGCCGAGATCGACTGGGAAATGCGCCCCGTCACCGACGCCGACCGCGCCTTTGTCCGCGAAAGGATGGAGCGCTACGTGAAGAAAACCCTGCTGCCGGAAATGCGCCGCGTGCACCCAAGGGCCGATGTCATCACCCAGGTGATCGGGGAAGTCGCCGGCCTTGAGCCGATGGAGGACAACGCCGCCCGAGACCTGGTCGCCAGTCTGACCGGGGCCAATGGCACCGACCTGGTGTCCTTCGGGACCGAGGCGGGGCTGTTCCAGCAACTGGGCATGTCGGCGGTGATCTGCGGCCCCGGATCCATCGCGCAGGCCCACAAGCCGGACGAGTTCATCGAGCTGGACCAATTGGTCCAGTGCCTGTCGATGCTGCACGGGCTGGTGGATCAGCTGGCCGCGTAATCCGCGCGATCGGTCATCAGCGACCAGCCGTATTCCGCCGCCAGCCAGGCCCGGCGCAGCGGCCCAAGCGGAAAGCGCGGCGGCACCCGGCGGAAGGCCTGGGGCAGCACGCCGCGCGGATCAATTCCCTGCATCAAATCGGCCAGACGCGCGCCCAGGTAGGACCCCATGGCAACGCCATTGCCGTGATAGCCAAAAGCGGTGAAGGCCCCGGGGAGCCCCGGGATCGGCCCGCAATAGGGCGTCAGCGACGCGGTCAGACAGACCATGCCCGACCAGCTGTGCGGCGTTTCCACATGGGCCCATTCGGGAAAGACCCGCGCGAAATCCCGGCGCACCCGATCCGCGATCCGCGCATCATTCGCAGCCGAGGAAAGAAGCCCCCCGCGCTGACCAAAGACCATGCGGTTGTCGGGCGTCAGGTGGAAGTAATGCAGCAGCCGGCGGTCCTCATAGGCCATCAGCCGCGTGGTCCAGCCCTGGGCGGACAGCTCCTCGGGCGTCATCGCCCTTGTCGCGATGACCGAACTTTGCGACGGCAGCGTGCGGCTGCGGATCCAGGGCGGGACGGACTCGCTTGTATAGCCATTCGTGGCCAGAACCATCTGGTCGGCGCGGATGCGGGCCCCGGCGGTGCGGATCACCAGCCCCTCGGGGCCGTGGTCGATGTTCTGCACCGCGCTGTTCCCATGCACCTGCACCCCGGCGGCCAAGGCGGCGCGCAGCAGGCCCTGCAGGTATTTCCGGGGGTGCAGCGAAAAGCCAAGCGGCACATGCAGCGCCCCCTGCCAGCGCCCGCCCATGCCGCGCGCCACCATGTCCTCGCGCGCGATGACCTTGGCCGTGACGCCATAATCCTCGGCGACCTCCTGGGCCAGGGCGGGAAAGCCGGCGGCGCTGGCGCGGGAATGGGCGACGATCAGCTCTCCGTGGGCCTGGCGGTCGGCGTCGATCTGCAGCCGGTCCAGCAGGTCAGCCACATGGTCGATGGCGGCAACCTCGGCCCGGCGGACCTCTCCCGGGTCGCCGGTCAGCTTCAGTTGCAGGTTGGTCGCCCGCGTGCCGCCCAGACAGCAGAAGCCGCCGTTCCGCCCCGAGGCCCCGAAGCCCGGAAATTCCGCATCCAACAGCGTGACAGCGCGCCCGGCCTCGGCCAGGTGCAGCGCGGCGTTCAGCCCGGTATAGCCACCGCCCACGACAACCACATCGGCGCGCTGATCGCCTGCGATGACGGGAAACTCGAGCGCCTGATCGGGCACGGCCCCGGCCCAGTGGCAGCCCGCGATCGGCCCGCGCGAATAGGCGAAATCACTGTAAAGACGTCGCATCTTATGCCCGCTCGGCGGCCTTTTCTTCCCGCACCCGCTGTACCGCTGCCCGTTTCGACAGAAGCGAGGCCGCGATGACCCCCACGGTCACGATCGAGATCATGATCGTCGACAGCGCGTTGATTTCCGGCGAGACACCCAGACGCACGGCGGAAAAGATCTTCATCGGCAGCGTGGTCGACGACGGGCCCGCCGTGAAGGACGCGATCACCAGATCGTCCAGCGACAGGGTAAAGGCCAGAAGCCAGCCCGAGATCACCGCAGGCGCGATGATCGGCAGGGTCACAAGGCGGAAGGTCTCCCAGGGGGTCGCGCCCAGATCCAGCGCGGCCTCTTCCAGGGACTGGTCAAAGGCCACAAGCCGCGACGACACCACCACCGAGACATAGCACATGGCAAAGGTCGTATGGGCCAGCACGATGGTCAGCACGCCCCGGTCCACGCCCACGCCGATGAACAGCAGCAGAAGCGACAGGCCCAGGATCACGTCGGGCATCACCAGCGGCGCAAAGGCCATGCCGGAAAACAGCGTGCGCCCCGGAAAGCGGTGGATCCGCACCAGCACATAGGCCGTACAGGTGCCCAGCACCGTCGCCAGGGTCGAAGTCAGCACCGCCACTTTCAGCGTCACCAGCGCGGCATCGAGAAAGGCCTCGTTCCGCAGCAACTCGCCATACCATTGGGTCGAGAAGCCCGCCCAGACGGTCACCAGCTTGGACGCGTTGAAGGAATAGATCACCAGGATGATCATCGGCAGGTAGAGGAAGGCGAAGCCAAGCGTCAGCGACACCACGTTGAAAGGGGACAGACGGTTCATCCTTCGGCCTCCGCCTGTTTCTGCTGGTTGCGCTGGAACAGCACGATCGGGATGATCAGGATCAGCAGCAGGATCACCGCCACCGCCGAGGCCACCGGCCAGTCGCGGTTCGAGAAGAACTCCTCGTACAGCACCTTGCCGATCATCAGCGTTTCCGACCCACCCAGAAGCGAGGGGATGACGAATTCCCCGATGGCCGGGATGAAGACCAGGAAACAGCCCGCGATCACGCCCTGTTTCGACAGCGGCACGGTCACCAGCCAGAAGGCCGACAGCCGCGAACAGCCCAGATCCTCGGCCGCTTCCAGAAGCGATCCGTCCAGTTTCTCAAGCGCCGCGTAGATCGGCAGGATCATGAAGGGCAGGTAGGTGTAGACGATCCCGATGTAGACGGCCGTATCGGTGTTCAGGATGATCAGCGGCTCATCAATCACGCCGATCCCCAGCAAAAGCGCGTTCAGCAGCCCGTTCTGCGACAGGATCCCCATCCAGGAATAGACCCGGATCAGGAACGACGTCCAGAACGGCAGGATCACCAGCATCATCAGCGTGGGCCGCCAGTGTTCCGGTGCGCGCGCCATGCCATAGGCGATCGGAAAGCCGACCAGCAGTGTCATCAGCGTGGAAATCAGCGCGATCCGCAGCGACGACAGATAGGCCTTCCAGTACAGATCGTCGGTGGTCAGGAACCAGAAGTTTTCAAAATCCAGCTCGGCAAAGAAGTCCTTGATGCCAGCCCAGCCCAAGGACCAGTCCCATTGCGGGAAATAGGGCGGACGGGCCAGCGCGGTGTCCGAAAGGCTGATCTTTACCACGATCACGAAGGGGATCAGGAACAGCGCCAGCAGCCAGACATAGGGAATGGCGATCAGGATCAGGCGGCGCATCGGCTCACCTCCTGCGCCTGTGGGGCGGTCCGGAAGGCGGTCAGCAGGGTCATTGGTCCAGCACCACGGCGGCGGTTTCGGTCCAGCTGACCCAGACCTTGTCTTCCCAGGTGAAGGGCCGGCGCGAAATCCGCCGCGTGTTGGCCTGCTGCGCCTTGATCACATGGCCCGTGGGCAGTTTCACGTGATAGGTCGACAGATTGCCCAGATAGGCGATGTCGATGATCTCGCCCTGCAGGGCGTTGGCCCCGCCCGGACGGTCCGCCGAGATCGAGACCTTCTCGGGCCGGATCGCAAGGTAACAGGTCTGCGCCAGGCCCAGGTTCTTGTCGGTGCGCGCGGCCAGGGCCGGCTGGCCCTCGGCCCAGTCCAGTTGAACCAGCTCACCCACCTGGTGCGCCTTGCCTTCGATGATGTTCACGTCGCCGATGAAATCCGCGACATAGACGGAATTCGGGGCTTCATAGATGCGGTCGGGCGTGGCGATCTGCATCAGCTTGCCTTCGTCCATCACCGCCACGCGGGACGCGACGGTCATCGCCTCTTCCTGGTCGTGGGTGACGATCACGAAGGTCGTGCCGGTCTTTTCCTGGATGTCCATCAGCTCGAACTGGGTTTCTTCGCGCAGCTTCTTGTCCAGCGCGCCAAGCGGTTCATCCAGCAGCAGCAGTTTCGGGGCCTTGGCCAGCGACCGCGCCAGCGCCACCCGCTGCCGCTGACCACCGGAAATCTGGTGCGGCTTGCGGCGGGCGAACTTGGTCAGGCGGGTCAGCTTCAGCATTTCCTCGACCCGGGCGGCAACCTGGTCCTTGGGCCGCTTTTCGCGGCGCAGACCAAAGGCGATGTTGTCCCAGACGGACAGATGCGGGAACAGGGCATAGCTTTGGAACATCATGTTCACCGCGCGCTGGTTCGGCGCGACCGGAGCGATGTCCTGCCCCGCCAGAAGGATGGTGCCCGATGAGGGGGTCTCGAACCCGGCAAGCATCCGCATCAACGTGGTCTTGCCGCAGCCCGACGGGCCGAGCAGGGCAAAGAATTCGCGTGCGTAGATATCAAGATCAATCGAATCGATGGCCGTGAAGTCGCCGAACCGCTTGGTCACGTTCTGGAACCGGATCAGCGGTTTTTCCTGCGGATCATCCCAGGGGGCAAAGATTTTTTGTGGCATAGGGCCTCGGGGTCAGGGTGTGGCCCGCGCAAGCCATGCGCGGGCCGGACTTTGGGGCCGGTCTTCGAAGACCGGACAGGATCCCGATCAGGTACCGGACTTGATCTTGGTCCAGAGCCGGGTCAGCGACCGCTGCTCTTTCGGGCCGAAGGGGGTCACCGTATAGGTGTTCTCAAGCGTGGCATCGTCCGGGTAGATCGCGGTGTCGCCGATCACGTCCTCGATCAGGTACTCCTGCGAAGCCTTGTTGCCGTTGGCGTAGTAGACATAGTTCGACGCCGCCGCCATGTTCTGCGCATCCAGGATGAAGTTCAGGAACTTGTGCGCGGCATCGGGGTTCGGCGCATCCACCGGGATCGCCATCTGGTCGAACCACATCAGCGCGCCTTCGGACGGCACTTCGTAGGTCACTTCGACGCCGTTGTCGGCCTCGGCCGCGCGGTCGCGGGCCTGCAGCACGTCACCGGACCAGCCCAGGGCAACGCAGATGTCACCGTTCGCCAGCGCATTGATGTACTCGGACGAGTGGAACTTCTGGATGTAGGGACGCACGGCCGACAGGACTTCCTCGGCCTTGGCCAGGGCTTCGTCGGACTTGTCGTCCGGGCCGCCTTCCCAGCCGGCATAGGTCAGCGCGGCGGGGATCACCTCGGTCGGGGCGTCCAGCAGGTGGATGCCACAGCCGGCCAGTTTCTCGGCCTTGGCGGGATCGAAGATCAGCGACAGGGTGTTCAGCTCGGCGTCATCGCCCAGGGCTTCCTTGACCTTGCCGACGTTCGCGCCGATCCCGGTGGTGCCCCACATGTAGTTGATCGAATATTCACCATTCGGATCATAGACATCGGTCCGCTTCTGGATCACGTCCCAGAGGTTCCCGGCATTCGGCAGCTTGGATTTGTCCAGCGGCTGGAACGACCCGGCCATGATCTGGCGCTGTAGGAAGGTGCCGGTCGGAACCACCACGTCATAGCCCGAGCCGCCGGCCAGCATCTTCGTCTCAAGCAGTTCGTTGCTGTCGAAGACGTCGTAGACCAGTTCGATCCCGGTTTCTTCCTCGAACTTCGCCAGAAGCTCTTCGTCGATATAGTCGGACCAGTTGTAGACATGCACTTCTTCGGCGACGGCGGCCGTGCCGACGGTCAGCGCCGCGGTGAGTGCGATCAGTGTTTTGGACATTGTATTTCTCCCCATGGACGCGGTTGAGCTAGCGCCCTTGGGAAATGATCCAAGCAACAAAATCGCGCACTTGCAATATGGCGTTTTCTTTCTGGCAGGCGTAGCGTCGCCATAAATCGGAATTCGAGAGGTTTTCATGCAGCCGATCACCAACCACCTGCCCACGGCCGAACTTCAGGCCCTGGATGCCGCCCACCACATGCACCCGTTCTCGACCCAGACGGACCTTGCCGCCAAGGGCGCGCGGGTCATCACCGGGGCCAAGGGCGTGATGCTGCGCGACAGCGAGGGCCAGGAAATCCTGGACGCCATGGCCGGCCTGTGGTGCGTCAATATCGGCTACGGCCGCGATGAACTGGCCGAGGTCGCCGCCCGCCAGATGCGCGAACTGCCCTATTACAACACATTCTTCATGACGACCCATGTGCCCGCCATCGCGCTGGCCGCGCGGCTGGCCGAACTGGCCCCGGGCAATCTGAACCACGTCTTCTATGCCGGGTCGGGATCCGAGGCGAATGACACCAACCTGCGCATGGTCCGCACCTACTGGGCCGAGAAGGGCAAGCCGTCCAAGCAGATCGTGATCTCGCGCTGGAACGCCTATCACGGGTCTTCGGTCGGCTCGGGCTCGCTTGGCGGGATGAAGGGGATGCACGCCCAGGGCGGCATGCCGATCCCCGGCATCGCCCATATCGACCAGCCCAACTGGTGGGCCGAAGGCGGCGACATGTCCCCCGAGGAATTCGGCCTGGAACGCGCCCGCCAGCTGGAAGCCAAGATCGACGAGCTGGGCGAAGACAATGTCGCGGCCTTCATCGCCGAACCCGTGCAGGGTGCGGGCGGCGTGATCGTTGCGCCCGACACCTACTGGCCCGAGATCAGCCGCATCTGCCGCGAACGCAACATCCTGCTGATCGCGGACGAGGTGATCTGCGGCTTTGGACGCACCGGCGAATGGTTCGGGTCGCAAAAGCTGAACATCACTCCCGACATCATGACCATCGCCAAGGGCCTCAGCTCGGGCTACCAGCCGATCGGCGGCTCCATCGTCTCGGACGAGGTGGCCGAGGTCATCGGGGCCTGCGAATTCAACCATGGCTACACCTATTCCGGCCATCCCGTCGCCGCCGCCGTCGCGCTTGAGAACCTGCGCATCCTGGACGAGGAAAAGATCGTCGACCGCGTGCGCGAGGACACCGGCCCCTACCTGGCCGAGAAATTCCAGGCGCTGACCGACCACCCCATGGTGGGCGAGGCGAAGATCGTCGGCATGATGGGGTCGATCGCCCTGACCCCCGACGCCTCGGCCCGCGCGCCCTTTGCCGCCGACGCCGGAACCGTCGGCTACATGGTCCGCGAACGCTGTTTCGCCAACAACCTGATCATGCGCCACGTGGGCGACCGGATGATCATCTCTCCGCCGCTGGTGATTTCCAAACCCGAGATCGACACGCTGATCGAACGCGCCTGGAAGTCGCTGGACGAAGGCATGGCGGCCGTGAAGGACGCGGGCCTGTGGAAGGCCGGCTGATCGGGTTCCGATTGGTTTTGTAGGTTTGGGAAAACCCGGTCGTGACAACGCGGCCGGGTTTTTCATTGGCGGGATGGTGGTCCAACCGCCAAACAGTCTGACCAACGCAAGAGTTTATTAGAAAGGGCGGCACCTGATCTCTTGCGGAGCCCCGGAGGCGCAGGCCGCCTCAAACCGGTGCTCCAACTTCCGAGGTCTTGACTTAGGGCAGCGTCCGGCCCGCGGGGGTGATCAGGCTTCTCGGAAATCGTCCAGTGGACGATTTCGCCTGATCACGGGCGGAGCCCCGGGGCGCAGGCCGCCTCGAACCGGTGCACCAACTTCCGAGGTCTTAACTTAGGGCAGCGCCGGCCCGCGGGGTGGCGCACAAGCGCCGCCCCAGGGGGGCGGGCCGGCGCTGCCCGGCGCAAACGCCGGGCGGGACTTCTGTCTATCGAAGCACCCTCAGTTGTGCGGCGTCTTCGCCTGCCGCGCCTTGGCCCGCCGGATACCCAGCTGGCGTTCCCGCAGGATGATGATCAACCCGGCAAAGACGATCAGCGAGGCCCCGAACAGCATCTGGCCGGTCGGCACCTCGGCAAAGATGAAATAGCCGATCAGGATCGCGAACAGCATCGAGGCATAGTCGAAAGGTGCCACGAGGCTGGCATCGGCAAAGCGGTACGACGAGGTCAGGAAAATCTGCCCCACCCCGCCGATCACCCCGCAGGCCACCAGCGCCACGGCCTGCACCGGCGTCGGCATCGCCCAGCCGAAGGGCACCGTCAGCAGCGCCATTAGGGTCGAGGTGCAGCTGAACCAGAACACGATGGCCGAGACCTCCTCGGTCTGGACCATCTTGCGGATGAAGATCTGCGCCAGCGCGCCGCAGACCGCGCCCAGCAGCACGATCACCGCGCCCACGGCTTCCATCGTCTTGACCGTCTCACCGCCAAGCGAGGTCACGCGCGGGGCCAGAACGATCATCACCCCGGTCAGACCCAGGGCCACCGCCCCGATCCGGAACAGCCCGACCCGTTCGTCCAGGAACATCGCGGCAAAGACCACCACCAGCAGCGGCATGGCATAGGTCAGGGCCGTCACCTCGGGCAGGGGCAGGAAGGCAAGGCCGCCGAACATCATCCCCATGGCACAGGTTCCGATAAAGCCCCGCCAGACATGGTCCATCGGCCGCGCCACCTTCAGCCCGGTGCGCAGATCTCCGCGCATGGCCAGCCAGGCCACGATCACCGGCAGGGCGAACAGCGATCGGAAGAACACCGCCTCGCCGGCCGGGATGTCCTTGGACACCCATTTCACAAGCGATTGCATGACGATGAAGCACATCACCGCGATCAGTTTATAGGTGATACCGCGTAGGGGTTGCATGGGGCCGTCCTTGTCGTTCCGCCCCACCCATCACCCCAAAACATCGTAACGTCAATTGGAAGCGCGGCCTTGCATTTCCGCCCGATCGCTGGCGTTTATGCGCACAACGCAAAGCGACCGGAGGATGTCATGTACGAAGCCAACCACCTGTGCAGCCTGCTGGCGCGTCACGCTGTCCTGACCCCCGATCACATCTTTGCCTATCGGCCGGGCCTGCCGAACGTCACCTATGCGGATCTGTTCAACGGCGCCGAACGCATGGCCAGCGCCCTTGCGGCCCAGGGGCTTGAACCCGGCGACCGCGTGGCCGTCCAGGTCGACAAAAGCATCGAGGCCATCCAGCTGTATATCGGCACCGTCATGGCGGGGGGCATCTTCCTGCCGCTCAACACCGCCTATACCGGGGCCGAGGTCGCCTATTTCCTGGGCGACGCCACGCCCCGCATCGTCGTCTGCGACCCTGCCCGCGAAGGCGAAATCGCGCCCCTGTCGCAGGCCCGCACCCTGACCCTTGCAGGCGACGGCAGCGGCACGCTGATCGACGCCCTGCCCGCAGAGGCCGGGTTTGACGCCGTGCCCCGCGAAGAAGGCGACCTGGCCGCGATCCTCTATACCTCGGGGACGACGGGCCGGTCCAAGGGCGCGATGCTGAGCCATGGCAACCTTGCGTCGAATTCGGAAACCCTGCGCGAATACTGGCGTTTCACCCGTGACGACGTGCTGATCCATGCGCTGCCGATCTTCCACACCCACGGGCTGTTCGTGGCGACCAACGTCTCGCTGTTTGCCGGGGCATCCACCTTCTTCCTGGCGAAGTTCGACCCCGACGCGATCATCAGCGCGCTGCCGTCCTCGACCGCGATGATGGGCGTGCCGACCTTCTACACCCGCCTGCTGGACGATCCGCGCCTGACGCCCGACCTGGCTTCGAACATGCGGCTGTTTATCTCGGGCTCTGCCCCGATGCTGGTGGATACCCATGAAAAATGGCTCGCCCGCACCGGCCACCACGTGCTGGAACGCTACGGCATGACCGAAACCAACATGTCGACCTCGAACCCCTACGAGGGCGAACGTCGCATGGGCACCGTCGGCTTCCCCCTGCCCGGCGTCGAACTGCGCATCATGGACGACGGAAAAGAGGTCGCGACCGATGAGATCGGCGTGATCGAGGTGCGCGGTCCGAACGTCTTTCAGGGCTACTGGCAGATGCCGGAAAAGACCGCGGAAGAGCTGCGTGAAGACGGCTGGTTCATCACCGGCGATCTCGCCACCCGCGACGCCGAGGGCTATGTCACCATCGTCGGCCGGTCCAAGGACCTGATCATCACCGGCGGCTTCAACGTCTACCCGAAGGAAATCGAAGGGCTGATCGATGACATTCCCGGCGTGGTCGAAAGCGCCGTGATCGGCGTGCCCCACCCCGATTTCGGAGAGGCCGTCGTTGCCGTGATCGTCCCGCAGGGCGACCCCGATCCGGGCGGCATCCGCGACGTGCTGACCCGCGACCTGGCCAAGTTCAAGCAACCGAAAGAGCTGATCTTCGTCGACGCCCTGCCCCGGAACACCATGGGCAAGGTGCAGAAGAAACAGCTGCGCGAAGACTACGCGGCGCTGTTCACCGCATAAGGCCTCAGCTGGTCGAGGGTGCCTTGGCCAGCTTCTTCCACAGCCCGTGTGCCCGGCCGATCAGATCGTCCCCGGCAAAGACCTCGCCTTCCATGAAGGCCAGCGACCGGGTTTCCTTGACGATCCTCGGGCGGCAGACGACGAACTGTCCGATCTTGGCCGCGCCCAGGAAGTCATAGCTGAAGTTCACCGTGGCCACCGGGTTGTTGTCATGCGCGGCCCGGGCGATCCGCCCCAACCCGCGATCGGCCAGGGTCATCAGCATGCCGCCCTGCACCACGCCATTGATATTGCGGTGCTGGTCCTGCGCCCGAAACCCGATCCACTGCGGCGCATCCTCCATGTCGCGGGCAAACATCGGACCCACGTGGCCGATGAACCCGTCGTCCTGAACCATGCGCCAGCTGGTGTCGGGGGCAAGGGCCTGGATCTGATCTGGGGTCGCCGGCATTTCTGTCATGGTTTTCATCCTGTTGTCGCGCCGCGAAGCCCTAGCACGGCCAGACACCCGGCAGGAAGCCGCACAATCCCCTTGCGATTCGCCCCGGACGGGCCTATATCGCCTTCAACAGCGGCGTGTCGGGCCAACGGTCAGACGCTCCACCGGATGCATCGACGGGCCGCGCGCCCGTTTTTTTGTACCCGGAGATCATGTCCCCCATGGACCTTATCGCCAAGACCGCCATCGACCGCCGCCTGGCCGAGATCGTGATGCCCATCGTCGAGGACATGGGCTTTGAACTCGTCCGGCTGCGCCTGATGGGCGGACAGACCAAGACCCTGCAGATCATGGCCGAACGCCCCGAGGGCGGCATCGAGGTCGATGAATGCGCCGATATTTCCAACGCCGTCAGCGCCGTTCTGGACGTCGAGGATCCGGTGACGGATCCCTACACGCTGGAAGTCTCCTCGCCCGGCATCGACCGCCCGCTGACCCGGCTGAAAGATTTCGACACCTATGAAGGCTATGAAGCCAAGGTGGAGACCGCTGAACTGATCGACGGTCGCAAACGCTTCAAAGGCGTGCTTGCGGGTGTCGAGGGGGACGAGGTGCTGATCAATATCGAAGAAGGCACCGTAGGACTTCATTTCGACTGGCTGGCAGATGCCAAGCTGGTCCTCACCGACGATCTCATCAAGGAAATGCTGCGGGCCCGGAAGGCCTCGGGCGACCTTGATGAAAGCCAGTTTGACGAGATCGAGACAGAGACAGGTTCCCAGGAGGACTGATACCATGGCGATTACCTCTGCCAACCAGCTTGAACTGCTCCAGACCGCCGAGGCGGTCGCGCGCGAGAAGATGATCGACCCCGGTCTGGTCGTCGAAGCGATGGAAGAATCCCTCGCCCGGGCGGCCAAGTCCCGCTACGGCGCGGAGATGGACATCCGCGTCAAGATCGACCGCAAGACCGGCCGCGCGACCTTTACCCGCGTCCGCACCGTGGTCGAGGACGAAGAGCTTGAGAACTACCAGGCCGAGATGACCGTCCAGCAGGCCAAGCAGTACATGGCCGATCCGCAGGTCGGTGACACCTTTGTCGAAGAGGTTCCCCCCGTCGACATGGGCCGGATCGCCGCGCAATCGGCCAAGCAGGTCATCCTGCAGAAGGTCCGCGAAGCGGAACGCGATCGCCAGTACGAGGAATTCAAGGACCGCGCCGGCACGATCATCAACGGTGTCGTCAAGCGTGAAGAATACGGCAACGTCATCGTCGACGTGGGTGCCGGCGAAGGCATCCTGCGCCGCAACGAAAAGATCGGCCGCGAAAGCTATCGCCCGAACGACCGCATCCGCTGCTACGTCAAGGACGTGCGCCGCGAACAGCGTGGCCCGCAGATCTTCCTGTCGCGCACCGATCCGCAGTTCATGGCCGAGCTGTTCAAGATGGAAGTGCCCGAAATCTACGAAGGCATCATCGAAATCAAGGCCGTCGCCCGTGACCCCGGGTCGCGCGCCAAGATCGCCGTGATCTCCTATGACGGCTCGATCGACCCGGTCGGTGCCTGTGTGGGTATGCGCGGCAGCCGCGTGCAGGCCGTCGTGAACGAACTGCAGGGCGAAAAGATCGACATCATCCCCTGGAACGAAGACCAGCCGACCTTCCTGGTGAACGCGCTGCAGCCCGCAGAAGTCACCAAGGTGGTTCTGGACGAAGAAGCCGAGCGGATCGAGGTCGTCGTCCCCGAAGAGCAGCTGTCGCTTGCCATCGGTCGCCGCGGTCAGAACGTGCGCCTGGCGTCGCAGCTGACCAACCTCGACATCGACATCATGACCGAGGAAGAAGAATCGGCCCGCCGTCAGAAGGAATTCGAAGAGCGCACGAAGCTCTTCATGGATGCCCTCGACGTCGACGAATTCTTTGCCCAGCTTCTGGTCTCGGAAGGCTTCACCAACCTGGAAGAAGTCGCCTATGTCGAACTGGACGAACTGCTGGTCATCGACGGTGTCGACGAAGACACCGCCGGCGAGTTGCAGGCCCGTGCCCGCGACGTGCTGGAAGCCCAGGCCAAGGCGGCCCTGGACCGGGCCCGTGAACTGGGTGCCGAGGACAGCCTTATTGAATTCGAAGGCCTGACACCCCAGATGATCCAGGCGCTGGCCGAGGACGACATCAAGACGCTGGAAGACTTCGCGACCTGCGCCGACTGGGAACTTGCCGGTGGCTGGACCACGGTCGACGGCGAGCGCACCAAGGACGACGGCATTCTCGAACCCTTCGAAGTGTCGCTGGAAGAAGCCCAGAACATGGTCATGAACGCTCGTGTCATGCTGGGTTGGGTCGATCCGGCCGAACTCGAAGCCGAAGAAGCATCTGAAGAAGTGGAGGTTCAGGCAGACGCCTGAACCTGACCCGAACGGGAGACGCCGCAAATGTCGCGAGGCGGCCAAGCGAAAGACAGGTCCGACGGGCCGGAACGGAAATGCATCGCCACCGGCGAGGCACAGCCCAAGCATGGGATGATCCGTTTCGTCGTCGGGCCCGACAACATGATTGTCCCCGACCTCATGGAAAAGCTTCCGGGTCGTGGGATCTGGGTTTCGTCCGACCGGACGGCGCTGGACACCGCGGTGGCGAAGAAACTTTTCGCCCGCGCGGCCAAGCAGCCCGTCACCCTGCCCGAAGATCTGACCGGGCTGGTCGAAACCGCATTGGTGAACCGCGTCACCAGCCTTCTGGCGATGGCGCGGAAGTCCGGCGATGCCGTCGCCGGATACGAGAAGGTGAAGGACTGGCTTTCCAAGGATTATGCCGACGTGCTGATCCAGGCGAGCGACGGATCCGAGCGGGGCAAGAACAAATTGTCCACGCCATATGAGGGCAGTTTCATCGGCTGGCTCACCTCGAATGAGCTGGGGTTGGCCTTTGGACGTGAAACTGTCATACACGCCGCCTTAGGAACTGGCGGTCTGAGCAAAAGAGTTGTAGAGGAAGCCGCAAGGCTAAGAGGCTTGCGTGCCTGATGGCGGCGGGGAGGGCCCCGCCCGAAAGGATTAAAGAACCACATGAGTGACAACGACGGCAAAAAGACTTTGGGTGTTCGTGGCGGCGGTCCCCGTGCGGGGAATGTCAAGCAAAGCTTCAGCCACGGCCGGACCAAGAACGTCGTGGTGGAAACCAAACGCAAACGCGTTGTGGTGCCCAAGCCCGGTGCCTCGGGCAAATCCGCATCCGGCGGATCCATCGGCGACCCCTCGAAACGTCCCGCCGGGATCACCGACGCGGAAATGGAACGTCGCCTGAAGGCCGTTCAGGCCGCCCAGGCCCGCGCTTCGGAAGAAGCGGCAGCCCGCGCCGCCGAGGAAAAGGCCCGCGAGGAAGAACGCGAACGCCGTCGTGAAGAGGCCGAACAGAAGGCCCGCGAGGAAAAGGAACGCGAAGAGGCTCTGAAGGCGAAAGCCGAAGAAGAAGAGCGTCAGAAGCGCGAAGCCGAGGAAGCCGCCAAGCGCGCGGCCGCCCAGGCTGCGGCCCCTGCCCCGCAGGAGGACAACGCCCGTGCGCCCAAGCAGGCCCCGCGTGGCGGTGCCGGTGGTGGTGGCGGCGGTGCTGCCGACCGTCCCGGTCGCAACGACAACCGCAACAACGACCGTGACGATCGCGGTGGCCGCGGCAAGGGCCGCGACGATGGCCGCCGTTCCGGCAAGCTGACGCTGAACCAGGCGCTGACCGGTGGCGAAGGCGGCCGTCAGAAGTCCATGGCCGCGATGAAGCGGAAACAGGAACGTGCACGCCAGAAAGCCATGGGCGGCCCCGTCCAGCGCGAAAAGGTCGTGCGTGACGTTCAGGTCCCCGAGGCGATCATGGTCGGCGAACTGGCCAACCGTATGGCCGAACGCGTTGGTGATGTGGTCAAGGCGCTCATGCAGATGGGCATGATGGTCACGCAGAACCAGACGATCGACGCCGATACCGCCGAACTCATCATCGAGGAATTCGGCCACAACATGATCCGCGTCTCGGATTCCGACGTCGAAGACGTCATCAAGGAAGTCGAAGACAAGGAAGAAGACCTCAAGCCGCGCGCCCCGGTCATCACGATCATGGGCCACGTCGACCACGGCAAGACTTCGCTTCTGGATGCGATCCGGAACGCAAAGGTCGTCGCGGGCGAAGCCGGCGGCATCACCCAGCACATCGGCGCCTACCAGGTTGTCACCGATGGCGGGCAGACGCTGACCTTCCTCGACACGCCCGGCCACGCGGCCTTCACCTCGATGCGGGCCCGTGGCGCGCAGGTGACGGACATCGTGGTCCTTGTGGTTGCCGCGGACGATTCGGTCATGCCGCAGACGATCGAGGCGATCAATCACGCCAAGGCCGCCGGTGTTCCGATGATCGTGGCGATCAACAAGGTCGACAAACCGGCCGCCGACGCCAACAAGGTCCGGACCGAGCTTCTGCAGCACGAAGTGATCGTGGAACAGATGTCCGGTGAAGTGCAGGACGTCGAGGTCTCGGCCCACACCGGGCAGGGTCTGGACGAACTTCTGGACGCCATCGCGCTTCAGGCCGAGATCCTGGAACTGAAAGCCAACCCCGATCGCGCCGCCCAGGGTGCCGTGATCGAGGCGCAGCTGGACGTCGGCCGTGGCCCCGTGGCCACCGTTCTGGTCCAGTCCGGCACGCTGCGTCAGGGCGATGTCTTCGTCGTGGGCGAGCAGTACGGTAAGGTCCGTGCGCTTGTGAACGACAAGGGCGAGCGCGTGAAAGAAGCCGGCCCCTCGGTTCCGGTCGAGGTGCTTGGCCTGAACGGCACGCCCGAGGCCGGTGACGTCCTGAACGTGACCGAAACCGAAGCCCAGGCCCGCGAAATCGCGGAATACCGCGAAAAGGCCGCCAAGGACAAACGTGCCGCTGCAGGTGCAGCAACGACCCTTGAGCAGCTGATGCAGAAGGCCAAGGAAGACGAAAACGTCACCGAGATGCCCATCCTGGTCAAAGCCGACGTGCAGGGTTCTGCCGAGGCGATTGTTCAGGCTATGGAAAAAATCGGCAACGACGAAGTCCGCGTCCGCGTGCTGCACGCCGGCGTTGGTGCGATCACCGAATCCGATGTCGGCCTGGCCGAAGCCTCGGGATCCCCGGTCTTCGGCTTCAACGTCCGGGCCAACGCGCCCGCACGGAACGCCGCCAACCAGAAGGGCGTGGAGATCCGGTACTACTCGGTCATCTATGACCTTGTGGATGACGTCAAAGCCGCCGCATCTGGCCTGCTGTCCGCAGAGATCCGCGAGAAGTTCATCGGCTACGCGAACATCAAAGAGGTGTTCAAGGTCACCGGAGTTGGCAAGGTTGCCGGCTGTCTGGTCACCGAGGGCGTCGCCCGCCGGTCCGCCGGTGTGCGTCTGCTGCGCGACGACGTGGTGATCCACGAAGGCACGCTGAAGACCCTCAAGCGCTTCAAGGACGAGGTGGCCGAAGTCATCTCGGGCCAGGAATGCGGTATGGCCTTTGAAAACTATGATGATATCCGCCCCGGCGATGTCATCGAGATCTTCGAGCGGGAAGAGATCGAGCGTACGCTCTGATCCCCCTGCCCTGATCGTCCCCCAACCGGGGACCACGCAAAAGAAAACGCGCCGCTTCCCAGCGGCGCGTTTTTCATTGGGCGTCATGCGTCAAGGCTGGCAGGTCGCGCAGGTATGGTCCACGGGGCCCCATCCCGGACCAAGTGCGCAAACAGAAACGGACGCCCGCTAGGGACGCCCGTACAACGATAAACCTGGGAGTTTTTCGTTACGCAGCAGCTGCGCCGCTGACCGGTTGACCACGGAAAATCTGGTTGCCAACACGGACTTCGACACGACCGTCAGCGGTAGTACCGACATAAGTTCCCTGTACCGACACGCAGGAACCAACTGTGATAGTCTTAAGCATAGTAATCCTCTCCCCACAAAAAGATTGTTTCCAGTAGTACACCAAAAACAGGGTTGACGCTACTCGCAGTTGATTAATTTATGATCGAATAATGAATTTTTTCTGAACTTAAATGTATCAGATGCCTTTTTGTAACACAGTTTTGTTGCGCCGCACCGCAGAATATTGCAGTGCAGCACAGATTTTCCGATGTTACAACCAGTCCCGGAGAATCGGTATCAGCGGGATGTCCGCGGGCGGCATGGGATAGTCGCGCAGCTTGTTCGGCCGCACCCAATCCAGCACCTGACCTTCCTTCGGCTGCGGCACGCCCTCCCATTTGCGGCAGGCAAAGACCGGCATCAGCAAGTGGAAATCGTCATAGGCGTGCGATGCGAAGGTCAAAGGCGCCAGGCAGGAGTTCCAGGTCTCGATCCCCAGCTCTTCGCGCAATTCGCGCACCAATGCCGCCTCGGGGCTTTCCCCGGCTTCGACCTTGCCGCCGGGAAATTCCCAAAGACCCGCCATCGACTTGCCTTCCGGGCGCTGCGCCAGCAGCACCCGTCCGTCACGGTCGATCAGGGCCACGGCCGAAACCAGGACAACCTTGGTCACGACCGGTAATCCGCGTTGATCGAGATGTAGCCATGGGTCAGGTCGCAGGTCCAGACGGTGGCCGTGCCGCCGCCCAGGCCCAGATCGACACGGATGTCGATGTTCTCGCCCTTCATATGGGCTGCGCAGGCCTCTTCGCTGTAGCTTTCCGCGCGCCAGCCCTTGTCGGCGACAAGGTTGTCCCCGAACCAGATCGACAGCAGGTCACGATCCGCCGCCGCGCCGGATTTGCCCACGGCCATGACGATGCGGCCCCAGTTCGGGTCCTCACCGGCGATCGCGGTCTTCACCAGCGGCGAATTGGCGATCGACATGGCGTGCGTCCGCGCATCGGCGTCGGACTTCGCCCCGCCGACGTGGATCTGCACGAATTTCGTCGCGCCTTCGCCGTCGCGCACCACCTGGTGCGCCAGGTCCAGCATCACGTCGCGCAGCGCGTCGATGAAGCCCGTGTTGGCCTCTGTCACCCGCACGCCCGAAGCCCCCGTCGCCGCGCACAGCAGCGTGTCCGAGGTCGAGGTGTCGCTGTCCACGGTGATGCAGTTGAAGGTCAGGTCGGAATTCGCCGAGACCATGGATTGCAGCACGGACCGTTCGATGGCGGCATCGGTGAAGATGTAGACCAGCATCGTCGCCATGTCGGGCGCGATCATGCCCGAGCCCTTGGCAATCCCGGCGATCTTCACGGTCTGGCCGTCGATCTCGACTTCGGCGCTGGCCCCCTTGGGGTAGGTGTCCGTGGTCATGATCGCGCGGGCAGCGGCAGCGATGCCGCCCCTGTCCAGCTTGCCCGCCAGCTCATCCAGCTTGGCGGTGATCCGGTCGTGCGGCAGCGGTTCGCCGATCACCCCGGTCGAAGACGAGAAGACGCGCGCCTCCTCGATGCCCAGGGCCTGGGCCGTGGCCGCGGTGATCCGCGACACGGATTCGCGACCGTTCTTGCCGGTAAAAGCGTTGGAGTTGCCCGAGTTCACGATGATCGCCGCGCCACCCGCGACGTCGCCACCGATCTTGTCCTGGCAGTCCAGCACCGGGGCCGACCGTGTGGCCGACCGGGTGAACACCCCCGCAACCGCCGTACCGGGCGCAAGCTTGGCCAGCATCACGTCGGTCCGGTTCTTGTATTTCACCCCTGCCTCGGCGGTGGCGAATTCGACGCCCCCGATTTCGGGCAGGTCGGGAAAGGCGGCGGGCGCCAGCGGGGAAAGAGGGGGTGTTCCGCCCATGGGGTCACTCCAGAATGTCGATGTTGCTCAAGGCTGCGGGATCGACGCCTTCGGCCCCGCTCTTGTCGACATTCGCTTTTTCGACCAGCGCGTCAATATGTGCTTTGACGACCTCCTGCTCGACCTGGGCCTGCAGCTCGTCGCGGACGGTGTCCAGCGCCGGCGCTTCCTTCATGCGGGTTTCCGACAGCAGGATCACGTGCCAGCCGAACTGCGTCTGCACCGGGGCCGAGATGTCGCCGGCTTCCATCGCCACAACCGCCTCTTCGAAGGGGGCGACCATCATGCCCTTGCCGAACCAGCCCAGATCACCGCCATTCGGACCCGAGGGACCGGTGGATTTCTCTTTCGCGACGGCCGCGAAATCGGCACCGCCTTCAAGCTCTTCGACGATGGCCTTCGCCTCGTCCTCGGTTTCGACCAGGATATGGGCGGCCTTGAACTCCATCTCGGGTTCGGCATTGCCATAGGTGTCCTGATAGGCCTTCTCGATGGCGGCATCGGTCACGGCGGCGTCCAGCACGCGGCTGACGGCCTCGGCGGCCATCATCGCGCGTTCCTCGTTCTCAAGCGCCATTTCGACGCGACGCGGGCGGTCGCCGTCAAAGCTGTCCTGCAGCGCGGTCTGCTGGATCAGCTGTTCCAGGATGCCCTCGAACAGGATCGCATCGGGCAGCTGGGCGTATTGCGGCGGCAGCGATTGGCGGACCAGGATCATGTGACCCAGGGTGATCTCTTTGCCGTCGACGATGGCCACGACGGTGTCGGCGCTGGCCGGGGTGGTTTCGGTGGCAGCCGCGGCATCCGCACCCGTGGCAGCGGTATCCTGCGCCAGAACCGGAGAGGAAATGGCGAAAGCCAGGGCAATCGCGGCGACTTGGATCAATCGTTGCGTCATATCAGTACCTTTGATGGGCCGCGTCGGTGCGCGGCGTTGACAGGGTAGGGGTCGCCCCTTACATCGCCATATGGCTTTTAGGGGCCAAATGGCTTTGCGGGACCCCGCTTGGCACCAGTTCTATGGTCAGCCGTAGGGCGGTACAAGCAACCCGCTGACACATCGCCAACACATCGACGTCAACAATCGAAACGGAATTGATCATGCTGGGAATGGGCACACTTGCCAAAAAGGTCTTCGGAACGCCGAACGACCGCAAGGTAAAGGCAACCCGGAAGATCATCCAACAGATCAACGATCTGGAACCCGAGTTCGAGAAGCTGAGCGATGAAGGTCTGAAGGAAAAGACCGAAGCGCTGGCAATGCGCGCGATGGAGGGCGAAAGCCTGGATGCCCTGCTGCCCGAAGCCTTCGCAAACTGCCGCGAGGCCGCCAAGCGCGCGCTTGGCCTGCGCGCCTTCGACACGCAGCTGATGGGCGGGGTCTTCCTGCACCAGGGAAATATCTCGGAAATGAAGACGGGCGAGGGCAAGACCCTTGTCGCCACCTTCCCCGCCTACCTGAACGCCCTGACCGGCAAGGGCGTGCACGTGGTTACCGTCAACGATTACCTGGCCAAGCGGGACGCCGAATGGATGTCCAAGGTCTTCGGCGCGCTTGGCCTGACCACCGGCGTGATCTATCCGCAGCAGCCCGCGGCCGAGAAGAAAGCCGCCTATGGCTGTGACGTGACCTATGCCACGAACAACGAACTGGGCTTCGACTACCTGCGCGACAACATGAAATCGGAACTCACCGAGATGTTCCAGCGCGGCCACAACTTCGCCATCGTGGACGAGGTCGACAGCATCCTGATCGACGAGGCGCGGACGCCGCTGATCATCTCGGGCCCGGCCCAGGACCGCAGCGATCTGTACACCGCCATCGACAAGCTGATCCCGGAACTGACCGACGATCACTTCACCCTGGACGAAAAGCAGCGTCAGGTGACCTTCACCGACGACGGCAACGAATTCCTGGAACAGCAGCTGCACGCCCGTGGCCTCCTGCCCGAGGATCAGTCGCTCTATGATCCGGAATCGACCACCGTCGTGCACCACGTGAACCAGGCCCTGCGCGCCCACAAGATGTTCCAGCGCGACAAGGACTACATCGTCCGCAATGGCGAAGTCGTGCTGATCGACGAATTCACCGGCCGCATGATGGCCGGCCGCCGCATGTCGGAAGGCCTGCACCAGGCGATCGAGGCCAAGGAAGGCGTCGACATCCAGCCCGAGAACGTGACCCTGGCCCAGGTGACCTTCCAGAACTACTTCCGCCTCTACGACAAGCTGTCGGGCATGACCGGCACCGCCGCCACCGAGGCCGAGGAATTCCAGGAAATCTATGGCCTGGGCGTGGTCGAGGTTCCGACCAACCGCCCCATTGCCCGGATCGACGACGACGACGCCGTCTATCGCACCGCGCAGGAAAAATTCGCCGCCATCGTCGAGACGATCAAGGAAGCCCATGCCAAGGGTCAGCCCACGCTGGTCGGCACCACCTCGATCGAGAAGTCGGAATTCCTGTCCGACATGCTGACGAAGGCCGGTGTGCCGCACAACGTCCTGAACGCCCGCCAGCACGAACAAGAGGCGCAGATCGTCGCCGATGCCGGCAAGCTGGGCGCGGTGACCATCGCCACCAACATGGCGGGCCGTGGCACCGACATCAAACTGGGCGGCAACGTCGAGTTCAAGATCATGGAGGCGATCGCCGCCAACCCCGAGGCCGATCCCGAAGAGATCCGTGAAAAGATCGAAAAGGCCCATGACGAAGACGAGCAGAAGGTGAAAGACGCCGGCGGTCTGTTTGTTCTGGCCACCGAACGCCACGAATCGCGCCGGATCGACAACCAGCTGCGCGGCCGCTCGGGCCGTCAGGGGGATCCGGGCCGTTCGTCCTTCTTCCTGTCGCTGGAAGACGACCTGATGCGCATCTTCGGGTCGGAACGGCTGGACAAGGTGCTGTCCTCGCTTGGCATGAAGGACGGTGAGGCGATCGTGCACCCCTGGGTGAACAAGTCGCTGGAACGCGCCCAGGCCAAGGTCGAAGGCCGCAACTTCGACATGCGCAAGAACGTGCTGAAGTTCGACGACGTGATGAACGAACAGCGCAAGATCATCTTCAAGCAGCGCATGGAGATCATGGAAGCCAAGGACCTGTCCGAGATCGTGGCCGACATGCGGTCGCAGGTCATCGACGATCTGGTCGCGACCTACATCCCGCCGAAGACCTACGCCGAACAATGGGACGGTGAGGGGCTTTATGCCGCCGTCATCGAGAACCTGAACATCGACGTGCCCGTGATCGAATGGGTCGCCGAGGAAGGCGTCGACGACGAGGTGATCGCCGAACGTCTGGACGACGAGGCCGACAAGGCCATGGCTGCCAAGGCCACCGCCTTCGGCCCCGAGAACATGCGCTCGATCGAGAAGCAGGTGCTGCTGCAGACCATCGACAGCAAGTGGCGCGAACATCTTCTGACGCTGGAACACCTGCGGTCGGTCGTGGGCTTCCGCGGCTATGCGCAGCGTGACCCGCTGAACGAATACAAGACCGAGGCCTTCCAGCTGTTCCAGTCGATGCTGGACAGCCTGCGCGAAGAGGTCACCAAGACCCTGGGCCGCGTCCGCCCCCTGACCGAAGAGGAACAGCGCCAGCAGATGGCGATGATCCAGGCCCAGCTGCAAAAGGAAGGCATGCTGCCCCAGGCCGCGGCCGAGACCGCCGAAGGTGCCGCACCGCAGGGTGACGCGCCCGCCGCCCCGGCCGCCCCCGCTCCTGATCAGCAGACCGCCGAGGCCCCTGGTGCCGCCGTCGAGGGCTTTGACGAAAACGACCCCACCACCTGGGGCAACCCGACGCGCAACAGCCCATGCCCCTGCGGCTCGGGCAAGAAGTTCAAACATTGCCACGGCGCGATGGTCTGACCTGATCTTCTGACAAGATCCCTTCGAACGATCTTCTGATCCGGGCCCGCCACGCGGCCCGGATCATTGCGTTCCGGCCCCTTGTTTTCCTCTCCCTTCCCGCCGTCGTCGGCATAGTTAGACCCCTGCGGCGCCTTAAACTCGCCCCAGTTGCGATTCATCTTCTGGTTGGGTCCGTGTAGGTGGGCTCTGATTATGGACGTGTGGGGATTCATCATGATCAGCTTGAAAACACTTGCCATTGCCGGTGGCACCATGGTTCTGGCCGCAGGTGCCGGTGTCTACATGCAGGCCGGGGGCACGCATCCCGTGCAGACCGCTCAGCTTGCGCCGATGCTCACCCCGCAGGCCGCCCCGGCCGCCGCTTTGCCGACCCCCTCGCCCCATCCTGACAACATTGTTCAGGCCAGCAGCCTTCCCATCGACCTCGCCGCCCCGCGCTTTGCGGCGCGCCCGGTGCAGCTGGCCTCGATTTCGCTGACCTCCGCCGATCTGGCCGCCGCCTTTTCCGCGCCGCATGAGTTCCCCGAAACCCCGGTGCTGATCGCCGCCACGGCCGAGGATATCCCCAATCCCGACACCGCCGACCTGTCCGAGCCCCGGCAGGCCGACGCCTGCGCGCTGGACCTGACCGGCGAACCGCGCGCCGCCGCCATGGTGGCCCTGCGCCTGAGCGCGCCGTGCCAGCCCCTGTCCCGTGTCTCCCTTCGCCACGAAGATCTGACCGTCACCGCCCTGACCGACGCCGACGGCGAATTGCAGATCGAGGTTCCGGCGCTTGCCGAAAACGCGCTGTTCATCGCCGCGATGGAAGACGGCAATGCCGCCGCCGTCGAACTGGTGGTCGACACGCTGCCCTTCTACGACCGCGCGGTCGTGCAATGGCAGGGCGACAGCGGCATCGCGCTGCATGCCCGGGAATTCGGCGCGGAGTATGACACCGACGGCCACGTCTGGTCCGGCATGCCCCGCGATGCGACCTTTGCCGCGCGTGGCATGGGCGGCTTTGTCACCCGGCTGGGCGATCCCGGCCTCGACGCGCCCCGCCTGGCCGAGGTCTATACCTTTCCCACGGGCACCACGACCAGCGCCGGCGACGTCGAGCTGAGCATCGAGATCGCCGTGACCGACGCCAACTGCGACCGCGACATCACCGCCCAGGTGATCCAGCTGTCCGAGGATCTGACCGCCTCGGTATCCGATCTGGCGATGACCCTGCCCGGCTGCGACAGCGTGGGCGACTATCTGCTGTTGAAAAACCTGGTCGAAGACCTGAAGATCGCCGCCAGGTAAGCAGGCCAGGCAGATCATTCGATGATGACCATGATGCGTGCGGCGTTCAGCGCCGCACTTCTTCTTTTCGCCACCCCCCTGATCGCGCAGGACGTCACCCTGACCTCGCGCGATGGCAGCGTCACCATCCGGGGGATGCTGCTGGGCTTTGATGGCGAATTCTACCGCGTTGAAACCGATTTCGGGGAACTGACCGTCGATGGATCGGGCGTGCGCTGCGATGGCCCCGCCTGCCCCAACCTTCAGGCCTTCGTGGCCGAGCTGACAATTTCCGGCGCGGCAACCACGGGCGATCTGCTGATTCCCGCCCTGATCGAGGCCTTCGGCATGCGCAGCGGCCACCGCATCACCCGCGAGCCGCAGGGCGACAGCGTCGTCGACTACATCCTGACCGAAAAAACCACGGACGAGATTGCGGGCCGCTTTACCGTGCGCTCGACCAACACCGACGAAGGCTTTGCCGATCTTCTTGCGAACGAGGCCGACCTGGTCATGGCCCTGCGCGAAATCCGCCCCGAGGAACTGCGCCGCGCGATCGAGGCCGGGATGGGCAATCTGCGCGCCGCCGGGCGCAACCGCGTGCTGGCGCTGGATGCGCTGGTCCCGATCGTGGCGCAGGGCAATGGCGTACGCGCCCTGACCCTGCCGCAGCTGGCCGCCATCTATGCTGGGGAGCTGGACAATTGGCAGGACCTGGGCGGGCCGGATGCGCCGATTGCCCTGCACCTGCGCGATGCGGCTTCGGGCCTGGGTCAGGCGGTCGAGGATCGGCTGATGGGACCGTCAGGCTTTGATCTGTCCGACAACGCCACGCGCCACGACACCGACCGCGCGATCCTGGATGCGGTGCTGCGCGATCCCTTTGCCATCGGGCTGACCACGGCCTCGGAAACCGGGCTGGCGGCGCAGGTCGAACTTAGCGGGGCCTGCGGGTTCACCATCGGGGCCACGCGGATCAACGCCAAGACCGAAGATTACCCCCTGACCACGCCCGCGTTCCTGTACATGCCCGCCCGGCGCTTGCCCAAGCTGGCGCGCGAATTCCTGGCCTTCACCCGCCTGCCCGCCGCCCAGATGGTGATCCGCCGCGCCGGGTTCGTCGACCAGATGCCCGAGGAAATCCCGATCAACCAACAGGGCGCACGTTTTGCCAATGCCATCACCCAGGCGGGGCCAGAGACCTCTCTGACCGATCTTCAGGCCATGGTCACCCGGCTGACCCCCTATGACCGGCTGACGATCTCCTTCCGGTTCGAGGCCGGGTCATCCCTGCTGGACGCCCAATCCCGGTCCAACGTTGAACAGCTGGCCGCGGCGCTGGAACAGGGCCTGTACGACGGGCGCGAATTGATGTTCGTCGGCTTTTCGGACGGGTCCGGGGATGCGGCAGGCAACCGGCGGATCGCGCTGGACCGGGCCAAGGCGGTGCGCCGCGCCGTGGAACTGGCCGCCCGCGATGCCGACCCCGACCGCCTGACGCTGACCACCGAGGCCTTTGGCGAAGCCATGCCCATGGCCTGCGACGACAGCGCCTGGGGCCGTCAGGTCAACCGCCGGGTCGAGGTCTGGATCCGCTAGCGGGCCGCCCCTCAGACCGCCACGCGGCCTGACAGATCCACCGCCACCCGCTGCACCAGCTCGGCGCAGCGCGCGACCTTGTCTGGCGTCATCCGCAGCGACAGACCGGACACCGACACGGCCGCAACCGCATCGCCCCCCGGCCCTTCGATCACCGCCGCGACACAGCGCAGGCCCGGCACGAATTCTTCATCATCCATGGCGAACCCCTGGTCCCGGATCTTCGCCATTTCCGCATGCACATCCTCGCGCCGGGTCAGGCTGTTGCGGGTCGCCGCACCTAACCCGTGGCGGTCGATCAGCTGGTCGATCTGGGCATCGGGCCAGGTGGCCACGATGGCCTTGCCCATGCCGGAACAGAAGGTCGGCGCGCGCCCCCCGGGCGGTGAGATCGCGCGCATGATTTCCCGGCTTTCCGCTTGCGCCAGCGTCACGACCCACCCGTCCTCGATCAGCCCGAGGTTCGCGGTTTCCCGCGTTGCATCGCGCAGCCGCCGCAGATGGGGCATCGCCGGTGCCAGCATGGTGCGCGCCCGCCCCCAGGCCGCGCCGACCCGATGCGCCGTCTGGCCCACGTGCCACAGGCCTGTCTCGCCCTCGACCTGCACGAAACCGCGCTGTTCCAGCGAGGTCAGAAGCCGGTGCGTCGTCGACACCGCCAGCCCCGCCGCCCGCGCCAGATCCGACAGCCGCCGCCCGTCGGGATCGGCGGCGACAAGTTCCAGCAGGCGCAGGGCCCGGTCGACGGATTGCACGGCATTGCTCATGCCCGGCAGAATAACACTTTCCACGATGTGGAAAAGTCCCGAAAGATCCGCGCCCCGCCCCGGGCCCTGCGCTATATCTTCCGCAACGAAGAGGAGTCGCACATGACCAATTATGTTGACCGCGCCGGCCTTCAGGTCGCGCAAAGCATCGCCGATCTGGTCGAAGGCCAGATCCTGCCCGATCTCGACATCACCCCCGATCACCTTTGGGCGGGCTATGCCAGCTTGCTGGCCGATCTGGTGCCGGAAAACCTTCGCCTGCTTGAGGTGCGTGAAACGCTTCAGGCGCAGATCGACGACTGGCACAAGGCCCGCAAGGGTCAGCCGGTGGACGGGGCCGAATACCGCGCCTTCCTTGAAGAAATCGGATACCTCGTCCCCGAGGGCGCGGATTTCCAGATCGGCACCGGGAATGTCGACCCCGAGATCGCCAGCATCGCAGGCCCGCAGCTGGTTGTTCCGGTGATGAACGCGCGCTTTGCGCTGAACGCCGCCAACGCCCGTTGGGGCAGCCTCTATGATGCGCTTTATGGCACCGACGCCCTGCCCGGCGCACCCGAGGGCAAGGGCTATGACCCCAAGCGTGGTGCACAGGCCGTGGCCTGGGCCGCCGATTTCCTTGACCAGGCCGTGCCGCTGGACGGTGCCTCGCACAAGGACGTCACCGCCTATACCCGCGACGGCGCTGCGCTGGTCGCCCGCGTCGGCGACGCGACCCATGCCTTCGCCGATCCCGCCGCCTTTGTCGGATATTCCGAGGACGGCGATACCGCATCCTACATGCTGCGCCACAATGGCTTGCACATCGAACTGCTGATCGACCCCGCGCACCCCGTTGGCGCGACCTCGGCTTCGGGCCTGCGCGACGTGGTGCTGGAATCCGCCCTGACCGCCATTCAGGACTGCGAAGACAGCGTCGCCGCCGTGGATGCCGCCGACAAGGCCGAGGTCTATGGCAACTGGTTCGGCCTGATGACCGGCAAGCTGCAGGAAACCTTCGAAAAGGGCGGCAAGCAGATGACCCGCGCCCTGAACCCCGACAAGGTGCTGACCGCACCCGACGGCGGCACGTTGACCCTGCCCGGCCGCGCCCTTCTGCTGGTGCGCAACGTCGGCCACCTGATGACCACCGATGCGGTCCTGTTCGAAGGCGAGGAAACCCCCGAAGGCATGCTGGACGCGCTGATCACCGTGGCCGCCGCAATGCACGATCTGAAGAAGACCGAGGGCGCGCGCAATTCCCGCGCCGGGTCGGTCTATGTGGTGAAGCCCAAGATGCACGGCCCCGAAGAGGTCGGTTTTGCCAACACGATCTTCACGGCCGTCGAAGGCATCCTTGGCCTGCCGATGAACACCGTGAAGCTGGGCGTGATGGACGAAGAACGCCGCACGTCGGCCAATCTGCGCGAATGCATGCGGGCGGTGAAGGACCGTCTGGTGTTCATCAACACCGGCTTCCTGGATCGCACGGGCGACGAGATCCACACCTCGATGCAGCTGGGTCCCTTCATTCCCAAGGGCGACATGGCCGGGTCCGTCTGGCTGAAGGCCTATGAGGACGGCAATGTCGACGCGGGCCTGGCGCTTGGCCTGCGCGGGCGTGGCCAGATCGGCAAGGGCATGTGGGCCAAGCCCGACATGATGGCCGAGATGCTGCAGGCCAAGACCAACCACCCCAATGCGGGCGCAAACACGGCCTGGGTGCCCTCGCCCACGGCGGCGACCCTGCATGCGACGCATTACCACCAGATCAGCGTGGCCGAGCGTCAGGACGCGCTCGCCTCGCGCGACCGCGCGGATCTCGCTGATCTGCTGACCCAGCCGGTGCTCTCGGGCCGCAACCTGACCGAGGACGAAGTGCGCCGCGATCTGGACAACAACTGCCAGGGGATCCTGGGCTATGTGGTCCGTTGGGTCGACCAGGGCGTCGGCTGCTCCAAGGTGCCGGACATCAACGATGTCGGCCTGATGGAAGACCGCGCCACCCTGCGGATTTCGTCGCAATACCTGGCGAACTGGCTGCTGCACGGGCTGATCACGGAAACCGAGGTCAACGACGCCCTGATGCGAATGGCCGCCAAGGTCGATGCCCAGAACGCGGGCGATCCGGCCTATACCTCGCTGGTCGAGAACCCGGAGGGCCCGGCCTTCCAGGCCGCCCGCGACCTGATCTTCCAGGGGGTGACCCAACCCTCGGGCTATACGGAACCGCTGCTGCATGCATGGCGGCGCAAGGCAAAGGAACTGCAAGCATGATCACCGTCACCCGACTGGATCTGAACGACGCCCACGTGATGCTAAGGGCCGCGCGCGCCAAGGCGGATGAGATCGGCGTGCCCATGTGCATCGCCATCACCGACGACGCCGGCAACCTGGTGGCGTTCGAACGGATGGACGGCGGCAAGGTGACCTCCTCGACCATCGCCATCGACAAAAGCTTCACCGCCAGCGGGGCCAAGAAGGCGACGCATGAATATGGTGACGCCAGCCAGCCCGGGAAACCGGCCTATGGCATCGCCTCGGCCATCGGCGGGCGGCTGATGGTCGTCGGCGGCGGGCTGCCCGTCATGGTGAACGGCCAGTGCGTCGGCGGGATCGGCGTAAGCTCGGGCACGCCTGCGCAGGACATGGAGGTCGCTCAGGCCGGGCTGGACGCGGTGCTGGCCACGGTCTGACCGCCCCCTGATCGACGAAAATCCCCAGACACCGGCCGCCCCCTAGGGTGGCCGGTTTTCCGTTCGGCCCCTGCCCCTTTGACCGGGGCACCGCGGCTGCACTAGTGTCGCCACAGCGCTTCAGTACACCGGACCCGAACATGCTTGCCCTTGACCATATCGTCATCGCCGCGCCCTCGCTTGCCGAAGGCACCGCCCATGTGCGCGACCAGACCGGCATCGACATGCCCAAGGGCGGCGAACATCCCCTGATGGGCACGCACAACCACCTGGTCCGGATGGGCGCGGATGAATTCCTGGAAGTCATTGCCGTGAACCCCGAGGCCCCGCCCCCGCAGCGGCCGCGCTGGTTCAACCTGGACCAACCGGTCCAGCACCCGCGTCTGTCGCATTGGGTGGTCCGCTGCACGGATATGGCGGCGACCCATCCGCTGTTCCCTGACACCCACGGCCCCGCCATTCCCGTCACGCGCGGTGACCTGCGCTGGCTTCTGACGGTGCCCGAGGATGGCAGCCTGCCTCTGGACGGCGTGGCGCCCAGCCTGATCGACTGGCAGACCGCCCCGCTGCCACCGACCCGCATGGAGGGCGCGGATGCCGCCCTGACCGCGCTGGAACTGCATCACCCGCAGGCAAAGACCCTGGCCCACTGGCTGGAACCGCTGCTGCCCGACCCCCGGATCAGCTATCACACCGGCCCTGTCGGGATTAAAGCGCAGTTAACGGTTCGCGGGTGCAGCGTGACCCTGCGGTAGACAGGTCGCCCCCCTCTGGTCATCCTTCCCCCAGGGACGGAGGGACAGATGAACATCGAAGCACGCCAGTACGGCGGCCATATCCGGTTTCATACCGAAACCGTTGGCCCCGGAGAGACCCGCGGCATGATGCCGGTACAAGAGGGCATCCTGAACCCATTCGGAACGGTGCATGCCGGGGCACTGATATGGTTCGCGGATGTCTGTGCCACCCGCCTGGCGCTTCAGGGGGTGGAACCCCACGGCGGGATGAGCGGCTTTCCCCTGTCGATCAACATGACCGCGCAGCTTCTGCAGAACGTCACCTCGGGGACGCTGATGGCGCGGTCGTCCTTCGTGCGTCGCGGCCGCACGATCCAGACCGTCCGAACCGAGGTGAAAACCGATGCCGGGCTGCTTCTGCTGGACCTGACCTCCAGCCACGTGGCCTCGCGTCAGAGACAGGATTAGAGACTGAATAAGGCGAATTCGCCCGCGACCGTGCCTGCGCGGGATTGCCCTGCCAGACCCGCCAGCGGACGGAAAAAGGGCGCGACCTGCGCCGCGCCCTTTCCGGTGATCCAGTGACTGTGTGAAATCGAGGGTCTTGGGATCTGGCTCACCCCGTCCTTGATCGGTGCGGATCAGTCTCTGCGGCCGATCAGACGGTTTCCTGTGCCTCGGTCTGCTTGGCCTCAAGCGCCTTGGCATTGACCGTGCGGCCATCGGTCTTGGTGATCTCGATCCGGCGGGGCTTCAGCGCCTCGGGCACTTCGCGCACCAGGTCGATGTGCAGCAGCCCGTCCGCATGGGTCGCGCCGGTCACCTTCACGTGGTCCGCCAGATGGAAGCGGCGTTCAAAGGCGCGGGTGGCAATGCCCCGGTGCAGATAGCTGCGCTTGTCTTCATCGGCCTTCTTGGCCGACACGATCAGGGCGTGTTCCTTCACCTCGATCGCCAGGTCGGCATCGGTGAACCCGGCGACGGCGATCGTGATGCGATAGGCATCCTGATCCAGTTTTTCGATGTTGTAGGGCGGATAGGTCGGCTGTGCGACCTCGTTGCTTAGAACACGGTCCATCAAGTTGGCCAGCTGGTCGAAGCCGACGGTGGAACGGTAAAGCGGTGCAAGATCAAAGTTACGCATGGGTCATCCTCTTTGAGCGATAACAGGGTTGCGCCTTCCCTTCAGGGGACAGGCAGGATCGCCGGGGCCCGTCTTGGCACCCCGGTGACACAGATCTGGGCGCCCCCGATCCGCGTTTCAAGATCCTGATGATGTCTGATGGCAGACCCCCGCCTGGGGGCCTCTTTGCAAGGGCTGCGCGCCTGGCCCGGTCGCGCGCCCTTTTGGCTGCGTCAGCCGCCGGGGCGGATGAACTTGGCCCCGATGTTGCGCTGACCGGCAAGCCCGGTGGCGGCGCCCAGGGTGATCCGGTTCGCCTGCGGCAGCGGCGCGCCGCCCTGGCGGATTTCATCCATCAGGCTGGCGATCTGGCCCAGGTCGGTGCCAAGCGAGACCTCGTTGCCCTGCACCTCGGCCATGGCCGAGACAACAGACACGATCCTCGGCACCCCGCCTTCAAGGCTGAAGACCGGCGCGCCCGAGGATCCGAAATCCACCTCGCAGGACATGATCAGCACGCCCTGCTGGCGGGTGATGACATTGCAGGTGTCCTGCAGCGACGGGGCCTCGGCCCGGTCATGGGCGTATGAGACAACCGCGATCGCATCGCCTCCGCGGGGGTGCTGCGACAGGGCAAAGGGCGTGACGGCCCCGGTGCGGATCGGCTGATACAGCTGAAGCAGGGCAATATCGTCCTTCACCCTCTCGGGCGAGGTGGCGCTGTCGAAGGAATAGCTGCGCGGGATCACCGCACGCCGCACCTGCCGATAGGCCTGCGCGCGGCCATTGCGCCAGCCCGCCAGGAATTCGATCTGATCGGGGGCAAACCGTGTGCCGCTGGCCTTGTCGTACAGGCAATGCGCGGCGGTCAGGACCAGATCCTCGGCAATCAGCGCGCCGGTGCAAAAGCCCCGCCCGTCCAGTTCGAGACGACCGACCGCTTCCCATCCACGGCTGTCATCGCCGGTGCTAAGAAGGCGCAGCCCGCCGGCTTCGGCATGGCCGACCCGCACAAGCGAGAGGATGAGGGTCAGGGCCAAGGCGAGCCCGGGAATCAATCTTTGCAACATGCCACTGCCCATGAACGAAACTGGAGATCCTGTAACGGATTTCTAGCCGGTTCATGGGGCGGAAATGCGGCGCGGGGGGCGGCCTAATGGGGTTTCAATGCGGCAGGTTTCGGCCCGCCCGTGGCCCAGTCCATCAGCTCGACCGTGTGCACGACCGGCACGCCGATGCCCGACCCGATCTGCATCATGCAGCCGATGTTCCCGGCGGCGATGATGTCGGGTTGAACGGCCTCAAGCGTGCGGATCTTGCGCGCCTTCAGCTGGCCCGAGATCTCGGGCTGCATCAGGTTGTAGGTCCCGGCGGACCCGCAGCACAGATGCGGATCGGCGGGAGTCGCGACCTGAAACCCCGCGCGGGTCAGCAGATCCTTGGGCAGGTCCTTGATCCTCTGGCCATGCTGCAGTGAACAGGCGGAATGATAGCCGATGCGCAGCGCCTCGGGGGCCTGGGCCGGCAGATCCAGATCGCCCAGCACCTCGGTGATGTCCTTGGCGATGGCGGACACCCGCGCCGCATCCGTCGCCAGCGGATCGTTGCGGAACATATGGCCGTAATCCTTCACCGTCGTGCCGCAGCCGCTGGTGTTGATGACGATGGCGTCCAGGCCTGCGCCGTCCATCTCGGCCGCCCAGGCGCGGATGTTGCGCGCGGCGGACCCGTGGGCCAGGTCTTCCTTGCCCATGTGATGGGTCAGCGATCCGCAGCAGCCTTCGCCCTTGGGGATCACCACCTCGACCCCCGCGCGGGTCAGCAAGCGGATGGTGGCGTCGTTGATGTCGGTGTTCAGCGCCTTCTGGGCGCAGCCGGTCATCAGCGCGACGCGCTTGATCCGGGGTCCCTGCGCCAAATGCGTCTGCGGGCTGTCGTTCAGCGACGGTGTCGGCAGGCGGCGCGGGGCCATAGCCACCATCGCGCGCAGCCGCTTGTCCGGCAGGATCCGCGAGAAAGGCCGCGCCAGGCCGGCGGCAAACAGCGCCAGCCGGAACCGCGTCGGATACGGAATGATCCGGGCCAGGATCCAGCGCAGCGCCCGATCGTCCCAGCGACGTTTGTAATTCTTGTCGATATAGGCGCGGGCATGGTCGACCAGGTGCATGTAATGAACGCCCGAGGGGCAGGTCGTCATGCAGGCCAGGCAGGACAGGCAGCGATCCACGTGCTTGACGGTCTTTTCGTCCGGCACGCGGTTGTTTTCCAGCATGTCCTTGATCAGGTAGATCCGGCCGCGCGGGCTGTCCAATTCGTCGCCCAGCACCTGGTAGGTGGGGCAGGTCGCGGTACAGAACCCGCAATGCACACAGGCGCGCAGGATTTCATTCGCTCGGGCGGTGCCAGGGTCTTTCAGCTGGTCGGGGGTGAATTCGGTCCGCATCAGGCCACCATCCGTGCAACGATAAATCCAAGCGCCGGGGCAAGTGTCGCCGCGCCTCCGGTCAGCACGGGCCAGGGCTGCGCCCCCGGCATCGACCGGCTGAGCGTCTGCGCCAGAAGCGCCATCAGGCCAACCCAGCCAACCCAAAGCATCACCAGCGCCAGGATCACCCGCACCGGGCTTTCCGTTGCATCCACTGGCAGAAGCCGCAGGATGCCGATCCCGGCCAGCCCCAGCAACAGGACCCCCGGTCCCAGCAGCGGAAAGAAACTGCCGTTCGGCATCCGCCGCACAAGTGAAACATAAAGCCCCACGCCGACGATCGCCGTCAGCACCACGAATAGGGTCAGCAGCATGTGTTCATGTCCTTCCTTGCGCCCGTTAGACCGGGTCTTTGACCCGCGCCGCATCTGCGCCGGGCCCTGTCTTTGTCATGTCCATAAGACCGGCGTTCAGAATGCCACGCGGGTCAAACCTGGCCCGAAGGCCCGCCGCCAGTCGGTCCTGGATCGGCCCCTGGGACTGGAACCGCGTCACGCCGGTCCGGGCCAGGTCGCCCCGGATCAGGGTCGCATGTCCGCCCGCCTGCGCCACCGCCGCGCGGATCGCCGCAGCGCCCAGATCGCCGGCCTCGGGGACCAGCAGCCACAGCAGACCGCCGCTCCAATCCGCGATGACCTCGTGCGGCTGACCGCCTTCGACCAGCGCCTGGCTTAGCCCCGCCGCCCGCGACGGCCGGGTCGAGACCTTCCAGACCGCACCATCGCGCCCGGCAAAGGGTGCGACATCCCGCAGCTCTTGCCACAGGGCGGCGCTGTCCTCGCCCTCGATGACCGCATCGGCCCCCAGAAGATCCGCCAGCTTGCCGGCGCGATAGGCCACCGATCCGGCCATGCCTTCGACCCTGATCCGCCGTTCAGAGCCTGTTTTGCCGTTCACGGAAGACACATAGGCCGCGCCCGACACGTCATAGGGCGTCGACATGGCGCGCATCAGGTCGGCCAGCGCGTCGGACATGCCCTGTCCGCGCAGCACCAGGGTCGCCTGCGCCTCGGGAATGGCCTGAACCTTCAGCGACACCTCGCTCAGGACGCCAAGCGTGCCGTAGGACCCGGCAAGCACCTTGACCAGATCATAGCCGGTGACGTTCTTCATCACCCGGCCGCCGTTCTTCACGATCTCTCCGGTGCCGGTCACAAAGCGCACGCCCAGCATGTGATCGCGCGCCGCCCCGACCTGAAGCCGCCGCGGCCCCGAGACATTCGCCGCCGCGACCCCGCCAATCGTCGGCACGCCGCTGGTGCCCAGAAGCGCGCGGTGATCCATCGGTTCGAACGCCAGACGCTGGTTCTTTTCGCCAAGAATCGTGTCGATGTCATCCATCGGCGTGCCGGCCCCGACCACCAGCGTCAGCGCGCCGGGTTCATACAGCCGCACCCCGTGCAGGCCCGATGTCTCGATCGCAGCGCCCGCAGGCGACAGCCCGCGCGTTGCCCCGCCCCGGATCGACAGGGCACCGCTCGCATCGCGGATCGCCTCGGCCAGCTGGGCCTCATTCTCTGGTCGGATCATTGTGCCCCCCGCCGCGTTTCGGAATTGGCCAGCGGAAAGACCTTGGCCGGGTTCAGCAGCCATTTCGGGTCAAAGACATCCTTCACGGCCATCTGCGCCTCAAGATCCGCAGGGTCATACTGGTGGCTCATCAGGTCGCGCTTTTCTACCCCGACGCCGTGTTCGCCGGTCAGACAGCCACCCACTTCGACACAAAGCTTCAGGATTTCCGCGCCCATGACTTCGCAGGTTTCCAGATCGCCGTCCTTGTTCGCATCGAACAGGATCAGCGGATGCAGGTTGCCGTCACCCGCATGGAAGACATTGGCGACCTTCAGGCCGAATTCGTCAGAGAGTTCGTTCATCCGGCCCAGAACCCGGGGCAGTTCGCTGACCGGGATCGTGCCGTCGAGGCACATGTAATCGTTGATCTGCCCCATGGCGCCAAAGGCGGATTTCCGGCCCAGCCAGATCCGCGCGCTTTCATCCGAAGACCGGCTTTCGCGCACTTCGACCGGGTTGTGGCGGCGGGCAATCGCGGTGATCACGGCCAGCTGTTCGTCGATCTCGGCATCCGATCCCTCGACCTCGATGATCAGAAGCGATTCACAATCGGGATAGCCGGCACCGGCAAAGGCCTCGGTCGCCTCGATACAGGGGCGGTCCATGAATTCGATCGCCACGGGCAGCACGCCCGCCTCGATGATGTCGCTGACACAGGCACCGGCGACCTCGTTGGTGTCAAAGCCGACCAGCACCGGGCGCGCGCCCTCGGGCTTGGGCAGGATGCGCAGCACGGCCTCGGTCACGACACCCAGCTGCCCTTCGGACCCGCAGATCAGCCCCAGAAGATCCAGCCCGCCGCTGTCAAGGTACGGCCCGCCGATCTCGACCACCTCACCGTCCATCATGACCATGGTCACGCCCAGCAGGTTGTTGGTGGTCACCCCGTATTTCAGGCAATGCGCCCCGCCCGAGTTCATCGCGATGTTCCCGGCAATGGCGCAGGCCAGCTGCGACGACGGATCGGGGGCATAGAAGAACCCTTCGCCCTCGACCCGGCCGGTGACCGACAGGTTGGTCATGCCGGTCTGCACCCGGATGAAGCGGTCGTCATAGTCGGTTTCAAGCACGTCGTTCATGCGCGCCACGCCCAGGATCACGCAATCCTCGGTCGGAAGCGCCCCCCCGGCCAGCGAGGTCCCCGAGCCGCGCGGCACCACCGGCACGCCGAACTGGTGACAGATCTTCAGAACGTCCGAGACCTGCTGCGTGGTCGAGGGCAGCACGGCGATCATCGGCGGACAGCGATAGGCGGTCAGCGCGTCGCATTCATAGGCGCGGGTTTCGGCGGGGTCGGTGATGACCGCATCCGCGGGCAGAACCTTGCGCAGCGCGGCCGTCAGCTGCGGTTTTTGCGACAGGATCCGGGAATCTGGAACGGGCATCTGCATGGGCGGCCTCGCATCTGGCGGAAACAGGAAATGTCTAGCGCCGAACAGGGCGGATTGGCAAGGCGACCCGCCTTGGGCTAACTGGAGCCATGACCTGGATGGACCGACTTTCGCTGTTTTCGACCCTGGACCTGGCCGCGCTTGGCCTGATCCTTGCCACCTGGCTTCTGATCGGCTGGCATATCGAGAACCCGCCCCGCCGCCGCCCCTCGACCTCGACGCTGATGGGGGCCTATCGCCGCGAATGGATGCGCGAAATGGTGACCCGCCAGCCCCGCATCTTCGACGCCCAGACCCTGTCGACGCTGCGCGAAAGCACCTCGTTCTTCGCCTCGGCCACGATGATCGCCATCGGGGGCGTGCTGGCCTCGATCGCCAATGCGGACCGGCTGATGGGGCTGGCGAACCAGATCACGCTGGAAAGCGACCCCACCTTCGTGTGGGAAATCAAGATGATCGCCATCCTGTTCTTCCTGATCAACGCCTTCCTGAAATTCGTCTGGTCGAACCGCCTGTTCGGCTATTGCGCCGTGCTGATGGGGGCCGTGCCGAACGACCCCAAGGACCCCCGCGCCCTGCCCCGCGCCGACAAGGCCGCGACGATCAACATCACCGCCGCGCGCAGCTTCAACCGCGGGCTGCGGTCGATCTATTTCGCCCTGGGCGTCACTGCCTGGCTGCTGGGGCCCGTGGCACTGATGATCGCCACCGGTATCACGCTGTTCGTTCTATGGAGGCGGGAGTTCGCGTCGAAATCCCGCGCCGCGCTGATGGTCGACGACAGCCCCACGGCGATGTGAAACGACGTGCGCTTCTTCTTGGCCCGACTTGCGGTATATCCGGTGACATGACCCGCCTGTTCCTGATCCTCCTGCTGGCTTTGCCCCTGCGCCTGATGGCCGACGCGCCCCAGATCCTAGACGCCCGCGCCGAGCGGTCGGGCATGGGCTGGAAGATCAGCGTGACGCTGACGCATCCCGACACCGGCTGGGACCATTACGCCGACGGGTGGGAGGTGCGGGACATGGCCGGCAACCTTCTGGGCATGCGCGATCTGGCGCATCCGCATGGCAACGACGTGCCCTTCACCCGGTCGCTGTCGTCGGTGATGATCCCCGATGGCACCCGCAAGGTGCTGATCCGCGCGCGCTGCAACCGCGATGGCTGGGGCGATCAGGTCTACAAGCTGCGTCTGGGACGGTAGGCCGGGCCATCGCCTGGGCGGCAGGCCGAAAACAAAAGGCCCACCAAACAAAAAGGCCCGCGTCACCGCAGGCCCTTTCACATCACTTGATGTCCCGAAGGATCAGTTCACCAGACCCGCGTGGCGCATGGCCGCGCGCAGCTTGGCCTTGGTCTCATCCGTGACGGTCATCAGCGGCAGACGGACCTCATCGGAACACAGCCCCAGTTCGGACATGGCGAATTTCACGCCGCACAGACCCGGTTCCGTAAAGATCGCTTCGTGCAGGGGCGTCAGGCGGTCCTGGTACTCAAGCGCGGTCTTGTAGTCGCCGGCGGCGCAGGCGGCCTGCATCTCGGCGCAGAGCTTGGGCGCGACGTTCGCGGTGACGGAAATACAGCCGACCCCGCCCATGGCGTTGAACCCGACGGCGGTGCCGTCCTCACCGGACAGCTGCACAAAATCCGCACCGCAGGCCAGGCGCTGCGACGCGACGCGATCCAGCTTGGCGGTGGCGTCCTTGACGCCGACGATGCGCGGCAGCTTGGCCAGTTCGCCCATGGTTTCGGGCACCATGTCGATGACCGAACGCGGCGGGATGTTGTAGATGATGATCGGCAGGTCACAGGCGTCATGCATCGCGGTGAAATGCGCGATCAGCCCGCGTTGCGTCGGCTTGTTGTAATAGGGCGTGACGACCAGCGCCGCATCGGCCCCGACCTCTTCGGCGTGCTTGATCAGGCGCACGCCTTCCTTGGTGTTGTTGGCACCGGCCCCGGCGATCACGGGAATGCGGCCGGCGGCGTATTTCACCACCTCTTCGACCACGATCTCATGTTCGCGCAGCGACAGCGTCGGGGATTCCCCGGTGGTGCCGACAGGCACCAGCCCGTTCGAGCCCTGATCCACATGCCAGTCGACCAGCTTCTTCAGCGTATCCAAATCCAACTCGCCGTCCTTGAACGGCGTGACCAGGGCAGGAATTGACCCGTGAAACATGACACGCTCCTTTCGTGTGGCGGGTGGCGGAATGCCGTCCCGGTTGCGGATCTTTGCCGTATCGCCCGCGAATCCTTGAGCAACCCGGCCAAAGCCTTACATTCGTCGGGTGTCTATCCGGGTTCGGAACCAGAAATGCAAGTAGTACTGCACCGCGCCCTCTTGATCGGGCTGGTGACCCTTGGCCTGACGGCCCTGCCGGGCAATCCCGGTGCCAATGCCTCTCAGCTGATCGAGGATATCTCTCCCCGTCCGCTTGCCTCGGCCATCTCGGCGCTTGGATCGGGCGACTTTGCCCTGGCCAGACGCCTTGCCGACAGGGACGGGCCGGTTGCGGGCGACTATGTCGAATGGGTCCGCCTGCGCAGCGGCAAGGGCACCCCGGACGAAGTCCTGGCCTTCCTGGACCGCAAAGCCCATTGGCCCGGCCTTGACTACCTGCGCCGCCAAAGCGAACCCGCCTTTGCAGAGGCCAGCGATGACCAGGTCCGCGCCCTGTTCCGCGGTCACACCCCCGCCACCGGGTCCGGCGCCCTGCGCCTGGCCCGCGCGCTTGAGGCCGCCGGCGCAAAGGGAGAGGCCGAGGCGACCATCGTCCTGGCCTGGCGCACCCTTGATCTGGACGCCGAGGAACACGATGCCTTCCGCGCCCATTATGGCCCCCTGCTGCGCGACCACCACGCCGCCCGCCTGTCCGCCGCCATCTGGGAAGGCCGCACCGGCGACACCGACCGCATGCTGGACCTTGTTTCCTCCGATCAGGCCGCGCTGGCCCGCGCGCGGATCGCCCTGCGCGACAACGACAGCGATGTGAACGCCCAGATCAAGGCCGTGCCGCTGGCGCTTCAGAACGATCCCGGCCTGGCCTATGATCGTTTCAACTGGCGCATCCGCAAGGGGCTGGACGACAGCGCCAAGGACCTGCTGATCACGCAAAGCGCGATCCCCGGCGGGCTGGCGTACCCCGACAAATGGTCGAACCGCCGCCGGTCCTTCGCGCGCGAGGAAATGCGCGCCGGCAATGCGCGGCGCGCCTATGACTTGGCCGCCAACCACCAGCTGACCGAGGGCGGCGATTATGCCGATCTGGAATGGCTTTCGGGCTATATCGCCCTGCGCTACCTGGACGACCCGGCGCTGGCGTTGACCCATTTCAACCACCTGGACGAGGCCGTGCAGACCCCGATTTCCTCGGGCCGGGCCGGGTACTGGCGGGGGCGTGCGCTGGACGCGCTGAACCGCCCGGAAGAGGCGCGCGCCGCCTATGCCGCCGGGGCCGATCACCAGACGTCCTTCTACGGGCTTCTTGCCGCCGAGAAAGCCGGGATCGCCTTCGACCCCAGCCTGTACGGCACCGACACCGGAACCGACTGGCGCGAGACACCGCTGGCCCAAAGCGACCTGCGCGAGGCGGTGATGCTGCTGCGCGCCGCCGGGCAATCCTATGACGCCGAACGCTTCCTGACCCATATGGCGGAAACCGCCCCCTCGGCCGAGCTGTATGCCCTGGGCCGCATGGTCGAAGAGGCCGGCGATCCGCATCTTGAGGTCATGCTGGGCAAGGCCGCAGCCGCGCGGGGCATCGTCCTGCCACGCCATTACTACGCCATGCACCCGATGACGCAGATGACCCTGCCCGTCTCGATGGAGATGGCGCTGGCCATCGCCCGCCGGGAAAGCGAATTCGATCCATCGGTCACCAGCCATGTGGGCGCACGCGGGCTGATGCAGCTGATGCCGCGCACGGCGCAGGCCATGGCCGAAAAGGTCGGGGACACCGATGATGTCACCGGCCGCCTTGGCACCTGGGCCTATAACGCGACGCTTGGCTCGGCCTATCTGGCGCAGCTGGCGGATGAGTTCAGCGGCAATGTCCTGCTGATCTCGGCCGGGTATAACGCCGGCCCGTCCCGGTCGATCCGCTGGTCGGAACAATTCGGCGATCCGCGCGACCGGGCCACCGACCCCGTCGACTGGATCGAACACCTGCCCTTCCGCGAGACACGCAATTACGTGCAACGGGTCGCGGAAAGCCTGCCGGTCTACCGCGCCCGACTGGGTCAGACGCCCCTTCCGGTGCCCTTCAGCCTTGAACTGGGGGGATCAACGATTTCGGCGTTCCCGCCACAGGGTGAATAGACCCGCCGCGATCACGATGGCCGCCCCGATGGCCACGTTCAGGCGCACCACCTCGCCAAAGGCGAGAAGGCCGATGGCGGCGGCAAAGACCAGCTGGAAATAGGCAAAGGGCTGCACGGCGCTGGCCTCGGCCACCTCGTAGGCGCGGATCAGCAGGTAATGCCCCAGGGCGCCGGTCAGGCACAGGGTGCCCATCCAGATCCAGGCGTCCGGGGCCATCGGCACCCAGAACCAGATCCCCGCGCCGGTCATCACCACGGCCCCGCTGACCCCCGTCCAGAAGAACGAGGTCGCGGAACTGTCGCGCCGCGCCACATAGCGGGTCAACAGACCGTAAAGCGCGAACATCAGCGCAGCGGCCAGCGGCACCAGGGCCTCGATCGCGAAGACGCCAAAGCCCGGTTCCAGCACGATGATGACCCCGACAAAGCCGACGCCGATCGCCGACCACCGCCGCCAGCCGACCTTTTCACCCAGGATCGGCCCAGACAGGGCGGCCACCAGCAGGGGATAGCAGACAAAGACCGCGTGGCTTTCCACCAGCCCCAGCAGATCAAAGGCGGTGACCATCACGCAGATCTCGAAGGCCAGAAGCACCCCACGGAAGATCTGGATCAGCGGCTGTTCCGTGCGCGCCGCATTCAGCACCCCGCCCGCCTTGCGCGCCGCCAGCACGATCACGAACAGCCCGAAGAACCAATAGCGGATCATCACCACCATCAGGACCGGGTAATCCGCCACCAGATGGCGCGAGATCCCGTCCTGCACGGCAAAGACCAGGGTGGTCACGATCATCAGGATGATGCCCTGGCGGGTGTTCTGTTCAGTCATGTTCAGTCTCTGTTGCACGGGTTGCGCGGGTCATGTGGCGTTTGCGGCCATAGCCGGGCAGGCGCGTGACCTCGAACCCGGCATCGGCCAGGGCGCGGCGCACATGGCCCGCCGCCGTGTAGGTGGCCGCGGTGCCGCCGGGCGCGGTGTGGTCATGCACGGCCTGCATCAGATCCGCACCCCACAGTTCGGGGTTCTTCGCGGGGGCGAAGCCGTCCAGGAACCAGGCATCCGCCGCGCCCTGCCATGCGGGCAGGGTCTGGCGGGCGTCGCCGGTGACAATCCGCAGCTCAAGATCCGGCAGGGTGATCTCATCCCCGCCCCAATAGGGGCCAAGTTCCGTGACCAGGTCGGCGACCTCGGGGAATGCCGCCTGGGCGCGGATCATGTCCTCGGGCAGCATCGGATAGGCCTCGAAGGTGGTGAAACGCAGCCGGCCCTCGATCCCCGCTGCCCGCCAGGCCCGCAGCGCCGCCAGCAGGTTCAGCCCGGTGCCGAACCCCAGCTCGGCGATCTGGAACCCGGGTCGGAAGCGCGCGGGCAGGTCATTGCCGGTCAGAAAGACATAGCCCGTCTCTTCCAGCCCGTTTTCGAGACTGAAATAGGGGTCGTCGAACTGGGTCGACACGGGCGTCACCCCCTCGCGCCAGGACAGCTCGGGGTCGTGCGGGCCGGAGTAATCGGCCTTGGTCGGGCCCTCGTGCTGGCCGGTCATGCTGGGATCCTTTAGAAGCCGCCCTGAACGCACGGCAAGAAAGCACCGGGACGGTGCCCGACACCATGAAGCGGAGACGGGAAGATGACAAGGATCGACGTGACCATTCGCGGGGCCGGAGCCTTCGGCCTGGCCTGTGCCTGGTCCTGCGCCAAACGCGGCGCGAAGGTACGGGTGATCGACCCCTTCGGCGTGGCGGCCGGGTCCTCGGGCGGGGTGGTGGGCGCGCTGGCCCCGCATGTGCCCGAGACCTGGAACGACAAGAAACAGTTCCAGCTGGACAGCCTTCTGATGGCCAGCGCCTATTGGCAGGAAATCGAGACTGTTTCGGGGCTTTCCAGCGGATATGCCCGCCTTGGCCGGATCCAGCCCCTGGCCGATGATCATGCCGTCACCCTGGCCCGCGGCCGCGAAGAGACCGCGAAAGACCTGTGGCAGGACCACGCCACATGGCAGGTCACCGACGCCCCCGGCCCCTTTGCGCCGACCTCTCCGACCGGGCTTTTTGTCTTCGACACGCTCAGCGCGCGCATCCATCCGCGCAAATCCTGCTTTGCACTGGTCGAGGCGCTGAAGAGCTACGGAGCAGAGATCGTCACCGACGGCCCCGAGGAAGGCGCCCTGCTGCACGCCACCGGCACCCCGGGGCTGGAAGCAATGAGCACCGAGGCCGGGCGCATGATCGGCACAGGCGTCAAGGGACAGGCCGCCCTGCTGCGCCATGACGCCGGCGCGGTGCCGCAGGTCTTTGCCGGAGGCGTGCACGTGGTGCCCCATGCGGATGGCACCGTGGCGATCGGGTCGACCAGCGAACGCGACTATGACGACCCGCGCAGCACCGATGCGCAGCTGGATCAGGTCATCGCCGCCGCCCGCGCCGCCGTGCCCGCGCTGGAAGGGGCCGAGGTGATCGAACGTTGGGCCGGTGTCCGCCCCCGGTCGCGATCCCGCGCACCGATGCTGGGGGCCTGGCCCGGCAAGCCCGGCGAATACATCGCCAACGGCGGGTTCAAGATCGGCTTTGGCATGGCCCCCAAGGTCGGAGAGGTCATGGCCGACCTGATCCTGGACGGCCACGACACCATCCCCGAGGCCTTCCGCGCGTCGACCCTGTTCCCCTGATTAGGGTCTAATACAGCCAGCGAAAGGCCCGGCGCAGCAGCGCATGGGCATCGCGGGTCACGGGCCTGCCATGGGCCAGGATCAGCCGTTCGGCCGGCCAGCCCAGCACATGCTCGACCCGCCCCCGCACCACGTCGCGCGGTCGCAGCGCCATGCGGAACTTGCGCGGCACCCGGGGGGTGTCGCCAGTCATCAGATCCAGTCGCGCCACCAGCGCCCGCCACCCCCGGAAGGACCCAGGCGGCATGGCCTGCAACAGATCGGTCACGATGACCGTGGCGCTGGCGCGGTGGAAAAAGACGACCTCGTCCGCGATGCGGTTGGGGATCAGCACCTGTTCGACCTGGCCTTTCCAGTCCTCTGGCACAGCATCCCCCAGGAGAGAGGCAAACCGGATCTCTTCGCGCTTTTCCGCAACCCCCGGCGCGCCGTGGATCTGCGCCTGCGGATAGGCGACCTGCCAGGCGGGCAGGAAGACGTGGTGCAGCGCATTGGGCGCGACGATGTGGCGGACCGGGCCGGTTTCGGTGATCCAATCCGCCAGCGCCGGGGTCAGCGCCACGGGCGACCAGACGAAAAGCCCGCCGTCGGCCAGCCGGATCAGCGCCATGCGGGTCGGAAACTGGAACCCCGCCGCGCCTTCGACCTGCGGGCCGTCATGGATCCAGATGTCGGGGCCGAAGACCTGCGGCACCGGGCCTGTGCTTTGATCCTGTTCGGGGATCGGATTGTGGATTGGGTTGGCGGTAGAGTCGGCTGGGTTCGGGTCGGATCGGGTCATCGCGGGCTCCCTTCCCGATGAGCCTAGCCGGAAAGGAAAACGCGCGCCACAATCGGGCGCGCGTCCGGTGTCAGTCTCTGATGGCAAACATCAGGACGGGCCTGGGCCCAGCCTCAGGACGGGGCCTTGGCGAACCGCAGGTAGGGCAGCTTCTTGTCCAGCTTGCCGTACTTCTCTTCAGCCTGTTCGTCGTTCAGCGACAGGGCGACGATCACGTCTTCGCCCGGCACCCAGTTCGCCGGCGCAGCCAGCGGCACCTCATACGTAGCCTGCAGCGCGTCGAGGGCGCGCAGCACCTCGGCGAAGTTGCGGCCGATGGTCATCGGGTAGGTCATCGACAGCTTCAGCTTCTTGTCGGGGCCGATGATGAAGACGGACCGCACCGTCGCGCTGTCGGCCGGGGTCGGCTGATCGGGCAGCACGGCCTCTTCGGGCAGCATGTCGAACAGCTTGGCCACGTCCAGACCCTGGTCCGCGATGATCGGGAAGCCCGCGTTGGCCCCGGCAAAGCTTTCGATGTCACCCTTCCACTTCTTGTGGTCCTCGACGCCATCGACGGAAATGCCGATCACCTTGGTGCCGCGCTTGGCCCATTCGTCGGCCAGCTGCGCCACGGCCCCGAATTCGGTCGTGCAGACCGGGGTGAAATCCTTGGGGTGCGAAAACAGGATCGCCCAGCTGTCGCCGATCCAGTCGTGAAAGCTGATTTCGCCCTGATCGGTGTCCGCTTTGAAATCCGGAACGGTCGCGTTGATGCGCAGTGCCATGGTGTCCTCCGTGACGTATGACGTTTGTTTCTGCAAGGTTCCCCCCCTATCTAGAGACCACCCCGCGCATTTGCACCCCCCTCCTTGCAAGGCCGCCTTGCAAGCCCCGGGAGGCGGTGACAGATTGGCGCGGAATCTGCGGGACATTCGCCCGCGATGCGGGATGGCCCCGCGATACTTTGGTTAGGGAGAGAACCGATGATCGAGAAACGCCAATTTTACATCAACGGTGAATGGGTCGATCCCGTCACGCCGAACGACCACAATGTGATCGATCCCTCGACGGAAGAACCCTGCGCGGTGATCTCGCTTGGGTCAGCCGCCGACGTCGACAAGGCCGTTGCCGCCGCCAAGGCCGCCTTCCCCGCCTGGATGAAGCGCGCGCCCGAAGAACGGATCGCGATCGTCGAGAAGTTCCTGGAAATCTACACCGCCCGCCAGGAAGACATGGGCAAGGCCATCTCGATGGAGATGGGCGCGCCGATCGACATGGCGAAGGCCCAGCAGTGGGGTGCGGGCTTCTCGCACACGCGCAACTTCCTGAAGGCGGCGAAGGAATTCCAGTTCGTCCGCCCGCTTGGCGATCACGCCCCGAACGACCGCATCGTCTATGAAGGCTTCGGCGTCTGCGCGATGATCACGCCCTGGAACTGGCCGATGAACCAGGTGACCCTGAAGGTCATCGCAGGTCTGATCGCCGGCTGCACCATGATCCTGAAGCCGTCCGAGGAAAGCCCGCTGAACGCGCTGCTCTTCGCCGAGATGATGCACGAGGCGGGTGTGCCCGCCGGTGTCTTCAACCTGGTGAACGGCGACGGCATGGGCGTCGGATCGGCCCTGACCGGGCACGAGGATGTCGACATGGTGTCCTTCACCGGATCGACCCGCGCCGGCATCGCCATCAGCCAGAACGCCGCCGCAACCCTGAAGAAGGTGCACCTTGAACTGGGCGGCAAGGGCGCGAACGTGATCTTCGCCGATGCCGACGACAAGGCCGTGAAGCGCGGCGTCATGCACATGATGAACAACTCGGGCCAGTCCTGTAACGCGCCCTCGCGGATGCTGGTGCAGCGCGAACGCTATGACCAGGCCGTCGAGGAAGCCGCCGCAGCCGCCAACGCGGTCACCGTCGGCTCGGCCCACGAAGAAGGCCGCCACATCGGCCCGGTCGTGAACGAAAGCCAGTTCAACAAGATCCAGGACCTGATCCAGAAGGGCATCGACGAAGGCGCGAAACTGGTCGCCGGCGGCACCGGTCGCCCCGACGGGCTGAACCGCGGCTTCTTTGTCAAACCGACGGTCTTTGCGGATGCCAACAACCAGATGACCATCGCGCGCGAGGAAATCTTTGGCCCCGTCCTGACCATCATGCCCTTCGACACCGAAGAAGAGGCCATCGAGATCGCCAACGACACCCCCTATGGTCTGACCAACTATGTCCAGACCCAGGACGGTGAGCGCGCCAACCGCATGGCGATGTCGCTGCGGTCGGGCATGGTCGAGATGAACGGCCAGCCCCGCGGCGCGGGCGCACCCTTTGGCGGCATGAAGATGTCCGGCACCGGCCGCGAAGGCGGCGTCTGGGGTCTGGAAGACTTCATGGAGGTCAAGGCCGTGTCCGGCTGGGATGCCAAGACCGCCTGACCGGAACTGATCGGCACTGGACCACCCGGACCGGCCCTCCTGAAAGGCCCCCGAACGGCCTGACGGGCCTGTTTTCAAAATAAAAAGTGACGCAGATGACTCTGCGTCACTTTATTTTTTGCAATCCCTCCTTTGCGAACTAATGTATCCGGCATCGGCAGGTGGCCGTTCCGATTCATATTTCAGAAGACATGACCGACAGAGATTCCAAAAACGCGGTGAGCTTTACGCTCGCCCTGGCAAGCATCCTATTCTGCCTCTTCAGCCTTGGTCTGGGCTGGAGCCTTGGCATCGACCCGCTTGTGCGTTTTTCCACCGACCAGAACGCCATGGTCCCGGCCACCGCGCTGTGCATGGCGCTGGTTGGCTTCGCCACGATGCCGCTGGCGTCGCATACATCGGGATGGCTGCTGCAACGCCTGGCCCTGGTCCTGGCGATCGCCTTCTTGGGGTCGCTGGTGCTGCTGCGCCTGTTCGGGCTGGACCTGCCGCTTGAGGATCTGGTGATCTTTGAATCCAACCCCAATGACGGGGTCTCCGATGCAACGATCCTGGGGCTTCTTCTGCTGTCGATCGCACCCGCGATTCGCCTGAACCTGCTGCCCCTGCACGCGGACTGGCGGCTGCACGTGCCGCTGTTCGGGGCCATCGGCAGCTGCGCGGTGACCGCGGGGATTTTTGTCGATGCGCTGACGCTGGACCAGATCCCGCCTTTCACCAACATGTCGCACTACACCGCCGCACTGCTTATGTGTCTGTTCTTCGCGCAACTTCTGATGTTCGACCCGACAGCGGCCGACCTTGAAGCCGACATCGACCGGGACGACGCCAAGTTCGGCAAGGGCTAACACCGGGTCCGGCACGTCCCTCATCTTCGGCAGACTTCCGCGCGCATCTGACGGACCGCTTGCCGGAAGCCGCCCGAACGGGGCCAAATGCGCCTGTCGCACAACTTGGACCCCCGTAAATGATGCCAGTATCCCGCGCGCGCGCGTTTCTGATCCCCGTTTTCCTGACCCTCACCCTTGCCGCCTGTGGCGGCCCCGGTCCCGCCCCGCAGGCCATGGCACTGCACCCCGGCGAGACCCCCGAGATCCGGGCCCTCGTCAACAAGTACGCCGACCACTACGACGTGCCCGCCAGCCTGATCCACCGTGTCATCCAGCGCGAAAGCGACTACCGCCCCCAGGCGCGCAACGGCCCCTATTACGGCATGATGCAGATCCTGCCCGCCACCGCCCGAGGCATGGGCTTCGAAGGCCATCCCGAACAGCTTCTGGATGCCGACACCAACCTGAGATGGGCGGTGAAATACCTGCGGGGGGCCTGGCTTCTGTCTGATGGCGATGAACCCACGGCCGTCGGCTGGTACGCGCGGGGCTATTACTACGAAGCCCGCGACCGCTGCATGCTGGTCGCCACCGGGTTGCAGGACTACGAAACCCTCAGCGCCTGCCGCTAGGCATCGCCCGGAAATCAGGCTCTAGAAAGGGGCTTTGGCCTTGAAGGTCATGCCCTTGCCGCCGTCGGGGTGCAGCAGCCGCAGCTCTTCGGAATGCAGCATCAGCCGGGGATGATCCAGCGCCGCGCCGCTGGCATAGAAGGGATCGCCCAGGATCGGGTGCCCAAGCGCCAGCATATGCACCCGAAGCTGATGCGACCGCCCGGTGCGCGGCATCAGCCGCACGCGGGTCTCGTCCTCGCCATAGCGCTGCACGCGCCAGTCGGTCTGCGCCGGTTTGCCGTTCTCATGGTCCACCATCTGGCGCGGCCGGTTCGGCCAGTCGACGATCAGCGGCAGATCCACGGTGCCGGTCTTCGGCTCCAACCGGCCGGCGACACGGGCAACATAGGTCTTCTTGGTGCGGCGATGTTCGAACTGCAGCCCAAGGTGGCGCTGCGCATGAGGCGTCAGGGCAAAGACCATGATGCCCGATGTGTCGCGGTCCAGCCGATGCACCAGAAGCGCGGTCGGAAAGGCGGCCTGCACCCGTGTCAGCAGACAATCGGCCAGGTGTTCGCCCCGCCCCGGCACCGACAAAAGCCCCGACGGTTTGTCGACCAGAAGCAGTTCGTGATCTTCGTGGATCACCGAAAGCGGCGTATCGGGCGGAGTGTAGGCATCGGACATCATGCCGCCTGATAGCCTGCCGCGCGGGTCATGACCATGGGTCGGGCTACTGTCAGCTTAGCGCGCGCGCGGTGAACGTGTCGTGCAGGATCCGGGTCAGCGCCTCTGCATCGTCGTCGGTGAAGGCATCGGGCTGATCGCTGTCGATATCCAGCACCGCAATCACCGCGCCCGTCTGGTCGAAGACCGGCAGCACGATTTCCGACCGGGTCGAGGAGGCACAGGCGATATGGCCGGGGAAGGCTTCGACATCCGGGACAAGCTGCACCTGCCGCGTCCGCGCCGCCGCCCCGCAGACCCCGCGCGAAAACGGGATGACAAGGCACCCGTGGCCGCCCTGATAGGGCCCGATCTTCAGCAACTCGGGCTCGGTCACGCGATAGAACCCGGTCCAGTCGAACCTGTCGTCGGCATGGTGGATCTCGCACGACAGGGTCGCCATCAGGGCAACTGCGTCCGTCTCGCCCTCGGTCAGGCTGGCGATCGTGCGGCTCAATTCGGCGTAATCGACACTCATTCTGCGGCTCTCGCTCTCATCCAGGCGGCGGTCAGATCGACCGCCTCGCGCCCCTCGGGAATGACCTTGGTCAGGGACATGAAGGCATGCACCTGCCCCTCGAAGGTCACAAGGTCAACCCGGGTTCCCGCCTCTTCCAGCGCCTTGCCATAGCTCAGCGCGTCATCCCATAGCGGATCGTGCCCGCCCGCGATGATGAAGGCGCGTGGCTGCCCCTTCAGCTGATCCGAGAACAGCGGCGAATAGCGCGGATCGGTGACGTCCTGCCCTTCGGGGAGATAGAAGGCCTGGAACCATTCGATCCTCTTGCGCGGCAACAGCGGCTGATCCGCCAGCGCCTGCATCGACGCCGAGGACATGCGCCCATCCACCGCCGGATAAAGCAGCAGCTGCGCCCGGGGCAGCGCACCCCCCGTCCGGCCCAGATCATGCATCAAGGCGGCTGTCAGATTGGCCCCCGCGCTGTCGCCCCCGATCATCAGCCGGTCGGCGCTGACGCCCAGCCCCCCGGCCCCGTCCAGCAGCGCGGTATAGACCTGCAGGACATCATCCGGCGCGGCGGGAAACTTGTGTTCGGGCGCCAGCACGTAATCGTAGGAAATCACCCGCACCCCGGATTGCGCCGCCAGCTTCCCGCACAGCGAATGGTGACTGTCCAGCGATCCCTGAACCCAGCCGCCGCCATGCAGGTACAAAAGCGTCCACTGCGGGGCCATCGGATCGCCGCCCTCGGGCACATAGACCCGCGCGCAGCGGGGCCCTGTCAGTCCGGGCAGAGTGATCTCACTGACCACGACACCATCGGGACAGGGCTGGTCGAACTTGGCGGCCAGGGCATCCAGCTGCTTGCGGCTGTCCTCCAGCGTCGGCATCTGGTTCGGATCGCGGATCTGGGCGACCAGATCGCTGACCGCCTTGGCCTTGGCGTCGATCACCCGACCGTCCACCTGATCCAGCTTGCCCGAATAGGCGCGGCGCGCCAGCCCCTCGGGGCCGACCACCTTGATCAGCCCCCAGATCATCCGCAATGCTTTCATCCCGCCTCTCCCGATCAGGCTCTGTTCCGCTGGTTAGAGCCTGTTTTCAGACCCGTTCGATGGCAATCGCCGTACCTTCGCCACCGCCGATGCAGATCGCCGCGACACCGCGTTTCAGCCCGCGCTTTTCCAGCGCATTCAGCAGCGTCACGATGATCCGCGCGCCCGAAGCGCCGATCGGGTGACCCAGGGCACAGGCCCCGCCGTTCACGTTCACCACGTCGCGCGACAGACCCATTTCATGCATGAAGGCCATGGGCACGACGGCGAAGGCTTCGTTCACCTCCCACAGGTCGACGTCTTCCTTGGACCAGCCGATCCGCTCCAGCAGCTTCTGCGCGGCCGGGACCGGCGCGGTCGGAAACAGCGCCGGGGCCTGCGCATGGCTGGCATGGCCCAGCACGCGCGCGCGGACGTTCAGCCCCTGCGCCTCGGCCGCCGCACCGCTGGCCAGGATCAGCGCCGCCGCCCCGTCAGAGATCGAGGACGAATTGGCCGGGGTCACCGTGCCGTCCTTGCGGAAGGCGGGCTTGAGATGCGGGATCTTCTCGGGGCGGGCATTGCCGGGCTGCTCATCCGCGCCGATGGTGACCTCTCCCTTCCGGGTGGTCAGGGTGACGGGGGTGATTTCGCCGTCGAACGCGCCCGAGGCCTGGGCATCCAGCGCATTCTGCAGCGACTTCAGCGCGTAATCATCCTGCGCCTCGCGGGTGAACTGGAAGGCCTCGGCGCAATCTTCGGCAAAGGTGCCCATCAGGCGCCCCTTGTCATAGGCGTCCTCAAGCCCATCCAGGAACATGTGGTCCTGCACCTGCTGATGGCCGATCCGCGCGCCGCCGCGCATCTTGGGCAGCAGGTAGGGGGCGTTGGACATGGATTCCATGCCGCCCGCCGCGATCACATCCGCATGACCAAGCGCCAGCCGGTCAAAGGCCATCATCGCGGCCTTCATCCCCGACCCGCACATCTTGTTCAGCGTCGTCGCGGGGACGCTTTCGCCGAAACCAGCCGCGAAACCGGCCTGACGCGCGGGGGCCTGGCCCTGTCCGGCCGGCAGGACACAGCCCATCAGGACCTCATCCACCGTTTTCGCGCCCGAACCCTCCAGCGCCGCGCGCAAGGCCGCGCCGCCAAGGGTCGCGGCCTCGACCCCGTCGAATGCGCCCTGAAATCCGCCCATGGCCGTGCGGGACGCGCCCGCGATCACTACATCTTGCATGAAATCCTCCTCCGGTCAGGCCATGCATACCGGATGGTAACGATTGCCGTCTAGCTTTCCCGCTCAGCAAGGAAAGGTGGAGGCGACGATGAACCTGACAGCCGAAGATCTGGACACGGCCACCGTGATCCATGTGCCCGAGGCGCGGATAGACGCCGCCGTGGCGATCCGTTTCAAGGATTCGATGCGGGCCCTGACCGATCAGGCGGGGGAGCGGGTGATTCTGGACCTTGAAACGGTGACCTTCATCGATTCCAGCGGGTTGGGCGCCATCGTCGCCGCGATGAAACAGATGCGCGACGATCAGGCGTTGGAACTGGCGGCGCTGAACCCCAATGTGGCCAAGGTGTTTCGCCTGACCCGCATGGACACCGTCTTTACCATCCACGAGGCGCTGGAAAGGACCGACCAGGCCAATGCCGGCTGATCCTGCCCCCATGACCGCACCCTCGCCCCCCCGCACCACAGGCTGTGGACCCGGGCCGCAGTCCCAAACACAGCCCCAAACACAACCTGGTCAGATCACCCTGCCAACCGCGCCGGACAAGGTGCGCGCGGCCCTGGCCGACCTGCGCCGCCGCCTCTCTCCCCTCGGGTTCGAGGAAGAAGAACTTGGGTCGGTCGAACTTGTCACGGCCGAGGCATTGAACAACATCGTCGAACATGCTCATGGCGGGGACAGTCACGGACAGATCCGCCTGACCTGGGATTTCGGCGCAACCGGCCTTCTGATCCGGATCGAGGATGACGGAACCCCGATGCCCGACGGCCGGATGCCCCTGATGGATCATGCCGGCGCGCCGGAGCCGCCCGCGAACCTGCCCGACCTGCCCGAAGGGGGATTCGGCTGGTTCCTGATCACCGCCCTGGCCCGCAACGTGCAGTATCGCCGCGAAAGGGACCTGAACGTGCTGACCTATCGTCTGGCCGTCGGGCTGGTTGGCCAAGGATGACCGGGACTGAATGGGGCTGACCACAGCTTATCCGGTCCTGCGCCGGGTGCACTTCACGCAACGGCAATCATTATGGCGCAACCCGGGGCGCGAACCTTCGAATGGTCCAGAAATTGTCCCGATTGCTCCGCACCTGCGCCCGAAACCAACGCGATATAGAAAGGGTAGCTGCATGGCTTCCCTCGGCGTCGCGTCAATTCAGCCCCCACCCAGTACGCGGCGCCGAGGTCTACACCCCCCGGCATTGCCCAGCAAAATCGCAGTCCGGCCCAGAGGTCTGCCCGCAGATCGGGCTGGCAAAAGCGGTTGCGAACAGCCCCGCAGGCCGCCCGGTGCCCGCCGAATCCCGCAAACCCGGCCCGGCCTTTCCCCCCGACAAAATCTGCACCATGATGCGCCCTATACAACCAGGGGGGACACCATATGCGCGATTTTCATCTTCCGGGCCGCTCGCCCGTCTGGGCCGAGGGCGGCGTCTGCGCGACCTCCTCCCCCCTTGCGGCGCAGGTGGCGGTGCAGATGCTGCGCGATGGCGGCAACGCCCTGGATGCCGCGATGGCCGGGGCCTTTGTCCTTGGCATCACCGAACCGCCCATGTGCGGGCTGGGCGGGGATTGTTTTGCGCTGATCTCTCCGGCTGGAAGCGAAGAGATCCACGCCTTCAACGGTTCGGGCCGCGCCGTCGCCGGGGCCGATCCTCAGGTGCTGCGCGACCGGGGTGAGGCGTCCGTGCCGCTGACCGACCCGCTGGCTGTCACCGTGCCGGGGGCCGTCGACGGGTTCTTCCGCATGAACGCCCTGTGGGGGAAGAAGGGCATGGACACGATCCTGGCCCCCGCCATCCACTATTTCGAAACCGGCGTTGCCATGGCCCCGCGCGTGGTCAGCGACTATGCCGGGCTGGCCCCCAACATGACCGAAGCCGGGAAGGCACATTTCCTGCCCTGGGGCCGCGCGCCCAGGCCCGGTGACCGCCTGACCCTTCCCGGACAGGCTCAGGTGCTGCGCCGCATGGCCTCCGACGGGGCCCAGGCCTTCTATACCGGTGAGGTCGCCGAGGACATCATCACCACGCTCACCGCCCTGGGCGGGCCGCATACGCTGGACGATCTGGCGGCCCATGAGGGCATGGAAACAGACCCTATTTCAGCCGAATACCACGGGATCGAACTGTGGGAACATCCGCCAAACGGCCAGGGCGCAACCGCCATCCTGCTGGCCAACATCCTGGCCCAGTTCGACATCGCCGCGATGGATCCCAACGGGGCCAAGCGCATGCATATTCAGGCCGAGGCCACCCGCCTGGCCTATGACGCCCGCAACCGCCTTCTCGCCGATCCCGATCACATGGCGCGGCTGGATCACATGCTGGACTTGGACACCGCGCGCCGCCTGGCCGCGCTGATCAACCCCGCAAAGGCCACTGCCAAACTGACCGAAAGCGCCGACGCGGTGCACAAGGACACGGTCTATATCACCGTGGTCGACAGCGACCGCATGTCCGTGTCGCTGATCTATTCGGTCTTCCACGGCTTCGGGTCGAACATCTGCACCGACAAGTTCGGCATCATGCTGCAGAACCGCGGCGCAGGCTTCAGCCTGACGCCGGGCCACGCCAACGAAATGGCCCCCGGCAAACGTCCGATGCACACGATCATTCCCGGCATGCTGAAGCAGGACGGCAAGGTCATCATGCCCTTCGGCGTCATGGGCGGGGCCTACCAGGCCTGTGGTCACGCGCATTTCCTGTCGAATATCCGCGACTTCGGCATGGACCCCCAGGCCGCCATCGACGCCCCCCGCGCCTTCCCCGAAGGTGATGTGCTGACCATCGAGAACGGCTTTGCCCCCGAGGTCCTGCAAGAGCTGTCGGACATGGGCCACACACTTGGCGCCCCCAAGACCGCCATCGGAGGGGCCCAGGCGATCCGCATTCACGACAACGGATTTCTCGAGGCCGGGTCGGACCCGCGCAAGGACGGCTGCGCGATCGGGTATTGACCCGGTCGCGTCGCAGAAACGTAGCCAGCTGCGGGCACCCGCAGTCGGATAGCTTAGTTCAGCTGGAAATGCAGGGGATAGGTGCCATCCTGGAACGGCCCGAACAGGTCGGGAATATCGGGATGGTCCACCGGCTCACCGGAATAATCGGCGACCAGGTTCTGTTCGGACACATAGGCCACGTAATAGCTTTGGTCGTTTTCGGCCAACAGGTGATAGAACGGCTGTTCTCTCGACGGGCGGCTGTCCTCGGGAATGGCGTCATACCATTCCTCGGTGTTGGCGAATTCCGGGTCGACGTCAAAGACCACACCCCGGAAGGGGTGTTTCTTGTGCCGGACAACCTGTCCAAGATGATATTTGGCGCGAGTCTTCAACATGTCTTGCGGCCCCCTTGTGCCACACCTACCCTCATCATCCGGGCTATGTCCAACAATGTAACGAAAAATTAAGGAAACACTCTGTGAACCTCGCCCTGACAGTGCTTGAAATTGTTGCTCCAGTTTTCCTTTTGGCCGCGATCGGCTTTGGCTGGGTCAAGGCCGGATTCGAGTACCGGGTCGAATTCGTCACCCGCCTGGCGATGACGCTTTCGGTGCCCTGCCTGATCTTCGTGGCGCTGATGAAAGCGCAGATCGACCCCTCGGCGCTGACCGCGCTATCGCTGGCCTCGGTCGTGGCCTATGGGGTTCTGACCCTGGTGGTCGCCGCCGCACTTGCGATGATCGGCTACAACCAGAGGACGTACCAGGCCCCGCTGATCTTCGGCAACACCGGCAACCTCGGCCTGCCGCTGGCGCTGTTTGCCTTTGGCGAAACCGGCCTGTCCTACGCGGTCGTGGTCTTTGCCGTCATGGCCATCTGGTCCTTCACCTACGGCATCTGGATTGTTTCGGGCGGCGGGTCGCTGACCAAGGCGCTGAAGGAACCTCTGGTCTGGGGCACGGTGCTGGGCGGGATCTTCCTGTGGCAGGGCTGGCAGACGCCGCCTTTCCTGACCAACACGCTTGAGTTGATCGGCCAGATGGCGATTCCGCTGATGCTGATCACGCTTGGCGTGGCCGTGGCGCGGCTGTCGCCCGGCAACCTGGTCGCCGCCATCGGCATGTCGGTTGTGAAACTGGTGCTCTGCGTCGCGATCGCCTGGGGCGTAGGCCGGATGTTCGCGCTGGATGACGTGGCCTTTGCCGTTCTGGTTCTTCAGATCGCGACGCCGGTCGCCGTGACCTCATACCTGCTTGCGGAAAAATATGGCGCCGATGCACAATCCGTGGCCGGTTTGGTGGTTGTTTCGACGCTGTTGTCCGTTCTCGCCATCCCGGTGATTCTTGCCGTGCTGCTGTGAACCCCGCCAAATTGTGAGTTCACCCGCAGGCGCGTTTTTGTTAGAACGACACGAAAGTGCGTCAGACACAAAAGAGCGAGCAGACAGATGATCCGAGCGTTAAGCGCCGTGCTGATCCTATTGTTGGTTGCGTCCTGCGGCGGCCCGAAGGGATCCCCCCGAAATCTCGATAACGCCTGCCTTCTGTTGCAGGAGCGCAAGCCCTACGCCCGCGCCTTCCGCAAGGTCGAGCGGAAGTGGGGCGTGCCGACCCATGTCATGATGGCGATGATCCATCAGGAGAGCAAATTCGACGGCAACGCCCGTACCCCACACCGCTTTGCCCTGGGCATCATTCCCATGGGGCGGCAGTCCTCGGCCTATGGCTACAGCCAGGCGCTGGATGGCACCTGGGATGATTACCGCAACGAAACCCGCAACCGCGGCGCGCGGCGCAACAATTTCGACGACGCCACGGATTTCATGGGCTGGTACATGAACAAGACGCGCGACAAGCTGGGGATCCCGCTGTCCGACGCGATGAACCAGTACCTGGCCTATCATGATGGCCATTCCGGCTATGCCCGTGGCACCTGGAAAAGCAAGGCCTGGCTGGTGGATGTGTCACAGCGCGTCGCGGCCCGTGCGCAGCTGTACCAGGGTCAGCTGGCGCGCTGCCGCTATCGCTAAGCGGCAGCAGGCAATCGGTTAGCTTTTGTGGCCGGCAGGATCACCTGTCGGCCACAAATCCATCCTGGAAGTTGAACAGACGCTGGCTCAGGCTCATGCCCGTCTGCATGTCGCCCAGCACCACGGTCGTGGCGGAGCCGCTGTCGTCATGTACGACCCACTGACGCAGCTGCGTCGGGTTCGCGGTGAAGACCAGTTCGATATAGCCGTATTCCGGGTTCTCCGGGTCCTGTGCCTTCACGATGGTCGAGGGCCCCTCTTCCCGGTGGCCAGTGACCATGTTGGCGCGGCCCAGGTCGACGGTTTCGTCCAGGATAATGTTCAGCGGCGTGCGCTTCAGGGGGTATTGCTCGACCGACTCGTCGCCCTTTTCGTCGAAGATGCCGACCACCCCGTGATCCGCGATCACATAGGCCTTGTTCGGCGGGTCATATTCGAACCGCATCTTCCCCGGCCGTTTCAGGTACAGCGTCCCCGTCGACACCGACCCGTCGCCCGCGATCTGGGTGAACTTGGTCTGCGCCGTCGTGATGCCGTTCAGATAGGACGACAGGGTGTTCAGGGGAATCTTCTCGGCCCAGGCAGCAGGCGCAGCCAGGGCGAGGGTCAGGGCCGAAGCGGCCATCAGGCGAAGTGGTTTCATGGCTCGAAAATAGGCCTCGCGTCAGTCACGTACCAGAGGGCAACGCTCACATTGCGGTCAACGTTCCTTTCAATCGGCCCATCTTTGCCGGGCTAGAAGCCGCGCTTTTTCAGGGTCTTAGCCGGTTTGGCGGATTTCAACACCGCCGGCCATTCCTGACAATATCTGTCAACTATATGATTTTATTGAATTTTCTCTTGAAACCCTTTTGCGATGATCCTAAGTCTTGGTTCAAGAACGGCCCGCTAGCCAGCGCCAGCCAGCAGATCGCCAGCCAGCTTAACGCCAGCTCGCATAACGCTCGCCAGCAGCAGCAAGCCAGCCACGAAAAAAGGCAGCCCACGGGCTGCCTTTTTTGTTTGCGCCCCTCAGCCCGTCCCGGAATGAAAACGGCCGCCCGGATGTCCGGACGGCCGCTTGTCATCAAACCATGGGTCCGGGCTTACTGCTCGGGCACCAGGATCTCGCGTTTGCCGACGTGGTTCGCCGGGGACACCAGGCCTGCATCCTCCATCTGTTCGACCAGGCGGGCGGCCTTGTTATAGCCGATGCCCAGTTTGCGCTGGATATACGAGGTCGAGCATTTGCGATCCTTCGCCACGATGGCCACCGCCTGATCGTACAGCGCATCTTCGCCATCGGTGTTGCCACCGGTGTTCAGACCCAGCACCGCATCGATGTCGTCGGCCTTGTCGTCATCCGGGCCCTCGACCACACCACCGACATAGGACGGCGGACCATAGGCCTTGAGGTGGTTCACGATCTCTTCGACCTCTTCGTCCGACACGAAGGGCCCGTGGCAGCGGGTGATCTTGGCCCCGCCGGCCATGTAAAGCATGTCGCCCATGCCCAGAAGCTGTTCGGCACCCATTTCGCCCAGGATGGTGCGGCTGTCGATCTTCGAGGTCACCTGGAAGGAAATCCGGGTCGGGAAGTTCGCCTTGATCGTGCCGGTGATGACGTCCACGGACGGACGCTGCGTGGCCATGATCAGGTGGATGCCGGACGCCCGCGCCATCTGTGCCAGACGCTGGATGCAGGCTTCGATCTCTTTCCCGGCGACCATCATCAGGTCGGCCATCTCGTCGACGATGACGACGATATAGGGCATCTTCTGGGGCGCGAATTCTTCGGTCTCGAACACCGGATCGCCGGTGTCGTCGTCAAAGCCGGTCTGCACGGTCCGGCTGAACATCTCGCCCCGGCTTTGCGCGTCGGCCACCCGGCTGTTGTAGCCGTCGATGTTCCGCACGCCCATCTTGGACATCTTGCGATAACGTTCTTCCATCTCGCCCACGACCCATTTCAGGGCCACAACCGCCTTTTTAGGGTCTGTAACGACCGGAGACAGCAGGTGCGGAATGCCGTCGTAAACCGACAGTTCCAGCATCTTGGGGTCGATCATCACCAGGCGCAGATCGTCCGGCGTCAGCTTGTACAGCAGCGACAGGATCATCGTGTTGATCGCGACCGACTTACCCGAACCGGTGGTCCCCGCGATCAGAAGGTGGGGCATCTTGGCCAGGTTCGCGACGATCGGGTCGCCGCCGATGTCCTTGCCAAGCGCCAGGGGAAGCTTCTGGTTGCCGTCGCCGTAATCCCGGGTCGACAGGATTTCTCGGAACGACACCATTTCGCGTTTTTCGTTCGGCAGTTCGATCCCGATCACCGAGCGGCCCGGCACGGTCGAAACCCGTGCGGACAGCGCCGACATGGACCGCGCGATGTCGTCGGCCAGGCCGATGACGCGGGATGCCTTCAGGCCCGGCGCGGGCTCCAGTTCATACATGGTGACCACGGGGCCGGGGCGGACGCTGACGATCTCGCCCTTGACGCCATAGTCGTCCAGCACGTTTTCCAGCATCTTCGCGTTCTCTTCCAGCGCCTCATCGCTCAGCACGTGGCGTTCGATGTTGCGCGGGTCGGCCAGAAGACCAAGCGGCGGCAGTTCATAGTCGACGGCACTGTCTTCGAACTGAAGCGAGGGCTGCTGTTCCAGCTGCGCCCGGGTCGAGGGCACGATGGCCTTGCGCGGTGTATGCTGCACGACGCTGGCGCGGGGTGCGGCCGGGGCGGCGCGCGGAACCGGCGCGGGCTGCGGGGCGGCCATCGGCTGGGCCGGGACGTCATAGGACGCGTCGTAGGCCGCGTCATACTCGGCGTCATAATCGGGGGCCATGTCGGCCTCGATATACTCGGCCTCTTCCGCATAGGCGTCATAGGGCGCGTAGTCGTCATAGCCGTCTTCGACCATCTGCGCCTCGGGCTGGGCCGTTGGTTGGACCGGAGCCTGTGCTGCGGGCTGCACCACGCGGGGCGCGGGCGCGGTCAGCGGAGGTTCGGCCACGGCACGCGGCGCAACCGACGTCAGCGGCGGTTCGCTGCGCTGCTTGTCGAACAGAAGAGGACGCGGGCCATGACCACGACCCCGGGTCAGCGGCTTGTCGTCCTGCATCGGGGCCTCGACCGCTTGCGACTGCGGCTGCGCGGTGCGCGACCGGACGACCTCGGCGATGCGGGCGCGGATGCGGTCGTTGCCGGGCGCGGGGACCGGGGCGGCAACCATGCGCGGGGCTTCCTCGATCAGCTCGGGCTCGGGCATGACTTCAGGCTCTGCACGGCGGATCAGAGACGGAATTCGCCCCATCAGGCCGGGACGCGACTGGCCTGCCATGCTGGGTTCCGGCGCGGCCCAATGTTCTTCTTCCGTGTCGGACCAGCGCTGCTGATCGCCATAGGCATAGGCGTCCTGCCCCTGCATCTGCGCGGCCTGCGCGCGATCCGCGCGGCGGCGTTCACTGCGTTCCCGCTGGATGGCCTGCAACTGGGCCGCCCCCTGAAGGGCCCCGACAGCCCCGCGACCCAGCATCCGGGCGGCGAAGGCATAGATCATGATGACGCCGACCAGCAGGTATTGCGCGATGCGCCGCAGTTCCAGCGCCGAGAACCCGGTGACGAACAACCCAAGCGCCACGACCGGCGCGGCCAGGATGATCGATACCATCTTCAGCGCGAAAGACGGCCCCACGGGCGCAATCCCAAGCGTCGCGCCCAGCACGGTGTCGCCGAACAGACCACCCATGCCGAAGCGATGCGACCAGTCCTGATCGGGCACCATGGTCGAGGCATAGACCGACAGCAGCGCAACCCAGATCGGAGCAAAGATCAGACGGCCGATGGCGCGGTCTTCACCGCGGTGCATCGCCAGACGGATGCCCCAGGCCAGCACGACCACGGCGACGCCCCAGCTTCCGGCCCCGATGACCATGTACATCGGCGCAGCGATGGACGCCCCGAACCGGCCCAGCCAGTTCTGCACCGGCGCGTCATGCGCCGACATCCACGACGGATCGTCCGGCGTGTAAGAGGCGATCAGCATCACGGCCAGGACCCCGACCAGGATCAGGACCAACCCGGCCAGTTCCTTGCCGCGCCGTTCGATGGATGCCTGCATCTCGCTATCGAACAAAGGGTCTCCGCCACGTGTCTGGAATGCCATCTCGCCTCGTCCTCATTTATACAGATGGTCGCGCAGCGTGGTCAGCGCCTTGGCCATCTCGTCTTTTGGGGTCACCAATGCGACCCTGATATAGGGTTTTCCGGGGTTTTCGCCGTCCACCTCGCGGGCGAGGTAGGCCCCGGGCAGGACCCGGATCCCCGTCTGTGTCCAAAGGTCCAGGGCGGCGGCTTCGCCATCCTCGACCGGCAGCCAAAGGAAGAACCCGCCCTCTGGCCCCTGATAGCCGGGCACGCCGTCGAAAATGCGATCGGCCACGGCAAATTTCTCCTGATAAAGCGCGCGGTTCTCGACCACATGCTCTTCATCCGCCCAGACGCGTTCGGCCACCTTCTGCAGGGGCAGCGGCAGCGGCGCCCCGGAATAGGCCCGCAGCTGGCGGATCCGCTTGGCCGATTCAGGCCCGGCAGCAATAAAGCCCGAGCGCAGGCCCGGCAGGTTCGACCGTTTCGACAGCGACTGGAAGATCACCACCCGTTCAGGATCGGCACCGATTTCCTGCGCGACCTCGAGGATGCCGACGGGCGGTTCGTTCCGGTAGATCTCGGAATAGCATTCGTCACTGAACACGGTGAAATCGTGCTTTTCCGCCAGCGCCAGCAGGGTCTTCCAATAGGCGCGGCTGGCCACGGCCCCCTGCGGGTTGGCGGGCGAACAGATATAGGCCCCGGTCACCCGGTCCAGCAGATCCGCAGGCAGCGACGCATAGTCAGGCATGAACCCGTTTTCCGCTGTTGCAGAGACGAATTTCGGCTCTGCCCCCACGGAAATCGCGCCGATCATGTAGACTTGGTAGAAGGGGTTCGGGATCAGCACGACGGGCCGCTTGCCCGCCTTCTGTTCCGGCAACAGCGCCATGGCGGCGTTATACAGCCCTTCGCGCGATCCGTTCAGCACCATGATCCGGTCCACGCCAACAGACACGTCATAGCGACGCGCGATCCAGTCCGAGATGTTCTGCAACAGCTCGGGCGTGCCGTCATTCGGCGGATACTTGGCAAATCCGTCCACATTGGCCGCCAGCACATCGCCCACCCAGGATGGGAAGGGATGCTTGGGCTCTCCAATCGTCATGTTGACGACCGGACCGCCCGGGACATGGCTGTCCAATAGCGCACGCAGGCGCGGGAACGCATAAGCCGGAAGGTTCGAAAACCGCTCGGGAAACATCAATACTGCCTCAGGATCGGGATCATTCGTGCCCCGTTTCCCAAAACTTTATCCAAATGTTGTGGCTGCGTCCAGTGGGATAGCCATGCCGTAGGGCCGTTGTGGCATTTCAGACATGGCGTTCTGTCCCGCGGCGCAGGTGCGGAAAACCCGCCCTCAGGCCAGTGCGCGTTCCGCCGCGATCCCGATCCGCACCAGCGCCCCTTCGCCCATGGGACGGCCCATCAGCATCAGCCCGCAGGCCGGTGTGCCCGTGGGCAGCGTCAGCGCAGACAGCCCCAGCACGTTGCCGACGCGAGTGTTGCGCAGGGCCAGCAGGTTTTCGGTCACGTAATAGTCCTGATCCGTCATCAGGCGGTCGCGGTCCGGCGGCAGGATCGGCGCGGTCGGCGCGATGACCGCGTCGAACCCGGCGACACGGGCGTCCCAGGCCTTGCGCGCATCCTTCAGCACGGTCCAGGCGGCGACGAAATCCGGCGCGGACATCTCACCCCCTGACCGGAAGCGGCCCAGGATCTGGTCGAACATCTTCTCGGGCGCGGCCTCGATCACGTCTTTCCACAACCCATAGGCTTCGGCGGCATAGACCGACGACTGGGCCAGGGCATCCGTGACCTCGGGCGCATCAAAGGGCACCACCTCGGCCCCGGCGGCGCGCAGTTTCCCGACCGCCGCGTCATAGCCCGCCAGGGGCGCGTCGCGGATGTCGTCCAGCACCGCAGTCTGCAACGCCCCGAAGCGCAGACCCTTCAGCGACGTCCCCCGCAAATCCGCCGGTTTAGAGCCTTCGAGCACCGACAGAAGCAGGGTCGCATCCTCGACACTGCGGCACAGCGGGCCCACGGTGTCGAATGAGGTACACAGCGGCACCGCCCCTTCTAGCGACAGCCGGCCGGAGGTGGTCTTGAGCCCGACAAGGTCGTTCCAGGCGGCCGGGATCCGCACCGATCCGCCGGTGTCCGACCCGATGGCCGCCGCTGCCAGCCCGAAGGCGACCGAGGCCGCCGCCCCCGAGGACGATCCCCCCGGCACCCAGTCGGGGTTATGCACATTGGGCGGGGTTTCGGTCATCGGGTTCAGGCCCAGCCCGGAAAAGGCCAGTTCCGACAGATGCGTCTTGCCCAGGCAGACCAGCCCATGGGCCGAGGCCACCTCCAGCACATGGGCGTCACGATCCGGCACCCGGCCTTCCAGCAGGGCGGACCCGGCTTCGGTCGCGATGCCGGCACTGTCGAACAGGTCCTTCCAGGACACCGGCACCCCGTCCAGCGGGGACTTGCGCGTGCCGGCGCGGGCGCGGATCGCGGCGGCGCGCGCCTCGGCCCGGGCGCGGTCGGGGGTGAGCCGGGCATAAATGCGGTCGCGGTGCTCATGCGCCTCGATCGCCGTCAGAAAGACCTCGCACAGGGCCTCCGGGTCGATATCACCGGCCGCGATCCCGCGCCCCAGGTCCGCCGCCGTCATCCACCGCCATTCATCCATGATGCACCCTCCGATTTTGCCGCGACGGTAGCGGCACCGCGGCGCATGGACAATCCCGCCCGGAAGCCCATATTCGGCGGCATGGAACATGACAGCGATATCCTGATCGTCGGCGGCGGCCTGAACGGCCCCGCGACCGCCCTGGCCCTGGCCCATGCCGGGCTGACCAGCACCGTGATCGACGCCCTGCCCGCCGCCCCGCGACAGGATCAGGATTTCGACGGCCGGTCCTATGCGCTGGCGCTGGCCTCGGTCCGGTTGCTGCGGCGTATCGGGGTCTGGGACCACGTGGCCGACCACAGCCATCCCATGCTGGAGATCAAGGTCACCGACGGCCGCGCAGGGGAAACCCCCAGCCCCTTCCTGATGCATTTCGACCACGCCGAGATCGAGGAAGGCCCCATGGGCCACATGGTCGAGGACCGCTATCTGCGCCGCGCCCTGATGGACGCGATGGAGGCCAACCCCCGCATCACCGTGCTGAACGGCGAAACCGTCGTGGCGCAGGACACCGACGGGGCCGCCCGGGTCACCCTGGCCTCGGGACGGGTGCTGACCGGATCGCTGCTGATCGGCTGTGACGGGCGCCGGTCCGGCACCGCGGAACGGGCCGGGATCAAACGCACCGGCTGGGACTATGGCCAGACCGCGCTGGTCTGCGCGATCCAGCACGAAAAGCCGCACAACGGCGTGGCGCATCAGTTCTTCCTGCCGCCCGGACCGCTGGCCATCCTGCCCCTGCCCGGCAACCGCAGTTCCATTGTCTGGAGCGAGAGCGCCGCCAATGCCGCCGCCTTCCAGGCGCTGAGCGATGACGATTACCTGACCGTCCTGCGGCCGCGCTTCGGTGATTTTCTGGGCGACATTTCCCTGGCCGGGAAGCGCTTCACCTATCCGCTTAGCCTGACGGTTGCCGACAGTTTCATCGCGGATCGGCTGGCGCTGGTCGGGGATGCGGCCCACGGGATGCATCCGATTGCCGGTCAGGGCCTGAACGCCGGGCTGCGCGACATCGGGGCCCTGGCCCAGGTCCTGGGCGAAGCGCGGGCGCGGGGCGAAGACGTGGCCTCGATCCTGGTGTTGCGGCGCTATCAGGAATGGCGGCGCTTTGACACCGCATCGCTGGCCATGGCGACGGACCTGTCCAACCGGCTGTTTTCCAGTGACAATCCGCTGCTGCGCATGGCCCGTGACATCGGCATGGGGGCGATCAACGCCACCCCGCGCCTGCGCCGCACCTTCATCCGCGAAGCCGCCGGCCTGACCGGCGACCTGCCCGCGCTGATGCGTTAGGCGTCCAGCACGCGGGCTTCGTCTTCCAGCATGATCGGAATGCCGTTGCGGATCGGGAAGGCCAGGTTCGCAGCCTTGCTGACCAGCTCCTGACGTTCGGCGTCATAGGACAGCGTGGTCTGGGTCAGCGGACAGATCAGCGCCTCGAGCATACGGCGGTCGAAAGGCGTCTGGCGCGGGGTCTCGTTGGCATCGCTCATTGCAGCACTCCGGTCTCGTCCCCGCCGCGCAGGGCATATTCGATCAGCGTCACCAGGGTTTCGCGCCGCGTGGTCAGCGAAGGTGCCTCAAGAAGCGCCTGCTTGTCCTCGGGGTCGAAGCCCAGCAACATGGACAGAGAGTTGATCAACATCTCATCCTCGGCCTTTTCCAGCGTTTCCCAATCCGTGTCCAGTGACTTGGCGCGGAAGTACTTGTCCAGAAGCGTCAGGAAGGTCGCGCGATCAAAGCCCGGATCACGCTCTTCTTCCCGCGCAAGATCCTGTTCGAACCCCGCCCAGTCGACCGAGGCCCGGCGGTAGGGCACAAAGCCCGCGACCTCTTCGCGCAGCCGGAACCGCGACACGCCTGCAAGCGTGATCATGTACCGCCCATCCTCGGTTTCGGAAAACTGCGTGACGCGCCCGGCGCATCCGATCAGGTGCAGCGGCGGGCCCTTGGCCTCGTCCTCGGCCCCGGAAAAGCGCGGATCGGGCTGGATCATCCCGATCAGCCGATCCGGCGTTTTCAGCACATCCTCGAACATCGCCAGGTAGCGCGGTTCAAACAGATGCAGCGGCAACCGCGACCGGGGCAGCAGCAGCGCCCCGGGCAACGGAAAGACAGGGATCACCTGCGGAAGATCGGACCTTTTCAGCATGATCCAGAACTAGTGCGCGCCGGGGATCAGGCAAAGGGGATCAGGCAAATATCATCGAGCTGAGTTTCCGCCGTCCGTTCAGCGCGATCGGATCCTTGGCATCCAGCGCCTCGAAGATGGTGAAAAGCTGCGCCTTGGCCGCCCCGTCGTTCCACTCGCGGTCCCGGCGGAACAGGTCCAAAAGCTGGTCGACCGCGCCCTGCGCATCGCCCGAGGCATGCAGCGCCTGCGCCAGATCGAACCGGGCCTGGTGATCGTCCGGCGTGGCCTCGACCGCGGCCAGAAGATCCGCCACCGGACCGGCGTTTGCGGCCTGTTTGGCCAGCTCGATCTGGGCGTGGGCGGCTTCCAGCTCGGGGGTGGCGGAAATCTCGGCCGGGGCACCGTTCAGCGCGGCCTCGGCCTGGTCGACCTGGCCAAGCGCCAGGTAGGACCGCACCAGCCCGCCGTAGGCGCCCGCATGGTTGGGGTCCTCCTGAAGGATCGCCGCAAAGGTTTCTGCCGCATCCTCGGCCGCGCCCTGCTCCAGCATCTCTTCCGCGGCGGCCACCGCATCATCCAGCCCGCCCGAGGCATCGCCCCCGGCGGCCTCGATCGCGCGCTTGATGAAGGCGTCGATCTCGGATCCCGGAACCGCGCCCTGGAACATGTCGATCGGACGCCCCTGCACAAAGGCGACGACGGTCGGAATGGATTGCAGCGGCAGCCCCTGCTGCGACAGCGCCTGGGTCAGCCGCTGGTTCTGGTCGACGTCGATCTTGACCATCTTCACCGCGCCCTTGGCGGCGATCACGGCCTTTTCCAGCATCGGGCCAAGCGTCTTGCACGGGCCGCACCAGGTGGCCCAGAAATCGACGATCACCGGCACCTCGTTCGAGGCGTCGACCACGTCGGTCATGAAGTTTTCCTCGGTCACGTCCTTGATCAGGTCGCCTGCCGGGGCCTGTGTCTGCGTTCCGCCCAGTTCGATCATCTTGTCCATCCCCATATCTTGGCCCGCTCCAGGGGCCCGAATGCTGTCCGTGCCGCGTCACAGCGGCTGTTGCGGCCTATATAAGGGCGCGGCCCCCCGCTTTCCAAGCCACAGCCGCCCCGACTGGACCGGATTACAGATCAAAGGTCGCCAGAACCGGCGCGTGATCCGAGGGCTGGGTATAGCCCCGGACGTGGCGCAGGATGCGCGACCCGTGACCGGCGTTCGAGATATCGGGCGTGGCCCAGATGTGATCCAGCCGCCGGCCCTTGTCGGCCGCATCCCAGTCGGGCGACCGGTAGGACCACCAGGAATAGAGGTTCCCTTCGGGGATGTCCTGCCGGGTGATGTCGACCCATTTGCCCGCGTCCTGGGTCTGCGCCAGATGCTCGACCTCGATCGGGGTATGGCTGACGACCTTCAACAGCTTCTTGTGATCCCAGACGTCGTCTTCGCGCGGGGCGATGTTCAGATCGCCCACAAGGATCGCCTTTTCCGGCGTCTCGGCGTGGAAAAAGTCGCGCATCTCGGTCAGGTAATCCAGCTTCTGGCCGAATTTCTCGTTGATCGCGCGGTCGGGTTTGTCACCCCCCGCGGGGACGTAGAAGTTGTGGATCGTCACGCCGTTTTCCAGCCGCCCCGCGATGTGGCGCGCATGGCCGAGGCTGGCGAAATCCCGGTCGCCCGCGTCCTCGATCGGCAGCTTCGACAGGATCGCCACCCCGTTATAGCCCTTCTGACCGCGCGCGATCATATGGGTATAGCCCAGCTCGGCAAAAGCCTCACGCGGGATCTTGTCGACGGGGGATTTGCATTCCTGAAGGCACAGGACATCGGGGCCCTCTTCCTGCAGCACCTGCAGCACCAGCGGCTCTCTCAGCCGGACCGAGTTGATGTTCCACGTTGCAAGCGTAAAGCCCATGTTCAGCCTCCGGGTCTGTTCGGCCCCGGGGTAACACGGCACGGCCCGAAGGAATATGCGAAAACGCGCGGTTTCGGGGGGCTGTTAACGGGCGGGAAAAGGTTTTGCCTTAGGCAGGGGGCATGATCGATGGCCGACTCTCTCTTGCATGGGGGATGGCGGCGGGCCTTGTGCTGGCCGGCCCCCTTTTGCCCCTTCTTGCCGCCCCGCCAGTGCGGGGGGCGGGCGATGGCCCTGTGCTTGTGCTGACACCCCCCTGGGGCGATGCCCTGCAGGTGGTGGCGGATGCCGGTGGCCGACCGGTCGGGCCCGGGCAATCCTGGCTTGGGCTGCTTGCCACGCCCGAAACGGCGGACCTCACGGCAGATTTTCCCGCGGCGCTGCGGGCTTCCGGGGCCTGGGCGGTCCTGAACGGCCGGGTGGTCGCGGCCCTATGTGGATGGACAGGCTGATGGATCGGACGGATTTTGAACAGGCGCAGCACCAGGCGATGACGCGCATCGCCCTTGGTACGCTGGCCTTCGTGCCCCTTGCCCCGCTGGTGGCCTGGGCCGTCGGCAACGCCCCCCTGCCGGTGCTGCTGTTTGCCGCCCTCGCCGCCGGTGCGGGCTATTTCGGATCGCTTTCGGGCGGGGCCTCGGGGCGGATGATGACCGCGCTTGGCCTGCTGGGGCAGGCCATGGCCCTGACCGCGGCTCTGGCCGGACACGACTGGCAGGTCGACAGCCACATGCTGTTCTTCGCCCTGCTCGCCGTGACCATGGCCATGGCCGATCCCGGGGTGATCCTTCTGGGCGCGGGGGTGACCGCCGCCCATCACGCCGGGTTGTCGCTGTTGATGCCCGCGCTGATCTATCCGTCGTCTGACCTGGTGGCGAACCTGGAACGCACCGCGATTCACGGCACCATCGTCGTGATCGAAACGGCGGTGCTGTTCATCGCCATCCGCCAGCGGATCGCCATGGATGCCGATGTCGCCGCCGCGCATGACGCCGCCCGCCAGGCCGAGGCCGCAGATCACCAGAACCGCGCCCAGGCCCTGGCCGCGCAACGCGCCATCGTCGACCACCTGCGCCAGGCCATGGCGCGTCTGGCCGACCGTGACCTGACCGCCCAGATCGACGCCGACCTCGGGGCGGAAAACAATCAGCTTCGGCAGGACTTCAACACCGCCGTTCAGGAACTGCGCCGCACCGTCGAAATCGTCGTGACCAACGCCGACCTTGTTTCGACCGACGCGGGGTCGATTTCCGCCGCCGCCAACGATCTGGCCACCCGCACCGAACGCCAGGCCGCCGGCCTGGAAGAGGCCGTGTCCGCCATCCAGCAGATCTCGGCCTCGGTCCGCAGTTCCGCCGATGCGGCGCGACTGGCGAACTCTGTCGTCGACACCGCCCGCCACCACGCCGAAGATTCGGGTGAGGTGGTGAAACGCGCAACCGACGCCATGTCGGCCATCGAAACCTCCTCCCACGCCATTTCCTCGATCACCGAGGTCATCGACGAAATCGCCTTTCAGACCAACCTTCTTGCCCTGAACGCGGGGGTCGAGGCCGCGCGCGCCGGGGAAAATGGCCGCGGTTTCTCGGTCGTCGCGACCGAGGTGCGGGCACTGGCCGCCCGCTCCTCGAACTCCGCGCGCGAGATCAAGGAATTGATCGCGCAAAGCAACGAACAGGTCGAGGCCGGGGTGCAACTGGTCCGCGCCGCCGGAGAGGCGCTGTCCCGGATCAGCGGCTCTGTCTCCGAGGTCTCGAACCACGTCGCCGCCATCGCCGGCTCGGCCGAGGAACAGGCCGGCACGATTTCCGCGATCGAGGGCACGATGCAGGAACTCGACAACGTCACCCAGCAGAACGCGGCCATGTTCGAAGAAACTTCCGCCGCCTCGGTCGCCCTGACGCAAGAGGCACAGTCCCTGAACGACGCCGTGGCGCGGTTCAACATCGGATCTGCCACCCCGCACGGCCCGAGCATTGCCACAACCGCCCGCGCCGAACCGCTGCGCAAAGTTGTAAACGCCCCCTCCCCCGCCCCCACAGGCGAATGGAGCGAATTTTGAGGCGTGTCGTGGGCGGAGCCTCGCCCCGTCCGCGCCTGACCCCGCCCTGATCAGATCGGACCTGACCTGACAAGGCAATCGGCGGTTCACCCGCCACCCACAATGCTCAGCGGCAGCGGCAGCGGCAGCGGCAGCGGCAGCGGCAGCGGCAGCGGCAGCGGCAGCGG